>NZ_JAAVVB010000009.1 GCF_018449775.1 Mucilaginibacter sp. dw_454 | reverse complement strand
GGTTGCTAGCGTCTGTTACATGTGCGCGAGTAACGAAAAGTCCAACATACCCATCAATTAATTAAGCTTTGCCTCGATCTCCTTATCAGTCGGAACACCCGATCCGAAATAAGAAGTAACTATTTTACGGTCGCCGGTAAGCGTTAGGTGAAACGGTATGTAAGTTAAATAATAATGCTTTGCCAATTCAGATTGCCAGCCCTTAAATCGGACACATTTACCCAAGCGCCAATCTTGTCCTGATTTATCGCGTTTTTCCAGGCATCGGCGTGATCATCCAAAGAAATGCTGACAATTTCTAAGCCTTTAGCTGCATACTTTTTATAAAGCGCTACATACTTTGGATGCGCTGCCCTGCAGGGCGCACAGGAGCTCGACCAAAAATCAATCAGCACCACTTTTTTGTTTTTGAGCGATGATAACTTAAACGCTTTGCCATCGATAGTAGGCATACTAAAGTCGTCGAAAATGCCTTGTTTTAATTTCTCATCCCTGTTAATATCATTCTCGACGCTCACGATATTCGGGTCATTTCTCATTTCGGGTGAGAGCATGGCTATGTATCTTTTTGTGCTGGCAGCGTCTACATAACCGTTTGCAAGATCTATCATGTTTGGTAAACATTTAAGTGTGCTGTTATTCTTAACAAGACTGTCCATATAGGGAATTGCGGCTTGCTTCTGGCTAGTTGCAGTATTAGAACTTTGAATCAGAATGTCATTTAATTTTGTAACAAAATGACTAAATATTAAGGAAGTTTTAGGCGCTTCGGTAAAATCAAAGTCTATTATTATTTGATTGTAATGAGGGTTTTGGCGCTCTTTCAAAACGGCTGTATAGTTGCCCGGCTCTAACCAAACAAAACTCATTCCTGATTTATCTGTGCGAATGAAAGTGAAGTTTTGTTCGGGCACGTCGCCGGTAAAAGAGAATGTCCCGTCACTCTGTATGGGTATAGTGTAGTTTCCCAGATGAATGCTTTTGCTGGCGCTGATCAGGTCTGCTTTACCATGAATAGTAAACTTTTGCTGCGCAAACAGCGCGATAGTTTGCAATAAGCAAATAGCCAGGACAAGCGATTTTTTCATGTGATTAGATTTTGAATAGGTTATAGCGCACTCAAAAAAATATTAATGCTTTTGAATGCGATAAAATAACGATTAAAGTATCGCTTTATTTTGAAATAGATGCTTTATACCGCTAATAACTGTACAGAAAGGAAGCGTAATCTGCTAACAGCAATAATCACCAATGAAACAAAAAATGACTTTTAAGTACTTTTTACTGTTTCATTTTGTTTCACTCTGTTTTTATAAATATCTCAATATCAGTAAATTATATAAAAATACTGTTTCACTTGTTTCAGCTGTTGTACACGCACGTGAAACAAAACAGCCCGCTCTTTTGAGCGGGCTGCCGGTTGTATAGGGTATGGCTATTATTTATGCTTAGCACCCATAAAGAAGGTGATATCGCCACCGTCCATAATATCAGCATGGCTCAAAAACAGTTTGTTCAAAGGCTTGCCGTTCAGCACGATCTTTTGGATATACACGTTCTTATCGCTCTGGTTATTAACGTGGATGTTGAAGGTCTTGCCACCACCAACTTCAACCACGGCACCGTCAACAGCCGGGCTGCCTATAGCGTATTGGTCGGACGCAGGCGCTACCGGGTAGAAGCCCAATGAACTGAAGATATACCAGGCGCTCATCTGGCCGGTATCGTCATTGCCACCTAAACCGTCAGGCGTAGGTTTGTACATCTTAGGCAGTATCATGCGAATCTTCTCCTGTGTCTTCCAGGGCTTGTCGGTCCAGTCGTAAAGGTAAGCTACGTGGTGCGATGGCTCGTTACCATGCACATAGTTACCAATGATGCCGTCTTTAGTGATGTCTTCGGTCTCGGCGAAGTACTTGTCAGGCAGGTTATAGCTAAACAGGCTGTCTACATAAATGATAAAACGCTTGTTGCCACCCATCAGCTTGATCAATGAAGCAGGATCATGCGGAACGTACAAGGTATAATTCCAGGCATTACCCTCAATAAAGCCCTGGTTTATGGTAGTAAACGGATCGAAGTTCTTACGGAAGTTGCCATCAGCATTACGTGGATGCATAAAGCCCGATTTAGGGTCGTATACGTTCTTATAGTTTTCGGCACGTTTACTAAACTCTTTGTATATGGCATCATTGCCCAGTTTCTTTGCCATTTGGGCTATGCACCAATCGTCATAAGCATACTCTAAGGTTGATGATACCGAGTTGCCATCCTTTTCATCAGGGATGTAACCCAGATCCATATAATCGCCAATGCCTAAATAGTTACGATGCCTGGCAGTGGTAACGCAAGCTTCTAAAGCTTTATTGGCATCAAACGGGGCATTGCCTTTAACAACGGCATCTGCAATTACAGATACGCTATGGTAACCGCTCATACACCAGTTTTCATTAGCCGAGTTGCTCCAAACCGGCAGCATGTGCTCCGGGCTTTGGTCAAAGTGAGCCAGCATAGATTTTACCATGTCGGCATTGCGCTTAGGTTCAATGATGTTAAACAGCGGATGCAGGGCACGATGCGTATCCCACAAACTGAAGGTGGTATAGTTGGTAAAACCGTCAGTTGTATGAATTTCCTGATCAAGGCCCTTGTATTTGCCGTCAACATCCATATAAACGGTAGGGTTGATCATAGTATGATACATCGAGGTATAGAAGTTCTCTTTGATCTCTCTGTTGCCCTGGATGGTGATCTTATGCAGCTCTTTCTCCCATTGGTCCTGGCCCTCTTGTTTGATCTTGTCAAAATCCCAGGTTTTAGCTTCGGCAGTCAGGTTGGCTTGTGCGCCCTCCATGCTTACCGGCGAGATCGCGAATTTGATCTTGATCTTCTCGCCTTCATCCGTTTTGAAATCAAAGTAAGCACGCAGGTTTTTGCCCGCTATTTCCGGGAAGTTCTTCACCGTTGCAAACTTGCCCCAGAAACCGCCGTACACCTCGCGTTTTGAATAGTTTTTGTAGCCATGGGCGATGAAGGGTTTCGAAAACTCCATCGCAAAGTATAAAGCCCTGCTGCGTGCCCAGCCGTTAGTTAAGCGATAGCCAACCACGTGCGTATCGTCAATAACACGCATGTAGGTCCACACGTTTTTGTCCGGGTAGTTATAAATGCCCGACATCAAATCCAATATAATATGAGCATTATCTGATTTTGGGAAGGTATACTGGTGAAAACCAACGCGGGTAGTGGTGGTCAGTTCGGCCAGGATATTGTGCTCATCCAGCTTAACTTTGTAATAGTTAGCCTCACTTACCTCGTTAGCGTGCGAGAATGGCGAGCGGTAACCACTATGTGGTTTGTCGGCCGTACCTGGATTCAATTTCAATGGACCGACAGTTGGCATAATCAAAAAGTCGCCCAGATCTGAGTGGCCGGTGCCGCTAAAATGGGTATGGCTAAAGCCAACAATGGTTTTATCTTCATACTGATAACCAGCGCAGTACTCGTAAACTTTGGGGTTATAATGCCCGTCAAGCTCATAGCCTACGGTATCTGTCTCGGGGCTTAATTGCACCATACCAAACGGCACAGTAGCACCGGGGAAAGTGTGGCCCATGCGCTGGGTGCCCACAATAGGCTTAACATATTGTATTAAATTCTCTGATTTTTGTGCGCTGGCAGCAAGGCCCGAGCATATTAAAAGGACAGTAAGTGTTTTCTTCATGTAATGGTGAACAGTTAATTGCAAATGATAACGCAAATTATAAAATGTAATTGAATTGATTTAATTTATATTTACCAAAGCAAACGCCATTCTGACAGTCGAAAATATATTTTGTAACATCGGTACAGGTTTTGCCATCTAAACTCAAAAAACTAAATACTAAGAACAATGAAAAAGCTATTCTCAGCAATATTGGTTATCGTGGCAGCAATGTCATTAAGCTCATGCAGCTATAACAGCATGGTGCAAATGGACGAAAATGTTAAGGCTAAATGGGGTACTGTGCAAACGCAATATCAACGCCGGTCAGATTTGATCCCTAACCTCGTTGAAGCCGTTAAAGGTGCCGCAAATTTTGAAAAAAGTACTTTGACCGACGTGATCAACGCACGTGCTAAAGCTACTTCTATACAGGTTGATCCTTCAAAATTAACGCCCGAATCTATCAAAGCCTACCAGGCTGCACAGGGTCAGTTAAGCTCAGCCTTAGGTAGATTAATGGTTGTTAGTGAAAACTATCCTAACCTGAAAACCAACGAAAACTTTTTGGGGCTGCAAGCGCAGTTAGAAGGTACCGAAAACCGCATCACCGTGGCTCGTGACGACTTTAACCAAGCGGTGCAGGAGTTTAATACCAAGATTCGCTCGTTCCCGGCTAATATCACTGCCAAAATGTTCAGTTTTACAGAAAAGGGTTACTTCCAGGCAGAAGCAGGATCTGATAAAGCGCCAAAAGTAAAATTCTAATTTAGAGATTAGAGGTTGGGGATCAGAGATGAGTTTTCTGATCTCCGATCATCTTATCAAATAATGACAACTAACCTCTAATTAACTGCCTCATGGCTCTATTTACCGACGAAGAACAACAACGTATCCGCGAGGCAATCGCCGATGCCGAAAAACACACCTCGGGCGAGTTGCGGGTTTGTATTGAAAAAACCTGCAGCGAAGAAGTGCTTGAACGTGCCGCCAAATATTTTTTTCAGCTTGATATGCAAAAAACCAAGCTGCGCAACGGCGTACTAATTTACGTTGCCGTGGTAGATCGTAAGTTTGCCATTATTGGTGATGCCGGTATAAACCAGGTGGTTGATACCCATTTTTGGGACAGCACCAAAGAAGACATGCTGGAACATTTTAAAACCGGCGATATAGTAGAAGGCATAGTAACCGGGCTTAAAATAGCCGGCGACCAGCTTGGTAAATTTTTTCCATACGATTTGAACAACGACGCCAACGAATTGAGTGACGATGTTGCCTTTATGGATGGCGATTAGAACTTAAGAAAATGTTTAAGAAAATATTATTATTTGTTGGGTTAGCGATATGTGTCCTGGGCGCTTTCGCACAACAGTTGCCACCTAAGTCTACTACGCTGGTAACCGATTATACCAATACTTTATCTGCAGATGATAAGCAAAAGCTGGAAGCAAAGCTTGTTGCTTTTAACGATTCGACTTCATCGCAGATTGCTATAGTAATGATTCATTCCATTGGCGATTATGATGTCAATGATTATGCACAGAAACTGGGACGTGCCTGGGGGATTGGACAAAAGGGCAAGAACAATGGTATTGTTATCCTGGTAGCCGTAGACGATCATAAGATGTCTATCCAAACCGGGTATGGCATGGAAGGTGCACTGCCCGACGTAATTACTCAACAGATCCGCGTGAATGATATGAACCCGCGCTTCAAAGCCGGTGAGTTTTATGAAGGCTTAGACGCCGGTGTAACTGATATTATTAAATACACCAAAGGCGAATATAAAGCTGACCCAAATACTAACAAACGCAAACGCGGCGACGATAACAGCGGTGGTCCTGCCGGTTTTATCATCATCATTGTTATTGTGATATTGATCGTGGTATTCCGCAATCGTGGTGGCGGCGGAGGCGGTGGCCGTGTTATTGGCAGCCGTGGATCTGCTAGTCCGTTCTGGTGGTTCCTGGCAGGCTCTGCACTGGGCCGCAGTAGTGGCGGCGGCGGTTGGGGAGGTTTCTCCGGCGGCAGTGGCGGTTTCGGTGGTGGTGGCGGAGGCGGAGGCTTCGGCGGATTTGGCGGTGGCAGCTTCGGCGGCGGCGGCTCGGGCGGAAGTTGGTAGACACGATTTCAGGATTATTTAGATTTATCAGGATTCTTATCGCAAACAAATCGGAGTAATCGCTATTAAAATAATATGAGCAATAACTTGGAGTGGAAAATCTGCCATTCAGAATATATACATAAAGGTCCCTGGGCTACTTTACGGTCTGACAAGTGTGAAATGCCCGACGGGCGCATTGTGGAGCAATACTACGTGTTAGAATATCCTAACTGGGTAAATGCTGTCGCGCTTACTGCAGAGAACAAAATACTAATGGTGCGCCAATATCGTCACGCAGCTAACATTGTATCGTTAGAAATTCCCGGCGGTGTAATTGATGGCGACGAAGCACCGGAAGCTGCCATGCGCCGCGAATTATTGGAAGAAACCGGCTATCAGTTTGATGATATCGAATTAATCAACATTGTGTATCCAAACCCTTCAACGGCTAATAATCATGTATACTGCTACCTGGCCAAAGGCGGCATCAAAGTACAAGAGCAGGCTTTAGATGAACACGAAGAATTGATTGTTGAAGAATACACTATTGACGAGGTAAAACAATTTTTAACCGATAACAAGATCGCGCAATCGCTGCATTGTACCGGTTTGTTTTATGCCTTTATGAAGTTAGGCGTGATCAAATAGAATTTTAGCAAAACTGTTTGTCATCCTTTACTAAGCTCGGGATAGCCCATCATTCGACAGAAACATAAATTCCCTCTCATTGGGAGGAGTGCGGTTGGCTTGAGCGAAGGCGGGGAGGGAATCGCACAGGCCGAAGCTCTTTTTTATACGCATATGTCTTTTCATGGAATACTACCATTTAGAGGGGGCAACTGCCTGAATAATATATCAATAGCAACAAGGCCTCTAATCATTGGTGATAAGAGGCCTTGTTGCTTAATTGTTATTTGCTTTTAAACGCAATTCGGAAATTATTTAAATGAGATCAATGTCTCTGGCAACGATTCTACGTTTTCGCAGCAAAGCTGTTCCATAGCTTGTTTAAATTGTGTTTTCAGCACGGCTATGGTATGGTCGCCACCTTTTTTGCCCAAGGCTGATACACCATACATAAATGGCCTGCCCATAAAGGTAAATTTTGCACCACAAGCTAAAGCCCGTGCAATATCCGGTCCCGAACGTACACCGCCATCCATCATAATAGTTAGCTTGTCGCTGTATTTGGCCGTGAGGTTATATAATGAGCGGATGGACGATTCACCCGCGTCTATCTGCCTGCCGCCGTGATTAGACACAATAATACCATCTGCGCCAAGCGCTAAGGTCTTTTCCATGTCCTGCTCGCTAACTACGCCTTTTAGTACAAGTTTGCCTTTCCATTGGTCGCGTATGGCAGCAATCTTATCTACATCCACGCGCTTATCAAAAGACGCATTCATAAACTGACCCAGCTGCCCCATATTCAGGCTTTTGTCCATGTACTTTTTCAGTGTGGCAAACTCGGGGATGCCATGCTGCAAGGTTGACAATGACCACTCTGGCCTGATACACGATTGAAAAATGTTATTGATATTCATTTTAGGCGGCATAGACAAACCAGCTTTAATTTCGCGGTACCTGATACCGAAGGAAGGCACGTCTACCAATACAACCAGCACCTGGCAGTCAACGTCTCTTAATCGCTGCAAAATATCATCGCGCATGCTGGTCTTTGCAGGATGATATAACTGGTACCAGAATTTCCCTTCAGATACCTCGGCTATGCGCTCAATACTGCTGGTTGATACCGTACTTAAAATGTAAGGGATATTGTGCTTTAAGGCAGCTTTAGCCAATATCTCGGGCGAGTTGGGCCACATTAATCCTTGCAGACCAATTGGCGCTATCCCGAAAGGCGCATCATAACGATGGCCAAACAATTCTGCGCTGGTATCTACACCTTGATACTTTTTTAAATACTGAGGCATTAGGGTGATATCATGAAAATCGGTTTCGTTTTTCAACAAATTCACCTCTTCATTACAGCCTCCTTCAAGGTAATCAAAAGCAAATTTAGGGATCCGCTTTTTGGCCTTTTTTTTCAGATCGCCAATAGATGGATACCTTGGGTCATAACTTAATAAATCTGTCGACATACTATTATGTTTATGGAGTAATTATATTTAAAAATTGGTTTTATCAAAAATAGGTATACTAAAATTATTTAATTAGCATAAAACTTACCTTAATTGGTACTTTCCGTAGATTCGCCCAGCGTCAGAAAAAAACAATAAATATTAATGATACCAATTTATGATATTAAGGATTTTTCGCCACACTACGACAAAGAGCCGCAGTTTGTAATTGTACCGTTTGAAAATCTGAACCGCCCCAGTCCCTTTAGCTGGCCGCATAAGCATAGTTTTTATGAGATTTTATGGATAAGACGCGGTAAAGCCAAACACTTTGTTGATAACCAGGAGCTTGACCTTTCAAGCGATACTATCTACTTCATGTCGCCGGGGCAAACGCATCATTTTGAAAAGTATGAGGCCATTAAAGGCGACAGCATTATGTTCACCGAGGAGTTTTTTATCTTGAATTTCATCAATAAAGAAGCCCTGCAACAACTTTCATTTTTAGACGACAGTTACCGCAGCCCCAACATAAAACTCGATGAACCTACCAAACAAGTTTTAGAACCTTTGCTCAAGCTATTATATACTGAGTTTGAACGCCCTGATTATTCTAAACTGGCCATCAGCTCGATACTCTACGTATTTTTGAACAGCCTGCAGCGGGTTTATTTAACCCAAGATAGCAACAGCCACTTACCATCTAACCATACCACTGTTTTTAACAGCTTTAAACGGCTTTTGGAACAGCACTATAAAGAACAAAAAAAACTACCTTTTTATTCGGCCGAACTTTTTATCACCCCACATTATTTGAATGAGGTGGTTAAAAATGTCACCGGTAAAACAGCCAGCGAATTTGTGCAGGACCGCCTATCACTTGAAGCTAAAAGAATGCTGGTACAAAGCCATTTCCAGATCGGGCAAATAGCCGAGGAACTAGGGTTTAAAGATTTCTCTTATTTTTCAAGACATTTCAAAAAGCACAACAACATTAGCCCCGAGCAATACCGAAACCAGATGCACGAAAAGCACGGACTAAGTTAGCCCAAGTCAAATCTGCATTAAATATCGCCATTAAGTGAATTATAGCGACTTGTGTTTATGCCGAGTTTGCAGTAAAAACGCTACTTTTGCGCTTATCATGAGCGAAGAGAGATCATTAAATTTTATTGAGGAAATAGTTGAGGAAGATTTAGCTAAAGGCACTCACGGTGGCCGGGTTTTGACCCGTTTCCCTCCGGAGCCGAATGGTTATTTACACATTGGGCATGCTAAGTCTATTTGTTTAAACTTTGGACTGGCAAAAAAATACGATGGTCAGACTAACCTTCGCTTTGACGATACCAACCCTACCAAAGAAGAAACCGAATACGTTGACAGCATTAAAGAAGACGTTAAATGGCTAGGGTTTAATTGGGCCAGCGAATTATACGCATCAGACTATTTTGAGCAATTATACAATTTCGCTGTCGAGCTGATTAAAAAAGGCCTGGCTTATGTGGACGATAGCACGTCCGAAGAAATTGCTGCGCAAAAAGGCACACCAACAGAACCGGGCACACCGAATCAATATCGCAACCGCAGCGTTGATGAAAATCTGATTTTATTTGCCGGTATGAAAGCCGGCAAATACCAGGACGGTGAGAAAGTATTGCGCGCTAAGATTGACCTGGCGTCGCCAAATATGTTGCTGCGCGATCCGCTGATGTACCGCATTAAACATGCGCGTCATCACCGCACCGGCGATGCCTGGTGCATTTACCCGATGTACGATTTTGCACATGGGCAGTCGGACGCTTTGGAGGAGATCACGCATTCTATCTGCACGCTGGAATTTGTTCCGCACAGACCGCTGTATGATCTGTTCATCAAAGAATTAGAAATTTTCCCATCCAAACAATATGAGTTTGCCCGCCTGAACATGACCTATACGGTGATGAGCAAGCGTAAACTGATGCAATTAGTTACCGATAATCACGTAGAAAGCTGGGACGACCCACGTATGCCTACTATCAGCGGTTTGCGTCGTCGCGGTTATACGGCCGCTTCTATCCGCGAGTTTTGCGAGCGTATCGGCGTAGCTAAACGCGATAATATGATTGACGTGAGCCTGCTGGAGTTCTGTATCCGTGAAGATCTGAACAAAACAGCATGGCGCCGTATGGCTGTGTTAGATCCGATAAAACTGATCATTACTAATTATCCCGAAGGTCAAACTGAAACTCTGCATGGCGAAAACAACCCGGAAGTTGAAGGTGGCGATGGCGGCCGTGATATTCCGTTCGGTAATGAATTATGGATTGAACGCGAGGACTTTATGGAAGAACCGCCAAAGAAATTTTTCCGTCTGGGTGTTGGACTGATGGCTCGTTTAAAGAATGCTTACATTGTAAAATGCGAGGACTTTAAGAAAGATGCCGATGGCAACGTAACCGAGATCTATTGCACTTATATCCCTGAATCAAAATCAGGAAGCGATACCAGCGGCGTTAACGTAAAAGGCACCATCCATTGGGTGAGTGTACCACACGCCAAAACCGCCGAGGTTAGGTTATATGATCGTCTGTTTCAAGTTGAAGATCCGTCGAACGAGGAAGGCGATTTTAAAGAGTACCTAAATCCGGAGAGCTTACATGTATTGCCAACGGCTTATATCGAGCCTGATTTGGCAACTGCTAAGCCGGGTAAAGGTTATCAGTTTATACGTAAAGGTTACTTTACTTTGGATAAGCACTCAACTGCCGATAAGCTGGTGTTTAACCGGACGGTGGGTTTGAAGGATAGCTGGACTAAAAAAAGCTAAAAGCCTTCAAAGCTGAAGGCTTTTAGCTTTTTATAAATACAGGGCGAGGAATAATATCTTCGCCCTTTGCTTTTAGCTTTCTGCTTTAATCTTTCAGCTTAATACTTCTGATACACGTTATACAACACATTCAAATCCAGCTGACTTAACTGCGCCGTGCTATCGTCTTGCACAAAGTGGCGTTTAAAAGCGATAACTGCCGCGTTCAAATCAGAGGTATCATAACCCATTAGCTTGAGTGCCGTTTTATAGTCGAAATTATCGGGAGCCAGTTCCAGTGCATCGTCACTCCAATAACCGAAACCATTTTGTGCCAGCAATTTCCACGGAAAAAGCGGACCCGGATCGGGCTTACGTTTTGGCGCAAAATCCTGGTGTCCTAAAAAATTAGCAGTTGGGATATTGTAAGCTTTTTTGAGTTGAGCTAAGAGAAGCAACAGGCTTTTAATCTGCGCATCGGTAAATGGTTCTGAGCCGTTATTATCTAGCTCAATACCTAATGAGATACTGTTCATATCGGTAACGCTGCCCCATTTACCCAAACCGGCGTGGTTAGAGCGCAGATAATCGTTCACCATGTGATATACCTTGCCGTCTTTACCTACCACATAGTGCGCGCTTACCTCGGTACTTTTAATGGTAAAAGTGCGGATGGTTTGTTGTACAGAATCCTGCGCCGTAAAATGGATGATAACATAGTTAGCCTTTCGGATACCAAAATTGGTGGACCCAACCCATTCAGATGGCGTTTGGATCAAACCGGTGCTATCCATTAATACAGAAGGCTGCTGCTGCCTCACCAAACCAATTAGCGAGTCTGACTTTACGGTGTAGATACTGTCAGTACTAAAATGCGGGCCACGTACCACGGGGATCTTTTTGCCTTCGGCCGTGGTAATATTGGTGGTACCGCCCGGTTTATTCACCTTGGGTGAGCAAGCTGCAATAAACAATGCAAAGGCCAATAACAATACATACGTAAAGGGGTAATTATTGTGTTTTACCATTTTTTTTGTTTGTTGGCCTGTTGCATAAATAATACCAAAGTATTACCACTTACGGGCCTTATCGTAAAAATCTTCTAATCGGTTCTTGTAACCCTCCTCGCTAAACAAATCTATGATCTTTAAAAAAGTTTTATAGTTGGTAGTATATGGGAAGGCGTATTCTGCACATTCTAATTTTGAATCATCGGCCAAAAACTGGTTAAGCAAGGTAATTAATTGATCAACAGTTAGCGCTTTATCTGTCACCTCTGTTTTAAGTGTCGCTATTTTTTCCTCGTCGTTACGCTTTTGGCGTATTTTATTTAAAATCTTAGTCAAATCGTCGTCACTCATTGCTGTTTTTGGGTGAACGATCTTTTTGCGAACGGTGTCAGTAAAAACGCTATTGTTTGTAGCCGCTACAGATTTCAGGCCTGTTCCGGCTATACCAGCCAATACCAGGAAAAAGCAAAGTAATTTTTTCATCATTAACAGGGGTTAAATTGTCTTAATCAAAAATAACCCAAGGCTTTATCGGCACCAAACATTCTGTATTAAACGGCAATTTTTACACGAAAATATACCATTAATTAATATAGTTAGAATTATTGGTTAAATCTATCGTCTTCTAGCTCGGTATTTGCAAAGGTGTTACCTTGTTTAATGTCTCCCGTATCATATCCTTTTTTAAACCAATAAGCCCGCTGAGCGCTGGTGCCATGCGTAAAACTATCCGGCGTAACCCTACCCTGGTATTTTTGTTGCAGCCTGTCGTCGCCAATTTGGTGCGCGGCATTCAGTGCCGAGTCAATATCTGCCCGTTCAATAACAATATTATTATAATGATTTAAAGCCTCATAATGTGCCCAAACACCGGCGTAGAAATCGGCTTGTAGCTCTAGTTTAACAGATAATTTATTATAATCGCGCTCATTTAGATTTTGCCGGGCCTCTTCCATTTTTTGCGATACACCCAATAGATTTTGAATATGATGCCCTACCTCATGGGCAATGACGTACGCCCAGGCTGATTCGCCGGGTGCGCTGAAGCGGTTTTCTAATTCATTGAAGAATGACAGATCTAAATAAACCCTTTTATCCGCAGGGCAATAAAACGGACCGGTGGCTGACGTTGTAAATCCGCAACCTTCGGCATCAACCTGGTCGGTAAAAGTATGCAGTATTGGGTGTTCGTAGGTTTTACCCATGCTGCGGAATATGCTATCCCAAACTACGGTAGTTCCTTGAAAAACTACGCGGGCAAATTGCTTCTCACGGCTCTCGCCACCGCCGGGTACGGTATTGATTTGTTGCGAGTTTGGCGAACTACCTGAATTAAACAGCTGTGCCGGATTGAAGCCGGTGAATAGGTAAATAATTGCACCAATAAGCCCTAATGCTCCGCCTCCAAACAAAAAGCCACGACGGCCGCCGCCACTGCTGCTACCTTCTTCGTAATCATTACTTTCTTCGCCGCCTTGCCATTGCATAATTTAAATGCTGTTTGATGTTGTTAACAGCATAGCGCGGGCTATTGTTTGGCTACAAATAACTTAACCACCATTGTTTATGTGAGCGTTTGTATTTCATAAACCAACGGCACGGAAAGTATAATGTTGTCACAATACAAACCCAAACTATATATACGCCACCCAAACTTAGGCCGACAGCCGGTCCGCCCGGAAGTAAGCTGGTAGGTAACGGTATAATTAATCCTAACACGATAGCTGCAAAATGGATCAGGTACAAATGACAGATATAATAAAACAACGGCACTCGGCCATACACTACAAATATATCGGTAAACTTATTGCTTTTACCTTCTATCAAAGCCAGAAATAACATGCCGGGACCAAGCGTGATTAGCAAATAATCTAATGATGGCGGGTATTTACTTACATCGATAAAAGATAAAATAGTACGGTGAATATTGCCTTGATAAGTCCAGGTGGTTGGGTCGCCATAAATGGCAAAATATCTAATAATGATAAATAGCACCAACGCAGACGAACCCAAAATGATTAGAATGCGTTTACGTTTATCAGCATCAATAGTGAATATTTTACCAAAGCTATAGCCCGCAGCCATTACACCAACCCAGGGAATGAGCGGGTACATTACAAATATGGTTTCGCCGCCTATATTTACCAGACCCTGAACATGCAGGAAGGTCCATAATGTTTTTTCGCCGGCTGGCACCATCGATAGTTTGATGCCATCTAACGCGTCATGCCCAAATATCAGTATCAAACCAAAAGCGCCGACTACAGGTAATGGCAGGTATACCAAAAGGCCCAATATCATCATACTTATGCCAATTGCCCAAATCACCTGTAAAAACTGGCCGCCGCCCCAGCCCAAACGTATTACAGTAAGCTCCAATATAACCAACCACAAACCTCGCGACAGCAAAAAATTTGACGCCTGCCTTTTGGTCTTGCCCCTGTTAAGCGATAAAAACGCACCCGTACCTGCCAAAAAAACAAAAGTCGCCGCGCAGTAATGTGTAATAAAACGGGTCAGGAATAATAGGGTTGATGCCCGGGTCAAATCTGTCGGATCAATGGTTTCGGCCATAAAGAAATCTCGGGTATGGTCTAGCGCCATAATTACCATTACAACGCCGCGCAAAATGTCGATAGAATCGATGCGCTTTTTAGGGGTTTCAGCTAACAGGTTCATTAGGGATTTTTTGAAACCCTAACTTACAAATATTCTTTAATTATTTATAATACACATAATCAATTGCTTATAAACAAGATCGGCACCCCAAAACTGAGGTGCCGATACTTTATTGGTGTGCGATGATTAATTTGTTGTTACCGCCTTTGGTCGCTGAAAGTTAAACGGTACTATAACTTTAAAACTTATGTTGCGGCCCATGTTATAAATACCGCGTTGTACACCTGGTGCGGTGTCAGTGTTATCAAAGTATTTCAACCGGCTCATGTTTGATTGATAATTCACATCGCCCAGATTGGTGCCTTCTATAAATAACTCTAAAACCTTATCGCCTTTTGAGTTGGTTAGGTTACCGCCTAAGCCCGCGCTTATTAAATTATAACCGGCGGTATAGGTTTCTGTGCCATAGGCAGAAAAGAAACGATTCTGTGCACTGTAATGATCTAAACCAACAAAGGCATAGATATTTTTAACTGATGAAAAGCCTTTGGCAAAAGTACCGCGCAATTCTGAGTGTGTGTGTACCGGCGGAATAAATGGCAGATATTTCAAGCTATCAGCCACCGGGCCGCCGTTGCCTAAGTTTTTGCCATAGGTAAGTGCCAAATTATTCTCGAAATGCAGCCATGATACCGGGTGGATGTCTAAACTAAACTCGCCACCATTAATGCGGGCTTTGCTTTGAGTATAAGTAAATATAGTATATAATGGGAATGCCGGATTAACCGCCGCACTACCATCGGGATTTAATACTTGTTGCTGATAGATATAATTCTGAATATCGTTATTAAACAACTCAACGCTTACCGACACGTTCGGCAGGGTCAGGAACGCACCGATGTCTTCCTGCACACTAAATTCAGGCTTGAAGTTAGGATTACCTACGTGGTAGATCTGCGAACCCGGATCGGGGCCATTAGCTGACAATTCGGCGATACTTGGCGCTCTGAAACCGCGCGATACATTGCCTTTCAGCAAAAACTCCTGCGAGAAATTGTAAGTGGCGCCAAAGCTTCCTGAGAAACCGGTAAAGGTTTTATTTAGCGCATCAAATTGTTTGGTAACACCTGTTGTTCCGCCCGGATTACTGCCGGTGTATAGTTCGGGGTATTTATTACTTAGTGTATCTATGTAAGCTGCCTGGCCGTTGAACGAACGGTAATCATATCTACCGCCTGCAGATATATCCAAATTGCCAAAGCTTTTCTTGATCACCGCAAACGGACCAATATCAAACTGGTGATAAGCCGGGATCGGAAAATCGGTAGCATCGTCAATGGCGTTATTTTGGTATTGACCATTTACACCGAAAGTGGTTTCATAACCATCGCCGAAGGTCTGGTCGTACTTAAAATCGTAAGTGTAAGTGGTTAGGTGAAGGTTCAAGCCGGCAACTTCTGCATCCTCAGGGTGAGTAAATTCGCGACGGTGGCTAAACTGGTAACCCAGGTTGACAAACAAGTTTGCGCCGTTACCCAATATGAAGTTGCTGTTGTTATAAATGCGGTATAATTGTACGTGTTGGTGCAGCACCGGTATTTTATACGAGTTAAGTTCGCTGCCGGGCACTATTTGGTAACCACCATCTTCGGTAGTCTGCTTGGTGAACTGGCGGCTGATTGAATCACGGGCGCCGTCCGGGATGGCTTGCTCATCGTCAAATAACGAAGCATTGAAATACGAATATCCCCATGATTTATTTAAACCTAACATCAGGCGGGCATCACGCTCTTTAAAGTTAGTTGCGTAAACGCGGCCATCATGCTGGTTTTGGTAATCTTTTGATTCTTTGGCCGATATTACTGTCCCCCATACCAAACCATTGTTGTTGCCTTGCAGTCTTAATGAGTTGTTAATAGCACCGGCATTGGTACCGTACGACATCATGGTTGAACCCGCAATGGCACCATCAGGCAATGGCGGCGGCGATATCAGGTTGACAACTCCACCAATAGCGTCCGACCCATAAGTTAAACTGGCCGGGCCCTTAATTACTTCTACACGATCTATGGAGTTTTGATCCACTTCTATACCGTGTTCATCGCCCCATTGCTGCCCTTCCTGACGAATACCGTCCATTAGCGTAATTACACGGTTATAGCCTAAACCGTGGATAAACGGTTTAGAAATATTAGGGCCGGTAGTTACTGCGCTTACGCCCGGTATGTTAGCTATCATATCGATAACGTTACCGGCAGCAGCGCGCTGGTCTATAAACGCTTTGCCTACCGCAGCCATTGGTATCGGGCTTTTCTTTAGCTCGGTAGCACGGCTTACACCTGTAACTACTACTTCGCCGGCTTCAATAAATGATGCCTGAAGTTGAAAGTTTAGGGTTTGGCTTTTTGAAAAATCTACCGTTTGGGTAATACCTGCATAACCTACGCAGCTAATCTGCACTAGGTAAACACCTCGGGTGATATTGCTTAAAGTGAACTTTCCATTAGCATTTGTCACTGTCCCGGTTTTTAAATCGGGGATATTGATAGTAGCACCTACAATGGGCGAGTTGTCTTTTTTATCGGTGACAGTACCCGCTATAGTTGCAGGTGGCGCGTCGGCAGCCTTTGTATATATGGTGTTTGCCAGCAAAACAAACAGCAGGCTTAGTATTTTTATATAAGATTTCATCTTCGACTTAATATATTTAAGTATGGCCCGTTAAATACGATGACACATACTGATTGCTCTGAAATAATTTGATAAGGCGGCCCTCAAAAAACAGGCCTGAAAAAGTTTTAGCAGGATGCTGAAACCGGCGGTGCGCGGCCAGCCGCCAAAACCAAAGCAATGCTTATAAAATTGTAGCTGTAAGCTTTATAAAAATGCTTTGTAACAATATTAGGACTGAAGTAAGTATAGTGGCTAACTACGGCACTCATGTGGTGCATTGCATCACAAAGCGAACATTTTTCTTGCACAATGGTACGTGGACCGTATTGGGCAGCTATTTTGCTATTGGTAGTATTACCGGCTACAATTTTATGCTGGTGGGCGTAAACTACGTATTGGCCCGCTATAAAACAGATCAATAGTACCCACGAGTAAAGAATATTTGCCTTGTTATTTTTCAAAATAAGCTGATGCTTTTTGTAACCAAATGCAAATTTAAGCATAAAAAGCCAAAATAAAGAGTCAAAAGCAATATTGTTGCAAAAACTATTGTTTTTTGTGTTCAAATACAGCAGCCATCCGTGTATATTTGCAGCTATGACACCGGCACAGATTAACAAGAAATGGATTGAATTACAGGATAAGATTGCCATGGATTTTGACAGCGATAAGCCCGATGTTAAAGTGATGCTTTTTTTAATAGGCGTACAGGAATTGGGCCAGGGCCCACGTAAATTCAGCAAGCGGCAAAAGGAAGAACTGATGCATATTGCCACTTGCAAATTATTTAGCATGATGGGCTTTTATGAGCTGGAAGGCCTGGACCAGGATGGCTGGCCGCATTGGAAGATAGTACAGACCGTACCTAACTATACGCTACTGGAGCAGGAGCTGCTCCTGAAATCATTAATCATAAATTATTTCGAGGAAGAAATTAATTAATAATATGAAAAGAACGCTTACCCTTATTTTATTACTGATTACTGTAACCGCATTTGCTAAACCGCCTAAAAACCAATATGTGCGTATCAGCACTTCGTTTGGCTCATGCATTATACGTTTGTATAACGAGACGCCACAGCACCGCGATAACTTTATCAAACTGGCCAAAAAAGGTTTTTATAATGGTACGCTGTTTCACCGGGTTATCCAGAACTTTATGATCCAGGGTGGTGATCCGGATTCTAAGGATACCAGCAAAAACAAACCAGGGGTTGAATTGGGTAATGGTGATGTAAAATATACCATCCCTGCCGAATTTAATGATAGTTTATATCATAAACGAGGTGTATTGGCCGCTGCGCGGGATGATAACCCGGCTAAAGCATCCAGCGGATGCCAGTTTTATATTGTAGAAGGCAAACGTTTTACGGACGCCGATTTAGATAAACTAGTATCTACCCGTTTAATGGGCCACCCTATACCGGCCTCACATCGCGAAGTTTATAAAACGGTGGGCGGCTCGCCGCATTTGGATGGTAACTATACCGTTTATGGCGAAGTAGTGACGGGCATAGATATGGTGGACCAGATTGCCGGGGTAAAGAAAGATGAACGTGACAGACCGTTAAGCAATGTGCCTATGACGGTGACGGTATTATCAAAAGGCGAGTGCAAGGATCTGGACAAGATTTTGGGATTAAAGAATTAACACGATTTTAAGATTAAAGGATTATAATTGAAATTAAATCGTGTCAATTATTCAATATCCTGATTAATCATTTCAATCCTTAAATCGTGTCAATATCCTAATTAATCTTTCAATCTTAATCGTGTTAAACCAAGATCCTGCTTAATCATTCAATCATAAAATCGTGTCATGAAGATCATTACCTATAACGTCAACGGCATCCGTTCGGCGATAAATAAAGACTGGCTGGCCTGGTTACAGGCTACTAATGCCGATGTGGTTTGCTTACAAGAAATTAAAGCCACACCTGATGTATTAACCGACCTGCACCTGGTGGAAGCTTTGGGCTATGAGCACTATTGGTTCCCGGCCGAAAAGAAAGGCTACAGTGGTGTAGCTATCCTGACCAAACGCACACCTAAGCACATAGAATACGGCTGCGGCATCCCCGACTTTGACCGCGAGGGCCGCAATATCCGGGTTGATTTCGATGAGGTATCGGTGATGAGTGCTTACTTTCCATCGGGATCAAGTGGCGAGGAAAGACAGGCCTTTAAATTTAGATTTTTAGATGAGTTTGGTAAATATCTGACCTTGCTTAAAGTTGATTGCCCTAAACTGGTTATCTGTGGCGATTACAACATTTGCCACCGCCCTATTGATATCCATAACCCAAAATCAAACGCCAACTCATCGGGCTTTTTGCCTGAGGAACGCGAGTGGATGGAGAACTTCATCGAGTCGGGTTATGTGGATACTTTCCGTCACTTAAATAAGGAACCCCATAATTATACCTGGTGGAGTTTCCGTGCCAACTCGCGCGCCAAGAACCTGGGCTGGCGCATTGACTATGCCATGGCGAGTAAAGAACTAGAGGACAACATTAAACGTGTTGCCATACTTTCCGAAGCAAGACATTCCGATCATTGCCCGGTGTTGCTGGAAATGGAATTTTAATACCTTTACTCCGTCACGTCATCGTGAGCGAGGTACGAGCGTGACGATCTCTATACGACTATATCACAAATTAAAAACTTATCGCTTTACCGAAGCTCGCCACGCTACGCTCGTGATGACGCTAAGGGTTGGTTCTTTCTTGATTTATCGCAATAGCGCATTTTATCGCCAGTATAGTATATTTGATCTTATGAGACCTAAATTCATCCTACCCTTGTTATTGGCCTGCAGCAGCATAGCCTGCGCACAGGACGCTTCTGTTAAAAACATCGCAGCTATTAATCCGCCTGCTACAGCGCTTGCACCATTGCGCTATTTGGCATCAGACGAATTGATGGGCCGCGGCATTGACCGCCCCGAGATCAATATCGCAGCGCAATATATTGCCGATCAGTTTCAAAGTTTTGGTGTTAAGCCAGTGAGAGGCGCTGATGGCTATTTTCAGGAATTTGATATCACCAGGCTCATACCTGGCAAAACAGGCGAGGTACACATTGGCCAACTGAGTTTTACGCTCGGAAAAGACTTTGTGCAATTGCGCCCGGTAGATGTTAACATGAAGATTCCGTTGGTATATGTGGGTCGCGTAACCGAATTTGACCCAGCCAGCATGGATGTACATGGAAAAATCATTTTGGTTGATCTGGGCATAGCCGGTGATGCCCCATCGATTCAGAAAGACTACGGCGAACTAAATAAATTATGTACCGCGCTAACCAAAGCCGGCGCTGTAGCTATTGTTGCCCGTTACAACGGCCGGCCCGCAGCCTGGACCAACTTATTGGGTCATCTTCATCAGGCACAGGTGGCACATCCAAATGACGCCGTTTTATTAAACACTTTCATCACTGATAACACGCCCGAGTTTCAGGCTTTGCTGACCAAAGGTTATACAACCGAGGCTCATATTATAGTTTCAGGCACCTTAGCAAGAACTATCCACCTTAAAAATGTGATAGGTTACGTAAAAGGCACCGACCCCAAATTGAATAATCAATACATTCTGCTCACCTCGCATTATGACCACCTGGGTGTAGGCAAACCCACCATGGAAGAAGGGAAATTGGACAGTATTTTTAATGGCGCCAGAGATAACGCATCGGGCACTACAGCCGTGATAGACGCGGCTCGTTATTTTGCCAAATATCCGCCCGCACGTTCTGTATTATTCATCACCTATACCGCCGAGGAAAGCGGCGAAATTGGCAGCCATTATTATGCGGTACATCCTATCGTTCCGCTTCAAAAGATCATTTACAACCTGAATATCGATAACGCCAGCTACGACGATACCAGCCTCATCTCGCTGGTGGGCCTGGGCCGTACTACTGCCGACGAGCAGGTCAAGAAAGCCTGTGCCGCCTACGGCATGACCGTTAATGGCGACCCAACCGGCGGCCAGTTATTTTATGCCAGCGACAATTATCCATTAGCAGAGAAAGGCGTACCGGCACCTACTTTTAGCTTTGGTATGAGAACTTTTGGTCCGGAGATATTTAAACGCTATCACCAACGTAGCGACGAGGTAGGCAATATGGATCTGGATTACATGATGAAATTTGTGGATGCTTATATATTGGCGGCCCAATACATTGCAAACGACCCACAGACAGCTACCTGGGCCAAAGGTGACGAACTGGAAAAAGTTGGGTTGGAATTGTACGGGAAGCAATAGGATCAATTTACCCCTCCCTGCGTGTCATCGTGAGCGAGGAACGAGCGTGACGATCTCCGTAACGCGTCCCCGTCCGCTCGTTCAGAGATCCTCACGCTACGCTCAGGATGACGTGTCGGAGAGATAGTGCAAAAGAAATCTACTTTCCCCACCACGTCATCGTGAGCGAGGAACGAGCGTGACGATCTCTTGCCGCTTTGATAGAGATTGCCACGCTACGCTCGCAATGACGCGGTGGTATAAAGACGCAATATATTGCGTCTCTACATTTTAGGAAATCTCAAAATCAAATTAGGATCGGGAATATTGTGGAGATGTTTTTCTTTTTCAGAAAAGCGTGCCACACCAGGGTAATCGCCCACCTTTCCCTCCATATCAAACATTAACTGAAAATGCAGATGGGGTGGCCAGTGTCCGTTTTCATTAACATTGCCTAGCGCAGCAATTTTTTTATTTTTGGCGATGGATTGACCGGCGGTTAGGCCTGTTAAGCTTTCACGATCTAAATGTCCGTAAAGACTATAAAGCGTTAACCCATTCAGATTATGTTGCAGGATGATAGTCGGCCCGTAATCTCCAAAATTATTGTTATCCTGAAAGCTGTGCACTATGCCATCTAAAGGAGAATAAACCAAAGTTCCGGCTTCTGCCCAAACATCTACGCCTAAATGTAAACGCCGCGGCTCATCGTCCGTATCAAACAACGGGCTGCGGGCATACAGGGTTCGATGCTCCATGTAGCCCCCTATGCCATAGCGGCTGTTTGTCTTGGCAAGTTTGGCATTGATCCAATCGCTAAAACGTTCGCTGTCGCTTATGGTATCAATATCAAGTTCGGTATTGGCAGCGGTAAAGTCAAAAGGGTAGAGTTTATCCGCAGCCGGATCATAATCAACTACCTTACCCACAGCAAATGGATTTGCTTTTATCCAGGCAATTAGTTGATTGGTTTTACTCATGAAACCTCGGGGAATGATTACTCCTGGTCGGGTTGTTTTTCTTCGCGGTGGATCTTGTCGAAGATCTTTTCCATCCGGTCAACGTATTCACTGGTATCATCAACAAAAAACTCAAGCTGCGGTATTACCCTTACCTGGTCTTTAATGCGGCTACCTAATTTATATCTTATTTCTGCCGCGTGTTGCTTAACAGTTTGCAGTGCAAGCGTATTGTTGGTGTTATTAAAAAAGCTCAAAAACACCCTCGCTATTGCCAGGTCGGGTGTAACCCTCACTTTGGTTATAGTTACCAGCGTGTTTGGTAAGTAATTCATGCCCTCACGCTGAAAAATGGCGGCCAGGTCCTCTTGTATTACTCCGGCAAATTTTTGTTGACGTTTTGATTCCATAACTGATATTTATTTTAACGCCAAACAGGCAATTGAGTTTGAAATTATTCTCTGAACAATATATCTAAAAATTTCTACTTGCAATCGGCAGGTATATCTTTAGTTATTTTTATTACTTTTTTAACAGTGAGCGTGCTATCATAAGCGCCACCATCGCCGTTTTTAACCGACTTGCTCATGTTACCCTCTACCTCAATATACACCGGCTGGCCGGCCTGCTCAAAGTTAACAATTTGGGAGTATTGCAGCTCTAATTGTTTAGAACTATCGGCCACCCAAAACTGGCCCTGCTGATTACATACCTGGAAAAGCTTGGCGCCCGGCTCGCAGCTGTATATCCCTTTAAAAACCGGGCGAACCTGCGCCGAGCCTTTATCGCTATTGGTTTTATGCTTGCACGCCGTGACAATAATCATCACCGTAAACATCAACATAAAATATAGCCTGCCTGTACGCATAAAAGCAAATTTATAGATCTTGTTTAATATCGTCTAAGCCTTTAATGCTTAGCCTTGCACTAATACCCGATGCTATCGCCGCAATAGCCAGCACGGTAAAAAACACCAGTAGAAAATCGCCACCTTTAATATCAACAGGGTATGCATTGTTAGGCACATTCATGCCACCTACCTGTATGAGGCCGTAGTGTTGTTGCAATATACAAAATACCCAACCCAGTACAATACCTATGAGGCAGCCGGTTAAGGATATCATCAGCCCTTCAAAAAAGAAAACACCCTGGATAAGAATTTTACCGGCCCCCAGGCTGGTTAATATGGCAATGTCCTTGCGTTTGTCTATCACCAAAATGGTGAGCGAACCTACAATATTAAAAGCAGCTATAATAATCACAAAAGTCAGGATCATAAACACTGACCACTTTTCTAAGTTAAGTGTCTTATATAGCGAGGTGTCCTGTTCCTGCCGGTTTTTTATCGTAAAGTCTTTACCAATTTCGGCCTGTAGTTTATTTTGAATGGCTGTTATATCTGCGCCTTTTTTAAAGTTGATGTCGAGCGACGAAACGTTTACCGGCTCGTCGAACAATTCGCGCGTAAACTCTATGGGCACCACAACCATATCGTCATAATCTTGCTGGATAGAGAACACACCCGATGTGTATATACTGCGGGTAATAAACTCATCGCCCGGGCTAATAGCGCTTGCAGCACCACGGCGGGGCGCATAAATTTGTAAAGGATAAACGGTATTGCCGGGACTCACCGCCAAACTATTGTGCACAGTAACACCAATAACTGCCATGGGGCTGTTATTGGTATGCAGCGCGAATGATCCTTCCAGAATAGTACTATCCAGCTTACGATTTCTTAAAAACTCCTCGCTTACACCTGTTATACGGCCTATATAAGGTTTTTCGCGATACTGGATCATAACCTTATCCTGTAAGATCTGGGTGAACGAGAATACATGCGGATTTTTATGCAGCTCATCAAAATAGGCGGTGTGTGGATTAAAGCTTTTGCCCAGGCGAGCCTCAATCCTTAAGTCGGGTGCAAAGTTACTATTTTGGCCGATAATCACTTTTTCCAGCCCGTTAAATACCGAGAGCACGATGATAAGCGCAGCAGTACCAATTAACACCCCCGCCATAGATACCGCCGAAATGATGTTGATAACATGCATTTTTTTGCTTGATACCAGGTAACGCCGGGCTATAAAAATAGAGGTATTCATATTTTGAAATTATCTTTCCTGCGTGCAATGCGCGCCATCAATTCGGATAAAAATACATAAAAGGCATCATGCCTGATGCACTATACTAAAAAAGGATTGGTCAATTTTTCGTAGCCAATGGTAGTATCAATACCATGGCCAGGGTAAACCCGGCAATCCTCAGGCAATACGAGTAGTTTTTGTTCGATATTGGCGATGAGTTGCTTAAAATCGCCGCCGGGCAAATCTGTGCGGCCAATACTGCCTGCAAACAATACATCGCCACCAATTACATAGTTAGCCTTCTCGTCATAAAAACACAAATGTGCCGGCGAGTGTCCGGGTGCAAAGATCAAGGTTAGCGTAGTATTGCCAAAACTAACGGTGCCGGTTTCGTTCAAAAAAGTATCAGGCACCGGCGATGGCTCATAATGCAACCCAAACTGCGGCGCGTAGGCTATACCGGCTTCCAGCAAATGCAACTCGCCTTTATGAAACTGAGGCTTCAGTCCGTACATATCAAATACAAATTTATTGCCCAGGATATGGTCTATATGGCAATGGGTATTCAGCAGCAAAACCGGTTTCAGGTTATTGTTTTTAATGAAATTAACCACCGCATTTTGCTCGGCAGCATTATCCATTCCGGGATCAATGATGGCGCATTCGCCGGTTTCATCATATAAAATATAAGTGTTTTCCTGGAAGGGATTATTGGGGAGAACTTTTACTGTTGCCATTTTAGAGGGTTGCACGTGATACGTTTTACGTGGTACGTTAATAGTTATTAATATTTAAGGAAACGTATAACGTAATACGTACAACGTCAAACGTCTATCGTTTCCACTTAAAGCTGCCTATCATCACATTGATATCCTGTTTCACAAAATTAAGCACGGGTTGTATGGAGTCAAGACGGGGTTCGGTATTAAAATATAGGGCACCGCGCAGGTAATTTTTAACGCTATCGGTAACAAAAAACTGTACCGACGATGCTGCGTTGCCGCCTATGGTATAATAAATGCCGTACACTTTATTTTGGGGTATACTGATGGTGCCCTGGTCTATGTCTGTAGCTTTTACAGTATTTTTAAAAGCAAAGCGATGCGCATCTTCAACCAACTCATCAAATACTTTTTTTGAGGTAATGGTTTCGTAACTCATGTGTAAGGTGCCATCAAACTGCGGAAAATTCATATTGAGCAGGGTATTCATATTTAGCATTTTGGTTGGGATGCGGGTCTGCGTATCTTTTTGAATAACCGCGTAGCCAGGATATTTAAACGTGAAGGGGTAGTCAGACACATAATCGCGGTAGCTTTTCTTCGGAAACTCAATCCGGTAAAACCCGCGTGGCTTGGGCGAATAATCATGATTATTGCCACAGGCCGCCAACAGCAACAAGCCAACTATGCAAAGCGCAAATACTCTCATGGATGCTTCTCTTTTGAGTTCCAGATCTCCCATGATTTTTCGGCTTGCAGCATCAGCATTTCGTAGCCGTTCTTTGGTGTAGCACCACGTTCACCGCCCCGACGCAAAAATTCGGTTTCAGGTGGATTATATACCAGGTCGTACAGCAAATGCTCGTCGGTTATAGCATCGTACGGTATTGGCGGGCATTCCGTAACATTAGGATAAGTACCAAGCGGTGTAGTATTGATGATGAGCTTATGGGCCTTGATATGTCGTGGCTTTAACTCACTGAATAGTAAATTGTCGCCATGTGGTTTGCGGGTAACTATTTTGAAGCTGATATCCAGGTTCTCCAGCACGCATTTTACAGCTTGCGCCGCGCCGCCATCACCCAATATTAAAGCTTCGGTATGTTGTTCTTTTAGTAAAGGCCGTAATGACATTTCAAAACCATACAGATCGGTATTAAAACCCTCGAGCCTGAAATCATGACCACCTACGCCAACCTCGCCATTAAAGGCGGCCAGCACCGGGCTTTCTTTGGTAATGCGGATACAGTTTACGGCACCGGCATTACGGGCATCGTGCTCTATCCAATCCAGGAAACGCAGCACGTTTTTTTTATGTGGCACGGTAACGTTTAGCCCACATAGGTTGGGGTTTGCATCCAGCAGATCCTGCAGGTCTTTAACGTGCTCTAATGGATAAAGATCATATACCGCGTCGGTAATATCCTCATTGGCAAACTTCTCTGTGAAGTACTTTTTGGAGAAAGAATGCGAGAGGGGGAAACCGATTAATCCGTATTGTTTCATGCTGTAATATTAATATTAAACAACGAGGTTTTTAAACTTTTTGTTTAGCGGACGTTAATTATAAATCCACAACAAAAGGTGCTTTTGCTGCTTACGGATGATAGGATCGACCAATTTCATGGTATTGTTAGATATGGCCGGGCATCCCCAACCCTCGGGTGTACCATTAGGGTAAACTTCAGTCTCTGGAACCAACTCCCACGAATGAAACACCACCTGCCGGCCAATGGCCTTATTGTTAGTGGCATCCAATCCGTTTAGATAATATTTTACATGGATGCCCCAGTTGCTGTAAGCGCGCTCATTTACCTGGTATTTACCCAAAGCGGTACAGTGGCTCCCATCCCTATTGCTAAATATAGGCTTGTCGGCCGAAGAGGTGCCCGCCCATCGGAATATGCCGCAGCCATGGCTTACTAAACCAGATATAGCAATTTTATTCTTCTTAAAATCCCACAATACAAACCGTTTAACACCCGAAGGCAGGCTCATATCAATTAAAATACAATATTGGGTACTGTAGCTTTTAGTTTTGCAGAAAGCCAACGCCTCACGGGCTTTTTGCCTGGTGCGAGGCGTATCCAAATGCGGCCCTGCTTCGACACTTAAAGCCAATAAAAATGCCGGTAAAAAAATATAAAGTAATTTATACATTCTTACCGGCACCTTTTATAAAACCGTTAAATTATCGTCTGCGACCAAAAACGCGCAGCAGCATCAGGAACAGGTTGATGAAATCAAGATACAAAGTTAAGCCACCCATCAGCGCATATTTTTTCGCTGTTGCGTCGCCGTACTCTAAGCCTGCACCAATGCGTTTTAGCTTTTGTACATCATAAGCAGTTAAACCGATAAACACAGCTACACCGATATAAGAGATTAACATATCTAATCCGGTGCTGTGCATAAACATATTAACTACGCTGGCAATAACAATACCTATTAAACCCATGATCATGATAGAACCAAATTTGGTTAGATCCTGGCTTGTGGTGTAACCCGCAACCGCCATAACGCCGAATAGCAAAGAAGAGCTTATAAATACGCTTAATACCGAACCGGCTGTATAAATAAGCAGAATAAAGCTTAAGCTAATGCCTGTTAAAGCAGCATAGGCAACAAATAACAAAGCTAAAACCGGGTATGCAAGGCGATTAAGGCCAAAACGTATTAACAATACAAAAGCCAAAGGCGCAAACATTGCGATATAGCCCAAGCCTGAAAGCCCGTGCGTATTTTCGTCAACCATTAAACGCAGCAATGACGGTGTGGTAGCAAAAGCATAAGCACAAAAAGCCGATACGCCTAATGCAATAAACATCCACAGAAATACATTAGCCAAAAATTTACGAGATGCACTGGCATCGTCGATTTGTATTACGTTGTCGTAAACGTAGTTTGGATTGTTGTTTTCCATTTTTTATTAAAAGTGATTAATTATATACGAATGTAGTGTTTTACTACGATGATACAAGCACATAACGTAACATCTTAGTGTTTTGATATAACAATTAATACAGGGTTTAAACAAGCAGCGTTTAAGGCCCGAATTTTACATTAATTCAACCGTCGGGTTAATTGTTCTTCTACTTTTTTAAATAGCTGCACGGGTTTTAGTCCGCGCCAGTTAAGCTCATCCAGTTCGCCGCCAAAATTGATGTAATAGTCGATATTATTACGCTTAAACTCCTCGATCACGTGATCGCGGAAGTTGATACCGGCTATCCAGCCATCCTCCACATCCTGAAACCATTCTTCATAGTAACAGTCGTCAGACGAGTGGAAGTTCAACACATTCTCGCCGATCAAAATAAACTGGGTAATGCCGTTGTCAATCATCAGCTCAATGATCTCGCGCTTTAATAGCATGATATCGTTATTGATGGCATCGTTCCACTCGCCGATAAACTCGATGATGGAATAACCACGCTCGTAATCAACAAACAACACCTTCATGTACAACGTATTCGAGCCAAACGAATCCCACTGCGGATGCAGCAGAAAATTGTAGATCTGCTTATCAAACTCAAACTCGCTATACTCCGTAGCGTAAAAAGGCGAATATTCGTCTTCCGCTGCGATGTAATCATCCCGCCATTTATAATATGGTTCTATTTCGTGCATCTTGTAAATGTGCAAATATGCAGATGTGCGAATGTGCAGATAGCATAATTACCTTTATTAAATTTATTAATTTCTTTTCAATTGTATATGCGCCAATATCTGCATATCTATTTTCATCTGCAGATATGCACATTAATGAGTCTGGTTGTAATGGTCAACCGCTTTACGTACGCTGCCTTGTTCTTTTAATAATTGGGCAGCAGTAGCTTCGTCAAGCCCGGTTTCGGCCATGACCATGTTGGTTCCGCGATGTACCAGTTTATTGTTGGATAGTTGCATATCCACCATCTTATTACCCTTTACCCTCCCCAGCTGTATCATTACCGTGGTAGTTAGCATGTTCAGAACCAGCTTTTGGGCGGTGCCTGCTTTCATGCGGGTACTGCCTGTTAAAAACTCGGGGCCGGTAACTACTTCTACAGGATAATTGGCTTCGGCAGCCACCGGGCTGCCACTGTTACATACAACGCAGCCGGTAGCAATTTTATTTTGATTGGCGGCTTTCAATCCGCCGATAACATAAGGCGTAGTGCCTGATGCAGCAATGCCTACCACAACATCTTTGTCTGTGATATTAAAAGCTTGCAGATCTTTCCAGGCTTGTTCGTTATCATCTTCGGCAAACTCAACGGCTTTGCGTATAGCGCCGTCGCCACCGGCAATAATGCCAACCACCCAATCAAACGGCACGCCGAATGTCGGCGGGCACTCCGATGCATCAACCACACCAAGTCGGCCGCTGGTGCCTGCGCCAATATAAAATAAACGGCCGCCGTTACGCATTCGGTCTGTAACTACTGTGGTCAGCTTTTCAATTTGCGGAATGGCTTTACTTACTGAAATGGCAACAGTTTGATCTTCCTGGTTTATATGTTCAAGGATCTCTGCAGCACTCATCTTTTCAAGATGGTTGTAGTTCGAATCCTTTTCGGTAGTAGTTTGCATAGCCATGATTTTTGACAAAATTGGGTAAAATAATCCAAATTGGATTAATTATTGGTAGTAATTAAACATTACCAACGCATCATAATTTTTACATATGCGTGTGATTTTTAGGCGATAAATGCAAATGAGCGTAACATGGCTATCAGCCCAAATCAGTAGATTTGTAAAGATTCAATGAAAAGAACAGCAGCAATTATTTTCAGGTCGGTTATTTTGGTATTAATGGGCATTGCTATTGGTCTTTTAATAAGTGACAACCGTATTACCGACCACATCGACCTAAACAGCGACAAAGTATCTAAAGTACTTGACCTGGTGCGGCACAATTATGTCGATTCGGTGAATGTGGATAGCATTGAGGGCAGCACGGTAAATAACCTGCTGCAAAATCTCGATCCGCACTCGCTTTATTTGCCGCCACAACAATTAACCTCTATTAACGAGCGCCTGGAAGGTGGCTTCACCGGCATTGGCGTTGAATATATTTTGCTGCGCGATACTTTAGTAATTACCCAGGTAACGCAATTTGGCCCGGCTTACAATGCAGGCCTTCGTCCGGGCGATAAAGTGATCGAGGTTGATCATCAAAACTTTGCCGGCACGCGCTTAACTACTGCAAAAGTTAGCAAGGCTTTCCGCGGCGCAAAAGATTCGCAACTGTTGATGGCTGTGATTCCTGCGGGCGCCAAAACAACCAGGTTTTACAACATCAAACGCGACCATGTCGACCTAAGCAGCCTTGATGCCGCTTACATGCTTAATCCAAATACCGGCTATATCAAGATCAGTAAGTTCGCATCGACAACTGATGCCGATTTCCGCAAAGCACTGACTAAATTAAAAGTCGATGGATTGCAAAAACTGGTGCTGGATATCCGCGGTAACGGTGGCGGCTATCTAAATACAGCCACGGCTTTGGCCGATGAATTTTTGACCAAAAAACAACTTATTGTTTATACCAAAGGTGTGCATGAACCGCGCACAGATTATTTCGCTACCGACTCCGGCAATTTTCAGCAAGGTAAGTTAGCCGTGTTGATTGATGAGTACTCGGCTTCTGCAAGCGAGATTTTGGCAGGGGCGCTACAAGATCTGGATCGAGCGGTAATTATTGGTCGCCGGTCTTTTGGTAAAGGTTTGGTGCAAGAGCAATTTCCGTTTGGAGATGGCTCTGCTATCAACCTAACTATTGCCAGGTATTATACACCTTCCGGGCGCTCCATCCAAAAATCATACGCCGGCGGCACAGAAAGCTATCGTAATGAGTTGGCGCAACGCATGATTAAGGGTGAGTTGTTTTCGGAAGAAAGCAATTTAAAGGATAGCATTTTCAGTAAACCTACACATTATCACACCTCAAGCGGTCGCAAGGTGTTTAGCGGCGGCGGTATTATGCCCGACATTTTTGTACCTGCCGATACTACGCATAACACCTACCTGTCGCACGAGTTGAACAACAGGCAGATCTTTTCGGCTTATGTAATTGATCATATGCAGCCTTTATTGAAAAAGTATACTGCCGACGACTTTATTAAAAATTATAGTGTAAGCGATGCTGAATTGGGCAGCTTGATACTTTATGCCGCGCAAGATGTAAAAGATATTAACCCGCGCGAGGTCATGATTGGTAAAGACGATTTAAAAACCATGCTAAAGGCCTATGCCGCCAGACTTGGCTGGGGTGATAATGCTTACTTCAGGACCATCAATGCTGATGATCCGGCCATTAAAAAAGCTTTGGAAGCGGTAAGGTAGATGTGCTTTATTAGATGTGCAGATGCGTGGATATGCAAATGTGCAGATGAAATAATTAACATAAAAGGCTGTCATTCTGAGCATAGCGAAGAATCTTGTAAAAGCACTTGGCGAAGTGTATACGATTCTTCGCTATGCTCAGAATGACAATGATATTTTAGGGATTTGGATAATTGCAGCGTACATCATCCAAATCCAGAAAGCATCTGCACATTCGCACATCTGCATATTTGCACATCAAAACTATTTCTGTCTAAACCACACCTGTACCGGTGCACCGCTTAACTCAAAATGTTCGCGCAGCTTATTTTCTATAAAGCGATAATAAGGCTCCTTAACATACTGAGGCAGGTTACAGAAAAAGGCAAACATGGGCGATGTGCCCGCTATCTGCGTAATATATTTAATCTTAACGTATTTACCTTTGGTTGATGGCGGCGGATAATGCTCAATGATGGGCAGCATCACCTCGTTCAATTTCGAGGTGGTTATTTTGCGTGCTCGATTTTGATAAACCTGGTTAGCAACATCAATCACTTTAAGCACACGCTGCTTCTCTGTTACCGATGTAAACACGATAGGCACATCCGTAAACGGCGCTATTTTCTCGCGAATCATCTCTTCAAACACCTTGGTGGTTTTGTTATTCTTTTCAATCAAATCCCACTTGTTCACCACAATCATGATGCCTTTCTTATTCTTCTCGGCCAGGTGAAAAATATTGATGTCTTGCGACTCTATGCCTTCAACAGCATCAATCATCAAGATCACTACATCAGCCTCTTCCAGGGCTTTGATGGTACGCATTACCGAATAGAACTCAATGTTCTCTTTAACCTTGGTTTTCTTACGCATCCCGGCAGTGTCAATCAGCATAAAATCATGACCGTACTGGTTATAATGGATATGAATCGAGTCGCGGGTGGTGCCGGCAATTGGGGTAACTATGTTACGGTCCTTACCAATCAATGAATTGATAATAGATGACTTACCCACGTTAGGGCGACCAACTATAGTGTATTTAGGACGGGTGTTCTCTTCCAGCTTCTCTTCGTCGAAATGCTTAACTACTTCGTCAAGTAATTCGCCGGTGCCAGAGCCGGTCATTGATGAAATGTTGTGGATCTCGCCTAAACCTAAACTGTAAAACACAGTAGCGTCTGATTGCTGGTTGTTATTATCAACCTTGTTAACTACCACAAAAACCGGTTTCTTGCTTTTGCGCAAAATAGAGGCAATGTCGTCATCCAGGTCGGTGATACCCGTAGTAACATCAACCACAAATAAAATTACGGATGCTTCTTCAATGGCGATGTCCACCTGCTCGCGAATGGCAGCCTCAAAAACATCGTCAGAGTGTGCTACATAGCCGCCGGTATCAATTACTGTAAATTCGTGATGCGTCCATTCCGAGGTACCGTAATGGCGGTCGCGGGTTACGCCGCTAAAATCATCAACTATTGCTTTACGCGTCTCGGTTAAACGGTTATATAATGTCGACTTGCCAACATTCGGCCGGCCAACTATGGCTACTATGTTACTCATGGAATTTTGTTTTACGTTTAACGTTTTACGTTTTACGTGTTTAGAGCAAAGCTCTGATGTATTAATAATTTTTGCAAAGATAAACGTAAAACGCATTACGTACTACGTCAAACCTTTATCTATTCGTATCCAAATTTCTTCAGATAGTTCTTTTTGCTGCGCCAGTCTGGTATCACTTTAACAAAGGTTTCCAGGAAAACCTTTTTTTGGAAAAAGTCCTCCATATCCTTACGTGCATACGTGCCAACAATCTTCAGCATCCTGCCGCCTTCGCCAATGATGATATTTTTTTGCGAATCGCGCTCCACAATAATCTCGGCACTGATGCGATGCAGTTTTTCGCCTTCAACAAACGCGGTCACAATAACTTCGCAGCTGTAGGGAATCTCTTTCTTATATTGCTTCATTAACTGCGCACGGATCATCTCTGACGCAAAGAAACGGTCATTCCTATCGGTCAGCACGTCTTTATCGTAATAAGCCGGATGCTCGGGCAGATTTTCAATCACAAAGTTCATTACCGCTAAAACGTTATGCTCTTTCAATGCAGATATAGCGAAAATGGCTTTCGGATTTAATTTCTCCTCCCAATATGCTATTTTGGTTTTAACAGTTTCCTCGTCGCTTTGGTCAATTTTATTGATCAATACACAAAGCGGGGCCGAAGAGCCTTCCAGTTTTTTCAGTACATCCTCTTCATCGTACTCTTCATAGATATCCGTAACCAGCAAAATCAGGTCGGCATCAACAATAGAGCCTTCTACCTGGTGCATCATGCGCTCATGCAGCTCATAATGCGGTTTGATAATACCAGGGGTGTCTGAGAACACAATTTGATAGTCCTCATCATTAACAATACCCAGGATACGATGGCGGGTGGTTTGGGCCTTAGGGGTTATGATAGACATTTTTTCGCCCACAAGCGCATTCATCAGGGTTGATTTACCTGCGTTTGGCTTACCGATGATGCTAACAAAACCTGCTTTATGACCCATATAAAAATAATTAAAATAATATTTGGACTGCAAAGAAACGAATTATATCTTTGCAGTCCAATTAAAACGGAGCATAAAACGCTTTTTTACTATTGGAACAAAACATTTCGGAGTTATGCCCGTTATGTAATAACAACAAAAATAGTGCGGGATGGAGCAGTTGGTAGCTCGTCGGGCTCATAACCCGAAGGTCGTAGGTTCGAGTCCTGCTCCCGCTACCTAGAAAGTTAAAAGCCTTGAATCGAAAGATTTGAGGCTTTTTGCATTTGGTTTTATTTAAACCAATCTTCTGTCGTCGGCATTGTAAAGGGCTTGTCGAAAAAGTCAAATAATAATTCAAAAAATAGATCTTTTTTCTCCCAGGGACCCGCATGTGTCGTTCCTGGTAAAATGCACAATTGTGACTTTGGTATGTTTTGGAATAACTTTAATGTATGTTCGGGACGCATATCATCTCTATCTCCAGCCATAATTAATACAGGTATTTTTATACCGGAAAGATCTGAAAAGGGAATATTAGGGTAGTCCAGCATCAGTTGATTTAGTTTTCTCTCCTTTACATCCGAACTTTCTTTTACGATCTTTTTGCTGTAATTGAGGGCCCAGGAAAATATTGCTGTACTATCCGGTTGTATGTTCGCTCCAACGGCTAATAGTTTCTCTACTTTTTTGGGATACTTCATTGCCATTATTAAGCCTAAGATCGCGCCATCGCTATGTCCCCAAATAAAAGTTGAGTCGATTTTTAATTCGTCGAGTAACGCGTTTATGTCGCTGGCCATTAAGTCATAAGTTAACGGGGCATCTGTATCTGTAGATTTACCCTGTGCCCTGCTGTCTATTGCAATGACTTTATATTTCTTTAACAATTCGGGATAGAATGGGGCTGCATCTTTAATGGAACCACCATTTCCGTGCAGCACAACAAGCGGATGTCCCTCGCCATATATTTCGTAGTAAATTTTAACTCCATTTACGTTTGCATACTTTCCAACCGCCCCATTGGTTCCATAATTGGGAATTCCTTTACTGTAAATTAAAAAGCATTCTTTACCACTATGCGGGTTTGTACTGCTCAATTCTCCTTTAAAAAGATGGTTTACTCCCAGGCTATCACCACTTCCTGCCTTCCAACCATCATCGTTCTTTTCAAAGCCCGTTTTATAAATGCTTTTCCATGTTTTGTCTTTGGTCTGTACTTCAAGACTAATGTCATCTACATAAATACGGCCGTTATACTCGCCAAGGACGCCGAATAGGATTTGCTTATAATCTTCATCTATTGTTCCTTCAATGCTGACTTCCTTCCACTCATTTGTTTGTATTGGTTTGCTATAGAGTCCTCTATTCCTATTTTTACCTGCTTTTACCCATAAATAGGCCGCTGCATCTGTATCGTCTCTTTCACTCCGTACAAATGCTTTGTACCGAAATTTAGTTCCGGCACACCCCTGTTCGGTTGACGCATGGAAAAACGAGCCAAAGGTTCCCTGGGCGTATAAATTGTTTGCTGTCAGAACGGCGATCAGCAATAAAATCAATCGGAGTAATCTTTTATTCATATTTAGAAGCGAATAAGTTTTGCTATCTGCTAATCTAATAAATTATCTACATGGGTTATATGAGAAAATCGACGCTGTTACTCCGTTGTCTGAAGTCTGTAACTTCGGATGACTATGCCTGTAGTCTGCGACTATATTCTCAGATATTCCACTTCGCTGACGCATGCGTAAGTTTGCTTTAATTATGGTAACTCAAGTAAAATTTCAATGACACACAACCCAATTCTGCAGACTATCGTAGCTTTGATAAACACTATTTAAATTAATCAGCCATGATCAAAAAATATTATTGCCTGTTACTTTTAATTTTCAGCTTTTCATTGCTGACAACGCAGTCTGGCTTTGCCCAGTCGAAGATGTTGGCCAAAGGAGACGCTGCGCCTGTATTTAGCGCCCCTGCCAGCCTGGCCGGCAGCGAGTTTAACTTTTCACTGAAAAAATCGCTTGCTAAAGGGCCGGTTGTAGTTTATTTCTACCCTTCTGCCTACACCGGCGGCTGTGATGCAGAGGCTCATGCCTTTGCCGAAAATAAAGATAAGTTTACTGCGGCAGGAGCCACCATTATCGGCGTATCCGGAGACGATATTAAACGGCTGAATACATTTTCTGCTGATCCGAATTACTGCGCGGGCAAGTTCGCAGTAGCGTCAGATGGCGAAGGCAAAATTGCAGAAAGCTATGGCTTGGTTATGTCACCACCGAGCCTTGGAATGAAAGATGCGCGTGGTATGGAGCTTAATCACGGGTTCATCCCACGGACCACCTATGTCATTGGTAAGAACGGTAAAATTATAGCTGTTTTTTCATCAGCAATAGACCATATTTCGCCTACAGACCACGTTGAAAAATCATTGGCAATTGTAAAAGGAATATAATTCACGGGCCGGGTTCCCACATTTGGCCTGCGCTCCTACCTCAATTTAAAAGCCTTAAATCGAAAGATTTGAGGCTTTTTGTTTAAGTCCGCATTCCAAATCAATGATGCTTGAAATACTGAATCTCTTTTTCGTGTTTTTTGGCGGCTTCCATGGAATCAAAAGTGCCAAGAGTTTTACGCTTCTTCGTTTCAGGATCGACCCTCCTTGAGTAAATTCGATATTGACCGGATTTTAATTTCCTAATCATCTTTCGCTATATTGAGTTTGCAAATTATAGCCCCCTGGCAGGGCAATATATTTCTAACAAATTGATATGATGACAGTTTTTAACATCTGAGGATTCAAAGAAGGCAACACCGCTGTCCGAAGTTTATAACTTTGGACGACGATGTCTGTAGTCTGCGACTACATTCTCAGATTACACCGCGAACAATTGTTGTGATAGATCGGCCAGCTCTGTGATATTCTATTTAGAACAGCTGTATCACCATAAAAAATTAATTTACTCAGGCCACCTTTGCCTAACAAATACCGTTATGTTATAAATATGTGCCAATGGACCAAAACGAAATACTAGCAACCATAACGGACGTTTTCAGAGATGCACTTGATGATGAGAAAATTATCCTCGCCCGGGAAACTACGGCTGCGGATGTGGACAATTGGGATTCGCTCACTCACTTTCAACTGGTAGTAGCTGTCGAGCGGAAATTTAGCATTCGTTTCAATTCGCAGGAGTTTTTACGATGGAAAAATGTAGGCGAAATGGTTGATTCCATCAGCGCTAAACTTAACCCTTAACCCATGCAATTACATCATATTGGTATTGCTTGCAAAGATATCGGGCTTGAATTGGCTCATATTCATAATTTACATCAGGTTTCGACTGTTGAAGGCCCTGTGTTTGATGCAGAGCAGAATGCTACGCTGGCCTTAGTTACATTAACTGATGGCACCAACCTGGAGTTAATAAGCGGTAACCCGGTTCAAAATTTACTCAAAAGGCAAATTAGCTATTATCACATTTGCTTTGAAACTGACGATATAAACAACCAAATTAATCAGCTCTTAGCCGGCGGCGCAGTGCTTGTTTCGGCTCCAAAACCGGCTATATTATTTAAAGGTCGCCAGGTAGCCTTTTTACAGGCAAGTTATGGTTTGATAGAATTGCTTGCCATAAAATAAAAATTCATGCTGTTCACTTCGCTTACATTTTTAGCTTTTTTCACTGTTTTCTTTATTTGTTACTGGTTGATATTTACCACGGTAAGGGCACAAAATTTATTTCTGCTGATAAGCAGCTGTATTTTTTACGGTTGGTTTAGCTGGCCCTTTTTATTACTGCTTTTAGGCAGTTCGGCATTCAACTATTGGTTAGGGATTGGTATTGGCCATACGAAAGACGAGAAGCGCCGCCGTTTACTTTTATGGATCGGGCTTTTCCAGGGAATAGGGTGCCTTTTCATTTTTAAATATTATAATTTTTTTGCGCAATCGGCCGGCGCCACGTTCCATTTTCGGCCAGATGCTTTTCTGCTGCATGTAATTTTACCGCTGGGCATCAGTTTTTATACATTCCGTACGCTGAGCTACATTTTAGATATTTATAATGAGAAACTTGCCCCCACCAACAACTGGGTGTCGTTCTTTACTTATGTATCCTTTTTCCCATGCCTGATCTCAGGTCCGATTGACAAGCCCGGTGCTTTTTTGCTGCAACTAAAAAATGCGCGTCGTTTTAATGGCGAACAAGCCGCGGATGGCTTGCATCAAATTATATGGGGATTATTTAAAAAACTGGTAGTTGCTGATAACTGCGCCCTGCTTACGCAAAACGTTTTCGATCATTATAAAACCATGCCTGCCGGGTCATTGCTATTTGGCGCTTTTTTGGCTATTATACAGCTTTATGCCGATTTTTCGGGCTATTCTGATATGGCTATCGGCTTATCCAAAATGATTGGCTTAGAGGTTACACGCAACTTCAATTACCCTTTCTTCGCCCAAAACATTGCCGACTATTGGCGGCGCTGGCATATTTCGCTTACTGCATGGTTTACAGAATATGTATTTATGCCACTCGCCGGTCGTTTTCGTAATTACGGTAAGGGCGGGCTTATCGGCGCTATTATCATCGATTTTGCCATTATTGGCATCTGGCATGGAGCCAACTTTACATTTTTACTTTTCGGGCTGCTTAACGGGTGCTATTACATTCCCCTGATATTACGCGGCAAACTCAACAAAAAGCCACCGACAAGCAAAGGACTGCTGCCGGGCTTCCGCGAGTTAGTCAATATGGCCGGCACCTTTTTACTGGTCATGCTAACTGTAGTAGTATTCAGAGCCGATAGCGTAACACAAGCGCTGGATTACCTGCGCCGACTGCTTTCGCCTACCATCCTGTCGGGATTTTGGATTAGCGAACATGCCAATATCTATATAACACTCGCCGGTATTTTTGTATTGTTTGCTTTCGAGTGGGTACAGCGGGATAAAGCCCATCCCTTACAATTAGATCGTATTAGCGGGGCACCGCTGCGGGCGGCTATTTATTATAGCATCATACTGTTTACTTTGCTTTGTTGCGCCAGTGCAACCAATGAATTTATTTATTTCAAATTTTAGCAAATGAAACGTAGCGTAAAAAAATTCATACTTCAAACAGGGTTGCTATTAGCGGGAATTGTAATACCGTTTTGGGTGCTTTTTAAACTCGATTATTTGCCGGTGATTACCAGTTCCAGCATGTTTGATACCAAGATGATGATAGCACAGAAAAAACAAATGGGGCAAATAGATTTACTGGCTGTAGGTTCTTCTATGACGTTTTATCAGCTCAATTCACAGTTAATGGTTAACACCTTTCATCGCTCTTATTACAATTTGGCGTCGTGGGGTTTGCAAATGGGCGATATTAAGTTATTGCTGGGTGCTTTCATTCCTCAATACCGGCCGCATTACGTAATAATCTGCTCTTCCGTTGGAGATTTTAGTCGATCACCTAATGCTTCCTATCATAATTTTGCCGATGCCCCTCTGTTCATGCGTCGGCATATGCCCGAACTATTTTATTTTAAGAATTTTAGCTCGATAAGGCATATCATCAGAACTAAAAAAGATGCCTATCCTATTGTTTTTGATGCCTGGGGCGGGGCACAAATAAAAGTAGATCCCCGCAATGATCTTCATATAAAATTACCTTTCCCTACGGTGTACACGCCTGCTGCGTACCGCTCGCTTGACAGCCTGGCCGGTATGCTGGCGCTAAACAATATCAAATTAATATTTATAGAGACGCCTATCCGTCAATCAGAAATTGATGCGGCAACCAAACAGCATTATCAGCAGCATTTCGCACGCTGCAGCGACATAGTTACACGGCATAGCGGCACTTACCTCAATTACTACAATCCGTCAGTTTTTACAGACAGCCTTTTTGCTGACAACTATCACCTGAACCATAAGGGCGCTACGATATTTTCAGCAATGGTTGTACGTGGATTGAAAGGGATTGTCCGTTAATACAATATACTATCAGGCAATTAATTTAGTTGATAACCGTTTAAATAAATGCGCTGTGCATTTAGCAAATTAATATTTATAACGGTTGGACTTGCCCTATCGTTTGTAGCCACGGCACAAACTAAATCGCCGGTGATTGCGTTTGCCAGCGATACCCAGGAACCCATGTGGATTGAGAAATTGTTCTTGAAACAAGACCACAACCTGCAGGCTACTAAAATGATCTTTAAAGATGTAGATACGCTGCGCCCGGCTGCTTTATTCATATTGGGCGACGTTGTTTCATTAGGTAAAAGCAAAGCTGCCTGGAGTAATATAGACAAATATATCACGCAACTGCGTAAAGATTCGATACCGGTATTTGCGACACTAGGCAACCATGAAGTGATGTTTAATGCGGCCAAAGGCACCCAAAATTTTCTCCGTCGCTTTCCTTTATATAAGCCCGCAGGTTACGCAGAGATAGTAGATTCTGTGGCTGTGGTATTGCTCAACTCAAATTTTGCGACCATGAACAGCGTTGAAATTACAGCGCAAGACAGCTGGTATAAACAAGAGCTTACTGCGTTAGACAAAGATCCGGCTGTGAAATTGATTATCGTCGGGTGTCATCATTCACCTTATACCAATAGCACGATCGTAAATCCGTCTGTTTTGGTCCAGCAACATTTTGTTGAGCCTTTTCAGCACGCTGCCAAATGTGTGTTATTCGCTTCGGGGCACTCGCATAATTACGAACGATTTAAGGTAAAGGGCAAAGACTTTTTGGTGATCGGGGGCGGCGGAGGACTACATCAACCATTGAGGGCTAATAACGACCTCATGCATGACCTTTCTGCCGATTATAAACCCGCATTTCATTATCTTAAAATCAGCCGCCTGGGAAACACCTTACAGGTAACCTCCCGAGAATTAAAATCAGATTTTTCCAGATTTCAGGATGGATTTTCTTTTTCTATAAACAGCGCTTCACATTAATAAATCCATAGCCGTTTTTAGCTAAAAAAAAGCCCCAAATCTTTCGATTGGAGGCTTTATAAATTAATAGCTACAATACAAATACTGGAAAGCTATCTATACCTTTTTAAGTGGCTGCCCCGCCGCAGATATAATACCGTTTCCTAAAAGTGTTTTGCGGGTTAGGCTTTCCATTTTACCGGCCGCGTCGCGATGGATATAAACACGAGAGGCATTAGGGCCAATATTGGCGTTTAAGCCGGTAATTACCAGTACGTCGGGTTTAACTTCTTTCATCACATAGCTTTCAACCGGCTTGCCGGGTTCGGTTCGGTTCCATAACAAATCGCCCTTAACATAGGTAATGGTAATATTACTGGTGTATTTACCAACCAGGTCGCCGTATTTACTTTTCATGTTGACGGCGGCATTTGCCGGGATATTGCCATCGTCGATCATCCATTGCGCGGCCGCTTTTTGTACAGTATCAGTTGAATTTTCAAGGATATCCTTCAATATTAATTTATGCGTTGCTGCAAGAGCGTCGTCTTTGCCAATTTCTACATTGGGCACTACACCAACGCCCTCCCAACCTGTATTATCATGCGGACCCACAACCATTTTAAGTGGCACAAATGCCACCAAATTGTCTTTTAGTGCCACATTGCTGCCCGCAATGCCGGCGCCTGCACTGGTATCGCCTACTATGGTGGCGCGTTTTAGCTGCTGCATCGCGTAAGCAAAACCTTCAGAGGCAGAACCGGTGCCTCGGCCGGTTAGGATATAAACCTTGGCGTCGGGCATGTGCCTGCCGGGTACGTAAGAATAGGTCCACTCCTGCTCGTCTTGTTTACGATCCTTATAAAATCCGTTCAGGTAAAATTGCTCACGTCCCGTAGGATAAAAATACGATGCCAGGAAACGACCCATTTGCCCTGTACCGCCCGGGTTGTGCCGAACGTCAAGAATGACGTATTTACTATAAGCGCACATATTCATGCTTGCCGCCGCCATATCAAATGCTTCTTGCGAACCCAGGAATGGGCCGGGTATTTCTACATAAGCAGTTGAAGTGGCACCATCTATCTCTACTCTTTTAAATCCGTAGTTGGCTCTTTCGTTCGAGTTATCCTCTGCTGTTGCCCTGATACTTCTTCTTTCGCGCGGCTCGGTCATACTTTTATAAGATGCCTCGTTGCGGCTAACGCGCAGGTGCACATCTTTATGGGTTTTGCGCATATCGGCGGTAAGCTTCGCGGCAAGCTCTTCTTCCGTCAAATTATTATAGTGGCCGTCGGCCTCATTTTTAAGCAGGTCCTCTTTGTATTTCGCGCTTATTTCGGGGAATGGGTATACCTCTACCAGTCTGTCGGCAAGCTTGGTAACTATTTCGTGCCTGTCGGCATCGCTTACCGTTTGTGAGAATGAGGGTAGATTGCATACCAGCAGCAGTACGCCTATACATAGCGCCACACAATATTGTTTAGTCGGATTAGATTTCATGTAATGGGTTAAATGTGATTAGTTAATTATAAACAAATATAACGTCCTCCTACCTCAATACAAACCTTGTCTGTGTAACGCTTTCCTGACGGGAGCCTTCACCATCAGGTAAAAATGTATCAGTGTTCCCTACTTCTGTATAAATCTGGCTCATGCCAGCCCACTAACTTTGTCTCAACAAAAAACATTAAAACAATGGCAAAAACAATTTTTATTACCGGCGCCTCACGTGGCTTCGGTAAATTATGGGCCGAGGCATTATTACAGCGCGGCGATAAAGTAGTAGCAACAGCGCGTGACTTAAGTTCACTCGACGATTTGGTAAGCAAATATGGCGACAACATTTTGGCCTTACAGTTAGACGTTAACAACCGTGAAGCCGGCTTTGCAGCGGTTGCAAAAGCAAAAGAGCATTTTGGCAGTATTGATGTACTGATTAACAATGCGGGTTACGGTTTATTCGGGGCGATAGAAGAAAATACCGAGAAAGAAGCCCGCGAACAAATGGAAACTAATTTCTTTGGTTTGCTATGGCTTACACAAGCTATCATACCGGTTATGCGCGAACAGGGACATGGACACATCATCCAGCTTTCAAGCGTTTTAGGACTAATTACTATACCTATGTTGGGCTTGTATAATGCGTCTAAATTTGCGGTAGAAGGTTTAAGCGAGACGTTAGCTACCGAGGTGAAAGGCTTTGGCATTAACGTTACCCTGATAGAGCCAAACGGATTTGCAACCGATTGGTCTGGCGCTTCTGCGGCACAGTCCGTGGCGATGCCAGAATATGATGCACTAAAAGCAGCTTCTGCAACAGGCAGACCAGACGATATGTGGGGTGTCCCTGAAGCAACAACCGAAGCTGCATTAAAATTGATCGATAGTGAAAATCCTCCGTTGCGTTTATTACTTGGTAAATATGCTTACCCATGGATTAAACCAAACTATGAAAACCGCTTTAATGAGTGGAATGATTGGGCTGACGTATCGGCAGCAGCGCACGGCAAATAACAAATGGTATTATAATGACATGATCTGCACTTAAATACAGTGCAGATCATTTTACTTTGTATAATTATGCAGCACTTTAAAAATTTAGCCGACATGCACCGTTTCAGTGGTTTCCCCATGCCGGAGAATCCTTTGTTCAGCGTTTACCGGTGTACCAAAACCTGTATGTTGGGGGGCAGGGAGTTTACCTCTGATTTTTACATGATCGGGTTTAAAAAACTGAAGTCGGGCATGGTCATGTACGGGCGCACTAAATACGACCATGATAACGGGAGCATGATATTTGTAAAGCCGCGACAGATCATCGAGTTTCAAAGTGTGGAATTTGAAGAGGACGCCTTCATCATATTTATTCATGAAGATTTTCTGAATGGCCATGCGCTGCATAATGAAATGGCCAAATATGCCTTTTTTGATTACGAGGCTAACGAGGCGCTGCACTTATCGCCCAAAGAAGAAGAAATAGTGTGGGACCTTTTCTTTAAGATAGATGCCGAATACCGAAGCAATACTGATGAATACAGTCGCGACATTATTTTGGCGCATATTGATTCGATGCTGAAATACTCGCAGCGCTTTTACAAGCGTCAGTTTATTAACCGGGCCGATCTTTCTGGCAAAACCGTGTCGAAATTTAATGATGCGCTGGCCGCCTATTTCAAAAAAGGACTACTGGTTACCCAGGGATTGCCTACGGTTGCCGCATTAGCGTCGCAACTTAATCTATCGTCCCGCTATTTGAGTGATTTACTAAAACAGGAAACCGGCAAAACTGCCATGGAACTGATACACATTTACCTGGTAAGCGAGGCCAAGAACCGCCTGATGCAAAACGATCAGAATGTTTCTGAAATAGCGTATGAGCTTGGCTTTGAAAACCTGCCTTATTTTTCAAGGCTCTTTAAAAAGGAAACGGGTATCAGCCCTAATCAATTTAAAAAGCAGTTGATGAATTGAGAAACATTAATTTTCTCAATATTAGTACCGCGATAAATACAGATCGCAACCAAATGACAACAGTTGACAAACAAGTAACGATATCTGATAAAGCAGAATTAACTTTTGAGGCGCGTCTAATAGCCTCCGGAGATGGGTATATAGCAAACATTGAACTACTGTCGGAAGAGATTAACTTTTATAAGATAGAGGGATATGATCTTTTGGATTCTTTTACCAAACTCCGACAACTTCTCGAAGAAAAGCAACTTTTTATATTATGCCAGGGCGCCGCAAAGAATGTCCATGCATCAGGAATGGCACGGGATATGAGTTTTGGACTTAAGGCTTATTCGCTCGAACTCAACAAAAAAGCTTCGCTGGACCAATTGGTGGAAATATTTGATCCCGCCCCAATAGAAATAGTTTGTTCTATAGAAGAACAACGTGCTTTTCTTGAAAAGTGGATTGCAAGCCCTAAATATTAGCTGGCGTTAAAACGCGCAATTCCCCGAAGGGTGGATATTCTGAACGTCTTTGGTCAGCGTCCGTTGATTGCCTTTGATGGTCACTATCCATAAACTGTCAAAATCGTCGCCTTTCCATTTTAGTTTTTTGGTATCCACATCAAGCGCTTTGATGATACCTGAAATGTTATCGTGCTCCCAAACCACCAGCACGGTGCCTGTCTTTTTCAGAATATTAGCCGCCAGTTGCGCGGTTTCATCGGTATCATAATTGGTATTGATAGCCAGGTTATATTTTATAGCTAGTGGCGATATAGTCTCTGTCATCCGCAGGCTTTTGGTAACCTTGCCCGTTGATGGTGCAGGCACATACAGGTAATCAGGCACACCAAATTTAGCTTTGATAACTGCGGGCAGTTTCAGGGCCCGGTCGAAACCAGCGCAAGAAAGATTGTCCCCCTGATTTGGTTTTTCTGCATGGCGCAAAATGATGATCCGTAGCCCCTGCTGGGCAAACAGCGGCGAAATAGCTATCGTAGTAAAAGCAAAAATCAATAAAAATCTGTGTAGGTATGGTTTGATGGTCATGGTGGATAGATCTTTAATGATTCAATATAACTTTTTATTTGCCGCAATGTTCGGGTATATCCAAATAAACATGTGGCATATAGCCGCAAGCAAATTATATTTGGCAATAAAATAATTACTTATCTGGCTATAAAACCTACTTTGCTTAGCGTAAATTGCGGTATTAATTAAAACTAAGCAATGAAACGATCGCTAATATTCTTCTTTCTCTTTTCATCCTCATTGATCTATGCGCAAACCGCCAAACAAAAGGGCTATGTGCAATATGTAAACCCTTTTATAGGTACAGGTGCCGTGGATACCAATAGCCTTTCAGGCAGTAATTTTCCCGGGCCTACCAGGCCATTCGCCTTCGTGCAACTAAGCCCGGACACCCGCGACGCACCGGACGATCCGGCATCGGGCTATGACCATAATGATAAAACTATCGTCGGCTTTAGCCATACGCATTTAAGCGGTACAGGCGTGGCCGATCTGTTTGACGTTTTAATGATACCAACAACCGGCGATGTAAAACTGAATCCCGGAAATGCTAAAATTGCCAGAAGCGGTTATCGCTCTGCATTTTCGCACGACCAGGAAAGCGCACGCCCGGGCTATTACCAGGTAATGCTGCAAGATTACGGTATCAACGCAGAATTAACATCAACATCGCATGTAGGCCTGCATCGCTATACCTTTCCGGCCAGTAAGCAAGCCCATATCGTGATTGATATGGACCATACACTCGATAAAAAACGCAATTACTGGGAATGCCGCGTTATCGCCGGCGAAATAAAGGTAATTGATAACCATACGATAGAAGGTTACCGGGTACTTACCGGCTGGGCAAGGTTACGTAAAGTATATTTCCACGCCGTATTTTCAAAACCGTTTGACAGTGTATTAATGGCTAACGGCGGCCAAAAACCGCATGCCACTAATTTATTGAATGGCACGGCGGTAAAAGCGGCTTTAAATTTCAGCACTGCAGATAAAGAACAGGTTTTGGTAAAAGTAGCACTATCATCAGTAAGTATTGAAAACGCCCGCATGAATATGGCGGCAGAAGTACCGGGCTGGGGTTTTGACGAAGTAAGCCAGCAAAGCGGCGACGAGTGGGAAAAAGAACTGGGCAAAATTAAAGTAGAAGGCACGCTGGAGCAAAAGCAGATCTTTTATACCGGTTTGTATCATGCGTTTACTCAGCCAAATAATACTGCCGATGTAAACGGCGACTACCAGGCAACGGATATGACTATCCGTAATGCGCCAGATAAAGTGCAGTATTCTACCTTCTCACTATGGGATACTTACCGCGCCGCGCATCCGCTATATACTTTTATCCAGCCGGAAAAAAGTGCAGGCTTTATTAATAGCATGATCAGGCAACAAGAAAGCTATGGTTACTTACCTATCTGGCAATTATGGAACGATGAGAATTATTGTATGATTGGCAATCACGCCATCCCGGTTATTGTTGATGCGATATTAAAAGGCATCCCCGGTATTGATGCCGAGAAAGCTTACGCAGCAGTAAAGGCTTCGTCGGTTACAGATCACCCCGGTTCTCCGTTTACGGCTTGGGAGAAGTATGGCTATATTCCGGAGGATGTGGAATCGCAATCGGTATCTATCACTGTCGAAATGGCTTATGACGATTGGTGTGTTGCTCAACTGGCTAAAAAGCTGGGCAAAACTGCCGACTACGAGCATTTCATGAAGCGTTCGACTTTTTACAAGAACTTATATAACCCAAAAACAGGTTTCTTCCAGGCCCGTAATAAAGACGGCAAGTGGTTAACACCATTCGACCCGTTGAATTATGGCGGTAACGGCGGCAGCCCATACACCGAGGCTAATGCCTGGCAATACAGCTGGTACGTGCCGCAAAACGTGCCCGACCTGATCAATTTAATGGGCGGCGAAAAAGGATTCACCGCAAAACTGGATACCTTCTTCACCCTAAAAAACAAACCCGGCGACGTTAACGGCAATGCTTCAGGTTTTATTGGCCAATATGCTCATGGTAATGAGCCTAGCCACCATATTGCTTATTTGTATGACTATGCAGGCAAGCCTTGGAAAACGCAATTTTACGTTTCAAAAGTATTGAATGAGCTGTATAATAACTCATTTTCAGGCTATGCCGGTAATGAAGATTGCGGCCAGATGTCGTCATGGTATATTTTTAGTTCGATGGGCTTTTACCCGGTAAATCCGGCCAACGGTATTTATGCCATTGGCTCACCGATATTGAAAAATGCGTCGATGGTTTTATCCAACGGCAAAACCTTCAGCATGTCTGTTAAAAATCCCGGTAAAGAAAACATCTATATCCAATCTGTAAAGCTAAATGGTAAAGCTTATAATAAAACATATATCACCCAAAATGATATCATGAACGGTGCTACGCTTGAATTTACCATGGGTACCAAGCCAAATATGTCATGGGGTACTAAGGCAGGCGACGAGCCGCCTATGTCGGGTTATCAGAATTAAAAAAACTAAAAAAAGCCCCGGGTCGAAAAGATTCGGGGCTTTTTTGCGTTTGATAAATTTATAAAATTTAAATTTCGACTTTTAGTTACCCACCTATCTTCTTTATGAAAAAGGTCTTATTATTCATCAGTTTATTATGCGCCGGCGGTTTAGCACAGGCTCAAAAAGTAGTAGAACCTAATACATCTAAACATCAGGAATGGTCAAAACCCTATCCTCCGTTTCAAATAGCGGGTAACCTTTATTACGTGGGGACTTATGATCTGGGTTGTTATCTGATTGTAACGCCCAAGGGCAATATCCTCATCAATACCGGGCTTGCGGCCTCTGCGCCTTTAATTAAAAAGAGCGTTGAGACTTTAGGCTTTAAATTTTCTGACATCAAGATATTGTTAACTACACAAGCACATTTTGACCATATGGGTGCAATGGCCACAGTGAAGAAGATGACCGGCGGAAAACTGATGGTGGATGCCGGAGATGCCCAGGTGCTAACCGATGGCGGCCGTTCTGATTACGCCATGGGCGGGACGGTGAGCGTTTACCAACCGGTAAAGGCCGACAAACTTTTGCACGACGGTGATACCGTAAAACTGGGCGGCATGAACCTGCTGATGCTTCATCACCCGGGACATACCAAAGGGTCTTGCAGTTTTTTGTTTGATGTAAAAGACAGCAGGCGGAAATACCGGGTACTGATTGCCAATATGCCTACCATCATTACCGATCAGAAATTTTCGGAAGTAACTGCCTATCCTAACATCCAGAAAGATTACGCTTATACCTTGAATTCGTTAAAGCATTTACATTTCGATATCTGGCTGGCCACGCACGGCAGCCAGTTTGATTTGCTTAAAAAACACAAACCAGGCAGTGCTTATAACCCAGCCGCTTTTATAGATAAAAAGGGCTATTATGCCGAACTTGATGGATTACAAAAGGAGTTTGATAAAAAGGTAAGCGGTAAGTAAGTCAACCGCTTATCTTCCCAAAACTTTATCCCTGATCCGCAATGAAGGTTTTTCGATTACATATCTAAGCACCAGCGCGCCCGCTATACAACATACAATGCTGCATAACATCATTACATTGCTGTTCTTATCCATCCCGGTTTTATCAAGGAGGTGTTGTGTAAGATGGATGATCAGTTTATGCGTGAGGTAAATACCGTAAGACAGCATGGCGATTTGCCTGGTGAGCCAAGATTTTACGTCGTAAAATACGTTAGCCGGACAAACTATCGCAGCCACAATCAATCCGTAACTGATAGCAATTAACGGGTAGCCCCAAATGGTTGTTCTGAAAGTTGCCTGCGGTGTACAAATAAAGCAAGCCGGTATTAATAATAATACCCCCGCTACCATAATGATATTGCTTCGTTTATTGATCCAATCTCTAATATTTGGATAAAAGTTATACAAACCCGCAATGCTAACACCCGCAAGCAAGGCATCTAAACGATTATAAGTTGGGTAGTATATAAATTCATTAAAAAGGGCGCCAAAGTTGTCGCTCTTTAAGTTGGGCGCCATCCACAATTGCCAGTTCATGTATCTGATAGCGAATCCGCAGAGAAACAGTACCAAAATCAAGTAAGCTGCTTTTTTACCCGCTTTTAGATAACTAAGCAACAAAATGATCAAAGGCAGTACCAGGTAAAATTGCTCTTCGACGCAAAGCGACCATGAATGGGTAAAAGTGCCAATGTGCGAAACATCTAAGCCAAAGTTTGTAGTGAAAGTAAGGTATCGCCATAAGGGCGCCATGTGGTCCCGTTCGCGCAAAACGGGGAAAGCAATATACAAGCAAAGCATCACCAGGTAAGGTGGAATGATCCTGAAAAACCGTTTTGTAAAAAACTCTTTTAAAGAAATGGGCTTGCCTTTGGCAATAGTTGCGAACAATTGCCCGGCAATTAAAAATCCACTTAAAACAAAAAACAGATCTACGCCGGTCCACCCAAAATCGCCGAGTTTATTTACCCAATCCGGGTGGCCAAATTGCCGGTAATGAAACAGCACCACATAACAGATAGCAAATGCCCTTAGATGGTCTAATCCTAACAGTTTGTGTTTATCAGAAATGTCAGGCGTGGGCGTGGATGGTGGCTTCAACTGTCTTGGAATTTGCTTGTAATGTAAGTAAAAGCGCTGACAATCGTTCGGCGTATAGAATTTTGCATAATGCCAACCGGTAAAAACACCTATTGGTCGACACAACCATGCTATTGGTCGATATCTGGCTATGTAACAATAATAAGGCTTAAGCTGTGCGCGTTAAACTTTTATCTAATTTAATGGTTTATAATAGCAACTGACGATGAGTCATTACTTATTAACATAAAGGTCGTCTACTTATGATTCTACTACTTTGTGGCCTTTCGGGCGCAGGAAAAACTACTTTGGCTAAGAGCGTAAAAAAACTTTTAGCACAACAGCAAATCCCTTCCGAAATTATTGACGGGGATGATTACCGTCAGCATCTGTTTAAAGAACTGGGCTTCAGCGAAGATGATCGTATAGAGAATGTACGGCGCCTGGCCTTTATAGCCGGCAAGCTTTCTGCACATGGCATTGTTACCATTATAAGCGCTATTAATCCATATGAGCATATCAGGCAGGAAATATCGTTTATATACCCCAATGTTAAAACCGTACATGTTAACTGCAGCATAGATAACCTGATTTGCAGAGATACCAAAGGCCTGTATAAAAGGGCTTTGTTAGCAGATGGGCACCCCGATAAATTATATAATTTAACCGGCGTTAATGACCGGTTTGATGTACCAGAGAACCCCGATCTGTGTATTCATACCGACCAAAGCCCCATCGAACAGTGCACAGAAACACTATTTAACTTTATTGTACAAAACGGGGTATGCGCAGAGAAAATAAAATCCTGATCATTGCCGGCATGCACCGGTCGGGGACTTCATTGATAACCCATTGGCTATACAATTGCGGTTTAAATGTTGGCGAAGACTTAGCCGGCGCCGGTGCGGGTAATATTGAAGGACATTATGAAGATCTTGATTTTTTAAGGCTTCATGAAGATGTACTGCAAGCCAATAATTTGTCAAAAGAGGGTTACGTCGATCAGCCTGCTGTTGAGATGCCCTCCTATTATAAAACTAAGCTGCAAAAACTCATCGAGTTTAAAAACGAGGTGAGCGAACAATGGGGATGGAAAGAACCCAGAACCTGCCTGTTCTTGGATGAATACAGAGAACTCATTCCGGGCGCTTATTACCTCATCATTGTAAGGGCCTTTGGCGCCAGTGTAAACTCGCTCATACAACGCGAGTTTAAAAACATGGAACTTAAATACTTAAAGCGCAAATGGCCAGCGCGATGGGTATGGAACCACATCAGAAGGCCCAAAAGGCTTAAAGCGTACTACCAATTACATGCTGAAGATTTTTTAAATACCTGGATAGCTTATAACGAAGCTATCATCAATACCATAAAAACTTTACCTAAAAACAGGTTTATAGTTACCGATTCAAATTTACTATGCACCGCAGAAAACAGTGTGTTTAGCCATCTGATTGACGACTGGCATTTTGATTTAAAATTTTACGATTTCAACAAGGTATACAAGAGCCAGCTATTAAGCCGGGAAACCGATATTATTCCCTTTGTAAAAAACAAAGCAGTGATTGATAAAGCGCAAAAGCTGGAAGCCAAATTAAGGGGCTATATGGTTGTTTAGCATTTGACTGTCTGCTCCAAATATCTTCTCAATCCCTCCCCTGGTAAACCTTAACTGGCCCAATCAAGCCCGACTCCAACAATGGCGTGTTCGCATTCAACATATCAAAACGGAACACTTCATGGGTTTTGGTGAGCCTTTTGTTTACCGGCAGGCTCAGGTCATGCACAACGCGGTTGGCCCATAGGTTAACCACTTTAACTTCCAGAAGGTTGCCTGTAGGTTTTACTGCGCCGGTAATGTCTACACGCCATGGTGCGCACCATAAAATGCCTAGTTTCTTTCCGTTTACGCTTACTTCGGCTACATCCTTAACATCGCCAAGATCAAGAAACAGCCTTCCTGATTTAGGCGTGCTTTTAAGATCAAAGGTTTTGGTATAAGTAGCTGCGCCCGAGTAATATTTGATGCCTTCTTCGGGCCTCGCGGTCCAACTGATGAGTTCGGGGAAAGTAGTCTTTATGGGGCCGCCCCATGCCGGATCGAACGCGGCCGTCCATGAACCTTCTAATTTGCCTAGCTCAGTTAAAGTCGGGAAATTTCTTTCTGCCGATCCGTTGGCGTCCGCGGCTATTGGTTTACGAAAGACTACAAAATAAGAGCCGAATTTATCCATTGTCAAAGGCAAGGTGGTACAACCGTTAACTTGATGATATGATTTCGCCGCGACAGATTTACCAGTTAAAGCGTCCCAAATCTCTGGCTGTTTGCCGGCAACTCTAAATGTAAAATCGCGCTGTTGGTGCTGATCTGTCCGGTTGACTACAAAGTATATTTCGGTATTACCGTTTTTTCTGTGGATATAATCAAACAGGTCAGGGTCTTCCACTTGTCCGGCAAAAGAAAAGTCCGGAGCAACACCATCGGCAGTTAAGATATCTTTGGCTGATTTACCCCAAATGATACGTCCTTTTCCTAAGTGGCGCTCGGTATGGGTTTTGCCGTCCAGGTCACCCCATATCTCTGCGGCTATCTTTTTAACCAGCACATCGCTCTCAGGATACCCCTTCAATTCAGCAGACATATCGGGCGGGGCGCCAACAACAGTTGCACCCGCCATGATCAACGCCTTTAGCTTCCTGATCACCGGCAATGACATAGCGGTAGACGGGGTAGACGATACCGACAAGCTTTGATATGAACCAACCTCATTAGCTATTTGTGCCGATGGCGAAACGCAATTTTGCAGCACCAACAATTTATAACTCATGCCATCTGGTAATACAATACGGTTATTCTTCACGCTCATCCGGGTCAGCAATACTTCAGGGTTGCTGTAGTCGCAATCATAGCCGGGGCCAAGGTCGGCAATGGTGTATTTAGGCGGCGCCAAAAGCGGTGGCCGCTCGCCCAGATAAAAACAAACATCGCCCACAAAATTACCCTGCTGCAGCATATATTGGCAGCGCGACAGATAACTAAAAAATGCCGGCGACTGCTCCCACCAGGTAATGTTGGGTGTAAAATGTTGCCCGGCGCAATACTCGTATCCCGGCTTCCCGTCAGACGGTGGCTGGCAGGTAGCCGCATGCAACATGAACCGATTGATGCCCTCGCAAAAAGCATCGTTTGCATAAGGTTTCAAATCACCCGGGCCAAGGCTCCAGTGGGTACCGTCCTTCTCCTGCTCGGTAAAAGCTTCTGCTTCGGCCTGGCGCTTGCCATACATATGCGCAGCAGTTGCGGTTTGTTTAAGATTAAGTCGCTCCCTGCGGTTTTTATTATATCCACCGGGTGCATTGCGGTTTCCATTCACCCAAAATTCGCCCGCGAGGATGTCGCAGTGGCCAAAGTTTTTCAGCACGTCCTGTGGTGGGATATCATTGGGGCCGCCGGCTTCGTTACCTACTTTCAGGCCATGTTTATGGCACAGCTCTTCAAAATGCCCGTAATAGTTTTCTGCAATACAATCCTGTATGGTACGGTCAAAATCATCGCGGAAACGCGTAGATACATCTGCATTAACAACATTAAATCCGGCTAAAGCAGGCATATAGGCTTTCAGATCATAACCTCTGAATTTTTTAAACTGGTTGGCAAAATCCTGTGTCCAGGTTAGTTTTCCGCATTCCCAGCTGTCAGACCATAAATAATCCAGGTGGCCGCCTGCTTTTTTAGCTTCGGCCAAAACGGTATTACCCAGGTGAGAGAAATAATCGTCTAAAGCTGCACGGCTTAAATAATCTATTTCGTAGCCTTCGCCGCCTTTAAAAGTGTCTCCTTCGGGGTAGGCTTTCCATTTGCTCCAGGGGTGCCCCGTAAGGGTATAGCCTGTTCGTAAAATCACCCAATTTCCGGCCGGCACATCCCAATCAAAATGGCCGCTTGTATTTAGCTTCGCGGTTAAGTCTATAATGTTTTTGGGGTCGATCCCTTCATTGCCCTCAGGTACCTTGAAAGCCTGCACCATAATGTCATGATAATAACCTTCTACAATTTCTGGCTGTGGCAGGGCTGCCGAGAATTTGGTGGGGCCAGATACTTTCACTTGTGCCGACACTACCTTTTTCATGGCATTGTCTTTAGTTACCGACGGCCCCATCATTGTCCACCCGCCGGCAAGATTAAACCCAATTTCAATATGTAATCTTTTTGCCTCGCTTACCGCATGGCGAAACAGTGCGCGCCATTCGGGGCCCAAAAATGTCACGCCGGGCAGGGGTTCTTTGCCGGCATAACCGCCGTTACAGATGAGGTTAACGCCGCTGATGCCTTTGGCTTTAAACTGCTCCAGATCGCGTGTAATGCCTTCTTTAGTTACCCGGTTATAGATCCAAAACCAGTAAACTCTTGATTTTGCCGAATCGGGCGGTGTGCGAAATAAAGTTAGCAGGGTATCCTTACTTGAATTATGTTTTTTTACAGGTAACTTTTTTTGCTGCGCGATGCTGATGTCCGCAAAAAAAAATATCAAAAGGGCTGATAAAGCTATCAAAAAGTTTAATCGTCGAAACGGAACGCTGCTCATAAAACGAAAATTTTCTCGCATCCACCTAATAGTGATAAATAGACGGAACGATAGTACGGTAAACAGTCAAATAATTGGTTAGCGTAAATATGTTAATACTTGCGTGGTGTAAAAGTAAATACTATTTATAGCTATCCGTCCTGTACTGTCTTATTCGGCGATGCGTTTTAATGTAAAATGCGAATTTACTGTCGTAATTTGGTTACTAAAACATTCATGTTATGCTTAACGACATCCTTGCGACTTTTTACGAGCGAGACATTTACAAATTGATAGAAGAGGTTAACCTATTTAAAGACGAACGCAATCTTTGGCGCACACAGGGATCAATAACTAACCCGGCCGGCAATTTAGTTCTGCATTTGATTGGCGGCTCAAATTTCCATATCGGCACAACGCTTGGCCACACTGGTTACGTACGCAACCGCGATATGGAGTTTACGCAAAAAGATGTTCCCAAAGAACATTTAATAGCAGAACTCGAAAAACTCATTACTACCATCAGACAGACTTTGGGGTCGCTTACACTCAGAGACATGGAAGCCGACTTCCCGGGTTTTTTTGATAAGCCAGGCACGTCTACCACCTATGTATTAACGCAGTTATTACTCCATTTAAACTATCACCTGGGCCAAATAAACTACCTGCGAAGAAGTTTGGAGTATTAATTCGACTCGACATATTTTTTAAACGACTCTAACACCGCCCGGCAAAAATCGCGCTGCATAGCTACGGGGTCGGTGTCGTTGGGTTCAAAAGTTTCGGTGATCTTGACCATATCGCCAGCCTCAAAAGCAATGGTCGATTTGCGACCTTCATCGAGCGTATAAGTTATCAATTGATGGGGTATCACTTCATCATAGGTACCCGTATGGTCAAACATAAAACTGCCGTCTTTCAAACCCATGGTAAACAAAAACCGACCGCCGGGGCTTACATCATTCTCTACCGTTGGTGTATACCATTTGTCTGATACGTTGTTCCAGTGCTTGATGTCTTCGGGCGTTGTCCATAATTGCCACACCCTTTCGATAGATGCGTTGATTTCGACAGATACAGAGATAGGTTCACTCATCATTATTTGTTTTATCAAATTTAATAGGCATCAACCAAAAACCAGCAGGGCAAAAAAGACAATTTGCAGGGTCATTCCGGCTATTGGAAAGAAAAGTCGATCTCTTTATTCTGTTCGCCGGCGGCGATGGTGTCAATGTGCGATGACGTGCCTACGTTTTCAATACTATAATTAAATCCGGCAGATAACAGGCTATTATCATTAATCTTTTTTTCGAAAATCATCGCGCTCGCAGACTTTGGAATGTCCTTGATCTTCATGGTCGCCAGTGTCGAATCAAACAAGGTTTGGTTCGCCTTCTTGATAAAGATAGAAAATGTGATATCCTCGTCGTTATCCGAAAAGTCTTTTTGGGTATAAAGCTTAAATAGTATACTGCGAACGTTTTGAGGTTTTACGGTCGGGTCTTTTTTGGTGCAGGACGCTATCGATAGGATGGCAAATATCGCCACACATAAAGTAAATAGTTTTTTCATTGTGCGTTAATCGGTTGTTCCGATTACGCGATAGCCAAGCGCTCGGTTGCCTGAATTGAGAGATCACACCGAATATATATCGGCGTCAGCGTTTATTTAATCCCTTTGGGCAAAGTACTTACAACAGACCAGCCCCCATCAACCACCACATTTTGCCCGGTGATATGTTTGGCTCCGTCTGACACCAAAAACAGCGCCGTGTTGGCAATATCACTCACATAAGCAGGGCGCCCCATAGGGGTAATTTCCGACCATACACGTTCATAATCGGCTTCGAGGGTGGTGCGTTCGGTTAGCGTTGCACCAGGGGCCACGGTATTTACGTTGATGTTATATTGCGATAATTCAATCACCAGGTTTTTGGCCAGCATTTCTAAAGCGGCCTTAGTCATGGCGTAGCACGCCAGATCTTTTAAAGCCTGGTGCCCCACTACCGATGACATGAATAATATAGAGCCGCCACTTTGTTGTAACTTCATTTGGTTTGATGCCGCCTGCGCCAGGAAGAATGAGCCGCCAAGGTTAACCTGTAATACTTTAAAAAATGCCTCGGGCGGGTAAGTAGCAAAATCGCCATATAAAGTTATGCCGGAATTGGCTATAACGATATCCAGGTGACCATAATGGTCGACAGCGGTGTTAACCATTTGATGGATAAAATCAACATCGCTTGAATCGCCGGGGATAGCTATGCAGCGTTGGGCATTGGTAGCGTTGATCTTTTTTACAGCGGCACTGGCCAGTTCAGCATCGATATCATTCAGCAATACCGTAGCACCATTTGCCGCCAACTGGCGACAAATTTCAAACCCTATACCCTGGCCCGCGCCGGTAACAATGGCTACTTTATTTTCAAAATTCATATAGCAGGTTTATAACGTTACGAAGAAGAACTCCGAAGTACCAAAGTAACAAATAAAGCCAATTATTTTATCATCCTGGGCGATAGCGAAGGATAAAGATGCCTCCCTTCATGCCGAACTTGTTTCGGCATGACACTCGATTTAAATTACCGCTTATAAACAATCTTAAATATAACCCCCTTCAAATCATCTGCCACATACAGTGCACCATCAGGGCCTTGCGCTAAACCCATTGGGCGGTATTTTATCGGGCCGGTGGGATGTGCCAAATCAGAGCCTGTAAAGTTATCAGCAAATACCTCCCATTGTTTTGACAGCTTGCCGTTCACCAGCGGCACAAATGCCACAAAATAGCCCTGAACCGGGTTACTGGCACGGCCATGGAATACTACAAAGGCACCATTCTTATACCGTTTAGGAAATAGATTGCCCGTGTAGAACAACAGATCATTTGGCGCCAGGTGGCCAGGGAACGCTACCGCCGGGTCGGCATATTTGTCGGTGCTCGTTTTACCGTCGCCACCATATTCCGGCGATACCATTTTCTTTTGTAATTGCTGATCATAGTAAGCATAGGGCCAGCCGCCATCTGTACCCTGATGCAGTTCATAAATAGTTTCGGCAGGTAGCTCGGCGCTTTTTTCTCCGGTGAAATATGCCGGAGACATGTTGTCAAAACTACGGCCATGCTGCGTTGCAAATACCGTTTTAGTGGCAGGGTTATAGTCAATCCCCACCGCGTTTTTAATACCGGTGGCATAGCGAATACCATCACTAAAAGCCTGATTCTGTTTATCGGCCTTAAATTTCCAGATGCCGGCGGCCGAATCCAGTATCGGGCAACCCGGCATGCCTACGCCAGAATTTTTCTGACGGCAAGCATCAGACCAGGAGCCGATGGTTACATATAAATTATCCTGATCGTCGAGCACTAATGATTTTGAATTATCATGATCATGATCTACCAAACCTTGTACAATTATTTCGGGTTGATCGGGTGCAATTACCTCGTCTTTATCATTCAGTTTATAACGGAATACGCCGGTATTTGAAGCCGAGTACAAGTAATGATCTTTGATCTTTACGCCGGTACCGGGATAAGCGCCAAAAGCCATTTTTTTATCCAGTCGGCCGTCATGATTGGTATCGCTCAAAAAAAGCAAGCCTTTACCCGTACGGCGAATAGAGTTTAGTTTTGCGTAGATGTCGCCTTTCGAGGTTACTACAATGTGGCGTAATGGACCAAGGGAATCGGCAATTATTGTGGCGGAGAAGCCTGCAGGTAGTTTTAATTCGGCTGGTTTGGCGCCGGTAAATTGATTGGCTATAAAACCGCTTAAGACAAATACGGCAACTAAAATCCCGATAGGCCAAAGTACTTTTTTATTCATTTGATTTATGATTTAAAATTGAGTGTGGCCAAGATACGGATAAGCGAGAATTGGGAGATTATCTATCTTAATCGTTACTTGGATTCCATTTCTGTCATTGCGAGGAGGCAACGACGAAGCAATCGCACGCTGCAAAGTTCGCGATTGCCGCGCTTCGCTCGCAATGACAGCAAAACAAAAAAGGCTGACGATTAAACGATCATCAGCCTTAAAATTATTTATTCATCATCTGCACATCTGCATATCCTCACATTTGCACATCTGCCAGATCACGTTCCGTATTCTGGTGTGGTTACTTCGCTTTCTTCAAACTCATAGTCTGATAGCGGAGGGCATGAACAGATCAGCGTACGGTCGCCGTAAGTATCATTCACTCTGCCTACTGATGGCCAGAATTTGTACGCAGCAACATATGGCAGCGGGAAACCTGCTTTTTGGCGACTGTATGGTTTTGTCCATTCATCGGCAGTAATTACGGCTGCGGTATGCGGCGCGTTTTTAAGCGGATTGTTAACTTTATCTGAAGCACCTTGCTCAATCTCGGTAATCTCTTTACGGATAGCGATCATGGCGTCGCAGAAACGATCTAACTCATGTTTAGGCTCAGACTCGGTCGGTTCAACCATCACCGTACCAGCAACTGGGAAAGAAACAGTTGGTGCGTGGAAGCCATAATCCATTAAACGTTTAGCAATATCAACCACCTCGATGCCTGCTGCTTTGAATGAGCGGCAATCCAGGATCATTTCATGTGCGCAGCGATCGTTATTACCGGTGTATAATACCGGGTAATGGTTTTGCAAACGAGCTTTGATATAATTAGCATTCAGGATAGCATAACGGGTAGCATTAGTTAAACCATCCGGACCCATCATGGCTATGTAAGCATGAGAGATGATCAGGATAGATGCCGAACCCCAGGGCGCTGCAGATACTGCGTGAATGGCTTTACCATTGTCGATATCAACTACAGCATGACCTGGCAAATAAGGCACCAGGTGCTTAGCCACACCGATAGGGCCCATACCCGGACCACCACCACCGTGCGGAATACAGAATGTTTTGTGTAAGTTCAAGTGGCAAACGTCGGCACCAATAGTGGCCGGGCTGGTTAGGCCAACCTGTGCGTTCATGTTAGCGCCGTCCATATATACCTGGCCGCCGTTGTCATGAATGATCTGGCAGATATCTATAATTGATTCTTCGAATACACCATGTGTTGACGGGTAGGTCACCATTAAACAAGAAAGTTCGGAGCTGTATTGCTCGGCTCTGGCTTTCATGTCGGCTACGTCAATGTTACCCTTGTCATCGCATTTTACAATAACTATCTTCATACCCGCCATGGCTGCCGATGCAGGGTTGGTACCATGCGCAGACGACGGGATCAATACCACATTACGGTGATGATCGCCACGATCAATATGATAAGCACGGATTACCATCAAACCTGCGTACTCGCCTTGTGCACCCGCGTTTGGTTGTAAGCTCATGGCTGCAAAGCCGGTGATCTCGCTTAACCAACGGTTCAGTTCATCAAATAACTGCATGTAGCCACCGGTTTGATCAACCGGGGCAAATGGGTGCATACGGCTAAACTCTGCCCAGGTAACCGGTACCATTTCGGTTGTTGCATTCAGTTTCATGGTACATGAACCCAACGCAATCATTGAATGACAAAGCGAAAGATCCTTGGTCTCTAACGATTTAATATAACGCAGCATTTCATGTTCTGAATGGTGCGTATTAAATACAGCATGCGTTAAATAGGCCGAAGTACGTTGCAGATCAGCAGGGATAACCGTAGTCAGGTTTGCTTGCAATCCTTCAAAATCAACATCATTAAGGTTTTTGCCTTTTACTTTGGCAAACAGGCGCACCAGCGTTTTAATATCCTCTGGCGATGTTGTTTCGTCGACAGAAATAGTAACTACTGAACCGTTATAGTTCAAGTTAACCTCGTTATTTAAAGCTTCTGAATGGATAGGACCAGCCAGAACGCCCAAATCAAATTTAATCGTGTCGAAGTAAGCCTCGTTTTCTTGTTTGTAACCTAAAGCCGCTAAGCTTTTGCTCAACAAAATGGTCAGACCATGAATCCGCTCGGCAATCAGTTTCAAACCTTTAGGGCCATGATAAACCGAGTACATACCGGCCATAATAGCCAATAATGCCTGCGCGGTACAAATGTTAGAAGTCGCTTTATCTCTGCGGATGTGTTGCTCGCGGGTTTGCAGTGCCATACGCAGGGCGTAGTTGTCGGCGCTGTCAATAGTAACCCCAATGATACGACCCGGCAAAGAGCGTTTGTATTCTTCTTTAGTAGCAAAAAATGCAGCATGCGGACCGCCAAAGCCCATTGGTACGCCAAAGCGCTGGGTAGTACCAACCACAATGTCGGCACCCCACTCGCCCGGAGGCGTTAACAGTACCAGGCTCATTAAATCAGCAACAACGGTGGTTTTAATGCCTTTCTCGTGACCCTTTGCGACAAAATCTGCATAGTTATAAACAGCGCCCTGGCCGGCAGGGTATTGCACTATGGCACCAAACATATCGTCGGTTAATTCAACCGTGCGGTGGTCGCCTATTTGCAGGGTAATGCCATAAGGCTCTGCCCTGGTTTTTAAAATATCTATCGTTTGCGGGAAAACTTCTTCAGAAACAAAGAAAGTCTTGGCTTCTTCTTTTTTACGCAGGCTATATTGCATAAACATAGCCTCTGCAGCAGCAGTACCTTCGTCTAGTAAAGATGCGTTGGCAATTTCCATCCCGGTCAAATCAATTACCATGGTCTGGAAGTTTAACAAGGCTTGTAAACGGCCCTGTGCAATTTCTGCCTGGTACGGCGTATATTGGGTATACCATCCCGGATTTTCAAGGATATTACGCTGAATAACACCCGGCACAATCACGTCATAATAACCCTGGCCAATATAGCTGCGGAAAACTTTGTTTTTTGACGCGGTTTGCTTTAAATCCTTTAGGTAAGCAAACTCGCTTTTTGCAGTTGGCAAATTAAGCGGTTTCTTTAACCTGATCTTAGCCGGTACCGTTTGATCTATCAGCTCGTCAAGCGTTTTAACGCCGGTGGCTTTTAGCATTTCTGCGGTATCTGCTTCGCTGGGCGCTATGTGCCTGCCTTCAAATTTCTCCTCGTACTGTGTGTTTAATTTCATGCTAATTTCCTGCTTAATTAATCCCGGTCAAAGTTACGGAATAAAGAATTTTTATTTTATATGGATAACCTTATCGGTAAATTTTTCTGTAAAAGTTTATATTTTTATAAAAAAAATCTTTACAAGACAAGATCCACCCAAATAATTAGAAAATTTATCCCCATGGAAACTATAGACGAAATTGACAAGAGCATACTGCGCGAATTACAGAAAAACGCCAAGATCACCACCAAAGAATTAGCCTCGAAACTAAACCTTACCATCTCCCCTGTATATGAGCGCATAAAGCGCCTTGAAAACGCCGGTTTTATCAAAGATTATGTGGCGATCCTTGACAAAAATCTCATTAACAAACCCTTTACCAGCTACTGCCAGGTATCCATGCGTTACCACGAAGAATATATCGACAAATTTGAGGAGGAAATATTAAAACTTGACGAAGTGCAGGAGTGCTACCATATAGCCGGGCAGATAGATTTCTTATTGAAAATAAACGTAGGCAGCATTGATGAATACCATGATTTTATCAGGTACAAACTATCTAAAATTAACAACATAGGTTTGTTGAACAGCGCCTTTGTTTTAAAGGAGATCAAGAAAACGTACGCGTATAATATTTGATGACATAATGTAGAGACGCAACATTTTGCGTCTCTGTGCAGGTTCTACATTCAGACGCAAAATATTGCGTCTCTACAGCGGTTAAACCAACTGTCTCAAATACATTTGCACCGTATTTTCTAAACCATAATACAAGGCATCGCTAATCAATGCATGGCCTATGCTTACTTCGTCTAAAGCTGGAATTTTTTCGGCGAAATATTTTAAGTTATTCAGATCAAGATCATGGCCGGCGTTAATACCTAAACCCAGTTGATGGGCCACTTGTGCAGCTTTAACATAAGGTGCTACGGCTGCCTCTTTGTTTTGCGGATAATGATGTGCGTAAGCTTCGGTATATAACTCTATGCGGTCGGTACCGGTAGATGCCGCAGCTTCTACCATTTCAACAATCGGATCAACAAAAACAGAAACCCGGATACCGGCATTTTTAAATACAGCGATGATATTTTTTAGATACTCCTGGTTCTTAATGGTGTCCCAACCATGGTTTGAAGTGATCTGTCCCAGTACATCAGGCACTAGCGTAACTTGCTCGGGCTTACTGGCCAAAACCAGGTCGACAAATTTTTGTTCCTGGCAGTTGCCTTCAATGTTAAACTCGGTGGTGACGATTTTTTTTAGTTCAAAAACATCATTGTAACGAATGTGTCGTTCGTCCGGACGAGGGTGTACCGTGATGCCCTGCGCCCCGAAACGCTCGCAGTCTTGAGCAACTTGTACCAGGTCGGGATTATTGCCACCGCGCGAGTTACGTAATGTAGCTATTTTGTTTATGTTGACAGATAATCGAGTCATCGTAGGTAGATTTGTAAACTTAAAGAGTCAAATATCACCATTAGTTAATAATAGCCCAAACATTTTTAATTGCATTTAGTTGCCAAGCATATGAAACCCTTTTTTAAATTATTGCTGATAGTTTTACCGCTCACTATTTTCGCGCTAACGGCGCGCGGACAAGCCAATTATTTAAAAATTACAGATTACCGGGTAGATTATGGCTGGGCCAAACGTTTTCCGCAAGACTGGATAGTACTGCGCCGCTTTGAAAATGCCGGCCGTCAATATATGCTGATGGTGAACCCGCAAACGCTGGAAACCAAGGTTGACGAATCAAAAGACTACCAGGTAAAAGCTATGTCGATGGTAGCGCTGCGCGACATGTTTAGCAGTTCGCCGTATGCAAAAGCTTTGGTTAAAGCCGAGCGGCAATCTGTAATGGTACAGGACGCCGGCATAGAAATGGGCATGCCTAAAGAAGCCGGCATCAGTTTAACTGCCGATCTTTGCCCGTCGCACCGCCCGTTGGATAAAGAGATCTTTACAGATCTGTTCCACGAATTTCAAAAGGTAGAGAAGCCTGCGCCTATCGCCTTGTCTGTTACCGGCGTATGGATGCGCCAGCATCCAAAAGACCTGGAGTGGCTCAAACAAATGGAGCGTAACGGCGAGATCTATATTACCTGGATTAACCACTCTTTCAATCATCGCGTTAGCAAAACCTTACCCTTAAAAGAAAACTTCTTGCTGGAACCCGGCACGGATATAAGTTATGAGGTGTTAGAGACAGAAAAAGCGATGCTCAAAAACGGCTTACTCCCTTCTACATTTTTTCGTTTCCCCGGCCTGGTGTCAGACCAGCAATTGGTAAACCGCATCACCGAAGGTTTTGGGTTAATCCCTATCGGTACGGATGCCTGGTTGGCTAAGGGCCAGGAACCACAGTCGGGCAGTATAGTACTTATCCATGGCAATGGCAACGAGCCTGTCGGCGTACACGACTTTATTAACCTGCTAAAATCAAAAACACAGGCTATTGCCAATAAGCAATGGCTGCTGTATGATCTGCGCGAAAGTGTGGACGAAGAGTTTGAGAGTTCAAAATAGCCATTTTAAATATCACAGGTCATATTTTGGGGTCGAAAGAGGTTGATCTATAGCTACTAATGTAACAATTGTGGTATTAACCAACCATTCGGGGCGCACTGTGTAACAATAGTATTAAAGATAATTATTAAAAGTAATTAAAGTTGAACCTTTGCGTCCGAATGATTTAATGCAATTTTTACACCACTAAACGTACCACAAACAATTATGAAATCTATTTTAATTCCCCTATTTCTGCTCTTTTTATGTGTGGGGACGTCCTATGCGCAGACTACGCACAATGTGCGCGGTACTGTTGTAGACACCACCAAACAGAGCCTGCCCGGAACCGTAGTAAAAATCAAAACCGACCAGGGTGACAGCACCCAGGTTGCTACAGATCTTGACGGTAAGTTTTCTTTTGATGCCCTTAAAGGCACTAAAATCACTTTATTTATTTCGAACTTTGGCTATAAAGCCATTATTAAACACTTTAGTTTTTCGCCAACTGATAGTACTACATTGCAGATACCAACGATAGTATTAAAAAGCGAAGCCAAGCAACTTAAAGAGGTAACTATTGTTGGCGTAAACCCGGTTAAGTTTACCGAGGATACGGTAGACTATAAAATAGCAGCCTACCCCGTGCGCCAGGACGCTCCGGTAGAAGACGTTTTAAAGAAAATGCCGGGCGTTGATGTCGATGTAAATGGCAACGTTACCGTACAAGGTAAAAACGTTACCAAAGTGCGAATAAATGGCAAAGACTACATGGGTGGCGACGTGCAGGCGGCTACCAAAAACATACCTGCCGATTTATTAGAAAGCGCCCAGATCATTGATGATTACGGCGACCAGGCAGCGCTTACCGGCATTAAAACCGGCGAACCTAATAAGATCCTGAACTTTACTATCCGTGCCGATAAAAACTATGGCTACTCTGTACAAGGTACCGTGGGCGATGGCCGCGATGCATTGCCATCCACTAAAGGTGCTGACGGCACTACGCTAAAGCCCGATGATGCTAACCGTTACCTGGGTACTTTAAATTTGTTTGATTTTAAAGGCAATCGTCAGTTAACCGTTTTAGCTAATCTTAATAATACCAACACCAATACCTTTAATTTTGGTGGCGGTGGCGGCAACAACCAGGGTGGCGGCAATGGCGGCGGCGGAAACGGCGGTGGTGGTGGCGGCCAGGGTGGTGGTGGCGGCGGCCGTGCTCAAAGAGGCAGCAACAACGGCTTAGCCAGCACCAAAGACGGCATTACCGATGCGCACGCCGTGGGCCTTAACTACCGCGATCAATGGGGTAAATACGTGTCTGTATATGGCAGCTATAGCTTTTCTGACAACACTACCTTTACACAAAGCAATACCCTGCGTACCAACAGCGGCCAGGCAACAGATAACACCAATGCTACCACTGCTAATGATAACCCCATCAATCATCGCTTTAACTTTAACTTAGAGTACAAGCCTGATACGATCAACTATTTAAAGATATCGCCTACCTTTACTTATGCCAGCACTAATTCTACCTCATTAGAAGATGTAGTAGTTCATGATGCGGGCGTTACTACGCAGGCTTATAAAACTAACATAGCCAGTAACTCAAGTACGCCTACTTTTTCTACCAACTTATTGTTTAACCACCGTTTTCCAAAACGTGGCCGTAACTTAAGTGTATATGGCCAGGTTAGCACGTCTACCTCAAACTCATACACCAACCCAATAGTTAATAATACTGTTGGTACCTTAAACGTGCCGGCCAACCAGGTATCGAATACACAGAACCGCACTACCAGCTATGGCGGTAACCTATCTTACCTGGAGCCTGTTGGTAAAATATCGTATTTAGAGTTAAACTATAACTACAACCGGTCTTATACCACCAATGATAAAGAAACAGATACTTTATCGGCAGCAAATACTTACAACAACTATTCGCTGTTAAGCAACAATTACAACTATACATTTGTAACCAACCGGGTGGGTTTAAACTTTAGGGTTATTGATACTAAATACAACTATACCCTGGGCGTTGGCATACAGCCTTCTACTTTGGATGGCCGTTCAATCACTAATAATATAGACACGCACCGCGATCAAACCAACATAGTACCGGCTGCGCGTTTTGTTTACAATTTCTCAAGAAACGAGACTTTGAGTTTAAACTACAACGGATCAAGCACGGCCCCTACATTTACCCAATTACAGCCGGTAGTTGATTTAACCAGCGCATCTTACCCGGTAGAGGGTAACCCGGATTTGAAGCAACAGTTTACCAATAACTTCTCCCTGCGTTATAATTCGTTTGGTTTGGCAACCGGTAATATCCTGTTCTTGAATACCTCGTTTACTTCTATAGGCGATTATGTTGCATCGCGTACAACTACTTACAACAGGCTAAGCTCGGCAGTATTAAATGCCGACCCAACCTTGAAAAACTTTAGCAACACAACCCTAACCCGTTATGTAAATGCCGACGGCTATTATTCGGCTGCAGCGCAGGCTTTATTTGCTAAGCCTTGGGACGAGCGTCGTTATACTTTCTTTATTAACGGTAATATTACTTATAATAAGTATCCGGCTTTTGTGGATATGGTTGATAGCAACAACGTAGCAAGCGCTACTTTAAAAAATATCTCAAAAACGTTAACCTTCACACCGGGCCTGCGTTTCAGATTAGATATCCCTAATGTGGTTGATGCGCAAGCCAGCAGCAATTACTCTATCAGTAAAACCGATAATTCTTTAACCGGCACCAGCTCATTAACGCAAAACGTTAACATACGCGCCTTAACGCTTGGCCTTACCGGTAAAAACTACTTTGGCGACTGGACATTTAGCTATGATTATTCTAAGCAAATCAACTCGGGCTATACTATCCCGGTAACCAATCCTAATATCTTAAGCTTGTATTTAGAGCGTAGATTTTTGGCTCAAAACCGTGCCACTATCCGCTTTGCGGCTTATGACTTATTTAACCAAAATACCGGTTTTTCTGTTACCAGCGATGGTGCCAGCGTAACCCAAACCAGCGTTAACCGTTTAGGCCGTTATTATATGGTAACCTTTGCTTTGCGTCTGCAAAAATTTGCCGGACGTGCACCTGTACAAGATGGTGACGGCAGCTACAGAAACGGTGGTGGCGGCGGAGATCGTCCTCGTGGTCAGCGTGGTGGCGGTGGTGGTTTCGGCGGAGGCGGCAATGGTGGCGGCGGAGGCGGTGGCTTCGGTGGCGGTGGCACTCCTGAATAAGCTTCTAACTCACAATAATTAATAATAGATAGAAAAGTAAAACCCCGTCGCGAATTATCGTGACGGGGTTTTATGGTTTTATAACGTTATGGCGATGACTATGCAACCGAGCTTATTACGCGTTCCAGTTCTTCCAGATCAAAAGGTTTAGCCAGGTATGTTTCTGCACCGGCATGGCTGGCCAGCAATTGAATATCGCTGTTAGCCGAAAAATAAATCACCGGGATACCCTTTAAATCGTCAGACTTTTTAAGTGTCTGCGTAGCTATAATACCGCCGGCGTCGGGTATCCAATTATCCATCAGTATCACATCAGGCATAATGCCAGAAACACGTTCGGTTATAGAGTTGCAATCTGTAAAGGTATGCACCTCCCATCCCTTTTCTTCTAAAATGTAATTACAGATAGACAGAATATCCTCATCATCGTCAAATACAATGATTTTACGTTTGGTTTCGCTCATTTACTAGTCTGGTCAAAAAATTTCTCGGTGTGAAGCTATATAATAACATTACTTACATGCAAATGTTTTGTTAAATATCGCTTTTTTTAGATAAATGAGCGGGGTTGTATAAACATGTGGACTAATCGGACGGGAGTTAATAATGAGTTTCCAAGTAAAATACATAATCAACTGTCATTCTGAGCGATAGCGAAGAATCTTATACGACATTTCAGGTTTTATAAGATTCTTCGCTATCGCTCAGAATGACAAAAAATTTAATGCTTACGCCACAACCCTTTTAGGCTGCAAATGGGTGGTTACACCAATGCGGTTCCAGGCATTGATAACTGTAGCAGCCATGATAAGTTTGGCCAGGTAATGCTCATCAAACAGGCTTGCCGCTTTTTCGTAGGTTTCGTCAGATACGCCGCCGTGCGAGATATTGGTGATCTCTTCAGTCAGCGCCAATACAGCTCGTTCCTCTGGTGTAAAAAAACTGGTTTCGCGCCAGGCATTTAATACATAAATGCGCTGCTCGGTTTCGCCGTGGCTGCGTGCATCACGACTATGCAGATCAAGACAATAAGCGCAGCCATTTATTTGCGACGCGCGGATCTTCATCAACTCCCAATGCATTTTGTCGATGCCGCTGTTGGCTACATATTGTTCCAGGCCGGCTAATGCTTTGTACCCTTCGGGTTCAACTTGCAAAATGTTTATTCTGTTGCTCATGATATTTTGTTGTTTTTGATACACCAAAGGTCGGTACCAAACCCTATTCAAAATCTTAATCATGATTAAGAAATCAAACCTTTTTAGCTCTTATCTTACTTAAAAATTGCGGAGTAAACCCAAGGTAAGAGGCCAGCATGTATTGGGGCACACGCTGCAAAAAATCAGGGAAACGGTTGCTGAAGTTGCGATAGCGTTCCTCGTCTGTAAAAGAGTAAATGTATTCAATACGGCGTTGAGTGGCTGCATAGGCACGCTGCAAAATCAACCTGAAATATCTTTCCAGTTGCGGGATAGCTTGAATCAGTTCTTCCTGTACTTCCTGGTTCCAGGCAATCACCTCTGCATCTTCAATCGCCTGGATGTAAAAACGCGATGGCTTTTGGCTGTCCAGGCTGTCATAATCGGTTATCCACCAGTTTTCTAACGCAAATTGCGTTATCTGTTCCTGTTCTTTTTTATTGATAAAATACAACCGAAGCAAACCCTCGCTTACAAAATAATTGCCCCGGCATACTTTACCCGGTGTTAGCAGGAAATCTTTTTTCTTGATAGACGTTAACCTCAGTTTGGCACAGATCAGGGCCGCCTCATCATCCGTCAGTGTAACATATTTACGGATATGATCAAGCAGCGCGGTGTACATCAGCTAAGCTTAATTATTTTTTAAACCAATGCGATTGTTGGCATAGTCCAGCAAATACTCGTTATTCAAAAAGAAATCTATACTAAATATAGTGCGGTTATCTTTTGAGTATGATGGATTTTGGACCTCGGTTAAATTAAAGGTTGATGTAGTGGTGTATTGATAATTGAACCCTTGCCCGGTGGTTATGGATACGCTACTGTTTGCCGGCAGTGCAGCCGAATTACTTGCTGCTGATGGATCTTCAACAATTGTGGTTAATGGCGTGCCGGTATCAAACAGTATTGTGCCTTGTACCGTTTTACCGTTATAGGTTATACTTGATGCAATATTGGGCGAGTACCCGCTGATAGCATTGTAAGCCAGCGGGTGCATAACAAAATTAGACGAATTAAGATCGGCCGGGGTAAGCCCAATATATAATAAATCGGCAGTGTAAGTTGCCGAGGTTAGGAAATTTGCTGAATTAAGTTGCGCCAATCTGAAACCGCTGGTGATGTTGCTGGCTAAAGCAAAATAACTAAGCGGACTGGCTATTTTACGGCTGGTTGCGCTTACACCAGGTGCCACGCCAAATACGTCGGCAGAGTGGGCTGCCAGCTGCGCCCCGGTAGTCAGGTTTGTTACTTTGTAATATAAAAAGAAAGGGATGCGCGGTGTGGTAACATTGCCATGTCCGTCGCCAATGGTTACATTGGCATACGCCAGGTTGCCGTACTCAGATATTGCGCCATCAACACCACCGTAACTTATCACTGCTTTTTGCGATGTAATAGTAATACCGCTAACCACAATTGAATCGCCGGTTATCTGGAAGCCGTCGCTGGTGATCATCGATGCAGGGAGGATTCCGTTGGCATCGATAGTCATACCGGTTGAGCCGGTATCAAACACCAACCCATAATTCTGTGTGGTTATATCGCCCAATTTGGAGCACGCTATAAATATACGGCGTGATTGGGTGCTGCTTGCGGCCTCTTCATACAAACCAAGTTTAGCAAAATTTACCGGGCTTGTAGATATAGGGTTTACCTGCGGGTCTTTTTTACATGATGCCGCAAACAAACTTAAAAACAACAAGGTTAAAACTTTATGATGCGCTTTAAAGTAACATTTATCCATATTGAATGTCTTAGGCTTGCCTGAAATACAATTATACCCAATAACGCAAATTTACTATTTGCGGTATTAGTACCGGTGTAAATAAATTTTTAATTTATTTAAAAAAAAATCGTTCGGCCAGTTTTAATTAATACTTAACAAAATGCAATTTTTAAATATTTGCTTTTTAATGGATATGTGAATTAACGTGCCTTTAATGAAAGTTTTACATCGCTACTCTTTTTAGGAATTATTTTATTACTTTTCATCGATTAAACCTATAAGCAATCGATTGCGACCTGTAGCCCCTAAATGGTTTGATTTTTAAACGGTTGAACGAAACTTAGTGAATTATTTTGCCGTTTGAAGGACTACCTTTTTAATACAATTGATTATTAACAAGCTATATTATAGCAACAAATGGACAAGATTTTAGACAAAGCAGTGCCGGAAGTAAGACTCAGAGCTTTCAGAGCTATTGACGAACCTAAAACTTGTGCACTGTTTGTGGAAGGGCATGCTAACGTGTTATCAAGTATTGGCATTAAAAAAGTAACCTCTTCACAAAACGGCTGGACAACCAATCCCGCTGTCTTTGTAATAATTGTCGAGTCGATGGATGGCAAGCGTGTTTTTGGCGGTGCCCGTGTGCATGTGTCGGGCGGCTCAGAGCCATTACCGATAGAGCAAGCGGTTAGTTTGCTTGATCCATCTATCCATAAGCTGGTTTGGGAATATAGCCACAACGGTACGGGCGAGGTTTGCGGTTTGTGGAATTCGTCCGAGCTATCCGGTTATGGCATAGGCACCCCCTTATTAATACGCTCGGGTATTGCCATAGCAGCGCAATTAGGCATACAAACATTGTTTGCGCTTTGTGCACCTTATACGGTGCAGCCGGTGGTAAACTGCGGCATGGAGCTGGTAAGCAGCATAGGCAACAAGGGTACCTTTTATTACCCCAAGCTAGATCTTATAGCTACTGCCATGGTATTAAATGACCTTGAAAATTTAAGCAGAGCCAGAGACGAGGACCGGGCTGAGATCATGCAAATGCGCAACCACCCGGATGAACTGACCATAAATGAACTAAAGCAAAAGAAAATAACTGTTTATTTTGCTTTAGGTATTCCAAATCTCAATAAATGGAATCTGTCAGAATTTATCGAGGCGGCCAACCAGGACTTTTTGCAAACCAGTGTTAACGAGCGCGACATCAATTTTTTATAAATTAAACATAACGGCATTATGTCAGAAAAACACTACGATATCAATTACCTGCAAAATTCAAGGCGGTTACTGCTTACGCTTAAAGAAGCATCATACAATTACTTTGAAAAGATCAACAGCGGCACTATCATTGACTTAGGCTGCGGCGCAGGTAAAGATGTAATTGAATTGGCAAAGATTGTTGGTAACGACACCAAAGTTATAGGCATTGACCATGACCCGGTGATGCTGGAACAAGGTAAAACAGATGCCAAAGATCTCCCTAATGTAGCGTTTATTCTTTCTGAGGCTTATCCTTTGCAATTTGGCAGTGAAACAATTGCAGGTTTACGTACCGAGCGTGTAGTGCAACATCTGAAAGAGCCGCAAAAAGTAATTAATGAAATTGCGCGCATTCTTAAACCGGGCAGCCCCTTTGTAATTATTGAGACCGATTGGCACAGCCTTTCTTTTTATACACCGTTTGCCGATACGCAACAGAAAATTAACGCTTATTTAACAAACCAAAAAGTAAACAACGGTTTTGCTGCCAGAAAGCTAACCAACTATCTGAAGCAAAGTAATTTTAAAGATATTAAATTTGAAATTCATCCATTTATATTGGGTACCTTAGAAGAAGCTAACCAATATTTGTGGGTGCAAAAAATGGCGCAGGAAACCGCCGAAAAAGGTTTCATCACCACCCAAGAGTACGAAGAATTTTATAACGCATTGCAACAAGCAGATACCGGGGGGTATTTCGCATGTTCAATAAACCTGGTAGTAGCAACATGTATTAAATAAATGATGGGCAGGTATTTTTTAAAAACACTGATCTTTTTTGCCTTCCTATTTTTGGGGCTGCATGCAAGTGCCGATGTTATTATTGACGGCAAAACTAATCGTACCCTAATTGGCAGAGAAGTTTACGTTTTACAGCCAGGTAAAGAATTAGGGCTTAGTGATGTCTTAAAATCGGCCGAATTTAAAAAATACGACAAAGAAGTGCCTAACCTGGGTTTTTCTGAGCACAGTGTATGGCTGCGTTTCACGGTCACTAATAAGGATGCAGATCCGGCTTTCTTGCTTGACGTAGCCTACCCCATACTTGACGAGGTAGAACTATTTTCGCCTGACGCAAACGGCAAATATCACGATAATTTAATGGGCGAAGTAAGACCCTTTAATACCCGGAAATACGATCATCCCAATTACATCTTCGACCTTGACATACCGCAACATTCAAGCAGAACCTACTACCTGAGGGTAAAAAGCGCCGAGCAACTTATATTACCAATTTCTATTAACGAGCCGGCTACACTTTGGCAGGTTTTAAGCCGCGATGACCTTTTATCAGGTTTGTTTATTGGCGCCATTGTAATTATGTTTTTGTATAACCTGTTTATTTACTTTTCTGTAAAAGACAGGAGCTATCTGTACTATGTAATTTATGTCGCGTCGGTGGGCTTAACCCAAATTGGTATCAAGGGCTTTACCTTTCAGTATTTGTGGGGCAATCAAACAGGCTTCGAACTAAAAAGTGTCGTACTCTTTGCTTGTATCGGTCCCATAGCTGCACTGCTGTTTACCAAAATATTTCTCTCAACCAGTATCCGTGCACGCCGGTTTGACAAAGTGCTTACCGGCATTATTGTATTAATGATAGTTGCGTTTGTTGTTACGGCATCAGGCCAAATTCAAACCGGCTTTAAGCTAATGCAGCTATTTACCACATTGTTTGCTTTTAGCCTCATCATTGTGTCGCTAATTGTAATGTATAATGGCTACCGCCCGGCAAGGTTTGTGTTTTTATCATGGCTAAGTTTGTTAATAGGCGCCATAATATTTACGTTGAAAGACAACGGAGTGCTGCCTTATAATACATTTACCGGTTATTCCATGCAGGTTGCAACCGCTGTCGAAATGGCTTTGCTATCCTTCGGTTTGGCCGACAGGATCAACATATTAAAGAAAGAAAAAGAAGCCTCGCAGGCCGAAGCGCTAAACATAGCCAAAGAAAACGAACGCATCATACGCGAACAAAACGTGGTTCTGGAATTGAAAGTAAGCGAACGTACCCAGGAATTAAATCAATCGTTCGAGGACCTGAAACAGGCGCAATCGCAATTGGTTGATTCTGAAAAAATGGCATCTCTGGGTCAGTTAACTGCAGGCATAGCACACGAGATCAACAACCCTATAAATTTTGTAACGTCAAACATTAACCCGCTAAAACGCGATGTGGAGACAATCCTGGAGGTAATGAATACCATCGAGAACGTTAGCCAGTCTGACTTGACGATAGAAGAGAAGAAAAAACAAATCGAAGCGTATAAAGAAGAGGTTGATTTTGATTACCTGGTTGTAGAGATCCGTCACTTAATTAACGGCATTTATGAAGGCGCCACACGTACCGCCGAAATTGTAAAAGGTCTGCGGATTTTCTCAAGATTGGATGAGGATGATTTGAAACTTACCGATATTAATGAAGGACTGGAATCAACCCTGATCATTGCTAACAATTTGATAGGTGCCAGAACCAGCATTGTCAGAGCATATGGCGAGTTGCCACTAGTTGAGTGTTACGCAGGCAAGCTTAACCAGGTATTTTTAAATATCATATCAAATGCGGCTTATGCTATCGGGAAAAAATATGGAGATAAGGCAGGCGGAGAAATTAAAGTGGGCACTGTGGTTAACAATGGGCATGTCGAGATTTCCATCAGCGATAATGGTGCAGGTATGAGCGATCAAACCATGAAGAAAATATTCGAGCCTTTTTTTACCACTAAAGATGTTGGTGAAGGTACCGGCCTGGGTATGAGCATTGCATATAATACCATAAGGAAACACAATGGACAAATTGTTGTGAATTCTGAGATAGATAAAGGCACCGCGTTTATTTTAAAGATTCCATTAATTTTTGACGCAAAGCCTGCATTACCTCATGCCTGATATATACCTAGTAACGATTGATAAACCTTTTACCGAATATAAACAGATCACCAATGGCCGAAAAAATTAAAATACTATACCTGGATGACGAAATGGACAATCTCACAGGTTTTAAAGCAACATTAAGGCTTGATTATCAGGTTTACACGGCGGTAAATGTACCAACCGCGCTAGAGCATCTGGTGAAACATCCGGACATACGGGTGATTTTTTGCGACCAGCGCATGCCGGGCAAAACAGGTGTCGAGTTTTTTGAAGAGTTGCGTGGTACACACCCGCTGCCCATGCGTATTTTATTAACCGGCTATACTGATATTGATTCGGTAATTGATTCTATTAACCGCGGTAATATATTTCGCTTTGTTAAAAAGCCATGGATAGAAGCCGAGCTTGTTTCGGCAATTGAAGAGGCTAATAAATTTTACCAGGCCAACTCTATGCTTGCCATTAAAAATGACGAATTACAACGGGCCTACAGCGAGTTAGATAAGTTTGCCTATAGCGTAAGTCATGACATTCGCGGGCCGCTTTCAGGCATTTTGGGTGCCATTAACGTAGCGCGCGATATGCATGATATTGCCGAGATGAGAGAGATGCTTTTTTTGATGGAAAAATCATTAAAAAAACTGGATACCTACATCCTGAGCATGCATGATTACTACAGCTTGCAGCGTGGCGAGCTGCATATTGGCGAGGTAGACTTTCAAAAGATGGTAGAGGAATTTAAAGACATTTACCGTACCGCAGCAAGCACAGCCCAAATCAACTTTAAAGTCAACATTAATCAGCGCGAACCTTTCAGAAGCGATACCGTTCCATTAAAATTGGTTTTAAATAACCTGCTATCCAACGCATTCAAATATCAAAATAAAAACACCGATGCTAAAGTTGTGGAGCTTAACATTGAAGTAAACAAAGGCGCAGCTGTTATAACCGTTAGCGATACCGGCATTGGCATTTTGGGCAATCACCTGGGCGAGATATTTAATTTGTTTTATCGCGCCTCTTCGCAAGAGGCCGGTTCGGGCTTTGGTTTATATAACGTAAAAAGCGCTTTGCTAAAGCTTAATGGCCAAATAGAGGTTAACTCTGTATTGAATAAGGGAACTACTTTTAAAGTAATTATCCCCAGTAAATAAGTGTAAATGGAATTGTCGTTTATTATTATTGATGATACCGAGCTTGATCATTTTATAGCACGTAAAATGATTGGGAATGTAAATGCGGCTTACACCGTGAAAAGTTTTATGGATGCCGGGTTGGCGTTGCAGCATATTATATCGCATAAGCACGACAGCGCTATCAAAGTAGTCCTGGTGTTTTTGGATATCCATATGCCCATGATGAATGGCTTTGAGTTTGTAGAGGCGTTTGAAAAACTAGAACAAGCCATTCAGGACAAGTATTATATTGTTGCGCTAACATCATCCATCGAAGTATCAGACATTAACCGTATAGCCTCTTACAGCTCGTTCAGAACCCGCATCACCAAACCCATCACGGCCGATGGGTTGAAATCGTTGCTAAATACAGTGGCTGCCGAATTCGGCATAAGCTTAACCTAACAGATTAAGAAAGCAGTTTCTGCCGCAACAAAAACTCCAGCTGATCATTAGACATCCCTAGCTGTTGGTTCTCTATCTTTAGTTTGATTTTTTCCTGGTATGCCTCGTAGGCCCGATCGATGGTCATGTACAATTCTTCCTCGTTCCATGGTTTAGTCAGGTAATGGAATATCTGGCCTTTGTTTATCGCGTCAACCACCGCATTCATGTCGGCATAGCCGGTTAACAATAAACGTATGGGGTCAGGATACAGCGGGATAACTTTTTCCAGTAACTCAACCCCGGTCATAGCCGGCATGCGTTGGTCGGTAATTAAAATCTGGATTGGCTTTTCGGCCAGGATCTTCAGGGCTTCCTCGCCGCTTATGGCGGTATACACCTGGTATTTTATGCGGAATACCGCCTTGAAAGAAAACAAATTGTTTTCTTCGTCATCAACATATAAAATTGCTATCTTTTTGTCGGCCATGGGGATGACACTTTTAATCTGATTTGCTTAATTAGATAGGGTTACTACTTGTTTTTTAGACGCGCAGCAACCCTATTTATTACAAATTAGTTAAAATATTCAACAAAAACAAAATTAGAATACGATTTTTCCTGTCGCAGTTACCAGCGATGCAATACGCACCGCATCGAATATACGCTCTTCTGTTGTTCCTAATTTTATCAACGAATCCTCATGTGCATTAACACACATTTCGCAACCGTTTACTGCAGATATAGTTAAACTCATCAGCTCAAAAAACTCTTTGCCTGTTACCGGTTTCATCATAATCTGCATGCGTATGCGGGCAGGGATCTGGTTGTATTTATCTTTCCGGGTAAAGTGCCTGAAACGATAAAACACATTGTTTGATGCCAGTAATGAAGCACAGGCGGCAGCCTCGGCAATATCTTCGGTAGTAGCGCCTTGTTCAGTGGCATATTTAGTGTAAAAATTAGTTAACGGCAGGTTGTTATTATTAACCGCAACACTCAAGCCAAGCAAGGCGCATTCCTTAGTGCTTAACTGCTCTGAAGTAAGGGTGCTGGTAAAATTCAGTTTCAAATCGCGCAGATAGCGCGACTCTCCGTTTTCTAATAAACTCAGGCTCGCGGTGCGATAATTGGTATCAACGCCCAGGCTCTGTAAAAACTCATTGATGGTATCTGTGCTTTCGCTCATGGTAGTATTTCAGTAAAATATGATCAAAAAAAATCCCCGTTTTACCGGGGATCTTCGAGGTATTAAGCAGTTAGTGTTTCCTGGCCTTTTTCCCAGTTGCAAGGGCAAAGCTCGTCGGTTTGTAAACCGTCCAGTACACGTAAAACTTCTTTAACGTTACGGCCAACACTTAAATCATTAACACATACCCAACGTACAATGCCGGTAGGGTCTATAATGAAAGTAGCACGGTAAGCAATTTTTTCTGTAGGCTCTAAAATACCCAGCTCTTCGGCTAATGATTTTGAAGTATCGGCCAGCATCGGGAATTTTAAATCGCGCAGGTCATCATGATGAGTTCTCCAGGCAGCATGCACAAACTCAGAATCGGTTGATGCACCAATTAAACGGGTTTCGCGGTCGCGAAACTCGCCAAAGTTTTTATTGAACTCAGCAATCTCAGTAGGGCACACAAAAGTGAAATCTTTTGGCCACCAAAACATCACTGTCCAAACGTTATCATCATTAACTAAATAATCAGAAGTTAACGTTTCAAATTCTTTTCCTTTTTCAAGGCTAACTACTGCTGTTTTAGAGAAAGCCGGAAACTTTTGTCCTATCGTAATCATATATAAATGTGTGTTTAAATTTTATGCGAATATACGCCAAATTGCCCTATAAATTTATTGCATTTTTGAATAGCCTATAGATTTTAGCTATATATAAAATTAACAAAATAGTTTTTGCGAATTTTTACCAGGCGTTATATTTTTGTTAATATTCTGGCGCGGTAAGCTTTACAAAACTGTAACAAAACCTGCATTTAAATCATAATTGACTTGTTAACCTCTATTTTCTCATATTTGTAATAACCATTTATCCAACACGTGAAAAATAGCCTTTTTAAAATAGCATTGTCATTAGTTTTTATGCTGATGGCATCCATTGCAGCATTTACGCAATCCAGGTTAGTAAAAAACCTGGCTGCCGGCAAACATCAAACCCTGGTAACCTATGGCACAAGCCTTACTGCGGCCGAAGGTGGCCATGCCTGGGTTGACTCGGTAACCCGGGCGCTCAATAAAAAATACAACAATCAGCTTACTACCATTAACGCAGCCAAAAGTGGTATGTGGTCTACCTGGGGTGTACAGAATTTAGAAGATAGCGTAATTAAAAAGAACCCCGATGCTGTACTGATTGAGTTTAGTATGAATGACGCGTTTATGAATTATAAAACCAGTGTTGATTTGGCTAAACTCAATCTAAACTACATGATTGATCGCATCAAGCTTTACAACCCCGATTGCGAAGTGATTTTGCAAACTATGGACATCGCCCTAAACATCCATGGCGAGCAACGACCCGACCTGTTAAAATATTACCAAATGTATCGCGACGTAGCCAAATCGCGGAGCTTGTTGCTGATAGACCATTACCCGCACTGGAAGGCCCTGCTTGACAAAGGCCGCGACGCATACCTCAAAGCGGTACCTGATGGCATTCATCCGGGTATAGAAGCATCGAAAGACATTATCGCGCCTTATGTGGTGGAGCGGTTGGAAGGGAAATAACACTTATGTCATTGCGAGCGAGGAACGAGCGTGGCAATCGCAAGGAGAAAAGCCTGAACGCGTGCGATTGCCGCGCTACGCTCGCAATGACAGCTATTATTTTAATTAGCCCGCTTAATTAAAAACTGCCGCTGATACTCCATCGGCGTTTGGCCCTTAACCGCTTTGAATTTTCTATTAAAATAAGATACATTATTGAAACCCGCATCAATGCTAACCTGCGACATGCCCAGATTATTACTCTGCAAAAGTTTACAGGCGTAACCAATCCGCAGGTCTATCAAGAATTCAGATAAAGTTTTTCGGGTAAACTTCTTAAAATATCGACAAAAAGCAGACGGCGACAAATAGGCCACCGATGCCACTTCATCCAAAGAAAGATCGCGCTTAAAGTTATCCAGTATATAATCATACACCTTACTCATGCGGGTAGATTCATCAACGTTAATACCATGCAGAAAGCCCGGACTTGACAGCAGCGTGTACCCGCCGGCAATAGATAGCGAATGCAAAATATCCAACAGCGCAATAACTGTCTCGGTAGGATTTTTAGTAACCAGCGCATTTACTTTTTGAGCGATGGACGCAGTGGTTTCCTCATCAAACACAATCCCTTGCGATGAACGCTGCAGCAGGTCTTTGATCTGTTTAAAATGCTTGCGGTCAAAAAAGCCCGGCCCCAAAAAGTTTTCATGAAATTGAATAACGATTTGTTTGATCGCCTCGTTTTTACTCAATCCGCGGGTATAAAAGGTGTGCGGTAAATCGGCACCGAACATACATAGATCAGGGCCGTTAAATTCGGTAATGCTATCGCCCACCATGCGCTGGCCCGAACCTTCTAAAATCAGAATGATCTCAAACTCAGGATGAAAATGGAACGGAAAATCGTTATACTTAAATTGCTCCTCTTTGACAACAAACAGGTTATCAGGACTTACAATACTCTCGCGAAAAATTCTCATAGCGCTTTAACTCGTCCCATCGGGCACGAATTAAAGCTACTGATTTGAATTGAATATCGCGCGATCTAATAACACAAAAGAAGCTTGTCATTTCGAGCATAGCGAGAAATCTATACACATGCAAGTCGTAAATGCTCGTGTATAGATCTCTCATTTCGTTCGAGATAACATTAAAGTGTAAGGCTACTTGCCATTCTCGGGCATCCAAACCTGGTAGGTAGTACTTGGCTTACGGTTGCCTAAGCTATAAAAAGGGATGGCGGTAAACTTAACTTGCTGCCCGGCTTTGTCGGTTGTTTCGCCGGTAATGACGTTTACACCGTTTAGCAACTCTGGCTTATAATTGATAGCCATCACCGTGTTAGCGGTCAAGGTGTAATCCTGGACACCCGGGTTATCTAAACTCTCAAAACCATATACTATCGGTCCGGCTGCTATGGCAATCTTACCTTTAATGGTTTTCACCTGGTCATTAACTGAAACTATGCGGGGTTGTACCGGTAAGGTCAATTCCACTACGTCGCCTTTTTTCCAGCTGCGGGTTATGGTGGCGTAGCCTTTTACCTGGTTTAGGGCAATTTCTTTACCGTTAACTTTTAGTTTTACGCCGCTGCCAACGTTCGATTTATACAGATCAAACGGGTTCTCTTTATTCTCTGCCCATCCCGGAATGCGTACATTCATGGTGAACGTTTTTGGCTTTTCGGTAATCACTTCAATATGGGTAGTGCCTTTCCATGGGTAGCCGGTAGTTTGTTTTAGCGTGATGTCGCTACCATCCAGCTTAATCTTTCCTTCGCTGCCGATGAACAGGTTTACATAAACACGCTTATCATCATAACCATAAATATACTGCGGCAATGCCGATACCATTTTCAGGATCATTGGCGGGCAGCAAGGGCAACCATGCCAGGCCCACCGGTTATGATCGGTTGCTATCAGCGGATTCTCGTAAAAATAATGGTCGCCGCTTAACGACACACCCGACAGCAGGTTGTTATAAGCTACACGCTCAAACTCGTCCATATATTTGCCGTCAGCTTCCAGCTCGTTCATTTGCTCGCTAAAAAAACCGGAGCCTATAGATGCGCAAGTCTCCAAATAAGCATGCTCCGGCAAGAAATAATCCGGGCCGAAACGCTCGTCATCTGCAATGGCACCTTCGCCGCCGGTGATGAACATGCGTTTGCCTATCATGTTGTTCCAATAATTATTAACCGTTTTGATATAGGCCGGATCTTTAGTTTCCAATGCGGTAGCTGTTACGCCGCTCGCCAGCAAAGTAGCACGCACCGCGTGGCCCTCAATGGTAGTTTGTTGTGTAACCGGTATGGCATCCTGGTTATACGAGCCATCGCTGGCGCGTTTATAAGTACTGTCCGGGTTGCCGTGGTTGCCGCGGTCGTCAATCCAATATTTGGCCAGCGTCAGGTAATTCTGTTCATGTACCGGGGCACCCATTTTGGCTTTTAATTCCGGGTGTTGTTTGAAAAGCTGATATAGGCGCAACTCAATCTCTTCCGGGCCGCCATGACCCGGTATCACGTTATTCTTTGGTGCCGGGCCCATCACTTTGTACATGTAATTGCTCAGCTTAACACTAACCGACAGCAACTTGGTTTTGCCTGTTGCGCGGTAATAGTGTATCCCGGCATCAACCAGCATACCTGCGTTATAAACATCGTGCTGCCAGCGGTCCTGGCCGCCATTTAGGCCCCAGCGTTGTTTGGGGCGGGTAAGGGTGGTGTAAGTGTTTAAATAGCCATCCGGATCGACCGCTTGGGCCGCTGCAATGCGATCGATATAAGCATCCAGCTTTTTCTCCAGTTTAGCGTCCGGGTATTCGGCCAGAATATCGGCCGCGCCGCGAATGGTTTCATAAACCAAGCCGTCGTACCATGGCGGGCCGTCGTGCTGGCCGATATTTGTTTTGCCCTGCGCTACCAGGTCAAAGTTATGGAAAGCATCGCTGGTGTGGCCGGTTCTTTCTTTTTCGGCTTTGGTGTCCGGGCGATCAATTTCATATTTACCTTCCAATTTGTCCAGCACATCATATACGGTAACGGTGTTCCAGACACGAATTTTAGGGCTCCAGAATGAATCATTAACTTTTACAGATTGCAGTGTTAACGGATGTATGGTGTGCTCCTGGGCGGAACTTTGAACGCTGAAAAACAACTGGCCAAGCGCCAGCACAATTAATGGTTTTTTTAACGATATCATTAAGTAATTTACTATTTATTGGTTGGAATTTAAAAACGCTTTTACGCAAAGCTAAATTGCGCTTTTTGCTGATTTTGTTTTTGCACTATTTTGGCCTTTTTTTGTACAGGGTTGATGGGTTGACTTATTGAGGCCTCGCTATTTAGTCAAAATCGAACTAAAAAATATCAATTGTGTTCAAGTACAGACTGGGTGGACAGAGGATTTTTGAGCAATTTTAAAAACCCTTATATCAAAATAAAATATCTCAACATGAAGCAATTTATCCGTACAACTATTGGTGCAGTAAGTCTTGCTGTTTTTGCGCTCGGCGCATCGGCACAAAACGCACGTATTGCCATTGATGCAACTAAAGTGCTCAATAAAATACCGGCCAAAATGTACGGCTCATGTATTGAGGATGTGAATCACGAAATATACGGTGGATTGTATGACCAATTGCTTTACGGCGAAAGCTTTGAAGAGCCTGCTCCAACCCCTAATTACGATGGCTGGAAAACCTTAAACGGCGAATGGAAGCCTACGGCTGCTGGTATTGAGGTAAAGCCGGGGTCAGGCGATAAACTCATCCGCGAAAACCCGATTGTTAAAAACGGCAGTGCTGAGGCCGATATCAAATTTACAGGCCGGGGCGATAATGCCGGTTTTATTGTCCGGGTTAACCATGAGCAGGCCGGGTTAGATGATTTTGATGGTTACGAGATCAGCCTAAATCCCGACAGGCAAATGGTGATATTGGGCAAACATGTTCATAATTGGAAAATGCTGAAAGAAGTAAAAGTAAGTTTTGACAGAAACAGCTGGACGCATTTAAAGGTTGACATGAACAATGGGCAGATCTCGGTTTATGTAGGTAATGAACATGCTGCCTATCTAAAGAACATAGACGCTCCGGCCTTAACCTATACCGACACCGACCATCCGCTATTAAGCGGCAAAATAGGTCTGCGCACTTTTAATTTAGGGGCGATATTTGAAAACTTCGCCATTAAAAAAGATGGCGAAACCATCCGCAGTTTGTTTAGTGGCAAACCACCGGTGCAGGTAAGCCGTGTGTGGGATGCTGTAACCAGCCCTACAGCCCGCGCCAATTTTATGCTGGATGGCAATGACCCCTACAATAGTAAACAAGCGCAGGTTATAGAGATTTTAAGCGGGACAGGCAAAATAGGCGTAGCCAATAAGGGCCTTAACCGCTGGGGCATCAGTGTAAAACGGGGCGAGAAATTTCAGGGATCGGTATTTTTTAAGGCTGATGGTTTGACAGGGCCGGTAACCGTAGCCCTGCAAAATGCTGCCGGGACCAAAACCTATGCGTCGACAAGTTTTAAAAGCATAGCTTCTGCCTGGACAAAATATCCGTTCACATTGACTACTAATGCCACGGACCCTAAAGCGCGCTTCGTCATCTACATCGATAAAAAAGGAAGACTAAGCATCGACCAGGCCACGCTCATGAATACCGGTGCTGCGCAATTTAAAGGCTTGCCGCTTCGTGCCGACATTGCCACTAAAATGCAGGAGGAAGGTTTGAACTTTGTACGCTACGGCGGCACCATGGTAAACGCGCCCGACTATAAATGGAAAAACATGGTCGGCCCGCGGGATAAGCGACCCATTTACGAGGGCCATTGGTACTCATACACCAGCAATGGCTTTGGCATCAATGAATTTGTAGCATACAGCGAAGCAGCCGGCTTCGACCCCGCTTTTGCCATCAATGTGGAAGAAACACCGCAGGACGTTGCCGATATGCTGGAATATTTAACCGGCAGCGCCACTACCACCTGGGGTAAAAAACGCGCCGAAGCCGGTCATCCCGCCCCTTATAAATTGAAATACATTGAACTGGGTAATGAAGAGGTTATTTGGGGCGATCTGAAAAACGATTACCAGCACTATGCAGAGCGTTTCAATTTATTGTACGACGTAATTCACAAAAATAACCCGGAGATTAAAGTGATCTGCGCTGCCTGGTGGCGGCCGAAGTCTTTGGATAATATGGAGATGGTTTTTAAAGCCATTAACGGCCGTGCCGATTATTGGGATCTGCACACCTGGGCCGATGATGCCAACTCCGGCACCCAAGTGGACCATGACCTGCAAAACATGAGGGACATGTTTTTAAAATGGGACCCGAATACCAAACTGCGTATCACCATTTTTGAAGAAAACGGCGGCCTGCATAATCTGCAACGCGCACTGGGTCATGCCACTACCATGAATGCGGTGCGCAGGCACGGAGATTTTGTGTTAACATCGTGCGCAGCCAACGGCTTGCAGGGTTTGGGCCAAAATGATAACGATTGGGACCAGGGCCAGGTGTTCTTTACCCCATCGCAGGTATGGGGCATGCCACCATTTTACGCTACGCAGATGGCTGCCAAAAACCATGAGCCGTTACGCGTTGAAAGTAATGTAGATGGCGACCTGGACGTTACTGCTACGCGTAGTGAAAGTGGAGATGAGTTAGTGCTGCACGTAGTAAATACAAAGAGCGCCGCGGTTGCAACCACTATCAGTTTAAGTGGCTTTACAGGTAATGGCCCTGTTAAAGTTTATTCTTTAGCAGGTGACCCAAAGGCTGAAAATACGCCATTGCATCCTACAGCGGTTTCTACCAAAGAAAGCAGCATCCCGCGTAGCGGAAATACTATTAGTTATACTTTTCCGGGTAATTCTTATACTATTTTGCGATTGAAGAAGTAGGGATATTTTATAGCGAATCTTTAAGCTCCCTCCAACCGTCATTGCGAGGAACGAAGCAATCTCTACAACAGACAGTCAATAGGATAATCTCATTGGCGATAGCCGGCACGATCACTACGGACATTGATTAGCAAGTGTAGAGATTGCTTCGTTCCTTACAGCAATGACGTGGCGGTGGAGTTGCTGCGCGCTCAATACCATATGGCGATGAGATCGTCACGCTCGTACCTCGCTCACGATGACGGTATGAATATGGCGATAAAAAAAAACGATCCATCCGCATATCTGCACATCATCACCTCATTATTTGAATTTTGCAAATAACCGATTGATTTATCCAAACACTACCCTTCTTCCTGTCACGATCTTTGTATCATACAAATCAAAAGAAGAAAATGGAAAGCAAAAACAAAATAGCACTGGTAACCGGCGGCAGCCGCGGACTAGGCAAAGACATGGCCCTTAGACTGGCCGAAAAGGGAATCAACGTTATCCTTACCTACAACAGCAAAGCCGACGAGGCAGAGAAAGTAGTTAGTCAGATACAGCAAAGCGGACAAAAAGCTGCGACTCTACAATTAAATACCGGCGACATTAAGGGCTTCGGCGCATTTATTGAAAAACTGAATGGTGTTTTAAAAGATCAGTTTGGCACAGATCATTTAGATTTCATCATCAACAACGCCGGCACGGGCCATCATGCGCCTATAGCTGAAACAACAGAAGAAGCTTTCGACGACTTGCTGAACATCCATTTTAAAGGCGTGTACTTTCTGACACAAAAATTATTGCCGATATTGAATAATGGCGGCGGCATTGTTAACATATCGTCTGGTTTAGCACGTTTTGCGATGCCCGGCGCATCTGCCTATGCGGCTATGAAAGGCGCTATCGAGGTGTTTACCCGTTACCTGGCCAGAGAATTAGGCGCTAAACAAATTCGCGCTAACGTAGTTGCGCCCGGTGCAATTGCTACCGACTTTAATGGTGGCGCGGTTAGAGATAATCCGCAATTAAATCAGATGGTAAGCAACAATACGGCAATGGGTCGCCCGGGTGTGGCCGAGGATATTGGCGGTTTGGTAGCTTTTTTGTGTACTGATGATGCCCGTTGGATAACCGGCCAGCGCATTGAAGCATCGGGCGGTATGTTTATTTAATATAATTTCATCAAACTGGTTTCACCGATTGTAATTTGATTTAACTGATCAGGTTGTGTTGATCGATTAAATTTGCTAATTTTAATTTTGAATTCATTGATTGATTTATGCAAATACAACACATAAAATCAGGCATTAAAATCAATATAAAAGCATTTAATAAGCAGCAAAAAACATTTATTTAAGCAGTAAAAGCATTTAAAAACAATTAGTGTAATCAATAATATGATTGGTAAGACCTCATTAAACGAGTTTTACGAAGAAAGCTCGGCTCCGCTACCCGATGGCATAGCCAAAGAGATAGGGCATTTTAATGTGTTTGTTACCGAGACACTGTTTGACAAAAAGACAGGTGCGCGCGAGATGCCATACAGCCGCCGCGAGTATTATAAAATAAGCTGGATAAGAGGAAAAAGCAGGGCAGAGTATGCCGATAAAACGATCGACATACCGGAAAGCGCCCTGCTTTTTGCTACCCCAAAAATACCTTACCACTGGATTCCCGAAGATGGTAACCAAACCGGCATGTTCTGCATTTTTACTGCCGATTTCCTGGCGCAGGGCAAAAGCGGTGTCGATTTGGATGATCTGCCTATTTTTCAATCGGGGCAGGTACCGGTATTTCAATTAACCCCGACTGAAGTAGAGGAAATAGAATACATTTTCAAAAAAATGCACCGCGAGATCTCGTCCGACTATCGCTTTAAATACGACCTGCTGCGTAACCTGGTCTTGGAGCTGATCCATTACGGCCAGAAACTGCAGCCGGTATCAGTAATGGAGTCGGCCCATAATGCTTCAGAGCGGATCTCGTCTTTATTTGTCGAGCTACTGGAAAGGCAGTTTCCTGTCGAGTCGCAGCACCAGCGGCTAAAACTGCGTACCGCAAAAGACTATGCCGACCTCCTTGCCGTGCACGTCAATCACCTCAACAAAGTATTAAAAGAAGTTACCGGCAATACCACCACGCAGATCATTGCCAACCGCGTTATCCAGGAAGCCAAGATCCTGCTCAAACAAACCAACTGGAACATAGCCGAGATTTCTTACACGCTGGGCTTTGATGATATTGCCCATTTCTCTAATTTCTTTAAGAAACAAACGAGCGTGGCGCCGGTGGCGTTTAGGGGGTGAGGGGCATCTATCTCAAGACACAAAATATTGCGTCTCTACATTTGCTACCACGTCATCGTGAGCGAGGTATGAGCGTGGCGATCTCTTTAAAAGCGATAAGTAACTGCAAACGCCGCTCTCCACCACGTCATCGCGAGCGAGGAACGAGCGTGGCGATCTCTTTAAAAGCGATAAGTAATTGCAACGCCCCTCCTTACCAAGTCATCGTGAGCGAGGTACGAGCGTAACGATCTCTTTAAAAGCGATAAGTAACTGCAAACGCCGCTCTCCACCACGTCATCGCGAGCGAGGAACGAGCGTGGCGATCTCTTTAAAAGCGATAAGTAATTGCAAACGCCTCTCCCTACCACGTCATCGCGAGCGAGGTACGAGCGTGGCGATCTCTTTAAAAGCGATAAGTAACTGCAAACGCCGCTCCCCACCACATCATCGCGAGCGAGGAACGAGCGTGGCGATCTCTTTAAAAGCGATAAGTAACTGCAAACGCCGCTCCCCACCACGTCATCGCGAGCGAGGTACGAGCGTGGCGATCTCTTTAAAAGCGATAAGTAACTGCAAACGCCACTCTCCACCACGTCATCGCGAACGAGGTACGAGCGTGGCGATCTCTTTAAAAGCGATAAGTAACTGCAAACGCCGCTCCCCACCACGTCATCGCGAGCGAGGTACGAGCGTGGCGATCTCTTTAAAAGCGATAAATTTTCTATTTTGCAGAATGGTATTTCAACGGGGCGGATGCGTTTACATCGTAACTAACAAAACTCGCACGGTTTTATATATTGGCGTTACCGCCGATATTCGGAAGAGGATTTGGGAGCATAAAAACAAAGTTTACCCCAAAAGCTTTACCGCCCGATACAACTGCGACAGGTTGGTTTATTATTGCTTTTATCCTCATATTGAGGAAGCAATAGCAGCCGAAAAATCGTTAAAAGGAAGAAATAGGGATTATAAAAGTAGTTTAATAACCCAGTTTAATCCTCAGTGGGAAGATCTGTACAAAGATATCGAGCAGGAGTAAATTACAGGGCTTACAGAGATCGTCACGCTCGTACCTCGCTCACGATGACGGGGCGGGGAAAATACCGATTGCAGGGCGTATAGAGATCGCCACACTCGTACCTCGTTCGCTATGACGGGGTGGGGAAATACCGATTGCAAGGCGTACAGAGATCGTTACGCTCGTTCCTGGTTCGCGATGACGGGGTGGGGAAATACCGATTGCAAGGCGTACAGAGATCGTTACGCTCGTTCCTGGTTCGCGATGACGTGGTGGGTGTTTAGTTCGCAATGATGGAGCGGAGTGTTGTTGGATGTATGGATGTAAATAACCGAGCCAGAGATCGTCACGCTCGTTCCTCGCTCACGATGACGGGGTGTTAAGTGAGTGGTGTCAAAATCACAAGTGAAACAAAATACAGCGACTACGACACCGTCAGCTCACCCCGCAGATCAACCTCTAATAAGCGTTTCACTTCTTTAGGGTCGTCTAGCTGGCCAAGCAGGTACATCATTTTGGTAACTGCGGCCTCGAAGGTCATATCATAGCCGTTAGCTACGCCAATGTCTTTGAGTTGCTTGCTGGTTTCGTAGCGGCCCAGTTCAACGGTGCCTACCTTACATTGCGAGATATCGAGGATCACTTTACCACTGTCGACAGCGCCTTTAAGCAGGTCTATAAACCATTGGTCGGTAGTGGTATTGCCGGCGCCAAAGGTCTCCATCACAATACCGCGAACGTCGGCATTCAGTATGGCAGCTACCACCGTAGGGCTAATGCCCGGGTAAAGCTTCAATACGGCAACCTCGTTAACCAGGTTCTTGTGCAAGATCAGGGGTGCATCGGCAGGTTGGCGAATATCATTCGCACTAAAGCGCAAATGCACGCCAGACTCGGCCAGTATAGGGCAGTTAGGCGACCGGAACGCCTCGAACTTAGATGAGTTATATTTAAATGAGCGGTTGCCTCTGAATAGCTTATAATCAAAGTAGATACAAACCTCGGGAACGCGTGCACGGTCGTTCTTTTTAGCATTGGCTATCTCAATGGCGGTCATCAGGTTTTCCTTCGCATCAGTACGGATAGCGCTGATAGGCAATTGCGAGCCGGTAAAGATCACGGGTTTACCCAGGTTTTCCAACATAAAGCTTAAGGCAGAGGCGGTGTAGGCCATGGTGTCTGATCCATGCAGGATCACGAAGCCGTCCACATCGTCATAATTGGCTTCGATTAAACCAGCCAGCTCGCTCCAGATCTCCGGGTTCATGTTTGATGAGTCGATGATCTCTTCGAACGAATGCACCTTGATCTTGCAGTTAAGCTTCTCTAATTCTGGTACATTATCCATGATCTGCTCAAAGTTGATGGGCTTGAGCACCTTGGTTACAGGATCGGTCATCATGCCAATTGTACCACCGGTATAAATGATGAGTATCTGGCTCATTAATTCGGGATTACACTATGTTAAATCATTCGTCACACACCAAATATTGCTTTGGAATTGGCGGTTGTTATATTGGCTACGGTCTGTATATCAGTTTGATATATTTCTGCTACTTTTTGAGCAACATAGATCAAATAAGAACTTTCATTGGGTTTCCCCCTGTGCGGAACGGGCGAAAGATACGGAGAATCCGTTTCTAAAACGATATGGCTTAAATCAAATTGAGGTAAAATTTTGTCCAGTCCGCCGTTTTTATAAGTTACCACGCCGCCAATTCCCAACGCAAACCCAAGGTCAATAGCATGTTGGCCCTCTTCTGCATTACCGGTAAAGCAATGGAAGATGCCATGCAGATCGTCATCGTTCTCTTGCTCCAATACCTCAAAAACCTCATTAAACGCTTCACGGCAATGGATCACTATAGGCAGTTTTAATGACTTGGCCCAATTGATCTGATCACGGAAAGCCTGTACCTGCATATCAAGCGTGGTTTTGTCCCAGTACAAGTCAATACCTATCTCTCCAATGGCATAGATGGTGTGGTCTTTTTTGCTGTCGCGGATGACGGCCAGCTCAGCTTCCCAGCCCTCTTTTACCGAGCAGGGGTGCATCCCCAACATCGGGTAACACATACCCGGATACTCCTTTACTAACCCGAAAACCTGCGGAACTGAGGCGGCGTCTACGTTAGGCAGAAAAAGCCGGCTTACCTCATTATCCAGGCAGCGCTGTATAAGTTCGACCCGCTTTTGATCGTCTTGCTGATAATAGAGGTGAGTATGAGTATCCGTTAAAATCATGCTGCAAAATTAAAAAAGCCTTTCGGTATTAATCGAAAGGCTTTTCCTTTATTGTTGCTTTTTGGTGGCAACGGTGGTCTTTTTAGTCGTTGTCTTTTTCTTTGTTGTTCTTTTAGCTGCAGGCTTCTTAGTAGCTGCGGCCGGTGCGGCGGCTTTGCTTCGAACCACTTTTACCAGTTCAATATCAAACACCAGCGTGCTGTAAGGCGGAATATCCGGACCAGCGGCCTTATCGCCATAAGCCAGTTTTGATGGAATAATCAGCGTAGCCTTGCTACCCTCATTTAATAATAAAATACCTTCTTGCCAGCCTGGAATAATCCCTTGCTGCCCCAATACAAACTTTAACGGCTCATACTCACGGCCTATTTGCTGTAACCCTGCAGATTTGGCAACCTGCTCATAGCTGGTATCGAATATTTTACCTTCAAGCGTGTGGCCTACATAGTTTACATAAACAGAATCGCCGGCTATGGGCTTAGGCTTGATGCCTGCCTGAACTACTTTATACTTAAGCCCTGAGGCGGTAGTTATAACTGTTAGCTTATGGTCGGCTACATATTTATCAACCAAGGTTACTTCATCGGCCTGCTTTTTTGCAGCATCAGCTTCGCGTTCGGCCATTGCTTCTTGCAAAGACTGTATTTTTTCAACATGCAGCAGTATAATCAAACTACTACCCTTAGGGAAAAAAGCAGGGCGTTGAGCATGTGGATCTTTAAACAAGCTATCTGTAGGCACTTTGATCATGGCACTATCCTTAAGCGTTAGCAAAGGCAGCACATCCATCATATCACCCTCTGCCTGTACCTGCACTTTTATAGGAGCGCCTTTGTAGCTGCTGTAAAGGATAGAGTCTTTGTCTGTTTTCTGTATAGCGTTAATGGTAACAATATCACCAACCTTAATACGGTCGCCGGTATTATTAGTAAAGTTTTTATACATCGTGCCTTTTGATGTACGCTGAAACTGATCTTGCGCACAAGCAGTAAGGAAAGAGCTGCCTATCAGCAGCAATAAAAGATATTTTTTCATATTCAACAAAAAGCCTTCCTTACGAATAAGGAAGGCTATATTAAAGTGTTAATGATTACTTTTTAGCCGGTAACTGAGCCGTTGGCGGCGCAGGTGCCAATGAACCTGGTTTTGGATGAATAACGTCAACAACTTCCAGATCAAACACAATTGGTGTGTATGGAGCAATTGGACCGGCACCCATTGCACCGTATGCTAATTTTGAAGGGATGATGAAAGTTGCTTTTGCACCCTTGTTTAATAAACGCAAGCCTGTGTCCCAACCTTCGATAACTTTTTTCTGGCCGATAACAACCGGAATAGGTTTGAACGGGCGTTGATCTAAACTGCTCAATTTTGCTTTAATACCTTCGGCTTTGATGCTGGTATCAAATACTTTGCCATTCAACTGTCTGCCAACATAGTTAATAACAGCCGTATCATTAGCTGCAATAAGCGGACCCTGACCCGGTTGAGTAATTACATAGTATAAACCTGAATCGGTTTTGTTTACTTTAAGTTTATTGTCGTCAAGATATTTTTGAATTTTAGCAGGCTCTGCATTTTTTTGAACGTCTGCCAGGCCTTTCATATACTTAGTGATCTCTTCGTTAAATGCCTGATCGGTCAATTTACCTTTAGGTATCACTTTTTCTATCTTGATAGTATAGTTTAAATATTTGCCTTTGAAGCCCGGAGGTTTAGCTCCTCTTTTAAATACACTATCAGCCAAAATTTTAACTGATGCACTATCGCCTTCTGCAAATAGTGTTATAGCACTAAAAATATCGCCTGGAGAGCTTGCTTTTGGCAACAATAACGGGCTTGGACGGCCTTGATCATAAGTGCTCATCAATACCGAATCGGCATCATTTTTAATAATCAGGTTGGCAGTCAAAAAGTCGCCAACTTTTATTTTAGGTCCGGATTTATCGGTGTATATATTATATAACAACCCGTTATCTCCCTTCTTGTATCCACCATTACAACTTGCCAGCCCAACTGCCGCAAGTGCTAAAAACATCAGATTTTTTTTCATTTTTTATTATTGAATTAACAGTTTTTTGTATTCGGGTAATATTAGTTTAAATTGATTTACAACCTCTTGCAAACTTAAAGGCGATTGTCCGCCGGCTGCATTTCTGTGGCCGCCGCCGCTAAAATACAATTTACAAATCTCATTTGCAGGAAAATCGCCTTTTGATCGTAACGAAAGTTTCACCATACCGGGCCTTTCAACAATAAATGCCGCCAAACGGATGCTTGCCATTGATAAAGCATAGTTTACAACACCTTCAGTATCGCCGGTATTAACGTGATATTTTTCCAAATCTTGTTTGCTTACTACAATAATTGCGGTATTAAACTCGGGCAGCACTTCCAGGCAATTTGATAAACAGTGTCCCAGGAAACGCAAACGATTCTCTGACGCACTATTGTAAACCAATTCATGTATGCGATAGTTTACCGCACCGGCATCAATCAAATCGGCAACTACCCGGTGCACAGCCGAGGTTGTGTTAGGCAGTCTGAAAGATCCGGAATCTGTCATGATACCAGTATACAAGCAGGTTGCCACGTCTTTATTAATTAGCTTTTTATTGTCAAGTACATCAACAATAAAAGTATATACCAGTTGCGCGGCAGCACAAGCATTAATGTCCCAATGTCTGAAATCATCAAAATCTTCAGGTTCGAGATGATGATCGATCATGATCTTATAAGCTTTTGACGCTCTAACCTCTTCGCCCATTTCATTGATGCGGCTCAGGTTATTAAAATCAAGGCAAAAAACTATATCGGCATCGGCTATTAAAGCTTTAGCTTGTTCTGTTTGTTCGGTGTAAATAATAACCTCGGCATTACCGGGCATCCAGCTTAAAAAGTCGGGATAATCAGTGGGTGTGATCACCGTAGTGTGGTGCCCCTGCTGGATCAGGTAATTGTATAAGCCTAATGACGAGCCCATAGCATCGCCATCCGGTTTATGGTGCGTGGTAATGACTATTTTTTGAGGCTTGGCTAACAGGTTTTTAAGCGAAGTTATATCTAACATTCTATTTTTAAAAAAGAGCTGCAAAGCTAGGCAAATAAATGCTAAAGCCTTAACAATAAATTAAAAAAGCTTTACTGTATGGCAGTAAAAACCTACTTTTGCAGAAATATTCACAAAGCGGGCAATTTGTTACCTCGATTCATGAAAGGTAATGCCCAAAATCAAATATACAAATGGCAAGTAACAGAACTTTTACAATGATTAAACCCGATGCCGTTGCCAACGGACACATCGGCGCAATTTTGGATAAGATTACCAAAAGCGGCTTTAAATTAGTTGCTTTAAAACTAACCTCTTTAAGTGCTGAAAAGGCGGGCGAATTTTATGCAGTGCACCAAGAGCGTGGTTTCTATAAAGACCTGGTTGCTTTTATGTCATCAGGACCGATAGTGGCAGCAATTCTTGAAAAAGAAAACGCCATCGAAGATTTCCGTAAACTAATTGGCGCTACAGACCCATCTAAAGCCGAGCCGGGAACTATCCGTAACCTGTTTGCAAAATCAATTGATGCAAATGCGGTACATGGATCAGACTCTGACGAAAATGCTGAGATAGAAGGCCGTTTCTTTTTCTCTGCTTTTGAGCGGGTTTAAGTAGCAAAACCCTGTTTCTACGTAAAAGAGTTTCTAAAAGTTTCACAACAAGTGGCTCTTTTTGAAACTTTTTTTGTTTGGCCCTTGTTATCTGATTAATTGTTTATTACATTTACATCATCAATGTTATGATGTTATGGCTCGATAGTTGTCACATAAATGTGTAACATTAAATTAAAAAAAGATGAAACCGATCCTAAGAATATTTCTTTACGTGCTGATAATAGGCGTGGTGGTGCTGGTTCATACCCTGTTTTTTATCCACCACCCACCAGAAGTGCAATTGGCATTTTTAACTCCGGGTATTACTTTAGTTGCTTACTCTATTATCCGCGATGATCTTTATAAAAGACCATCAATCCGTTGGGCTAGAGAAAGATAACATCTTTAACCAATACAGTTTTGGCTTCGGTATTAATACGTTCAATAATTTGAGCACGTATTATCATTAATTCGTTTTTTATTACTGACGATTCTATACGCAGGTACAATTTTTTATCGTGGATAAAAAGCTCCTTAGTTCGGCTGGCTACTGCTTTTCCTACCAGGTTGGGCCATTGTGCTATAATACCGGTTTCATCAAACTTGCGCTTGATCTTGTAAACCTGCATCATTTGTTCAATAGCTTCTTTAATTGGCTTGTCGTTGGCTTTACGCATCTATGTCGCCTCCTTTTACTTTAAATATACGGATAGGCACATTCATTCCATTAAAAATATTTCGCACCCGGGTATCGCTGGTATCGGTAATAAATACCTGCCCAAAATCATTGTTGGATACCATTTGCATCAATTTGGTTACCCGGCTATCGTCGAGCTTATCAAAAATATCGTCTAATAATAACAATGGCTTATATCCTTTTTGCTGATCGAGAAAACTATACTGAGCCAGCTTCATGGCTATCAGGAAAGATTTTTGCTGCCCTTGCGAGCCAAATTTTTTCATAGCCATACCATGTACGGCAAACTGTAATTCATCGCGATGTATGCCGGTTGTGGTACGCTCCAGCGCCCGATCTTTTTCCACCGTCTTTTTGAGCAAATTCTCAAAACTCTCATTTAACAATTGCGATTCGTACACCAACTCCACCTGTTCGGCATTATCGCTCAAAAATTGGTAGTGCTTATTAAAAATAGGTGTAAAAACCTCCATAAAAGCGCGGCGCTTTTGAAAAATTTTTGTGCCTGATGCTATTAACTGATCATCCATCACCTCCAACAAACCCGGATCATACCGGCCTGTATCGGCAATCTGTTTCAAAAACGCGTTTCTATTAGCCAATACCTTGTTATAGGCAATCAACTCATCAAGGTAATGATTGTCAGTTTGCGAGATCACATTGTCAATAAATCGCCTTCGCTCTTCGCTACCCTCTATAATAATACTAATGTCGTAAGGCGATACCATTACCAGGGGCAACAGCCCGATATGATCGGCCAGTCGTTGGTAATCTTTTTTGTTGCGCTTAAATTGCTTTTTCTGGTTTCTCTTTACCGAGCAGGCCACAGCCTCATCGTTCCCATTTTTATTAAACTGGCCGGTGATAATAAAGAAATCCTCTCCCTGCTTTATCTGCTGACTGTCAATAGGGTTAAAATAACTTTTGCAAAGCGACAGGTAATGTATAGCATCCAGCAAATTGGTTTTTCCCGCCCCATTATTCCCCAAAAACGCATTCACGCCCTCACTAAGGGTAAGTTCGGCTTCTTCGTAGTTTTTGAAGTTAATTACTGACAGTTGTTTTAAATACATAAGCGTGGTTTCAAATTTAGCAATTAACGCTATGCTTAAGTGGATAAATACGATTAAAAAAATTAGCTCATTATTAAAATAAAAATCTATTGTTAAAACTTTTTAAAAAATGTAGTTTTGCAAACTTTAATTTAGAATAGAAATGTCAAAAAACCAGGAGAATACAACTGTGCAACTAAATGATGATGGGCTTGCACAAGTAGGCAAGTTTACACGCGAAAATCAAAAAAGCTTAATATTTATAGCTTCGGCTATAGTTGCCATGATATTGGTTTATGTGCTTTATCAAAAATTGTACTTAGCGCCAAGAGAGGCTAAAGCAGCCGACCAGATGTATATGGCTCAAGACTTTTTTGCAAAAAAAGATTGGGACAAAGCTATTAAAGGCGACGCCGGTTACCCTGGATTTGAAAAAATTGTTGCCGACTACAGCAACACTAAAGCAGCCAACCTGGCTTCTTTCTATTTAGGTGTATCTTATTTGAATAAGGGCGAATACCGCAAGGCTATCGAGAACCTGAACAACTACCACGGTGATGATTCGATGGTTGCTGCTGAAGCTTTGGGCGATGCCGGCGACGCTTATGTTGAGTTAAAAGATTACAGCAATGCTGCGTCTTACCTTAAAAAAGCTGCCGACAAAGCAAGCAACGCTTTTTTAACGCCAGTATATTTGAAAAAATTAGGCTTGGTTTACGAGGCTCAGAACGATAACAAATCGGCTGATGATACTTATAAATCAATTAAAACTGATTATCCAACCAGCACAGAAGCGCAAAGCATCGACGGGTATATTGCCCGCGTTGAAGCGAAATTGTAATTGATTTCGGATTTCGGATCTGTGATTTCGAATTTGTTAAATATCGAACTTGCAAATCCGAAATCTTAAATCCGAAATCCGACATAAAAATGGCTACACATTTAAAAAACTTATCAGACTTTTCCGGGAGCGAGATCCCATCGGCTGCGCCATATCGTTTTGGTATTGTGGTGGCCGAGTGGAACGCCGAGATCACCAATGCGCTGTACCAGGGAGCTTACAATAGCCTGATTGCTCATGGTGCTTTGGCCGACAACATTGCTACTCACCCTGTTCCGGGCAGCTTTGAGCTAACATCGGGTGCTGATATTTTGTTAAAAAATGGCAACTTCGATGCAATAATTTGCCTGGGCTGCGTTATACAAGGAGAAACACGCCATTTTGACTTTATCTGTAATGCTGTAGCAAACGGCGTAAGTAATGTGTCTATTAAATATTCAAAGCCGGTCATTTTTGGTGTATTAACGACAGATAACCAGCAGCAGGCCATCGACCGCGCAGGCGGTAAACACGGCAACAAAGGAGACGAGGCTGCTATTACCGCCATTAAAATGGCCGATCTTGCCAAAACTTTGAAGGGTTAATTTGCGTATAACAGATATAATACAGATATTAGAAGCATGAGAAAGATCATATATATAACTCTTCTGGCGGTAACCATTGGCAGCGTGCTTGCATCTTGCTCCAACAGACTTTGTCCGGCATATGCCTCTTATCCTCCAAGATCCCGCAGATAATAGCGAGACTTTATTGAATCCAAACCCTCTTCTGGCAAAATAATTGTTTGACGTTGTAATTACTTATAACCGCTAAGCGGTTTTTATCTTTGCAGTACTATGACGTGGATACAACTAACATCGGCCGACCAGCTTAACAACATTAAACAAAAGCCGGGCTATAGCCTTATTTTTAAGCACAGCACACGCTGTTCTATCAGCATGATGGCTAAAAGGCGTTTTGAATTAGATTGGGATAACCTGCCTGACGAAATGCCGCTATATTTCCTGGACTTGATCCAGTACCGCGACTTATCTGCCCAGGTAGCACAACTATTCCAAATTCATCATGAATCGCCACAATTGCTTTTAATTAAGGACGGCGAGTGTATCCTTGACCAATCGCATGGCGAAATATCTGTGGAGGATGCTTTGTTAGAGATTGGTTAATTAGAAACTAGAGATTAGTTTTATATAATTTTTTGTCATCCTAAGCATAGCGAAGGATCTTATAAAACTAACTTATCAAGCGTATAAGATTCTTCGCTATGCTCAGAATGACAAATTTGGTTTTTAAGCCAGCTACCACCCAAAATTCACCGTCTTCACCAAATCTGGGTGCAGACTAACTGCAACAGGGCAGCCTAAGGCAGCTTTTTCCAGGATCTCTTTTTCATTGTCGGTATATGTCTTCGGAAACTTTAAGTTAGTTACTACCTCGGCCACACGGCGCGGGTTGGCGGCCATCACTTTGGTTACTTCGCACTCGGTGCCGTCAATATCAATACCATGCACGTCGGCAGCTATCCCCATTGTTGTTAGCATGCAGCCCGCTAATGACTCTGCCAGCAAATCAGTTGGCGAGAAAGCTTCGCCCTTGCCTTTGTTATCGGTTGGCGCGTCGGTAATAATTTTTGTGCCCGATTGTAAGTGTGTCGCTTCTGTGCGTAAGCCGCCCAGGTAAGTGGTGTGTATAGTTGCCATATATTTTTATTTCGGATGTCGGATGTTCTAATTCGGATTTATATTCCAAATTTAGAATCTTTCATTAACTTACCTATATCAATTAACTGTAATATATTTCATAAAAAAATGCGGCCTGGGTTTGGTTAGGTCGTTTTTACTTACTTTTGTGCTTATGATTGAATTGCCGGTAGTACCTGTTGAACAAAAACAACGCAAGCCAGACTGGTTGAGGGTGAAACTTCCTGTGGGAAAAGAGTACGCACATGTGCGCAGTTTAGTTGATACGCATAAACTGCATACGATTTGCGAAAGCGGCAATTGCCCTAACATGGGCGAATGCTGGGGTGCAGGCACGGCTACTTTTATGATATTGGGTAATATTTGCACCCGTTCATGCTCATTTTGTGCGGTAGCTACCGGTCGCCCCTTGGCGGTTGATACGGATGAGCCGAATCGTGTTGCTAATTCAGTAAAACTGATGCAGGTAAAACATTGCGTAATTACCTCGGTTGACCGCGATGATCTGAAAGATGGCGGATCTATCATCTGGGCCGAAACCATTAATGCCATCCGCCGCGAAAGCCCGGAAACTACTTTAGAAACTTTATTGCCCGATTTTAGGGGCCAATGGGATAATCTTGCCCGTGTGTTGGAAACCCGCCCCGAGGTAGTATCGCATAACCTGGAAACCGTTCGCCGCCTGACCCGCGAGGTACGTATCCAGGCTAAATACGACCGTAGCCTGGAAGCGTTGAAGCACGTTTCAGAAGCTGGCTTACGCACAAAATCGGGTATTATGCTTGGTTTAGGCGAGAAGGAAGAAGATGTTTTGGAAGCTATGGACGACCTGCTTACAGCTGGTGTACACATACTTACTTTAGGCCAATATTTGCAGCCAACACGCAGCCATCACCCGGTGGTTGACTGGATACATCCGGATCAATTTGCTTTCTACAAACAAAAGGGGTTAGATATGGGTTTTAAATATGTGGAAAGCGGCCCATTAGTGCGGTCATCTTACCACGCTGAAAAACACTTGTTTGAAATCTGATATTTCCTTTTTATCTTCACCACTTGTGAGCAGAAAAAAACTGACCCTTTCTGAAGAGGAGCTGGTTCTTGCCTTGAGAAATCGCGAGAAAATAGCTATCGAAGCGCTGTATGATATGTACTCGGCATCACTATTTGGTGTGATTTGCCGGATAGTTATTGACGAGGCTACTGCCGAAGATATCCTGCAGGAAACTTTTGTAAAGATCTGGCACTCATTCTCGAGCTACAGTGCCGATAAAGGCCGCTTGTTTACCTGGATGGTGAATATAGCGCGCAACCTTTCTATAGATAAATTAAGATCTAAAGATTTTAAGAACCACAGCAAAAACCAAGAACTTGAAAATAACGTAACTTCCATAGACGAACAAAGAAACACAGTTTACAAACCTGAGTTAATGGGCATCAAAGAGTTAGTGCAAACGCTCAAGCCTGAACAAAAGTCTATCCTTGATTTGGTTTATTTTAAAGGCTACACCCATGTGGAAGCTGCCGACGAACTCGGTATCCCGCTTGGCACCATTAAAACCAGGTTACGAATGGCCATAATTGAACTCAGGAAACATTTTAATTGAAGCCGAAAGTGGAAGACGTGAAAAAATTTATTGAATCAGGTATCTTAGAACTCTATGTTCTGGGAGACGTTTCTCCTGCTGAGCGACAGCAGGTTGATGCGATGATTCAACAACATCCGGCGGTGAAGGCAGAATTAGAAGAGATTGAAAAAGCACTGGAGTCTTACGCATTAGAAAACGCTGTTCAACCGTCTCAAAAGCAACGCACCAAAATTTTAAATAGCCTGGTTATCAATTTGGCCGATGACAGGGTCTTTACCAAAAAGGAAACCGTTACCGAACCCACAGTAATTACTATGCGCCCGCCGGGCAGCAGCAACTTTTATAAATATGCTTTTGCTGCAAGCTTAGCGTTATTAGTAGGCAGCGTGGTAGCTATCTATAACCTAAACAGCAAACTACAGCAAACCACACAACAATTAGTAGCTGCAAATTTGCAAACCCAACGGTTTACCAAAACGGTAAATTACATGAATGATCAGTTGGGCGTTTTTAGAGATACAAGTTATAAGATATTGCATCTAAAAGGCACTAAAAACCTACCAAACGGCAGTTTGCTTGTAGCTTGGAATCCGGCCAAGAAAAAAGTGATGATCGATTTAAAATCATTAAACATGCCGGTTAATGATAAAGATCATCAGTATCAGTTGTGGGCATTAGTAGGTGGGAAGCCGGTTGATTTGGGTGTTTTTGATAAAATAGCCAACGATAGCACTGACATGAAACAAATGAAATCAGTTGCTTTGGCGCAAGCCTTCGCGGTAACCCGCGAGCCAAGAGGCGGTAGCGTTAACCCAACCATGAGCGAAATGATGATTATAGGCCAGTTCTAACCAGGCGATAGTTAAATTTTGTTAAAAATCATTCTTGCTGTAACGAATACACACACGTTAACGTCTTATAGGTACAAATTGAGAGTATTTGTTCTTTATAAGATCAGTTAATAAGTAGGAAAAAAGGCCGTATAATACTTGCGGCCTTTTTTATGCCATTAATTTTGCCATGGTAATGGGCAACTGCCCGGCCAGCCTGCCCGGCATAATTACGTTCATTCTGTTAGGCAGCGCCAATTCATCGCCCGCTTTTCCGTGGATATAAACACCCAGTATGCAGGCTTCTGCCGGGGTATATTTCTGCGCCAACAGCGAGGTAATAATCCCGGTCAAAACATCGCCCATACCCCCGGTAGCCATCGCGGCATTGCTGGTGGAATTAAAATAAACCTTTCCTTCCGGCGTAGCCACCAGCGTATAATCATTTTTAAGCACGATGTTGATGTTGTACTTTTTGGCATTTTCGATAGCGCTTTGCAGCCTTTGCCACCAATTGTCATGATCGCCAAACAAACGGTCGAACTCTTTCATGTGCGGGGTAACGATGCTGCCCGCAGGTACTTTACTCCAAAGCTTTGGGTTGGCAGCCAGGATATTTAATGCATCAGCGTCAATAACGATTGGCTTTTTGTAGTTTTTTAAAACTGTGGTAAACAGTTTTAAGGCATCGTCACCTTTGCCCAAACCCGGGCCTATGCCAATGGTGCTGAATTTATCCCATTCTATCTCAGGCAACATACTTTCCTTACGTATGATAGCCATAGCCTCTGGTTGATATGTATTCAAAGCAATTAAACCACTTTCGGGTATACAGGCGGTGGTTAGCCCCGCTCCCGCGTAGGAACATCCTGCCGAACTTAGTAAAGCGGCACCCATTGTTTTAGCCTGCCCGGCAATAATCAAAGCATGACCATACGTGCCTTTATTGCTAAAACGATGACGTGGCTTGAGTATACTGCGGATATCCTTTTCTTCTAAAAACTGGTAAGGCGATTTAAGCGATTGGATAAACCCTTCATCAATCCCGATGTTAACGACCTCCCAGCACTTAATATGTGGCGCAGATTCAGGCAGCAAGAAATTGACCTTTGGTTGCTGAAAAGTGATCACCAGGTCGGCGTGAACTACTGTAGCATCTTTGTCCATTTCGCCATCTGTATAAAAACCGGTGGGTACGTCCACAGCTACTACAGTTTTATGCAGATCATTGATAAAATCGGCAAGGCGCTTATAGTCGCCCGATAAGGGTTTGTTAATGCCGCTACCCAGTAAAGCATCTATTATGATATCGGCATTTTCAGTTAGAAAAGGGGTGTCAGGCTTTAACTCATGTAGCTCAAGCCCCATTTGCGTAATGCGATTTAGATTGGCATTAAAATCATTTGTCGACTTTTCAGAGAAGCGCGCCACCTTAATAGCTACATTAATATACTTATGGCTGTACAACATGCGTGCAATAGCCAACCCGTCGCCGCCATTATTGCCTGTACCGCAGTACACAGCGATCTTTAAATTACGATCTGCAAACCTATTCACAAACCAACCCACAAACGCTTTCGAGGCACGCTCCATCAAGTCGACAGAATTGATCGGTTCGTTAGCGATGGTATGAGCATCCGCGTCGCGGATCTGTTGGGCAGTTAGTAGTGGCAGCATACGGTATAAATTAACGCTTGATGTGTTTTGTTTGATGCGATGTTAAATTTGATATAAGGCATAGATATACTCATCGAATACTTCGCCGTTTTTAACTACCGACCTTGCCAGGATTCCCTGCTTAATAAAACCTGCTTTTTCAAGCACCCGCATAGAGGCAATGTTGGGGTCGAAAACAACCGCCTGGATACAAATAATATCCAGCTTGGCAAAGCCATAGCCGCATATCAATTGAGTTGCTTTGGTGATGATGCCTTTACCCCAATGCTTTTCGCCAAGCCAGTAGCCTAATCTTGGAGTTTTACTATAGACATCGCCGCGCATCTCCAGGCTGATTCCACCTGCCAGTTCACCATCAATATCGATCACAAAATTGGTTACCGGCGACTGCTTCAATTGTAGGTTGATGAAGAAATTGGCATCCTCCAACGTATAAGGATATGGAAAGCGATCAGATAGGTATCGTGACACGTTGCTATTGTTGGCATGCTCTTGCAGGGCGGTTGCGTCCTGCAGTTGCCAGGTCCTAAGTTTAAATCCGTCGCCTTGTAGTTCCATATATAAAAGTAATCAGTCAAAATTAGTAACTTGTCATCATTAACTGAATTTATGAAACGCTTATTAACTGCACTACTTATCCCAATTTGTTCGGCAAGCTATGCCCAAAAACTGGAAACCCTAACTGTCGAAAAGATCATGCGCGACCCAAAATGGATGGGCGTGGCACCCTCCAACATTCATTGGAGCGATGACAGCAAGAAACTCTACTTTAACTGGAACCCAAACAGTACCGATCGCGATGAGCTATTTGCCGTCACGCCGGCAAGCACCAAACCGACGAAAATCGGTATTGACGAACAGCGCACCTTCACCACCGAGAACGGCGAGTGGAACAAGATCCACACCCAAAAGCTCTATGAAAAGAATGGGGACCTGTTTCTCTTAGACATCAAAACCGGCAAGACACGCCAACTGACTGCCACCACCGAGCGCGAAGGAAATCCATCTTTCAGCGCCGACCAAAGCAAGGTGATCTTCAGCCGTGCCGATAACTTATATTCTTTAAATATCAATAATGGCGAGTTGGTGCAGATCACCAATTTCGTACACTCCGCAGCAGCGCCTGCGGCACCGGCAGGCCCGACGGGCGGCGGTGGTCGCCGTAGTGGGCTGGGTGGTAGCGGAGGAGCTGCACGTGCTGCCCAAACCCAGGCAGCAGGCAGCGAGCAGGAACGTTGGCTAAAAGCTGAGCAACTAGAGGTGTTTGACATCATCAAAGTAAGAGAAAAGGACCGCAAGCTGGATTCCATTCAGGCCAAGCAGTTCGAAGTCAGGAAACTGAAAGAAATAGCCGTTGGTGATGAGTTTGTAAGCGGCACCACGCTAAGCCCGGACGGACGGTTTGTGACCTATAACCTGGTCAAAATAGCGACCGACGCCAAGCGCACCAACGTGCCTAATTACGTAACCGCTTCCGGTTTTACAGAGGATATCCCTAACCGCACCAAAGTTGGGGCACCAGAGAATACCTCCGAATCATACATCTTCGATACCCAGCGAGATAGCGTTTACCGCGTATCCGTTGCCGGCATTCCGGGGATCAAAGACATCCCGGCTTACTTTAAGGATTACCCAAAGGAGTTGGAGCAGCGCAGCAAACGCAATGAAGATCGCCAAGTAAACATCATCCGTACCCAATGGAGCGAGGACGGCAAGTATGCCGTTGCCATGGTAATTGCACAAGACAATAAGGATCGCTGGATCATGAAGCTGGATGCCGCTACAGGTAAGCTCTCGCCTTTAGACCGCGAACATAATGACGCCTGGGTTGGCGGCCCTGGCTTTTATGAGTTGGGCTGGGTAGACAATACGCATATCTACTTTGAAAGCGAAGATCCCGGCTATGCGCACCTGTTTGTCGAGGATGTCACCAACGGCAGTAAGAAGCAAATCACCAGCGGCAAGTCGGAAGTGCAGACCCTGCAGCTATCGGCAGACAAGAAGACTTTCTACTTTACGGCCAACATGGAGCATCCCGGCATTACACATTTCTATAAGGTACCGGTTACTGGCGGCGAGCCGGTTAAGCTGACTACGATGAAAGGCACCAATACGGTCACCCTATCGCCTGATGAGCAATGGCTGGCTATTAACTACTCGTATACCAATAAGCCTGATGAGTTGTACATTCAGCCCAATAAGCCCGGCGCTACCGCCACGCAGGTTACCAACTCATTAACCGAGGAGTTCAAGTCATACCCATGGCGTGACCCGCAGCTGATTACATTTAAGAACCGTTATGGTAGCGATGTGTATGCACACCTGTACCTGCCTGCCAAGCCCGATCCGTCGAAACCTGCCGTGGTATTTGTACATGGTGCAGGCTACCTGCAAAACGTAATGTATGGCTGGAGCGAGCACTACTTCCGCGAGTATATGTTTAACAACATGCTGACCGATAACGGCTATACCGTACTGCAGCTCGACTACTCGGGCAGCGCAGGCTATGGCCGCGACTGGCGCACTGCCATCTACCGCCATATGGGTGGTAAGGATCTGACCGACCAGGTAGACGGTGTGAAGCTATTGGTTGACAAGTATGGTGTTAACCCTAAACACGTGGGCATGTACGGCGGCTCGTACGGTGGTTTCATGACTTTGATGGCCATGTTTACCGAGCCTGATGTGTTTGCCGCAGGCGGCGCTATCCGCTCGGTTACCGACTGGGCGCATTACAATCATGGCTATACCTCAGAGATCCTGAACGAGCCGTTTAATGACGAGAATGCCTATCGCGCCAGCTCGCCTATATACTTTGCCGATGGATTGAAAGGCAACCTGCTGATGCTGCATGGCATGATAGATCAAAACGTAAACTACCAGGACATTGTACGCCTGAGTCAGAAACTGATTGAGCTGCATAAGGATAATTGGAGCCTGGCCTCATACCCTGTAGAAGATCACGGGTTTGTACAGCCCAGCAGCTGGACCGATGAGTACAAGCGCATCTATAAGCTGTTTGAGACCACGTTGAAGGGTCAGTAGCCGTCGCTGTTTTGTTTCATGCGTGTGTGCAACAGCTGAAACAAGTGAAACAGTATTTTTTGTCAAATAATTGATTATTAAATAAATACAAAAACAGAGTGAAACAAAATGAAACACCAAAAATGACTTTTAGGTCATATTTTGTTTCACTTAAAAACATCACCGACACGTCATCGCGAGCGTAGCATGGCGATCTCCGGATAATTTGCTATTTCGCTTATCAGGAGATTGCCACGCTCGTACCTCGCTCGCAATGACGTTTTTGATATGTTTAAAATCGCTAAAAAACACTTAATTACAAAATACCGCAGGTTTGAAACGCTATATTTTTCTTTTGTTATTTTTTTGTTGGGGATGCCGTCATGAGCCGCCTGCATCGGCCGTGCATATTAGCCTCATCGACAGCAATCGCTCATTAAAGATCGTCGGCATTGACCCGGTGATTTTAAATGACATTGATCGCGATAGCATAAAAAACTGGCAGAGCTTATTTTCTATATCTCGCCTGCCGGCAGATACGGATCTGAAAGATTACCAGCCTACACAGCCTGGTCGGTATTTGGTTAACAACGGCGCCGTTGTTTTTACGCCTGATACGCCTTTTGTAAAGCAACGCACCTATTTTTTGCGCTATTATAACTATGCCGGCAACAAATCTATTTGGGACTATGTGCGCGGGCGCACCAAGCCGGGGCAATTGCACTATACCGATTTGATTTTTAAGCTGTAGCGCTTTGAATATTTAAATATTTTAGCTATATTTGCATCTAATTAATAAAGAGGGGGCCATTTGCCCCCTCTTTTAGTATACCAAAATTCCCGGGCCAATGACCATCGGGACGGAAAAAAGCGAAGGCGAATAATGAATATTGAAAAAAGGGTTATTGAGCTGGTTAACGAAAAGATAGCCGAAATAGAAAGGCCCGATGTGTTTTTAGTGAGTGCCAAACTGCACAGTAACGGAAAACTGATCATCCTGCTTGATGGCGATAAGGGTGTTGGTATTGCAGAATGTGTGCAGGTAAGCCGTTACGTAGGCTTTAAGCTGGAAGAGGAAAATGTAATTGAGACGGCGTATAACCTGGAGGTTTCATCGCCGGGCATAGATATGCCGCTAACCATGCCCAGACAATACACCAAAAACATTGGCCGTACGTTGTCTATTAAAATGGCCGACGGCAGCAAAAGAGAAGGCACTTTAAACGGGTTAACCGAAGATGCCATTATGATTGAAGAAAAAATAAAAGAAAAAGGGAAAAAAGCCGAAGTTATTGAAAGTGTAATCCCCTTAGAGCAAATATCAGAAACTAAAGTTTTAATATCATTTAAGTAAGAAAACCATCATGAGCAGCCGCTTAAAAAACACGCTCATGATCGCTTCATTACCTTTAAGAACAAATAATTTTAATGAAAAATGAGCAATATTAATTTAATTGATTCATTCCAGGAATTCAAAGATTTCAAAAACATTGATCGCCCGACGATGATGAGCGTGCTGGAAGACGTTTTCAGAAGCATGATCCGTAAAAAATACGGCAACGACGAAAACTGTGACGTGATTGTAAACACCGACAATGGTGACTTGGAAATTTGGCGCACACGTGTGGTTATGGAAGACGGGTTTAGTGAGGACGACGACCTGGAAATTGAATTAGCTGAAGCTAAGAAATTAGACGAGGACCTGGAAGTTGGCGACGAGTATATCGAACAGATCACTTTAGAGAGCTTTGGCCGTCGTGCTATTTTAGCTGCACGCCAAACACTGGTTTCAAAAATTCTGGAACTGGAGAAAGACGAGATCTTCAAAAAATACAAGGACCGTGTGGGTGAGATAGTTACCGGCGAGGTTTACCAGGTTTGGAAAAAAGAAACTTTGGTATTGGATGATGAAGGCAACGAGCTTTTATTACCAAAAACAGAGCAAATACCTGCCGATTACTTCAAAAAAGGCGACAGCGTAAAAGCAATTGTTTACAAAGTAGACATGATGAACAGCAATCCTAAGATCATCATCTCCCGTACTGCGCCAGAGTTCTTACAGCGTTTATTTGAGCTTGAAGTTCCGGAGATTTTTGATGGTCTGATCACGATCAAAAAGATTGTTCGCGAGCCGGGAGAAAGAGCTAAAGTAGCTGTTGAATCGTACGATGACCGTATTGACCCGGTTGGTGCCTGCGTAGGTATGAAAGGTTCACGTATCCACGGTATCGTTCGCGAGTTGAAAAATGAGAACATCGACGTAATCAACTTTACCAATAATACACAGTTATATATACAGCGTGCTTTATCGCCGGCTAAGATCACTTCGATCAAGTTAGACGACGAGAAAAAAACTGCCGCGGTGTATTTGAAACCAGACCAGGTATCATTAGCTATCGGTCGTGGTGGCCATAACATTAAATTGGCAGGCAAATTGACAGGCTACGAGATCGACGTTTACCGTGAGGCCGATGAGCACGACGAGGATGTGGATATTGAAGAATTCTCAGACGAGATTGATAGCTGGATTTTGGACGAGTTTAAACGCATTGGTTTAGACACAGCAAAATCAGTTTTAGCGTTAACTGTTCATGAATTGGTAAAACGTACCGATTTAGAAGAAGAAACTATCAAAGAAGTTCTATCAGTATTGCAAGCAGAATTTGAATAAAAACAATTAAGCGAATTAAAAATCGTATTTTTGCATAAAATCAAGCAGAGAAAGTAATAATAAATGTCAGAAGACAAATCGATAAAATTATTTAAAGCAGTAAAAGAGCTTAACATTGGTATGGGTACCATTGTTGATTTCCTTGCTTCAAAAGGCTATAAGGTTGAAAAACAACCTATGGCGAAGCTGGATAACGACATGTACAATACTTTGTTAAAAGAGTTTGCTGTTGATAAAAGCATTAAGGAAGAAGCAAAGCAAATCAGTATCGGCAAGATACGTAAAGACGAAGCTGCGGCTGTTCCTGAAAAACCGGTGGAGACCCGCCGTTCAAGGGATTTCGAGAACGAAGAGATCCTGATTAAGAACGCAGGAAACTTTACTGCTGCGCCACCGGCACCAGAAAAGCCGGCCCCGGCACCCGTAACACCGGCAGCTGCACCAGAGCCTGTAAAGGCCGAGGAAAGCACTGATGAGCGCCGCGGAGTTAAAGTTGTAGGTAAAATAGACCTTGACAACCTGAACGCCAAACCGGCCGAAAAAGCTAAAGAAGAGCCAAAAGCACCAGAACCGGTTGCAGAAGTTAAACCGGTACCAGCACCTGCACCCGAAGCGCCTAAAGCGCCTGAACCGGTTGCAGAGGTTAAACCCGTAGTTGCGACGGAAGCACCAAAAACTGAAGCGCCGAAAGCACCTGTTGCACCTGTAGCGGTTAAACCTGCTGCCGAAGAACCAAACACCGGAAATGGTGAAGGCGAAGACGTAATCAGAGCAAAGGCAGAGCGCCTTAGCGGACCAAATATTGTTGGTAAGATAACTTTACCTGTTGCACCAAAACGTAACCCGGTAGCGTCGTCATCAAACACCAACGCCGACCAAAAACGTAAGCGTAAACGTAAAGACGGCCCTGGTCAGGGTGGTCCGGGTGCGCCAAACAACAACCAACAGCAAGGCACCAACCCTCAAGGTGGTGGTGGCCAGCAAGGTGGCGGCAATAACAACAATAATAATAACAATAACGGCCAGCGCCCTAACTTTAACAACCGCCCGCCGGGTCAAGGCGGAGGTTATCAAGGTAATCGCCCCAATAATAATTTCAATCGTAACGCTCCTTCTACTCCAAAAGAAGAGCCTACAGAAAAAGACATACAAGACCAAATTAAGGCTACACTTGCCCGTTTAAGCGGTGCCGGTAAGTCTGGTAAGTTTGCACAGCGTGCTAAGTTCCGTCGTCAAAAACGTGATGATGTGGCTGCAAATGCGGACGAATTACAAATGGCGGAAGATGCACAATCAAAAGTGCTGAAAGTTACCGAGTTTGTTACCGCGAATGAGCTGGCTATCATGATGGATGTTTCTGTAACACAGATCATTTCTACCTGTATGAGCCTGGGCATGTTTGTATCCATTAACCAACGTTTGGACGCCGAAACCCTAAGCATTGTTGCTGATGAGTTTGGTTACCAGATTGAGTTTGTTAAACCACAGGACGAGGAATTTATCCTTGATCAGCCTGATGAACCGGGAGACCTGGTTCCTCGTGCGCCGATTGTTACCATCATGGGTCACGTCGATCATGGTAAAACATCCCTGTTGGACTTTATACGTAAAACTAACGTTATTGGCGGCGAAGCCGGTGGTATTACCCAGCACATCGGTGCCTATGAGGTAACCCTGCCTGGCGACAAAGGCAAAATTACATTCCTGGATACACCGGGCCACGAAGCGTTTACCGCTATGCGTGCCAGGGGTGCACAGGTAACAGATATTGTTATCATTGTAATTGCTGCAGACGATAGCGTGATGCCGCAAACCCGCGAGGCTATAAACCACGCGCAGGCCGCAGGCGCTCCTATTATCTTCGCCTTTAACAAAATGGATCGCCCGGGTGCTAACGCCGATAAGGTACGTGAGCAACTATCGGCCATGAATATTTTGGTTGAAGAGTGGGGTGGTAAATATCAGACACAAGAGATCTCGGCTAAAACCGGTTTGAATGTGGAGCTATTACTTGAGAAAGTATTATTAGAAGCCGAACTGTTAGAACTAACCGCTAACCCTAATAAACGTGCCGTAGGTACTGTTATTGAGGCAGCGTTAGATAAGGGCCGTGGTATTGTTACCACCATCCTGGTACAGGCTGGCCGTTTAAAAGTAGGTGATCCTATTCTGGCTGGTTGCTACAGCGGACGTGTTAAAGCTTTAACCAATGAGCGTGGTCAGCGTGTAGAATCTGCAGGCCCGTCAACACCGGTACAGGTATTGGGTATGCAAGGCGCACCAACAGCTGGCGATAAATTTAACGTATTAGACAGTGAAACTGAAGCACGCGAAATTGCCAACAAACGCTTACAATTACAACGCGAGCAAGGTTTACGTACACAGAAACACATTACTTTGGATGAGATTGGCCGTCGTTTAGCGGTTGGTAACTTCAAGGAGCTGAATATTATTGTTAAGGGTGACGTGGATGGTTCAATCGAAGCTTTGGCAGATTCATTGCTGAAACTATCTACCGAGCAGATCCAGGTAAATGTGATCTCGAAGGCAGTGGGTCAGATCTCAGAATCGGACGTATTGCTGGCATCTGCATCAGATGCGATCATCATCGGTTTCCAGGTGCGCCCGTCAGGCGGTGCGCGTAAACTGGCCGAGGCCGAGCAAATCGACATCAGGTTATACTCTATCATCTACGACGCGATCAACGAGATCAAAGCGGCGATGGAAGGTATGTTGGCGCCAACATTCGAAGAGAAGATTGTTGCCAATGTTGAGATTCGCGAAACGTTCAAGATCAGCAAAGTGGGTACCATTGCAGGTTGTATGGTGTTAGACGGTAAAATTACCCGTAACAGCAAGATCCGCATTATCCGCGAGGGTGTGGTTATCTACACCGGCGAACTGGCTTCATTAAAACGTTTCAAAGACGACGTAAAAGAAGTGAACGCCAACTACGAGTGCGGTCTGAACATTCAAAACTTTAACAACATTGAAGTAGGCGACATTGTTGAAGCTTACGAAAACGTAGAAGTTAAACGAAAGCTGGCATAATTACAGCTTTATAAAATATAAAAGCCTCTCAGGATTAATTTCTGAGAGGCTTTTTTGTTGTGAGTTGGCCCTTATTGTCATTGCGAGCGAGGAACGAGCGTGGCAATCGCAAGGGTGCAATATTCGCGATTGCCACGCTACGCTCGCAATGACAGATGGGGTTATAATTCGATAGATTCCTCCAAAGCCAGCAACTTTAAATTCAAGCCAGCCTCAGTGAATTTGTCCAATGCTTCCTGGTTATCTATAGCAATCACCGGGAAAGTATCGAAATGGATGCCGATGATATTTTTACAGTTGATGAATTTAGCCGCTTTAACAGCGTCATCAACACCCATGGTGTAGTAGTCGCCTATAGGTAGGTAGGCCCAGTCCAGATTTTCATCTTCCAATAGCTTCATGTCGTAGGTTAAGGCTGTGTCGCCCGCAAAATAAATGGCCTTGCCTTCTGAATAGATCACAAAACCAGCAGGATTACCACCTGCCGCGCCGTCGGGCATAGTGCTGGAGTGGATGGCGTTTACCATTTTAACACGGCCAAAATCAAAATAAGCATTGCCGCCTATGTTCATGCCATGCGCTTCGATGCCCTGCTTGCCCAGCCAGCCGCCAATTTCGGCAATACAGATAATCTGCGCACCGCTGCTTTTCTGGATAGCAACCAGGTCGGCTACGTGGTCGCCGTGGCCGTGTGATACCAGGATATAATCCGGCTTAAGGCTATGAATATCGATGTGTTTAGCCGCCGGGTTTGGCGAAATGAAAGGATCAAACAACAGTTTTTTTCCTTCGGTCTCAATCATAACGGTTGATTGCCCGTAAAAAGTGGTTTTCATATGGTGTGGTTTTTAATTCAAAAGAGTGCTGTCATTGCGAGCGAAGCGTGGCAATCGCAAGGAGGATGCGAATAAGCGCGTGCGATTGCTTCGTCGTTCCTCCTCGCAATGACAGAATATTATTATTTGTTAAACATGCCGCCCAGGCCGCCAAACATATCTTTGGTAACGGCGGCCATTTCGGCCTGGCTAACGTTTTCGGCTTGCTCCAGGGCCTTGTTTACGGCTATGGTAACCAGTTCTTCCAGCTCTTCCTTATCAGCCTCTTTAAAAAAGTCAGGGTCGATAGTAATAGCTTTAATTACCTTATTGGCATTGGCGGTAACACTGATTTTACCACCCTCGGCAGTACCGGTTACGCTGATGGAATCTAAGCGAGTTTTCGCCTCGCCTGCTTTTTGTTGTGCTTCTAATATTTTGTCGAACATGTTAACTCCTTTCCCTTTAAAAAACAGTGTTTACAACTTAATGTTTATGTGCTTTGTGTTTTTTAACGTTGCTGTGTTTGACTACCTGTTTTTCCTTTTGTTTTTTAGCAGGCTTCTGTCTCTTTTCAACTGTAGGTGCCTGTACCTGTTCATCATCTTCCTCGCCGTCGCGGCCGTAAGCTCCTGCACGTATTACAGGCATACCGGTCATTTTAAACAGATCATCAAGATGTAGCAGGCTACCATTGGTCATGTTATCCAGCAATATAATTACAACATCTTCCTTCATATCACGCAGAAAATTGTGCCGAAAGCCGTGCCACCAACCGGTGTGGTAAACCACTTTCTCGTTAGGTGCCTCAAACAAATGCCAGCCATAACCGTAACCAAAATGACCGTTCTTTAACGGAACACGATTGGTATAAGCCGAATCTTGTGTGGCCTGTTTAATGAGCAAGCCGGCACGCAGCGCACGGTCAAACAAGAAAAGATCGGCTACGGTACTATAAATACCTTTATCACCAACGGGGCCGTCCAGGTAGTTCTGTGCTACCGAGTATCGCCAGCTGTTACGATCATGTCCTAATACTTTGGTAGGTATTTTGTCGTAAGTAGCCTTAGAGTATACATTGGTATGCTTCATGCCGGCCGGCAAAAAAACGTTTTGCATCATATAATCTGCATACGATATATGTGTTACCTTCTCTATGATAGAGCCCAATACCATAAAGTTGGAGTTGTTGTAATGGTAACCTTTATCGGGCAAATTATAACGTGCGGGCTTGTACTGCGCCAGTAAATCCATCATTTGCTGATTCGTGACACCTTTTTTCTGGTCGCGATGTTCTTTGCGAAAAACATCATCAATTGCATATACATAGTTAGGCAGGCCCGAGCGATGCGTAAGCAGCATACGGATAGTTACGCCATGATACGGAAAATTAGGAAAGAACTGCTGAACAGAGTCGCTAAGGTGCAGCTTTCCACGTTCCATTAACTGCAAAATAGCGGTCGACGTCATCGTTTTGCTGACAGATGCCAATTCAAACTGAGAGTTTAGCGTCAGGCTGTCCTGATTGGGGTAGTTAGCCCAACCAAAAGCGTTTTGGTAAACTATCTTTCCGTTTTTTGCCACCAATACGTTACCGTTAAACCCTGCATTTTTGTGCAGATGTTGCATAAAAGCATCTATCTGTTTATCGGCATTTTTAGGATTATAAGCTAACAGAGCCTTAGTATCTAACGGTTTAATTTTTTCGGGCGGGCTAAAGAACGAATTTGCTTTGTCGCCGCTTGATGAACATGATGCCATTAAAAGCATCGAAAGACTAACAGTTAGCAGGCTTTGTTTAACTAATTTCATAAATAAATAACTTGTCACGATAAATGAATTGCGAAAATTGCAAAATATAACCCGCGCTGAAAGTAAAGTTTTGAACATTTTGATTGTTTTAGTTAATAACCCTTGCTACATTTAAAGAGTAAACCACTTAGCTAAACCATAATGAAATCTTATCACAAATTACTGCTTACATTAAGCTTATTCATCTGCTCGGTTGCATCGTTTGCTCAACAGTTGCCTCCTCACCTCGATTCGTTAATGAAAGCCGGGTTAAAGCTAAGCGATGCCGGTAAATTTGCCGAAGCCATTGCCAACTACGACGAAGTGCTGAAGGCTGCACCAGACAACATGGGCGTTCTTTATGAAAAAGGTTTCACACTTTCCGTCTCCGGTAAAAATGATGATGCTGTACCGCTCTTTGAGAAAGTTATAGCTATTGCTAAAATGCCGCAAGCCTATGCCGCATTAGCTAATATATATGATGTAAAAGGCGATTTTGACAAGGCTACCAAATACTATACCGAAGGGATAGCGGTATCGCCGAGGGACAGAAACTTATGGTTTAACCTGGCCGTATCTTACACCAGGCAAAAAAAATATACACAGGCAGAACAAGCCGCAACCGAGTCAATCAAAATAGATAGGCGACATGCGGGCAGCCATCATATTTATGCAGTGGCTTGTTATCTGCAAGGAAAAAATGCACAGGCATTGCTGGGTTTCTCCAACTTCCTGATGTTGGGTCCGCCGCCAAGACAGGCTGCGCCCGATTGTATGTTCATCAAAGCGATACTGCATGCTAATCCAGATCCAAAAGCTGATGCGATGGCCAAGTTACAGCAGGAAACCATTGCACAGGCAGTAACCTCCTCAACCGCAGGAAAAACAAACCTAACCGCTACCGATTCACTGACCATGCAGCTTACTGCCGCCTACAAAGCCATCAAAACCCAGGAGGACCAATACGGCTCGCCATTTTTTTCTAAATATTTCGGAAACTTTTTTGGCGATATAGCGGCGACAGATTATATGGATGTTTACACTCGTTTTGTAAGTGTAAGTCTATCTCCGCAGGAAAACCTGGCCTGGCTAAAAGCGCATCCGGATAATATCAAGGCGTTCAATACCTGGCTAAATACCGAAAAGAGGCAAACGGAGTAATAACAAAGCAGTCCCTATAAAATCAAAAGATAACCTAATCTTATGCATTACTATTTCAAACCTTTTTTACTATTAATTCTACTTTTTAGTTCGATAGCCGTATTTGCCCAAGACACGGTCAAAGATGTGCCAACGTTAATGAAAGAGGCGAAAGATCTTTTAAAGCAAAGAAAGATGACGGAGGCATCTGTTAAATTTGACGAACTTTTAAAAATTGATCCGGTTAATACAGATGCGCTGTTTAATAAAGGCTTTTGCTTATTAGTAACCGGCAAGCGCGATGAAGCCCTCCCGTGTTTTGAAAAGCTTACCACTATAACCAATACGTTGTATCCCAACGCATACGAATATATGGGCGATATTTATAGCATCAACCGCGAGTTTGACAAAGCAACTGCGCTTTACTCGAAAGCTGCAGCGCTTATGCCCCGGAATCCGCAGGTTTGGTATAGCCTCGGATCGGCTTATCTTAACGGGCGAAAATTTGCACAGGCCGAGTCTGCCGAGGCTGAGTCGATAAAGCTTAATGACCACTTTTCCAATAACCAGCAATTTTATGGCATTGCTGCAATGTGCCAGGGTAGAAACGCAGAAGCCGTGTTAGGGTTATCAACGCACCTGATGTGGGCAAAGCCCGGTGATAAAAACGCAGCTGAATCTTACCGCTTATTGAAATTTATGCTAAAGCCTAACCCCAAGGCTACGATAATAACAGATCCGATTGCTAAAATGCAGCAAGAGCTTTTAATAAAGTCTGCTACGGCGGCGGTAGCCGGAAAAACAAACCTTACACCAGTTGATTCGTTAACTTTACAGTTAACATCGATTTTTAAAGCGATAAAGGAGCAGCAGGACCAATATGGGTCGCCATTTTTTTCTAAATATTATGGCGATTTTTTTGATGCTTTAGCCGCCACAGAAAACATGGATACATTTGTTCATCTAATCAGTTTAAATGCATCGCCCGACAATGATGCCTGGCTAAAGAGCCACCCGGATAAAATGACTGCGTTTGTTAACTGGACAAAAAACACAAAACGACAAACAGAATAATTATAATGAAAGCTACCCTTCTCCTACTGATAACTGCCTTTAGTTTATTAACCGCAACCCGCACATTTGCGCAAGACACCGACGACCCGGCCACCAACTATAAAGCAGCGCTCGGGCTGGTAAACGACAACAAAGCCACAGATGGTATCCCTTACCTGGAGAATGTGGTGAAAACAAATTCAAACTACACTAATGCCGCTTATAGTTTGCTGGGCAGTATTTATGATAAAAGTAATCAGCCGCAAAAGGCTATTGCCACTTATAAAGCCGGTTTGAATACTTTTCCGCAGGACCAAAACCTGAACTTTAATTTAGGCATTGCCTATTTCCGCGATAAGCAATATGCACAAGCCGAGCTGGCCGCTATCGAATCGATCAAGATCGACCCAAAACATGCCAACAGCCAGCGCTTGTATGGGCTGGTAACTTTTCACCAAAACAAACGCGCCAATGCGTTGCTGGCGTTCTGCAACTTCTTGTTAATTGAACCCAACGGCGAAAAAAGCGACGAAGCCCTTACCAATATGCAAAGCATCCTGAAAGGCGGCGTATTAAAAGCCGAGGGGCCTTCTATTGCAGAAAATGTTAAGCTCAACAGTATTATATCAGCCAGCGTAGCCTCGGGCCAGGCAAAAAAACTGAGTGGCAACGCCCTGTTAGAGTATCAGCTTAAAACCATTTTTACGCAAGTTGGCCAGCTATCAGCCCAAAAACCGGCCAAAAACTTCTTTGATACTTTTTATGCCGACTACTTTTATAAGCTAACCCAAAGCGGCAATCTGCCGGGTTTTGTGAAGTTGCTTACTACTAAGACTGAAGATGCAGGACTGAGCGCTTGGGTGAGTGCTAATGCGCATATGTATTAACAGCAATATTTGTCATTGCGAGCGAGGAACGAGCGTGGCAATCGCAAGTAGGTCGGGAACGCGTGCGATTGCCGCGCTACGCTCGCAATGACAACTTAATAATATCATTGTCTGGCGCAAGCGTCCGCTTGTGCCTTAATAGCGTGTCACAAGCGGACGCTTGCGCCAGAAACAAATTATTCATTACCTAATTCTTTCAACGCCCTGTTCAAACTCCGGATATTAATACCCAGATAAGCGGCCATATCATCCTTAGAAAGTTTAATATCCAACTTGCCGATCAATTGCTGAAGCTTTAACAAACTATGCGCGACCGTATATAGTTGTTGAAAAGAGGCGCGGGTGGCGGTGTTAATAATTCGCTGCGCGAAAACGTCTATGAGCAGGTGGTTAAACTGCAGATCTTTTTCCAGCAGTTCCCGAAAATAAGCAACAGACATGGAATAAGCCTCGACATCGGTTATGGCCTCTACAGTGCACATGGCCCGGTTCTTTTTAATGCCCTCTATTTCGCCAATAATCTCTCCTTTGCTTAAAAACTCAACGATGAATTCTTTGTCGTTATCCTCATAAAAAAAGCATTTGGTAATACCCTCTTTAATCAAATAGATCTTGCTTAGTTGCTGGCCCTGTATTACCAGTTGATGCTGCTTTGTGAACTGCTTTAAAGCAATAGTATCCTGCCCCGGCTTGGCATTGTAGGCTTGCTCAATATATTCAAGAAAAGATTGATTGGTGGGCAGCATATTTATCTGTTCGGACAAATGTCCTTTTAATTGATTGAATACTTACGGACATTTGTCTGCGGAAGCTAAACAAAGATGAAAAAACTAATTGATTTAGAAAGCTGGGTACGCAAAGACCACTTCAATTTATTCACAAAATTCGAAGAGCCGTTTTGGGGAGTTGTGATTTCGATTGATTGCACACAAGCCTATCAAAATGCAAAAGAAAAGAACCAATCTTTCTTTCTGTACTACCTATATCGCGCCCTAAAAGCAGCTAACGAGGTGGAAAATTTCAAGTACCGGATCATCAGCGGCGAGGTTTATTTATATGACCAGGTAAACGTAGCCACCACCACCAACCGACCCGATGGCACCTTTGGTTTTGCTTACTTTAATTATTTTGAAGACGAGCAACAGTTTATTGAACAGGCTAAAAGCGAAATGGAGAAAACCAGTAAGGCTACAGGTTTGATACCATCGGCAGAAGGCGCGAATGATATTCATTTCTCGGCATTACCCTGGTTAGATTTTACTTCGCTATCGCACGCCAGGGCATTCGGCTTTCCGGATAGCTGCCCGAAGATCTCGTTTGGTAAAATGACGCAGGTACATGGTAAAAAGACCATGCCGGTTTCTGTGCATGTGCATCACGGCCTGGCCGACGGCTATCATGTGGGCTTGTTTGTGGAACGGTTTCAGGCGTTGATGAATAGCTAGCGGGGGACTCACCCCGCGGCACTTCGTGTGCG
>NZ_JAAVVB010000008.1 GCF_018449775.1 Mucilaginibacter sp. dw_454 | reverse complement strand
CGACGTATTGGGATAACCTACTGATTATTATAAAACAGTCATCTCGACGAGGAATGAGGAGAACTATTCTCTTGAGCGTAGTAAAAAATCCATACATGCGCAAATCTTAGCGAATGTATAGATCTCTCCCTTGAGATGACAAATAATATTTAGAAAGAGATTGTCATTTCGAGCATAGCGAGAAATCTATGCACGGACAGGGAAACATTTCAGCATGTGTATAGATCTCTCCTTACGGTCGAGATGACAACATTAATTAAAACTAAATGAAAGACATGCGTTTCAACCTAAAATACTTGCTCTTAACCGTGGCCTTGCTGGCCATCGAGATCATCATTGCTCGTTATGTGCATGACAACATTATCCGCCCGTTTATCGGCGATTTTTTGGTGGTGATATTGATCCATTGTTTGGTGATGAGCTTCTTTAAGGTAAACCTCATGGCGGCGGCGCTGGGTGTGCTACTGTTTGCTTACGCGGTCGAGATCAGCCAATATTATCACCTGGTTTATGTGTTAGGCTGGGGCAGTTCAAGGTTTGCCAAAATCATTATGGGCACCTCTTTTTCATGGACAGATATGCTGATGTATACCGGAGGCATTATTTTGGTAGTGGTGATTGAAATGCTATCGGGCAAACCATTGCGCATCAACAGAAAAAGCTATGGAGTATTTCACTAAAGAGGATTCAATCGTCCGCAAAATTTGGGGCAGCCCCGATGCCGTGCTATTTATTTTTGCCGGGGCCGCCGCCGAGTTTGCTTTGAATAAAGCAGTCGACTGGCTGTACTTTACCGGTCGCCTGCCTGCCGATCCGCTGGGGCGTTTATTCTCTACGGTAACCTATTCCCGCAAGATCATTTTTTCGCTGCTGGACGAGGCTAATCGATATATCGACCAGATTACAGCAATCCATCAAAATGTCGAACAAAACCGCGGCGCACAGATTCCCGACTGGGCCTACCGCGACGTTTTATTTATGCTGATATGGTATTCTATCCATGCTTATGAGGCCCTGTACCGCGAATTAACCGAGGCAGAAAAGGAAGAAGTTTTCGATGTGTTTTATCGCGTAGGCAAACGGATGTGGTTAAAAGATTTGCCACTAAACTATGTACAATGGCAACTGGCTCATCAACAACATTTAGAAAATGACATCATCCGCAGTGATTTTACGGTCGATCTGTATCGCCAGTACCGCAAGCATTTAGGCGGCGTACGGTTTGTTTTACTTAAGCGGGTTCAGGCTTTAATAACGCCCGAACCCGTTAAACAAGTGCTGGAACTTGGGGAGCCGGGGGCTTTGCAGCCGCTGCTAACAATTTTTAAAGCCATACGGCAATTGGGGATGTCCAATTGGGTTGTGGGGGCATTGCTGCCCTTGAAATATAAAGCGCATATACGGCAGATCAGGATTTGAAGGTCTTGCGGGAGACGCAAACCAATTAACTGCTTCGCCGGAGACGCAAAATATTGCGTCTCTACACGCGGGATAAATGTAGAGACGCAATATTTTGCCTCTTTTCACCGATATCTATATCGTCACCACCAGCCTGCTGCCATCGGTGATATCCATATCCCATAACCTGGCGATATCTGCCAATGCCACCACTTTGGTTTTTAATCTCAATTTTCCTGTCGCAGCCAATTCAAACATCTCCGGCAAGATCTCACGAAAAAGCACGGCAACTTGCGGCTTGGTCCAGGCGCCCAGGCCCGAGCCGCTCAACTGCAAATTAACACTCCGTAGGTTTGCTGCCGAAAGCTGGATAAAATCGCCGGACATTGCCCCGATAGATACATAGCGAATGCGATTGGTAAAGCCGCCATCGCCCTGCAGGCAAGACAAAATAACTTCGGCCGTACTTCCCCATAAATAATCAATAATTACATCGATAGGCGTAATGGCATGCGCCCGGGCAATTTGCGTTTTAAAATCTTCGTCATTACCGGTTAGCTGGATAACCTCATCGGCACCCAAGGTTAAAAGCTCCTGTAACGAAGCTGTATTTCTGCCGGTGGCGATTACTTTTTTGGCGCCATAATGTTTGGCTATTTGTACCGCTATGCGGCCAGTGAAACCGGTAGCGCCGTTAATTAATACCACATCGCCTGGTTGAACATCAGCTTTAAATTTTAAACCCATTGCTGCGCCGATAACCGCATTGGGCAAAGCGGCGGCCTCGGCATCGCTCAATCCCTCAGGAACTTTTACCGTGCGATCTGGCTCAATTAAAGCTTGCTCGGCCAGCATGCCACTGGCCCCAATGGCGTACACGCGGGTACCGTTGGGCAATAAGCAAACGCCATCGCCGCCTACAATGCGGCCCTCGCCTTCAGGTGAGTCGGATGAATAATGATTGCCCGAAGCACGGCTTTTATCTACATGTTTAATGGCCACTGCTTTTACGGTCACCAATATTTCTTCTTTGTTAGTTGGAATAGGCGCCGGCATATCGGCATATTGCGGTAGGTCGCCTTTTTGATAAATTACTGCTGCTTTCATCATTTATTGATTTGATGAAGCAAAACTACAGTGCCCGGATACCCCGTAACGATAACATATGTTATCAAGTTTAAAAGTGCAGATTGCCTTTAGCCAATTTGCTTTTTATGCGGCTTAAATGAACGGAACTCACCCCTAAATAAGAGGCAATATAATGCTGCGCCACACGCTGAATGATCTGTGGTTTCTCTTCTAACAGGCGCCGGTAACGCTGCTCGGGCGTATTACGGATAGAAGAAACAAATTCGTTAATATAATGGGTTTGGCGCTGCGCCGATAGCCGTAACATAATTTGCATAAAGCCGGTTTCATGCACCAGCTCGTCCATCAATTGCATAACATATCGCTTGGGCAGCAACAAGAGCACAGATGGTTCTATTGTTTCGATCGTAAACTGGCTGGGCAAATTATTGACAAAGCTGTCTATAGAGGTCAAGCCCTCGTTCTCGAAAAAGAATTGCACGGTTTTATCATCACCATGATTATTGAAAAACAGGCGCACGCATCCCTTCTCAATAAAAATATAACGCTGCGATACTTTGCCTTCTTCCAGCAAAACGGTTTTAGCGGCAACCTCTTTACGCTGCTGGTAGGGCAGATAACGTTCCCAATGTTTATTAAGCTGCGGAAATTGGTCTCTGAAATGGAAAAGCATGGTTATAAAAGTAAATAAAGCTTTTTACAGTAGTTTAAAATGTTTTAAATGAAAATTAAGCTGTTAAATAATTTGAATTAACAGCTCTCTAGAAAAGAGAGTGGGAAAAGGGAAGTGAAACAAAAAATGACCTAAAAGTCATTTTTGCTGTTTCATTTTGTTTCACTCCAATTTTGTAATTGGTTGAATGATAATTTATTGTGTTAAAAAAGTGTTTCACTTGTTTCATCTGTCATACACTCACGTGAAACAAAACACCGCAATTTGTCATTGCGAGCGTAGCGCGGCAATCGCGAACATGGCATCCTTGCGATTGCCACGCTCGTTCCTCGCTCGCAATGACATAAGGCGATTACTGCGCCTGTACCTGCAACACTACACTGCTGCGGCCCGAGTTTACATGCGGGTTGATACCGATCTTCATCAGGAAGTCGCCCGAATAGGGTTGGTTCTCGTCAACACCTGAATTGGTACCGGGATAGAGGTTGATCTCCTTTAATTTATACTGTTTAGCCGGGTCCAGTCCTTTCAAACGGATAGGCTCTTTGCTGCCTTCATCATAGCGATAGTTAACCAGGTAGTTAAACATGATGGCGGTTGTCTTAGCCTCATTAACGTAGGCTATAGACGCTACCGCATTCTCGCGCGGATCAAGCAAACGGTACTGGTCGCCTTGCCAAACAACCGACTTAAAGCCATTGAAGTTCTTCACCGCATCCTGTACAAACTGCAGGTCGTTCTGGGCCAGCTTGCTGATCACGATATCGAAGCCCAGCTTGCCCATAGACGCAACGTCAACACGATACTTGATAGGCAGCTTGCTCCAGTCGGTAACGTGGTTTGAGCTGGCAATAGCCGGGTAGAAGTAAGAGTACTCCCATTGGATAAACACACGCTCCAGCGGGTCGGTGTTATCGCTTGGCCAGAATTCGGTAAAGTACTGCAACGCGTTGTAATCCACACGGCCACCACCACCAGAGCATAGCATCATGGGCACCTTAGGATATTTAGCGCGGATGCGCGACAGTACGTTATACAGCCCATGCATATAGTCCACATAAAACTGCGACTGGTCCTTCTTCAAGTAAGCCGAGTAAGCGTTATAGATCACTGCGTTGCAATCCCACTTGATGTAAGCCAGGGCAGGGTTATGAGTAAACAGGTTATCAACTATACCAAACACAAAATCCTGCACGGCAGGGTTGCTCAGATCTAACACCAGCTGATTACGAAAGTAGTATTCGTCGCGCTTAGGCTGTTTAATCACCCAATCCGGGTGCTTCTCGTACAGCTCGCTCTTAGGGTTCACCATCTCAGGCTCCACCCAGATGCCAAACTTCACGCCGTTGTCGCCTGCACCTTTAACTAACGAAGAGATACCGTTTGGCAGCTTGGTTTTGGTCTCCTGCCAATCGCCCAGGCCGGAGTGATCGCCATTACGCGGGTATTTGTTACCGAACCAGCCATCGTCTAACAAAAACATGTCGACGCCTAGTTTCTTAGTGTCTTTCAGCAAAGCGGCCAACTTGGTCTCATCAAAATCAAAGTAGGTGCTCTCCCAGTTATTCAATAACGTCAAGCGGGTGCCATTCCCATCCAATAGCTTGTAGTTACGCGCCCAGTGCTGCAATTTGCGACTTGCATCGCCTTTGCCGTTACGTGATAGTACAGACAGGAACGGCGGCGTAGTAAAGCTCTCGCCGGCCTTCAATTGATATGCCGATGCATAGTTGTTAATGCCCGATATAATGCGCAGGTTGTTCTCCGGGTCAAGCTCCAGATCGGTACGGTAGTTGCCGCTCCATTCAATGGAACCGTATAAAACCGTTCCTTCATCCTCGGTAGCCGGCTTATCCATCGACACCATAAACACTGGTGGTTGGAATAGGTCGGCACGGGTGCCTAGTTTACTGTCCAAGGTCTTGATACCATGGGTGATTTGCGAGGTTTCTGGGCGCATCTCTTTGGCCCAGTCGCCATGGTATTGGGTCAGGTAGAATGAGCCGGCTTTCAAATACAGATCGGCAGATGCAAACTTATTCAAAACGATAGTGCCTTTCTCGCCATTCTTAATGGTGCTCCATTGCTCTATCACATCGTCTTTATAGTATGATTTGTAGTAAAGCGTAACCTCCGTATTGTAGACCTGGTCTTTGAGTATGATAGTCAGCAAGCTAATATCGTCGCTTACTTTATCAATCTTATGACTCACATATTTCAAATCGAGCGACTGGTTGCCATCGGCATGCGATACCGCGATAGCCGGCTCCAACAAGTTGCGCGAACCGGCCGGTGTATAAACCGATGCCATTTGGCCGGTATAGTCATTGTCCTTGCCATAAGCGGCTGCGAGGTGGCTATACTCTTTGCTGTCGGCCAGTTTAGGGCCAAAGTATATTGTGTTAACGTCGTGCTTGTCATCAGCCTGCAACACCAGCGCGTTATTGGCGGTTTCTATCGAAATAACCTGCGCTTGCGCATTGTTTTTCAGCGCAATTAGCGCCAGTGGCAGCAAAAGGAATGAAGATTTAAAATTCATGGTTTACTCTTATTGATTGGTTGCCGAAGTTTCGGTCTGCATATTTAAGCAATTGCTTTAAAACTATGATAAACTTTTGTGGCTATTAATTACCTCAAATTTACCATTTACCTTCACTTTTACCTTTTTAGCCTGCGGCGATGTGATTAGGTAACTGATAACCTTGCCGTCTTTCCAGGTTATGTCTACCGTAAAGTTGCCACGGGCCTTCAGTCCTTTCACGCTGCCCTGCGCTTTCCAGCAATCAGGGATAGCAGGCAACAGGTTGATATAACCTTCATGGCTCTGGATCAGCATTTCGGCAATACCGGCTTCGGCGCCAAAGTTACCGTCAATCTGAAACGGCGGACCGGCAGACAGCAAGTTAGGGTAAATACCACCACCAGCACTATAGTTGATGCCCGTAGCGGTAACCGGTTTCATCAACTCATGGAAGAGCTTGTAAGCACGATTACCGTCATGCAGCCTGGCCCAAAACAACAGTTTGTAAGCTATGGACCAGCTTGGTCCATCATCGCCACGAACGTTCAAAGTTTTGCGGGCGGCTTCGGCAAGTTCAGGCGTACCATCGGCCGTGATCTCTGATGCCGGGTAAACACCATACAAGTGCGACACATGGCGGTGCGTAGGCTCGGTTTCAGCATAATCTTCCAGCCACTCCTGGATGCGGCCGTCTTTACTGATAATGCCGGCAGGAGGGATCTCGGTTAAGCGTTTCTTCAGTTGTGCGCGGAAGTCGGGATCGATACCCAGCGTCTCCGAAGCATTGATCACATTCGCAAAAAGCTCGCGCATTATCTGGTTATCTATGGTGGCACCAATACAAATACTGGCGTGGCGGCCGCTGCCATCAGGCATCATAAAGCTATTCTCTGGCGATGATGATGGAGCAGTTACCATATAGCCAGATTTAGGATCTTTAACCAGAATACTATTATAAAACTGTGCCGAGCCTTTCAATATCGGGTAGATGCTTTTCAGGTAGGCTTTGTCGTCGGTAAAGGCGTAGTGGTCCCACAGATTGCTGCATAACCAGCCCGAGCCGGCTTTGGTGACACCCCACGAGGCACTTTCGCCGGGTTCGGTCCAACCCCAAACGTTGGTAATTACGTGGGCCACCCAGCCATCGGCATTGTAGTAAGCTTTGGCGGTGCGTTCGCCGTTTTTAACCATACCGCGCACCAGTTCTACTAATGGCAGGTTCAATTCTGACAGGTTATTAACCTCGACAGGGAAATGGTTCATCTGTACGTTCACATCCAGGTGATAATCGCCATTCCATGGCGTATGGGTTTCATTGGCCCAAAGCCCCTGCAAGTTTGGTGGCAATAAGCCAACGCGGGTACTGCTAATACTTAAGTAACGACCGAATTGGTAAAACAATACCGGCAGCAATTTATCGGCATCCGGGTTATTATGAAAGGTGATGAGGCGCTGATCGGTAGTTTCGCTATCGTCCGTTTTGCCCAGGTCAAGGGTGACGCGGTTAAACAGTTTTTGGAACTTAGCAATGTGCTCCTTCTTTAACTGCTCATATGGTTTTAGCATGGACGAAGTCAAGTTCTGCGTCATACGGGTTTTGAAATCGGCATCGCGGAAGTCGGTGGTTGCAGATAGATAGATTATAGCGGATGTCGCGTTTTTGATCACCAGTTTATTGTCATCGGCAGTTAAGGTACCGCCGCTCAGTTTTACTTTGGCGTTAGCGATGTATTGCATGCCATTACCGTCGGTGCCATTATCCAGACGGCCTTGCATTTGTAGGGTATTGCCTTTGGTGGTGGTGGTAGATCGTTCTTTGCGATCCATGGCGATACTCAGGTTTAGCTTGCCCGGTTGATCTGCAGTCAAACGGATCACATCCACATCACCACTAAAACTGGTAAAGTACTCGCGGGTATAAGTAGTTGTACCAACTTTATAACTTGTTGTCGCGATAGCATTATTTAAAGATAAGCGGCGATGGTAATTGGTATAAGCCGACGCATCAGCATTGCCATAATCAAACTTCAGGTTCAAATTGCCCAAAGTCTGGAAACAGCCCCATTGTTTACCGCCTGAGCCGGGACCTTTACACACAAAGTCTTTGTCAATGAGGTTTTGGGCCTCGACGTTTTTACCGGCCAGCAGCAGTTGGGTGATCTCGGGCAGTTTCTTGTATGCATCATAGTTATTGGCGTCTTGCGGAGAGCCGGACCATAGCGTGATATCGTTTAGTGTGATCTGGTCGTCGGTGATACCGCTGGTCGGCATCATACCTAAGCGGCCATTGCCCAAAGGCAGCGTTTGTTCCCAATTGGCAGCGGGCTTATCATAATGTAAGGTCAATTGTTTTTGGGCAATGGTGGTCATCGACACCAAAACAAAAAATGCCGCAACAGGCATAAATCTTTTAAAATCCATCAGACGCAATATTGAATATTAGGTGGTTTATAAATCGGTGTAAATCTATCCTGAAAGTCAGCATTAAAAATAGACAAAATGGTTTTAAAGATGGATGATCTTATCTATCGGAATTATACAATGAATTAAGCGATCTTGGCATTTTGTAGCTGATAACATTTGTCATTGCGAGCATAGCGTGGCAATCGCGAATATTGCATCCTTGCGATTGCCACGCTATGCTCGCAATGACAAATAAAACATCATTTCTTATGCGTTTTCCTATATTTCAACGGTGATAAACCAATTAGCTTGGTAAACAATCGCGAAAAGTAATACTGATCATCAAAACCTAACGTAACGGCAATTTCTTTAATGCTTCTGTCGGTAAAATACAAGTGCTGGCACGAGGCCTGGATCTTCAGTAAATTAAAATAGTTGATGGGCGACGACCCGGTTTTTTGATGAAATAGCCGCGAATAATGCGATACTGAAATACCCCGTTGCGCTGCCAGATCTTCAATCAACAGCTTTTTGTCGATATGCTTTTTCATGTGGGCGATAGACAAACTCACTGCGTCAGTTTCATAAGCTACCGGGTTCAATTCTTTATAATAGATCAACGAGGTGACGAAATGCTGTAGATACAGATTGGTAATTTCCAGCTCCTTTTCATGAAAACTATGCTCCAATATCCTGTAGACCTGCTCAAAAAGTTTGATCCGGCTTTCATCATAGGGGATGGCATGAACCTCGGGATAACCCTGCGGTGCTGATCGTTCATACAAAGCATCGGCAGTTAAACCGCTAAAATGTACCCAATAAATACTCCAGGGATTGTTATTGGAGCTTTTATACCGGTGCCCTACATTTTTTGGTATGATGATATAGGTATTGGGTTTGAGCAAGTACGTTTCGTTGCCGATATGTACCGTGCCCTCGCCATCTACACAATATAAAAGGATATATTGGTTACTGCCTGCCTTACGCTCGCGGTCATGATAGATGGCTTTAGGATAATAACCGATGGCCGTCAAATAGAAATTACGAATGAGCGGGTTGCTAATTACCGACCGTTTAACGTTTGGTGGCAGCACAATCATGCGTTGGCCTACAAAGCCTTCCTTGATCTTTTTGCTTTCGGTAATATTGTTCATTTATTAAAAATGGTATAATTGGCTGGCTGTGCATCAAATGTACATTTTCGACAGATAAATATAAAGAAACCTAATTATTGAATGATAATATTGTCCATTTAATATCTGTCATTGTCCATTTTTCGCGATGCATTATGCGCCTACTTTTACCTTACCGATTAAACGTAATTATGAGTACTACCATCACCTGTAAAGCCTGGGGAACCACGCAGGGTACAGACATTTTTCTGTTTATGCTTACTAATAGCAGCGGCGCTTTTGTAGAAGTGTGCAACTATGGCGCTACCCTGGTAAGTGTTAAAGTGCCCGGTAAGGATGGTAAATTAGGCAATGCTATTATCGGTTTTCCCACTTTGGAAAGCTATCTGGATGATAACTGTTATATCGGTTCTACCATTGGCCGCTACGCCAATCGCGTTAGCAAATCGCAGTTCACGCTTAATGAAGAAATTTATCAATTAGAAGCTAATGATGGTGTAAATAGTAATCACAGCGCATCAAGTGGTTTTAATAGTAAAGTGTTTGGTTTTGAAGTAAATGACGATGAATTGGTTATGGTGCTGCATAGCCATGATGGCGACGGCGGCTATCCCGGCAATTTGAATCTCCGGATAACTTATAAATGGAGCGACGACAATGAGCTTTCTATCCGCTACAAAGCCGTGAGCGATAAAGACACTTATGCCAATTTTACCAATCACGCTTATTTCAATTTGTCCGACGGCGATTTGACGGTGCTGGATCATCAGATACAAATCAATGCCGATAAGATAGTGGCTGCCGGCGGTGATTATATCCCAACAGGAAAAATAATTCCTGCCGCCCCCATTAATCTTGACGCCGAAAAAGGCATTAATTCATACTATATTCTGAATGATGACAAAAGTTTCGCCGCCAAGTTGATTGATCAATTGTCAGGCCGGGCGTTGACTGTCAATACCTCTTATCCCGGTATATTTCTATACACCGGCGACTATCTGAACAGTAAACATCTTAATTTAAATAACCGTTATTGCCAACCATTCGAGGGCCTTTGCCTGGAGTGCCAGCATTATCCCGACAGTATGAACAGGCCAGAATTTCCATCGGCATTATTGCCCAAGCATCATGTATATGATGAGTTTATCACTTTTAAATTTGACGTAATATGAGATGCTTAGTTTTTATGTTTTTACTGGCGATAATTGGCGGCAAAGTAGCGGCTCAATCTTATCATATCACATCTCCAGATAAAAATATTTCAGTAAATATAAAGGTTGACGACAGTATAGCTTATAGCGTTATTTATAAAGGCAGTCCTGTAATATCGATTTCATCTATATCGTTAAATTTGGATAAAGAAACATTAGGAAAATCGGCTAAGGTGCTTAATAATACCAAAGTTGATATCAAAAATATCTTGCATCCGCTGTATGGCAAATCAGCTACGCTAACAGATAATTACCAGCAACTCACGCTAAAGTTCAATGGCGATTATTCAGTGATATTTCGTGCCTATAACGAAGGCATGGCCTATCGCTTTGTGACGGCTTTGAAAGACTCCGTAAAAGTAATGAGCGAGCAGGCTTCATTTAACCTGCCTGGAAATCCATCTGCAACCTGGGCAGAGACGACTAACTATACTGCCTGGGAGCTGCCGTATGTAGTAAAGCCAGCTGTCGCTGATGTAAAAAACGATACCCGCGCATTAACTCCTGCTTTATTTGCTTATCCGCAAAGTAATGTAAAAGTGGTTGTTGCCGAGGCTGATGTGGCTGATTATCCCGGCATGTACATTCAAAAGCATGACAGTGGTTTCCGTGGTGAATGGGCCTACTATCCGGCTAAATCTGTAATGGGTAGCTGGGGAAATTTTGTGTCGGTAGTAAAAGAGCGCGAAAACTATATCGCCAAAACCAGCGGCGCGCGCGATTACCCGTGGCGCGTTGTGATTGTTACCGATGACGACAAAACACTGCTCAATAATCAACTGATCTACAAGCTAGCTAAACCATCAGTATTAACAGATACCAAATGGATAAAACCCGGCAAAGCGACCTGGGAATGGTGGCATGACGCCATGCTGCCCGGCGCAGATATCCCGTCTGGAATGGCAAACCGGAACACGGTATTGTATAAGTATTACGTCGATTTCGCTGCCAAAAACAAACTGGAATATTTGATGATCGATGCCGGCTGGTCAGACAATTATGATGTGAAAAAAGTGATGTCCCGTGTAGATATCCGCGAGGTGATACGTTACGCTAAAAGCAAGAACGTTGGTGTGTTTTTGTGGGCTGTAGCTGTGCCATTGCTGAATGATCTGGACAAAAACCTGGACTTTATTAAGTCGTTGGGTGCGGCGGGTTTAAAAGTGGATTTCTTTGACCGCGATGACCAGCAAGTAGCGCAGTGGATGGAAAAAATTGCCAAAGGCGCCGCAGAACGTCATCTAATGATTGACTTCCACGGTTGCGGTAAGCCATCAGGCATACAGCGCACTTATCCCAACATTATGAACTATGAAGCGGTGCGCGGCGAGGAATGTGATAAATGGGATTTTACCGCTAATCCGCAACACCATTTAACTTTTACGTTTACACGAATGCTGGCCGGTCCACTGGATTATACGCCGGGTTCTATGCGCAATGCTACCATGGCTACTTTTAAGCCAATTGATGGCGGCTTGCCATCGTCATTAGGTACACGCTGCCATGAGTTGGCAATGTATGTGGTGTACGACCAATATTTAGCCATGCTGTCCGACTCGCCAACCGAATATGAAAAATATCCGGATATCCTGACCTATCTGTCGGCCGTGCCTTCAACCTTTGATGAAACTAAAGTGCTTGACGGTAAAGTTGGCGCGTATGCCATGATAGCCAAACGAAAAGGCAAAAACTGGTTTGTGGGCGCCATGACCAATTGGGACGAGCGTAAGCAAAACCTTGATTTTTCATTCCTCCCCAAAGGTGTGAGTTATAAAGCTGATATTTATACAGACGGGGCAGATGCCAACACGGTAGCCACCAGCTATACCTATAAAACCATCACCGTAACCAATAAAACCAAAATGGAACTGAACTTAGCCAAAGGTGGCGGCGCAGCTCTTTACATACACCAATAACCTAAATTAATGGAGAAAATAACCAAGTTTAACGGCGCTTACATTGTCGGTATTTCATTTATATCGGCCTTGGGCGGATATTTATTCGGGTTCGATTTTGCTGTGATATCCGGCGCGCTGCCTTTTTTACGCAAAGAGTTTATGCTCGACCCGCTGTGGGAAGGTTTCCTAACGGGATCATTAGCATTAGGCTGTATTGTAGGGTGCCTGATAGCAGGTAGACTGGCCGAGCGCTATGGCCGCCGCCCGGGATTGATGGTTGCTGCGTTTATCTTCGCGGTGTCATCGCTTGGGATTGCCCTATCAAAAGGCCTGGTATTTTTTGTCATCATGCGTTTTGCAGCCGGCATTGGTGTGGGTATGGCTTCCATGCTTTGCCCCATGTACATTGCCGAAATTTCACCGGCTGCCGTGCGGGGCAGAAATGTTGCCATAAATCAACTAACGGTTGTCCTGGGTATTCTGATAACCAATTTGTGCAATTACTTTTTAGCCGATAAAGGTGTAGATGCCTGGCGCTGGATGTTCGGTCTGGGAGTAATACCATCAGCTGTATTTTTAGTGGGTGTGATCTGGCTGCCCGAAAGCCCGCGCTGGTTAATGAAAGCCGGCTATACTGATAAAGCAAAAGCGGTGTTGGCTAAAATCGGCTCAGGCAGTTTTGCTGATGATACCATGCAAGCCATTCAAAAATCATTGGCGGGTAGTAGCGGCAAAAAGAGTTTCAAGGCTGTTTTTGAAAAAGCGGTACGGCCTGCGGTTTTAGTGGGAATAACACTAGCGGTGTTTCAACAATTTTGCGGTATTAACGTGGTGTTCAATTATACCTCCACCATATTTGCCTCAATAGGTTCGAGCTTGAACCAACAACTTTTTGAGACGGTATCTATCGGTATTGTTAATCTGCTGTTCACGCTGCTGGCCATGTGGCAGGTAGATAAACTGGGGCGTCGCCCATTGATGCTGATTGGTTCATTGGGTTTAGCTATTCTTTACATCGTGTTAGCATTTTTACTACAAAGCCATGCAGCCGCCATTTTAGTATCGATAGCAGTTTTACTGGCGATCAGCATTTACGCCATTTCCATTGCACCAATTACCTGGGTGTTGATCTCGGAGATCTTTCCTAATAAAATTCGAAGCGAAGCGTCAACAGTAGCAGTAGTATCACTATGGGGTGCCTATTTTATACTGGTGTTCACCTTCCCGATACTCGCGAAGGTGCTGGGTACTTATGGTCCGTTTTACCTGTACGCTGCTATCTGTTTCGGCGGATTTTTATTCATCAAAACAAAAGTAAAAGAAACCAAAGGTCAAACTTTGGAAGAGCTGGAAGATAATTTAATAAGACATTAAGCAGTACTATGAGTGACCTATTTGTAAATATCTGGGAAGAGAAAGTTACCATCCCAACCTATGGCATCGGCAAACCCGACAAGAATCCGATGTTTTTTGAAAAGCGTGTATACCAGGGCAGCAGCGGTAAGGTGTATCCAAACCCGGTGATCGAGAAAATCTACGACGAGAAAGAAGATAAAGAATACATCGGCCTTTTCCTGGAGAACAAGTACATTAAGATCATGATTTTGCCTGAACTGGGCGGGCGCATCCAGATGGCTTATGATAAAATTCGTGAGCGCCATTTTGTGTATTATAACCAGGTGATCAAACCTGCGTTAGTGGGTCTGACCGGTCCATGGATCTCGGGTGGTATCGAGTTCAACTGGCCGCAGCATCATCGCCCGAGCACTTTTGAGCCTATCGATTATAGAATAGAAAGTAATGCCGATGGCAGCAAAACTATCTGGACGAATGAGATAGAACGCATGTTCCACACCAAGGGCATGACGGGTTTTACCTTATATCCCGATAAGGCATACATCGAGATCAAAGCAAAACTGCTTAACCGCTCCTATCTGCCGCAAACTTTTTTATGGTGGGCCAATCCGGCGGTTAAGGTTAATGACGATTACCAGTCGGTTTTTCCGCCTGATGTGAATGCAGTGTTTGATCACGGCAAGCGCGATGTGTCGACCTTTCCGATTGCTACCGGCACGTATTATAAAGTTGATTATTCGCCGGGTACGGATATCTCGAGATATAAGAATATCCCGGTGCCAACGTCGTACATGGCCATCAATTCGGCTTATGATTTTGTGGGCGGATATGAGCATGATACGCAAGGCGGTTTACTGCATGTGGCCAATCACCAGGTATCGCCCGGCAAAAAGCAGTGGACCTGGGGTCATAGCGATTTCGGCCAGGCCTGGGACCGTAACTTAACCGACGAGGACGGCCCATACATTGAACTAATGACCGGTATGTTTACCGACAACCAACCCGATTTTAGCTGGTTAATGCCGAACGAAGAAAAGCATTTCACGCAATACTTCATGCCTTACAGCCACTTGGGTGTCATCAAAAATGCAAGTAAGGATGTGCTGTTGGCTTTGGATTATGCAGATAAAAGCATCAACCTGAAAGTATACACGACTGGTGAACAAAAGCAACTGAAGATCAAACTAAGCTACGAGGGTAAAACATTATTGGAGGATATTGCCGACATCAGCCCGGAGCTGGTATATGAAAAAAACATCAGCGCAGCTAATATCGATGAGAACCGATTGCTAGTGACCATAACACCATCGCAAGGCAAAGAATTGTTAAGCTACGATCCATCAACTAACAAACTGAATAACATACCGGAGCCGGCCAAGCCTGCTTTATTGCCTGAGGAGGTAGAGAACACCGAGCAGTTGTTTTTGACGGGACAGCATCTGGAGCAATATCGCCATGCTACTTATAGCCCGGTGTCTTATTATGAAGAAGCGTTGCGTCGCGATCCGAAAGATATTCGTAATAATAACGCCCTAGGTGCCTGGTATCTGCGTCGCGGGCAGTTTGCGCAGAGCGAGCCGTATTTTCGCAAGGCGGTAGAGACGAGCATCCAAAGAAATCCAAACCCTTACGATAGCGAACCATATTACAATTTAGGCTTAGCGCTGAAATTTCAGGGCAAGAACAAAGAGGCCTACGATGCCTTTTACAAAGCGACGTGGAGTAACGCCTGGAAAGACAGCGGGTTCTTTATGGTTGCGCAATTGGACCTGATGAATAGCAATTATGAGCTGGCGCTGGATCATATCCAGTCGGCTATTGATCGTAATGCCAATAACAGCAAGGCATATGTGTTGCAATCTGCCGCATATCGTAAATTAGGAAGGGTTGATGAAGCTATCGCGACAGCGCAACAAGCTTTAAAACGTGATGCCTTTAACCTGGGTGCCCTGTTTGAATTGTACCTGGCTGATCATAACAAAACTCATTTAGATAAACTTAACAAACTATCTCGCGGCTGGGATCAGAACTTTATAGAATATGCTTTAGATTACGCTAATGCCGGGCTATATGAAGAAGCATCTGAGCTATTACAACACGCTGTTTCCAGCGATGCAACTAATCCAATGGTGTATTATTACCTGGCTTATTTTCAGCATCAATCAGGAAATGAATCTAAGGCTATCGAGTTGCTAAAGAAAGCCGAAATAGCCGATCCGTACCTATGTTTTCCTGATCGCTTAGAAGATATTGCTGCACTACAATTGGCTTCTCAATTAAATCCAACAGATGCTAAAGCGCCGTATTACCTGGGTAATTTATGGTATGATAAACGCCAGTACGACGATGCCATTGCTGCCTGGGAAAGCTCTGCTCAATTGGATGACAGCTTTCCAACCGTTTTAAGAAACCTGGCCATAGCCTACTTCAATAAACGCGGCGAACATGATAAAGCGGTCACCTATTTCGAAAAAGCTTTTACGCTGGATAAAACCGACGCAAGGATATTAATGGAGTTGGATCAACTGTATAAACGCTTGAACTATGCCCCAGCCAATCGACTTAAATTATTGGAGGATAATCTGAGAACGACTACCGAGCGCGACGACATTTATTTGGAACGTGCGGCTATCCATAACTTTTTAGGTCATCATGAAAAAGCGCTGCAACAGATCAGCGCGCGCCAGTTTCATCCATGGGAGGGCGGCGAAGGCAAAGCCTCGGGCCAATATGTTTATAGTTTGGTGGCGATAGCCTGCGAGAAGATTAATAGTCGGGAGTTTACCGCTGCCATTGACCTGTTAGAAAAAGCACAAACTTATCCGCATAATTTGGGCGAGGGTAAATTGTTTGGCGCGGCTGAGAATGACGTGTTTTATTGGCTGGGATGCGCTAACGAAGGGCTGAATGCTAAAGAGCAATCGCAATGGTATTTCCGCAAAGCGACAGAAGGTTTGGACGAGCCGTCGGCAGCTATTTTTTATAACGACCAGCAGCCCGACAAGATCTTTTACCAGGGCCTGGCCTGGAATAAACTGGGCGATGAGGCAAGGGCAAAAAAGATTTTTAACAAACTGGTAGAGTTTGGCCAAAAGCATTTGAACGAAGAAGTGAAGATCGATTACTTCGCGGTGTCGCTACCTAATTTGCTGATTTTTGATGATGACCTGAATCTGCGTAACAGAGCGCATTGTTTGTACATACAAGGTTTGGGTTATCTGGGCCTGGAACAATACGACAAAGCAACGAAAGCTTTCAATGAGGTACTGGCTATAGATGCCGAACACTTTGGCGCAAACCTGCATTTAAAAATGGCGGAAGCATATTCCGAGGACTGAATGTAGAGACGCAATATTTTGCGTCTTTTGACCACCCTGGAGATCATCCTGAGGAACCCGGTAGTTTGAGTGAAAAGGCCGTTAATGCTTTTCTGTCTTTTACTTATTCTTCGGGTTCCACAAGACGATAGCCTGTTTAAAAACAACATCCAGAGACGCAAAATATTGCGTCTCTACTTTGTTATGACGTTTTCTTAGACCCATTTTCCTAGCTTTGCGGCTTATGGAAATAACATCACCATCTAAATACGAAAAACTGCTACAGCGCAGCGACAAAGGCTACAAAGCTTTTCTTTACGATTGCGACGGCACCCTGGCCGACAACATGAAGGCCCACGCGCTAACCTATATTAAAGTTGCTGCCGATCAGGGCGTAACTATCGACGGCGAAATTATTGATGAGCTGGCCGGCTGGCCGGTGCCTGCGGTGGTTAAAGAGATCAACAAACGCTATGGTTCAAATATGGACCCTGAAGAGTTTGCGGAGGTTCGCCAACAACTTTACCACGACGAATACATCGCCAAGATAACACCTGTCGAACATGTGGTTGACCACTTGAAAGCTCATTTCGGTAAAGTAAGGATTGCCGTTGTTTCGGGCGGATCGCGCGAAGCGGTAGAAAAAACACTAAACGTTTTAGGTATTGCCGATTTAGTGGAAACTTTAGTTTGCGCCGGCGAAACGCCTCATGGCAAACCTTATCCTGATCCGTTTTTGGCTGCGGCTATTAAATTAGGCATCGAACCAAAAGATTGTTTGGTATTTGAAGACGGCGACCCAGGCGTACAATCGGCTATTGCTGCCGGTATGGATTGGGTACGTATAGATCAGCTGGATTAAAAGCTGTCCTGCAGGAAATTTTCTTCGGTATTACAATATAAAGACGAGTAAATGCGCACGCCCTTATTGTTGGTTTGCAGGCGGCGCTTCATGTGCACTATGGGGTGGCTTGTCTTTATATTCAATAAATGGCTGATGTTTTTATCGGCATGAATGGCCCAGATCTTTTGCTCGCCTTCCTTCACCTCGATCTTGTAATGCTCTTTCAGGATCTTAAATAACGATTTATTCTCCAACGTTCTTGACGAAAAATGAGGCAGATCAACATTGCTGATATGTGTTTCCTCGTACAACACCGGCGTATTATTAATATATCGCAGGCGCGAAAAGAAGATACAGCCTGCCGCCAGTTCATCCTCCCCCAAATCAAAAAAGAAATCGTCGGGCCAGGCCTTTTTGATGGGTTTTTGCAGTATGGTTGTAGTTAATTTGCGGTCGCCAATGTTGGCGGTAACTCCGCTTAATGAGAGAATACCTAAGCCGCTTTTAGGTTCGGATACAATACTGCCCTTACCATGCTTGCGGGTAATGTACCCCATATTTGCCAAAGCCGAAAGCGCTTGCCTTATAGTAACGCGCGTGGTTTCGTACTTCTTGCAAAGCTCATTCTCCGACGGTAGCAGATCGCCTTTTTTATAATCGCCTTTTTCTATTAAAGATTTAAGGTCTTCAATGATCTTTTTATATAGGTGAATTATTTCTTTTTTACTCATAGATTTAGGCGAATCAATTACAAATGTAATAAAATGTGACTTAGCGCAACGTAAACCGCGTTTTAAAAACCTCGCATTTTACTTGTATATACAAGTAAAACTTTTTATGTTTGGTCCCGGTAACCCTATTTATATAGCAAAAAGCTATTTTTTTCAATAAACTTAAACGAGGGAGAAGTCGCTGACGTTTTTAATTATCGCACTCCCTATAGTTGTACGGGTTTTCTATTAGCTGTTAAGCGGCTGGTTGTTAATGCCGTTACCATTAAAGTTTAGTGTCAAGATATTAAAATTAACCGCATTTTGCTTTTATATTAGGTGTTTAAACCTAAATTACAATAACCAATCGGCATATTTTGCAGCTAATACCTATAAAAACGTATATATATATTTAACATGAAGACCTACAGATTAAACAGATTATTTAATGGCCGCTCGGGCAATTGCTTTGACGTGGCGATAGACCACGGATTTTTTAATGAATATCCCTTTTTAAACGGAATAGAAAATATCAAAAAAGCCGTCGACGTTTTGGTTGATGCTGCACCTGATGCTATACAATTAACTATCGGCCAGGCTCAATATCTACAGTCAATCCCTGGCCGCTATAAACCGTCTTTGGTTTTACGTACCGACGTAGCTAACGTATACGGCAAAGACTTGCCAAGAGCATTGTTTAGCCGCATGATAGAAAACCCGGTTGAGCAAGCTTTGCGTTTAGACGCCACCTGTGTGGTGGTAAACTTGTTCAGTATTCCAGGCGAGCCTGAAGTTGCCGATCAATGCATTCAAAACATCCTGAAAATAAAACCGGTTTGCGAGCAATATGCAATGCCATTGATGATTGAGCCATTGGTGTTTCGCCCTAATACCCAGGCCGGGGGTTACATGGTTGATGGCGACCCATCAAAGATCATCCCACTGGTTAGACAAGGGGTAGAACTGGGTGCCGATATCATTAAAGCCGACCCAACCGATGACGTTACCCAATATCACCGCATCGTAGAAATAGCCGGTAACATCCCGGTATTGGTGCGTGGCGGCGGCAAAGCCAGCGACGAAGAAATCATGCAAAGAACTTACGGGCTGATGCAGCAAGGTGTTAAGGGTATAGTTTACGGGCGTAATGTTATCCAACACGCTAACCCGGCTGGGATGACCAAAGCCCTGATGGCACTGGTACATGACGGCGCCAAACCGGCTGATGTAATGCATTTGTTAAAATAGGGGGATAAAAAAGTTGTCATTGCGAGCGTAGCGTGGCAATCGCGAACTGTGCATCCTTGCGATTGCCACGCTCGTACCTCGCTCGCAATGACAAATTTATATTAGATTAAAACTTACATTCAAAATGAAAACAATTAACATAGGTATTATAGGTGGTGGATTGATGGGCCGCGAAGCCGCGAGCTCATTTGGACGTTGGTTTGCATTGAACGATTTTCCTGCGCAAGTGGCGTTGAAAGCCGTTTGCGATTTGAATCCGCAAGTATTGGAATGGTACAAAAATATCCCCTCGGTTGAATTACTCACCGCTGACTATAAAGAACTTTTGCAGCGCGACGATATTGATGTTGTCTATGTGGCGCTGCCACATAATTTGCATAAAGATTTTTATATCGAGGTATTGGAAGCCGGCAAAGATTTGCTGGCCGAAAAACCTTTTGGCATTGATTTAGACGCTGCTTTGGCTATCCGCGATAAGGGCGAAGAGCTGGGTCGCTTTGTGCGTTGCAGTTCTGAAATGCCTTTCCTGCCGGGTCCGCAGCGTGTAATTGAGGAAGTGAGATCTGGACGAATAGGTGAAATTATTGAGGTTAAAGCGGGTTTTCTGCACTCAAGCGATATCGACCCTAATAAACCCATCAACTGGAAACGCCAGGTTAAATATTGTGGCGAAATAGGTGTAATGGGCGATCTGGGGATGCATGTGCTTCATGTTCCGTTGCGATTAGGTTGGAAACCTGAGTCGGTTTATGCCAGCCTGCAAAAAATAGTAACCGAGCGCCCGGATGGTAAAGGTGGCATGGCTGTTTGCGACACCTGGAACAATGCTATGTTAAATACACAAGTAACCATCGACGGCAAACAGGTGCCGATGCTACTGGAGATGAAACGTATCGCGCCGGGCGAAACCAATACCTGGTACATTGAGATCTTTGGTACTAAAGGGGGCGTAAAATACAGCACTAAGGACACCAAAGCATTATGGACCTTCCGTATAGATGGCGACCAGTACTGGCAACGTACCGACCTTGGTTTTAAAGGTGTGCCGTTCCCGGTTATTACAGGTGGTATTTTTGAGCCGGGCTTTGCCGATTGCTTTATGCAAATGTTGGCCGGCTATGTAGCCGAGCGCGAAGGTTTCCTGAACGGTCGTTTTGGTTGCGTTACGCCAGACGAAGCGGTGGCTAGTCATTATGTTTTTGACGCGGCGCTGAAATCATTCGCTAATCAAACCGTCGAAAAAATAGATTACAACCAAACCCAACCGGCATGAAAAGATCAGAGATTAACCAGGCAATTGTAAGCTCGGGCAAGTTTTTTAAAGAAAACGGCTGGACATTGCCGCCGCAGCCCCGCTGGGACGTAACCGATTTTGGCTTAGGCGATTTTAAAAAGTTTGGTTTGATCTTGATTAACCTGGCCGAAGAGGTAGAATATTGCGAAAAACTGATGTATGCCGCCAAGGGGCAAACCACACCATCGCACACCCATAAAAAAAAGAAAGAAGATATTATTTGCCGTACCGGCGAACTGGTAATACGCCTTTGGGCGCAGGACCCGTCAAATGGATTAGCAGGCCAGGGAGCTTTCCAAATGAAAGTTAATGGCGCGTTCAAAGCATTTAGATCTGGCGATGAATTGCATTTGAAATCTGGCGAACGTGTGACGATTGAGCCTGGCATCTGGCATGAATTTTTCCCGGCTTCTGACGAATGTATCATCGGCGAGGTATCTACCGCGAATGATGACGTGAACGATAACTTTTTCTCTGACCCCAACATTGGCCGTTACGCAGAAATTGACGAGGACGAAACCCCGATAGTAAAACTGTTAAGCGATAAATAGCCTATGAGAAACGGTATTTTGGTTGGCGGCAACTGGATCATGGATCAGGTAAAACTGATCGATGTTTTTCCGGAGGAAGAAAAGCTGGTAAACATATTTACCGAAAGCGCTTGTAATGGCGGCTCGGCTTATAATGTTATTATGGGGCTGGTAAAACTCCAGGCCGATTTCCCGCTCAGCGGGGTAGGTTTGGTAGGCGATGATGAAAAGGGAGATCGGATCATCAGCCATTGTCAGAGTTTGGGTATTAACACCAACCAAATCCGTCAAACTAAAGCAGCGCATACCTCCTATACCGATGTTATGAGTGTAAAAAGCACCGGCAAACGCACTTTTTTTCATCAGCGTGGTGCTAATGCTTTATTGGATATTCATGATTTTGATTTTTCTGGTTCGCAGGATAAGATTTTCCATTTGGGCTATTTGCTGTTGTTAGATAAACTCGATATCATCGAGGCTGACGGGACTACCCGCGCCACCAAAGTTTTAAAAAACGCCAAAGCCGGCGGACTGATTACTTCGGTAGACATTGTTAGTGAGCGGTCGGACCGTTTTAAAGATGTGATCCCGCCATCGCTACCTTATATAGATTATCTGTTTGTAAACGAGTATGAGGCCGGGATGATCACTGGAATATCGACGATGATTGACGGCAACATTATCCTGAAGCGATGCTATGAAGCTGCGCATCGGATTATCGACATGGGCGTTAAGCAATGGGTGATCCTGCATTTTCCTACAGGTGTTATTGCTGTAAGCAGGGGTGGGCAAACCCATTATCAACCCAGCATTAATATGCCGGCTGAAAAGATTGCGGGGGCATCCGGCGCGGGAGATGCATTTGCGGCGGGAGTTTTAACTGGTGTGCATAATGATCGGGAAATTACTGAATGCTTGAATCTGGGTGTTTGTGCTGCTGCATCAAGTTTATTTGAACCAACTTCTTCAGACGGTATACTACCTTCGACAGAATGTCTTAAATTAGCACAGCTTTTCGGTTACCGCGAAGCTATCTGACCTAAAAAATAACTCTTATAGTGGATCAAAAGATCGGCGATTTATTGGGGGCCATATTGCCCGCCGACAGGATAAAGACAGGCCTGATTGACCTGGTAGCTTCGGCATCAGACGCAGGTTTTTATTATTTGCGGCCACAAGCCGTAGTGTTGCCGGTGTCTGAGGCCGAGGTGATTAGTCTGTTGGCTTTTTCTAAGCAACATCATATTCCTATTGTTTTTCGTACTGCCGGCACCAGCTTATCCGGCCAGTCAATCACCGATGGTATTTTGGTTGACCTGAGCCAGCATTGGAACAAAATCACGATAGAAAATAGCGGCGAACAGGTGCGGGTAAAACCGGGAGCAATAGGCGCGAATGTTAATACTTATCTAAAAAAATATCAGCGCAAAATTGGTCCCGATCCGGCCAGTATAAATGCCGCTATGATGGGTGGCATTATCTCCAACAATGCCAGCGGCATGTGCTGCGGCGTCACCAAAAACTCTTATCATACCGTAAAATATATCACCTTTATTTTGCCAAATGGCAAGCGCTACAATACCGAGCTACCTGCCGATTACGAGCGATTTGAAAAAGAATCGGCACCAATTTATGATCAACTAAAAACGCTGCGCGATTCTATTCTGAATGATCAAGCCGTTTATGACAAGATCCGCCAAAAATATCAAACTAAAAATACCGTAGGCTATTCGGTAAATGCTTTTATTGATTTTAAAGAGCCAATGGATGTTTTAGCGCACCTTTTAATAGGTGCCGAAGGAACATTAGGCTTCATAGCAGAAGCAGTATTGGAAACCGTCCCGGATTACCCGGAGAAGTTGACCGGCATGCTTTATTTTACCGATATCTATTCGGCTTGCCAGGCTATCAGGCCTTTGACCAATGCCGGCGCGGCTGCGGTCGAGTTGATGGATAGGGCATCGATGCAATCCATAGAAAATATGGAAAGCATGCCTGCAGTCATCAAAACCCTGCCTGAAAATGCTGCAGCGCTGTTGGTAGAATTTCAGGGTAATACGCAAGATGAACTGAAGACGCAAATGGACGCTTTCCTGGCCATCACAAACGAGCTTTCTTTATTGCAAGAAGCCGAGTTTACCTCGGTTGCATCAGAGCAAGCTTCATTCTGGAAAGTACGTAAAGGGATGTTTCCGGCAGTTGGGGCGGTACGTGCCAGTGGTACTTCGGTGATCTTAGAGGATGTTGCTTTTCCGGTTGATAGTTTGGGCGACGCGATAACCGATCTGCAAATATTATTTAAGGAACATGGTTATACCCGCGCCATCATTTTTGGCCACGCCAAGGATGGAAACATTCACTTTGTAGTTACGCAGGCCTTTGACACCCCTGCCGAGATAGAACGCTACCAATTATTCTTGCAGGATGTGGTTGACCTGGTAGTAAAAAAATATAATGGCGCTTTAAAAGCCGAGCACGGTACCGGCCGAAACATGGCACCTTTTGTAGAAACCGAATAGGGCGGTGAGATTTATCGCATCATGAAAACGGTTAAAGAAACCATCGACCCGAATAACCTGGTTAATCCCGGCGTTATTATTAATGCTGACAAACAGGCCCATATCAAAAACCTGAAAGAACTGCCGCAGGTTGAAGAAGAAGTAGACCGTTGTATAGAATGTGGTTTTTGCGAGCACAAATGTCCTAGCCGTGACATCACACTAACACCGCGTAAACGTATTGTAGTGCGCCGTGAATTGTTGAGGCTAAAAAATAAAGGTTATCATCCGCAGTATAAAGAACTGCTAGATCAATACCAGTACCAGGGATTGGATACCTGTGCCGTAGACGGCCTTTGTGCCACAGCCTGCCCTGTTGATATTAATACGGGTGACCTGGTAAAACGCTTGCGTCGCGAAAACCATTCTAACTTTGAAATCGATGTCGCACTGTTTACTGCCCGTCGCTTTGTGTTGATTTATAAACTGGTGTGTTGGGCACTTAAAACAGGGGTCTTAGTCAACCGTTTATTGGGGGCGCAGTCCATGTTTAAATTGACCAAAGCTTTGCGGAAATTTATCCCTAGCTTCCCGTTATGGTCTAATCAGCTGGCCGCGGCCGAACCTATACCGGGTAATTTGTATAACTCCACCTATACGCGCTCGGTGGTTTATTTCCCGGCTTGTATCTCGCGGGTAATGGGCGAACCGCAACCTGGTCAAAAGGGTGTGATGCAAACTTTTATGGATGTATCTGCCAAGGCACGGATCAATGTCATCATCCCGCAGGATATCCAGAAAAACTGCTGCGGACAGATCTATTCCTCAAAAGGTTTTAAAGACGCCTATCACTTTACAACCAACGCAACCATTGCAAAGCTTTGGGAGGTTACCGCGGGCGGTAAATTGCCGGTAGTTTTAGATGTTACCTCGTGCACCCAAACGTTGACGCATTGCCGCAGCATTTTAACCGAAGAAAACAAAGCCAGGTTCGATCAGCTAAGTATTATCGACAGCATTACTTATATTCATGATTATGTAATGCCAAAGCTTAGGATCCGTCATAAAAAAACCAATGTGGTTTTACACCCGGTATGCTCACTCCAAAAAATGCCCGGACTGGAAACACAATTCACCAAAATAGCCCGCCATTTTGCGGAGAAGGTTGATGTACCGGTATTTGCCGGTTGCTGCGGCATGGCTGGTGACAGAGGTTTTCTCCATCCTGAATTGACACACTCGGCCACCTGGCCGGAGGCAAAAGAAGTTACGGCTGATAATTTTGACGGTTATTATTCATCATCAAAAACCTGTGAGATTGCCTTGTCTGATGCTGTCGGTAAAAATTATCACTCCATATTAATGCTGGTTGACGAATGCTCATAGGGTTGATAATATCCAACCATAACCGACACGTCATTGCGAGCGTAGCGTGGCAATCTCTATACGATAGGTTGCAAAGTGTTAAGAGATCGTCACGCTCGTTCCTCGCTCGCGAGGACGTAAAAAGGAAGAATGCTAAAAGAATATAATCAGACATTAGAATAATCTAAGATGTCGTATAATACTTTCAAACTATATTTGTTAATACGATATGGCACAAATTTTTTTAGTTGAAGACGAGGACCGGGTATCGGCCCTGGTTAAAAAAACGCTCGAAGAGAATCATCACACGGTAGATGTTGCTGCCGATGGCGCTGAGGCTATCAAGCGCTTTACCGGTAAACCTTATGATTTGATCATCCTGGATTTGATGCTGCCTTATTTAGGTGGTATGGACGTTTGTCGTCATATCCGCCAAAAAAATAAAACAGTGCCTATTTTAATGCTAACTGCGTTGAACAGTGTAGACGATAAAGTAACGGGCCTGAACACGGGTGCCGATGATTACCTGGTTAAGCCATTCCACTTAAAAGAACTACAGGCCCGTATCGACGCTTTATTGCGTCGCAATACCTCAGATTCGTCGCCTATTATCAGCCAGGGAAATATAGTATTAAATGTAGCCAATAATACGGTGGAGCGTGAAGGAAAAAAAATAACGCTAACCACGAAAGAGTGCGCCCTGTTAGAATTATTGATGCACAATAACGACAAGATCTTGTCGCGCCAAACCATTGCCGAAAAGGTTTGGGGAATAAATTTTGATACCGGTACCAATGTGGTTGACGTGTATGTAAACTACCTGCGTAATAAAATTGACAAGGGTTTTCCCGAAAAATATATTCATACAGTTATTGGCAAGGGATATATCTTTAAAACAGAACAACCTTAGGCGTGAAAATAAAGGACAGGCTTTCGCTTTACTTTACACTGGTAGGCTCGGGCATTTTGCTGGCCGTAATGATAGCGCTGTACATATCGGTTTATACCATTGTCCATAATGACTTTTATCGCCACTTGTATGACCGCGCCAACGTGGCGGCACAATTATATTTGAAAGCCGACGAGATCAGCCCTGATTCGCTGAGTAAAGTCCGCGCACGTTTTATGCGAAACCTGCATGGCGAGGTTACCCGTTTTTATGATGACAAAAACACCGCCGCTTTTATTCGCGACGATGAACAATACTGGGATTTCAAGACCATTGAAGCGGTACGTAAATACAATTACTTAGAGTATAGTACAGATCCGGCACAAATAGTAGGCATTTACGTTAAAGACAACCAGGGCAATTTCGTGATCCTGGTTTCTGCTATTGATGATACGGGGATGCACCAGCTGGAATCCATCCGCGAGGCCATGCTCATTGTGTTTTTAATAGTTGCCGCTACCTTATTTTTGGTAAGCCGATGGTTGGCCCAGGGAACTTTATCGCCCATAAAAAATGTGGTGCGGCAAATGAAACTAATCAAAGCGACCAACCTGCATCTGCGGGTTGACGAGGGAAAAGGCAAGGACGAAATAAGCGAGCTGGCCAATAATTTTAATCGATTATTAGAGCACCTGGAGAACGCTTTTGAATTGCAGCGCACTTACGTTACCAACGCCTCGCACGAGTTACGCACGCCCATAACCACCATCATTGGCGAAACCGAGCATGCGCTGGCCAAACAACTGCCGCCCGAAGAAAGTCACCGGGTTTTGCAATTGATATTGGAAGAATCTGAACGACTAAGAGATACCATAACTGGTTTGATGGAATTGGCCCAGGTTGACATGGATTATACCATTGCCGATACCAGCCCGGTGCGTATAGATGAATTATTGTGGGAGCTGCAAGACTACTGGATAGGCAAAATAGGCCCGGGTGCCTTGCAGGTGAACATTGAACACATGCCGGAAAACGAGACCCGGTTAACCATACCGGCAAATTATCAATTGCTTTATATTGCCATTAATAACTTAATTGGCAATGCCTTCAAATTCTCTAACCAGCAAACCGTTAAGTGTAATTTTTATGCTGATGAAACTACCATCCAGATGGAAATTATAGACTCGGGTATCGGTGTGCCGGCAGAAGATCTCGACCTGATTTTTAAATCCTTTTACCGAGCCAAAAATAGCCGCAACTTTGTGGGAAGCGGTATTGGGTTGTATGTAACGCAAAAAATTATCCAACTTTTTAATGGTACGCTCACCGTAGCCTCTAAACAAGACGAGGGTACCTGCATGACCGTAAAATTCATGCATTAAAATCAATTCTAATGTCTTTCTAATTTATTCGATGATAGGCAGCAATACCTTTGGTGCTTTAGAATAATTATGCGTTTTAAAGTCGGTTTTTTAATAATACCCCTATTCATTTCAGCTACAGTTTTTAAGGCAAAGGCCCAAACTGATACACTTGCGATAAACTTTCAGGATGCCGAAAAGCAGTTTTTGGCCAATAACCTGGAACTGCTTGCACAGAAGTATAACATAGAGTCGACAAAGGCTTTAATAGCACAAGCAAAGCTTTGGGACAACCCCGTACTGAGCACCGATCAGAACATTTATGACGGCGGCAGCAAAAAGTTCTTTTATCATAATGATAATTTGGGCCAGGGCCAGGTGTTTTTGCAACTAAACCAGGTGTTTACCACCGCAGGTAAACGCGGCAAACAAGTGCAGGTAGCTAAAGATAACGCGCAGATACAGGAAGCTGCATTTAATGATTTGATGCGCAACCTGCGTTATAACCTGCAATTAGATTTTGGCCAGTTGGCCACACTGGTTGCGCAGGATAAGATTTACGTGCTGGAGATAGCTACAGCAACCAACCTGGTAAATGGTATCCAAAAAACATTCGACGCAGGTAATACCTCAATGAAGGACCTGATCAGGCTAAAGGCTTTATTGTTTGGCCTGCAGAATGACCGTATTGAAAACAGCAAACAGATCAATGATCTGCAAACCGAATTAAAGACGCTGTTAGGCGTAAAAGAAACCACATACATTACCCCTGTTTTAGCCGATCAACAAAGCCAAGCGATCAAGCTGGATATTCCAGTTTTGATCGCCCAAGCTGAAACTAACCGCGCCGATTATCTGCAAAACCAATATCAGCTAAACTCGGCTACGCATGATTTGGCTTACCAAAAAGCATTAGCCGCTCCGGACATCACCGTAGGTGTATCTTATGATAAGAACAGTAGCTACGCGCCAAACTATTATGGTTTGCAAATAGGCCTTCCGCTGCCTTTTTTTAACCGCAACCAGGGCAATATCAAATCGGCAGAGTATACGCTGAAAAGCCAGGAAAGCACCGTGAAACAAAATGATGCCCGTTTAAAAAATGAGGTAGTTGCCGCGGTTAAACAGTACGAGCTAACCCAGGAGTTGTTTACTACCCAACAATCAGAATTTAACGAGCAGTATGATAAGCTTTTTAACGCAATGATGAAGAGCTTCAAAGACAGGCAAATAGGTCTGATTGAGTTTGTCGATTTTTTTGATACCTACAAAGACACAAAACTTAAAATAATCCAACAGCAAAATAATCTTCAAAAGGCCATAGCCGATTTGAACTTTGCTACAGGTACCACCGTAATTAAGCCTTAATACTAAAATTGATATACTATAATAATGATGAAAAAAGAAACGATTTTGATTGGTCTTGGCAGCTTAATGTTTTTGGCATCCTGCAAGCCCAAAACCGTTGATGCCCCTGAGAATACGCAGGTATGTGTAAGTGATTCATTACAAAAAATGATCACCATAGATACTGCAAAAACCAGCACCATGAAGGATGAGCTTAGCCTATCCGGCGAAGTATCAAGCGATGATAATAACGTAGTTAAAGTTTTCCCGTTTTCCAGCGGACAGGTGATATCCGTAAGGGTTTCATTAGGTGATAAAGTATCTAAAGGGCAAACGCTGGCTATTATGCGCAGTGCAGATGTAGCGGGTAACTATACCGATCTGTCATCAACTCAATCAGATGTATCCGTTGCTAAACGTCAGTTAGATCAGGCAGAATCATTATACAAAAATGGCATTTCAAGCGAGCGTGATTATACCGAGGCTCAAGAGAACTATAATAAAGCTATGGCGGCCAACCGCAAGGTTAAGCAGCAACTGTCTATCAACGGCGGCGGCAATACCAGCGAAAATGGCACTTTGGTTATCAAAGCTCCGGAAAGTGGTTACATTATCGAAAAGAACATTACCTCCGGCAGCTTCATTCGCCAGGATAACGCGGGCAGTATGTTCACTATATCCAATATGCAGGATGTATGGATCTGGGCAAACGTGTTCGAATCGGACATCAGCAAAGTAAAGGTTGGCTATACAGCCAAAGTAACTACGCTGGCTTACCCGGGTAAAGTGTTTGACGGTAAAGTAAACGAGATCAGTTCGGTATTAGATCCGGATAATAAAGTAATGAAGATCAAAATAGCGCTGCCTAACCCGGGGATGTTGTTGAAGCCGGAGATGTTTACCAACGTAGTCATCACCAATAGCGAGAACACCCAGGCGGTATCGGTACCTGCAAAGGCGGTGGTGTTTGATAGCAGCAAGAACTATGTGGTGATCTACAATAGCAAGTGCGACCTTAAAGTGCGCGAAGTAAGCGTAATAAAAACGGTTGACGATGTATCATACATAGCCTCCGGCTTACAGCCCGGCGATAAGGTAGTCTCCAAAAATCAATTGTTGTTATATGACGCGATAACCGGCGATTAATTAGGAGTAGCTAGTATCAAGTACCTAGTATCAAGACGATACTTGACCTGATACGCCGCTTAATTATCTTACTATTTGATACTCTATACTTGATACCAGACAATGAATAAATTCATTAAAAACATAATCTACTTCTCACTAAAACACCGTTATTTCGTGTTTTTCATGACCGCTATTTTGGCAGGCCTTGGCGTGTGGAGTTACTCAAATACTCCTATTGAAACCTTCCCGGATGTAACCAATACGCAGATCATCATCATCGCGCAGTGGCCGGGCCGTAGCGCCGAGGAGGTGGAGAAACTCATCACCATTCCGATTGAAACGGTGCTGAACTCGGTACAAAAGAAATCAAACCTGCGTACTACCTCTGCCTTTGGCTTATCTTACACCCGCATCATTTTTGATGACGATGTTGATGATGCCTTTGCGCGTCAGCAAGTGCTAAGCCGCCTGGCCAATGCCGATTTACCCGATGGCGTAAAACCCGAAATCGAGCCACCTTATGGCCCAACGGGCGAAATCTACCGTTACACACTAAAGAGCAAAACCAAATCACTGCATGAACTTACCGCCATACAGGATTGGGTGCTTGACCGCCAGTTTAAATCGGTACCCGGTGTAGCCGACGTAAACAGCTTTGGTGGTGAAGAGAAATCATACGAAGTGAGCGTTAACCCTGCTTTACTTCAAAAATATGGTCTGACTTCGTTGGATGTTTTTAATGCTATTAATCGCAGTAACATCAACGTAGGTGGCGACGTAATCGAAAAGAACGATCAAGCGTATGTAGTTCGAGGTATCGGTCTTATCAACAATATTGATGAGATGAAAAGCATCATCATCAAAAATGTTAACAACGTACCTATACTAGCCAAAGACGTTGCCGATGTGCACGAGGCCGGCTTGCCGCGCCTGGGCCAGGTTAGTCGCGATAAGCAGAAAGATGTTATTGAAGGTATCATTGTAATGCGGAAGGGTGAGAACCCTGCCGAAGTATTGGATCGCGTCCGTGATAAGGTTAAGGATTTGAATGATAACATCCTGCCAAAAGATGTAAAGATCGATACATTCTATGATCGTACTAACCTGATGGACTTCTGTACCGAGACGGTTATTCATAACCTGCTGGAAGGTATCGTATTGGTAACCGTGATCGTATTCCTGTTTATGGCCGATTGGCGTACTACGCTTACGGTGGCTATCATTATACCGCTATCCTTGCTGTTTGCCTTTATCTGTATGCGGATAAAGGGCATGAGCGCCAACTTGCTATCGATGGGGGCGGTAGATTTCGGTATCATCATAGATGGGGCCGTGGTAATGGTGGAGGGCATCTTCGTAGCGCTTGATCATAAGGCGCACGAAGTCGGCATGGAGAAATTTAACAAGCTGGCCAAGCTGGGCCTGTTCAAGAATGTAGGTGCCGAAATGGGCAAGGCTATCTTCTTCTCCAAGCTGATTATCATCACCTGTTTGATACCCATCTTTGCTTTCCAGAAGGTGGAAGGTAAGATGTTCTCGCCGCTGGCTTATACCCTGGGTTTTGCCTTGTTGGGTGCATTGATATTTACATTGACGCTGGTGCCTGCTTTGTCAAGCATCCTATTAAATAAGAATGTAAAAGAGAAGCATAACCCGGTAGTATCGTTCTTTGAGAACGGCATACGGCGAATGTTCAGCTATACCTATAGAAACCCTAAGCTAAGCTTGCTGGTGGCTATAACTTTTATGGCGCTGACGTTCTTTTCGGCCAGGTTCCTGGGTACCGAGTTCCTGCCCGATTTGAATGAGGGCGCACTATGGGTGGAGGCAGAACTGCCGATGAGCGTTTCATTACCGGAAGCCGAAAGCATCAACCAAAAGATGATGCAGATACTGGCCGCGTTTCCCGAGGTTAAACAGACCCTGGCGCAGGTGGGCCGTACCAATGACGGTACCGACCCTAAAGGCTTCTTTGACGTACAGATCCAGGTGGACCTGAAAGATAAGAAACAATGGCGCAAGGGATTAAGTGAGGACGACCTGATTGACCAAATGAATACCCAGTTGATCAAGATACCGGGTGCTGTATTCAACTATTCACAGCCTATCAGGGATAACGTAGAGGAGGCCGTGGCGGGTGTTAACGCATCGCTGGCAGTTAATATCTTTGGTTCTGATTTCGATGTACTGGACCACAAAGCCGACGAAGTGCTGAAGGTGCTGAAAACAGTAAAGGGCATTGACGATTTAGGCGTGCTGCGTAACCTGGGCCAGCCGGAGTTTAGAATTGAGTTGGATCAACGCAAAATGGCACTTTATGGCGTGTCTACTGCCGATGCAAACGCGGTGATCGAGATGGCGATAGGTGGTAAAGCAGCTACCGAATTATATGAGGGCGAACGCCGGTTCGACATCCGCGTGCGTTACCAGAAGGAGTTTCGCGATACGCAGGATAAGATTGAGAACCTAATGGTGCCAACCCTGAACGGATCTAAGATAGCCATAAAAGAGATAGCAAATATTAAGATACTAACCGGCCCCGCGTTCATATATCGCGATAACAACATGCGCCACATTGCGGTTAAGTTCTCTAACCGTGGCCGCGACTTAGGTAGCACCATTGCCGAGGCACAAGCCAAGGTAAACCGACTGGTGCATCTGGATCAGGGCTACTCAACCCAGTGGGTGGGCGAGTTTGAGAACCAAACCCGTGCGTCTAAGACGCTGGCTCATGTGGTGCCAATCTGCTTGCTGGTTATCTTCCTGATCCTGTTCATCACCTTTGGGAATGTCAAGGACGCTACGCTGGTTATCCTGAACGTACCGTTTGCGCTGATTGGCGGCATCCTGGCGCTGCATATAACGGGTATCAACTTCAGTATCTCGGCGGGTATTGGGTTCATTGCTTTGTTTGGGGTATGTATCCAGAACGGGGTGATCCTGATATCGGTGTTCAAGAAGAACCTGGAAGCGCACATACCTTTAGATAAAGCCATCCTTGATGGCGTAATATCACGCGTTAGGCCGGTAGTAATGACCGCCCTGATGGCTGCTATTGGTTTGATGCCTGCTGCGATATCAACCGGTATTGGTAGCGAAACCCAGAAACCGCTGGCTATTGTGGTTATCGGTGGTTTGATCACCTCGACTATATTAACCTTACTTATACTGCCTATTATATACGCTTTGGTGCACAGATTGATCCACCGTCGCGAAAATAGAAAGCTGCTTGCCAAGATAGGCGCCGTGAAAAGACCTTAAAGAGAAGTTATTAATCAGGTTTGCCAATAACGGAGCAAAGCCCCGCATCGAAAGATCGGGGCTTTTGCGTTAGCGGTGTTTTGTTTCACGTGTGTGTGCAACAGATGAAACAAGTGAAACAGATTTTTTGATTAATAACCTTATAATTAGCTATTTATGAAAATATAGTGAAACAAAATGAAACAGCAAAAATGACTTTTAAGTATTTTTTGTTTCACGGAGAAAACGAAGCATGTATAAAATGGCCTGTCACCCTGAGGCCCTCGAAGGGTGAGCGTATGGCCTTTGCCCATATGCTTCGAATGCCTCAGCATGACAGCCGCGCGCACTTGTCATAAGGTATTGAATGGCTTTATTTCCCCTGCTCATCAATATAATCAAATGCCCGCTGCAAGGCCTCGTCGGATGTTGCTTTTATATCCGGGATCACCCCGTGCCAATCATTTTCGCCGGCTCCCGAGTTGTAATAAAGTTTGCTGGATATGGTTAATTCCAAACCGGTATTGGGCAAATACACCGGCACTATGTCGCCATAACTTTTAATCAGGCCGCCGGTTTCTTCGCCAATTATAAGTCCGCGTTTATAGTACTTGAAACATTGCGCAAAATCTGCTGCGGATGAATAGGTTTTAATATTGGTTAACAAAATCACCTCCCCGTCATAGCGCCATGGATTTTTGCGAATGGCTATTTTATCGCAATAAACCGTGTCTAAAGATCCATCGGGTTTCGCTAATAAGGCTTTGTCGTCATTGCTTAACGCTTTGTCTTTACGATGCTCACGCAATCGCTGCTTTAAGGGTTCGCTGTTTTTTTCGAGGATCTTGGCGTACTGGGTAAAAGGCTTATCCAACAGATATTGAAAAAACTCATCGCCAACGTCCGAGTCGCCACCGCCGTCATCAATCAGGTTGATGATTAAATGCTTAATGTGTTTTTCTTTCAATTGCCTGAAAGTGGTATCCATAAATTTGCTGAAACCATCCCAGTCAAAGCTTTTAAAATCAATTAATGCGGTATAGTCTTTGGTAAAGAGTTTTATGGAATAAGTAGGATCAGCATTAATACTGCTTACTGTTTTTTCTTCACGGTGTCGTTTATCTAATTCTGATTTCCGTAAGCCCTGTATGGCGACAGTTTTAACCAGGCCTTTATCTTTGTATTTAACCCTATAAATGCCATTGGCTTTATAAAGCGCTTCCAGGTAAAAGTCAAAGTTCGACGAGCCAAAATCTGCCCTGAACAAACGGTTCTCGCCGGTGTTGCGGTCGGCAATGTCGTTCGCAATTTGTTGCGCAGGTATATTATTAACGCTGATGATCTCGGCCCCGGCAGGTATTTCTGATTTGATCACCGTCGAAGCGCTTTGCAAAACAATAAAAGGTTTTTGAGTAGACAGTTTAACGTTATAAGGAAAGACAAAAGGGTTGGCATCATAATAATCACTCGGAAAAGCCAGGTCGGTATGGCCGTCTTCGAGATGCCCTAAAAGTGTCTCAACCCACAGGTAAAATTCAACTTTGGTTAGATTAGTAGTAAGCCCTGCTTTTAACTGATCAATATCGTTAAAAAATGAACTTTTAGGATACCGGTAAAACGGATTGGGATGTACCGCCAGCAGATTTTTAACCAGGCTGTCAATATCCTGTCGCATTTGTTGCGGGGTAAATTTCTGTTGCGTTTGCCCGAAGGCGATGTTTACCAGTAAGGAGAAAAACGTTGCAAGGAGAAGTTTTTTGGTCATTGGATAGGCGCGTATACAAGGATACGATTTATTCACTAAATCAGCCCTGTCATTGCGAGCGTAGCGTGGCAATCGCAAGGAGAAAGGCTTTAACGCGTGCGATTGCTTCGTCGTTCCTCCTCGCAATGACAATTTTGAGTCCTACAGGCGCTACAGCAAGCGTCCCGCTTGTGGCAATTTTGTGGCATCTGGTTGTTTTAAAACGCAAAACCTCACCGCAAACTCTCCACCGTATAAACAAAACTATCCGCCTTATAAAAGCCCAGGTTATATTCAATCGGCCGCTCGCCATGGTCAAATACAAAACGTTTTCTAAATAGCACCGGGCTGCCAACAGGTATCTGTAACTTCCCGGCAATAAACTCATCCGCCGCAATAGCGCTGATCTCTTCTTTAGATAGCGTGGCAATGACCGAATGCTCATGCTCCAGCATTTCGTAAAGCGGCTGGGTAAAATCCTCGTCGCCCGTTAGCCCTACGCGGGGGTGGAAATACGATACAAAATATACAAACGGTCCCTCGGGCTTGCCGCGCAGTTTTTCCATTTTAAGTACCTGGCGCTCGGATTTAATCTCGAAGAAATCGGCTATCTCCTCATCGGGTAGCGCCCATGAAATATTGGTTTCAAAGTTTTTTATGGCGATGCCGCGCAGCTTCATTTCTTGCGAAAAGCTGAGCCAGTTGTTAGAGCGCGAGCTTACCACGCTTTTGGCCACTTTGGTACCCGTACGTTTACGGCGAACTAGTAATCCTTCAAAAACCAATTTGTTAATAGCCTGGCGAAGGGTGGAGCGCGATATAGCCAGTTGCTTGGCCAGCTCAATCTCGTTTGGGAAAATCTTACCGTTTTGGTACTCGTCCTCACTAATCATTTGCCGCAAAAGGATCTCCGCCTGCGCATGCAGTGGGACAGGGCTTTTATGGTCTATAGCGTGGCGCATAATATTCTTTTACAATTATAAGTTTTTTAAACGCTTGATGATTATGTTAATTAATTTATATGTTTGTACATAACCGCATATAAACCGCTGTTTTAAAAATTTTCCGGGCTTAAAAATTAATCATTCGCAAAATCAGGCCTGTTTATATGTACATACATTACAACAATTAAAAATGAATAATACATCTGCCAATAAAACCCAATTAGCCGCCCAACTGCGTAAAACCACGCAATATCTCATGCCCGATAAACTGGAGGATGTGAATGACGGAGAGGTATACAATATTTACCCCGTAACTAAATTGGCCGATGGCACGATCTTCAGCGGTTATGCCACGCTAGCCCAATATATCGCGCAGCAAAAAACCGTAGTGATTGACGGCTATGGCGGTGTATGGTGGGGATTGGCAAAAAATGCTTTAAAAGCAGAAATAGAGAAAAAGGGCCTTAGCGTAAATTTTATTGAAACCTCAAGGTATCTAAAATCTGCGGCTGAAATTGATGGCCTGGTACAACCTTTCCTGGGTACACCAACTTCTGTTTGGGGTACCAAATGTACGTTGCAATTACAGGATTTATTTGAGTTAGAACAACTGCGATCACAGCGTCCGGATACATCATCAGACATTAATATCATCATAGGCACAGGTGCAGCTTTGGCCGGTTGGGATGCGCCATTGATCTATATCGACGTACCCAAAAACGAGATCCAATTTCGCATGCGTGCCGGCACCGCGACTAATTTGGGCACTCCGCAAATGCTTGAGCCGGCCCAAATGTATAAACGCTTTTACTTTGTAGATTGGGTGCTGTGCAACGCGCACAAAAAAGCCATTCTTGATAAAATCGATATCGTAGCCGATGGCCAATGGCCCGATACGATTAATTGGATGCACAAAGCGGATTTCGCGGCCGGATTAAATCAAATGGCCCAATCCGTTATCCGCGTGCGGCCATGGTTTGAGCCAGGCGCCTGGGGCGGGCAATGGATGAAGAACCGTATCCCCGGACTGAATAAAGATGCCGTGAATTATGCCTGGTCGTTTGAGTTAATTGTACCTGAAAACGGCATTATCTTTAAAAGCGGAGATAACGTGCTGGAAGTATCTTTTGATTTCCTGATGTTCCATAACAACCGCGAAGTGCTGGGTAAACATGCCGATAAATTTGGCGATGAATTCCCTATCCGGTTCGACTTTTTAGATACTTACGACGGTGGCAACCTATCCATCCAGTGTCATCCGCATTTAAAATATATCCAGGACAATTTTGGTGAGACTATTACGCAGGACGAAACCTATTATATCCTCGATTGCAAACCTAACGAAGCCACGGTATACCTGGGTTTTCAGGAAAGCATTGATCCAGCTGAATTTAAAGAGGCGTTAATCGGCAGCCAAAAAAACAATGCCGAGCTGCAAATTACCGATTATGTACAGGCGCATTCGGCCAAAAAGCACGACTTGTTTTTAATCCCTAACGGGACGATCCATAGCGCCGGAGCTAACAACCTGGTGCTGGAAATCAGCGCCACGCCATACATCTTCACCTTTAAGATGTACGATTGGCTGCGTTTAGATCTCGACGGAAATCCGCGCCCTATCAATATCGACCATGCCTTTAACAATTTAGTGTTCGATCGTAAAGGCGATAAAGTGCAGCAAGAACTGATTTCAAACCCAACCGTAATTGAGCAAAGCGAAGGTTATGAGCTAATCCACCTGCCTACCCATGCCGAGCATTTTTATGATGTGCACCGCATTGATTTTGATAATAAGGTAAACGTTAGCACCGACGGCCTTTGCCATGTAATGATGCTGGTAGAGGGCGAGTCGGTTTTACTGGAGATAGATAACGGCGCCAAACACGCCTTCGCCTATGCCGAAACCTTCGTAATACCGGCAGCTGCAAAGAGCTATACACTAATCAATTTGGGCAAAAACAAGGCCCGCGTTATTAAAGCATTTTTAAAAGATTAAGCACATATGACCACAACAAAACAAAGCAGCATTTACCTGTACCTGGTTTGCCTGGTAGCCGCCCTGGGTGGCTTTCTATTTGGTTTCGACACGGCCGTAATATCGGGCACCGTGAGTTTAGTAAAAAAGGATTTTAACCTGGACGTGGTGAACGAGGGCTGGTTTGTGAGTTGTGCCTTACTGGGTTGTATCATCGGGGTATGCGCCTCCGGTAAACTGAGCGACAAATATGGCCGTAAGCTCATTATGATCCTGTCGGCGGTGCTGTTTTTGGCGTCGGCGGTAGGGTGTACGTTCTCGACTTCGTTTTCGCAGTTGATCGCCTTTCGATTGATCGGTGGCTTGGGCATTGGCGTGGCCTCGATGGTATCACCATTATATATTTCTGAATTTTCTCCGTCCCGCTACCGTGGGATGATGGTATCGCTGTATCAACTGGCTTTAACGGTTGGTATCGTCATCTCTTATTTTAGCAATGCTTACCTGGCGGCTCATACGGGCGACACCTTTGGCGGCGCAGGCACTCAAAAAATATTTTCGACCGAAGTGTGGCGTGCTATGCTGGGGCTGGGTATTTTCCCTTCGGGGATCTTTTTATTGTCGTTATTGCTGGTACCTGAATCGCCGCGTTGGTTATTACTGCATGGGCAGGAAGAAAAAGCCAAACAGATTTTGATTAAAGTAGACGGCCTGGAAGCTGCCGACCGCGAAGTAGCTGCGGTAAAAGAAGCTCAAAGCAGCGATCCCAAAACCGGATTAAAAGAATTGTTTACACCGGTTTATCGCCGGGCGTTGTGGATTGGATTGTTACTGCCTTTTCTATCGCAGGTATGCGGAATTAACGCGGTGATCTATTATGGTCCGAAGATTTTAGAGCAGGCCGGTTTTACTTTGAACAACGCTTTAGGAGGCCAGGTTACTATTGGCCTGGTGAACGTGGTATTTACTTTCGTCGCTATTTTTACGATAGATAAATGGGGGCGCCGTCCCTTGTTATTTGTAGGGATAGGCGGGGCTGTATTTGCCCTGGTTGTAATTGGTATTTTGTTTGCGGCGGGAGTGACTACCGGTCCGTGGATTTTGATATTTATCTTACTCTTCATCGCCTGCTTTGCCTTTTCATTCGGGCCGGTTTGCTGGGTGGTTATCGGCGAGATCTTCCCGAATGCCATTCGCGGCAAGGCTATGGCTTTGGCAACGCTGTCATTATGGATCGCAAACTTTTTGGTGGGACAATTAACGCCGCTAATGTTGCAGGATCTGGGTTCGTCGGCAACATTCTGGTTGTTCGCCATTTGCTGTTCGCCTGCGCTTTGGATCACCTGGAAATTGATTCCCGAAACAAAAGGGCGCTCGTTAGAGGACATCGACAATTACTGGAAAGAAACTTATAAAGCTGCAAACTAAAACTATGAAAACAGCTATCAGATCAGGTTTTGCTATCGCGATATTATCGCTGGCAACCATCAACCTGCATGCGCAGGACGTTTTAAGTTATGTCGACCCAAACATCGGCACGGCGCATAGTCGCTGGTTCTTTTACACGCCGGCTGCAGTGCCTTATGGCATGGCTAAACTGGCGCCTTCAACCAATGGACATTACGGCAACGCCAGCGGTTGGGAAGCTGTAGGGTACGATACCCGTCATAACTCGATTGAGGGTTTTGTGCATTTCCACGAATGGCAGGTAGGGGGCGTGAGCGTAATGCCTGCTACCGGCGAACTGAAAATAAAACCCGGAGAACTGGATAAACCCGGCAGCGGTTACCGCTCGCATTTTGATCGTAAAAATCAAATAGCGCAACCTGGCTATTATAAAGTTTTGTTGGATGATTACCATATTACTGCCGAGCTAACCGCTACCAAACACGTCGGTTTTCATCGCTATACTTTCCCGAAGAATGATCGCTCGCGCATTATCTTCGATATCGGAAACACACAAGGCGAAAGCGGCGAGGTACGCGACGCCGGTGTAAAAATGACCGACGCTACGCACTTTGAGGGTTATGTAATTACCTATCCCAAATACGTTAAAAAGTACGATCCGGACGGGCAGGTGCAAATGTGTTTTTATGGCGAGGTAAGTAAAGCACCGGCATCTGTCGGCTCGTTTAATAACGAGGGAATAAAGCAACAATCAAAAGAAGCCAAAGGGAAAGGCGCCGGTATCTTCCTGAATTATAAAACGCAGGCTAATGAGGCAATTGAGCTGAAGGTAGGATTATCCTATACCTCCATCGCCAATGCTAAAGCCAACCTGGCGGCCGAGGCAACAGGCTTAACTTTCGATAAAGCCAAACAACAGGCACAAGCCACCTGGCGCACCGAATTGGGCAAGATCATGGTGCAAGGCGGAGATCGCGTTAGCAAAGTGAAATTTTATACTGGTTTGTTTCATGGTTTATTGGGGCGAGGTATTGCCAATGATGTTAATGGTTCATTCCCAAGACATGATGGGACTATTGGTCGCCTGCCAAAAGATAAACAGGGCCGCTTTAGCTATAACTTTTATAACACCGATGCTATTTGGGGTGCCTACTGGAACCTAACCCAATTATGGGCACTGGCTTACCCAAGCCATTATAATGATTATGTGCATACCCAATTAGAGATCTACAAAGAGCGCAGCTGGTTTGGCGACGGCATTGCCAACAGTAATTTTGTATCAGGTGTGGGTACTAACTTTGTGGGACTCACTATCGCAGCCGCTTACCAGGTTGGTATTCGCGATTACGATGTTAATCTGGCTTACCAGGCTATCCGGGCTAATGAGTTATCGGGCAAGGACCGTAAAGAAGGCTCGGGTAAAATGGACGTGGATGCTTTTGTAAAATATGGTTACTCGCCTTATCTGGATGGGGATTATAATACGGATTCGACCGGCTCGCATTTCTCGGCGTCGCATACGTTAGAATATAGCTTCAGCGCTTTTGCTGCCGCACAGATGGCGAAGAATTTAGGTAAGACAGATGACTACAAATTACTCATCAAAAACTCCAACGGCTGGCGCTACATTTTCGATAAAGATCAAAAACTGATGCGTCCTAAACGTGCAGACGGCTCTTTCATAGACAAGTTTGACCCTGCCGAGCCTTGGCGCGGGTTCCAGGAGGGGAATGCTATTCAGTACACTTATTTCGTCCCGCAAAATCCGAAAGGACTGGTTGATGCAGTAGGTAAGGATGAATTTAACACTCGCCTGAATAATATCTTTGAAACCTCAGAAAATGACGGTTTCAGTGGTGGTAAAACTATCGATGCTTTTGCGGGTATCAAATCATTATACAACCATGGCAACCAACCTTGCCTGCATACCAGCTGGCTATTCAACTTCTCGGGCAAACCCTGGCTCACCCAAAAATGGACCCGCGCCATTTGCGACGAGTTTTATGGTATAGAACCCATTCATGGTTACGGCTATGGGCAAGATGAAGATCAGGGTCAGTTAGGTTCATGGTACGTAATGGCTTCGCTGGGATTGTTCGACGTGAAAGGTTTCACAGATTTTCGGCCTATTGTGGAGTTGAGCAGCCCGGTATTTAACAGTGCCAATATTGCGCTGGGTAATGGTAAGAAATTGAATATTCAAGCTATTAATAATTCTAAGACTAATGTTTATATTCAATCAGCCAGCTTTAACGGCAAGCCACTTAATAACTGTTGGCTGTACCGGGACGAGTTAATGAAGGGTGGTAAGCTAGTGCTTAGAATGGGCAGCAAGCCGAATGAAGCCTGGGGTGTGAAGGTGCCACCGCCGTCGGTGCAATAGGCAAAAAAATCTGTCATTGCGAGCGAAGCGCGGCAATCGCAAGGAGCAAAGTTCGCGATTGCCGCGCTTCGCTCGCAATGACAGAAAGGGTTATTATAGCTTATCCAACCTAAAATACCCCAGATGAATCTCGTCCTCAGGTAAACCTTTCTCAGGCGTTATCTTAATATGATACTTCGCCTTTTGTGCCGGCGACAACATTTCGGCGATGTTATAAATATCGTCCACATCAATGCCATATTTATCGTCGATATGCGCGTTGGCATTTTTGTTATCGGCGATAGTATTTGTTTTAAAAAAGACTGCTTTTTTAGCGTTTTGAATAGCCTGGCCGCGATCTTTATTTACACTTAAAATTACGTAGTGTTGTTCTTCTAAACGACCGACGGTATAGCCGCCTAAATTGATAAAGAATAAGCTTTCCGGCGACTCGACAGTCGTTTCATCTCTTAGCAAGGCCTCAATGCGGTACCCATCTACATGATTCACTTCGCGGAAACCATCAATGTGCAGATTGCCCGCCGCACCGCGCCAAAAAGCTTTGATGTTTGGTATCAGGTCCTTAAGCGATGGGGCTATCCCAAAGAAAAAATCATGCTGCTCTACATGACGCCCCGGCGCTTTTGAGCCTAGTAGTAATAAGTATAGTTTTAACGGTTGCTGATCCATTATTTTAAGATGCTTTTAATGATAACCTCTGAGGCCGACTCGCAAAAATCAAGCCCCGAGTAATCCGGATTAAAACCACCAATATACGGAACCGCCATCATATAAATACGCGGGTTCACCGTGCCGTTTTCATCAACAGGTTGATAATCGTCATTAATAGCTATGCCGGGTACACGCAGGCAATCATTGCCCTGGGTATCGGTTTCTATTTTGGTTTGATCGGTGGCTTTGGCGGCATCCGCAATCCTGAACTTTAACCGGGCCGGGCTAACCGTTTGTTTCTTCAGCAAACTTTTAAAAGGCAAATCCTCAAACGCCAAATGCGGTTGCCCGGTAGCATCTACAAACGTGTTAAAGTGCACCGCTTTGCCATGGTAATGATATGTCGCCCCGTGCTCAGGCCCCGCATCGGCATGGCTGTCATGGCCCACGGCTATAATATCCAGCACACCGGCGCTATGCAAAGCCATCAATTCTTCGGATGCGCTTTGGGGGATAAATGCAATGACTACAGAGATCAAAGGCATCAATGTTTTTTCAAACCGCAGGTAATCCTCGGCAGCTAAATATTTAGCCGGATAGTTCATGCTGAAGCTTAAAATAGCAAGCAACTCCTTCCAAAAAACCGATTCGCGCTTTTTGATGGATCGTTCGGCTTCGTCATACTCTGCTTTAAACAAGCGGAACGGCTCTGTGTGTTCGCGCATGCCCATCATCAGCTCAACAAAAGCTTCAAGGTTCATGCTTTTGATCTTTGCATAAACTTCGGGATGTTTTTTAAGAATGATGTGCTTGAAATTCTCCTCGAACAAAATATCCAGTGATATAAAGCCGCCGTTTGCTTGGCGATGCTGTTGTAGCTGCGCTTTGGTTAGCGTTCCATCTTTAGATAAATGCGGGTCTTCCAAATGAAACCTTATACCGGGCAACAATCCATCGCGCGAATGCATGAGCAATTTGAAGCCTGCACTATCATCGGCTACTTTAAAATGACGCACACCATTGGCATCTATCCAAAATTCGCCATTGGCACGAGCCAGCGTACGCACCGCATCAACCGCAGTAAGCGATGAGCCTTTGATGGCAATCGGTTCATTAGACTTAATATTCAGTTTTGCAGGCGGATAAGGTGAATCAAAATATCCCCGGACTTTACCTTCGTGTTTTTTAGGCCAGGTGTGGCCGGTACAGATGATGACGCGGTCGTATTCTGCGTGCCTATCGCCATTAATTTCTATCGCTACAATTTTCTGTTCAGGGTGATCAATAATGTCGGTTACGGCGCAATTAAAATGGATCTGTCCCATTATGCCCATGCCATTGGCCATATCGCAAAGTAATTTAAATTGGTCCTTCAGGTATTGACCAAAAAACAGGCGTGGTAAAACTTTATAGTCGTTATAGGTTTCAGGGCTGATGTTGAAATGTTGCTCCAGGCTTTCGGGTGCGGTTTTCACCCAGTCGGCCACCGGGGTTACCAGCTCCGGGATCTCGTTGCCCGAAGTATTGGTTACGTGCTCGTCCCTGGCACCCTCAGGGCTATAGGGCATGCCTAAACCTAACTGGTCCTTTTTTTCATAAATGTCTATGAGCAGGTTGGCGTTGCCGGCATCAACAAATCGCTTTAACATAAAAAGGGCGCTTGGCCCGCCGCCCAACAGGGCTATGCGTAGTTTATTTTCCAATTAAACAGGTCACCATTGTAGGTGCAAACAATTAATTCAAAGCGGGTGCAAAATGTTTTAATGTTAAATAAATTTATGCAATCGTTTGCTATGTAACATCTTCAAAACATTGCAGTTTAAGTTGATTTTTATGGAGATTATTGCCTGAGTAACTATTAATTATCCCAATTATGAAGAGATCTTACCTACGCGCTTTAGCTACCATCACCCTGCTGGCAAGCAGCGCTATCAGCTTTGCCCAAACCGGCGGCATTACCTCAGGCACTATTTATTCGTTGAAAGCAAAAGCGGCAAACAAGATGCTGGATGTAGCTAATTCGTCTGTTGATAACGGCGCAACGGTGGATACCTGGACCGATACCAAATCTGACGCGCAACGCTGGATAGTTAAACTGGTTAAGAAAAATACGTATACGTTAACCAATGTAGGTAGCGGAAAACTGCTGCACATAATAGCGGCCCCTGCTGATTCGGTTACTTTAGATCAAAGTGATGATACCAATGGCGATGACACCAAATGGGTGATTGTTAAAGCCAGTGGCGGTGCTTATATCTTGCAATCAGCGGCTAATCCAAAGTTTGCCTTGAATGCAGGCAGTTCTGTCGACGGCGCTCCAATTAAACTGGCGACATCTTCTAAAACAGATGCGCAGAAATGGATATTTAAAAAAGAACTAGCACAAGAAGTTGCGCCAACTTTAGCTACCGCGACTATGGCTTTCGACGATTGGTACAATGGCTACCAGGTAGAAGCCCACAAAGGTTTTTGGGACCAGGCCGAAATGATGGAGACGGTACTTGATGCTTACGAGGTAACTAAGGACCCTAAATACAAAGACAAATTTGCTACGCTGTACACCAACTTCATCAAAAACCATAAAGAAGACTGGATGTACAATGATTTTAACGACGATATTACCTGGGCGGTGCTATTTAGCGTTCGCGGATATTTGTTAACCGGTAATAAGATCTATTTAGATAAAGCCAAAGATCAATACGATAAAATGTATAAACGCGCTTTTAACAACACCTATGGCGGCGGTTTGATCTGGTACCAGGGCAAGACATCTAAGAACGCTTGTATTGAAGGCCCTGCAGCTGTGGCTGCCTGCTATTTAGGCGAGGCAACCGGCGACAGTACTTATTATGATAAGGCAATTGCGTTATATAGCTGGTCTAAAATTTACCTGTTAAATATGGCTACCGGCAAGGTGAAAGACAATGTCGATATTAATAAAAGAACCGGCTTGCTCAGAACCAGTAATGTGAGCTTTACTTATAATGAAGGAACTTTTTTAGGTGCGGCAACCATGTTGTACAAACACACCAAAGAAGCCAGTTATTTGCAGGAAGCTAAAAAAATAGCACAGTTTACCCGCGATAGCATTTACAAGGGCAAGGTGATGAATAACGAAGAAAACGGCGGCGACCTGCCGGGCTTTAAAGGAATTTTTGTGCGCTATGCCCGTAAATACACACAAGAGACAGGCAACACAGATTTAGTGGACTGGCTGGACCTGAATGCCAAGGTAGCCTACAATAACCGTAACAGCCATGGCATTATCCAAACCAAATGGGCGACGCGTAATATTGAGGAAGCACCGAAGCCTAAGAGTAGTTTCGGGCCATCCACAGCGGTGTCTTTGCTGTTTAATACGTATCCGTTGAAGATGTAAGGGGGCATAATTTCGTTTGCGTTCTCTCCGCCGCATCATTGCTTCGTACCTCGCAATGACGGATTTGTTATAGGTGGATTGCAAATCCGGACTAACGCGTAAAGTTTGGCTAAAGCCAATTGGATTTGTTTGTGTATCCATCCCATAAATGGGACGGCAATGAAATAGTTTGATCTTAGAAAGCAACTATTATCATCCATTATTCATTGCCGTTGGCTTTAGCCAACGGAACTTAAGACACAATAATTTGGCTTTAGCCAAACGGTTGTCAGGATATTATTGAGTCGCCTTACTTTTCTCAATCACCTCCAGATAGTAATTCTCATACACTGGCAAAATCTTAGCCAGGTCAAACTCTTTAGCACGGGCCAAAGCATTTTCTTTAAACGTTGCTAAACGGGCCTCGTCGCTCAGAATATAGATTGATTTTTCTGCCATGCCCTCCACATCGCCAATATCTTTCAGGTAACCGGTTACACCATCTACATTCAGTTCAGGTAAACCGCCGGCGTTCGAACTGATTACGGGTACCTTGCAAGCCATGGCTTCTAACGCTGCCAAACCAAAACTTTCAGACTGCGACGGCATCAGGAACAGATCAGACACCGAAAGAATCTCTTCAATAGCATCTTGTTTACCCAAAAAGCGTACATCGTCAGTAACTCCTAAATCGCGGCACAATTGCTCGCAATCGCTGCGCTCGCCGCCGTCGCCCACCATTAATAATTTTGAGGGGATCTTTTCGCGGATCCTGGCAAAGATCCTTACCACATCATCTGTACGTTTTACTTTACGGAAGTTGGACGTGTGGATCAGTATTTTTTCGCCCTCGGGCGCTATGGCTCTTTTAAAGTGGTCCTTCGCCTGCAGGTTAAAACGTTTTAGGTCGATAAAGTTAGGGATCACCCGGATATCGTTCTCAATATCAAAAAACTCGTAAGTGTCTTTCTTTAGATTCTCAGAAACGGCGGTAACACCGTCAGATTTATTGATAGAAAAAGTAACCACCGGTTTGTAGGTGCGGTCTTTACCTACCAGCGTAATATCTGTACCGTGCAGCGTAGTAACTACCGGGATATAGATGCCGTAGGTTAGCAAGATCTGTTTAGCCATAAACGCAGCCGAAGCATGCGGAATAGCGTAATGTACATGCAGAATATCCAGTTTCTCAAAACGCACCACATCTACCAATCGGCTGGCCAGGGCAAGCTCATATGGCGGGTAATCAAATAGTGGATATTTAGATACCGAAACTTCGTGGTAAAAAAGGTTTTCAGAGAAAAAATCCAGGCGGGCAGGCTGGTTATAGGTGATAAAATGCACCTGGTGACCGTTATCGGCCAGGGCCTTGCCCAGCTCGGTTGCTACAACACCGCTACCACCAAAGGTTGGGTAACAGACAATTCCGATTTTCATTTAAGGTAGATCTGGCTTGTTGTGATAATTAATTATGCAAGTTTAACAGCAATTTGGCGATTAAGTGTTTGCATTTTGTAATATTAATTTGTTAAGGAAAACACTACACCTCCTTTTTGCCGTTATTTAGTAATACCTTCAAAAATGGAAACAGCAATAAAGCTCGATATCAAAGCCATACAGCATATAGGCATACCGGTAACCAATGTGGTAAATTCCGCTTCGTTTTACAGCAGGCTTGGTTTCTTAAATGTGATGGAAAGGCATTTCGACCATAACGGCGAGCAAGGTACTTGTGTGATGATGAAGCGTCATAACATGATCATTGAACTATACCAAATGCCTGCTGCTATCTTACCTGAAATTGCCGCCCGCAAAGACGGCCATATTGACCACGTTGCTTTTGACGTGGCCGATATTGACGAAGCTTACGCTATAATGCAACACGGCGGCTTTAACATTATAGAACCCGAGCCGGTGTTTTTGCAGTTTTGGAAAAACGGCTGTAAGTATTTTAATATTACCGGGCCCGATGGAGAACGGCTGGAGTTTAATCAGGTGCTCTGATTTCGAAATGACAAGTTGGGTTAATTACTTTCCTTTAGCAATGGCCTTGTAAACAACATCCTGTATTCTTGGGCGAATATTCAAACTCCCCAATTTACTGCCCACTTTTGGGTAACAACGGTTAGCCAGGAATACGTATACCAGGTTATATTTAGGATCGACCCAAACGCAGGTGCCGGTATAGCCGGTATGGCCATAACTTTCGGGCGATGCTAATTCCGACGGATAATGATGCTCGGGTATCGGGTCCCAACGGTCAAAACCTAAGCCACGGCGACTAACAGCCGATTGCTTGGCGGTAAACAGATCAACTGTCTCTGGCTTAAAGAATACATCGCCACCGTAAATACCTTTGTTCAATACCATCTGGTAAAGTATAGCAATGTCATTTGCACTGGCAAACACCCCCGCATGGCCTGCTACGCCACCCATTAAAGCAGCCGTTGGATCGTTGACATAACCTATCAATTCAGAGTGGCGATACTCCTGCTCATCCTCTGATGGTATAATCCTATCCGGCGAGAAACGGTAAAGCGGCAAAAAGCCTGCGGTCTGCATGCTTAGCCGGGTATAAAATTGCTGCTGTACATAATCCTGCAAAGGTGTTTTAGTGATATTCTCCACTACCTGTTGCATAAAGATCATGCTCAAATCGCTGTACACATATTGCCCGCGCGTTTTTAGTGGCGAGTTGAGCATAGCCGGCAGCATGATATCGGTATAATAGTTTTTACGCAGAAAGTAACCGTTATTAACCTTTATCGGGTAAGCTGCAGATGAGTCAGCGATATGATCGGCAGGTTTTATCCGGTCAAAACCAGGGATATCCGGGATCAAGCCGGCCTGGTGCGTCAAGATCTCGCGTAGTTTCAATCCGGCTTTATTGGTATTTTTAGTAACCGACCAATAATTGGCGATGGTAGAGTCAAGGTTTAACTTGCCCTCGTCATATAATTGCATTGTAGCCATTGTGGTAGCCGAGATCTTGGTCATGGAAGCGATATCGAAAATATCGGTCAGCTTATCAGGCGCATCGGCTGCATAGGTGTGATAACCGTAGGCCTTGTTGAAGATCACTTTGCCATCCTTTGCTACTAAAACTACACAACCCGGCGTAGCATGCTCGTCCATCGCTTCGCGGGCTATTTTGTCGATGTCCTGCAGGTTACTGCTGTTAATGCCGACGGCCTCGGGCACCGTATATTCCAGGCGGGTTTTCTCAGTGAGATAACCCATCCCTGATTTATAATGCGGATTGATATTTTCAGTTAGTTTTTGGGTGATAGCCACACCACCGAATATAGCCTGTGCCGCAAATTGTGCTCCTACGTCAGTTGCTTTTTCGGAGTAAAGGATAGGGGCGGTAATCTCATCTAGCTTTGACAAACCTGATGATTTGCCCCAATAAACTACAATTATATTTTTCTTTTTTTGATGATCGGTGATGAGTTGCATCAGCGTAGTACTGCTCAAATCGGCCTCGGTAACCTGGATAATAAGTGTATTGTATAAACGGATATCAGTCTTAAGATTAGATACCGTGCGGCCTGTATGATCAGCAATATCAAGCGAGGTAACTTTTGTGTATTTATTCAGCAAACTATCAAAAGCCCGCGCATATGGGTTTGACAAATGCATGCTGACGATTTTTAGATTACCAATGTTTCGCAGCGGTACCAGGTAGTCTTCGTTGTTTAAAAGCACGGTCGATTTCTCGACAAGCTTCTCTTCTTTTAAATAGGCCTGACCGGAGGTTTGCGCACATGCAGAATTAAATAAGGTAAATGCCAGTAGCAATAATATTAAGCAATTCAGCTTATTTTCTTTCATATACTTTTTCTCCGTTTATATAGGTTTTTAATATTTTGATCTTTGGCAAATCGGCGCTATTGTCTTTCATCAGGTCCTTGTCGGTAATGACAAAGTCGGCATATTTACCCACCTCAATACTGCCTTTTTCTTTCTCTTCAAAGTTAGCTTTTGCCGCCCATATTGTCATGCCTCTTAATGCTTCTTCGCGGGTTAAGGCATTTTCCATCTGGAAACCTTTGGCCGGGAAGCCCTTTAGATCTTTGCGTACCACTGCGGCATAAAAAGTATAAAGCGGGTTAATATCCTCTACCGGGAAATCGGTACCTAAAGGCAGCCAGCCGTTTTGCGCCAGCAGTTGTTTATAAGCATAGGCTGTTTTTAAACGCTTTGGCCCCAGGCGCTGGCCCGCCCAGTACATGTCAGAAGTAGCGTGCGTAGGTTGTACCGATGGGATGATATTATATTTACCAAACATATCCAGATCCTCGGGAGCAATTACCTGCGAGTGCTCTATCCGCCAGCGGCGATCATTCTTGCCTTTTAGTACGCTGGCATATATTTTCAGCATTACCCGGTTGGCCGAATCGCCAATGGCATGGGTAGCCATCTGAAAACCTTTGGCAGCGATAAGCATGGCCACATCTGCAAAATGTTTTTGATTGTTGCGTAAAAAGCCATTCCAGTTAGCCTGGTCTGAATAGGGCTTTAATAATGCTGCCCCACGCGAACCCAACGCGCCGTCAGCATAAACTTTAAAGCCGCGCACGTCCAATCCCGGAGTTTTGTATACACCGCGTTTAAATAAGTAATCATAGTTTTCCTGGCGATCAGATAGCAGTACATACATCCTCATTTTTAACGAGCCGCGGTGCTGTAGTTCTGAAATGGTATTTACCATGGTATAAGGTAACCCGCAATCGTCAACGGTGGTTAAACCGTCGGCAATGCAATTGCGCTGGGCGGCTAGTAGCGCATTGGTAATCAGTGTATCGCTGGGATCGGGGATCTTGCGGGTGACAATGCCTACCGCATTATCCAATAAAACGCCGGTAAGCTTGCCGTTTACGGTTTCAATTTCGCCTCCGGGTATGGTTTGCCCGGGCTTAATACCGGCTATATTTAAAGCAGCCTGGTTTACAATAACGCCATGGCCGTCAACCCGGTTCAAAATTACAGGGCGCACCGGGAATAGCGCATCCAGCTTAGTTTTATCCGGAAATTTACTGCCGACCCATAAATTCTGATCCCAGCCATTGCCCACCACCCAACCTTCAGGGTTTTTTGTAGCGTACTCTTTAACCGAATCCAGTACCTGTTGCCAGCTTTTCAGCTCTTTCAGATTTACTTGTTGCAGACCCAGTCCATATTCCAGGAAGTGAGCATGTGCATCTATAAAACCCGGATAAACGGTTTTGCCCCGGGCATCAATCACCTCGCGGGCCAGATATTTTTCGGATAAAGTAGTCGAATCGCCAACTGCCACAATCCTCCCGCCATCAACCACAAATGAATTGGTTACAGTAAACGCGCTGTCGACAGTATAAACTACCGCATTTTTTACAAACAGATCGGCATTGTACTCCTTTTGCTTACAGGCTGCTACAAAAAGCAACAGCAGGGGCCATAATTTCTTCATACGGTGGTAATGTGCTGTAAATATAAAGTATATACAACCGGAGCAGAAGAAAGTTAGGCCAGTATCTTAAATATTACGGGGCCAGGCTACCGCCGCCTGATGGTTACCTTGCGGATCTCGCCTTTGGCGTTTTTAAGCGTTAGTGTGGCCAGGTCATCGGCATGCAAACCAGGGCCGCTTTGCAGCAGGTCGCACATGGTAATATTACTGCAATCCTTATCGTTTACCGCCATGATCTGTTCGCCTGGTTTTAACAGCAGCCTGGCCTGATCCCAAACCATCCCGATTATAAATTTATTGTTTACGAAAGCGGGGTCGACGGGCCAGTGCTTTTCGGTCAGATCATTTACCGTGGTATAGGCATCAAAATAAAATTTTTCGTTGATGTAGTCCAGCGTAACCGTCCCATAATTCAATAGCTTGCTTCCAATGGCCGGTATTGTCTCCTTATTGCTTTCTATGGTCAGGTTGTAAAACTGCGCATTACCTACCATAAATGGCGCCACCTTGTAAAGATACTTAGTGGCTGCGTCCTGCAAACCGCCATAACTTAATGCGCTGGCGCCGTAGCCTTTGGCTAAGGTATCAAATACGCTATATTTATTGAGTTGTGAAACTTCGTTATCGCCAATTCTTATAAAATCCTCGTCGCCGGTATCAAACGGAATATTGATGTTGATGGGGTTATTCCGATCGAGTTTATTGGCCATAACCATATGAATAACCGGATCGCTTTGCGGACCTTCTTTGAACGAAAACGGCATACTATTCTTGGGGTCGAGGTGAAGTTTATCTGCCTGATCAGTAAGGATGATAACATGCCGTTTGTTATCAATACTAACGATGGACTTGCGTAACAGGTTGCTGCCAATTACCCCATCTATCCCGTAACATTTATAAAAATCCGGAGACGCTGAGATTGCCGGAATCCCATTAAAAGTAATGTCACCCAGCTTAATGCCATTAACCTGGACTACGATTGAGGTGTCGGTATGCATATAAGCATCGGTAGATGCAGCTTTCGTGAGCACCTTAGCTTTAAGCCCGGCAGCCAATTCGGGAGTTACGAACACGGGCGAACCGGTATCAAATAAAAAACGATGCTTTTTGCCGGCTAGCTCGACGTTTAAAAACAGCTTGCCATATATATTCTCGAATGGTATTTCGCAATAATAATTTTTTTGAGCCGGTCCACCCTGGTTGTAGGTACCAGTTTGCGCAAAAGCGCCTAAAGAGAGCAACAAAAGCAGTAATGTGATTAGTTTCATAGCTTTCATTCTTTTTTAATGGTTACCTTACGGATCTCGCCTTGGGCATTTTTAAGGGTGAGTGTAGCTTGCTCTTTGCCGTAAAGCGGGGGAGTGTCATTCAATAGCTCACATAATGTGGCATTGCTATAATCCCTATCATCAATGGCAATGATTTGCTCGCCTTGCTTTACAATGTCACTAGCCTTGTCCCATACTACGCCTATAATGAGTTTGCCAACAAAAGTAGGCCTGAGCGGCCACTGTTTTTCTGAAAGATCTGTTTCGATCTGATAGGCATCAAAGTAAAATTTGCTGTGGATGAAGTCGAGGGTCGCTACGCCATACGCTAACAATTTGCTGCCAATCGCCGGGATGACCTCCTTGTTACTTTCGATGATCAGATTATCAAAACGGCCATTCCCAACGGTAAAAAAAACTACTTTATAAAGGTGTTTTATATCGGCCTGCTGCATGCCGAACATACTCATTGCGCTGGCCCCGTAACCTTTTGCCAGGGTATCAAATAAGGTATATTGCCGTAAATCCCTTACAGTTTTATCATCGATGCGCAAAAAGGCGTTATCGCCGCTATCAAATGGGATGGTGAGTGTAAGTTTGTTTTTAAGGACGATTTTTATCTGCGGATCGCTTTGTACACCGACGTTGGTTATCATGTCAACACTATTCTTTGACTTGAGCGCCAGCTTTTTCTTTTGATCTGTAAGGATGATCATATGCCGCTTACTATCGATACTGACGATAGAATTGCGCAATAAGTTGCTGCCTATAACCCCATCGGCTCCAAAACAGGTATAAAGATCGGACATTACGGTAATAGCCGGGATCTGGTCAAATGTAATGTCTCCCAGCTTTATGCCATTTGCCTGTACCGTAGTTACCGGGTTGGTACGGTGAAAGGTATCATGAATGGTAGATTGGTTAATTACTTTAGCGCCAATCTGCGCCGCCAGTTCGTTACTGATTGCGGTTGGTGCGCCGGTATCCAATAAAAAGCGATGCTTGCCACCGGCTATCTCCACATCGACAAATATTTTGCCGTTAATATTAAGATAAGGTATTTCCTGGTAATAGTTTTTTTGGCTGGTACCGCCCTGGTTATAACTAAAGTTCTGTGAAATTGCGCTAACCGGCAGTAAAAACAGCAGCAATGTGATCAGTTTCATAGGTAGGTGTTTGTTAGTGCAAAATACAAACTTGTGCCGTTAATTAGCTAATTTAGCAGCGCAAAAGTAATTGAAGGGAAATTTAATAAATGTCAGATATAATTCAGCTTTTACCAGATTCAGTAGCTAACCAGATCGCCGCCGGCGAAGTGGTGCAGCGACCGGCATCCGCAGTAAAAGAACTGATAGAGAACGCTATTGACGCCGGGGCGGATAAGATCCAATTGATTGTGAAGGATGCCGGCAAAGCGCTAATACAAGTGATAGATAATGGCTGCGGCATGAGCGGTACCGATGCACGTATGTGCTTTGAGCGCCACGCTACCTCCAAAATAAAAAAAGCCGAGGACCTGTTTGCTATCCGTACCATGGGTTTCAGGGGCGAGGCTATGGCTTCGATAGCGGCAATTGCACAGGTTGAATTAAAAACGCGCCGTCATGAAGATGAGCTGGGTAGTCATATAACGATTGAAGCGTCGGAAGTAATCAAGCAGGAGCCGTGCTCTACTGCTGCCGGCAGCTCTATATCCGTTAAAAACTTATTTTACAACATACCGGCCCGCCGTAACTTTTTAAAAAGTAACCCGGTAGAGATGCGTCATATTATAGACGAGTTTCAGCGCGTGGCCCTGGCGCATCCGGAGGTGTTTTTTACGTTGCACCATGACGGGCAGGAGGTTTACCATTTGCCGGCGACTACCTTAAAGCAGCGTATTATTCACCTGTTTGGTAATAATTATAACCAGCGCCTGGTGCCGGTTGAAGAGGATACTACGATCATCAATCTGCGTGGTTTTGTGGGCAAGCCCGAGTTTGCCAAACGCACCCGCGGCGAGCAGTTTTTCTTTGTGAACAACCGCTTTATCAAAGACCCGTATCTGAACCATGCGGTGCTGACAGCTTTTGAAGAGTTGTTGCCTGACGATACCTATCCGCTGTATGTGTTATTTATTGATATCGATCCTTCAAAAATTGATATCAACGTACATCCCACCAAAACAGAAATAAAATACCAGGACGAGAAGGCTATTTATGCCATTATCCGGTCGGCGGTAAAACGTTCTTTGGGCCGATATAACATTACGCCAAGCCTGGATTTTGACCAGGAGAATAGCATTGAGCACCTCATCACCCCAAAACCATTTGAGGAGATTGTAGCGCCGGTGATTGCTTTCAATCCAAATTTTAACCCTTTTGCCAAAACCGACCGTGAGATTCCGTTTGAAAGGCAATCGGGCGGCAATGGTGGTGGCGGTAATTATTCTGATCGCAGCAATCGTATTAACCCTATCCCCCAAAATTGGGATACCTTATATGAGATTGCCAAACGGGACACATCCGCCGAGCAAACCGAGCTACATGCCGAACAAAGCGTAACGGTTAACGAGCAGGAAATAGCAAAATCAAGCGACAAACAGTTTTTCCAGGTGCATAACCGTTTTATTATGTCGCAAATTAAATCTGGTTTTATGCTGATCAATCAGCAGGCGGCGCATGAGCGTATTTTGTACGAGCGATTTTTGCATCAACTGGAAAACCATTCGGGTGTTAGTCAGCAAAGCTTGTTCCCGCAATCGCTCACACTAAACGGGGCCGATTTTGAGTTATTGAAAGAGCTGATGCCTGATATCCGTGCACTGGGGTTTGATATCCGCGAATTTGGAAAGAACACCGTGATAGTAGATGGTATCCCTGCGGACCTAAACAATGTAGGGGAGCACGAATTATTAGAGCATTTATTAGAAGGATTTAAAAACAACCAAACCATATTAAAATTAGACAAGCGCGATAACCTGGCGCGGTCGCTTGCCCGTAACGCCGCTATCAAATCCGGCACCAAACTATCGGCCGAGGAAATGAACCAGCTGACAGATCAGCTATTTGCCTGCCAGATGCCAAACGTGGCGTTAAATGGCAAGCCTGTAATTAGTACCTTTACATTAAATGAACTATTGGAGCGGTTTGAAAAATAACATCCGCAGATAAAATATTTATACATACATGCAATCACCGTTTTCTAACCTGCCGCCGGTTTTAAAGAACCTTTTAATTATTAATATACTATGTTTTTGCGTATCGCTATATTATAGCCACGGTTTCGCGGGCACCGCTGACCCGGTTGGCGAGCACTTTGGCGTTTATTATTTTAACTCGCCTATGTTCAGGCCATGGCAGTTAATAACCTATATGTTTTTGCATGGCGGTTGGGAGCATATTCTTTTTAACATGTTTGCACTATACTCGTTCGGCGCCATTTTAGAGTATACCATGAGCTCGCAAAAGTTCCTGGGCTTTTACTTTATCTGCGGCATTGGCGCGGTGGTTTTCCAGATGATCGTGCAAGCTTTTGAGGTACATGCTATCACCGGGCATCTTAATATACCATTCCCCGAGTTAGAATCATCTTATCTGCAGTATGGCGACAACGCCCAAAAACTCTATGATATATTTCACACGCCGATGGTCGGTGCATCAGGAGCGATTTTTGGCGTATTAATAGCTTTTGGAATGATCTTCCCTAACGCCGAGCTGATGATCCTGTTTATCCCGGTACCGGTTAAAGCAAAATATATTATTCCGGTGTATGTTATCATAGAGATATCAATGGGTATTGGTCAGTTTGGTGGCGATAATGTGGCACACTTTGCCCATATTGGCGGCGCTATCATAGGCTTTATATTGGTGAAATTGTGGAAACTGCAGGGCCCGCGTAATTTTATATAACAGAGGATTTTATTGAGTATGGGTTTTTGGCAAAATATATATTACAAGGTGTTTAAGTCGGGCAGTAAACTGTACCTGCTTATTGGCATTAACGTTTTGGTATTTCTGGCTATCAGTGTTACGTCTATCATTGAAAGTTTGCTATTTACCACTGATAATGTATCTGTACTGGCTTATAGTTATCTGACTTTACCTTCGTATTTACCACACCTGCTTACCCATTTCTGGACACCGCTAACCTACATGTTTATGCATGACGGTATATGGCACATATTATTCAATATGCTTTGGTTATATTGGATGGGGCAGATCTTTGAAGAGTTTTTGGGCGACAAGCGTATTCTGGGCCTATATTTATTAGGCGGATTTGCCGGGGCTGTACTGTTTGTAGCCAGCTATAACCTGTTTCCTATGTTTACGCATAACGGGGTGTACATGGTTGCAACGGTTGTTGGAGCATCGGCTAGTGTAATGGCTATTATTGCCGGCGCGGCTACCATCGCCCCTAACTATACTATTATGTTTTTTGGCGTTGTCCCTATTAAATTAAAGTGGATAGCGATTTTTTATGTGGTGATGGGCTTTTGGGGCATTAAAGGGTCTAATGCCGGCGGCGAAATTGCGCACCTGGGCGGCGCATTGATGGGTTTTGTATATGTAAATCAGCTACAAAAAGGCCGCGACTGGATAAGCGCCATAGCCGGAATATTTAAGAAGAGATCAAAACTAAAAGTGGCGTCGACCAATCGCGACATAAATAATAGCGACACGCCGCGACAGGAAGAAATAGATCGTATATTGGATAAGATTTCGACAACCGGATACGAAAACCTGAGCAAGCAGGAAAAAGAAATACTATTTCGCGCCAGCAAAAAATGAAGGCAAAGAAAAAAAGTAAGTTAACCCTAATTGATAAATTCTTTTTATGGATAAACTGCGGTTTATGCCTGGCTTTGCTTATTTCTTACCTTGCCCCAATTACAGATCCGCGTAAAACCTGGATCGTTGCTTTTTTTGGACTGGCTTATTTGCCTTTGTTACTCTTTAATGTATTGTTAATTTTTTACTGGTTGCTGCGTAAAAGCTGGCTGGTGCTGTTGTCGGTTATCGGCATTGTTGTTGGCTTCGGCGTTTTCAAAAGCAATGTAGGCTTGCATCCCGGTAACAGCAATTTGCCTAAACCGTCAGATCCTAATTCTATCAGGCTGATGACTTATAATGTTCATAGCTTTAAAAAATATGGCGCGGCTAAGGACATTCCAACCAAACACGAAATATTGAGCATTATAGCCGACAAACAACCCGATGTGATAGGCATACAAGAATATTACAGCCGCAAGCGCGGGCAGTTTGCCATGACCGATTCTATTAAACGGATAGTAGGTTCTGATAACTTTTATGTAGAAAACTTTGAAGGTAATAATGAAGAAGTTTATGGTATAGGTATCTTTTCCAAATACCCTATTATTGCTAAGGGCATGATCCAGCTGTCTCAGCGTAATAGTGGTAACCAATGTTTATATGTAGACATCAGGAAGGGTAATAATACATTCAGATTTTATAGCGTGCATTTACAGTCAATTAATTTTGGTCCGCAAGATTACCGATACCTGGATACAATAGCTAAAAATGGTAAGCCGGATATCAGTTCGACCAAACGATTAGGCGGGAAGCTAAAGCGCGCTTTCTTGAAACGCGCCGAACAGGTGGCGAAAATTAAAGAACATGCTAAACAATGCCCTTATCCATACCTCATAGCCGGCGATTTTAATGATACCCCAGCATCATACGCCGTAAATCAGATGGAAAAAGGATTAAAAAATGCCTTTATCGAAAAAGGCTTTGGGCTTGGCCGTACTTACAATGGCGATTTTCCGAACTACCAGATTGACTATATCATGGCCTCGCCGCAGTTTAGCGTAAACAGTTATACGGTGGTCGAAAAGAAACTGTCAGACCATTTCCCGGTTTATGCCGATTTATTGGCGAGATAATTAGGTTGTATGATTGTAAAATTCGGGATACCTGTCAATCAGTCTCCTACAACTGCGTAACTAAAACCAAAAAATTGTAAGTTTGCCATCATGCAACAAAATTTATTTGTTTACAATACTTTATCCCGCAAAAAAGAAGAATTTAAACCACTTAACGCGCCGCATGTTGGCATGTATGTTTGTGGCCCTACTGTTTATAGTGATGTACATTTAGGCAATTGCCGCACCTATATATCTTTTGATTTAATATTCCGTTACCTTACCCATATAGGCTATAAGGTACGCTACGTACGTAATATTACCGACGCCGGCCACTTAGAAGGAGATGCCGATACCGGTGAAGATAAAATCTCAAAAAAAGCCAAACTGGCACAGTTAGAACCTATGGAAATTGTACAGAAGTACACCATTGGTTTCCGTGAGGTGTTACAGATTTTTAATACGCTGCCGCCAAGTATTGAGCCTACCGCTACCGGACATATCATTGAACAGATAGAGCTGATCAAGGTGATGCTGAAGCGCGGTTTTGCCTACGAGGTTGACGGCTCTGTTTACTTTGATGTTGAGAAATATAATACAACGCATGACTATGGTGTACTAAACGGCCGTAACCTGGAAGATTTGCTGAACAATACCCGTGTATTGGGCGGCCAGGATGATAAAAAAGGAAAGCTTGATTTTGCCCTTTGGATAAAAGCCAAACCAGAGCATTTAATGAAATGGCCATCGCCATGGGGCGTTGGTTTCCCTGGCTGGCATTTGGAGTGCTCTGCTATGAGTCATAAATATCTGGGCGATCAGTTTGACATTCATGGTGGTGGTATTGATTTGGTGCCTACGCACCATACCAACGAAATAGCACAGAACATAGCTTGCTGCGATAAAAACCCGGCCCGCTATTGGATCCATACCAATATGCTGACGGTAAACGGGCAAAAAATGTCAAAATCATTAGGCAACAGCTTTTTGCCGCATGAATTATTTAGCGGTGAGCACTCTATATTGGATAGAGGTTATAGCCCCATGACGGTGCGCTTCTTTATTCTGCAGGCACATTACCGCAGTACCCTTGATTTTGGTAACGAGGCCATGGACGCATCAGACAAAGGTTTTAAACGCCTGATGAATGCCGTTACTTTACTGGATACACTTAAAACATCCGGCACCACCGATGTGGATATTGCCCCATTATTACAGCGTTGCTATGACGCCATGAACGATGATTTTAACAGCCCGGTTTTAATTGCCGAATTGTTTGAAGCTACCCGCATTATCAATTCGGTGCACGACGGTAAAATGAAGATCGATACGGCCAATCTTGAAATTTTAAAAAACATCATCCACACTTTTGTGTTTGATGTGTTGGGTTTAAAGAACGAGCAGGCTGCTAACGACGACCTGCCTAAAGTGCTGGACCTGGTGGTTAATTTACGCAACGAAGCCAAAGTAAACCGCGATTATGCCACTTCTGACAAAATACGCGATGGTTTGCAACAAATAGGTTTCCAGCTTAAAGACAGCAAGGAAGGAACTAACTGGACTAAAATTTAATCAAAAAATTAACGTTTATAAAATTATAGCAGATATTTGGTCCCGGTAATTAACCGGGATAAACATTAATCAAAAATTGCACTAACTCACAAAAAATGAAAAAAATTGCACTGGCTACCCTCTCTTTTATTTGTTTTACCGTAGCTGCCCTGGCCCAGGCCCCGGCGCAGGTTAATAAAGTAGTTGATGCCGAAGATGCCTTCAATAAACTGGTTGCCCGCAAAGGTATTAAAGCCGGCTTTTTAGCTGTTGCCGATCCTGAAGGCATAGTTTTTAAACCAAGAGTTGTTAAAATAACTGATTTTTACGAAGGCGTTGAAAAACAGCCCGGCACTTTACAATGGACACCTAAAATAGCCCGTATATCGTACGATGGCGATCTGGCATTTACCGCTGGCCCGTACGTGTACCAAAATGGCAAAACTGACGACGATAAAGTATTTGGTGATTACGTTTCTGTATGGCATGCCGACCCCGATGGTAAACTGAAATTGCTGATTGACTTAGGCATTCAGCACCCGGAGATGGAGAAAGAAGCCACAACCGATTTTAAAGAGCCTGACGCTGATAAAAAACCGGTAAAGAATAAAGACCCCTTTAACGGTAAAAACATTATCCTGGCTACAGACAAAATGCTGAACCAGGGGTTAACCATATCTTCATTAGGTGCTTACAAAGAGTTTTTAAGCCCTGAGGGCCGTTACTATTTCCCGGGTTTTGAACCAATGATTGGTACAGAGCAGGTAATGAAGTTTTTAAACAATGAAGCCATTACCATATCTGCCGAAACTATCAGCGGTGGCCGCTCAACCAGTAATGACCTGGCCTACAGCTACGGCCGCGCCCGTATTAAAAAAGGCGATATTGTAAGCAATTACAACTACGTGCGCATCTGGGAGGTTGACGCCAGCCACAAATGGAACATTTTGTTAGAAGTGTTTTCGGCTATTGAGAATTAATTCTTAGAGATTATTTGCCGAACTTGATGTAAAAGAAAAGCGGCTTACCAGAATGGTAAGCCGCTTTTCTTTTGACTAGATTTTTATACCTTCACGTAAGATATTTCCTAAATCCTTTTAGATTAGACTATGGCCAATCCTTCTACCATTCATGATACAGTACGCGTTGTAAAAGTTATTGTAGATACTGTTAGAGTGTCCTCTAAAGACTCTTTGGATCTGATGAATAAAATGGATTCGTTTTATAATAATGCTTGGAACAAACTTATATTTTTCTTCTCTGTAATAGGAATTGGCGTACCAATCGCGGTGCAGTGGTATCAGAAAAAACAATTAAAGCTAAGCAAGGATCAACTTTATAGCGAAATCGAAGCGGACCGTAAAATCGCGGAAATAGCATTGAAAGAGTTTTTCAACAAAAGCATAGATGACGCCAAAGTTGAATTGAAGCAAGAAATTGGTAAAGAAAAGGAATATTTATCTAATAGCTCTGATGGGGCGGCTTTTCATCTTCAAGCATTAATGCATCAAACTTCCGATCCTGACATTGCCGTATACTCGTCAGTAGAAGGTGCAAAAAAATATTTGAAAGCCGGGTCTTCAAGGCGCGCTTCTGCATGTTTGAGTATAGCCGAGGATACGATAAAAGCGACAACCAAACAAAAGATAGATGAGATATTTAAATTAAAAGCAAAAAAAGACTTCAAAAGTACGTTAGCGGTGGCAGCAGATCTTAATTCGGACAATGAGGATATCGCAAAGGTGTTATCAGCATTAGAGAAGGAATACAACAAGTTGCCGGAATAGAGTATCTGATAAATTTTAAAGACAAAAGAGCGGTATCTTTTTAAAACAACTGCGCCACAATATCATCTGTCGATAACCCTTCCGCTTCCGCGTGATAGCTGCGTACGATGCGGTGGCTTAATATAGGTTTTGCTACAGCTTGTACATCTTCAATATCCGGCGAGTATTTACCGTTGATCACTGCATGGCATTTAGCGCCCAGGATCAGGAATTGCGATGCCCGCGGGCCGGCACCCCAGTTTAGTAAACGTTTTACGTTAGGGGCAGCAAACTCACCGTCTGGACGGGTTTTGGCAACCAGCTTAACGGCATACTCCAAAACGTTATCTGCTACCGGGATATTTCTTACCAGTTGCTGGAAATAAATGATCTGTTCGGCATTTAAGACTTTCTCTACCGATTGCTTTACGGTGCTGGTGGTATTTTTAACAATTTCCAGCTCCTCTTTAAACGAAGGATAGTTTAAAGATATCTTAAACATAAAGCGGTCTAACTGCGCCTCTGGTAGCGGATAAGTGCCTTCCTGCTCAATAGGATTTTGGGTAGCCAGTACAAAGAATGGCTGCGCCAGTTTATGCGTGACACCAGCGGCGGTTACCGATTTCTCTTGCATAGCTTCTAACAAAGCAGCCTGCGTTTTTGGTGGCGTACGGTTAATCTCATCAGCCAGGATAATGTTAGAGAACACCGGTCCGGGAATGAATTTAAAATTCCGGTCCTCGCCTAAAATTTCGGCCCCGATAATATCAGAAGGCATTAAATCCGGCGTAAACTGTATGCGGTTAAAATCAAGATCCAATACCTGTGATACAGTTTGTACCAGCAAGGTTTTAGCCAGCCCCGGCACACCAACCAATAAACAATGCCCGTTGCTGAAAATAGAGATCAGCACAAACTTTACCACCTCATCCTGCCCAACAATAACGTTACTTATTTCAGAACGTATTTTTTCATAGGCCTGCTTTAAAGCATCGGCTGCTTCTACGTCGGACTGATGTTTCATATGGCTTTAGGTATATTATTTAGTAGCGCCCGGTACAATATCAGCCTGCATAATCGCCTTTTGCTCAGGCGTGCTCCAGCTTTTTAATACCGGGCATCCATCGCCATATTGAGGGTCAATCCTGATATAGGTATCCTTGCGTTTTTTGTTGAACCAATCGGCAATGGTACGGTTTACTTTATCGCTGGTAGCGTAATCTTTTAATTTAGCAAAATCTTGCTCCAGGTTAGCTTTGTGTGCGTCTGTTACAGATTTCAGATAAAATATACGGTAGCTCTTTTTACCCTGACGATCTGTAAATAATGTCGGTTTAGAAATGCCGCCCACTTTCATGGTATCAACTACGGCTTCAATTTGCGGGTCTAATTTATCGGTAGGGATATAAGTAGAGCGCTGTTCAACACCATCGGCATTCATAATAAAGCCACCATTGTATTTGGTTTCTTTACTATCTGAGTAGTAACCTGCCGCTGCGGCGAAGAAATCATTTTTGCGATTTTTATCTAATAAATTGTACACCGTATCGGCATGCCCCTTGGCGCGATCTAAACTTTCTGGTGTAGTTGGTGGCGCAATTAACACGTGGCGGGTATGTACCTGCTCGCCGCGGCGCTCTAATACCTGTAAAAAGAAATAGCCATAATCAGCCGATTCAAATACCGGCGAGTATTCGCCAGCCTTTAATCTGAAAGCCCATGAGGTAAATTCCTTTACATACATGTCGCGGTTAATAAAACCGTCATCACCACCTTGCGGCGCTGTGCCCGGATCTTGAGAATATAAGGTAGCTAATGCCGCAAAATCTTCGCCTTTTTTAATACGGTCAAGCAGGTCCTGTGCTTTTTGGCGATAGATATCTTTTTCCTCTTTATTCAATTTAGGGTCGATAACAATCTCGGCAACCTCTACCTCTTTGTTAAAAGAAGGTAAGCTGTCAACAGGTATTCTTCTGAAATAATCTCTTACATCCTGTGGGGTAGTATTCAGCTTTTCGGTAATGTGTGCACGCATTTTTTGCGCAACCAGCATTTCCCTTACGTCTGGTCTTATCTCTTCTTTATATTGCAGGATAGAACGACCCAAAGCCTGCTCTAAACGGTCCTGGCCACCGGCACGCTGCACCGAGTAACGAACGCGCTTGTCAATATCGGCATCAATCTCCTCGTCTTTTACCTCGATACTATCTATAGCAGCTTGTTGTACCAGAATTTTTGTCGACACCTGGTCCTGCACCAATGCGCATTTATCAGCATGCTGATTTTGGTACAGGTACTGGGCATTCATGCCTTCTATGTCTGATTGCAGTACAATGCTGTTACCTATTACTGCAACAATCTTATCTAATTGAATTTTTTTCTGCGCGTTAACGGCAGTGGCAAATAAAACCAATCCAAGAGCTACTAACCCAATCTTTCTCATTTATGCTTTTTAAAATATGCTGCAGGCTACACCTGCGAAAACGCCCGAATTTCGGTAAAATTTATCAATATATAACTGTAAAACCCAGCCTTTTAATATCCGCAGTTTTAGAATTATGCGAATATGCCAATAAAGCATCAAACACTTTAACTATTTTTGGTTAAAATTTGTTAAAGTGAGAGCAGAGAACCCGGCCGCATTGAAGTATATTTTCCAGGACGAAATTTATATTTTGCCTAACGAAAAAACTTTTGCCCCACCAATAGCCGGATCTGTACCTTTAATTGAACCTGCGGAAGTTATCGAACCGGTACCTGTTGTTGAAGAACCTGCACCGATAACAGTTGCGCAAGTTGACTCCGAATCCGTAAAACCTGAAGCAGAAATTCTACAACCGGAACCTCAAACCCCGCCACCCGCCACCAAACCATTTAATTACCTGGGCGCTAATAAAAAATCCTTTTTGATATTTACACATTATACCGGGCATGATTTTATGGACCAGGAGCATTTAACCGCTTTGCAAAATATTCTGAAGCGTAAGGAAGTAGAACTGGACGACGTAGCTATACTTAATATCGCTAAAATAGAAATTAATAAATGGGGTGATATCTACCGGTTTTTTGCGCCGAAGAAAGTTTTGGTATTAGGTAAAAACGCCATCCCCGCAGGGCTGAATGTGCCCGAGCTTAACCAGCTTAAACAAGCGCCTGCTGCTTCTTTGCTGTACAGCTTCAGTTTTGATGAAATGATGAGCAGTACTGATAACAAAAAGGCTTTTTGGGAGCAAATGAAAAATCTATAGGAATATGCAGCAACTGGTATTTGCCACAAATAATGCCCATAAATTAGAGGAGGTTGAAGCCAAGCTGGCCGGGCGCATTAAACTGTTAAGCCTTAACGATATAGATTGCCATGATGATATCGAAGAAATCGGTGTCACCTTTGCCGAGAATGCCTCTATTAAAAGCAAATACATTTACAATAAATATCAGGTAAACTGTTTTGGCGACGACAGCGGACTGGAAATTGATGCGCTAAATAATGAACCCGGTGTTTACTCTGCGCGCTATGCGGGTACACATGGTAATCATGCCGCCAATATTGCTAAAGTTTTAGAAAGTTTGGGCGATAATTCTAATCGCAAGGCAAGGTTCCGTACGGTGATTTCTTTAATTTGGGAAGGTGAGGAGTATTTCTTTGAAGGGACGATAGAAGGCACGATCCGCAAGACAATAAGCGGTAACGGCGGTTTTGGATACGACCCTATCTTTCAGCCCAACGGCTATGACACCACCTTTGCCGAAATGACTCTCGAGCAAAAAAATAATATCAGCCATCGCGCCATCGCGGTTGAGCAGCTTACGGAGTTTTTGAATAGTTTATAAGTAAACGCAATCCCCCATCACGTCATTGCGAGCGTAGCGTGGCAATCTCCGGCAAGGTTGCTAATAATCGCTTTGCCGGAGATCGTCACGCTCGTACCTCGCTCACGATGACGTGGTGGTGTATACAGATTGAATGCTAATCAGGACTCAAGATTTTCCCGGCTTTTTCGCTGTAGTGTCCTTGCGTGTACTATCTCTACCAACTTTTATAGTCTGATGATTACCAGTGTCCGCCTTAGTATTTGGTACTGCAGGGTTTGGCGTCATGCCCTTTGCCGGGTTTAAGGTGACCGGTTTTTTGCTCAGCGTATCCGTTGCCGCTTTAATACCCGCAGGTTTTCTGATCACGCTATCGCCTTTTGATTTAATGACAGCGCCAGTGGTGTCTTTGCCCGATTTTTTAGCGCTAGCCTTGCCTGTAGTTCCCTTAATGTCGCCCGGTTTAGATGCGGTATTCTTAGACGAACTGGTTGTAGTAGGTTTTCTGTGAGCCAAAATTGCCTCTTTTGATGCCGGCCTGTCTTTTGGTTTCCAGATAAAGCCTTTCAATATCCTGTCGTCGTCTTTGGTTTTGCGGATAGGGAAGCCCCTTGCTTCATATTTTTCGGCAAAAGAGTTGTTGTTGATCTCGCCGTTTACAAAATTGAAGTGAGCCTTACCGCTCTGCGTTCTCGACATGTCTGTTACTATGTTTGTGGCACTGTCGCGCTTAAAATAAATGGTTTCGGCATTGCCGATGATATCAAACGAATTGAGCTTACTATTTTTAAAAGTACCGTGCATAAATTTGCCGCCGGCCTGGTTAAAAAAGGTTGAGTCGTTTTTTTCAACATTGACTATAAACGCCGCCGGATACATATCCAGGTTGTCCAGTTTTTTGTTTTTTAACTGCAGGTTGATGGTATCGCCGGATAACTGTGATGACTGCGTCCAGATCATCGGTTTATTATACATCCGGATGGTTGAATCTGAACTTGTATAAAAAAAAGAATCAGCCTTAGCCTGTAAATCAGACTTGAACAGCTTGGCATTATTATAGGCTTTTACAATCCTAACCCGCATCGTATCGGGCAACTCTTTCGATTTAATAAAAGCAGCAATAGAATCAGCTTTTTGTTTAGCTGCCAGCGAATCTTTGGCCGTTAATTTCACTGTAGGTTTTTTTAATACAGCCGGTTTTTTAATGACATTAGCTATCACCGGCGCTTTAGCAAGCACACGTATAGCCGATGATGGCTTGGGCCAGTTCGCAAAATAATCATAGTATGGGAATGCCATATCTATCATAATGACAAATGGTTCCTTTTCAATATATTTTGCCGCTTTGGCATTCTCTGCCGCAGAAGCTTTCTTTACCACCGGGGCCTTTTTAATGGTTGTGTCCGGATGCTCCAAATCATATTGGTGCTGTTTAAGGATTTTGAGATCCTTAATCGTTATCATCTGTGTAGTTAAAGTATCACCCACAAAATATAATGAATCATAGCGAATATTGGGCCGCGGCTTGGCAACCTCTTTCATGGTATCCGCATACTTGTAAACACTCACGAAGGTAGGAATGACCTTATTTGGAAATTTAGTAGTTGGCGGGGCTATTACTGGTTTTTTAGTTGCAGATGGTTTTGTATTGGCCGCGAGAATTTTCTTAGCGGCGGGCAATTGCTTAGTCATAGAATCTCTGACAGCCTGCAATGTCATTTTATTGGCCGACGAATTATTATTGGCCGCTATCAGTTTTTGTACGGCAGGCAGTTGTTTGCCGGCAGAATCTTTAATTGCCTGCAATTGCTTGTTATCTAAAGGCTTGCCATTATTTAGCTTTTTTACGGCTTTATTAAGCGTATCTACAGTAGCTTTATTGTGCTTAATCAGTGAATCGGCCGAAAGCCTTTTATCGCCAGGTTTTCTGAAACCAATACCCGGCATTCTCTTCAGTAGAGAATCAGTTTTACCAAGTTTAGGTGCATTGGCCAGCTTTAGACTATCTGCCCGCGAAAGTGGAGCAGGTTTGGCGGCAGTGCTATCCTCGGTAACCATAATCATGTACGGGTCTTGGGTTACCACGGCCAGTTCTTTAGTCTTAAAATACTCGCCAAGATCGCCCTTGAGTGTCACTTTTTGTTCGGTATCGGTAAAAGTTACGTGTTTTACCGCGCGGCCATAACCCGTTATCCTGTCATAAAACAAACTATCGCCTTTAAGCGATTTGGTTTTTTGCGTATACAGGTTTTTTTTGCCGAAAGCAGCTTGTTTTAGAATGGTATTGTAGGTGCCGTTTTCGGTATAAAGGTTGTCTTTGTCCTTTCCTTCAATAATGGTTGGCCCATAAAAATAATTGATGCGCGTACCTGCGTTATAACGCATGGTGTCGGTTTTAATAACGGCATCGGGCGTTTTGCAGACTACATCGTACCTAAAATAAGCATCGCGCGTAAAAGCGAAGTAATAGCCGTTTTTACTGTTTACGGTATTATCTTTATTTACCAATTTTCCACCGTCCACGTAAGTACCTATACGGGTAGCGGTATTGTAAGTAAAGTTATTGGTGGTAAGCGTGGCGTCTTTATCAACCATGATCACATGGTCGGTCAATATGGCTATTTTAGTGTTACCGTTGTAATTAAGCTTGTCCGAGTAAATATGTACCGTATCGCCCTGGTTTATGACCACATGGCCAAAGGCATCAACCATATTTTGGTCGGGATAAAAGTAAGCGCTGTCTGAGGTAAGGGTAGAATAATCTTGCTTAAATATACCGTTATGCACTTTGATAGTACGGGTGCCGTTTGGCCCGGATGTTGCCCGCATAGTAGTGGAGCTAACCAGGTTAACCTTTGATTTACTTTGGCCCCAAACTGACGCAGTTGCCAGCAAAAGAAAGAAACTTAAGACGTATTTATTCACTACTGCAAAATTAGTTTTTTGTCGGGGTTATTAAATTAATAATTTTGATGATGCTTCCGGCTAAAAAATTTACTGATTTTATTGAACAGAATGGCCTTTTTGACCATGAAGGCACGGTATTGGCCGCAGTTAGCGGGGGCATGGATTCTGTTTTGATGGTACATTTGTTAAAAGCGGCCGGTTACAAATTTGCTATTGCCCACTGCAATTTTCAATTACGGGGCGATGAAGCCCTTGCCGATCAGGCTTTTTGCGAAGCCTTAGCCAATCAAAATAATATCCCTTTTCATACCATTAATTTTAGTACCCAACAATATGCTGCCGAATGCAAAATATCCATCCAAATGGCAGCGCGTGAGCTGCGTTACAACTGGTTTGAAGCGTTAAGGCAACAACATCAGTATACCGCTATTGCGCTTGCGCATCACCAAAACGATGCAATTGAAACAATATTGTTAAACCTGGTACGCGGCACCGGCATAGCCGGATTGCATGGTATTTTGCCAAAAAACGGCCTACTGGTAAGGCCGCTTTTATTTTTGACACGCGACGAAATTGAAAAGCTGATCAAAGACAATGGCTTTGCTTATGTGGAGGATAGCTCGAACGCATCGACCAAATATGCGCGTAATAAACTGCGGCATGAAGTAATACCCAAGCTGCGGGAGCTAAATCCTGCGCTGGAAAATACATTCCAAAATAACCTGCAGCGATTCAAGGACCTGGAAACTTTGCTGGAACTTAGGGTAGCCGACTTGAAAGCTGAATGGTTGACAGCTGTTGACGAGGAAATTCATGTGCCGATTGCTGCTGTTAAGCAACTAAACCCGCAACGCCTGTTGCTTTATAAACTATTGCAGCCTTACGGTTTTAATGAAACAAGTATTGACGACCTGATCGCCTCTTTGGATAAACATTCGGGGCGGGTGTTTGAGTCAGCGAGTTTTAAACTAATTCTTGACCGGGATAAATTAATCATCGCACCCCTCGAAAAAGCGGAGCATCAAACGGTAAGCATTTTAAAGAATGATGAGTCGGTTCACTATGGCGATTATAGACTGAATATTTTGCATGATGATACACCGTTAATTATCAAAGATAACCCCATGGCGGTTTCGGTTGATGCCGCTAAGCTGGTCTATCCACTGAGCATCCGCGCCTGGCTGCAAAGCGATAGTTTTTATCCGCTGGGAATGAAAACCCGCAAAAAACTAAGCGATTTTTTCATCGGCCTGAAAATACCTGTACACAAAAAACAGCAAATACCGTTGTTGATAAATGGTAACAACGAAATTATATGGGTGGGCGGTTATAGGCCCGACGATCGTTATAAAGTAACTGAAAACACCAAAAAAGTAATTATCTTCGAACTGTATAAAAGATGAGCGAACAAGTGATTTTTACCGAAAAGCAATATTTAGGCCGCGAGTTTATTCCGCTGTGTATACGGTTGGTATTGTCTATTTTTTGCTTTGCAGTATATGCCTTTACCAACGCCGGCGACAAAAATGGCGATTTGCTGGCTGTGGTGGGTTTTGCGATTTTGATCATTTCTATCATCATGGGTTTCTTGCCACATTTCAGAACCCGGATAGAAAACAAAAGTGTCGTACTCAACGGCCTTTGGACAACCCGGCTGGTAAAGATCGACCTGAATAGTATTATCAAAGCCGAGGTAGCGCCATACAGCCGTTATTTATTTAATAACCCGGTATACAACCTGCATACCAAAGGCACCATCCGCTTTTTTGCAGCCGGCAGAGACGCCGTGCACTTGACAGATCGTGATGGTTTAGTTTATATCGTCGGCTCGCAACACCCTTATGAGCTACTAAGGGCCATCAAAGCCGAAATGAGCGGTAAGCTCTAATTACTTCAAAGTTCTCCAGATATGTTGATTCGCAAACTGATTGGTAGCATTATACAGATGTTAGTTGCGGTATGGTGTTTTATGCCCGGCAAATCGCTTGCGCAAAGCACGGATACCACCATAAACATCCCATTAGGAGGCAATGCCTGGGTAAAACCAGACGCTCAGGCGAAAATCATTGACGACGGTTTAATGAATTGGGTGTCGGCAAACGATACCGTGAGCGTTTATGTGCGGGTTGAATCTGTGGGCGAATTCAACGTAGGTTTGAAGCTCGGGGTTCCAGATGGTGAGAGTAAAATAGAGATCCATTTTCTGAATCAGGTTTTAAGTAAAACAGTCTCTGCCAATAATGCTTCCGGCGAGGTTAGCTTTGGTAAAATAAGGGTAAGCCAAACCGGGTATTTAAAATTTGAGATTATCGGCATCACCAAAACCAGTTTAATCTTTGCCAACATATCTGGTTTAGTATTGACCGGCCCGGCACTTAACAAAGCGGCCTACGTACATGATAATCATGGCAACTACTTCCACTGGGGCAGGCGAGGGCCTTCTGTTCATTTGGTTTATAATGTTCCAAAACAATCAATAGAATGGTTTTATAACGAGGTTACCATACCACCGGGCAAAGATATTATTGGTTCTTATTTTATGGCTGATGGTTTTAGCGGTGGTTATTTTGGCATGCAGGCTAACTCGGCAACTGAAAGGCGATTACTATTTTCTGTGTGGAGCCCTTATGAAACAAATGATTCTAAATCTATACCTGATAATCTGAAGGTTGAGCTGCTTAAAAAAGGAGAGGCCGTTCATAGTGGTGAATTTGGCGGCGAAGGTTCGGGCGGGCAAAGCTATTTGGTCTACCCCTGGGTGGCTGGTAAAACCTATTGCTTTTTGATACGCGCTCAAGGCGATATTGCGGCAGAAACAACTATCTATACCGCTTACTTCAAACCCAAAGATGCAACCGAATGGCAATTAATAGCCAGTTTTAAACGCCCGCAATCGGGTTCGTATTTAACGGGTTTGCATTCGTTCGTTGAGAATTTTGATCCGGTCTATGGCGATAAAATGCGCGAAGCTTTCTTTGCTAATCAGTGGACGGTCGATATAGATGGCCATTGGGAAGCAATTTATGGTGCCAGGTTTAGCGGCGATGAAACGGCAAAGATCAATTATCGCAAAGATTATGGCATTAAGGCCGGCCCGGGAGGGTTTTACTTAATGAATGGTGGGTTCTTTAATAATTTTACACCTCTTGACCTGCAATTCTCGGCCAATAGGCTTATTGTCAGAACGCCGCCTCAAATAGACTTCAGCAAACTCCCCTAAAACAACGCAGCCGTTATATCCCGGTGGAAGATAACGGCTGGTATATCTCAGCAAATTGCTATTTATTTTTTCAATCCTATTTCGCGTAAGCGTTCGTCAAGGTATTCGCCTGCGGTAGTGTCTGTATATAATTTCGGATGTTCGGCGTCAATAGTTGACGGCAAAGAGGTCAAATCCATATCAGATTTTGGGTGCAGGAAGAATGGCACCGAAAAACGCGAAAATTTCATCAGTTCGCGCGGCGGATTAACCACCCGGTGCGTAGTCGATTTTAGTTTGTTATTGGTTAAACGCTGCAGCATATCGCCCACGTTTACTACCAAATCCTCGCCATGCGCTTTTACCGGGTACCAGGTATTGTCGCGGGTTAGCACTTCTAAACCGTCGGCACTGGCGCCAATTAATAAGGTAATCAGGTTAATATCCTCATGCGCACCCGCACGTACCGCATCGGCAGGTACTGCATCGGGGTTTTCAATAGGGAAGTAGTGCAGCGTGCGTAATATCGAGTTACCATTGTTTACCTTGCCGTCAAAGTAATGCTCATCCAGGTTCAAATAAACCGCAATGGCACGTAGCAAATCCTTCCCTATAGCCTCCAGCTTTTGGTAAACCTCTAAGGTTATCGGGTTAAATTTTGGCAGCTCTTTTACCTGTAAGTTTTTTGGATATTCTTTCTCTAATTCTGGATCTCCCTTAACGGTTTGGCCAATTTGCCAAAACTCTTTCAAGTCGGGCGTTTTAAAACCTTTGGCCGTTTCTTTGCCTTTGCCGGTATAACCGCGCTGGCCCGCCAGCTCTGGTATTTCGTAGCTTGATTTTACGTCGTCAGGCAAAGCAAAGAGCGTTTTAACCTGGTTGTATAACTCGTCTATTAATTCTTTGCTTAAACCATGATTGGTAATGGTAACAAAGCCGGTTTCGTTAAAAGCCTTGCCTATATCGTCCGAAAATTGTTTGCGTTCGGCCTCGCTACCGTGAGTATAGGAATTAAGATCGAGACGTGGAATATTTACTGCTGTGCTCATAGTGTATGATGATAAAACGTAAAAATATTGAAATAAATATATTTTAGTATAAAGGTGGAAAAGTTTGTTGTTGGCTTTGTGTTATATTTATCCACCTTATGAAACGTGCCCTTATCCTTATCGCTGTTTTATGTGTTTATTTTTGCCAGGCGCAAGACACCGCTAAAAGTGTTTTCACAAAATATTATACAGTTAACCAACTAAAATCAGACTTTGTTTTTTTTAGGGCGACGTTAGAAACTATTCACCCAAGTCTGTATCGCTATCATTCTAAAGACTCGGTTGACACTTATTTTGATAAAGCTTTAGTACAGCTCGATCACCCGATGAATGAGTTGGAATACTGGAGGATTTTAGTGCAAATAATAGCCAAATTAGGTTCGGGGCACACTTCGTTATATCTGAGCGATGCTTTTCGTAAACATTATTTCACAACCAATCACAAATTATTGCCGGCATTGTTTTACATCCAGAGTAATCGCTTATTTATCAGGAGCAACGTACGATTACAAGACTCGCTGTTAAAACAAGGGAGCGAGGTGTTGGCCATCAATAATGTGTCAGGTCCGGATATATTAAAACGAATGCGTGATTTTGTTTCGGGCGACGGTTACAGTAATGCTTTCAAAGACAGTAAGATATCGCTTGATTTTGTTAATCTGTATAATTTAATCAATGGCGATCAGAGCCAGTATTTTTTTGTGTTAAATGAAAAGGGGAAGATTAAACGGACATTAGTTCAGGCTAACAACGCTATCAGGTCGACTCCTTATTCAAATGCATCAAACCCACCCAACATTAGGTACCCGCTAGATATGCCCGGTACTGCAGTTATCACCATCCCTAACTTTGAATATAAAAAAGACTACGAGCATCTACACGCAACGTTTTTCAAAGAAATAAGAGAACGCCATATTACTAACCTAATTATTGATCTGCGTAATAACCCGGGAGGCGAAGTGGAGATATTTGATGATTTGATGGGTTATGTGATGAACAATGGTTATCAGGTGGCGCTATCAGACGAAGGCTTTGTAAATCCCGGACGATTTGAATATTTAAGCAAAAAAAGCGAGACGAATGAGGTTAGTATTGCAGATATAGAGGGTTTGGGCCATAGTTTGCGAAGAGACACTTATGATATTGGTGCGGTTAAGTGGACAAGAATGCATGAGTTTAAAGGCAAACTTTACCTGTTAATTAACGGCGGCTCGTTTTCGGCGGCGGCGTTATTTACTACTGCGGTTAAAAGTCAGCGGGATTGTATTACTGTCGGCGAAGAAACAGGAAATAGCGGTTATGGAAGCGATGCCGGGCCAAAACCAATGACTTTGCCAGAAACGCATGTTAAACTGTATTTGCCTATAGTATGGTATTACGCGGCTCGGACACCGGGTAAGAATCAAGGTGAAGGGTTAACGCCGGATATAGAAGTGCCAGAACCTTTATATAGCATCCGTTATAAAGGCAATGACCCGGTGATGGAGGCAGTTAAAGCAAGTATTTCGTCGGTTGGCACCAAGCCAGACAGATAAGCAGAATTATCTTAAACAAAACAATTATCGAATTTAAACGATTTTATATTTAACAAGTCCAACCAATAAACCGATCTTTCACAGTTTTAATTGTAATAACATGAAAATCTTAAATAAAATATGGGGAATAAGCTTATTAGCAATATTGCTGATAGTTGCTGCCCCGAAAATAACTAAGGCCCAGGATGAAGCGTTATCTGAGCAAGACTTTTACGACGCCCTTTCGCCCTATGGTACCTGGGTTAATGATGCTACCTATGGCAACGTTTGGCTGCCGGACGTTGAGGAAGGTTTTATGCCCTACCAAACCAACGGGTATTGGGCCATGACAGAGTATGGCAATACCTGGGTATCAAATTACGAATGGGGATGGGCGCCTTTTCACTATGGAACCTGGCGCTTTGATGATTATTATGGATGGGAATGGATCCCGGGCTATGATTGGTCGCCTGCATGGGTAGTATGGCGTTCGGGCAATGGCTACTATGGTTGGGCCCCTATATCGCCCGATGCAGATTTAAGTGCATCAATTGGTGGTGCCGGTTACGATGATTATTGGACGTTTGCACCTGCCGCTTACATGTATAGCCCAAGTCTTTACGGTTATTATCTTCCGCGCGAACGGGTGAGAACTGTTTACCGTAATTCTACTGTGATCAATAATACTTTTGTTTACAATGGTCGTAGCTATACAGGTGGGCCACATGCTTCAGATATTGCGCGCTACACACATCAGCGCCCAACAGTATACAGGCTTGCCGATGCCAGTAGACCGGGCAGTATAACGGTTGGTGCTAACGTAGTAAATATTTTCAGACCACGTATTAGCCGTACGCCTAGTGCACGCCCTCAACAAGTGGTTGATGGGAAAACTTATGAGCAACAAAATCCCAATCAGCGTATTGGCAACCGTCAATCATTAACATTTAACCGGGTTAATGCCCAAAAACTGGCTCAAACCGCCCGTAGTAGTCGCCCAGCTAATAATACAGTGGGTGTAAACGGAGGCGCCGGTACCAATCAGCCTGTAGCAAGACCGTCTCAACCTGCACAGGTGCCGGCAACCAGGCCACAGCCCGCGGCTACTAACCCGCAAACACCGGTTACTACCGCCCCGGCACCACGCGGCAGTGCAAACACACAACAAGGGAATACTACGCCAAGGGGAAATGGAAACGTTACACCACCGCAGCAAAATCAGGCAAACCCTGTTCAGCAAAATAATAATCCGGCACAAACAGTGCCTTACCATGGCCGGCCAGAAAACCGCCCTAACCTAACGCCGACCAGGCCGCAGAATGGACAAACTGTACAGCCGCAATCAACAGGTCAGCAAGCACAACCGCAGACCCAACCAGTGCAACAACAGCAAGCCGTGCCGCAAGCACAACAGCAGCACCGTGGTCAGTTAAGATCCCAGCGTCCGGCTCAACAACAAGCACAGCAACAGCCGGTGCAGCAACAACAACCTGCTCAGCAGGCACAGCAACAGCAAGCCGCGCAACAACGTCAACAGCAACAAGCCGCGCAACAGGCTCAACAACAGCAAAATGCTCAGCGCCAGGCTCAACAACAGCAACGTCAGCAGCAAAATCAGGCCGCTCAGCAACAAGCTAATGAGCAAGCACAACAACGTCAGCAACAGCAGGCCCAGCAACAAGCAGCTCAACAGGCACAACAACGTCAACAGCAACAGGCCGCCCAACAGGCGCAACAGCGTCAGCAGCAGCAAGCTCAACAGCAGGCGGCTCAGCAAGCGCAACAACAGCAACGCCAGCAACAGGCTCAACAACAAGCCGCTCAACGCCAGGCGCAGCAGCAAGCGCAGCAACAACAGCGCCAGCAGCAGGTGCAGCAGCAACAACAACAACGCCGCCCACCTCCACCCGAAAAGAAGCCTCAATAGCTGATTTTTGAATAGATATATGTGAAAAAAGCCTGCTCCCGTATTAACGGGACGCAGGCTCTCACATTTAACCGATCAACAACAAACGATTAAAACTTTTTAAACTCAGAAAGGTATATGCAGGGCGTAGCTCTACCTTGCGGCGGTGGCTTATTATTCAATAAATTTTACGTATCTTAAGCTGGTTTACAGCGGCGATAAAATCTTAAATAAAGGCTGATCCCCCCTTTGGATCAGCCTTATCCCACTATAATGAAATCTTTATTAACCGGTGGTTTTGATTCAGCATCGGTGAAGGGCCGGCACTTACAATTATGCACGTATTTAGTGTTGTTGTAGCAATCAATCAAATCTAAGTGTATGTGCTTGTAAGGCTGGCCCGATAAAGACTGTCAAGAAGGCTTGATGAATTATCAGGTTGCCGTAAACTATGCTTATAAAAGCAACAGTAAGGATTGATAAGATATCTGTAAGCAAGATGTGCCACTCCCGTTAATTGGAGCAGGTAAAGAATCAGCTAGCTAACAGAACCTTTTGGCTGCTACCAAAAGACGTGGAAAGGAAACAGAAAATCTGCGTTTCGAAGCGAGTATCTGTGATGGTTGTATCCGGAAAAAAAATTAAAATACCTGATACAGGTATTGGCAGTTTGCGTAGCAAGGTAGGCGGTATAAACCGGGCTGTTAACCTTGTTGTGTACCTGGCGTATGGCTTCCTGGTTACCACCAATTAAGTTAAACTTGATGAATGGATTGGCAGGCAGATTTTGAGCGCCTAAGACCTTTGATATTTTGGTATTATGATCGTTTTGATAAGCATGCCCGGCCGGTGCTGCTTTGCCGGTAAAGAACGCGCAGCAGAGTAACAGCAGGAGAAATAGCTTCAAGAATTGTTTAGTGTCAAATCTCATTAAAACGATACTTGTATATTATAAATTTAAGAAAATTATTTGCTTTTTGACCTTAAATTTTCTTTTTTATTGATTTTTAAGTGGTTAAATAAGCCCGACTGCGTGTCGCCGCAGCCGGACTCGGGGGGGGTGACAATATCTATTAAAGCTCTTCGTCGTGCTGGCTGATGTCCAGGCCTGCAATTTCTTCTTCTGGTGTTACACGCAGCGTGCTGATCATGTCGGTAACTTTTAACAGCACCCATGCGCCGCAGAAAGCAAATGCCGATACTGCCACCAGAACGATCAGGTGTTTTACAAACAAGGTAGTTTCGCCAAAAAACAAACCATTGGCACCCGCGCTGTTTACGCTTTTGGTGGCAAATACACCGGTTAACAACATACCCATCATGCCGCCTACACCATGGCAAGGGAAAACGTCCAGCGTGTCGTCGATCTCGGTCTTGCTTCTCCAGATCACTACCAGGTTACTTACTACCGCGGCTACTATACCTACGATCAATGATTGCGATACCGTAACATAACCTGCTGCCGGAGTGATAGCTACCAAGCCTACAACCGCACCAATACAAGCACCTAACGCCGATGGTTTTTTGCCTCTTAAAATATCAAAGAAAACCCAGGCCATTGCCGCGGCTGCCGATGCAGTAGTGGTGGTAGCCAATGCCGTTGCTGCCAGCTCGTTTGCGCCTAATGCAGATCCAGCGTTGAAACCGAACCAACCGAACCATAGTAAACCTGTTCCAAGTATCACATAACTAATACGCGCCGGAACATGCGATTCAGGGATCTCGTTTCGTTTTTTAAGATATAAAGCCGAGGCCAAAGCTGCCCATCCTGCAGACATGTGTACCACAGTGCCGCCGGCAAAGTCAAGCACGCCCATTTTAAAGAATATGCCCTCAGGGTGCCAGGTTGCGTGCGCAAGCGGGGCATAGATAAAGATGATGAACAGCGTGATGAAAATGAGGTAAGAGTTAAAGCGGATACGTTCTGCAAATGCACCGGTTATTAAAGCCGGGGTTATGACCGCAAACTTTAACTGGAACATAGCAAACAAAATAACCGGGATAGTACCGCCCAGCCAGGCTACACCCAGGGTGTGCTGCATCATGAAGAAGGAGGCCGGGTTACCAATTAGGCCGGCGCCACCAACATCCTCGCCAAAGGCTAAACTAAACCCAAATACTACCCAGATGATGGTGATGAGCCCCATGCAGACAAAGCTTTGCAGCATAGTAGAGATAACGTTCTTTTTATTAACCATACCGCCGTAAAAGAAGGCAAGGCCTGGTGTCATTAATAATACTAAAGCAGTCGAGATCAACATCCAGGCTATATCTGCCTTGTCCAGTGTGGTTGCTGCCGGTGTAGCGGCGAAGTTACCCGGAAAGGCAAACGCCAGGATAACTACAATAATAAGGATGCCAAAGGGTACAAATTTTTTCATGTCGAAAATTGTTAATGGGTTTGAGTGATTAGATTGATTGAAAAAAGAGAGGGGGAGCGTGACAAAACAGCACCTATAGCAAAGCCCAATGCTTGCGGTTAATACCGGCATTAAATGCTATAGCCTGAAAATGTCTTAACAGATTTGTTTGCTCCGGGCGTAACGCACCAGCTAGCATACCCTTTGAGGGTTGTTGAAGGAAGTTTTTGAAAATCATAGTTTTTAAGGTTATTAAAATTGAGTTGAGCTAATTTTTGTGCGAATGGCACTTGAATTAGCAACAGAATGTTAAAAAATCTATAAAGAACGCTATGATTTGATTGATTGCTTTTGCTAAAATACTAATACAATTTAAAAATCCTATAAAAATTCATAATAAATTAGTCTGAAATTAATAATTATCGATTTTTATGGAGGGTTTTGTAAAATATTTAGGTAATTATTTCAATATTTTAAGTTTTTGATAGATTTTGTTTGGCAGCAATTGATGATATATGGGTAAATGGTGGCTGACTGGGCAATAAGAAGAATTAAATGTTAAAATTGACGAATAAAATCAAACAGGCAATTGGTTGCGCCTCAACCCACAACCCCCCACCCGTCATTGCGAGGAACGAAGCAATCTCTGCGCGCCAGGCGGATAATATTGCTTACCTATCGTGTAGAGATTGCTTCGTTCCTCGCAATGACATGGAGGGTTATTACAAAACAAAAAAGCCGCATAAAGCGGCTTTTAATATTTATAAGAGACTTAGTGAGTCCTAATCTTCTACCATTTCGCTGTTCGGCGCTTCAACTTCCGGGGTTTCGTGTTTGAAGTAGTGCTTTTGAAATATCAGGATCAAGATAACACCTATCGATATCGATGCATCGGCCAGGTTAAACACCGGGCGGAAGAAAACAAAATCCTCGCCACCCCAAACCGGAAACCATTTAGGGAAATCGCCTGATATCAACGGAAAGTAAAACATATCTACCACACGACCATGAAATATAGGCGCGTAATGAAAAACAACACCATAAAAGGTGGAGTCGATAATATTACCTACGGCACCGGCTAGTATCAATGCGCCGTTCATGATCAGGCCGCGGTGATATTTGTGCTTGATGAGGTATACAATACCATAGCCAATACCCGCTACGGCGATGATGCGGAAAAGTGTCAAGGTCAGCTTACCCCAGTCGCCACCCAGCTCCATGCCAAAGGCCATACCGTTGTTTTCGGTATAGTGCAACATACCACGGTCGCCCAGAAACTTAATTTCCTCACCCTGGTACATGTGTCCGTGAACCCAAAGCTTAATAGCTTGGTCGGCAATAATAATTAGTAAAGCAGTTAAAAAAGGTTTTATGTAAACAGCCTTCATTTATTGCTTTAGTTTAGCCTCCATAGTAAGGGTGGTATGCGGTACTGCGCGTAAACGTTCTTTTGGAATCAGTTTACCGGTTTCGCGGCAAATGCCATAAGTTTTATTTTCAATACGCACTAAAGCGGCTTCTAATTGCTCAATAAATTTTTTCTGACGGGCGGCTAGTTGATTGATCTGCTCTTTTTCTAACGTAGCCGATCCATCCTCTAATGTTTTATAAGTACCGGCAGTGTCATCAGTACCGTTAGCATTTGGCGAGCTTAGTGACGATGCCAATGCGTTTAACTCTTCTTTAGCGCTGTTTAATTTATCTAATAACAGGTCTTTAAATTCTTTCAACTCAGAATCACTATATCTGGTCTTTTCGTTTTCTACTTTCATTATACTTTATTAATAGCAATAATTATTTCGTTCTCATCTATTGTTGTGGTTTCGCCTTCACTTAACTGATTGTCGACCACTATACTATCAGCCAAAATTTCGGCGCAAATATAAGATAAATTGTTATTTAGCGCACGGCTGATCAGTGGACTGTCTGATAATCTTACAGTTATCCGGTCGGTAACCTCAAATCCATTGTTTTTGCGTAGATTTTGTATGCGGTTTATTAACTCGCGCGATAACCCCTCTTCCTTTAATTCTTCGGTTATGGTAACATCTAAAGCCACGGTTAGTTTTCCTAAATTTGCAACCTGCCAACCCGGCACATCCTCGGCAATGATTTCTACATCGGTAGCTAATATCGAATATTTAGAATCAAGTACCGCTATGCTGCCTTCATTTTCTAATTCGGCAATGTCATCCTGGCTAAAGTTGGTGATCAAATCGGCAACTACTTTCATATCCTTGCCCACCTTAGCACCAAGAGCCTTAAAGTTTGGTTTGATCTTCTTTTTGATGAAACCGGCAGTATCGGTAATGTATTCGATGTCTTTGATGTTGGTTTCAGACAAGATCAGTTCTTTCACCTGGTCAATCTGTTGCTCAAAGCCTCTGTCTAATATCGGCAATAAGATCTTGCTTAACGGCTGGCGTACGTTAATGCCCACCTTTTTACGCAGCGATAACACCAGTGATGATATATCCTGCGCCAGTTGCATCCGCTCTTCTAACGGCTCATTTACCAAAGCAGCGTTATAATCAGGGAAGTAAGCCAGGTGTACCGACTCAAATGCTTCTTTTTGGGTGATGCTGTTTAAATCGGTATATAAACGCTCGGCAAAAAACGGCGCAATCGGCGACATCAATTTAGCGACAGTAATTAAACAGGTATATAAAGTCTGATAAGCTGATAGTTTATCTTCCGAATCATCCGATTTCCAAAAACGGCGACGGCTTAAACGTACAAACCAGTTGCTCAAGTTTACGTCCACAAAATCCTGGATGGCGCGGGCTGCTTTGGTAGGTTCAAAGTCGGCATAAAAAGCATCGACCTCTTTGCTCAGGGTATTTAATAACGATATGATCCAACGGTCTATCTCCGGGCGATCCTGGATAGCAATATCCGCTTCGCTGTAAGTAAACTTGTCGATGTTGGCATACATTACAAAGAAGGTATAAGTATTATACAAAGTACCAAAAAACTTACGGCGAACCTCGTCTATACCATCCACATTGAATTTCAGGTTGTCCCAGGGCGAGGCATTGCTGATCATGTACCAGCGCGGCGCATCGGCGCCAAACTGCTCAATGGTTGCAAACGGATCAACACCATTGCCTAAACGTTTAGACATTTTGTTGCCATTTTTATCCAGCACCAATCCGTTCGAGATCACGTTTTTAAAGGCTATGCCCTTATTGCCAACTTCGGCATTAATAGCTTTGATCTCGTCGCTGGTTTCGCTCAGCATTACCGCAATAGCATGCAATGTAAAGAACCAGCCACGGGTTTGGTCAACACCTTCAGCAATGAAATCGGCCGGATAGGCATTTTTAAATTCTTCTTTATTCTCAAACGGAAAATGCCATTGCGCGTAAGGCATGGCGCCGCTATCAAACCAAACGTCTATCAGATCGGCCTCGCGATAATAATAGTAGGCCTGGCTGTGATAGTATTTAGTAAGAATAATGTTGTCTACATAAGGCCTGTGCAGGTCCATAGCGATATTTTCTTTCGCAAAGAATTCATCAACCGAAGTTGAGAATTTTTTCACCAATTCATCTCTATTTGGGCATAGGTCAATAAAGTTCCTCAACTCCACTATTCCCTTTTTTAAGCCGGTTTGAAGCTGCTGAATAATAGCCTGGTCTTCTTCAGAATCCTCGTCCTGCGGGATTGAAAGGAATTCCATTATTTGTGTTACGGTATGCTGTAAAAAGAATTCTTTTGCTTGTTCGAAGTAAAAATAAGAACCTTCTTTTTTCAGACTTTCAATGCTGCCGATACAAATTTCAGGTTCGGGAACGTGAGTAGCATCGCAACGCCAGATAGGCAGCGGCGTACCCCAATAGCGCGAACGCGACAGGTTCCAGTCTACCAAATTCTCCAGCCAGTTACCAAAACGGCCGGTACCGGTCGACTCAGGTTTCCAGTTGATGGTTTTATTTAGTTCCACCATTTTGTCCTTCAAAGCGGTAGTACGGATGAACCAGCTATCCAGCGGATAATACAATATAGGTTCATCACTACGCCACGAGTGCGGGTAGCTGTGTTCGTATTTCTTAACGTCAAAAGCCTTGTTCTCGGTTTTTAATTTGATCGAGATCAATACGTCAGTCGGTTTAAAACCATCTGCGGCGCGCTCTTCGGCGGTATAATATTCTTCTTTAACGTAAAAGCCTGCAAAATCGGTAACCTCATTAACAAAACGGCCCTGCTTATCAACCAGCGGCACATCTTTGCCGGCTTCGTCCTTCACCATAACGGCAGGCACACCGGCTTCTTTGGCAACTCTAAAGTCATCCGCACCAAAAGTTGGAGCTATGTGTACTATACCGGTACCATCTTCAGTAGTTACAAAATCGCCGGGAATAACACGGAAACCGTTTTTGGCCAGATCTTCATTGGTTACATATGGCAGTAATTGCTCGTAATGTATGCCAACCAACTGCGCACCGGTATAAGTGGCTTTTATTTCCCATGGGATGATCTTATCGCCGCCTTTATAATCGTCGAAAGATGCACCCTGGCCATCGGCCTTTAATAATTTGCCAACCAGATCTTTAGCCAGTATAACAGTTATCGGCTCATAGATGTACGGGTTAAACGTGGCAACTTTAACATACTGGATCTTCTCGCCAACAGCTAATGCACTGTTTGATGGCAGGGTCCAGGGCGTGGTGGTCCATGCCAGAATGAAAAGATCTGTATTGATATCGTTATATAAAAATTCTGAATCCTCATCGCGCTTAACTTTAAACTGCGCGGTGATGGTGGTATCCTTTACCATTTTGTAGGTGCCCGGTTGGTTAAGCTCATGGGAGCTCAGGCCGGTGCCCGATTTTGGTGAATAAGGCTGAATAGTATAACCTTTATAAAGCAGATCTTTGGCATGCAGTTGCTGCAGTATCCACCAAAGCGATTCAATGTATTCGTTTTTGTAAGTAATGTATGGTTTCTCCAGGTCGACCCAGTACCCCATTTTTTCGGTCAGGTCATTCCAGATATCAGTATAGCGCATTACCTCTTTGCGGCAGGCGTCGTTATAATCTTTAACAGAGATCTTTTTGCCTATATCGTCTTTGGTAATACCTAATGCTTTCTCTACCGCAAGTTCAATAGGCAGGCCGTGGGTGTCCCAGCCGCCTTTACGTTTTACCTGGAAGCCTTTTAGTGTTTTGTAGCGGCAAAAAATGTCCTTAATGGCGCGGGCCATTACGTGATGGATGCCCGGCATGCCGTTGGCACTTGGCGGGCCCTCATAAAATGTATATGGCTTGCTTGCAGGGCGGCTGCTGATGCTTTTTTCGAAGATGTTATTCTGCTTCCAAAACTCCAGGATGTCTTTGCCTGTTTGCGATAAATTTAACTGCTTGTATTCCTTGTACATTAATCTTTTACACCTTAATTTTTAGAGGTTGCAAAAATAGGGAATTTACAACGATATATATAATGTGAGGGTTAAATTGTGGTTAGGTAACTGGTGAGTGTTAGTCGATGCAAGTTGGGAGACGCAAAATATTGAGTCTCTACATAAATGCAACCGTAGAGACGCAATATTTTGCGTCTTATTTGAAACCTATTTCACCTCCTGCATCCACTTTTTAAGCAGCGGTATCAGCAAAGCAAAAAATACTGCGGCACCAATGCTTAGCAAAGCCAGCTCGCCATATATTTTAGTGTAATATGGCAGTGATAGTATTGGGTTATGAATATTTTCAGGCACGGTGGCCAGGCTACCTATCTTAGCGGCCAGATATTCGCCCAACGCTGAGGCAATGCCCAATACACCCATCATAGCGCCCACAATATTTGCCGGCGATAGTTTGTAGCTGAGCGAATACATAATGGGGCCTATACACAATTCGCTAAACTCCATTAATATATAGCCGCCAAATAAAAAGTAAACTGGTACCAATCCGGTGCTTTTGTACAAGATGCATCCCCACCAAAACGAGCCGAAGAAAGCACCCATAAATAAAAAACCGATCACAAATTTGAGTATGGTGCCGGGCTCAAAGCCAACGTTGTTGAGCTTGCGCCAAATCCATAACATCAGGGGCATCATAATAGCCGGCAAAAAACCGGTTAAAAAGTTATTAATAGCCAGGCCGGGCAATAGTACGTTGCCAACATGCATGTCCATATTGCGAATCACAAACAGGTTAAAAGAGCCGCCACTTTGCTCATAAAGGGCTAAAAATAACGCATATGCTGTAAACGCCACCAATGCGGAAAATAATTTAAACCGCTCGGCGCGTGTATATTTAAACGATACGTAAATCACATAAATAAACGAAACGCCCGCCAGGGGAAACAAAACTACATCCATTATCCCCGGATGCAGAAATATCAGGGTTATTAAAGCAATGGCCGGGAGGCATAAAATGTAGGTTAAAGTTGCCCCATTTATACCCGGTAATATTTTTTTTGCTGCCGCCGCCGCAGGTTGTCCGTATTTTTTATGGATGCGGAAGATCATGCCCAACAATGAAAACACACTGCCTACAGCTGCAATGCCAAAAGCAAGCTGCCAGTTTATTTGCTGCCCTACGTAACCACAAACTATGGCACCCACTGCTACGCCTATGTTGAACAAACCATACATGATGGTGTAGGCTGAGTCTTTGCTTTCCAGATCATCCGGATGGTAAAAATCGCCTGGCAAAGCTTTGATCATCCCGACAGTAAAACCGTTGCCGACTACATAAAAAGACAAACCCGTAAAAAATAAAGCCGGATAAGGCATGGCAACACAAAACAGCCCGATAGTTTGCAAAAGGCTCCCAAAAATTAAGGAGTTGCGTTTGCCTAATATTTTATCGGCAACTATACCGCAAAAAAGTGGCAAGCCGAAGGCCAGCGCAGAGAATGTGCCGAATATGGCGTAACCCTTGTCGTCGCTAAAATGCAGTTTGGTAACCATGTAGGCCAGCAGTATAGCGGTGGTGCCATAATAAGCAAACATGTGCCAGCTTGTGGCAAGCGAGAACCTATAAAGTTCTTTAGGGTGTTTGATCTTTTTGGGCAGATCGAGGCTTGGGGTATCAACAATAGGGGTCTCCATCAAGTAATACAGCAGGGGTTTTGTTTAACTTGCTGTAATATAGTATTTTTTGGGGAGAAATAGTAGGCGTGTTTTAGAATGCTTAGGACTCACCCGATCATCGCTACGCTTCGTCACGCTCTTCGCCTTCGGCGGAAAGGGGGGCAGAAAGACTTACGAAGTTTTTAAAACTTCGTAAGTCTGATCTCAACAAAAACGACCCTCTTTCCCGCTTGCGGAAGAAGGGTCAACGAGCAACGCGAAGTTGGGGTGAGTCCCCCGGCGGATAGGCAACTTTGTTTATATTTTCGCTAAATTTACTATACCAATAAAAGCCATCATGCTAAACAAAGTAACCCGCTTTATCGCCTTGTTATTACTTGCGCCTATTTTCGCGCAGGCCCAAACCCTCAAGAACTTTAAAGTTACCGACCGCTTCTTCGGCATCCATTTTGATTTTCATGCCAACCCGGATACCCACGGTATCGGTAAGACTTTAAAGGCCGAGGATGTAGATTTTATGCTTGACCAAGTAAAACCTGATTATATCCAGGTAGATACCAAGGGACATCCCGGCATATCCAGTTACCCCACCACGGTAGGCGTTGCCGCACCGGATATTGTTCAGGACCCACTTAACCTTTTTCGTGCGGAAACGGCTAAGCGAGGTGTAGGATTATTCTCTCATTTTTCGGGCGTGCTGGATGCACAGGCTGTAAAAGATCATCCTGACTGGGCCAGGATAAACAGTAACGGTAAAGCCGACGCCGGCGCTACTTCGATTTTTGGCAAATATGCCGACGATTATTTTATTCCGCAGTTGAACGAGTTGAGTAGTAAATATCACATCAACGGCCTTTGGGTAGATGGCGAGTGCTGGGCACTGCAACCCGACTATTCGCCGGTGGCTATTGAGGCGTATAAAAAATACAGTGGTAAAACTAGTGTGCCTCATTCAAGAAGCGACGCGGATTATGCCGGCTACGTGCAATTTACCCGCAAGGCTTTTCATCAATATTTAACGCATTACATTAACGCGGTTCATAAATTTAACCCCAATTTGATTGTTACAAGCAACTGGTCATTTTCTTCATTTATGCCGGGCGAGGTGGATGCGCCGGTTGATTTTTTGTCTGGCGATTTTACCAGCGACGCCGTGCCTGATGTGGATTTTGAAAGTCGTGTATTGGCTCCGCAAGGTAAACCATGGGACCTAATGTGCTGGGGTTTTATGAGCGATAAAAACGGTAAAGGCTTCTATTGGAAGACTGCGCGGCACTTAGAACAAAAGGCAGCCCTGGTGATATCGCAAGGTGGGGGCTATGAAATCTATACCCCGCAGCACCGTGATGCTTCAATACCCATGGAGACCGTGCCTACCATAGCCGAAGTTTCTAAATTCTGCCATGAACGAAAAGCGTACACTTTTAACTCGACCCCCGTACCGCAGATTGCTTTGTTGCTTTCTGAAACCGGGCATTATAATGAGTCGCCGGGTGTTTTTGAGAACGGGCAGGGGGGAAACAACAATGTAAAGGGTACTTTAGAAATGTTGCTTGATTCTAAATACAGCGTACAAGTTTTACAGGAGCATCACCTTAAAAATTCGCTGGCACAATATCCGCTGCTAGTGGTTACCGAATGGCGCAAACTATCACCCGAGTTTATTGCTGAGGTAGAACAATATGTAAATAATGGCGGTAAAGTATTAGCTATTGGCGACAGGCACCTATTTACCAAACTATTGCCTGAAAATGCGACAACCAGTAACGTAGGCGGGCTATCAGTCACCCAACAAAACTATGGTAAAGGGGCGATTGCTTGTATCAATGATAACATCTCCTTAAAATATCTCAATACCAAAAATGACACGCTGCGCCGGTCTGTTCAGCAAATTGTAAGCGAGTTATTTCCGCAGCCCAAAGTGGTGGTGGATGGCGAGGCGAAAATTCATATCACCCTCAATAAAAAAGGAAATAGCTTGTTGCTGCACCTGGTAAATGTGGGCGATCATTTCGATACCAAGCCGGATAATACCCTGGAGTTTAAAATGCCGGCTATAACAACGCTGATCAATGTCGCTTTAACTACCGGCAAAAAGCCGAAAACTGTTTTTTTGCAGCCGGGTAATGTGGCTCTGCCGTTTACCTATGCTGCCGGTAAGATAAAATTTGCGGTAGATGGCGTGGATGTTTATTCGATTGTGCAGGTGGTAAATTAATGTCGTAATGTAGAGACGCAATATTTTGCGTCTTAAACTTAAACTCTTTTTATTCAATCGTGCAGGTCGTAGATTAATGTCTGGCGGGAGACGCAAAATATTGCGTCTCTACATACAGATATTTCCACCCTTCTTTTCCCTAAATTTGAGGAATGAAAAAATTTATCCGTGGTTTTGGCTATGCCTTTAATGGGCTGGCACATGCTACTAAAACGCAACTCAATTTCCGGGTGCATTTGGTGGTAGCGTTAATTACCGTTTACACGGGGTACGCTTTGCGTATTGCTACTAATGAATGGCTTTGGATTGCGTGCTGCATTGCCTTGGTTCTAATGTCCGAACTGTTCAATACCGCACTTGAATTTTTAACAGACCTGGTATCGCCCGAATATAATAAAACTGCCGGTCACGTTAAAGATATGGGCGCCGCCGCAGTGGTTGTTGCAGCGTTATTCGCACTGATTACCGGCCTGGTAATTTTCTTACCCAAAATATTGTTGCTGATCCATGCTGCATAAAACCAGGGGCATAGTACTCAAAACTACTGACTATGGCGAAAGCAGTGTCATTACCCAGGTATTTACCGAGAAATTGGGCTTGCAATCATACATTATTAATGGCGTAAAAAAGCCTAAGGCCAAAATAAGCCGCAATATGCTGCAGCCTTTGCATTTGCTGGATATGGTAGTGTATCATAAAGGATCGGGCGGTGTGCAGCGTATCTCCGAATTAAAGACCTCCCCGGTACTGCAAAGTATTCCTTACGATGTAATTAAAAGCAGTATGGCCATGTTCTTGAATGAGGTGCTGTATAAATCCGTACGGCAGCAAACGCCGGATGAGAATCTGTTTGATTTTATATTTAATACTATAGAATGGTTGGATCATCAAACCATCGGACTGGCCAACTTTCATTTATTGTTTCTAACCCAGCTTACCCGTTACCTGGGTTTTTATCCCGATAAGTTCCTGTCTGATGAGGCAGATTATTTCGACCTGAAAAACGGCGTATTTATCAAATATAAACCCGATGGGTTGTTATATCTGTCGCCACCGCATACCCAAAACTTTAGCCGGCTGCTGCAATGCAGTTTTGAAAATTTGCCCAACCTAAAGTTTAGTAATGACGAACGCCGTTATCTCATAGCCAAGCTGTTAGAATATTACGCACTGCACATTGAAGGCTTTGGTAATATCCATTCGCATGAGATACTGGAAGAGGTGTTGGGATAACTATACCTTTAACCCTAAAACTTTCTTTTTAATGAAATCGATAGACGAGTCTGGCAATTGCGCGCCGCTGATTTGGGTAAGCGTGCCATCATTGTTGATTTTAAGCTCGGCGCTCAGATTTTCGTCGATAATGACGTGAAGGGTTTGTTGTTCTTTTTCTACCCGGCAATTTACATCGCGACCAGAGTAATGTATTTCGAATTGGTATTTACCGTCTTTTTCTGCTGGTGTGGTATCTTTAGATTCGATCATGGCTTCATGTTTTATTTTATAACACCACAAATCGCCCGATAGTTTTTTGATCTTCAAAATCCGTAGCAAACAAAACCCTGTAAAAGCAAAAAAGAAGGCCCAGCGTGCCCTCTTTCTCGTATTAACTGACTCATTAACTTATCATAAAGAACAATTGGTTTAGTTCGATAGTAACAATACCACAAAGATAAAGCTGACTTTTTATCATAGGTTAATTTTTATAGCTCATTTAACTTAATTTAACGCGATACTTTTGCACAATAGAGCCGTTAATTAACAATTGTGGCAATATGGTGTGTTTCTTTGCCATTTTCGCAACAAAAACCCGGGCGGTTTTTGGTATTTTGGCCTAATTGGTGTTAACTAATTGTTAGTACTTATCCGTTGGTTTTGGCCTTGTAGCGTTTTAAAGACTTGATAATCACCTGTACAATTTCATCCTGTCCTTCGTCCGATGTCAGGTAATCTTCATCTGTCGGGTTATTAATAAAACCGGTCTCGATCATTACTGCAGGCATGGCGCTGTGGGCCAGCACCAGGATGCCTTGCTCTTTAACCCCTATGGTTACGCGGCCCTTGGTTTTAAACTCTTCGTTCAATATGTCGCCAAAAAAAATGCTGTGCTGGCGGTATTTCTGCATGTAAGCGTTTAGCAAAATCCGGTTAACCGGATCGTCTTCGTCGTAACTTTGATATTTGGTTTTGTAGTCTTTTTCAATATAAATAGACGAGTTTTCACGAATAGCTTCTAACTGCTCTTTAACCCGGTGAAAACCATAAACCAGCATCATGGTGCCTTTTTGTTTATGATCGCTATAACCGGTGCCCTCCGGAGATGAGTTGCAGTGTATAGAAATAAATAAATTGCCATGATGCTCATTGGCAATTTGCGATCGTGTGTCCAGGGGGATAAATGTATCATCCGACCGCGTCATTACGGTACGGATACCCGGCATTTGGTCCTCAATGGCTGCTCTTAGTTTTTTGGCAATTTGCAAGGCAACGGTTTTTTCGTTGGTATGCAGCCCATGTGTTCCCGGATCTTTACCGCCGTGCCCGGCATCAATCACTACCGTTTTGAAATGATAACCATTGTTTTTGGCGCTGTCTTGCTGGTTGGTAAATGAACTGAGCGAGATTACTAATGCCACCAAAATGCTATTGAGCGCAATAAGGTGTAAGCGGGTAAAGAGTTTGTTCATTTAACTAATTAGGGTATCTGCGGATAATTATTTATTTGAACATTTAGGGCATAAGCCGGTAGCACTAAAGCTTAATTTATCCAGTTTAAAACCGGCGGGCAGAACGATAGGCGGCATATCCATCTCTTCAAGGCAGTATACATTTTTGCAGTTGGTGCAGTTAAAATGCAAGTGCTCGTCGTGGTGATGATGCTCATCGCAGTCTGACGAGCAAATGGCGTAATTAGCCGTGCCATTCAAATCAAAAACTTTATGGATAATACCTTTTTCTTCAAAGGCGCTTAATATGCGGTAAAGTGTGACACGATCTACATCGCCGATAACGCTTTCCAGATCTGGCTGTGAGGTAGCTGTTTTTTTGTTGACCAAAAGCTGCAACACTCTTAGCCGGGCCTCAGTACGTTTAAGCTGATGCCTTTTTAATAAATGTTCGAAATGCTGATTATGGATCATTTAATGAATGTCTTTACAAAATTACTAAGAATTAGCGAATTTGTTTTTAATAATTAACGCTCTTCGCCAAAGGTAATTGCGGGTAGGTAAGCAGAATTTTAATGCCGTTTGGCATGATGGTGCTTCAACAGAAAGAAATGATCGTCGGTTTTGCAAACATCAACATATTTAAAATTTACAAAATGTGCCACAGCAATGGTTAAGCCGCCCAGGGGCACAATAATGGCTTCTATCCATCCTTTTAAATAAATATGGCCGCCTATTACCAGGGAAAACCCTGTTAGTAATAACAATAAAGGCAGAGCCCGGTGGTGCGTGCGGAAATACGACATGAAAATGGAAGAGACCCCCAAAAGCAAGGCCAGAATGATCATGCCCCACTCAAACCATGGATTGGCCAGGAAACCTAAGCCTATTAATGGCAAAAAAGTAAGTAGCAAAGGCACTATGGCGCAATGGATTGCGCACAATGTTGATGCGGTCATCCCGATGCGGTCTAATCTTGAATCCGGTCTTTTTGAAGTCATTATGCAAATATAGTCAAATGCAACTTTATTGCATTTTATTTCTGATAAAATTATACTCCCCTGACACTATATTGCTTTAAAGTAAAGAATGAGCGGGTTTTATTATTTTCTTAATATTTAGGCCCATGTTTATGTAAAATTGCTTGTATATTCATGTGAAATAAAACACTTTTGCTTTTTGTGATGTTTACAACATATAGGAATACAACCTTTTCAAAAATACGCCGTATAAACACCATATGACTACTACCAGCAAACCAGTAAGTATATTATTAGTGGATGATGACGAGATTAATAATTTTATCTCTATCAAACTGATAAAAAAGGCTGTCGACAATACCGCCATATCTGCGTGCTTAAATGGACGGTTTGCAATAGAAGAGTTGGTAAATATCCAAAAACACGACCCTGCCCTGCTGCCAGACTTTATCTTGCTTGATATAAACATGCCAATAATGAATGGCTGGGAATTTTTAGATGAATACAAACGGCTGAACATAGATCCGCTTGGAAAAAGCAAGATCTACATCATCTCGTCATCGGTGTTTAGTAACGATATTAATAAAGCACGCTCATACCCATTGGTAAAGAATTTTATTTCTAAGCCCTTAAGTGTAGAAAAAATAAAAGAATTGTTTAACGCTAATTAAGCGTTACCGCTAACACAAAAAGAAAAGGCGATGAGTTACTCATCGCCTTTTCTTTTTGTCAAACGTAGCGATGGGTTTTAAACCCATCACTACAAGCATGTGGACTATACCGGTATAATATTGAAATGATCACCATTATAACCAATGTTACCTACTGGTGTCGATTTGGCGTGGTAAAACAAAGTTGTCCAACCCTCGGCAGCGGCTTTTTTGCCATATTCCTCACGCAGGTCCATAGCCTTTTGCGGGTTAAAATCATATTTAGCTTTAAATCTTCTGATCAGTTGCTCGGGTTCAGGCGATTCATCGCCGCCAAAAAACACTTTGCTTTCGCCATCCTCCAACCAAAATACCTGGTGATACTGGCAATGCCCGCCTGATAGCTCATATCGAATGCCGGGTTTAAACTCGCCCGAGCCTTCTAAATAAGTAATATTGGCCGAACGCTGTAATACTTCAAAGATTTCTTTATGGTATGATGATGATTTACCGCTAAAGGCTGTTTCCCATTCGCCGCGTTGTATCACGTGTTCTGCTCCGGGGAAACTTGGTTCAAATTTACCGTTGCGCTCAACCACTAATCCGCCCGAATGGTCATAGTGCAGATGCGACATTAAAACCAGCGTAACATCGTCAGGGTCAAAACCCGCGTTGCGGATGTGTTGGTGCAGAAAAAGTTCGTCGCGGGTATCTTTATAACCCAGCCCGCAATCTAAGACAATTAAATCCATTGATGTTTGCAACAGGAAAGGGTTGACGTGTATAAATAAAGAACCAGGGCGGTCGCGAAAGTTATCGACCTGTGGGTTAAAAGGAATAAATTTTTTAGTAGCATCTACCGAATAAGAGCCTTCACCTAATGCAAAAATTTTCATGTGTAATTGATATGCAAATGTGCAAATATGCTGATGTGCAGATGATTGATTAATAAAATTTCAATGTTTTTAAATACTTACAAAGGCATCTGCACATTCGCACAATTGCATATCTGCACATTTTCTAATCATTTGCACATCCGCATATCTGCACATTAACTATATTTACTGTTTTAAGCAACAAAGATATGAATAAACGGTGGGCGATAAAGGAAGTGCCGGCAATTGATGAAACAGACCGATTAGCTGCCGAGCTTAATATTGATGCCGTTTTAAGTGCTTTACTTTTGCAAAGAGGGATTAATACTTTCGAGGAAGCGCGCTATTTTTTTAGGCCAGACCAGCGCCATTTGCATGATCCTTTCCTGATGCAGGATATGGAAAAAGCTATTGAGCGCATTGAAACCGCCATCGCCGCCGGCGAAAAGATCATGATTTACGGCGATTATGATGTGGACGGGACCACCTCGGTAGCCGTGGTTTACAGCTTCTTTAAAAATCATCATAGTAATATAGAATACTATATACCCGACCGCTATAAAGAAGGTTACGGCATATCTACCCAGGGCATTGACTATGCGGCAGAAAATGGATTTTCGCTCATCATTGCTTTAGACTGTGGCATCAAATCCGTAGATAAAATAGCCTATGCAAATGAGTTGGGTGTAGATTTTATTATCTGCGATCATCACACCCCCGGCAACGAATTGCCTGCTGCGGTAGCCGTACTTGATCCAAAACGTAAAGATTGCGACTATCCATTTAAAGAGCTATCAGGCTGTGGTATTGGTTTTAAGCTGATACAGGCCTACGCCGAAAAGAATGAGTTGCCTTTTGAAGATGTTGCGCAATATTATGACCTTGTGGCTGTCAGCGTAGCTTGCGACATCGTCCCAATTGTGGACGAGAACCGGGTGCTGGCTTATTTCGGTTTACAAAAATTGAATACTGACCCTTGCATCGGTCTCAAAACATTAATGGGAGTTGCAGGCAAGAGTATCACTTATACTATATCAGATATTGTGTTCCTGATTGGCCCGCGCATTAATGCCGCCGGGCGTATTGATGACGCTAAGCACGCTGTCGAATTATTGATATCATGTAACGATGAAGAAGCGCAAACCAAAGGCGAGCTGATAAACGTGCATAATATAGAACGAAAGGGCCATGATTTGCAGATAACCGATGAGGCTTTAGGCATGATTGCCGATAGCCAGGTGCTGATCGAACGTAAATCGACCGTAGTCTTTAATGAGAACTGGCACAAAGGGGTGATAGGTATTGTTGCTTCGCGATTAACAGAAAAGTATTATCGCCCAACCGTGGTGCTTACCCGCTCAAACGGGCATGTCGCAGGCTCTGCGCGTTCTGTATTGGGTTATGATCTGTATGAAGCCTTGTGTGGCTGTAGTGATTTGTTGATCCAATTTGGCGGGCATAAATATGCGGCAGGCTTAACCATGCAGCCCGAAAATGTGGAGGCATTTATGGATAAGTTCGAAGAAGTAGTAAGCGCAACAATTACGGCCGAACAATTGATCCAGCAGATACAAATTGACGCCGAATTGCGTTTAACACAGATCGAGTCTAAATTTTTCAGGGTTTTGAACCAGTTTGCCCCTTTTGGGCCTGAAAATATGGCGCCGGTGTTCCTTACCAAAAATGTGTATGTTAGCGGCACGCCGGTATTGGTGGGCCAAAACCATATCAAAATGACGGTGGTACAACCCGGCTCGGCTGCGTTTGATTGCATTGCCTTTGGCCAGGGCGAACAGTTAGAGCAAATTAAAAAGGACATGCCTTTTGATATTTGCTACGCGATTGAAGAAAATGTTTGGCGCGAAAGGCGCACTATACAGTTGAATGTAAAAGGAATAAGAACGTTATAGGTTGTACGTTATACGTTTAAGCAAGAAAACGTATAAACATCTATTAAATAGAACGTACAACGTCTAACGTACAACGTAAAACAAAAAAATGAACCTACGGGCAGAAAATTTAATTAAGAAATATAAGCAACGCACTGTTGTTAGCGATGTATCGTTCAATGTGTCGCAGGGCGAGATTGTGGGATTACTTGGCCCTAATGGTGCCGGTAAAACTACGTCGTTCTATATGATTGTGGGTTTGATCAAACCTAACGAGGGTCATATATTTTTGGATGACGAGGAGATTACTACCGACCCAATGTACCGTCGTGCGCAAAAAGGCATAGGTTACCTGGCTCAGGAAGCTTCGGTTTTCCGTAAGCTTACCGTTGAGGATAACATCAAAGCTATCCTGGAAATGGGGGGTATGACTAAAATTCAGCAGGAAGAAAAGCTGGAGACCTTGCTTGACGAGTTTAGCTTGCATAGAGTGCGCCGTAACCGCGGCGATTTACTATCGGGGGGCGAGCGTCGTCGCACCGAAATTGCGCGAGCGTTGGCTGCAGAACCTAACTTTATTTTATTGGATGAGCCCTTTGCGGGGGTTGACCCGATAGCGGTTGAAGAGATCCAGGCCATGGTGGCTAAACTGCGTCATCGTAACATCGGTATTTTAATTACCGACCACAATGTGCAGGAGACACTGTCCATAACAGATCGTGCTTATTTATTATTTGAAGGAAAGATATTAGAGTCGGGCGTACCCGAAGTATTGGCAGAAAACGAATTGGTGCGTAAAGTATACCTGGGTGCCAACTTTGTACTAAAAAGAAAGACATTTGCTCAGTAAAACCTATATATGACCATTTTCAACTCCGTTTTTACCTGGTTCATGAAAAAGCGTATCCACCAGATAGAGCTTTTTATGAAATACCCCAACGAGGTGCAGGAGGAATGGTTTGAACAATTGATATCGCGGGCAGAAAATACGGAGTGGGGTAAAAAATACGGCTATAAAAGCATCACCACGCTAGCCGAATATAAGCAACGCGTACCTATACAAACTTACGATACACTGAAGCCTTACATTGAGCGCATGCTTAAAGGCGAACAGAATGTGCTGTGGCCATCAGAGATCCGCTGGTTTGCCAGATCTTCCGGCACAACCAGCGATCGTAGTAAGTTTATCCCCGTTAGTGAAGATGCTTTAGAAGAATGCCACTTTAAAGGTGGTAAAGATCTGCTTACCATCTATTTCAATAATCGCCCTAACGCCAAAATGTTTACCGGCAAGATCTTAACGCTGGGCGGCAGCCACCAGGTTAGCCAGTTTAGCCCCGATACTTCTTTTGGCGATCTTTCGGCAGTAATTATGAAGAACCTGCCTTTATGGGCCGAGTTTCATCGTACCCCGCACATGGACATTGCGTTGTTGGAAGATTTTGAGGAAAAGATTGAAAAAATGGCCTATGCCACTAAGGATGTGAATGTAACCAGCCTAAGCGGTGTGCCTACCTGGAACCTGCTGCTGTGCAAACGTATTTTAGAAATAACCGGAAAGAATAACCTGCTGGAAGTATGGCCAAACCTGGAAATGTACTTTCACGGCGCGGTTAACTTTACCCCATATCGCGATCAGTTTAAAAAACTGATACCTAGCGACGATATGTATTACCTGGAAAACTATAATGCTTCGGAAGGATTCTTTGGCATACAGGATACTGTCGAGCCTGGCGAAATGCTGCTGATGCTGGATTACGGTATTTTCTATGAGTTTTTGCCGACCGAAAACTTACACGACGAAAACCCCAGGACGCTAACACTGGATGAGGTAGAACTGGATAAAAACTACGCCTTGATTATCAGCACCAATGCCGGTTTATGGCGATATTTGATAGGTGATACTATTAGGTTTACCTCACTTTCGCCTTACAGGATCCAGATAACCGGTCGTACCAAACATTTTATCAACGCCTTTGGCGAGGAGGTAATTATTGACAACGCCGAACGTGCCCTGGATGAAGCCTGCAGTCAAACCGGTGCCGTAATACGCGAATACACCGCTGCCCCTGTTTATTTTAATGGCGACGAATGCGGCGCGCACGAATGGCTGATAGAGTTTGAGAAAAAGCCAGCCGAGTTTGAACGTTTTATAGATATACTGGATGAAACCTTGCGCCGCATAAACTCTGATTATGATGCCAAACGCTTTAAAGATATGGCATTACGCAGGCCTATTGTACATAAAGTGCCCGAAGGAACGTTCTTTAACTGGATGAAGGAAAAGGGTAAATTAGGCGGGCAAAATAAGGTGCCACGCCTGGCCAATGATCGTGAGTATGTTGATGCTATTTTAAAAGTTGTTGAACTAGTTAGCTAATACCCTGCCATATGAAAAACCTGTTACTTTTTGTTTCATTGATCTTGCTGATCAATTGTGCCGACGCGCAACATGCTGTTCCTTCATTTAAACCTAACGCTGCGGTAAGCGATAACCCTTTTACCGGTATTAAAAATTATGATCTATTGTTAGCCTGCCGGGCTTACGATAATATCAATCATACCGTAACATTTAACGTAATGGTATTAAAAGGCGGACATTGGCAAAAGTTAACCTATATGGAATCTGTTCAAAGTATACCACTATCGGTAATCGAGCCGGCACTGAAGGAACTGCCAACAAAAGATGCACAATGCGACTCGACATATCAAGCCATGACAGCCGCTAAGTTATTTACGATAGATGACGACAGTAAACTGCCTAAATGCAACGAAACCCTGGATGTAGTTGATGGCGCTAAACAGATAGTGGCACATAGTATTGAAGACGGCCCTGAATACCGAATTTGGGTAGCTACGCCAAAAAAGATGCGTTACCTGTATTACTACGCCCCTGAGTTTTTTGCCAAATTTTGCCCCAATAAAAAAGATCGTGCCGATGCTGTAATACTTGCAGGGCTGTTTACAAAAGGTTGGTAATTATAGCGAAACCACTATAAAAGGCGCTGTCCGAAGTCTGTGACTTCGGACGACTATGCCTGTAGTTTGTAACTACCCGATACGCATTGGAATAAAAGCAGCCAATCTATTCCACAAACTCGCCACCCATATTCATCATAAAATCAATAGCCTTGGGCGAGTGTAGCATTTCTGTCGAAAACAGTGTGTCGCGCGCTGCTGCAGATGCCCTTACCCGCATTTGATCTTCATAAAACGCAATAGCAGCATGGATGCTCATAAAATAATCACTTAATAAACACTCGCTCAGTTCCAGGGCATCCAGCATGGCCATGTTAACACCTTCGCCGGCAAATGGCGGCATCAGGTGGGCGGCGTCGCCAAGCATAGTCAGATTAGGCTGCGCTGCCCAGGTTTGGTCCAATGGCATGCAATATAATGGGCGTGGGATGAAACTCCCGGTCGCATTTTCAAAAAGTTCCAGCCAAATATCGTCCCAACCCTGGTAAGCTTGCTTGAACCAGGCTAAGAGCTGTGCCTTGTCGCTAAAATCAAGGCCGCATGTCTTTACCCAATTTTCATCAGTTTTAAAGCTGGGATAAAACACCAGGCTTCCATCGCCTTTGGCGCCAACAATTAAACTTTGACTATTACCAAAGGCAAAGATCTTACCGCCATTTAAAAGTTTATGGATCTTCGGACTATTAGCTGCTGAGTTATATACCGCGCCCTCTATAGCCGTTATACCCGAAAAAAATGGCTTAATATCTGTTAAATAAGGGCGGATCTTTGAGTTAGCGCCATCGGCAGCTATCACAATATCGGCAAATACCTCTGTGTCATTTTTAAAGTCGAGTTTCCAAACGCCATTTTTCTGCGTCATGCCGGTAAACTGGCTATCCCAGACAACAGTGCCCGGTTGTAATGAATCAAGTAGTATTTTTTGCAGTGGTCCGCGGTCTATTTCAGGGCGGGCATTCGCACCGCCTCGATCTGCATTTTCTTCCAGGATCGAATTGGCATGCAGATCCATCAGGTGCATCAAATCGGCACCGGGGCGATAGTTGGCGTTAAACGCGTCCATCAAACCGGCCTCGCGTAAAGCGCGCAAACCCGATTCGTCATGCAGATCAAGCGTCGCGCCTTTGGGGCGGGCGTTTTCATGTTCGTCGCGTTCGTAAACATTAACATCGGCGCCAACTTTCTGTAAAAGGCGCGCCAGGGTTAAACCGCCCGGTCCGCCGCCTATTATGGCTATCTTTTTATCTTGTAGATTTTTCATTGTTGTTGGTGATTAATAGGGTAGACGAACGGCCCGCTGAAACATTTTAAATAAAATGTAGATTTATCAATTGCTATATTGCATAACCAATCATCAGCACTAAAATGGCCGCCAAAGAATTTAATCGCCGCATACGTATACTTGTTGCCAAGGTGGGCCTTGACGGGCATGACCGCGGCGCGCGCATTATAGCCACTTCGCTGCGCGATGCCGGTATGGAGGTAATCTACACCGGCTTGCGCCAAACGCCGGAGATGGTGGTCAACACTGCCTTGCAGGAGGATGTGGATGCAATAGGGATTTCTATTTTGTCGGGAGCACACATGACGGTATTCCCCAAGATCCTTAGCCTGATGAAACAAAAACAGCTCGATGACGTATTGATAACCGGTGGCGGGATCATTCCCGAAGAAGACATCGCAACGCTAAAAAAACTAGGCGTGGGCGAGCTTTTTCCGCCAGGCACCAACACGCATGATATTGTAAAATATATCAGCGAGTGGGTGCATGAACATCGTAATTTTTAATTTTGCTGCATGGTATACCAAAATCTGTTGATTGAAACCCGGGGCCCGATTCAATACATTGTTATTAATCGCGAAAGCAAACTTAACGCACTGAACAAAGACACGCTCTACGAGCTGCACATAGCTTTAGGAGATGCCTTGCATAATAAAGAGGTTGGTGGCGTAATCATAACCGGCGCCGGGCCAAAGGCTTTTGTTGCCGGTGCCGATATTGCAGAATTTAAGGGTCTGGATGTTAATGGTGCCCGCAACCTGGCTCACGAAAATCAACGGAACATATTTAATGTAATTGAAAACTTTAGCAAACCGGTTGTGGCCGCTATTAACGGTTTTGCTTTAGGCGGCGGTTTAGAACTGGCTATGGCCTGCCATATCCGCATAGCATCAGACAATGCAAAAATGGGGCTTCCGGAAGTTACTTTAGGACTTATACCGGGCTACGGTGGAACACAAAGGTTGACTAAACTGGTTGGTAAAAGCAGGGCTTTCGAAATGATCCTTACCGCAGAAATGATTACCGCTGCCGAGGCTTATCAATTAGGTTTAGTAAACCACGTAGTTAGCCAGGACAGGCTGATATCAAAAGCCGAAGAGATCATCAATAAAATATTAAAAAATGCACCCCTGGCGGTAGCTGCGGCTATTACAGCAATTAATGCCGCAGGAGATAATGCGACTAATGGCTTTGATACAGAGATAGTTGAATTTGCCAAATGTTTTGCCACGGCCGACTCCAAAGAGGGCATCGCCGCTTTCCTTGCTAAGCGCAAACCAGCCTTTAAAGGCAAATAAACCGCGATTTATTACAATAGACTGACCAAAATACCCATAAGGTCAAAAAATAAATCATTGTTAATCAATCGATTGAATAATCGTGACATTTGGATGAAAAATCATAATGTATTTGTGATGTTACTTTGTGTCGTTGTTTAATAAACACACAACAATTTAATAAATACCACTATGAAAAGTACATTTAAAATCACAGCACTTGTTTTAGCTTTTGCAGGTTTAACCTTAGGCGCTAAAGCACAAACCACCCCTACATCTACAACAACAGCAACAGGCATCCGTTACAGCATCGGCGTTGATGCCGGTATCCCAACGGGCCATTTATCAGACGGTTACAACTGGAACCTGGGCGGTTCATTACAGGTTGACATCCCGGTAGCATCTAAATTATTTGTTACTGTTAACGCCGGTTACGACAACATTTTTGCTAAAGACGTAACTGTTGCAGGTATTACTGCAAAAGGCCCAAACATTCAATTATTACCGGTTAAAGCAGGTTTAAAATACTTCCTGGTAAATAATTTTTATGTACAAGGCGAAGCCGGTGCCACTTTCTTGCTTAACAAATCTGATTTAGCCGGTGCAGACAAATCTACCCTGTTTACTTATGCCCCGCAGTTAGGTTACCAATTTGCATTGGGCGGCAGCAGCTACATTGATGCCGGTGTGCGTTACGAAGCAAGCACTAAATTGGTAAGCAACGACGATAACAGCAAAGTTAACTTCTTTGGTTTACGTGTAGCTTACGGGTTCTAAGCAAACAGACCCTACAACTCCCTATGATTGGAAAAGCGCTGTCAAATTTTGACAGCGCTTTTTTTGTTCATTTTAAAGGGTAAATTGAAAATTAACATTTTTTTACATCTATTTATAGCGTGTAATTGCCGGGGGATATTAGTTTTGCACAAGTTTTATTGATAAACTGATATATTACTGTAAATTATACGTTGTTAGCGCTTTGAGCGTTTTAACATTTAATCTAAAAAAATTGATATGAAAATCACCTTTAAGGCCTTTGTTTATGCTATTGTGTTTACCTGCTTTTGTTCGGCTGCAAACGCGCAGATCAATGTCCCCGATAGTTTGAGGATTAGCTTAGGTGTCAATTTTGCATCTACTACCGGCAATAGTTTTGGTACCGGCGTAAACGTGGCTACAGATGGTACAGCATCGTCGCCGTATAAATTTGGTACCGGTTTGAACTTAGGGGTAGAGGTGCCGGTTATGTCGTCCTTTTATCTTACCGCATCTGCCGGATATGTAAGTTTCATTAAATCAGGCATTATCAAATCAAGCCAACAATCTATTACCAACGTACCTACACAAAACTTTAACACCATACCTTTAAAAATAGGCGCTAAGCTATTGATAGGAAATCGTTTTTATGTGGCTGCCGAAGCAGGCGAAACTTTGCTGGCTAACAAAAAAGAATTATACGCGCTATATGGCGATGCATTTACCTGGGCCCCGCAAATTGGCTTAGTTTTACCGCTTAAGCAGCATCACAGATATATTGATGCAGGCTTCCGTTATGAAACTACTTCGACGTTTTATGGCGATAGCAACCACAATAGTTTTTGGGCACTTCGTGTAGCTTACGCATTTAACTTATAGCCCACAGCAGTTTAAAATATCCGGCCCCGCCATGGCCCAAATTGGCTTTTTTTAACCTAAACGCTTAAAATTTATTTGGTTATAGCATTTTTGCGTAACTTACAATTTAAACAAGCTACCAGATAATAAATTGCTGATATGAAAAAAATCCTCATCATAGATGATGAAGTAAATGTTGCCGTATTACTATCCAAATTTTTAACGCGCAACGGATTTGACGTAACTACCGCTTCGAGCGGTAACAGCGGGATTGAACATCTTAAAAATGAAGAGTTCGACCTGGTGCTGTGCGATTATCGTTTAGAAGATACCGATGGGCGCGAAATGCTCCGGCTTATAAAAACCCAATATCCTAAAACAGGTGTAATTATTATTACCGGCTACTCGGATATTAAAATGGCAGTTGAGTTGATTAAGATGGGGGCTTACGATTACATCAGTAAGCCGCTCTATCCCGACGAGATTTTAAATACCATTACCAAAGCAATAGAGACGCGGCAGGCTTTAATTGAAGGCGACGATTCTCCTACACCGGTTACTAAAGCCACAAAAAAAACGGTGCTGTCAGACGGGGTAGTGGTTGGTACCAGCCGTGCATCAAAAGAGCTTTTCAGACAAATAGAATTGGTTGCACCAACCAATTATAGTGTAATTATATTGGGCGAAAGTGGGTCAGGTAAAGAAGAAGTAGCCAAAAGCATTCACCTGCATAGCCATCGCAGCAATCAGCCATTTATTGCTATGGACTGTGGATCGCTGACCAAAGAGCTTGCTGCGAGCGAATTTTTCGGACATGAAAAAGGATCATTTACCGGCGCATTTGCCACCAAGATAGGCCACTTCGAAATGGCTAATGGCGGTACTTTGTTTTTAGATGAAGTGGGCAATTTATCATACGAAATACAAGCCGCCCTGTTGCGCACCGTGCAGGAGCGTAAAGTAAAACGGATAGGCAGTACTAAAGAGATTGACCTTGATGTGCGTATTATAGTAGCAACTAATGAGAATTTGGTAGATGCTATTAACAAAGGCAAGTTCAGGGAAGATCTATACCATCGTTTCAACGAATTTGGCATTTATTTGCCTGCATTGCGCGAGCGTGGCAGCGACATTATGCTGTTAGCCGAACACTTTTTACGCCTGGCTAACCAGGAACTGGGCCGTAATGTAACACATTTTTCGCCCGAAGTGATTGACTGCTTCCTGAATTACCGCTGGCCGGGTAACGTGCGCGAGCTGAAAAATATAGTAAGACGCGCTACATTGATTAGTGAGGGCAGCGAAATTACCACTAAATCATTACCACTGGAGATATCAAACTATAAAATGCCGTCTGATTTTGGTAATCCATCAGGTTTTGGTCAGCCGGTATACCATCAGCAGCAACCGCAACAAGAATATCGTACTGAACAAAAAGAGCCGCGCCATGATCTTAAAAACGCAGCTTTAGAAGCCGAATACGAAACTATTTTACGGGTATTGCGCGAGGTTAATTTTAACAAAACCAAAGCGGCCGAAATTTTAAACATAGACCGTAAAACACTTTACAATAAAATGAAGGCTATCAACCTGAAACAATAAAGTAAAGAGCGAATTGTAGCGTATGGACGAAGAAGCAATGGCTAAGTTGAGCCATGATATTAAAAATCAACTATCAAACATACACCTGGCTTTAGATACCCTGAAGCATGAAGTGCCCGAGCCTACAGAAGATTTTTTATTTTGCCTGGAAAGTATCCTTACCAGTGCCACAAAAATAAATGAGCTTTTAAACCACGCCCGATAAAACTATTTTGCCTTTATTTGTTTATAGTGTTGTTACACAAGTACTAGGTAAATGTCGATTTTTAACTATAAGCAGCGTAATACAATTATACTGGTAAGCATTATTGTGCTTGGCTGTTTTATACTATATGCGTTAAGTAGCTTGTTTAGTTCAATACTTGGCGCCATTGTATTATTTACCATTTTCAGGCCCTTCTACTTGTACATGGTAGAGACGCGCGAGTGGAATCGCCCTATCGCTGCGCTCATTATCATCTTTATTTCGCTGGTGGTAATTGTGTTGCCCATTATTGCTATAAGTTTTATGGTGATAGGCAAAATAGCCGAAATTAATGTGAGCGATTTGCATATACAACAATGGTTGGTAAAAATTGACCACTTTGCCGAAACCACTTTTAAACAAACTCACTTTGCCGAAAATACACTACAAAAGCTGAGTACCTATGTTACAGACCTGTTTCCCTCATTGCTGGGTAGTGCCGCTAACATCATATTAACGCTACTTGTGCTTTACTTTTTGCTGTACTTTATGTTTGTACAAATTAAAGAGTTTGAGGCCACTATGCTGCGCTATGCGCCTTTCCGCGAGCAGTATGCTATTAAGTTTGCGGTAGCACTGCGTAACTCAACTTACTCGAATGTGTTAGGGCAGGGCATCATAGCCCTGGTACAGGGTGCGTTGCTTGCAAACGGCTTCTGGATCTTTGGCATACCCGACCCCGTTTTTTGGGGTGTAATAGGAGCCTTTATATCATTTTTGCCGGTAGTAGGTGCGCCTACGCTTTGCATACCCGCCAGTCTGTATTTGTTTGCTACTGATCATAACATAAAAGGCATATTGCTACTAGCTTATGGCCTGATATTTATTGGCAATATTGATAACGTGCTGCGCATGATCATTAACAAGCGCGTAGCTAATACCCACCCATTGATATCAGTGATAGGCGTTTTTATAGGATTGCCTTTATTTGGTATATTGGGCCTGGTGTTCGGGCCATTACTATTGGCTTACTTTTTGTTGCTGGTAGAAATCTATGAAACCAACCGTATGGCCGCCGACCGGCTTGACCGCCTGCAGGCCGGTGCCGATAATTAAAGATTTTTATGAACAATTACCTGTTTGCGACGTTTAAAAATTAATTAATCGTGCTTAAACGGATACAAAATATTGATTAACTATATTTGAAATAGATATTTAATCGTTTTATAAATCAAATGTTGAACACTAAAAATTACGTAATATGAATGATAACACTAAAGTAGTTGTAGCTCTGCTTGCAGGGTTAGCAGCAGGTGCGGCGCTTGGAATTTTGTTTGCTCCTGATAAAGGCGACGAAACCCGCGACAAATTAGCTGAATCACTAAAAAACCTGGGCGACTCGATCAAAGAAACGGCCGCTGCAGAAATTGATAATCTGGTTGGCTTGAAAGACAAGATAGTTGACAACGTAAAATCTAAGATCAAAGGTGCCGAAGAAGAGTACCAGGACGATTTGGAACACGCATAAATTTTAGGTCTGGTGTCTTGAGCCCTAAGTCTTAAGCCTGTATATAACCGACTCAGGACTTAGCACTCAAGACAATCGACTAAACAAAGAACCATGGAAGAAGCCAAAAAAGAACCTCAGGCGCCGTTATTTGAACAACTTAAAGATTATGCCGAAATAAAGCTTAAGCTGGCAAAATACCAGGCCATTGATAGTGGCTCGACAATCTTTGCCAGCGTAATTGCTGATGTTGTGGTAGCTATAAGCGCCTTACTGGCATTTATTTTTGCCAGCTTTACACTGGCTTTTTACCTGGCAGAGGTGTTTCAGTCTGATTGGAAAGGCTTTGGCTGTACGGCTTTGATATACCTGCTTATTGCTATTATTTTTAAATTCAATAAAGGTGGTTTTGAAAGACCGATAGCTAACGCTATAGTGAAGAAGTTCTTTAAAAATAAACAACAAAATGACGTACCTGCCAATTAACAGCCACGCTGACCTTAAGAATGAAATATACCGCCTGAAAGGGTTGGAGCGCGAGAAAGGGCTGGAAATAAGGGGGCGCTTTAACGGCCCGGGTGCTATATTCTCGACGATTATGTCCGTATTTGGCAGGCATGATCCGTCTATCAGCGGTCCGGAAGGTGGCATATTCCAGCAGGATTTTTTGGGCATATTATCGCGCTTTGTGTTGCCTTTTGCACTAAATAAAACGCTGTTTAGAAACTCAAACTTTATTATAAAGGCTTTGGTGGGCCTGGTATCTCAAAAAGCCTCGCACTATATTTCTGAAGATTCTGTCGAGTCTGTATGGGATAAAGCTAAAGGATTGTTCGGCAAGTTTGGCCATTTGTTTGAGAAATCAGATCACAAGAAAAAACCTGAGGTGAAATCGTTTAAGAAGATTAAGAAGGCAGAACAGTAAACTTTTCTGTCATTGCGAAGAGGAACGACGAAGCAATCGCACGCGCTCCGGTGATGCTGTACTTTTCTCCCTGCGATTGCCACGCTACGCTCGCAATGACAATCTAATCATTTACAATCCCAAAAAGTGATCAAATGTATCACTGCGGATACCCAATCTTAAAGTTTCCAGGGGGATAGTATCGGCAGGGGCAATATTGCCCAGGCTTACGTTGGCGCCTATCAATTTGATGAACCAAACCTGCTGCGCTTTTTGCGGTGCCTCCCAGATAATGCTGCCTTCGGGTATTTGTGTTAAGATCTCATCCACCAAACCTTGTCTTACCTCTCCAGAATCGCGATAAATGCCTACGTTGCCGCTCTCGCGGGCCTCGGCAATAACTTTCCATGAACCGGCCTCTAACTCGGCTTTCATCAGTTGTATCCATTTATAAGGCGCAAAGATCTTCTGCACGTCCTTTGATCCAACTTCTGATATTACGGTAACCTGTTTAGCCAGCTTAGTAATGTATTCACACTTTTCGGCATGGTCGATAGTTATTGATCCGTCCGATACTTCGGCGTGTTGCAGGTTGTATTTATCTAAAATGCGGCGGTAGTCATCAAACTGGTCTCGCACGATCATCGCCTCAAACAAAGTTCCTCCAAAATAAACCGGGATACCGGCGTCCTGGTACATTTTTATTTTTTGATCGAGATTAGGTGTAACGTATGATGTTGCCCAGCCCAGCTTCACAATATCTGTATATGTGCCTGCAACTTCTAGAAAATCTTCCACCTGCCTTAAGCTAAGGCCCTTATCCATTACCATGGTGATGCCTTTATCGCGTGGTTTTTGCGTGCGCTCGGGAAGATTGTTGATGGTGTAATTCATAAATAAAAACGAGGGGGTAGTAAACGGCTGTAAAAGTCTTAAAAAAAAAGCTAAAACGGTAAACGTTTTAGCTTTTTTAATACTAGCTTAATATTACTTCGAATATCGGTTGATGATATCCAGTATCACTTTGTTTTCTTGTAGTTGCGGTAAGTAATCAAACAAAATGTAATGTTTTTCAGGATCGCTGCCCAGCGCAAGCTCCAGGTAGTTTAACGCCTCGTTGTATTCGCCTTTGGCAAACAAGTAGGCTACCATACGGTAATAAAGCTCTGCCGCTTCCGGATTGTTCTTAATAGCTTCTGATATGATTTCGATAGCGCCTACCAGGCGTTTATCCTCGTACAAGATTGATGAGTAGTCCAGCCAGGCATCAATATCCAAAGGATTTAACTCAACCACTTTTTCATACGCGTCTTCGGCTTCTTTCATGTGGCCCAGTTTATACTCGGCGTCGGCAATGGCAAACCAGTAGTCGGCATTGAGTGCGTCTATATCCAGGGCTTTTTTGTAAAAGTGTAAAGCTTCAAAATAACGTTCTTCAAAATCAAGTGTTACGCCAATACCAAACCAGGCATCGGCCAGCTTAGGGTCCATTTTAACTGATTTTTTGTAGAAAGCGCGGGCATCATCCATCTGCTCCAACTTCTCGTAGCACTCGCCAATGGCGCAATAGGTATCGGCATTGGGTTGCTCATACTCGAAAGTGTGGCGGTAAACCTCAATAGCTTCGGCATATTTTTCCAAATTAACCAGTGCGTTGCCTTTATTAAAGTAGGCCGATGCAAAGCTATCCTTGATCAGGATGGCATAATCGTAAGCATCAATCGCTTTTTCAAACAGGCCAAGCTTGGTGAATGCGTTACCCAGGTTATACCAGGCGGCGTAGCTGTAAGGCTCATTATCAATATATTGCTGATAAAACTGTACGCTTTCTGCCTGATTGTCCAACACGTCATAGCAAAAAGCCAGTTCGTACAGGGCGTCCTGGTTTTCCATGTTTTGCTGTAAGCAAAGCTTCAGGTAAGTAATGGATGTTTCATAGTCGCCCATATTTTGGTAAACGTAGGCTATGTGCAATAATATCTCGTCGGTTTCTTCGGCAAGCTCCAGGGCTTTTTCGTAGTTCTCTAAAGCCTCGGCAAAACGCTCCATGCTTTCAAACATATTACCGCGAATAATATAAATATCCGCATCCGAAGCTTCGAGCATAGCCGCTTTATCGAGCGCATTAAAAGCCGCATCTGTACGATTGGTAATGGCCAATAGCTGAGCCTGCTTAATTAAAAATACAGCAGCAAAGGGATGTTGATTGGTAGCATATTCTGCTACCTGTAAGGCCTTGGCGGGGTCGTTTTTTTCGATGTAGTAATCGATAATGTTCTCAAACGCCTGGGCATCAAAAAAGTACTGGTCGTGATTTCTAATCATCTCCTCGTACCGTTCTACCGAAAATTTTGGGTCCTCGGTAAAACCAAATTCAAATTCGTCTTCCATTCATTAGAGTTTAAGAACACGGTTTAACCATCACTTTTTAATATGACTGCTAAACTTTAGCTGAGTTTAAATTACAGTAAAAAGCACCCATAAGGCAATTAAGTTTTCAACATACAAACATTTTTAACATCGCTGTTTGCAACCCGCTGATTATGAATAAAAAGCGTTTGTAGGCAGTGGGAGTAAGCTGATATATTGCCTTTAAAGATGTGTTACCTTTCGTTATACATACAAATATACGCACTAAACGCCCGGATGTAGCCGGCCGCCAGAAACGTTTACCTGCAGATAACAATAACGTTACGTGTGGCAGCCAAAGTATAATTTGCAATGCTGGTAACAATTGCCCCGGTTAAGCGTTCTAAACCTCACCTTGCTTTGGGTGAATTATTTTTTAATTATCTTACACAAAATTTAAATACATGAATAATTTTCGGAATTACCTGTTTGGGTCTGCGTTAACCGGCGCATTATTGTTAAACCTGAACGTATCGGCTCAAACCGCACCTGCACCCGTTGCCGACCTGCCAAAAAACTGGCACATCATGGATCTGAAAGCCGACGGCTATTACGGCATCAGCCTGAATAATGCTTATACCTTTGTAAAAGGTAAGAAAAGCAAAACCGTATTGGTGGCTACTATTGATAGCGGTATTGATACCAATCAAACCGATTTAAAAAGCATCCTTTGGGTAAACCCTAAAGAGATTCCAAACAACGGAAAAGACGATGATCATGACGGATTTGTAGATGACGTGCATGGCTGGGATTTCCTGGGCGGCCCGGGCGGAAAGGTTGATTTTACCGAAACTACCGAAGAGGTGCGCGAATACAATCGCCTTAAACCAAAGTATGAAGGCGTTACGGCGGCCCCTGCAGGTGGCGAAAAAGAATATGCTTATTGGTTGAAAGTTAAAGAAACGCATGATGCTACCGTAGGTAAATCAAGCACCGAGCTGCAACAATTAAGCCCGATGATGAATGCATTAATGGCTACCAGCGGCTACATCAAAAAAGAATTGAAACTGACACCATCAGCAACGTTTACTAAAGATGACCTGGCTAAGATCTCGCCAACGGCTAATGACACCGTTCAACAAAGTAAAGGCATCTGGATGCAAATGTTTGGACAGGTTGATGGCGATAACAGCCACGTGATTAAAGAATTTAGCGAATACCTGGCTAAGTTGAATAATGATGTTAACCCGGACCTGACTGCCCGCCAAAAAATTGTTGGCGACAATCCTGATGTACAGGATGGCAAGCCTTACGGTAACAACGTGCTGACCAATGCCGATGCATCGCACGGTACAGGCGTGGCCGGTTTAATTGGCGCTATCCGCGGTAATGGTTACGGTATTGACGGCGTGGCAGACAATGTGCGCATTATGAGCATTAAAGGTGTGCCTAATGGCGATGAGTACGATAAAGATATCTCAAACGCTATCCGTTTTGCGGTTGACCATGGTGCCCGGGTGGTAAACATGAGCTTCGGTAAAAAGATCTCTCCGCATAAAGAATGGGTTGACGCTGCGTTTAAATATGCTGCCGACCATGACGTGCTACTGGTACAGGCCGCAGGTAACGATGGCGAGAATGTTGATGAAAAACCTTCATATCCTAATGATACTTTTGCAGATGGTTCACAAACCGATGGCGATAACGTGATCTCAGTTGGTGCTTCAAGCGCTAAACCTGACGAAGCACTTGCTGCTACTTTCAGCAATTACGGTAAAAAGAATGTTGACGTATTTGCACCGGGCGTAAAAGTAACTTCAATTGATTTGAACGCCGAGTTTAACACGGCTGATGGTACCAGCTTTGCATCGCCAATTACTGCCGGTATTGCTGCTTTGGTGTTGGAGTATTATCCAAACCTGAGCGCTAAACAATTGAAACAGGTTATCCTGCAATCTGCAACGCCTACCAGCGGTGTTATGGTAATTAAACCAGGCACCAAAGACGAGAAAGTTGATTTTACCACGCTGAGCAAAACCGGCGGTGTTGTAAATGCTTATAACGCTTTACAGATAGCTTCAAAGTTAAAAGGCGAACATAAAGGATAATAATTATTCCCAACGTTATACGAGAAGAGTCCCGATCATATCGGGGCTCTTTCTGTTTTATATTGTCATTCTGAGCGGCAGCGAAGAATCTTATACGCATTGTAGTACCATTTGCCTGAGGTTTATTTGTCGCTTTTATAAGATCCTTCGCTCTCGCTCAGGATGACAAAACAACGAAAATCAGATTAAAGCAGACCGCTTATGATGCTGGTTATCGCAACGCCTCAATACTCGCTGTCACCTTACTATCAAAGTCTTCGAAAAAGCCTTCAGATGTCCAGTCAATTTCGCCTTTTTTGTTGATCAAATAAAACGACGGACCCGCGCTTACCTGGTATATTTTTGACAACGGCCTGCCATCGATATAAATTGGGCTTGTTACTTTATTGTTTTTGATAAACTTAGCCACTGCTTCCCTGGTGTCCAAAAAGTTTACCGATACTATTGCTACATCGGTGCCATCATATTTTTTGCGCATTTTCTCTAATACCGGCAGTGCCAGCATACAAGCAGGGCATCCGTTAAAAGTAAACTCCATTAAAACGACTTTACCTTTTAATTCAGCCAGAGATAGTTTCTTGCCTTCGGTTGAGGTTAAGGCCCATTGCGGAGCGATGGTGCCTTTTGAAAGCAGGGGCAATTTTTTTTCGGGCTTAAAGCCCGGCGGTACATCTAGCGTTACCAGGCTTTTTTGATTGTCTGAAAAAATATGAATGTCAGAAAAAACATGGCTGATCTTTTGTGAGACAATTCCCAGCGACAGGCCTCCTTTCGACAATTCTGCTCTACTGTCCTCTATGTAACCCAATATGAGATCATTGTTTTTCGCGATAAACAGATGATATCTGAAGTAGGTGTTTTTTACGGGGTCGACCGATGCAACCAATATATGATAACAGCGCGTTTTATTAAGGGAGCTGTCTGTCATCTGTGTAACCGCATAGCTACTTTTAGCTAACGCTTCTTTTAAGGTTGATACTAACACATGTAAGGGAGATATCCATGATCTATTCTGCGGATCAGAAATGGTATAAGTGCTATCCTTAAAATCAAGATCTAAACGCTTCTGCCCGTCAAAAATGTTCCTGAATTTGTGGTTGCCGTGTTGATCATCAACTAAATAAGCTTGAAAAGTGTTGTCCTTTTGTCCGTATAAACTTAAACGACTTTTATAATGAATGTCGCCACCAAAAAAATCGACACCATTTTCTAAATCGTTATAACTGATATTTTTGATGGCCGCAATTTTATCAATCGCCCTTTGAACAATTTCTCTTTGAGCCTTGGCTGTAAAAGCAGTTAACAAGCAAAGGGCTAACGCTAAAGTTTTGAAGAAATGTCTGGTCATGATCAGGTTTTGTAAACCGAAGTTAGGTTATTGTGTTTAAAAAACAAAGGCTTGTTGTGCTGATGAATCTACGCGTTAAGGATTGTAGCGGATACCGTCCGCCTAAAGGCGGATAAGGCCTGCGCAGTATGATCCGCCCGATAGCGGACTGGGCCGAAGGTAACGCCATAATTTGTTGACCAATTGTAACATAAAACATTACATAAGGGCACAATTGCAAATCACACATTAGTGCTTATATTTGCGCCTGCTAAAGCATCATTTATTAAAAACATACGATGAGAGAAATACAATTCAGAGAAGCGCTTCGCGAAGCAATGCAAGAAGAGATGCGTACCGACGAAAATATATACCTGATGGGCGAAGAGGTTGCCGAATATAACGGTGCCTACAAAGTTAGCCAGGGCATGTTAGATGAGTTTGGAGCAAAACGCGTTATTGATACGCCAATCTCTGAGTTAGGTTTTGCCGGTATCGGCATTGGTTCGGCCATGAATGGTTTGAAACCAATTATTGAGTTCATGACTTTTAACTTTTCGCTGGTTGCTATAGACCAGGTGATTAATGGCGCTGCCAAGATCATGTCAATGAGTGGCGGTCAGTTTTCTGTTCCTATTGTATTCCGCGGCCCTACCGGTAACGCAGGTATGCTAAGCTCGCAGCACAGCCAGTGTTTCGAAAATTGGTATGCTAACTGCCCGGGCTTAAAAGTGGTTGTTCCATCAAACCCAGCCGATGCAAAAGGTTTATTAAAATCGGCTATCATAGATCCTGATCCGGTTATTTTCATGGAGTCGGAGTTAATGTATGGCGATAAAGGCCCTGTTCCTGAAGAAACATATTATATTGAGATAGGTAAAGCTGCCGTAACCAAACAAGGTACAGATGTTACCCTGGTGGGTTTTGGCAAGATCATGAAAGTGGTTAACGCTGCCGCTGCAGAGTTAGAGAAAGAAGGCATCAGCGCCGAAGTGATCGACCTGCGCACCGTGCGCCCTATCGATTATGAAACCGTGATCAATTCGGTTAAAAAAACTAACCGTTTAGTATTGGTTGAAGAAAGCTGGCCATTAGGCTCTATAGCTACCGAGATTGCCTTCAAAGTACAAAAAGATGCGTTTGATTATCTGGATGCACCTATATTACGCATTATGGGTGGCGACGTTCCGTTGCCTTACGCACCTACATTGATCCAGGAGTACCTGCCAAACCCGGAGCGTGTTATTAAAGCTGTAAAAGAAGTATTGTACGTTACCAAATAATTGGTAAAGAATAGATATTTAAGAAGAGCCTCGCGTTAGCGGGGCTTTTTTTGTTTCAAGTTGTACTGTCATTGCGAGCGGAGCGTGGCAATCGCAAGGAGAACGGGTGCACGCGTGCGATTGCCACGCTCCGCTCGGAATGACAAACAGGTTTCGTATATTGCATCACCAATTACACCAACATTAATGAAAATCAAAGCATCCCTGCTGCTTATAGCCACAATCCTGCTAAGCAGTTTTACCCTGTTCAAAGACAAAAAGGATCTTAACATTGTGTTCATCGGCGATAGCATTACTTACGGGGCAGGTTTGCCTGATAGGGATACCCAGGCCCCGCCGGTGATTTGCGCTAACTATCTGCATGCCGAAGCCGGTTTTGGTAAAGTCGATTTTTCTAACCAGGGCCACAGCGGTTACACCACGCTTGATTGGCTGCCCGGCACTAAAGCATTTATAGATGCCGAGGCTGCAGCTAAAGCATTCGGCAATCAAAATGCGCAACTATTGTTCTCTATAAAAATTGGCACTAATGACAGCGCTATGCATGGCACGCACGGTGCGCCGGTTTCGGTAGATGATTACCGCACTAACCTGAAAATCATCATCGACCAGCTACTAAAAGATTTCCCGGGCAGTAAGGTGATCATTCAGCATCCTATCTGGTATAGCCCCAATACTTACAATGGTTCCATGTATCTGCAGGAAGGTTTAACCCGCTTGCAAACCTATATTCCGGCTATGGACAAACTGGTAGCCGATTATAAAGCCACCAATCCGAAGCAGGTATTTGTTGGCGATACCAAAGCCTTTAATTATTTCAAGAAAAATGCGGAGACCGACTTGCAGCACGAAAATGGCCGCCAGGGTGTTTTCTTCCTCCATCCAAATCCAAAAGGTGCAGTAGCGCTGGGTGAGTTTTGGGGTAAAGCGATTGCGAAGGTGGTGAGGTAAGAGCTTTTTGTCATTGCGAGGAGGAACGACGAAGCAATCGCACGCTGCAAAGTTCGCGATTGCCACGCTACGCTCAGCAATGACAATATTTTTCTTACATCTACCACAACAAAGCATCCAGAAACTGCCCCGCGACCTCAATATGGGGGATATGCTTGTAGTTGTCAGCCTGTCTGATTATAAGTTTGTAACTTGCGCCGAAATAACAACAATGGACGAATTAATAGTAAAGGATAGCAACGGTAACCAATTGCATGATGGCGACTCGGTAACGGTTATCAAAAGCCTTAAGGTAAAAGGTGGTGGTACCACCATTAAACAAGGCACTACGGTTAAAAAAATCCGCCTTACGGATAATGACGAAGAGGTAGATTGCAAGATTGACGGAATGAGCATTGTATTACGTACCGAATTTTTAAGAAAGAAATAATGGCAGGTAAAATGGATGCCTTTAACAAGGCAATTAAAGAAATAGAAAAAGCTAACCCAAGCGAGATCAATGGCGATCTGGCCGACTACTTTGAGGTTTTAAAAAAAGAAAACGGCACTTACAATTTAAAGTGGGTAAAGAATATATCAACCCATATACGCCATAAAGTTGCCAAGCTGGTTAAACAGTATTACATACCAGAGCCGGTAAAAGTGCCAAAAACCAAATAGAATATTGTTTGCGGGGCCGGCAAAAAAGGGCATTGCTGTCGGTCTGAATTTGACAGCAAAATTTTTACCTGCAAAAAAAGCGCCTTATTGGTTTTTATAATTATTTTTGGCTTGTATTAAAACGGAAATGGTGTCTTCCGTATCAAAACCGTCTGCCTTCCGGCAGACTGATGGCGCCTACAAAAACTGAATCACTGGCAGTTAAAAGCTGCTGCGTTTAACTTTTTGTAGGATATAATATGAAAAATCAACTTTTTAAATCTTCCCAGTTCCTTACCCTTAAGCATTTAATCCGCTGGACGTCAATTACCCTACCCATTGCTTTTGTAATTGGTTGTATGATCACGCTGTTTTTGTGGCTGCTTAACCTGGCTATTAACTTTCGGTTCGGGCATCAATACATCTATTATTTCTTGCCATTGGCCGGTATCGCCATATATTTTGCCTACAAGTGGTGGGGCTCAAAATCTGCCGGAGGTAATAACCTGATTATGGACGAGATCCACAACCCCGGCGGTGGTGTTCCAAAGGCAATGGCTCCGCTAATTTTGATTACAACGGTAGTTACCCAACTATTTGGCGGCTCCGTTGGGCGCGAAGGCACCGCAGTACAAATTGGGGGCAGCCTGGCGCAGATGTTTAGTAAATGGTTTAAACTAAGCCCCGAAGATAACCGTGTAATTTTGACCGCAGGTATAGCCGCCGGTTTCGGTGCGGTGTTCGGTACGCCTTTAACGGGTGCCATCTTCGCTATGGAGGTGTTGACTATCGGTCGGATACAATACACGGCGTTAATACCTTGCCTGGTTGCCGCTATTGTTGGCGACGTTACCGTACTGGCATGGGGCGTACATCACGAAACTTATCATATTGCTATTGTGCCTGCGGGTCATAATGTGTTATCTGCCTATTTGCCTTTGGATGTGGTGCTGCTGGCCAAGGTGATTGTGGCTTCTATTGCATTTGGGCTAACCAGCTATTTATTCGCCGAGTCGGTACATGGTGTTAAAACCATATTTAATCGCTTTATAGCCACAAAATGGCTAATCCCTTTTTTGGGTGGATTGATAGTTATCGGTTTAACCTTAATCATTGGCAAGCCTGATTATTTGGGTTTGGGTGTTAGAGCGCCTTATCCCGGGGCGGTTACGATATCGTCGGCTTTTCAAGCAGGCGGCGCGCACCCCATGAGCTGGTTATGGAAAACCATTTACACTACGCTTACTTTAGGTGTCGGCTTTAAAGGTGGCGAGGTTACGCCTCTGTTTTATATCGGTTCGACCTTAGGTAATACGCTGTCTACCTTAATGAATGCCCCGGTAAGTTTGTTTGCAGCATTGGGCTTTATCGCTGTATTTGCAGGAGCTACCAATACCCCGCTGGCCAGCACCTTTATGGGTATTGAACTGTTTGGCAGCGAGTATGCTTTGTTCTTCGCGGTAGCTTGTTTTACTGCTTATTTGTTTAGCGGCGAGTCGGGCATTTACAGTTCGCAGCGCATAGCAGTGCCTAAAATTTTTGACGATGAAGGAGACCCTACCGAAAGCATTGCCGAGGCCGAGCACCGCCGGCAAAAGTACGTTCAAAAAAAGATCGCCAAATATCGTGTTAACCGAAAGAAATAACTCACGGTCTTAAGTTCAAACACACGTAATTGCTTTTTTACATAAGCCTTGCATTTTATTGGTATAATTGCGCGTTAGTACTGTAATTTTACAAATTGTGATGGCCGTCATGGCTCATCCATAAAACCTATTAGATCTTTAAAAAAATTCAAGACCATGATTGCCTTCATTATTATAAACGTGATCTTTTGCCTGTCGTTCCTGGTGTTTGCCTATTTAAACTTGAACGATATAGACTGGTACCTTTGGGTGCCGATTTATGTAGCGGTTGCCGCTTGCTGCGGTTTGGCTTGCTTTGGCCTGTATTACCCCAAAGTTTACGGGTTCTTAACCGGTTTTTACCTGGTGTATGCTGTTAAACTTTTCTTTGAAAAAGATGGTGTACGCGATTGGATAGTAAAGTATAACAAACCCAGCCTGGTTGAAACCATGCAGGCCGAAAAGCCATTCATTGAAAACACGCGTGAGTTTTTTGGCTTGCTGATCATCTCGGCAGCCCTGATTATTGATTATATCGTGGTGGTTCATATCTCTCATATTTAATACCATCGTGCGAGACATTAAATCTACCCTAAAAGAGATACTGCAGGCCAACACTTCGCCAGAAGTTTTTAGCTGGATTGAGGAGGACCGCCCGCTTAATAATGCCTTTATGCTATTGCCGCGCAAAACCGGTAAGGCACCATTGAATATTACTACAGAACAAAGTACTGCTATCAGTCAGGCTATTCCGGGTTTTTCTGTTGATGACTGGACGGTTGATCATCTGGGCCGCGCCTACCTGTTGATGAACCTGGACAGCTCTAACAAAGAAGAATATTTCCGCAAGATAGAAAACCTGTTCCTGGCTGCGGAGATGGGCGAGCAAGTGGCCTTGTATTCAAGCCTACCACTGTTATCGCATCATGAGCTTTGGATCAAACGCTGCTCTGAAGGCATCCGCAGTAATATCGCGACTGTGTTAGAGGCTATCATGTATAACAATCCTTATCCATCGCAAAATTTGGATCAGGCTGCGTGGAACCAATTGGTGTTGAAAGCATTTTTTACTGATAAAGAGATTGGCAAAATAACAGGCATCGATGCCCGTGCCAATAAAGATCTGGCCTACGTCATCAGCGATTACGCGCATGAGCGCTGGGCCGCGGGGCGCGAGTTAAACCCGAACATGTGGCGACTGGTTGGTCCGTTTATTGATGATAAGTTGTTTGCAGATATTCAACGCCTGTTTGATGACGGCAAACTAACTGACCGCCGTGCTGCTGCGCTGGCCATCATCGCCTCAAACTACGCACCGGCTAAAACGTTATTAACTAAATATCCCGAGCTTGAAAAAGTTATAGAAAATAAGAACCTGAGCTGGGATACTATACTCGGCTAAAAATAGAGAAAGATATGTGTTGTACCCATTCATTTGAAGAAGTAAAGAACGAGCCGCTTTCGCCGGCCGTTAGCCTGGATGGCATTAAAGGCATGAAGTTTTTTGACCCGCACGTGCACATGACGTCGCGCACTACCGACGATTACCAGGCCATGGCCGATGCCGGTGTAGTAGCGCTGATAGAGCCTGCTTTTTGGCTGGGTCAGCCGCGTACGGGGATTGATAGCTTCCGCGATTATTATAGCAGTTTGGTAGGCTGGGAGCGTTTCCGCTCTTCGCAGTTTGGCATTAAGCATTATTGCACCATCGGTCTCAACAGTCGCGAAGCAAATAATGAAGCTTTGGCCGAACAGGTAATGGAACTTTTGCCGCTGTTTGTATACAAAGAAGGTGTAGTAGGCATAGGCGAGATTGGTTTTGATGACCAAACCCCTGCCGAGGAAAAATATTACCGCCTGCAATTGGAACTGGCTAAAGAATCTGGCTTGCCGGTACAGATCCATACCCCGCACCGCGATAAAAAAGGCGGCACCAAACGCAGCATGGACATTGCTTTAGAGCATGGCCTTGACCCATATAAAGTCATCGTCGACCATAATAATGAGGAGACGGTGAAAGATGTGCTGGATCGTGGCTTCTGGGCGGCTTTTACCATCTATCCATTCACCAAAATGGGTAATGAGCGCATGGTAGAGATTGCCAAACAATACGGATCAGAGCGCATTATGGTTAATTCGGCTGCCGACTGGGGGATCAGCGATCCGCTGGCCGTACCAAAGACCGCTGCGCTGATGAAGATCCGCGGTATCAGTGATGCCGATATCGAGCTGATCACTTATCGCAACGCCATTACGGCCTTCGCGCAAAGCGGACAAATCGATGAGGCTGATTTTGCTAATGTAGGCGGCACTATAGACCAAAGCCAAAAATTTGAAGGCAATACTATTTTACGTGGTGGCCAGCAGCCACGCGTTGATAAATCATCTATCATTATAAGCTAAACACATGGCAGGTAAATTAACCGTTTATTTAAGGCTGATGCGTCCGGCCAATATCGTCACTTCGGTTGCCGATGTGCTGGCAGGCGTTGCCATAGCCGGTTATTTTTATCACCTGACGTTTAACGCTAATAGCTTTTATCCGGTGGCATTGCTTTGCCTTTCAACTATCGGACTTTACGGCGGCGGCATTGTGTTTAACGATGTTTTTGATGCCGAGTTGGACAAAGTAGAACGCCCCGAACGCGCCATCCCCAGCGGAGCGGTGAGTTTACGCGAAGCCACTTTGCTAGGCATCGTCCTATTGCTTTGGGGTATTGGCTTTGCATTCTCTTATAGTAATCATGCCGGTGCGTTGGCTGTGGCTATCGCCTTTGCGGCGTTATTGTATAATAAAGTGAGTAAGCACTATGCTTTTGTCGGCCCGTTAAATATGGGGTTGTGCCGCGGACTGAACCTGCTGTTGGGTATTAGTATTTCGGTGCCGATGCTGATGGATTTTTATTATTTGGCCATAGTGCCCATCATCTACATATTCTCCATCACCATGATTAGCCAGGGCGAGGTGCATGGCGGTAATAAACGCAACCTGTATATCGGCGGCGTGCTTTATGCTATCGTGATTTGCGCCATTTCTTATTTTGCCATGGCAAATGGTAAATCAGAAGCATTTTTGTTTTTGCTGCCTTTTATCTGGATGATCTATCGCCCATTGGCCAACGCAATCAAAGATCCTATCGGCCCTAATATTGGCAAAGCGGTTAAAGCCGGTGTTATCTCGTTAATCTTGATGGATGCCGCCTGGGCCGCAGCTTTTGGTGCGATGTGGGCCGCGGTGTTTATTGCTTGCTTACTGCCGGTGTCTATGCGGTTTGCTAAGTGGTTTGCGGTTACGTAGAGCATTCGCTTTTCGTTTTAAGTAGCGAGCAATCTACTTATCGCTCGTCTAGCGCTCAATTGCCGCTAAGGCTGTTACTTTTCCTTGATGAAAAGTAACCAAAAATCAAGTCACCCGCAAGGCTTCTTTGCGCTCATGGCCTTTGCGCTGCAAGCCGATAAAACCTGGGCAGGGGCCTGTTGCCGCCTATTGTCGCACATGGGCCGGCGCTTCAGGCAACATTCCCAACAGCCCTGCAGCCGCACGGCCCACCATCGTTTTACCGTCTTCACCTGAAGCTCTGCGTCTGACGTTTTCATTCTATTGAAGCTACTGCAACTGTGTGAATCAAAAAAGCGCGCAATGGCCTGTCAGCAAACCGGGCCTGGGAGTCTGGCCTGTGGGGGGAAGGTTTTTGCTGACTTGATTTTTTGGTTCTTTTTCATCTAAGGAAAAAGAACTAGGCCTTAGCGGCCATGAGCGCTATACGAGCGATTAATAACCAAGGGATTCGCAAATTGACGATTTAGTGGTGTTGTTAATCATCCGTACCCTAATCCCCCTCTAATCCTACCTCAATATTTCCGTCAAATTTTAGTTAGGTAACTCATATTAAATTAATGTTTTAGATATTCGCTTTTTGATATGGAATATTTACAGCAGTCGTTTAGTGTGAGGTTTGAGTACAAGACCTTTTTTACCTCGGGTCTTTTTGATTTATCTAATATAGGGTTCAATGATTTTATTGAAGCAGATTCAACATCAGCATCGATAAAAAAGATCCTGTTTGTAGTAGATCAGGACGTGTTGAAGGCAAAGCCCGAGCTTGCTGATAAAATACGCCGCTACTTTGCCATTCATAAAGCTGCGCAATTGATCCCGGAGATTATCGCGATGCCGGGTGGCGAAATCATTAAAAATGACGAAAGCTATTTTAGCCGCGTGCTGGAAATCATCAATCAATACAAGATCGACCGCCACAGTTATGTGGCTGCTATAGGCGGCGGTTCAATATTAGATATGGTGGGCTATGCTTCGGCAGTTGCGCATCGGGGTGTAAAGCATATCCGCATTCCAACTACCGTACTGTCGCAAAACGACTCGGGCGTGGGAGTAAAGAATAGTATCAACTATTTCGGCAAAAAGAATTTCCTGGGGACGTTCGTACCTCCGGTAGCGGTGTTTAATGACGATCAGTTTTTATTGACACTAAGCGACCGCGATTACCGATCAGGTATTGCCGAAGCCATCAAAGTATCATTAATTAAAGATGCCGGATTTTTTGAATGGTTGGAACAAAACGCCGATGCCCTGGTGGCCCGCGACATGCCGACCATGAAATACCTGATTAAGCGTTGCGCCGAGCTGCACCTGAACCATATTGCCGGTCTGGATCCGTTTGAAAAAGGCTCATCCCGTCCGTTGGATTTTGGGCATTGGAGTGCGCATAAACTGGAGCAGTTAACCAATTTTAAAGTATTACACGGCGAGGCAGTGGCTATGGGTATTGCGCTGGATACAGTGTATTCAAGTCTTTCGGGAAGAATCTCGACCGAAGATGCTAACCGGGTGGTTAATCTGATCAAGAAAATAGGGTTTGAGATTACACACCCATTGCTGGAAGTTACCGGCGATGATAGCCCGATATTGATAGGCTTGCAGGAGTTCCGTGAACATCTTGGCGGTGAGCTAACCATTATGCTGTTGGAGCAGATTGGCGTAGGCGAAGAGGTGCACGAAATTAACCCATTGCTGGTAAAAAAAGCAGGCGAAATATTGAAGAGTGAGCATGCGGCAATAAGCGCGTGACCTCTCTCCGGCCCTCTCCAAAGGAGAGGGAGATAACAAATTAAGCGCCGTCGACTCACCCCGACTACTCCGCCTAACGGCGGATGGTCGACCCTCTCTTCCGCAAGCGGGAAAGAGGGTGATGAAAAAGAAAATAACCCTCTTTCCGCCGAAGGCGAAGAGAGGGTGGTCGAGCGAAGCGACGACCGGGTGAGTTATCGCCATAAAAGCAACGAAACCAAGAGTACCTATGCAAACATCGACCGGACATTTAACTTACTGTACCAATATTCATCCCGGCGAAAACTGGCCGTCGCATTTTGCTGCGTTGAAGCAGAATTTCCCGGGGATAAAAAAGCAATTATCGCCCGATGCACCGATGGGGATCGGTCTGCGGTTATCTAATGTTGCCAGTGTTGAGCTTGATCAATTTAGCAACCTTACCGAGTTTAAACAGTGGCTAACCGATAACGACGCTTATGTCTTCACCATGAATGGTTTCCCTTACGGCGAATTTCACCATACAGCAGTGAAGGACCAGGTGCATGCGCCCGATTGGACGACTAAACTGCGCGTGGATTATACCCAGCGGATGTTCCGCATTTTGTTTCAACTATTACCAAAAGGTATGGATGGCGGTATCTCTACATCGCCATTAAGTTATCGCCATTGGTATACCACTGCTGACGAATTACAGGAAGCTACCAGCATTGCCACACACAATATTTTACTGGTAGCCGGCGCGCTGATTAAAAAATACCGAGAAACCGGTGTCATCATGCACCTGGACATAGAACCTGAGCCTGATGGTATTTTGGAAACCGGCGAAGAGTTTATTGCCTGGTATGAGCAAGCGCTTTTGCCCATGGGCCGAAGCATCATTGCCAAACAGTTTGATGTGGATGAGGACGAAGCCGAGAACCTGATTAAACAACATATTACTTTGTGTTATGACGTTTGCCATTTTGCTATAGGCTACGAACAGCATCAGGACGTTATAGATAAATTGGCCGAAAAAGGCATTGAAGTAGGCAAGATCCAGATTAGCGCTGCGCTGAAAGCCGTGTTGCCTCAGGATGTCGATGAGCGTGACGGTATAAGAGATGCTTTTGCCCGCTTTGACGAGTCGACCTACCTGCACCAGGTGGTTGCTAAAAAGGTGAATGGCAAATTTATCCGATACCCGGATCTGCCGGAAGCTTTGAGCGACATTGATAATCCGCTGGTAGAACATTGGCGCGCGCATTTTCATGTGCCGATATTTACAGAAGAATACGGGCTGGTGCAATCAACCCAATCTGATATTATTAAAGTGTTGGAAATCCAGAAAAAGTCAGGTTTTACCAATCACCTGGAGGTAGAAACCTATACCTGGGGTGTATTGCCCGACGCTAAGAAATTGCCTATTAATGATTCCATTGCCCGCGAGTTGAACTGGGTTAAAGATCAATTATAAAAATCAAATCATCATGAAGAAAACGGTTGTTATAGATGTTGTCGGCTTATCAAAATCGGTAATTGGCGAGCATACGCCGTTCTTACAAAAATATATTGCCGACAGGCACATCACCACCATTGAGCCGGTGCTGCCTGCGGTTACTACTTCGGTACAATCGACTTACTTAACCGGTAAATGGCCGGTTGATAATGGCATTGTAGGCAATGGCTGGTATGACAGGGTTGATTCGGAAGTGAAGTTCTGGAAACAATCAAACAAGCTGGTTAATGGCGACAAGATCTGGGACAAAGGGAAAAAAGAAGATCCATCATTTACCAGTGCCAATATGTTTTGGTGGTATAATATGTATTCGACTGCGGATTATTCGGTAACGCCCCGCCCGCAATACCTGGCTGATGGCCGTAAAATGCCCGATTGTTATTCGGAACCTGCCGAACTAAGAGATACCTTGCAGGAGAAGTTGGGCCAGTTTCCGCTGTTTCAATTCTGGGGGCCAGGGGCTAACATCAAATCGACGCAGTGGATAGCCGATGCATCGATGTTGAATGATGATCTTTATAACCCGACATTGACTACCATTTACCTGCCGCACCTGGATTATTGCCTGCAAAAATTCGGACCTGATTTTTCGAAGATCAGTAAAGAGCTGACGGAGATTGACCAGGTGGTTGAGCAACTGGTAACCTTTTACCAAAAGAAAGGTGCCGAAATCATTATTTTGTCTGAGTACGGTATTGCGCCGGTAAGCAACCCAATCCATCTAAACAGGCTGTTCCGCGAGAATGGTTTACTACAAATCCGTGTAGAGCGTGGACTGGAACTGTTAGATGCGGGTGCGTCGAAAGCATTCGTGGTGGCCGATCACCAAATTGCGCATATTTATATCAATGACCCCTCGGTAACTGAAAAGGTAAGCGCATTGCTAAAAAATGTAAAAGGTATTGAACTGGTATTAGATCGCGAAGCACAAAAAAAATACCACGTAGACCATGAGCGCGCCGGCGACATAATTGTTGTGGCCGATGCGCAAAGCTGGTTCACTTATTATTTTTGGTTGGACGATGCTGTAGCGCCCGATTATGCCCGTTGCGTAGATATCCACAAAAAACCGGGTTACGATCCGGTTGAAATGTTCATGACCTCAAAAGCCCGTGCGGCGTACAAACTGGCGCGTAAACTGGCCGGTTTCAGGTATGTAATGGACGTGATTCCGCTGGACGCTACGCTGATTAAAGGCTCGCATGGCCGCACCAATATCCCTGATGAATATAAAGCGATACTGATCACTGACGATGCGGAAAGTAAAGTGCAGCCTACAGATGTTTTTGATATTATCTGGAAGAGTTTGAAGAAGTAAACTTTCCTGTAACGCTCACCACCACGTCATTGCGAGCGTAGCGTGGCAATCTCTACACGATAGATTGCAAGAGGCTATAGATCGTCACGCTCGTACCTCGCTCACGATGACGTGATGGGGGAGAGCTATCCAACCCATTACGTGAAACAAAAAAACACTTATAAGTCATTTTTACTGTTTCATTCTGTTTCAATTTAAATCGTCAAATTTTTGATTGTCAGGTCTTTGGAGTAAATTTCTTTGTTGCTTATTTCAACTGTTTCACACCCACGTGAAACAGAACAGAGCTGCCCTTACCCGGTTGAAACAGTAGCCTGGACCGCATCAATTTGTTTATTGCACCATTCGGCGTAACTTACGGCCCCAATTGCATAATCATGAACCATAAGTTGTCGTTGCAGATCATAGCCGTTATAACCTTGTTTGCTATAACGGCAAACGCCCAGCAAATCAAAGAAATGGCACCCGGCGTTACGCGGGTAACCGTTGGTGAGGCTGACCAGTTCTCGCCCTATAACCTGCTGCAAGAGAAGCCTAAAGTTGAAGCTATGAATCAGTTGCCTGCCACCGAAGCAGGTATCGACCCCAAAGCTATCCGTGTCGAGCTTAACGCCAGGGGGGCGGTGGTGCATATCCCGTTAGGAAACGACGAAGAGTTATACGGGTTTGGCCTACAGATGAACTCGTTCAGGCAGCGCGGCCTGCGCAGGCGCCCCATAGTGAATGATAACCCGCTGAATGATTTGGGTTATACCCATGCGCCAACTACCTTTTATCTATCAACCAAAGGCTATGGTATCTTTATCAATACATCCCGCTACACTACTTTTTACTGCGGTACGCATAAGCAGGTAAAAGGCAATGTCAATGTTAATACAGGTGCCGGTAATGGTAACGGGCAGTCGGTCGAGGATTTGTATAAGAACTCGAATAAACAATCGGGCGAGGTGATCGTGGACATCCCCGGCGCTAAGGGTGGCGATGTGTTCATCTTTAATGGCCCGACGCTAAAGAATGCTTTGCAGCGCTACAACCTGTTTGCCGGTGGCGGCGCATTGCCGGCTATGTGGGGCCTGGGTGTACAATATCGAATGAAAGCCGATAGTAAACAGGCGGACGTTTACAAGATGGCGAACTACTTCCGTGATAACCATATCCCGGTTGATGTATTTGGCCTGGAGCCTAAATGGCAAACGGCGGCTTACTCATGCTCGTACGTTTGGAGTTCTGAGTACTTCCCTGCTCCGCAGGAGTTGATTGATAAGATGAAGGCCCAGGGTATCAAACTGAACTTATGGGAACATGCTTATACGTCACCCGCCTCGCCAATTTACGGTGCACTAGCTAATGCCGCGGGTGACTACAAAGTATGGAACGGCCTGGTGCCCGACTTTGCAGGTAAGGTAGCCCCCAAGATCTTTGCAGATTATCACCAGCAAACCTTCGTAGACAAAGGCATAGCTGCCTTCAAAATGGATGAGTGCGATAACTCTAACCTGGCCACCGGCGACGCAACCTGGGCCTTCCCGGAGCTGTCACAGTTCCCGTCGGGTATAGATGGAGAGCAGATGCACCAGCAGTTTGGGACACTGTACTTTCAGACCATGTATGGCAACTACAAACGATCCAACAAGCGGTCGTTCTTTAATATCCGGTCGTTAAACGGGTTTGCCTCGTCATACCCGGTGGCCTTATATAGTGACACTTATGTGCATAAAGAGTATATCCGGATGATCAGTAATGCTGGGTTCTCGGGCTTGCTTTGGTCGCCAGAGGTAAGGGAATCATCGTCGGTAACAGAGCTTTGCCGCCGTACCCAGACAGCTATTTTATCGGCACAAACCGTGTTTAATAGCTGGTATCTGAAAAGCCCGCCATGGTTACAATATGACAGGGACAAGAATAACCGCGGCGAAATGCTACCTAACGCCAAAGAAGCCGAGGCTCATATACGCGCGCTGCTTAATTTCAGAATGAGCTTCATCCCATACTTATATACGGCATTTGCCAAATACAACCGGGAGGGTGTACCGCCATTCAGAGCATTGGTAACTGATTATCCTGAAGACAAAGCAACCTACGACGTTTGGGACGAATATATGATTGGTGATAATGTATTGGCCGCGCCGCTGGCCGATAGTGCATCATCAAGAAGGGTGTATTTGCCTAAAGGCAATTGGTATGATTATAACACCAATAAGTTATACACAGGCGGCCAAACCTATACGATAGAAACCGGCCTGGAACAGATACCCATCTTCATCAAACAAGGCACTATTTTACCAATGGCCAAACCCATAGAACATGTTGATGCAGCTACAAAATTTGAGATTACATGCTATGTCTATGGAAGCAATCCGGTGCCAGCCGAATTGTTTGAAGATGACGGAGTAACGTTCGACTTTGATAAAGGACAATACAACTTACTGTTTATGGAATGGCGAAGTAATAAGGGAAAAGTGAATCGTAAAGGCAATCTGAAAACACAGAAATTCATAGTAAATACGTGGATAAAAATTTAATATTAAGTTGCTGTTAAAAGTTGTAACATGTTTAACTTAAATCGTACGAAAGCGATAGTTTTGGAAAAAAAGAGTACTTTTACGGTCGCATAAAAAGAAGCCCTGCGCTGAAATGAAAAAAATACTACCCATAAATCTATTTTTTTATCTAATAGTTGGTGCCTTCCTTACATCTTGTGTTACTCAAAAACGCATAACGTATTTCCAAAAAAATATAGGCGGACATGATACCATGAATGTTGCACAAGCCTATGTCCCTAAAATACAACAAGGTGATATTTTGTCTATAACTGTAGGTTCACTAAATCCTGCTGCAAGCAGTTTTTTTAACCCTTTTTCAAGTGTTCCGGTTGGTGCCGATAACTTGGCGGGTGGTGGTTCTGGCGGCCTGTCTAACGGGGTGCAAACGGCAACAAACGCATCCGGTTTTTTGGTTGATTCGGCCGGTATAGTGGAGTTGCCTTTGATTGGTGCAATTAAAGTAGCGGGCTTAACTACATCAACTGCCAGGGATACTATAAAAAATCGACTCAAAATTTACCTTAAAGAACCTACTGTCAACGTCAGGTTTCTGAATTATAAAATTTCAGTGATAGGAGAAGTTACAAAGCCTTCAGTTTATGTAATTCCTAATGAACGTATAACACTTCCTGAAGCTTTAAGTATCGCCGGTGATTTAACGCCCTTTGGACGCAGAGATAATATTCTTGTAATTAGGGATGTAGACGGAAAAAAAGTGTTTGGTCATGTAGATCTCTCTACCAGAGAAGTATACAACTCGCCCTATTATTATTTACATGCTAATGATGTAGTGTATATAGAGCCAAGCAAAGATCGCACAGAGCAGGCATCAATAGCTTTTAGAATAATACCAATAGCATTAAGTGCAATTTCAGTACTGGTAATTGCACTTTATTACTCAAAACATTAATAGCACGAATGACTGAAGACATAGATAAATTAGTAGGTTTAGAAGAGAAAAAAGTAGACGTTAGAGAGCTTTTTTTTCGGTATATCTATTATTGGAAGTGGTTTGTATTATCAATGATAGTTTTGCTAACGTTGGGTTATTTGTATATAAAAACCACTACCCCATTATATCAAATAGAATCAGACCTTTTGATTAAACAGGACAAAGGCAATACAAATGACGCGAGCGACAATATTCTAAAAAGCTTAGACTTATTTTCATCAAACAAAATAATAGATAACGAAATTGAGATTTTAAAATCTTACACTTTATTTGATAAGGTTGTAAAAGATTTAGGATTAGATATTTCTTATTTTATAAAAGGAAGCGCCAGGAGGTATCCGATATATGAATCATTGCCTTTTAGGATTCAATTAATAAGACCCAATTCGCTTTCGTTCACTGAGGATTTGACAATTGTCCCTTTAACTGACACTGAGGTTGAGATTGGTGGAAAAAAGGTATCCGTGAACCAGCCTTTTCAATCAGAAGTGGGGTTGATCGTTATTACGTCAAACCACATTCCGGCTAATTTTTATAACAAACAAATAATTATAAAATTTAATAACCTTGCCAGTTCTTTTCAAGAATACAGCAAAATATTAAGTATAGTACCGGTAAGTAAAGAAGGTACAGTTTTGATTATTACGTATCAGGACGCTATTCCAAAACGCGGAGCAGATATTTTAAACACGCTGATCAGGGAATACAATAGCGCTTCTGTCGAGGATAAAAATAAAGTTACTGCAAGTACATTATCATTTATAGAAGAAAGACTTAAAAAGTTGGCCGATGAGTTGGGCGCTGCAGAAAATAAAGTAGAAAGCTATAAATCAACCAATAAGATTGCAGATATAAGTGCACAATCTCAAGCCTTTATCCAAGGCGTTCAGCAAAATGATACTGAATTAGGTAAACTGAATATTCAATTAAGTGTACTTGACAATTTGGTTAAATTTGCCAATGACCCGGGTCGCGGAGAAACCAGAATGCCTTCTATGATGGGTATAGAGGACCCTACATTGCTGGCATCGGTTAATCAATTAGCAGAAATTGAGCTTAAGCGTATTAGCTTATTGCAAACCGTTCCGGAAACAAATCCCATTATCCATTCATTTAATGATCAAATTACTTCTCTTAAAGCGTCTATTAATCAATCTGTGCAGAACCTTAGAGCTGCTTTATTGGTTACCAAACAACAATTGGAATCAAAAAACAGCAAATTCGATTCAATAATTGGGCAAGTTCCATCAAAAGAACGCGGGTTGTTAGACGTGATGCGTCAGCAGGATATCAAAAATACACTGTTTACCTTCTTGCTTCAAAAACGCGAAGAGCAAGAAATGGCATTGGCGTCAAATTTGGCAGATAGCCGTACCGTTGACACGGCGCGCAGTACTCCAAATCCAATTAAGCCAGTTGTGCCTATAACTATGGCCATCTTTTTTGCTTTGGGTTTGATTATACCCTTTACTATCATTTATGTAAAAGGGATTTTAAATAATAGGATTACTAAAAGAGAAGATATAGATAAGATAACCAAAGCACCCGTAATAGCTGAAATTGGACATTCAACAGAATCTGATCAATTAATTGTAGTTGAAAAACCACGCTCTATGATTGCTGAGCAAGTAAGAGCGTTTCGTACTAACCTGCAATTTTATGGAGCGGGCGAAACCAGTAAAATTTTACTATTTACGTCAAGCGTCAGCGGCGAGGGCAAATCTTTTATCTCTCTTAATTTAGGAGCCAGCTTAGCCATGTCAGCAAAAAAAGTGGTGATTTTAGAGCTCGACCTTAGAAAACCTAAGCTTCACTTTGCAATAAATGTTGATAATAGTAAAGGTTTATCAAATTATTTGGTTGGTGCATGTAGTTATGGCGACATATTAAAAGAAGTGCCGCAGCAGGCTGGTTATTATATTATTCCTAGTGGGCCTATCCCGCCTAATCCAGCCGAGTTATTGCTAAACGGAAGGATTGACGTTCTGATAAACGATTTAAAGAAAGAGTTTGACTATATAATTATTGATGCGCCGCCGATAGGCCTGGTTACAGACGCTCAAATACTTGGGAAATTTGCTCATGCTACCGCTTTTATAATCAGGCATAATTATACTTTAAAGAATCAGCTTTATTTGATTGATGATTTGTATAGAAATAATAAGTTCCCCAATCTTAGTATCGTTTTTAATGCTATTGACTACAGTTCTGGTTATGGTTACGGGTATGGTTATGGATACGGTTATGGATACGGTTACGGATATACCGGAGGCTATTATATCGAGGAGAAACCAAAGAAAGGTTTTCTGTCTAAACTAAAGAAAAGCAAACGCAGCAAGGCTAACTAATATGGATTTTAAAACAACTGAAAATTTAAAAATTGCCGTTATAGGGCTAGGGTATGTTGGTTTACCTTTAGCGGTTGAGTTTGCGAAAAAATATGCTGTGGTTGGATTTGATATCAACGAAACCCGTATAGCTGAATTGAGTGCAGGACATGATCGAACGTTTGAGGTGTCTGAAGATTACCTTAAAGCAGTAATTGCTACAGACACCAGCTTAACAGGACTGATATTTAGCAACCAACTGCAAAAATTAACGACTTGCAATATTTTTATCATAACGGTTCCAACACCAGTCGATAAAAACAATCGCCCTGATTTAACGCCATTATATAAAGCCAGTGAAACAGTTGGCAAAGTTTTAAAAAAGGGAGATATCGTAATTTATGAATCGACGGTATATCCGGGCGTTACAGAAGATGAATGTGTGCCTGTTTTGGAAAAAATTTCCGGTTTGAAATTTAACACAGATTTTTTTGCCGGATACTCGCCAGAACGTATCAACCCTGGAGATAAAGAGCATACCGTTGCAAAAATTTTAAAAGTAACCTCAGGGTCCACAGCCGAATCTGCAGAAAAAATCGATCAACTTTATAAATCAATTATTACAGCTGGTACGCATAAGGCAACGTCTATTAAAGTTGCAGAGGCCGCTAAAGTAATTGAAAACTCTCAGCGCGATATTAACATTGCCTTCGTCAATGAGCTTGCTAAAATATTCAATAAACTAAACATCGATACAGATGACGTATTACAAGCTGCAGGCACTAAATGGAATTTCCTGAAATTTAAACCAGGCCTGGTTGGCGGGCATTGCATTGGTGTAGATCCGTATTACCTGGCGCAGAAAGCCCAGGAAGTAGGATATCACCCTGAAATTATATTAGCCGGCCGCCGCTTAAATGATGGTATGGGCGAATATATAGCACATGAAGTTGTGAAGCTGATGATAAAAAGAGATATACCGGTTAAGGATGCCAATATTTTGGTGTTAGGTATAACTTTTAAAGAAAACTGTCCTGATGTGAGAAACACCAGGGTTATTGATATATTAAATACACTAAAAGATTACGGCGTTAATATTTCTATCTATGACCCCTGGGCCGAACCTAAAGAAGTTAAGCACGAGTACGGTTGGGCATCTGTGAAACAATTAGCCGGTGGTGAAAAATTCGATTCTGTTATCCTGGCAGTTGGTCATACCGAATTTAAAGAACTTGATATTCCATCATTATGTAAAACCAATAGCGTGGTATATGATGTGAAAGGAATTTTACCAAAGGGCGTTGCTGACGCAAGATTATAACGAACGAAAATAGTATGTACGAAACTAAATATCATTTAAAAGATATCAGTAAAAAGACCTTTTTGATAACAGGAGGGGCCGGCTTTATTGGGTCGAATATTGTTGAATATTTGTTGAAGTACGGGGCTGGGAAAGTTCGCATTTTAGATAATTTTTCTACAGGCAGTAAAAAAAACATAGAAGGCTTTATTAATAACCCTGCTTTTGAACTGCTTGAAGGCGATATAAGGGATCTGGATACTTGCCATAAAGCACTTGAGGGCGTTGATTATGTTAGCCATCAGGCGGCCCTTGGTTCTGTACCAAGATCTATTAATGACCCAATAACAACGAATGAGGTTAATATAACCGGTTTTTTAAATATGCTGGTTGCGGCCAGAGACGCCAAAGTTGAAAGATTTATTTACGCGGCAAGTTCCAGTACCTATGGAGACCATCCAGGCTTACCCAAAATTGAAGACCAGATTGGTAATCCGTTGTCGCCATACGCAGTTACTAAATATGTAAATGAGCTGTATGCATCGGTGTTTTCAAAAACATATGATTTTCATACTATAGGCTTGCGTTATTTTAATGTTTTTGGCCCAAGGCAAAACCCCAATGGGGCTTATGCTGCAGTTATACCTTTATTCATACAATCGGCTATTAACGGCGAGGGCCCTGTTATTAATGGCGACGGAGAAACCAGCCGCGATTTCACCTTCGTTGAAAACGCTGTTCAGGCTAATATCAAGGCAATGTTGTTTAATGATTTGTTCCGCGACGAGGTTATAAATATTGCATTTGGCGAACGTACAACACTTAATCAACTTTGGGATCAAATAAGCAAAGTTACGGCAACCAGTTTTAAGCCCACCTATAAAGACGAACGTAAAGGTGACGTTAAACATAGTTTGGCAAACATACAAAAAGCCGAAATTCTGATAGGGTATAAGCCACTATTTTCCATTGCTGCAGGTTTAAAAATAGCGGTCGATTGGTATACTAATCATTAGGCAATGCGCTTGAGAGAAACATTAAAAGATATTAAATCTGATTGTTTATATCATCGGGGTGATAGCTTTGCCAGGGCAATTGGAGTGTATCTGTTTAATCCTGCATTCAGGATCTTGCTAAATTACCGTATTGGAAAGTATTTGCTTGAACATAAGACCCTGAATTTTCTTCATCGATACTACAAATACCGACAAATTCGAAGAGGTTGCCAGGTTTCTTTTAAATGTACCATTGGTAAGAATTTGCTTTTACACCATCCTTTAGGAATAATTATAGGTGAAGGTGTTATAATAAAAGACAATGTTGAGATATATCAGCAGGTGACATTGGGGCGGAGCGGGCGAAAGGGCGAGGAGAACGGGTATCCGGTAGTGGAGGAAAGTGCCCAGCTATTTGCAGGTGCTAAAATTTTCGGAGCCATCACAATTGGGAAAAATGCGAAGGTAGGCGCAAACGCGGTTGTTAACAAAAGCGTGCCTGAAAATGCCATTGCAGTAGGAAACCCAGCCAAAATTGTTGAAAGATGAAGTCATCTTTTTTGCGAGATATAATTTCGTTAGCGAGTAGTCGGGTTGTTGTTACAATACTCACCGTTGCAACATCTATTTTAACAGCAAGATACCTTGGCCCTGAAAAAAATGGAATTATAGCTGCATTGACCGTTTATCCTTTATTTTTTATGAGCATTGGCTCTATGGGTATACAGCAATCGGCAACTTATTTTATTGGACAAAATAAATTTGAGTTAAAATCTGTTTACAGCGCTATTGTCGTTATCTGGGCTTTCACGACTGTATTTTGTACCGCTGTTTGCTTTATCTTAATCAAATATTTTTCTACCGGTAATTATCCGTTGTACTTAATAACATTGGCTATAATAACTATTCCGTTTTCTTTATACACTACTTACAGCTCCGGCATTTTTTTGGGGCAGCAAAACCTTAAAGAGTATAATAAAGTTAGCTGGATCCCGGCTGTAATGACATTCTTTTTATCAGTTTTGTTATTAGTTATATTTCATATAGGTATTGCCGGATACCTATGGGCAACTTTTACAGGGGCATTTATACTTTCAATCCTGGTTTTTTTCAAGATAAGAGCAATCGTATCATTTGATTTGATTTTTGATGTTCAAATAATTAAGCAAATGCTAAGTTTGGGTTTGTTATACGCACTTGAGGTTTTAATATTTGCCTTAAATTATAGGGCCGATATTGTTTTGCTCGAAAAAATGTCGACCCCGTTTGAAATTGGGATATATTCAAAAGGGGTAAATATTGTTGAGATTTTATGGCAAATACCGTTATTCGTTGGTGCGGTTATATTTTCCAGAAGCGCCGGCGCAACAGATAAACAAGCCTTTTCAGTTAAAGTATGTCGTTTATTAAGATTCGCAAGCATCGCTATCATTATTGCCTCGATAGCGCTTTATTTGTTATCAGGAATAGTAATCAATTTGATGTATGGTAATGCATTTGCATTAAGCGTTCCGGTGCTTAGGCTTTTAATACCCGGCGTGTTGTTATTGACAGTGTTGCGAATATTAAATATGGACTTGGCCGGAAAGGGTAAACCCTGGTTATCTATGCGGGCTATGATTCCTGCCGCTATAATTAATATAATTTTAAATTATATATTAATACCAAAATACGGGGCCAACGGCTCGGCATTAGCGTCGACAATCAGTTATAGCATAGCTACCATAATTTTTATTATTGTTTATTCAAAAGAAGTCAATATATCATTAAAAGAGATCTTTCGACCAAATAAAGAAGATAGAGCGATAGTTGTAGCTTATTATTATACTTTAAGAAAAAAGTTTAACATAAAATAGTACCTTAATAACACCAATTAATATATTATGAGTGCTTCCTATATAATCCGCATGGACGACGCTTGCCCCACCATGTCTATAAATTGGGATATTATAGAAACTTTGCTGGACAAATATGAGGTAAAACCAATAGTTGCGGTAATACCAGATAATAAAGATCAGGCTTTTTTGTCAAGACCTGTTGACCCGCATTTTTGGCAGCGCGTAAAAAAATGGCAGGATAAGGGGTGGCTAATTGCACTGCATGGATATGATCATGTTTACAAAACCACAGGCGGCGGCTTAATACCAATTAACAATAAATCAGAGTTTACGGGCCTTACAATAGAAGAGCAGCGAGAAAAGATAAAGAAAGGCTGGCAAATATTTTTGGATAATGAAATCCCGGTAACAACCTGGGTTGCTCCGGCCCATTCTTTTGACGAAAATACGCTGGAGGCTTTACGTCTTGAAACCAGCATAACTACGGTAAGCGACGGTATATCGTTATTACCTTATCGGGATAAGGGATTTAATTGGGTACCGCAACAACTATGGCGATTTAAAAAAATGCCATTTGGCATTTTTACTATCTGCTTGCACCCCGCTGTTATGAAGCCCAAAGATTTTGATGCTTTGGAAAAAGATATAATAAAATTTAAAAAAAATATTGTTGCCCCCGATTTTGCACTAAAATATAATCGTAAAAAAAATGCGGCCGATATTATTTTTTCGTGGATTTGGTGGCAGCTTTATAAAATAAAAAAACGGAGCAAATAAAACTCTGCAGCCTGCAGTTAGGCTCTTTAATAACCTCGGCGCCTCAAATCAATGATAATTATTGACATTGAGTATTGTTTGCAAATAAACTTAAATAGGATTCTTTATAATGAAGGACGAGAAACGCAAAATATTGTTTGTTACAACTGCTTTTGGAAAAGGCGGGGCCGAAAAGCAATTGTTTAAACTGGCAAAATATTTTGATGGAGAAGGTTTTTCAGTTTTAATAATCAGTATGTTAAAGTTGAATATGTTTGAAGAAGAACTTAGCGAGTCTGACATCCGGTTTATACCCTTAAAAATGGATGAGTCTAAGCTTAACATCTTCAAATACTTTTCTATAGTAAAATCATTTGCTCCTGATGTTGTCATTTCGTTTCTATATACCGCCAATATTTTAGCCAGAATAGGTAAATACCGAATGAAGTATCCTTTGATCACATCCATCAGAAGCGGCACCTTTGGAAGTAAAGCCCGAAACGTGCTTTGTAAGCTAACTACCAATGCAGATAACTTTACGGTATTGAATTCGTTTTCTGTGTTACAAAATATGATAAAGAACGGGCTGGTCGATAAGAATAAATCACTCAATATCCCCAATATCATACAGTTGCCTAATTATAGCAATGATGAAAAATTACAGATAAGGAAGGCATTACGAAATGAATTGAAAATTAGTGGCGATACCTTTGTGTTCTTATTTGTCGGCCACTGCCGGCCTGAAAAAGATTATGAAACACTATTTCAGGCAATAGCGCAATTACAGGGCGATTTTAAATTGATAATGATTGGTAATTTATTAGGACAGATGTGGCCCTCGCAACGCATTGATGAACTGGGTTTAAGTACCAAAATTGACTTAATGGGTAAACGGGATGACGTTGACCGTTTTTATCTGGCAGCAGATTCACTCGTGTTATCCTCAATATCTGAGGGTTTGCCCAACGCTATCATGGAAGCAATGAGCCTTGAGCTTGCTATAGTTGCAACAAAGGTTGGTGGTGTTTTAGACCTTGTTGAAGACCGGTCTACCGGAATTTTATGTAATGCCGGCGACGCGACAGACTTATCGAATTCTATGCAGCAAATGATGAGATTAACAACTAAGGAAAGAGAAAAAATGGGAGAAAACGGCAGAAAGAAAATATCTGGTGAATTTGACAAAGCCGTTGTTTGTAACAAATGGCATAATTTAGTATTAAAGCTAACATGATTTCAACGCTCTTAATAATTATTACATTTTGCTTTTTGACGTATTTTATAGTTGCTAGGCTAAATATCTCCGGAAAAGATAAAACGTTTTTAAATTTTTTAAATATTTATCATTTTCTTTTTTGGGGTCTCTATTGTATCGTAGCTATGAGTGGGTCTGATACAGTTCGTTATTACAATGAAGTGGCGAATTCTCGTTCTGGTGATATTTTCGACTTTTTTGGAATAGGTACCACATTTATGTTTTTCGCGGGCTATCCGTTTATTAAATGGTTAGGTATGAATTACTATGATGTGATGGCTACTTTTTGCTGGTTCGGCTTTTTAGGCGCAATGTTCTTTTTTATAGCTATCAATAATTTGCTTCCCTCCAGAAGAATAAAGATATTGAGGATAGACGCATTATACCTTGTTTTTTTATTGCCTAACATGCATTTTTGGACCTGCTATTTAGGAAAGGATACCTTACTTTTTTTGGGGTTAGGAGTGGTTTTTTGGGGAATGGAAAAAATTGGAAGACGTTTAATTGTTATAGTATTGGGATTGCTGCTTATGTTTTTTATAAGGCCCCATATAGTGTTCGGCGTTTTTGTTGCCATAATGCTGGTTATTTTATTTATGAAAAGTAAGATAACAACAGCCCAGCGGATAGGCATAGGTATTTTCATGATAATAGCAATTTCATTATCTATTGGTAAGGTTTTCGAGTATACAAAGGTGGATATAAATGACCCTATTGAAAGTTTTAACGCCACCTCTCTGGATCGCTCTCAACGGCTTTCTTCTAATTCCGGATCGGGGGTAAATCTTGCTTCGTATTCATTACCTGTACAAATATTTACCTTTTTGTACAGGCCTTTATTTATTGATTCTCCTAACGTTTTGGGTTATATATCTTCTTTTGAAAATTTGCTCATCCTTTATTTAACTATAAAAGTATTGTTCTCCAGGCGAAGGTTATTAGTAGTACGGGCGCACAATTTTCAGATATATTTCTCGGCAATGTTTTTTATAATCGGCACATTGATGTTATCTTCATCGTTGTCGAATCTGGGTATCATTATAAGAGAGAAGAACATGGTTATGATATTCTTATTGTTGATTCTGTTGTATGCACTTTCAACAGAGCGAAAAATACTGGATATAAGAAGAGCTAAGTTAATGCAGAACTTATAAAAACACAATGGAATCAGCGTTTATTATATCACTGGATTTTGAATTAAACTGGGGCGTTTTCGAAAAAGAAACAGCCTTTAACAAACCATATTATTTTCATAATACAAAAAAGGTGATCCCTCAGTTGCTGTCGTTGTTTGAAGAAAATGACATACATGTAACATGGGCCACAGTTGGCATGTTGTTTCTGCAGAACAAAGAGCAATGGGTAGAAAAGAAACCCAATGAATTACCTCAATATCAAAACAAGCGAGTGTCTTCTTATGAATGGTTTTCTTCTAACTTTAATAATGCAGAACTTGAACAGTTGTTATTCGCACCCGAACTGGTGTCACAGATAATAAATGCAAAAAACCAGGAATTAGGCACACATACATACTCGCATTATTACTGTTTAGAACCAGGGCAAACTCCGGCGGACTTTTCGAGAGATTTAGCTGTTGCTGCAGAATTAGCTTCAGAGTTAGGGGTCAAATTAAAATCGCTGGTATTTCCCAGAAATCAAATTAATTTCGAATATCTGAAAATTTGCTGGGAGCAAGGCGTAACTTCCGTTAGAAGTAACCCGGCATCATGGCATTGGAAAACGGGTACAAATGCGTTGTTACTAAAAAAAATATTACGAACAGGAGATGCATATGGTCTTTTGCCAATAAACACTTGTTTTGACATCACTAAAATTGCTACCAATGAAGGTATGCCGGTTCAAATACCGGCATCCAGGTTTTTACGGCCCTACAATCAAAAATATCAGCTGTTAAATAAAATGCGATTAAAGCATATTTTAAGCGAAATGACAGTAGCTGCGAAGTCTAATAAATGTTATCATTTGTGGTGGCACCCGCATAATTTTGGTTTTTATCCGGCCGAGAGTTATGAAGAATTGAAAATAATAGTGAGCCATTATAAAACTTTACAAAACAAATTCGGTATGAAAAGTTTATCTATGAATGATATATACAATGTAATCACTAAATAACTCAGTTATGATAAATTTAAGATTAAAGATTTTTATAATATGCTTTTGCTTTGCCCCTTTTCTAAGCACACTGGTAAAAGCTAATACACCAGGGCAGGAAGGTTCTATAAATGTAAAAAGTCTCGGAGCTAAAGGCGACGGGAAAACAGATGACTATAATGCTTTTATAGCCGTTGCAAATTATATTAATTTACATAAAGGGGGCACTGTTTTTATTCCTGCAGGCACTTATTATATAGCTGAATATCATACTGATAAAAGTAATGTAAAAGATATCCTGTTTAAAAACTGTACCAATTTGACTATTAAGGGAGATCATGCTGTAATTTCGGTTAACGGAAATTTTTTTAGGAATGCAGATCATAAAGGGAGTAAGTTTTGGTATAGCAATACAAACGCAATTATACCGTTGGCCTTTGAAAATTGTGCGCACTTAACTATTCAATCGCTGGAGATAAACGGGAATGTGAACCAAACAACACGAAATAACGATGTTGCTGAAGGGGAAGGCCATCTGATTTCATTGCTAAACTGCCAGGATGTTAAAATCAGCGACGTTTTTGTCCATCATGCAGAGGTGGACGGAATTTATATTGGCGGCGCTTTGTCAAGCAATTTCAACTTTAATAATATCAAGTCGTATAATAATGCAAGGCAAGGTATGTCTATTACCTGGTTAAGAAATGGCCTTTTTAAAAACTGCAGATTTGCTAACACGGGTAAAAGTGAAGGTACTTATGGATTTCATGCTCCGGCCGCAGGGGTAGATATTGAATGCAGAAAGGCTACGCCTGCTCAAAGGACCAGTAACTTAGTTTTTGAACAATGTTTTTTTACAGATAATTTTGGCGATCAGTTTGCATGCTCAGCACCTCAGGATTGTTCTGGGGTTATTTTAAAAGATTGTAAAATATCTGCGCAAGGCAGCACTTCGGCTCGTACAATGTTACTTGCTGCGGATAGTGTTAACTTGATAAACTGTGAGATTGATTGTGGTGTAGGTAGCGTTTATGCCGGCTTTAATGGCGTGGCCGGGGCAAACGTAACAATACAGCATTGTATCATTAAAAGCAGCTCCAGCGGCGTTGTTTCTACTCCGGATGCAAAGGGTGTAGACATCGTAAAAATTACTGATAATACTTTTTATTATACTGGTAGCGCAAGAATTAAATCGTACTTTATTTTTATTAAAAATCCTAACGCCGTATTTCTTAATAACAACGTTCATATACCTTCTGGCACACTTAAAATGGTCGGGCCTTCGGCGATGGTTGGTAACGCATTAAAAGCACAAGGAAACTCTTTCATTACAGACGGTGGAAAAAAGGTTAGCGTCTCTTATGAAGGAACTAAAGATATACAGGATAAAAACTAACCCAGCTCACCATTTAAAAACCTTAGCACTTGAAAGACTTGTTAATTAGCCAGCTAGAAGAAACAACTGTAAAAGATCTTAAAAAGTGCTTTGACGATAATGGCAGCTCAAAAAACGAAGAAAATATAAGATGGCAGTTTCTCAATAATACCGAAAAGAAGTCGGCTGCTTTAATTGCTAAGAATAAGATTTCCAGTAAAGTTGCAGGCATCTATGCGATGGCTTTTGTTAAGTTCAAAATGGGCGACGCTATCGTTTTGGGATCGCAGTCAATGGACACGATGATTGATCATGACTATAGGGGTAGCGGGTTGTTTTTTGAGCTTGCTAATGAAGCCTATAACAGGGCGAAAGGTGAGGTAGACTTAGTATACGGCTTCCCCAATAAACATTCATTTAAAGGCTTTAAAAAACTGTTAAAATGGCATGTATTAGACCCTTTGCCATTTCTGATAAAACCCCTCAGGACAAAATACTTTACAAGCAGAATTAAATATTTGAAATTTTTACCGGATATCAGTTTATCACCTTTTTCTTACAGGAAAGACAAGCGATATCGAATTGAAGAATCAGCGGTATTTCCAAATGATGTCAATTTAGTGTGGGCCAAATTTTCAGAGAGCTTTAGTGTAAGTGTTAACCGTGACAAAGAGTATTTGGATTGGAGGTTCAACCAAAAACCGAATGAAAACTACAAGATTGCCCATTGCTATTTAGATGAAACATATCAGGGTTTTATTATTTACACAGTAAAAGGTAAGCATGGCGGTAAAATAGGTTATATCATGGATCTGATTTATGATCCGCAAGAAGAACAAGCAGCAAGTACATTACTTAATTACGCCATTAATCAAATTAAAAAAGAGAAGGCTGATTGCATACTAAACTGGTGCTTAGAACATTCGCCAAATTATAAAGTCTATAAAAAAATGAGATTTTTTGATCTTCCGGAAAAATTCAGACCTATTGAATTGCACTTTGGTGCCCGCCCGTTCAATCTCGAATATGAGCATTTAATAAAAAACAGAAGTAATTGGTATTTGAGCTATGCAGACTCTGATACAGTATAACAATACCTATATTTGCACACCAAATAGCTAATAATCACAATATGGGGGCAAAAATTGAGGCAATTGAATTTATTTTTCCGTCAAAATGCGTTACTAATCAAGATTTAGGCGAAAGCCATCCTGACTATGACTTTTTAAGATTTGAAAAGAAAATAGGCGTAAAACAAAGATACGTAGTAGAAAACGAGACAGCCCTTGACCTGGCAGAATGGGCATGTAATAAATTATTTGACCGGGTTGATAAAAGCGAGATCGATTACCTGCTGTATTGCACGCAAAGTCCGGAATATCTTTTGCCCACTACAGCCTGCATTTTGCAAAACAGGTTAGGTTTACGCACAGACATAGGTGCCCTTGATTTTAATTTAGGTTGTTCGGGATTTACGTATGGTGTAAGCCTGGCTAAAGCACTAATACAGTCAAATCAGGCCAAAAAGGTGTTATTGGTTACCGCAGAAACTTATTCAAAACATTTAAATTACGAAGACCGGTCAAATAAAGCAATATTTGGAGATGCAGCGGCAGGAACAATGATTTCTTATGCAGAGAATGATCAAATAGGTAATTTTTTATCTGGAACAGATGGCTCTGGTTATGATAAATTGATCATAAAAAACGGAGGAGCTAAAAATGCGGTTAATGTTGATTCTGAACATAAACAGTATGGTTCTGGCAACTTATATACAGACAACGACATATTTATGGACGGGCCGGCGATATTTAATTTTACATCGTCTGTAATTCCGGCATTTAACAGAAAAGTGTTAGCTGCAAATAATATAGAAAAAGAGGCTGTTGACCTTTTTCTTTTTCATCAGGCTAATTCTTTTATGCTTGAATCTTTAAGGAAAATAATTGGTGTAAATCCTGAAAATTTCTATAACGATTTATCGGATGGTGGCAACACCGTATCTTGTACAATACCTATAGCTCTTAAAAGATATTCAGAATCGCTTGACTCTGATGAATTAAAAAAAGTAATTATTTTAGGGTTTGGTGTTGGGCTATCCTGGTCTGGTGGCTTAATTAATATTGATAATAAACTTTAATATATGACAAAGGAAAAATTTATTGCCGACTTACAGGAGCAACTGGAACTAGCCTCTGCTTTAACCGCAGATACTAATATCAAGGAACTCGAAGAATGGGATTCAATGGGTGCAATGGTTCTGATAGCTTATGTAAATGAAAATTTTGGAGTAGGCTTAAATGCCCAGGATATCAAAGAAATTAGTACAATAAAATCGCTTATTGAAAAGATTGGCGTGGATAAATTTGATTAGTGATTTATCAAATTGTAATAAAAAATGATAAACTCAAATAAGAATTATCTGATCACCGGCTGTTCATCTGGTATTGGGAAAGCACTTACGCTGTCTTTGCTAAATTCAGGTTCAAATGTTTTTGGGATAAGTCGCGATAATTTAAAAGTTCAGGAAATTATTGAAGAATATCCCGATAATTTTTTTTTTAAATCGGTTGACCTTGGCGCCCCACTGGATCTTGGAAATGCTGTAGAAGAATTTGTTGCCAAATACGGTAAATTTAATGGGATGGTTTATTGTGCCGGGAAAGAAGAAACTTTACCACTTAGCATGTACACTCCGGCCAAACTTGCCGAGTTATTTAATATCAACTTTAACTCATTATTTGAAATATTCCGGTTAGTTTCAAGAAAAAAATCATGCGAAGATATGTCTTCGTTTGTTTTCTTGTCGTCGGTAATGGGCGAACTTGGCCAGGCAGGAAAAACCGGTTATTGTGCTACTAAAGCAGCTATACTTGGTTTAGTAAAAGCGGCGGCTTTAGAGTTTTCGTCAAGAAAAATAAGAGTAAATGCTATCTCTCCAGGAATAGTAGATACACCCATGGCTCAACAATTATTCACTTTAATAGACGATAGCAATAAACAGGCTATCATCGACATGCATCCATTGGGGATAGGAAAAACAGAGGATATTGTTCCGTTAATTACCTTTCTTTTATCAGATGACAGCAGATGGATTACCGGGCAAAATATAAAAATTGATGGAGGTTATTCAGTAAAGTGATTACGCGTCAACAAAAAGAAAATCGTAGACTTATACGTATTACCACTATTCCCTTATCGCTTGATAAGCTTTTAACCGGCCAGCTCAAATATATGCATGAGCATAATTTTGACGTGCATATGATAAGCTCTGAAGATGAGCAATTGCCTTTAATAGCACAACGGGAAGCAAGCTCTTATACGGCGATAAACATGAAGAGAACCATATCGCCGTTAAATGACGTGGTTTCGTTAATTAAGTTAATTAAAGCTTTTAAAAGATTAAGGCCCGGTATTGTTCATACGCATACACCTAAAGCGGGCCTTTTAGGAATGTTAGCCGCTCGAATTACCAACGTACCGGTACGACTGCATACTGTAGCTGGGTTACCACTAATGGAGACAAGTGGACTTAAGCGTAAAATTTTAGAATTAACCGAGAAATTGACGTATTACTGCGCAAGTCAGGTTTACCCCAATTCACAAAATCTGGAGAAATTTATTCTGAAAAACAACTTTTGCAAGCCCGATAAACTTAAAGTAATTGGCAAGGGAAGTAGCAATGGCATAAACACCAATTATTTTAAAGCTACTGCTGATATTATTGAACAAGCTAACCGGCTTAAAGAAGAATTTTTGATTGCAGAAGATAATTTTACATTTATTTTTATCGGCAGATTGGTAAAAGATAAGGGGATCGAAGAACTTATACGCGCATTTTCTAATTTAAATCAAAAGTATCCGCATATTCGGTTATTGCTTGTTGGCCCATTTGAGCCAGAACGAGATCCGTTGTCAAAAGAATGCCTAGAGGAAATTGAGAACAATCCGGCTATTATAAACGCCGGTTTTAAAAATGATGTGCGGCCATATTTGCAGCTAAGTTCGGCGTTGGTGTTTCCAAGTTATCGGGAAGGCTTTCCAAATGTCCCAATGCAGGCTGGTTGTTTTGATTTACCTTCAATTGTAACCAATATTAATGGCTGTAATGAGATAATTGAAAATGAAATAAACGGTCTGATCATCCCAACTAAAAGCGTTAAAGTATTGCTAAATGCTATGGAACGTTTTATAAACGATAAGCCACTTTATGAAATGCTTAAAGGCAACGCCCGGAAAATAATAGTCGAGCGCTACGAACAGACTCATTTTTGGTCACTATTATTGCAAGAATATCAACATCAATCAAAACAGCATGGTATATCGTGATTTTTTTAAACCTGTAATTGATTTGTTTATTTCTGTAATTGCATTTGTTATTCTTTTGCCAATATTTGTGTTGGTGCTTTTATTGCTTTGTATAGCTAACCAGGGCTCGCCGTTTTTCTTTCAACCCCGCCCGGGCGAAAATGCGAGAATTTTCAAAGTTATAAAATTCAAAACTATGAATGACAGGTGCGATGCTTCCGGGAATTTGTTGCCTGATGAAATACGCCTCACCAAAATAGGTAAATTTGCTCGTAAAACGTCGTTAGACGAGTTGCCGCAGCTGTTAAATGTCATAAAAGGAGATATGAGTTTGATTGGCCCCCGTCCTTTGTTGGTAGAATACTTATCTTTGTATAATCAAACAGAAAAACGTAGGCATGAGGTAAAACCAGGTATTACTGGTTGGGCGCAAGTAAATGGCCGTAATGCAATAAGCTGGGAACAGAAATTTAAATTTGATGTGTGGTATGTCGATCATATAAGTTTTTCGTTGGATATAAAGATCTTGTGGCTAACCTTAATAAAAGTATTTAAATCAGAAGGTGTCAATCAGGAAGGTTTCGCAACGGCGAAGAAATTTGTCAAGCATTAATATAATTCAGCTATGAAAGATATCGCAATTTTTGGAGCAGGTGGATTTGGTCGAGAAGTATATCGACTCATTGAAAAAGTTAACCTAGAAAAAAAACAGTGGCATGTTATTGGTTTTTTTGATGATAATCCATACGTCGATTTTCGGGAAAGCACTGTTCCTTTAAACTATTTGGGAAACATTGATGATTTAAATAAATATGCTTCCGAACTTGCAATAATAGTGGCCGTGGGTGCCCCCGAACATTTACAAAAAATATCGAACAAAATCGTAAATATAAACATAACATTCCCCAATATAGTTGCATCAGATGTTTGGTTTAATAATGAAAACTTGATGCTTGGGAAAGGCAATATTATAGCGTCAGGTTGCATTTTTACCGATAATGTTTCTGTAGGAAATTTTAATGTCTTTAATTTAAATGTGTCCGTTGGGCACGATGCCAAAATTGGGAACTATAATGTATTTAACCCCAATACAGCAATATCAGGAAACGTACAAATCGAAGATGAAAATTTTTTCGGACTCGGTTCATCGGTCATCCAAAACAAGAAAATAGGTGTTGGAAATAAGATAGGTGCCTCCACACTGATAATAAGAAATATAAAAAATAATGAGTTCTATTTTGGTGTGCCAGGGTATAAATCTTCACTATAAAAATTGATTATGGAATTAAATGCTTTTATTAAAAATTTCGAGAAACAATTCGACGATGAACTGGCAGAACCCATTCATGCTTATACTGTTTTTAAGGAAATTGAAGAATGGGATTCGATGATCGCATTGTCAATGATTGCTATGGTTGATGAAGAATATACCGTAAAACTTACCGGCAACGAGATTAAACAGGCTCAAACGATTGAGGATTTGTTTAACATAGTAAAAGAAAAGAGATAAACTTTCAATTTCATGATTAGTTTAAAAAACAAAAAAGTATTAGTGACGGGCGCTTCATCAGGTATTGGCAAATCAATCGCCATACAACTCTCACAACTTGGAGCTAAGCTAATTATCACTGGCCGTAATGAACTACGGTTAAGCGAAACACTAATACTTTGTGAAGAAGGAGGGCATACTGCGCTGATAGCTGACATGACGGTAGAAAGTGATATTAATCAATTGGTGAAAAATATTGAAGAGATTGATGGAGCTGTGTTTTGTGCCGGCATAATCAGTTATATTCCCATTAAATTTTTATCGAACGATAAAATTAATGACATATTTGATGTGAACTTTAAATGTCAGGTAATACTAACTCAGAAATTGTTGAAACAAAAAAAAATCAATAAGCAAGGCTCATTAGTTTACATCTCTTCACTTTCATCAAAACTTGGGGTGGCCGGCACATCAGTATACGCTGCTTCAAAGTCGGCACTATCTGCATTTGTTAGAGTGTTGGCGACCGAGGTGGCGGGACAAAAAATACGCGCGAACACGGTCAGCCCAGGAATAATAAGGACACCGCTTTTTACTAATTCTGAAACTTCTATAGCAGACGAAGACTTTGACAATAAAGAAAATGCTTATCCATTGGGGTATGGAAACGCCGAAGATGTAGCTGCTTATGTTGCATTTTTATTATCCGATAATTCGACTTGGATTACAGGATCAGATTTAGTTATGGATGGCGGATTTACATTAAGTTAAAAATTCTATAATAATGAAAAGTGCTAAAATTAACTGTATTGCTTATTATCTTCCCGAAAGTATTTTAAGTAACGAGGCACTTTCGCAGGAATTTCCCGATTGGCCAATAAATAAGATAACCGACAAGATTGGTATTAATCAAAGACATATTGCCGCAGATGATGAGTTTGTTTCGGATATGGCTGTCAAAGCCTGTGAGAAGTTATTCAATGAATACAATATTTCACCAGCAATCATCGACTATATTTTATTGTGTACGCAAAGCCCTGATTATCATATACCGACCACAGCTTGTTTGGTTCAAGATAAATTGGGTATTCCTACCTCTGCAGGCGCGCTGGATTTTAATCAGGGGTGTTCGGGGTATATTTATGGGTTAAGTTTGGCAAAAGGGTTAATAACTGCCGGCATAGCTAAGAATGTGTTGCTTGTTACTTCTGAAACATATAGCAAATACATTCACAAAGAAGATCGCGGTAACAGATCTATATTTGGAGATGCCGCTAGCGCCACGTTAATATCTGACACAAACGGGTGGGAGATTGGGGACTTTGTGCTAGGTACTAATGGACGGGGAGCTCAAAACTTGATTGTAAAAAATAGTGGAATGCGCTATCATATGACATCATCTACTAATATTGACAGTGGCAATTACCTTTATATGGACGGCCCGGAAATTTTTAATTTTACTATTGAGGCAATTCCTGGATTAGTTAATTCGGTGATAAAAAAAAATGAATTAGCCATGAGTGATATCGACCTTTTCTTTTTTCACCAGGCTAATAAATATATGTTAAATCATTTGCGAAAAAAAATAGGTATTGACGAAGATCGATTTGTATATCATATGCAAGACTGTGGCAATACCGTTTCATCTACAATTCCTATTGTTTTAAAAGAGGCATTAACACAAGGTAAAGTAAAAAAGAAAATGAATATGTTGCTTGCTGGCTTTGGTGTGGGATATTCTTGGGGGTCTGTAATCATCAAATCATAACATGCACGCTAAAATATGGCTTTCCAGCCCGCATATGGGTGAGCAAGAATTTAACTTTGTTAAAGAGGCGTTTGATACCAATTGGATTGCTCCTTTAGGGCCACATGTAAATAACTTTGAACATGATCTGGAGCAATTTACCGGCGCCAAATATGCGGCGGCATTAAGTTCTGGTACGGCAGCTCTCCATTTGGCGTTGATTATGCTGGGTGTTAAAGCAGGCGACGAAGTCATTTGTCAGAGTTTTACTTTTTCCGCATCGGCCAATCCGATTGTTTATCAGGGCGCAATTCCAATTTTTGTTGACAGTGAAGAGGATACCTGGAACATGAGCCCCGATTTGCTTGAGGTTGCTATAAAAGACCGCCTGGCAAAAGGCAAAAAACCTAAAGCAATTATTCCGGTGCATCTTTACGGCATGCCTTCAAAGATGGATGCTATTTTAGCAATAGCACATCAATATGATATTCCGGTTATTGAAGATGCGGCAGAATCGCTGGGTTCAACAATTAACGGTAAAGCAACGGGCACTTTCGGTGCAATGGGTGTGTTATCGTTTAATGGCAACAAGATCATCACAACCAGCGGGGGCGGAGCTTTAGTTTCTGATAATAAAGAATACATCGATCAGGCACGTTTTCTGGCTACACAGGCAAGAGACGCAGCGCCGCATTATCAACATTCGCATATAGGTTATAATTACCGAATGAGTAACATTTGTGCTGGCATTGGCCGCGGGCAGATGCAGGTATTAAAAGACCGGGTTACACAAAGACGTGCTGTTTACGATAATTATCTTGAAAAATTGCAAGGCTGTCAAGGCGTTTCGTTTCTATCCGAACCTTTGGGCTACAAGAGCAATCGGTGGCTTACTACTATTTTAATAGACCCGGTAAAAAGTGGCGGCATAACACGCGAGACTATCCGGCTAGCTCTTGAAGCAGAAAATATTGAATCGAGGCCATTATGGAAACCGATGCACTTACAGCCTATATTTCAATCATCTCCATCATACAAAAACGGCGTAAGCGAAGATTTATTTAATAGAGGTATTTGTTTACCTTCCGGGTCAAATTTAATGGAGAGTGAGCAAGATCGTGTTATATCTATAATTAAAGGAGTTTTTCAACCGTAATAAATTTTAAATTAAATAAAACCTAAAGTTGTAATTGGTGTTGTTAGCTTGATAATGAAGCAGGTATAATTAATGCCAAACTATATTTATTTGCTAAATTAAAATAATACCTATATTTAACCTGAATTATTGTGACCAAGTTTTCATAAATTTTCTATGCGGAAATATCTATTATTTGATAAAGTGGTACCCAGGTGGATGATTATGTTGCTAGACGTTTTCATTATCACTTGGTCATTCACAACGGCATATTTTATCGTTCATAGATTTGAATTTGTTGGCATATTAAGAGGCTTTTTCTTTATCTATACAGGCTTATACGTAATTGTTGCAGCAATAGTTATGTTTAGTATGCGGATACATTCAGGGCTGATACGCTACTCGAATACCCGTGATATGCTGCGCATATTTGCAGCTACATTTATAACCACAATTATATATGGTATCGTTGCTTACTTTTGGGTTATACCGGTATTAAAAACAGACGTGTTTTCGCTAAACTTAATATTACTTGTTAACTTTTCAGTTTCGAGTACATTGTTGATTTTGCTTAGGGCTGCAGCGAAGACAATATATCACTATATGGTAAATTACTCTGGAGACAAAAAGATAGCAATTGTTATCTATGGCTCAGATAATAATGCCATACTGCTCAAGCAAGCGTTGGTTAACAGTGCGCAGTCTAGTTTTTCTGTAATTGGTTTTGTTGATGACAATACAAAAAAAATCAACAAGGAGATTAGCGGGACGATGATCTATCACATCGCTAAGCTAGGTCAACTGAAGAAAAAACATAAGGTCGAAAAGCTGATCGTGGTTAACAATCAATTGGATGAAAAGGAGAAAAAGGCCGCTTTAGAAACCTGTCTTGCCCTGGGTATCCAGGTATTAACTGTTCCGCCGTCAGATCAATGGATTTACGGAAAGCTCAATCTTAATCAGTTAAAAGATCTTAAAATTGAAGACCTGTTACAACGTAAGCCTATTAAAATTGATACCAGCAGCATATCTAAAGATATAGCAGGCAAACGCGTTTTGGTTACCGGCGCAGCTGGATCAATAGGGTCTGAAATTGTAAAACAGGTATTGCAATACAAACCCGAGCTTGTAATTTTATGCGATCAGGCCGAGTCGCCACTGCATGATATGCAGCTGGAAGTTGAAGAAAAATTCCCACATATTGCTGCCAAAATATTTATTGGCGATGTCAGAAGTTACCGCAGAATGTACCGGTTATTTAATGATTATTACCCTGAGGTAGTTTACCATGCGGCGGCGTATAAACACGTGCCAATGATGGAAGAAAACCCGTCAGTAGCAGTAAGAGCCAACGTGTTAGGTACAAAAAACATTGCCGACCTATCAATGGAGTTTGGCAGCAAAAAATTTGTGATGGTATCTACCGATAAAGCAGTGAATCCATCAAATGTTATGGGGGCCTCTAAACGTATTGCCGAAATCTATATTCAATCGTTAAAAGACAGTAGCCGTAATATTTCTGGTACGGCCTTTATTACTACCCGGTTTGGTAATGTGTTGGGTTCAAACGGGTCTGTTATACCGCGTTTCCAGGCACAGATACAAAGAGGGGGTCCAATTACCGTAACCCATCCAGAAATTATACGTTATTTTATGACCATTCCTGAAGCTGTCCAGTTAGTGCTGGAAGCTGGTACCATGGGTGTTGGTGGCGAAATATTTACATTTGATATGGGCGAACCGGTTAAGATTACTGATTTAGCTACCAAGATGATCAAGCTGGCAGGCCTACAACCTGAGAGAGATATTAAAATAGTATTTACGGGTTTGCGCCCAGGCGAAAAACTCTATGAAGAGCTTTTAAATGATGGAGAGTACTCTCTGCCAACCCATCACGAAAAAATTAATATCGCAAAGGTAATCACCTATCCATACCAGGAAGTGGTTAATAATATTAAAGAACTATTGTTATTGAATGATCAGGATAGTGAACTTGCTGTTGTTAATAAAATGAAATTGATAGTTCCTGAATTTATAAGTAAGAATTCAAAATACGAAACGTTGGATACACAGCTGAAAATAAAGGACGCGAAAGACACTATTCTGCAATAATCCACCCCTGTTTTTTTTAATAACAGCTCCCGCAATATCAATAGGCACAAATTCTGTCCCACCTTTAATTGCTTTATTAGCTAAATATAATTTGTTTAAGTGCTTTAAAGTTTTTAGTATTGAATGGATTTTAGATTGCTTGACCAGGCAATTATCCGGCAGATTATTAAACCATAACATATAAATATAAGGCTGATAGCCGGCTCATTAAATTTAGCCGATTTAGATCCGTTTCGGGGCAGCCGGTTATTTAACCCAAACAATATGCAAAGAAGAACTTTCATTAGAAATGGCGGCTTATTGGGCGCTACCTTAATGCTTACCAAGATGCCGTCTTTTGGCGCTGATGCCGCTTTTCCGACAGTTAGAGTTGCCAAGAGAAATTTTAACAGTACAGCTGTTGAAAATGCCATAGCGGAGTTTGGCAAGAACGTAAAAGACCAGGAGCTAACCTGGCTATTTAACAATTGTTTTCCTAACACGCTAGATACCACCGTAACTTTTACCGAAAAAGATGGCAGGCCAGATACATATGTAATAACAGGCGACATTGATGCCATGTGGCTGCGCGATAGCAGCGCACAGGTTTATCCTTATTTGCACTTTATCAAAGAAGATAAAAAATTGCAGCAACTGGTAGCCGGCGTAATTAATCATCAGGTTACCTGTGTATTAAAAGACCCTTATGCTAACGCGTTTTATAATGATCCAAATAAAGTAGGAGAGTGGGCTCACGACGAAACTAAAATGCAGCCCGGCCTGCATGAACGTAAATGGGAGATAGACTCGTTATGTTATCCTATACGGTTGGCCTATAAATATTGGAAAACAACCGGCGATACTAGTCCGTTTGATGCCAATTGGAAATCGGCTATTGAACTTACTTTGAAAACCTTTATACAGCAGCAACGTAAAACCAATCAGGGTCCTTATAGTTTTCAGCGTAAAACCGCCTGGGCTACCGATGGTGTGCCGATGAATGGTTACGGCTATCCGGTAAAACCCAATGGCTTGATTTGCTCTGCTTTCCGCCCTAGCGATGATGCTACCATTTATATGTACCTGGTGCCGTCAAACTTCTTTGCGGTAGTTAGTTTAAGGCACGCTGCCGAAATGATCACAGCCATCACTAAAGATGCAACCCTGGCCGCTGAATTGAGAGGGCTGGCGTTAGAAGTTGAAGCTGCTTTAAAACAACATGCTATTATTACCCACCCCGTATATGGTAAAATATACGCTTACGAAGTAAATGGTTACGGTAGCTACAACATAATGGATGATGCTAACGTGCCAAGCTTGTTAGGTTTACCTTATTTAGATGCTGTACCTGTAACTGATCCAATTTACCAGAACACGCGCAAGCTATTATTGTCTTCAGAGAATCCATTCTTCTTTAAAGGTAAAGCAGGCGAGGGTATAGGTGGCCCACATGCCGGTAAAGACATGATTTGGCCCCTTGGTATCATTATGCGCGGGCTGACCAGTAATAATGATGAAGAAATTAAAAAGTGCATAGCGATCCTTAAAAGCAGCAATGCGGGCACGGGCTTTATGCACGAGTCGTTCCATAAAGACGATGCTAAGCACTTTAGCCGCCCGTGGTTTGCCTGGGCCAATACACTGTTTGGCGAGTTTCTTTGGGAAACTTATAAAAATAAGCCGCAATTATTGGCGTAATCTAAATACAACTACAAATGGCTACCAGCAACCGGTAGCCATTGTTGGTTAAAGCTTATTGATGATGAAAGTTTTGATTTTTGGTCCGTCGGGGTCTGGTAAAACTTATATTACGAAGGTCTTACAGCATGCAGGCATTAATGCTTATGATGATGCTGATATAGAAGGGCTATCAAACTGGTATGATCAAAACGGGCGCAAGGTAACCGCGCCTGCCACTGCTGATGAAGCCACAGCGAAACACTACTCTTTCTTGTGGAGTAAAAAGGCTATGGCCGGATTTATTGATCAGTTTGATGATGTGTATGTTTTCGGCGGATCTGGCAATGTTTGGAGCGTGTTTGATCTGTTCGATAAAGTTTACTTTCTGAAGATTGAGCCCCAATTACAGAGGCAGCGGCTAATGAGTCCGCATCGCCCGACACCTTTAATGGATATGAATGACGAAGGCTTTGTGATCTGGGGAGACTGGTTTGAACAAATGGCTAAAGAAAAAGACATTCCGTTTGTAGATGCCGATCAAACTCCAGAGCAGATCTTTGAGATCATCAGCCAAAACCGCACGCACTAATAAAAGCAAGGCCTGCAGCTATAAACTGCAGGCCTTGCTTTTATATTAACTTAGATTATTCCACTGTATAGTGATAAACCTGGCGGCCCAGTTCGCCCGCAGCGTTTATACCTTCGACAACCACTTTATAGGTTCCGGGGCCGTCAGCGTTATAAAAACTGAAAGAAGTTTGGCCCTGCTCGTTTGTTTTTACAAACGGGTTCCAATAAACAGTGGTACGTAAATCAGGCAGCTTATAACTGGCAGCGTTCGGGTTATCATATTTAGGCGAATAGAAGTTCCGCACTTTATTATATCCCTTTGGCGTGGTGTTTATTATACTTGGATTGTATTCTCTGCGTGACGAACCTAATTTAAGCAGAATAAGTAAATAGCCTGCCGGGTTGTTTCCCAGCATATTTTTTGCAGCCATGTTGGTTCTTACCACTTCTATCTTAGCTACGTCTGATGGTTGTACGCTACCATCCAATATGTCACTGGCTTCTGCACCATCAACCTGTCTGCCGTCCACAATCATAGTCAGCGTTGCTTTTTCTTTCATGTCATATAATTCAGACTGGCCGTGTGCATCAGGCTGTATCATTACACCTTGTATCCGGGCCTGTAAAGCCATGCCAAGGGTTACTGCGTTTTGGGCATCATCCTCAGAGAATTTGATAATCTGGTCGGCGGATTGTTCGTCGCCAAGTTTAAACATTCCCTGTGGGTTTATATTTGCATCCTCCTTAACGCGTCTGGCTTTGATGCGTACTTCCCGTAGTCTTTGAACTTTATCCAGTTGGCCGCTTTTTTCATAAATCGCATCCTGCTTTTTGCCATTGTCCAGATAGGCTTTTAGTGTGGCGTTTATGTCTGTGCTTACATCAGCCAGATTTTTGTTTTTGGTAACCCACTGATGCGGTATAGAGTCAAGTTTTAAAAGTGTTTTATCGCTATTGTTAGCCTGGCGCGCTTGAATAGCAAATTTTATACTATCAGAAACTACCAGGTTCTCAAATTTAAATCTGCCGTCAGCATCAGTGGTGGTTGTCTGAGCGATATTAGCTCGCACTGATAGTAAGGTCACTTTGGCTGCTGCCAATGGTTTGTTACCCAGGTTATAAACCGTACCTGAGATAGTAGCACCCAGCTTTTCAGCCTCGTATTTTGGTTTGGTAATATTACCACCCAAAATTTCTTTCCATTGGAAACGGCGATAGCCCTGTGTAAGCATCAGGTTGTCTAGTGCCTTGTCTGCATCATCACCTTCAGTAGCAAAATAGTAATTAGGTTTTTCTATATACCCTTTGATATCTGACGATAAAAGAAGATTTGAGAATATCGTACTCTCCTGGCTCTCGTCTATAGGTGCTTTGCTTTCATCAATTACCGAAACGGAAAAATTGCCGCCTAATGTTGGCGCGCCTTTACTGTCTTTAGCATTTAGGTCAATTTTTATAGGCTCTTTAAGCTTGTAGCTTTTTTTGTCGCTTTGCAGGTTTAACTGCATCATGTCATTGCCTTTAATAAAGGCAATACGCTCGTTTAAAGGCTCGCCGGCAGCAGTAAATATGGTGAATTGTGTTATACCGCTTGGGAATAGTTTTTTCTCAAGCCATATAGAATTACTTGCACGGGCTATTTTAACCGGCGATGCAACAATTACTTCGCCGTTTGTCTGTGCAATAAAATTTAGCGTAGGAGTAGCTGCAACCTGGCTGGCCGAGGCATTGATCCTTACCAGGATGCTGTCTTTATTAGGTTGATATACCCCCAACACAAAACCATCGTCAACTGCCTTGGGTAAGGCTATATTTTTAGTGCTGCCATCAGCAAAAGTTACTTGTGCAGTATAATTTTTACCCTTTTCAGGATGCATAATAAAACTACCCATCCCTGCGTGAAAAGATTCGAAAGCACTAACCTGAGTATTTCCATCATCGACTATTTTGCCTTTTACATCAACTCCCAATCCGTCCACACCAACAGCTTTAAAAGCCACGCGGCAAGCTACACCATTAACCATGTTGCCGCTTTCCGGGAAAAACTGAACATCGCTTTGAAAAAGCATGGCTTTTATCGGGAAATCTCTTACAATAGGGTTGTTGTCTTTTGCATCTAAAATGGTGCGTATGTAAGCGCCTGACAAGTCAATTTTCTTATCGTTTTCAATGCTAATTGAAAGATTACCCAAAGCATCAGTTTGTACAACCCTGGTATCTACCACCTGTTTATTGATAACTATCTGGTATTTAACCTTCCTTTCGGCAAAGGCTTTTCCGGCATCATCAGTATAACTAAGCAGTGCCGTCAATATGGTTTTGCCTCCAATGGTTTTATATTGATAGTTTGCCTTGGTTATAATATTATCAACATCACCAACGGTAAAGGTCTTATCAAAAAAGTACTCATCTCCTGCATTGCGCATCCATTGCGTATAAGCGCGGATGCGGTAACTTCCCGGTTTCAAATCATCACCCAGGGCAAAATCGCCTATTACCATACCGGTAGTTATAGGCAATTTTAGCGTGCGTACCAATGAATCACCTTGAGTTATCAGGTCAACATACAGCGCATGGCTCAATGCAGAAAGTTGATGCCTGCTGCCTACCGTTACATACCCTTTAAACCAAATGGTATCGCCTAAGGCGTAGTAAGGTTTGTCTGTTTGTAAATAAACTTTTTCTTGTGGATTTGTGTCCGCCCATTTTTGTAATGCGGCCACCAGTTTATCTATAGGGTCATCAGATTTTGGGATAAAGGCGAAAAGCAATACAGCTGAGCATAACAGCCCAATTTTAAGAAGGAGTTTTTTAGGTTTCATTTAGTATTTAGGTGTTAGGTTTAATGAACGCAAGTTAACTGATAGAGTTGATTTTGTCACTAACTAATACGTTAGTAAAGAAAGTAAATTAATTAATATCTTATATAAGGTATCAAAAACAATACAATTAGCTTTAATAGGCTAATTTTCAGGGAAATGAGAAGATCAATTCGTCAACACTTGCGTTTTGATGTAAATATCCCGTCTTAAAAACAACCAAAACACGCTTAAAATAAGCGCACAAATATGCTTGCAATCCTAAAGTGTATCACTTGTTAAAATATATTTGGCTAAAACCGATTATTTCGAAGGAATACCGACAGTGTTTTTGTGCGGTTTTTAGGTCATTTCTTGCTCAAAATCACCCTTTTAGGCCGTAAATGTTCCCTATTATATTGTTTACCTAAAAAAATCAGAATATTTTAAAATTTATTTTGAACATATTAAATTAAAATTTGTATCATTGTCAAAGTGAATAGCCACCCACTGCAAGATTCGGTGCCTTCACAACCAATTTTATAACAACCAATTATTTAAGTTTATTTAATTATTGCCCTAACAATCAATTTATTTACTATTATAAACCAGCTATGATCAAAATTTTACACACAACCCTTGGAGCAAATCCCCCCGGCGCTGCTTACTATCAAATTCTGAATAATCGACTGACGCGTGTTGGTGCAGATTCTTCGGGTAAATTCTGATAGACGTCCTGGCGTACTAAAAGATTTTTATCGGTATTTAAATATCTGCGTTGAACTCTCAGCCCTTGAAGAAGGTTGATTGTCTAAGCGTTAGCTATTCAAGTATATTCCATTACCAACAATCAATTAATAACCAGTTTTTTAATCAGTTAATACTTAATTATCTGTTATGCGCATTATTGCAATTATAACTTTCCTGGGTGTATTATGTACTACAACGTACTCATTTGGCGACCCCGCCATGAATGCACGTGTATCAAATCGCACCAAAACAAAAGGGGGTATCCATTTAAGGGGTGCTGCCAGAGTGGGACGCGATACTACTCGTAAGGATACGGCAAAAGACGATACGTCTGTTGCTATCAGACCGCCAAAAAATACTATTGCTAAAAGACTACTGTCTGGAACCAATAGTGTTGATCCGGACAGAATGTCAAAGCTTCCTGTGACATCATTGCAGCAATATCTAAAAGGTAATGCTGCGGGGGTGTATGTTAATGAGCCAACAGGCGAGCCCGGAACTATTCAAACCATGTTTATTCATGGTGCTTCACAGCCTTTGCTATCGGCGCGTGAAATTTATGCAACCCAACCACTGGTTGTGTTGGATGGAGTTGAATTAATTGGCGATCACCCTTATGCTTTTGATATTCAACAATATCAATATGACAGAATAGGCCCTGCCACTAACTTGTTGCAAAACGTCAACATGGCAAACGTTGAGTCTGTTCAAGTGCTTAAAGGTTTAGACGCAACCGCTATTTATGGCCCTAAGGGTGCCAATGGCGTGATTGTTATAACCAGTAAAGGCGCGTCATCTAAAAGAAGAATTACTTTTGATAGCTATGCGGGTGTTGTAACACCAAACGCAGTTACAACTATCAATGGTGACTTCGAAAACAAATTCAGACAGCAATTTTACAATAAATATGCTGCTAACGGATCATTTACAGGTGATGATAGCTATCCTCTGTTCTTGAGCGACTCATTAAACAACGCATTTTATGGACCATCTAACTGGAGTGACCTTTACTATAAAAGTAAGGCTGTTTACAGTGTAAACGCAAGTATTAGTGGCGGCGATGACCGTGCTAACTTCAACTTTGAATTAGGTGATACCAAAAGCGGCGGTGTTGGTGATAATACCAGCGAGGATAAATACAATGCTCGTTTCTTATTGAATATGAAACCTCTTTCCTGGTTTACATTCAGTGCTATGGTTAATGCAAACCGCATACTGCGCGATCGTAACAAAAACGTTCGTGACAGGTTAGCTCAAATGAACTACATTCCTGACTTGAGCACACCATTGGCACCTAATAAAGATAACTACGCAGATTACCTTGCTCAGTTCCGTAACGGGTTTGACAAAAACACAAACAACCTGGTTAATGGCTACGCTAAATTTGCTATTGACTTAGGTAAATTTAAATTCGTTACTACTTATAACATTGATTATAACGAAGGTTACCGCAATATTTTCTACCCAAGTAGCTTATTGGAAACAGTTAACTACGCGTCAGATTACTTCGGTTATAATGACCGTACAACTCTTGACAATATTGCAACCTATGAATATGCACCAAATAAGGATAATAAATTTGAATTCACAGTTGGTAACATGTTCCAATATGATTTCTCAAGATATACTTATGCATATGCTTACAAGGGAAGTAATGACTTTATCAAAATAAACCTGTTAAACTCAGACCCTAATCAGGGTAACTACCTGACTTCGCAAAACTATCAAAGCGAGTTGATCTATAAATTTTTGGATCATACCAGGAATAATCAGATCGCATTTTATGGAAAAGTTGATTACTTGTTAGATGACAAGTATACTTTCTCTGCAACCTTGAGAGCAGATGGAGCTTCAACTCAACAACCAACTGATCGTTGGTTCTACTCGCCGATTTTTTCTGCAGGCTGGGATTTGAGAAAAGAATTCTTTGATAGCTCAAGCAGCGTTTCTGACCTGTCATTGCATGCAAGCGCAGGCAGAATGGGCAAATACGAGTACTTTGATAATTACTCACAAGGCCCTCAATACACCGCGTTTATCGGATTTACTGGAAACCTGATCTCTCCGGGATATGATGGTTTGGCTACATTAACCCGCCCTTATACTGAAGGTTATGTTCCTTATAACCTTAAATGGGCTTATACAGATCAAGCAAGCCTTGGTATCAACGGAACGTTCTTAAACAAACGCTTATTCTTATCAGTAGATGGATACTATAAACATGATAAAAACATGTTGTTAAATGTACCTTCTGCTGCCGAATATGGTTACACAGGTGTTATCCAAAATGGTATGGCTGTTCGTAACACAGGTGTTGATGCAAGCTTGAGTGTTGTTGTTTTCCCTCATGAAAATACATTCTCATGGACTACCAGTATCAATGCCAACTTTAACCACAACGTGTTAACTGCGTTACCTGATGGTTTAAGCCAAATTATGGTAACCGGTGCTGACGGTAACGAGAGATTGTTGCAGGTAGGTAAATCTGTTGATAGCTATTGGTTGTTAACTAACAATGGTATCTACAATACAGATGCTGAAGTACCTGTAGTTGGTGGTAAAACCATGACTTATAATGGTATCACAATGAAAGCCGGCGATCCTAAATGGAAAGACGTTAATGGTGATAATCAAATAACTGATGCTGACAGAACTTTACAAGGTCATGCATTACCAACAGTTTCTGGTGGTTGGTCAAACACCGTTGGTTACAAAAAATGGAGCTTAAGCGTTGACTTTTATTATAATCTGGGTCGTCAATTGTTAAACCAGGAAATGGCTAACAGATTTGACTTCTACAACCGTGAAGGCTTAAATGATATCAGCTCAGTAAAAGAAATCTTCTTCTGGGAGAAAAGAGGCGATTATTCTAAATATCCAATCTACAACCCAGCAAGTGCGGTATCTCCTTACCAGGTTAACCAAAGCCTATTCTTAGAAAATGGCTCATTTATTAAACTGCGCACCTTATCATTAGGTTACGATTTAACCGACATAATGAAAAAGAAATCTCCAAATGTTTCCAAATTCTATGTATACGGCAGTGTAAACAATCTGTTTACATTAACCAAATACTCAGGTCCTGATCCGGAGCTGGTAGATTATACCGGTTATGATACAGGTTATGGAATGCAAATTCCAAAAACATTTACAGTTGGAGTTAAAGTAGACTTTTAATTCATAGGTGTAGACAAATAATATTGAATACCGTTAAAACAGAGATGAAATGAAAAAAATAATTTTGCTGAGTCTTATCTTTCTTACCGTTATTGCCGATAGCTGTAAGAAAACATTGGATGTGACTTCATCACGTGTTGTAAGTGAGACCAACTATTGGAATACATTAGAAGATGCCCGTGCAGGTATCATGGGTGTATACGGCTTAACCCGTGCGGCGCTTGCAGACGACAATGGCCACTGGATATACGGTGACGTGCGTATGGGCAACTTTGTTAGCCCTATTCGCCAGGATCTAAAAGCAGTTATCGCTAACAACCTTAACGCTAACTATCCGGTTATTAATGAACTATCAAACTGGAGAAGATTTTATGCTGTTGTAAACGCTGCAAACGTGTTTTTAGAGCGTATTGGCGAAGTAAAAGCTAAAGATCCGCGATATACTACAAATAACATGACTGTAGACGTTGCGCAAGTTAGATTCTTAAGAGCTTTTGCTTACTTCTACATGGTAAGAATCTGGGGTGATGTGCCTTTGATCCTAACCTCGCGCGATGGTACGTTTGAAAACAGACCAAGAACAGATCAGAACGCCGTATTAACTTTCGTGCAATCTGAAATGGAAGCTGCAGCGCTTGACTTGCCATACTATTTTAGCAATAACGACTTGCAACAGCCTGGCTTATATTATAACCAAACCAGAAACCGTTGGAGCGGGGCCCTAATTACTAAATTAGGTGCTTATGCAATATTGGGCCACGTAGCTGCATGGCAAGGAAAATATGTTGATGTTATCAGATACACCAATATTGTATTGACAAACTACAACACTAAAGATGACTTGTCATACACAAACACATCTACTTTAGATGCAGCCGGTGGCTTTTTCTACACCAATCCTACAGGTAATAACGATAACCAACTAGTTTCATTTGGCTTCATTTGGGATTTCCAGGATGCATCATTTACTGGTAACATTGAGTCATTAACATTGGCTTCTCCGGTAGTAAATAAAAACGTTCCTGATATCTATGTACCTAAAGATTCGATTTTGTCAATCTTTAACGAGGCGGGCGATGCACGTTTCAATATAGATACTACCGGTACCGTTCACTCAGACGCATTAAGCGCAAGCACTCCGGGCTACTTTACCAACTTCCTTGGTAAGTATCCAATCTTTGCTAAAATAAGAGTTATCATGGGTGGTGTTTCTGGTGATCCAAGCTTTAGAATATTCGGAAGTCCGGTATTGTTAACTCGTTTGGAAGATGTTACTTTATTACGTGCAGAAGCATACGCTGTATTAGGTGAAGATGACCTTGCTATAACAGACTTGAATACCATCAGACAAGAAAGATACAATGTCGATCAACAAGGTTTGACAAATGCCAGCGCAACAGATTACGTTGCTTATAACCCTACTGCTGATGGTAGTGTTATTGAAGGTATATTCAAAGAACGCCAAAAAGAGTTTATGGGCGAGGGTCATCATTTTTATGACAGAGTGAGATATGAGAAGATCAAACAGAATAATCCTGACTTTATTAAATTAATTAATCAAGGTGGTATTTACTGGCCTATATCTCGCGATTTAATAGCACAGAACCCTCTGTTAGTTCAAAACGGATATTGGAAGTAATATAAGAAAGAGAATAGAGATATGAAAAGATCAATTTTATTCGGAAAATGTTTGGTGGCAATGGTTATTGCTGCTGCAATAGTTCAAACAGGTTGTAAACGTGAAAATCCTTATTACAACACTACGCCGATTGTAAATACTAGTAATCTTACCACTTACGATTATTTAAAAAGTAAAACCGGAGTTTATGACTCGCTATTGTTACTGGTTAATACATTCCCAGGAATGAAAACAATACTAACTGATAGTACAGTTACGTTGTTTGCTCCCTCAAATGCAAGCTTCCAGATAGCGGTTCAAAACTTGAACGTTATACGCAAAAATGCCGGCCAAGGTCCGGTTTACTTAGCCCAGTTAGCTACCGGCGCAAAAGGCACGGTAGGTGCTCAGGCAATTGCTAAAGCACAACGCGATAGCGCCAACCTTGATACCATGGTTTCAAAATATATTATCAGAGGCTTATATGTAGCTAATGATTTTGCCATCGGTGACGGACAAACCATAAATAGTGTACGCGGCGGTTACCCAATGCATGGCCAGCGTATTTTTGCTAACGCAGAGGGCTTTGAGAATGGTGGGGTTGAAGCTATTAACTTCGCAAATACGAAAAGAAGTTTATTCGTTTCTTTTTGGTCATTAACTCAAACAACATCTGTTAACATCAAAACAAAAAATGGTATAGTCCATTTATTGAGCCCAGACCACGTATTTGGATTTGATGAATACGTATCAAGAATGACTTTGGTACCTCCGCCACCTATTATTTTTGACCTTGCTCATGATGTATTGTTCCCTTACTGGCCACCAAATTCACAATACTATGATGGCCAGGTATCAGCAGGTGAGGTATTCAGAAAGCTATTTGATAACTCTGTACTAACTAAGTTTATCTGCTATGTAAATGCGTCATCCAACTACTATCCGTCATTGTATTGGGTTCCGGCTAAGCCGACAGTTTCAAATGCCTATACAATGACAACGGCGAATGACTCGAAGCTTTATCAAGATCGTGATCCACGGGCATTTAAAATAGAAGCTACACTTGACCCTAATCCATGGATTACAGTAAGTGGTCCTAATGGTCCAATAAAAGCACCAAATCCTACTGCGGTTTGGGTACAATTGGATGTTCGTCAGGATCAGGATTGGACAACCAACTATCAGCAAAAGGAATTTGACTTTGTGAATAATACGGCTTACACAGGATACAGACTAGTAATATTACAAGTAGGTACCGGTAGCTCAAGCCAGTCACTGTTCCAGATTTCTGAATGGTCAATGAGATATAAAACTAATTAACCAGGGGCAAAAAGTTTAAAGTAAACAACGTTATGCAAAACACAATAAAATATAGAGCTTTTGTATTGTTAACCGCAGTAGTTGCTTTTTCGGGAGGATGTAGAAAGATATTCAACCTCCCAACGGAAAAAGACTACTTGAGTGCGCAGGCAGATTATACTACTAAGCAATTCTCTCCTGTACTGGGAAGAACTACTTTGGAATTAAACATATTCAATCCGGTGGGTTCTACCTTCCCGATGACTTTCACTGTCAAAAATCCAAGATTTGGCGACGGTCGTGATGCCAGTGATATGTTGGCGGTGCAACCGACATTGGTTTGGACTCAGGAGTATACTGGTAAAGAAACCAGCCTGGCTCAAATTGAAGCTAAAAGACATCTGGAAAACCATCCAATGCTTGAAACAAGAGGAAATGGTGACCTTGTATTTTGGTATACAGCTGATACAACTAAAATCAAACCAGCTAATACCGATACAGTAGTTTATCCTCAACAAGAGCGGTTATTTGATATTAAAATCACTAACACTGGCGGTAGCAGAACAATTACTAATTTGGCATATATTCCGCAAAGGGACATTCCTTATACGCCATCAAATGATTATAATACCTATACCGGCAAGCCTAATACAACTACTCCGGGCGGTCATACATTAGTATACAATTATCCTGATAATTTGAGTGGTATTAAAGGTGAGACAACCGATCAATTAATGTCTGATCCAAAAAATGCCCAAACAGGTATTGTTTACTTATATATCAGAAAGTTTGTTGATTTACCAGGCGATCCGCCTGTTGATCAAGCAGCTGTAGGGCACAGATTAAGGTTAATATTCTTAAAGACAGATTCGTCATACATTGATCCTATTAAATTTAATACTACAAAATGGCAAGATCAGATTCACGGATTTAAAGCGGATGGAACGCCGGGTGGCGATATTGTAGACCACAAATGGGTGGAATATAATGTAGCTTATCCTATACCATTAGCTAACATTCCAACCAAATTTACTTCAGGTGGAATTACCAACGTTACCGGCGGCGGCAGTGCCCAGCTAAACATAACCTACTCACGAATTGGTTTTGGTAACGTAACTGAAGTAGGAAGTATTTCGCAAGCTTTCCAAATTTTTGAAAAGGGCGATTGGGAGATTGTGTTCCACTTCAAAACAGTCAATCCTAAGTTTGATAACGATTAGAAACCCTAATGACTAAAACTAATATACAATGAGAAAACAAATTATTTGGCCGTCAATTTTTTTCTGTTGCTTATTTCTTTGCCAGAATTTGATAGCGCAAGTTAGAAAGGTAACAGTAAAAGGTACTGTTATTGATAAAGCAACAAAAGAACCAATGGCGGGTGCCACTATATCTGTAGGTGGTAAGGGTTTGTCACAAGCTGACGTCGATGGTAAATTCACCGTAGTTGTTGATGATGGGTCAACGCTGGTATTTAGCATAGTAGGTTATACTACCCAGTCTGTTAAACTGAAACCGGGTCAGGTGTTACTAAATGTTTCACTAGATGCCGATACCAGACAGATTGATGAAACTGTAATTCGGGGTTACGTTAAACGTAGCCGGGAAGAAACAACAGGTGCATCGTATATCGTTACTGGTAAAGAGGTTCAAGATAACCCGGTTGGTAACGTTGAACAACTATTACAAGGTAAGGTAGCTGGTTTGAATATTCAAAACAACACAGGTGCTCCGGGTTTACGTGGTAGTGTTAATATTCGTGGTCTTTCTACCATTCAAACAACTGGTACAGGCGATAACACGTTCTTACAACCAACATCACCATTATACATCATTGATGGTATTCCGTTGACAGCTGACCAGGCGTCTCAATATGGCTTTGATCAACAAGGATCTGGCGTGAGCCCGCTTTCGTTAATTCCTCAGGAAGATATCCAAAGCATGGAGGTTTTGAAAGATGCAACTGCGACGGCTTTATATGGTTCAAGGGGTGCCTATGGTGTAATCTTGATTACTACTGTAAGAGGTAAATCTAAGATTCCTCGTGTAGTGTATACTTCTAACTACTATGTATCTGCGATTCCGAAATTACGCTCAACCTTGGGTGGTGATGCGGAACGTCAATTTAGAATTGCTCAAATCAATCAATACGCCGTAAACAATGATAAATTTATACTTTCAAATACACCGTTCTTAGCAGATAGTTTGAATGCTTTCTATAATAATTCAACTAACTGGCAAGCAATCTATTACTCAAATCAATTCAATACAACTCAAAACGTTGAGTTGGACGGTGGTGATGACAAATTTAACTACAAAGCCAACTTGAAATATTTTTCTCAAACTGGTATAGTTGAAAACACTGGTTTTGAAACCTATAGTTTAGATATGAACATGCAGTTTAAACCTTCTCCAAAATTGGGTTTCTTCGGTGCGGTTAGAACTTCATTAGGTAAGATCAAGACAGGTAGTGGTACAGGTGTATTACAAAATATAGTAGCAAATAGTGTTAATAACTCTTCGCTTAACCCCGGCCCTTCATTCTTACTGGCTAGCAGTGACGTATTGTCAACGTTGGATATCAGAAACAGTGCGGGTCCGAAAGAGATTAGTGTTAACATGAATGCTAACTATGAATTGTTCCCAGGTTTGAATTTACAGACATCTGGTAACTATGATTATACGATTGATAATACGGATAAATTTTTGCCAGCTGCTGCAAACGCACAGTATGCACAAATTGACAACGAGTATCAAGCTACCTCGGTGTTATATAACCGTAACAATATATCATATACTAAATCACTTGGTTCACACAACTTGTTCCTGAACGTATTTGATGAGATCTATATAACTAATTTCCAGGCAAACTACACCCGTATCTACGGTAGCCCTAATGATCAATATGAAGGTCCTACTGGTTATGACGGAGGCTTGTCTACTGGTGGTGGTGTATTAAATACATTTACAAACCTGAAAACTGCTGCGTTAGCTGCTGCGTTCACGTATGACTATAAAAAGAAGTATATCCTTGACCTTACCTATCGTTTAGATGGGTCATCAGCAAACGGTCCTGCGGATCCGTATACTAAGAACCCTTCAATCGGTTTCAAATGGAACCTTTATAAGGAAGATTGGATTGCCGATAGAACTTCTAAATGGTTAGATTATGCAGATATCAGGTTAACTGCCGGTCAAAATATATACCCGGTAGGTACTTTACAGGATATTTATGGTAAGTACAATCCTAACGGATTCTACAATAACCTGCCTCGTGTTGGTATCGACTTTACCGAAATTCCGAATCCTTACCTGAAATCAAAAAATGTAATCCAGTACAACTTAGGTTTTGATGGATCATTCTTTGGTGGTAAACTGGACATGATTTTCGATACTTATTACAAAGCTGTAACAAACGATTTGTTCACAAATAACTTACCAAACGTGTTGGGCTTTGGTACTTACCAAAGTAATGATGCTTCACTTTCTGACTACGGTTACGAATTGTCTTTAACTATTCGCCCGTTACGCAAAAGCAGCAAAGTTAACTGGACAATCATGATGAACGGTGCGTTAAACTATGACGTATTAGTTAAATTGCCTGCGCAATACAATGGTCAATATATTGATGATAACACTACAACAGTTAACCCGTTGTTCATATCTGGTCAATATTTGGCAAAACGTGTAGGTAGAAACTCTTTGTCTAACTACTTATTTACTAACCAGGGCGTTTATGCAACTACTGCCGACGTGCCAGTTGACCCGGTTACAGGTATAAGATTAAGAAACTCTAATCCTTTATATGCTAACCAACCAAACTTATCATACCAGGGTGGTGACGCTAAGTTAGTTGACTACAACCATGATTATGTGATTGATGCAAGAGACAGACAAGTAAACGGTAACACGCAGCCACTGTTAACAGGTGGTGTAAGTAATACCGTTAGTTATGGCGCATTTTCGGTGAACATTTATACCTCTTACACTGCGGTACGTTCAATCATTAATGCTTCTTTAGCTCAGCGTTTAACACAATTAAGTGATCCATTCGGAGTAAACAATGCAATCAATCAGAATGCCAATGGTGGTTTGGCTAACAACGCCAGTTTAGCCAGAGCTGTTCCTACAGCTACTGATTTACGTATCTGGCAAGGTACCGGTGATGCTACTGCCAAATATGCTAACGTTTATAACTATGCTCATGAGCAGTATTTAGACAACTTTAGAGCAGAGCAAACCTTATTCCAGGAGAATGGCAGTTACTTCAAAATAAACCAGGTTACGTTATCTTATATCTTACCAAAGAATTTTGTTAAACGTATTGGTTTAAATAACATAAGAACTTATGTATCAGGAAGTAACCTGGCAGTATTTACGCCTTACTCAGGACCTAACGTTGAAAACGTAAATGCTTTGGGTAAAGATGTTGATGGAGCATATCCAAATCCGCGTACTTATACTTTCGGATTTAACGTTACATTTTAATTCAATTATTAATAAGATATGAAAAAGATTATTATTGGCTTATTGGTTGTGATGGTTGCTTCACAATACAGCTGTAAGAAATTCCTGAACATCACCCCTATTGATAAGCTTACGGGTAACAACTTTTATCAGTCAGCCTCTGATGTTGAGGAAAACATTAACGACATGTATGGTGCTTTGTTTGCTAAATATGTGCAAACAAATACGGCAGGTGCTACAGGCGAGTTTCGTTCAGGAGAGGTTATACCTACAAGTAATCAAGTAGGTACCAGACAGCTGAGATATGACGTCGCAGAACTAGGCGGCCATAGCAGACACGTTGATTTTTCTGGTACAACAACAGGCTTTCAAGCCATCGCTACCACAGCGGTAAATGACCGTACCGGATTACTCAACTCATTATTAACCAGCTATAACGGCGTCACCAACCAATATCAATTTTATCATCTGGAAGTTTGGAATGAGTACTATCAAGTTATTCAACAAGCAAATATCCTGGTGAGCAAGCTTAATGCTGGTGTGCCGGGATTAACAGACGCGCAAAAGAAACAGTATCTGGAAGAAGCTAAATTCATTCGTTGTTATTGCTTTTTCTTCATGGTAAGATTATATGGAGATGTTGTTTATTATACAACAGCTTATCAAAAAGATCCTCTTCCGAGAATGGCTATGGTTGATGTTGTTAACAACTGTATAGCTGACTTGTATCCTGGCAGAAACGATTTACCTCCTGCTATAACTGACCCTTCTTTGAGAGGTGTTAGAGCTTCAAGAGGTGCTGTTGACGGATTGTTGATGAACATGTACATGTGGAACGCAGGATTTGATCCGACTCACAAACTATCATACTATCAATCAACAGATGCGGTAGGTGGTGAGTTAATGAATAGTAAAGCTTTCCAGTTACTTCCTGCCAGCGAATGGAATACCGTAACTAAAGGTCGTTCAGCCGAAAGTTTGTTTGAGTTATTCACTACTGTAAACTATACTACTACGCAAGTATTCGAATATGCACAGTTTGGTGAAACCTTCATTCACTTCCCTTACAGGTTGCCGGAGTACGATAACCGTACCAGCCCTTGTGTATTTACTGCCGATTATATGTTGAAGCTGTATCCTGATCAATCAGATTCCAGGTTGACAATTTGGTTCGACGATCCGTTTAATCAAAATGCGGAGACTTTCCAAATGAAAAAATTTGCAGGTAACACATTCATTGATGCAAGTAATCCAAATAACAACGCTATCCCGGATGCAACATTCTTAATTATGCGTTATCCAGATGCGATTTTGTTACGCGCTGAAGCGAGAGCAGAGATAGGTGGACTAGAAGATCCAGATGCTATTACTTACTTGAATATGGTGAGAGAGAGGTGGAGTGCTAATGATTTTGCTCCAAATAGCAGCACAGAAAAATATACATTGAAAGATGCCATTTTTTGGGAACGCGCTAAAGAGTTAATGGGCGAAGGTAGCCGCTACTTTGATTTAGTACGTACGCACAGAATTTTGAGCAAGACATATACAGATAACCCTCTTACTCAGGATAAATTTCAAAGAGGTGGCTGGACATGGCCAATTGACCCTAGTGCTTTAAATAATAATCCATATATGACCTTGAATTCATATTGGCAAGGATCTGGTATTCAATAATATAAATACGAACATGAAAACCACTATTAGAAAATATATTTTACCGGTAGTTAGCGCAGCTGTGTTGATTGTGACGGTATCATCTTGTTCAAAAGATAACTATTACAAAGATGGCGGAACTGTAGATCCTCATTTTAAAGGCACAATTCTTCAATATTTGCAATCAAACCCACAATTTGATACAATTGCTAAGATTGTACACTTGGCTGGCATGGATACCTTATTCTCCACTACCAAGCAGACGTTAACCTTCTTTGCTCCAACAGATGAGGTGATCAGGACCACTATTGGTGCGGTTCACACAACTGTCCCTGATTTGCAGGGCGGACCAGGGTATACAGCACTTAATCAGATATTATTTAACGCCGGTAAAGACACTATCCAAACATTGGATGAAATACCTGCAGCAACCTGGAGGAAATATCTGATGCGTTATGTATTCAAAGGTTCTTATTTATTGAAAGACTATCCTCAACTGGATTTTACGCTACGCCCACTTTTCCCAGGTGGTTATTATCAGGGGTATAACGGCGATTTAGCTAATATAGGTGTAGTTTATGCTACCGCTAATACCGTTAGGTACTCTGGTTATCGCCAGTTATGTATAGCAAGTGTGACAGATCCGGGAAACCCGCAGAATTATTATAATGGCGCAGCAGCGGTATCGTCATCAGATATACAGCCGACAAACGGAGTTATTCATACACTAGCCATTTACTTTTCGGGGGTAACAAGCACTCCGAATCTTACTGGAGAGCTTCAGGTAAATCCGATCATGTCAAATCTATTTGGTATGTCTATGGATTTCGATAATGAAATTCTTTTGAACCGTTAAAATAAAGACACAGAAATTCCCTTTAATAGAATTTTGGAAAGTAAAGTAAACGTTATGAAATTTAAATATACAAGTCTGTTGATAGTAGCCGCCGCCCTATTGGTAAGCAGCTGCAAGAAATCACAAACAGTTTTCCCTGATCCTTATGCAGATGCGAAGGCACCGTTGGGCATAGTTTCAGATCCTCAGCAAATACCGGTGCCGGCATCAGGCGGCGAGGGCACGATAGTAAGCATCAATGCTACGGGGCTGTTACCATATAAAGATAAATTGCAGTTTTTATTTAACGGCCAGATAGCGAAAATT
>NZ_JAAVVB010000007.1 GCF_018449775.1 Mucilaginibacter sp. dw_454 | reverse complement strand
CTGACTTAATCGCCCGTTCAGAGATCGTCACGCTTGTACCTCGCTCACGATGACGTGCAGGGGGTGGTGAAGAACCGATCGTGGCAATCTCCGGCTCGCTGACTTAATCGCTCGTTCAGAGATCGTCACGCTCGTACCTCGCTCACGATGACGTGCAGGGTGGTGAAGAACCGATCGTTATGATCGTACCGTTTGTGTCTTAGTTATTTCACCTTCGACGACAACCACGAATTCCGGAAAGCCAATTGATCTGCCGATGGCGTAAGGCCTGCTTTTTCAAAGGTTAAAACTTCCAGTGCAGGGCTTTCTTCTACGGTAATTGTGGTTTCGTGCACTCCGCTGCGATTAGTATAGGTTATAGCTATTTTATCGCCTGGCTTTTTAGCGTTCACTACGGTACTCATCGTGTATGAGTCGGGGATATCTTTTCCATCTGCTTTGGTGATTACGTCGCCCGCATCAAGGCCCGCTTTATAGGCTGGCGTACCAATGCTGCTAGGGTATGCTAGGGCTAAACCGTTGCCAACACCATGTACCGCTGTGCCCCGTCCATATACGGTCAAGCCAATCCACGGTTTGCCCGCGGCATGCTTGCGTAATACCAGGCCTGCTTTTGCCAGCAGTGTTTCATAATTATTTTTGTCGATGCCATTAATGTACTTATCAAAAAATTCGGCAGCGAATTTTGGGTTCTTGGTCACTTTGCCCAGGTCGGTCTGTAAATCGGCAACGGTATAAGGTTTCATCACTTTGCCGCGTGCCAGCCAAACGGTACGCATGTAATCATCCAGCGTTAAATTAAAATCGCTGCGCAGGCGCAGATCAAGCGCAAGGGCTATGGCGCCGCCATAGTAGTAATAACTGGTGAATGTATTTGTGTAGTTAGTTGGGTCGATAGCGACGCCTGCATCTGTAAACACCGCGTCGCGGCTAGCCTGCGTTGCTGAATATTGTAACGCGCCCGGACCATTCAGCACCGAGTTTACCAACCCGGATAGCGTACCTGCATAGTCGTCTACATTATGAAAACCAGCACGAACCAACAATAGCTCGCCATAGTATTGTGTAAAGCCTTCTGCAAACCAGAGCTCATTGCTCATGTTAGCATGGTCAAAGTTAAATGGCTCTAACGATTTTGGGCGGATGCGTTTAACGTTCCAGCTGTGAAAATATTCGTGTGCAAAGGTGCTTAGTAAGCCTATCTCATTGCCGGCAACCTTATTGTCCATATCGACGATACAAGTTGAGTTGCGGTGTTCCATGCCATCGCCGGAGTTGGTTGGATATACATCATCCAGGAAAGTGTATTCGCCATAGTCGTACGTTGGCAGCTCACCATAAACGGCTTTTTCTTCGAGCACTACCTTTTGCACCTGCTTGCCAAAGTTGTCAATGGTGGCTTGTTCATCGTTAGAATGAATAGTCAGGTTAATGCGTTCGGTCTTACCGTCGGTATTAGTTACATCCCAATGGGTTTCTTTAAAGTTTGATAGCTCAGTTGGACTGTCCATCATATATTGAAGATCGGGTGCCGAGTAGATATTGGCGCCTTCATGCTTTAATTGGGTGGCTACTTTCCAGCCGTACTTATCCAAATCGTTAAACTCAAAGCGGACAGGGCGTTTTTCTGAAGCACCGGCAACCCACATAAATGCGGCCGGCATATTTAAATGCGCATGGCTTTGATCAATACCGGCATAAGTGCCGTCTGTCCAATTGGCGTATAGCGTGTAGGTTATTTTAACAACTTTATCATGTTCGGCAATCACGTATTCATCGCCGGCAGTTTGTTTAACAACTAACGGGGCACCGTCGCCATTGGCGGCTTTTACATTGTAAACGTTTTTACCAAACTCATGGGTAGCATATCGCCCTGCTGACGAGCGGCTCATGTGCAGCTCAATCGGTCCATCCTGCGCGGGCGAAAGGGTTATCGAAACTTCGGCTTCATGATGCGCCGCGTTCGGGAAAGAAATAGAATAGTAAATGGGTTTTTGAGGAGCTTGCGCAAAAGCGTCTGCCATGCACCCGGTAAATGCAGCGACAAGTAATAGTTTTTTCATCAGATCAGTGTAATTGGGGTCAAAATACGAATTAATCTGATGAACGGCAAAACGTCTCAAATTTGCGTTTAGTCATAACGATGCCGGTCGCGATCCTGCCCCGTGCGGCTGGCCAGCGTGTTGCGCCGCCGCTTTACATCCTCGTCGACATGATCGTCATAAACACTATCAATAACTTTGATGTCCCGCTCTTTATCGCGCTCGGCATAGTAGATATTGGCTTCGTGAGTTTTGGCCATAGCCACATCATATGGCCCTTTGGGCGACATCAGCTTTACAAAAACCGGCAGGCACTCAAACAAAATAAACAGGTAACCAATAAATGATATTGCAAGGTAAGTATCTAAATCGCGGGTTCCGTTATCATTATAGGTGAGCTGACCCAGCGCCCAGTTACGGTCGGCAAAGCCGGCTACTTTTGCCAGGCTGTCCAGTTGATGGTCGCTAAATAAACGGGTAGCATTCACACCTTCATATTCTTTACGCTGACCAAGGTATTGGTCCATTTTGTCGGCGTTTTGAGTAACCAGTTTCAGGCGGTCTTCTTTTTCCTGTAGTACACCTTGCTTTTGTTTGGCATAAGTACCGTAGCCTACAATGCCCGAGGTTTGGTTATTTTTGTCACCAAAAACTTCCTCGTTTAATTGCACACGCGAGCGGTTGATGTCCCTTTCCAGCGAATCTTTTTCTTTCTTCAGATCAGCCGTTTTGGCCAGTTCCTGGCTATATTTCTGATTATACGTTTTTTGCAGTGTATCTATTTTACTATGCTGGCCCTTTATGTAAGCGACTTTTAATTTCTGGCGAATTTCTTTGTCAAAGATCTTTAGCTCCAGCGGGCGTGATATCACAATACCGATCATAATCGCCAGTAAAATACGTGGCGATGCCTGCAAGATCTGTTGATTGGTGCTGCCTTCTTTATTGATGGACGATACGATGTAACGGTCCATATTAAAAATGGCGGTACCCCAAAGTAAACCGAACAGAATAGCGAAGCCAACGGCAAAGGCATCGCCGTTAAAAACAAAGTACATGGCGTATCCGCCTGAAAGTGAAGCAAAAAGTGCTGTAAAGAATATGGTTGCGCCTATGCCTACGTATTTATTATGCTCGATGGGATATTTTTGAAGCGTGTCTACATGTGCGCCCGAACAGAACCAGAAAAACCGGGTTATTTTATCCATTTATGATGTCGTAATACAATTATTGTTTATGAAACGCACTAAGGCTCCAATTGTTACAAAAATAGGACGTATTTGTTACACATAAGCCCTACATTTGACATGTAAATTAATTTCAAAACACTATGCAAGAGATAACAGTACAAGAACTTAAAGACAAATTAGATAGCGGCGAAGACTTTCAGCTGGTTGACGTTAGAGAAGATTTTGAGTACGAAACATCAAACATTGGTGGCCAGTTAATACCGCTGGGCGGCATATTAATTGAGGCCGATAAAATAAGCAAAGACAAACCTGTAGTAATTATGTGCCGCAGCGGTAAACGCAGTGCAGCAGCCATTGCACAGTTAGAGCAATTGGGTTATACTAACCTGTCAAACCTGCAAGGCGGTATTTTAGCCTGGGCATCAGAGATTGACCCTGAGATGCAAGTATACTAATTGTTATGAGGAAAAAGATTTTTTTGAGCACCCTTTACAATCTTTGCATTTTTGGGTGTTTATTCCTGATCTGGAAAGGTATCGATGAAAAACATTACGAATATGTTGCCGGCGGCGTGGTTGGTGTAGGCATATTTCTGGTGCTTAAAGTGCGGATACTCAAAGAGGTCCGAAACACATTGAAACCCTGATAACATTAAAAGGCCCGGAATAATACTCCGGGCCTTTTTCTTTTTGCCTAATCAACCTTTTCATCTAAAATTCATTATCTTATTAGCATATTGCGATAAGAGATGCCCGTTGTAAAATTTCCCTTCAGAAAACAGCTGGCTTATACCTGCGGGATGATAGGCTGGAGCATGATGACCAATACCATCATTGTGATGCTGCCCTACTTTTATCTGCCCCCATCAAACTCAGGGCTAACCCAATATGTGCCGCAACTACTGTTATTCGGCTTATTCAATATTTTATCGGTTATTGCTGCTTCGGGGCGTTTTGTTGATGCGATTTATGATCCATTCATAGCATCGTCCAGCGATAAAAGCAATAACCCAAAAGGCCGGCGCATCCCATTTATGAAATGGGCCATTATCCCGGCGATGCTTTTTTTCTGCCTGACGTTTTATCCGCTGGTAAAAGGCGAGAGCATGAGAAATGCTGAGTGGCTCACCATCAACATGATCTTTTTCTTTATGGGGGCCACAACCTATATCATCCCCTATAACGCGTTGCTTCCCGAACTTACCGACACGGCTGCCGAAAAGGTGCGACTATCGTCATTTCAACAAGTGGGCTTTATCATCGGTATTGTGTTCTCAGCGCTCATCAACAACTTTGCCGATCTGTTTCAAAAGTTCGCGCATATAACCGAGCGCGACACCGCGCTACAATACACCATATGGAGCTTAAGCATATTGGCCGGTTTATTTATGCTGATCCCGGTATTGTACATCAACGAGAAAAAATATTCAAGTGGCAAGCCGTCACACTTGCCACTGTTGCCGGCTATCCGCAAAACCTTCAGCAACCGTAATTTTAAATACTACCTGGTTTCTGATTTTTCATATTACATGGCGTTGAGCATCATATCCAGCGGCTTACTGTACTTTGTAAAGGTGCTGCTGCATTTGCCCGAATCGCGCGGAGGGGAGTTGATGGGAGTGATGGTGCTATTCTCGCTGGTGTTTTATCCGCTGGTTAATTACCTGTCTAAAAAGATCGGTAAAAAACCTATTGTACTGTTCTCCTTCGCGCTGCTGAGTTTAATTTTTGTGGCGATATTTTTCTTAGGTAAATTTCCGTTCGCTCCGATTGTACAGGCTTATATGCTGGTGCTTTTTGCCGCGATTCCATTGGCCTCACTAGGGATACTGCCTAACGCCATACTTGCTGAGATTGCGCAGCGCGATGCCAACCAAACCGGCGAAAACCGCGAGGGGATGTTCTTTGCCGTGAAGTACTTATTTGTAAAACTAGGTCAGACTTTGGGAATTGCTTTGTTTGCTTTTTTAACCGTATACGGCAAAGACCCGGGTAATGATTATGGTTTGCGACTTAATGGGATCTGCGGATGCGTGCTTTGTGTAATGGCTTTTGTGGTGTTTACGCGGTTTAAGGAAGTAAGGAGGAGGTAACCGTTTTCTGTCATTGCGAGGAGGAACGACGAAGCAATCGCACGCGTTCGGCTTTTCTCCTTGCGATTGCCGCGCTACGCTCGCAATGACAAATTTATTATTAAAACCCTGTATTATTCGGCCTTGAATAAACCAACTGCATGGTATTGATATTACGCATAGCGAAAGCTGCCTCGCAATAGCATAAATAGTAGTTCCATTTGCGGATGAAACGCTCATCGAAACCTAAGGCTTTAACCTCTGATAGATTAGCATTGAACTGATCGTACCATAATTTTAACGTATGGGCGTAATCGGTACCAATATCTTTTAAGTCAACCAGGGTCATATCGCCGGTGCGGTTGATAGAACCGTTGATAGCACCTACCGATGGCAGTAGCGAGCCTGGGAAGATGTGTTTCTGGATCCAATCCACACCTTTGCGCAGGCTTTCATACCGTGAATCGGGAGAGGTGATTACTTGTAATGCCAGTATGCCATTCTTTTTTAACAGGTCATGGCATTTTTTGAAATAAACATCCAAGAACTTGTGTCCAACAGCTTCCAGCATTTCTACCGAAACAATCTTATCATACTGACCCTCAAGCGTACGGTAATCGCGCAGCTCAATACTTACACGGTCACTTAAGCCTTCGGCTTGTACGCGCTCTACTGCCAGTTTATGTTGTTCTTCTGAAATGGTTAATGAGGTTACTTTGCAGCCATACGTTTTTGCCATGTAGATAGCATTGCCACCCCAGCCACTGCCAATCTCCAACACATGGTCGGTAGGCTTTAAGTGCAGCTGACGACATAAGCGATCATACTTGGCTAATTGTGCTTCCTCTAAAGACATTCCGTTTTTATAAAAATAGGCGCTCGAATAGGTCATTGTAGGGTCCAGGAAACTTGCAAAGAAATCATTATTCAGATCATAATGTTCGGCAATATTTCGGCGCGATCCATTAACCGTATTGGCACGTTTAAAGTGATATACTTTGTTAAATAATTTTAGTAGATTTAATGAGAGGGTTTTTACTCCGCTGCCAGATACACCCGGTGCGTTGTCGATATTTAACAGCACCCATTTAATTACATTGGTAATGTTATCGGTCTGCCACAAACCATCTACATATGCTTCCCCAAAACCAATATCGCCAAATAAAATTATCCGCCTAAAAAACTCGTTGCTAACCACGTCTATACGTGCAGCAATATTGCCCTCGCCCGTACCCATGGTCAGTTGCTGACCGCAAGGCAAAGTGATATACAGCCTACCCTTGTCCATTTCAGACAGAGATTTTAAAACCAGGTCCTGATAAAAGCTTTTCTTCTCGACTAAGGCAATTGTATTAGACATTGTATTCAGTTGATAAATGGTTCGTTAGGCTACTTACGGAAAAAGCTTTACTAAAAGTTTTAATTAAGATAAAACATTTGGCTTATATGGTCTAAAAACATCCTTCTGAAGCTGTTTATCCGCATCTTTTTTATGATAAGGGATTTTCTTTAACCATAATTTAAGCGCCTGCCAATGAATTAGCCCAATTACCTTTAACGTAATAAGCGGGAAACTGATAAAATACAACAGCAAATTGGCATCGGTAAGTGCCGCGCGATTACCACTTAGTGTGCTGATAAAAAAACGTTCGCCTGCCTTATTATAATCATCAATCCGCACTTGTAGTTTTTCGCCGGGGAGTCTCAGATCGAAATCAAAATTGGTATCCATCTCCATAAATGGCGACACGTAGAAATACTTCTCGGTATTCAGTTTAAACTCGTCGCCCTGTTTGGTATCGGCACCTAAAAAATAAGGCTTCATTTCGCGAAAAGTATTGCAAACTTCAACTATCGAACAAACGGCGTTGCCCTGCTCGTCATAACAGAAATAAAATGATACCGGGTTGAACTGGTAGCCCATGGTACATAGATTAGTCAATACCATAATGCGGCCATTGCCAATATCAACACCATTTTGTAACAGGTAATCTGTGATATGCTGACGGATATTTTTTGAGGTATCCGGTTTCTCGCGAGGTAATTGCAGGTGATCTTTATCGCGGAAATTGAAAAGGTTGAATTTATTGCGACTCATGAATTTTAGTCGCTTTGCCAGCGCGTCGATCTCATCCAGATCCAAATAAAACATAAAGACATCATAATGAAACCGGTGCTCTTTGGGTGAGAGCCGGTGATGCATTACAGTAGCTTTATATAAACAGGAGTTCATTGATTTAATGTACGGAAAAAATGGGGCTTTGATTTTATTGTCATGCCGAACTTGTTTCGGCATCCCACGCGCTAAGTATACACCTATATGTCTGTCAACGGAGATCCTGAAACAAGTTCAGGATGACTATATTATTTTGTCATTGCGAGGAGGAACGACGAAGCAATCGCACGCGTTAAAGCTTTTCTCCTTGCGATTGCCGCGCTACGCTCGCAATGACAGTTTTAATATTACTTCGGCTCCTCTACCAATTCTTCCCTATATACTGCCTTACCCAACAATTGCGAACACAAATTCACCGCGCTGGTAAAAGCATCCTCATGGAAACCATATTTAAAATAGCTGCCGCAATAATAAATCGGTCCATTCTCATTTAGTTTGTGCAGTTCGGCCTGGGCCTGTATGGCTGGAACATCAAATAGTGGATGCTCGTAATCTAACTCTTTAATGATCTTTTTGGGGTCGATATCATCGTGCGAGTTGATGGACACGAAATAATTCTTCTTGTCTGACACGCCCTGTAGCTCATTCATCCAGTAAATGGTTGTTGGCGCCAGCTTGCCTTTATGATTACGGATGCTGTAGTTCCAGCTGCTCCAGGCCAGTTTGGTTTTAGGCATGATGCTTTCGTCGGTATGCAGAATGGCTTTGTTGTATTGGTACTTGAATTTGGATAGCAGACGCTTTTCGTCGACGGTTGGCGCAACCAACAATTGTAGCGCCTGATCGCCATGCGTGGCAATGATCACCCGATCAAACTTTTGTTTAGAGCCGTCAGCTGCTTCAACAACTACGCCATCTGCTTCTCGCGTTACTTTGATCGCTTTGTGATTAACGTAAATCTTATCTTTAAATGGCTTGATCAACAACTCGCGATAGCTTTGACTACCATTATGCAGCGTGTACCATTGGTGCTGGGTATTCAAGCCTAAGAAACCATGGTTCAGGAAAAAACGGATCAGCGTCACCGCGGGGAAATCCAGCATCTGCTCCATCGGCGTGGACCATACTGCCGAACTCATGGGCACCAGGTATTTCCATAACATATCCTCACCAAAACCAAACTCTTTAATGTACTGGCCGATGGAATAGTCGGCATATTTGGGGTCGTCGACAATCTTAACACTTTCTTTGTTAAACCTGCCAATCTGCATCAGCATTCTGATGTAGCGGATATTGAAAATATTCTTCCGCTGCGCAAACAGGTGATTAACGCTGCTGCCGCTATACTCCAATCCGGTTAGGACATATTGCACACTGAATGACATATCGGTTTTCTTAACCGGGGCGTTAAGCTCTTTAAACAACCGGCAAAGGTTTGGGTAGGTTTTATAGTTAAACACCATAAAGCCGGTATCCACATAAACAGGCTTGCCATCTTCATCAATAGTTACGGTGTTGGTATGGCCGCCTACATAATCGTTTTGTTCGTAGATGGTCAGATCGGTATGCGGATGCAAGAAATGTGCGCAGCCCATGCCGGCAATGCCGGTGCCGATGATGGCCAGACGCTCCCGCCCATTGAAGGGAAAGCTATTAGCGGCATTATTATTTATGTTGGTTTCTTCCATTTGGTTTCTGCGTTATTACTCCCCCTTTAGGGGTCGGGGCGCTTAAGGTGTTGCTGTCGTTACTGCACTTAAAAACCTCTCCACCGCATAAGTAGACAATTGCCCACCGGGACCATTCAAATTATAATCAAAGCCATGCGTTGCCCAAGGCAGTTTTAGCCAGTAATGTTTAATGCCGAATCTGTTTAGCTTTTCATTCAGTCGGCGGCTGTGTTCATAAGCTACCAGCACATCACTATGCCCATGGATGATGAGCGTCGGCGGTGAGTTTTTGTCGACAAATTCAATTGGCGAGCTGTTAAAATAGTTCTGAGGCACTTTTTCGTACGGGCCGCCCAGATAATGGCGCATTACTGCGCGCGAATCCATGATCAGGGGATTTGATGGAATGGAGTAGCCCCACACCATATCGGCGGGGCCATAAAAATCTATAATGCCTTTAATGTTTTTGTCATGCAGCGTATAGGCAGCCAGTAAAGCAATCTGTGCACCGGCTGATCTGCCTAATAAAACAAATTTATTGGTGTCGATATTTAGCTCGTCGGCATGTTTAGATAAGTACTTTACAGCCGACTGTACGTCCTCCACCGGTGCCGGGTTTTGCCATTTGGGCGCCATGCGGTAGTCGATAGCTGCAACATTATAGCCTAATCGCGCCAGGTGGCTGTTTAGCTCTGGCAATTGTTTACTGTCGCCACTACTCCAGGAACCGCCATGAATTACAATAATGCAAGGCTTTTTGCCGATGATTTGTGAAGGATAATAATCAAGATTTAGCGAAGTATCGGCATACTTAACGTATTGAATATTTTTGTACGATAGCGGTTTATTGCCGGCAAAAAGCTTAGTGATACTAAAGGGGTTCTCGTCGTTGTCTGATTGGGCAAAGTCAATATTGATATCGTGCTTCAAACCCGAAGCAACAACGTAAGCCCTGACAATAGGCGACAGATAGATTAATATTGCCACAACGCCAATGATCGTTCCTATCAGTTGGTATTTCTGTATCCAAATGCCAGATAGCGTTAATAACGCGGTGATTCCTGCAAATAGCAATGGAAACTCTGTTACGCCTATCGCCAGTAGCCATAGGTAATAAGCAGGCGCTTTAAAAATTGCCAGCAGCGATATTAGGAAAAACAGGATGATTAATAATAACCTGATCATGCGCCGGTTTTATGAAATAAGTAGTGGCTCACAATCCATTCGTTACCGTCGTTAAAGTTCCAAAGTTCGGCACAAGCCATATAGAATAAGCGCCAGTATACCCACCATTTTACCGCTTGCTCTTTTCCATAGGTTTGTTCAAACAACGGTATGATCTCGGCTTTGTGCTCGTCCATATTTACCAGCCAGGCTTCGGCAGTTTTACCGTAATGGCAGCCGTTAACATGCCAATGTTTTTCGACCACCAAATCATCATTAAAATAAAACAGCAGGTCGTCGCTGGGCATAATACCGCCGGTGAAAAAGTATTTGCTCATCCAGTCGGTATCATCAATAACCTCAAACTTGTACGCGTATTCTTTGTGGGTAAATATGTGAATCCACAATTTACCATCAGGTTTTAAAAACGAGGCTACCTTAGCCAGCAGCAATTGGTAATTGCGCATATGCTCAAACATCTCGACAGACACCACGCGGTCAAACTGCTCGTCCAGCGTAAATACGTTGATGTCGGAAGTTAAAACCGTCAAGTTGGTAATGCCGCGTTGCTTAGCTTGTTCGTCGATATAAATCTTTTGCGTACGCGAGTTAGATAAAACCTTAAAGGTGCTCTTAGGATATTTCGCCGCCATAAACAACGACAATGAGCCCCAACCGCAACCCAGCTCCAACACCTGCTGACCGTCAACCAACTCGGCGCGTTGGCAGCTTAGTTCCAGCATATCGGTTTCGGCAGTGCTCAGATCGGCAGTACCGTTTTTCCAATAGCCAGACGAGTATTTAAGATTTTTACCCAGGCAGTATTGATAAAATGGCGTGGGTACTTCGTAGTGTTGCTCGTTTGCATCGGCAGTATTGATGGCTATAGGCGAGGCTTTCAACTCGGCGATCAACTCCATCAGGTGGGCCTGTTGCGCTTCTACGTTGCCTTTATTTTCGTCGTCAAGCCGTTGTTGTAATAGCTGACGGATGCCTTTGCGCAGCAAAAAATCGGGGATCTTATCGTTTTCTAATAGTTTGTCGTACCACATGGTATAGAAGGTTTGTGTTGTACGTAGTACGTCAGACGTTTTACGTTTTTAGTGTGCTTTATGTTTTTAGAGAGATACGGCGTAAGCCGCAATATAGATTTTGAATGATGATATTTAGCTGTCCAATTAACGTAAAACGTCCAACGTATAACCTAAATGTATTACCCCTTTTTGAACCACGGCACAAAAACACTCACCTTTTGCTGATACTTTTTAAAAGCCTCGCCTTTACTGCGCAATGATTGCGCCTCGGTTGTGGGGATGCCTGTTACTTTAGTCAGCAAGTACAAGATAATTGCCGGGCTTATCACCGCCAGGTAGCCACAAGGAGAGCCCAGGGCGAACACGAAGTACGACACCCACATCAGCCATTCAAAAAAATAATTAGGGTGGCGTGAGTAGCCCCAGAGGCCGGTATCGCATACCTTGCCTTTATTAGCCGGGTCCTTTTTAAAGTTGGCCAGTTGCTGGTCGGCAATGGCTTCGCCGATAACGCTGATCAACCAAAGCAAAAAGCCAGTGTACTCTATCCACGAAATACAGGGCGTTGTATTTAGGGCGATGATGAAAAAAGGAATGGCCAGCAGCACGTTTGATATAGCCTGCATCTGGAAAAAGCCAAACATTTTAGGTTCGGCATTTTTGCCCCATTCTTTGCGGATATGCGCATAGCGCGGTTCTTCTTCGCGCAAGTGTTTGAGTACGCGTAAAGCCAGGTGGGTACCCAGTCTAAATCCGGCAGCAACAACCATTCCGCAGATCAGCAGTTTTCGCGGTTCATAACCCGGAGCAAACAGATAAAGAATGATAGCAATCACCGGGAAATTGTATGACCAGAAAATGTCGACCACGCCCGCGTTTTTGATTTTGTAGGCCCAAACCCAAACCAGCGCCATGATGACGCAACAGGCGATCACGCTATAAATAATCAACCCTAAAAGAGATGTATTATTCATGTTGTTTACTAAAAAAATCTTTTAAGCCTTCGCCGGGTTTTAGTCTGAAAAGCTGTATCAGGACAAAAGCACAACTGGCTATACTGCCCAGTACAACTAACAATATCAACCAGATAATTTTTAAGGCGATGGATCTCTCCTTATAACACACCCATACAAAAATTACCAGCACATTGGCATAAAAATCCCAAAGCGTGGCGCGCATCCAGGGGATGGAACCCAAGAAGTCCCATTCTTTAAATAGGTTGCTGTGGATGCTGGTAGTGATAACCGTGTAGCACATCCAGGCAAACAGTACGCTGAAAAGTATTTTGAGGGTAGTGATCATGGTCTGTTAATTAAGCCCCTCCCAACCCTCCCCAGTAGGGAGGGCTTTGAAAAGCCGGTTAAAAAAGTCTCCCCTTCCGGGGGAGATTTAGAGGGGGCTATTTCTTAGCCGACTTTATAAACGCCAGCGCATCATCAGCATGTTCTTTGCCTTGCAGCATGGCAGCATGCTGATAAACAATTTTGCCCTTTAAATCTACTATAAAAGTTTCGCGACCGGAAAACATCAGGCGACTTCTTACACCAAACATATCGTAAACCTTATTGCCTGGATCGCTTAAAACAGTAAAGGGAAGCTGGTAATGCTCTGCAAAGGCCTTATGGCTAGCTACGGTACTGCTATTTATACCGATTACCTTTGCACCGGCTTTAGTAAAAGCATCAAAGCTATCGCGGAAGGCACAAGCTTCTTTGGTGCACACCATACTTTCATCCTTCGGATAAAAATAGATCACCATAATGTCTTTGCCTATATGGTCGGCTACATTGAATGTCTTGCCGTTTTGGTCAGTTAGCGAAAAGGCGGGTACCTTATCGCCAACCTCTAAATGTTTTTTATCCTGTGCGTGTGATTGGATTATTAAACCGGCCATCAATGCGCAAACTAAAAGCAACTTCTTCATAAGTCTAAATTGTTGTGTTTACAACACTTACGCAAGTTTATAGTTTGGCGGTTGGAGCCGAGGAAAATAAATGTTAGTCGTTAATCACTTCTACCTCGGCTACCGGACTAAACAGGTAAACTTTTTTAGTGGCCAATTCGGTGCATTTGTAACGTTTGCGCAATTTCTCTTCCCTGCGGAAAATGCGGCCATCCTTCAGTTTAAATATAGCGTGGATAGGTAATTTTTCAACCGTGTGGATGTCTTCTTTCGGCGCGTCGTATTTGCGCAGAGAACGGTACAGTGTTAAATCAGAACAACTGGATGCCGCCGGATTATTCAAATAGCTCACAATTGCATGCTTCACATCAGGCGGAAAAACTTCTTTTTCAAAAAAAGGTTGCATCATTTTTTTGAAATTGCTTTTCCACTCATTGCCGTGGGGTTTTACCTGGTGCTTATGTTCGTTCCAGGTGTGTAGGTGTGCAAACTCATGCACCGTGGTAACCAAAAATGCGTAGGGATTTAAATCAAAATTAACAGAGATGCGATGACCCTTGCCCTGGTAGGGTGCACGGTAATCGCCAAATTTAGTGCCGCGGTTGCGCGAGATCTTAAACTCGCATTTAAAGTAATCTATCCAACGGCCAATTAGCGGCGCGGCATCGGGCGGGAGATACTTTTCTAATACTTTTACTTTATCCAATTTCTACCTCAAATCAAAGATACTTTTTTAAGCGGAAAGCTGAAAGACTAAAGGTGAAAGCAAAAAGTCATTGAGATAAATTGACAGGGGGGTGCTTAAAGAAAATTTGACAAGAAAAGCTTTTAGCTTTATTCTTTCCGCTTTAAGCTCATTTCAACAAGTGATACGCCACGAAACTGGCCGCATAAGCCAGCACTGTCATGTAAGCAAATTGTATGGCCGGCCAACGCCAGTTTTTGGTTTCGCGATACACTACGGCCACCGTGCTGGCGCACTGCATAGCAAAGGCGTAAAACATCATTAATGAAAATGCTACCGCAAAGGTAAATACCGGTTGGCCCGTCTGCGTGTTTTTAGCCTGGTGCATTTTTTCCTGTACCGATTGGATATTGTCCGCATCGCCATTCACACTGTAAATGGTGGCCATGGTGCCCACAAAAACTTCGCGGGCAGCAAATGAGGTGATCAGGGCTATGCCTATCTTCCAATCAAAACCCAGCGGGCGGATAACCGGCTCAATGCTATGACCCAGCACGCCGGCGTATGAGTTTTCTAATTTTGCTGTCGCGATGTCGCGGTCCAGTTGATCGTGCGGGACAGTTTTGGTGTATTGAGGTTGGCTGTATTTGGCATCAATTTGCGCAAAACGATTACCAGGACCATAACTAGCCAGCACCCAAAGCACAATAGAAACGGCTATAATAACCTTACCCGCTTGCAGTACAAATGCTTTTGAACGCTCATACATCGAAAAGGCAACATTCTTCCACCTTGGCGTACGGTAAACCGGCAGCTCCATGATAAAGTAGCCGCGCTCGCGGCTCTTTAAAATATATTTAAATACCCAGGCTACAATAACGGCCGATACCAGGCTCAGTACATACATCCCCGTTAGGGCTAAACCTTGCAAGTTAAATACCCACCAGATATTTTTATTGGGGACAACCAGCGCAATGAGCAAAGTATAAACCGGCAAGCGGGCAGAACAAGTTACCAGTGGCGTAACCATAATGGTGATCATCCGGTCCTTCCAGTTTTCAATAGTACGGGTACTCATGATGGATGGCACGGCACAGGCAAAACCGCCGATTAGCGGAACTACAGATTTGCCGTTCAAGCCAACCTTCCGCATCAGCTTGTCCATCATAAACGTAACACGCGACATGTAGCCGGTATCTTCTAATATCGATATAAAGGCAAACAGGATAGCGATCTGTGGGATAAAAACCATTACACCGCTTAAGCCGGCTACAATACCATCAGCCAGAAGGTTCACCAACGGGCCGGCAGGCAAGGTTTTATGCAGGGTATTTTCCAACCATACAAATGCCTGCGAAATTAAATCCATCGGATACGACGCCCAGGTGAAAATCGCCTGGAACATAAACATCAGTATGGCGAAGAAAATGATAAAGCCAAAAACCTTATGCGTTAAAACCTTGTCTATTTTATTGCTTATGGTTTCGTCTTGCGCCGTAGATGGTGTTTTTACCGTATCGTAAAGCAAGTCGTTTATAGCGCTGTAGCGGGCAATGGTTTCAGCACCTTGCGCTTTCTGCGAATGGAAACCATGCTCTTTTTCAAGCGCTTCTATCCGGTCCGACTGTTCAGTCGACAGAAATTTGAGTGTTTCATGCTGATGCGCCAGCTGTAAAGCAAAGTATGGATTGCCAATATTCAGCTCGTTGCTGATGCTTTCTATCAGCTGCGGGGCGATGGATCTGACATCAATGCTATCTACCTGCATGGCTACCTTGTTAGCAATAGCAATAGCCTGCTTCAGTTCGTCAATACCTTCTTGCTTACGCGCTGCAATAGGCACAACGGGTACGCCCAGGTTTTGCGCCAGTAAATTAATATTGATATCAATGCCCGACTTTTTAGCCAGGTCCATCATATTCAGCGCAACAATTACCGGGATCTTCAGATCGGCAACCTGGCTGTATAATAGTAAATTTCTTTTAAGACTTGTTGCGTCAAGAATAACCACAACCAGGTCGGGACTCAGCGCGTTGGCCCTGTCGGCTAATACCGAAAAAACTATAGATTCGTCCTGGCTTTTTGGATAGAGGCTGTAAGTGCCCGGCAGGTCGACAACCTCTGCCACACGGCCATCAGGCAGTTTGGAGTAGCCTACTTTTTTATCAACCGTAACCCCCGGAAAGTTTCCTATTTTTTGGTTAAGCCCGGTTAATACGTTAAAGAGTGTTGATTTACCGGTGTTTGGATTCCCAACAAGTGCAACTCTTATATCGGCTTTCAATTATTTATGCAAAATGATAGTTGAGGCTTCGCGTTTACGCAGGCTCAATTGGTATCCGGATACATTGATGGCAATCGGGTCGCCAAGCGGCGCAATCCGGTCAACCCTGATCTCTTCGCCGGGCAAGCAGCCCATCTCCATTAATTTTACTGACATTTCCAGATCAGTAAATTCTTTTACGATACCTTTTTCTCCAACCTGCAATTGCGAAAGTTTCATCTTAAGTGGTTAACTGAGCAAATGTATGTCTTATTTATAATAAATCCAAATAAGCTGATTTATTTTATGCCTCCGATCACCTTATTGTAACAAATACACACTTTGAAAAATTTTTTTTTCATGTATATACATCTGTTTCATAAAAAATAACGTTCTTTGTGTATTATCTGTAAGCTCACGCTTACAATGTGATAAGGTTTAGGTTGAAAGCCCCCAAGCAGCGAGTGTGCGGGGGCTTTTGTTTGCCTAAAATTTTAAAGTTTAAAACCACCGTGAATCAACTCAAACAGCTATTATATCAACAATGTCTTAACTATGTTGAGCAGCGCATGGCTGCCGCACAACAGGGTATTGACGAAGCGCAACAAGCATCAAAAGACGATACCAAAAGCAGCGCAGGCGATAAGTATGAAACCGGACGGGCAATGGCACAGCAGGCAACAGACCGTAATATGGCCCAGCTCACCGAAGCCAATAAACTAAAAGTTGCTTTAAATCAAATCAATCCGGCGACGATACATGACAGCGCCGACCTTGGCAGTGTGGTGATAACCAACCTGGCTAAACTCTATATTGCCATAAGCGCAGGCGCTATATCTGCCGAAGGCGAAACCTATATGGCCATTTCGCCCGCATCGCCCATCGCCCTAAAAATTAAGGGACTGCGGGTTAATGATGAATTTAATTTGAACGGCAAAGTTTATAAAATAGAAAGTATTTTATAAGTTCACGCCCAATCTAATATCAAACCTTATAATATGGATAACCAGCAAACCCTGCCGCTACTTAATGCCACCGAACTACGTGTACTTGGATCTTTAATAGAAAAAAGCCGCGCCACGCCCGATTATTACCCCATGACCATTAATGCCATTACCTTGGCTTGCAATCAAAAAACGTCGCGCAAACCGGTTGTACAGTATGAAGATGAGACGGTAATGGATGCGCTGAACACCTTAAAAAGGCGCGGACTGGTATCAACCGCAACCGGCGGGTCTATTCGTTCGGTAAAATATAAACACAATTTTGCTATTGTTTATCCACTTATCCCATCAGAACTGGCCATTATGTGCCTGTTGATGCTGCGCGGCCCGCAAACACCAGGAGAGATTAATACCAACGCCAGCCGCTTGTATGAGTTTGAGTCGATAGAAGAAGTGCAGGAGATGCTTGAAAAGCTAGCCGCCGGAGATATTACCTATGTAATGCAGTTGCCTAAGCGCCCGGGGCAAAAAGAAGCGCGATACGCCCATTTATTAGCCGGTGTACCAGAAATTACCGACGAGGATGATGATTACGAACAGCCAGCCGGCCGTTCAAACAGCGGGTTGGAAGCCCGCCTTGCCAAAGTTGAACAAGAGCTTGCCGAGCTAAAGGAAGCTTTTGATAAATTGATGAAAGAACTGAGCTAAAACAAATAAATAGCCCGTTTTATCTAGCCTGCATTTACTATATTCGTATACGTTGTGCAGGGCTAGCCTGCTAATGCAATATTAATACCCCTGAATCATTATGCACCTGCCCAATAATTTATTTGCTATAACGCTTATTTTAAGCGGCTTGGTTACTGTTGGGGTATCGTGGGCAATATTTAAGCGAACGGGTGGCGCTGTGCGTTGGTTTGGGTACATGATGCTAAGCATAGCCATCTGGGCCATTGCTTATGGCTGCGAACTGTCTTCCTACTCATTGACCCAGATGTTGTTCTGGATCAATTTCGAATACTTCGGCATTGCTTTCGCGCCCACACTCTGGATCGTCTTTGTTATTGGTTTTACCGGCAAAGAACATTGGCTCACACCACTTAATCGTTTCCTTATATTTTTAGAACCTAGTATTACGTTGTTAATGGTATGGACCAACCACTGGCATCACCTCCATTATGCTTCGGTTGGCGTTGATAACTCGGGCCCATTTCCATTGCTGGCTATAACCACCGGGATCTGGTATAAAATTCATACCGTCTATTTTTATTCTATGTTAGGCTGGGGGATGTACCTGATCATATCCCGTTTCAGAAAAGCCGACGAGTTCATCAAAAAGCAAAATCGTATCATCCTTTTTGGTGCATTTATACCCTGGTTAATTAACTTAAGCTACTTGTTAAACCTACGCCCTTTCGGGCACCTGGATTTAACGCCTTTTGCCTTTATTGCATCGTCTTTAATTATCTCTATCGGTTTATTGGGCTTTAAATTGTTCGACGTAGTACCCATTGCCCGGGGTAAAATTGTTGATGCTTTACAAGAGGGCATCCTGGTGTTTGATACGCAAAACCGGGTAATTGATATTAACCCCGAAATGCGAAAGATCCTGCCGCCTAATATTAATCACGTTATTGGCAAATCGGCGGCGCATTTGTTTCCTGGCTTTACCGAGTTGAACGATGCGGTACATAACCAGGAAAATAGCTGGATAGAAATAAAACTGGATGATGGCCGGATTTTCGCGGTGACGCTTACTTCGCTGTTTGAACGACAAACTATTTACAGCGGCAAGATCATGCTGTTTCGCGACATCACCGAGCGCAAACAAAGTGAGGAAAAGCTGCAGGAATTGAATCAGTTGAAGGACCGTCTATTCTCTATCATTTCGCACGATTTACGTACCCCATTACTTAGCCTCATGGATATTTTGAGTATGAACAACGACGGTATGGTGAGCGATGAGGAGTTCAGAAGCTTCTTACCTACATTGACCAAGAATATTGGCTATACTTCCGGACTGGTAGAAAACCTGTTACAATGGTCTAAAAGCCAGTTGGAGGGTACAATAATTAACGGGGTACATTTTGATATCAAGGATAATGTAACTTACCTGGTAAGTAGCTTTGCTCAATTGGCTGCTGATAAAGGCATCAGCATTAAAAGCCATATTTATATGCCGACAATGGTGTTTGCCGATATGGACATGGTTCAGGCTGTACTGCGTAACCTTTTATCAAACGCTATTAAATTTTGCCGTGCCGGCGATAAAATCATCGTCGATGCCGAAGTTAGAAGGGATACTGCCACCATTTGGATTGCCGATACCGGTGTAGGCATTGCCTCAGAAAACCTGAGTAAGCTCTTCGGAAACAATAACTTTACTACCCGCGGTACCACCAATGAACAGGGCACTGGTTTAGGACTATTGCTTTGTAAAGATTTTATCGAAAAAAACTGCGGACGTATTTGGGTAGAGAGCACACAAGGCCATGGCAGTAGTTTTTACTTTACCCTCCCCACAGATCCGGCTTAAACAGACGTAGCGATGAGTTTAAACCCATCGCTACGTTTGTCCTGCTGTTGAATGAACAAAAACCTTGCTTGTTAGTAGATAAAACTACCGTCGCCACGGCGTTGCATGTTGCGACCGTTACGTTGTGGTGTACCGCTCCATTTTTGCAGATTCCAGCGCAAGCCCACCAGGAAATAGCGGCTTTGCGCATTTGATAAAGTATTGGTAACACCGCCAGAGGTTACCGTTTGCTGGATATAATTGTTTTGATGCAGCAAATCATACACGTTCAAGGTGAAGACCAGGTTACGTTTCTGAAAAAACTCTTTTTCAAAACCCGCATTCAAAATCAATGGGTTTGTATTACCGCCGCTAATACCGGTGATGTACCGCTTGGTGGCATCATAATTAATTTGCCAGGTTTGAAAGAAATAAAACCGGCCCTGTAACCCTAACGATGTGGTATTTAACGAAGTGGATTTGGCATTTAGCAATGTGGTAAAATAGCGTGAAACGTCATAACCCACAAAAGGGTTGATCTCGACATTATCATTTGGGCTAATGCGTGGGCCAAAGCGCTCGTCAAAGCGCCAGTTGGTTTGATGATACAATTCATTGTTACTCATAGCCGGGGTATAGCTGTAAGTGATATTGCCGTTTAACGATAGATTTACCTCGCGCTGGTTTGATTGTTTGGAGAAAGAGTAGCGCCCTACAATGTTGCGCGCCCCGCTGATGTTGAGATAATGTGTTTCATTTATGTTTTTAAACGTGTTTTTGGTAGAGTCGAGCGGATTAACCGTTAATGGAACTTGTATCAGCAAGTTATTTTGTGCTATAGAGTTTTCTATTGAGCTGGCATTTAACCCCAGGCTTATGCTGGTTTTAGAGTTGGCAAAATAGTTATTGTATAGTGCGCTGATAGCATGTGTAAACGACGGCTTCAAATTAGGATTACCAACAACGATATTGTTGGGGTTTGACCGGTCTGTAAACGGCTGCAACTGGGTAAAGCTAGGCTCGGCGTTAGTTCCGGTATAATTCAGCGTAAATCGCTCTGTGCGAGACCATGAATAAGCAAACCGAAATGCCGGGATGATCCTGAAGTCGGACTTTGAAGTGGAAGCATTCTGGCCAACCGCAGTATTTAATTTCTCGCCAGACAATGAAAACGGAACTGCCGAAGCGCCGATAGACAGGTTTACCTTGGTGTTATAATATCTGTAATCAATGGTACCTTTAGCATCTGTCACTTTATAATCGTAAATATTGCTGTATCTCGGCACTTCTTTTACTAAAAAGTTTGCCTCTACGGTATCCTGTATAGAAACTGCCGAGTTGTTGCGCTGGCTGATGTTGCCGCTAAACTCCAATAATGATGTTGTGCTCAAGGGTTCAACATAAGTCATGGTAGCCCGGTAGTTGGTGGTTGTATTGGTACGTGTACTCAACAAATGCACAACCGAGTCTTTTATAGGAAAGCTGGCAGTCGAATCGGCAAAATATTGATAAGATGTATTCTGCTCGCCATTTGCTTTGCTGGTAGTATGTGTTATGCCCAACTGCATCGAGAAATTGCGTTTCGGTTTTTTAAACAAGTGCAAGTATAATGCGGTGATACCGTAACTGCTGCTGGTATTTAAACTTGAGTTTGTGCCGGTGTTGGTGACATGCTCAAAACCCGACTTGTAGAAGTTTTTATTATCACTATAAGCGTCATTGAAACTGGTAGACTTACTATAATCAAAAGTGGGGTTAACCTGTATGTAGTTAGAGCTATCCAGGTTCATGTCCATTTCAAAATGAAGATCATGCCCTTTGCTGTCGTTTTCTGAGTTGCTTTTATTGGTAAAATCACTGGTGCCCAAGCTGGTATATCGTTGGCCGTAACTATCATTAAGGGCGTTGTTATCTTTAAAGTTATAAACGTAGTTGGTAACTACCTGTATCTTTTTGCTCCATTGGTCCCGATAGTTAAATGACGGCGAACCCTGCTTGATGGTACCGCCACTGGCGCCATTGCCGCCGCCGCTGCGGGCATTTTGGCCAACGCCTGTGCCACCACCACCATCATTAGTAGCGCCGCCCTGTAAGCCTGATGATTGTACACCTTGTATTGTATTATTAAGCTTACCGATAACGCCCAATTGCTGATTGGCGTTAATACGTTGCAAAAACAACTGTGCGTTAAACCTGTCATCGTCACCGTATTGCCCGGTTAAGCGTCCGGTAGTACCTACCGATCGATCTGCCTTTGTTGTAACGTTCAGTACTTTTTGCGGATCGCCGTCTTTAATGCCGGTACGTGCGGCCTGGTCGCCGTAGTCGTCAACAATCTGTACTTTTTCAATGATATCCGCGGGTAAATTCTGGATAGCCTGCGCTACATCGCCACCGGCGTATTCCTTACCATTTAACTTGGCTTTCATTACCTGCTGGCCCTGGTGAGTTAGGGTACCATCACTCCCCACTTCCATGCCTTCCATTTTCTTCAACAGTTCATCAAGTGTAGCGTTTGCACGCACTTTATAATCGCTGGCGCGATACTCAACCGTATCCTCTTTGTAGGTAACACTTGGGGTTCCGTTAATGGTTACCTCATTTAGCTTGTTGTTAGCATTTTTAAGCGTTATGGGGTCAAGCACAAGGTTTTTCTTGGAATCGCTAAATGCGCATTTCTGCACATAGGGCTTAAAACCTACGCTGTTTACACTAATGGTGAAAACGTTCTGTTTAACCGCATGGATAACAAATATGCCATCGGCATTCGTGGCTACGCTTATCGTGTCAGACTTCGATTTCAGTATAACAGTAGCACCAATAACGGTTTGCCCATTTTCATCTTTGATTATACCGCTCACATCTCTGCTCGCCAGCGGGGGAGCTATCGGCGTAGCCGGTTGGTTGCCCCGGTCAGGTCGGCCCTGGCCACCTTGCCCGCCGCCCCCACGGTCGCCTCTCTGCGCCCAAAGCTGGCCGGCCGTCAGCATAAGTAGTGTTATAAAAATTAGTTTCTTCATGGGTAGGTATGAATTGTTTTTATAGGTAGCTGTTTTTATTTTTTTGCCAGGGTGTATTTGCCCCAAAAATCGCTGGGGGTTACCAGGTCCAGAAAATCGAGCGCATTTTTTCCACGGGCACCGCCGCCCCCTCCGCCACCACCACCACCGCCAGGAACCTGGAAGCCTTCCAAAACAATATGGTAAGCAAGCTCTTTAGTGTCGCCGGGCGCAAGGCCAATTAATTTTAAAGGGATAGCCATTTCAAAGGTCAGATCGCCGTCAGTGTCAAAATTTATAGCAGTTTTAATCCCCTCAGAGTTGTAGATGGATAACAGCGTGTCGGTTATGCTTTTCACATTCAACACCCTGAGTTCCTTTGCGGCTACAATGGTGCGCTGTTGTACCGCGTGCATCAATTCTGTATCTGCCCCGGCGTTACGGTTTTCAAACCGGTTACCCAGGCTACCTGCTAACCTTTCCGGGTGGTCAATTATCGGGAAGGTAACGCTTGGCGCATCTTTATCTTTTTTCTTACCATCGCTGTTAATAATCAGGTCTATCCCGCCTGATATAATTTTAGCTTTTGTTGTGAAATCGGTTGATTTGGCTACCAGGTAAATATATTTCTCGTCGTTAGCCAGTATATATAATAAGCGTGTATTGTGGTTATAGGCCTGGAAATTGCCGTTCCACTCATTGAGTTTACCATCAATTTTAATGGGCGATGGCGCCAAAACGCTTCCCGCCTGTACCGTTGCCAGTTTCTTGGGATCGGCAACCTGCGCAAACAAATAGGTGCCGGCCAACACGAATAAAACTGTTAAGGGGATAAGCTTTTTCATTTATAAAAAGATAAAACGTAAGCCGGACTTTTAGTTCGGCATGAACAAGGTTAATAATAGCGTATCAAAGTAAGAAATAAAGTATACCACCTTGTTGATTGTAGCGACAAATTTACGGATTGCTGCGACCAGCATTTTGATTTTTAAGACCTTACGCCTTTATTGAGCCAGCGTAATAAATAGGTTAACCGTGAAGGTATCCTTTTGATTTTCGATATCGAGCTGATGCTTGTTCGGGTATAAAATAGCCAGGCGGCGACGCACGTTTACAATACCAATACCCGAGTTACTATCCTTAGAAACATCCAGCGGGCTAATGACATTATCGACTTTAAAATGCAGCTGGTTTTGGGTTTCGACAACTGCTATAGATATATTGATCACCGGGTTTTCTATCATACCGGTGCCATGCTTCACCGCATTCTCTACAAAGGGGATGAGCAGCATAGGCTCAATGGTGTACCTGTCCAGATCGCCGCTGGTTTGCAGGTTAACTTTTACTTTGCTGCCAAAACGCAGCAGTTGCAGGTTGATATAGCTGTTTAAATATTCAAGTTCTTTACTTAACAACACCTTGTTATCATCGCTCTCATATAACATATAGCGCATTAACTGCGATAGGTTAATTAACGATGGCTCCAGATCGTCAGACTTTTTGCGGGCCAGCGATACCAGGTTATTCAGAATGTTAAACATAAAATGCGGACTGATCTGCGAACGCAAAAAGGTCAGCTCCGATTGCAGATTGATGTTTTCGCGCTCTTTAACCAGCTGCTGACGCGCCCGGTTATCCAATATTACCCGGTAACAAAAACTGCAAAGTATGGCAACTAATGACGACAGGATAGGCGACAAGTTATACGGGTTTCTGAAACTTCGGCGCCAATGACGTTCATGGTGCAGTCTTGGTTCGGGCTGGCCATTAGCTAAACTATCTAGCGCCGAGGGATGATGGACAAAGCGCCCTATGTGCGGTGGCTCAAAACGTAACAGATGCCAGCACAACCAATAACCAATCAGCAGCGCGAGCAGCGCTACTACATACAACAAGATGTTTTTATCCCAAAGGGGATATACTGCGAAGGTGTGGATATAGAACAGGCATAGCAATAAACAATAGCTGCTTACAACGTTGCCAATAAACCGCGACCGCTCTTCGTTTGGCGTGTTGTTATCAATGCCCAGAATGAAAGGTAGTACCAATAATAATAACCAAACCACAAATGGCATTGCCATCAGGAACCAACGGTTATCAATTAGTCTTTTCATAACACAAATAAAATCAGAAAAATGCACATTGTAACATCTATGCGACACCCGACCATATTGTTGCGACGAACAGCACATATTTACGACGATAAATAGCTATTATTGTATATACCAATCCATGAACTGCATCATCATTGACGACGAACCCCTGGCGCTCGAACTGCTGGAAGACAACATCCGCATGGTGGATGGTCTGGAGCTGGTTGGGAGTTTCCAATCTGCTATGGCGGCTACAAACCTGCTACAGCAGCAAACCATCGACTTGATATTTTGCGACATCCAAATGCCCGGTATCAATGGGCTGCAATTTGTAAAAAGCTTAACCAATAAGCCGCTCATTATTTTTGTAACCGCTTATGACCAATTTGCTTTAGATGGCTTTGAACTGGATGTGGTGGATTATTTGCTCAAACCGGTAGCAACAGAACGATTCCTGAAAGCCTGCAACAAAGCGAAAACTATATTTGAGCAAAGCAAACGCAGCGCGGGCACAGAGCTTGAAAAACGTCGAAAGTATATTTTTTTATATGCAGATTATAACCTGGTCAAGCTAAATCATGAGGATATTACTTATATCGAGGGTTTAAAAGACTATGTAAAGATCTACCTGGCTAATGCACCTAAGCCCATTATATCCCGGGTGACCATCAAATCCTTAGAAAGCCAGTTACCGGCAGATGATTTTTTCAGGATTCATAAATCATACATCGTGAACCTGGACCATGTGCATTCTATCCGCAAGGGCAGGGTTAAGGTAGGTGATGCAGAAGTGCCCGTTAGTGACGGCTATAAAGAGGTTATTGATAAAATGACGGGGCGGTTGGATTAAGACCAATAACCACCACGTCATTGCGAGCGTAGCGTGGCAATCCCTATACGCTAGACAATCGCTTCACCGGAGATCGCCACACTCGTTCCTCGTTCGCGATGACGTAAGGAGTAAAAAAGCGATGCCGTTTTTCAACAACATCGCTTATCAAATTTTTGCTTCCCTTGTCCCGGATTTATATATGAATAAATAATTCTTCTTTAGGCCTGCGCACTTTAACAGCTTTGCTTAAACCATCATCCTCTGCACGGAAACCTACAGGAGCAATTACTGCAGTTGTTAAACCCAATGCTTTTAAACCCAAGATCTCGTCAAATTTGGCAGCGTCAAAACCTTCCATTGCGCAAGTGTCAATGCCGTGTTCGGCGGCAACGGTTACCAGTACGCCCAGCGCTATATAGCATTGCTTTTTGTTCCAGGTGATCCTTGCTTCATCTTCCATCTTGCTTATATTATTGCTGATATTGGTTTCAAACAACGCTAAAGTCGCACGGTCAACGCCACGGGTTTGAGCGATACGATCGATGTAATTTTTTACATAAGCGCTATCCAGACCGGTTTCGGCAGCAAACACCAATATGTGCGATGCGGTGGTTAATTGTTGCTGGCCGCGGGCGGCTTCGCGCAACTGTTCTTTAACATGTGGGTCGCTAACCACAATAACACGGTAAGCCTGTAAACCGGCAGACGATGGCGCCAGCTGTACGGCATCTAATAAAGTATGTAGTTGTTCGTCGCTTAGTTTTTTAGTGGCGTCGAATTTTTTGGTGGCATAGCGCCAGTTTAATTTATCTAATAATGACATATGTGTGTTAACATCTAATTTGTGCCAAAATTAAATGTTTAAACACATATTAGCATCGTTATAAAGTAATTATAGTTTCCCCTGGTCTTTTAGTGCCTGGCGCTTGGCTTTGATATCGTCTTTAATGGCGCGTTTTTCCTGGCGAATCTGTTTATTGGTTTTACCTGTAGGATCTATCGCGTTGATACGCTGATCTTCCTCATCCTTCAGCATCTGATCTGTTTTTTGCTGTGTGGTATCTTTTTTACCAAACAAGCGCTGGAAGAAATTAGGTTTCTTTTCTGGCTGTGGCTCTTCTATAACTGGTAATGCAGCATCTATATCATCATCAACCGGTGCATTCAGGATTCGGTTAGCAGAGGCCGAATCAACCGGTGCCACATGGCGGCGCTGACTTTCTTTCAGGCGCACGGTATAAAACCCGTACGAGCTGCTATCTGCCTGTACAAAACCCTTGCCCATCATCATACGGCCTAATGAGTTAAAATAATTCTCCAGGCCCGGGCGCAGGCTGCCATCAGGCAAAAATGCATACAAACCGGCTTTAGGGCGCGGTACAATACTGGCCAGGTAAATACTTTCACCAAGGGTTAGCTCGGCAGGCGTTTCGCCAAAATAATAGCGTGCGGCTTCGGCAATACCGTAAATACCAGGACCCCATTCAATGATGTTGAAGTACACCTCCAGCATGCGATCCTTGGTCATGATGTTGTTATTCTCTATCAGCCAAACAATAAAGATCTCTTCAATCTTACGGCTCAATGTTTTCTTACGGGTAAGGAACGAATTTTTAACCAGCTGCATAGAAATTGTACTGCCGCCGCGTTTAAACTTATGTTCTTTGATATCGGTAACAACCGAAGCCCGAATAGCTTTTTCTACAAAACCATGGTTTTTATAAAAGGTCGGGTCCTCTGCAGTCATAACCGCATTGCGCAGGTATGGTGATATATCCTCAAGCGGTGTATAATCCGGGTTTGACGGCCCGATCATGTGCGACGGCATCGGCTTGTCATTTTCGTATGGCGTATAAACAAACGGTTTGTTTAGCTTGGTCAAATCTGTTTTGCCGTAGCTAATGATCTTGAAACCGGCATCCTTATCCATACGCGAATCAACCTGCAAGCTATCCGGGTTGTTTTTATTCAGATAAAAATTAGCCGAGTAGTTTAGCTTTCCAGCGACCTTAATGCCCGCCAACGATTCAAACATCCCGTTAGGGAATGAATCAAAAAGATCCTGCGCGTTTTGCCAACCGGTAGTTACTTTAAACTCATATATCTTAACGGGCTTAAGCGTGTATTTAATAAAGGGATGCGCGCTCAGTTTTTTAAGATGGATAACAGACGAGCTATCCAGCGATAAATAGTTCGACCCAACAAAAAAGTTAGCTTCGATCGATCCATCGGGTACAACAATGTCATTTGCAGCCAATCCCGGTTGATTGATAAGCAGGTTATGAACGCTGCAATAAGTTTCTATCTGGGTTTCGCCATCCTGGTGTTTAACGTCATTTAGCTTGATGGTAACATTATCGAAATTCACCTTTGCCTTAAAACGCTTACCGATGAACGGAATTTCTACTTTGCCATTATCGGCATACAATTTAACATCGATGTGTTTATCGCTGGGGTGCATGGTACCAGAGAAATGCCAGGTAGCAACAGTATCGTTTAGTTTGATAGTCGAGGTTAAATCGCCATCATCAATCTTAGCCGTTTGGGTAAGCAGTTTAAGCTGCGTGCTATCGTTTTTAAAGGAGACTAAAAAATTATTTATCAGCAGGTTATCCGGTATTTTATATAAAACCTGTTTAATGAGGTTGTTTGATAGCTCACTCAGATCGACTTTGTTATGCGTCTGTGTTGAGTCGGCTTTCTTTTTAAACAAAAAATCAAAGTTTTTAACGCCTTTAATATCTGTGAGGTTTAAGTGTCCGTTTAACAGATCCACATTAGCCAGCTTGATGTTGCCAAACAGCAAAGGCAGCAATTTAATACTTACATCAAAGTGTTTAATAGTTAATAAGCTATCGCGATTTTCTGGAACTATAGTAATATCAGAGCAGGTAACCGTAGTAAGGCCGGCAAAGTGCGCAGAGCCTATTTCAAGGTCGAGATGATACTGACGTTTGGCTTTTTCTTTAGCTTTTGCGATTTCATGTTGCAGGATGCTTTCACGTTTGGTATAGGCAATGTACCCGCCGATAAGCAATATAACGAATAAGGAAGCAGCTATAATAACCGCCAGGCGGATGTATTTAGGATTAAGGCGACGCATCAACGATTTTTTATCCAAAACTAAACTAAATTGTAAGGATACAAACGCCGCGACCAGCAAAATGTTTCCTTTGCATCGGCGCGTCGCCTTAATTTTACGCTATCTGGCCTACATATCCATCATATGGCTCATCTTCATCAGTGATGGGTTGATACGCAGATAAACCTCAAAACTTAGCGGTGCAGAGCCGTAATAATTTTTCAATGGCAATGGCGAAACGTCTACTGTTCCTTGTATGCCCAAAGTTAGGTTGGTGTTTTTAACCGTGCTGATGATATAGTTAGTACCCAACGTAAAGGCGTTGATGTTAAAATTTGGATTACCCGGGAATGTGGTTTCCATATCCAGCTCATCAGCATCTTTTTGAACATATTCATATCTGCCATAAATAGCGGCACGGCTGCGTTGCAATGAGCTTTCCAGCAAGATAGATGGCAATGTTTTACCGTTGTTTAAGAAATGGTTTTGCCCGTAAACCAGCGTAGTAGAAATGTAGCTGTCGTCGCCCAGCATTTTAGTATTAATGGCAGATGCTGTGAAGCGATTTACGTTTTGCGCAGGTTCTGCCTCTTCCGGGCTGCGGATGTAACCATCAGAAACCTGCAGCGCCCATTGTTTCGACGGATTGTAAGATATTCTGGCCGAATACGAATCAAACCTCATGGCATCAAAATTATACCTAAACTCATCCGGCTCTCGGCCGGTAAATATGGAACCTTCAAGCTTAATATCGCGGTAGCGAAAGCCCAATGTGGCTACACCAAAGGTAATGTGTGTAGCATCCTGGTAATGATGGCCCAGGGGCGCGTCCGGGTCGTCCATAGCAGACAAGCGGTGCATAAACACGGGCGGACCAAGTGCCGGCTCGCCGGGATACCCGAAGGATGCTGAGAGATCTGTCTCTTTAGCGATTCGCTGGGTATAGGCCACGCTCAGCTCGGCAAACAGATCATGCGGGTGTTGGGTATCCACCAGTTTATGCCCTTTGTACGATTCACCGGTTTGGTAGAGCAGCGGATACCCCGCCGGACCAACCAAAAACGGATCGGCAGAGAACATGGTGTTGATAGCAAACAAGCCGTTGTTGCCAACCTTGGTTTGGGTCATGGCCATGATCATGCTGGGTGCATCAAACTTGGAGCCTCCGCGATTGCCCGCCTTGAAAGCATCCTGGTTATTGTAGCGGATAAAGACGTCGCCATGGATCATGGTGGTCCATTTCTTGCCTTTAATCATATAGGCGTATGACGGAGATTCATCAGGGACCCAGGAGGTGCCCGAGCCGTCGCGGTTCATGGGCAGATCGAGCGAAAACTGACTGTTCATCTTCATGTCGCCCATGTCCATCATCATGTCGTCATCGTTCATTTCGACGCCATTCATGTGGTGCGTATGTTTCTTAGGCTTGGTAGTATCGGTTGTGGTTTGCTGCGCGAACAACGGTATCGCGGCAGCTAAGCATATAGCAGTAGTTATTATTGGTAAGATTTTCATTGGGGCTGATTAAAATTAATCGTAAAAAACAACAGGCATACAGCAGGATTATCCCGCTGATGCAACAATCAGGACGATGAATTTAAATCAGATACGGAGTGAGCAGTTTTTAATATACTGCGCGGCCTTGCCCGAGGATGGGGTAGGCGGCGGCGGTGGTGGCGGATTAGCGTTCAGCTTGTCCAGCAGCGCTTGTTGTGCCGATAGTACGTAATCGCCAAAAGGGATTTTAGAAACCTCAAAGCCAAACAGCTTCATCATTAAAGAAGGCGACTCGCCTTGATGAGCGTCTTTAACTTTTAAGTCGACTTGTTTTTCTTTGCAGCATTTTCTGGCTGCCAACGGTACTGCGCAGCTTTTAGCGGGCACAATAATACTGGCGCCGGCCAGCACCTTACCGCAGAAATGCAAATTCAGCGCGAAGCCCAAAGCTGTAACCAGGTACACCTTTGCCATAAACATCGCCGAATATCTTTTGAGCATGTTACAAAGCTAATTGATAGTTAGTTAAAATGCAAGGACGAATCGGCTGCGAAACTTTTATGTCTGTGTAGTGGGGAATGATGTGATTGTGTGGAATACCTGTCATCATTCTTAAACAATCTCTATCTTTACCCCAATGATCATTGCCCCACCAAACACCATACCACCATGCGTATCATAGCTTTCGATTACGGCACCAAACGCATCGGCATAGCGGTGACAGATCCCTTGCAGATCATTGCTACCGGGTTAGATACGGTGCATCCTTTACACATCATCGATTTCTTGAAAAAATATCTGCAAGCCGAGCCGGTAGAGCGCTTTATAGTAGGCGAGCCTAAGCAGATGGATAACACACCATCGCAGTCGGCCATACATGTTAAGGGCTTTGTTAATCTTTTGAAAAAGACATTTCCTGAAATCCCCATCGAAATGCTTGACGAACGCTTTACCTCTAAAATGGCATCGGCAGTAATAGCGCAAAGCGGTATGGGTAAAAAAGCCCGGCAAAACAAAGAACTGGTTGATAATATCTCGGCGGTTATCTTGCTGCAAAGCTGGATGGAAAAGTCGCGACCTTGATTTTTAGGATTTAAGGATTACCTTGATTGCAGCGCGATAATCGTATCTCAAAATTTTGCAATCAAAAATCAAGAAAATCCTTAAATCCTAAAAATCAAGGTATATATTTGAATTAACCACTAAAACTTAAACGCCTATGAAAACCAACCTAAAATTTATCGCCGTATTGTTATCCTTTTATTTTGTCACAACTACTGCTTTTGCACAAAAAACAGATGCTAAGACCGCCCCATTCGTTGGCATCTGGGAACTGTATAAATCGGCGGCTAATGGCAGTCCTTTAGGTAATTACCCTCCGGGCTACATCAAAATATACTACGCTGATGGCAGCTTTTCTATTATAAGGGTACAAAACACAGGGTCAATTATTAAGGGCCGCGGATTTTATGCCGTTGACGATGACCAAACTTGCAGAGAGGCCGACAAATTAGAGGATCTTGCCCCCAAAGGCTTTAAAATTAGCTACGAGTTTAGCGCTGATAAAAAGATATTAACCATTGGGTTTTCTTACCCGGATGGATCGGCGTTTACAGAGGCCTATAGAAAGTTGGAACCTGCGTCTTAATGCAAAAATCAACTACTTCAAAAAAACCACTTTTAAACCGGTTACCTGCCTAACGCAGCGAGCCGGTTTTTTTTCGTCCTGTACAATTATTCTGAACGGACCCTCGCCAGTAGGTAGCGGTTTGCCGTCAACGGTATCAGCCAGGATAATCAAACGGTCGGTGTAGTTTTTATCCAACTCCGCCAGCGCAAAGGCTACTTCGTAGTTATCAGCTGCATCCACCAACACACATTTGGTTAGGTTTTTTCCTTTCAGCTGATCTTCCATGGCGACGCCGGCTTGTTTTAAAATATCAGACAGCGTAACGCCGGTATAGGTATGATCAACTTTGCCATCTTTATCTTTACGCGTTACGGTAGTTTGTTTAAACTGGTGCAGGGTGGTGGCGTCGATAGTCAATGGGGTAGCCACCTCACCGGTAATTTTTACGCCTTGTGCTAACGATGCGAAAGGCAATATAAATAGGCCTGCAAAAACTATTTTGATTAAAGTGTTTTTCATTGTGTTTTATTGATGATATAGTGTCGAAAATAGGTAAACTATAGCCGAAATACCGTCTCAAAAAACCATTTATTTCAAAATGCTTACCTTTGCCCCATGGAAATTTTGCCAGACGACTTACAAACGTACCTGAATAACCATTGCGAACCGGAACCCGAGGCCCTGCAGTTTATTAACCGCGAGACCTATTTAAAGGTACTTAAGCCTAACATGCTTTCGGGCCATTATCAGGGTAGATTGCTGAGCATGCTGAGCAAAATGACGGGGCCGCGGCGCATTCTGGAGATTGGCACTTTTACCGGTTATGCCACCATTTGCCTGGCCGAAGGGCTGACAGAGGATGGCATTATACATACCATTGAGGTGAATACCGAAATGGAAGAAATGCTGAAAAAACATTTTTCGCTAACAGATGTTGAAAAAAAAATCCAGCAGCATTTTGGCCCCGCAGAGCAAGTATTGGCCACTTTAAACTCAGAAGTGTTTGATATGGTGTTCATTGATGCGGATAAAAAGAATAATTTACTTTACTTTGACTTGATTTTAAATCAAGTCAGATCCGGAGGGATCATAATAATTGATAATGTTTTGTGGAAAGGAAAGGTTTACGGCCCCGAAAAAGACGCCGATACCGAGAGCTTCCGTAAACTAAATGACAGCATAGCTGCCGACACCCGGGTTGAAAAACTCATACTACCGGTGCGCGATGGCATTCTGCTCATCAGAAAAAAATAATTATGAAGAAAACCTTACTGATTTTAGCGTTACTTACCGCGTCATTCGGCGCATTTTCGCAAAAAAACACGTCGTTAGCTTACATCGAACAATTTAAAGACAATGCCATACAAATTATGCATGAAACGGGTATCCCCGCCAGCATTATTTTAGGCATCGCCATGCATGAGTCGGGCTGCGGCAACAGCACTATCGCTCAAAATTTAAATAACCAATTTGGTGTTAAGGGCGGCGGCGGTGCCGTGTTCTACAAACATCAAAAGAAAGTAAGATCGGCTTACAAAAAGTATGATTCTATTTTAGAATCGTTCGACGATTTTGCACGTATCATCACCCAGCGTCAGCAACTGGGCCGCATCTCTGACCAGCTTACCCAGTATGATTATGTAAAATGGGTTAAAGGCATACAAAAAAGCGGATATGCCAGCAGCCGCAAATGGGGAGCTCAGGTATTGGGCATCATTCGCAAGTATCAGCTAAATGATCTGGATCAAACCCCGGCAGAGCAAGCTCAAACCGCCCAGGTTACTACAACGCCTGCAGACGCTCCCGACTTAAAAAAATAAATCCTATTTTGGCAGCATGACTAATGCAAGGCCCCGAGCTATTGCCCATGGGCAAATTATAAACTATTTGTTTGCCGTTACGGCGCTTTTATCATCTTGCTCGGCGCATCGACGGGCCATCAGCAATTCCCCGGGCATTAATCTCATTTCAAACACCGAGGCTAATCACAATAACGACGTTATTAAGCGCGAGCGCAAGGACGCTATAGCAGCTTACGTACCTTTTACCGCCCTTTCTTATATCGACCGTTTCAAAACCATCGCCATACAAGAAATGAACCTCTATGGCATCCCGGCCAGTATCACATTAGCGCAGGGTTTGTTTGAGTCGGGTAATGGCAATGGCGATCTGGCCAAGATTGCAAACAATCATTTCGGCATTAAATGCACCAGCGACTGGAAGGGCCGCAGCTATTATAAAGACGACGACCTGGTAAATGATTGCTTCCGCGTTTATGATCATCCAGAAGATTCATACCGAGATCATTCTGAGTTTTTAAAAAGAAAACGTTACGCATCATTGTTCGAGCTGGATAAAAATGATTACAAAGGTTGGGCCTATGGCTTAAAGCAGGCGGGCTATGCTACCAACCCCAAATACCCGGAGCTGGTGATTGGCATAATAGAAAAATATCACCTTGACCAATATGACCGCCCTGAAGGAGAGGTCCAAAAAATTAAACGAGAAGATCGCGTGTTATCGCAAATCAACCAAAATATAGGTAGGGCCGTAAAAGACTCGTTGGTACAAAACACCCCAACCGCCAAATTGTATACTATAAAAACAGGCGACACACTATACAACATTTCCAAGCGTTTTGGTTTAACTGTTGACGAGCTTAAGGCTTTAAATAATATGGCTGATAACACAATTAAAATTGGCCAAACGTTGGTGATTGCAAAGTGAGATCCCGTTAATTATTGTTAAATATTTCGCCGCAACCCAACCATTAAATTAGTTTTGTCTGTTAATGAAACCCGCGCTAATCTTTTTTATCTGCATTTTAATAGGTGCGCGGGCACTGGCCCAGGAAACCACCACCCTTTCAGGAATTATATTTGATACCGATAGCAAGGACCGGTTGTCGCGGGTTAATATTTCTAATTTAACCACCGGCTATTATTCGTACGATAATATAAATGGCACCTTCGAGGTTGGCGCCAAACCTGGCGACAAGCTGGTTTTCTCGCAAGCGCAGCATCACCCGGATACCATCGTAGTTAAAGATTTTACGCCTATTGCTGTTTACCTTAAACCAACGTCTATACAATTAAAGCCGGTAAACATTCATGATTTAAAATTGGATCCTGATGCACGTTTGGCCGCCAAGAAAAAAGATTATGGCAAGGCTTATGGCTCATTAGCTGACGATGATTTTCTGACGCTTACCCCCGGCCTGGGCGTTGGCTTAGGCATTGATGCCATATGGAATGCCCTGAGCCGCGAAGGGCGCAATGCAGCACATCTGCGCCAAACAATTGCAAATGATTACAAACAAGATGTGGTAGATTCGCGTTTTAACAGGGCGTTTGTTGCACGTATAACCGGCTTGTCCGGCGACAAGCTAACGGATTTTATGAATAAATATCGCCCGGGGTATTACTTTTTAGCAACCGCCAGCGAGTACGAGTTTATAACTTCCATACATACCAATTTAAGGCGTTATTTACGTAATCCGGCCGCGCATGCTTTAATTCCGCTATCGCGGCTGGACACATTAAAAAAATAAATTTTTCATCCCGGTTAAACCTTATAGCGTTTAGGCTATCTGATTTAAAAGGAAAATGCGTTTCTTTGTCTATCTATGCATAAAAACATACCTGGATATCTTTTTTTAATACTCTTAACGTGTGCAACGTTTTCCGCATCAGCGCAAAACACAGACACAACAAGAAAAGACAGTGTAAAAATAGATACTGCTATTTTAAACAGGTATCGTATTGATGCGCCCAAAAACTCTTTACCGGTGCGCAGCCGCACCATCCAACTCAAGCAAGAGTTAATACCCGTTACTATGCTGGATTACCACGTTAGTTACTGGCATAAATGGATTACGCTTGGTATCAATTTCAACCAATCATCCTTTAGTAATAACTATGCGGCGGGTGGTACAAACGCTATGGCTATAGGCGCTAATTTTGAATATAAGGCCGAATATCATAAAGGAACATTTGATTACGTGCCGGATCTGCAAATGCGTTATGCAAAATCGAAGAATAAAGGCCAGGGTTCCAGAAAATCAGACGACTGGTTATGGTTTGATAATAAGGTAGCCAGCCAAATGTCGAAAAGCTGGTTTTTCTTTGGCTCATTAAACTTCCAGTCGCAGTTTGACAAAGGTTATAACTATGATCAGCCCGATTATCATACTCAATTGCCGCCATCTTTAATATCCCGATTTATGGCGCCGGGTTATCTGACCGAATCTATTGGTTTTGAATATAAACCTAAACCCTGGTTTGATTTACGTATAGGTACCGGTACTGCCCGCCAAACCTTTATGATAGACACGACGGTATATCACAACAATGGAGGTAATAATAACAATGTGCCTATCGGAAAAACCTTCCATAATGATCTGGCATTTCAGTTGGTTGCAGCTGTAGATAAAATGCTTGACAAAAGAAATACGCTGCACCTTACTACCCGTTATCAACTATTTATACCTTACCAGGAGAATGTTAAATTCATTAGTCATCGTATAGATGCCGGCTTAAGTGCGCAGGTAACCCGCCTGTTCAGTGTTTCTATGAATAGTACATTTATATACGACAGAAGCCAAAAAGCAGACCCGCAGGCCACGGAAGGGTTGTATATGGGGCTTTCTTATCACTTCCCTTATTAGGGCCAGTTTAATTTCTTTCTTTATTCTGGCGATCTGTTGGCGGGCGTTAAGGCATAATTGATACAAAATCATACCTTTGTAACCTCAAAAAGCTTAATTAAAGTACCAAGTAAATATGTTTGAAAATCTTTCGGATAAACTCGACAGGGCGTTCAAGGTCCTGAAGGGCCAGGGAACTATTACAGAAATAAACGTGGCCGAAACTATGAAAGAGATCAGAAAAGCTCTTTTAGACGCCGACGTAAACTATAAAACCGCCAAAGCATTTACTGATGATGTAAGGCAAAAAGCACTGGGGGCTAACGTACTAACGTCTGTTTCGCCGGGTCAGTTGCTCACCAAGCTCATGAACGATGAGCTGGCTGCTTTGATGGGTGGCACTACTGCAGAGCTTAACGTATCTGCATCGCCAACCATTATATTAATCGCAGGCCTTAATGGTGCTGGTAAAACCACGTTCACCGGCAAGCTGGCCAACTATCTTAAAACACAGAAAAATAAAAAGCCTCTATTAGTTGCCGACGATATTTACCGCCCTGCAGCTATCGACCAATTGATGGTGCTGGGTGAACAGATTGGCGTTCCGGTTTATACCAACCGCGAGTCGAAGGACCCGATAGCTATTGCCCGCGAAGGTATCGCGCAAGCAAAACAAAACGGCAACAACATCGTCATCATTGACACCGCAGGCCGTTTGGCTATCGATGAGGCTATGATGGTGGAGATCGAGCAGGTTAAAGCAGCTATCAACCCGCACGAGATTTTGTTTGTGGTAGATTCCATGACCGGCCAGGATGCGGTGAATACCGCTAAAGTATTCAATGACCGACTTGACTTTACCGGTGTAGTACTAACCAAGCTGGATGGCGATACCCGTGGCGGTGCCGCGCTATCTATCAAATCTGTTGTTAACAAGCCTATCAAATTCATCGGTACCGGCGAAAAGATGGAAGCTATTGATGTTTTCCACCCAGATCGTATGGCGTCGCGGATATTGGGCATGGGCGACGTGGTTTCTTTGGTTGAACGCGCGCAAATGCAGTTTGACGAAAAAGAAGCTGCCGAACTACAAAAGAAGATCCGCAAAAATAAATTCGACTTTAACGACTTTTACAGCCAGATCCAGCAGATCAAGAAAATGGGTAACATGAAAGATCTGATGGGCATGATACCGGGCGTGGGTAAAATGATGAAGGATGTTGATGTACCAGATGATGCCTTTAAAAGCATTGAGGCCATCATCCAATCCATGACTCCGGCCGAAAAAGAAAACCCCGATTTGATTAACCAAAGTCGCCGTAACCGTATAGCCAAGGGCTCGGGTAAGGACCTTACCGAGGTTAATCGCCTGATCAAACAGTTTGAAGATATGCGGAAGGTAATGAAGCAAATGAGTAATCCGGCAGCCATGGCCGCCATGATGAAACGAATGCCGAGATAACCTCAAAAACACAGAAAGCGACTTAGGTCGCTTTTTATGTTTTTGAACGGGCGATTTTCTGTCGGCTTAAATTAATATAAGCTCTATGCCTTCTATATTTTTAAACCCTTTGTCAGATGACACCAACGGTATTTGAAGATATTTTGAAGTGGCTGCTATTATCGCATCTGGCGTTTTTATCTTGGTTTTTTGTCGTAGCTCAATAGCCAGCCTCCTAATTTCAGCGGTAAGCTCGAAAACAATACAATCATCCAAAATAGCACGAAGTTTTTGTTGTTCTTCTTGGGTTATCTTATGCCTGCCAAGCAATTCTATTTCGGTAATTACCGACACAATAACAGAAGAATCCAGAAATGGCTCTACTTTTTCCCTGCCTTCGTGAACATCAATTAAAAAGTTAGTATCATCAACAAAATCAAACCCAGTCATTCCTCACTTGCTTTTGATATTCAAGTCCGTCAATACCACGTTTTAGTTTTCCAAAATGGTTGCGTAACCCTTTTTTACCGGATGTTTTAGCAAGCTCGTCCATAGCCTGTTGTACTTTTTCTTTGGTAACCGGTTTTTTTATCTCGATGGTCATAATCAAATATAACAAAAAATCTTTGTCTTATTAAAACGCAAACATGTGATATAATTTCTTCTTAAATCGAACAATTTAGCTTATTATTACATGTAAGATAGTAATGCTATGAACAAACTGAGGTTATACTTTTTTGCGGGATATGCGCTATTTACGCTGTCTGCGAAGGCGCAATCGCCCGATGCTCTGATTGATGTATTACACTATGGATTTAGCATCCGGCTCAACGATGCCGATAACAATATTAAAGGCAAAGCCGAGATCCTGGTTAAGTTTTTGAAAACTCCCGGGATCTTCCAGATAGACCTGGTCAAAAAGAAAGTCGACGGCAAAGGCATGACGGTGAACCGTGTTTTGGAAAACGGCAATGCGGTACATTTTCAGCAGGATAGCGATGCGATCAACATCAGCACCAAAGCCAGAGAAAATACTCAGAAAACCTACACCATTTATTACGAAGGCATACCTGCCGATGGCCTGATCATATCCACCAATAAATTTGGTAAGCGCACTTTTTTTGGCGATAACTGGCCAAATCGTGCCCACAACTGGATACCCTGCGTGGATGAACCTGCCGACAAAGCCTCGCTTGATTTTATGGTTACCGCGCCCGACCATTACACCGTTATCGCCAATGGATTAAAGATTGGCGAAAGCGTGTTGCCCGGTCACCTAAAAAAAACGCATTGGGCAGAAACAGCACCGTTGCCAACCAAGGTCATGGTGATCGGCGTAGCCGACTTTGCCATTGACCACCCCAAGGATGTAAACGGCATCCCGGTTTATACTTACGTTTTCCCGGAAAATGCCCAACAGGGTTTTAAAAGCTATGCCGTAGCCAGCGACATCCTGCCTTTTTATATCAGCAAAATCGGCCCGTACGCTTATAAAAAGCTGGCCAACGTACAGTCTAAAACCATATTTGGCGGTATGGAGAATGCCAGTTGTATCTTCTATTTTGAGGAGTCGCCGTCTACCAAAGATATCGAGGAGCTGATGGCACATGAAATTGCCCACCAATGGTTTGGCGATGCCGTAAGCGAGAAAGATTTCCGCCACCTTTGGTTGAGCGAAGGTTTTGCCACCTACCTTACCAATTACTACCTGGAAAGCAAATATGGTGTCGATACCTTGAAAAAGCGCTTGATCGCGCAGCGCAAAAAAGTTATCCGTTTTGAGAAAGAGCGTTATACACCCGTTGTTGACACGACGATTAAAACCGACTATATGCCGCTGCTCAATGCTAACAGCTATGAAAAAGGCAGTTGGTTTTTGCACATGCTGCGCCGCAAGCTGGGCGACGGTGCTTTCTGGAAAGGCATCAACACCTACTATCTGAAATACCAGGGCGCCAATGCTAATACGTCCGATTTCCGCGAAGTGATGGAGGGCATCAGCGGACAAAACCTGAAGCCGTTCTTTCATCAATGGCTCAACACCTCCGGTCACCCGGACCTGGCGGTAACCTGGAAATTCGACCCCAAAACCAAGATAGTGGATATTACCGTCGAGCAAAAACAAAACGACTTATATGCTTTCCCGCTTGAAGTTGAAATTGATGGACAACTGCAAACCATGAACATTACCGAACGCAGCACAACTGTACATTTGGCGGCAGGCAAAAAGCTGTCCGCTATTAAAGTAGATCCGAATGTGAATTTATTGGCGAGTTATGCGGTGGTGGATCAATCAGGAGCTGGTTCTAAATAGACACTTGCTGATCCACGCGAGAGAGTGGATCACTTTTAATGACTTTTACGTCTTTTTTGGATCAGCCAAGAATATGGGTTTCGCTACCACTGATAAACCGGATTTGTTATTTAGTTTATGGGGTTTTATTATCAAGCCGTCATTGCTGTAAGGAACGAAGCAATCTCTCTGTTTGCGATAAGCCGATCAGGTTTATAGAAAATTCTATAACTTACAATATTATAAACCTTGCTTCGGCGTCAATATTCATGAAAAAGTATCTACTCAGCATCTTATTGCTTGCGGCTCAAGTAAGCGCTTTCGCGCAGTTTACGGTAAGCCCGGATAAGCACTACATCCTCAAAGACAACCAACCATTTTTTTGGCTGGGCGATACAGCCTGGGAGCTTTTTCATCGCCTGAATAGAGAAGATGCTGATTTTTACCTGAAACATCGCAGCGAGCAGGGTTTTACAGTGATCCAGGCTGTGGCCTTGGCCGAGTTCGACGGACTCAATAAACCCAATGTTTATGGTGATGAGCCGCTGATCAACAATGACCCGACCACACCCAACGACAAATATTTTAAACATGTAGATTATATCATAGACAAAGCGGCCGAATGCAATCTAAACGTTGCTTTATTACCCACCTGGGGCGACAAGATCAATAAGGCCTGGGGTGTCGGGCCGGAGATTTTTAATGAGAAAAACGCAGCTATATATGCAGAATGGCTGGCTAAACGGTACAAGAACCGGAAAAACATTATCTGGATTTTGGGCGGCGACCGCAACCCGCGTAACCAAACAGATATAGCCATTTGGCGGGCAGTAGGTTTAGCCATAAAAAAGGCAACCAATAATAAGGCGCTCATCACCTACCATTGTTCACCCAATGAATTAGGCTCGGCAGAGTGGTTCAGGAATGAGTCATGGTTTGATTTTAACATGTTTCAAAACGGCCATTGCCGCGATGTAACTAATTATATTAAAGTTTATAACGCCTATAACGCCCTGCCGCTTAAACCGGTTATAGACGGCGAGCCCCTTTACGAGGACCATCCTATTTGTTTTAATGTGGCGGATCTGGGTACATCCAGCGCTTATGATATAAGGCACTATGCTTATACAGATCTGTTTTCGGGCGCGTTCGGGCATACTTATGGTTGCCATGATATCTGGCAAATGTATTCACCAAATAACGAGCCGATAAATGGCCCACATGTGTTCTGGCAAAAGGCAATTGATTTACCAGGCGCCAAACAAATGACTTTTGTAAAGCGACTGATGGTATCGCACCCCATACTTGACCGCATGCCCGACCAAAGCCTGATTGTAGAAAATGACTTGCCGCCCATGCAGCGCATCCAGGCTACCCGCGGTAAAGATTACGCTTTTATCTATTCATCAGAAGGAAAACCTTTTACGGTAAACATGGGTAAAATAAGCGGCGACAGAATTAAAGCAACCTGGTTTGATCCTAAAAGCGGTAAAACCACACCTGCCGGCGAGGCAGAGAATCAAGGAACAAAGAAGTTCACACCTCCGTCATCCGGTTACGGCAATGATTGGGTTTTGGTACTTGATAATAGCGGAAAGAATTATCAGTTGTAAAATTAATCCAGCACCGATACGGTTATTTTAATAATGTTGTCAAACATGGCTCTGTCTAACGTTGATTTCGCGGTTACCTGAATGCCTTTTACCGTGTTAAAGATAAACCTCGCCAGGGCACGTGCATCCATAGGATTACTGATCTCGCCATTGTCTTTGCCTTTTTTGATCAATTGATAAAACGACTCTTCTAATTGCTGATCGTTTTTACAAACCACGTCGTTCACCTCCTGGTCATGCAGCGCCACCTCCACTTCGGCGTTTACCATAAAACAGCCTTTCTGTTGTGAATCGCCCAGCATTTCATCGGTGGTAAACTCCAATAAACGCCTAATGGTTTCTTTTGCCGGAGTGGCATCGTCAATAATTTCCTGAATTTTGGCATATCCCTGTTTCCGGTAGCTCTCCAGTGCCTTCATGTAAAGCGTGTGCTTATCGGTATAGGTATCATACAAGCTTGAACGACTAATACCCAATCCATCCACCAGGTCCTGCATAGACGTACCATTGTACCCCTTGTACCAAAAAAGTTGGATGGCTTTGGCCAGCACTTCGTCTTCATCAAAATCTTTCGTTCTTGCCATAATAGCGAATAGCCTTGCTTGTTAAAGCAAAGCTATTCAATTAACTCATTTTTAACAACCCTATTACCTTATACCGCCACTGGCTACCAATATTTCGCCGGTAAGCCAGCGTGAATCGTCTGATGCCAGGAATACGGCAACATCTGCAATATCATCAGGCAACCCAATACGGCCAAGCGGTGCAGTACGTATAGCTTCTGCGTGAAAATCGCTACCAATAAAACCCGCGGTATGCGTACCCTCTGTTTCAACCATCCCCGGGTTAATAGAGTTTACGCGGATTTTTTTAACACCAAGCTCTTTGGCTAGTACATGGGTAATTGCATCAACCGCACCTTTGGTACCGGTATAAACAGAACTGCCCGGAGGCGTAATATTGGTTACTGCCGAACCAATGTTAATGATGCTGCCACCGTCTGCATTAAAGTTTTTTACTGCGCCTTGAGTGGCTAGAAGCAATCCTAAAACGTTAGTGTTAAATTGGGTGTGAAAATCTTCGGCGTTGATTTCTTCGATAGCGCCAAATTTGTAAACACCGGCATTATTTACCAGAATGTCAACTGCGCCAAAAGCTTTAGTTGCTTCTGCAAATAAACGGGTTACGTCGGCTTCGTTTGACACGCTTGCCTGAACGGCTATAGCTTTGCCACCTGCCGCTACGATCTCTTCAACCACCTTATCGGCACCGGCTTTGGCCGAAGCATAATTTACTACTACGCTTGCGCCGGCTGCTGCAAGGTGTTTAGCTATACCCGCACCTATTCCTTTTGATGCGCCTGTTACTACCGCTACTTTATTTTCTAATTTTTTCATGTTCTTGGTGATTGTTTTTCTATGTTTGGAACAATCGTTCCGCAAACATACAACCATTAAGGAACGATCGTTCCAAATAAAAAATATCATTGCTTTTTGATGACGCAGCATTTCTCGCTCCGAATAAATTCTATATCTTACGCTATTATAAATCTTATTGCAAGTGTTAGTTAAAACCTTTGGCAGCGCCGTTTACGGCATCGAAGCCATTACCATTACTGTTGAAGTTAATATTGCCGCCGGCACCAAGTATTTTATTGTGGGCCTGCCCGATGTTGCCGTAAAGGAGAGTTATTTCCGGATCGAATCTGCTTTAAAAAATTGCGGTTTCCGGATGCCGCGCCAGCAAGTGGTGGTAAATATGGCGCCCGCTGATATCAAAAAAGAAGGTTCGTCATACGATCTGACTATTGCTACTGCGGTCCTTGCTGCGTCAGGACAAATCGAAGCAGAAAACCTGGACAAGTACCTCATCATGGGCGAGCTTTCGCTTGATGGCGGGCTACAACCCATTAAAGGTGCATTGCCTATTGCTATACAAGCCCGCAAAGACGGTTTTAAAGGTTTTATCCTACCCAAACAAAATGCCCGCGAGGCCGCCATTGTAAATGAGCTTGAGGTTTATGGCGTCGAGAGCATAAAAGAGGTAGCCGGATTTTTTAATGGCGACATTGAACTAACGCGTGAAGAGATAAACACCCGCGAGGAATTTTATAATAGTATCAATAATTACGACAGAGACTTTAGCGAAGTAAAAGGGCAGGAAAATATTAAACGTGCTTTAGAGATAGCTGCGGCAGGTGGTCACAATGTGATTCTGATTGGCCCGCCCGGGGCTGGTAAAACCATGCTGGCACGCAGGTTACCTTCGATATTGCCGCCATTGAGTTTATATGAAGCTTTAGAAACCACCAAGATACATTCGGTAGCGGGCAAACTGTCGGCGGCAGATGCTTTGGTTACTATACGCCCGTTCAGGTCGCCGCATCATACCATTTCAGATGTCGCCCTTGTTGGCGGCGGGGGCAATCCGCAGCCCGGCGAGATCTCGCTGGCGCATAATGGCGTTTTATTTCTGGATGAGTTGCCAGAGTTTAAGCGCAGCGCACTCGAAGTAATGCGCCAGCCACTGGAAGAACGCCGGGTAACAATCTCAAGAGCCAAATTTACGGTCGATTATCCCAGCAGCTTTATGCTGGTAGCCTCTATGAACCCCTGTTGCTGTGAGAACTTTTCTTCGCGTTTTCAGGAAGCTGGGGGACGTACGCGAGCGTGATCGTGATGTCCTCCCTGCCGACCTGGATGCCACTTACCACCGTCTCGACGATGCCGCGCTTTTGCTCGAACTCCAGGTGCTGCCACCGCTCGTAAAGCGTCCGCAGCTCTCGTATGACGCTGTCGCCGGACATGAGCTGAACGGTGCGGACATCTATCTCCGCCTCCAATAACGGAAGCTGCCTGTCCAGTTGCTGCAGCCGCTCCTCGGCGGGCCGGTTTCTTTCCGCAAACTGTTCCTTGGACAGTTCGCCCTCGACGCGCAGGTCCAGCCACGCGTCCATTTGCCGTTTCAGCCGGGTTCGCTCCCTTTTTGTGCTTTCGAGCAGCTCCTTTTTTTCCTGTATTACGCCGCCGGCCTCGGCGGCGTACCCTGCCACGTCGATGCTGCGCAGATAGTCCTGCAGGTACGCTTGGAATATCTCGTCCATGTCGGCGACCGAAATCCGGTGCCTGCACTTGCTGCAGGCATACACCTTTGAGGTGTGGTAGACGTACATGGTTTTCCCGCACTCGCATTTCACGAACCCTGACAGCAGGTACACCGCCTTGGGTCCCGGCGTGCGCCTGCTTTCCTGGATGTCGAGCAGGCGGTTCACCTCTTCCCACAGTTCCGAGCTGACTATCCGCGGGCATGGCATTACGACCCACTCGCTTTCCGGCTTCAGCTCCCAGGCCTTTCCGTCACCGAGGCTTCTCGTGTAGTTGGCGCGGCGCTCGCCCTTGGCGGAGCTGTCGCGCAGCAGCCTCGAGACAGAGGTGGCGGTAAACATCGACCCGTTGCGGGTTCGGTATCCCGCGTCATTGAGCGCCTTTGCGGTAGTCAGCTTTCGCTGGTGCAGCATGAAGAGCTCGTACATGAGCTTTCTTACCGGCGCTTCCCGCTCGTCGATTACCAGTTCCTTGTCCTGCCACCGGTATCCGAAGGCAGCCTGCCCGCCCAGCGGCTTGCCGAGCTTTGCCCGAATGGGCACAGACGCGGCCACCCGGCTGCTGATTTCCTCGCGCTCCCATTCGGCCATCGCGGCGATCATGGTATAGAACAGTCGGCCCGCGGGGCTGCTGGTGTCGATGCTTTCCGCAAGCGATATGAGGTCCGCGTTGTGTAGGCGGAACACGTTGGCAAACTCGAGAAGCTCGATGGTGTTGCGGGCAAGCCGCGCGAGCTTGGAGAATACCAGGCCCGTAATGTGGCCGCTCGTTACGTCCGCCAGCATGCGCTGCGTCTCTGGGTGCTGCATTACCGACTTGCCGCTTACCGCGTCAAGCTGGTAGATTTCCATTATTTCCCAGCCCTTTGCCTGGGCGTAGTACCGCGCCCGCTGCTCGTGGTGCTCGGGACTGTCGTCCTTTACCTGCATTTCTGTACTTACTCGGATGAAGATGCCGATTCGTTTGTTCGGTTCCATTGGTTGGCTATTTGATTGTGAAAGGAATAGTGTGTTTAATATAAAGATAGCGAATTGTCTGTAGCCTTTGTAGTAAAGCAAAAGGCGCGCAAAAAGATGCATCGCAGCCGAACAAAAAAGCCCTTTCGGGCTTTTGATTATTGATGAAAGCAGGAGGCAAGTATAGCTTGAAACGCCTTCTCGTGGTATTGGTTCTTCTGTCTCATGGCGCTCTCGTAGGTGGGAACGAGCGCTGGAAAGTGCTCTATTACGATCCGCATCATGTGCGCAGTGTTTCTGGCACCAACGAACAGCTTTAGGTCCTTCTTGGTACATGTCTTGATTCCGCAGCCATGGCGCTCGCACGCCTTCGTCACCTCGTCCAGAACCGACTGCACGGTTTCTGGGTGGTGCGACTTCGGTGGGAGCTTTATAACAACAGCCGAAGCTCCGTATTGATATATGTACCTCTCGATGCGGCTGGCTATTATTTCTGCCTTCTTTTTCGACCACGTCTCCCGAAACGAATGGGTCGCCCAGTTGGCAAGTTCGCCGTCTTGCAGCACCGCCACGCCGACCGTCGTCGTGCCGAGGCTAACTCCGAGTACCGTCGCCATGAAGCCGCGTGTAGTCGTTAATTTTCCCCACGAATATCGCCGCTCGGGAGACGGCTATCAGGTGGTCCGGCGCGTCGCACGCCTTTTGCAGCGACTGCCTGATGTAATCGTGCGGTACTTCCTTGGTATATTTTAAGAACTGCTTGAGCGAGGTCTGGTCTTTAAGTCTGTAGGCTATTTCGTTGGCCAGACTGATTTGCTCCTGTGTATAGAATTGGTTAAAGTGTGCGCGCTCCATAATGATTTGTTTTCTATTAATTGTAATCGTTCGTTCGCTCGCTCGATTTTTTTATAGCTTTCGCACTATCGTTCGATATATCTAGCCACCCACACTGTGTTTTGTCCGGTAAAAGACATAAGGCCCTCTAAAGGACAGGGTATCGCCCCTCAAAGAAGCACAGCTCCGCTGTGTCCATTTCGGCTTTTACCTTCCTGAAATAGTCTGGGTAGAGGTCGTTGGGATAAGTGCGATACAGTACACTTAGCTTTACCAGGTTGACGCCCGAAGGCATGGATTTTCCCTTCTCCCAACTTCGGAGCGGGACGGTGCCGTACAGCCCGAGCAACTTAGCCACCTCCGTCTGCTTGTATCCTCGCAGTCGGCGGTGATGCACTAGTCTATTTGGAATAGGTCGAGTTCCTTTTTCCATACGACAATTTTACCGTAGGGATCGGATGTAGTAAGTAAAGTAGACCTGTCGATAAACACGTCTTGTGGATTTAACTTTTGGTAATACCTTTTTTATTGGATTTGGTTTACCCGAAAAATCTTTGTCTTCCCCTTCATGATAATGGCTATCTTTAAAATGCTCATTAAACAATTAAAATCATGACTATCGTTGCATCTTGGTTCAACAACGAATCACCTAAAACGCCGAGCATTTGGACAGCCTCGGACACAAAAATATCTTTTGAAACAGGAGCCACGTTGCAGGGTAACAAAATATTCGAACTGAGCGTCGTATGCAAGCAACTCTCTGGTAATGGCTACGGAACTATATTGCACCGCTCTTCCTTAACTTTTGCCTATGCGGGAAGCACCATGCTGGCGGTAAACACATTTGCGACACTGAATACTGTGTTAGGCAATCTCGGCGGGGGCGGTGTTACCAACCGACTTTTGCCGGACGGTGAAAGTATACTTCGGTCTGCGGCAACCATTTTGCGAATGCACAACATGTCCATTCGCAATGCGGGCGAGATAACAATCTGCGGCGTTTGCCCCAAAAGCGGGAGGCTGTTTATCGGCAAGGTAACCGCCAAAATGAAGGAAGACGTTATGGACTACAGTATCGATTTGTACTTTAACGATCTAAAATCGTTTACTTGCGTACTGATGGGAAGCCATAAGGAACCGATTCGCGAACTGGTTGTATTGGAGATTAAAAAAAACAAGACGAAGCGCCATGCTTATTGGCGCGCGCCATTTCAAGTCTTGGCCAATATAGTTTCCGAAGAAACCTATCCCGACGAAATTGGCGGAAACCTTCTGTTGTCCGTTGTCTATCCACAGTGGGGCACTAAGCTCTATTCCGTAACTCGAGAAGTCGGAGACGGCACGCAAAAATACCAGAACATAGATATTTTTGGCGAACTTGGCAATAAGGTTGGCGAATGCCTAATCGCGATAGACAGCATGATTATCGACTTTGATAGCGTGGACGCTTTTTATCAAAACTTATTATCAAAATCTTCTCCTAATAAAGAGTAATACAAATTGGTTTTTCAGTAATATGTAAGTACCTATGGCCGCAGACTTATTTATCTCCTACGCATGGACATCAACCGAACATCGCGAATGGGTTCGGCTGTTTGCAAGCCAACTCCACCTGATTGGTTATAACGTGAAGATTGACGAAACGGTAGACTACGGTTCCAGCCTCAGCGGTTTTATGCAGGAGATAACAGACTCTTCTCATGTTTTATTAATTATAGACGAGAATTACGTCTCCCGTGCGAACGATATGCCAGATTCAGGGGTTGGCATTGAGAATAAATGGATTGGTGGTGTCTTCAGCAATAAACCCGCTAATTGGCTGTCAGTAGTCTTTGTCCGAAATCCTGAAAACAAGTTGCCCGCTTGGCTCATAGGCCATAATCCCAAAGGCTTCAACTTTAACGCCCGTCCCGAAAAAAACGAGTTTGCAGGAGCAGCGCAAGTTGACGCTGTTTGGCGGTGGGTTGAAGGCTTGCCAGCCAATAAGGCAAATGCAGTGACGTTGGCAGAAATTCGCAAGCGAGCGACAAGAATCGAACGCGCCGATGCCCTGCGTAATCCCGCGAATTACGCGAACCCGGCCCTAAATGGGCGCATCACGTTTCAACATAAAAATCAAAGGTATTTTACTGTAGGTCAAGGCGAGTTTGAGTTTAAAATTAAATTCGCTGAGCGTAGTCATAATAGCATTTACGTTTACTTTGATAACGAACTTAAAGCCTTGGGCTTAATCACAATACCGAATTATGATCGACAAGCCGTTGATTCATTCTTAACACCGGCTCGTGCTGCCGAGCCTGTCGTCGGTCAAAGCGTTGTTCTAATGAACACCCATGGCCTACTTTGCATAATCACCATTGATGAAGTGCAGAGCGAAGTTAACTCTACCGAATATATTCCACCGCACGTAACATTCTCTTATGAAGTATTAACTGGCTTATAAATGACGCCCTGATTAACTCTTGAAACTACACGCACTGTGGACATGTATCCGTGTTGTTTTCAGGCTTGTTTCTTAGTTATTTGCCTAACCCTTATTAAATCGCCCCTTACCGCCTCCCAAAACCCTCTGTTTTCCAAGAGGTCATCATACAGTAAAGTAAATGTATCGGTTGACAGGGTGTTTTTTTCTGGGAGCCCAGAGTCCACTCTAGACGATTTACCATCGTCAAACACCTCTTTTACTTTAAAAACACTGGCTATTTTCGGTGTTCGTAAAATATTGCCATCCCATAATACACCCTTGGTAAAAACGAACTCTTGAAAGAGTTTCCTTATTTCCAAAGTGCCGGACTGCCAAAATACATGAGGCGCTTTCAATATTTCAACGGCATCTCGCATTAGTTCAGCAATGCTTACTTCATTCGCTTTGCCGACATACAATTGGGTCTTTAATTCGTCCAGTTCAGCTTCCAGGTGTTTTATTCTTAGGGTTAACGTGTCCTCCTTTATCGTGGTGCTGCCGATTAAATTTAGGAACTTATCTATCTGCGTGTTTATTTCTTCAATCCTTTTTTTGATCGCCACCGCGGCCAACGCGCTATTATTTTCCTGCAATCCGAAATGCTTCTCCAGCGCTTCCCGGAGCAAATTTATGTGGGCAGTGTCAAAAGCCAGAGTTTGCAACAGGTCTAAAAACTTTTGTTCCAAGGCTTCTTTCCTTATGGTCGTGTTTGGTAGTCCGAACGAGTAATATGGATAGCGTTTCGTCTTTCCTTTTGACCAATAGCCTACCAGCAGCTTGCCGGTCTCGTGCTTTATGAATCGGCGAAGAGGAAAGTCCGGGTTTTCCTTCAAATAATGCCGCGTTTTGTTTTTCTTACCTTTCAATATGCCCTGCACCGTTTCAAAAAGATCGACGGGCAAAATGGCTTCGAAGGTCCCCTGCACCGTCATGCCGAATTTCTCGATTACCCCCTTATATAATGGATTTCGCAGCAATCGGTAAAAATACGCGTGGTTGATCGGGTTGCCGATTCTGTCAGCCAGCCCCTTTTCGGCCATAAGTAATCGAACCACTTCCGTCGAATACAGTCGCTCCGCGATCATTTCAAACGCTTCGAGAACGAGCGGCGCGGCATGGCTTGGCGCTATCGTGGCCTTGTCTATCCTTATATTTTCATAACCAATAGGCGCCTTCCATACGTAGCGCCCTTCCTGTACCGCTTCCTTCATGCCGCCCACAGACCGCTCGGTTCGCACCTCGTTGTCGAACTGGCTGACGTTAGCGATTATGTTCTCCATAAAGCGGCCGGCAGGGGTGTCCTCAAAGTACTCAGTTACTGACTTGATTTGTATGTCTCTCCTCTTTAGTCGTACCTTGATGTGGCTATAATCTGCGATGTTTCTGCTAATGCGGTCAACCTTGTAGGCTATCACCGCATTAATTCCGTTCTTCCTGCTTTCGCAGAAGGCGAGCATCTGTTGCAGCTGTTTTCTATCCGCCGTTTTGGCGCTCTCTCCCTTTTCGATGAATATTTCAGCTATGTCATATCCTTCCTGTTCCGCGTACTCGCGGCAAATACGCTCCTGCGATACAAGAGAGTTTCCCTCGTCAACCTGCTCCCTGGTGGATACCCGGCAGTATATGACGGCGCGCTTCGCGGCGTTAGTTTGTGTTTCGCTTTCTGTAGAAATAAGCCGTTACAATTATCTGCGCCAATAGGTCAATCTGTTCCTCGACCGACCGCTCCACCTCCGGAAAACCAAAAGCGGAACCCTGCACAACGTCTGTGTTGCTAGACAACAGACAGCAAGGCTCCGCTTTTGGTACGTTGTTCTTTTGTCTGTTGTCTAGCGGATTCAGCATAGCATAATCTTTTTGAGGAATACAAACAGTATGGTCTTCGAAGGCAACTTTTGGTAGTGAAGCACAGGCCGTATAAATCCACCTTTTTACATTGCTACCTTACCAGCAGTATTTTTTCTATCATGCCTTAGTGCATGACCATTCAAAACCATTCACCCCCATAGGCTACACCAACTGGCGAAACGCAAACCAACTGTTCGGCATCAAGCTGCAAGACCGATATAGCCACATTTACGTGCTCGGAAAGACAGGGGTTGGTAAAACGACCCTATTGCTTAACATGGCGATTGACGACATATACAAGAACTACGGAGTATGTCTTATAGAGCCGCACGGCGACGCATGCCTGAAGCTCCTCGAGGAGATTCCAGAACACCGAAAGAAGGATATCATCTACTTCGATGCAACCGAGCCAGCCCACCGCACGGGCTTTAACCCGCTGCACGACGTGCCAAAAGAGCAACGACACGTCATAGCATCGGAAATAGTCATGTCGTTCAAGAAGATATGGAGCGACAGCTGGGGCGTACGTCTCGAGTACGTATTGAAATACTGCATTCTAACGCTGCTGGACTATCCGACAGCCACGCTGCTAGACATAACTCCGCTGCTGCTAGACCCGCAGTACAGGAACCTGATACTGCATTACACGGAAGATGCCGCAATTCTCTCTTTCTGGCATAACGAATACGATAGGTATTCGCCGACGCTGAGGACCGACGTAATCATGCCGATTCTCAACAAAGCGGGGGTGTTCCAATCGAACACAGTGTTGCGCGAGATAGTTGGACAGCAGGAAACGTTAGACATGGACAAAATAATGAATGAAAGCAAAATTCTTGTCTGTAACTTGAGCAAAGGATTAATCGGGGAAGATGTGTCGCAAATATTGGGAAGTCTTTTGACTACCGCAATACAGGCGGCGGCAATGCGGAGAGCAAGGTTTTCACCAGACCAACGTAAGCCTTTTATGGTATATATAGATGAGTGCCATAGCTTTATAACAACATCTTTTGCCAATATGTTATCTGAGGTGCGAAAATACCACGTCTCTTTGTTTTTAGCACACCAGTATTTAGAGCAATTATCCGAGGATGTATGTAGCGCGATACTCGGAAATGCAGGAACAGTGATTGCGTTTCGCCTCAGTGCAAGCGACGGAAAAATAATGGAACAGGAGTTTTATCCCGTTTTTAAACAAAGTGATTTTGTTTGCCAGGGACGATTTGCAGTTTATATAAAACTACTAATTGATGGATTAAGCAGTAAACCGTTTAGTGCTAAAATAATAGACATAGAGAGTAATGAAAGCTAGCCTCTACTTTGATGTGAGTGGTCGTCCCCATATTTAACACAACTACATGCTTGTACAGGAAAACCTGTATCTAATCTCCAACAAGTTTCTATAGCATCTACCAGCAGGGGACTATTTTTATCAACGGGCGTGATTGTTTGAATTCTTGTTTTTCTGTCAGTCATTTCTATAAGTACTTCGTCGTCCGCGACCTCAAAATGTTCATGTAACAACGTTACCCCAAACCTTTGCAAAGCATTATGCCTTCTTAAAACGTCATAAATCTCACCCATAACCGGTAAGTCATTTTCATTCAATGGTTCAACATCTCCGATGTCAACCAGTCGCTTGGATAAAACCTGTGCTTCCATTTGATTTTCAATTTATTAACTAATATAAAAATATCGATTATCATTTCAAAGAGCCATAAAAAATAATTAATTAACCATTTTGACTTTCATAAAATCAATGATATAATATTCTTAGTGAAGGTTATTGTTTCCGAAAATTATAGAAACAATCAAAAAGTCATTATAAAGGGCTTTATTTCCAAATTTCTTGAAACTAAAAATATTGATACTATGCTTGATATCGGTGCAGGTAGTTCAGCTACAGCACTCGCGTTTAAGGAATCTGTTCGTTCATACTTAGCAGTTGAAAAAGATAAAAGAAAAGCAGAAAGCTTACGATCAGTTGATATACCAGTTATCAACAAAACATTCCCATGTTCTATTAAAAAAAAGTGGACGTTGGTCTTGTTATCTCATTCGATCCCAGAAAACAAACACAAATACCATAATTTTATTAAACAGGCGTGGGATTTGGTTAGCGAAAATGGATATCTAATTATCATTACTTTCAAGGGCGTTACAGATAGTCTTCGTAATATCAAATCTGAAATTTTCGAGACCAAACTACAAGCGTTTGAAAATGAAAAATATATCGAACTCATTAAAATATTAGAGTTATTTGGGAAATTGCAATATAAAACAATAACCAGCATAGAAAGTTCAACTTGTAAAAACGATATATATAATTCGGTTTTGAGTTCATTAAAATGCAATAAAAAGCAAAAATGTAAATTGACATCTATTTTAGAAAAGCGTTATAGAACAAATCTAACCTATAAAATCTATCATAAACATAACGTCCTAATATTAAAAAAGCATAACAATTAGTACCTTTTTCTAGTTCATAGGAGGAAAAAAGGTATTTCACTCACCGCAATCACATAAAAAATAACGCCAGGGCATGGACGCTTGTGGCACCCACTATTCAGTCAGTGCCACAAGCGCCGATGCTTTTTTCCTGTCATGATTTTTCATCGCGATTGCGCTCGTTTCATAAACCTTGCCTTTGTCTTTTCAGCGCTTGCTTTGCGCGCTCCTGAAAACCCAAGCAGGTTTCGTGTTAGGCTCGCCTGCTCAATCGGGAAACGCTGCGCTGGCCAAGTAGTATGCGCCACTCCGCGCGCCAGCAGCCCCCACGGCGCACACTGACTTGTCCTGCTTGTGTAAGACATACCTTGCAGTCGCTCCGCTGCCCCTGCAAGGACGTTTCCCTCAGCTCGCAGTCGGCTCCGTTGCTCTGCGCCGCCTCTTTACGGCTCGCGCTGCGAGGCGTTGCGCCGAATCCCCAGCACGCCGGCTGCGCCGTCATGTTGGGGATATCGTGCGCCGTTAGGAAAGGTACTTTTCGCCGAGCTTGCCGAGCACGCTGTCGTGCCGCGACAGCATGTCGTTTTGCCTCCTCAGCAGGGCGTTGTGCTCCTCGAGCAGTTCCATATATCGATCCTGCTTGCTGCTCAGCCTCTTTATGCCCAAGAACCAGCGGAACACGCCGCGAAGAAGCAGCACGCCCAGTATTAGGCCCAGTATCGGGTGAGTCATCATGAGTTCGAGAAGATTCCAGTTCCAGTGCAGGTGCGGGAACGAATAGGGCTGTTGGTAAAAAGGGTCCATGCGAATGACGGCTTAGGTTAAAACTTAATTAAAGTTAGAGATGCAGGTTGTAAAAAACAAGCATTTGGAATTTTAAATTGTTGTAAGTAGCTTTATATCAAGCAACAACCAAAAACCTTCAAAATGTCGACAACAACTCTCAACCACACCTACCGGCACTTTGCCGACCTCCAGCTCTCAACCAAGGAGTTCTACAAGAAGCTCGAGGAAAGGATAAAGTCATACGAGTATCCCGCGGACGTGCAGGTCTACCGTGCGAACCTGTCCACCTCCGGCATCTTCAGCGTAAAGCGCGAATATCTCGTCATCTGCTACCGCAGCTACGTGTACTACGTCTGCGCCGCCCCGTTCGGCAGGAGCTTCTTCATCACGTGGTGGTTCCAGTACGAGCGCTCCGGCTTCCTGGAATGGCTTTTCGTAAGCAGGATTATGAGCGCGCTTTTCGAGGACAAGGAAAAGACCATGTTCAGGAAGGACACGCGCCTGATGTTCCAGAACAGCGTGAACGACATCATCACCGAACTCTCCGCTACCGTGCAGCCGACGCACGGCATCCGACCAACAGCGCCGCTGGCGCAACAGCACCTGTCGTAGCATGGAATACCGCAAGGCACTTACCGAGCAGTTCTACCAGTGGGAGCAGCGTGGCAGGGGCTGGCACCTCTTCGAGTCGCCTGTAGACCTGGAACCGGCCTTCGAGCCGTTCTTCGGACACTTCGTGCCGGGCCCGATAATCGATGACGGGATACGGCCAAGCTGGTGGCACAGGCTGATGCCCGGTGCAACGACTGCCGCAACCGATAGCTCGCCAACCATCCCCGATCCGCCGCAACCTTTGGCGTACGAAAGCAGCGATCACGGGGGATAACGTGATTTTTGCGGTTTCCATCCCGAAAACGTATTCGGCAAACGCTGCCTCCATTGAGCGTCTGCTTGCTATGCTGGCGTCGGGCAGGCAGACGATCAGCTTCGAGCTTATCGCTACGAGCGCTCTAGTGACGCTGCAGTTCGCCTGCAATTCGGGCGGCGCGTACTGGCTCAGGGCGCAGTTGGAAGCCTATCTGCCAGAATGCGCTGTTTCGGAAGTTCGGGACGACATGCTCGCCGCGCTCATGAAGGGAGGAGGCGGATTTTGCGCCTCGGACTTCGGGCTTAGCGAGGAGTTCACGCGCCCGATGGCCGGATTCGAAGGCAAGGGACAAGACCCCTATACTCCCCTGTTCGGAGTCATCTCGCAACTGCGGGAGCGGGAGGCCGTCGTCGTGCAGGCGCTTTTCTGCGGCCTGCGTCACGCCTGGGCGGAAAGCATCAACAATTCCGTGACCGACAACCGGGGCGACGGGTCGTTCTTCTATAACGCGCCGGAAATGCCCAGGCTCGCGCAGGAAAAGACCGCGCTGCCTCTCGTCGGCGCAAGTCTGCGGGTGCTTACCATAGCGGAGACGGGCCAGGCGGCGCAACACCTGGCGGAGCACGGCGTGCGCTGCATCGTGCTGGCATCAATCTCGCCAGCGAACTCCCTGCTGGCGCTGCCCAACCACGACTACAGCCTCGAACTGCGCCTAAGGGACATCGCAGGCCGGCAAACCCGCCGGCTGGGAATGATCCTGAACGTAAGGGAACTTGCCGCCTTCGCGCACCTGCCGAGCGCCAGCCTTTCAAGGCTGCTTGCAAACGGGCGCGCCACGAAAGGCGCGCCTGAGCACCTAAGCGACGAAAGCTACGTCCTGGGAATCAACGAGCACCAGGGGCGCTCTGCCGCGGTCGGCATAGGCGTGATGCAGCGCACGAAGCACGTGCACATCCTGGGAGGCAGCGGCGTGGGCAAGTCCACGCTGCTGCATTCTCTCATGCTCCAAGACATACGGAACGGCATGGGGCTCTGCTGCCTCGATCCCCACGGGGACCTCATCGACCTCGTTCTGGATTCCATCCCTGCCGGGCGCGTGCAGGACGTCGTCCTTATCGACCCTTCGGACGCCGGATACCCAGTCGGCTTCAACATCCTTTCCGCCCACAGCGACGCGGAGCGAGAACTGCTCGCCAGCGACCTCGTGTCGCTCTTCAGAAGGTTCAACACTTCCTGGGGCGACAACCTAAACTCGATACTTGCCAACGCCGTTATGGCGTTTCTGTACAACTCTACGCCGGGACATCTGGGCGAGCTTCGCCGCTTCCTGGTAGAGCCCGCCTACCGCAGCCTAAAGCTCGCCACCTGCACCGACGCGGACATCAAATATTACTGGCAGACCGAATATCCCCTGATAAAGTCGGCGTCCATCGGCTCGATCCTGACCCGCCTTGACAGCTTTCTGCGCCCCAGGGCGATCCGCAACATGATCTGCCAGCATCGGGGCCTGGACTTCGGCTCCCTGATGGACTCCAGCAAGATCGTCCTCGTGAAGCTCTCGCAGGGACTGATGGGCGCTGAAAACAGTTACCTGCTCGGCGCATGCATCGTCGCTAAATTGCAGCAGTGCGCGATGGCAAGACAGCAGCAATCCGCGCGGGACCGCGTCCCCTTCTTTTGCTACATAGACGAGTTCCACAACTTCGTTACAGAGAGCATGGGCCATATCCTCAGCGGCGGGCGCAAGTTCGGCCTGGGCCTGGTGCTGGCGCACCAGGACATGCAGCAGGTGCAGCGCAACGACAGCGATATCGCCAGCGCGCTGATGTCAAACGCGGGTACCCGCATCTGCTTTCGTCTCTCGGACACCGACGCCCGGCGGATGCAGGAGGGCTTCGGCGGGTTTAATGCCGACGACCTGCAAAACCTCGGGGTTGGCGAGGCGGTGGCGAGGGTGAACACCGCGGACGCGGACTTTAACCTGAGCATCGTGCAGGCGAGCGAAGACGCGGGACAAAAAGCCGCGTGCATCGAGCACTCCCGCGATCGCTATAGCGTTCAAGTATCGCCCGCGGCTGATAGCGCTTCAGATCAGGAGCCAACGTCACAATCTCCGCCAGCGATAGCGAGACACGATTTGCCCAGCGAAAGCGCCCCCGACAAATATGCTTCGTCCGCTGAGACCGAAAGGCCCAATAGGAGCGAGATGCGGGAGCATCGATATCTGCAAAACCTCATAAAGGCAATGGCGGAACAGCACGGTTACAAGGCCAACTTGGAAGTCCCTACCGAGGACGGCTTGGGGCAGATAGATGTCCTGTTGCAGAAAGGAACCGAAACGATAGCCGTGGAGGTGTCCGTATCCACGGGTGCAGAGTGGGAGCTGCATAACATTAGAAAGTGCCTGGCCGCGGGCCATGCCAGGATTGTCGTCTGTTCGCCCAAGCCACAGAAGCTGCTTCAGATAGAAAAAAAGGTCAACCAATCTCTCTCAGCTGAGCAAAGGGAGAAGGTCCTTTTAATTGCGCCGGAACGGATATCCTTATTATTCGCCGACTCGGCGGATAGGTATTCCGAAGATAAAACTATGAAGGGGTACAGAATAAAGGTAAAGTACGACAGCGCGACCCAGGACTCCATAAAGGCTGAGATCATAAAAAGAATTGTAAGAAAACAGGCTCCTGGCGTCTGAGACATTCTCGACAGAATCCATAAATACCAGAGCGCATGCATGGCAAGGCAACGCGGGATAATGACACCGATAGCAACGGCAATTAACATACAGGCGAGCAAACCGCGTGGTTCTCTATTCCATTGGACAATATGTATATACGCCTCTTCTACTTATTGTGCTATTGAGTAACGAACAGATCGTTCATAGGAATCTCGAGCGCGGTGCAGATTCTTTTCAGCATCAGAACCGTGACGTTGGTGTTACCCGCCTCGATCCTCCGCATGTTCGACTTCTCGATGTCGCAGCGATAGGCCAGCTCCACCTGGGTGACCCCCTTCTCCTTCCGTATCGCCGCTATCCTGGAACCCAGCGCCGCCAGGAAATCCCCGTCTTCTTTTTCCCGCGCTTTCATGAGGGGAAATGTCCAACTTATTTTGCGACAAATAGTTATCATATATGATAACTATTGCCTATATTGTTCCCCGATAAACAATCCAAACATCAACTAATCAAACCAGCTCATGAAAGCAATCAGAACCTACGCGCTACTTGCGGCGCTGCTCTGGGGATCGTCCCTGGCGTCTTGCAAGAAATCAGAACAGGCAAAGGAAAAGTCAAGCCTGCTTACCACCGCGGCCTGGAAGCCGGGAGCCATGGAATGGCAGACGACGCAGGGAAACTGGATCACTCCCCCGTCGTGGGCGGGCGCGGAATACCTCGCGCCGATCACCTTCTACGACAACGGCACCTACACGACGGGAACGACCTCGGGCTCGGCTGGCGCGTGGCAGCTCTCTACGGACAAGACGCAGCTCGTGATGGTCAGCTCGGGGGGCACCAGTTCAACAGTCACCATCGCGTCGCTTACGGCAAATTCTCTGCAACTCTCCCACGCACTCCCTGCTGACACCTACGATTACAATGTGAGCACCAAGGTTACCACGAACTTCACCAATACGCGCACGACGTTTTCGCACTAGATAGGAAAATAGGAGAGATTTCTCCCAGATAGCGCGCCGACAAGATGTCGACCTTCGCCCCAGGCGCGCTATCTTGCACACGAGCAAAAATATTAAAGCAAAAGAGATGACATTCGTGTCGAGAAACGCACCATCGGCGGGATAAGAGGTTATTCGACCAGGCGCTTCCTTCGCCAGGTAACGTCTATGATTATTCTTTCAAACACGCCGGCAACATCGCGGCCTTGTCGGTGAATTGGCTAAACACCCCGCCGCCAAGTATAAGTGCTATTTTCCTTGTGAGCAGAAGGGAGACCCTGTTGTCGTGAGCAAAGAGGTAGAAGCTCCTGCGTCACGGCTACGACTGGTAATCTCGACGCTCTTCTCAGAAGCCGCTTTCATTACCCCAACCACAACTTGTTTAAAAACTCGGCGTAAAACGCGGTTTGCAAAAATATCGCGAGCAAATAGTAGATGACGAAAAACCCCAAAGCAGCTTTATGATGTTTGAGAGCAATTAAGGTCGAAAAAAACATTACAAGAAAACCTAAAACCCTTAGATTAGGATATTCGAAAGCGCCCGTGAAAAACACCCCCAATACAATGAGCAGGGCAAGGCCTAAGCGTTCAAGCGGTAGTGGATTAAAGTGCTTAAATAGATAGACCAAGAAGATTAAGGCAAACGGGGTGCACATCACGTGACGATTCAGGCTCCAAATGTTAGTGCCCCCATTGCTTTTATAACTGAAGACGACATCTAGGATAGACATTCCCGACATATACAATGCGGACATTAAGACCGAAGGATCTAGGTCGCGATTCTCTGTTGCAGATTCAGAAACTTTCCGCCGAATCCTTATTACGGCTGCTTTGATGCAGATGTAAATCGCTATGCAGCCCAAAAGGAGCGTAACAGCGTCTACGCCAAGAACCCGCGCTGGAGAGATTGTGGTCAACGGAAAAGTAGGGACAAGCCAATGCCGATTCCAATATTTTTGGATCTCAATAAAATAAAACCACTTTCCAGTGGCACATTTCAAATACCAGGATGCCAACAGAAAGCCCGCGGTACTTGCCAACAACTTGCAGACCGCTTTTATAATAGAATTTCGTTCGAATGTTGCGGTTAGTAACTCGCATATGATTATAGCCGGCAAAAATATCATGCAAACCGACCGGACCAACGAAGCGCCGAAGAGGCCTATGCAGATTAGCAGGTTCGATTTTTTTCTGTACCCGATGATAAGTATGGTGCAGAAAAGAAAAAACAGCGATTCGGAGTAAGGCAGAGCGAAGAAGATAAACGAGGGAAACGATAGAAGCATCAGCAAGAATCCGGCCTTTAGCTTTTCGACTTTCAGCAGGACAACAAACGAACAGCCAAAAACCGCGAGATTAAAAAGACTGATGCCTAGATTGCTGAAGTCAAAATAGCTCCAAACCAAGGGAAATAAGGGAAAAAAGGCGGCATTGTTACCCGCGTTGGGCTGGTAATAATACCCGAACTCCTTGATAGAGAAATACCAGTACGCGTCATAATGGAGCAAGTTGGATTGGCTCGGCATCGCGTAGCTTTTCCTACAATAAATAGACAGCAGTGCGTATAAGCATGCAAGGAGAGAAAGGTGGAAAATTGCTAGTAGTATGGTTTTGTCCAGCTGCAAAAGTTTTGCTCTTATATAATTGAACATGGTCATCATTTGAAAAGTACGAAAGGCAGCCTCACTTCATTATAAAAGATAGTTGACGACGATTCGTCGTCCAAAAAAAACTTTAAGGTTGTCTTTTCCCTGGTATACGGTATCGATATAGGAATAGCCAGAGAATCCCTGGGACCGATTTCCACGTCAAAATCGCGTTCGATTTTCCTCGCAAAACCGGTACTTTGAACATCATATTTCACTCTGCCCCTAAACTTAGCAGCGTTGTTGTTATACAAAACAGCAACCGTGTCCAACACGTTATTGCCATTTATCTTATAGAGCCTGGACAGGTCAACCCTGGTGTTGTTGTCATAACCAAGCACCGCAACCTGGGGCCTTCCTGTTAAGCCGCCGTCACCCCCGCTGTCAAAAACTCGAACGGCCAACACGTTTTTCCCGCTCCATTTTATCCGCCGGTCGTTTGAGCTTAAGTCATACATTCTGTCCAGACCCGCTAAGGTCGACCTGTCCTTAAAGCGAATATTGCCGGCATAACCGGGTTTCGCTGTTGACCCGTTCTCTCCTATCAGCTCACCATTTAGGAAAACCTGGTCGGTGTCGTCCACTTTGCCGATCAAAAACCTAACTGTCGAATTGTTGGACTGTCGAATTTGTAAGCTTAAACCTGTCAAATCTACGGCCTGCCTATACCAGGCGAAGCCGTCAAGCCCGTTATGTCCCTGCCTCTCCCAAACTTCGCCGCTGGAAATTGAGCGCCACTCTTTGTCATTGAGATCGATGTTTTTATAACCGGAGGAGTCCCCTGCTTTGAACTTCCATCTTGCCGCCAACTTGAAGCCCCGGACTAATTCGAATGTCGACGTCTTTATAAACACGTCGGAAGTCATGCCGCCACCAGCCTTTTGCTTGCTAAGAACCCTAACGGCTATCAGATTCTCCCCATCCCAATTTATCAGCCTGCTTCCTATAGGAATTTCATATTTGCGCGTCAGATCGGGCATGGAAGCCGCGGAAACGAACGACGTGTCTCCTGCGACGTTGTTTCCGCCGATAAGATTGCCGTTGAGGAAAAACTGGTCCCGGTCACCTATGAGCCCCAAATAAAACTCTAGCTTTTTCGCTCCCCCGTGTTTCCTCATTGCCGAAGGAATAACCACCTTATACCGGTACCACGCAATCCCGTCACCGGCATCATTGCTTACCCCCAGCTGTTCAAATGTTTCATCGTTTTTTATCAACGACCAGCCGGAATCGTCGAGCCCGGGGCTTGAATAGCTCTTGGAGTCGCCAATTTTAAATCTCCACCGCTCGCCGAGAAAAATCGTGCTGCATTCTTTTTTTGCCTGCGTGCATCCTAGCGCACAAGAAATAAATGCCAAAAAAGTAAAAAAAGATTTCATTTGGTTCAGGCTTAGGTATTTTTAATTAGTTTTAAATATAAAAAACTTATCACACCTAAAATGCGAATTATCCTCTTTTTATTGTCGAGCGTGCTTGTTATTTCTTGCCGGCAACCAAGGCTTCCGGCAAATATTCAGAGGTCCGTAGAGGAATCAGGCGCTAATCGCTCTCAGATCGCCGAGCTTATCAGCCACTATTCGGGCTCCGCCAGCGATAGCCTGAAGCTCCGAGCGGCGCTGTTTCTCGTGGACAACTATCGCGGAAGGGGCTACTATACCGGCGAGCTCCTTAAAAAATACATGGACTATCCCGCGTTTGTCATGAGGGATCTTGATCACGGCGAATACATTATGAATTCCTTCTCCAAGCTTTATGGGCCATACGACAAGGGCGACCTTTCCTTTCAGTACGACCTTAAGGAGCTGAAAGCGGAACAACTTATATCTAACATCGATGCCGCTTTCAAGGAATGGGGTGAACGCCCTTGGGCGAAATCTTACGACTTCGAACAGTTTTGCAACTACGTTCTGCCATTCAGGATAGACGACGAGGCGCCGTGCTATAACCGCATGGATATTTACAAAAAGTTCAGCTTTATCCTCGATTCAAAAAAGCAAAAACTCGATGTTGTTGCTGCTTGCGCCCTGGTAAATGACGAGCTAATTAAAGAAGGATGGGTTTTAAGCAACCGCGCGACATTTTTGCCACACTACAATGCAGATACCCTGATTAAATACAGGACAGGGTCTTGCAGGGAAATGGTTGATTTAGGTATTTATACCATGCGATCCTTAGGCATTCCCGTCACCTTTGACTTTTTGCCTCACTGGCCCTATCGGCGCCAGGGGCACAGCTGGGACGTGGTAATCAACGAAAAGGGCAAGGCGATACCATTTCTTGCCGCAGAAGACGATCCCGGCACCCCGCATCGGCCAGGAACAGTCAGAGGCAAGGTCTATAGGCATACCTTCATCGCCAATCCCTTAAGCCTGGCCGGCGTGGCCAACGAAAGCGAAACTTTGCCCGAGCTCATGGACGACCCGTATACCATGGACGTGACAGACGAATACGCGAAAGTGCACACGGTGAAGCTGGTTCTCAATAGAATTAATAACAACGCTAAAACACGCCTCGCCTATCTGTCCGTTTTTGACGACGAAAAGTGGCAACCGATCGCATGGAGCAAACTGGTCGGTCAAAGCGCCGTTTTTGATAAGGTTGAAGGCGGCATAGTTTTTATGCCATCGTATTTTAGCAGGAACGGGGTTGTCCCTGCCAATCCGCCTTTCATCCTCAACAAGGATGGAAGCATTCACGATTTAATTGCCGACACGCGACACCGTATCCGCGATTTTTATTGTCAAAGAATCTACCCTGTCGTTGCCGAAAGCTATATGACCGATAATATGACCGAGGGAAGGCTTCAGGGCGCGAATAAGAGGGACTTTTCAGACCGGACCGATCTTTACGAGTTTAAAGTCAGGGCCCTGCCAGGCTTGAACAAAATCATTCCTACCAGCAATAAAACCTTCAGGTATATCAGATTCATTTCTTCTGCGAAAAACAAATGCAGCGTTGCCGAATTCAACGTGTATTCATTGGGAAAACGGCTTTCAGGAGAGCCGTTCGGGGCAACTTTCGCTGAAGAAGAAGGGTTGGGCAAAGCCGTAGACGGCAATGCTTTTACAAGCTATGAATCCGGTTTGACGTCCTCGTGGATAGCCTTGGATTTAGGGAAGCCAGTAAAACTAGACAGCATTACGTTGCTGCCCAAGATCGACAATCCTAGAGAACACGGGATTGTTCCCGGTAAAGCATACACATTAAACTACTGGATAGACGGAAAGTGGAAGCCTATTGGAACCCAGGTGGCAAGGACCGACGAACTGCATTTCAGGAACGTACCATCAAACGCATTGTACCTGCTCTCCACAGATCTTCGGGACACGAGAATCTTTACATACCAGAACGGCAAGCAGGCATGGTGGTAGGGTTCTTACAGCTCTAGCTCATATAGCAACAGGGGGTCGTCCCGGCGTCCGTCAAGCCCTTTTAAATAACTAATCCATGCAGGAATGCTCCTCGTAACATCTTTCAGCCTGTATGACTCAAACAGCTCCGAATACAAATCTACATACCGTTCTTGAATGAGTATCAGGTTCGTGTACTTCCTATTAAATCTCGCCGCACTTAGTAATTCGAGAGGCAGCGTCCGCACATTTTTGTCAAGGTAAAACTTCTGATTCGGCGGAATCGGGTGATAAGGATTTTCGTTACCGACGATCCAAAGTATAACGTCCTTGCCACGGTAGGTCTCATGAATCGTTTCGGTTATGTTCATCATTCCATCGTTGTTTGCGGGAGAAAACACAGTTACCAGCAAGGCACCGCTGTTCAGAACAGAGAGTAAAAAGACCGCGGACATCTTCGGCCACTTTAGATGTTTGCAGGGGCCGAGTAAATGTTGCAAGCAATCGTAAGCAGACAGAATGAATAACGGGACAATATTTGCAAGCGGAAATAAAAACCGTAACTCCTTGTGTGGAGTCAAAGCGTGCACCAACAAGAAAGGAACGATGATCCAGCAAATGAGGCTCTTACCCCGGAATAGGCAACACATTAAGATACTGGCCCAAATGACTATGCCTATGGGAAGGGTTGCGTCCTGGGACGACTCTGTGAAATAAAAATACCAAGGCGATACCCCGTACCTCGATGCTGCACCATCGACAATATTTGCGACGTAGTAGTTTACAAATGTTATGGTAGCCGAATTGTAAAACCAAAAATCTATCAGGAAACCGGCAAAAATCATTGTTGCTAGGGCGGTTACTATTTTGAATAGGTCCTTTAACGCGATTTTATGCACAACAATAAGCCACACAATAATCCCGAACGACATAAACGCGCTTTGAAAACGAAAAATGAAATTCAGCCCACAAAGCAGCCCGAACAACATGTATCGATTTTTATTCCTTGAAAACAAAACCGCGACGGATAAGATAAGCGCTAAGCCGGAATAAGACTCGGAAGAAAAGCGAACGTTCACAAACGGCAGAAACCACAAAAAATATGCCGTCAAGCGATACGACACCCAAAGACTGCTGTGCAACAAATGCTGTGTCCTCTGTATGAAATAGGTAATCGAACAGACAGCGAGTAATGCAGTGATCATTCTCAAGGCAATCATAAGCTTGTAATGATCGGTCAAGCCCAACCATCTAAAAACAGACATGAAATAAAAAGCGATAACGGGCTGTGTGGCGGACCGAATTTGTGCGTTATATTCCCAAGAAAGGTCGGATGGAGCATTATTTCCTGCCTTCAGTTCGGCAAATTCGATTAATTGATAATGTTCGTCGTAGTAGTAATAGCCGTTGTTAAATATAGCCGAGGTTGCATATACAATCATCGCCGAGATGAACAGTACTGTATTTACCGTTAGCGCATTCTTTTTGATCCGTTTTATCATTAAGTTTAGGTCGTCATTTATTTGCTAACGGGCTGCCCCGATAACCTTGCACAATTTAAGAAATGTTTATTAAAGAATCGCGAAGTGCTCATTCCAACATTGTTCGTTATGTCCGCGCTACCCAGGTTGCCGTCTTGTCTCTTTTATTATTGTCGTTTTGCGCAATAACGTTTTTCAATCCTTACTTATACAACTATCCCATTTATAAGGGAGGACATTATTTCTTTGCAGAGTTGCTGAGCCTCACTGTTTGCGCGGGAGTTTTTATCGAAATTTCAACGGTTCGAAAGTTTTACAGCCTAACGAAACTAGATATCGCTTTTGCGGCATTTGTGTCAGCGTGTCTGTTGTCTAGGATACGATTCGCAAACGATCTCTATATCAACGAGATAACAATGAACTTTTTCATGCTATGTCCGATCTATTTGCTAATTCGCCTAGTCATTAACAATCAGAATATAGGTATACTTTTTTACGTGCTGGCAGCTTTGTATGTTATTGAAATCACGATGCTAGTAACAGAGCTTGCGACTTCATACCATTCAACACATCTCTTTTTGGCGCTGAAAGGCACATTGGGAAATTCTGGTTTATGCGCTGAATTTTTGTTGTTGGTTACACCTGTCATCGGCCGCCTTCTAGGAAAACATCGCTTTAAGGCACGCCTTATAGTTTATGCGCTAACCTCGATCGCGATCTTTTTAATGGAATCCCGAGCCGCCCTACTGGCACTTGCGGTCATCCTGGCATTCGATTGGGGCCTATTTGAAAGCGGAAGAACCAGACAGCGCTTCGCTAAATCACAGTTCGCTCTTCTTGTAGTTATTGCGACGATTTTTGCGGGACTGCTTATTTGTAAGAAGAACTCCGCTCTAGGGCGGGTGTTTATATGGGAGCTGTCTGCTAAGCACGCTTTCGGCTCACCCATTGTGGGAATCGGCTATGGTGAATTCCCAAAGCATTATCAGGATTGGCAATTGAGTTACTTCCTGTCGCCAGACGCAAATCAAAAGAACATAGCCTTCGCAGATCTCCCTAACAACTGCTTTAACGAAGTATTGCAAATATTCATCGAGTTAGGTGCCGCAGGCCTGTTCTGTTTTCTACTCATTTGCTACCTTGTATGCCAGGCTCGTCCAAAATCAAACCAAAGCCCTGTCCGAACTCTAAAAGTAAGCCTTTGTGCGTTGTTGGTGTTTTCGTTATTTTCCTACCCCCTGCATAGTTTGCCAATCCTGTCGTTTGGCATAATTTTTTTGGCGGCCATTAGCACCTTTGGCCTTTCTTCCCAAAAGGTGTTGATAAAAGGGGTATACGGAAGGCTGCTTTTGGCCATAGTCTTCTTTTGGAGCGCCTATGCAGTTGCTTTTTCAAAGCAGAATAACGAAGCAATAGCGACATGGAACAGTGCAAAAAAAACTGAATCTGCCCACCAATCTGGTGCACTTAATTTGTACGGAAAAGCGTATCCCCAGTTAAAAACAAATGGACTGTTCTTGCTCGACTACGGCATGAGTTTGTTTTACAACCATAAATATAGAGAATGCATCGGAGTACTGCACAAAAGCAGCTTACTCCTGCCGAGCACCGAGCCTATTTTGTTCGCCGCGCGAAGCTACCAGGAACTCGGTGACTTGAATGATGCCGAGAGCTTATACTATCAAGCCTTGAATTCAATACCATCTAGGCTTGCCCCCAAATACCTTCTTCTGAAGCTTTACCTGTTGAAACGCGACACTGCAAACGCTCGGAACCTCTGCATAAACATGATCGGGTCTGGCGAAAAAGCCCCCTCAGTTGAGGGGGAGGCGTATCTGCAATTCGCGGAAGAGACTTTAAAAAAAATAAAATAAATATTCTTAGGTTATATCAAACGAACAACCTACATTCGTATAACTTAAACCATTCATACACAGCGAAAACCTACTTTCCTATGGCCTTTCATATAAAAACGCTACTTGCGCTTAGCTTGATGTTTGTCTCATTCTTTTCCTTGGGTCAATCACCATCAAAAAGGGCAAAGATCAAAACCCTTATCGAGTTGGAAAACGAAGATCAAGTGATTCAGAAGGTGATGGCCAATTTCGTACAAGGCTTCAAGGCCGAAAGTAAGCTTACTAATAATGTAAGAGACAAGGCTAGATACGATGCATACATAAGCTCTTTATTAACCGATGCTACCGCCTCCGCCAAAAGGATCGTAGAAAAGGAACTGCCTATCATTTACGACAAGTATTACACGGAAGAAGACTTGGTCGAACTGATAAAATTCCGTCGTTCACCGTTGGGACGGAAGGTATCGCAAACCCTCCCGCTAATCCAAGCAGACATAACCAGGGTGATGTTAACGACCGAATATCCGCAGCTTAAGGAAAAGTTGGAAAAGAAGATTGCTGAATACCAAAGTAATTAAACATTTCAGTCTGGTGATATGAAAAACAATAGGACAACTTACGTAGGCGCTTTTATTTCTGGATTTGCCTTATTTATAGGGTCAAGTTATTTTCTGCACCTGTTCAGGGACATGGTTTATCAGAAGAAAAGCCTTGCCATGTCGAATAAAGAAACAATCGATTTTATCCTGGGAAGCCGAAATGTGACTAACCTCTGGAATGTTCAATATTATATATATGCAGCGCTGATACTTTTAGCCTTTTTTGGGGCGTGTGTTTTTCTTGTGGTATTCAGATCAAGGTCAAAAAGGCTACGCAAAACTTAATTTAAATTCTCAAAATCAATAAACATATTCAAACCTAACATCACATGAAAATTAGAAATTACATCTTCGCCGGCCTAGGGTTGGTGACGTTCTTTGTTGCCGTATTTGTTTACAGCTGCAAAAGAGACGGTATGTCCACGCCGGCTGTTAAAAAGGATTACGCGTATTATCAGGCCAATTTGTCTTCCAACCCCGATATTGTTGCTGTATTTAACAGTCATCAGGCCTTCATTAATACTTTCTCGGTTGCCTCAAAAAAAAGAATCGTTTCGATGATGCGCTACGGAACGGTTCCTGACTCTTTGAAGAAGCCTAGGTTGTCGATTGAGCAATTGCAGAAAATAGATTTTGGAATTAAAACGATGGGTGATCTTGAAAGGTCCTGGGCCCTGAGAGGTTTCGCCAAGGACACCCTGCGTATGGCAGGAAATCTTGCCGCGGGAAATGCGTCGCTCGTTAATTTCGTAAAGAGTGACAAGGAGTTCTGGGCCTTGCCTCAAGAGCAGCGAACCTCTTTACTAAAGGACGCGTTTTTAACGCTGTTAAAAAACTCTAGAAGTAAAAAAGGCTTCTCTTTGTTCAAAAAAGTGCAGGAACCGGACAGCTTCGGCTGTTACGATACATATAACACAACATTTAACCGCGCCCAAGAGGATGACGAAACTGCAAATGCCGACTGTATTTCGTTAGCTGGATCGTTGGAGTTAGCTTGCATGATGGGCGGTCCTGAACCGGCGACTTTGATTTGCTTGGCTGGAGTAGCGGCCGCAGAAGAGTATTGCCAAAATTCTGCGACCAATGCCTATAACACAACTTTAGATAGAGCGGAGGATGACTGGTCCTCATGCGTACGTTCGCATACGTCGGCATACAGTAAGACGACTACATTGTAGCTCTCGCAAACTTCAAAACAAAAAAGGCCTGATATAGATTAGGCTTTTTTTGTTTTAGGCGACGGGTACGGATGATTTATCGCAGCATATAAATTCCGGTGCTAAGGGGTTAAAAATAAAGATTAGCTAATCAAAAAAAACACCGCTCAATATGAGCGGTATTAGATTTGACTATTTACCTTCGGGTAGGTATCCGAGGAAAGCGAAAATCTTCGGGTGATGCCGCCCCTGCGGGTTCGCCCTGTTGTTTTCCCAGGATGTTACCGTGTCCTCCGAGACGCCGATCACCATCGCCACCTCCCTTTGCAGCATGCCCGACTCGATGCGCTTCTTTCTAAGGTGGTCGCCGAGCGTCTGGGGATCTGCGGGGGGAATCGCGAGGAAGGGCTTTTTTAATGTTTTGCGTCTTGGGGAAAATGTTATCACAGGGATGTCCATGCGGCTATTATAATCACCCCGAAAAAGAATGTATTTGCCCGCCGGGTATGGTGCAAAAATACCTGAGCAAAATATCCGGGCCATTGCTTGACCGTATAGACCTGCACGTAGAAGTAACACCAGTTAACTTTAGCGAGCTGGCCTCAGAGCGCCTGGCCGAGAAAAGCGAACTTATCCGAGAACGCGTCATCAAAGCCCGCGAAGTACAAATGGCCCGTTTTAATGAGCGCCCCGACCTGCATGCCAACGCCCAGATGAGCGCCCAAATGGTGCGCGATGTGTGCAAGATCAGCGAAGCGGGACAAAACCTCTTAAAGAAAGCAATGGAAAAACTGGGGCTATCGGCTCGTGCTTATGATCGGATATTAAAAGTGGCCCGCACCATTGCCGACCTGGGTGGGAGCGAAGATATTCAGATTGAACATTTAGCAGAAGCAATACAGTTCAGAAGTCTTGACCGTGAAGGTTGGGCGGGTTAGCGGATCTGGCCGTAATCATTCATTTTACAACAGATTGTCTATCTTTAGCTGATGCAGAAACGTCGCAGCCATAGCAATGAAGCGTAACGATAGAATAAAATTTAATATAACCCGTAATTGGAACTTCCCCGGTAAAGAGCGCCTGTCGTCATTACTAAACTCTTCTTATAAAAAACGGGCTTCCAGGGGGGGTATAGCATGGTTGACAAACGAGGATATTGCCATTTTTTGTAATGCTGATAATTACATTGAATGGAGCGTTCTAAGCAATGGCACCTACGAGGATGAGATCAGCAAGCTAATCCGGATCTCGTTAAAGCCGGGTGATAGCGCGTTGGATATTGGCGGTAATATCGGTTTGCAAAGCATCCGGATGTCAAGATGTGTTGGCAATAGCGGTAAGGTTTTCGCTTTCGAACCATTAAATTATCTCCAGGAAAAATTTAACAAAAACATTCGCCTAAACCAGGCAGATAATGTGACTTTGCTACCATTCGCCTTATCGGATGTGGAAGGCAAGGCTGAGTTTGCCATCAATCCCGGTATCTGGAACCAGGGAACATTCAGCCTCTTGAACAGCGATGCCGGGCCAGAAAAGCAAATAGTTGAAATTAAAGTCGCCGACCAACTTGCTGAACTTTCCTCTTTGCAATCTTTAGCTTTAGTTAAAATTGATGTAGAAGGTTTTGAACACCAGGTGCTGCGCGGAATGAAAAGCCTGCTACTAACACACAAACCACGCCTAATTTTTGAGTACGACGCCGACTATTGGATTAAAACCGGGCAGGATATACAAAATTGTTATGCCTTTTTAACTGGCCTGGGTTATTCATTGTACCAGGTTGATAAATTTGGTTGCGACCATATCAATTCGCCGCAACAAATTCAAGGCGGTAACCTTTTTTGTATACCGGAATAAATATTGAATCAGATCTAATAATTGAGTTATTGGGCAGTAACCTGGCCACTTAGCATATTGACCAAATAAATGTAAGTTGTGTTATCGCCCGAGATATGTAAAGTAACTCTGGACATATGGATTCCTAAAAACTCGATAGAGCCGGTAATGTTATCGGTTATATTGTTAGTTGCGTCTTTATATTGAAAAATAGCTGTTATGGTTGATGTTCCAGCCACAACGTCGGCCGTGCCGCTGCTAATGTCTACCTTAATCCCTTGCAGGTTATAATAACTATCCATGTATTCGTATTGCGCAATAGATTGTTTGGTTGCATCAATATGCGATGAAAAATAAATAATGCCCTGTACTGCTGATACTTTATACGTTTGGTCGATAGCCTTTACATTGTATAATTGGGTAAGCTTATAAACGGCTTTAAAGGCCGGCGCAGTTAGCGTATTGGCGATACTGTCCTGTAATGAGTAGCTATTCAAAACGTTGTTTTCGCAGCCATAAACAAACTTAAAGCGGGTATAATACGTCTTTACTGTGTCGATAACGTCCTGGCTGAGGTTGTAAGCGGTATCAATAGTTAAACCGCAATAAGGATTAACATCATTAATCTGCGGGCCACGGTGTGCCGGGGTGGATATGCTTAGCGGAGCCTTGATCCCGTCAGAAATATTGGCGCCCCCATACTGGCCAGACAATGATTTGTATAAACTTACCGCCAATTCGCGGCTCAATTCGGCCGGATTAAAAATACTATTAGGGCCACTATCGCTTTTTTTACAGGCTGCGTATATAACAGTTATCGCTAGTAACAAACAGAAATATTTAACTGAACTTCTCATGATGCATCAAATTAAAAATAGCATTTCTTCAACTGGTTATTAAAACGCGACCGCGGGCTATCTTGATTCTTGATTGTAAACGCCAGCGATATTTCATGCGAGCCATAACCCAGCGTACCCAGTTTGTTTAACGAATAATCAAAAGCATAGCCTATCCTTAAACTCTCCGATGCAAAAAACTCTACCGTAGCAACCATAGCGCTCGATGTTGGTAAACCGCTCTGCAGGTTAGGCTTGTTATAAAGCGGCACCGCGGTACGATAGGTTGCGCCGAGCCAAAGCTTATCGCTCATCAGCAAAAAGGTGTTAATATCCATGCTGGTAGGTGCCGTTTTGGTATCCTTTATCAGGATAGACGGCTTCAACTTCATATCGCCATCACTGTTCACATCAAAAATGCCCCCCATGGTAAAATACTCATGCGGCATGGGCACAGGCACACCCAGCGCGCCGGCGCTATTTGCAGTGTGCATATATTGCGGCAGCAGGTTATCTACCGATGCACCGATAAACCAATCGTTATTGGTATATAAAAAACCAATCCGCGCATCGGGCGAGGTAAAACTATGCGTACCTGTCGGGATATAATTATCGCCGGTCTGTACCGGATTCAGCTTGCTGCCGTCTATTCCTGCTTGTATAATACCAAGGCCCAAGCCAAATGCCAGTCTTGAATCCTCATCATCGCCAATTTGTATGCGATAAGAGTAATTGCTATAAGCTGCAATGTTACTTTGCGCACCAATCTGGTCGCGCTGCAGTAAAAGGCCCAAACCCACTGCGTCATTAGCAACAGCGCCATCGGCTGCTATTGAAACGGTGGTAGGCGCGCCTTGCAAACCAGTCCATTGCGAGCGGAAAAAGCTATTCACAAACCAGTCGCTTTTGTAACCCGCGTACGCTGGGTTAATGTATAAGCCATTAAATATATACTGGCTAAACTGCGCGTCCTGTTGCGCGTTGGCCGTAAAAAAAGCTGTTGCTAAAACAAAAATCAAGATCAGTCTCTTCATCATATCCGGGTTCTTAAAAGGGTTAAATAGCCTTTGTAGGTATCCCAAACACCGGCTTTATTTTTAGCACGCAGCACATAGAAGTAAGTCCCTTCTACTAAGCCTGAGCCATCCCAATCATTCTTATAATTTGTTTTTTGATAAACCACATTACCCCAGCGGTTAATCACGGTCAATTCTGTATCAGAATAAGTTTCCAGGCCCGGTATAACAAACGTGTCGTTTACTCCATCACCATTGGGCGTAAACACGTTTGTTATCACCAGCGGATAAACCTGCTGTACAGACTGATCGACGTTATTGGCCAAAACCGGGTCAATTTGTTCCCCTTTTATTTTTACTATACTTTGTACCATACCCGGTGTTAATACCTTTACGGTGATCACCAGCTTGGTTGGATCGTTCTGCGTAATCTGTCCAATGCTCCAGATCAGCGTACGCGTAGCGATATCGTATTTTACAGCATCATCGCCGGGTGCCGGCAGGTATACCAGGTTATCAGGTAAAACATATTTTACTTGTACGCCAGTTCCTGTAATCGGGCTTTTGTTGTTAGCCGTCAATATATAAGTAAAGCTATCCCCCGGCGATGCATGAACGTTTGACGATGCAATAGTTACCGCCAGATCGACCACTGTATCGGCCGGCGTAACGGGTGTTGTCTGCTGGTTTATCACCACTTTCACCGGTTCCGAAATATCCGACGGGCAGCCCTGTGTATTAAAAGCGACTACCGAATACATTCCTGCAGCCGCAGCTGTATAATCCTTATTTATTGCGCCCGGAATCTTTACCCCATCCCTATACCATTGGTAGGCCGCTGCATGATCAGTGCTTGCGTGCAGAACAATAGAAGCCCCTTCGTTGATCGTAAAAGTAAGGTCACCCCCCTGGCTAGTGGAAGTTTGAGAGTATACCTTACTTTTACCGATCAACAATGCGCATAAAATCATTATCCTGCACAACTGCTTCATTGACCCGGCTTGTTCACCGACAATTAGTTAGCTGAGATAGTTGGCTTGGTTGGCAGCGGCGATATAACGATGTCTTTGGTGGTTGATGCCGGACATGAAGTATTCAACGCATAAGTAACCGTTACGCCATAAGTCAAGGTACCCGCAGTGGTTATGCCGGTTACGTTATACGTATTTGAGTTTGCACCAGCAATATCCACGCCGCCCAGATTCCATTGATAGTTAATGGTAAAGCCTGTTGAAGGAGTAACATTTGCAGTAAGCAGGGTAGAATTAGCTGCTTCGGCACACATAGAACTGGTTGGCGTAGTAATAGTTACACTTAGCGGCGGCAATACATACTCTTTAAACACATCAGATATTGGCGAGGTACAACCATTGGCATTTTCTGTAACTACCTGGTACTCATAGTAACCCGCCGTTGTTGGCGTTTCAGTATAAGTACGGCCGGTCATGGCAGTAACTTCTTGTTTATTACCGCTTGCGTCTATTTTATACCAATGATATTTGGTATAGTCAACGCCGCTCGGGTCTTGTGGTGCGGTTAGTGAAATGTTTGTGCCTGCGCACAATACTTTAGCTACATCAGCAGCCGATGTTGGCGGCGGGCTGGTAGCATCACTTGGTCCGGACGCAACTTGTGCAGACGCAACGGTAGTTACCAATAACAGCAGTAATACCAGGGTTGGGATGACGGTTAGGAAACGTTTTTTCATGATGAAATAATTTTGCATTTATTAATAATGGGTTATTTATAATGATGGTGATATGCCCGGCTTCTGCGGGTTGGGTTTAATAGTTATTGTTGTGGTAACTGGCGCAGATGTACAGCCGGTTACTTTGTTTTGCTCGGTAATGGTATAGGTACCGCTTTGGGTAATTGCTCCTGCGTTTACATCGGTAATTACATGGCCCTGGCTATCTGTAAAAACATAGTTGTAGGTAGCGCTGTCATAGTTTATAATGGTTTGTGTGAGATCATAGGTACCGCAGGCGCTATTCGGACCAGTTAGTGCTAAAACAGGTATAGGGTTAAATATCACATGTATATTTTTGCGATATACCGGGGCAAACACAATATCATCAACCGCAAAGTCATTGCCGCTGGCTGCAATATTTTGGTTTACTAAAGCGATAGGCAACGAGCCGCTGCGGTTGCCTGAGTTCCAGGTGGTAGTAAAATATTGCCAGTTGCCGTCATTTGATGATGGGCTAATGGTTGCGCCCAGCGGTACGCCATCTATTGAAAATTGTAATTGAGCCGGGTTTTGCGGATTTACTGAAGTAACCCAAACCGAAAACACATAGTCTGTATTGGGCTGTACATTGATATTTTGTGTCCATACCGTAACGTTAGCCGTAGCTGCACCATTTACAATCAGCATTTGGCCGGTACCCGTGGTGTGGTCGCCCATCGAAGTAAAGTTAGTATGGATATTATGCGGATCTGTATTGATGGTATAGGTGCCTTCATTACTTAGTACACCGCAGCAGCAGCCATTACAAGAACTAGTTGCCTTTTTGTAGGTATACGAACTTGTGAAACCTCTTGTGGTTGAGTTAGTGGTAGCGGCCTCAAAATCGCCATTGGTTACCACACTGGTTCCGGTAACCTGCCACCAATAATCACCGGGGCTGGTAACGGTCAGGCTGGTGCCTGTAGTGCCGTCGTTCCAGATAGGGTTGCTATAGCCTGGTACGTTTTGGGTAGTTAAGGTTGTACTGCTACCGCAAGCTTTAACCGTGTCTGTAGTGACCGTAAATACAGTTATACGCGAAACATTCGCCCCGCTGAAGGACAAACCAATTATCCCCGTAAGGACAATACATACCAATACTTTTAATTGACGGGGTAACATTTACGCTCTCTAATCAACCGTGTTTAATTAACAGGTAAAGCGTTTTACGTAAACCAGCCCTAATGTGTTACAACAGTTAAAAAAAACGCAGGCATTTTTCTTAGTGGTGAATAAAATTATTCTTACAAATGTGTATATACAACACACTATCAGGTCCAAACCTTAGCAGTTAAAATTATAATTAATTGTTAGTCAGCCTTTTATATTCATATAAAATTCACAAACTTTATTAATAAATGTGGATAACCCACTGTAAAAATATTTCATTGCCACCAAACACCACAGGGATATTTAACCCAACATTTAACCCTGGGTTAATTTGATTTTTCGGGGCTTGATATATTTGTCGTACCAGTAATTCCTCAAATTCAGTATAAAACAATATTTTTATGCCCGAATGACATCGACCCGGTACGTAAAGAAAATCAGGCCAATACAACTCATCGCGGTAATATTCTTCACCGTGTCTGGCGGACCATATGGATTGGAGCCTTTGTTAGATTATGCCGGGCAGCATGAAGCCTTATTGGTATTGTTGCTTACGCCGTTATTGTGGGACATCCCTGCCATTTTCGCCGTGCTCGAGCTAAACAGTATGATGCCCGTAACCGGCGGCTATTACAAATGGGTAAAGTACGCCCTGGGTACCCGCTGGGGATTTTATGAAGGTTGGTGGACCTGGTTATATACTTTTGTCGATCTGGCTATTTACCCGGTGCTATTTGTCCAATATGCCTCCTTTTTCTTTCCGGGATTAGAGGTGTATAAAATCCCGGTTTGCCTCGTTATCATCTGGGCATCTGCCGGGTTAAACATCCTTGGTATTGTGCCGGTGGGTAAAGTATCATTGGTTTTAGGCGCAGCAGTGCTTACGCCTTTTGCTATACTTTTTGGGATGGCGTTTTTCAATCACCATGGCGTGCTTTTTATTCCTGCACCATCGTTAAAACACGTAGCCTTTCCATCACTTGGGATGGCGCTATACACCGTAATGTGGAACTGCCTGGGTTGGGACAATACCACCACTTATGCCGAAGAGGTGGAAAAACCGGTTCGTTCTTACCTTGTTTCTATGTTTGTGGCTTTTGCCCTGGTTATCGTCATTTATTTTCTGGTGATCTGGGTGGCGCAATTATGGGGTATTAGTCCGGCGGTATTAACCGATAAAGGCTTTCCGGCATTGGGCGAAATGATTGGCGGGCATTGGCTCGGCGCACTATTGGCTTTGGGCGGCATGGCCAGTACTTTGGGTATCTATGCGGCTGTACTATTGTCAGTATCCCGGGTGCCCCAGGTGATGTCTGAGGATAGTTTATTGCCAGCCCGCATCAACAAACTGCATTCTCGTTTTCAAACGCCTTATATATCCATCATTATCTGCTCGGTAGTGGTGAGTTTGATGATTCTGTGGACCTTTGCCGACTTGTTGATCATTGATGTAACCGTTTATGGCGCAGGTTTATCTTTAGAATACATTTCGCTCATCAAACTCCGCCGCAAACAACCTGAGTTTCACCGGCCGTTTAAGATCCCCTTAAACACAACCACTTTGTGCCTGTTATTAATCCTTCCTGCGTCAGTTTACTTTATCGCCCTAGGCGGGGCTTTCTCCTCATCCGCAGAAACCGTAAAACCAGCAGTGTTTGCGATAATTACTTTAGCCAGTGCCGAATTGTTCTGGCAACTATTACGCTGGCGTGCGCGAAAAACCGAAAGCGTGTACTAAAAATAAGTCAGCCGCTTTGGCGTGATTATCGCCTCACTTTTCGCCTGCATTAAAAAACTATTTCAGGAGTTGTTATTCAATGCTATTAGCGGGCTTTTAATTGATTGCTATTTACTTGGCACTTGGTTTGCCTTGTTATCTAAGAACATCGATATAAAATTTATGAAAGCAATCAGAAATAGTTTAGTAGCCCTTACCCTTACCATTGGTGTTATAGGTACCGGTTGCAGCTCATTAAATAAAACGCAAAAAGGGGCGGCCATTGGCGCGGGTGCCGGTGGTACAATTGGCGCCTTAATTGGCCATAGTGCGGGTAATACAGCTTTAGGCGCAATAATTGGTGGTGCTGTGGGTGGTACAGCGGGTGCTTTGATCGGTCATAAAATGGATAAACAGGCCGCCGAGATTAAGCAAACAGTACCCGGCGCCACAGTAGTCAGGCAAGGAGAAGGAATAGTCGTAAAATTTGATTCAGGTATCTTGTTCGATGTGGATAAAGCCGACCTGAAACCGGCCGCGCAGTCAAACCTGCATAACCTGTCTGCCTCATTAATCAATAATCCACAAACCAACATTACCATCGTTGGCCATACCGACAATACCGGCAGCGATGACCACAATATGGATCTGTCTATCCGCCGGGCAGAAGCAGTACGTTCTTTTATTGTAGCCGATAAAGTAAGCACCTCTCGCTTAACTACGGTAGGCAAGGGTTCTACAGAACCAATTGCTGATAATACAACCGCCGCCGGGCGTACGCAAAACCGTCGTGTGGAAATCAGTATCGTTGCCAACGACCAAATGAAACAACAAGCCGCACAGGGCCAATAATATTTAATACTTATAGTTTTAAACCCCGGCGAGCAATTGCCGGGGTTTTGTTTTTATAGCTCAACCGCCAAACTTTTGTAAAAAAGATATGGTGGCTGGGCATTCGTGTCATATCTCAAATCAAATTGCTAATTTGCACCAATGCAGTTTAAGCAAATAGTTGGGCAAGCGGCCATAAAGCAAAGGCTGATTAACTCGGTGAAAGAGAACCGGGTTAGTCACGCACAGTTGTTTTTGGGGCCGGAGGGATCGGGAAGTTTGGCTTTGGCTGTTGCTTACGCCCAATATTTGTCATGCCTGGAAAAACAGGAAGAAGACTCATGCGGCGAATGCTCATCCTGCCGTAAATATCAAAAGCTGGCCCATCCGGATCTGCATTTTTCTTATCCATTCTTTGCTAAGCATAAAGACGACACGGCCGTTACTTTCATTGAACAATGGCGCGAAGCTCTGCTGGCTTCACCTTATTTGAGTCTGGATATTTGGCGCGGTTACCTGGATGCCGATAATAAACAAGCCAACATCAACATAGCCGAGTGCCACCAGATCATTAAAAAACTGAGCTTTAAACCGTTCGAATCTGAATATAAAATACTGATACTTTGGCTGCCGGAATATTTGGATAAGGAGGGCAACGCACTTTTGAAGATCATTGAAGAGCCGCAACCCAATACCCTGTTTTTGTTGGTGGCGCAAAATCAAGATCAAATTCTGAATACCATTCTTTCGCGAACGCAATTGATTAAAATACCGTGTTTAACTTACGATGATGTTAAGGATGAACTCATCAATCAACATCATCAAACAGAAAGCGCGGCAGCCGAGCTGGCCTATTTAAGCAACGGAAATTTTACTGATGCATTATTGATGATGCAGCAGGACGATAAAAGCTATCACAGCCTTTTTGTGCAGTGGTTACGTTTGTGTTTTGCCAATAAGGGGATTGAGTTGGTGGGCTTTGTCGACCAACTATCTAAAATGGGACGCGAAAATCAGAAGAATTTTTTACGTTACGGGATAAGTTTTGTACGCGAATGTTGTTTGCTAATTGCAGGCGCCGGCCAGCTGGTACATTTACCCGCTACAGAACTGGATACAGCGCAAAAACTGAGCGCGGTGATGAATATTTCTATGAACCAGGCTATCATTGCCGAGTTGGAAAAAGCACATTATCACGTGGAAAGAAATGCAAACCCTAAAATTTTATTTTTAGATGTATCTTTACAAATTATGAGTTTTTTAAAACTTAAAACAAGCCCGCAAGGGAATCAATATATATCGAACTAATTATGGGATGTGGAAGTTGTTCAACGGGTGGCGGATGTTCGCCCGCAGGCTGCAAAAGTAACGGGTCTTGCCTTACTAACGGCTGCAGCAAATTAGATGTGTACGACTGGCTGTCGCATATGGATATGCCGGTAAATTATAAGCCTTTTAACATCGTTGAAATAAAATTTAAAGGCTCTCGCAAAGAGTTTTTCTTAAACAGCGATAACATATATTTAGAGAACGGCGACCTGGTTGTTGTCGAAACCGCTACGGGTGGTTATGACATTGGTCATATATCGTTAACCGGCGAGCTGGTGCGCGTACAGCTAACCCGCCGCCGCGTTAAGGAAGAGGATGTCTTAAAGAAGATCTACCGCCGTGCTACCCCTGCTGATGTGGACAAATGGAAAGCAGCCAAAGATATGGAGTGGGAAACCATGCACAGCGCACGCAAACTGGCCCTGAGCTTGAACCTATCTATGAAGCTCAGCGACGTGGATTACCAGGCCGACAAAACCAAAGCTACATTTTACTATACGGCCGAAGGCCGCGTTGACTTCAGGGAACTGATCAAGAAAATGGCCGAGACCTTTCGCATCCGCATTGAGATGCGCCAGATAGGTATGCGCCAGGAAGCAAGCCGTTTGGGTGGTATCGGCTCGTGCGGCCGCGAATTATGCTGCTCAACCTGGTTAACTGATTTTAAAACGGTTTCAACCTCGGCAGCTCGCTATCAAAACCTGTCATTAAATACTTTAAAATTAGCCGGCCAGTGCGGCAAGTTAAAATGCTGTTTAAACTACGAACTGGATACTTACATGGATGCGCTGAAACATATCCCTGATAATGTAAACGTGTTGAAAACGGTAAAAGGCGACGCGCGTTTGCAAAAAACAGACATCTTTAAAAAGCAAATGTGGTTCAGCTTTCCACAGGAAGAAGCGTGGATACCGGTACCGCTTGATAGAGTAAAAGAGGTACAGAAAATGAACAGAGAAGGCATATTGCCTGACGATTTAGTAGTATTTGTTGAGGTAGAAAACGAACCGGCCAAAGCATTAGATTACGAGAACGTAGTTGGGCAAGATAGTCTTACCCGTTTAGACGAGCGCAATCGCAACGCTAAAAAGAAAAACAAAAATCGCAATAACAAAAAGCCGAACCCCAATAATCAAACCGGCCAGCCAAACGCGCAACCCAACCAACCGCGCCCCGCAAATCCGCCAAGACAGGCAGATGCCGGTGGCCAACCGCAGCAGCCAAGGCCGCAAAATATCGCTCCGGGCCAGGGTCAACCAAGGCCTGAAGGTGCCGGTAACAACAATCGTAACCGAAACAGGAATAAAAACCGCAACAGAAACCGTGGTGGTGGCGGCAATGGCGGAGGTGAAGCAAATCGCCCGGCGGCCGAATAAACGAATAACAAGCAATGAAAAGCGCTTTAAAATATCTGTTCCCGGTTTTTTTGATGGTAGCTACTTTGTTGTGGGCCGGTTGTTCTGACCCCAAATCTGTCATCGATCAAAATACCGAGCTAAGCAACAACAATTGGTCGTACACTAACAAGATCAAAGAAGTGGTTAAGATTGACGATGTGCATTTGGCTTACAACCTGTATTTAAATTTACGGGTTACGGCCGATTACCGGTATTCAAACATTTTTGTACTGGTGCACCAAACCAACCCCGACCATAAAAGTACCAGCACCCGCCTGGAGTTTAAATTGGCTAACCCAGATGGTGAATGGCTTGGCGATGGCTCGGGTAATTTGTATAGCTACCAAATTGAGTTTGCACAGAATTATAAATTCCCGGTTAAGGGCGCTTATACTTTTGAGCTGGAGCAAAACATGCGCGACAATCCACTTAAAGAGGTAAGCGATGTTGGCCTTCGCGTAGAAAAAGCACAATAACAATACCTAGAGCCGCGTTAAATATTTTTGTTAATATCTACCATCAACCAAGCCATGAAAAAACTATCAGCAATTTTAATTATACCTGCATTTTTAGTATTTGTAGCTTGTAATAGTGCCCAAAAGAAAACCGGCAATGACCAGCCCGATACCGGCTCAAAGCACGGTGCATCCGGTCCAACAAAGCCAGAAACTTCATCAGCTTCTGACACCATTAACGGCTCTGCGGCACCTTTTGCCGAAACCACCGCCGGAACCGATACCAGTACCGATGGCTTTAACACCGACAACCCGCTGGTAGATACCGCCAAGCCAAAGCCGGCAAAAGGCAACGCCAAAAAATAGCTAGTAGTGCCGTTGCACCGTTTTTAGTATTTCATGAGGATAGCCAAGTTGGATGTTGCTTACAATATCTAATCTCGATACCTGCTCTGCAGAAAGTTGAATATCTACCGTTTTTAAGCTTTCCTGAAGTTGATTTAAAGTACGGGCCCCAATAATCGGAAAAGCGTCTCTCGTAAGCGCCCAGGCTAAAGCCACCTGGCCCGGTGTTACTGTTATTTCTTTTGCTATTGTCTCTAACTCATCTAAAATAGTTTTCGTTGCTTCGTCTTCATGATAAGTTGCTGAAGCAGATAATGTTAGCCGTCCAGATGCCCCTCGTCTATATTTCCCCGTGAGCAAACCACCTGCAAGCGGCGAATAAAGCATGGTCCCTAGCCCGAAATAACTAGCCATGTCCATTAGTTCACGATCTGCAGTTCTCTGCGCCAAACTGTATTCTATCTGTAATGCCGTAAGTGGTATTGTTTTTGCTATAGCAGCAGCTTTCCACGCAGGAAAATTAGCAAGCCCGGTATATAATATTTTTCCGGCCTGCAACAAATCTTCTAATCCCCGGGCTACTTCTTCAATCGGTGTTATGCCGTCATCAAAGTGCGGCATGAAAATGTCTATATAATCAGTTTTCAATCGCTTCAAACTGGCCTCAACTGATTGTCGCATTGTCTTGCGGTGATTACCGAAATTAGCCGGCGACGGATTTGTCTCGCTGCTGCGTGTGTATTTGGTGCAAATGATAAAGTCGTTGCGCATAGCCGCTACATATTTTCCAACAATTTCTTCTGCTTCTCCTAATTGATATTGATCGGCTAAATCAATAAAATTTCCACCCGAATCTACATACGCCGATAATATTTGTGGAATGTCATCTACAACGGCACCATAGCCACGACGGCTTCCGAAACTTGCCGCGCCCAATATCAATTGGCTGGCAGGCAATCCTGTTTGTTTTCCAAATAGTTTTATCTTCATAATTCAAATTTCGTTGCGCTGAAATGCAAAGTCAAGTACGGCTAAATTCAGCCCTATAGGATAGGACAATGAGATGACTTATTTTTGCGGGATGTACGAGAAAAAAATACCGGTCGAACTTGAATGCGGGCTTCACGTATTCATGGAAGTTATCAGCGGCAAATGGAAAATCAACCTGATCTGGTGTATCCATAGTGGAATTATAAGACCAGGCGAACTGCATCGACGCATACCGCGGGCATCCCGTCGCCTGCTAGACACGCAGTTAGCGCAATTGACCAGCCTTGGCATCATAACAAAAACAGTTTTTAGTCAAAAACCGGCCAAGGTGGAGTACGCCCTCACTCCATTGGGCAAATCATTAATTCCAGTTATAGCCGTTACAGCAAAATGGGGAGAGGCTAATCGTCCTTTACTGGAGCCATTACTTCAGTTACCGACACCAACACTGGTACAATAAACCCGCTTATTTTTTCATTTGAGATGAGCCAATAGGTAAACGGTAATTATTTTTTCTCTACCTTCGTTTTGCTAATATTTTTATCAAAATGATTGTCGCTGTTTTAGTAGCCTGCCTGGTTATACTGCTAGTTTCTGTATTGCTTTTCTTAAAAAAGCCCGCCACAGCCGAAGGTATTTCTGCGGATGATGTTGCGCGTTTAAAAACAGAAAATACTACCCTGAATATTTCTCTGGCTAAAGCCGAGGAGCGCGCATTGAACCTGGGCCAGGAGCGCGACAAAGCCGACCGTCTATTACAGGACGAGCGCGAGCGCTACGATGCTGCTGTGGCCGACCTGAATCAACAATTGGTTTCCGAAAAAAACCGCATGGCTAAGGCCGAAGAATCCTTCAAGGCACAACGCGAACGTTTGGGCGACCAGGAAAAAAGCATACAAGACATCCAGCAAAAATTTCAGAAAGAGTTTGAGAATGTTGCCGAAAAATTGCTGAAAGAAAAATCTAAAGAGTTTGTTGATGTTAACCGCGCCAACTTGGATACTATCCTTAATCCGCTGAAAGAAAACCTGAAAGCTTTTGAAGATAAGGTTGACAAAGTTTATAACATGGAAGCGGCCGAACGCAATACCATGAAAGGCGTGATCACCCAGTTAATGGATTTGAACCGCCAGATCAGCGACGAGGCACAAAACTTAACAAAAGCCCTTAAAGGCGACAATAAAAAGCAAGGTAATTGGGGCGAGGTGATCCTGGAGCGTGTGTTAGAACGCTCAGGCCTGGTTAAGGACCAGGAATATCGCTTACAAGCCAGTTTAACCGGCGCTGATGGCTCCAGACTGCAGCCCGACGTAATCATTGACCTTCCGGACGAAAAACATTTAATCATCGACTCTAAAGTATCCCTGATAGCCTACGAGCGTTTGGTAAACTGCGAAACCGAGGATGAACGTAAGTTATTCTCAAAAGCACATGTCGAGTCTATTCGCAGCCATGTGCATGGGCTATCCTCTAAAAACTATCATGACCTGTACAGCATTAATTCCCCTGATTTTGTGCTGTTATTTATCCCTATCGAGTCGTCATTTAGCTTTGCGGTGCAGATAGATTCTGAATTGTTTAGCGATGCCTGGGATAAACGTGTGGTGATTGTTAGTCCGTCGACTTTACTGGCGACGTTACGCACCATTGCCAGCATCTGGAAACAGGAGCGCCAAAATCGTAACGTGTTGGAGATTGCCCGCCTAAGCGGTGCCATGTATGATAAATTTGTGGGTTTTGTTACCGATATGGAAAGTATCGGCAAAAACATTAAGCAAAGCCAAAGCGCTTATGATAATGCCATTAACAAACTAACCGAAGGCAATGGTAACCTTACCAAAACTGCCGAAAAGATCAAAAGCCTGGGCGCCAAAGCCAATAAACAGCTCGACCAAAAATATATTGAAGTGGGTGATGACGACCCGGCCGAAAATGCTATCAGCGCCGATTAAGTAGTAAATAGCGCATATTAAACACTACTAATTTTTGCGCCAGTGAGGCATTGCTGCTAATAATATAGCAGCAACAACAATAGATCTTTCGTGTGGTTGGGTTTTAGGTTTAAAAGCTTAGCTGTTCGAGGTATCACTATTCGGGAAAGCATTCCAGCCCTGCGCCTTCAACGGATGTAAATTGCCCGATTTGGTAACCAGGTTACATCCCGATGCCGGCTCTGTAATGTGCCCTATAATACTAATATCCATTTTAAATTTAATTTTTTCATAATCGGCCTGCTTTACGGTAAATAGCAATTCATAATCTTCGCCGCCGCTTAGCGCGCAAACTGTTGGGTCAAGATTAAATTCGCGGGCTGTTTCAAAAGTCATCGGGTCAATGGGGATCTTTTCCTCATAAATGCTGCAGCCTTTATTACTTTGCTTACAAATATGCATGATCTCTGAAGCCAGCCCGTCAGACACATCAATCATAGCAGTAGGTTTTACGTCGATCTCTTTTAACAGTTCAATGATATCGCGGCGCGACTCGGGCTTTAACTGGCGCTCTACAATGTAATCTTTGCCTTCCAAATCGGGTTGTATGTTAGGGTTTTCCAGATAAATTAACTTTTCGCGCTCCAATAATTGCAGTCCTACGTAAGCGCCGCCTAAATCGCCCGACACACAGATCAGGTCGCCTTCCTGGGCGCCGTCACGGTAAACTATATCTTCGGCATTTGCATAACCTACTGAGGTTACGCTTAAAACCAGGCCCTGTTTTGACGAGCAGGTATCGCCACCCACCAAGTCCACACCGTATTTTTCGCAGGCGATGTAAATTCCTTCATAAATTTCTTCAACAGCTTCTATCGGGAATTTGCTTGACATGCCTATGCCTACAGTTACCTGGGTTGCTATGCCATTCATGGCATAAATATCGCTCAGGTTAACTTGTATAGCTTTGTAGCCCAAATGCTTTAATGGAGTATAGGCCAGGTCGAAATGAATCCCTTCCAACAGCATATCGGTAGATATCAAAACTTTTTTTCCTTCGGGATCTAATACGGCAGCATCGTCGCCAACACCTTTTAGCGTACTTTTTTGAACTAATGCTATATTTTTAGTCAAGTGATTTATCAGGCCGAATTCGCCCAGGGCTTCGATGTTGGTTTTCTCTTTATTATCAAACATATTGAACACGATTTTATGATTTAAAGGATGATGAAGATTTTTGTCTCGATTATCTCACTTATAGTTTCTGTGTAATCGTTTATCAAATCTGTGAAATCCTTTATCCGGCAAAAATACGAAAGCATAATTCAAATCGTGTAAATACTACTAAAACAACTTTTTAACTGCTGGTTACAGTTTTGTTTGTGTAACAATTTAATTGTATTTAAAGCGTGTTAACATTTTTAACACGCAATTAACATTGGTTACCGATATTTACCTTAAAAACATTTATACATGAAATTAAGAAAAATACTTATTTATGCAGGTTTTGCAGCGGTGGTTACGGTTGTGGGCTGTAAGAAAAATGATTCCGGCAATACCGGACCTACCGGATCAACAGGAACCACAGGTACAACCGGTACTACCGGCACCACAGGAACAACCCAACCAACGCCTTATAACATTACCGAAAATTTTGAATCAGGTACTAAAGCAGGTTATGCTGCCGGTGACGTTACTTTATATACCGGTTCATGGAACTTCAACAACGCTCTGATTGGAAATTTGGCTGCTGATGTTAAAAATGGCAACTGGTCTGTTAGATCGAAAGTTGGCGATTTCCACATGAATTTTGATATCAATGGTTTAAAATCGCTGGTGATCAGACATGCCAAATATGGAACCGATCCCAATTCAACCTGGCAATTATTAATGTCTATCGACGGTGGTGCTACTTATACACAGGTGGGCACCGACATTCAGGAAACAAACGCCACTACGTTTAAAACTGATACATTTAAAGTTAGCGTTACCGGTAAAGTTAGGTTTGAGATTAAAAACACTACAGCAAATACCTCGGCGCGCGTTAATTTTGACGACATTGCTTTCATTGGTACCGGCGACCCGGGCATAAGCCTTGGCGTTCCGGATACCAATCCGACTGACACTTCAAAATCAACTACTGCTGCAGGTGCCAGAGGTGTAACGGTAGGTACTGACGCTCCACCGGCAAGCGGCGACAACAGCAATCTGCTGTTAGGTAATCCATCAGACGCTTTACCAACTTTGGCCGCAAACACTAACTACCTGCTAAACCAGGGTTATTACGTCGAATCGTACAACAATAACCGTAATGAGCCTAACTGGGTAAGCTGGCACCTTGATGCAAGCAATTGCACTAATGCTACAGGCCGTTTAGATAACTTTGCCGCTTTTAGTGGCTTAGACCCAACCTGGTTTGCTGTACAAAGCAACGGTTATAGCGGTTCTGGTTTCGACAGGGGTCACAACTGTCCGTCTGCAGACCGTACCAGTTCAGTTAATGCTAATTCGGCTACATTCCTGATGACTAACATGATTCCACAAGCTCCACAAAATAACCAGCAAACCTGGAACGGGTTAGAGGGCTATTTACGCGATCAAGTTTTTGCAGGTAATGAAGTTTACATTATTATGGGTAGCTACGGTAGTGGAGGCGTTGGTTCTGCAAGTGCCAGTACGGTTAGTACCATAGATATGGGTAAAGTAACCGTACCAAGTAATGTTTGGAAAGTGGCCGTAATTTTACCGGTAGGCGATGGCGATTTATCTCGCATCAGCACTTCAACCCGTGTTATCGCTGTCAACACACCTAACATCAACTCCATAAACGTAGATTGGAAAACTTATTTAACTACTCCAAAAGCTATTGAAACCGCAACAGGTTTAAATTTATTTTCCGCACTGCCAGGCAGCGTAAAAGCAGCTTTAGAGGTTAAACAAGACACTGGAAACTAAATCATAAATAGGGCCAAAGGCCCCGAAAATTTTTTAGAAAACGGCCTGTTGATGAAATGTTGACAGGCCGTTTTATTAGGCTAAAAACCGGCGCAACCCGTCACAAAAAATACGGCCGAAGGCCGGAAAAATTTTTAGAAAAAGCGGCTTACCAATAAACTGTTGATGGGCCTTTTTACTTTTCTGACTATAAAATCAACCTAAATGAAAATCAAATTACTTATTGTTGCATTGATGCTTAGTTGCCTGTTTGTTAATGCTTCTATCGCGCAGCAAAATAAAAAATTTTATCCCTGGATGTTCGACCAGACAAAAGACTTCGATCTGGTTTACAAAAACAAAAAGGTAGAAGTTGAAATAAACAATAACAATATCAGAAAGATATTTGGCAAACCTCTTAAAACTTTAACTGCAAAATCAGAAATCACTGAACATATGTATACGGATTATTACTATCCGTTTGCGGTTTTTACAATTGAAGATAATAGCGTAACTCATATCGATTTTAAAGGTTCTAATTTATCCTATATATTTAAGTTGAAAGGGAAATTTAGCAAGCCTATAAACATAGGCTCCAGCGCAGTATATGTAAGAGATATCTTTCCAAACTCATGGCGAAATATGAAGGAAAATTTTGTGGTGGTCGATATTAAAGGTACAGACTGTTCTATACTTTTTGAGATAGGCGGCAGTTATATCAAATCCATATCTTTTGATTTTAACGAATCTTAAAATATTATTTTAAAAAAAAGAGACGCGATAATACACGTCTCTACTGTCATTGCGAGGAGGAACGACGAAGCAATCGCAAGGATACAATATCCGCGATTGCCACGCTACGCTCGCAATGACATAAATGTAAATTTAATACTGAGGTTTACAGTCCCAATCTCGCCGATATATCCAGCATTCTTTCAATAGGCTTCACTGCCCTAACAATAATATCCTGCGGAACTTCAATTTCGGGCATCTCGTTTTTAAGGCATAAATAAAGCTTTTCCAGCGTATTTCTTTTCATGTGAGGGCAATCGTTGCACGCACAATTATTATTCGGTGGGGCAGGGATAAACACCTTATCAGGGTTATCTTTCGCCATCTGATGAATGATGCCCGGCTCGGTAGCTACAATAAATTCTTTTTGCGGGCTGTTGGTAGCATATTTTAGGATTCCCGTGGTCGAGCCTATATAGTCGGCCATTTCTAAAATTACATCTTCACATTCCGGATGAGCCAATAATTTAGCATTAGGGTATCTTTCTTTTAGTTTGGTTATTTTCTCTCTGGAAAAGATCTCGTGCACCATACAGGCACCGTTCCACAATACCAGGTCGCGGCCGGTTTTTTTAGCTACGTAAGCACCCAAATTTTTATCAGGCCCGAAGATTATTTTTTGATCTTTAGGCAGGCTTTCTACAATCCCTATAGCATTGCTTGAGGTACAAACTATGTCACTTAAAGCTTTCAGTTCTGCCGTACAATTCACGTAAGTAATCACCAGGTGATCAGGATATTGCTCCTTGAATTTTTTAAACAAATGAGGTGGGCAACTATCCGCCAGTGAGCAGCCTGCTTTTACATCGGGCAGTAATACTTTTTTGGTTGGCGATAAGATCTTGGCTGTTTCTGCCATGAAGTGTACACCGGCAAAAACGATAATGTCGGCGTCGGTTTTTGCAGCTTGTTGTGATAGCCCCAAACTGTCGCCAATATAGTCTGCAATATCCTGGATATCGCCATCCTGATAGTAGTGAGCCAATATGACCGCATTTTTTTCTTTTTTGAGTTTTTCAATTTCATCAAAAAGGTCCAATGTTGGATCGATGTATTCATCGACATAGCCTTTCAGATTTATTTCTTCGAAGATATCCATTTCAACAATTCAAATAATAACAATTGATTTTTTATATAAAAAGAAACTATTGTTATTGGTGTGTTAGTTATGTTTAAAGTTGGTAGACGTTTTTATTTGATATATGTTTTGTTAACGACTTATTAACAGCTTATTGATATTTTGTACTGTATATTTTATTGATTATTAGATTGCTGTGATAATCAACTTTTATTTTTAAAACTTATATGTTGATATTTTAGTAGTGTTTGTAATGTTAGTTTCTTTGTTAATGTGTCGCAAAAGTCGCTTAAAAATTGTTACTATTATCACTAAAACGTAAGGTTATCCACCAAATAAATAGTTGTTAGGTTTTTGCTTACACAAAATTAACATCTTTGAACGCTATTGTTAACATACAATATAATTTTACACATCTAATACGAACAACATGTCCAAATCTGTGGATTTTCTGGTAGTAGGTTCTGGCATTGCCGGACTGAGTTTTGCACTAAAAGCTGCAAAGCATGGTAAGGTACTGATAGTTACAAAATCAAATGAAGATGAATCAAACACTAAATACGCCCAGGGAGGTGTTGCGGTGGTTGTGGATAAAAAAGAAGATTCTTTTGAAAAGCATATAAATGACACCTTAATAGCCGGCGATGGACTATGTGATAGGGAAGTTGTGGAGATTGTGGTAAAAGAAGGTCCGGATCGGATTAACGAGATCATTGATTACGGAACCAGTTTTGACAAAACGAACGAAGGTATTTATGATCTGGCAAAGGAGGGTGGTCACTCTGAATTCAGGGTATTACATTATAAAGATATCACCGGATTTGAGATTGAACGTGCTTTACTGGAACAGATCCATCAAAATCCGAATATAGAGATACTGACCCATTATTTTGCTGTAGATTTGATAACGCAGCATCATTTAGGGGTTTTTGTAGATAAGTCATCAACAGATATTAACTGCTATGGTATTTATGCTTTAAATACGGTAACCGGCGAGGTCGAAAAGTTTTTGTCGAAAGTTACAGTAATGGCGTCTGGTGGTGCCGGGCATATTTATTCTGTAACTACTAACCCGGTTATTGCTACCGGTGATGGCGTAGCCATGGTTTACCGCGCAAAAGGTAAAGTACGGAATATGGAGTTTATCCAGTTTCACCCAACTGCTTTATATAACCCCGGCGAGTATCCTTCATTCCTGATCTCGGAAGCTGTTCGTGGTTTTGGTGGGATATTGAAACGTACCAATGGCGAAGAGTTTATGCAGGAATATGACGAACGCAAATCATTAGCGCCACGTGATATTGTTGCAAGGGCTATTGATGCCGAAATAAAAAAATCAGGCGAGGATTATGTTTACCTGGATATTCGTCATCGTAGTAAAAAAGACCTGTTAACACATTTCCCTAATATATATGCTAAATGTTTGGAAATAGGTATAGATATGACCAAGGACATGATCCCGGTTTCGCCGGCTTGTCATTATATGTGTGGAGGAGTAATGGTAGATCATGATGGCCGTTCGTCTATCCAGAGATTGTACGCTTGTGGTGAATGTTCATCAACAGGTTTACATGGGGCTAATCGTTTAGCTTCTAATTCATTATTGGAAGCGTTGGTATTTGCACATAGGATCTATAAAAATGCTATCGATCAATTTGATGTTATCACAGTTCCGGAAAATATCCCTGACTGGAATGAGCACGGTGTAAAGTTATTAAACGAAGATATCCTGGTAACGCATAATGTGCGCGAAATGCAGAAATTAATGAATGATTATGTAGGTATTGTTCGGTCTGATTTCAGATTGGAAAGAGCTATGCGTCGACTCGGTTTATTGTACGAAGAGACAGAATCATTCTATAAACAAACTAAATTATCAGTAAAACTTTGCGAGCTGCGTAATTTGATCCAGGTATCATATATCGTCGTAAAATCTGCTATGATGCGTAAAGAGAGCAGGGGTTTGCATTACACTACAGATTATCCTAAACATCAGGCTGTTTTGGAGGACACGGTTTTTTAAGACCTGTTAAGACTTACGAAGTTTTTAAAACTTCGTAAGTCTTTCTCATATCGAGCGGAAAACGGGATTCGAACCCGCGGCCTTCAGTTTGGGAAACTGATGCTCTACCAACTGAGCTATTTCCGCTTATATTATTTTAATACACCAAATTTACGCTAAACTTATTTGGTGAGTGTATATTCACTCCATCCAAATTTTTTGAATAACCAGTCTTTTTCTTGACCCGTTTCCGTTTTCTTGGTTAGTATACTTACGTGCTGAGGCTTACCCCGTTTATCTGGTATAATGCTAACTGATTTTATTTGGCTTGACGATAGGAATATATTGGGGTACAATAGCAGTTCACCGTTTATCTCTATAGGCAGGGTTTGATTTTGTTTTGATATGGCATATTTATTCAGTAGTTGCGTTGTGCTTAGTAAGTTGGGTGTGTTCATAATCGTTAAAATTACAACGCCTTTTTCACCGCGTTCGCCAAAAAGTTTTACCGCTTCTTCCCCCTTAAACACCTGCATCTCCGCTATGTCTGAATCTGCGAAAGCCTGCATGGCCTGCGGAAACGGAATTTGATTATGATCATTCACGTTTGTTTTAATTAGGATGAGCATTTTTTTTGGCTTGAGGTCGGGCTTTTTTATAGTTTCAAATTGCTGGGCAAAGCAACTCAAATTTATGCCGATCGTTAGTACAGATAAGAAGAATGTCTTTTTCATTAGGTTTGGTTTGGTTGTATATCTAAATTAGTAAAAATATTAGATGTATGCCTGTAATTTTACCTGTTAAAGATAAAAGCCCTGTTTGGGGCCACGATTGTTTCATAGCCGAAAACGCTACTATCGTTGGCGATGTTATAATGGGCGATAATTGCTCCGTTTGGTTTAATTCAGTGATCCGCGGTGATGTAAACTATATCAAAATAGGCAACAACTCAAATATCCAGGATGGTGCTGTAATTCACTGTACCTATAACGGTGCCGCTACTGATATAGGCAACTATGTGTCCATCGGCCATAATGCGCTGGTACATGGTTGTATCTTGAAAGATCATATCCTGGTAGGCATGGGTGCCATTGTAATGGATAATGCTGTAATAGAAGAGTATGTAATCATAGGCGCAGGCTCAGTTGTACTAGAGCGTACTATTTGTGAGTCGGGTTATTTATATGCAGGTACACCGGCAAAAAAAATCAAACCTCTAACAGACGAGCAACGAGCCATGCTTGATAAACTGCCTGACAACTATGTAATGTACTCAGGCTGGTTTAAGGTGTAATAGCTTCACGTGGAACATCCACTGTTTCTTCCGAATCCCAGTTTGGTCGTATATTAATTAGCTTGTCATATACCCAAATATTTTCAGGTTGCCGGTTTTCTTTGATGCTCCCAGAATCCCACTTACCGTTTTTATTGTCGTCGTAGGTAACACGTAAACCAAATTTGCCTACATACAAGCTGCGGTAGGTAACCACTGCTTTTTTTGTTTTAGATACCACGTTAGTTTGTAAAACAATCCCTTGTTCATTCAATAATTCAACCACATACATTTTTGATGTATCGGGCAAGTTTAACGTTAGTGCCAGGCTGCTATAGTTGTCAGGTTTGGTTATAGTGAATTTTTTGATCTGGCGCTTATTTTTGTCGCCATAGATATCTGTGAATGCACCTTCTTCCGAAATGAGTTGATACACTACTTTTTGTTTCCACGGGTATTTAATCGTAAAGGTTTTACCTATACCAGTATCGCGAATCATGGTGTATTTTACTTCGTTCGAGTCTTCTTTCAGTGTAATGGAAGTTGGATCGAAGCTGTCTATAGGTAAGCTGGTATGTATTTTCAGATCTGTACCATTTTTTAACTCATTGTTAGTTGTGGTACCATATTTAAGAGACAGCACCCTGGTGAAAGATTCCTTACGCCCTTTTCTTAAGTAAGTGGTGTCCAACGGCTTTTTGTTATCAAAGAAGGCCATCCGCACCGAATCGAAATCCATGTTTTTAGAATAGATGGTCAGCGTATCTCTGGTTTTACTAAAGTCTAGTAGCTTTTGCTCATCCAACCCGTCCGGGTATAGTATCTTTACCGTAGGGTTATTCAACGGCCGGTTAAATATAAAAAGCATCCCACCGTCATTAGTAAATTGCTTTGACAAATATCTAAAATTAACAGGTTCCTGTTTAAATACTTTAAGGTCTATGGTCGAAGTGTCATGACTGAAATGAATAATGTGGCTTGAGAAGCCAATCAGCTCGGCATCGTTGTCGTAGATCTTATCCAAAACTTGTTCCTTTAAGGCGTATATTTTATAATCGCCTTCTTTAAGGTTAGATAATTTAAAATTACCTACCGAATCGGTCGTGGTATAAATGCTGGGTTTCTTTTTACCAAACAACAGAGAGTCTTGTTTTAAAGTAAACAACATCACCGTGGCATCTTTTACCTTTAATTGGGTTTGATTATCAGTAACCGTGCCCGACATAGTCAATGAATCAATATGGGTACCGGTAGAAAAAACGTAGGTGAAATTTTTAAGAATGTTGTTTTCGTTGACGTCGCCAATGGCCTTGCCAAAATTTATTACATAGGTTGTGTTTTTCAGTAGTGTATCTTTTAAATCAATAACCAATGTTTTTTGATGCCGCTTGATATCGGGGTTTTTTTCGGGAGCCGGGAAGACCGTGATTTCCTGGAACGGATTGTTCAATTTGAAATACTCGTCAAATTCCAGGCGGATTTCTTTCTCTTTAAAATTGTGCGTTAAATTGGCCGGACTAGCCTTCAATAATTTTGGAGGGTCAAGGTCTTTAGGGCCGCCTTGCGGTTTTTGTTGCACGGCGCAGCCAAGAAATACCAATGTGGCCAAAAAAACCAGGAAAATTGGACCATAAAACAGCCCCTTTTTATTTAACGTCATTTTTAAGCGAAATAAGCCACTTTTTATTTTTTATGAAGATTATCATTTAGATTTTAAAAAACGGCCTTAAAATTAATATTTTATAATTTATTGATTTACAGTTAGTTAAGTATTATCTGGATATATGAAGCATCAAAACTGAGATATCGGAAGGTGATACGCCCGAGATCCGGGATGCCTGGCCCAAAGTACGCGGTTTAATCTTCATCAATTTTTCACGAGCTTCTTTCGAGAGCGATTGCATCTGCTGGTAATTGAAATCCGGATTGATCTCTTTATCTTCCATTTTTTTCATGCGCTCAACAATATCCATTTCCTTTTCAAAATAACTCTCGTATTTGATTTTTATTTCAGCCTGCTCAATAGTTTCTTTATCGAAGGCAGATAAATAAATTCCCAACTCCGGGCTAACTCTTATAAGGTCGTTAATCGAAACCTGCGGGCGACTAATTAAATTGAAAAGTCTTGCAGCCTGCGATATTGGGGCAGTGCCTAGTTCTTCTAATAATCCATTTACGCTGGTCTGGTCTACTTGCTGTTTGCGGGTATAGGCCACAATATCGTCTGAATTCTTGATCTTGTTATTTACTACCTCCATACGCTCATCACCGATCAGTCCTAATTCATGTCCAATAGGAGATAAGCGGATATCCGCATTGTCCTGTCTTAATAGCAAACGATGCTCTGCCCTCGAAGTAAACATGCGGTATGGCTCTTCAGTGCCTTTAGTTACCAGGTCGTCAATCAATACGCCTATATACGATTCTGACCTTTTCATGATCAGTTCATGCTTATCCTTTAATTTTTGATGGGCGTTAATGCCGGCAATAAAACCTTGCGATGCTGCTTCCTCATACCCGGTTGTACCATTGATCTGCCCTGCGAAGTATAAGTTGCTGATCAATTTGGTTTCTAATGTCAGATTTAGCTGGGTAGGCGGGAAGTAGTCATACTCTATAGCATAACCCGGACGGAACATCTTTGCGTTTTCAAATCCCGGGATCTGCGTCAAGGCTCTGTATTGCACGTCTTCGGGTAATGAAGTAGAAAATCCATTTACATAAATCTCCACAGTATTCAAGCCTTCCGGCTCAACGAAAATCTGGTGTCGATCGCGTTCTGCAAAGCGGTTTATCTTGTCTTCAATAGATGGGCAATAACGTGGGCCTAAACCTTTAATCCGGCCCGTAAACATCGGCGATTTTTCAAAGCCCTCCTTTAATGTTTCGTGTACTTTGGTATTGGTATAGGTGATCCAGCAGCAACGTTGTTCCTTTATTTGTTCAACTTCCGTATAAGAAAAACGCCCTCTAACATCATCGCCCCATTGCTCTTCCATCAATGAGTAATTCAGGCTACGACCATCAATCCGCGGAGGGGTACCCGTTTTCATGCGGCCCGATTCAAAGCCTAGCGTCACTAACTGTTCGGTGATACCGGTACTTGCTTTTTCTGCAGCGCGGCCGCCACCAAACTTTTTCTCTCCAATATGTATAATGCCGTTCATGAACGTGCCATTGGTGAGCACTACAGCATCACTTTCTATTTCTATTCCTAAAGATGTACGTACACCTTTAATTGTATTTCCGCTCACCAGTAAAGAACTTACAGTGTCCTGCCAAAAGTCTACGTTGGGCGTTCTTTCCAATGCCAGGCGCCATTCTTCAGCGAAGCGCATGCGGTCACTTTGGGCACGCGGACTCCACATGGCCGGGCCTTTAGATAGGTTCAGCATCCTGAATTGGATGGACGATTTATCGGTGATAATACCCGAATATCCACCCATTGCGTCAATCTCTCGCACAATTTGGCCCTTGGCCACACCACCCATAGCTGGATTACAGCTCATTTGTGCAATCGTCCCCATGTTCATGGTGATCAATAACACAGACGAGCCAAGGTTTGCTGCTGCTGCAGCTGCCTCACAGCCGGCATGCCCGGCACCCACCACTATAACATCGTATTTTTTAAACATTTTAACCTCCATGTTCCACGTGGAACATTTGATTTCTTTTATTCTTGTTGGTGTTCCACGTGGAACACTTGTTTATTACTTTTCTTCTGCTGTTCCACGTGGAACTTTAAAGAAAGACACTAATGCAAAGCCCGCCCAAATACTTTCCAATATCACAAAAGGATAGAAGCTGATCAGGTAGGATGAAAGACCACAAAGCGCCGCACCTATAAAATTTAATGAACAATACAGCCTGCTGTTAGCCGAAATCTTTTTGTAAAGATTCAACAAAAAAGCAATCAGTAATATAATTACGCCTAATGATGCTATGATATCTGATATTTTCATCCTGTTCTTAGGCTTCTTTTAATTCTGCCAGTTCTATCCAACGCATGCTTTTTTCATCCATTTCGCTTGTTAGCCTGGTGATTTTAGCTGCGGTTTCGATAATAACCTCATTGTTCGACTCGCTGTTTAGCTTGTCATTTAACGATTGTATTTGCGTTTCTAACGTTGCTATCTCTTTCTCTAACGCATCAAACTCTTTTTGTTCTTTAAAGCTGAGCTTGTTTTTTGGTGTGGCTGAAGTAACAGCAGGAGCCAGCTCAACAGTTTTCGCGCTGCGATCTTGTTGTTTTTGTTCCTCCTGTTCTACTCTATAAGATGAATAGTTGCCGTTGTATATGCGTACTTGTCCTTTTTCTTCAACGATAAATAATTGTTCGGTTAGCTTGTCCAGTAAGTACCTATCGTGCGAAACGATCATTAGGACACCCGGATAGTTAGTTAAAAACTCCTCCAATACATTCAGCGTATCAATATCCAAATCATTGGTAGGCTCATCCAGGATCAAAAAGTTAGGGTTCTTCATCAGGATGCCCATCAACTGCAGGCGCTTTTTCTCACCGCCACTTAGTTTGGCTATAAATCCATATTGCTTAGCCGGCGGAAATAAGAACAATGTCAATAAAGCCGAGGCAGAAATAGTCTTACCATCAGCCATGGTAATAAACTCGGCCACATTTTTTACTACATCTATTACGCGCTCGTCTTCCTTAAAAGTCATGCCCGACTGATGGAAATAACCCATTACCGTAGTCTCGCCGGTTTCAATGTAACCGCTATCCGGCTTTAAATTGCCGGTGATCATATTCAGCAAGGTAGATTTGCCGCTGCCGTTTTTGCCCGCTAAGCCTATACGATCGCCTTTTTTAAATACGTAACTGAAATGATCTGTGTAAGTATTGCCATTAAACGCCTTGCTGATATCGTGCAGTTCCATAATCTTATTGCCCTGGCGCGCGGTTTTTACGCTTAATTCGACCGTCTGTTTGCCACCATTATTCTTGGTTTTAGCTTCCAGGTCATAAAAAGCATCAATACGCGATTTTGATTTGGTACCCCTTGCCTTAGGTTGACGGCGCATCCACTCCAACTCTTTACGTAAAAGATTCGAGTTTTTCTGAAACGATGCTTCGTCTGATGCTTCACGTTCGGCTTTTCTTTCCAGATAATAAGCATAGTTGCCTACATATGGAATGATCTTTCCACGGTCAATCTCCAATATCTCATTACAAACATTATCCAGGAAGTAACGATCGTGCGTTACCATCAGGATCGTTTTTGAGCCTTCGGTCAATAATTTCTCCAGCCACTCTATGGTGTCAATATCCAGGTGGTTGGTAGGCTCGTCCAAAATATACAATTCCGGGTCCTCAATTAATAGTTTAGCCAAAGCCAAACGCTTTTTCTGCCCGCCCGATAAAGTAGTTATAGACTGATTAAGATGATGAATATCCAATCGCCCTAAAATAGTTTTAATCTTATATTCATATTCCCAGGCATCAACCTCACTAAGCTCGGTCATCACTTCGTCTAAAGCTTTAGCATTGTCAGGATCATTCTCTAACAACTCTTCGTATTTACGAATGGCTTGCTGCTGCACGTTATCCTTATGAAAGATGTAATCACTAATAGTAACCGCATCTTTAAAACCAGGGTCCTGCTCCAGGTAGCCCATGCGCAGGTCTTTGGTTTGTACAACCTTTCCTTCAGTAGGTAAAAACTGACCGGCCAGCAATTTCAACAAGGTTGACTTACCGGCGCCGTTAATGCCTACCAGGGCCACACGCCTTCCTTTGTTTATACCTAGCGTAAGGTTTTTAAACAGCCAATGGTCATGGAACGAATGACCCAGATTTTCTACAGATATATAAGTGCTCAAGCTCTTTTCTTTATTTTATCAGATGTATACGTAAATACGCCCGTTTTATTTTTTAATGATTGTTTATACATAGCCTTGGCTACGTCTAAGGCCTGTATGGCCCGGTATTTTTTAAAGTCGCCTAACATCAGCGGACTTACTATTTTCATTACCCAAACAGCTATGGTTTCCATTACCCTGGGCTTATTTCTATGACCGATCAATAAAGAAGGCTGATAAATGAAAAGGCCTTTTAATCCAACCTTTTTCAAGTCATCCTCAGTATCACCTTTAATCTTAGTATAAAAGTTTGACGCGTCTGACCGTGCATCCATAGCAGAAACCAAATGATATTGTTCAATGCCATTTCTTAAAGCAATTTCTGCCAATCTTAATGGATAATCATGATCTATTTTTCGATAGTCATTCAAATCCGGCGTGTCTCTTCTTGTTGTACCTAAACAACAAAAAATTACGTCACCTTTTATTTGGTCTTCATGGTTGTCAATGTCATCAAACTCAACAACAATCTGCTCCAATTTGGTATTGCGCGACTTAATTTTTTTTCGCCCAATACTCAATACCTGGTCATACTCGGGCTGGTTTAAAAGCACATCTAATAATTTACTGCCAATTAGTCCGCTTGCGCCAACGATTATTGCTTTCTTTGTCATTAAAAACCAGGAATTTCAGGCAAAAATACACATAATAAATTATTGGAATAAATATTGTATGTTTAAACATGTAAATTTAAATAACATGAAAACTATATTTTATCCTGCCAACGAGCGGGGAACAAGCGACCACGGATGGTTAAAGGCCAATTTTTCATTCAGCTTTGCGGGATATTATCATCCGGATAAAGTTCACTTTGGTGCTTTAAGGGTATTAAATGACGATATTATTGCAGGAGGTACGGGTTTCGGTACGCATCCGCATGATAATATGGAGATTATTACGATACCGATAAGCGGCGCATTAGAACATAAAGACAGCATGGGTAACATTGGTGTAATTCATGCCGGCGAAGTGCAGGTAATGAGCGCAGGCACAGGTGTGGAACACTCAGAATATAATCATTCAAAAACAGAGGCCGCCAATACTTTGCAGATCTGGCTTTTTCCTAAGTTTAAAAATATAGCGCCACGCTATGATCAGCGCGACTTTAAAGATAAATTCAAATTAAATGAGTTTACCACCCTGGTAACCGGCGACAAAAATGTTGATGCCTTATGGATAAACCAGGATGCGACTTTCTCTATCGGTGAGTTTGAAGCAGGGAAAAGCACCACTTACGAAATTAAAAATGCCGGTAATGGCGCTTACATATTTGTTTTGGATGGCTCAATTAAGATAGGCGACCAGGTTTTAAACAAAAAGGACGCATTGGGTGTTTACGATAGTACATCAATTACTATTGATACCCAGGTAAATAGCCGCATACTCATCATAGACGTGCCGATGCTCCAATAATTTCATGCTGCCCTGGGTGCCAGGAATAATTGATGTAAAAACAATTGAGCAAAACTTTGTTGTTAGTACACTAATTAGGTAACCCAATGGCAGAAGAGATAATCATACCCGGCTGGAAAAAATGGCTGGAAGATATTGGCGAACAAGTTTCGTTCTTCACCCGCTTTGTCAAAAATATTTTTGTAGGCGGATTTGAATGGTCGGAGTTTGTTCGCCAATGTTATGAAATAGGGTACCGGTCGTTTATGCTGGTTGGTATCACCTCCTTTATTATGGGCGTGGTTTTAATTTTACAGTTAAGGCCCACGCTGGTAGCTTTTGGTGCAGCCAGTATGCTACCAAAAACCCTCTCCGTTTCTTTTGTGCGCGAGATTGGCCCCGTTATCATTGCAATAATCTGCGCCGGTAAAATTGCTTCAAGTATTGGTGCCGAGCTGGGCAGTATGAAGGTAACCGAGCAGCTGGATGCCATGGATGTATCCGGAGCTAACCCCCTGCAATACTTAGTAGTTACCCGGATTTTAGCTACTACTATTATGGTGCCGATACTTTCCGTTATGGGCGATGTGATTGGTTTGTTTGGTGGCTTTCTGGCTTTAAACCTGCGCGATCACATGAGCTTGTCTCTCTATGCCACCAAAGTTTTGGCGTCTTTGGATTACACCGACTTTTTACCTGCATTTATTAAAACCATATTTTTTGGCTTGGCGATAGGCTTTGTTGGATGTTATAAAGGCTTCCATTCTGCCAGGGGAACAGAAAGTGTGGGTTTGGCGGCCAACTCGGCAGTAGTAACGGCCTCTCTATGGATTTTTGTGATCGATGCCATTGCCGTACAAGTAACCAGTTTGTTGTTTTATAAGTAAGACCATGGAAGAAGCAACGATAAAACATCAAACCGAAAAAAAAGCGCCAGTTCATGACAAAAAGGAGGTGGTCATCGAGATCAAAAAACTTAAAAAGTCTTTCGGCACTAAACAGGTATTGACAAATATTAATCTAACCGTTCATCGCGGCGAAAACGTGGTAGTGCTGGGGAAATCCGGGCAGGGCAAATCTGTTACCATACAGTGTATTGTAGGCATGCTGATACCCGATAGCGGTACGCTCAAAGTTTTTGGCGAAGAGGTTGCCGAGCTTAACGAAAAGGAATTAAAAGAGCTGCGGATCAAAATAGGGTTCTTGTTTCAAAGCGGCGCCTTGTATGATTCTATGACCGTACGCGAAAACCTCGAATTTCCGCTCACGCGCGTTTTAAAGCTTAAGGACCACGCAGAGATAGATAAAAGGGTTGAAGATGTCTTAGAGAGCGTAGGATTAGCCGACGCGGCTGATAAAATGCCGTCTGACTTATCAGGCGGGATGCGCAAGCGTGCCGGTTTGGCGCGGACGCTCATCGTTCACCCCGAGATTATGCTTTATGACGAGCCGACTACCGGTTTGGACCCAATCACCTCACGAGAGATTAGTGAGCTGATCCTGAACATGCAAAAGAAGTATAAAACGACATCTATCATCATTACCCACGACATGGAATGCGCACGCATAACCGCCGATCGCGTAGTGATTATGAATGACGGCGAATATATTGAAGAGGGCACTTTTGACACGCTTCACCATTCAAAAAACGAAATAGTAAAATCATTTTTTAAAGATATCTCATGAAAACTACCTCATCGCAAAAAGTAAAAATAGGCCTGTTCACCTTTGTGGGTTTGCTGGTTGTAATTGCTGCCGTGTTTTTTATAGGCAACCAAAAGAGCTTGTTTAGCGCTACTATTAAACTGGAAGGTAGATTTAATAACGTTAATGGTTTGCAGGTGGGTAACAACGTAAGGTTTGCCGGCATTAACGTAGGCGTTGTTAACGATATCGACATTATAAACGACACAACCGTGCAGGTAACGCTGACCATCAATGATGAGGTGAAAAAATTCATCAAGAAAGACGCACGTATGAGCATAGGAAGCGATGGCCTGATGGGCGATAAACTGGTGGTATTAATGCCCGGAGGGGCCAACACTACCGATATGGTAAAAGACGGCGATCACCTGAATGCTGTTAACCCGGTTGATGTTGACAAGATCATCAGTAAATTTACCAGGATGGCTGATAACGCAGGTTCGTTAATTGATAACCTTGGACAGATTGTAGCTAAAGTTAACAACGGCAAAGGCAGCCTGGGCCGTTTACTGAACAACGACAAAATGGCCCGCGAAATGGAGAACACGGTAACGCAAGCCAAAGCAACGATACAAAACGTACATAAAACAACCAGTACATTAAACGAGGATCTGACGGCTGCCCAGCATAACTTTCTGCTAAAAGGTTTCTTTAATAAGAAAAAGAAAGCCGCAAAAGCCAAACAAGACTCCATCAAGAAAACACAGGAGAAAATGAACAAGAAAGATTAACAATTTTTTAACGTAAAGTATTTAAGATCAGGTTAAAAAGTTATTATATTTATAGACTAATTAGTCTATAATGCTACTAAGCAAACAAGAACAAATTCAGGCTACTGCACTCAGGTTGTTTGTGGCTGACGGTTTTCACGGCACTCCTACGGCCAAAATTGCCGCCGAAGCGGGCGTTGCAAATGGCACATTGTTTTACCACTACAAAACCAAGGACGACCTGGTGGTGGCGTTGTACAACAAGATCCAGGACGAACACGCCGCTAACCTGCAAACCATTATTAATCAGAATGATTTTATTTCTATCAAGTTCAGGAACATTTTTATACACTCGGTGAACTGGGCGCTGGGCAACCGCGACAAGTTTTACTATATACAACAGTTTAAATTCTCGCCGCACTTGTCGCAGGTATCGGCAGAGACATTAGAGCAGCACACTATAGGTTACTCGGCATTTATTGCTGAGGGCATCCGCAAGAAACTGCTGAAGCAACAACCGGTGAGCTTAATAATCTCGATGTTTAACGGCCACGTTTACGGCGTTTACCAATACCTGATATCCAATGACTTTGACCCATCCGAAAAAGAAAAAATTATTAATGACGGCTACGAAATGCTGTGGGATATGCTGAAATACATGTAAAGGGTAGTGTAATTAGTCTATGTTTTTTTATGCTTTTGACCCTTCTGTCATTGCGAGCTAAGCGCGGCAATCGCAAGGAGAAAAGTAGAACGCGTGCGATTGCTTCGTCGTTCCTCCTCGCGATGACAATCTGGATGCAAAACAAAAAAGCCACCCATAAGGTGGCTTTTCTAATTTCATTAAGATCTAATTACAAGTTGCTCGTAATGGCCGGATCCATTGGTGTAACTTTTGAACGGAAACGGTGAATTAATTTACCATTCTCGTCTAACAAAAACTTCTCGAAGTTCCATTTGATCTCGCCGGTGAAGTCAGGATTCTCTGCTTCTGTCAGGTATTTAAACAGCGGTGCAATGTCATCACCTTTAACACTCACTTTGGTGCTCATTGGGAAAGTAACTTTGTACAAATCCGTACAGAAAGTATGAATATCGGCATCGCTGCCAGGCTCTTGCTGGCCAAAGTTATTTGCCGGGAAACCAACTACTACTAATTTGTCTTTGTAAGTTTCGGCCAATTGCTCTAACTCTTTGTATTGTGGCGTAAAGCCGCATTTTGAAGCGGTGTTAACCACTAAGATTTTTTTGCCTTTAAATTTAGCCAGAGAGAAGTCTTTTCCTTCAATGGTTTTCAATTTAAAATCGTAAACAGATGCTGTTTTGGTTACAAATAGCAGCGCCAAACAAATTGCTAATATTTTCATGTTGTGTTAATTTGGTTTCAGTGTATGTGAGCGTTACGGTAAAATTACCCAATTAGTTGCCGCTTAGCCAAATAGTAATCTTCTTTTTCTGTCATTTTTTTCTTGGCGGGGGCAGATTTGTCTGTATAACCCAGCAAATGCAGCGCGCCGTGAATGATTACCCGGTGTAGCTCGTCAGCATCGCTAACCTTAAATTTGGCAGCATTTTCTTGTATGCGGGGTATGGAGATAAAGATATCGCCAACTATTTTTCCCTCTTCTTCAGAATTATCAAAGGTGATGATATCTGTGTAGGTATCATGATCCAGGTATTGCTGATTAATCTGTAACAAATACGCATCCGAACAAAAAACGTAGGTAAGCTCGCTTAATTTATAACCTTCGGCAATGACAGTATCAGTTATCCATCGCCTCAGTTTTGCTTTATCCTTTAACTTGTAGGTGATATCCTCCTCAAAAAACTGGATAGCCGGCATTACAGTTTAAATAACAGTTCAACCTCGTTGCCCTTGGTATTGAATACACATTGGTCTGCCAGGTGCTTAACAATAAATACTCCTCTGCCGGTTAAGTTTTCCAGGTTTTCTTCGGCGGTTGGATCGGGCAGGTCATTATAATCAAAGCCATCTCCTTCATCGGTAATTGTCCAGGTTGCGCGTTTAGGGTCAACCTCAACGTTTACGATCACTATTTTCGCGGGGTCTAATTTATTACCGTGCACAATGGCATTGGTAACTACCTCATTAAGACAGGTCATCATGTTTGCAAATATGTCATCAGCAACCTGGTATTTGTCGGCTATTTCCTCAATCAAAGTTTCCAATAGCGTAATACTATCACGCTTAGAGGGCAATTGTAAAGTATATAAGTCGGTTGCTTGAATAGGTGCTTCCATATTATTTTGCATTAAGTTGATCAAAATACGATTTTATTTTTTGCTTGTAGTACAAATTAAGTGCAGGGGGAACGGTCTTGATTTGCTCTGTTTGTTTTCCTTTGGCCTGCTGATAATCTTGCAGTGCTTTTATATAACCCGGCGGCATGTCTTTACCAGCGTTGCTCTCCCGTTGCTTATCTTGTTCTCTTTCCTGTTCTGCTTTTTCGGCCTCCAGTAAACGTGTGTGAATTTCCTGCTGGCGCTTAATTGCCTCGTCTGTTATTTTTCTGTTTACGATATCTTTTTCGGTTTGTTCCATTTGGCGCGATATTTTATCCGCATCCTTAACACCCAAACCTCCGTCTTTGCTTTCATCATTATTTAATTGTTGCAAAGATTGACGGATCATTTGCTGCTCGCGGGCCATTTTTGCCAGTTGCTCACTCATCTGGCCCTGCTGGCTCTGGCTCATTGGTGTACCGCCTTGCTTTTGCATCTGGTCGCGCATTTTTTGCATATTTTGACTCAGCTTTTCCTCCATCTGTCGTAATTGCGAAACAGATGGTTGTTTGCTTTTGCCACCCTTGCCGCCTTGGTTCATTTTGTTTTGTAGCTGGGCCAGTGCGTCGGCCAACATCAGCGCCAGGTTATTCATTGATGTCATGGCATACTGTTGATTGCGGTTAGCTTCGGCAGTACGCCGGTCGCCCAAATTGTCGAGCGCACCATCAATTTGTGTGTTAATTGCGGTTATTTCACGGTTTACGGTCGATTGTATTTGCGGAATACGTTTGCTCAGCGAAAATAAACTATCCTCGGCTGTTTTTAAATTATCCTTTATATTTTTTTGAGTTTGTGCCAGCGTAACATAATTAGGGTCTGACGGGTTGATGGTTCTGAAAGATTCCATTACCTTTTCCTGGCCAAACGAGCTATTTACCAAACTTTTCAATAACTCGCGCAACTGCTTTACATCAACCTCGGTTTGTTTGCTTTCGCCATCTTGCTGATCCTGCTCCATTTTTTCCGCCATTTTCTGCATTTGTTTGGCGGCGTTTTGCTGCGATTGCGAAGCTTTAGACTTGTTGTTTTTTGACAACTGATCTGAGCTTTCCTGCATTTGGTTCTGGATCTGGCTTTCCTGATCCTGCGGATTTTTATAGTCTTGCTTATTTTCAGAATTCTCCAGGTCTTTCAGATTTTTCTTAATAGCGTCGAACTCCTTATTCAAGTTTTCCTGTTGTTGTTTCAAGCGCTCTGCATTGTCCTTATCGGCTTGCGAGTTTGGGTCATTGGTTTTTTGCTGATCGGCCTGTTTGCTTTGGTCGGATAATGTCTGCTGCTTATCGGCGAGTTTTTTTAACTGATTGATGTTTTGATTCAGCTTTTGATCAAACTCCAGTTTCTTGTAGAGCTCCAGCATCCTGTCAAGCTCCTTTTTCAAGGATTTGTTGTCCGTCTGCATTTTAGAAAGCTCGTCGCGGGTACCTTCTTTTTGTTGATCCTGCATGAGTTGCTGCAGCTTTTCCAACAGCTCTTTGGTTTTAGGATCGAGCACGTTGTTTAGCAGGTTCTCGATCTGCTTTTGCTCTTCCAGCAACTCTTTGTTCTGCGGTTCGTTTTCGCGGCGATTATACAGGTTCTTTTTATTATCGTCCTGAATCTGTTTCACCATATCGTCCAGGTCTTTGCGTTTTTGCATCAAATCTTCAACCTGTTTCTTTTCGTCGAACGATAACGAAGTTTTGTCAAGCAGCGTCTGCTCCATTTTTTTAGAGTCGCGCTCTATCTGGTCGGCCAGTTTAATGGCCGATTGCATTTTTTGTTTAACGCCCGTAGTGCCGGCATTTAGCTCATCGCGCAGCTCATTCGCATCGGGTACGTGTAAAGAGCGCTCAGCCGTGCGGGCTTTCTGCGGACCGGTTACTTCGTTATTATCGGCTACTTCAAAGAAATAAGTTACCTGGTCGCCCGGTTTAATGCCCATGTCTTTCAGGTTCCAGAAATAAAAGAAATCTGAAAGCGATTGATTCAAATCGGCTTTAACGGATTTAATTTGGTCTTTTCCGTCCGGCCCGCCAATGCGGTAATGAAAAGTCAGCGACGAAAAACCATGATCATCCTGGATCTTGCCATTAAAATAAAAAGACTGGTGGCTAACCGAATCCGGCTTTTCATCAACGCTGATGGTTGGCGGCTCGTCGGCAATGGTATTGATGCGGTATGACGCGGAGTCGCTTTGCGAAACCATGGCATTCTGCGGATTCAGCTTGTAGATAGACGGCTTGATGACCCGCTCGATATGTTCAAAGAGATCAGTACTAGCGGGAGCCAGGTTGTGCAGCTGATCATTCATTTCGAATGACAGCGCGCTGGCATTTTGCGTATGAAACAGCCATTTAACGGTTGTCCCTGCGGGGATGGTCAGATCGCCGGCATTGGCTAAAGTTTCGTTTTTCTTATGCAGATAAGCCGGATACTTTAGCTCCACATCAAAATGCAATAACGAAGGGCGCAGGTTTACTTTGATCTCGTAAGGCTGCGAGGTAAAGCCATTGCCAATTAATCTGAACGTGGTGTTTTGTTGCAGATTACTAAACTGATAATGAAAGCGGCTAACGTTTTCTTTGTCCAGTTTAAACGTTGCGCCGGCGGTTTCTACATAAATGTCTGCAGGTAACTGGTTGCCGGTAAGTTTCAGGTCCAGTTTTAAATCCTGGCCCTGTACGGCAGAAAGCGTATTGTTTAATACCACAAATTGAAAAGGCGCAACCGGCGCAAAGTATTCGTTATGCCGGATGATCTTTTTAGTACTCTCGGTCAAAACGGAAGGCGCAGCCAACCCAATAACAATGATGACCGCGACCGGGACCAATATCCACTTTAAATACTTGTTGTTTTCACGGATGTTTATGGCTGATGGAAAGCGGACCGGTTTCAGGTTTTCGATGCGTTGATCAATGCTCGCCTCAATCAAAGCGCGGTGGCGCTCATCTTCGGCAGCCAGTTTTTTAAGCTGGAGGGTGTTGAGCAGTTTGTCATTGATATCGCTAAAGTGCTTAGCAATGATGGCGGCCGCTTCGTCGTGGGTTAGCGTTTTGCCCAATTGCATCAGCGCCAAAATAGGCGGAATAACGAGCCAGCCAATCAACCCCAGATTCAACAGGATAAACCCGTAAAACAAAATCCCCCGAAAAAATGAATTGAAATTGCCGAAGTACTCGCTTACCGTAATAACCACATAGGCCGAAAACAATCCTGCGCCCAAAAAGATCAGCCCCCGCAACAAATTGTTGAGGTAATACTTTTTGATCAAAGTATTGATCTTATGGATCAGGACATTATAGTTTTCGGCAGAGGGCATAATTGGCTTTAAATGTACCGCTAATCAATGTTTAAACTGCAAAACACGCCGTAAATTATACGTTACAGCATATTATATTGGTAAACTAATATAGTGAAAAATAAAAAGCGGCGGTATACATATCAGCCTAAGTTGTTTACTTTTATTATACAAGCCATTAATTATGAGGCAGCATACGGTTGTATATATAGAATAACGCACCAAAACTAGCCTGTTGTTTAACTACGAGTGAAACAAAAAAACACCTAAAAGTCTTTTTTCTTGTTTCATTTTGTTTCACTCTCTTTTTATAATCTCTTTATATAGAGAATGTTGTCATAAAATAGTGTTTCACTTGTTTCATCTTTGACACACGCACGTGAAACAGAACACCCAACAAGGCGTCGGGGGCTCATCCCGACTTCGTTTCACTCGTCGACCACCCTCTTCGCCTTTGGCGGAAAGAGGGTTATTGTTGCTTTATCAATTTGGCTTATTACCATATTTACCGCTTGCGGAAGAGAGGGTGGTCCAGCGAAGCGCCGACCGGGTGAGTCCTCCGCGATGCGGTCTAAAGCCACGCCCTCCAAATTTACCCACACATGATAATCACCTCAAATACTTGCCTTACCTTTGTAAGGTAAACTTATTAGTTTATCGAATTATATGGATAATAATCTCGAATATGTATCGGATCTGCGCACTATAGTAGGGCGATTGATCAAGAAACTCAGGAAGGAGTCGAGCACGGCACAGCAGATGTCGTTAACAGAACGCTCGACGCTGGGCCTGCTGTATCAGCACCGGTCCCTGCTGCCCAGCGAGCTGGCGGCAATGGAAAAGATCACCAATCAATCCATGTCCGAAATACTGAGGCACATGGCGGAGTTGGGTTTTATTACCCGTACCGCATCCGAAATAGATAAACGAAAGGTAAACATCAGCCTGTCTGCCGAAGGCGAAAAAACATTATTGCAAATGCGCAATGAGCGCGACCGCTGGCTAAGCCAGGCTATAACCGCCACATGCACACCGGCAGAACAAGAACAAATTAAACAAGTCATCGGTTTACTCACCAAAATAGTTGAGTTTGAGTAGGCTGAGATTGAGCGTGATTTAGAGGATAAGATTAAATTAATGGACATTACTACATTCAGAGCATTCAAGAGCCGCAACTACCGGCTCTATTTTACGGGCCAGTCTATATCATTAATTGGTACCTGGATGCAAAAAACCGCCGTAAGCTGGGTTATCTATACGCTTACACACTCCACGCTGATGCTGGGGGTTACCTTGTTTGCCAGCCAGTTCCCCTCGTTTTTGTTTTCGCTGATGGGCGGCGTGGTGTCAGACAGATACAACCGGTTCCGCGTGTTGCTGCTTACGCAGTTTGCCTCGATGGTGCAGGCGGTACTGTTAGCCGTGCTGATATTGCTTAAACACTACGAGGTTTGGGAAATATTGAGCCTGAGCGTGATGTTGGGGATCATTAATGCATTTGATGTGCCCGCGCGGCAGTCGCTGGTTTATGAGATGGTGGAAGATAAGAACGACCTGCCTAATGCCCTGGCCTTAAATTCGTCGATGGTAAACTTGTCGAGACTGATTGGTCCGGCGATAGCGGGCCTGATCCTGGAGGGCCTGGGCGATGGCGCCTGTTTTGTGGGTAACGCTATGAGTTTTGTCGCGGTTATCGCTTCGTTATTGATGATGCGACTGCCGAAATACGTAAAGAAAGAGCATAAGAAAAATGTATTCGGCGAATTGCGCGAAGGGTTCTCTTACATCAAACGCACACCGTCTATTTTGTTTGTGTTGGTGATGCTGGCGCTGATGAGTTTGATGGTGTTGCCGTTTAGTACCTTGATACCTTACTATGCCCGCGATGTGTTTAAAGGCACGGCCACCACCTTCGGTATCATTGACAGCTTTATTGGGCTGGGGGCGTTTTCGGGGGCGATATTCCTGGCATCGCAAAAGCCGGGCGCCAATTTGCCGAAGATTTTATTCATTAACACCATTGTTTTTGGTGTTGGATTAATGTTGTTCTCGCACGAAGGCATTTACCCGTTGGCGCTGCTATTTGTAACCATAGCCGGTTTTGGGATGATGTCGCAGGTAACGGTGAGTAATACATTGATTCAAACTACCGTCGACCCCGCCATGCGCGGCCGGGTGATCAGCTTTTATGCTATGGCGTTTTTCGGTATGCAGCCTTTAGGTGGTTTGCTGGTAGGGGCCATATCTAAATGGGTTGGTACTAAAGATACATTGATGGGCGAAGGCGTAGCGGCTTTGCTTGTCGCCGGACTGCACTGGCGCCATCTGCGCAGCGAGAAACGGAAGGCTAAAGTTAAAAAAGTGGTAATAGACCCAACAGTGGTTCACGCAGTTCAAAGTTAACATCAAAAATAACCCTCTTTCCGCCGAAGGCGAAGAGAGGGTGGTCCAGCAAAGCGCAGACCGGGTGAGTCCCCCGCGTTAGTGATAGCAGCGGATACCGGCCCCGAGCTTAAGGCCTTGAAGGCGTATGAGCGGATAGCACGGGCCGCAGGCAACGCCATAAGTTACCTGTCGGCGATTAACTCACCCCGACATCACTTCGTTTGTCGACCCTCTCTTCGCCTTCGGCGGAAAGAGGGTGAACATCCGCCGTTAAAATATGTTAAAGTTAAATCGAACGTTTTAAATAATAGTAAATTGGTGCCGCTTAAACATGAGTAAAACCATCAAACATATTGCCTTAGCGCTTAGCTGCCTGTTTACATTCAGCCAAACGCAGGCGCAGGATGCCTTGCTGAAAGGCCGCGTGCAGGAGTTGAAAAATGAAGTTTTGCTATCGGGTATTAAGGTAGAGAACCAGACCCAGCATGAAACCGTATTTAGCGATTCGCGCGGAGCCTTTATCATCAGGGCCAAAAAAGGCGATGTGGTTTGTTTCTCTGGAACCAATTACGCGCCGGACACCGTTTACATAGCCGACTTTAAATACCTGGTGATATCACTTGAGCCAAAAATTAATCAGTTGCAGGAAGTAAACGTTAAAACCACCGAGGCCCATTTAGGAAACCTAAGCGCTGCGCCTAATACGGGCCCACTGGGAAGTAAAACCATAGTTTATCAAAAAGACGAAGGCCCCGACAAAAGGAACGGCGGTCTGAAATTAAAACTCTTCGATTCGCACAGCGATGAAAAGAAACGGGAAAAGTTACGAAAGTTGGAAGAAGGTGATGCGCAATATCACGAGATCGTGATGGTTTTTAACGAAGAGAACCTCAAAAAATATGTGCCGCTAAGAGGGCAGGAGCTTAAGAACTTCATTTTAAAATATACGCCCGATGCCGATACGTACTATAGTGGCAAGTTTAATCTTGCGAGCTACCTTAATGAGAGTTATAAAGAATTTATGACGATACCGGAGGATAAACGAAAATCGACCACGTACTTTCAGTTAGACGGCGACGGTAACTAGTTCTCCCAAACGCTTTAAAAACAAAAGCCGTCCAGATTATTCGGGACGGCTTTGTCATTATATATAGACACTAATTAGGGGCAAATTTCAATTTGATAGTCTTCATTTAAGTTTAAAAAAGGGCCGAAATACTCTCGCAGTCTTTCGACCCTACATCTACCTATGAAAAACAACCCTTTTGGGAGGGTTATGAATATAAGACAAACACAATGCCAATTGTAACAACCGTGTTACACAAAGCTAAATTGGACTGATTATATCGGGATGTGGAATTAACTATGGAGAAAATCTTCCCCAATTAGGGCATGATATACTCAAATTGTTGCACAAGAGTTAATAAACACTGAGGAGAGAATGATAGGGTTGTTACCATAGCCGAAAGATGATGCCAAACATCGCCATTTAAGGCGTTCATAAATTATTTTGCTGTGGTTTAGCAAAATAGCAAACTATCCGTAAATACGGTTGTTAGAAATATTATGGAGTACAATGTATATCTGTTAGCTACCGATCCCAATAATCCGTGCCGCGACGTTATCCACTCGAGGGATACTGAATTGAAGATAAGGGTGTCTTGTTTAGACTCTGATACCTTTGTGGCTAATCCTAACGAGATACAGTTGTTTGGCTACGCCAATAAAAAGCTATACGCCTTTGAGACGATAGATATTGCGGCAGAAGATGCTTTAGACGTGGTTGGGGCGATACAGTGGTATGCAGATTATATCGAATACCCCGAAATGGAAATTTTGCCCGAGGACCCACGCCCCGGACAAAATATCGCTATGTAATTATACGTTAACCTTAGCCAGGTAGTCCATATTAATTTTCATGCTTGCAGATGGCGATCCTGCCGGATACTCTTCCTGCTCAACGAAATAATACTCTAAACCGGCAAGTTTAGCTTGTTTAAATAAACCGGCAATATCCAGCCCGCCATTACCAAACTCTACGCTGTTTTTACCCTTCATATCTTTTAGGTGCCATAATTTAAAACGGCCCGGATTAGCGGTAAAGTAATCTATCGGGTTTTTTCCCGCGGCTACAACCCAGCCCAGGTCCATTTCCATAGTAACCAATTCTGGGTCGGTGTTTACCAATAGTATGTCATAAAGTGTCTGACCTTGATCTTGTTTGAATTCAAAATCGTGGTTATGGTAGCCAAATTTTAAACCGGCAGCCGCACATTCTTCGCCCGCTTTGTTAAAACGTTCAGAAACTTTCTGATAGTTTTCTATCGTATCGCCAGAGAAAGGCAATGATGAACATACCAGGTAGTCCTGGCCGGACTCGGCAGCCTGCTCAATTGTTTTTTGCCAGTTTTCATCAATGCTGCAATGGCCGCTGCGCAATGTCATACCCAGATCTTTACAGGCTTGCTTCATTTGCTTGCCTGTTAAGCCGTAGTATAAACCCTTACCGCTTGCGGCAGATTCTACTTGTTTAATGCCCAGATTGGCAATCGTTTTCAATGTTGCATATGCATCTTTCAGCATCTCATCGCGGAAGGTATATAGTTGTATACCGGCGTCGCTGGTGGCTTTTTTAGCTGCTGCAAATGTAAAAGAAGGCAACAGTACCGATCCTACGGCCAGTGCCCCCATGTTTTTTAAGAAATCCCTACGTTTGTTCATGTGTGTATGTGTTGAGTTGTGTGTATACTCTGTTAATTGCTATCTAAAAATTTAATGTTATGTAGCTTAATAGGCGTACCGGTAAACACAAAGTATATATCGGTTATGCCCAGGTTTGGCGGCAAAATAGCCTTAACGTCGCCAGGGGTATAATAGCCGGTGTATTTAGCCAATAATGTGCCCTGCGGCGAGCCTGCATGCACTTCAATAGTACCGGCAACGTCTGTTTTGCTGTTTGATACGCCAAAGGCTATCTGTTTGATGTCCGTTAAATCTGTTGAACTGAAACGCAACCAGGCACCATCAGTTTTATTGGTAGCGACAGTACTGTCGCGGTTAAATGAAATTTCATGAAACTCGGTAGTCTTCGATACCGGCACGGTCGGCGCATGCAGTACCAGCGTTCGTTCGCCCGTTTGGGCCGGCAGCCCTTTGGCACCGCGATCGGTGTAAGCCGCACGCAGGATAAAGCTGCCGTCGGTATTTTTGTTGGTTGCCGGGATGCTGGTGGTGTAGGAGCCACTAACCGGTAATGATTTTACTGCAGCCTTAGGATAGGCTAAACTCAACACATATTTAACAATAGCTTTTACGTCGCCGTCTGCCAGCGCAGGGTGTGCAGGCATCATGGCATCGCCCCAGTTGCCCGAGCCGCCCGTAATAATTTTTTTAGCTAAACGGTCCGGCGCACCAGGATCGCCTTTATATTTTATGGCTACCTGCGTAAATGCGGGGCCCAATACTTTTTCGGTAACAGAGTGGCATGAACGACAATCATTTTTAGCGATCAATGCAATACCCGCAGCATTTTCTGCATTGGCATCAACCGCGCCTTGTTTAGAGGCAATGGCCGTCATATTATATCCCTCCGACAAATAATCGGCGCTTACCGATACGTGCGATGGCAAAATGCGTTTGTTGGCCAGGCTGCCGTCTTCCTTGTCGTTTACACTAACACTATACTGAATGGTTTTATCCGGGAAGAAAAAGCTGGAGTTACCCGCGGTTACATTAAATTTAACCACAGGAGGCTCATTGCCGGCATTAATTTGCACTGCTTTACTGTTTTTACCGCCATGTACGTCGGTAACGGTTAATAACGCTTTATAAATACCCGGCGTAATTAGTTGCACGGCTGGGTTTGCTTGCGCGATGACTTTGAAAGGCGCGCCGTTGCGGGTGATCTTCCATGAATAACTTAATTTATCGCCATCGGCATCTTTGGTGCCTTTTGATGATAATACAACCTTCAATGGTACAGCGCCGGCTGTTTTGTCTGCCGATGCTTGTACCTCTGGTTTACGGTTGCCACCATTATATTCTATGCGGATTAATTCTGCTTCGGGATTATCTTTGAAATAACCATTGCCGTATTCCAACACATATAAATCGCCGCTTGGGCCAAATTTCATATCAATTGGTCCGCGTAGTTTAAAGCCCGGCAGAAAGCGTTCCATGCCGGCGTAATTTCCCGCATCGTCGATAGATACCACGTTGATCCAGCCACGCACCCAATCGGTAACAAACCATTTACCTTCATAATAAGATGGGAACGGACGCGGAGCGCCTATAAAATCATCCGCATGAAAAAGTGGACCGCCAACGGCGCTGTCGCCACCACTTTCCAGCAATGGCCATTTGGTGCTTTGTTGTTTTGAATAATAAATGAAAGCCGGAGTAGCCGGAGGTAAATCTGTCAAACCGGTATTATTTGGCGAGGTGTTTTTGGGATGAGCGGCATCAAACCATTCGCCAGATTTTTTTGTGGCGAAATCATAATGATTATAAGCCAGGTTATCGGCCACAAAATATGGCCAGCCATAGTTACCCGGTTTTTTAGCCTGGTTAAATTCGTCGTATGATTGTGGTCCGCGGTTTTTAAAATCGTCCTCGCTGCCATCCGGTCCAACTTCGCCCCAATATAACCAGCCGGTTTTGCTGTCGATAGTTAAGCGCCAAGGATTACGATCGCCCATGGTGTAAATTTCGGGGCGGGTTTTAGCTGTACCCACAGGGAATAGATTTCCTTGCGGAATAGTATAAGTACCGTCTGCTTCCGGGTGTATTCTCAAAATTTTACCGCGCAGGTCATTGGTATTTGATGCGCCTTTTTGCGAATCTTCTGCCGACATACCCGGGCGCTCATCCAGCGGCGTAAATCCGTCAGATGCGCGAGAGAAGGTATTATCACCGGTGCTCAGGTATAAATTTTTGTTCTTGTCAAAAACCATCCCGCCACCAACGTGGCAGCACTCGTAGCGTTGTACAACCACATCCAACAGGTGTTTGCGCGTTGATTCATCCAGAGGGCCTTTGCCGTCCCATGTATAGCGTACTAAAGAGTTTTTTGGGTCATTGCCAGCAGGAGAGTAATAAATATAGATCCAGTGGTTTTTATAAAAGTCGGGATCAAGGATCACGCCTTGTAAACCATCTTCGGCCTCGCTTACCTCGCCGGTTTGGCTAACGTATTTAGTGCTTACGGCAAATTCATGAATGATGGAGGTTTTTTGCGTAGTTGGGTCGTATAGCTTCAATTTTCCTTTACGCTCGGCGTAAATAACTTTTCCGTCTTTGAGCACCTGGAATTGCATGGGTTCCTGCACATCTTGCGCCAGTACCACTTTGGTAAAACGGTTCTCGTCCGGCTTAATGGTTGATTGAGCCGAAGCATTTAAAAGGACGGTGGCTGTTAGTAAGCCTGTGAATAAAATACGTCTACGCATAATTTCGTTGTTAAGATAGCAATGAAAGCTGGTTTTTGTTGAGAATAAATCTGTTATCTCGCTGATTTTTTACAAAAGACTAAATTTGTTACACAAATCAGACAAATAACAGACAATAATTGGCAGGGGCAAACATATTCAAAAATCTGCGCATGCCGAAAGGCGGTGTATTTTTTACACTTAATAAACCCAAATAACGGTCAAATTTCATCCACCACGTCATCGCCACGCTCGTACCTCGCTCGCGATGACGTGGTGGATATGATTTTGCATTGAAACGCGGCTTATGCCTCTATGATTAAAAGATTTTCAATAAGTTTGAGCAAGCCTTTTGTAAACCAACCCAACGTCCCATGGTTAAAATAAAACATCGTCTTTTATTGAAGATGCTTTTGTTGTTGCCCGCTTGCCCGCTACTACTGCCGGGCCGGGTCTTTGCACAAGTTCCGCAAAATATCAACGCCACCTCAACCCTGGCCGACCCGGCCATGGAAAGCCATTTCAAAATACCGCCGCATAGCGCCCGGCCATGGGTGTTCTGGATGTGGTTGCGTGTTAATGTCGACGAAAAAGCGATAACGGCCGATCTGGAAGAGATGCATAAAAAAGGCATAGAAGGCGCAATACTTTACGAAAGCGGTACCGGCTACGAACCCGGCTCGATGACGGCCAATATGGTGTTGGAAGGCAAAAAATATGTGATTAAACCAAGTGCAGATCTGAAAGGCGCTTTCCAGGCCCCGCTGCCGGTCCCTTTATTAAACTCATGGGATAAACGCACCCGCGAACTATTCAGGTTCGCAGCCAAAGAAGCTAACCGCATCGGGATAAAATTTGTATTGAGCGTGGGCTTGGCTGGAACCTCCGGACCAATAGACCCGGAATATGGACAGCAGGCGCTGATCTGGTCGGAGAAGGATGTGGTTGGCGGCACAGCCGTTAATGAGCAATTGCCGGACCCATCGCAAACTGTTTTAGCGATGCATGAATCGGTTGCCAATTCATCTGCTGATTATAAAAAGAAATTAAGCCGCATGCCGGCTATAGCCAAAAGCGAATTTAAGCGTCATGAAATAGCGGTACTGGCAATACCGGATGAGGCGAATGTGCAAGCATCGCAAGTGATTAATATTTCTGATAAAATGGATGCCGACGGCAAACTGCAATGGAATGCCCCGGCCGGTAAATGGAAGATTATGCGTTTTGCGTATCGCCCAACAGGCAACCATGATGTGTGGGGATATTTTACCGATGGCATGAGCGCAGAAGCGCTAGACACCACCTGGCACACCACCATTGGCAAAATGCTGAAAGAAATGACGCCCGAAGAGCGCAAGGGCCTTTACGGGGTAGAGGATGATAGCTGGGAGGGGGGCGAAACCACCTGGACCAAATTGTTCGCTCAAAAATTTAAAGAACAACATCATTACGATTTGATAGCATGGCTGCCGGCTGTTGCGGGTATCACCCTGGGCGATACCACACAAACCGACGGCATCCGCCGGGACTATTACCGCACCATTGCCGACCTGATAGCCGCTAACCATTACGGCCACCTGCGCGAGCTGGCTAATCAAAACAGATTAGTCTGTTATTCGGAAGCGGCGGGACCAAACACATCGCAGTTAGACAACCTTAAAAACTCTAACGCGGTAGATATGGCTATGGGCGAATACTGGGTGCCTTCGGTGCACCGTGCTACGCCTGAGCGGCGGTTCCTGTTACGCAATACCGCAACGGCTAATCACGTCTATGGGAAAAAAGTAACAGCCTGCGAGGGCTTTACTTCCGTCGGCCCACACTGGGAAGAAAGCTTCTTTGACCTGAAAAACGTAGCCGACCAGGCTTTTTGCGATGGTTTGAATTTGAACGTGTTTCATAATTTCACCCAGTCGCTGCTGGTTGATGCCAAGCCCAACTATGTTTATTTTGCGGGGACGCATTATAGCCGCAATGTAACCTGGTGGGAGCAAACCCCGGCGTTTAATGCCTATATGGGCCGCTGCTCATACATGCTGCAGCAAGGTTTATTTGTTGCCGATGCCTTGTATTATATGGGCGATGGCATCGGCCATGGCGAGCAAATGAAATCAACTCCTGAACTACCGGCCCAAGGCTATGACCATGATAACTGTAACCTCGACGTGCTGCTACATCGCGTTAGCGTAAAAAACGGGCGACTGGTATTGCCTGATGGTATGAGTTATAAAATGTTGGTGTTACCTAATCAACCTAAAATGGCTTACACGGCTTTGCAAAAAATCGCCGGGTTGATAAACAGCGGAGCAATAGTGGTTGGTCCGCAGCCGGAGGGCTTGGCGGGATTGGTTTTAAATGTGGATAATAGTATAAAAGCTAAACAGATGATTAGCGAACTATGGTCGCCAAACGCAAAGCATCATGTCATTAGCAATCAAAGCCCGGCGCAAGTATTGAAGGATATTAAACTACTGCCCGATTTTGAATATACCGGACTAAGCACAACCGGCGAGATAGACTGGATTCACAGACGGGTAGCCGGTAACGATATCTACTTTGTCGCCAGCCGGTGGGATGCTAAAGAAAAGATCAATGCCACTTTTCGCGTCAGCGGCAAACAACCGGAGTTATGGGATGCGGTAACAGGTGAGATGCGCATCGCAAAAGCTTTTACCCAAAGCAACGGCCGGACTACAGTGCCATTGGCGTTTGAACCGCGCGGTTCGGTATTTGTAGTTTTCAGGAAACCAATAGCCGCTACTGCAAAAGGAACAACGCGGTCAAACTATGCAAGCTATATCACAAAAGCTACTTTAAAAGGCAGCTGGGAATTACACTTCGACCCCAAATGGGGCGGCCCGGCTAAAATCAAGATCGACTCGCTGATGGATTGGACCCGGTTTGACGATTATAACATCAAACATTATTCGGGCACGGCGATTTACAATAAAACATTTAATGTGGCTAAGGCCGATGTCGGCAAAAAATTATTGCTTGATTTAGGCGAAGTTCACGAAGAAGCTGTGGTAAAAGTAAATGGCATTGACTTGGGTGTGGTGTGGACCAAGCCGGCACGCATTGATATCAGTAAAGCCATTCATCCCGGCGAGAATAAGTTGGAAATAACCGTGGTGAACTTATGGCCCAACCGGCTGATCGGCGATGAACCGCTGCCGCAGGAAAAACGCTTTACGCAAACCAATATTCACAAGTTTAGTAAAGACACACCGTTGCTGCCCTCTGGCTTGATTGGGCCGGTAGAACTGGAAGAAGCAAAATAAGTTATTAAACTATGCGCTACCTTCTTAGGATAATTATTTCCGGTATTATTTTGATCGCTGTTTGCAACAATGTATCGGCGCAGCAAATGGAATTATCCAACAAAAATGCATCGCGCGAAGCGAAAGCGCTATACTCTTACATCCAGGCGATGTATGGGCATAAAATGCTGGCCGGGCAAATGACATCAAATTGGGGCAGTTTTGACGAATTAAAATATTTGAAAGACTCTACCGACAAACAACCGGCCATTCGCGGGCTTGATTTCATCGACAGCAATAAGAATGAGCGCGAGGTAAAGTTTGCCAAAAAATGGTGGCGCAAAGGCGGTATCCCAACCATCATGTGGCATTGGGGGGCCCCGGCTATTGGCAGTGGTTATGAAAACACCAAGAAGGAAGTCGATATAGACAAGGTGTTCCAATACGGTACGCCAGAGAATATTGCGTTTTGGAAAGAGCTGGATGAAAAAGCGAAGCTCCTTGAAAAATTAAAGCGCCGTCATATCCCGGTTTTGTGGCGTCCCTTTCATGAATTGAATGGTAGCTGGTTTTGGTGGGGCAAAAAAGGGCCGGCGCAGTTTAAGCGGCTTTGGATAACCATGTACAATTACTATGTGCACGAAAAACATCTCGATAATTTGATCTGGGTTTTATGCTACGCCGATAAGCCCGACAGCGCCTGGTACCCCGGCAGGCAATATGTTGATATAGCCGGTGCCGATACGTACCAGACTGAAGATAAAGTGCCGCGACTGGCTATGTATGATGGTGTGAGGTCTATTGTTGGGGATACGCTGCCTATAGCCATGCACGAATGCGGCATTCCGCCCGATCCGGAGAAGTCATTTGCCGAGGGTGTTAAATGGTCATGGTTTATGGAATGGCACACCAACTTCCTGACTAAAGTACCTGTGCAACAGCTGCGCGCTGTTTACAACAGCGATCTGGTTATTACGCTGGATAAAGTGCCCGATATCATGAAAGTATACGGCGGAGCCAGGCCTACTCTCTGGCGACGAGTACGAAACTTCTTCGACACGTTGTCTATTAAACGGCCATTTCACCTAACAGGCCCACGTAAAACCTCTTATCTGCCGGGCCAATAAAAGTCCTAAAGTTGTATATATAAGTCAGGGTAGTGCTAAAATTTGTTAATACATTAGTACTTATACCAATTATACTTCCTGATGAAACTTATTAAACCGCTTGGTTGGTTGGCGATGCTATTTGTTGTGCAGCCGCTGATGGCTCAAAATGTAAATGTTAAATCGCCGGATGGAAATATCAGGTTCGAGCTGTCGCTGACCAAAGAGAAACCGATCTATCGCGTTAGCTACAAAGGTAAATCAATTATCAACAACTCCGGCCTGGGCCTGTCTTTTAAAGACAGTGGAAATTTTGTATCGAACTTAAAAATGCTGAAGCCCATTTATAAAAATGGTGTGGAGCAATATGATTTGGTGGTAGGTAAAACCAAACACGTAAACAACAGCTATCGGGAGGCTATTATTCCTTTGGTTGAAAGCAATAGTCTGCAAAGAAGCATTAATATTGTTGTTAGGGTTTTTAATGATGGTGTTGCTTTCAGATATGATTTTCCGCAGCAAAAAAATTGGGCGGCCTATACTTTGACAAACGAGAACAGCGAGTTTAACGTAGCAGGTGATCCGCAGCTGCGGATTTTGTCATTCAAAAACTATGATAACGCGCATGAAGGACTTTATGAGAAAATGCCGTTAAGCGCATTAAAAGACGATGCGCTGGTGGATATGCCTGCATTGTTTGAATTTCCCAATAAAGTATATATGGCTATTACCGAAGCGAGCCTACGCAATTACGCCGGAATGTACCTGGGGAAGCACAACGGCGGATTGATCAGCAAGCTATCCCCGCTGCCGGGACAAACGGAAATAAAAGTAAAAGCTATCATTCCGCATCATACCCCCTGGAGGGTAATGATGATCAGCGACCGGGTTGGTGCATTGATCGAGTCGAACATCCTGACCGATTTGAACGAGGCATCTAAGATCAAAGATGTGTCCTGGATTAAACCAGGTAAAACCTCATTCCACTGGTGGAACGGCGACGTAATGCCCGACACCTCGTTTATGCCGGGTGTGAACTTTGAGTTCAATAAATATTACATCGATTTCTGCGCGCGCAATCATATCGAATACCATTCGGTAATTGGGTATGGCGGCTTCGCCTGGTACAGCAATAATTGGCCAGGCTATGGTTCGCCGGGTACCTATTCAGATGTAACTAAGCCCGTTGGTTCGCTGGATATGCAGAAGGTATGCGATTATGCCAAATCCAAAGGGGTAGGAGTTCACGTTTGGATACATTGGCAAGCGCTTTATCCGCAACTTGAAGCCGCCTTTACCCAGTTTGAGAAATGGGGGATCAAAGGTATGATGGTCGACTTTCTGAATCGCGACGACCAGGAGATGGTAAAGATTCAAGAGGATATTTTGGAGCACGCGGCTGCGCACCATTTGTTTATTCAATTTCATGGGGCATACAAACCCACAGGAATGAGCCGGACCTACCCTAACGAATTTACCCGCGAAGGCACGTACAACTACGAAAACAACAAGTGGCGCGCCGAGGGTCTTCCTCCCGAACATGATCTGGATATTGCGTTTACCCGTTTACTGGCCGGCCCAACAGATTATCATTTAGGAGGGTTCAGAGCCGTACCTCCCGCCGAGTTTAAAACACATTTTATTCGCCCTGAGATGATTGGTACGCGCTGCCACATGCTGGCTATGTATGTGGTGATGGAAAGTTATCTGCACATGGTGGCCGATTATCCTGAAGCCTATGAGGGCCAACCTGGATTTGACTTTGTAAAAGCCGTCCCCACAGTTTGGGATGAAACCAAGGTATTAAATGCCGAACCTGGCGGGTTTTTAACCATTGCCCGTAAGCACGGCGACGACTGGTACGTAGGTACAATTAATAACAGCAGGCAGCGGACACTGAAAATATCGTTTGATTTTTTACCGCCAGGCAATTACCAGGCCGAGTTATACCAGGACGCCGCAGATGACTATAGAAACCCCAATCATCTGACCAAGATTATCAAAACAGTTAGTAATAAAGATGTGATAGATGTGCCCATTGCTGCCGGTGGAGGGCAGGCTATGCGAATATTGAAACAATAAAATAAATAAACCGTACAAAATTATGTATAATAGCTTTGCTGTTGCTACCCGGACCGGCAAACTGATAATACATGACTGTGCGAAAAGATACCCCGGACGATAAATTTAACCTCGGATTGTTTTTTGACCTCTCCGCCGACTGGCTATGTATAGCCGGGTTTGATGGCTATTTCAAAAAAATAAATCCTGCTGTTTGCAATCTTTTAGGATATACAGAAGAGGAGCTATTTTCAAGGCCCATCAATGATTTTGTTTACCTGGAAGACAAAACCAATACAGCTGCCGGCCGCCACAATCTTACGGCAAAGAACATCCCCCTATTGCATTTTGAAAACCGTTATGTAACCAAAACCGGCGAGATAATATGGTTGTCATGGACCTCGGTACCTGTTGATAGCGAGCAGTTGGTATACGCCATTGCCAAAAACATTACGCACAAGAAAAAACTGGAGGAAGAACGCAATCAAATTATCAAGAACCTGACAGGTATTAATGACGACTTAAAGCAGCTTAATTATACCACCTCGCATGATCTGCGTGCGCCGGTAACTAATCTGCTGTCGGTTTTTAGTTTGCTTGACGATATTAAACAAGAAAACAGCGAAACGCTTGAACTAATTAACCTGCTGAAAGCCGCCACACAAAACCTGAAGCACACGCTGGATAAATATGTAGACGCGCTGACAGAGAAAGCGACGCCAAATGTGTCGTTAGAGAAAGTGGACCTTAATAAAACACTGGATACCGTTTTAAATTCACTCCGATCATTAATTGCAGGATCGCGCACGGTTATTGTGGTGGATTTTAGGGAGTTGAGCCAGATCTGGTTCAATGAGGCATATCTGCAAAGTATATTTCTAAACCTCATCACCAACTCCATTAAATATGCCAGGCCCGGCGAGGCGCCTCACATAACCATATCCACACAACTGGTGGACGGTGTTGACCGGCTAACATTTGCAGACAAGGGGATAGGCTTTGATATGGAGAAAGTGAAGGATAAAATCTTTGGCTTTCATCAAAAATTTCATGATAACACAGATAGTAAAGGCATTGGCCTGTACCTTATTTATAACCACATTACCAGTCTTGGCGGCAGTATTTCGGTAAAAAGCGAGGTTAATGAGGGGGTGGAATATAGTATTTTGTTTAAGCGGCAAGAAGAATATGGGCAAAGAAATTAAAATACCTATTACTGAAGCTGGAGCGCAGGTGTTCGACGCCACGAACAAGGTTTTGGATTCACAATTTAAACACTTACAGACTCTGAAAATCAGATTAGAACAATTTGAAGTATTAAATAAAGTCTTACCAGGAGGTGTTGACAATGCACTTTTTGATGAGGTAAAGACAATGTTGGAGTATAATGCCTTATTGTACATTTCTATGTTAGACTTAGCTATTGTTGCAAAGCAACTATACCTTGTTAGTTCTGAATGGGAATTATTGTTTTACGCAAAGCACGGCTATGCTATAATATTTGAAACCTTTGAATCATATAAAAAAGTCAACTCAAAGTTTAATAAGTACGTAAAAGAAAACGCTGCGAGCTTAGAATTGGAATATGTTCAAATAGCTAAAGAAATGAAGGTATTTCGAAAAGACTTTCAGGTGGATACAGCGTTTTCTAATATTAGAAACCAAGTCGCGGCACATATAGATAGTTTCGATGTTTATTATAAGACTATAACTAGTATAAAAGTAGAAGAGTCGATCTCTGCAATAACTAAATTTTTGACGTTACTAAGTAAGCTACAAAGTTTCTCCGCAAAATTGGTAGGTGCTTTACAAGCTAAGACGGCGGTTATAAACAAAGAAACTAAGGTTAAAATAGAAGATTTAGGTAAAGATATCGAAGCAAAATTAAAGAAGGTATTGTCGCAATTGGAGAAAGAAAGAAACAAGTAATAGATCATTCATATCAGAGAAAAAGCGGCGATAAAACAAATGTTAGCATCTATCCTGATAATATCAATCAAACCTAGAGTATAATATAAGCTGATTTACAGTGGGTTATATATTATTTCATTTTTATTTTGAACAATTGTGTCATACTTCTATATTTGCAGTCCCAAAACGAGGGAGTTTAGCTCAGCTGGTTCAGAGCATCTGCCTTACAAGCAGAGGGTCACTGGTTCGAACCCAGTAACTCCCACTATAGACAAAAAGCCTTTAGATTAAGTTCTAGGGGCTTTTTTGTTTATATTAATTATGTATTTTATTTATATAATCTACTCCAATGCTAGAAGCAAGTATTATGTTGGCTCTTGTCAAAGTGTGACAGAGCGTATAAAAAAACACAATACTAATCATTCTGGATTTATAGGAAAAACGGGAGATTGGGAATTAAAATATACAGAAGAGTGTTCCGATAAATCTGCCGCGTTAAAGCTAGAAAAACAAATAAAAAACTGGAAAAGCCGAAAAATGATTGAGCAATTAATAGCATCAAAATGACTGGTTCTGCGCATCCCGATTTATAATCGGGAGGGTCACTGGTTCGAACCCAGTAACTCCCACAGAAAGCCTTTCGGAAATGAAAGGCTTTCTTTTATGTGTAAAATTTTAAGGGTTTGTTGCAAATGGAATATTACCTACATTTAATCAACCAATAACCTTTATGATGAACCAAAAATTATCCCGCGTTATAATAGTGTGCTTGCTTTTTTCGGCAACCGCCTTTGCGCAATCAAAAAAGAAAACAACAAAAACTGAATATCTTGGCACCTGGAAACTGGTTTCGTCAAAAGTTACTTACCCCGATGGTCAAATCTTTGTTGGCGACAGCTCCAACATATTACAACGGAAAATAATTACTCCCAATAACTTCGTTATCATTATTGAAAGAAAGATCCCGAGCCTAGATAACAAGAGACGAGCAACCTCTGTTGCTGGTGGCCACTACACGTTGGTTAATGGCAATTATGAGGAGGTGACGGAGTATGCGTCTTGGAAAGGATTTGAAAACGTAAAAATAAACGGCCAAATAATGATGGAGCACGGTAAGCTCCACGCTGTAGCCAATCTAACCGGGTTAAATGGTCCGGGAGTAAGTATTTATGATGAGTGGTATGTTAGGGAGGATTAAGACAACTACGGGGTAAGAATAAAATACCAACAGAAAGCCTTATATTTAGTCGACCAATAAAAATTTAATCAACCAATAACCTTTACCATGAACCAAAAATTATCCCGCGCTATAATAGTGTGCTTGCTTTTTTCGGCAACCGCCTTTGCGCAATCAAAAAAGAAAACAACAACTGCAGACCACATTGGCACCTGGAGACTCTTATCCCAAAAGGTTACCTATCCTAATGGCCAGATCTCTATCGGAGACAGCAGCAATGTATTCCAACATAAAATACTGACTCCCAAAACTTTTGTGGTGGTTATCGAAAAGAAGATACCGGCCTATGATAACAAGAAGTTATGCGTTTCTGTAGCAGGCGGGCACTACACACTTGTTGACGGAAACTATGAGGAGTTGACAGAATACGCCGCCTTTAAGGGCTTTGAAACCATGCAGGTTAAATATAAATTAACGATGGAGAATGGTAAATTGCATACCGTTGGCACGCTTGGTAGCTCGAACGGCGAATCGACTATATATGATGAGGTTTATGTGAGGGAGGATTAGATCAGAATTATTTTGATTAGCCTGATTGTTTACTAACGAACGAGGCACGAGTTAGCTACGCCCATATACCACGCCGCATACTCGCGCTAGCGGAGTCAAGTACTCAAAAAATCAAAGTGATCTTGACGAAGCAAGCGATCTTGTAAGCCTTTGTGTTCAGTTAAGATAAAAGAATGTATTATTAGTCTAAAAGAATTGTTGATATCGGGCCCTGTAAACTAAGACCTACCTTTGATTCTTTTAAGAAAGTCCTTAATTTACGATACTACAATGACAGGTCTAACCTACATCAATACGAAAAGCAATATCCCCCGGTTCACTGCAGATGTCTACCTAAGACATGCTAGAGGATTCGCTTATGAAACTGATACTCATTTCATTCATACTTTCGGGAGAAATACAGGATTCAATATTATTTCTATAGGTCTCACCGCTCTTCAGGCAAAAGAAGGGACATTGAAAGAATGGGTTGAAAACACCTTTGGTGCTATAGATATTAAGCCGTTAAATCTAAAAATAGGCAATGTAGTAAAAAGTGTTTGGAGACCAACACTATACCATTACGAAGACACGTTTCAGGCCTTAGATTGTAACGAAACAGATATGAGACTCGCAGAACAATCACTGAGACTGTTGATTGGAAAACTTGACGAACTCTTTCTATATATTGAACCCGATGCTGCATGCATAAATACTTTTAGCCACAAAACACGTGAACTTTTGATACTGGCATGTGCCGAAGTTGAGAATAGTTGGACTGCGTATATGGATTTGGCAAACGCTACCCCTGTTAATAGAAAAAGCTTTACAACTAAGGACTATGTCAAATTATGCGATAAATTGCATTTAAGGGATTATCAATTTACTCTTAAGTCCTATAAATCTTTGGGTCCTTTTAGACCTTTTAACAATTGGCAAGCAAATAATCCTTCTACGTCACTTGATTGGTACGATGCTTACAATAAAACAAAACACGATCGATCAAAGTTTTTTTCGACAGCCACGTTAAACCATTGTATAAGTGCCGTTGTCGCTACACTCGTCATGCATTGCGTAAGGTTTAGCCCCATACCCATGTTTGAGGATAAGAACATGTTTTCCGCGTTAATTACCCAACACTTCCAAGGGGAATTGATTGACACCAAACCTGAAACGTTTTATCTTCATGAAGTTAAAATCCCAGCCAACACGCGCAAGGATTTGTTTCTTTTTAACCCACGAGAACAAGGGTGGACACAGCCATTTAAACAAGAGCCTTTAACACTGTAGACTTTCTGGTGCAATCAATAAGATACCAGTCAAAAATCAACTAGGCTGCTCTTCAGCATTTAGGGCTTCTACACAGGCAAGAGTACTCCACCGTTAATTTGCAAACAATAAACAGCCCGGCAGCAACAACACGTGAACAAAAAATGACCGATAAGTCATTTTTTGTGTTTCATTTTGTTTCACGATATATTAATAAAAGACAGTAATTCACTGAGTTATGCTAAATAGTGTTTCACTTGTTTCACATATCACACATTCATGTGAAACAGTGGCATCTCATTTTGCTACATCACTTCACCGGCACAATCACCACATCCTTTGCCCGGCTAACCGGCAGCACCACTAAATGCGATAGCTTGCCGTTTTCTACATGCCCTGCAACAGTCGTATTACCGGGTGCATGGAGTTTAAAATCGGCGGTCCAGTCGGCGGGCCAGGCAGGGGTTAGTTGGATGCGTTTGCCGTCGCATTGCATCAGCATGTTTTGCAGGGTGATCATGCCCGAGCCGCCATTGTCCAGATCGGGGATATAATCATGATCGGCGCGCCAGAACCAGCGGAATTGTTGCTCGCCGTAATTCGTAAACTCGGCAATTGCTGCTTTTTTTGCTACGCCGGTAAGTCCAAGAATAGAAGCCTGGGTACCATCTTGTCCCCAGCAGGTATTCTGCGGGAAGAGCCGGGCATCAAATGTTCTGAGCGCCAGGTCAAGATTTGGTTTCCCAACCCCGTAGATCCGGTATGGAAAAGCGACGTATAGCTCCGGGTTTTCGCTATTTTCTGTTTTACCGTATTTGGCTGCCGGCAAGATAATGTCCAGGCCATCGGCACTGCCCTCTCCCAAAGCGGGTGATTTGCCTTTGGCTGTTTTGCCCATTGGCAGTGGCGGCAAATCGCGTAATACACGCAACCAGCTCTCGCGCTGTTGCGGCGTGGTCATATCATGCGATAACGCCAACAAACGCGGAATGTCGCTCATCAAACCCGCAATATCCGGCGTTGGGTTGGCTGCGGTAAGCTGGTAGGTTTCCAGCGACTGCATGGGCGACATATAGATCTTACCATTGGTATCCCTCGGCCAATGTTTATCATAATAAGCGATAATGGCATCGGCAAAAGGCACTATCGAGTTTCGGGCGAAAGCTTTATCGCCATAATAATCGTATTGGTCCAGCATCTCGGCAATTACCTCGAGGGTGCCCTGTACGTGGTAGCGCTGCCAGCGGCTGTCTATATCATTGGTTGGGTTGTTGGTGCCAAAATCCTCCATCCTTGGCATGCCCCAAAACTCCATGGTTTCGGGGTAGCTTGCACCGTCATGGTGATAATAGACCGCGTTGCGTGCTTTGGCAAAATCCAGGCGCTTTAAATACATACCAAACCAGGGTTTGAGCAGGTCGTTATCGCCGGTCATTACCAGCGGCCAGTATAACAGGCGGTTGTTTTGGTTCCAGTAACTTTCGCCCCATTCGCGGAAATCGGGGTCGTGGTTCTTTCCGTTTTGTTTCCTGCTTTCAACCAGATCATGCCCTACGGTAAACAACCCGCCATTAAACTTAACCGCCGACTCGCCGCGCGACGATGCCGCCAGCATATAACGCTGCATGGCATAACCTTGCGATACTTTTTGCGCATCGTCGGTACCGCTTACATGGATCCAGCTGCGGTTCCAGAAATCGGACCACCATTTTGTATGGGCCTGGCGCAGTTTGTTGATATCATTTGCGGCAAGCGTGGTTGCCAGTGTATTTATTTTATCGTTCCAATTGGCGGGGGAGGCGGATTTAGTATCAGTCAGCGCTACGATATCAAGGCGTAACTTCTTCCCCACTTTCGCTGATTGTAAGGTGCGATCATCCTGTTTAACCAATCCGGGGCCGGTTAACAACGCACCAAAACAACGCTGATATAGCGGATCGGAATATTTGCCGTTTAAGCTTTCCAAATGCTGCTGTTTGAGGATATATGGATAAAAACTATCAGCATTATAATGGCACCAGGCCAGGCGGTTGCTGCTGATGGGAAATACGAAATCGGGCTTTAGCTTTGGCTGACGCTCGCCACTCATGATGGTTGGAAAGTCGGGATCTGTTGCCGAGGATACTGTGGCGTTCACTTCGCGCCATGTTTCAAGGCCCGCATTCAAGGTGCCGGCGCTGGCCAGCTCTGCCTCTACATGGATTTCCGGATGATTGGCATCCACCCAAACTAATACTTTATTCGCTCCCCGCTTAATTTCAAGCATCCCACTCTCCAGGCGCAGCACTTGCGAAAAGCCAACGGTATCTGCAAATGGATTGGGCGTTAATTTGATACGAACGCGACCAATCTTAAGCAAACTTGCGGTTTCTGCCCATGCATCTGATTTAGCAATAAGCACTACAATATCGCCGTTTTTTTCGGTCCACACGTTTGCTGCAATATCGCCGTTACCCAAAGGCATCGAGCTGTTTTCATCATTACCCAGCGTATGCCATTTGACATTGTTTGATGCGGCTAAACTGTTAGCCAATGGTTGTTTTACCTGGGCAATAGCGCTGCTTTGCTCAAATAAAAACACACTCAATAATAAGGGTAAAAATCGACGGTTCATGGTATAATTGGTTTACAGGCTATGAAATTAAGTAAACCTAATTAATATTTGACAAATCTATCCAATTTTTTGCAATCGATTGCCAAGCGAGTTTTCCGGCTTTAACAAAAAAAAGAAATTACCTATCTTGCAGCATACCAATAATGAATCCATGAAACGTTTTTTATCATCGCTTTTAATTATATCTCTTTTTGTAAGTTACCGCACTGCCGTTGCACAAGTTGCTCAATTACCAACGCCGTGGACAGAAGCCGCCAGTAAAGCCGAAGTTCCATGGTCAGAATATCCGCGGCCGCAAGAGCAGCGCGAGGAGTGGTTATGCCTTAACGGTAAATGGGATTATCGTGGTGGTAAAGATGCTCCCGATGCGCTTCACCCGCAGGCAGCAGCCTCATTCGATGGTGTTAAAGAAAAAATATTGGTGCCGTATTGCCCGGAGTCTTACCTGTCGGGCATTCAGCGCAAGCAGGAGATCAACATGTGGTATCGCCGGGCTTTTGATTTGCCGGCTACCTGGAAAGGCAAGCATGTCATTCTGAATTTCGGCGCGGTAGATCATGACGCCACTGTATTTGTAAACGGCAAAAAGGTTGGCACACATGCAGGTGGGTACGATTCTTTTAGTTTTGATATCACGGCCTTTTTATCAAAAGGAACAAATATGTTGATCGTTGCCGCCAATGATCCAAATAATGGTAAAGTGCCTTCAGGCAAAAGTGGCCCGCGTGGCGACTATACCTTTTCATCGGGCATTTGGCAAACCGTATGGCTGGAGCCGGTAAGCGCTAACTATATCAAAAGTATCCGCTTACTGCCAGATGTAGATGGCAAGCGATTAAGAGTATTGATCAATAGCAACAGCACAGGCAAGGTTGCGGCGGTGGCGCTGGATGGTAAAAATATTGTTGCTGAAATAAAAGCGACAGCGGGTTCTTCATTTGAGATTCCGATTGATAAGCCTGAACTATGGTCGCCGGAGCATCCTTTTTTGTATGATTTGAAACTAACACTTTATAATGCCGACGGTAGCGTTGCCGATGAGGTGAAGAGCTATTTTGGTATGCGCGATATTAAACTGGGTAAACTCAATGGGGTTATGCGTCCGTTGGTGAACGGCAAATTTATCATGCAACTGGGTTTGTTGGATCAGGGTTACTGGCCGGATGGTGTGTTAACGGCCCCAACTGAGGGCGCGATGAAGTTTGACATGGAGGCCGCTAAAAAGGCAGGGTTTAACCTTATCCGCAAACACATGAAGACCGAGCCGCAACGTTTTTATTACTGGGCAGATAAGATGGGGCTATTTGTTTGGCAGGATATGCCGGCGATCTGGTATCAGAACGAAGACACCACGGTAAACCGCGGCGTATACCGGAAGGAATTAAAGGCTATTATGGATGATCATTATAACTCGCCATCTATCATCACCTGGGTGCCCTTTAACGAAAACTGGGGCGCATTCGATGTCAAGAACATCACCAGTTGGGTTAAACAATATGATCCGTCGCGCTTAGTAAATGGTAATTCGGGTTTCAATAATAATCCCGACTATCAAAAACCATACGGCGACCCGGGCAATGGCGATTATGTCGATACCCATATTTACGTGGGCCCATTTGGCGCTTCAAAACCCGATGAGCATCGGGCAGCTTCGTTAGGCGAGTTTGGCGGGGTTGGCCTTTACACCATCGGCCATATGTGGCCGGTAGAAAATAATGCTTACGATTACGCACCGACAAAAGCCGCGCTTACAGACCGGTACGTGTTTTTACTGGAAAGGGTCGATCAGTTGATGAAATACAAAGGGCTGAGTGTAGCTATTTATACCCAGACCACCGATGTTGAGCATGAAGTTAATGGTGTATTGACTTATGACCGCGCCGTGGAGAAAATGCAGTTGGACAGGGTTAAAGAGATTAACGAAGCCGTGATCAAAGAAAGTTATAAACTAAATAACGAGCATAAATAACAGCGGTATAAACCAGGCGATTGCTTCATTTTTTCTGCAGCTTCTTTACTACCCAGGGTAGCGTCAACCCCTGGCCCAGGAGCGAAAGGAGCACAACGCCTATTGTCAGAAATAAAATTTCGTTACGCATAGGGAATGGCTTGCCGCTTTTTAACAGAATGGGCAAGCCAATGGCGATAGCCAATGAAACAATGCCCCGCATGCCAGACCAGGTAATAATAAAGCTGGTGCGCGAGTCAAACAAAGCCTCTTCACTTATTTTACGTTTGCCCTGAAATGCTTTTTTAAGGTTGAGCTGCTGCAGATAAACCCTTACCATACGAATAAGCAAGGTAGAGATAGTTATAATGGCTGCATAACCAATGTAGGGCCATACTTGTACTGTGCTCAGTTTTTTAAATATCAGCGGAAATTGTAGGCCGATGAGCAAAAAGATCAAGCCATTAAGCAAGAATATGATGACGCTCCAAAAATGCAGCGATTGATCTTTGACAGCATCGGGAAATTTTTCCTTGCTGAACCTTGACATCCCTAAGCCTAAAACTACTACGGCAATCACGCCCGAAACCTTGAAATGCTCGGCTACCAGGTAGGTAACAAAGGGCATTAACAGCATCAGGCTAATCACCACCATATCGCTCTTGCGGAAGAAGCGGATAAGCTGCGCCATTAACTGTGCCACGACAAATCCGGTTAAAAAGCCGCCGGCTAACACAATTACGAATTGAAAAACAGCCTGCCAGGCGAAAAATGCAACTCCGGCGACTGCCGCAACTGCAAAACGATAAGCCACTAATGCCGAGGCATCATTAACTAAACTTTCGCCCTCTAAAATAGTAACGGTGTTATGCGGCAAGCCAAGCCCTTTGGTTATGCCGATAGCAGCAACAGCGTCGGTTGCCGATAATATTGCACCTAAAACAAATGAAAGCGGCCAGCTCATACCTGGTATCATATAATGTGCAATTGCGGCAATACCCGCCGTAGTTATAAATACTAAACCAATAGCCAACGTACCTATGGTACTGATGTTGGTCTGAAATTCTTTGAAAGAGATGTTAAAGGCCGCATCATATAATAATGGCGGCAAAAAAAGCAGCATAATGATATCCGGATTAAGCTCGATATCGGGCATCATGGGTGCAAAGCCCACCGCTATACCTACTATCAGCAATAATACAGGCACCGGAACCTTGATCCTGTCGGCAATGCCCGATGCTGCAATCATCACAGCCATGATCAGTAATATCACAGTGTAGTTTTCCATGAGCCTTGTTTGGTTGGTAAATATAGGTGGGTTTTTTCAAAAATGTAAAAGCCGGTCTCCGGGCCATATTTTTAATTGCCGACCTTAACTATTTCTCTAATTTTGTTTAGATTTTGTTTTTTAATTGAGTATCCTGCATAAGTTACAATAAACGCCGGATGTTAATACCGTTTGTCGCAAATGATTTTTGTGACTCACCGGGCGAAGCCATGTCCAATTGCATAAATCTCAAATCAACTATCGGGCTACAATTAAGCCATTATGTCTATAACTATTAAAGTCGAAAACTTATCGAAAGTATATCAATTAGGCAACTTTGGTACGGGTACGCTGTCGCGCGATTTAGAGCGGTATTGGTCAAAAATAAGAGGTAAGGACGATCCGTTTTTAAAAATCGGCGAAGTCAATGACCGGGCAGTTAAGGGCGGAAGTGACATGGTGTGGAGCCTAAAAGATATCAGTTTTGATATACAGCAGGGCGATGCAGTAGGTATCATTGGTCGTAATGGCGCCGGCAAAAGTACGTTGCTGAAGATTTTAAGCCGCATTACCGCGCCAACCACCGGAACGGTTAAAGTACGTGGCCGGATAGCAAGTTTACTGGAAGTAGGTACGGGGTTTCATCCGGAGCTTACCGGCCGCGAGAACATCTTTTTGAACGGTGCTATATTAGGGATGCGTAAAAAAGAAATAACGCGCAAGTTTGATGAAATTGTTGACTTTGCCGGTGTTGAACGGTATATTGATACACCGGTTAAACGTTACTCGTCGGGCATGTATGTTCGTTTGGCCTTTGCCGTTGCAGCGCACCTGGAAAGCGAGATCTTGATAGTGGATGAGGTGTTATCTGTCGGCGATGCCGAGTTCCAGAAAAAATGTTTGGGCAAAATGGGCGATGTAAGCCGTGGCGAAGGCAGAACGGTTCTTTTCGTCAGTCATAATATGGCTACCGTAAAGGCCCTTTGCAATAAAGGTATTGTGCTTAATAACGGTCAGGTTGTTTTTGATGGCGGTAGTGACGAAGCGATATTTAAATACAGTAACAGTGTGGTTAACGCAGGTGTTAATCCGCTTGATAATATCAATTACCTTTCAGATAAGATCAGGATTACAGAAATGCTGTTCAATAATAGTACAGCCAACAACCTCACACTTAGTCCCGATAATAATTATAGTTTTGATATGAAGCTAAAAATAATGCATAAGATACCCGTTTCTGCGCAGGTTGAGTGCCGTTTTTATGATGACTATAATAATCCGCTGGCTTTTTTTAGCCCGGGCCACTACCATAGCTCCAACCCGATAAACACCGGCGAAACCGAATTGCAGTACAAGATCCGCTTTCCGGATAACCTTAATAATATCAGCTTTTACATGAGTATTTATTTTACCGACCCCGGTAAAGAAATTCATGCTGTGGGCGAGCGCATTTTATCCATCGAGTACACCGGGTATCCTATGCAAAACGGGCATGTTTTTGAGTACGCCAAAGGGGCCGGGCTATTATTCTTGAAACCGGAATAAGAAAATCAACAGCGCTTCATTGAAAAAGTACATAGCCTATTCATTGTGGGATAATCTGCCAATTTATACGGTCGGTATCCTTAAAAACATTATGCAGGCTGCAACTATTTATCCCGATTGGCAGGTGATTGTTTATTACGACGGCTCGGTGCCTGAACAAATAATAACCGATATTAAAAATGAAGGCGCCATAGCGGTTGATATGACGGGCGGGATATATGGAATGTTTTGGCGGTTTTACGCAGCCGACCTGGAAGATTGTGAGCGGGTAATATTTCGTGATGCCGATTCGCGGCTTTCTACCAGGGAAAAACTTGCGGTAGACGAATGGATAAATAACGATGATGCTATCCACATCATGCGCGATCATCCCCATCATCAGGCAAACGATGAAAACCATTTTAAGATACTTGGCGGTATGTGGGGCATTAGGGGCAATTTACTGTCTATGCACGAACTTGTCGCTTCATTTGCCGGACAGAACGAGCTTGCCTATGGCAGCGACCAGTATTTTCTGAATGAAATCTATAGCCGGTTTCAAAACTCGGCTACCATTCATGACGATTTTTTTGATAAAAAGCCATTTCCTACCCAAAGAGAAGGATGGGGGTTTATAGGCCAAAAAATAAATGAAAACGATGAGCCTTTTAATGATGATGGTTTGGTAATTCGCGATTTTTATGAAAAACAAACGATAATCAGCCATATCAAATCAAAAGTTAAATCACTCTTTCGCTTGGTCTTAAAAAAATAGAGCCGTTTTAATTGTTGGATACTTTACGAAAAATAAAATCATACTTACTGCGTATCGCGGGTACGTTTTTCATGTGGTTGTTACGGCTAATGCCCCGAAACCATAAAATGCAGGCGCTTTCGCGTTTGAATTTGCGTATACTGAAACTAACAGGTATAAAAGCATCATTTCCTGTATTTATCGACGGCGGGTTTAAATGCCTTTATCCGCGTAACATCAGTATTGGCGCCTATGTTTCTTTGGGTCATGATAATCATATCTGGGCATTTGATAAGGTTAGCATAGGTAACTATACCCAAACTGCAAAAGATCTGCTGATCATTGCGGGTTCGCACGACACCGGTTCATTACGGCCCCTTTCTAGTCAACAGGTTGTTATTGGCAGCGGTTGCTGGATAGGTGCAAGGGTTACCATCATAGGTGGGGTAAGCATAGGCAAGGGCGTAATCATTGGAGCGGGCAGCCTGGTAAACAAAGACATTCCTGATTTTGCCATCGCAGCCGGAAATCCTGCCAAAATTATCCGGTTCCGCAACCCCGACGACGTTCAATGGAACCCGTTCAAATCATTCAGCATCCATGAGCTATCCTAAAATATCTGTTATAACTCCCTCATACAACCAGGGCGGGTTTATTGAACAAACTATTTTATCTGTAATTGGCCAGCAGTATCCTAACCTGGAATATATTATTATTGATGGCGGCAGCACAGACAACACGGTAGAGGTGATCAAAAAGTACGGGCAGTATATTACTTATTGGATAAGCGAAAGCGACAACGGCCAGGCTGATGCTATTAATAAAGGTTTTGAGCGCGCGACGGGCGATATTTTATGCTGGCTTAATTCTGACGATTATTATCTGCCGGGCGTATTAGCTAAAGTAGCCGGTTTGCTGGACACCTCGCAACCCCAATTGCTGTTTGGCAACTGTATCCATCTGGATGAAAGTAAAAACTTTACCCATGGCAGTTATTTTGATCCGCAGAAACCATGGGACATTAACACGGGCGATTATATAACCCAACCCAGCAGTTTTTGGACCAGAAAAGCCTGGGAGCAAACAGGGCCGCTTAATGCGGAGCTGCATTTTGGTTTCGATTGGGAATGGTATGCTCGCGCAAACCATGCGGGTGTGAAATTTATTCCTTCAACCGTCTATTTCTCTGTATACCGTTTACATAGCCAACAAAAATCGCAACCGCAAAACGCCGCACGGGCTACAGAGTTGCTGCAATTACAGCGCAGGCTTAACCCGGATAAATTTAAACGTATTGATGACAGCGTAAAAACACACAAAAATGGCTTAAATATCATCTATGCCCTTGGAGCAACATTGCCGGCAGTATGGCAGCATCGTTTGCTTAAAGTGTTTTATCCGGGCTTGATGAAACTGACAGATCATTCAACATTAAAGAAAATTTTGCAGAACGATGCAGTTGCCTGATCTGGAACAATATCGTAAATCGATGATTTCAAAGGGCATTGAATGGCCCTTGAAACCGATTGCTGCAGAGCCGGGTGGGCTATTAAAAGTATTACCACCTGTTGCCGGAAAATCGGGTTGGCCGTGGACAGAAGAGACAGATCCGGCCGTTTACCAAACCCAAAAGCAATGGCCCAAGCTTAGCATTGTCACGCCATCTTATAACCAGGCAGCGTTTTTAGAGCAAACCATCCGTTCTGTCTTGCTTCAAAACTATCCTAACCTTGAGTTTATCATTATTGATGGCGGCAGCACAGACGGCTCGGTAGAGATCATTAAAAAATATGAGCCCTGGCTTAGTTACTGGCAAAGCGAAAAAGATGAAGGGCAAGGCCAGGCCATTAACCTGGGTTTTAGCCTTGCATCGGGTAATTATTATGCCTGGATAAATAGCGACGACTATTATTGCAAAGACGTTTTTGAATTAACAATGAGTACGTTTTTAAAAAGCAAGGTAGATTTTATCTACGGCTATGCCTACAACTATACCACGCAGCAAAACCGCTTTGAGTTAATAAAAATGATGCCCTTGCTTGATTATTTTATAAAAATACCCAGTCTTGCCCAGCCATCATGCTTTTGGAGCAGCAAAATACACGAACCTATATGGGAGGAGCTGCACTGCGCCCTTGATTTTGAATTATGGCTGCGGATGGTTAAAGGCCATGCCAGAAAATTGATCAGGCAAGCCCTCGCGGTTGCCAATGTGCATGACGATGCTAAGACATCAGATCCGAAAATGAAGGAAAAATGGCACCAGGACCACCTGGCCATATGGGCGGATGATGCCCACGGAACCGTTTACGAATGGAAGAGAATTGTTTTTCTGAATAGGATACGGCTTAAACTCTATCGCTGGTTTGGGGGCTATTAAGGCGTAATGTTATTTAATTCGCTTCTTTTTTTATTCTTCTTTTTAATAGTAACCAGCGCGTACTACCTGCTGCCGCATAAACTACGGTGGATATGGTTACTGGCGGCCAGCTGTTATTTTTATATGTACTTTAAACCGGTATATATATTAATTATCTTCTTTACTATAGCGGTTGACTATGTTGCCGGTTTACTGATAGAACAAGCTACCGGTTGGCACAGAAAACTTTGGCTGCTGCTAAGCTTAGCCACCAATATAGGTGTTCTGGCTTTTTATAAATATTTCAACTTTTTGGCCCACAATATCAATTTATTGGCCGGCCACTGGCACGGGCCGCAACTGCCGTTGCTTAACATTATACTGCCCATTGGTCTTTCATTTCACACGTTTCAGGCCATGAGTTATACTATCGAGGTTTACCGGGGTAATTACAAGGCCGAACGACATTTGGGCCTTTATGCGCTTTATGTTATGTTTTACCCGCAAATGGTGGCCGGCCCGATAGAGCGCCCGCAACATATCTTGCCGCAATTGCATAAACGCCACTATTTTAATCAGCAAACATTCATTACCGGCATATTTTTAATGTGTGTGGGCTTATTTAAAAAGGTGGTGATAGCCGACAGGCTGGGTCTTTATGTCGACCCGGTTTTTAATAACCCTCACGCGCATTCGGCTGCCGATTTGTTGATTGGCACCTACTTATTTGCGTTCCAGATTTATTGCGATTTTAGCGGCTACTCGGACATTGCTGTTGGGGCGGCTTTAACCTTAGGCATAGAGTTAATGAAAAACTTTAACCAGCCTTATACAGCTCTAAACGTTTCAGCATTTTGGCAGCGCTGGCACATATCGCTTTCCACCTGGTTTCGCGATTACGTTTATATCCCCCTGGGCGGCAATCGTAAAGCATTAATGCGTACCTGCTTAAACCTGTTGGTGGTTTTTTTAATTAGCGGCTTATGGCATGGCGCTAACTGGAAATACCTGGTGTGGGGCGGTATTCACGGCTGCTTGCTCATCGCTTACCAGCTAATGAAGCGCCTGGGGATACGTATTGAAATCCCCCGAATGATCAAATGGCTTTTAACCTTCAACTTGATATGCCTTGCCTGGGTATTCTTCAGGGCCAATTCTGTCCACGAGGCGTTTTATATCATCCATCAAATTTGCACTTTGGCTAACCTGCATTATACGGCAAGGGGTATTATGCAACCTGCCGAATTATATTATTGTGCATTAATAATTATTGCGCTGGTAGTAAGCGAACATTATTTGAGTGGATACGCACAGTTTTCAAAAGCCAAATTAATTACAGCGTCGTTATTGCTATTTGTGGGATGCTACTTCCTTGGGGTGTTTAACGAGGCTCAATTTATCTATTTCCAGTTTTAATGCGGAAACTGTTTGCCTGCTTAGTGTTTGTTATTAGCGCACTGGTTTTATTGGTAGCAATGAATCAGTCGTTTATTAATCGCGTTAAACAAGATCGGTATTTCGATCATTTAAATACCGGTAAACGCGACAATTCAGTATATCACCGGCTGTTTATACGTTCTGACCGTTGGCGGTATGGCGATTTATACGGCCTGTCGTACTTGCATCAATATAAATATCAGCTTGAGCCTTTTCATCAATATACCTCAAGAGAAACGGGTGCCGCTAACAATCGCGTACTGTATATAGTGGGCGACAGTTTCCTGGCGGATAAGCGTTTAAAAAAAGCTTTTTCAGATTTTGACGAGGTGATTTTCCTGGACAGGCGCTTTCCTTACGGCCCTATCGTGCCCGATACCACCAAAAAAAACTACCTGGTTATGGAATTTGCAGAACGTAACCTGGTTGGCTATGATCTTCAAACCACCGAAACTACCTGGAGTGCAGACGATATCAAACAACATAAAAACTTTGACGCGCTTGCTGCAAAACAATCGCCGCCAGGCTTACCGCACGGTTTGGAACGTATAAGCGGGCTGATATTTAACAAAGACCTGAGCCGTAACCTTGAACTGCTTTTGTTTGACGACAGGCTTTTTACACCTGTTAAAGAATTTAAAGCTGCTATAAACTATTGTTTTGGAAGAGTTGCTCCGGAAGTTGCAGTAAGTACCGATAAAAAACGTCTTTTCCTGAATATGACGGTTGATACCACGCAGCCCGAATCAGCTTTTAAACCGCACACGGATAACGACATTGCACAAATCAACCAAAAGCTGGCGGCGGCCGACAGCTATTACCAGTCCATTGGCTTTAAAGGTGTTTTTTTGTCGATCATACCCAATGCGGTGTCTGTTTATGACAGAAATAGGATGACCTATAATAATTTGCTGACCCGGGTTGAAACCAAAACCACCGTACCAGTAATCAGTATCGACAGTGCTTTCAGGCAAGATCACCGCAATTTATTTTACAAGAGCGACGCGCATTGGAATCCGGCGGGTTTTGACGAATGGGTTGGCTTAACCGATAGCTATTTTAAAACACATTTAAATTAATCATCATCTCATCGCCGGTTAACATGGTCAAAACTTTTCTGGCAACGTTAAAGCTGTTACGTAATCATGGTGCCCCATCGCACATTCTTTATTTTGGTGAGGCTTTAGGCGATAACCTGTTGTTGACAACTATTGCCCGCGGGCTTCATGAGCAAACCGGCAAAAAGGTTTGGATTAAAAGTGATCATCCTGATCTGTTTAAAAACAATCCGGATGTTGGCTTGATATTACCATTCAATGCCTTGTTATCCCGATTTGCACTCGCCTTGCGAAGCATCAAATTAGTAAGGCCATCGTATGCCAACTATGATGAAGTACTGGATAAAGACTCGGTACCCGAAAAACATATCGTTTTAAAGCTGGCCGACTGTGTGGGTTTGAAAGGCGAGATCAAAAACAAACCCAAAATTGTTTTGACGGAGGCTGAAGTACTAGCCGGCATTTATGCCAAAGATCAATTGGTTATAATTACGTCAAGCGTCAACGGCAAAATACCTATGCATAATAAAGAATGGCTTGCCGAGCGTTACCAACAGTTGGCAGATAGGCTTTCTGATCAATATACCATCCTCCAACTAGGTGCTGCAGACGACTATCCGTTAAATAATGTCACAGATCTTCGCGGAAAGACAAATTTGCGGGAGAGCGCCGCCGTTTTACATAACTCGCGGTTGTTAATAGCCCATGTTGGGTTTTTAATGCATTTGGCCCGTGCTGTTGATTGCCCGGCCGTGATTATTTATGGTGGACGCGAGATGCCTGAACAATCCGGGTACGCCGCTTACCACAACATCTACAGTGCTGTAGCATGTTCGCCCTGCTGGCTAAGAAACCTTTGCCATTATGATAGAAAATGCATGACCGCTATATCGGTAGATACCGTATATAGTGTCGTCAACCAGCAATTACAACGCCCCGTTGGTCCGCTGCCGGTAGATAGCTTGTTCAATGATTGAGATCTCGGTTATATTACCTACTTATAATCCTAACCCCAATAGGCTTAGGCAAACATTGGATGGCTTGAAAAATCAATCAATGAATGTCGAATCCTGGGAACTCATCATCATTGATAATAACTCGTCGAATAATTTTAGCCACGATATCGATCTTACCTGGCATCCTAACGGCAAAATAGTTTTTGAGGCACAACAAGGCCTTACACGCGCCCGCATTAAAGGTTTTTCGGCGGCGCAGGCAGCTGTTATTGTCATGGTTGACGATGATAACATTCTTGATCCGGATTACCTCAGCCGGGCGGTAGCGCTATTTAACACCGAAAGCCGCTTAGGTGCTGCCGGGGGAAAATCGTTACCGCTTTTTGAATCAGATCCTCCTCAATGGCTTGATGGTTTTTACGGAAGCCTGGCATTGCGCGATTTGGGCGAGCAGCCTATAATCGAAACCTGGGCGTATCAATATCCATCAGCCGCGCCTATAGGTGCGGGCATGATCATCCGTAAAATTGCCCTCGAAAAATACCTGGAGGCAATGCAAAACTCGCAATCATTGATTGCCGACCGTACCGGGAACAGTCTCTCATCGGCAGGAGATAATGATATCATTTTATGGCTCCTGAAATCGGGTTGGCAAACGGGTTATTTCCCGCAGCTCAAATTGCAGCACATTATCCCTGCAAAACGTATGACAATTAGTTACCTGGCTAAATTGCAATTGGGTATAAACAGCTCGTGGGTACAGGTGCTGGCCGCGCACCAGATCTGCCCCTGGAAACCAATAGCCGCAGGGAGCGTGGGGTTAAGAAAACTCAAAGCTTATTTTAAATATGCAGCCTGGAAAAAGCCGGTCAATTACTTAAAATGGAAAGCCGCCTGCGGTATGTTTGATGGTTTAGCAAAAATAGCTTGATACAAAAACTGATAGATATTCTTTACCGGCACCCGCGCTCAAACTATAGGCGTTACCAACGGTTTGGTGGGGTTTGGGCCTATCGGCGCATGCTTGCCGGTCAAAAAGCGATGATGCTTGCCGTGGCTCACCTGCCGCCTATATCTTCATTCGCCGACGGGATGCCCATCTATTTTTTAACTGGCAAAAAACATCTTTACCAAACGCTGTTCTGTATCAGCTCTTTGGCCCGTGTTGCCAATCAAAAACTCCATTTTATATTAATTGACGATGGAAGTTTTAACGCGCAGCTGATTGCTCAGATCAATAAACAAATCCCGGGGGCCGGCATCATTCAAAAGAACGAACTTGATGAGACGTTTTCAAAAAGACTCCCGGCAGAAAAGTACCCGGCCTTACACAGAAAACGTGCGATATACCCACACCTAAAAAAATTGACAGACGTACACCTTTTACCCGGTAATAAATGGAAATTGGTGTTGGATTCTGATATGCTTTTCTGGCAAGAGCCCACAGCGATATTAAACTGGTTAATGAAACCTGCTGAGCCATTATATATGGTTGACCAGGTAGAAAGTTATGGATACGCAAAGCAGTTAATGAAAGATCTGTGCGGGCACGATATTCCGTCGCTGTTAAACGTTGGCGCTATTGGACTAAACAGCCTGGCTATCGACTGGGGTGCCCTGGAGAAATGGATCAACGTTTTAGAAGAAACCAGCGGATCTTCTTACTATTTAGAGCAAGCACTTTCTGCAATGTTAGTAGCAGGACAAAAAGCGACGGTGTTAAATGCTGACGAGTACGTTGTTAATCCTCTTCAATTAAATGATGGCGCTATCCTTCATCATTATGTGGATCTGTCGAAAAAAATATATTTTGAGGAGGCATGGAAAAAGCTCCGTTAGTTTCTATTTGCATGCCCGCTTATAATGTGGATAGTTTCATTGAAGAAACCATCCGATCCGTAATTTCTCAGACGTTTAAAAACTGGGAGCTGATTATAGTTGATGATGGATCCACCGATTCGACACCGGCGATACTTTCAAAAACTATTGATCATAGGATAACAGTTTTAAGCCCGGCTAATCAAGGTGCTGCCGCTGCCCGAAATCTGGCCTATCAAAAATCTGCAGGGAAATACATTGTTTTTTTTGATGCCGATGATTATATGGCCCCCCATTTTCTGGAAACACAATTGGCCAAAAGCGTAGAAACCCCGAATGCATTAATAATGAGCGATTGGAAGCGGTTTAACGGCGAAGTCCCGGATAAAATCCTGGCCGAGCCGGTGCCGTTTTCTGAAATGTATTTTGACGATTGGATAGCTGAATATTGGTACCATTGTAACCCGATGACCAATCCGGGCAGGGCGCTCATCCCCAGATCTGTCATAGAAAAAGCCGGAAATTGGAACGAGACTTTAAGCTTGAACGATGATTTGGAGTTTTTTACCCGGATCATGCTTAGTGCAGATAAAATAATCTTTAATCATGATGCTGTGCTTGGTTACCGCTCAAACGGGACGGGCTTATCATCTTCCAAAAAAGAAGAATCGGTGAACTCGCTTTTCAAGTCTATTGATTTGTCTGTAAAAATGGTTTTACAGCGATATGGCGAGCATGAGTTAGTACGCAAAAGCTGCGCTAACATGTGGCAGAGTTTTATTTACATCACCTTTCCGGGTTATCCTGATTTGGTATTGGAAGCACAGGAAAAGATTCACCCAATAGCCAAACCCGATTTCAAATATCCGGCAGGAGGCGTTACCAGGTTTTTGATTTACTTTTTAGGGTGGAAATTGACCCGGCGGCTTAAAACCGTATTCGCCTGATGCCCCGTTGCCGCATCTATCTTTTTACTTATAACAGGAATGGGCTTTTGCCCCGTGCTATTGAAAGTTTGCTCAACCAAACCTTTACCGATTGGGTATGCGAGTTGCATAATGATATGCCCGGTAACGTGTTTCCGGCTGAGTATATAGCAGTGCTAAACGATTCCCGGTTTCTGGTTATTGATCATGAAAAAAATCTTGGCGCTATAAAATCGTTTAACCTTGCTTTTGAGAAATGCGGAGAGGATTTCATTTCTATATTGGAAGACGATAATTGGTGGGAGCCTGATTTTTTGGAAAAAATGATTGCGGTTCTTGATACCCGGCCTGCTGTACAATTGGCGTGGTGCAACATGAGGCTGCATAAAGAGCTGCCCGGCAATAATTGGGAAGACACCGGAAAAACGACCTGGGAACAAGACCCGTTGCTGGCTATAAAAACATTTGATTTCCCTAAGCCTAAACAAGCATTCAGCTATTTGCATTCTATTGGTGCAATGTTGGTCAGAAACGTCGATTTGCAAAAGTTGCAGATACCGGTGGATGTAAGACTCGATTTTATTGAGCCCATACGCGAACGGGCATTTTCTCATCCTATAGTATTGGTTAATGAACCATTGGCCAACTTTGCCATAACCATATCAACCAACAGGGCGGCGGGCAATGAGGGTGTGCATGAACACTACTACCTGTTATTGGCCAGCTTTTTCCAATATGCAGCAAATGATGAAGCGCTGATAAAGGGTGTTTGGGCAGAGGTAAGAAAAAGCACTGTACGAAGTACGCATAACCTGCTACTGGCCGGGCTATTAGATAGCAATTGCCGTGGCCTGCTAAAATACGCCGGCTTTGCCGATTGGCTGTTCTTTTTTGCTTACAATGTTAGGTATCCTAAAGTTGTGGGTTCATGCCGGCGTGCAAAAACAACTTACGCAGCCTTGTGGCAATATTTGAAAGAGAATACCGCATTACGGTTCGAAACCAGGCCCAATTGAAGAAACAAATAACACCTTGAGCGCTTTACCTAAACATATTTGTATTATCACACAATCACACCTTTGCCGTAACCCAAGGGTGTTGAAAGAAGCGATACTGCTTGCTCAAAATGGGTATAAGGTAACCGTGATCAATACCGGTTACAGCGCGCAATTAAGTAATGAGGACGATGAATTAATCAAGCCATATAACATTAAACTTTTGTCGGCCGTAACGCTTCAAGCCGGTTCCATGAAATCAATATTGCTGCGGCTCATCGGAAAAACCGGGCGATGGATGGTGAGGGTTTTAAAAATGGAGACACCGCTGGCACTGGGGTATTACTCATGGGGATACAAAAATTTGGCCCTGAAGCAAGATGCCGACCTTTACATTTGCCATCAGGAAATAGGCTTATATTGCGGGGTACAGTTAATTGAGCAGCAAAAAAAAGTTGCTTTTGATCTGGAAGACTGGTATTCAGAAGATTTATTGCCCGAAGCAAAATCATATCGCCCGCTAATTTTACTACGGCAGCTCGAACAACAGGCGTTGCAAAAAGGTGTATTTTGTATCAGCACTTCAAATGTTATGGCTAAGCACTTGGGCGACGCATACCATTCGTCCGAGCCAACCCGTATCTATAATGTTTTTAATAAAGATCGGTCGATCTTTGATGAAGATAAGCAAATGGGCAGTCCGTTAAGATTGTTTTGGTTTTCGCAAACCATAGGCCCGGGGCGTGGGCTTGAAGAGTTTGTTGCGCTTTTGCACCAGATGGAAGCCCCGCTTGAGCTTCACCTGTTAGGCAATGTAAGTGTTGAATATCGCAGCCTGCTACAATCAGGCATCGCTCAAAAGCACAAGATCTTTTTTCATGAACCGGTAAAAGCTGCTCTGCTTCCCGAGAAAATCAAATCGTTTGATATTGGCCTGGCCATTGAAAACACAAGCCCTCTAAGCCGTAATTATACGGTAACCAATAAGTTTTTTCAATACCTGCAGGCGGGTCTGCCGGTTATTGCAACACGCACGGCCGGGCAAATAGAGGCTTTCGAAAAATATAAGCCGGGTATACTCATTAATTTACCTGCAGGGGCGAAAGATATAGGAGATTTGAATACCTGGCTTAGCGATAAGCAGGCACTAAAAAACGCTACCCGGGCTGCACAGAATGCGGCGCGAGAATATAACTGGGAAAACGAATCAAAAAAATTATTAAGTCTCGTAGAAAAAGCATTGCATGAATAAGGTTACGCTACAGATCAATCTGGCACCGGTAGATTATCCGCATGCGGTACAAATACTGCCGCACCAGTTAGCTATGCTCTCAGGCCAGGTAGACGAAATCCTGTTGACCGTTGACACGCGCAAAGGCAAGGGCCGTTTTGCAGAAGGCTGGTTAAAGTATCAGCAGCTTTTTAATGATTTTTTAGAACAAAATATCAGCACGAAATACCCGGTAACTATACTGCCGGTTGATTATAGTGCACCCGCAAAGCAACAGATTGCCAAAGCTTTTTTTGAAGGAAATTATATCCCTGACCGCGACTTTCGCGGCGGGCCGTTTTACGTGTATTTTTTTGGTTTGCATGCGGCTAAAAACAATGTCGTATTTCATTTAGATTCTGATGTTTTCTTAGGTGGCGGTAGCCAAACCTGGATTAACGAGGCCCTGGCCAAATTAGCGGCCGATGATAATTGTTTTGTTGTATCGCCACTACCCGGGCCGCCTCATCCTGAAGGCATCCTCATCAGTCAGCCTGATTCAAAACGGGTTTCGGCTAATGCGTATGTTTTTGAGGGAATGAGTACCAGGATCTTTATGCTGGATAAAAGCAGGTTCGAAAAAACGAAATTGCATCTCCAAAAACCTTCGCTGCGCAACCGGGTAAAGGCTTTGGTTGAGGGCAATCCGCCGGCTGATTTGCCTGAGCATATCATCAGTACCTATATGCGAAAGCATAGTTTAAAGCGGATAGATTTTTTAGGGGAAGGCAACGGAATGTGGTCGTTACATCCGCCTTTTCGAACTAAGGGGTTTTATGAAGATTTGCCCCAAATCATAAAAAGAGTGGAAGAAAACTGCTTACCCAAGGCGCAATTAGGTTTCTATGACGTAGTAGATGATGTTTGTGACTGGGCAGAAGCAAGAAACAAACTGGCGGCCAACCGCTGGTATAAAAGATTGTTTAATTGAAACGCGTACTCATTATATCGCCCTATTTCCCGCCGGTAAACGCAGCCGATATGCAGCGCGTGCGAATGAGCTTGCCTTATTTCGGACAATTTGACTGGGCAGCAGAAATAGTGATGGTTGATGAACATTACACAGACTTACCGCAGGATGAGTTGTTGCTGCAAAGTTTGCCACCGGATATAGTAGTACACAAAGTAAAGGCACTCCATAAAAAATATACCAGCCGGGTAGGGTTGGGCAGCCTGGCGCTGCGTTCGTTGCGCTTTTACCGCAAAAAGGTGGACAAGCTGCTTTCTGCCGGTGGATATGATCTGGTTTATTTCTCGACTACACAATTCCCAATCTGTGCTTTGGGGCCGCGCTGGAAAAAGAAGTTTGGCGTGCCCTATGTGATAGACATGCAAGACCCCTGGCACTCTACTTATTACCAGGATAAGCCAAAGACACAGCAACCGCCTAAGTATTGGTTTTCTTACCGGCTTAATAAATACCTGGAGCCTGTTGCGGTAAAAAAAGTTGGCGGGTTGATAGCCGTTTCTCAAAAATATATTGACACGTTAAAGCAGCGTTACCCCAGGATCAGCGATGTTCCATCGGCTACTATCACCTTCGGCTCTTTTGAGCCGGATATGGAGATCGCCTTAAAAAATGCGGATCAATTTCCGGCTTTGTTGGATAGCAATACCATCAACATCGTTTATGTTGGCCGCGGCGGTATGGATCTGCATAAAGCTATCGAGCCGGTATTTAAGGCATTTAAATCGGGGATGGACGAAGATGCTGATCTCGGCCGCATACGTTTCTATTTCATCGGTACCAGCTATGCGCCGGCAGGAATGGGTGAACAAACCATCATGCCGCTGGCTGATCAATATGGCATAACCGACTACGTAGTCGAAACAACAGATCGCATTAGCTATTACCATGCCTTGTTTACCTTAACGCAGGCTAATGCCCTTTTTATCCCCGGCTCTGACGACCCGCAATATACGGCCTCAAAGATATACCCTTACCTCATGACGGGCAAACCCGTATTGGCTATTTTTAACCCGGATAGTCCCGCTATTCCGGTTTTAAAAGCTTACGGAGTAAATTGTACGTTCGATTATGAAAGCGTGGCCCAAAGCGCTTTAATTGCCTTCCTTAAAGATCTTGCCGCCGGCAAGACAGCCCCCCCCACGTATAATACCCAGGAAATTAAAAAACACTCGGCCAAACAAATGGCCGCCGAACAATGCCGCATTTTTGATGCTGTTGTAGAGAAATAGATTAGCTAAAAAAGAATAGGCATAATTTATCCGTTGTCATCTCGACCATAGGGAGAGATCTATACACGCGCAATTCTTAGCAATGTATAGATCTCTCCTCGTTCCTTCTCGAGATGACAAGTTTTTTATTGTTGAGAAAGGACTAACCTCGCGTTAGCTAAAAATAATAAGCTTCAGCGCCAGCGGAATAACAATCACACCAAGCGAGATCAACGCATAATTACGATACAGCTTGCTGCCCTTGCTGTCATATCTTTTGACGATCTCTTCGTATCTATTGTTGTAGAAAATCAACAGATAGTTTAGTATTACAAAGGGCACAAAGTAGGTAATCAGTACCGCAATGCCGGTATTGTAACCTGTGGTATCAAATATATGCACCGGGAACAAGATCAGCAGGCTATGGTTAAGTGCATGCAGCAATAAAAACAGCGCCAGCAAATTAATCCCCATTAATACCGACATGGCAACCAAAGGCATTAGTTTCCAACCGCCATCCGGCGATTTCCCTTCGCGGTGCTCTGCAATCGCGCTCGCCCAGATCCTGTAGTAAATGTTCATATGGTTATAACCTGAAACAGGCCTGAAGGTTTGGCCTGTCGTTGCCAAAAGCAATAATCAGTAAATAGTGCCATAATCGCATTAAACAACACCATTACGGGCAGATAATACTACTTATCTTTGATGTAATGAAAGCGGCCATCCCAATATATGATATTTGCAACCTTACCCAGCGTCAGGACGATTTGCTGATCAGCAGGTTTGCGCCGTATTTAAAAAGCCATCGTAATTTGCACCTGGCGCATAAACACTCTTTTTACCACCTGGTGTTTTTTACCAAAGGCGGCGGCTCGCAAACTATCGACTTTCAGCAAGTACCGGTAAAATCCAACCAGATCTATTTTATGATTCCGGGACAAGTGCACAACTGGGCATTTAAAGGCGAGGTAGACGGTTATATCATCAATTTTTCGGTGCCGTTCTTTCAGTCGTTTTTGTTGAAGGCTAATTATTTAGAAGATTTTCCGTTTTTTACCGGTATCGTGGATGATTCGGTAATCGAGATCCCTGCGGATGCTCAACAACATATTATCAGTTTATTTGAGCAATTGATCCACGAAACCGAAGAGCCAAAGCCATTGGCCGATGATATGGTGCGTTCAATCATGCTGCAATTATTTATCAGCGTGGCGCGCCAGGGGCTAACAAGCGTAAATAAAACCATCCCGACGTATAATTATACGTTGCTGCGCAGCTTTCAAAAGCTCATCGAAAAAAATTATACCTCGTTACGTTTGCCTAAAGAATACGCGGAGCTGCTATACATCACCCCGAACCACTTAAATGCTTTATGTAATGATGTACTGGGGATCTCAGCAGGCGAGGTGATTCGTAACCGGATAGCTTTGGAAGCAAAACGCCTGTTGATCAACAATGATCTGACCGTATTGGAAATAGCCAACCAGCTCAACTTTGCCGACAACTCGTACTTTACCAAGTTTTTTAAGAAGCAGGTAGGCAGTACGCCCGAAGAATTTAGAAAAACAACCAACAATCATGAATAGTTTAACCCTAAAACCCAGCCATATGCCAACCTCACAACTCTCAGCAGCCATACACGCCAAATGCCCAAAGTGCCGCAGGGGCGATATGTTTAGCAATAACAGCTATAACCTGTTCTCACAAAAAATGAATACCAACTGCCCGCATTGCGGCTTTACGTTTGAGCCGGAGCCGGGGTATTTTTATGTGGCGATGTTTGTGAGCTACGCGTTTAACGTGGCCCAGATGGTTACCATGGCCGTTGCACTTTATGTATTAAGCGGCAGCCGCAACCCATGGGTTTATGTTGGTGCGCTATTAGGTGTGTCCGTACTTTTATCGCCGTTTAATTTCAGGTACTCCAGGGTAGTGCTGTTGTACTGGTTAACACCTGGTTTGCATTATGATCCCAATCGCGATCGCGACGATTATGTAAACCCTAATTACAAACCCGAGTAATAATCATAACCCAACTCGGCCCAATAATCGCGCGGGCGGGTGTTGCTGAAGGTAATAGTGCCGATGCGCTTTAGGTTTTTGATGCCATATTTTACCGGGATGATGAGCCGTAATGGCGCGCCATGCTCTAATGGCAGCGGCCGGGCATTTACCTCGTAAGCCATGATAGTTTGCGGATGGATAGCGCTGGGCATATCAATACCTACATAATAGGTTTTGTCGGGCGTTTCCATACCAACATATTGCAGTTGTGCCTGGTCATGCAGGTTGTAGTGATTCAAAAAATCGCTAAACTTTACGCCGCCCCAGTAAGAGATCTGGTCCCAGCCCTCAACACATTTAAAGTCGTAAACAATCTCTGTTTTTGGCAATGTCCTCAACTCATCCAGAGTAACGTTCAGCATCTCGCCATTGGGTTTCTTTACCTGTAGGCACCAAGCCGCCACATCAAATTTCTTTTCGGCCTCTATGCCTATATCACTATTTACCCGCACATTTTTGGATGCCATAGCCTTAGGGTAAGTTTTAACCAGGTGATTTTCGTTATACAGAAAGCGGCGCACGGCCAGTTCGGTTTTATTCAACGCGCGGCGCAACGGGATGCGTTGGTTGCCGGTTATACCTTTAACCTCATACGGCGAGTTGTACAACCAGCGCCACCCAAGCACTCCGCCAACTGCCGCGGTACCAAAAATTCCGAAGGACAGAAAGGTGCGCCGATTGATTTTCTGCTGAACCGTTAAGGGTTTTTTAATTTTCTTTTTTACCATCTGTCTTTTTAACTTTTGGTTGTGTTTCTACCACTTCAAATCCGGTGATTGCCGAACTGAAATTTTTCCATCCCGCCAGGAAAACCTGCACCACGTGGATCACAAAGAAAAATACATAGCCTATAGTGAGCATAAAGTGAATGATGCGTGCCGCATGATAACCGCCGCAAAGCCAGGTTAAATAATAAAACTGCACGGGTTTATAAATAGCCAGGCCGGTAATTACCGAACCTATGCCCATAATAATAATAGCGGTATAGGCAATGCGCTGCGCAGCATTATACTTGTTTTGCGGCGGTGCCATTTTGCGGATATGCAGATCATGCAGCAGTACGAGCCAAGCTTCTTTGAAAGATTTTTTTTGCGGGACCAGCTCGCGCCATTCGCCCGAGATTAAGGTATAGGCCACATAAAAGATCCCGTTCAAAATAAAGAACCACATAAACAAAAAGTGGAATGCCATGCCTTCCCATAACCTGTGCGTAATGTTGAAGTAGTTATAAAACCCTTCGGGGAAAAACGTAAAATACGTATGGCCAAACAGCTTGACGCTATATTCGTCATCGGCCCAATAAATCAGCATTCCGCTCCAGATCATAATGCTCAACATCGGGAAGTTTACCCAATGGCACCAGCGCATGGCTAAGGAGTGTTTTTCTTTGATCTTTTTCACCATTTTTTGTTAAGCAGCCGGTAATATAGCCTGTTTTGCTGCGCCGATAATTTCGCCAGTTGCGGTGTCTTGTATAAACGCTATCACTTCCACGCTTTGCGGGTTAACGCCCTTTGGTATCAGCAAAGTATTGCTGCCGTTTTTAGCGGTCGATCTTTTTAAATCGCGCACTATCTGCACGTGCGATAAAATGTGTCCTTGATTTTCGCCGGCCTTAACGTTGGTTTGTGCCGATTTTTGTACCAAGGCAAAAACAACTTCGCTGTATTTAGCTGTACTGTTTGTATGGTAATTTACGGTTACCTGCGAGCCGTTGCTTTTAATATCGCTCAAAACGAGTTGTGCCGATGCCTGTTTGCCTAAACCGGCTTTGATAGCGTTGTGCAAAGTGCCGTCCTCTGACCCTACAAATTCTTTCTGGCCATTAACTACAATCTGCGGCGTGTATACTGATGACAGGTGCAGATTTTTTGCATAGTCGGTTTGGCGCTTAGAATAATCGGCATTGCTAAAAACGTCTTTCCAGCCTAAACGGTTCCAGTAATCTACGTGGTAAGCCAGAATATAAACCGGCTGGTTTTGATATTCTTTTTGCACCTTAGCCACCAGCTCATCAGCCGGCGGGCAGCTGGAGCAACCTTCGGAGGTAAAGAGTTCAACTACTACAAAGCCTTTGTCGGGCGTTGGTTTTGGTTTATGGGCCGAAGCCGAAAGAGTGAGGCCGAACAGGCAACTCATTAAAAGGATAGACGCTTTAATATTTTTCATGATACAATGAATATAAAGATATATACGTGCTTGGTCGGACGATTGGTCTTATCCTTACAATAAATTTAATAATTTTATTTGATCTGTAAGGTTTTACTTATACCCGCGTCTAATTAACAAATAAAGATACCGAAACTAAATGTCGACCCTTAATACCCTTAACCCGCATTCATGGGTTGATAACCATGCCGACTACTTATATGCCTATGCATTAAGCCGGATCAGTGACGACGAGCAGGCGCGCGACCTGGTGCAGGAGGTGTTTTTGGCTGCGCTTGAAAAAGTAGATCGCTTTGAGGGCAGAAGCAGTGAACGCACCTGGCTGACGGCGATATTGAAAAATAAGATCATCGATATCTATCGCAAACGTTCGTCGGGTTTAACTAACAATAAGGCCGAAAAGGCTGCTGTACATGAGCAGGAAGACTTTTTTCATGAAGACGGCCACTGGCGCGAAGAGCATTACCCCCGGGAGATGGCAGTTGAAGGCCATGACCCATTACATAATAAAGAGTTTCAGCACGTTTTGCAGCAGTGCATGCAAAAATTGCCCGCGCTTTGGCTGGCGGTATTTACTATGAAGCATATAGAAGACGAGTCGACAGAAAATATTTGTACCGAACTTAGGGTAACGTCGGCTAATTTTTGGGTGATCATACATCGTGCTAAATTGAACCTGAGGGCTTGCCTTCAAAAAACGTGGATTTAAGATGGGACCGTTAAAAAAGATTGTTTACAACTGCAAGCAAGCTACTTTTCTGATCGAAAAGAAATTGATAAGCAAACTTACATTTCGAGAAAAGATAGAATTACGCATCCATCTTTATGGCTGTTCGGTATGTCGTATCTTCAATAAACAGAGCGCCGTTATCAATCAAATGGTGAAACAGCTTTTTAGCGACGCCAATAGCGATCAAAAACACCTGGATAATGATTTTAAGCAAGGCCTGCAGCAGCGTATAGAAGAAGAATTAAATAAAAATTAAGCTTGTTGTAAGGATTGCGTTTGGTGTGCGACTAAGCCTTAAAACACATTAAACGACAACAAAAAATGAAAACATTAATTTCAAAAGTCCTGATCGCAGGCGCAATCGTAACCACTTTTTCTTTAAATCTTCAAGCAAGCCCGCTACGCCCAATGGCTGCCGACACCGGCAAAATGGGCAAAATGGGTAAAATGGACAAGATGGGTAAAATGGATAAAAAGCCAGCTCAAAAAATGAGCAAAAAAATGGCGCCAAAGAAGATGGCCAAAGACACAGGCAAAATGTAAAAAATGTAATTAAAAGGGGCTTATAGCCCCTTTTAAATGTTTTAAGTGATTAATCCGCATAAAAAAAATAATAACCACGTCATTGCGAGCGTAGCGTGGCAATCTCTACACGATAGGTGACCGCTTTGCCGGAGATCGCCACACTCGTACCTCGTTCGCGATGACGTAACGGGGGATTAGATGTGCAATTAAACCACATCGTCGTGAAACAAAAAAATACTTAAAAGTCATTTTCACTTGTTTCATTTTGTTTCACTATTTTTTTATAAAACTCTATCGTTCAGAATATTAAATAAAAATAGTGTTTCACTTGTTTCATCTGTTACATACACACGTGAAACAAAACAACGTGTTGGCTTAGGCGATATATAACTCGTTATCAACCCAATCATCCAGCTCCTGCGGGTTATGGCTCACGATGAGTACCGTAGCGCCGATCTCCTTAAAGACTAGCCGCAACCCGGCAATCAGTTCAGCCTTCATCTCCGGGTCGAGCGCCGAGAATGGTTCGTCCATCAACAACACTTTGGGTTTGATAGCCAGTGCCCGCAGAATGGCCAATCGCTGCTGCTGTCCGCCGGATAGATGGATGGGTTTATGATCTGTTAGCGTATCCAGCTTGCCTAGCTTGAGCAGTCTATCTATCCATTGCTGGTCAGAAGTAGCGTAAGCCAGATGCTCCGCAATGGTCATGTTGGGAAACAGTGCATAGTCCTGGAAGACAAAGCCAGGCATGCGCTTTTGCGGGCTTAGGTTGGTACCGTTAGCCGTATCGAGCCAGCATTGCTGACCAACCATGATCTTGCCCTGCTCCGGCTGTATCAGTCCGGCAATCACCTTCAACAAAGTGGTCTTGCCCGCACCTGATGGTCCGTAGATCTTGGTGGTGCTACCGGTAGCAAACTGATGGTCGACCTTCAGCACGTGCCGCCCTTTATAAACCTTTAGGTTCTTCTCTATCGCTATGCTGATCATTCTAAAGGGGATTTAGCCTGGTACTTGTTGAAGATGAACACAGCGATGACCATGATAAAGGTAATAGCAAACAGGATGAGCGAGTAGGTATTGGCCGATGCGTAGTCCATCTGCTCAACCGAGTCGTAAACGGCGATGGACGCTACCCGGGTAACGTTAGGGATATTGCCGCCTATCATCAATACCACACCAAACTCGCCCAACGTATGGGCAAAGGTTAGCACCACCGCAGTAAGCAAGGATGGTTTGATATTGGGCAACAGCACGCTTTTAAACGTCTGCCAGCGCGTTTTGCCCAGCGTGTACGAAGCTTGGGCCAGCGAAACCGGCAGCTGCTGTAGCGCCGACTTAATTGGGCCTATCATAAAGGGCATGCTGTAGATAAAGGAGGCCAGCACCAGGCCCTTAAAGGAAAACACGAACTGGATATCGAACACCTCATGCAGCCACTTACCCAAACCATGCTGCGGGCTAAACGCCAACAGCAGGTAAAACCCCAGTACCGACGGTGGCAGCACCAATGGCATAGTGATGATAGCCTCTATTATAGTCTTAACAAAGGAGCGCCTGCCAGACAGCCACCAGGCCAAAGGTAACCCGGCTACCAACAGCAGCGAAGTGGTTATCGTTGCCAGTTTAAGGGTAAGCCAGATCGGTGACAGGTCCATGGATGGGTTTAGTTAAGTCGATAGCCGTAAGCTTCGAAGATCTTCTTCGCATCGGCGCTTAGCATGTAGTTATAGAACTTCTCTGCATCGGGGTTAGCCGCACCGTGTTTCAGAATCACCATGCCCTGTTTGATAGGCGAGTAGGTTTTAGGGTCGATGAGCTTCCAGTATAACTGGGTCTTGTTAGCCGGGTCCTTCAATAAAGCCTGTGTAGTAAAGCCTACGTCTACCACACCCGTGATGATATAGGTGTTTACCTGCGATATGCTCTCGCCATATACCATCTTGCTTTTCACGTTGTCCAGTACGCCTTTTTGCTTCAATACCTCGCTTGCTGCCAGGCCGTAAGGCGCTACCGCTGGGTTAGCAATGGCGATCTTTGATATACGCGGAGTTAGGAGAGTGCGCTCCCAGTTCTCAAAGCCGATGTCTTTAGTGCTGCAAATGACCAGGCTACCATAGGCATAAACTACCGGGGCTTTAGTGGAGAAGCCGTCTTTGTATAACGATTCAGGGAAGCTCATATCCGCCGAAAGGAACACGTCAAAAGGTGCCCCGTTCCTGATCTGTGCTACCAGTTTGCCCGATGAACCGACGATAGGCTCGATGTCGATATTGGTACGTTGCTTAAAGTCCTTTTGTAAAACGGAGATAACGGCTTGCAGGTTAGCTGCTGCCGCAACCTTCAAACCCTGCGCGAATGTTGATGCACAAAGCAGCAAGTTAAAGGCAATAAATAAGACTATCGATTTATAGGTTACTGTTACAGTTTTTCTTCGATCCATAGTTATCAACTAAGATGTAAAGATAAAACGAATTATTAGAAACAATAGTGCCAATAGCCTACTACTTAGGTGCCGGAATAGGTGTCTTCTTCAAAGCCTTTGCTACCGCGATAACATTACCGGCTACCAGCTTAGCCACCTCAATTGACCAGCCCTTGCGGAACTCAGACTCCAGGTACTTCTTGCCAGGGCCGGGGCCGTTGTTCCAATAGGTATAGCTTTGGGGTGCTATGGTAAAGCCCACATCCATTAAACCATGAGCTAATTCGGCAACTACGTGACGCGCGCCATCTTCTTCGCCGGTTACTACGAATCCGGCTACTTTGTTGTAGGTTACCGGGCGACCGTAGCGGTCTCTGGCGGGATACAGCCCGTTGATTCGTTCCATCACTTTCATGGCCATGCTTGACAAGGTGCCCATCCAGGTGGGGGTGGCTATGATCAGGATATCGCTGTCCAGCAATTCTTCTAATATCGCCGGCCAGGCATCGCCCTCGCCCATATCAGATTTGGTGCCGGTGATCACGTTATGATCGGCAATGCGGATCAGCTTTACTTTTGCGCCGTGCTTTTCCAGTTCCTTGATCACCTCGGTAGCCAACGCCCCGGTATTCGATGGTTGGGGCGATGGTTTGAGCGTGCAGTTTAATACGAGTGCCTTCATATCACAAACAACCCCAAGCCCTGTCAAATGTTTATAAATAACAAAGGCGATAGCTTAAGCCATCGCCCTCATTTTTATATAATTCATCTTTTGTCTTAGTTGCCCGGTTCGTCTGTAGGGGTACCTACAATTTTAAATACCTTGTCGCCATTGGTATCAACCGCATCCTGGAAGTAATAGCCTTCTTGCGATACATAGTATTTCTGGCCGGCAAGCTTTAAAATTTTGCAGCCTTCAGGAAGGGTATCAACCAGGTCGCCTATTTGTGGCAGATCATCCTGGGCGCCGCTAACGCTGCCACTGTCTATATTCAACTCGCCGTCTTTACCTGCAATCTGGTAAACTACGGTGCCGTCATCGCGGGTTACCGGTTGGTAATAAACACCATTCAATTCATAGTACTGCATCCCATTAATGGCTATAGACTGTGCGTTTGCAGGCAGTTTTTCAATACTTGCGCCAATTGGGGGTTCAACAACGGTGTAGTCGTTATCTTCCTGGCGGTAGTATAATCCGTCGCTGTAAAAGTATTGATCAGGCCCAAAATAAAACGGATAATAACCGCGAGGCAAAATGTTTATCCTGAAGCCCAATTGCGGAGTATAGTAAGTTCTGTAATAGCCGCGGTTTTGAAAGTAAAACCCGCCTGGGCGTGGTGACACATAGTTATGTCCGAAACGCATACCCGGATAGCTGCGATAACCGTTACGGTACGAACCACCATTACCTCGTGGAATATACGTAGGCCTGGCAGAGCCAATAGTTGGGTAACGACGCGGACCCGCATCTGGCCGGGTAAATACTGGCGCAGCTTGATGCTGTACACCACGTGGCTGACTGCCCGGTGCATTTACCGCTGCTTGACGTTGATAAGCATTTTGTGTGCCGCTACGCTGCGTTTGCTGAGGTCGTGGACTACCGTGTTGAGCCTGCGGTTGTGGGTTGCTCCTCTGAACTTGTGGGGCCGGGCGCGGCGCTGGTGCTGCCGGAGGTGGGGTTGAGCCATTGTTGCCCGAAGATCCACTGCTGTGATCGCTGCCGCGTTGTGCATAGGCCGGAATACTTAAGCCTGCACATAATAGTGATACCAAGCTTATTCCGATTAGGTTGTTATAAATCTTTTTCATCTGTTTTATATTATACCGTTGCGGGTTGTAAATTTTAGACTTACAAAGGTACAAACGGTTTAATCAATATATTATAACGTTTAACCATGTTGTTCAAGTATGTTTGGCAGAGCGCTTTTACAGGCTCTCTGCCATAAACACAGCCACGCCATCAAAATACAAACTAAAAAAGCCATCGGCTACTGTAATGTAAGTGTTTTTACCGGTTTCCTCCAAACCTTTGGTTATTAAGTTTTTTGCTGGCGATACGATCTTGATCAGTTCACCTGCAGGCTTCCACTTGCTAAAACCCGATTCAACACTATATATTTTTTGCTGCTGATAGAAGACAACCAAGTTGATTTTATTGACATAAGGCTGGTATTGGGCCAAATCAAATTGATCTGTTACAATATTTACCGAAGGGTATCCCTTGTCGACCAAATGGTCAATCGCGGCAATGTTTTCAGGTTTTCCATTGGTAGGCAGTAGTTTAACGTCAGATTGCAGTTCATTGTCAATATCATCAGCAATGATCCAATCCACTTTAATACCAAAGGCATTTAGTTGTTCGGCCACTAACGGCGTAACCAGCAAAGTTGGACTCCACTCTAATAATTGACCCAATTGCTCATCATCAAACCCTTCAAGGCTCAACACCAACAGGGCAGGCTCCTGTTTTTCTCTGACGATGTGGTGCGATGACATATTTAATAGATTTTCTTATAAATCTCCTTTACGGCTGCCGCCGGATCTGGGGCAAGATTTACTGCCGAAGATACAGCAATTCCATAAATGCCCGTTTGCAGCAATAGCTCTACATCATTAATGCCGATGCCGCCAACAGCAATCACTGGTATATCAACCATCATTTTTTCTAATTGCTGATATCCCTCAAAACCTAATAATGGTTTGTCATTCACTTTGGTAGTAGTGTGCCCAAATGGGCCATAACCGCAATAATCAACCACGCCCAATGCCTGTACCGCCTGTAAACCTTTAATGTTTGTTGCTGATGCGCCTAACGTTTTGTCCTCGCCAATCTTTGCGCGGATGGCCATTAAATCAGCATCCAGATCTTCGATATGTACGCCTTGTACATCAACCCTATCCAATAAATGGTAGTGATTAGTTACAACTAGTGTGGCACCCCAATCGTCGCAAATAACCGCTATTTGGCTTATTTCGTTAACTAACTCCTCCTCGTTTTTAGTAAGACAACGGTATTGTACCCAATTGGCACCGGCCTGGCAAGCTACTTGTACTTGTTCAATGTGGCTGCGATTTGAAAGGTCTTGTGTAAGATAATGGAATTTTGAGATGTATTTTTTCATTCAGGCAGGTTATCGACATCGAAAATAAACAATGCAAATGCAAAATAGGTCAGTGTAGCTTCAAATCTTTCAGGCAAGCTTCTTCTAATACCCTACGCACGCTCTTTTTGCCATGGTATGCCCATTTAATCAAACGGATGCGTTCTTCAGCTATTTCAATGCCGGTGATGTCGCCATCGTCAAAACAACAACAACCACTATTAAAATAAGTATCCAGGTAACCCTTAAAATCTGGCGGACGAGAAGTTTTTAAATGCAGCTTATCAATCTGGGCCTGTAGCTCGTCGGCTTCTTTTCCTTGAGCGGCCTTTTGCTTTTCGTATAAAACTTCCAACTCGGTAAGGGATCGAAACACTGGCTGGTGCGTATGCCCGGTAATTAATATGATGTTTTTGTGTTTGGCACTCCACTCATACATCATTTTGTTGTGTTCAGTCTTTAGCGTGTCGTTGTTAGATGGCGTGTTGGGGTTGATATGCAAATAAGACTGAAACGGCGCCCAGATATCAGACACAAACCATTTACTGAACCAATTGCCATCGCTTTGCAAATCGCCCTGATGCCCGTGGGTTAAATAAATGGCCAGTTTGCTTTTGCCGATAGTGGTTTGCAGCACAGCCCCTTCATAAACCTTGGTCTGCTGATCATAAATTTGCGCCAGGCTCACCATAGCCAGCGGGTCATTATCCCAATAAAGATCATGATTGCCAAAGATCTTAATAAATGCATCGCGGTCCAGGAAGCGCTGCTCAGCCTCGAACGTTTTCTTGTTATGTTTTTTAACTGTGAAGAAGATGTTTTCCCAAAGCTCCTCGCTGTCGCCGAGATTAATATAAAAGAATTTTTCTTTGTTGTAATAATTCAGCGCAGCTAAATAGTTGTTGGCTGCTTTGGCAAAGATGTCTGACCCATCGCGCGCGCCTTTATGCTGATCTGATAGGATAATGAATTTATCTTTTGCGGCGTCAAACTCTACAATACGCCCGCGCTTACCGGGGTTTTGCATAATGTTTTGGTAAAGTGCCGAAAGCGCAGCATCAACACGCTTTTTGTCTGGCCTCGACGACCATTTATTAGCGAGTGTGATTACCGGTTTAGTGAGCAGGCCTTGCAAAAATTTGCGCATGATGGTTTAACAGCAGATTTTACGTTTTGTGTGTGTTAGACTTACGAAGTTTTTAAAACTTCGTAAGTCTCTACCAACCCTCTTTCCCGTTTGCGGAAGAGAGGGTGATCCAGCGAAGCGTAGATCGGGTGAGTCCCCGCTGTGTAAATAATTTTTAAACACCCTTGTTGTTTGCTAAAAATATTAGCAAATTTGATGAATGAGTCACCAGGAAAATCCGGAGTTTTTTAAAGGGCGTGGAGCGCAGATCAATACCGATAACAAGTTTCTGAAACGCAAATATGTACTCGACCATATCGAAGGATTGGATGAAGCGTTGCTGGAAAATACCACCACGCAGCTTTTCATTGAGACGCCGAAAAAGATCGTCAGCGAATCAAATAGCCCCGACTTGAGCCATATGTATTCCATTAACCCTTACCAGGGCTGCGAGCATGGCTGTATATATTGTTATGCCCGCAATACACATGAATATTTTGGCTTTAGCGCCGGACTGGATTTTGAACGCAAACTCATTGTTAAACCCAACGCGGCGGAGTTGCTGGAAAAGTACTTTAATAAAAAGAATTATAAGCCGGTGGCCATATTGTTATCGGGCAATACAGACTGCTATCAGCCGATAGAACGTAAACTCAAAGTAACCCGAAGTTTGTTGGAGGTGTTTTTAAAATATCGAAACCCGGTGAGCATCATCACCAAAAACAATGTGATTTTGCGCGATATGGACATTATCACTGAGCTAGCCAAACTCAACCTGGTGCATGTTAATGTTTCTATTACGTCGCTCAATGAATCGTTACGGCAAAAGCTGGAGCCGCGCACAGTGACGGCGACCGGAAGGTTGGGGATAATACAAAAGATGTCAGAAAAAGGAGTGCCGGTAAGAGTAATGGCCGCGCCAATTATCCCAGGGTTAAACAGCAATGAGATACCCGACATTATTAAAGCCGCGGCAGACAGAGGCGCGCTAGCGGCGGGATTTACGATTGTTCGCTTAAATGGGAGCATCGGCGAGATCTTCACCGATTGGGTACATAAAGCCTTTCCCGATCGCGCAGACAAAGTTTTGAATATGATTCGCGAATGTCACGGCGGTAATTTAAATGACAGCGAATTTGGCCGGCGCATGAGCGGCGAGGGTGCGGTGGCGAACTCCATTCATCAGCTTTTTAGAATGGCATGTAATCGTTTCCTGTCAAACCGGGAAATGCCGATGCATGATTATAGTTTGTTTGCGCCGAAGGGGGGTAAGCAGACTAGTATGTTTTGATACTCGTTAAATAAAAAAGCGCCCTGTTTGGGGCGCTTTTTTATTTAAATGCTTAATGCAATTAAGCGTTTGCAGTTTCTGCTTCGAGAGCCATTTGCTCGTCTATCAGGATACGGCCGCAATGCTCGCAAACGATAACTTTTTTGCGTTGACGGATATCAGACTGACGTTGAGGCGGGATCTGGTTAAAGCAACCAGAGCAAGAATCGCGTTGGATGGTTACCACAGCTAAGCCGTTTTTAGCGTTTTTGCGCAAACGGTTGTAAGCAACTAATAAGCGCTCGTCGATGTTTTTAACGGCAGCATCAGCTAATGTAGTTAACTCGTTCTCGTCTTTTTCAGTTTCGGCAGTAATGGTGCCTAACTCTTGTTTTTTAGCGTCTAAGTCGCTTTTACGAGCTTCTAAATCAGCCAACGCTTTTTCATAAACCTGGGTTTTTGAAGTGATCTCAAAACCATATTCACGAATTTTTTTCTCGCTCACCTGTATATCTAAACCTTGAATTTCAATCTCTTTAGAGATAGCATCATACTCGCGGTTGTTTTTTACCTCGTTAAGTTGAGTTTCGTATTTTTTTGTATTAGCCTGGGCGTCTTTGATCAGGTTTTTACGGGTAACAATATCATCCTCCAGATCATCAAGCTCGCTTTTAATTTTTTGTATACGAGTTTCTAAACCGGCAACATCATCTTCCAGGTCGGCAACTTCCATTGGAAGCTCACCCCTTACCTGGCGGATTTTATCAATTTTAGTGTGGATGGTTTGTAATTCGTATAACGCTTGAAGCTTTTGTTCTACGGTTTGTTCCATTATTTTGACGGGATTTATACTTATTTATTTTTATAAACGGATGGCAAAGATACAAATTTTTTAAAATATTTTATAATTCAATTGTAAATTGCTGTTTTTCAAGGAATAGGTAGGTGGATATTATGGCTATACTGCCTCTACGGCCATCATTCCGTTCAACAATTCAACAGCTTCATCAATGCTTTGAACGCCATCAATACTTAAACGTAATGTATTCTTCACTTCTTTTAAATTAGTACGGCGCGGATTAGTTTGTACAAAGGTTAATACATTACGAAAGGCCTGCGACTCAAAATAAGCAGACTGTTGATTAGCAATGAAATAACCTCGCAGCACGCCCTTTTTCAAGGAAATCTTTTCAAACCCGATAGCCTTACCCTGCCATTGCAAACGCATGGTATTCAGCAAGTCATTAACCTGGGTTGGGATAGGCCCAAAGCGGTCATGCAGCTGTTGTTGGAAAGCTTGCAATTCGGCTTCGTTTTCTAATTTAGATAGATCTGAATATAAATTGTATCGTTCAGAAAGGCTGGTCACATATTCATTAGGGATCAAGATCTCCAGGTCGGTATCAATCTGGGTAAAGCTGATGTATGGACGAGGTTTATCTTCGGGAAATAAGCCTTTAAACTCTTCGTCTTTCAACTCATGAATGGCTTCATCCAAAATCTTATGATACATCTCGAAGCCTATCTCGGCAATAAAACCGCTTTGTTCGGCACCAAGCAAGTTACCGCTACCGCGGATGTCCAGATCGCGCATGGCTACGTTGAAACCGCTGCCCAGATCGCTGAACTCCTCAATAGCGCTCAAACGTTTACGGGCTTCATTAGTCAATGTCGAAAGCGGCGGACTTAACAAGTAACAATAAGCTTTTTTATTGCTCCGGCCCACACGGCCGCGCATCTGGTGTAAATCGCTCAGGCCAAACATGTGCGCGTGGTTGATGATGATAGTATTAGCGTTAGGAATATCCAAACCAGCTTCGATGATTGTGGTAGCCACTAGTACATCATACTCGTGATTCACAAATTTCAACATCACGTCTTCCAGCGCATCGCCTTCCAGCTGGCCGTGTGCAATACCTACCCGCGCACCCGGAACCAGCTTATGGATCATACCGCCTAATTGCGGCAAATCCTGCACCCGGTTATGGATAAAGAAAACCTGACCACCACGTTCCAGCTCAAAAGCAACGGCGTCTTTAATCAGTTTATCATTAAACACATGCAGCTCGGTAACTACCGGCTGGCGGTTGGGCGGTGGGGTTGATATGATAGAAAGATCGCGCGCGCCCATTAAAGAGAAGTGTAGCGTACGTGGTATCGGCGTAGCTGTTAAAGTTAGCGTATCTACGTTTGCGCGCATTTGCTTTAGCTTTTCTTTGGTGCTAACGCCAAATTTTTGCTCCTCGTCGATGATCATCAGACCCAGGTCCTTAAACTTCACGTCTTTGCTTACCAGTCGATGCGTACCTATGATGATATCTACCTTACCATTCTTCAGGTTCTCTAAAGTATCCTTGATCTGCTTGCTTGATTTAAAACGATTAACATAATCAATATTGCAAGGGAAGCCCTTCAGGCGATCGCTAAAGGTTTTATAATGTTGCGCCGCCAGAATAGTTGTTGGCACCAGTATGGCTACTTGCTTACTATCAGCAACGGCTTTAAATGCTGCCCGTATGGCAACCTCGGTTTTACCAAAACCCACGTCACCACAGATCAAACGATCCATTGGGTGCGGCGATTCCATGTCTTTCTTGAAATCGTTGGTGGCTTTTTCCTGGTCGGGGGTATCTTCGTAAATGAAAGATGCCTCTAGTTCTGTTTGAAGGTAACTGTCCGGCGAAAAAGCATTACCTTCCTGCGCTTTGCGCAAGGCATAAAGCTTGATCAGATCGCGGGCTATGTCTTTAACTTTTTTTTTTGTGGTTTTCTTCAGCTTGTCCCAGGCATCGGTACCCAGCTTATTCATTTTGGGTACGGTGCCTTCTTTACCACTATATTTTGATATGCGGTTTAACGAGTTGATGTTGACATACAGCAAATCGTTATCGGCATAAATGAGGCGAATCATTTCCTGCTGTTTGCCTGCTACTTCAACTTTTTCAAGGCCGGCATATTTGCCTATACCATGATCGATGTGGGTGACATAGTCGCCGGGCTTTAGTTCACGCAGTTCCTTTAGGGTGATGGCCTGCGAGCGCTGATAGCCCTTTTTGAGTTTGTATTTATAATAGCGATCAAAGATCTGGTGATCGGTATAACAAGCCAATTTCTGATCGCGATCGATAAAACCTTCTCGGATGGAAATGCTAACCGGTGTAAATTTCACCGTTTTGTCCATATCATCCAAAATGGCGTAAAGGCGCTCCACCTGGCGTGCCGAATCGGTCAGGATATAATTCTCGATCTTCTCGGCTTCGTTATTTTTAAAATTATGAATGAGAAGCGAAAAGTCTTTGTTGAAAGATGGCTGCGGCCGCAAATCAAAATTTATTGCGGTATCGGCTTGGTAAAAAAACTGCTTGCCAAACTCGACAATTGCAAAGTCATGGAGCTGGTCGGCAATTAATTTTTCGTCAGTAAAAGCAAACTTAGGGTCTATCCAATCCGGATTTTTATTCTTTTCATCAGCAGATAAGGCTTGCCACAATTGCGTAGCCTTTTTAAAGCCCGATTGGATAATGTCGAACGTAAACTGCACATCCTTGATCCAAACCTGGGTATCGGCATCAATATATTCCAGCAAAGAAATATTACTTTCAGTCAGAAACTTAGATTGTACGTTGGGTACAATGGTGATGCTCTTCACCTGCTCAACAGATAACTGGCTTTCAATCTCAAAAGTGCGAATAGACTCAATGGTATCGCCAAAAAACTCAACCCGGTAAGGCAGTTCATGCGAGAATGAGAAAATATCTACTATACCACCGCGAATAGAGAACTGGCCCGGCTCATATACAAAATCAACGCGGTCAAAATCATAATCGACCAAAAATTCATTGATAAAATCTATGCTGAGCTTATTGCCGACCGAGATCTCCAATGTGTTTTTTTCCAGCGACGCACGGTCTATCACCTTTTCGGCCAAAGCCTCGGGGTAGGTCACAATCAGCTGGCCAAATTCTGTGGAATGATTCAGTTCATTTAAAACCTCGGCGCGCGCTAAAACATTGCTGCTGTCGGGCTGGGTAAATTCAAAGGGTTTGCGGTATGATGAGGGAAATAGCAGGACCTCCTTACCTGTGAGATTTTCAAGATCGGCCTGGAAATAGCCGGCTTCTTCGCGCTCTGGCAATACAAACACCATGTGCTTGTGCTGCAAAAAATACAATGCTACCGCCATGGTCGCATCACCCGATCCGACCAAACCACGAAGCTGTATCCTTGGATTTTTTGACGCGTTGAGAGCCGTAGCAAGCGCCTTAATCCTGTCATCAGCTTTATATCTTTCTAATATATCACGGATGTTCAAAACGTTGCAAAGATAGTTAAAATGGCGGGTTTATTAAACGCCCGCTTGCTACTTACAGTAATTTGACAGCTTTTGTTTGGCCTTGTCAGACACTAAAATATCAGCCCGATAAAACAAAATCGACACTTAAACTCTTTTTATGATAGTTTAAATAACGTATCTTGTTGTTAATACGTAATTAAATTAAACTCACCAATTAACCTAATACTACGAAGATGAAAAATGCATTAATATGGGGCTTTGTAATTGGCGTGCTAAGTGCAGCCTGGCTTTTTATTACCCATGCCATGGGGTATGATACCCGTGACGATCAAACCGCTCCTTATGAATACCTATCTATCCTGATACCGGTTATAGGATTATTTTTCGGTATAAAAAGCTATCGCGACAATGATCTTGCCGGAAAAATGGGTTTCCTGGAAGCGCTGGTTCAAAGCTTTAAAATATTGTTGTTTGGTGGTATACTGGCCGTTTTTGTAGGTATAGTATACGTTAACTATATACAGCCTACTGGCGGCAACGTAATGGCTTTCTCGGGCCGTATGTTTGGCGCTTTGTTAATTGGTTTATTGTCGGCTTTAGGCGTATCTTTGGTATGGGCCAACAAGTCAAATAAAGTTGATTAGATTTTTAAAAAATAATTTCGAACTTCTTTTCTGGATAGCCGCTATCGTAGCATTAGCGGCAACAAATCCATCCGCAGCTTCGCAATACACGTTATGTCCCTTAAAGTTAATGGGCGTAACGTGGTGCCCGGGCTGTGGCATAGGTCATTCTATTTCGTGGTTATTGCACGGTAATCTTATTAAATCCTGGCATGCGCACTGGTTTGGTGTCCCTGCATTGCTTATTATTAGCTATCGCATTTTTGTTTTGGGGCGACGTGCCTTAAGGCCCGAAAATGTTTATACTTTCGATGTATAGCCGGTATTCACCGATATTCTAAATTTCCCCGGCATTTTCACCGCCCAATTCCCCCGCTTAACCGAGTACTTTATTGTGCCTGCCCATTTTGCGTTGGCTAAAATTTAATCCTATATTAGTTTTGAATCGTAAACAATAAACAATCACTAAAAACTAAACGTCATGGACTTCCAAAACACCAATCCTTATATGAGCCTAGCAGGCATTAGCGCCGAAGAATTAGGTTTATTACAACAAGCTACCGCCGGTTTAAACGACGAGCAAAAAAAGTATTTCTTTATGATTTACTCAGGCAAACGTAAAAGTCCGCAAGACATGCTGATCTTTTGTTTGATAGGTACTTTCCTGGTACCAGGATTTCAAAGATTCATGATTGGCGAAATTGGCATGGGTATCCTGTATTTATTCACCGCAGGTTTATGCTTTATCGGTTCAATTGTCGATCTGGTGAACCACAAGAAACTGGCTTTAGAATTTAACCAGAAAATGGCTTTCGAAAGCTTCAACCTGGCTAAAATGAGTCACTAATATTACGTAGAGGTACTGTAAAGTACTTCGATCTATCATACATATTGGAACGTGAAGACGCAAAAGACATTTGCGTCTTTACTTGTTTATAGGTTTTTGATATTTTTACGCTATGACATTTTGGATTAATCCGAAGAAACGAAAGCCTGTTGATTTTGACACGGCTATTGAAAATCCGGCACTAAAGACAGCGTTCGAAAAGTATCGTCTTTATAAAACAGAGTATTATGGGCGTAAAGTAATAACAGAAATTAAATGTGCTAACTTTATGGCTTTAATTACAACGGATGGCATGTCCTATGCTCAGATACTGGGGAAAGCAGGGCTTGACAAAGATCAGCTTGTAAACCTTGTAGGCATACAGGATAAAGCTGACGAATGGTTTCAACCCTTGTTTTCTGATGCCTCAGAGATCGACCTTAATTTTAAAGATAATAGGGATGATCTCAGAACAGTAGTCTTAGATATTAACTGGACCATTAATTTTATATTAGGACAACCGAGTCGAAAAGGAATAGTAATTAATCCAGGTTCAGACGGTTGGGTTATTTACAGGGAACAAATGGAGTGGTATTTAAAAAACGTTTTTTAAACGCTTTTCTACATCATACAGTGGCGGCTGTCACTTAAATTCAAATCGAATGAAACTATCGCAACTTACCGCCTACCTTGAAACTATAGCCCCACTGGCTTACCAGGAAGACTATGACAATGCCGGCCTGATCGTCGGTCATCCTGATCAGGAAATCCACCAGGTGCTGATATCGCTGGATTGTGTAGAAGCGGTTGTTGATGAAGCCATAGCTACCAATTGCCAGGCAATTATATCGCATCATCCGATTGTTTTTAAGGGGCTGAAAAAGTTCAATGGCAAAACATACGTAGAGCGCGTGGTAGAGAAAGCCATCCGCCATAACATAGCATTGTATGCCATACACACTAACCTGGATAGTGTGCTGCCTGGTGTTAATGGTCGAATTTGCGAAACGTTAGGGCTGGAAAACCTGCGGATCTTAGCGCCTAAACATGGCATTCTTAAAAAGCTGATAACCTATGTGCCAACAAGCCATGTCGACCAGGTGCGTAATGCCCTGTTCCATGCCGGAGCGGGTAACATTGGTAATTACAGCGAGTGCAGCTTTAATGCCGATGGCACAGGGACCTTTAAAGGCAATGAAGATAGCGACCCTTACGTTGGCGAGCCCGGTGTACGCCATACCGAGCGCGAAACACGTATTGAAACGGTATATCCAGCTAACTTAGAAAGTAAAATACTGATGGCGTTGATGCTGGCGCATCCTTATGAAGAAGTGGCTTATGACCTGTACGCGCTAACCAATCAACACCAGCAGATAGGCGCAGGTATGCTGGGCGAATTGGACCAGCATATGGATGCCGAAGAGTTTTTATATCACCTCAAAGAAAAAATGCATGCGCATGTAATACGCCATACCGCACTTACGGGGAAACAGATCAAGAAGGTTGCAGTATGTGGTGGCTCGGGTGGGTTTTTGTTGAAGAATGCTATTGCTGCCGGCGCCGATATTTTTATTACTGCCGATTATAAATACCATGAGTTTTTTGATGCCGATGGCAAGATCATTATTGCCGATATAGGCCATTTTGAAAGCGAGCAGTTTACTCAACAATTGCTTTACGATATGATCCACGAACGCTTCGGTGAGCTGCCTTTGCGGTTGACGAGTGTGAATACCAATCCGGTTAAGTATTTTATGTAGATAATAAAGCGTTTGTCATCCTGAGCATAGCTAGGGATCTTATACGCGCGATAAGCTGAACGTTAACCCATAAATTGTATAAGATTCTTCGCTATGCTCAGAATGACAAATTTGGAGATAAGCGTTACACCACCCTTTTATAAATCCCATTCAAATTTCTACCTAACTCCATATAGTCAAGCCCGTAACCTACTACAAACTCATTAGGTATCTGGAATGCGACATGCTTCAATTCTTCGACAGGATATTCGACAGCATCGGGTTTGAGCAGCAAGGCCACAACGGTAATTGAAGCCGGCTTGCGATGGCTAAGCTTGGCGACTAAATAGTCGAGCGTATTGCCGGTATCTACAATATCCTCAACCAGGATTACGTGGCGGTTGGTAATATCGGTCAGTAAATCAAAATCGTCGCGGATGCGGCGGGTACTGGTTACGCCGCCATGGTATGATGATAGTTTGGTAAAAGCAACCTCGCAGGGTACAGTAATTTCTTTTAGCAGATCGGCCATAAACATAAAGCAGCCGTTTAATACGCCTACAAATACGGGGGCTTTGTCGGCATAGTCTTTATTTAGGTCAACAGCAATTTCTTTGATACGGGTTTGTATGGTGTCGGCTGTTATTAACGGCTCAAACGCTAAGTCGGCTATTTTAATGTTCATGAGGTACGGGCAGATTATGAATTGCGGATGTTACGCCGCGTTAACCTTACGGTTATTAAATAGATGCTGTGACATTTTCACAATAACGACCAACTTGAGCACCAAAGCGGTAAGCATACCAGTTTTATAAGCAACATCCTCTGTCGACGTGACTGTCTCTTTCAGATGAGTTAGGTTACGCAATGCGCTAAGGACGATAACCGCCAAAAATATTTTGAAGATTATTGGGTGCTTGTCTAGGAAGTTCATGAAAGTAAATGTAGCTGTTAACAAGGTATAATCAAAATAACAAATTAGCCACTTAACAACAGGCTAATTAATAAATTATTACATTTAAACACTGAACATATCACCCAATGGATGACCATTTTAATTTCTACGCCTCGAAGCGCACCGACCAGGAACTGGAAGAGCGTATAGATAATCGCCAAAAATATTTGCCCGAAACTATTGAAGCCTCCCTGACAGAACTACAGAGCCGCGGTAGGGTTTTTGGCGACGAAGAGTTACAGGTGATCAGCCAGGATATACAGGCACAACGCGATAATGCATCGGCAACTACCGACAATGGATTTGGCCTGTTTAGCAATAGCTACAAGAATTGTATTGTTGAAGATCCTGACGCACCTTCTTTCTATTCAAAACGTGCGGTGTACGTTTTTACGGTTCTTTTCAGTGTGGTGTTTGGTGCGGTGATGGTAGCCATCAATTTGTTTAAAATTAAAAATACCAAAGGGGCCTTACTTACCTTGCTTTTTGGGGGATGTTTTTTGGCCTTCCAGATATTGTTAACCTTAAAGTTAAATCCAAACTCGCCCGGCGATTTGGGCTTCGTGTTTGGTATAGCCGCCGCAATAATTATTAACGCTATATTCTGGCCCATGTTTATAGGTAATTCAACCTTCTACCGGGCCAGGCTTATTTGGGTGCCTTTAGCAATAGCGCTACTGTTGGTTGCCTTTGTTGTTTGGAGTACTATCGTTGGCAAGGCGTAATAATCTTGTCCGTCCGCTTCTCACCCGGACAGTATGGATAGGCGGACGAGCTGAGTAAGTGTAAATTACCTATCTTTATACCCTTAATGATGGAATACCAACTCTATACTTTACCCAACGGCATTCGTATTATGTACAAGCACTCGCCTATGGCGGTTACACATGCCTGTATATTGATGAACGCAGGCTCTCGCGATGAATTGCCTAACCAGGAAGGCCTGGCTCACTTTATCGAACATCTGCTGTTTAAAGAAACAGAACGACGCAGCACTACCCAGATACTGAACCGTTTAGAGCTGGTGGGCGCCGATCTGAATGCTTATACAACGAAAGAATACACCTGTATTCATGCATCGTTTCTGAACCCTTACCTGGAGCGTACGATTGATCTGTTTGAGGATATTGTATTCCACTCTACTTTCCCGGAAGATGAACTGGAGAAGGAGCGTGGCGTAATCCAGGATGAACTGGCATCATACCTCGATCAGCCGGAAGAAGCTATTATGGATGATTTTGAAGAATTGCTCTTCAAAGATCATCCGATAGGAAAAAATATCTTGGGTACTACAGAAACTGTCAGCACGCTAAATCGCGATGATATGCAGCAGTTCATCGCCACAAATTATAATACTAACGAGATCATTTTCGCCGTAATAGGCGATTACGACTTCAATAAGGTAAGCAAGCTGGGCCAAAAGTATTTTGGCGATATCGAACCTAACTACACCAAGAAACATCGCATAACACCTACGGCGACTACAGTCGGCAAGCACATCATTCACAAACCTATTTCGCAAACGCATTGTGTGATTGGTAATACGGCTTACTCATCATCGCACCTCAATAAAACCGGTTTACTGCTATTGAACAACCTGTTGGGTGGTATGGGTATGAGCAACCGGCTTAACCTGGAAATCCGCGAGAAACATGGCATTGCTTACACTATCGAATCTAACTATACCGCGCTAACGGACACAGGCATATTCTCCATTTACTTTGGTACAGATACCGAGAAGGCCGATAAAGCAGCCCGACTGGTGCATAAAGAACTCAAAAAGTTACGCGAGCAAAAGCTGGGCACGCTGCAACTGCATCAAAATAAACAGAAGTTTATAGGACAAATTGCCTTAGCAGAAGAGAACCGCATGAGCTTGATCATATCGATGGCTAAGAGTTTGGTCGACTTTAATTATGTGGATACACTGCCGCAGCTATTCGAGAAAATTAACAACGTAACGGCATCGCAACTGCTTGAAATAAGCAATGAAATATTTGATGAAAGTAAAATGATGACCTTACTATTTGAGCCTAAGGGATAGCTAAACTTCTACGTAATCTAAACTAACGGGCAGGGAAAGCTTTTCAGATGCATTTAATACCTCAATTCCCACCACTGATCCATCTACCGCATAATCAATGATTACGCCGCCTTTTTTATCCTCATCGCTTTCGTCGATAATATCGTCTTTGAATTGAATGTAAACGGCATTCGCTTCTTTATCATAAGTCACCTTCATAATACTTTTCTATTTTAGACGTCTTGTACGCCGTTATCACTAAGTTCGGCACCTTTATATGGTTAACAAAAATTCTGATTAAATAGCTCTTTCCAAATTCTGTAATTATAGATTGGTAGAGCGTTTTGTCATCTTGAACTATTATTTGCCCGGGATTATTTAGAATTTCTAGTACTGTGCTTTCTTTGATACCTCGCAATTGCAATTGATCTCTGGCATGTTTAGAAATGTCAAATAACATATCTAAAGTTACAAAATTTTAACAACAAAAAATAAAGCTGTAATTTTGCACCATGAAATTACCTATAGTAGCCTATGGCGACCCGGTGCTAAGACGAAAAGCAACCTCTATTGAACCTGCTGAGTATCCGCATATCAAACAACTTTGCGACGATATGTTTGAAACCATGTACGGTGCACGCGGCGTTGGTTTGGCTGCCCCACAGGTTGGGTTATCTATGCGTTTGTTTGTGGTCGACGTTTCTGTGTTCGACGATGACGAGCCAGAGCTTAAAGGTTTCAAAAAGGTTTTCATTAATGCCTGCATTTTGGAAGAGACCGGCGAAGAATGGTCATTCAACGAGGGCTGCCTGAGCATCCCTGACATTCGTGAGGACGTTAGCCGTAAATCAACCATCAAAATATCATATTACGACGAGAATTGGCATCACCATGAAGAAACTTTTGGTGGTATGGCTGCACGCGTTATACAACACGAGTACGACCACATAGAAGGTAAACTATTCACTGATAGACTAAGCCCATTACGCAAACGCTTATTGGAGAAACGCCTTACCGATATCTCCAGAGGTATTGTAGATGTGGAATATAAAATGAAGTTCCCGGCGGTTAAGAAAGGACGCTAGGTAGTTTAATTCGACAGCGCATTAGCGTTCGACTTTTCGCCCGCCGCAATATCCCTGATCAGGCTACCCCAGGCAAATGGGTTAAGCAAGGGGTTGGTAATAGAATGCGAGTTGACAATGCCGTTATGCATATCCTGTGCGTTAATGCTTTCATAGCCGTTCTGCCCCGAGTAAGTATACTCCGCACCTTTAATACCTTTGGGGTTCAGGTTTCTTTGCGCTATGGCCAAATCATCGTCAGCAACTTTCATCGCCAGGAAATCTTTTCTAAACTCATCGACAGTAGCCCACGGGAAAACCCTCACAGCAGGCAGGTTAATAATCTGCGGTTTCAACAGCACATTCATGACTACGCTATGGTTGGCAACACTGGCCGGCACCACTACGGTAACCGACGAATAGCCTATGCTGGTAAAGGTCAAGGTATCGCGCTCATGCGCTACAAAAGAGAAATAGCCCTCAAAATCACTAATAAAAACCTGTTTGTGGGTATTTAAATTGGTAATGTTTACGTAAGGTACAATAACACGGCTGCTGTCGGCATTGCGGGTAACGCCGCTAAACTGCAATAATGGTTGCTCGGTTTTTTGAGCAAAAACCGACGAGGTGCAGAGTAACAATAACAAGCCAAAAATATATCTCATTGTGCTGTAGTACTTCCTTTAAAATACCATTAACGGGCAAAAATAGTTTTTAGTTTTTAAACCCAAAGTATTGTGCTATGGCTAAAGCCGTATTTAACAATACTTAACAATTAACGCAGGTTTTCAGGAACCACGGCATTAGGGTCGTCTATATCGGTTAGATTAATGGCCTCAACGCCGGTAATCTCAGGTACTGCCTTTTGTATAGCGCCTTCAATACCCGCTTTAAGCGTCATGATACTCATGGGGCAAGAGCCGCACGAACCTAGTAATCTTAACTTAACAATACCTTCGGGCGTGATCTCCTCCACCGATACATTGCCACCGTCTGTCTCCAGGTACGGACGGATAGTATCTAACGCTGCTTCAACCCTTTCTAATAAACTCATTTTTACAGATTTATAAGTAAAGTTATTAATTATTTACAATATCTGCAGATAATCCTCTGGCATTATTTATAGATATCTGCTGTGCCACGCGGTTTGCCATCTCTGTAAAGGCATTAACCATAAGCTCATGCTCATCGTTCAAAACAATAGGTTTACCTGCGTCGCCGCTGTCGCTGATACCTTTGATGAGCGGTATTTCGCCTAAAAACGGCACCTCTAGTTGCTCAGCCAGTTTCTTTCCTCCTCCCTGACCGAAGATGTAATACTTGTTCTCCGGCAGCTCGGCAGGGGTAAAGTAGGCCATGTTTTCTACAATACCTAGTAAAGGCACGTTAATGCTCTCCATCAAAAACATACCGATACCCTTCTTCGCGTCGGCCAATGCTACGGCTTGCGGGGTTGTTACGATCACCGCCCCGGTAACCGGGAAGGTTTGCGTAATGGTAATGTGGATATCGCCGGTACCCGGTGGCAGGTCTACTACCAGGTAGTCCAGCTCGCCCCAGTCGGCATCATTAAATAGTTGCTTAACGGCGGTCGACACCATTGGTCCGCGCCAGGGCACCGGTTGATTAGGGTCTGTAAAGAACCCTATCGACAGCAGCTTGATGCCATACTTCTCAATAGGCTCAATCCTGGTTTTGCCATTAACATTGGTAGCCATAGGCTTAGCGCCCTCCAGCCCAAACATAATAGGGATGCTCGGTCCGTAGATATCAGCATCAATTAAACCCACTTTGGCGCCGCTTATAGCCAGGCCCAGGGCCAAGTTAACAGCCACGGTGCTTTTACCCACACCACCCTTGCCCGACGCCACGGCAATGATATTCTTAACCCCCGGCACGCCGGTGTTCTTCTGCGTGGTAACGCGCGATGTCATGTTAACCGTAACCACGATATCCTTGCTGATGAAGTGGCCTATGGCGTTACGGCAAGCATTCTCAATCAAGGCCTTAAGCGGGCAGGCAGGCGTAGTCAGTATCACCGAAAAACTCAGGTTGTTACCGTCTATCACAATATCCTCAATCATGTTCAGGGTAACCAGGTCCTTCTTCAGGTCGGGTTCCTCAACATTGCTTAAAGCTTGCAGTACTTGTTCTTTAGTAATACTCATGGCGCGTTATCAGACCACAAAATTACGAAAACCGTGCGGAGGTTTGTCATGGTAATGATAGGTTTTTGTAGGGTTATACGTTGGACGTAGTACGTTTTACGCTAGGGCGGGGGGGCAAAGTCCCAGGGTTCCCTTCTTGAGAGGGGCAGGGGTGTGTTAACCAAGCAGGCAATAGCGTGTTTGTTTCACGTGTATATGCAACAGATGAAACAAGTGAAACAGTGTTTTTGATTAATTATTTGAAAATCAAAATATTATAAAAATACAGTGAAACAAAATGAAACACCAAAATAGACTTTTAAGTCAGGATTTGTTTCATTGGTGAAACAGAGCTGATCAATGCTGCCTGGTTCTTTTCTGACGCTTAAAACATTAATTAGACATGTATCTCAACGGAATTTTGCATAATTTTCGTTTAAAAAGCAGTTAAAACAGTTTATTTTCTTTGCGACAAAGCCAAAGCGCATTGATTTGTTCTGAAGCCCAAACTGCCTTTTCAAGGAGGGCGCAAACGCGTTAGGGATTGCAGCGGATACCGGCCTCGTGAATAAGGCCTGTGCAGTATGAGCGGAAAGCCCGGCCGCCTAAAGGCGGAAACGCCCGCATTAGATTTTATTTCGATCATGTCACCCGGGCGGCAGGCTAAAATTTGATCATGTTGTTAGCTAAAGCACAAGTAAGGTCCAAATCCCTGCCTCCAAAAGAAACAGGGATTTGAAGACTGATACTCTTGAAACGATTGTTTAAAACCCATACATCCCACCCGAAACAGAAATTTGCTCACCCGTAATCCAGGCGGCATCATCCGAAGCCAGGAATACCACCGCTTTCGCAATGTCTGCTCGCTGGCCTCTGCGGCCGAGCGGCGTATTGGCAATAAACATTTTTTCGTAATCACTGCCGGCAGTAACACCTGCACTGGTTGCACCTTCGGTTTCGGTAGCGCCCGGCAAAACAGAATTGATGCGAACGTTCTTTGCACCCAATTCTTTAGATAATGCTACAGTAAAGGCATCCAGGGCAGCCTTAGTTGCAGAATATAACGAGGCTCCCGGCAACGGGTATTTGCTGGCACCCGAACTGATATTGATGATATTGCCACCCTTGTCGCCAAACGCTTTTAAAGCCGACTGGATAGTTAATATCGGACCCAAAACGTTGACGTTAAAACTCTGATGAAAATCCGCCTCCGAAATTTGTTCAATAGGAGCGTATCCCTGGGCTACTGCGTTATTTACCAAAATATCCAGCGACCCGAAAGCATTACTTGCTTCTGCAAACAACCGCGTCACATCAGCTTCTTTCGATACATCGGCCTGTACCGCAATGGCTATGCCGCCGTTGTCGGTTATGGCTTTCACTACTTTATCTGCGCCCTCTTTACTTGAGGCATAATTTACAACAACCTTTGCGCCCTCGGCCGCAAAGTGTTTGGCTATGGCTGCACCTATTCCTTTTGATGCACCGGTAACTACCGCTACTTTGTTTTCTAATTTTTTCATATACAAAGGTGCGATGCCCCAATGAGCTGCACATTGACCTGAATCATTAAATACTCTTGATCCAGATCAAGTCAAATAGGCAATAAGCTAGAAACAGATAGAGTTATTTAAAAGAATTTTTCTTTAGCCTGCTCAAAGTCTCGGGCGATAAGCCTAAGTAAGACGCGATCATGTTTTGCGGGAACCGCTGCAGAAAATGCGGATAGTTTTTAACCAAATCCTCGTAACGCTCTTCGGCTGTATAGCTTATAGCGGCCTGCACCCTGTTTTGGTTGGCGATGGTGTAATTTTGACTGATTATGCTGGCCATGGCCGAAAAAGCAGGTATAGCCTTCAAATACTCCTCTATCTGCGCATTGGTTGATTGCAGAACCTCCAGATCCTCCAGCGCTTCAATATTAAAGCGACTTGGCTTTAACAGGTAAAAGCTCTCAAAATCGGCCAGCCACCAGTTTTCTAACGATAATTTCAGGATATGCTCATGCCCTTTTTCATCTACCGTAAAGGTCCGGGCAGACCCTTTTACAATAAACCCGATGTATTTGCATACGTCGCCTTCCTGTAAAAAGTACTGCCGTCTGCGAAGCTTCTTAGGTTTAAAATGAGCCATGAGCAAATGCTTATCATCTTCTGAAAGCAGTTTGCCGGAGATTTCCTGGATGTAATCGAAAAATGCTTCAAAATCAGCCATCATTCACCTGTATAATGAGCGCAATTTAGCAACAAAAAGTCCCTGTTTCCGAAAAAACAGGGATTTAAAAGAGTGGCGTCAATTACTTAGCAAGGTAGGTCATGCCACCATCAACCAGCAGTTCGGCACCCAGCATAAACGCAGAATCGTCAGAAGCCAGGAAAACCGCGGCTTTACCAATATCAGCCGGTTGGCCAATCCGGCCTATGGGCATTTGATCTGCAAAGTGTTTTTTTACCGCTTCCATTTGTTCTGCGGGCACAAACTTGGCAAATGCCGGGGTATCTGTGGTGCCCGGTGTGATCACATTTGCCCTGATCTTTCTGTCTAAAAGGTCGCTTGAAAAGCCCTTGGCTAAATAGATGACTGCCGCTTTCGCCGCACCGTACAGCGTAAAATTGGCATAGGCCCGGTGCGCCGCGTTCGATCCGATCAGAATTACAGAACCACCGTCTTTCATATAAGGCAGCGCTTTTTGGACAGTGAAATAAACACTTTTCAGGTTCAGATCAATGGCCTGGTCAAAGTCGGCTTCGCTAAAAGTAGCCACCGTTCCTACTGCTCCGGCACCCGCATTGGCTACCAACACGTCTATTTTACCAAATTTTTCTGTGGTTGCTGCAAACACGCGGTCCAGGTCGGCAAGGTTGGTTACATCAGCGTTGATAGCGATAAAATTATCGCCAAGCTGAACCGCAGCGCTGGCTAAAGTTTCCTGGTTTCTGCCGACGATAACCCCTACAGCGCCTTCGTTTTTAAATGCTTCGGCAATGCCAAAGCCAATACCGCTATTACCACCTGTAATTACGACTACTTTATTTTTTAACTTATCCATGATTTCTTTTTTTAAAAGTTTGAGCAACAAAGGTAGACTACCCGAGTTATTATTAGTAACTTTGTACTGATAAATAACAGTAACATAGAGGTAACCAGGTAACATGGCAGTGTGCGCAATAACAGAGTTCCATAACGAACAAAAGAAAAGAATGAGAGCCGTTCAAGACTCCATGGACGTGCTGAACGGGAAATGGAAGATCGCCATCATCTCGTCTATTTGCTGTTACAAAAAACGGCGGTTTTCTGATATTTTGAATGATATAGAAGGAATTTCCAACCGGATGCTAAGCAAAGAACTAAAGGAGCTGGAGATCAACCAACTGGTAAAACGGACCGTTTTAGATACACAACCCATCTCGGTTCAGTATGAATTGACAGAACATGGCGATACGCTGCAAACCATCATTAGTAACCTGGCAGAATGGGGCGTGGTACACCGGAAGGCGATCGTGGGGAGATAAATTATTTGATGATGAAAACATTAGCAGATTTTAAAGCAACGTTAGCTGCAGCGACACCAGACAACACCTGGACCGCACCCCTAAAAAGCCTATGGTATGATGCCAAAGGCGACTGGCACCAAGCCCATGCCCAAGTAGACCACTTGGACGACCCGGACGCTGCCCGGGTTCACGCTTATCTCCACCGCAAAGAAGGCGACTCATCAAATGCCGGCTACTGGTACCGAAAATCCGGGCAAAGCCGTCCGACTGTTTCTTTGGAAGAGGAGTGGGAGGAGTTGGTTTTGCATTTTCTTAAAGGTTAGATAACTCCTTTTGTCATCCTGAGCATAGCGAAGGATCTTATACGCTTTGCTTGTCGCTTATACAAGATCCTTCGCTATGCTCAGGATGACAAATTTGATAGAAGAAGTTCCCCTCCGCGTCATTGCGAGCGTAGCGTGGCAATCTCTGACGCGATAAGTGGTGCGGTGATAACACCGACCACAGGCTGAATAATCATTCATTATGCCAACAAAAGCCCATCCTGAATGTCTTTCCAAGCTGTTTTAGTTACCCTGATGGCGGCGTTTCTGCACAAAATCAAAAACATCATTTTGTCGATGTATGATTTCACTTGGGCTATTTCTAAACTGTTTCCGGTTACTCCAACTGTTTGAGCTAAATCTATTCTGAAATTTGATTTGTCAGAGTAAGATTTGTGAAATTCAAAAATATCATATGTTCTTTTAATGATTAAAGCAGACTGTGAATTCTTTTGAAGAATTGCTAGTATAGACAAATAGTGGTCTCAGGATGACGGATCTACAAAGTATGCACAACCCGTCAGACGGACAGCTTCGGGCGAAATCAGGTAAAACAATGTTGGGTGGTGCGGCTGCAGGGGTGTTGGGAATGTTGCCTGAAGCGCAGGCCCATGCGCGACAACCGGCGGCAACAGGCCCCCTCCCCAGGTTTTACCTAATTTGCAGCGCAAAGGCCATGCGCGCAAAGAAGCATTCCGTGTGACTTGATTTTTGATTACTTTGTATCAAGACAAAGTAATAGCCCTAGCGGCAAATGAGCGCTACCAAGCGATAAGTAAGCTATGCAAATTCGCGATTGCCACGCTAGCGCTCGCAATGACAGGTCGGCGAGAGATTGTCACGCTCGTACCTCGCTCACAATGACGTGGAAGATTAAAGTTCGCGATTGCCACCCAAGCTGGCGCGAGTATGCAGCGCAGGCCACAGCTCGGCGTACTCGTGACGTTTAATGTAGAGATTGCTTCGTTCCTCACAATGACGTGGCGGGAAGAATGCGGGTGAGCTCGTCGATAATTTGTATTTTTGAGTCTTGACGGCTGTTATGAAAGACGAAAACTTTTTTGAGCATGTTTGGGAACTTACCCGGCAAATCCCTGCCGGCAGGGTGACCTCTTACGGGGCGATTGCCAAGGCTTTGGGTACGGATAATTTATCGCGAATGGTGGCCAAAGCGATGGGCGCCTGTGGCAACGCGAACCCGCCTGTGCCCTATTACCGGGTGGTAAGCAGTGATGGGCGGCTGTCGGGCGACCCTGCCTCGGCGGGTAAACGCCAGGCCATGCTCGAAGCCGAAGGCGTGGGGGTAAAAGCGCTTAAGGTGCTGAACTTCAAACAGGTCTGCTGGGACCCGCTCAAAGAGTTGGAATAATCTTGACATCCAGTCGACACAATTTTTTCATTTTGTGCTTATCTTTGTGCGTTGAAGATTTTCAAGCATTCTTTCCTTCGCTGGCATCTGCCAATCATAAGCAACAAGCTTTTTCGCGCCCGACAAGACAACGAATCTTTAGCATTCACATTAAAAGATTTTCATAAATGAGGCAACTTAAAATTAGTGAGTCGATCACCAATCGGGAGAGCGCATCGTTGAATCAATATTTGTCAGATATTGCCAGGATTCCGATGGTTACCCCGCAGGAAGAGGTGATATTAACACAAAAGATTAGAGAAGGCGACCAGGCCGCTTTAGAGCGTTTAACAACAGCAAATTTAAGGTTCGTGGTTTCGGTGGCGAAACAATACCAAAGCTCAGGCATGACCCTGGGCGATTTGATCAACGAAGGCAATGTTGGTTTGGTTAAAGCAGCCAAGCGCTTTGATGAAACCAAGGGTTTCAAATTTATATCTTATGCCGTGTGGTGGATCAGGCAGTCCATTCTTTCGGCCATTAATGAGCAGGGACGGATGATCCGGCTGCCATTGAACAAGGTTGGGGATCTCTCTAAAATTGCCAAAGCGGCATCGCAACTGGAACAAAAGTATGAAAGGCAGCCGACACCAGAAGAGCTGGCCGAAAGCCTGGAAATTACGGCCGAAAAGGTAAGTGATGTGCTCGGCCATTCAGGTAAGCATATTTCCTATGATTCGCCATTTTCTGCCGAGGAGGATAATACCCTGCTGGATGTGCTGCAAAGTTCCGAACCGGGAACCGACAAAGGGCTGATCGCAGAATCTTTATCTATCGAAGTAGCGCAAAGCCTGCGGACGCTGGGCGATAAAGAAAGGGATGTTTTAACGCTGTTTTTCGGCCTCGGCGACGGACAGCCACTCAGCCTGGAAGAGATCGGCGATAAATATGAGCTTACCCGCGAACGCGTAAGGCAGATCAAAGATAAAGCACTGGCCAGGCTGCGGGCCAATTCCCGCAGCTGGGTGCTTAAAGGGTATTTGGATTAATAAAAAAAGGTTTCTGTGATAATCTTATCGTCTTTTACCCCAAAAACTGCTATTTCTGCTAATTGTACCCGCTGTCCGTTTTTCAGGGTCATGTCCCTGCCCATGGCCAGGCTAAAATAGTCGCCTCCAACCACCGGTTCGCTGCTGAAAAAGCTGTGCACTTCTGCTATGGTTTCCTGCCTGGCTTTTGATTTGGCTAAAACCGCGTCAATACCTTTAGTTACGGTAGGCACACCCATGGCCAGGGCATGTTCTGGTTCGGTGCAAACAATGTCGGCGCTGTATAGTTGCTGATAAATTTCCGGTACCTGTCTTTGCTTGAAAAGTTCATAGTAACGATCGGCTAATTGCTGTGTTGTCATTTTCTTGATGTTTTATAATACAAAGGTAGCCTGCGGATTAATACTAAAAGCGTTAAAAAGTATGGTATATTTGCTCATTCGTATCAATTTGCAATTATGGATGCTTTAAGTACCGTATTAGAGGCAACACGACTCAAAAGCGTGGTCTATAACAAAATTCCGTTGGCGGCGCCCTGGGGACTGGATATTGTTAAGGACGAAAATTCGCAGTTTTGGCGGTTGGTGAGCGGCAGTTGTACTGTTGGTTCGCCCGATGGGCGTATTATAGAGATGACAGAGGGCGATCTCATATTTGTGCCTCACGGGAGTGCGCATTGGATAGCCGATAAACCAACCAGCTTGCGTATGCCCTCGCCCGAGTTTGTGAAGGCCCTCCGGGCAGGCATGCCTGTTTTTAACGGTGACGGCGAGAAAACCGTCCTGATAGCGGGTCATTTTGAGTTTGATTACAAGCCCCTACATCCTTTTTTAAAGGATCTGCCGCCAATCATTCATATCAGGCAGTATGTAACCGAAAATCAGTTGTTGGTAAGACAGGTTGCGCAGCTGATGCTGGAAGAGCTCAGTAACGAAAGGCCGGGAAGCAGTGTTATGCTGAAGTGTTTGTCGGAGATGATGTTTGTCCATATTATCCGGGCGTATTTAGAGCAAGCTGCACCTGAAAGTGGTTACCTCTCCGCATTAAACGACCCGAGGATCAGCAAGGCACTTAAATGCATGCAGGACTCTCCTCAAACCGATTGGACGCTGGAATTGCTTGCGTCGGAAATCGGCATGTCGCGTTCTGTGTTTTTTAATCAGTTTAAAAAACTGGTACATGAAACGCCCCTGAGTTACCTGACGAACTGGCGCATCAGGCTAGCCCAAAGACTATTAATGACAAACAACAGCAATATCTCCGAAATTGCAGTAAGCGTAGGTTATCAGTCAGAATCAGCTTTTAACCGGACCTTTAAGTCTAAAACGGGACAGACTCCCGCAGCGTACAGAAGAAGTAAATCTTAGCCGTTTGTCCATCGTGTTCGCCCCCAACCAAAACAAATTACCCTCCTTAACCCTTTACCAATTATGATAACAGTAATCGGAATTTTTGCGGACCCTGGGCTTGCCGAGCAGGCCAGCGACTACCTTTTGGCTAACGAGTTTGAGGCCGAAAACATTGACATCCATACCGACGCCGAAGGCCAGGCCGAAACGGACCGCATCGGCGATTTCTTTGGCCATTTGTATGACGATGTTGATGAGGCTGGTCATTACGCCTCACTGGCGCGCCAGGGTACTGTGGTTACTGTTCATGCCGCATCAACCCGCGAAGCCCAGGAGGCTGTCGACGTATTTAATAATCATGGCGCTGTAGAGGTTAATGCTGATGAAGGCAGGAGCTTGGTTATTGAGCAGGTGGTAGAGCCAGGCAAAAGGTTGCGTTAGGTTTGACGTTTGACGTGGTACGTTTTACGTTTGCCTGTCAGCGTAGGACTCACCCCGACATCGTTTCACTCGTCGACCCTCTCTTCGCCGTTGGCGTAAAGAGGGTTAAAAATTCGAATATCAAATAATGAATGCCGAATTTCGAACATCGAAATACTTCATCATTCATTATTCGAAATTCAAAGACCCTCTTTCCCGCTTGCGGAAGAGAGGGTCGACGAGTGAAACGATGTCGGGGTGAGTCACGCCCGCGTTAGGGATGGGAATGGATACCGGCCCGGTGCTTAAGGCCTTGCAGGCGTATGAATGTACAGCCCGGCCCGAAGGGAAACGCTATAACAGTGCCTGTGCTTGCGTCAAACCCCTCCCTGCCCCTCCCGTGGGGATAGAATCGCGCAAGGCTACCATTCTTTAGCAGCTAGCAGCGTTAGGCATCCTTTATAAATCAACGTAAAACGTACAACGTCCCACGTACAACCCAATTACACCCGCAAAAACACCTTCTTACGATACATAAACAACAAAAACAGCCATTTAATAGCCAGGTAGGTTATGGCGGCTACAACCGGCGCCCAAAGGTTGCCTGCCAGTTGGAAAAGCCAGTTAAAGAAGGCGGTGTTGGTATGTTCCCAGTCGATAAAATGGGTAGACATGTAGATCAGGATAGAGTTCATGCCGATGACTTTGAAAAAGAAGGCCCATTTTACATGTCCCTTAACGTCTATGATGTAGTAAAACAGCGCCATGAGCAGCAGGCTTATGCCGCCTACGTTAAGCACGAACGAGCTGGTCCAAAGGTTTTTGTTGATGGGGAAGTCGATGTTCCAAACCTGCGCCAGTACCAAAAATATCACGCCTGCGGTTACCATGCGTATAACCTTCGTCATTTGCGGCAGGCCGGTCTTTTTAAGGGTTATACCGGTGATGATACCCAGCAGGCCTGTACTAATAGCCGGGATGGTAGAGAAAATACCCTCAGGGTCGTGAATACCCAGGTATAGCTTGCCGGGAAGTAAACAACGGTCTACATATGAGGCAAAGTTGCCCGGCATGGTTAAGTCGCCATGCGGAAAGCCTGGTGCCGAGCAAAATTTTAAGATCAGCCAATAGGCTATAATAAAGAACCAGAACCAAAATATCTGCCAGCGTTCGGCCGCGTACAGGTATATAATGGCGGCAAACATATAAGCTAAACCTATGCGGCCAAGTACCGAGCCAAAGCGTATGTTGGCTATAGGTTGTATGTTAAGGCCGTTATTGTAAATCAAACCAAAGATCACCAAGATCAGTCCGCGCTTGATAACCCGCCACAGCAGCTTATTGCGCGAGGTGCCTTTCTCCAGCGCCCGGCCTACCGAAAACGGTACCGACACGCCTGCCATGAATAAAAACATAGGGAAGATGAGGTCGTAAAAGTGGAAACCGTTCCATGCGGGATGGTCCAACTGTATAGCGGCCCACTCAAAGGCGCCCCAATGGGTTGCTTTTGCTATTTCTTTAACTATGGGTTCTAAGCCCATTATCCACACCATGTCGAAGCCGCGCAGGGCGTCTAATGATTGTAAGCGGGTAGGCGTTGCCTGAAAATCGTCGGCCTGGGTTGTTGCAGCCATGGTTTAATTGGTTAGGGATTTGATGATACAAGATAGAATTAATTTGAGAAAAGAAAGAGGAAGATTTTTATAAGCCTTTCATCCTGAACGGAGTGAAGGATCTTGTATAAGCAATAAGGTGGACGTTGGTTTGGTATAGGTGTATAAGATCCTTCGCGTTGCTCAGGATGACAATAGGGCGTTCGTTTTGAAGCGGTAGATACTAATAAACTATTGAACCTGTGAACGAATGATTTATGGCGTTTCCCTTCGGGCCGGTCCGCCTTAAGGCGGATCATACTGCGCAAGGCTTTAGGCCACGCTACGCTCGCAATGACAGTTTTTACCCTCTTTCCCGCTTGCGGAAGAGAGAGCCGACAAGCGAAGCGATGTCGGGGTGAGTCTTCGCCGACCGGCAAACGTAAAACGTCTGACGTACCACGTAAAACGTAAATCAAAACTCCATCACATCTTTTTTCTTTTTGTGTTTCATGCGCTTAGGCACAAACTCCAGGATCTCGTTTTTGAGGGCTTCTATCATACGTCGTTTTAAATGATTACGCTGTATCACAATACTTACCTCGCGCGCAGGCTCGGGTGCTTTAAAGTAGCGTACCCGGTCCAATTGCTTTTCGCTCAGGTCAGACAGGGCAAGCTCGGGCAGTATGGTGGCGCCGTTGTTTTGATCGACCATGCGTTTCAGGGTTTCTACGCTGCCGGTGTTGTACTCAAAATGCTGAAAACCCTGGGTAGATTTGCGACGCTGGCAAATGTTGAGCACCTGCTCGCGCATGCAATGGCCCTCGTTCAACACCCAGATCTCTTCCATGTCGATATCATCGGGCGTAATGTGTTTCTTTTTATAGAGCTTGCTATGCTTAGAGGCGTAGGCTACAAAATTTTCATAAAACACCGGGATCTCGATCAGGCTGTTTTCATGCAGCGGGGTGGATAGAATACCACAGTCAATCAACCCTAGTTTTAATTGCTGGATGATCTGCTCGGTGGTTTGCTCCCAGACAATCAATTTTACCTGCGGATATTTCTCAATAAATCCACTCAGTATTTTAGGCAATATATAAGGCGATACGGTGGGGATAATGCCCACCTTCAATTCGCCGGCCAGGTCCTTCTGGCGGTCTGATATGATCTCTTTGATCTTTTCGCCCTCGGCCAGCATGATGCGGGCCTGGTGAATAATGTCTATACCAATCTCGGTAGGTGTAACCGGTTGTTTAGAACGGTCAAATAGCTTTACGCCCAGGTTTTCTTCCAGCTTTTGGATCTGCATGCTCAGCGTAGGCTGCGTTACAAAACATTTCTCGGCTGCGGCCACAAAACTGCGGTAAGTGTCGACAGCTACCGCATATTCTAATTGTACTATAGTCATGATATAGATGGTTCTTATATCAAATGTAGTAAATAATTGGTTTTGTCGATGGGGTAATAGTTTATGGTCGATGGTCTATAGTCCATGGGTCTGGTTTGCTGTCCGTCGGGTGTCCGTACCTAAGTGGATGGACAGGCTTTTTACCACCCTGTCATCCTTAGCATAGCGAAGGATCTTATAAAAGGGACCAGTAAAGCGTATAAGATCCTTCGCTATGCTCAGGATGACAGCAAGGTTATTTCCCGACTTACACCCAACAAAAAAGCCGCTCAGAAACTAAGCGGCCTTTTACTATGGACTATGGTCCATCGACCATCGACTAATTACTCAACCGTTACCGATTTAGCCAGATTACGTGGCTGATCGACGTTACAACCGCGCATTACCGCTATATGGTAAGCCAGCAGTTGCAATGGTATAGTTGCCAGCAAAGGCACAAAGGCGTCATCGGTTTGAGGTATCTCTATCACGTACTCGGCCATATCTCTAACCTGGGTATCGCCTTCGGTAACAATGGCAATAACGTGGCCGCCGCGGGCTTTTACTTCCTGTATGTTGCTCACTACTTTCTCGTAAGACGAGTTTTTGGTGGCGATGAATATCACCGGCAAATCGGCATCGATTAAGGCGATAGGGCCGTGCTTCATCTCGGCTGCCGGATATCCTTCGGCATGTATGTATGATATCTCCTTGAGCTTTAAAGCGCCCTCTAGCGCCACCGGGAACGAGCTGCCCCTGCCCAGGAACAAACAGTTGTTTGAATCTTTAAAGCGGGCGGCAATTTCTTTAACATGATCATTGCATTGCAGCGTGCGCTCAACCAATGCCGGTATTTCATCCAGCTCGGTTAAATATTCAACCAGCTTGCTTTGCGTAATGGTGCCACGTTGCTGTGCTATGTAGAAGGCAATCAGCGTAAGCACAGTAACCTGTGCAGTAAATGCTTTGGTTGATGCTACGCCAATCTCGGGGCCGGCGTGTGTGTAAACACCGGCGTCGGTAATACGTGGGATAGATGCACCAACTACGTTGCAGATACCAAAAATGGTAGCGCCGCGCTCTTTAGCAATTTCCAGCGCCGCCATGGTATCAGCAGTCTCGCCAGATTGTGATATGGCTATCACCACATCTTTTGAGTTAATAATTGGATTACGGTACCTAAACTCAGAAGCATATTCAACCTCAACAGGTACACGGGCATATTCTTCTATCAGATATTCGCCAACTAAACCAGCGTGCCATGAGGTGCCACAGGCTACAATAACAATACGGTCAATATTCTTCAGCTTATCAGCATACTCTTTTATACCACCTAGCTGCACCTTGCCCTGCGACGGATAAATGCGCCCGCGTAAGCAATCGCGGATAGAGCGTGCCTGCTCATAGATCTCTTTAATCATGAAGTGGTCGTAGCCGCCTTTTTCCAGCGCTTCCAGCTTCATGTCAAGCTCCTGAATATATGGAGTTTGTACCGTGTTATCGATATTTTTGATCAGTAATGAATCGCGTTTTACCTGCGCAATTTCATTGTCGTTCAGGTAAATTACGTTTTTGGTGTACTCTACTATCGGTGTAGCGTCTGATGCGATAAAGTACTCGCCTTTGCCAACGCCAATTACCATAGGGCTGCCTTTGCGTGCGGCAATCAGCTCATCAGGCTCATCGGCGCTCATGATTACGATCGCGTAAGCGCCAATGACTTTATTCAGGGTAATTCTTACCGCTTCATATAAATCAAGTCCGGTTTCTTTCTGGATATCTTCAACCAGGTGAATTAATACCTCTGTATCTGTATCGCTTTTAAAAACATGGCCCTTGGCTAACAGCGTTTCTTTGATAACCCCATAGTTTTCAATGATACCGTTATGGATGATGGTTAATTTGCGGTCGCCTGATGAATGCGGGTGCGAGTTACGGTCGCTTGGCGCACCATGTGTGGCCCACCGCGTATGGCCCATGCCTATACTACCTTTCAGGTTAACGTCTTTTACAAAGTTTTCCAGATCGCTAACCTTGCCGGCTTTTTTATAAACTTTTAAGTCTTTGTCATACAGGGCGATACCGGCACTGTCATAACCACGATATTCAAGCCGGTGAAGGCCTTTTATAATAATTGGATAAGCGTCTCTATAGCCTATATAGCCTACAATTCCACACATACGGATGATTGATTGATGATTAACAAAAATACACAGCTATACCATAATAACAATAGCAATTAGTAAGCCAGGCAAACTAATTGCTATTGTATATTAACCAAAGCGGTTATTAACGGGTAACCTTGGTGTAGTATAAGTTTAATTTTATGCGATATGGCGATGAAGTATCGTACCCAACAACTACGGTACGGCCATCAACCTGTGCGGTAGGGGTTACAGCTACGTTAGCGGTTGGTACTACGGTGCCAATAAAGGTGCCGTAATCGGTAGTGATACCACGCATCAAATCCTGCACATAGCCTGTTATCAGGAAGTGGTAGTTTTGTTCCTGGGTGATATAAAAGCCGGCAGTTGTTGCTGCATCAAAATAGCGCGGATCGCCTTGTGCCTGATCTTGTACCAGTTGTATCTGGTGCGCAAGATCCCACCGGTATATACCCAGTTTGGGCAAAGGTGCAAACGGTATGGTCGACCCGGGCTGTGCCGTAATAACCAGCTCTGCGCGGTTAATAACAACGTCGCTGCCTACCGATTTAATGATATTTTTTAAATACGGAAAGCTAATGCGGTTTCTTAAACCACCCAGTCCTTCTAAATAAGCAAGCTTGCTGTTGGTTTTGTTAGCAGCCAGCGCTGCGTTAATAGTTGCAGAGTGCACATGGCGTATTTCGGCAGCGTGCAGAATGATTGGTAAAGTAATAACGTTTGTATCTACAACTGTACCGTTAGTATTGCGGTAATGAATTTCAATTGAAGAAGACGAATCCAGCGCCATCATGAACGTTCCGCCGGGGCCTGGCTGGGTTTTATCCAGCTTAACATACAGGCCGTTAACCGTGTTCTTAAATAGCAGGTTAGAGCTAAGCTGAGCTGGCGGAGCATAAAATAATATCCTGTTAATAAAATCTGTGCTGATGGGTATGCGCAATTGCGGCGCTACTTTTACTGCGGTGTCCGGAGCCCCGGCAATAGGGTTTACTACGGATATGCTATCGGCCGTTCTTGAAAAGAAAGACTTGGTACCCAACACGGTGGTTGTATCGGCTTTCCACGTTTTATTGCTGTAATAGGTGGTTCCGCTTAAAAGGCGCTCCTGTAACTGGTAAACGTTTGCTTTGTATTTTGAAGCAATCGAGTCGCCAAAGAAATTGTTTTGGGCATACCGCATCACCAACACAGCCGAGTCTATAACGTTTGTTCCAAAAGGTACAGTAAAGCTTCCGGCACTGCCAGAGATGGTGCCCGGTAAATTAAGGTCCATCACCAGGTTTGATTGGGTAGTGCCAAACACCGGATCTTTAAAATAACCAAGTGGTGTTTGCGAAAGCCCGCTGGTCATGATGGTATCCTCTGAGATAGTATTAATTACTATGGTAGATGTATCAATCAAATTACCGCTTAACTGGTTAGATGTAATTATACCTAACCCTATGGAATCCTGATTTTTACAGCTATTCAAAATAAAAAGACTTATCAACAGCGTTAATAAGTCTAGTCTTATAAATTTCATATTTCGATCTCTCAATGCTTATACAACGTTCACCAATTCCTCATTGGTAATTTCGTCGTAAAAATTGTAATAATTTTCGAAATCTGCGGTAGAATTAAACTCCATCACCGATTTTTGGCTGTTTTTAACATTATTTAACACATCCTCATCGATATTCTCGGCAGCCAATACAATGGCGTCACTGTATTGAATTGCACCTTCATACAAAGCGGCGTTTGTGCCGGCTTTATAAGCTTCGGTGTGTTTTTCGGTCATGTTGCTCATTACTGCTTTTTGTGCAAAATCAGCATTCAAGGCGCCGTTAAAATTATCATCATAAATAGAGTAAACTATTTTTGAATGCTTAAATGTAGGGTCGTCTTTATAAGTAGTTTTTAAATAAGCCGGAACTAAAGCGCTCATCCAGCCGTGGCAATGGATAATGTCCGGCGCCCAGCCCAATTTCTTCACAGTTTCTAGTGCTCCTTTGCAAAAGAAGATCATACGCTCATCATTATCAGCGTAGAATTTGCCATCCTTGTCCTCAAAAACATGCTTACGCTGGAAATATTCTTCATTATCTAAAAAATACACCTGCATACGTGCGGCAGGGATAGATGCAACTTTTATGATCAGCGGGTTATCATTATCATTAATAATAATATTCATACCTGACAACCTGATCACTTCATGAAGCCTGTTCCTGCGCTCATTGATATTTCCAAAACGCGGCATAAGGATACGTATTTCGTAGCCTTTTTCCTGCATCGCCTGCGGTAGCTGGCGCGTTATTTCAGAAATTTTAGAGAGTTCAAGGAAAGGTGACATTTCATGAGTTATAAACAAAAGCTTAGATTTACCCATCTCCAAATCAGAATTTAAATTATGTAACACCTCAAAAAATTTGAGTCTGCAAATATAAGGATTATATATGAAGTACCAATCAATTATGCAAGTAGTTTTGGTATTTTTGTATCATTTACGCAACTTCGCCCACTTTTTGTTATATTTTAATATTGAAAAACTTCAAAAAAAGAGCCGACTTGCAGCAATACATTGCGGGCTTAAGGGCCGGCGGCGCTGTTATAACCTTTGTGCCAACTATGGGTGCTTTGCACCGGGGGCACTTGTCGCTTATTGAACAGGCAAAGGTTTTGGGCGATATTGTGGTATGCAGCATATTTGTTAACCCCACACAATTTAATGACCCCAAAGATCTGGAGATTTATCCACGCCCTATACTGGATGATATCCAAAAATTGGAAGCTGTGGGTTGCGATATATTATTTAACCCCGAAGTTTCTGAAATGTATGCCGGCAATGAGAAATGGCATTTGGATATCGGCGAGCTGGAGGGGTTGCTGGAAGGCAAATTCAGGCCGGGGCATTACCAGGGCGTAACCCAGGTAGTGTTTAAACTATTTAATGTGGTTAAACCCGATATAGCTTTGTTTGGGCAAAAAGATTATCAGCAGGTTTTGGTGATTAAACGTATGATTGATTTGCTGAGCCTGCCGGTTAAGATAGAGATGTGCCCCATTTCCCGCGAGGAAGATGGCCTGGCGATGAGTTCGCGTAATATCCATTTAACGCCCCGGGACAGGCAACATGCGCTTATCCTGTCAAAAACATTAAATAAAGTAAACCAGCACTTCGATCCGGAAAAAATTGATGAGTTAAAACAATTGGCCGAAGCGGATATAACGGCCGAGCCGGGCGTTGCCCTAGCTTATTTTGAGATAGCCGACGGCGACACCCTGTTACCGGCTAACAAAAACACTAAAAGTATAGTAGCCCTTGTAGCCGCAATGGTTGGTAAAACCCGGCTGATTGATAATGTTATAATTCGCTAAAGCGAATTGGTCCATGGTCGATAGCCCATAGACCATGGTTTTTGTGAATTAACCAATGCACATTTCGGCCCCTAGCTTTACTAGGGACTATCGACCATGGACTTTTATTTTTACACACCATGGACCATCGTCTATTGACTATCGACTAAAAATAATACTAACTTTGCCCCATGATTATTGAAGTATTAAAATCAAAGCTTCACCGGGCCCGGGTTACCCAGGCCGAGTTAAACTACGTAGGTAGTATTACTATTGATGAAGATTTGATGGATGCGGCAAATATTATTGCCAACGAGAAAGTGCAGATTGTAAACAATAACAACGGCGCCCGTTTTGAAACCTATGTTATAAAAGGCGAGCGTGGCAGCGGTACTATTTGTTTAAATGGCGCTACCGCCAGGTTAGCGCAGGTGGGCGATATTGTGATTATCATGTCATACGCTTATATGGAGATAGAAGAGGCCCGCAGCTATGAGCCTATATTGGTTTTCCCAGATCCGGATAATAAGCTTTTAAAGTAATTTTCTGAAGGCTTCTGGCATTTTTGTCAAAATTTGCCCTGCTGAATAAGTATGGCGATAAACGTTAATCTATGTTAAATTAATTTTTGATGAATAATTTAATCTATAATTTAGCGTTCAGGCAGAGAAACCGATTTAATTAACCAGCCAAATTAAGACCCTATGATGAAAAAGCTACTTTTAGTATGTTTAAGCGCTACTGTATTGCTTGGTGCTTGTGTTAAAAAGAAAACCGACGTAACCGGCGAGACAACCATCCGTTTTGTAAACGCCATACCCAACTCGCTTGCGCAAGATATTTACATTAACGGCAATCTTGCCATAAGAGACTTATCGTTCCCAAATCAAACAACTTACGGTACCTATACATCCGGGCTCAATGAAGTAACGGCTATAAACACCGGTACATCGGTTGCTAATTTGGATTATGACTACGGGACAACCATTGGCGAATACTCTACTGTTTTCTTTTTTCAGGATTTTAGTGGCAACCTGGTGTCTGGTGGTATAAAAGATGATATGACTGCGCCGGCAACAGGTAAGGCCCGTGTACGTTTTGTTAATTTAAACAATCAATCGCAAACATCATTTACTGCTGATGTTGTAGGAGGCGCAAACCTGCTGCAATCGTTGGTTTTTGCTACCGCCTCTCCATATTTTGATGTTGACCCGGGTTCAAAGTTCCTGATTAAAACATTGTTAGCTAAAAACCAGGTAACGCTTGATTTTAATCCGCAAGCCGGTAGTATCTATACCATCTGGGTAAGTGCAAACACTACTGCCGACGTGGAAGCCTATACTTTTTTACAGAAATAGTCAATAAATAACATCATTTGCAGGGTGTAATAGCCCGGTAGATTTAATACATAATTAACTTTATAAAAAGGTTAGTTTAAGATTGAACCTGCCGGGCTTTTTTGTTTTAAACGTGTTGCCGAAAAACAAAAGGACTTTTTGAAAAAAAGGTCAAAAAGTAGCTATATTAATTCTATCTTTGCACCCCGACGCTGGGGTCGGAAAACCCGCTAACAGCGCATAGAAATTAGTTGATAGTTGGTTGTTAATAGTTCATGGCTAAAATACTATGAATCATGAACAACCAGCCATAGCCCACACAAAACACTATGCCAAGAGACACCTCCATTAAATCAGTACTGATCATCGGTTCGGGCCCTATTATTATAGGCCAGGCCTGCGAGTTTGATTACGCCGGATCGCAAGCAGCATTATCGCTAAAAGACGAAGGTATTACCGTATCTATCATTAACAGCAACCCGGCTACTATCATGACGGATAATGTTATTGCCGATCATGTATACCTGCTGCCGCTTACCTGCGAGAGTATAGAGCAAATATTAACCGAGCAAAAAATTGACGCTGTATTGCCTACCATGGGTGGCCAAACCGCGTTAAACTTGTGTATTGAGGCTGACGAGCGTGGCCTTTGGAAAAAACATGGCGTACGCATAGTAGGTGTTGATATTGCCGCTATCGAGAAAACCGAAAATCGCGAAGCATTCCGTCAGTTAATGGTTGATATTGGTGTAGGCGTGGCCAAATCAAAAATCGCCAACTCTTTCCTCGAAGGTAAAGAAGGTGCGCAGGAAATTGGTTTCCCATTGGTAATACGCCCAAGCTATACCCTTGGTGGTAAAGGCGCAGGCTTTGTACATAAAAAAGAAGATTTTGACGCTGCTTTGAGCCGTGGTCTGCAAGCATCGCCAACCCACGAGGTTTTGGTTGAGCAGGCAGTATTGGGTTGGAAAGAATATGAGCTGGAGTTATTGAGAGACAATAATGACAACGTGATCATTATCTGCTCTATCGAAAACTTCGACCCAATGGGTATCCATACCGGCGACTCCATAACCGTGGCGCCTGCCATGACCCTGAGCGACCGCTGCTACCAGGATATGCGTAATCAAGCCATCAAAATGATGCGTGCCATTGGCAATTTCGCAGGCGGCTGTAACGTACAATTCTCGGTTAACCCGGCAGACGAGTCGATCATTGCTATCGAGATCAATCCGCGGGTTTCACGGTCATCTGCCCTGGCATCAAAAGCTACCGGTTATCCAATTGCAAAAATTGCGGCTAAGCTGGCCATAGGTTATAACCTGGACGAAATAGAAAATCAGATCACCAAAACAACATCGGCTTACTTTGAGCCAACGTTAGATTATGTGATTGTTAAAATACCTCGTTGGAACTTCGACAAATTTAAAGGCGCTAACCGCGAGCTGGGCTTGCAAATGAAATCGGTAGGTGAAGTGATGGGTATAGGCCGCAGCTTTATTGAGGCCCTGCAAAAAGCTTGTCAGAGTTTAGAGATTGGCCGCGCGGGCTTAGGTGCCGACGGTAAACAGAGCCGTAACCTTGACGAGATTATGCACAGCCTGGAGCATCCAAGCTGGGACAGGTTGTTCCATATTTATGATGCGATGAGTTTAGGCGTACCTATGGAATCTATCCGTAAGGCTACTAAAATAGATCGCTGGTTTCTTAACCAGATCCAGGATATTGTAAACATGGAGACCGAGTTACGCAGATATTCTGTAGGTAACATTCCTGAAGATTTCTTCTATACGCTGAAACAAAAAGGTTTCTCTGACGCGCAAATTGCCTACATCCTTCATAATAATACTACCGAAGAGGATGTTTACCAGCGCCGCAAAGAGCTGGGCATTAACCGCGTTTATAAAATGGTTGATACCTGCGCTGCCGAGTTTCCTGCTAAAACACCATACTACTATTCAACTTACGATGGTGAGAATGAATCGATCGTATCCGATAAGAAAAAAATCATTGTATTAGGCTCGGGACCTAACCGTATTGGTCAGGGTATTGAGTTTGATTATAGCTGCGTTCACGGTTTATTGGCCGCTAAAGAAACTGGTTTTGAAGCCATCATGGTTAACTGTAACCCTGAAACAGTATCGACCGACTTTAACATGGCCGATAAGCTGTACTTTGAGCCGGTATTCTGGGAGCATGTGCGCGAGATCATCGAGCTGGAAAAACCGGTTGGTGTTGTTGTGCAGCTAGGCGGCCAGACTGCTTTGAAAATGGCAGAGAAAATGCACGAGCATGGTATCCCAATTATCGGCACATCATTCGATAACATGGATATAGCCGAAGATCGCGGCCGTTTTTCTGACCTGTTAAAAGAACTAGGTATCCCTTATCCAAAATACGGCGTTGCTGAAAGCGCCGAAGAAGCTATTGAGGTTGCGCACCAGGTAGGTTACCCGGTATTGGTTCGCCCAAGCTACGTGTTAGGTGGCCAGGGCATGAGCATTGTAATTAATGACGAGGATCTGGAAAAAGCAGTGGTAAGCTTGCTTAAAAACCTGCCGGGCAACCGCGTATTGATCGACCACTTCCTTGACCGCGCATCAGAGGCCGAATCAGATTCTATCTGCGATGGCGAAGACGTACACATTATTGGTTTGATGGAGCACATTGAGCCTGCCGGTATCCACTCTGGCGACTCGTACTCTGTATTGCCACCATTTGACTTGTCGGCCAACGTCATCAATAAAATGGAAGAGTATACCGCTAAAATTGCAAGAGCATTAAACGTTATAGGCTTACTGAACATACAGTTTGCTATTAAAGAAGACGAGGTATATGTTATAGAGGCCAACCCGCGTGCTTCGCGTACCGTCCCTTTCATTGCTAAAGCATACGATGTGCCTTACATCAACATCGCCGCAAAAATTATGCTGGGCGTAAATAAGTTGAAAGACTTTAAAATTGAGCGCAAGCTAAAAGGCTACGCCATTAAAGAACCAGTGTTCTCTTTCGATAAGTTCCCTGAAGTAAATAAAGAATTGGGCCCGGAAATGAAATCAACCGGCGAGGCTATCCGCTTCATCCCTGATTTGGAGGACCCATATTTCAGACATTTGTACAAAGAGAAATCGATGTATTTGAGTAAATAGGCAGAAAGCTTATTTGAGCAGAAAGCTAAAAGCACAAAGACCAAAGCAGTAATGTTTTGGTCTTTTTTATTTTAAGGCTTTAAGCTTTAGTCCGCTCGCTTTCAGCTCAATGATCCACCATTAATCCCTTAACCTCAAAATCTAATCTGTGTTTGGGGTTTGTCTTCACCTGGTGCTGTTTTTTGCCTGATACCGTATCGCCGGCAAAATGCTGCAAGTCATCAGCCAAAAACTGTTTTGCGGCTACTCCTTCGGCTATGATGGTTTTTCCTTTTAAGCCGATAGGTATAGTTATGTTATAATTTTTAAAATGCGCGGCTATGATCTTTCCATTACCGCCATCAATAGTAAACCAGCCGCCTTTTTGTTTGGTGACGCTAAGCACCCGGCCACGAATGGTGGCGCTTATCCGGGCCTTCTTATCCATAAAAGCTTCGAGTTTGGTAGCCTGTACAACTTCGGCAACAACAGGTTTGGTGCCAAACACCATGCCATGCGGCAGGAGGGTATGCTGCGCAAAAGCAACGGTAGCCAAGCAAATAGCGAAGATCAGCAAACGGTATTTCATAATGCGGGTATCTGCCTAAATGAACAACAATTTAAAGGCTTGGTTTTAAATAGGTATACTAATCAAAGGCCGCCATCCGTTTTAAAGCAACGATTATGTTAATATTTGTTAAAAAACAGGGTAGTGATGCCCCGTGGTGCCTAAATGAGGCCGAATGAATTTATATTTAAAAAAATTATTGATCTGATTTGCGGCTTAACTAACAATTAGTTTTAAAGCCGTAATAAACAACTATCTTTGCAGCCGCATAAAAGTTTGATACCGGCACGTATAATATAGGCGGGATTAGATCAAACCAACTTGAAACAGAACATTACGCACATGAAAAAAACGCTACAAAGCTCTTTTTTACTAATACTTTCTATTGCTGCTATAGCCATAAGCGCTTGTAATAAAAAAGCTGCCCCATTGGCAATACCGACACTCGAGATTAACCCGGTTGTTACTGATCTGACATCAACCACGATTACTATACGTGGCCGTTATACCACAAATAACATTATTACCGAAAACGGTTTCTGCTTTAGCAGCACCAACCACTCGCCAACTACCGCTGATATTGTATTAACAGATACCATAGCTATTCATTGGAAAAGTAAGATTACTGCGCTTGTGCCGGGGCAAACTTATTATTTCAGAGCCTATGCTAAAAATGACGGAGGTACCGGTTACAGCGATGTACTGACGGTTACTATGCCATTAAATGATGCCGTGCCAACCGGTACTGTTACCACATTTGTGGGCAGCATATTTGGTACCGGCGATTATATAGACGGTGTGGGTACCGCTGCTGCGTTAGATGGCCCGCAAAATATAGCCTTTAACCCGGTTAATAACTTGCTGTATGTAAGTGATACTTACAATAACGCTATCAGAACTATCGATTTAAATGCTAGTACCAGCACATTAAATATATCCGAGGTTGGTTATGCCGATGGCTTGTTAAGCCAGGCCCGGTTTTATGGCCCCCGTGGTATCTCTTTTGATACACAGGGTAATGCCTATGTAGCAGATCTGGGTAATAACCTGATCCGTAAGATTTCAACTACCGGGACTGTAAGCACCGTTGCTGGTAACACCATACCGGGTTATGTTGATGGTGATGCAACCAAAGCAGAGTTTTTTAATCCTACTGCCACCACTACAGACGGGACAGGAAATGTATATGTGGCCGACCGGACCAATAACCTGATCCGTAAAATTACGCCCGGTGGCGTAGTAAGTGCATTTTCCGGCTATTTAGCATTGGCGGGTTATTCGCAAACTTCTGTACCGGGTTATTTGAACGGTGGCACCGGGGTTGCAGAATATAACTATCCGGTAGCGGTAACTACTGGCGTTGACGGCAACATATATGTGGCCGATAATAAAAATCAAGCCATTAGGATGATTACACCTGCCGGCGATGTATCTACTTACGTAGGTGGTTTATATTACCCGGATATGATAACCAGCCCAACCAGTGTGGTTTTAGACGCGCAAGGCAATATGTTTATTGTTGACAGCGATGGCCGTATACTGGAAGTTACCAATAAACATGTCCTTTATGTATTGGCAGGTGCCTCTAAAACTGTTGGGTTTAAAAACGGTGTAGGCGCCATAGCCCGTTTTAGCAATCCGCAATCTATCGCGGTTGACAAACAAGGCAACCTTTATGTAGCAGATTATAATAACAACGTTATCCGTAAGATCACGATAGCGGTACAGTAAAACCCCACCCAACCCTCCCCCAAGGGGAGGACTTTTTTAATAATTACCAAAAGTCTTTTTTAAAGTCTCCCCTTGGGGGAGATTTAGAGGGCTGTTAACCAAACAACAGTCCAAACACATCCTCAATATTGGCTACCATTTTAACGTCTATAGTATAGCGCGAAAAATCCATGCGCTTTTTATCCTGTGCTGCCGATGGCATGTTGTATTTAGAAATATAGATCTGCTCAAAACCAAGCTTCTGCGCTTCTGCAATGCGTTGTTCTACCCGGTTTACGGCTCGTATCTCGCCGGATAAACCTATCTCTCCCGCAAAACAAGTTTTAAATGGTATAGGTATATTTTGGTAAGATGATATAATAGCCGCCGCAAGGCCAAGGTCAATCGCGGGGTCCTCCACCTTAATGCCACCGGTAATATTCAGGAAAACATCCTGCGCGCCAAGCTTAAATCCGCAACGTTTTTCCAGCACTGCCAAGAGCATGCTCATTCGTTTGGCGTCAAAGCCATTGGCGTTGCGCTGGGGCGTTCCGTATACTGATGTACTCACCAATGCCTGGGTTTCTATCAGCATTGGCCTCATGCCCTCTAAGGTGGCTGATATGGTGATGCCGCTTAATGGCTCGTCGCGTTGCGACAATAAGATCTCTGAAGGATTAGATACCTCACGCAGTCCTTCGCCTAACATTTCATAAATGCCCAGTTCTGATGATGAACCAAAGCGATTCTTCACCGTACGCAAAATGCGGTAAACATGGTGCCTGTCGCCCTCAAATTGTAAAACAGTATCAACCATATGCTCCAGTATTTTAGGCCCGGCAATGGCGCCGTCTTTGGTAATATGGCCTATCAGGAACACCGGCGTAGCTGTTTCTTTGGCAAAGCGTAGCAGCTCGGCAGTACACTCGCGCACCTGCGATACACTACCAGGCGTAGATTCAATATGTGCTGAATGCAGGGTTTGTATAGAGTCTATAACCACCAAGTCCGGCTCTAGTTCTTCAATCTGCTTGAATATGTTTTGGGTTGATGTTTCGGTAAGAATAAAGCAGCCTTTGTTGATATCGGGATTTTCAGTAATTTTTACTTTTGAATTTTGACTTTTTACTTCCGAAAGTCGTTCCGCCCGCATTTTGATCTGCTTCTCGCTTTCCTCGCCCGATACATAAAGTACCCGGCTATTGGGCATGTTCAAAGCCAGCTGCAGCATCAGGGTAGATTTACCAATGCCCGGCTCGCCGCCAATCAATACCAATGATCCGGCAACAATGCCGCCACCTAAAACGCGGTTAAACTCTTTATCAGGCGTAAGCAGGCGGTCTTCCTCGCTAAAGGTAATATTGGCAACCTCTACGGGTTTGTTGGCGCGCTGTAAGGTAGTGCTGTTGTTTACCTTCCAGGTGGGTACGGCCTTTGGATCTTTTTCAATGATCTCTTCAACAAAAGTATTCCATTGCTGGCATGAGGGGCATTTGCCCAGCCATTTAGCCGACTCAAAGCCACAGCTTTGACAGAAATACGCAATCTTGCTTTTAGCCACGTAATTGATTTATTGATGTGCAGATATGCAAATGTGCAGATTTAATTGAGATAAGCAAAGTGATTTGCTAAATAAATTAGTATTTATTGCTGGGTTAAAGGTGTTGTAAAGCTAGGTTTGCAACTTCTTCGCCAACCAGGCTGCCCATGGCTACGCCCATGCCATTGCAGCGTACGGCACAAAATACATTGGGCTGTATTTGTTTAATGATGGGGTTGATATCATTACCAAAACCCATAATGCCGCTCCACCAATAATCAACTTCGGCTGTTTGACCGGGCAATATTATGGTATTGAGGTAGTGGATAAGTTGTTGTTTGATTTTTTCGCTATGTCCAAATTGATGGGTTTCCTCGCCTTTGTAGTCGATGTTTCTGCCGCCGCCGAAAAGGATGCGATCATCAATATTCCTGAAATAATAATAGCCCTCATCGAAATGAAAAGTACCCTTGATCTTTAGGTTGGCGATGGGTTTGGTAACTAATACCTGCCCCCGACCTGGCACTACATCCAGTTCAGGATAAAGTTGTGTGACGAATGCATTGGTGGCCAAAATAACCCTCTTGGTATTAAAATCGCCCTGCGAAGTAATTAAGCGAACGTGATCATCAGTCTGCTCTATTGAATTTACACTGCAATCGTTTAACACCAAAGTGCCTGTCTGGTAGACTTTGTGCAGCAGCGTCCGCATCATTTTGCCGGTATTGATCTGTCCCTCAAAGCGGTTAATTAGCATGCGGTTAATGCCCGATAAGCCAAATACTGCAATTTTATCATCGGCAACTGCATAAATGTCAGGTGTGCCGATGGCTTGCCCGAGCAATTTGTTAAAATATGTTAAGTGGTCCAGGCATTCCTGCGCGCGTTGGGGTTCCTCGTTCCGGAATAACTCATACCCACCCAATTGTTGAAAGTCAATTTCTTCATCGCCCAGATTTTCGCGCAGGCGCCGCAAGCCACGCCATTTATAGTCTACCAGGCGCAGCACTTCTTCTTCTGACGACCTTTTGAGATAGGATAATTGCTCAGAAATCGTCCCAAAGCAAGCAAAACCGGCATTTTTGGTACTTGCGCCACTGGGCAAAAAGCCACGTTCAAGCACCAGTACATTTAAGCCGGGCTGCATTTTTTTGAGCTGTAATGCCGCACTCAAGCCCACAATACCGCTGCCGATGACGATCACATCGGCCTTGCCGACAAAAGCAGTTTGCTCCCAGTATGAATAATTGTGTGACGTCATTTAAGTCAAAAGTAAAAAGTAAAAATTCAAAAGTGCGTGAGGTTAGTTATTTAAAAAGCTTGTTTTTATTTTTACTTGGAATACTTTTTGAAATACAAGTTTTAAACAAGATTATAACAATGAACCATTTAACCTTCATTTTAGGATATATAGCCATTGGCCCGGCCTGGCTGCTCATGATAGCGATAGCGTTGGTAAGCTTAATTGTACAATGGCGCTTTAAAAGTAAGTTTAAGCAATATTCAGAAACTCCATTACTGTCTGGTCTTTCCGGCCAGGAAGTGGCGGAGCGGATGCTGCGCGATAACAATATTTTTGATGTGCAGGTAATTTGTGTAGAAGGGCAATTGACCGACCACTACAACCCGGAAGCTAAAACGGTAAACCTTAGCCCGGATGTATTTTACAGCCGTAGCGTTGCTGCCGCCGCCGTCGCCGCGCACGAGTGTGGCCATGCCGTACAACACGCAGCGGGTTATAGCTGGTTAAGTCTGCGCACTACCATGGTGCCTATAACTAACGCTGCATCGACATTAATTCAATTTACGCTATTTATAGGCGTAATGCTATTAATATTTATACATAACCCTATTGTGCTTGCGGTAGGCGTAGCGGGTTTGGCAATAGTAACTGTATTTGCGTTTATTACCTTACCGGTGGAGTTTGATGCCAGCAGTCGTGCTTTGGCCTGGTTAGACAACAACTACGGCATTATGCAAACCCGCGAAGAGCACGAACAGGCTAAGGACGCTTTATGGTGGGCCGCTATGACTTATGTAGTTGCCGCTTTAGGATCATTAGCTACTTTGCTGTATTACGCAGCTATGTTAAGCAACCGTCGAAATTAAACTTTCATTAGAAAATAAACAATTTGGTTAAATAACTGTCTGTCATTTATAAAACAGAGAGTTATGAAAAACTTAGTAAAAATATTTATGCTGCTGGGCGCCGTCTTATTGGTTTCGCCTGCGGCAGAGGCACAGCTTAGCGTAGGCTTATCTGTAAGGATAGCGCCACCGCCACTACCTGTGTATGAGCAGCCTGAGTGCCCGGTAGACGGTTACCTATGGCAGCCCGGTTATTGGGCATACGATCCCGATGGTGGTTACTATTGGGTACCCGGTGTTTGGGTGGCTCCGCCAGATCCGGGATATTTATGGACACCATCTTATTGGGGCTATGATGGCGGTATCTACTTGTTCCACCGCGGATATTGGGGTCGCCACGTAGGTTTTTACGGCGGTATCAATTACGGTTTCGGCTATCCGGGATATGGCTTTTATGGTGGTATGTGGAGCGGCCGTTCGTTCAGATACAACACTGCAGTATTTAGGGTAAACCGTACGGTTGTGCGTAATGTATATGTTAACCGCGTAAATGTGCGCCCAACGTCCAGCAGGGCCAGCTTTAATGGCCGTGGTGGTGTTGTCGCCACGCCATGCCCCGAAGAACGTAAGGTGATGAATGAACGCCGCATTCAACCAACCCGCACCCAGATCTCGCATCAGCAAATGGCCGGGCGTAATCCGGCACAACGCCTGTCGGCCAATCATGGCCGCCCGGCAACACCGGCTATGAACAGGCCCGCTAATCGCCCTGTCAGTTCGCCGGCAAATAGACCTGGCCGCCCCGGAACCCCTGCGCAGAACCGTAATCCCAGTGCACCATCAACTAATCGCGTAGCGCCACACGTTAACCGAAGTAATCCGGCGCAACGTGCGGATCGTCCACAGCGTACAGTGCCACAAAGCACACCTCGTACCGAGCAGCACAATATACCACAGCAACGCCAGGCGCAACCGCAGCGCCAGGTGCAGCCACAACGTGAAATGCAGCCGCAACGTCAACCACAGCCACAGCGCCAAATGCAGCCACAGCGCCAAATGCAGCCGCAACGCGAAATGCAGCCTCGTCCGCAAATGCAACCACGTCCGCAGATGCAGCAACCGCGTCAACAACCACAACAACGTCCTATGGGTGGCGGCGGCCAACCTCGCGGTGGCGGTGGAGAACATGGTGGCGGTGGCGGAGAGCATCACCATTAATAACAGATCTGTCATTGCGAGCATAGCGTGGCAATCGCGAACATTGCATCCTTGCGATTGCTTCGTCGTACCTCCTCGCAATGACAAAACCGTATAAATAAAAGAGCCCGGTTAAATTTAACCGGGCTCTTTTGTATGTCTAAAATTAACGTCTGAATTAATTCATCCTATACGGCGCAATCAGATAAAACTCCGGAATGTGCACATCAAATTCGGCATTATCTAATAAGCGCACCATGTGGTATTCGCCTTTCATGCTACCCATGTCGGTTTTTAAATTACAACCTGACACATATTCGTGCGAGCTGCCTGGTTCAATAACCGGCTGTATGCCAACAACACCTTCGCCCTCAACCTCGCGCTTAGCGCCGTTAGAGTCAAATATATACCAGTGGCGGCTTAACAGGCGTACTGCATAGCTGCTCATATTTTCAATAGTAACCTTGTAGGCAAACATAAAATGGTCGTTGGCCGGGTTTGAATATTCGGGCTGATAAATGGTATCAACCGACACCTTTACGCCATCTGTAATAAACGTAACCATATAATAAGCAATCGTTTTAAAATAAATATAGAATCAGCTAATCAAAAACTAAGCCATATGCCGGCCCAATTTTAGGCAATATATAGCTTTTCGTTAAAAAGCAAAAAAATTAAAATGTTAAATTGTTACAGTAGATACGAAATTTTCGAACCTTGGGTTGTGCTCAATTTCATTCAGGATCTCATCCAGCTCTTCAAAAGAGGTCGCGGTAACCAGCTTCATACGGTACTCTTTAAAGTTTTCTATCCCTTTAAAATAGTTGGTATAATGCCTTCTCATCTCAAAAACACCCGTTTTTGGGCCTTTCCATTCTATTGATTTGATGAGATGCGTACGGCAGGCGTCAATGCGTTCGGCAAAGGTTGGCTTAGCCAGATACTCGCCGGTTTTAAAGTAATGTTTAATTTCACGGAAGATCCACGGATACCCAATGGCCGCTCTGCCAATCATCATGCCATCTACGCCATACTCCATGCGCCAGGCTGCCGCTTTTTCAGGCGAGTCTATGTCACCATTTCCGAAAATGGGGATATTAATCAACGGGTTGCGTTTAATTTCGCGGATCAATGTCCAGTCGGCCTGGCCTTTATACATTTGCGCACGGGTGCGGCCGTGTATCGTTAAAGCCTTAATGCCTACATCCTGCAAACGCATGGCAACTTCTTCCACGTTTTTTGTGGTATCGTCCCAACCCAAACGAGTTTTTACGGTTACCGGTAAATGGGTGCCCTCAACAACCGCTTTAGTCATGGCCACCATTTTGTCGATATCCTGCAATAAACTGGCGCCGGCACCGCGGCAAGCCACATTTTTTACCGGGCAGCCATAATTGATGTCGATCAAATCTGGGTTTGCCAGGGTAGAAATTTCAGAAGCTTCGCGCATATGGTCGATATCACTGCCGAAGATCTGGATGCCGATAGGCCTTTCATACTCAAAGATATCCAGCTTTTTACGGCTTTTGGCCGCATCGCGTATCAATCCCTCCGACGAGATAAATTCGGTATACATCATGTCTGCGCCATGCTGTTTGCATACGTAACGAAAGGGCGGATCGCTCACGTCCTCCATCGGCGCCAGCAGCAGCGGGAACTCTCCTAAATCTATATTTCCAATTTGTACCGACATGGCTTATCTTTAAGCACTGCAAAAATACGCATTTTTAAATAAATGATTAAATCGCTGTTTCGCCTGTTGCCGCTTGAATTACTGTATTTAATAGTTATAACCATTTTTACTGTGCTGGCCGGCTATATATTAGGTTCGGCCATAGTGATGATACTGTATGGCGTAAATACAGTAATGGAAATAGCCCAATTGAATTTGAGCGACCCTAATGCCGTAAAAGGACTATGGATTTTGCAGATTGTAAGTACTACTATCCCTATCCTGGCGTCGGCCGTTTTTTTTGCCAAATTTGTGGTAAAGGATACGGATGAATACTTAAAGACCTCGTTCAAATTCCCCTGGTTTTTACTGGTCATTGTTTTTTGTGCGATGCTGGTGTCAGCACCACTCATAGAAATGCTGGGCAATATCAACCAAAAACTAGAGCTCCCTCATTTTTTAGCCGGCTTACAGCAATGGATGCGCAATACTGAGGATAATGCGCAAAAGCTGACCACCGTTTTGCTACAGATGAAAACGGTAAGTAGCATGATCTTTAAACTACTGGTTGTTGGTTTGCTTACTGCCGTAGTAGAGGAATTTATGTTTAGGGGATGTATGCAAACCATTTTTATGAAATGGACAAAAAACGCCCATGCTGCGGTATGGATAACCGCGGTATTGTTCAGCGCTTTTCACCTGGAGTTTTTTGGCTTTTTACCGCGATTAATGTTGGGTGCATTATTTGGTTATTTTGTGGTGTGGAGCGGCAGTATCTGGACATCGGTTTGGGCGCATTTTATCAATAATGGCACTGCGGTAATATGGAGCTATTTATATCAAAATAAAATGAGCGACCTTGACCCGGACAATACCCATCTATTTAATTTACCTGTGTACCTGTTTAGCCTGATAATTATTTTATTTTTGTTGTATCTGTATCGTAATATAGCAATGGGCAAATGGAAAATGCCCGCTAAGTAAATGGAAAAAAACTGGATCAAATTTTTTTCTTCGTCTGATTTTTACCGGTCAGAGCTGGTAAAGCAAGTGCTTTGCGAGAATGAAATTGATGCCGTTTTATTAAATAAACAAGCTTCTTCACATCGCGATTTTGGCGGTGTTGAAGTTTATATACACCAACAGGATTTTAGCAACGCTGTGGAAATAATTATCCTGAACCAAATATAAATGTACCAATGAAACCATCATGAGCTATCAGTCAACAAGCAAACGACTTCAGCTCATGATAGCTTCATTACCATAAAAAATAATAATATCAATGAAAACTCGTGCCATAACCGGCTTCTTCTTTATCATCGTGATGCTGGCCTCCGTTTTACTGAATCATTATGTTTTCGGGGTGTTTTATTTATTGCTAAGCGGCCTGGTTTTGTGGGAGTTTTACGGACTAATTAAAAAAGCCGGCTTTAAGCCTGACGTAACTACCGGGCTGTTAAATGGCGCCTTAATTTACATCGTCTTTGCTTTGGCTACTGCTGATAGCGATTACCATAAATTGATCTTCCTGCTGCCGGTTACGCTAAGTGCGGTATTTATACAGGAGCTTTTTAAAAAACACGACGCGCCGTTCACCAACATTGCTTATACTTATTTGGGGCTGATATTAACCATCATTCCCTTTACGTTTTTTCATGCGCTGGCTTATGTGGGCGGCACGGCTAACCTGCATTTCCCGATGGGGTTTTTGCTGATGCTTTGGGCCAATGATACCGGCGCTTACCTGGTGGGCAGTAAGCTGGGGCGCACTAAACTATTCGAACGCCACTCGCCTAAAAAAACCTGGGAGGGGTTGATGGGTGGCATTATCATTACTGCTATAGCGGCCTATATCATCAGTATATACTTTACAGAACTTGCCCTTGACCAATGGATCTGGATCGGGGTGCTCATCAGCTGCTTTGGCACCACCGGCGACTTGATAGAATCTATGTTTAAACGCAGTATAGATGTTAAAGACTCGGGCGGTATCTTACCAGGTCATGGGGGCCTGCTTGATAGGTTTGATGGCCTGCTTATTGCCGCACCAGTTGTATACGCCTATTTATACTTCGTTACAAATCCGTAATTTTGCATCATGAAATCATCTGTGCTAACACTAACAAACAATTAAATAAGCACATGGTAGCTTCATCACCACAAAAAAATAAACAATACCAATGAAAAAAATGACTTTCCATAAAGAGGGATATACGTCCCTGGCCTTGTGTATCCTGTTCATCTTTGTTTTAAATGCGGCTATACAGTTTTATCTACCAGATTACACAGTATTAAAATGGATATTTTACATTCTATCGTTCGCACTGTTCGTTATCATAGTGCAGTTTTTTCGTAACCCACATTTTGATATCACCCAGGACGAAAAATGTGTACTATGCCCGGCTGACGGGAAAGTGGTTGTGATTGAAGAAACCACAGAAACAGAATTTTTAAAAGATAAACGCATCCAGGTTTCTGTATTTATGTCGCCGGTAAATGTGCACGTTAATCGTAATCCTATTACCGGTGTGATTAAGTATTTTAAATATCATCCGGGTAAATATTTGGTGGCCTGGCATCCAAAATCATCGACAGAAAACGAGCGTACTACGGTAGTTACCGAAAACAGCAACGGTACCCAGGTATTGTTTAGGCAAATTGCCGGTGCGCTGGCACGCCGTATTGTTTGGTATGTTAAAGAAGGTGACAAGGTTGAACAAGGTGATCAGTTTGGTTTCATCAAATTCGGATCGAGGGTAGATGTTTACCTGCCTTTGGGTTCAAAAATAAACGTAGAGATAGGTGAGGTAGTTAAAGGCGGACGTACGGTACTGGCTGAGCTTCCGGCTTAATCTTTAGCTGATGATAAAATAAAAAGGCCGGTGCATTTGCACCGGCCTTTTTTGTGTTTCCTGTTTGAACCCTCTTTCCGCCAAAGGCGAAGAGGGTCACGCACGACGTGCCGCGGGGTGAGTCGACAGCGTGCATTCACCTCGCCTATCGAGGACTCACCCGATCATCGCTTCGCTCGATCACCCTCTCTTCCGCAAGCGGGAAAGAGGGTAGATCATCCTTTATTTGCTAGTGGGCTTTTGGGCGACTGTAAGCCCTTGTTTTGTCTCTGATGAAGATTGGGCGACCATTGATTTGGCCGTGCCTTAGCGGAGGCAAGAGTGCTTGCTGCAGCAATTGAAGCCCTCCCCGGTTCGGTTTTTTGCTGCACGATTATACTTAAAACTTAAATAAATTTCAAGGCAAAAAAAAACCTTCCTGGTTGTGCCGGGAAGGTTTTTTAAAGTATGATTGTAATTACACTCTTTTTGATTTGATACGAGCTGCTTTACCGGTAAGGGCACGCAGGTAGTAAAGTTTAGAGCGACGCACTTTACCGTGGCTGTTAACTTCTACTTTGTCAATATTTGGCGAGTTAGCAGGGAAAATACGCTCAACACCAATACCGTTTGAAACTTTACGTACAGTAAATGTCTCAGAAACACCAGTGCTATTGCGTTGGATAACTACACCTTGGTAAACCTGGATACGTTCCTTGGTTCCCTCTTTGATTTTATAATGTACGCTTACAGTATCTCCTGCTTTGAAAGACGGGAATTTATTAATTGTTACTGTTTGCTCTTCTACAAATTTTACTAAATCCATGATTTTAAGCTCTAAATGCGATTTTTAACCCGTAAAAATCGGATTGCAATTATAGGGATTATTTTTGAATTTAAAAAGTGGAATTTAAAAATTTCAACAATTAGTTTTTTATTAACAAAAAATGGTCAAAATACCGTACTAAAGGCCGAAAATCAATAGCCTGCAACTCGATCAAATTACTCTAAAAGATCTGGCCGGCGTTGCCTGGTGCGCTCAACAGCTTGCTCAAAACGCCATTTTTCTATCTCGGGCGTGTTGCCACTCAATAAAATGTCCGGAATTTTGTGTCCGTTCCAGTCGGCAGGGCGGGTATAAACGGGGGCATCAAGCAGCCCATCCTGGAAAGAATCGGAGAGAGCCGAAGTCTCGTCAGACAATACACCGGGAATCAACCTCACCACCGCATCAACCACAATAGCCGCAGGCAGCTCACCGCCGGATAGTACATAATCGCCTACGGAAATTTCTTTAGTGACAAAAATATCGCGGATACGCTGGTCGATGCCTTTATAATGTCCGCATAAAATAATGAAGTTCTGCTTAACCGATAGTTGGTTGGCCATACCCTGGTTTAACGTCTCACCATCCGGCGACATAAAGATCACCTCGTCATAAGTACGCTCGGCTTTCAGGGCCTCAATACATTTGGCAAAAGGTTCAATGGTCATCACCATGCCACTGCCGCCGCCGTAAGGATAGTCGTCAACGCTTTTTTGTTTGCCATCGGCATAATCGCGCAGGTTATGCACGTGTATTTCGGCCAGCCCCTTTTTTTGCGCGCGCTGTAAAATAGAGTGGGCAAAAGGGCTATCCAGCAAGCCGGGCAATACGGTAATAATGTCAAAACGCATGGGGCAAAGATAGTTTTTTTGTTAGAGACAAGAATCAAGAGCCAAGAATCAAGATATGAAGCGTCCAAGGTCTTGACTCTTGGTTCTTGTCTCTTGATTCTAAATTCGGCACTGTATGGTCCAGCGATGGCCGAAGGGATCTTGCAATTCGCCCTGGCGGTAGCCGTATTCATAATCAATAACCGGCGATATGATGGTTGCACCTGCAGCAATGGCCTGATCAAAAACCGCCTTTACATCGGCAACAAATAAACCAATAACAACCGTAGTGCCTTTATTAGCATCCGGACTAACTTTGTGTGTATGTTGAGGCATCATTTCGTGCAGATGAAATACTGCGTCATCAATAACCAGTTCGGCCACGTGTATAGAACCATCATCATTCAGAATGCGAAAATTCTCGGTAGCGCCGAAAGCGTTCTTGTAAAAATCGATATCGGTTGTTCCTTGATTAAGGGTAAGTAGGGGCGCGAAAGCTGTTTTTGTTTCCATGAGATAAATATCGACTAATGAATTTTGAATATCGAACGCCAATGTACTTCATCATTCATTATTCGAATTCGGTGTTCGATATTCATTAACGCAGGCTTAATCCTCGTCATCTTAAATAAGTACTTCTCTACTAAATTAAGAACATAAGCGTAAACATCGGATGTCAATCGGCTCAGTCTTTTCGGTTTATTAATTTACCGTTCACAAAAGTAAAGTATCCGGGTTTACCGTTTGGCAGGCGTTCATAAACCCATTGTTCTTGCATGGCGCCGCCGCTCCAAATTCGGTTTATATTATCGGGCTTACCATAGGCATCTTCAACCATAACTTTGGTCATGCCGATTTTAACAATGCCATTAGCTATAGATGCCCCATTTAATGGCCCGTATTTGCTGATCATTTCTGTTTTGTGATCTCGAGCTATAAAAGTGTTTTTGAAAGCTGTATAAGCCGGGCTTTGGTTTATCAGGCTATCGGCAATTTCGCCGGTAATATCGTTGTATTGCGCATACCAGGCTTGTACTTTAGAAGAGTAGCTTAACAGAACTACGCTGTCGCCTGCGGGAATAGTGACAGCGTGTTTCCCCGAGATTTTGCTGGGTACAATTTCTCCAACCCGGTTTGTAGCAACGGTTAAAGATGTTTGCGCATTTACGCTAAGGCAAAAAAGTAATAGCAGGGCAAATGTCAACAGGGCTTTCATACAAGGATTATTAATCCATGTAAATATCAAGCAATCCTTCCGGTAAATCAACAGTCAGGATCTCTTTTACCGCATCAATACCTGTAATGATGTCTTCATTGAGCGGAAATAGCACTTCGAAACCCTTGTAGGTTACGGCGGCTACCAATTGCTGCGGAAATTCGTGAATGTCGGTAATTACACCCAATTCGCCTTCGTTGATATCAACAGCGGTAAAACCTTCTAAGTCAAGCAGGGTAAACTCTTTCTTTTTCTTTTTTGGTTTGAGTTTGTTAGACAGGTAGATATCTTTTTTTACCAGGGGCGTAGCTTTCTCAATAGTATCCACATCCTCCAGGTATAGATAGGCCTGGTTGTTATGATTGTATTTGATAGACTCTACAAAAAACGGCGCCAGCTTGCCGGCTATCTCAATAAAAATAGCGTCAAATGTGATATCGTCCAACCCGTCGAAATCAACATATAGCTGCATTTCGCCTTTTAGGCCCTTGGTTTTTAGTACGCTGCCGATGCGGAAACAGTCTTCGATTTTCATATTACCTCTCCTAAATCCTCTCCAAAGGAGAGGATTTGCTTTTTTATAGTATTACTGTCCTCTGTATCTCCCTCTCCTTTGGAGAGGGCCGGGGTGAGGTTAAACAACAATGGCGAAGAACCTGTTAGGTGCCTCGCCATTATAAATAGTCTTGATTCTTGACTCTTAGTTCTTGATTCTATTAAAGAATTATTCAGCAGCCGGAGTTTCGTCAGCGGCAGGAGCTTCTTCAGCAGCCGGAGCCACTTCTTCAGTAACTTCAGCAGCAGGAGCTTCTTCAGCTTCAGCAACCGGTGCTTCTTCTTCAACAGCTTCAACTTCTGGAGTGTTTTTAGCAGCAATAGCGGCAGCTCTTTCTTCTTTTTTCTTGGCCTCAGCTTCTAAAGCTGCTTTGCGGGCAGTTTGTTTAGCTGTAGAAAGGTCGGTCTTTTTGCCGGTAATTTTACCGTCTTTTTGATCTAACCATTCGGTAAATTTAGCATCTGCTTGTTCTTGAGTTAAAGCACCTTTTTTAACGCCACCTTGTAAGTGTTTTTTGTAAAGTACGCCTTTGTACGAAAGAATAGCACGACAAGTATCTGTTGGCTGGGCACCATTGTCAACCCAGGTAAAAGTTTTGTCGAAGTTAATGTCAATTGTAGCAGGGTTTGTGTTTGGGTTGTAAGAACCTAAACGCTCAATGAAGCGACCATCACGTGGTGCACGGGCGTCTGCTACTACGATGTAATAAAAAGGTTTCCCCTTTTTACCATGTCTTTGCAATCTGATTTTAGTTGCCATGTTTGTTTTTAATTTATGTGTTCAACATTTCCCCGGAGTTTCTTTCAGCGGGGATGCAAAAGTAGTAATTATCAGTTAAATAAAAAAACAAACTTTAAAATCAGGTAATTAGCCTATAAAACAAGAGATTTGCGCTATGAATAAACTAAGCATAGCCATAGATATGGACGAGGTTATTGCCGACCCCATTGACAAATTTATAACCATTTACCAGCAAGAACACGGGTATAACTACACGTTAGACCAAATGCATGGTAAAGAATTTCGCGAATTGCTGCCGCCCGAGCTGGATCATACCCTGCGCGAATACATTAACCGAAAAGGTTTTTTCCGCGATCTGAAAGTGATACCGGATAGCCAGGAGGTGCTTGCCGAACTGCATAAAAAGTACGATGTATTTATCGTATCGGCCGCTACCGAGTTCCCGCTTTCGTTAGAAGACAAGCAAGCCTGGCTGGCAGATTATTTCCCTTTCATCAGCTGGACCAATATTGTTTTTTGCGGACATAAGATTGTCAATACGGATATAATGATAGATGATCGTACCAAAAACTTTACCCGCTTTAACGGACGTAAGTTGTTGTTTACATCGCCACATAATGTGCTGCTTACAGAATACGAGCGTGTAAATACCTGGAAGGAAGTTGCGGAGAAGTTGCTTTAATAAATCAACCTGTCAAATAACAGAAAGGCCGGAAAACCGGCCTTTTAATATTCTTTAAACTTTTAGCTTACAATGACAGCATCTCCACAATCCTGGTAAACTCTTCATTTACCTCATGGTGATGTTTTACAGATTGGCCGAATGGCGTAAATTCTATATCGTTATGAATAAGGCCTACCATTTCGCCGGTGTGGCCATCTTTTAGTGCTTCTACGGCTGCTACACCTAAGCGGCTGGCCAATACACGGTCCATACAGGTTGGTTTACCGCCACGCTGAATGTGACCCAATACAGATACACGGGTATCATAATGCGGGAACTTTTCCATGATGGCTTTACCTATTTCGAAAGCGCTGCCCGGCTCATCGCCCTCGGCAACCATTACTATTTTAGACGTTTTGTCTTTCCGGCCTTTTTCCAGGCGCTCAAATAACGCGTTGATGTCTGATCTGGTTTCTGGTACCAGCACTGCTTCGGCACCTACACCCATGCCTGTGCGCAAGGCAATCATGCCCGAGTCGCGGCCCATTACTTCAACAATAAACAAACGGTCGTGCGATTCGGCAGTTTCGCGGATCTTATCAACCGCTTCTATAACCGTATTAATGGCAGTATCATAACCAATGGTAAAGTCAGAACCGCGTAAGTCATTATCGATTGTACACGGTATGCCAATGATCTTGATGTCTTGATATTCATCGCCAAACTCGCGTACGCCTTTCAAAGTACCATTGCCACCCAGGGCAATCAGTGCATCTATCCCGTTTATTTTTAATTGTTCGTAAGCTTTTTGACGACCTTCGGCGGTTTTAAAGTATTCGCTGCGGCCTGTTTTTAGTAAAGTACCTCCGCGCTGAATAATATTTGATACCGATTTGGTATTCATCTCGTAGATATCGCCATTAATCATCCCTTCAAAACCACGGCGGATACCGGCAATTTCAATATTGTAAAAAATGGACGTTCGTACTACCGCCCTGATGGCGGCATTCATTCCTGGAGAGTCGCTACCGGACGTAAAAATCCCTATTTTTTTTATCGGAGTCATTAGCTATAAATGGCAGATTTGTATTTGTACCTGATTAACGGCAAGCAACTACATAACCTGCCGTTTTCGGCGCAAATTTAAGTTATTTTTTGGCTTGTTGCGCACTTTGATAAGCGCTAATTCCGCTTTCTAAAAATTTCAGGTAGCCCTCTACATTATAATTTGCCGGCGATGGGGGAATGGCTACACCGTTTTTATCGGTCAGCATATTGCCGTCGCTATCCAATAAGACATAGAAAGGCTGCGAGTTAGCATTAAAGCGCGAAGCTTCCAGATCGCTCCATTTGCCACCTAGCGTGGTGATTTTTTTACCGCTATAGGTCGATGTAAATTGTTCTGAAGGATCGAGTTCGGCTTTATCATCAACCACCAATTGCAACAAAATGTAATCGTTTTGAAGATGATTGAATACGCGCGAATCTGTCCATACATCAGCCTCCATTTGGCGACAGTTTACGCAGTTAAAGCCGGTAAAGTCAATCATAATGGGTTTGTGCAATTCTTTCGATACCTGCAGCGCCTGATCATAATCGTACCAGGCATCCAGTCCGCGGGTAGCAATGCGGGTATAATTGGCAGCGTATTTTTTTATTAATGATGATGTTTTGGTTGGGGTACCGCCTGAAGCCGCATTTCCCGGAACGGGTGATAAATCAAACTCCTGCGTTGCGATAGGCGGCAGGAATGCACTCAATGGTTTAAGCGGCGCGCCCCATAAACCGGGGATCATATACACCACAAAGGCAAAAACCAGGGTGGCCATAAAAAAGCGCGGAACAGATACGTGATCTGTATCGCTGTCATTCTCAAACTTGATCTTTCCTAAAAGATATAAACCAAGCAAAACGCCCAGCGAAATCCAGATCGACAAGAAAATATCGCGGTTAAACCAGTTCCAATGATAAGCCAGGTCTACGTTCGACAAGAATTTCAACGCAAAAGCAATCTCTAAAAAGCCCAGGCAAACCTTTACGGTATTTAACCATCCGCCAGATTTTGGCAATGATTTCAATGCCGATGGGAACAAGGCAAAAGCGGTAAATGGCAAAGCTAAAGCAGCAGAAAAACCCAGCATGCCAATAGCCGGACCAAGCCTGTCGCCTTTTGAGGCAGCCTCTACCAGTAAAGTGCCTATGATAGGGCCGGTGCAGGAGAATGATACCACCACTAAAGTGGCAGCCATAAAGAAAATACCGGCAATGCCGCCTTTATCGGCATTGGCATCCAGTTTATTACCTAATGAGCTTGGCAGGGTGATCTCGAAAGCTCCCAGAAACGAGATGCCAAATACAACCAGCAGCAGGAAAAAGAAAATATTAAATATACCGTTGGTTGCTAAAGCATTCAAAGCATCAGAACCAAATAGCCCGGAGATGATCAGCCCTAATCCAACATAAATGATGATAATAGACAAGCCGTAAAGTAATGACTGCCCGATACCTTTAGCCCGCGAGCCGGCTTTTTTGGTAAAGAAACTCACTGTTAGTGGCAGCAACGGGTAAATACAAGGCATAACTACGGCGGCCAGGCCGCCCAAAAAACCGGCAATAAAGATCTCCCAGAGGGATTTGGGCTTGCCCGCACTTTCGGTACTTGCTTGGGTTGCAGCAGCCTGTACCTGCTTAAGCGCGCTTTTTGTTTTTTGCAGCGTAGTTTGCATTTGTTTATGCATAGCTATGCTATCTGCCGCGGTAGGAATGCTGGTAAAAGTAACTCCGCCGGTATCGGCAGATTGTGCCATCGCCGGTTTTATATTGCCAAACAAACCGGCAAAAATTACCAGGCTAATCAATACTATCCTCGTCACAAAAAAACTTTTGGGCGCTGCTGTCATCGCTATAAATTATTTACCTAAAGGGATAGAAAAATTAACATCGTCCGGTGGCAGACATTTTGAATCGTTACAGGTCATGTACTCTAAAGACCCTTTTATGGCAGTAACCCTGGCTGATTTTAATTTTATTTTTTGCTGGAAGATCACCTCTTTCTCAAAAAAGCTTACATCCATATTAAAAGCCTTTTCAAAACGGGTGGTTGCTTTTGGCTCGGTAGCAGGGCCACCCAATATATAGTCTTTAGACTTTGCAAAGGTGAATGATGTTTTGATAGGCCCGCCATCTTTTACATTCAATGAGTAAATATGCCAGCCCGGGTCTATGCTTGCTTTTAAGAAAACGGTAACCTCTGTAGGGCTGGTTCTCTTGGCAGCATAAGCCCATTTAACAGGTGTTTCAATTTGGGCATAAGCGCCAACGGTTAAAAATAAGGCGGCAATTATAGCTAATGCTTTTTTCATGGTTGTTTGTTTAAAAATTCTATCTCTTTAAGGTTATAGGTGGTTTCAGTATCGTTGTGTTTTACTACCAGCAGGCCATTATCTTTAACACCGGTAATGGTACCTGTAAATTCTTGCCCGGCTGCTCTAAAATGTTTTTCCTGGCTATACCAGTATAGTCGCGATAAATATGTATTCCTTACAACACTTGTTTTACCGGCTTTTAAATTTAAATACCAGGCTTCAATGTTGTTGCAAATGTCAGCTAATATATCTTTAAGTTCGTAATCCCTCTGTAATATCTGTTTTACAGATGTGGCGTTGGCGGCATCGTCCGGAAAGTTTTGCTGGTTGATGTTTAACCCTATCCCAATTACCGAGTTTTTGATCTGGCTGCCCTGCAATAAATTTTCGATCAACATGCCGCCCAGTTTCTTATCGCCATAGTATATGTCATTGGGCCACTTGATTTTAAGCATATTGCCCAATAACGGACACAGTGTATCATAAACGCCCATACTGATGGCCCGGTTTAGGTCAAACTGGTTGCCGATGTCCAAAAAATGTGGTTTTAAAAGAAGGCTGAAGGTCAGGTTTTTGCCCGGTTCGGCGTGCCATTTATTGTTCTGCTGACCGCGGCCGGCAAATTGCGTCTCTGCCATAATGACCGTTCCCTCCGGTACTGGCTTGGAATTTGACAATAGGTTTTTAAGGAAAGTGTTGGTAGAGTCTACTTCTTTTAATGTCAGTAAATTTTGTCCAACAAATAATCCTGAAAATATGTTATTTTGCAATGTTATATTTATAATAATGCTAAACTCAAAAACGTTCAAAACTAATTCTTTTTAATGGCAAAAAATAAAGCGACCAGTGAATCAGGTTATATTTCTGAATTAGCCATACACGGCATACAGGAAAAGAAAGGGAACGACATAGTAAGGCTAGACCTTCGTAATCTCCACAGTTCAGTGACAGATTATTTTGTAATATGTCATGCCGATTCATCCACACAAGTCAAAGCCATAGCCAATAGCATTGAAGAAGAGATTTACAAAGCCTTAAAACAGGACCCCTGGCGCAAAGAGGGCCTGGAATATGGAGAATGGATACTGCTGGATTATATAGATGTGGTGGTCCACATTTTCAGAACAGACAAACGCGAATATTACGGAGTAGAGGACCTGTGGGGAGATGCTGAGATAAAGAGCTATAAGAGCGCTTAATTTTACAGCATTGATTTTTAATTACAAGAGAGATTTAAACGACAAATGGAAGATAAGAAATTGGATAAACCAAAACCGATAAGAAAGATACCGAATAAAAGAATAGCGCCTAAGCCACCTAAATTTAGTTTTATGTGGCTATATGCAGTTGCGATAGCTGTGTTTTTGGGTGTGGTTTATTTTTCTGGCAATACTAGTAGTAATTTAATTGACTTTAAGCGTTTCGAAACCGAAATGCTTAAGCCCGGCGACGTGGATTACGTGGAGGCCTATAAAAATGGCGACTACCTGGTAGCCGACGTTCACATTAAAAAAGACAGCTTAAAGAAGCCGCAATATGCCGAGGTTGCTAAACAGCAGAACGCCTTTGGCAGAAGCCCCGGCGACCCCCAGTTTACTTTTACTGATGCATCGTTTGAGAGCTTAAAACAATCTATTGCCAACGCACAGAAAGACGTGCCCGAGGCACAACGCATCAGCGTTAAATATGTACCGCATGATAGCCTGCTATCTAACGGCTTGGTACAAAGCGTTATCATGATTGTGCTGTTTGCGGTGGTGCTGATGTTTATTATGCGCCGTATGGGTGGTGGTGCAGGTGGCGGCCCCGGTGGTCAGATCTTCAACATCGGTAAATCAAAAGCTACCTTGTTTGATAAAGAGGCACAAGTATCGGTTACCTTCAATGATGTTGCCGGTTTAGAAGAAGCGAAGCAAGAGGTAATGGAGATCGTCGATTTCTTGAAAAACCCTAAAAAATATACCAACCTGGGCGGTAAAATACCCAAAGGCGCGCTTTTAGTAGGCTCGCCAGGTACCGGTAAAACGTTATTAGCTAAAGCTGTTGCCGGCGAAGCGCAGGTGCCTTTCTTCTCACTGTCAGGTTCTGATTTTGTGGAGATGTTTGTGGGCGTGGGTGCGTCACGTGTTCGTGATCTGTTCCGCCAGGCTAAGGACAAAGCGCCGTGTATTATTTTTATTGATGAGATTGACGCTATTGGCCGTGCCCGTGGTAAAAACAATATTGTAGGTGGTAACGACGAGCGTGAGAATACATTGAACCAGTTATTGGTAGAGATGGACGGTTTTGGTACCGACTCTGGTATCATTATCCTGGCAGCTACTAACCGTCCTGACGTATTAGACTCGGCTTTATTACGCCCCGGACGTTTTGACAGACAAGTATCTATTGATAAGCCAGATTTGATTGGCCGCGAACAGATATTTAAAGTACACTTAAAACCGGTTAAACTGGCCGAAGGTGTTGACGCTAAAAAACTATCGGCACAAACTCCTGGCTTTGCCGGTGCCGAGATTGCTAACGTTTGTAACGAGGCTGCCCTTATTGCGGCACGCCGTAACAAAGAGGCGGTAGATATGCAGGATTTCCAGGATGCTATTGACCGTGTGATTGGGGGTTTGGAGAAAAAGAACAAAATTATATCTCCTGAAGAAAAACGCATTGTTGCTTATCACGAAGCGGGCCACGCTATTGCAGGCTGGTTCCTGGAACATGCTGATCCGTTGGTTAAGGTATCTATCGTGCCGCGTGGTGTTGCTGCGTTGGGTTATGCGCAATACTTGCCTAAAGAACAGTTCTTGTATACCATCGAGCAGTTAGAAGATGGTATGTGTATGACGATGGGTGGCCGTGTTGCCGAGGATATTACTTTCGGTAAGATTTCTACCGGCGCGCAAAACGATTTAGAGCGCATTACCAAATTATCATACGCCATGGTTACTATCTATGGTATGAATGAAAAAGTAGGTAACGTATCTTTCAATGATACACAGGGCGAATACCAGTTTAACAAACCATACTCTGAAAAAACTTCAGAGCTGATTGATAACGAAGTACGTGGCCAGATCAACGCGGTGTATGCACGTACCAAACAGTTGCTGTTAGATAAACGCGAAGGTTTGATCAAACTGGCAGAGAAACTATTGGAGAAAGAGATTTTGTTCCAATCTGATTTGGAAGAGATCTTAGGTAAACGCCCATTTGAGCACCGCACTACTTATGATGAGTTTGTGAATGGTGTAGACGATCCCGGCGCAAACCAGGAAGCTGCTGCACAAGGTTTACAGCATGAAGGTGTGGTTGACCACTCCGGAACATTTGAAAGAAATCCTGAGGAAAAAGAAGCCAATCAGGGCGAATAAATAAAAGCCATTCAAAGTCCTTAGCTTAAAGTTTTAAACTTACCGCTAAGGACTTTTTTATTTTATACTATTTTTTACATCTAAGGTCAAAATAAACCGATTTAATGCGAGATATTACCACATCCAAAGAAAAGCTGCTAAAGAAGATCCGACAGGCCCTGTTAGAGAAAAGAGATAATCCTTATCCAAACCTGGAAACCCTGCCGATGTATCCGCCGGCACCCGAGGATCTGGACCTGATGTTTGCCGAAGAGTTCAGCGCCGTACAAGGACAGTTCGCCTTCTGCGAGGATGAAGTGGACTTTATTGCGGTACTGCTTGAACTGGCCGAAAAACGCAGCTGGCGCAAAATTTACTGCTGGGAGCCGGCTTTACAGGAGGTGTTGAACCGTTACGAATACCCGTTTTTTGAGACTGATAAAGACTTTACCCAGGCCGAAGTCGGTATTACCCTTTGCGAAGCTTTGGTGGCGCGTAATGGCAGCATAATGGTGTCAAGCGGGCAACTTGCAGGCCGCAGGCTGAGCATTTATCCCGAAGTGCATATTGTGCTGGCTTATACCTCGCAATTGGTGCCTGATTTAAAAGATGGCTTCGCGTTGATTAAGAAAAAATACAACGGCAATATCCCATCCATGATATCAAACATTACCGGCCCAAGCCGCACCGCCGACATTGAGAAAACGCTGGTGCTGGGCGCTCATGGCCCTAAAGAACTATTGGTGTTTTTGTTGGAGGGATAGAAAGTTTGTCATTGCGAGCGAAGCGTGGCAATCGCGAACTTTGCAACGTGCGATTGCTTCGTCGTTCCTCCTCGCAATGACAATGTGATTTGTCACAACCTTGACGGCGCCACCCCAAAAGCTTTCTTAAACGCAAAAGAGAAGTGAGAAAGATCTTTAAAACCAACTTCCATATATACATCCGACGATCGCCAGCCTTTTTCTTTGATGAGGTAATGTGCGTCATCCAGGCGCTTTTGCTGCAGCCATTTGTTAGGGGAGGTATGAAAAATTCGCTCGAAATCTCTTTTAAACGTGGCCAGGCTGCGGCCGGTTAAATAGGCAAAGCGGTTAATGTCTACATTGAACTTATAGTTTTTGGTCATAAAAGCTTCGAGATCCATCTTGCCCGGTTCGGCAAAATCAAACAAAATATTTTTTAGCTGCGGATTGATTTGCAGCAATAGCATTACCGCTTCTTTAACCTTTAACCCGGCTATCATAGGATCGATATCTTGACCTGCTTTTAGATAGGGTTTCATGGATTCCACGAAGCCTCGCAGCAGGTCGTTTGGCTCAAGTTGCAAAATCTCGTCGCCAATATATTGTCGGTCAGCATGCAGATTCAATTCCTGACTCATGGCTTGCAATGTTGTTTTATCCAGCCTTATCGATAACGATATAAACTCGCCGCCGGGAACAGGTTGTTTCCTGAATTTACATAATTGGTTCTTCCGGAAAAACCGGAAGTCGCCGGGTTGAAACTCAAACGTCCTATCGCCAACACGCATCATTTGGTTACCCGAAAAGATAAAGCTGAAAATATGCTCGGCTATAAATTGCTCGCCCTCGCTGCTGGCATGAGCGTAGCAGGAATAGAGTATTTGAGTTGGGATGATGCTATTGGTTGGTGGCATTGGTACTAAGGTATAAAACAATTAATAATGATTTCCGCCGAGGACTCACCCCGACTTCGCGTTGCTCGTCGACCCTCTCTTCCGCAAGCGGTAAAGAGGGTTATTTAATAAATAAAATACCCTCTTTCCGCCGAAGGCGAAGAGAGGGTGGTCAAACGAAGTGAAGACCGGGTGAGTCTGACGCTATATAAGGATGTGCTTATGCTTTTACTTCTTCAAAAAACTCTTAGCAAAATCCGTATTTGCAAAATCTTCAGAATCTGCATGGTCTGTCGATAAACTTACCGGCAACCATTTGTCCTGTTCTTCTTGTCGAACCTGGTTGGCGTGATTTAAAAAGCCGATGGCCTCGCTGCCCAACACCAAATGTATCGGTGGCTCGGGGCTATCAACCAACTCAACCATTACTTTTGCTGCTTTATCCGGATCGCCAACAGGCACAAAGCTGCCGGCCTGAAAATATTCGGCGCGTTTGTCGACGGTATCTTCATAGCCTTCAACTGACGGAGCGTAGCTCATCGATGCACCCGCCCAATCAGTACGGAATCCACCCGGCTCGACACTGGTAACATAAATACCCAATGACTCAACTTCTTTAGCTAGCGCCTCGCTAAAACCACTTAATCCAAATTTGGCGGCTTGATACATAGTTACACCTGCATTGCCAACCCGGCCGCCTATCGAGCTGATCTGTAAAATACGACCAGAGCGCTGCTTACGCATGTGCGGCAACACAGCACGGGTTATTTGTATAGGGGCATATAAATTAGTTTCCAACTGACTACGTACCTGCTCATTTGTATATGCTTCTGCTGCGCCAATGATGCCAAAGCCAGCATTGTTTACCAATATGTCGATGCGGCCATAAGTAGAGATCGCGTCAGCAACAGCTTTATCGACTTGTTGGTAATCGGTAACGTCTAATTGTATCGGGTGGATTTGATCCGGGTGTTTTTCAACCAAGTCGTTAAGCGCGTCGGTATTGCGTGCTGTAGCTGCTATTTTATCGCCAGCTGCCAGTACCGCCTCGGTCAGGCTGCGTCCCAATCCGCGGGAGGCACCTGTTATAAACCATATTTTTGCCATTGTCTTTTTGATTTTGTTTAAGACAAAGGTATGGCAGTATGAGCGGCAGCGCTTTGTTGTAAAGCTCAAGTTGTTTTGTTGTGCGGCTCATCAAATGGAAATTGTCATTGCGAGCGTAGCATGACAATCGCAAGGAGGACGGCGTTAACGCGTGCGATTGCTTCGTCGTTCCTCCTCGCAATGACAATATTTTTACTTCAACACCTCGATCACCGGCTGCCCGATAGAGCCATTGGGTACCTGAATATGAAGTAAAGCAGACAGCGTCGGCGTAATATCTGTCATGTGTACCTCACGCGCGGTCGAGCCGTGATTAATGCCCCAGCCCATAAATACCAGCGGGATGTGTGCATCATATGGGTTCCAGGTGCCATGGGTGGTACCGGTTGGGCCTTTATCATTGGTGCCATGGCCGGTAAACCAACCCGGTTTTAAAATGATCTGGATAACGCCACTGTGCTCAACGTTGTAACCGTTGATGATGCGGCTACGTAATTCCTCCGGGATATTGGCGCTTTGTATGTTCTGCATATCAACTGCAAACGCAACATAAGGCAACTTTTGTAAATACGCGATACAGTCGTTTTTTACCTGTTGCTCGTCTAGTCTTAGATATTTAATTGCGTAGTTATTCAGGTTAACCTGGTAATTGTTAAAGCTTAGTACCATGCCATCTACTTTGTATTTAGCCAGCAAATAAGCATTGATATCCTTTAAAGATATTGCATCATCCCATACACCTGCGGGTATATTTTGATCTTTCAAAAAGGCCGGATTATGCGCGGCGCCATGATCGGCAGTTAAAAATACCGTGTATTTGCCTCTGCCTACTTTAGCATCAAGGTAAGTTAAAAAAGCACCCAGGTCGCGGTCTAAACGCAGGTAGGTATCTTCAATCTCAACGGCGTTAATACCAAACTGATGGCCCACATAATCGGTAGACGAAAGGCTCATCGCTAAAAAGTCGGTAGCATCACGGGTGCCCAATTGCTCGGCGTTAATGGCCGCAATAGCCAGATCTAAAGTAAACGTATTGCCAAACGGCACACTGCGGATTAACCCTAAATTACCCTTATACATGCCTGATGTTTTAACCGGGAAAGTCGGGCTGTCGGCTCCTTTAAATGCACCTTCATAGGCATTGTTATCGGCTGTGCTTTGGGTATAGGTATCAATGGGGTAAAGGGTGGTCCAATCTAATTTCAAATAAGTTTCCGGTAGTTTTTGGTCGTTGAAATCTTTTACCCATTTAGGTAATTCTTTCATGTAATAGGTACTGGTAATCCAGTTGCCGCTTTTATCATCAAACCAATAAGCCGCGTTTGCGGTGTGGCCGGCAGGTAAAATTCCACCACGGTCCTTTAATGCGATGCCAATTACTTTCGATTTAAAATTGGTGGCTAGTCTTAATTCGTCGGTAACGGTAGTAGTCATCAGGTTACGCGGCGACATCTGCCCCGTTTTGCTGCCATCTACGCCAACGCTTTGTACCGTTGTATCGTCTGTACAATACATAGATTTGCCGGTAGCCTGGATAATGAAATCATTACCGGCAATACCATGGATGGCAGGCACAGAGCCTGTATAGATAGCTGTATGGCCCGCTGCAGTTACGGTCGGTATATAATCTACATTGGTGTTTTCGCAGCTAAAGCCTTCGTTAAGCAGGCGTTTAAAACCAGTATTGCCATAGCGCGAATAATAGCGGTAAAGATAATCCCAACGCATTTGGTCTACCACAATACCCACAACCAGTTTAGGGCGGGGAAGGTCTGTTGAGGTAGCAGACTCTGTTATTAAGTTTGCTGTTTTTTTAGCTTTGGTTTGTGCGTTAACATTGATAATGGTGCACACACCAACCAATAATAACAGATATTTAGTTTTCATATAGCTTAAACATTAAGATACCAAATATCAGTATAGCATTATAACTGCATGTGAAGTTAATGTTAAGTTAAAAGGAGGTGTCTTTGTCGTAAAACCAATCTTCCTACACAAAAATTTGTCATCTCGACGAGGAACGAGGAGAGATCTATACACGCGCAATTCTAAGCATGTGTATAGATATCTCCCTACGGTCGAGATGACAAATTAGAAAAAACGGTGACTACGCCATCGCAAATGTTAACAAACTATGCTGACTAGCTGTATGCAAATCCCGCCATGCACGGTTGATCTCTGTATCAGAACCGGCGGCGACTAATCCGCAGAGTGGATAAAGGCGGTCGACAATTTCTCTTGCAGATATAGCCAATTTGCGACTATGTATACTTACCTCATTTAAATTTGAATCACTTACCGAATTATTTTTTACGATATCCTTCCATGACAAATCTACCGCCGCAAAAAACAGCTTACGCAAATCACTCATCTCTCGGTTAGCCAATGCCAGCGAATCAATCAATATAATTTTTTGCGATGGGGTTAATCGCGGGTGATTCATCCGGTCATTAAAAATATCGGCACATAAATCAATAAAATGCACGGCAATGCCTGATAAGTTTACGGCTAAAGTGGCCTCGGCTAATTGCAGAAACGGGTAACGGTATAAAGGCGCATCCACTACCACGGCCGACGGATCAATTTTAAACGCACGATCTTTTCCAACTTGCAAGTCTTTGATCTCGAAAGCATCGCTACCGGTAGCAATCATGCCGATATATTTCCAGGCAGGCACAGGCGAGACATCTTTCTTGTCGAAAATGAAAGGTAACACCAACTGCCCGCCGTCGTCACTTAAAACAGGTTGCCCGTTTTGCGTGATAGCGCAATTGGCGGTAATATGTGTGGCATGATGTACGCCACTGGCGTATTTCCAGAAGCCGTAAATAATATAACCGTTGTCTGTTTTTTCTGCTGTGCCGCTCACGGCGCCGCTGCCTGCAAGGCAAACGCAAGTGTTATTAAATATTTGTTGCGATAGCTCTGCATTGATAAACCCACCAAACCAACCTGCGCCGCTACAAAGCGTAACTACCCAGCCGGTGCTGCCGTCTGCCCAGCTGATGGCTTCCTGCAAGCGTACTAAATTTGATAACGTAATTTGCTTGCCGCTGTAAACTTGCGGTACCAATAATTTAAACCAGGCTTCGCGATAAACGATCTTTAATTGTTCGGGGTGCAGCATGCCCAGCCGCTCGGCTTCAGCAGCGTTTTTCCTAATGATATTTACATCATCCGCACTAATAAAAGCTGATGGATGTGGTATTTGATTTTCCATAGCTTTAGTGCGTTAAGGTTAAATCGGCGTCATTCTCTTTTTTCCATATCGCCCGCCAATCAAAATAGCCAAAAATGGCGACGATGAACAGAAACAGCGTCAGCGCAGCAAACAGGATCAAGTGTTTATAACATAGCAGCGGGATAGCAAACAGGTTGGAGATGTTCAATAAAACCCAGTTCTCCATTTTGCGCCGTGCCAATAACCACATACCAGCCCACGCGGTCGAGGTTACCCAGGCATCCCAGACCGGTACATTAGATGTGGTGAATTTTTTGAGCAATACATAAAATATCACCCAGCCTATTACTACAATCAATACAGTAATTACCCACTCTTTCGGCGTGGCCCAGCTTATTTTTACCGGCGGCGCATTGCGGCGGGTGATCCAGTGGATCCAGCCGTAAACGCTCATCACGATATAGTAAACGCTCAAAACCGACTCGGCATACAAACCGGCAATCATTAAAATGTAAATGCTGATGATGGTGCCGGCAACCCCTGCAGGGTAAAGCCATATGTTATTGATCTTGGCCAGCAGCACTTCGGCAATACCCAGTATTACCGCTGCCCATTCCCAAAAGGTAGTCTCACTTACCTGTACGGCAAATAAGTGCAGCCATTGATGTAATGTTGTCATCTTTCAAAATCTTTAAAAGACAATAGTCCCGCACATGCGGGGCTATTGTGATATGGTTAGAATTTTAAACTCAATGTCGCCAGGAAGTTGATCGGTGCCTGGGCAAACCAATAGTTGTAGTTAGCTACTTTGCCGCCTTCAACATCCGGATAAGTTGCACCGTCCGATTGATAGTTGGTGCTGAACACGTTGTTGATCAACAAACCTATACCAATGTTCTTCACGCTTTTAATGCTGAAGTTATAGTCTAGCCTCACATCATTTACAAAATAACGCGGCAAGTCGCGGTCTGTCGATGAGGTATTGTCCAAATACTGCTGACTTACATATTTACTGATAAAAGCGATCTCGGTATTGTGGCAAGGCTGATAGCTGATGGTGCTCGACCCCACAAAGTTTGGCGAGTAGGCAATATCGGTTTTAGCGTAATTGAAATTAACGGGGTTGCCGCCTTCGTCAAACAACACCTGGTTAAAGTTTTTGACTTTGTTGGTGCTTAAGGTGGCAGTAGCTGCCCAGCTTAGCTGTTGTGCAATGCGCACTTTGCCATTCAACTCAATACCCGCACGATAGCTATCGGCAATATTAGTGCGAATGGCCTCGCCAACATCATCCAGGGCGCCGGTTAATACCAGTTGGTTTTTATACAGCATGTAAAAGCCATTAATGCCTGCGGTGAAGTTTGATTGAGCCACACGGTAGCCCAGTTCCAAATCTTTCAAATTTTCGGCCTTAGGTCGGCTTGATGGCGACGAGTTAACATAATCGCTACGGTTAGGTTCGTGGTTTCCTACCGCGATGGAGGCATATACATTGCTATTGTCTGTAACCTGGTAGGTAATACCGGCCTTGGGGTTAAAAAAGTCAAGACTAACCTGCTGCTGCACATTATTCAGGTTCTCATCAAACCCCAAAAATGAGTACCCAATATGGCGATACTGAATATCGCCATACAATAAAACATCACCTATATGATATTCTGCACGGGTAAACAGGTTGAAATCGGTTTTCTTAGCCGTATTGCGCGAATATTCGTAATCAGGCTGTATGTCGGTACTTTGCTGTGTCCACTCGATGTTGTTGTAGTGACGGCCTTTGTACTCATTATAAGCGCCGCCTAGTGTCAGGTCTAATTTGGTAGATGGCTTGTAGTTGAAATTATAGGTTGCCCCATAAAAATCATTATTTAACCAAAGGCGGCGCACTAAATCTGTTGAGCTGATGGTAGTGCCGCCGATGGTTACAGGCGTAACGCCATAATTGCTCAAAGCGTCATCGTTTACATACTCCTCGTAATAACCGTAGCCGTGTGTATAATGCAAAGCTCCGCTAAAAGAAAGCAGCGGACTAATCTGCTGGTTATACAACAACTGGTAATAGTTCTGATTATAATTATCTGTTTGGTTTGGATAATTCTGCCCGGTGGCATTGATATAGCCCAACTCGTTGTATTTACGGTTACCAAACTTCACGCTATCTTCGGGCACGCCGTCCCAGGCCTGGTGGGTTTGCTCATATCCGCCAAAAACATTTAAACGCAGCACACTGGTTTTGCCATAGTAAGCGCCGCTCAAAAAGTAGGAGCGCAGGGTAGAGGCCGAGCGGTCTATATAACCATCAGAATGCATATCAGATAACCGGCCATCAAACGAAAAATGACCACCCAATAAACCGGTGCCCAGGTTTATCGTATTTTTCAATGTTCCGTACGAGCCGGCCGAGCCATTGTACTCGGTATAAGCGCTATCGCGACGGGTGGTGGTTTGAATATTGATGCTGGCGCCGAAAGCACCGGCACCGTTGGTTGAGGTACCAACGCCACGCTGGATCTGGATATTATCTACCGACGAAGCCAAATCCGGCAGATCGACAAAGTATACGCCCTGGTCCTCCGCATCATTCATCGGGATGCCGTTTAGGGTTACGTTGATACGCGTTGGGTCTGAGCCGCGAATGCGGATACTGGTATAACCAACGCCTGCACCTGCATTTGAAGTAACAACGGTTGACGGAGTTTGCTCCAGCAAATACTCAAAGCCGCGGCCCGAGTTGTTTTTGTCGATATCCTTTTTGCTTAAATTAGTAAAAGCTGTGGGCGAGTTGGCCGACGCGCGGGTGGCGCTTACGGTAACCTCTTCGGTTACGGTGGTGCTGTGTACTAATGAAAAATCGAGCGTGCTGTTAGCGGATACTTCGGTTGTTTGTTGAGCTGTTTGATAGCCCAGGTAACTAACAACCACGGTGTAGCTGCCATTTTTTAAATTTTTAAAAGTGTATTTGCCGCTTGCATTACTAATAGTGCTAATGGCTAAATTTTGAATGGTGACGCTTGCGCCGGGCAATGATTCGCCGGTTTTTTGGTCCGTAATTTTCCCGGATAACGAGAATTGGGCCGATGCCAGGACAGGCAATAGCAGGGCAAATAATGCCGTAAATAATTTTTTCAAAGTTTGTAAATAAAAAAATGTTAAACCATCTCCATGCCAGGGTAGAACACGCAGTACACTTAACTTATTACCTCTCCCTACGCCGGCATTACCCGGATCAGGTGCATGTTTTGGATTCTGTAGAGACACAATATCTTGTGTCTCATTTTTTCGGATGTTTAAGACGCAAAATATTGCGTCTCTACATTGAAATTAATCCAAAACAATGGGTTTGATCTCAGCCTGTCTTTCAGTTTGGTTAAATATGCTGCAGCAATATTTTTCATCCCAAAACAAGGCACCCCTTGAGAATTATAGGGCAAAGGTATTTTTTTATTTCGGATATCGGAGGTTTGATGTCGGATTTGTTGTTTGGGGAAAACTCACCCGACCATCGCTTCGCTTGGTCACCCTCTCTTCCGCAAGCGGGAAAGAGGGTTTATAGGATTTGTATTTACCCTCTTTCCGCCAAAGGCGATGAGAGGGTCGCGCTCGAAGAGCCGCGGGGTGAGTCCCCGAAGCTATACCGCGCAACTAATTTCGAAATCCAAAATCCGAATTTCGAAATCAAAAACGTACTTTTGCGAACTTTAACAAAAACTTACTATGTTAAGAACACATACTTGCGGCGAACTAAATATCGATAATTTAGGCCAAACCGTAACTTTATGCGGATGGGTACAAAAATCGCGCGATTTGGGCGGCACAACTTTTATTGATGTACGCGACCGTTACGGCTTAACCCAGCTGGTATTGAATACCGACAGTGACGACGCCCTGCGCGAAACAAGCCGTTCACTCGGCCGTGAATTTGTGATCAAAGTAACCGGTACTGTAATAGAGCGTACGAATAAAAACCTGAAAATTTCAACCGGCGAGATTGAGATCGTGGTTGCTGATATTGAGATATTGAATGCGGCCAAAATTCCGCCGTTTTTAATTGAGGATGAGACAGATGGCGGCGAGGAATTGCGCGCTAAATACCGTTACCTGGATTTGCGTCGTAACCCTATCCGTAATAACCTGGTGCTGCGTCATAAAATGGCGCAAGAGATCCGCAAGTATTTGGATGCTTTGAACTTCATTGAAGTAGAGACGCCGGTACTGATCAAATCAACCCCTGAGGGTGCCCGCGATTTCGTGGTGCCAAGCCGCATGAACCCGGGCGAGTTTTATGCCCTGCCACAATCGCCGCAAACGTTTAAGCAATTGCTGATGGTGAGCGGTTTCGACCGCTATTTTCAGATCGTTAAATGTTTCCGCGACGAAGACTTACGTGCCGACCGTCAGCCTGAGTTTACCCAGATTGACTGCGAGATGGCTTTCATAACCCAGGAGGATATCCTGAATATTTTTGAAGGCTTAACCCGTCACTTGTTCAAACACGTTAAAGGGATTGAGTTTAATGATTTCCCGCGCATGCAATATGCCGATGCTATGCGTTTATATGGCTCAGACAAACCGGATATCCGTTTCGGGATGCAGTTTGTTGAGCTGAATGATATTGTAAAGGGTAAGGGCCTGGGCATTTTTGATAATGCCGAGCTGGTTGTTGGTATCAACGCCAAAGGCGCTGCCGAGTATACCCGTAAACAAATTGATGAACTGACCGAATGGTTAAAACGTCCACAAATTGGTGCTACCGGCATGATTTATTGCCGTTATAATACAGACGGTACTTTAAAATCATCAGTAGATAAATTTTATAGCGAAGACGACCTGACCAACTGGGCTGCTGCATTTGAAGCCGAGCAGGGAGATTTGATGCTGATATTGGCAGGTACAACAGATAAAGTACGTAAGCAATTGAATGAGCTGCGCCTGGAAATGGGTTCTCGCTTAGGCTTACGTGATAAAAAAACCTATGCGCCGCTTTGGGTGCTTGATTTCCCGTTGTTAGAGTGGGATGAGGATACCGAGCGCTATCACGCTATGCACCATCCGTTCACCTCGCCAAAGCCTGAGGATATTGCGCTGCTGGATACTAACCCTGGCGATGTTCGTGCTAACGCCTATGACCTGGTGATCAACGGTACTGAAATTGGTGGGGGCTCTATCCGGATTCATGACCGCGATTTACAGGCGCTGATGTTTAAACACCTGGGCTTTACTAAAGAAGAAGCTCAGAAACAATTTGGCTTTTTGATGGATGCATTCGAGTATGGCGCGCCGCCGCATGGTGGTATTGCCTTTGGGTTTGACAGGTTGTGTTCGATATTTGCCGAGCTGGATTCTATCCGCGACGTGATTGCGTTCCCTAAAAACAACTCGGGCCGCGATGTAATGATTGATTCGCCGTCAACCATTGCCGATGCACAATTGAATGAATTAAAGATAAAAACAGCCCTTTAACGGGCTACAGATAATAGTTTACACGGTTTGCCGTTAACGCTACACACAGCCGACTATTATTTGTAGGTTTGTGTAATTGCTAAAAAATGTTAAAATTTAAAAGCATCTTATTTTTTTAAGTATAGTTGCATAGAAAAACGCATGAAAAAATATCTATTCCTATTTGCCCTGTTGGTTGCCGGTTTATCGTCTTGCCAAAAAATTATATCAACTACCCAGGCCAAGAACCAGGCTATTATTGATGACCAGAAAATTCAGGACTATATAAACGCCAATAAGCTATCTTATACCAAGGATGCAAATACAGGCGTATATTATAAAATTGTTACCCAGGGCACTGCGCCTAATCCCACAGCTTTGTCTACCGTAAAACTTACTTATCATTATGAGTATTTGAATGGGGTAGTTATCGGCGACGTGATTGATGTACAATCTAAATTAAATGGATTTATAGCCGGACTGCAATTCGGAATCCCTAAAATTGGTACAGGTGGCCGTATCATGTTGATCTTGCCGTCTGCCCAAGCTTATGGTTTTGCAACACAAAATGGCATTCCGGGTAATTCGGTGCTGGTTTATACGGTTGATTTGGAAGGGGTTACTGCTAATTAAGCAGCAATTCTGGTGAGTTAAAGAAAAATATAAAAATGAAAAAATATTTATTACTAATACTTTGTGTAGGAGCTATGGTGGCCGTTTTCTCATCATGCAGAAAAACAGTACAGGCCCCGTTTGATGCAACTGCACAAGCAAAACTAGACGATCAGGCGATACAGAGTTATTTTACGCTGAATTCAATTACCAATGTAACCAAAGATCCATCGGGTCTTTATTACCATATTGATACTGCCGGTACAACGCCGCACCCAACGGCATCATCAAATGTTGTAGTTAGTTATAAGGCTTATTCTTTAGACGACGTGGTTGTTGAAACGCAAACCAGTTATTACTTTTCATTGCCGTTAATTGATCTTAAAGCGTTTGTAATCGGCTTGCCATTTATTGGCAAAGGCGGAACCATCACCATGTATGTTCCTTCTGCTTTGGCTTTTGGCCCGACAGGTTCCTCTACCGGCAGTATTGCACCTAACAGTTGCTTAATTTATCACGTAACCTTGCTAGGCTTTACAAATTAATTAGACGACTTCTCTTTCATTCTATTAATTAAGTTGATCATCATAATGAATTAATTTAGATGGTTCAATTTTAAAAAAATAGATTTAATTTATAGTTAATAAAGATTTTGTTACATTCGCATCGAATTTTAACCAAAATCTTTATCACATGAAAACACGTCTAATTGTGTTGGCCGCTGTATTGGCCATCGTAGCATTCAGCAAAAACTCATTCTCTAATTTAAGTCCTGTTGTTGGTAAGAGAAATCTTGTCGCCAGAGCAAAAATGGAGCATGAAGCCGGCTTAAAAGAACAGATTAATTTAGGTATTCCATTTTTCGCGCCTGGTAATGCATTGTCAGGATATAGTACATATACGCCAGGAACCACTGTTTTACGATCAACTAACGGAGAATTTAATTTGAATTACCAAACTGACGGTAATTTGGTATTGTGCAACAACACCGGAACGGCTTATTGGGCCAGCGGTCCGCAAGCGACCGATGCTTTTTGGGTTGTGTTTGCATTAACTGGAGATATAAATGAATGGAAAGGCATCGGCGGCGTTACTAAATACTGGGATGCAAATATTCCCGGTTCTTGTCCTTGTTCTCCTAATACTTATTTTTGGATTTTACAAAACGACGGTAACCTGGTTAAATATGCGGGTACGCCAAGTAACCCTAATTATGCGCTTGGCTCTGTAAGTACTGGCACAGGTGGACCCGTGAGAAGCTCTCACTTTAACACCATCCAATAAATTTATTAATTAACTTTTTTAAAATCATAGGGGTCGGCTTCAACGAAGTCGGCCACTTTTATTTTAGCGCTTGTTATCCGCCCGTTTTGGAAGGTGAACGGAAACACCGTTCTGCCATAAATGGGGTCTGAGAATGCGGCAAAGAAACGATTACCGCCCAAGGGCTGCATTTTCACATACATTTTAGGATGATGCTCAAAGCGCGCCTCCAGGTTATTGCCCTCGCCCTGGGTAATGGTCATATCACCATATAGGTCATTATGATACCGGCCTATATAAGCTGCTGCAGGCTGGGCCGGTTGTAGGTTAAGCAATACCGAGTCTCGTAATTTTTTAATCACTTTTTGCTCGGCAGCCGCATTGCTTTTATAAGCGCTTAAATATTTATCGCTGTAGTTTTGATAAGGCAGTTTAAAGTAAGCATCCATAATTTCCCAACGCAGGGCTTCATAAAATGAATTTTCGTCGGTGTTAGTCAGGATAATAATGCCAAGGTGGTCCTGCGGCACCAGTGTTACCGACGAAACGTAGCCGGTTACGCCGCCATCATGCATAACAATACGATGCCCTGCATAATCCTGCAAAAACCAACCCATGCCGTATAACTCATAATTGGTTTCGCCATTAACATGGTGCACGCTGCCTACGTAGTCTTGTGGTTGGCGCGTAGCCAGGATAGCCGCTTCGGGGATTACCTGCCTTGAACCAACTTTGCCGTTATTCAATTGTGCAAACACCCACTTAGCCATATCACTTACAGATGAGCATATACTCATGGCCGGAGCCATGTTATCCAGCTGGCCATAAGGCACGGCGCTCAGGCGTTCGTCAATCAAAGTATGCGGCACCGTACGATCAAACGAATGCGGCATGTCTGCGGTAAGCGCCAGGGTATTGGTCATGCCCAGCGGCGCAAAAATGTTGTCCTTCAAATAAGCCTCCCAGCTTTTGCCGCTTACTTTCGGTATGATCTCGCCAGCAGTTAAAAAAGCAGAGTTGGTATAACCCCACTTGGTCCTGAACGGATAGGTGGCCTTCATCTGCCCCAGTTTCTCCATAACTTGCTGGCGCGATAAGTCGCTGTTATAAAAAGTAAAGTCGCCCTGGAAGGTCTTAAAACCCAGTCTGTGGCTAAGCAGGTCGCGGATGATCACCTGGTCGCCGGCTTCTTTGTTCTCCAGCTTAAACCAAGGCAGGTATTTGCTTACATTATCATCAAGCGATAGTTTTTTTTGCTCCTGCAGCATGGCCATGGCGGTAGCAGTGAAAGCTTTGGTATTACTGCCAATCATAAAAAGTGTATTCTCGTCCACTTTCTCGGGCAGGCCCAGCTCTTTGATGCCATAGCCTTTCATCAGCACTATATTGTTATCCTTAATAATACAAACTGCTACGCCCGGGATACGCCAATTGGTTAACGCGCGATTAACGTACACATCCATACTGTCTCTGATAAACGATGTTCTATCGACAGTCTGGGCGCGGGTAACATTAATCAACAAGAAACTGAACAGTGTATAAATAAGAAATTTTTTCATCCGGATTTAAATTAAGCTAACAGGTAGGCTAAAGTACTACTTTAACGTAAAATTGAAGCGGTGCATTGTGTGTTTTAAGCAAATAAAAAAGCCATCCGCCTGGATGGCGGACGGCTTCGGGTTTAATTTAATTATGGTTTATATAATTGGGGAAAATCAAAAATTAATATCGTCCAGATCCGAAGTCATTTCGTCAGCTCCTTTTGTTCGCTGGAATGAATCAGATTCAAAATCGGTTTTTCGGCCCAGCATGGTAAAGTTTTCGGCCACAACCTCAGTAGTATATTTTTTAACACCCTCTTTGTCCTCGAACGACCGGGTACGCAATTTACCCTCAATGTAAACCAGCTTGCCTTTTTGAAGAAATTTAGCAGCTACATCTGCCAGGCTACGCCATAGTACAATGTTATGCCACTCGGTTTGCTCCACCTTTTTGCCGTCTTTGTTAAAGGTTTCTGACGTAGCCAGGGGAAAACTAGCGACAGATATACCACCCTCTAACTGGCGAACTTCGGGGTCTTTTCCTAAATGACCAACCAGTATTACTTTGTTAATTCCAGACATAGTTCAAATTGTCCCGCTAAATTACATGTTTATTTCTAATTTAAAAAATTATCTAAAAATATAAAAATTACTTTCGGGAGTGGAAGGGATTGCAGATTTTCTACTTTTATGAAAACCCAGTTTGGCTTTATTCTTATAGGTTGTTTAACTATGGTGATAAACCTGATAAAAAGCTGCTGGTGAGTGAGTACGTGTTTTTTTACGTTGGATACTGCTGCAATTTGCAGGTCGTTACCAAACAAGTTAACTGGTTCAGGATGAGTAAGTAAATCATTTATCGGCAGTAATGATTCGGTCTCGATCATGGGCAAATCATACATGTTTGCCCAAATATCTCGTTCGTCGCGCTTGTTCATCAGGATGCGGTTGTTGTCAACGAAAAGGAAATAATTGAAGAAACGCTGTTTTACCTTGATTGTCTTGAGTTTAACCGGTAGCGAAGTGGTTGCATTGTGTGTAAAAGCATAACATCCGGTACGTACAGGGCATATGCCGCAGGCCGGATTTTTGGGTTTACAGAGCATGGCACCAAATTCCATCATGGCCTGGTTATGTAAGGCTGGAATTTTCTTATTAAGAAAATCGTTTGCCGCAGTTTGGAATAGTTTTTTGCCCGATGTGCTGTTGATGGGTTCAAAGATTCCAAGATATCTGGCCAGCACGCGGTATACATTTCCATCAACCACAGCCTTGGCCTCGTTTGAAGAAAAAGAAGCAATGGCGGCGGCGGTATATTCGCCAACGCCTTTTAGTTTGATCAGGTCATCATACTTATTGGGAAACTTGCCGCCATACAGTTCCTTCACCATCAGGGCTGTCTTTAACATATTGCGCCCACGCGAATAATAACCCAGTCCCTGCCACAGTTTCAGGATCTCGTTTTCATCCGCGGCGGCAAAATCAGAAACGGTAGGATATTTTTCGGCAAAGCGATAAAAATAAGGCAGGCCTTGTTCTACGCGGGTTTGCTGCAAAATGATTTCAGATAGCCATATAATATACGCGTCGGTAGTGTGTCGCCAGGGCAGGTCGCGCTTGTTTTGGGCGTACCAATTTACAAGCTCATCAGAAAAATTCATAACATACAATATTAGCGTATTAAGTGGTTAATTGAATGGCAATTGTAAGGTTTATGTAGTAGTTTTTGCTCTGGCGAAAAAAAAACCACCGATTATTTCAATCTTTCGTAATAAAGCAATACTTTTGCAACCCCAAATAAGTTAAGTAATTACAAATAAATTAAGGAAAATCAGATATGACTAAAGCAGAAATTATAACTGAAATCTCATCTAAAACTGGAATTGAGAAGGTAGATGTACAGGAAACAGTTGAGGCGTTTTTTAAGGTTATTAAAAACTCAATGGTTGGTGGCGAGAATGTATACGTAAGAGGTTTTGGAAGTTTTGTTGTTAAAAAGAGAGCTAAAAAAACTGCCCGTAACATTTCAAAAAACACTGCAATAATTATACCTGAGCACTTTGTGCCAAGCTTTAAGCCGGCTAAAACTTTTGTTGAGAAAGTAAAAACTGGTAACAAAACAGCTAAAGTTAAATAAGCAGTCATGAATAAAAAACAAATAGTCGTAGCAGTGGCCGTAGTGGCCGTTATGGGCTATTTGTATTCATTGCCGTTAAAAGGCATCGTAAAGCCGAGCCAAACACATGATACCGCTCAGGCTGCTCCGCAAGCAGCAGCCAAAGCGGCTTCTACAAGTAACGTAACTGTCGAAACCGTATCTGCACCTGCCAAGACCGCCATAGGCGCTTCATTAACAGTTAAGATTGAAGGTTTAGAGAATCAGTTAAACAAAGCATCGGGCGACGTTGAAAAGCTATCGCTTAACAAACAATTAGCTGCTGCCTGGGATGATGTAGATCAGCCTGCGCCGGCAGCTTTTTATTATACGGCTGTTGCTAAAAGTAACAACAGCTTTGATGCCTGGTTAATGGCGGGCAACCGTTTTAATGATGCATTTAAAATAACGCAGGACACCGCGCTGACGCCGGCCTTTATTACAGGCGCGGTTGAGGCATTTACAAATGCAACCAAGCTTAAACCAGAAAACCTTGATGCAAAAACAGGTTTAGGCGTGGCTTATGTAAATGGCGGAGCAAGCCCTATGCAGGGTATTGCTTTGTTGCGAGAGGTGGTTGCAAAAGATCCGGATAACGTTAACGCAAACCTTAATTTGGGTTTGTTCTCGATGAAATCTGGTCAGTTTGACAAAGCGATACAGCGTTTCAAAACAGTAATTGCAAAGAAACCTGACTTTGAGTCTTACTTTTATCTGGCAGAGACGTATAAACAGCTGGGCCAGAAACCAGAAGCTATTGCAGCTTACGAAAAATGCAAGCAAATGATGCCTAACCCGGTTTTCGGGCAGCGTATCGACCAATATATCAAGGAATTAAAAAATTAATCATTTAAAAAATTATCATTATGCCGAGCGGTAAAAAACGTAAAAGACACAAAATGGCTACCCACAAACGTAAAAAGCGTTTGAGAAAAAACAGACACAAAAAGAAATAAGCTCTGCTTTTTAGCACCTTATTTTCTTTCGCCATTATAGGGCGAGTACAGTATTGTTTTTTACCCCTATAGTAAGAAATTCGGTCCCGGTTATATGCCGGGCTACCGTTAAAGAAATGGAGTAGCAGTTGATAAAAGAATTAATTATCGATTCATCCCCCAACGGGGCTACTATTGCATTATTACAGGATAAACAACTTGTAGAGCTACATAAAGAGCAAATCAGCAACAATTATACTGTTGGTGATATTTACCTGGGCCGTATCAAAAAGATCATGCCCGGGTTAAATGCAGCTTTTGTTGATGTAGGTTATGAGAAGGATGCGTTTTTGCATTATCTTGATCTTGGTCCGCAGGTGCAAACCATGCTTAAACTGGCCAAGCAAGTGCGTGGTGGAAGTTACCAATCTAAGCTTTTAGATAACTTTAAGCTCGAGGAAGATATTAGCAAGGGAGGAAAGATCTCTGAGATATTAACCAAGAATCAGCTTATACCTGTACAAATAGCTAAGGAGCCAATATCAACAAAAGGCCCCCGCTTAAGTTCAGACCTGTCTATAGCCGGAAGGTACGTTGTTCTGGTACCATTCTCTGATGTTATATCGATATCTAAAAAGATAAAGAGTAATACAGAGCGTACCCGCCTGCGCAAAATTGTAGAAAGCATTAAGCCCAAAAACTTTGGTGTTATCATTCGTACGGTGTCAGAAGGCAAGGGTGTTGCAGAAATGCAAAAAGACCTGCTTGACCTGATATCAAAATGGGAAGCCTTTATGACCCGCCTGCCATCGGTAGAGCCGGGTAAGAAAGTTTTAGGTGAGATTGGACGCACTTCAACCATTCTTCGTGACATATTGAACCCTGATTTTCAGAGTATTTATCTAAACGATAATACACTGTATGAAGAGGTTAAACAATATGTAAGAGACATTTCTCCGGATTTGGAGAGCATTGTGCGTTTGCACAAACACAAGGAGCCGCTGTTTGAACACTTTGGTGTTGACAAACAAATCAAAGGCGCTTTTGGTAAAACAGTTAACCTGGCAGGCGGTGCCTACCTGGTAATTGAGCATACCGAGGCCCTGCACGTTGTCGACGTTAACAGCGGTAACCGTACTGCCAATAAAGAAAACCAGGAAGAAAACGCTTACCAGGTAAATCGCGAAGCGGCAAAAGAAATTGCCCGCCAGCTGCGTTTACGCGATATGGGCGGTATTGTGGTGATCGATTTTATCGATATGCACAAGCCAACTAATCGTAAAGAGCTGTTTGATTACCTGCGTGCCGAAATGGCGCTCGACCGTGCTAAACACACCATTTTGCCTCCAAGCAAATTTGGGCTGGTACAAATTACCCGCCAGCGTGTAAGGCCCGAAATGAACATAGTTACTACCGAGGTTTGCCCGGCCTGCCACGGCACCGGCACCATTCGCCCAAGTATTTTATTACTGGACGATATCGAGAATAACTTTAACTATGTAATTACCGAGCAAAACGAAAAAGGCATTACCCTTTGTGTGCATCCGTATATTGAGGCCTACATCCGCCAGGGTTTTATTACCCGCCAGATGAAATGGTTCTTTAAATACGGACAATGGATCAAAGTAAAAAGCAACCCGGCCTATCAAATAACCGAGTTCCGCTTTTTCTCATCAAAAGACGAAGAGATTAAATTGTAATAGTAGAAATACGATGAACGGAAAGAGCCGCTACAGGATGTAGCGGCTCTTTTTCGTTTAGAAGAAATTATAATAACAAAATGGGTGTCACTCTGGGCACGTCGAAGGGCGAGCGCAGGCCTTTGCCGCTTATGCTTCGACAGGCTCAGCATGACAGCGCGCTATTATCGCAGCCCTAAAACAATTCCACCAATCGCTCCAGGGCCATACCGCGCGACCCTTTGATCAGTATCGTCGAGTTTTTAATAGGATTAGCTTTTAAAGCGGCAATAGCATCCTCAGCTGTCCCATAAAATGCAGCGGTTTTGCCTTCTGCGATGGCTTTTTGGGCGGCAAACTCTTTACCAATAAAAATGCGTTCATCCACCGGGGTTGCTAATGCTTTTTCAATGATGCCTTTATGTTCGGCAGCGGCTTCGGCGCCCATTTCAAACATATCGCCTAAAATTAAAACCTTGCGCGTGGCTGTTATTTTGCCAATGTTCTCTATAGCCACAGCCATGCTGCTGGGGTTGGCATTGTAGTAATCGCAGATGAGCGTATTCGTTGCCGTTTGTACCACCTGCGAACGGTTGTTTTTTGGTTGATAACCTGCTATACCGGCATTGATTTCGGTAGCAGGCATTTTAAAGTATAAGCCGATGCTGATAGCTGCTAAAATATTGTCGAGGTTATAAGCGCCGGTTAATTGTGTTTTAACTGCATAGGTATCGCCGATTGTGTTGTTGGTCCAGCTGAGTGAAAGCAATGGTGCGTTCTCGGTGATCTCGCCGCTTACCAGGTCGTCTAACTGATCGCCATAAAAAACGGGACGGGTACTGAACTTCCGCGAACCTTGCATAGACATCAGGATAGGATTATTGCTATTGATGAAAGCTACGCCATTATGCGCGCTTAGAAAATCATACAACTCGCCTTTGGCAATTTTAACGCCTTCAATACTACCAAAACCTTCCAGATGTGCTTTGCCAACATTGGTGATAAGCCCATGTGTCGGTTGCGAAATGCTGCAAAGTAGTTCAATCTCTTTTACGTGATTAGCGCCCATTTCAATAACTGCAACTTCATGCGCTTTGGTAATACCGAGAACAGTCAAAGGCACGCCGATATGATTATTCAAATTGCCCTGTGTAGCCACCGTGCAGAAATGTTGTGAGAGCACGGCATTAATCAGCTCTTTAGTAGTAGTCTTACCATTAGTACCCGTAAGCCCAACAACCGGTATAGTGAGTTGCCTGCGATGATGGCGGGCAAGGTCCTGCAGGGTAGTCAGCACATCAGCAACCAATAAGCATTGATCATTAACCTGGTATTGCGGGTTATCAATCACGGCGTAAGCAGCACCGGCTTCCAGCGCTTGCTGCGCGAAAGTATTGGCGTCGAACTTGTCGCCTTTAAGCGCAAAAAATATGCTGCCGGGCGCTATCTTCCGGGTGTCGGTAGTGATGATCTGCTGTTGCAGGTAAAGTTGGTAAAGTTGTTTGGTTGTGGTCATTGTTTTCCCTTTTTGTCATTGCGAGGAAGAATGACGAAGCAATCGCAAGGATGCAATATTCGCGATTGCCACGCTACGCTCGCAATGACAGTTATTTTCGTCTATTAACCAAAATTATTCATTTCTGTTCATCCAGGCTATTACGGCTTTAATTTCGCCGTAAGTAAAATCAGGGCCAAGCACTTCTTTTAGCGGCGCTAACCGCTCTGCTCCGTAGTTTTCAATGGCTTCTTTAATGGTGTCCATCTTATCTCCGGTTACCATTTCAAATACATCCAGCTCGCCGCTACCCACAAAATAGCTTAAATGACTTTCTACCGTCGACACGGTCAAACCACGCTCATGTGCTATTTCTGCAATACTTTTATCGCGCTGATAGAGCGTTAAACTTTCCCGACGGGTATCATTGCTTCTCGGGGCAGAAGGTGCTCTTTCTGCTCTTGGTTTACGTTCACGTTTCCTGCTTTTTAAAACGATCTTTGATGTTAAGCCACGCTCGGCAGCAAAAGTACTTATCGGCAGTAAAAACTCGCGGCCATAGCGCGCCAGTTTAACATCGCCAAAGCCCGAGATCAGTCGCAGTTCATTCAGGTTTTGCGGCAGATAGGTTGCCATCTCCACTAAAGTAGCATCCGAAAGGATCACGTAAGCCGGCACATTTTCCAGCACAGCAATATCGCGGCGGATGGTTTTGAGGATGCTGAGCAGATCGTTTTCAAACGGCAATTCTTCCACAGCCTGGCTTTCCATAGTTTGGGTAGCAATAAGCTCCACCTTTTCCAGCCCTTTCAATACGGCTTCGCTTTTGCCGGTGAGTTTAAGCACCGGGTATTCGCCTTCCGAAAATTGCAGGAGGCCCAGCGCCACCAGCTCACGCAAATAACGCTGCCAGTCGGGTTTACTGATATCTTTACCTACGCCGTAGGTCTTTAATTCTTTATGCTCTTCGCGGATCTTTTCATTTTTCGATCCGCGTAAAAAGTCAATCACATAACCGGTTCCAAAACGCTCTTTTAGACGAAATACTGCCGACAGCGCTTTTTGGGCAATCAATGTCCCGTCAAACTTGGTGATCTCGCTCAAACAAACATCGCATGATCCACAATGGTCGGGCGCTGCTTCATCAAAATAATTCAACAAATACTTGCGGCGGCAGGTAGGTAACTGGCAATATCTGGCCATATCGTCCAGCTTGGCGAGCATGACCTGCGTTTGTTCCTGGTCGCCATCAATGGCTACAAAGCCTTTGAGCTTAATCACATCGCCGGGCGAGTAGAACAGCAGGGCAGATGATGCCAGCCCGTCGCGCCCCGCGCGCCCGGTTTCCTGGTAATAACCCTCAATGTTTTTAGGCAGATCCATATGCACCACCCAGCGCACGTTTGATTTATTGATGCCCATGCCAAACGCGATGGTTGCTACAATGATCTTTACATCATCGCGCAGAAAAGCCTCCTGGTTTTTGGCTTTGGTGGCATGATCAAGGCCTGCATGATAAGCATCGGCAGCATAACCTTGCGCACGCAGGTTTTCGGCCAGTGTTTCTGTTGATTTACGCGACAGGCAGTATATAATGCCCGATTCATCCCGTCGCTCGCCTAAAAAATCAAGTAATTGGTCAAAGCTGTTACGCTTTGAATTAACCCTATAAGTGATGTTTGCCCGGTTAAATGACGATACAAATATCGCCGGCTTCTTCAAGTTTAATTTTTCGAGGATATCCTTGCGGGTCAGCTTATCAGCTGTAGCGGTTAAGGCTATCACCGGGATGTTGGGGAAATGATCTTTCAATCCTGCCAGCATTAAATACTCCGGGCGAAAATCATGGCCCCAGTGCGAGATACAATGCGCCTCGTCTATGGCTATTTGCGCTACCGGTACGGGCAGCGAGCGCAGAAAGCCGACTAACTTATTGCCCGAGCCGAATAAGCGCTCAGGAGCGAGATAAAGTAGTTTAATGTGATTTCGGTTTAGCTGCGCGATAACCTCGTTCTGCTCGCCGGCGCTTTGCGACGAATTTAAGAATGCCGCGGGAATTCCGGCGACGTTCAAGGCATCCACCTGGTCCTTCATCAGTGCAATTAGTGGAGAGATAACAATGGTCAACCCATTCATCAGCACCGCCGGCAATTGATAACACAAAGATTTACCACCGCCGGTAGGCATCAGCGCCATAACATCGCAGCCGTTAAGCACGGTATTGATAATGGCTTCCTGCTCGTGGCGGAACTCGCTGTATCCAAAATATTTTTGCAGGGCCTGGGTTGGAGTCATATTAATGTGCAAATGTGCAGATATGCAAATGTGCAGATTTTTTGAATGATGTTCAGATTTGATTCGTAGAGACGCAATATTTTGCGTCTTCGCCTGCATATTTAAGACGCAAAATATTGCGTCTCTACGGTTTCGTTCATAAAATTATTATCTTCACAATTGTATGCATAAAAAATTACTGATCTTATTTATTGGCTGTGTTTGTGCGGCGTCCGCTATCGCTCAAAAAATTCAATCGCCTGCCGAGTTTTTGGGGTACGAGCTGGGTTCGCAGTATACCGCTCACTATCGTATTGTCGAATATTTTAAATACATAGCCGCTGCGTCAAAAAACGTAAAGCTGGTAAACTACGGCTCTACCAATGAAGATCGCCCGCTGATGGTAGCTTTTATTGCTTCCGACGAAAATATTGGCCGCCTTGAAGACATCCGCAAAAACAACCTGGCGCTGGCTGGTATCAACCAAAGCGGTTCATTTGCTCCATCTACACAGCCGGCAACGCAAGGCAGTACAGCCAATGCCCCCGTTATTGTCTGGCTAAGTTATAATGTGCATGGTAATGAACCGGCATCCAGCGAAGCCGCTATGCAAACATTGTATGATCTGGTAAACCCTGCCAATAGCGCCACCAAAGCCTGGCTTAAAAACACGGTAGTAGCTATAGACCCATGCCTGAACCCTGACGGCCGCGAGCGTTATGTTAACTTCTATAAATCGATGAAGGGCGCCGATGCCGACCCTAACCCCGCCTCGCGCGAACATTCGGAACCATGGCCGGGCGGACGTGTTAATCACTACTACTTTGATTTAAACCGCGACTGGGCCTGGCAAACGCAAAAAGAATCGCAAGCCAGGGTAGGTTATTACAATATGTGGCTGCCACAGGTGCATGTAGATTTTCATGAGCAGGGCTATAACTCTCCTTACTATTTTGCGCCCGCTGCCGAACCTTTTCATAAAGATATTACCGGCTGGCAAAAAGAGTTTCAAACCACCATCGGTAAAAACAACGCTAAATACTTTGATAAGAATGGCTGGCTGTATTTTACTAAAGAGGAATTCGATTTGCTGTATCCATCCTATGGCGATACTTACCCCATTTACAACGGCTCTATCGGCATGACCTATGAGCAGGGCGGCATAGGTGCAGGCCTGGCCGTTACTACAAATACCGGCGATGTACTGACATTAAAAGAACGTATCGCACATCATCACAGTAATAGCTTAAGTACTATCGAAACAGCATCGGCCAATGCAAGCCGGGCTATCGAAGAGTTTAAAAAGTATTACGACAATAGCCGCAGCAACCCAACCGGCGAATATAAAACCTATGTCATTAAAAATGATAATCAGGATAAACTAACCGCGCTTACCGACTTGTTTAGCCGCAACAGCATCCAGGCCCGGTATGGCATAAAGGCGCACGCCACAGGCTATAACTACATCACCAAAAAGAATGAAGCTTTTGATGTTGAGCCTGCTGACCTGGTGGTCAGCGCCTATCAACCTAAATCGGTATTGATGCATGTGCTCATGGAGCCTAAAACTTTCATAGCCGACTCAAACACTTACGATATTACTGCCTGGTCATTACCTTATGTATACGGATTGAAAACCTATGGCGTAAAAGAATCGCTTAAGGCAGATCAGAAGACAACGATTACCGATGTTACCTTAACGCCGCCTCCGGCGCAAAGCCCGGCAATTGAGCACCCATATGCTTATGTGTCCGCGTGGCAATCTATTAGCGATGTGCGCTATATGGCATCGCTATTAAAAAAAGATATCAAGGTACGCTATGCCGAAACACCGTTTGAAGCAGCCGGAAAGCCATTCGGCGCAGGGTCACTCATTGTAGCCCGTGCCGGTAACGACGATGATAAAACCTTTGATACTGATGTAAGCAGTGCTGCCGCTGAGGTTGACAGACAGTTAACAGCACTCTCTACCGGTTTTGTAGATAAAGGGGTTGATCTGGGTTCGGGGTCGGTGCATTATTTGAAAGCACCAAAGGTAATGCTGGTTAGCGGCGAGAGTACTTCGTCGGCAAACCTGGGCGAGATCTGGCAATTTTTTGAGCAGCAGATCAAATACCCGGTTACGCTGGTTAATTACCAGGATATGGGCCGGGCTAAACTTGGCGATTTTGACGTTATTATTTTCCCTGATGGTAACTATGATAATTTCCCTTCAGACAAACTGCAAACCTGGATCAATGATGGCGGTAAGCTAATAGCCCTGCAGGGCGCAGTTGCCCAACTGGACGGCAAGAAAGGGTTCGACATCAAGAAAAAAGATATTGATTCAACTAAGATCAAACCATCAGCAAAACTATATGCCGACCGCAACCGCAGTGCAATTGAAAGTACCATACCGGGCGCTATTTATAAAATCAATTTAGACAATACACATCCGCTGGGCTTTGGTTTCCCTAACTATTACTATACCCTGAAGTTAAGCGACGACATTTATAAGCTGATGGATGATGGCGACTGGAACGTGGGCACCGTTAAAAAGGACGGCTATGTATCTGGTTTTGTTGGCGAAAAGAGTTTGAACCGGGTTAAAGAAGGCCTGCTTTTGGGCGTACAACCCATGGGCCGAGGCTCGGTAGTATATATGGTGGACGATCCGCTGTTCCGTAATTTTTGGGAGAATGGCAAGCTGCTGTTTGCTAATGCAGTGTTTATGGTGACGCAATAGCTCGCCACCTGGCCCCAGCCCCCTCTAAATCTCCCCCGGTAGGGGAAACTTTAATTATGATTTAAGACTAGTAAAATAAAAAGCCCTCCCTACCGGGGAGGGTTTGGGAGGGGCTGCCTAATGCCCGGCTCTTCCACTTTCCTCCTCGGCCCCGGTGCGGTGATCATGGTGCTTGATCTTGCTGTTGCCAAAATTGTAAGTGGCGGTTATCCTGTATACCCGGCTATCTCCTTTTTGGCGGATATTGAAGTTATTACCAAGCTCATAACTATCTATATCATTGCGGCGCATGTTAAATACGTCATCCACACCAAACTTAACATTGAATTTTTTGTCGTCAAAAGTTTTGCTTACGGCCGCGTCAATGCCTTTACGCGCATGTATATCATAAATACCATAAGTAACCGGCGACTCATAGTTTAATGAGGTTTCGCCCTTAACAGTACCAAATATAAAGGTTTGCGTGGTCTTGAACACAAAAGCAGTGCTTTGGTTATCTATGTTACCCCCATTAATGTTATCGGCTTTTAATGTTCCGTGAAAGCCATTGAAGTTGGCGCTGCCGGTCCACCATTTGGCAATAGTATAGGGTGCAAATATGTTTATGTTATAATTTGTTTGATTGGCCAGGTTAAGGTTGGTCTGGAAGCTTTTGTTACCTTGTGTCAGTATGATCTCCATATTAACATCGGTAGTGTGGCTATAGCCCAGGCTAACATCAATGGTTTTATTGTATACATAACCCAATTCAAAATTATTGGTGTATTGCGGTTTCAAAAACGAGTTGCCCTCTGAAAAAGTATATGGATCCAGGTAATACACAAACGGATTTAATTGGCTGTAATTAGGGCGGTCAATGCGGCGGCTGTAAGAAAATGTCATCTCATTCTTGCTATCCAAAGTCTGGTTCACAAAAACACTTGGGAAAAAGTTTAAGTAACTCCTGTCAACCGGTGTGCTGCCAATTAGGTTACCGTTTGATTGTGTATACTCGGCACGTAAACCCAGTTGTACAGAACCGCTTTTGTATTGCTTATTCAGGTTCAAATAACCTGCTGTTATTTTTTCGGTATAAATAAAACGATTTGAACGGGTAGTATCATTGACAAAACCGGCACCATTATATATTTGGGCACGCAGATCGTTATCTGTTTTTACATCCGAAAATTTTGCGCCGGCCTCAAACTTCACAGACTTACTTATAGGTTTGGCATAATCAATTTTGGCAGAGCGAATATCAATAACAGACGGTGTTTGGTTACGCAACAGTTCAGGGGCATGCTGGATGCTTCCATCGGGCAAGAAATAATCGGTAGCATAGCTGGCATCGCTATTGTTGGTAAATCTTGAATAATCCAGATCGACGCTTAATGTTTGGCCAAGTGTATCCAATTTCCAGCGATCATTCAAATTTGCCGCAAAATTTCTGAAAGTTTGGTGTATATCAGAATTGGTATTTAAGGCCGAATCGACGGTATTTGGCGTTGAGCCGATATTAGTGCGGTTGTAATTTAAATCATGTTCGCTGTTAGCGGTGCCGCTTACCACAAAGCCAATGGTGTTTTTCTCACTAAGATCTAAATCAGCGCCTAATCTAAAATCGTTATAATGAAATTTTTGCGGCATGCGCGTTTCCTGCGTAAAGTAGGTATAAGTATCCCCTTCAGTTATTTTTCGATTGATATCTATAACCCGGCTGCTTGGATAGTCGCCATGGCTTAAAGACCCAAACACATTTAAATTCCCTTCTTTATGGTTGATGTTTAGGTTCTGGCTGTTTCTGAAGCTGCTGGCATGCGATACCGCCGCTGTTAAGCTACCATTAGTACCATTTTGTTTGTTTTTTTTGATTTTGATGTTGATGATGCCCGAGTTACCTGCAGCATCATATTTAGCCGATGGATTAGTAATGATCTCGATAGATTGAATAGTTGAGCCATCGGTAGACCGTAACAGCGTAGCCAGCTGTGACGATGAGAGGTAAGTCAATTTATCATTAATCATTACGGTAACGCCCTGTTTGCCTTTCAGGCTGATATTGTCGTCTTTATCAACCGTAACTCCCGGCGCACGCTCCAAAATTTCCATGGCGTTATTACCAGTAGACAGGATACTACCATCTACATTCATTACCGTACGGTCTATCTTACGCTCGATGAGCGGCTTAATGGCAGTTACGGTAACGGCGCTTAGCGCTTTAACGCTGGTGTTCATTTTCAAATCGGGCGCTGCAAACACATTATTATCAGTAATAATAAAAGGCGCTATGAAAGCTTTATCATAACCCACATTGGTAGCTTTAATGATATAGCTGCCCGGCTTAATATTATCGAAAGCATAGGCACCTGCGTCGTTGGTTAAGGTGCCTTTTACAACGGTGGAGTCGGTGCTTTTAAGTAAGCTTACAGTAGCATAGTCAACAGCTGCGCCTTTCTCGTTTATCAGCTTACCACTAATGTGTGTTCCCGGCTGGGTTACTTGAGCAAATGCGGTAGTAAAGCCTGCTGCCATAAGCAGCAGGGTATAATATATATATGTAGAGATTGTTTTCATTGTTGTGTTTCGGTTTTTTTTAAGGCAATAGTATTCCCCTAAAAGATTTTTCGTTCTTTTTTAAATAATCAATTAAAATGTACTGTTGTTAATTACCGGACCTGCCGGTTATTTGTCAGAGCAATAGTTTAAAGCCGTGGCAAATTATTTGTTATTAAGATGCAGGAAACTGCAAATAGGTTACAGATTATTTTTATTTTTTTGAATTATTCGAATCGCGAAGCCAAAACACAGCTGATTTATTTACTTAGAAATCCGTTTACCAACCTTGCGTTGATCGCCTTTAATTATAGCAATCGAGGCGTTCCCTGCTCCGTCAACGTTAAATTCAACTTCTACCGTGCTGTCCGGTAAGAAGAAACGGTTGTTTGTTTCGGGTGTAAGCCAATAGCCTGGTCCCGGTACAGATTGGGCTTTTATTTGACCGTTTTCCACAGAGACATCAAGTGTTAAAGGTATCTCTGGTATCTGGTACCTGCCGGTATAGCTTTGCAGAATAGCGTCGGGCAACGTAATGGCAACTTTTTGCTGCGGGATGGTATAAGGCTGCTTATAAATGATAGCCAGAATTTGCCGGGCCAGGTCCTCTAACTCAGTACCCGGTTTATTATTTAACAAGACGATGCAAATATCATCCTCCGGAATTCGAACAAACACGCTGCTAAAACCGGAGATGCCACCACTATGGTAAACCATCTTTTTATTGTAAACCGAATCTATGATCCACCCAAAGCCATAGTTCTTTTTAAAACGGGTAGTAGCCTGCTCTGTTGAGGCTTTTGAGATAACCTGGTAGTTCTGCAATGCTTTGTGCCATTGATACAAATCGTGCGTGGTAGAATAAATGGCGCCTGCAGCAAATACAATCGACGAATCGGCAAGTGTGGCTACCTCGTGTGAAGTATCACTTAGCATTGAATACCCAACGGCTTTTTGTGGCAACCGAAGTCCCTCAAAGTCAAAACCACTATGCGTCATGCCAGCGGGCTTGAAAATGTATTTTCTAACCACTTGTTCATAAGGGGTATGCGTAACCCTGGCTATAATAAATCCTAAAATAGAATACCCCGAATTGCTATAGCTCCAGTTGGTCCCCGGTTCAAAGTCAAGCGGATGTCTGGCTAAGAACGCCATCATTTTTTGTTCGGTGTTTAATTTAAGCCCTTCATCGCCATGGGTATAGTCAAAAATGCCAGAGGTGTGGCTCAACAAATTCTTTATTTTGATCTGATCGGCTTTGGGGAAATCGGGATACCATTTACTCAATTTATCCTCGAGCGATAATTTATGCTGCTGCACCAGTTTTAAAACCACTGCCGACGTAAAGGTTTTTGTTATAGAAGCTATCTGATAAACAGATGCCGGTGTGTTTTCAATCCTTTTGTCAACATCCTGATAGCCGTAGCCTTTGTCTAAAATAAATTGCCCCTGCCTGGTAACCAGGGCCGAACCATTAAACCATCCTATATTTTTATAGACTAAAATAAGCTGGTCAATTTTTTTATAATTGGCAGAATCCTGAGCAATGGCATGCCCGGCTGCTAAAATTAGCAGGCAAACAGTAAATATTTTTTTCATGATCTTAGGTGATTGAGTTAAATCTTTTATTTGAAGATTATCTAAATAAAAGGCAGGTATAAGCCCGCCGCAAAGCGGCAGACTTATACACCTTCCTATAATAGCAAACGCCTTTACTATTTTTTCTTTGGAGCTTTTATAGTATCTACTGTAACCGTTGTAGTAGTCACGACTTTGGCCACTGGCGCTACCAAAGTATCTACCTTGCATGTCAGCCCTTCGTTCATCATAATAAACGGTGCATTTGGCGCATCGGGTGTTTTATTTTTATCGCGGCATTGATTGATATCTATGCCGTCGCGTAGAAAGTCGCCCATTTTACTGTCAATCATTACTACGGCATTCACCGGTACTTTTAATGTTAATTCAATTTCCTGGTCGCGCCATGGTGTGCCTTCTAATCGTTGTAAGTAGCGATCAAATGTTAGCAGTGTATCTGTTTGTGTAAAAATGTATTTGGTGTTTCGTGCATTAAGTAGTGCATCTTCATATTCATTGCCCCTGGCGCGGAAAGTCTCAACCAATATTGGTTGCGCTACATCGCTTTTCTCAATGTGGAGCGACATGTTGTTCTCCCTGAAGTCGTCATAAGTATTTTCGTTAGTAATTACTACCCCTTTAAAGGTCGACTTCATGTTTAGACGCGTACTGTCATCGTGTGTGAAATATTTTACATCGTTGATTTTTAGGTAGTAAATGTTTTTAGATGGGGTAGCCAAACTAACGGTTTGGTTAAAGCTGGCAGAAGAGCGGAAACCGGCGGCAATGCGCGTTCCATAGAATACCACTACGCCTACTGCAAACAACCAGGCCACAAATAATACTGAGCCTACGCTCTTGTCAATACCTCGGGTATTGAATACCGCTTTCAACGTCAACAGGAAAATAAATAGCACCGGGATAAAGGCCGCAAAGAAGCCTGCGTAGTATAAACGGTTAGCATATTGGTAGGTCATGACGCTGTACGGAAACAAATGCGAGTGCGGATCTGTCCAGATAGCAAGCGTTACCAACATGGCTACCAATGCAATAGTACCGGCAAGGCAGGCAATTAATATAACAATGCCTATTAGTTTGATGAGGATATGTCCGGCTCCTTTAATTAACTTACCAAGCAGGTAAACAAACTCGGTCACAAAGTCCCTGAATTTGTAGATCATCGGCCGCGCCTCGGCGTGCAGGTTGGTCAAATGATCGCGCACGGCGCTTAATTCTTCTTCTAGGTTATTTTTAAACCCTTGCAGGTTTAGTTTTTCGCCCTTCATGGCCATACGGTCGGCACGGGTAACTGCCTTAGGTATAACTATCCATAATATAATATATAGAAACAGGCCAGTCCCGAAAAACAAAACACTAAACGCAAATGCCAGACGCAGCCAGATGGTTTGTGTGCCAAAGTAATTGGCCAGGCCCGCGCAAACCCCACCCAGTAAATGATCGTCAGGGTCGCGAAACAAAGTGCGGGTGCCGCTATTATTATAGGTATAGTTACTTTGCGCGCCTTCCGCATCGTTTTCGGCGTTTTCAAAATCCTGTACGGTGCCCATTTGTTCTACAACAGTTTTTACATCCTGCTCAACAATTACCTGCTTTTCTTCGGCAGCTAAGATTTCAGAGAACATTTCGGCAATTCGATTTTCGATATCGGTGGTAATCTCGTGACTGTCGGCCGAGTTCATAAAATGACGTTTTACATCCGTCATATAGCTTTTAAGTATCTCGTAGGCATCCTCTTCGATATGAAAGACTGTGCCATTTATGTTTATAATGATTGTTTTGTTCATGATGTGATTTTTTAGAGGGATTGGTTTATTTCTTTTTTGTAGTGGCGGTTTGTACGGCAAAAGCCAATTCATGCCATGTTTTATCCAATTGTTCAAGCACTTTAAAGCCTTCGTCAGACAGGGCGTAGTACTTGCGTGGCGGCCCTGAGGTTGACTCAACCCAATTATAAGTAAGCAATCCGTTGTTTTTTAAACGGGTTAATAAAGGATACAAAGTGCCCTCAACCACAAGTAGTTGGGCCTTCTTAAGCTCGGCAATTATATCAGAGGCGTAGGTTTCATCGCGAGAGATGATAGAGAGTATACAGTACTCCAATATACCCTTACGCATTTGTGTTTGTGTGTTTTCTGCTATCATATGACAAAGATATATGTAAAAGATTGTATTATGCAATACATAGTACTAAAAAAGTAAAAAAAAATGTTCAGGCTACATTTTTCTAAAAAAAAAGTTTGGTTTTTTAATGAAATAATTTGCGATTTTAATGGCGTTACACTACTTTTATAATTAATTAACTATTAACTGATCTTATTATTAACAAACATGAAAAAACTTCTACTAGTAAGTTTGTGTTTCTTGGTGTTATGCGTAACACAGGTATTTGCACAAAACCGTACGGTTACTGGTACGGTTACAGCCAAAGACGATGGCCTACCCATTCCGGGAGTAACAGTAAAAATCAAAGGACATGCAGGCGGTGTGCCTACGGACGTGAATGGTAAGTATTCCATTCCTGTCCCGGCTGGCTCAACACTTGTGTTCTCATTTATTTCTTATTTAACACAGGAAGTGCCTGTGGGTGAAAGAAGCGTTATTAACGTTTCTTTATCAGAAGACACAAAGCAATTAAATGAGGTGGTTGTAACTACATTTGGTGTTGTAAGACAGGCAAAATCACTTGCTTACAACATATCCAAAGTAACTAACGAGCAAATCACTCAAAAATCTGAGCCTGATGTGTTGAAAGCGTTGGAAGGTAAAGTTGCCGGTGTGGATATCCGCACATCAAACGGTACGCCGGGCGCTGCAACACGTATTCAGATCCGTGGTAATACTTCATTCGTTGGTTCAAATGAGCCTTTGATTGTTGTGGACGGTGTGCCATACTCAAATGATGTGGTTACTACAACCAGCATGGTTAGTGGCGGTGGCGCTTACTCAAGCGGTATCTCAAATATCGACCCTAACGACATTGCAACAATAAACGTTGAAAAAGGCGCCAGTGCTGCTGCGTTATACGGTTCTCGTGCATCAAACGGTGTGGTTATTATTACTACAAAATCTGGTAGCTCTTCACGTAGCCACAAAGGCTTTGAGGTAACTTATAAAACCTCTTACTCTGCAGAGACAGTTAGTAACCTGCCAGATTACCAAAACCTTTACGGTGCCGGTTCTCAGTTTGGTTACTCAAACTCAAACGGTTCTTGGGGTCCTAAATTTGGCGACATTGCCACTATCCCTACCTGGGCTGATTATTTGCCGTATTTTAATAATGCCGCAACTATTCCTTACAAAGCCGTTCCAAACAACGTTAAAGACTTGTTCAGAACAGGTAACGTTTATGAAAACTCGGTTAACATTTCTGCAGGCGACGAAAAAGCGTCAATAAACGCAACCGCTTCTCAGTTAAACAACAACGGCTATATTCCTAATTCAAGCTTTGACCGTTCAAGCATTGGCTTGGGTGGCGCTGCTAAATTAGATAATGGCTTAAATATCCATTCAAACTTAAGCTATACCCGTTCAACTCAATCAGGTGGTTACTTTGGTGAAAACCAGGTAGACGGCGTCCCTTCAGAGTTTGCACGTACATTGTACCTTGCCCGTAACTGGGATATCGCAGGTTTGCCATTTGAGGACGCAGCTGGTAACAGCTTAACACCAAACGGTGGTGGCCAGTTTGATAACCCAAGATGGTCAGAAAAATATAACACCATCAATTCTGCCGAAGAGCGTTTCATTGCCAACATTAAATTGGATCATGATATAACCAAATTGTTCAACTTATCATTCCAGATTGGTACTAACATTGACCAATTAGCCAGAAGAGAAGTAATTGAAGTTGGTTCAAGAGCTGCTCAAGGCCTGGGAAGTTTAAAACTTGATGCTTACCGCCATTCGGAAATCGAGTCAACTACTTTGTTCAGCTTGAAGCAACAAAAAGCGGCTGACTTTACTTTTGACGGTTTCGTAGGTTTCAACTTTAACCAACGTACAGAAACCGAAAATGTTGAAAATGGTAACATTTATAACATCAAAGGTTTACACACCTTAACCAATACTGTTCAACAGCAATTTCTTGCTGACGGTTACGACAGAAAAAGAATTATGGGTGTGTTAGGTGATTTAACCGTTGGTTATAAAGACTACTTATTCTTAACCGCTACCGGCCGTAATGACTGGTCGTCTACACTGCCGGTTGAAAACCGCAGTTATTTCTATCCATCAGCATCGCTTTCATTTATATTCTCTGATGCATTCAATCTGAAAAACGATTGGTTTGACTATGGTAAATTAAGAGGCAGTTACGCAAGGGTAGGTAATGATACCGGCCCTTATCAAACCAGTAACTATTTTGGTTTAGGCAATCCGTTTTTGGGTCAGCCAACAGCAAGCACTCCATCGCAAAATGCCAACCTAAACTTGCAGCCAGAGTTTACGCGTGAGTTTGAAGTTGGTACAGAGTTAAGTTTCTTTAATGACCGTGTTAATTTAGATCTTGCCATTTATGATAAAAAATCAACTAACCTGATTGTTCCCGTACCTGCAGCTCCAGCTTCTGGTTTTGGATCATTTGTTACAAACGCAGGTGTAGTAAGCAATAAAGGTTTTGAGGTTGAGGCAACATTTAAGCCAATTAAAACCAAAGATTTTAGCTGGGCTATCTCAGGTAACTTCTCACACAATCAAAATACTGTTGTGGCAATCACCGATGCGGTTAAATTGTTAGGTTTAGGTACCGGTGTATTAACTACTATTGGCACCTACGGTGAAGCAGGCAAACCATACGGTTTTTTATATGGCACTGTTAACTACAGAGATTCTAAAGGTAACCTGGTTATTAACCCAACCAATGGTAACCTGATAGAGGCTCCAACACAACAGATGATTGGTAACCCTAACCCTAAAGGTAAAGGTGCTATTACCAACGTATTCAAATATAAAGGCTTTACATTAGAGGCTCAAATTGACGCAACCTTCGGCGGCGATCTTTATTCAGAAACCGTCAACTCATTGTTGGGTCGTGGTGTAACTAAAGATACCCAGGACCGTCAGCACACCTGGATCATCCCTGGTGTTTATGGAGATCCAAACACTGGCCAGCCAATTTTAATTAACGGTGCAGAAGTACCAAACACTACCCGTGTAACTACCAACGATTTATACTTTGCATCAGGTGGTAACTCAGAAACCTTTGCTATCAATGCAGCTTCTGAATGGAGTGTATATGACGCTACTGTTTATCGTTTAAGAGAAGTTACTTTAGGTTATAACCTGCCTAAAAAATGGATTCAAAAATTACCTATTGGTTCATTGTCTCTTAGTGTAACCGGCAGAAACTTATGGTTCTACGCTCCGGGCATGCCTAAATACTCAAATTTTGACCCAGAGGTTAACAGTATAGGTGCCGGTACTACACAAGGTATTGACTTGTCTGCTGCGCCAACTACCAAACGTTACGGTATTAATCTTTTGGTTACATTCTAATAAAAAAATTAATCATGACACAGAAATTTAAATATATAATGTTGGCAGGCTTAATGGCTACTTCGGTATCATGTAAGAAAGCGCTTGACATTAACACAGACCCATATTCGCCTACAACGGCTCCAATTAACAAGCTGTTACCAAAGGCAGAAGAGAATCTTGGAATAGCCTTGACTACAGGAGCCTCCGCAGGTGGTATTTCGCAAGTATTAGAAGTTTATACTCACCGATTGGTAGTTCGCGAAGATCCTGACCAATATGGTGCAACCGGCGATGACTTTGACATTGGTACTAACTGGTCTGGTTTGTACGTAAGTACAATACCTAACCTTGATGCTATTATTACGCAAGGTACCAAAGACAATAATATGCACTACGTAGGTATAGCAGAGATATTAAAGGCTTACGCATACTCACAATTAGTAGATGTTTATGGCGATGTACCTTACACCCAAGCAGATAAATTAGGCAATCTTTCGCCTAAGTTTGATAAAGGCGCAGATATTTACGCCAGCATAACTACGTTGTTAGACAAAGGTATTACAGACGTTAATACTGCGGTTAACTCATCTACAAATCCTACGCTTAACCTTTTAGATCCCGGAGCAGATGATGTTATATATGGTGGTGTTGCTGATGCAGGCTCAAGACGTGGGGGCGACATCTCTACTCCTGGTAGTGTCTCTAAATGGGAATTAGCAGCTAACTCTATCAAATTAAAACTACTGGTACAACAACGTTTAAAAACAGACGTAACTGCACAAGTGAATGCTTTAGTTGCCGGCGGTAAGCTAATTGGCGCTACAGCAGAAAGCTTCCTGGTTCCTTTTGGTCCAAACGGCGCATATGACGATCGTAACCCTGGTTTTGGTGATTATTTTGCTTCACAAAGAGGTAACTATATCAGCCCTTGGTTTTACGAGATCTTGAAGGGTGTTAACCCTGCAATTTTCTTTGGTAACCCAGATCCGCGCAGACCATATTACTACTTTAAGCAAGAAACTGCTGCTACAGTACCGGGCCACCCTATTGAATACAGAGACGCGAATGGTTTCTTGTCGATATATTTTGGTTCACAGGGTCCTAATGCTGCACAAATTCAGCAAGACGATATGACCGTAGTGGGTATCTACCCTGTAGGTGGTAGATACGATGATGGTAAAGGTGGTTCTGTAACTGCAACAAGCGGTACAGGCGCTGCACCATACAGAATGATCACTTATGCTGACGTGTTATTCCTTGAAGCAGAAATGCAAGAAGTAGCTGCACCAAATAGCGCAACAACAACTTTAAAAGCCGCTATTACTGAAGCTTTCAAACAGGTGGATTATGTAATAACTACTTATGTTAAGCCAACGCAGACAGTGCCTACCTTGTCAACTTTGGCAGCGTCAACTACTTATATTAATAACGTTATGGCTGAGTATGCTAGCCCAACTTCTGCCCCTGGTTACGATGTGGTTGGTGGTGACAAACGATTGCAAATCATCATGACCCAAAAATGGATCTCTAGCTTTGGTAGTGCAGTTGATGCTTATACAGATTACCGCAGGACAGGTTACCCGGTATTATTTGATCCTAAAAATACCACTATGGCTCCGGGAGGTAAAGTACAACCGCCAGCCAATGGTAATACAGTTTCAAAACCAGAAAATAATAATCCTGAAGTTGCCGTTCCGGTTACAGTAGGTAAAAATTATCCGCAAACTTTACCTTGGGCTTCGGCCGAGATTACACGGAACGCAAATGCGCCTGCGCAAAAATCCGATCCGTCTACTTATCTACCTTTTTGGAAGTAATAGTTAGTAAATAAAGATTTAAAAGAAAATATTATGAAAAAATTAATTAGTTACACTTTTATCATTTTGACGGCGCTGTGTGTAGTGGTAGCCTGCCGCAAAAGCGATAATCCGAAATTAAAGGGCCTGACCGAACAGGTGCCTGAGCCTCAGTTAACCAAGGATGTTACCACAGACCAGGTTATTGCTGTTCAGGACCCGGAAGCATTCAACGCTAAGTTTACTGTAGGAGATTATTTCCCTAGCGAAACCCCGCCTAAAAGCATGGATGTTGTAATCATTAAAAACAATGATCGCACTAATCAGAAAGTTTTTAAAGCAGGAATAACCAGTTTCCCAACTACGTTAACCTTAACCGGCGCTGACTTAAAAACTTTGTTTGGTATCGAAACGGTATTGGGCGACAGCTACGATATTGGTGTTACCATTACGACAAAAAGCGGCACCGTTGTTCCGGCGTTCTCTGCCTATAGCGGCGCTGCAAGCTATGGCCCGGGTGTTACCTCACAAGGTGTTACCGGTGCAATAAATGACGGTCCTTATGGACCGGCTACACCGCAGATCAACTATACCGCTATTTGTAAGTTTGATATGGCTGCCTATGGCGTTGTGGGTACTTCACAGGATTTCACTGTGGTTCAGGATGATTGGGAAGATTACGCCCCGGGAAGTGTGATACCGGTGAAGATCATTGACGCTACCCACCTGTCATTCCGTTATGGAACTGATAAAAATCCAAAGGATATTGTTATAGCAATTAATCCTGCTGATAATAGCACCAGCGTAGATAAAACAGATTTTGGTACCTATACAGGTGCTCCATATCCTGATTATTTTGCTGCAAGTGTTCCGGGTTCGGCAAACGTTGTAAAACCATGCGACCTTACCGTTGGTGTTAATCTTAACATCACTGTAAGTGCTGGCTCATACGGAAACTTCATCCTTATTCTGAAAACAAATTTGTAATCTGAATAAGATTTTAAATAAAAAAGGGTGGAACAATTTGTTCCACCCTTTTTTTGTTTAAACAAAAAAGTAAAACTAGGCGTAGCTGATAGCTACGATATCGGCAGTTATGTTCAAATTCACTCTCCGGCCCAAAATCAGCGCCCTATTATCCGGCACATGACCTGCGGGGAAATCAAAACAAACGGGGTAGCCGTAATCTTTAACTACATCCAACACAATTTCCACCACAGTTTGGCCAAAGGGGATTTCGTTATCTTTAATCTCGCTAAACCCTCCAACAATCAATCCCGCCAGATTTTTTAGTTTTCCGGCGCGGTCAAGCGTTCTGATCATGCGGTCTATCGCGTACAGATATTCGCCTACGTCTTCTATAAACAGGATCTTGCCGTTATAATTAAAATCGGATACTGACCCTAAAGACGCTATTAAAAGACTTAAGTTACCGCCGATGAGTATCCCGCCGGCTTCGCCAGTTTGATATGCTGTATGGTTTTTATAATGGTAAGTTACGTCCTCGCCAAATAAAGCGCTTTTAAGCGTTTGGAGCGATTTTACAGACGCATCTGGTATGTTCACCGGCATTTGCCCATGGATACTTTGCAGGCCGTAATTGGCATATAAATGGGCATGTAATAAAGTGATATCACTAAAACCAATGATCCATTTGGGGTTTTCTTTTAAACGATCGAATTTTACCTGGTCAATCATCCGGATGGTGCCGTAACCACCCCGGGCTGCTATAATAGCTTTAATGCTATCGTCATCAATAAAACGCTGCATATCTGCCGCACGTAAATTGTCGTCGCCGGCAAATTGATGAAAACTGGCATCAACTGTATCGCCCAAAATAACTTCCAATCCCCATGATTGTAATAGCGCAATGGCATCCGTCATGGGTTTGGGCAATTTCTTAGCGGGGCAGGTAATGGCGATCTTGTCACCCTTTTTTAACCAGGGAGGCGTTATACTCATGTCAAAATTCAGGATTGGTTAGTTTTAAACCGTTACTAAGGAGGTTTTGTTGCCAAACATCCTCGACAAAATAATTTATCTTTGCCGAACTATAAAAATACAGTTAAATAATTGGAACCGAAAAACTATAAAAGATATACCATTACTGCTGCGCTGCCTTATGCCAACGGCCCCAAACACCTGGGCCATTTAGCCGGCGCGTACATACCTGCAGACCTTTACGCGCGTTACCTGCGCCTGCAAAAACGCGATGTTGTTTTTGTTTGCGGCAGCGATGAGCATGGTACCGCCATTGCCAATCAAGCCATGAAGGAGCATACCACGCCGCGCGAAATTATTGACAAATACCACGAAATCAACAAAAACTCGTTTGCACAGATGGGGATATCATTTGATATTTACCATCGTACCAGCGATCCGCTGCATCATGAAACCGCGCAGGATTTTTTCACTAATTTGAACGACAAACATATTTTTGTTGAGAAGGAAGACGAGCAGTATTATGACGAGCATGCCAAAGCATTCCTGGCCGACCGTTACATTATAGGCACCTGCCCAAACTGCGGCAATGAAAATGCCTATGGCGATCAGTGTGAAAAATGCGGTACCTCTTTAAGTCCGTCAGAGCTGATTAATCCGCGCTCTACGCTGAGCGGCAACAAACCCGTTTTAAAACCCACCAAACACTGGTATTTGCCTTTAGATAAATACGAAGATTGGTTGAAAGAATGGATACTAAAAGGACATGCCAAAGACTGGCGCGCTACTGTTTACGGGCAGTGCAAAAGCTGGATTGACGGCGGACTGCACCCGCGTGCGGTAACCCGCGATTTAGACTGGGGCATAAAAGTACCCGTACAAGGGGCTGATGGCAAAGTACTTTATGTTTGGTTCGATGCACCGATAGGCTATATATCGGCCACCAAACAATGGGCCATTGATAATGGCAAAGACTGGGAGCTTTACTGGAAAGATCAAGACACCAAGTTGGTTCATTTTATTGGTAAGGATAATATTGTTTTCCATTGCATTGTGTTCCCGGTGATGTTGAAGGTGCACGGCGATTTTATATTGCCCGAAAATGTACCCGCTAACGAGTTTATGAACCTGGAAGGCGACAAAATGAGCACCAGCCGTGGCTGGAGTGTAGAGATGCATGAATACCTGGAAGATTTGCCGGGCAAAGTGGACGAACTGCGTTATTACCTGACCGCCATAGCCCCTGAAACCAGCGACAGCGAGTTTACCTGGAAAGATTACCGCGACCGTGTAAACAATGAGCTGGTAGCTATATTGGGTAACTTTGTTAACCGGGTGATGATACTGATGCATAAGTTTTATGATGGAAAAGTTGACGCATTGACTGAAACGATTGGCTTTACCGATCAAAACCTAAGCAGCGAGGTAAGCCGGCTTTATGAAGAGTTGAAAGCCAGCTTTGAAGGTTACAAATTCAGACAGGCGCAGCAAACCATGATGGAAATAGCCCGTTTAGGTAACCGGTATTTGACGGAGAAAGAGCCTTGGAAAACTATTAAGACTGATCCGGAAGCAGCTAAAGATGCCCTGCACAACTGTCTGATATTGATTGGCCATTTGGCGAAATGCCTGCAGCCTTTCTTACCGGGCACTGCCAAAAAGATCTTTTACATGCTGAATGTACCTAACGAGGTGGTTGCTTTTGACGAGGAAATTGTATTTGCTAACGGCCATCAGCTAAATCCGTCTGCGTTATTATTTGAAAAAATAGAAGATGAGCTGATTGAGCAACAAATTCAAAAGCTGATTGACAAAAAAGCAGCCATTGAAGGTCCGCCCAAAGGCGACGATACGCCTGCAGCGCCTGCAAAGGAAAACATCAACTTCGACCAGTTTGCCGCTATGGATATCCGTATAGGAACCATCCTTACGGCAGAGAAGGTGGCGAAGACTAAAAAATTATTAAAGTTGACGATAGATACCGGCATTGACCAACGCACCGTAGTGTCAGGCATTGCCGAGCACTTTGAACCCGAGGGCATCATTGGTCAGCAAGTGAGCATACTGGTAAACCTGGAGCCGCGCGAGATCAAAGGTATCCTGTCGCAAGGCATGATTTTGATGGCCGAGAACGCCGAAGGCAAGCTAACGTTTACAGCGCCGCTAAACTGGATGCCAAACGGATCGACCGTGCGATAGGAATCGTCTAACAAAATAAAAAACCCGGCGCGACTGAAAAGCACGCCGGGTTTTTGTTGGGCTTATGTTTGCTGCAACCTGCGCTGAACATTAACTGCGTAAGACTCGCCAATGGGAATTTCGCGCTTATCTAACTCGATACTACGCATGGTAAACGCATTGATATGCTGCAAGCCAACTATGAATGAGCGATGAACGCGCATGAACAAAACATCAGGCAGTTTTTCTTCAAATGAATTAAGCGATTGATGGGTGATGATGGTTCTATCGCGCAGATTAATCTGTACATAATCTTTCAATCCTTCGATAAATAGCAGGTCCTTCAAGGGCACCTTAACCATTTTCTTTTCTGATCGGACATAAATAAACGGAGCAGTTTGCCAGCTGTGTTGTTGTTCTTGCGCAATTGCAGCAGCAGGCATAAACAGGTTATTAAACTTACCTATCGCCTTTAAAAACCTGTCGAACGGAATAGGTTTCAACAAGTAATCAACCACATTAAACTGATAACTATCTAATGCGAAATCATTATAGGCAGTAGTAAGAATAACCGGCGGCATATTGGGCACTGTTTTAAGCAGATCCATGCCGCCGAGCTTAGGCATTTTAATATCGAGAAAAACCAGATCTATACTTTGCTTTTGTAACACGTTAAACGCTTCGGCACCATCCGTACATGTAGCAATTAAATGCAACTGTTCAACCCGCGAAATGTATTCTTCGAGGATATCGCGCGCCAGTTTTTCGTCGTCAACTATCAGGCAATTGATTTTTTTCATAGCTCTATTTTTAATGCGGCCTCAAAAACGTCGGTATCATCTTTGATATTTAATTCGAACTTGCCGGGGTAGGTAAGCTCCAAACGCCGGCGCAGATTACTAAGCCCTATGCCATGCCCATCACTTTGCCCATTAATGGGTTTGCCATTTTGCACATTGTAAAAGAGCGTATCCCCCGCAAACTTAATATTGATAGAAACCCAGGACTGACCACCTTCTATGCCATGTTTGAAAGCATTTTCGGCAAAGGGCAAGAGCGTTAACGGCATAATCTTTTTACCGGCCACATCGCCCGAACATTGGAAAGACAAATCAAGCCTGTCGGCAAAACGGGTTTGTTCTATCTGCAGGTAGTTTTCCAGCTCGGCAATTTCAGTGCTTAAATCGGTTTGGTTGGTGTTGGTTTTGTCCAGCAGGTAACGCATCATTTGCGATAGTTGTAATACCAGCTTATTAGCTTTTTGCGGCTGCGTTAGCGTGAGGCTGTATAAACTGTTCATGGTATTAAAAAAGAAATGCGGGTTGATCTGGGCTTTCAGGAAACTCATTTCGGCAGTGAGTTTCTCGGTTTCAACGGCCCGCAGCTGTCGCTCGTGCGCAATGAGCTTTTTCATTAGCTCAAATACCGTCATAATTGCTATTGCCGGATAGTATTGAATAGCCACCCGCACAATGCGGCCGGGGATCCAGAACTGTTTTGCTTCTAAGGCGTAGCGAGCCCGATCATGAAGCTGTTCCCAGGGTAAGATGAAAAGATGAGTGATGAGCCGGGTAAGCAAAGCTCCGGCTAAAAGCGCTGCTATTATTGATAACGTATAACTATAATATTTTTGGCGATAGTAAAATGCCGGCAGCAGCACATACAGGTTAAAATAGGTAAACAGGACTGTGATGAGAATAGGCAGGCCGCCCACATGAAAAGTAAGCCTAAACTTCATTTGGTCGGTGTCCTCCCAACTGTAAATGATGCCCTGGTAATAGATATAGGCCAGCCAGAACAGGGTATGCCCTAACACGGTTTTGAGCGGAAACGGGCGGCGGCTTTGCATATACAAATTTGATCAATTTCGGGCACAAATATGGGCAACCGCCGTGAACAGGCATTTTGCAACCGCGAAAAGCCCCTGCCGTACTCGAGGCAGCAAATTGGCTATTCAAACCGATGGATGGAGCGTTAGTCTAAAAAGCAAAACGTGTATGTTTTTAAATTGCTCTTTTGAAGAAAAAGAGTTTATGAAAAAGACATTATTTATGCTGATGGCTGTATCAATAAGCCTTAGCACTCAGGCTAAAACCGTTACCGATACGTTAACTGCATTGCAGCACACCTTGCCTTACCGCGCCGACGGGACACAGAATTTCCCTAATTTTACCTATCAAAAAGCGGATGATTTACCCTTAACGCATCTGCGCGAAAAATATCATTTAGACTCTGTAGCCGGCAACGGCAGCGATGTTGAAAGAGTGATCCGTTTGCTGGCCTGGTTCCACAAACAAGTACCGCATAACGATGTGGGCCCGTTGCCGGAGTTGAATGCCGAAAATATTATTGACACCTATCGCGCTAAACATTATGCGCAGGGTTGTTACGGGTTAGCTATAGCCACTAATGAGATCATGCTAAGTATGGGCTATTCGTCGCGCGTGGTGATCTGCTTTTCTAACAAATATCCCGAACCGCAGGGCGGGCATGTAATTAATACGGTTTTCATCCCATCGTTAAACAAATGGGTCTATATAGACCCGCAGGAGAACGCTTATCTGAAAGATGAAAAAGGTAACCTGCTTAGTATTGCCGAAGTGCGCGAGCGACTGGTTAAACGCCAGCCAATCATTTTGAACCCTACAGCGAACTATCACGACATCCCGACAAAAAAAGAAGAATACCTGGATAAATTTATGGGCGAGCATTTGTACCGGATGATATGCCCGTTGAACAGCGAATACAACTCGCAAACCCGCGACGGCCGCAAAATAGAGTATGTGGAGCTGTTACCTTACGGCAGCGTAGAACCGCCGTTTACTTTTATTGAAACGCAGCAATCGGCCAAACAAAAAATAGTTTGTTACCATACCAGTAACGCCGACCTGTTTTGGAAGAAACCGTAAAGATTTTTTTATCAGTTGTTAATGGTTGAGAAGTCTCAAGCCGAAAGGCTTGTGGCTTTTTTATTTAATAAACAGCTTAAATAACACTGCAAGGATTACCAGGATGCTCCAAATGATCGGGGCGTTAAAAAAGCGACTGCTTAAACTTACACCCTGACCGGTGATTTTTTGATAGGATTTGATATAGGCAAACCAGGGAGCAAACATTACTATCGCGCCTAGTACCAACATAGCAATTAGGTTGGTTTGCGTTAAAATGGTTAAAAAAAGTGCAAAAAACACGGTATTTATCCACCGGGCATTTTTTTGAATAATGCTATACGGGCCTGCAAGAAAAAACGGCGCTTTTTCTTTTATGATTTCTTCCAGTTCATTAAATCCATTTATTGAATGGGGGATAGCTAGTGCTTTGTCTTCGCCATAATAAACATTTAAATCGCCGTTATAGGTCTTCACAGCATATTTAAGGTTGATGAATTTAAAGCCCTTGTTTACACCGGCCGAATTTGTTAGCGTAATAGCAGCATTGTTTACAGTTATGGTTAATCCATTTAATGCTTTCTCCGTTCTACTTAGCATGATTATAAGAATAATACCAGCATAAACCACTGTTTGGGTGCAAGCCATAGTAAAATTTTGTAAAGGGGAGGCAGCATGGCCATTTACTACCCAGCCCGGAAAAATGACGCTCAAAATAACCCAATATACCCCTATTGCAACAACGGTAATTGCGTTGCGCTTTTTATAAAAACTGATGAGTTTATTATCAAATTTAAAAGTAGTAATGGTATCGGTTGTCATTGACGGATAAACAGGTTTATTGTTGATACGTAAAGCTATAAATTAATTATAGTATTATAATCACGATCTAATATTAGGCTAGGTATGACATTTAAATTTGATTGAGCGTATATTCGGTCAACTCCTGCTGTGGATACTTACCTTTAGTGGCCGAGATCTCCAAACAATCAACTATTCCTTTTCTGAAAAACAAAGTGGCTTCTGCCTCGAAATTAAAGGCTGTTGATGTGATTTTAACGCCGTTGATGATGAGGTTTTCATTTGCGCTTTTGTGGGCTATAATGTCTTCAGTATGAGAAAAAGTCACGAACAAGCCCTTGGACATGTAACCGCAAACGGTATCTGTTATAAATTCTTTTTGTAGTCGGATGTCAATGCTGTTGTTCTGGCTGTCAAGCAGCAGGCCCACAACATCTGCTATGAATTTTGATTTTATCATCGGCGTGTATAAGATATAGGTGGCGCAAATATGCCGATATAAATTCAAAGAGCTACTGACCTTTTTGTTCGTTTTTTGGTTGACGGATTAATTGTCTATTTTATAATCGCTTAATATCTAATTCATATAAAGACATTCTCTTTACATCGCAAATCATCATGAAAAAACAACTACTTACGCTTACCTTATTACTAGGTTTTTGTTTGAGCCATGCTCAAAGCATTAAAACCGGAGCCGTTGGCCAGTTTATTCAAGCTGCCGATTGGGTGCAGGGCAAAAACTATTACCTGCTTACTTTATTTGAGCAAGATAAAGCTGTTAATGCCGGGCTTAAAAGCGATGCCATACTGGCATCACTCACCCAAAAGAAACTAAACAGCTTAAATAGTTCTGTTCATGATTGTAAAGATGGCGCCTGTTTTGTTGATGCCGTAAAGTTTACCGATGATGAAATTAATATCGTAAGTAAAGAATTAGCCGTGCTTTGTAAACCGGGCAGCGCTTTGGAGCAGTTAGTTAAAACAAAGCTCATTCCATCTTACACCTATAGTCTTTATAAAACCACCGCCCCGGCCGAACTATTGGTGAAAGCCTGGGAGCAGGACGCCGCAGGAATTAACTATACCATTGATGTATACGCGGGCGGCCAAAAGCCAAACTATCCGCAGATAGATTCTATTGGCTTTAATACCAAAGCTAGGGCGTACCGCATCTTGTTGTATGATGTAAATACCACGCTGGTGGGCGATGTTAAAAACACCAAACTGTTTTTTGAGCCCGCCATGCACGCTGCATTATTATACCTGCAGATCAATGAGCGCCAGGACCCGGCTAATTATGAGCCGATGGCACAAACTGTAAACAAGGCAGCCGTAGACCATATTAAAATCACTGATTTCAGCAAATACCCGTATACCGTAATCATGATTCCCGGTGCAGGCCCAGATGAGCCGGGGACACCACTGAGTGCCGAAGGAATGCTGCGTTGCCGCCTGGCAGTGCAGGACTATCATGACGGAAAAGCGCCTTACATCATGCCATCGGGCGGGAAAGTTCACCCTTACAAAACCAAATACTGCGAGGCTGAAGAAATGAAGGCTTACATGATCAAAGTATTACATGTGCCAGAATATGCCATTATCATGGAGCCACATGCCCGCCACACCACCACCAACATGCGTAACGCGGTAAGGCTAATGTATAAATACGGCATACCAACGGCCAAACCTGGTTTGGTGGTGACCGATAAATCGCAAACCGACGCCATTTTGAAAATGGACAGCCGTTGCGAAAAAGAGTTAAAATATGTGCCGTATAAACTAGGCAAGCATTTGTCTGATACCGAAGTTGAATATTTCGCGGTGCCGGAGGCGATGCAGATCAATCCGTACGAGCCACTTGATCCATAGCAATAAATAACCCCCGTTATTTTCCCCATCATCATGAAAAAAATATTAATAGCCGCTGGTTTGATAGCCATTGCAATAAGCGCATTTAAAGCAGCAAATATTGATATGAGTTTAGATCGCTCTATCACTATCGACTCGTTAGGCGCCTGCCAGGGTGTATCTTATCAAAGTGGCCGGATATTTTTATATGGCGATAGGGAAGTAGGGATGATCCGCGAGTTTAAAATGGATGGCGACAGCCTGGTGTATCTGCATAAAGAATCAAAATTGACATTGGATGGGCATGACGTAATTAGCCACCCAACCGGTATAGCCTACAATGGCGTTGATCCTACGTTTATTGGTAACTCGGTAAAAATGAATCCCGAAGGAACGCTTTGGAAAACCACCATTTATTGTGTGGACAGGAATGGGTTATTAAAGACCGGAACGCTCGATGGTAACCTGATCAATACCATTGATGACGATGCCTGCATCCAGGGCGCCCGCCCGGAGTATGTAAAATATCACGGCAAATGGTATGTAGCCAGTGCAGACTATGGCAACCATGGTAACGAGGTGCGTTTGTATGATCCGCAGAAATTAAAGACCTGTAAAAAAAGCAGCGAAGCCGGTGTGCTCTACAAGAAATTTACCTGCACACCCTGGGTGCAAAACATGAAATTTATTGCTGATAAAGGTATCCTGGTACTGATCCAGAATAAAATTGAGGGCCGCCAATGGCGCTTTACTTATCTGGATCTTGAAAAATCAATAGATGCTGGCAAGCAGGTAATATTGAGCCAGGTTGACCGTATTAACCGTGGCGACGAGCTGGAAGGCTTCTCCTTTATTGGTAACGATCAAAAAGGTTTGGCGGTAACCTCATCGCGCAAAAACAATGTAAACTTTACCACCACCAATTGGTAATCGAAGTAATACGATCTCTTCTTAATCTTTAGGAAACCTCAAGCCGGTACCTTAATACAAAGTTAACTTTTAAATAGCAAGCGCTTAAGACAGTTCGGGTATTTTTGCAGCAATTAAAAAAGCAAACTAACCCCCTTAAAAAAGCATTTGCCTATGTAAAAAATCAATCCCCTTTCACATCGGCCCCGGCGATAAAAAAAAGAACCGGTGAATGCGCTAACATTCAACCGGTCCGGCTAATTGTCAAATAACTCAATGTAAGCACTCGCAAGCTTCAATGTCGTTTTTCTAACAATCAATATTTAAAAATATGAATAAAAAGATTACTCATAAATCTTTCAGAAAGTTTTATGTGTTGTTCAATCTTACGGTCGTTTTTATAATGGCCCTAACGCTGTCGCTAAAGGCAGCCCCACTTCGCTCTCACGGAGCAAATAACGCAAAGTCTTCCATAAAAGTATCAGGTACGGTAGTTGATGAAACAAATCAGCCATTACCCGGCGTATCTGTACGTGTTAAAGGTACTGACGCAGGTGTAACTACCGATGTTAATGGTAAATACACCATCAGTGTCGAGCAAGAATCAACCCTTGTATTTTCATTCATTGGCTATATTAACCAGGAGGTAGTTGTTGATCGTGATTTGATAAGCATACAGCTAAAACCACAAACAAACCTGCTTAACGAGGTAGTGGCTATTGGTTACCAGTCTGTACGTAAAACAGACGTTACCGGCGCTATCTCAAGTGTTAAAGCCGAAGAGCTAAACAAATCGGCTCCAACCTTAGGACAAGCTTTGGTTGGTAAAGTTGCCGGTGTAACTATTTCACAAACCGATGGTGCGCCATACCAAAGCACCAAGATTCGTGTACGCGGTATCGGTTCGTTCAGCGCCAGCTCAGATCCTCTCTATGTGGTTGATGGTTATCCCGCAGGTAACGATATCAATATTAACCCTGAGGATATTGAGTCGGTTGACATTTTGAAAGATGCTGCATCAGCCGCTATTTACGGTTCGAGAGCCTCTGGCGGTGTGGTTATCATCACCACCAAACATGGTAAAGACGGTAAAGGTAAATTTGAGTATGATGTACAGGTGGGCCAGGACCAACTGGCGCATAAAGTGAAATTGCTTGATGCAGACCAGTTTGCGCAATTGGTAATTGACGGCCGCAACAATACTTACCAGGATCTTTGGGTAAACTCGGGCCATACCTGGAACGATCAAATGTATTCTGACAACAATGCTACCCGTGTTGCCAACGTAGGTAACGCAGCCAGCGTTCAAATTCCGACTTACATTTACAATTTTGCTACCCAGCAAGAAATTCACCAAACCACCAATACCGATTGGCAGGATGAATTGTACCACAACGCACTTTTCCAAAAGCATAACCTGTCATTCTCTGGCGGCAGCAACGGCATGAGCTACTATGTTAGCGGGGGCTACCAAAACCAGGATGGTATTATCCATTCTACAGGCCAGGAACGCTATAACTTCAGAACCAACGTAGAGGGTAACGTGAGCAAGCGCCTGCGCGTTGCGGCAAATGTATCTTACACCCAAAACACCAACCATGAGGTGCAGGAAGGCCGTTTTGACCATGGCCCTATTCTGGGCGCTTTGATCTATATGCCTTTCTTCCCGGCTTATAATGCTGATGGAACATTGGCAACCAACCGTGCTGCTTCAGAGTCTGCTGCTTACGGCTGGCAATCAATTGAAAACCCGGTTGCTTTGGCCGAGCGTACTGTAATTACCCGCAAAGGTTACCGTGGTAATTACAATGGATCTGCTACTTATACCATTTTACCGGGCTTTACTTTTAAAGCCAACCTGGGTATGTCAACGTATACCGAGAAGTACGACTACTATTTGCCAACTGATTTAAGTAACGGTGCAAACCCTCCCGGCTCACCGCAATCTATTGCAGCGGCTACCGCTACCGCATCAGACCTGATACAGAATGATAGATTAGGCGAGTTTACCTTAAACTATGATAAAACCTTTGGTAAACACCACATCAATTTATTAGGAGGTTATTCTGCCCAACAAACCGATAACGATTTGGTAAGCGTAACTGCTCATGGTTTCCAGAATGATAATATAGAGGAAATTACGGCTAAAGGTGCAGACCCGGCCAACTTTGCCTTAAACTCAGGTAGTGGTAAATCATCGGTTACTTTGCTGTCATACTTTGGTCGTGCAAGCTGGAATTTTGATAGCAAATATTACGCTACCGCCTCCATGCGTGCCGACGGTTCATCACGTTTCGGGCCGTTAAACAAATGGGGTTATTTCCCATCAGTTGGCGGCGGCTGGACGCTGTCTGAAGAACCATTTTATCATGATTGGTTGGGTAAACAATCAACCATTAAATTACGCGCAAGCTGGGGCTTAAGTGGTAACTACAACATTGGTAACTACAATGTTCAGCAAACTTTAGGTAATCCTACCGGCGTGGTATTCGGTAATACTATTGCTACGGCCATTGTACCCGGTGGTATTAAAGATGCAGGTTTAAGCTGGGAGTCGACTTCGCAGTATAACTTTGGTGCAGATTTAGGCTTGCTGCATAATCGCTTATTCGTTATCGCTAACTACTATTTAAGCTACTCTTACAACATCCTGTATAACCAGCCAATCTCGGCTATATCAGGCAGTACAACTATTTTAACAAACCTGCGTAATTCGCAAATCAGAAACAAAGGGTTTGACTTCCAGTTGGATGGTAAGATCATAGATAACAGCGCATTTAAATTGGGCGCAAGCGGTAACATATCTATCAACCGTAACCTGGTTACTAAACTAAGTGGTAATAACACCATTATCATCAATGGTGCTGAGCGTTCATACTTAACCAACATTACAGAGCAGGGCCAACCTGTAGGTATGTTCTACGGCTTTAAAGTAGGCGGTATGGTAACTCCTCAAAACATCAGCAAAGTAGCGCCATCATCATCATCAACCAACCCGGTTAAACCAGGCGACCTGTATTTTGTGGATACCAATGGCGACGGTGTGATTACCGATGCTGATAAAACAGTTATTGGTACACCTTATCCTAAATTTACTTACGGTTTCGCGGTTAATTCAAGCTATATGCATTTTGATATTAATGCATCATTCAACGGATCGTACGGAAACCAGGTGCTTGACGGACAGGATTATTACCTGTACAACGGCGAGGGTTCTGGTAACCAATATGAAAACGTTGCCGACCGTTACCGCAATGCTGCCAATCCCGGCGATGGTTCTTTCTATCGTGCTTCGCGTGGCGGTACCCAAAGTAACAGTACCCGTTTATCTACCGTGTACCTGCAAGATGGCTCTTTCTTAAGATGCGATAACATCAGCCTGGGTTATTCACTACCATCTGCTGTGGCTACCACCCTGGGTGTTGCCAAGGCGCGCATATTTACCAGTGTAGTTAACGCGTTCACCATCACCAAATACAAAGGCTATAACCCAGAGGTTGATTACAATTACTCAAGCGGTGCATCAAACAGTACCCAACCGGCAAACCTTGCCCCGGGCATTGACTATGGTGTATATCCACTGGTTAGATCATACAACCTGGGTGTAAACATTACTTTCTAAAACAAAGAATTTAAAAGATACGGAGATGAAAAATAAAACTATAATAACTGTATGCCTGAGTATAGGGCTGGTTGTTGCATCATCATGTAAAAAAAGCTTTTTGGAGAAAAGTGATCCAAATGCTATCTCATTGGATAATGACTTTAAATCGCCTAATGATATTTTGCTGGCCATAAACGGTATATACCAATCGCTGCGCAGCAGCAACAATATAGGCGAGGATAGCGGACTATGGACTGATGAGCGCTCGGACGATACCGGCCGTAACGACAACCAGTCGAACGCCGGCGAACCTTTCCAGTTCAACAACTTTTCGCTTATTCCAAGTAATACTTATTTATTTAGCCATTGGACGTCATTATATGGTACCGTTAGCCGTGCTAACGTGGTATTAACGTACATTGATAAAGTGCCGTTTACCGATCCAAACCAGAAACTGGAGTACGCTGCCGAAGCTAAATTTTTAAGAGCGCTGATGTATTTTCACTTAGTACGTTTGTGGGGAGATGTGCCTTTGGTTACCAAACAGCTAACTACTGCCGGCGATGTTGCCGCCAGCACTTTCAGGGTAAAACAAGCAGCTGTTTACACACAAATAGTAGCCGATTTGACCGACGCTACTAACGCGCCGCTACCTGCACAGCAAACGCCAAGCACTACCGGCCGCGTGTCAAAAGCTGCAGCTTACACTTTGCTGGGCCAGGTTTACCTGACTATGGCAACTACGCAAGATCAGGCTAATCGTCAAACCAATCTGACTAATGCTAAGACCGCACTGTTAGCTGCTTACAACTTGAAAACGTTCACCACATTAAGCTCAATACCTTATACTGATGTGTTTGACGTGAACAAGAAAACTACCTGCCCGGAGCTGATCTGGCAAATTGCCAACAAGCAAGGCGATATCAACTACAGTTCTGACATTGCGTACAACAACCAGGCTAAAGGCGAAACCATTAACTCGCTTAAACCTAACTCTGGTGTTGGCGGTAACGTACAGCACGATTTGATCAATGAGTATGAAGCTAACGATCCGCGTATGGCATTTTCGGTTAAGTTTGCTAACGACCCGATTGTGAAAGACTGGTTCATCACCAAATATCGCGATGCAAGCGCTGCTGCAAGTAACCTGGGTTATGGCGGTAATGACTGCATCCTGATGCGTTATGCCGACGTGATTTTGATGCTGGCCGAAGTAAGCAATTACCTGGGCGATACAGCAGGCGCCACACAATACCTGGATATGGTACGTACCCGTGCAGGCATGCCAACTTATGCAGTGTCTATGACCAACGCTACTTACGCTACCAAGTTCCCAACGCTAAAGCTGGCTATTTTGCACGAGCGCCGTGTAGAGTTAGCATTCGAGCATCACCGTTGGTTTGATTTGCTGCGTACTTTTACTACCGATGAGTTGGTAGCATATTTTAAAGCTAAAAGCCCGGCTGATTTCGGTGCAGTACAATTGTCAAACTTCTCAACAAAAGATAGATATTATCCTATCCCGTTTAATGAGTACAAGCTTGACCCGGTTAAAATGTACCAAAACCCTGGTTATAATTAATAGATTGATTTGATTCCAAAAATGGGCTTAGTGCCTTAGTAACAAAAGAGCCCCGACATGTCGGGGCTTTTTTGTTTGATGGTAATGTTTAGGCTGAAATTAACCTTCCTGGCTCTCTAATTCTTTTAAATTTTCATCAAGCGATCTTAGCTTCTTGAAAAACTTCACGCTATAATACCAGTGGCTACCAATAAGTGAAATCACAGTAGCCACCACACAAGTGATAAGGATAGTTTGTTGAGAAGCGTGCCAATAAGGTATAAGCAACTTGATAACAGCATAGTAATACAACGGGCATAAAAACATGCAAACAAAATTGAATCCCCAATAAAAAGCTTTGAAGGCTGTGATGGTTTGTTTAAGCGTTTGCTTTACATTAGCACTATTGTACAAGATAAAAACCTGTTCTTGCCGTTTAAACACCCAAACAGTATACTTGCAGTAAAGTGCTATAATAGCGGCGTAAGCAATAGCTGCAGGGATATCGGCCAGTAACTTATGCAGAATTAGGTCATCAATTGATCGTAATAATAAAACTACTACCAGTAAAGTAATAACTATCGTGGTGGTGGTTTTGTTAATTTGTTTCCAAAAAATAGTTCTTGATTGCAATTGGCTCAATGTCTCTGTTGTGTTCATAATAATTTGTTCCATTTTTTCGGGTGAAATTTTCTGTTGTTGAAATTCTTTATCCTGGATAATGTTCCAGTGCGCTTTAAAATCGTCCAGTTCCATATTATCCTTGGTTTACAATTGTTTTTATTTTGGTACGTATTTTATTGAGGTTAAAGCCGACGTTCGATTCAGAAAGACCCATCACCTCACCAATCTCACGGTAGCTATAATCGTCCATATATAGCATGGTAATGGCCCGCTCAACCTCTGATAGTTTTTTGATAGCCTCGTACATCTGCATCACCTGTTCGTTCTCTTCTTTATTGTCGGTAGCGGCTATCTCAAAAACAGCATCATCATCAAAGCCCGCAAATTTTTCGCGTTTGGTTTCTTTTCTAAGCCGGGTTATGGCAGTATTTAACGCCACCCGGTACATCCAGGTCGATACTTTGGCGTCGCCGTTAAACGAAGCAAAGGCCCGCCAAAGCTGTAACACAATGTCCTGAAAAAGATCCTCTTTATCTTCGCGGCTATTGCAATACATATTGCAAACCTTCAAGATCAGGCCCTGGTTATTGGTGATTAATAAAGTGAACTGCTCTTTCAATGAATGCTATTTGTACAATTAGTCGCCGGGAATTAGAAAAACTTAGCGATTGTTAAAAATAAATTTTTGCACAAACTATTTGCATATGAATAATTTATTGGTTTACTTTGAAACACAAAGTACTTTATAATGAAAAATAAAGACATTTACGACGACATCAGTTCCATCAAAACTATCATGGAGCGGTCTAGCAAGTTTATATCGCTAAGCGGGCTATCGGGCGTGCTGGCTGGTGTTTATGCGCTTATTGGTGCAGGCATTGCTTATACAGTATTGCCACCCTACAACAACGTCATCACAGATTATCAAAGCGCCCAAACAGCTGTATTTTATAGCTATCCTAAAGGTTTGGATCTGGTTTTATTTGCTATCGCGATAGGCGTATTGCTCGTATCAATAGGAACGGGAATACTGTTGAGCGCGCAAAAAGCCAAACGCAATAACCAAGCTGTCTGGAATCAAAGCAGCCGTGCTTTATTAAACGCCGGTTTATTCCCGTTGGTTACCGGGGGCTGTTTTGCCTTTATTTTGTATATCGGCCATCATTATGGTGCTATTGCGCCCACCTGCCTGGTGTTTTACGGGTTGGCGCTGGTATCGGCATCGCAGTTCACTTATGGCGATGTAAAATGGCTGGGCATATTAGAAATTATATTGGGTTTACTGGCCCTGATGCAGCCGGGCTATGGCTTGTATTTTTGGGCGCTGGGTTTTGGCGTGCTGCATGTTTTGTACGGCGCAATAATGTACTTTAAATACGATCGTGTTAACGCTTAATAATTTTGATAAAGCATTTGAGAACCGCATACGCCTGCAGGTAATGAGTGTGCTGGTTGCTAATGAGAGTTATGATTTTAACTCGCTAAAGGAACTGTTGGCTACTACCGACGGCAACCTGGCCTCGCACCTCAAAGCTTTGGAGAAAGAGGAATATATCTCGGTGATCAAATCGTTTTTAGGGCGTAAACCTAATACCCGTTACAAGGCAACTATCAAAGGCATCGCGGCCTTTAAAAAACACCTGGAAGCTTTGGAAAATTTAATAAAACAACAAAAGGGGTAGCTCTTTTTTTTGACTTTTTACTTTGAAATTCAAAGTACTTTTAAATGAATAATAAAATGGAACAACAAAACAACACAACGCAACTAACCAAATGGTTCAGGGAATCAGTAACGGTTAAATTAGTATTTATCGGGATGCTCAGTTTGGTGCTGCTGATACCTTCGGTAATGATCAGTAACCTCATTAATGAGCGCGCCCAGCGCCGCGACGAGGTGATCTCTAACATCTCCTATAACTTCGCCGGTAAACAGCTTATTAAAGGGCCGGTATTGGTCATCCCGTACAGAGATCAGATTGAAGTACCCGATGGTACGGGCAAAAGCAGGCCACAGCAGGTAGAAAGAAAGCTTTTCCTACTGCCTGAACAATTATCCATCAAAGCGGGACTGAAAACAGATGTTATTCATAAAGGCATGTTCTCTGCTGTAGTGTATAAAACGCAGGTGCGTTTGTCAGGAAATTTCGCCAAGGCAGATTTGAGCGCTTTGGGGATTCGTAGCGATCAGCTCATACCCGAAAAAGCTTTTATCACGTTTAGTGTGTCCGATTTAAAGGGCTTAAAAACCAACCCAAGTTTAACGCTGGGCAACCAAACATTTGCGGCCGCACCGTCGGCGGGTAATGAATCGGCTTTTACCAATGGCCTGCAGGCCGCCGCCACTAATGCTGGCGACATCGCCAATAATGCTTTACCATTTAGCTGTACGCTCGATCTGAACGGCACCGACGGCCTGAGCTTTTTGCAATTAGGCAAAACTACCGACGTAGAACTTAGCGGCAACTGGGGGACGCCAAATTTTGACGGCCGTTATTTGCCCGACACCCGCCAGGTAAATAACAAAGACTTTAGCGCGCGCTGGCACGTCTTGTACTACAATAGTCCTTTCCCACAGCAATGGACTGATAGCGCCAGTGTACTCAACAATGCCAATAAACAGCAGAACGCCACTTTCGGCGTAAACCTGCGCCTGCCGGTTGACGATTACCAGGAAACCACCCGCACTAATAAATATGCTATCCTCATCATCCTGCTGGCATTCGTTTCCTTGTTTTTAACCGAGCTCATCTGCAAGCAGCGTATTCACTCGTTTAACTATGTATTAGTCGGCGCAGCTATGATCATTTTCTATACGCTGCTCTTATCTTTTTCAGAACAGATAGGCTTTAACTGGGCTTACCTGGTGGCATCTGTTGCAACTATCGGGTTAATAACCGCGTTCATCGCATCGCTCATTAAAAACAGGGTATCCGCTTTTTCTTTCGCGGGGATACTATCTGTGTTTTACGGCTTTATTTACATCATCATCCAGCTGGAAGATTTTGCCTTGATGGCCGGCAGTATAGCCCTGTTCATCATTGTAGCTGCACTAATGTATTTTTCGAGGAAGATCAATTGGGATAATGCAAATTATGAGGAGGAGGTTGTTTAATCTGCAGTTGGCAAAACAAATTACGGTTTACAATCTACCACCACGTCATCCTGAGCGTAGCGTG
>NZ_JAAVVB010000006.1 GCF_018449775.1 Mucilaginibacter sp. dw_454 | reverse complement strand
CCTTCCGAACACCTGTGGGGATAACACCGACCAGAGACTGAAGCGTCAATTACTATCCTACCCATTTATAAGCCAAAAAATCGCTATAAAAGGAGATCTGTAAGAAAACAGCAAACAGGTAATAAAGAACAAAAAGTTTATTGAGTTTAAACTGAAATTTAAGTGATGACAGGGCGACAAAAAACAGCAGGTAAAACATGGTCAGCTTTAAATAATGAAAAACACCTGTAGCATAAATGCCCAGTAGTACAATAAGCACCAGGCCTATTAATTCGTTACGGGTGGGTTTGTATTTTTGGTATAGGAATAAGATAAAAGATACTGAAAACGCGGTGCACATCATGTGCCGGTTAAGGCTCCAGATGTTAGTGCCGTCTTTGAGTTTATTGGTGAAACCTGTATCTAAAATTGTCACGCCGACAATAAATAAAATTGAAAACAACACCTGTTTTTCTATAATCAGCCCTGCATCGCTGTCGGCAGTTCGCTGGCCCTTAATCAGTTTAATTAATATCATAAAACAAAAAAACAGCGCAATGCAGGCTAACACAAACGCTATGGCATCTAAACTCAAAACCCGGCTGGCCTGTATGGTTGTTAACGGAAAGCGCGGCAGCGACCAGGCGCGGTGCCAGTACTTTTGCACGGCGACAAAATAAAACCATTTATGGGTATAATAGGCCATCCAAAACGCCGCTGCTATAAAACCTGCTATGCTTGCAGCTATGCGGTAAAGCATGGCTAATAACCGGCGCTTGCTAAACCCTAAAGAGTACATTTCAAATACATCGCAAATAATTATAGCGGGTACAAAAATCACACAAGTTGAACGCACCATAGAAGCGCCAAGCAAACCAATACACAATAAAAGATCTGACTGCCTTTTGTAGCCTAAAATAATAAACACACTGAAAAAGAAGAACAAAGCCTCTGCATAGGGTATTACAAAAAACAAGAATGATGGAAATGACAATAAGAACAGCAAAATGTTGCCGGGAAGTTTGCTGTCTTTAAGCAGCAAATAAAGAGAGCCTGAAAACAACAGACAGTTAAATATCCCCATAAATAAGATATTCAACGTTGTGAGCCCCCACAGGTAAGGGAACAATGGAAAAAAGGCCAGGTTATTAGCGCGCCCCCGTAAAAAAAGATAACCTATGTTTTTGATGGAATAGTAATAGGCAACATCATAGTGTTGCAAATTGCTGTTTGTGGGGGCGGCGTATCCTTGTAAAAAGGCATTGCATAAGAGGTAAGCTGTAATAACTACAAAAATATGTAAGCTAATAATAGCAACAGGGTGCTTCAGGTTTAGATTTTTCACTGGTAATAAGGTTAGGTTTATGGTAGATTAAGCGTAAGCCGACTCAAATTGTGTTATGTGCCGGTACTGTTAACCGCTTTAATCTCATATAAAGTTAATGATCCGTTTCTAAATCCAAGAAAATTATTGATAATTTTTACCCAGGCTGGTATTCCTGATTTTAGCCGGCCGATAGTTAGAAACTGTAAGAAAGGCTGGCACAAAGACAGATTACTATCTCTGACTATTATCAGGTTCTTTGTTCCTTTATTTGAGTCTGATATAGCCGATAAATCACATTGTTTCCACTGTACGTTTTTGTCTAAATAAAAATTCTGTTTTTCTGGGATGGGTCTGTAAGGATTATCCCAGCCAAATACTAATAGCTGAACTTTTTTATCGGGGTAGTGATCATGTATATATTTTGTTAGTGTCATCCGGCCCTCTGAATCGGCCGGCGAAAAAGCTACGGCAAATATGGAGAGCACGTTAATAGCTAATATTAATATTGTGGTAATTGCCAGCGTGTACCGTAGGGGTTTAGGGATACGCCAGGCAATGACCGTTTGCACGGTTAACATGATAAACAATGGTATTAAGTTAGCCATTGGGAAAAGAAATCTGAGTTCTTTATGTGGTGTAAGGCAATGCACCAATAAGAACGGAACTACCGCCCAGCAAATTAAGCCGCGCCTGTTAAATATAAACTGAAAAAGCAGGCATACCCAAATTAACAGCGCCATGGCTGCATTCAGGGTCTGCAAACTTTCGGTAAAGTAAAAATACCAGGGCGACACTCCCCAGCCCGAGGCGGCGTCATGAATAACATTAGCAATATAGTAGTTATAAAAAGTAAAAACGGGTACGCCATAAAACCAGGTGTCGACTAAAAAACCTACTGCCAGCATGAACACGCCCGCAGCAGCAAGTTTTAATAAAAATTTAAAGTTTGCTTTATTGATAAAGATCAGCCAACAAAAAAAACCGGCAGACAAAAACGCGGTTTGAAACCTAAAAAGAAAGCTTAGCCCAAAGAGTAAGCCCATGAGATAGGCTTTTTGTTTTAGGGGCGAATAAAATACGGCAATGCTTAACATAAAAGCTAAACCAGCGTACGATTCGGATGAAAAGCGGACATTGATAAATGGAAGAAACCATAAAAAACAGGCTAATAATCTATACCAGATTTTTAAACGGTCTTGAATAAGAAAAGAAGTTTGGTTGATAAAGTATGTGACAATTGATAGCGCAATTACAGACGTAGCTACACGTAACAACGTAATTAGCGTATAATGGTTATTAATATTAAATGCCCTGCACAAACTAAAAAACCAATAAGCAATTGCCGGCTGTAATGCCGACCGTATTTTAAAAGCGTACTCCCATGTTAAGTCGGACGGCAGGTTGTTGCCCGACTTTAATTCTGCAAATTCAATGAGCTGATAATGTTCATCATAGTAGTAAAAACCGTTATTAAAAACAGCATAAACTACGTAAACAATTAGTGCAGCAAGAAATATCAATCGCTCTTTAGACATTATAATTTTCTTTTATATTTTTCTTTGATTTTAATTAAAAAAATACCTTATTTTTAGGTACCTAAATTATTATCACATCAATGCCTAAGTACTATTTTGATAGGCTGGAATATCTTGACAGCCTAATCCAACGGAAGGGGACCGGATGCCCCGATACGCTTGCTAAAAAGCTGGCGGTGTCTAAACGTACCGTTTTTGAATATATTGACATATTAAGGTTTTTAGGAGCCGCAGTTAAATATGACAATTTTAGAGAAAGCTATGTCTACGAAAACCCGGGAAAGTTTAATTTTAAATTTGTTGAAGAACACCGACCGATAATTCCTTGAAAATGGTCAGCAACGCCGTTGATTTTTTAACATTTAACTTTTATTTCAAACTGGGACTGTTAGATCATTGCTTGCGGAATGGTAAATATTCCGGCTGGCTAGCATCACTTACCTAATAAATGCTTTCGAAAATAAACCGTTATTTATGCGTGTCAATGCAAATCAATTTTAGTAATAAAAAAAGGGAGCGTGTAATTACACGCTCTCTTTTTTTAGAATACGTCAAACTTACATATCAATGCTCGTCTTGGTTATTTTATTAATTTTATTCATAAAATATTTAGCACGAACTGCTGGTATTTCTAATATAGAAGCCTGGTAATTTAGCGCCTGGCCTAATTGGCCACCCAAAGCAGATGCATTCATGGCTAAAGCGTCATGTTCTATTTTAAGCTGTTTGCGATATTTTTGAGCATCTTTGTTATTGGCTATTGTAGATTTATAACCAGCCAGCGTACCTGATGACACCTGATCTTTTAATTTATTTAATGATAAATATATTAAAGCATAATCCTGAGATCCACTGTTTATCAAATCATTTACATATGCATTAAGCTCTGTGGTTTTTGATGCATCATTCAAAAGATACTTGCGGATAATTAAATTCGCCACGTCCTGTTTAAAAACAGGCAGAAAGCCATTTGATGAGTTCTTTGACACAAATGCTTTATAACGTGCGTCTGCGCTTTCGAAATCATCAGTCATTGAAGCTAATTGAACGCCATTGACAGTTGAAGAACTGGTTACCGTAATTCCGACAGCTTTGGCATTTTTAACACTGATTGGCTCGTCTAATAACAAAAACCCGCTGCTTTTTATGAAACTTTGCTGCGCCGCAATTAATTGTTTATCACCCACGTTATATCTAACCTGATAATTCATTGTGGCAGGGGTAGTTGTGGCATCCATGTTGTTTGTGTCTTTCAACGCATTAAATTTAGCCATGTTGGTTTTAAAAGCGTCTTGAGTTTTCGGGCTCCATTGTTTACTATTATAGTCGTTTACCATTTTTTGAATAGTTAGCGATTTTTTATCCTTGGATGCAGTATCCTGAACCGCAGATGTTAGTTTTTTACATTGCGATAAGAAAAAAGCAGTTGCCATCGCCGCAATGGTTAATATGAATATTTTTTTCATGTTTTTATATGTATGTGTTTGGTACTTCTATATATTTATTAAAAACCAGGGTAATAGTATTCGTAAGCATTTTTTATGCCCTGATAAAGTAAACTTCCCACACCGTCTAAATAATTATAAATGGTAATGCCAGCATTTAATTCATCCATTAGTTGGTGGTCTGTTTGGATCTCATCATTAGTACCATAACCCTGAGAAACGATACCTCCATTTGCTTTAATAGTATAGTATCCCGATCCAACGGCCGGTTGCAGAGTTTGGTTGTTTACAGCCCAATCAAATGTGCTCTCTACACCCGCCGGGCAAGGTGTTCCGTCAACAGAAAATCCGGTTTCCCACTCGCTATGAAAATAAGTATTAGTTTCATCTTGAAAACTGGAAACAGTGCCTCCGTTACTAGTAATTGTTGTATCGTAAGTTTGCCCGTTTGATAGAGACGGAATTGCAATAATCAATACAAGGATGGAGAAAGTTGCAAGGAAAAATATTCCTAAGCGTCGTTTGCCCCTTGGGGCCATTGGGCTGTTTTTTAATTTCATAAGATTTAAGTTTATTCCTCAAATCTATTATTACCTGATGCGAAAATTTCGCACTCAAAATTTATTTAAATAAATAGAAGAAATGCTGGCTAATTTATTAACCTTTTCCTAATAGCAAAGGCTGTTCTTGATTGGTTCAAGGAAGTGTAATGATGATAAAGCCCGCTGGATACGATATTTATAGTGTGATGTTGTTATCTCTTATCAAGAAATGTGCAACAAAAAAAGAGCGTTAATCAACGCTCTTTTTTATTAATTGTTTAGATGTTATGCTTGGATCGCCAACACTATAATTTTACTATTAGCCTACATATTAACGCTAGATTGGCTTACTCCTTTAATTTTATTCATAAAATACGTAGCCTGAGCTTGTGGTATTTCCAACATTGAAGCTTGCAAGTTTAGTACCTGGCTTAATCTGCCGCCCAGGGTAGCTGCGCTTCTAACTAAATTATCATGTTCTAATTTTAGCTGTTGACGGAATTTTTGAGCGTCCTTGTTAGTTGCTACAGCAGCTTTATAGCTGTTAAGCGCAGTTGCCGGTACCTGATCTTTTAATTTATTCAGCGCTAAGTATATCAACGGGTAATCTTGCGATCCGCTGTTGATCAAATCGCCTAGATAAGTGTTAAGTTCCGCTGTTTTTGATGCGTTATTTAACAAATATTTGCGAATAATTAAATTAGCTGCGTCCTGCTTAAATACAGGTAAAAAGCCGTTTGATGAGTTGTTTGATACAAATGCCTTGTAACGGGCATCGGCACCTTCAAAATCATCAGTCATTAATGCTAATTGAATTCCATTTACAGTTGAATTGCTGGTTACAGCAATTCCCGCTGCCTCGGCATCTTTAACAGTTACCTGTTGGTCCACTAACAAAAATCCACTGCCTTTTATAAAGGCTCTTTGTGCTTTAATTAATTGTGCATCGCCTGCGTTGTATCTTACCTGATAATTAATAGAGGCCGGGATTTTTGTAGGGTCCATGTTATTAGTGTCTTTCAACGCTTTGTACCTGGCAATCTTAGTATTTAAAGCACCCAGAAGTTGCGGGCTCCACTGTTTGTTATTAAAATCGTTTACAGTTTTTTGAACCGAGATTGATTTATTATTAGATGAACCATCCTGAACAGCTGATGACAGCTTTTTACATTGCGATAAGAAAAAAGCTGTCGACAAGGCAACAGCCGTTAATAGAAATATTTTTTTCATTTTTTTCATTTTTTTAAATTAAATTGATTTGTTAATAACCGTAATAGCCATAGCCATAGCTTATTCCTTCTTCAAGCAAACTACCTTCTCCTGAGACATAATTAGAAACGGTTGCGCCAGTAGTTACTTCAGTCATTAGCTGGTGATCCAATTGAATTTGATCGTTTGTGTTTAACCCTGAATCGACTGTGTGGCCAAATACAGATTGCTGATACGAACCGGCGCCGGTAGCAGGCACTCCGGTTGAAGTATTTACGGCCCAATAATATTCGCTGGTAATTGTTGGCAAACTGAACCCCTCAATAGAAACGCTGGTTTGAATAACACTATGGAAATAAGTGTTATCGCCGCTTTGAAAAGTGTCAACATTTACTGAATTGCCCGTTATAGTGGCAATAGGAGTTTGCGCATCAGTAGGCGATGGAATTGCCATAATCAACAGCGAACAGGTGAAAATTGTAAGGAGAAATAGCCCTACGCGTCGTTTGCCCCTCGGGGCTCTTTGGTTGTTTTTTAAATTCATAAGATTTAAGTTTTAGTTATTACTCAAATCTATTATTACCTAATGCAAAAATTTTGCACTCAAAATTTATTACAAAAAAAATCGCACAACTATTGCATATACGAAAACTATCGTACATCTTTGTACGAAGATATTCGTAGAAGAAGAGAATTAGATATGGAACTGAAACCAACAGAAAGCGAGCTGGAGATATTACAGGTGATTTGGAAACTGGGACAATGCACCGTGCGCGACGTACATGAGGAATTAACCAAATACAAAGATGCCGGTTATACCACCACCCTTAAATTAATGCAAATAATGGCCGACAAAGGTTTGGTGGAGCGCGACACCAACGCCAAGACGCACCTTTATAAAGCATTAGTCACCCGGGAACAAGCGCAAACCAGCGCGCTGGACAAGATCATGGATACCGTATTTAAAGGATCAACCGCCGACCTGGTGATCCAGGCGCTGGGCAAACATCGTGCATCGTCTGACGAGATTGATGCGATTAGAGTTTACTTGCAACAATTTGAGCAATAATTATTGGTCCATAGTCGATAGTCCATGGACCATAGTTAGCAGTGACAATAAATAAAAAAAACACCATGGACTATCGACCATGGTCTATAGACTTTTAAACAAAGTAGCATGCAAAATCTGTTATATAACATCAGCCAGGTTTTAGGTATAACCATTATCCACTCGTTGTGGCAGGGCTTAATTGTGTTTATTGTTTTAAGACTGTTTATGCTGGCCTTTCCGGGCCGCAGTTCGGCGGTGAAATACTGGGTGGGCTATGGCGCGCTGGTGTTTATGCTGGGTTGGTTCGTGGTAACACTGTTTAAAGAGCTGGGCCAATATAACTGGCTGTCGACCGTGGCGCTGAAGGTGCCGCCGCTGGCTTTGCCTGCCTCCATGAGCGAGGTTGCCGAGCCTGCCAACAAGCTGTACTTCGGCATTGCGGCCTATATGCCCTGGCTCACGATGATCTACGTGGTTGGCGTAGTATTTAACACCCTGCGTTTGACGCTGGCCTGGAACAATATCTACCGTATTCGCCAGAATATCAGCAACGCCGGTTTTGATCAGACTGTGCAGCGGCTGGCTAAATCGCTCCAAATTAAAAAACATGTACAAGCTGCCTTTAGCGAGTGGGTGGATGTGCCTTGCATTACCGGTTTTATTAAGCCTATTATTTTAATGCCGGTGGCTTTGACTACGCACCTGTCGTTAGATGAGGTTGAGGCGGTGCTGCTGCATGAGCTGGCACACGTTAAACGCCATGATTATTTATTAAACTTTATTCAGCAGGTTATTGGGATACTGCTGTTTTTTAATCCGTTTGCCCGGTTGGTGGGTAACCTGATTAATGAAGAAAGAGAAAACTGCTGCGACGATATGGTTGTGCACGCAACCGGCAGTCCGTTTATCTATGCCCAGGCTTTATTAAAACTCGAGGAAAATAAACAATACCAGTGGCAACTGGCCCTTGCCGCCACTACAAAAAAGTATGCATTATTAAACCGAATTGAACGTATCATGAAAACTAAAACACATACCGTAAATATACGCCCGGTGTTAATTACACTGCTGGCCCTTACGTTTAGCATTAGCAGCATTGCCTGGCTAAACCCCGAAATTAAAAACGGGAAAGTAATTATTAAAAATGCCCCGGCCATAAGGATGGTTACGGCTGCATTGACCGGCCCGCCGGTGGCGCCGCCTGTGCCTGAGGTTCCGCATTTTAAACACAAACACAAGCTGATGGTGAAAAACCTGGCCGATACCAGCCAATGGGTTAATTTAAACGACACCACCAAGTTTATGAACCTGAGTGACACCACCAAACACAAAAAATACAAAATTGTGGTGGAGGATGATAATGGTGTAAAAACCGAATACAACTCTGTTAATGATTTGCCATCAGACGATAAGGAAGCCTTCTACAACAGCGACCAATGGAAACGCCAGGCCGAGCTATTGGCAAAACAAAGCGAAAAACTGGCCAAACAGTTTAACTCACCTCAATTTAAAAAGCACGTAGAAAAGCTGGCTAAGTATTACGATAGCCCTAAATTTAAAAAGCAAATTGAGGCAATGGCCAAAAGTTATGACAGCCCTAAGTTTAAAAAACAAATTGAGGACATGACGAAGTATTACGACAGCCCTGAGTTTCAAAAAAGTGTGGAAGAGATGGCCAAACAATATGACAGTCCCGAATTCAAAAAAAGCATCGAGGATCTGAGCAAGTACTATGAAAGCCCTGAGTTTCAGAAAAGCGTTGAAGATATGGCTAAGGGTTATGCCGAAATAGGTAAATCGTTTGGCACCATGGGGATGAGCAAAGTTGAAAAAAAGGCCGCGTTAGATGACCTGCACAAGGCGCAGAAGGAAAAGGAACAAGCGATTAAGGATGAAGTGAAAGCCCGTAAAGCTGAACAGAAAGACTTGAAAGAGAAGGTAGAAAAGAAGGAAGTGAAAGAACGGCCAGAGAAGCCTGAAGCGAAAGAGCAACCGGAAAAGGTTGAAAAAGACGATAATAATCAGCCGCTGTAGGCGTCCGGTCGTTTTTTTGGCCGCTAGTCATTTTCGGACGGACATCACATTATTTGTCATTGCGAGGAGGAACGACGAAGCAATCGCAAGGAAGCAAGTTCGCGATTGCCACGCTACGCTCGCAATGACATCTTGAAGAATAGTTTTTAGTTAGTAAGAGAGGGTCGCGCCTCTCTTTTTTGTTTTGCTACTTTTGTGCCGATAACAACAGCTATTTTGTAATTTAGTGGCAAAACCGAATAGTATCTTTTATGCTTCAAAAACTCAGTATAAGTAACTACGCCTTAATTGATAACCTGGAAATTAGCTTTGACAAAGGGCTCAATATCCTAACCGGCGAAACGGGTGCGGGTAAGTCGATTATTTTGGGTGCGTTGTCGTTGATATTGGGTCAGCGGGCAGAGAGCAGGTATTTTTTTAATCAGCAGAAAAAGTGTGTTATTGAGGGGACATTTAAAATCGGCAGTTTCCATCTGAAAGATTTTTTTGAGGATAACGACCTTGATTATGAAGCCGAGACAGTTTTACGCAGGGAAATTTCTGCCGATGGGAAATCGCGTGCTTTTGTGAATGATACGCCGGTGAACCTGAACAGCCTGAAGCTCTTGGGCGAGCGGTTGATCGATATCCACTCGCAGCATGCTACCATGGAGATTAATGATCCGGCGTTTCAGTTATTGGTGGTCGATTCGGTGGCTAAGCACCCGGAGTTGTTGAGCGAGTATCAAACTAAATTCCGGGCCTATAAAAAGTCGACAGCTAAGTTGCAGCAACTCATTGAAGAAAGCGACAAAGCCAAAGCCGATCTGGATTATTACCAGTTTCAGTTTGATGAGCTGGAAAAAGCCGGACTGTCTGCCGATGAACAGGAACAATTAGAACAAGAACTTTACGCGTTAAATAACGCCGAAGAAATAAAACGTAACCTGCTTGGCGCTAATTATTTGATGCAGGATAGCGATGCAGCTGCCTTAATCCAACTGAAGGACGCTGCCAGCCAATTAGGCGCGCTGACAAAGTTTAATCCACAGATCGAAGAGTTGCAGGAGCGATTAAACAGCTCAATCATAGAACTGAAAGATATTGCTGCCGAGATCGAAAACATCGAGCAACGCACTACTACTGATGAGGCAAGAGCCGCTGAGGTGAACGAGCGCCTAAGTATCATCTATAATCTCCAAAAGAAACACCGCCTAAACAGCAACCAGGAGCTTTTGGATTTGCAGGAAGAACTGTCGGGTAAAATACAGCAAGCCGTTTTTGGTGATGAAGCCATTGAGAAATTACAACAACAATTAGCTGCCGATAAGGCAGCGCTGGAACAACTGGCCAGGGAATTATCTGCCAATCGCCAAAAGGCTATACCGGCTATTGAGGCCGATGTTTTAGGTACGCTGGCCGAAATGGGCATGAGCAATTCGGCGCTTAAAATAGAACTCACTCCTTTATCAGAAAGCGGACGCAACATTTCTTTTGGCGGTTTGGGGGATAACGGGTCGGATGCCGTACGATTCCTTTTTAGTGCAAATAAAGGTCATGCCCTGGCCGAGATGAGTAAGGTGGCCTCAGGTGGTGAGCTATCGCGATTGATGCTGAGTATTAAATCGCTCACGGCAAAAAATACAGCCCTGCCTACCATTATTTTTGATGAGATAGACACCGGCGTATCCGGCGAGGTAGCACACAAAGTAGGCCAGATCATGGAACAACTTGCCGACAACCTGCAGGTGATCACCATTACCCACCTGCCGCAAATTGCCAGCAAGGGCCAGAGCCATTATTTTGTTTATAAGGATGATGACTCGGATACTACCCGAACCCGCATCAAACAACTCAGTAAAGACGAGCGTGTACTGGAACTGGCCAAAATGTTAAGCGGTGACAACCCGGGCGAAAGTGCCTTGCAAAATGCCAGAGAGTTGTTGGCCTAAATTCCATTAAACAGGGTGTCATGCTGAGTCCGTCGAAGTATGCGGGCGGGGCTTTTACGCTCGTCCTCCGACAAGCTCAGGATGACACCTTTATAAAACAACTAAAGCCGATGAAAAACCTACTAGCCTTATCGTTTTTATTTCTTTTTAGCTTACATGCTATCGCCCAAAAAACTTATACTTTAAAAAGAGATACCATTAACCTGCGTGGCTATGTTTATAATAACGATGGTACCCCGGCGGTAAGAGTATGGGTATCTTCAAAAGGTCGCGATTTTGATAACAACTTAAATTTCTTGTATTCGGGCACAGACAGTGCCGGGTATTTTGCAATTAAGGGTGCCAGCTTTAATGATACGCTTACCGTTGATGATAAAAGGTTCACTTCTCCGCCTAACTACTATAACCATGGTAGCAGGTACCTAATTATTTATTTACCGGCTCCTAAAACTATCGACCTAAATAAAAAAGACAGTGTTATCATAACCGCTAAAAGGAGACACCGAAAAGTTATGCCATCATTCAAAATTATCTCATCGAGCAATGCCCGGATAATAGATAATATAGAAAGGTTCCCCGAATACCCCGGTGATAATGATCACTTTTTAGCTTATATCAAACAACATCTAACTTATCCAGAACAAGCTATCCAAAATAATATTGAAGGCGAGGTAAAAATTCAGTTTACGGTAGAACGAGATGGTACTTTGATCCATTTTAAAATACTACAAGGTATCGGTTATGGTTGCGATGAAGAACTGCTAAACATACTAAAGGGCGCCCCGAGATGGAAGCCCGGCATTTTAGACAATTGGCCTATAGCGGTATATCATACCGTTACCGTGAAATTCAGTTTAACTAATTAACGCGTCATGCTGAACTTGTTTCAGCATCCCACTCGCTAAGTAATCGCTTACTCAGCCTTTCTGGTGGGATGCCGAAATAAATTCGGCATGACGCGTGGAGATGATTTCCCTTTTTTCAAAATTTTACAAACCATCCCAAATCCCGCCTGTAGTATAATTAAGGAACATTGATAACCTTAAATTAAATTACCATGGGAACGTTAAGCAACAAAAGAGTAGCAGTACTCACAGAAGAAGGATTTGAACAAGTAGAGTTAACCAGCCCCGTAGAAGCATTAAGATACGCCGGCGCAACCGTCGAAATTATATCACCCAAAAGCGGCCGCATCAAAGCCTGGGACAAAACCAATTGGGGCATTGAGGTGGACGTAGATCAAGAACTATCAGAAGCCCGCGCCGACGACTACGACGCACTGGTATTACCCGGCGGCGTGTTGAACCCTGATAAGCTGCGCCAAAATAAGGAAGCTGTGGCCTTTGCTGCCTCTTTCCTGGAAGAAGGTAAACCGGTAGCGGCAATCTGCCACGGTCCGCAGACTTTGATTGAAACCGGTATGCTGAAGGGTCGCAAACTCACCTCCTACCCATCGCTGCAAACCGATTTAAAAAATGCCGGTGCGCATTGGGTTGATGAAGAGGTTGTTGTCGATAACGGTTTAGTAACCAGTCGCCGGCCGGATGATTTGCCTGCTTTCAATAAAAAAATGATCGAAGAGATTGCAGAGGGTGTGCATAGTGAGGCTTAAGAAAGTCTTTAATTTGCTAAAATTTGGAAAGCCTGCACTAATGTGCGGGCTTTTTTTAGTATAACTCAGAAAAGTAATTTCAATTTGTCATTGCGAGGAGGAACGACGAAGCAATCGCAAACATTGCATCCTTGCGATTGCCACGCTACGCTCGCAATGACAGTATTACAAACCATATAAAAATCAACTCCAAAATCCCTCCCGCTTTCTTAAATTTGCACTATGTCAACCCAAAATGCGGTCATCATTGGTGCAGGTATAGCAGGCATTGCTGCGGCTATCAGGCTGGCGGTAAAAGGCTACGCGGTTGCTGTTTTTGAAGCTAACGCGACGCCGGGCGGCAAGATGAGCGAGTTACAACAAAACAGCTTTCGTTTTGATGCCGGGCCAAGCTTATTGACTATGCCGCAATATATCAACGAGCTTTTTGAGCTGGCAGGCAAGGACCCATCAAAATATTTTCAATATCAAAAGTTGGATACTATCTGCAAGTATTTTTATGAGGATGGCACCAAGCTCACCGCTTATGCTGACAAGCAGCAATTTGAAAAGGAAGTCAACACACACATTGGCGAGCCGGCGGCATCATTGCAAAAACAAGCTGTTAATAGCGCTCAGATCTATAGATTAACCAACCCGGTTTTTTTGCAAAAGCCCTTCACCGGCTTAAAAACATTATTTACCAAAGAAGGTTTTAAGGCATTTATCAACCTAAAAAAACTGGATACCGGCCACAGTATGCACCAGGCAAATCAAAGCCTGTTTAAAGATGTACGCATGGTTCAGTTTTACGATCGATTTGCTACTTACAACGGCTCCAACCCATATACTGCCCCTGCTACTTTAAATGTTATTCCGCATTTGGAACAGCATGACGGGGCTTATTTTCCGGTTGAAGGGATGTATGGCATCGTTACTTCATTAGTAAAACTGGCTATTGAATTGGGCGTAAAATTTCATTATCAATCGCCGGTGGAAAGTATTTTGCTAAGTGGCAGCAAAGCAACAGGAATCAAAGTTAAGGGTGAGGAAATAGCCGCGGATATTGTTGTATCCAACATGGATATCTGGTTTACCTACACCAAATTGTTAAAAGATCAACCAAAGCTGCATCCGCAGAAAGTTTTACAGCAGGAGCGCAGCAGCTCGGCTTTGGTGTTTTACTGGGGGATCAATAAAAAGTTCGCGAAGCTTGATCTGCATAACATCTTTTTCAGTGCCGATTATAAAGCCGAGTTCGACCATATCTGGCAGCAAAAAAACATTTATCATGATCCAACCATCTACCTCAATATCAGCGCTAAACTCAAACCGAACGATGCGCCGCCGGGCTGCGAGAACTGGTTTGTGATGATCAACGTACCCGCCAATACCGGGCAGGATTGGGATACCTTAATTGCCAAAGCCCGAAAAAATATCATGGCTAAATTGTCCAGCCGATTAAATGAAAACATCGGCAAGTTAATCATCAGCGAAAGCGTGCTAGATCCACGCGATATCGAAAGCAAAACTTCGTCTTACCGGGGGGCCATCTACGGCACCTCATCAAACAGCAAATACGCCGCTTTTATGCGCCATGCTAATCAGTCGGCCAAAATAAAAAATCTGTATTTCTGCGGAGGGAGTGTGCATCCGGGCGGTGGGATACCTTTGTGTTTGTTGTCGGCTAAGATTGTGGGTGAGTTGGTGGGGTGACGCCAAAACACCGGCTGTCATGCTGAGGCACTCGAAGCATGAGCGCAAAGGCCAATAAACGCGCGACTGTCCCAACGCTCACCCTTCGAGAGCCTCAGGGTGACAGCCCATTTTAGTAATTTATGGAAAACCTTTCAAAACAAGTTTGTCATTGCGAGCGTAGCGTGGCAATCGCAAGGATGCAAAATTCGCGATTGTCACGCTACGCTCGCAATGACAACTAACCATGCTAATACTCTCCTATCGACAATAACACCAAAGTACAGGCGTACTGCGTCTCAATCCCCTCGGCATCTGCCATGCGTTGTAGTTCAGAATTCTCCGTTCCGGGGTTAAAAATAATGCGTTTAGGCTTCGTCGCTAAAATATAATCATACAGCGCTTCCTGGTTTTGCGGACCCACGTACAGCGTTATCGTATCAATATCATGATGGATGGTCTCCGGTTTTTCAATAGCCACGCCTGCTACTTCGCCACTTTTTAATCCTACGTTCACAATACTGTGCCCGTGGCTTTTCAGCCGGTTTGCAGCCAGGTAAGCGTACCTGTCCGGGTTGGGTGTTGCGCCTAATACTAATGTTTTTTTATCAGCCATAATTTAAAAAAAGCCCTCTCTCTAATCGTCCCACTAATCCCCTCTCCTGGGGAGAGGACTCGGGTAAGGTTATTCAAATATTACGCCAAGTTGTAATAATTCAGGCTTTTGTCAGTCAAACCTATATCACAAAAAATAATTAAAAAAATTTAAAATGTTTTCAGGTATGATTCGTCTTTACCTTTAAACAAGTAAAAAATTGATAACAGCATTAATGCCCGAAGAAAGAAACAGCCATGTACTAAACGCCATAAAAGCGTATGGTAAAAACTTGCTGGGCTTTATCCGTAAACGGGTAAAAAATGATGCTGATGCTGAAGATATCCTGCAGGATGTGTGGTACCAGTTTAGCGCACTGGTAAATTCTGAACCTATTGAGCAGACAGGCGCCTGGCTGTATAAAGTGGCAAGGAATAAGATTACAGACAAGCATAAAAAGAAATCAGAAAGTTTACTTGACGACCTGTTTAACGGCGGCAATGACGACGAAGATACCGATACATCGGCCTTTGCAGACTTGCTGATGCCCGAAGAGACCACGCCTGAAAGCGAATACATGCGTAACCTGTTTTGGGAACAGCTGTTTACCGCACTGGATGAATTACCTGAAGAACAAAAGCAGGTATTTATTTGGCAGGAGATGGATGATATGACCTTCCAGGAAATATCGGAGTTGACGGGTGTAAACGTAAATACGCTGGTATCGCGCAAGCGGTACGCGGTTTTGCATCTGCGCGACAGGTTGCAGCAATTATATCAAGAGATCATAACAAATTAAAAATTAAGAACATGAAAAAAATATTTTTTAAAGGCCGTTTTATATTCATACCCATTGCGGTAGCGGCCTTCCTGTCACTCATCAGTTTTGTGGTGATGCAGCTTTGGAACAATTTATTGCCCGACATTTTACATGTAGGTATTATCACCTTCTGGCAAGCCATGGGCGTGTTTATACTGTGCAAAATACTGTTTGGCTTTGGTCGCGGTAAACGCGGTGGCTGGGGTGGTAACCCATGGGGAGGCAATCCCTGGGGCGGTAACCCGTGGATGCGCCAAAAAATGCAGGAGCGTTTTAAAAGCATGACACCAGAGCAAAAAGAAAAATTCAAGCAAAAAATGCGCGACCGCGCTAATTGCGGCCCATGGGGTCAGCATGCCGGCGATCATCCGTTTAAACAAGCCTGGGACCAGTTTGATACTGAAGACGAGGCAAAGAAAACCGAAGAATAAAACAATTTGTCATTGCGAGCTAAGCGCGGCAATCGCGAACTTTTCTCCTTGCGATTGCTTCGTTCCTCGCAATGACAATTTAAACCACTAAACCCACAACCATGAACGTACTTATATTTTCAACCAACGTAGCTAAACCCGAACAGGTAAACGAAGTTCAGCCGGTATTGTCGGCGGTATCATCCATCAGAGACTGGAATATTGATCTGGAAGATTGCGATAAAATTCTGCGTGTAGTGTCTAATGACCTGTCGCCACGTTACGTAGAGACACTATTGCACAGCGCCGGTTTTGCTTGTACCGAGTTAGAGTATTAAGACGGTGCATTTAAGCTCAAACATTATTGTTCCGCAAACGCCTAAACAGGTTTGGGCGTTGTTTGAGGACCCGTACTTTTTACCAAAATGGGATCGAAGTGTTGCTGAGATCATACCCACTTCAGGCGACCATCATGCTGCAGTAGGTTTTACATTCGACACTATTGCCCCTAAAAAATCCTGGCAAAAAACGGGGCTGCGCATGTCATACCGCATTATTGAAAACATTCCCGGCTACCAAACTAAAATAGCGTTGCAGAACTCGCCTATGTTTAAGGAGGCAATCTGGACCATGCGTTTTGAACCCGCGCCGGGCGGTACGCTGATAACTTGCCTTGTTGACCTTACCGTCAAACTTCGTTATGTTTTTATGATGCCTCTGCTGTGGTTAAACAAAGGCGCCCTGTTAACAGATCTTTCCATTTTGAAAGACGTGATAGCCGAACAGTACACTACCCTATAATTACCCTTAGCAATACCGCTATCTGCGCAGTATGATAAATATGGTGCTGGATAAGGCCCTCTACGGTTTCTTTATAAGTAGTTACCGGCTTGGTTCCGCGCTCATCAATAATGGGTTCATCCCATTGAGCGTCCGGGAAATCCTGAATGGTTTTTACCAGGTTTACGTTTACCAGCTTAAAGTCTTCAATCCACAATTTCCATTTTTGTTCGTCCGGCGCGCCGGGATCTGGCCAGTTGCCGCTTACCGGCATAGAGGCCGGCTTTTCATTCAGTCGATCCATCACTTCTTCGGTCCAGCTTACCAGGTGCATCACAATTTCGGCAATGGTATGCGCATGGCCGGCGCGCTCGTAGGCGCTTTCAAATGTTATTTTATCTAAGATGTTATAGACTGGCTCTCCGTACCAAGGCTGGCCGGATAATACTTTTTCTAATTCTTGTTGTAGCTTTTCGTTGGTAGTCATTTTCTTAAAAATTTGTCATTGCGAGCGTAGCGTGGCAATCGCGAACATTGCATCCTTGCGATTGCCACGCTCGTTCCTCGCTCGCAATGACAATTATATAATTTTTTTTGCTGCTACAGCGCAATTTATCCCATCAATAGCTGCCGAAATAATACCGCCCGCATAGCCTGCGCCCTCGCCACATGGGAATAATCCCTGCACCTGCGGATGCTGCAAAGTTTCTTTATCGCGCGGTATTTTTATGGGCGATGACGTGCGCGACTCTACCCCTACCAAAATAGCTTCGTTAGTAAAATAACCCTTCATTTTTTTGCCAAATACAGGCAACGCCTCGCGTAAGCGATCATTGATCCAGTCGGGTAAAACCTCTTTCAATTCAACGCTTTTGGTGCCGGGCAGGTATGAGTTTTCGGGCAGATCTACAGAGAGTTTGCCTTGCGCAAAATCAATCATCCGCTGTGCCGGAGCCACCAGTTTACCGCCGCCTGCTTTGTAAGCCAGTTGCTCTATACTATGCTGAAAGTTGAGCATTTTAAACGGATCGGCATTATCGCCTTTAACATCTTCCAGGTTAATTTGTACCACCGTACCCGAGTTGGCAAAGGGATTATTCCTTTTCGATGGACTCCAGCCATTCACCACAATTTCTTCATGTTCTGTAGCGCAGGGGGCAATGATGCCGCCGGGACACATACAGAAGGAGAACACCCCACGGCCATCAACCTGTTCCACCAAATTATAATAAGATGGCGGCAGATCCGGTCCGCGATACTCGCAGTGGTATTGCGCCTGGTCAATAATTTCCTGCGGATGCTCGATGCGTACGCCCAAAGCAAATGCCTTGGCCTCGATCAAAATATTTTGCCGATGCAGCATTTCAAAAACATCGCGCGCCGAGTGGCCCGTAGCCAATATAACAGCATTGGCTTTAATCGTATCGCCGGAGGCTAAACGCACACCCTGGATCTTACCAAAATCGGCTAGTAAATCAGTTACTTTAGCATCGAACAAAACTTCGCCGCCGGCATTTAATATCGTTTCGCGGATAGCGGTAATGATCTGCGGTAATTTATTGGTGCCGATATGCGGGCGGGCATCTACCAAAATATCTTCGGCAGCGCCATGCGCCACAAAGGTTTTCAATACCGCATTTACATCACCACGTTTGGTGGAGCGGGTGTATAGTTTGCCGTCAGAATAAGTGCCTGCCCCACCCTCGCCAAAACAATAATTGCTTTCGGGATTTACCAGGCCCTGTTTGTTGATATTGGCCAAATCGCGACGCCGCTCTTTAACCGCCTTGCCTCGTTCTATCACAATGGGTTTCAACCCCATTTCAATGCACTGCAAAGCCGCAAACAGTCCCGCCGGACCGGCACCGATAATGATAACCGGCTTGGCATCTTTGACGTTTGGATATTGCTGCGTATAAGTTTCAGGGTGATAAACTTCATCCACAAAAACCTTAACCTGCATGCGGTAAACCACACGGCGGCCACGCGCATCAATAGAGCGTTTGTAAACCTGTACCGCGGTAATTTTTTGTGGGGATATATGGAGTGCCGATGCCGATAGTTTTTTTAAAACTTCCTGGTCGTCCTGCTGTCCGGGCGGGCAAACTATTTCAATTTCTTTGATCATGATAATGCCCGGTTTTTATCCGGGATGGGGCAAAGGTACGATTTTTAGTCTTTCGCCATTTTCTTCCCCAATTTTATAGCTGGCAGTTCTATTTTCAAAAAAGCGTATTTCGAAACTATGATCACCACCAACAACAGCATTAAATCTGTTATGATATTAAGCAAGACATTTGTTTGCATGATTAGTCTCGATTTTATAAACCCAAGCAGATAAATGGCAACAGGCACATGCAGCAAGTATAATGAATAAGAATAATCGCCCAGTTTACTAAAAATATTTGGGGGCAAAGGCTTTTTAAAGTCGACATAAATAAGGATGCAGACCGTAAACCCGCATGCCAGATATAGCATTTCGTATCCTGGATGCTTTATAGCTGTACCCACCATTGATAATAACCATAATATGGCCCCATAAACTTTATTTTTATGAATAAGCACATAAAGCGCATAGCCCAGTAAAAACTGAGGCAGCCCGGGTAAAAAGAACAGCAGGCCAACGTTTTGTATGGGTATAATTAAAGTGGCAATACTTAGAATAACCAATAAGATATATCGTAGTTGTTCCTTTAAAAAAAGGGCAAGAAAAATAATCAGGTAAAAAGCCAGCTCATAGCACAAGGTCCAATAAACCCAGTTCATGGTTTTATAATTGGTAACCGGGTTGGTGTATAAAAAAATGGTTGCAAGCACGGCTCTAAATGTTTTTGGCAAAACCGCAGCCGAATTATAGCCGGTTATTATCTTTAAAAATACAACAATCGCCAAAATGACTATCAGGCTAAACCAATAGGGCGGATAGATTCTGAACAATCGTTTTATAATAAATTCTTTCGGGGTTTTAACGTGTTCCTGGGCAATGTGGATACAGTAGCCACTAATGACAAAAAACACCGGAACACCCCAAAAACCATAATTACATAGGTTTCTGTAAAAATTGTCGACATACGGGATAAACTTGTTAAAATGAAACAGAGCCACGCAAGAAGCCGCAACAAATCGCATCAAATCAATCGTATGGTTTCTGCCGGTGTCAAATTTCATTGTGCCAGGTTTGCCCAAAGCTACATTTTGTTTTATAAATAGCTTCGATCATATCGACAACTAATGGCAACGTTCTTTAAACAAATTATCGCTATTTAGGCCATCCTGGTGCCCGGGCGGGCAAACTATTTCTATTTCTTTGATCATAATACTGCCCGGTTTTTATCCGGGATGGTGTAAAGGTACGTAAGAAATGGCAATCTCTTCAAATACTAGGTAGTTAACTTATCGCTCGTCTAGCGCTCAATTGCCGCTAAGGCTGTTACTTTTCCTTGATGAAAAGTAACCAAAAATCAAGTCACCCGCAAGGCTTCTTTGCGCTCCGGGCCTCTGCCCTGCAAATCAGGTAAAACCTGGGCAGGGGCCTGTTGCCGCCGGTTGTCGCACCTGGGCCTGCGCTTCAGGCAACATTCCCAACAGCCCTGCAGCCGCACAAGGCCACCATTGTTTTACCCGCTTTCACCTGAAGCTCTGCGTCTGACGTTTCGGTTCTATTGCAGATTCTGTTAACTGTGTAGAATCAAAAAATGCGCGTAAAGGCCTGCCAATCCACCGGGCCGGGAGTCTGGCCTTGCGCGCGGAAGCGATTGGATTGGCTTGATGTTTGGTTACTTTGCATCTAAGGTAAAGTAACTGGCCTCCGCGGCCAAGAGCGGTATACAAGCGACCAGCAGCAACACGCTGTTAAAATGGGCAAACTCACCTTAACCAATTTTATCCCTATCTTTAAACAACCACTTGCATAAACCTCAATGAAACCAATATTTACTGCAGCCCTATGTCTGCTGGGCCTTTTACATAGTGCCTTCGCGCAAACGCCGGACATGGCCGTCGCCACCAAACCCTGGAATGCTTACTGGATAACCGCCAGTAACGAAATCAACCATGAATATGGGGTGTATTACTTTCGTAAGAAGATCGATCTGCCAGCAAAACCGGCAACGTTTTTTGTGAATGTATCGGCCGATAATCGCTATAAATTATATGTTAATGGCGCGCTGGTTTCTTGCGGACCGGCGCGCGGCGATACTTATTTCTGGAACTATGAACATGTCGACCTGGCGCCCTATTTGGTAGCCGGCAACAATACCGTAGCTGCGCAGGTTTGGAATGAAGCGGACGTTAGGCCCGAGGCGCAGATTAGTCTGCGTACCGGCTTTATTCTGCAAGGCGCCACCCCTGCCGAAGAAATATTGAATACCAATAAGAGCTGGCAGGCTATACGCGACATTGGCTATAAACCACTCCCTGTCTATTTAGGCTATGGCGCTTATTATGTAGCCGGACCAGGTGAACTGGTTGTCGAAAGCCAAACCCTGAAAAATGCAGTGGCTAAAGATCCGGACTTTCCCGGCTGGTACGGGGCTACAATCATTGATCATGGCAAACCTAAAGGCATGCAAGATGCATTTGGCTGGATGCTGGTGCAATCGCAGATCCCGCAGATGGAGCGTACCTATCAGCGCATCCCAAGTTTACGCAAAGCAATTGGCGTTACCGCGCCTGATGGATTCCCGGTCAACAAAACAGCTTTGACAGTCCCCGCAAATACAACGGCTACTTTGATTTTGGACCAAACCTATCTCACCAATGCTTACCTGACACTAAACTTCAGCAAGGGCAAGGGCGCGGGCATATCGCTTACTTATAATGAGTCGCTGTTTGACAATTTGGCGAAGTATGGGAACCGTAAAGGTGATAGAAATGCCGTCGAGGGTAAAGAAATGGGCGGGCGCAAAGACAGCTTGATTGCCGACGGAACCGAAGGGCAGAGTTTTACGACGATGTATTGGCGCACGTTCCGCTATATCAGGCTAATTGTACATACTGCCGACGAGCCTTTGGTGATTGATGATATTTACGGCACCTCCACCGGCTATCCGTTTCAGCTTAACGCCAAGTTAAAAACCGATAACCCCGAAATGCAGCAGATGCTGGACATAGGCTGGCGCACCGCGCGGATGGATGCAATAGAAACTTATATGGATTGCCCGTATTACGAGCAGTTGCAATACATTGGCGATACCCGCATACAAGCTATGGTAAGCTATTACAACAGTGGCGACGACCGGCTGATGCGCAATGCCATAAACCTGATGGATCACTCGCGGTTGGGCGAGGGCATTACTTTGAGCAGGCATCCATCGTTTAGTCCGCAGATTATTTCTACGTTTTCGTTGTGGTACATCGGTATTTTGCATGATTACTGGATGTACCGGCCCGATGCCAATTTCATCAAAGGCAAACTGCAAGGTGAACGCGCGGTGCTGGATTTTTTCAGCCGTTACCAGCAGGCCGATGGCTCATTAAAAGGTGTACCTTATTGGACTTTTGTCGATTGGTCTAACGGTTGGGGCGGCGGCTCACCGCCTATCGGCAGCAAAGGCGGTTCATCTATTTTAGATCTGCAGTTGTTGATCGCGTATCAGCAGGCGGCCGAGATGGAAGCCAAATTAGGCATGTCCGCTTTAGCGCTGAATTATAGCGCCAAAGCCGCACAACTCAAACAAATTATACAGGCTAAATATTGGGATGCCGCAAAAGGTTTATATGCCGATAACGAGGATAAAAAACAGTTCTCGCAGCATGCCAATTCGTTGGCCATATTATCCGGCGCAGCCGAAAAAATTATTGCACCGGCCATTGCCCATAAACTATTAACTGATGCCAGCCTGACGCAATGCACCATCTATTTTAAATATTACCTGCATCAGGCTTTAACACAAGCTGGGCTGGGTAATGATTATATGAAATGGCTGGACATTTGGCGCGAAGACATTAAGTTGGGCCTAACCACCTGGGCCGAAATGAGCGACGTACCCGCCAGTCGCAGTGACTGCCATGCCTGGGGATCGAGTCCTAACATTGAGTTTTTCAGAACCATTTTGGGGATAGACAGCTATGCGCCCGGCTTCAAAAAGATCAGGATTGAACCGCACCTGGGCGATCTGAAAAATGCCAGTGGCGAAATGCCGCATCCTAATGGTAAGATCAGCGTGAGCTATATATTGACCCAAAAAGCGTTTTATGTCAAGGTAAATTTACCACCGGGAACAAGCGGTGTATTTATCTGGAAAGGCGTAGAGAAGCCTTTGGCAGCCGGCGACAATGGTTTCATTTTTTAATTACACAGGGCAATGAAAAAGAGACTTGCATTCGGTTTGTTTTTTATGCTGATTTTGACTGGTAACGCATATTCGCAACGCATCCTTAAAAACAAGGTATTGACGAGTCAGCTAAAAGGTTATGAAACATACATCCGGCATTTTGTTGCCCACTATAAAATCAAAGAGTTTGTTGTAACCATAAATCATGGTAAGCGTGATGACTTTAGGTTGCATGTAATCGTTTATGCGTCGGATGTTACAAGTTTTAAACCCACAGATTTCTTTCAATTCGACGGCTTCCCGGTTTTGATGCATGACGACGACGGGATTTCAAAAAATCTGACCGACCAACGTACCAGCGCCATAGAACGAAAGTACTTTAAAACTTTTATGTGGAAACAGGATAGCCTGACTGAAGCGGGTAAGAAGCTATCCCGGAAACTGGCAAAACAAAAACCGACTTTACAAAATGGCCGGGTGATAGGCCCTGATACCCTTTCTGCAAATGTTCAAATCATAGACACCGGCATTTATCCGGACATCCCGGTTATACCCAGTGTGTGGACCATAAAAATGTCGGCCGGCAAACTGGTATCTAAAACTATCTCTAAAGAATACAAACAACAATAGTTTGAACTTACAAAAATGGCGCAGGGATTTGGCTAAAGCCAATTTGCACTGTTGCTTTATCCGTTGGCTGAAGCCAACGGCAATGAATTATAAATGCGCGTTTTAACAACGCTCTATATCTTGATTGATATTCATTGCCATCCTATTTATGGGACGGACACCCGACAGGGTTTGGCTAAAGCCAAATGTTAAATTATTCAATATCCGTTTACTAAAGTCAACGGCAATGAAATAAGAGCTATCATTTCAATTTACTTTGCTTATAAATTCATTGCCGTCACCTTTAGGTTCAAATATCCGTTGGCTGAAGCCAACGGATATGAATTAAACGATTGCTATTTAATAGCCCTTCTAACCTTAATATAAATTCATTGCCGTCCCATTTATGGGACGGACACTCAGATAAAAGAGATTGGCTTTAGCCAAACCCTGGAAATACAATTTTCAACATCGTGCTTGCGTTTGTACTAATAGCCATTAAATGTATATTTACCGCCTCCAATCAACCTGCATTTAATGCCTGTTAATTATTATTTATGAGAAAATCGATTTTATATCTGTCGCTATTGCTTGCCTGCGGTGCGCATACCTACGCTCAAACCGCCGAGGTATTGGCAAAAGCCGACATTAAGGGCACCAACGCTTATTATGCCAGCAACCGTGCGCCGCTAATGCCGCAGCAATTTATTAAGCTGCCGGTTACTGCATTTAAACCTGCCGGCTGGTTACGCAAGCAACTTGATTTGCAACGCGCCGGACTGACCGGTAACCTGGGCGAGATCAGCATCTGGCTCTCAAAAACCGACAATGCCTGGATCAATAAAAGCGGCAAAGGCAAATATGGCTGGGAAGAGCTGCCTTACTGGTTAAAAGGTTATGGCGATATGGCCTATATGTTGAATGATCCAAAAATGATTAAAGACACTAAATTCTGGATTGATGCCGTGCTGGACAATCAGCGCCCTGACGGTGATATGGGCCCTATCATTACCAAAGACAACGGCAACCGCGACTTATGGGCCAACATGCCGATGATCTGGTGCCTGCGCAGTTATTATGAGTACAGCCATGATCAACGCGTGATAACCTGTATGACCAATTATTTCAAGTGGATGCAAACCGTGCCTGATGATAAATTTTTGAAGGATTACTGGGAGAACAGCCGCGGCGGCGATTACCTGGTGAGCATTTACTGGCTATACAATATTACAGGCGATAAATCTTTACTGGACCTGGCAACTAAAGTCGACAAAAATACCGCCGACTGGCGCCAGGCTAACAAACTACCCAACTGGCACAATGTTAACGTGGCCGAGTGTTTCCGCGAGCCGGCTACCTACTGGCTGCAAAGCCATAACGATGCAGATTTAAATGCGTCGTATAACGATTTTAAACTGATCCGCAATATTTACGGGCAAGTGCCGGGCGGCATGTTTGGTGCCGACGAGAATGCGCGTAAAGGTTATACCGACCCGCGCCAGGCTGTGGAAACCTGCGGCATGGTTGAACAAATGACCAGCGATGAATACCTGCTGCAATATACCGGCGATAATTTTTGGGCAGATAACTGCGAGGATGTAGCCTTCAACACCTTCCCAGCAGCTTTCACCAGCGATTATAAAGCTTTACGTTATTTAACCGCGCCTAACATGGTGCAGAATGATAGCAAGAACCATTCGCCGGGTATTGATAATAGCGGTCCATTTTTGATGATGAACCCTTTTAGCAGCCGCTGCTGCCAGCATAACCACAGCGCAGGCTGGGTTTACTATGCCGAAAACGCGTGGATGGCCACCGCCGATAATGGCCTTGCCGCCCAGCTTTACCAGGCAGGTACTATCACTGCCAAAGTTGGCAAAGGCAATACCGTTAAAATAACCAGCGCCACGCAATATCCGTTTAATGATGTGGTTAATTTTAGCATAGCAACCGCCAAACCGGTTACTACGGCGTTCCCGCTATATTTCCGTATACCAAGCTGGTGTAAAGGCGCTACCATTGCGGTTAATGGTTTAACGCTTAAGATGGCTGCCATTACCAACGGCTATATCAAACTAACCGATAAATGGAAAAATGGCGACAAAATCAGCCTTAAACTACCTATGCGCATACAAGTGCGCCAATGGGCCGACAATAGAAACAGCGTGAGCGTAAATTACGGTCCGCTTACTTATTCGTTAAAAATTGGCGAAACCTATAAAAAAGGCAACAGCACTACCACTGCCATGGGCGATTCGGGCTGGCAAGCCACTGCCGATCCAAACAAATGGCCGGCGTACGAGATCTATCCGGCTACTGCCTGGAACTATGGTTTATTTATAGATCCGCAGCACCCGGACAAATCATTTACTGTGGTACATAAAGCCTGGCCAAAGGATGGCAATCCGTTTACCAACGCCAATGCTCCTATCGAGTTGAAAGCCAAAGGCAAACAGATCCCGGGTTGGACCATTGATAAATACGGATTGTGCGGTGTATTACCGCAAAGCCCGGTGAAAACAGAAACCGCAACCGCGGCCTTAACCCTGGTACCCATGGGTGGCGCACGTTTAAGGATCTCGGCTTTCCCGGTGATTGAATAAACATCCGCAAAAAATAAGAAAAGCCCGGCTTAGATGATAAGCCGGGCTTTTCTTATTTAGCTTTAGCGCTTGCAGTAGTAGCGGTAGATCTGTCTACCAGGTCGCCAAACTGGTAATTGTAATTATATCTACCCTGGCCAAAGGTAAAGTTAAACCTGATCTGTTGACGTACTTTACGGCCATCCTTTGTGGCAGGTATTAATCGCGGTGCAGATTTAAGCGTGCTGATGATAGCATTGGCCAATTGTGGGTTATAAGCACTATAACTTGTCAGGTCAGTTAACAGGCCCTGCTCGTCTACTTCGCCATTGATATGAAGTTCTAAGCTTTCGCGACTCAGGTCAAAACGTTTTAAAGCATCCCCTACAATATAATTCAGCGTGCGTTCATAGCTGTCCCAGCTTCCTGCATATTGTACGCCCGTACTATTGGGTGTAGGATTGCACCCGCCCGGCGAAATAATTAATTTTTCGGCCGCTACAAATGGCAGTAGATCTGTATTTACCAGGGCCAAGCGCGGCGAAGTATATTTCCCTTTGGATGATTCACCTTTCTCAAAAACACCGGCTTTATATTTTTCGGTTTCCAGCGTGGTCTTCGAAGCGTCGTTAGTTGGGTAAGAATGCCATGTCCCGTCAGGCTTGCCGTTCAATAAACGTCCCTCCCAGGCTATATGATGTGAGGTGACGATATATTTTCCTTTGCCATTATCAACCAGTTTCTTCCCTTTCAAATCCCAATAGTCGGTGATTGTGACGTCTGTACCATGTGCCTCAAAAAACAGCTCAGGCTTTCCATTATCATAATACAGCTGCCATTTGCCATCAAAATTGTCATTAACAAAATCGCCTTTAGCCTGTAGCTGCCCGTTAACATAACGGGTTACAAACGGCCCTTGTTTTTCGCCCCGGGCATTGTAGGCTCCTTCGGCCATTACAATGGCTGGATCAAGACGGCTTACATCTTTAAATTGCCCCACAAACCTGTTCAGTCGTGTATTAATGTGTGCGTAGCGGGTTGACTGACCGCAGTTATCCGGCGTCAACTCAAAATTCTCGTTAAATGATAACTGAACACTGTCTTTGCCAATAACGTCAAAATGTCTCATCGTTTGATAAACGTGGACCTGTGCATTGGTGTAACCACAAAAAAGCATGGTTGCCACCATTATTGATGATAAAATTTTCATATAGGTAAAATTTGTTTAGGCAGATAATTTTAGTCCATCACCGCTGCTTGCCGGTAACGTAACCTTAGGGTTATTAAAGTTAGCAAGCTTCTAGCTCATTTACAACAAATTAAGCAGTTAATACACTGACTTATACGTTAGAAATTATTAAAAATAAGGACACGTCATTAACAACTGCTATTTTATATATCTACGCGTCTGTTTAATGCTGATGCCTAGAACTCGCTACGCTAAAAATTAGTCAATAGTTGTAACCATTCGTTTTTACGGCAGTTTACAAGGCGTAAAACAATAAATATCAACCAAACTTTAAACAACCTCAACGATAACACGATGATGATTATGGCAAATAATTTAACCGTTATTTATCAACTAAAAACATAGTTGTATATTGCTGTCACCAAACTAACCTTATGAGAAACCTATTCGCAATACTTGCTGTTTATTGCTGTTGTTGTGTCTTTACCGCGTCTGCACAAAATAAACCTGCCTACGTGGTTAAAGGAGCTGTTATTGATACCGCCGCAAAAGTGCCGCTTGACGGCGCTACCGTGACGGTATTAAGCGAGAAAGACTCCGTCCTTCAAAAATTCACTTATACCAGCAAAGGTAACTTCAACCTAACCAACCTGCCGGCCGGTAAATTTTTGCTGCTGGTTACCTATCCCGATTTTGTAGACTATACCGCCGGCTTTTCTTTAGACGCAGCAAATCCACAGAAAGACTTTGGCAATATAGCTATGACCTTAAAATCTAAAATGCTGCATGATGTTATTATCAAAGCCAAGGTAGTAGCTATAAAACTAAAAGGCGATACTACCGAATTTAACGCTGCGGCTTACGCCACACAAAAAAACGCCAAGGTTGAAGATTTGCTAAGGTTGTTGCCCGGCATGCGCATTAATCAAAGTGGCGTAATACTTTTCCAGGGTGAGCAGGTACAAAAGTTTTTGGTTGATGGCGAGGAGTTTTTTGGTGATGACCCGGCGCTGATAACCAAAAATGTGCGTGCCGATATGGTATCAAAGATCCAGGTATATGACGATAAAACCGAGCAGGCCAAAAAAAGTGGCATGGACGATGGTCAAAAAGTAAAAACCATAAATGTGGTACTGCGTGAAGATAAAAAGCGCGGCATATTTGGCAAAGCCGATGCAGGAGCAGGCACCGATAAACGTTACGCCGGGCAAATTATGGCTAATAAGTTTTCGCCGAAGGAGAAAATAGCTGTTTACGGCAATACCGCAAACACCGGCAGCGCAGGTTTGGGCGGCGGCGATAATGATAAATACGGCGGCGGTTTTGGCGACTATGGTTTTGACGGTGTAGGCATACCTGTTGCCCGCGACGGTGGCGGGCATTATGACGGTAGATGGAACAAAGACAAGCAGTCGCTAAATGCCACTTATAAACTGGGCGAATTGAACGTCGACCGCCAGGGTAACTCGGTGTCAAAGATTACTTTACCTGATGGTTTTAACACAACCAACAGCAACAGCAACTCGCAATCGCATAATTTCAGGCAAGATCTTTCTGCCGATTTTAATACGAAACTGGACTCGTTATCAACACTGGAAATCTCAACCTCCGATGCTACCTCAAACGCTTCATCAAAGTCAGACAACAATACCACCACGACCAGGGGTAATGGTGTATTGCTTAATAATAACGCCACTCACAGAACCAGCGACTATAACTTTCGGAGCGGCGAATTTACTGCCGACTATCACCGGCGCTTTAAAAAGCCCGGCCGCACCTTTTCTATGTATGCCGATGTTTACCTTAGTCATTCACAATCTGAAGCTTATCTTAAGTCAGACTTAAATTATTACGATGATAATGGCAAGTTAGATAGCACCACTAAGACAGATCAATACAAGCCATCAACTTCTTACAGCAGAAACCTATATGGTAATTTTCTGTACACGGAGCCACTTGCCAAACAGTTATCGTTAAGTTTTGGTATGAATTTCTCAAACAATCAGAGCCGGAATAATGAGCGATCATTCAATAAATCGGCTTCCGGTGCTTACGATGTACCTGATTTGCTGTATAGTAACGACTATACCACCATAAATGCAAACTACAATTACTACATGTCGCTCAGATATATTTCTGAGAAAATCAGGTTTGCCTTCAGTAACCACCTGGGCGGTATGCACCAAACACAAACCGACAATATATTTGATACCGTGCTTACGCGTAAATACACCAATTTTAACCCGCAGGCCGATGTCTTTTACCGGTTCTCTAAAGCAGCTACCATTTATTTTTGGTATAACGGGCAAACCCAGACACCCTCATTTTATCAGATACAACCGTTGCGCCAAAATAGCGACTTGCTGAACATCACCATTGGTAACCCGCTGCTCAAGCCGGCGTTTTCAAACTCGTTTAACTTTTTTTACCGGGTGTACCAGGCCATTAATGATCAGGGTCTGAACTTAAGAGCTCATTATAATTTTTACACCAATGCCATTGTCAGTAACCGGATGACGGATTCGGCAGGGGTAAACACCTATCAATATTCAAATCTTTCAGCAAAGCATCCCGCCGATTGGCAGGTTTCGTTAGAGATGTATGGGCACCCCAAAAACTCGGGGGTTTTGTTTGATCCGGATGTTAGTATATCCGGAAACAACAGTTACAATTTTGTCAATAATAAATTAAGTATAAATCATAACACCAATTACAGGCTTAATTGGGGAATACGTTACAGCAAACCCAATTACTCGTACAGCGTAGATGTTGCGGGTAGCATCAGCCAAACTGCAGCAAATCTGTTAACGGCTGCCAATAACTCAAAAGGCTATGAAGTGAACTATAAATTGTATACAAGATTGCTGTTTAACTTTTTTATAGGTAGCGATGGCAATTACAACTACACTGCGCCAAACCAGGTATTCCCTACTGCCTTTAGCCGTTTCTTGTTAAAAGCTTATTTCGGCAAAACTTTCCTGAAAGAAGAAAATCTGAAGATCACCCTTACCGGTAATGATTTACTAAACCAAAACACGGGCTATAGCCGCAGTGGCACATCTGATAATTATACCGAGTCTCGCGACATGGTGATCAGGCGGTTCTTCCTGTTCTCTGTTACGTGGGACTTTAGCAAATTTGGCAAATCGGCTCAAACTCAAACACCATCATCGTTATGAAAAACTTTGTAAAAACTATCCTTTTTCTTTTTGCGCTTCATAGCGGTTTAGTGCTTGCGCAGGGTAAACAATTTATAACCGGCGGCACTATTGAGTTTGAGAAAACGCAAAACATGTTTGCCATCATGAAAAATAAAGCCACCCGTGATGATGCCAGTAATAAAGGTTATTATGAGGAATATTTAAAAAGCAGGCCGCAATTTTTAACCTATAACAGCACGCTTATATTTAATGCCAACAGCTCGTTGTTTACACCCATACCCGGCAAATCAATTGAGTGGATGTATGACGCCCCTATTGCCGAACAACTGAATACGGTTTATAACGACTTTACCCACGGCACTACTACCACGCAGAAAGAGTTCTACGAGCGTACCTACCTAATCAAAGACACCCTGCGCAAAATAAAATGGAAGATCACAGACGAAACCCAAACCGTTGCCGGTTACAACTGCCGACGTGCCAATGGCCTGGTTTTAGACTCCATTTATGTGGTAGCTTTTTACGCCGAAGATATCCACGTATCCAGCGGACCGGAGTCATTTACCGGGCTGCCCGGCATGATTCTGAAACTTTCGCTGCCGCATGAGCACGTAAGCTGGGTGGCCACCAAAGTAAGCACCGTTGCTGCCGACGAAAAGAAACTGGTGCCACCAAAAAAAGGTACCGTGGTAAACTATGAACAGATGCACAAGGCATTGGTAGATGCCCAAAGCCGCTGGGGCGAAGTGGGGCGCTACTTTATCAGGGGCTTTTCGTTATAACATCATTTTGTCATATCAACCGGCTAAAATATTCAACAATCGCTTTATTGAGTATTTTAGCCTTAATGAATAAACCGCCAGGCCGCTTATGTATTTTATTTTTGCTCTGCGCGATCTTGTCTGCCTGCAATTCATCCGACCCCAATAAAAACAAAACTGTATTTAATATTAACCTGGACGAAGGCTTAACCTCGCTCGATCCCGCTTTTTGCCGCAACCACAATACCATCTGGATGGACAACCAGCTCTACAACGGCCTGGTGCAGATTGACGACAGCTTGAAAACATCGGCTTGTATTGCCAAAAGCTGGGACATCTCTGCCGATGGTAAGCTATACACCTTCCATCTGCGCAATGATGTAACCTTCCAGGACGATCCGCAGTTTAAAAATGGTGTGGGGCGCAAAGTTATAGCTGCCGATTTTGCATATAGCTTCAGTAGGTTGATTGACCCAAAAGTAGCCTCATCCGGCTCCTGGATCTTTAGCGATAAGATTACCGGTAAACAGGCTTTTCAGGCTTTAAACGATACTACCTTTCGTATTACCTTAAAGCAGCCTTTCGCGCCTTTCATCAGCATGCTTACGGCACAGTATTGCTCGGTAGTACCGCATGAGGTGGTTGATTTTTATGGTAAAGATTTTCGCGATCACCCGGTTGGTACCGGCCCCTTCAGGTTTAAATATTGGAAAGAAGGCGAGGTATTGGTGCTGCTTAAAAACCCAAAGTATTGGGAGAAAGATAACAAGGGCCGGCAGTTACCATACCTTGATGCTATCCGTGGTACTTTTATTGACGACAAGCAAACGTCGTTCATGGAGTTTATTAAGAAAAAGCTCGATTTTTTCAATGATATCGACGGCAGCTACCGCGATGATATCCTCACCAAGTCAGGGCAGATCACCAGCAAATACAAAGGCAAATTTATATTAAGCACCGGGCCTTATTTGAATACCATGTACCTGGGGATGCTGGTGGATACGACGCTGCCGATTGTTAAGCATTCGCCACTGCGCATCCTCAAAATCAGGCAGGCCATCAACTATGCTATCGACAAGCGCAAACTGGTAAAATACCTGCGTAATAGCCTGAGCACTCCCGGCGACCAGGGCTTTGTGCCCAAAGGCATGCCGGGCTTTGATGCTAATTTAAAGGGCTACAGTTATAATCCCGATAAGGTGTGCCAACTGCTGAAAGAAGCCGGATATCCCGAAGGAAAAAACCTGCCGCCCATTACATTAACCACTACCGTAGCCTACCACAACCTGATTGAATACATCCAGGGCGAACTGGAGCGTGCCGGTATTAAAACCAAAATAGAAGTTACCCAAGGCGCCAGCCTGCGCGAAATGGTAGCCAAAAACAACATCAACTTTTTTTATGGCACCTGGATAGCCGACTACCCCGACGCCGAAAATTACCTGTCGCTGTTTTACTCTAAAAATAAGATCCCTTTCGGGCCCAATTACACCGGGTTCAGCAATCCTGCTTTCGACAAACTGTTTGAGCAGGCTTATAATGTAAAGAGTGATGCCGAGCGATATGCGATATACCAACAGATGGACCAGATTATAATGGACAACGCCCCGGTGGTGATATTGTATTATGATAAGCGGGTAAACCTGTATCAAAATAACATATCAGGCTATAGTTTGAATGCGCAAAATTTATTGACGCTAAAGCGGGTGCGAAAATTGTAGAGAAGCAAAATATTGCGTCTCTGGCGAACAAGCAAATCTGTATGTCATTGCGAGCGCAGCGTGGCAATCGCAAGGAGAAAAGCTAAACGCGTGCGATTGCCACGCTGCGCTCGCAATGACAGGTATACAAAAAAGGCCTCTCCAATAGGAAAGGCCTTTCTAATTATATCAATTCCGATATCGAAAATCCGACATCCGAAATAAAATTAAACCATTTGCTTACGAATGATATTCAAAGCGCCACCGGCTTTAAACCACTCAATTTGCTGAGCATTATAAGTATGGTTAACCGGGAAAGACTCGGTAGTACCATCATGGTGATGCAATACAACGGTTAACTGTTTGCCCGGGGCAAAAGTGGTTAAACCGGTGATATCGATCTTATCGTCTTCTTGAATTTTATCGTAATCGTTGCTGTCGGCAAAAGTAATGCCCAGCATACCTTGTTTTTTCAGGTTGGTTTCGTGGATCCGGGCGAAAGATTTCACCAATATAGCACGTACGCCTAAGTGACGTGGCTCCATTGCCGCATGCTCGCGTGATGAACCTTCACCATAGTTCTCGTCGCCGACAACGATACTGCCAATGCCATGCGCTTTGTAATCGCGTTGGGTAGCAGGTACGGGGCCGTATTCGCCGGTTAGTTCGTTTTTAACCGTGTCGGCTAAGCCGTTGAAATAGTTAATAGCGCCAATCAGCATATTGTTGCTGATGTTATCCAGGTGACCACGGAATTTCAACCACGGGCCAGCCATAGAGATATGGTCGGTAGTACATTTACCTTTAGCTTTGATCAACAATTTCAAACCGGTAATATCGGTACCCTCCCAAGGCTTAAACGGATCAAGCAATTGCAGACGAGATGAATTAGGATCAACCTTAACTACTACCTGGCTTCCGTCCTCGGCTGGTGCCTGGTAACCGGCATCTTCAACCGCGTAACCTTTAATTGGCATTTCAAGGCCCAGTGGTTCGTCCAGTTTTACTTTTTCGCCTTTTTCGTTGGTCAGGTAATCTGTAACCGGGTTAAAGGTTAAATCACCAGCGATAGCTAAAGCCGTCACAATTTCTGGCGATGCTACGAAAGCGTGTGTATTAGGGTTACCGTCCTGGCGTTTTGCAAAGTTACGGTTGAAGGAGGTAATGATAGAGTTACGACGGGTAGGATCGTCAGTATGACGCGCCCACTGGCCAATACATGGGCCGCAAGCATTAGCCAATACCACACCACCCATTTTATCGAAAGTATCTAAATAACCATCACGATCTACTGTGTATCGAACCAACTCGCTGCCCGGGGTAATGGTAAATTCAGCCTTAGTTTTTAAACCTTTGTCGATAGCCTGTTTAGCTATCGATGCCGAACGGGTAATGTCCTCGTAAGACGAGTTGGTACAAGAACCAATCAGGCCAACTTCTAAAACTTCAGGCCAGCCGTTCTCTCTAACCGCAGTCGCAAATTTTGATAGCGGCCAGGCCAAATCCGGCGTAAACGGACCGTTAATATGTGGTTCCAGCTCACTCAGGTTAATCTCAATCACCTGGTCAAAATATTGCTCAGGGTTGGCGTAAACCTCAGGGTCGCCGGTTAAATGTTCTTTTATCGCGTTAGCAGCATCGGCAATCTCGCCGCGCTCAGTACCGCGCAGGTAAGTTTCGCTCTTGCTGTCGTAACCAAATACAGATGTGGTAGCACCAATCTCGGCACCCATGTTACAAATGGTACCTTTACCGGTAGCACTTAAAGATTCAGCACCTTCGCCAAAATATTCAACAATAGCACCGGTACCACCTTTAACGGTTAGTATCCCGGCAACTTTCAAGATCACGTCTTTAGCCGATGTCCAGCCAGACAGTTTACCGGTCAGTTTCACACCAATCAGTTTCGGGAATTTTAGCTCCCATGGCAGGCCGGCCATTACGTCGCAGGCATCGGCACCGCCAACACCAATAGCAACCATACCTAAACCACCTGCATTTGGCGTGTGGCTATCGGTACCAATCATCATACCACCCGGGAAAGCATAGTTCTCCAAAACAACCTGGTGAATAATACCTGCACCCGGTTTCCAGAAACCAATGCCGTACTTATCACTTACCGATGCCAGGAAATCATAAACCTCTTTATTTACATCTTTAGCCGTACTCAAATCCGCATCGGCACCAATTTTAGCCTGGATCAGGTGATCGCAATGTACCGTAGAAGGCACAGCAACCTGCGGGCGGCCCGCTTGCATAAACTGCAAAAGCGCCATTTGCGCGGTAGCATCCTGCATGGCCACGCGGTCTGGTGCAAAATCAACATAGTCAACACCACGGCCAAAGGCTTGCTTAGCATCGCCTTCGCTCAGGTGAGCGTATAATATTTTTTCAGTTAAAGTCAGGTGTTTACCGGTCGCGGTACGTGCAGCAGCCACACGGGTGCTGTAGCGATCGTAAACCTTTTTGATCATGTCTAAATCAAAAGCCATTTTTCTATATTTAAGTAAGCAGGTATAAACGTATTACCCTATTTGCGGCGGGCTTCTCTCCCCCGTTCAGATAGGTGTGCGGCGAATTTACAAAATATAACAATTAAACCGAAGTGCTGTAATGTCACAATCTTATTTGGAAATGTTCTAAGTTGAATGTGCGGATGTGCAAATATGCAGATTCTTTGATTTGAGAATTTGAGAATTAAATTTCCCCTCTTGAGAGGGGGCGCGATGAGACAGTGCTGCTGCAGGGGTGTGTTAACGAGGCGACCAGCAAAAGCCCCGGCCCTGCGCGATTCCCTCCCCACGGGAGGGGAAGGGAGGGGTTTAGCCAAGCGACAGGTAGAGATTATTTGACTGGATTATTTGAAGACAAAAATATCGAACACCGAATTCTGAATGATGAATCATGAAATACTTCGACGTTGGATATTCAACATTCATTGTTCGATATTCAAAATAAGGGCGTTTCCGCCTTTAGGCGGACCGCGCTATCCGCTTATACGGCTTCAGGCATTAGGCGCTTGGCCGGTATCCGCTCCTATCGCTAACGCAGTTTGTCCGTTCGCTAAATTGCCAGGATCAAAAGGACAAGCGGACAAACAGGAGAAACGACCATCCTGCCCAACATAATCAACTAGTTTTCAAGCACTAACAAAGCACAATCAACGCAGATAACCGATTAGAATGAGTCTCAACAACGCTAATAATCACTATCTTGGCTGCATGGCAAGAAACTGGATAGACCACCTTAATCTGCAACCCCACCCCGAGGGCGGCTATTACAAAGAAGTATTTCGCTCAGCAAATTGCGTATTGCGTGAGGGCGCAACCCAAGTGAGGCAAGCCTGTACCTCTATCTATTACCTGCTGGAGGCGGGCGACTTCTCCGGCTTTCACCGGCTGGCGTCTGACGAGTTATGGTATTTTCATACCGGCGTGGCGTTGCATATCCATGTAATTGCAGACAAAGGCCAATACAGCCTCATTGAACTAAGCGACCTGCCCTCCGGCAACCTTCAAGCCGTCATACCATGCAACACCTGGTTTGCGGCCGAGCTGCCCACCTATAACGGCTTTACCCTGGTAAGCTGCGCCGTAGCCCCCGGTTTTGACTTTGCCGAATTTGAAATGGCCAAATGCGCAGACATGCTTGCCACCTACCCACAGCACCGCAAATTGTTGAAGAGGTTGTGCAGACAATAATGATTATTTAAACTTCCTGTCACCCTGAGCTATGCTCAGGATGACAAAAAAGTACATTTGCAACTCACCAACAATATTTATAATTTTATAGTTCACTAAACCTAATGCATATGAAAAAGATGATTTTATTGGCTCTTGCCGGTTTGCCCGTATTTGTTTTTGCACAAGGAAATAAATTTTCAATAGAAGGGTCCATCGGTAAATTAAATGCGCCGGCTAAAGTATACCTACGCTATACGCTTGGTAATACAACCGTTAATGATTCTTCGGAGGTAAAAGAAGGCAAATTTCAATTGAGCGGGCTAACCGATGCCGACGCCCTGGTGTCGGGTTACCTGATGCTTAATCAACAAGGCACCGGCGCTTCTTATAAAGATTACCAGCAAATTTTCCTGGAACCGGGGACCATTACTGTAACCGGCGACAACGCAATCAGGTCGGCAAAAGTTACAGGCACCAAAACCAACGACGAACAAACAAAATACAAAGCCTCGCTTGATGCTATTTATCATAGCTATGATGCTTTCAACCAAAAAGCGGCATCGCTCACCGTAGACGACAGAAACTCTGAGGCATTTCAAAAAGAAGTTAAAAATGCCCAAAAGGATATCAGCTTGAAAATAAAGCAGGCAAATGGAAAATTCATCAAAGAAAACCCCGACTCATACCTTGACGCCGACCTACTGCAAAACATGGCCTACAGTTCTGATTACCCCGAGCTGGCATCGTTATATGACGGCCTGAGTCCCAAAGTTAAGGCAAGCCCCAGCGCTAAAAACTTTGCCGAAATGCTGCCCAAATTAAAGAGCGTTGCCATTGGCGCCACCGCGCCGGAGTTTGCCCAGGCCGATACTGCCGGCAATATGGTTAGCCTGTCATCATTCAAGGGTAAGTATGTTTTGGTTGATTTTTGGGCATCATGGTGCGGGCCTTGTCGTGCCGAAAACCCTAACGTAGTTAAAGCTTACGATCGCTATAAAGGCCAGAAATTTACGATCCTTGGCGTATCGTTAGATCAACCCGGAGCCAAAGCCAAATGGGAAGCTGCTATTCAAAAAGATGGCCTTACCTGGACCGAAATATCCGACCTTAAATATTGGAAAAACGAAGCTGCCCAGCTATATGCTGTTCGCGCCATACCTCAAAACTTTTTGCTTGACCCTAACGGCAAGATCATCGCCAAAAACCTTCGCGGCGAAGATTTGGATAATAAGCTGGAAGAATTGTTCGGCAAGCTGTAGAAGCAGACAGAAAATCGAGAAAACAGAAAAGCCCGGAAGAAAGTATTTGTATACCTTTCTTCCGGGCTTTTTTGTTGATCATTAACCGATCCGTCATTGTGAGCGAGGTACGAGCGTGACAATCTCTAGCCGCTCGTATTGATAATCTCTCATAGCAAGCGCCAGCGTGGCAATCGCGAATTTTAATCCACCACGTCATTGTGAGCGAGGTACGAGCGTGACAATCTCCGGATCGTGTATTTACAATCTGTCATTGCGAGCGCCAGCGTGGCAATCGCGAATTTTAATCCACCACGTCATTGTGAGCGAGGTACGAGCGTGACAATCTCTAGCCATCGCGTCATTGCGAGGAACGAAGACAACCGAGCGCTAGCGAGCTCATTGATTCCTTTAAAAAACAATTAAATAATCAATAATCTCTACACATGCTAAGCTAATTTGTGAAGTCAAGAGTACGCTGGGCGGTGGCCTGCGCTGCATACTCGCGCCAGCTTCGAGGCTTTATTATCTGACATGGTGGTGTAGGCACAAGTACGCCATTCTTTTAGCCTACGCCGCATACTTGCGCCAGCTTGGTGGAAGAATTGTTCGGAAAATTGTAAAGAGTTTCAGAAATTTAAAAGCCCGAAAGAAAGCATTGTAAGATGCTGCCTTTCGGGCTTTTTTGTTGTTGGCTTTGCCGGTCTTACATTAACGGGTGTGCCTTGCACTTCCCCCGCGTTAGCGATTGCAACGGATACCGGCCATCGCGCCTAATGCCTCGAGCAGTATGAGTGGAAAGCGCGGGGTCCGCTTCTATCGGCGGGGCAACGCCATGATTATTTGGCAACTTGATGTTATTAGTGCCGTCTGTAGCAAAACAAGCCTTACGAAGCTTGAGAAACTCCGTAAGGCTTGGGGTGATAGTTTATTTTAGCGCGTTCTGGTAAAACACCTCGGCATCATTTTTTAGTTTTTCGTCTGTTTCTTTACTTACGTATACCATGTGGCCGGCTTTGTAATAGTTGGTTACAATGTTACCGCGCAGGTCTGGGCGCAAACCCATGTGGCTAATCACATATTCGGCGTTGTAAACGGGGGTAGCCAGGTCATAATAACCACAAACCATATTCACTTTAAGGTGCGGGTTTGATGTCATGGCACTACGCAACGTTTCGGATACATCCAGGTAAGCATTTTGTGTGTTTTTATAGCTCCATGGCCAAACGCTGGTTAATGCCTCATAAGGTATGTCGTTGCGGTAATTCAAATCCTTGCGTACATAAGCATTAAAAGCGCCTACAAACAGGCCGCTCAGGTTGGCATCGCTTGGGTCGTAAGTTGGCGTTTCGCCGGCATCATCGGCATCCTCACCGCTAAAGCGGCTATCGTAGCGGCCCACTATCTTGCCTTCGTTGCGCAGTACTTCTTTAAAAAAACGCGAATCTGTAATACGCTCGTTAGCGCGTTTTATATAGTCTTTCGAGATGCCGGTAAAATAATTTAACGAGTCTACCACCAGGTTGGTCAATGCAGCCGGGGCCTGATCGCCCAGGCTCAAAAACCGCGAGTAGGTGCCATTGGCAAAGATCTCTGATTTTTTAGTCAGATCTGCCGGCGAAAGGCTCTCCAAATCGGCACTTAATTGATGGTAATAAGCTGCTGTGTTGGCGTAAGTTGGTAAAAAATAGATATAGGGCATATCATTACCATTCTTAAAATCAATCAGCTGGAAATTCAGTACGGACGAGATCAGCGTAATGCCGTTTAAATAAATATTATAACGCTCTGCCAAATAACCCGACAAGCCCGCCGCGCGGGTAGTACCGTAGCTTTCGCCGGCTATAAATTTAGGGCTTCCCCAGCGCTCATTTTTGGTGATATACAGCCTGATGAAATCGCCAACCGATGCCAGGTCTTCGTTATAACCATGAAACTGATTTACATCGACACCCTTATAGGCCCTGCTGTAACCGGTTGATATTGGGTCTATAAACACCAGGTCGGTAAAGGCCAGCCAGGTATGCGGGTTTTCGCCATATTCGTAAGGTGCTGCCGGGGCATCGCCTTTATCGTTAGCATACTTTACATGCACCGGCGATATGCCACCCATGTGCAGCCATATAGAGGCCGACCCGGGGCCGCCGTTAAACACAAAAGTTACCGGTCGTTTTTCTTTGCTTTGAGGCGCATTGGTAGCTGTATAGGCTACGTAAAATATTTTGGCAATCAGCTTTTCGTCCTTATCGCGCATGGGCATGTAGCCGGTGGTAGCCTTGTAGGTAACTGTTTTACCATCGACAGTTACACTATGAGAAGTAACAACGGGTTTGTCGGGCACGGTGTCCCTTTTTTCAACGGTCGAGTCTTTTACAATTACAGACACACTGCGCTTTGCCTGCGCAAACAAACAAGTGCCAAACATGGTGAGCACCAGGGTTGAATAGATAAATTTCATGTTTAATGATCAGAGATTAATTTTTGAAAGAGTTCAGTTAATTTGAACTAAAGATATCAATTTATCGGGAAAATGTGCGGATGTGTAGATGTGCGGATATGCAATATTATTAATGAATTAATTTGATGATAAGTGCGCAGGGTTCCCCTCCTGAAAGGGGCAGGGGTGTGTCAACCGCGCGACCGGCAAAAGCCAAGCCCCGTGCGTTTCCCTCCCCACGGGAGGGGCAGGACAAGATTGGCAGGCAGACAACTAGTTAAGCTTGGCAGCAGTACCGGTACCCGTAGTAGCTCCGTCGCCGGTTATAGTCAGCGTATAAGTATCTGTCGAGCGGCTGAAACTGTTGGTAGCTGTTTGGTTTATCCAGTCGGTTTGTTTCCACCTGGTGCCGTAATTGCTTATCGGCGCAGCATAATAATTTAGCTGGCTCGAGGTGCTTGAATAGTTGCTGTCGGAAAACTGATAAGCGTCGAAATTATACATGGCAGTGCCGTACCAACCCATTAAAAACTGGTCGGAATTAGCTGAAGTTTCGTCAAGCGACGGTACCGTTGCCGTAGTGGCGACACCGATATGCAGCGTCTTCATGTAATAATAAGCATGGTCGCCGCGCGATTTAAAATCAGCCAGTGTATTATAAGCCGTTGGCCCTACCAGCAAATGCTCCAGCAGGTAATAATCGCCGGCACCCAAATGGCAATCTGTGCCGCCCAGTGCGTCGGCCGGGTTATAGGCGTTAGCAAATACCGATAATGATTTACTATGCGCATAATCTATCAGCTGGTTCTGCCTGGCGCGGGTAACCTGAAAGTCGGACCCGAAGTTATGGCCAAACACCCCCGTTACACCCATAGCCTGCCAGCCGTCAACAGCGGCGGTAATATCGGCCACGCTCAGGTTTTGGGTGGTAATGCCCATGTCTATATAGCCATATATTTTAATGGTTGGCTTGGCAGCCTTTAGCCCGGCTATGATCTGTTTGGCGTTAGCGTAGTCGCCGTGGGTTGTTCTCCAGATCTGGTCGCCAAACACCAGGATATCAAATTGTGCAAATACCGCAATGGCTTTATTAATGTCGCCATTACTGCCATTAACCGCACTTGGCCAGGCATAATAAATACCCAGAGCAAGCGGCGCAGTCGGCTTGTCTTTTACCGATGCTACCGGCAGTGTAGGCGTATAGGTATAGGTCTTGCTGGTACCATCGGCAGCAGTGATAGTAAATTGCTGAGCGATACTAAAATCAAGCGCAGTGCCTGCAGGCAGGGTAGCACTGGCGTTACCGGCTGCTTTTACAACCGGCACCAGTTGGGTAGGGTCCGTACCCGGTGGGATAGTAACTTTAACCGTACCGGCCGACTGATCTATAGTAGCCGTTACACCCGGCGTAGTAAACGTAATGGATATTAACTCATCTGTACCATTGCTTCCCGGCGTGGTTTCTTTCCTGCAGCCCAACACACCCACACACAGCACACATAAAAAAATATACAAATTCTTCATCACCAATTAAATTCTATGCTATATCCTATTCGTTATGGTTCCATAAACAACAAGTATGCCCGTTTCACGATTTTAGGAGTTTTACAGGTAAAACTTCTTACAACTTGCCCGACTACCGCTATAACGCCTGGCCCGCAACTGTGGCAGCCGCGCCCCAAATTTTCTCGGCGGCTAAAGCTTATTACGTTTTTAGGGATGGGTTGGTTTCGCCCGTCCGCTGTGAGGTTAGGACAGAAATGGACGGGTGGACAGGATTTCTCCTTTTTTGTCATCCTGAGCATAGCGAAGGATCTTATACGCTTTGCTTGTCGCTTATACAAGATCCTTCGCATCCGCTCAGGATGACAAATTTGATATTGTATTTGTAAGCTGTTAATTGTGAGTGATAGCGTGACGATCTCCATAGTGATAAGCGGTGCGGCGACACAAAGGGCGTTCCCGCTGGTAGAAGCGGGCCGGGCTTTCCATTCATACGCCTTCAAGGCCTTATCCGCCTTTAGGCGGACGGTATCCATTTCAATCCCTAACGCAAGAAGAGTTTGTCCGTCCGAAAAAGAGTGGTGTATGAAAAAATAGATGGACAGTTTGCAGCGTCGCGCCCAACATCCCTCCCCATCCCGTCATTATGAGCGAGGTACGAGCGCGACGACCGACCGTAGGGAGCTCATTGATACCTTTAAAAACTATTAACCATCAATAATCTCCGGAACGCGTTGTAGCACTCATCATGCTGTCATTGCGAGCGCTAGCGTGGCAATCGCGAACTTGAACGGCCTACCTCGTCGCTTTTATAGCGCTCATGGCCGCTAAGGCCTAATCCTTTTTCCTTGATGAAAAAGGACCAAAAAATCAAGTCATACGGAAGGCTTCTTTGCGCGCTGTGGCCTTTCCCCCGCAAATCAGGTAAAACCTGGGGAGGGGGCCTGTTGCCGCCGGTTGTCGCACTTAGGCCGAAGCTTCAGGCAACATTCCTAACACCCCTGCAGCCGCACCGCCCAACATCGTTTTACCCGATTTCGCCCGAAGCTCTCCGTCTGACGGGTTGGACGCTATCATTTAGTGTTACCGTCATGCTGAACTTGTTTCAGCATCTCCGTGTGCAAAGTAAACCAGCGCGTGTTCTCACCACCACCTCTTTATGACTAACGAAGCAATCTATGCAAGTCACAAGCGGACGTTTGCGCCAGACTGGGCTGTTGACATACGCGACACCCGTGCCTCACTTAAGAAACTATAAATTACTTCTCAGAAGTTAGCTTGTAGGACTGCCCAGACTTCTTAACTCTTGTTTAATAGCTTTGTAATGATTAGTTTGATAAGGCTTTAAAACCGAAAGTAGATGCTTACTAATTTGTATATAGTAGCTTGACACTTCACTTTGATTGTAGCGCTTTGCTAACGCAATAAAATCGTAAAAATAACTTTCACATCCTTTAAAATCGAATAGTCTTTCTGACTTAATTACAAATAGGGCTGTCGTTAAATTATTGATGTTTTCAGAAAGGTTGTGAAACAGATGCCTCCGCCCTGTTTCACCGTGAAACAAAAAATGACTTAAACGTCATAAATTGTGTTTCATTTTGTTTCACTTGTTTTTATTAAAGCTCTATTAATCAATAATTTATATAAAATTCTTGTTTCACTGTTTCATTTGTTGCATATATGCGTGAAACAAAACAGGGTTGCTAAACGCTGCCATTAGGTTTAACAACAAATCTTAAAAACCGGTCTGCTATCTGTTAGTGCCAATCACTAAATTAGCGTCGCCAAACAACAAACATACATTATGAAATCAATCGAAATTATCTCCATCCCGGTTACAGACCAGCAGCGGGCCAAGCAGTTTTATATGGAGCTGGGCTTTGAAGTGATGGTTGAAGCGCCTTTTCAGGGCGACGCGCTATGGGTGCAAATGGGTTTACCGGGTGCGCAGGTGCCCAGCATTACCCTGGTAACCTGGTTTGACGCTATGCCGCCGGGCTGCATTGACGGACTGGTGATTAAAACCGACGACATACACCGCGACGTTGCCGAACTGCATGCTAAAGGCATTGATATCAGCAAACCCGACAAAACGCCCTGGGGCCTCTTCGCCAGCGTGCAGGACCCGGATGGGAACAGGATTAGCTTGCACCAGTAATACTGGTTTTTGTCATTGCGAGCGAGGAACGAGCGTGGCAATCGCGAACATTGCATCCTTGCGATTGCCACGCTACGCTCGCAATGACAGATTGGGTTAGCGCTTTACCCCAAATCGTTCTGCTAAGAACGCGCCGGTATAGCTGTCTTTAACTTTGATCAGATCTTCGGGCAGGCCCTCGAATACTACTTTGCCGCCGCGGTCGCCACCTTCGGGGCCGATGTCTATTACCCAGTCGGCACACTTGATGACGTCCATGTTATGCTCTATCACGATGATGGTGTTGCCATGCTCCAACAGGGCGTCGAACGACTTGAGGAGCTTCTTGATATCGGCAAAGTGCAGGCCGGTGGTAGGTTCGTCAAAGATGAACAGCGTTTTGTGTGGGTTGTTACCCTTCACCAGGAACGATGCCAGCTTGATCCGCTGCGCCTCGCCACCCGAAAGGGTGTTTGACGATTGCCCCAGCTGCACATAGCCCAAACCTACGTCAAACAAAGGTCTGATCCTGGCAATGATCTTGGGTTCTGAGGCAAAGAACTCCAGCGCGTCTTCAATGGTCATGGCCAGTACGTCGGCCACGTTCTTGTCTTCGTAGGTGATATCCAGAATGTGCTGTTTGAAGCGCTTGCCGCCGCAGGTTTCGCAGGTTAGGAAGATGTCGGCCATAAACTGCATCTCAATCTTCACCTCGCCCTCGCCCTGGCAAACATCGCAACGGCCACCTTCCACATTAAAGGAGAAGGCCGATGGTTTCAGTCCCGCCGCTTTAGCTGCCGGGCGTGCCGCATACAGGTTGCGGATCTCGTCCCAGGCCTTCACATAAGTAACCGGGTTAGAGCGCGATGAACGGCCTATCGGGTTCTGGTCGACAAGCTCAACCTGTTCTATCTTGCTGTAGTCGCCCTCAATGGCATCGTAGCTGCCGGTTTGCTCGCCGTTGTAGTTGCCTAATGTCTTTTGCAAGGCAGGCGCCAAAATGCGTTTAACCAAACTGGTTTTACCCGAGCCTGACACACCCGTAACGGCCGTAAATACCCCTAGTGGGAACTTGGCGTTAACGTGCTGCAGGTTGTTCTCGCGCGCACCCTTGATCTCTATAAAATCGTTCCATTTACGGCGCTGGGCCGGTATGGCTATCTCTTCTTTACCGCTCAGGTATCTGCCGGTCAAGCTGTTGTCGTCTTTGATAATGGCTGCGTAATCGCCGCTGAAGATCAGCTCGCCGCCGTGGGTACCGGCCGCAGGGCCAATGTCGATGATATGGTCGGCAGCCTTCATGATCTCTTCCTCGTGCTCAACCACCAACACCGTATTACCCACATCGCGCAGCGATTTCAATACGGTGATCAAACGCTGGGTATCGCGCGGGTGCAGGCCGATGCTTGGTTCGTCCAACACATAGATCGATCCCACCAAACTACTCCCCAAAGAGGTCGCCAGGTTGATCCGCTGCGACTCGCCACCTGATAGGGTGTTCGACAAACGGTTCAAGGTCAGATAACTCAAACCCACATCATTCAAAAACACCAGTCGATTGGTGATCTCGGTGAGCAGACGCTTGCCTACTTTGGTATCGGTTTCGTTAAGTTTTAGGGTCTCAAAGAACACCTGTGCCTTATCCAAAGCCATCAGCACAATGTCGGTTATCGACTTGCCTTCTATCTTTACAAACGTAGCGTCATGACGTAAGCGACTGCCTTTACAATCGGGGCAGGTAGTTTTACCGCGGTAGCGGGATAGCATAACACGGTATTGGATCTTGTAGGTTTGCGCCTCCATCTCCTTAAAGAACTCGTCAAGGCCACGGAAGTACTTGTTACCCGTCCACAGCAGGCGTTGCTGCTCTTCAGTCAGCTGGTTATACTGGCGATGGATGGGGAAGTCGAACTTTAAAGAATTCTTTACCAGCACATCGTTCCATTCGCGCATCTTTTCGCCGCGCCATGGGGCAATAGCGCCCTCATACACGGTTTTGCTTTTGTCGGGGATAACCAGGTCCTCATCAATACCAATCACCTTGCCATAGCCCTCGCAGCGTTTACAAGCCCCATAAGGGTTATTAAAGCTAAAGAAGTTTGGCGTAGGCTCCTCGAAACGGATACCGTCCAGCTCAAAGCGGTCGCAAAAGAAACGTTGGTGTTCTTCACCATCAGGCTCCTGATAATATACAAAGCAATCGCCTTTGCCTTCAAAGAAAGCAGTTTGTATGGAGTCGCCCAGGCGGCTCAAGGTTTCGTCAGTATTATCTTTAGTTACCCGGTCTATGACGATCTTGAGCCCGTGCTCGTTGATCAGGCCCTGGTCGGCTATGGTTTCATCCTCCAGTAAAGCTTCAATGCGCGATACCTTGCCGTCGTACTCTACCCTCACAAAGCCTTTTTGCATCAGTACTGCCAGTTCTTCTTTCAGGCTGCGGTTATTGTGCGGATGCAGGGGGCAAAGTATGGTGGCCTGACTGTCGTCGGCCAAAGTCATAATAAAATTGATGACATCGGTAACAGAATCCTTCTTCACCACCCCGCCAGATACCGGCGAAATGGTTTTGCCAATACGCGAAAACAGCAACTTCAGGTAATCATAGATCTCGGTAGACGTACCTACAGTAGACCGTGGATTTGAGGTAATAACTTTCTGCTCGATAGCAATAGCTGGCGCGATGCCTTTTATATAATCGACATCAGGCTTGTTCATCCTGCCCAAAAACTGCCGCGCATAGGCCGAAAGGCTCTCTACGTAGCGGCGCTGACCCTCGGCATACAAAGTATCAAAAGCCAGGGACGATTTGCCCGAACCCGACATTCCGGTAATTACAACCAGTTTATTCTTAGGGATGGCCACATCCAGGTTCTTGAGGTTATGCACCCGGCTGCCTTTGATGATGATATGTTTTTTAGGATCTTTATCTGCTTCGTTCATTCGTTATTGTTCATGGTTAATGGTTCATAGGCAATAGTTTCATTAGTTAAATGGCACCTATTATTATGCCAAACAAACTATAAACCATGAACTATAAACTATTAACAATCTTTGTGTTAAACCTTTTCAAAAAGTATCAGTCTAATAGAGCATAGCCAACAATTGAGTCGATTTCTTTGAAAGTGCAAAAATCCTAAAATATTTAGCAGTATCCAAATAACATTGCGATGCAAAAAATATTATGACAGAAAAAAATTATTTGCTTTTTACGATGAAAATTGTTTTATTTGATGTAACAATTTTATTCACCCCTAAAAGGAAATTTATATCGATTAGAGCTATACTTAACAATTTTATCAAACTAAGTTAAAGTAAAGGCTTTATATGGATTTTCAATTGCAAAGTGATCAGGATCTAATCCATCTGTACATTGGCGGCGACGAAAGGGGATTAGTGGAGCTAATTCGCCGTTATCAAACCAAAATCTACACTTCTATTTATTTATTAGTAAAGGACGAATACCTTGCCGAGGATATTTTCCAGGACGCGTTTATTAAAGTTATTAATACACTCAGAGCCGGTAAATATAACGAAGAAGGCAAATTCTTACCCTGGGTAACCCGTATTGCACACAACCTGGTCATCGACCATTTCCGCCGCGAAAAGCGTGCGCCTATGGTGAGTAACGGCGACGACTTCGATATTTTTGAGGTACTTGGCAACTACGACGAAAGTACTGAGGACCGCATGGTACGTGAACAAACTCACAAAGATCTAAAAACACTCATACAATTATTACCGTCTGAACAGAAGGAAGTATTAATTATGCGCCACTTTGGCGATATGAGCTTTAAAGAAATTGCGGACATTACCGATGTAAGCATTAACACCGCCCTGGGCCGTATGCGTTACGCATTAAACAACCTGCGCAAAATGATGCAAACCAAAGAACTGAGTTTAAAAAATTAAAATAATTAAGTGTGATTTTAAGGGGCCGCTCTTTCCCATGCTCCCGGGAAAGATGGCCTCTTTTTTTGTGCGCTAAATTTAAAAATCCATTTTAAGGATTTTTTTTGATCCCTGCTCCAATATTATAAGTTCATCTGCGTTTAAGTATTTCATCTGCCTCTTTAGAACGAGACTAAAAACTTAACTTAGAGTTAGTAAAAGGAGAAAAATTGATAGATTTAATTAAATACTAAGCTAAACTATCTATCAAAAAGAAAAATTTCATTTAATTTTCATGTACGTAAAATAAATGAAATTAAGTGTACGTTATACAACATATAAACTGATTAAACAGACCAAAGCTTATGGGTGAAACCTTTACTTTAAATGCATTTGCTAACCACAACAACAACAACGAAGTGAAAAAAGAAAATGTACAAGAAAATCTTGAAGGTGATGAAATGATGTTCTATCATTCATTACGAAATGATTTGGAGTTAATGCAAAAGCGGCCGAAACTTCAGACTATTCACTACATTCTTGATTATTCAAAAAGTACACGTTAGTTGTTAAGCGTCGAAAAGAGCCTTTAATCCTGAGAGAATCCTAATTCTGCTCGGGATTTTTTGTTTATAAGTTTTTGGGGGATATCGATATCCGAACGCCAAACTCACCGGCATAATTTTTACTTTTGATGGTCAGTAATCGCCATGCAACGCTCAGAACGCTATCGCCATTTTTTAGAATACTTTTCCAAACATCAGCCGCAGGCCGAAACCGAATTGCATTATACCAATCCGTACGAATTGCTGGTGGCTGTTATCCTCTCGGCGCAGTGTACCGACAAACGGATTAACCAAGTTACTCCTGCCCTGTTCAAACATTTCCCGGATGCTCAGGCGTTGGCGGCTTCTGATGCTGATGAAGTATTTACTTATATACGCAGCGTAAGTTATCCTAACAATAAAGCTAAGCACCTGGTAGGCATGGCTAAAATGCTTACCGCTGATTTTGGCAGCGTAGTTCCATCGGATATCGACCAACTGCAAAAACTACCCGGCGTGGGTCGCAAAACTGCTAATGTAATCGCCTCGGTAGTTTATGATGCGCCGGCTATCGCGGTAGATACGCACGTGTTTAGAGTTGCAGATCGTATTGGTTTAACAACTAATGCACGCACCCCGCTGGCTGTAGAGAAACAACTGGTTAAATATCTACCGCAAAATACCCTGGCCATAGCACATCATTGGCTGATATTACATGGGCGATACATTTGTGTGGCGCGTAGCCCAAAATGCGAGATCTGTCCGTTGACCTGGTTTTGCAGATACTATGAGCGCACCCATACTGAAACGGCGTTAAAGAAAGCAGAAGCTTTGAAACTCAAAAAAACCAAAGATGTGAAACTAAAAAAATCGATAGATAAGCTCAGTAAAGAGTTAAAGAAACGTAGTGTTGATAACAATAGTTGATTGGTTTGAATAGGTTGATTAAGTTTAATAGTTAATAAAAAATAATTACTAAAATAATTAGCATTATTAAAAATAGTTTTTATATTTGCTAAAGATATTATTAAAAGATGAGCAACGCAGATAAATTAAAAGCATTGCAGCTTACACTGGATAAGCTGGAGAAATCATACGGAAAAGGTACCATCATGAAGTTGGGCGACAACGTAATTGAGGCTACCGAAGTTATTTCAACCGGATCATTAGGTTTAGACATCGCACTGGGTGTTGGTGGTTTGCCTAAAGGCCGTGTAATTGAGATCTACGGTCCTGAATCGTCAGGTAAAACTACTTTGGCTATTCATGCCATTGCCGAAGCACAAAAGAAAGGCGGCATTGCTGCTTTCATTGATGCAGAACATGCTTTCGACCGTTTTTATGCTAAGAAATTAGGTGTTGACGTTGAAAATCTTTTAATATCACAGCCAGACAATGGCGAGCAAGCTTTAGAGATTGCAGATAATCTGATCCGCTCGGGCGCTATTGATATTTTGGTTATTGACTCGGTTGCGGCTTTAGTGCCAAAGGCTGAGATTGAAGGCGAAATGGGCGACTCAAAAATGGGTTTGCATGCACGTTTAATGTCGCAGGCATTACGTAAGCTAACCGGTACTATTTCTAAAACCGGATGCTGTTGCATCTTTATTAACCAATTGCGCGACAAGATCGGCGTAATGTTTGGTAACCCTGAAACTACTACAGGTGGTAACGCGTTAAAGTTTTATGCTTCAGTACGTCTAGACGTTCGCCGGATCTCTCAAATTAAAGATACCGACGAAGTATCTGGCAACCGTGTTAAGGTTAAGATCGTTAAAAACAAAGTGGCTCCGCCATTCCGTATAGCCGAATTCGATATTATGTTTGGCGAGGGTATTTCAAAAGCAGGCGAGATCATTGACCTGGGTGTTGAGCATAACATCATCAAAAAAGCAGGCTCATGGTTTAGCTATGGCGATACCCGCTTAGGACAGGGCCGTGATGCGGTTAAACAATTGATATTGGATAACCCTGAACTGATGGATGAATTGGAGGTTAAGATTAAAGAAGTAGTTACGGGCGATAAATTGCCTGTAGAAACTGAATAGTTTCCAGTCTACGAAAAACAGATAATCTTTTATGATATAAATCCTCTCCGCTACCCGGAGGGGATTTTTTGTTTATCCATTCAACAATATCATTTTGTTAACATTAACTCATTGTAATTTAACCAATTGTTAACGCAATTTTCAATTTAGGATCATATCAGTAAGCTACATTTGTAATAAGAAATTTAGCAATACTACTTAAAATGCCTACCACGACATTTAAGCTCAGATTACTAAAAACAACCATTTTTGTTTTACTACTTGCTGCCCCCTTTTCCTCTCGCTGCCAATTAATTCCACTGCCCAACGCATTTGCACATAACGATTATTCGCACAAACGCCCCTTATTTGATGCTTTAGATAATGGCTATAATAATGTCGAAGCAGATATATTCCTGAACAATGGCAGTTTGATCGTAGCGCATATCAATCCTTATTTTAAACAAGGTCATACGCTCGAAGCTCTCTACTTAAAACCCTTGTTGGATAAGATCAACCAAAACCATGGCCGTATTTATTCAGGCTATGAGCATCCGCTTACGTTGATGATAGACATCAAGACCGACGCAGAGCAAACTTATGCGGCATTGAAAGTTCTACTTGAAAAATATAGTTCCATATTAACACGGTATCAAGATGGCAAAGTTTATTATAAACAAATTACGGTTGTATTGTCGGGTAATAAGCCCTTCAAAAGCATCACTACAGAAAATAACCGACTGGCTTTTATTGATGAAGATTTACGCGCCGCAGCACGCGACACGATTAATAGCGGCGTTTTTATGATGGCGAGCTGTAAATACAACAAACTATTAAGTTGGGATGGTTATGGCCAAATGCCGGATGTCGAGAAAAATCTACTTTCGGCTTATGTAGAAAAATGCCACCGCCTTGGCAAACGTGTAAGACTGTGGGCCTCGCCAGAAAACATGGGCGTTTGGCAGGAACTGCTGAATTGCGGTGTCGATTTAATCAATACCGACAGACTGGTGCAGCTTAAAGACTTCTTACTGGCAAACAAACCCGTTTACGCCAAAGCCGATTAAATACGAAAAGGCTATCCTCCAAAAGGGGATAGCCTTTCTGCTAACAATAATCGTCAAATATTATTTCTCCATCTGCTCAATAACAGCCTGGGTTACTCCGGTGAAAGAGAAGCCGCCGTCATGGAAAAGATTTTGCATGGTAACCATTTTAGTAAGATCTGAGAATAAGGTAACCAGGTAATCTGCACATTGATCTGCATCAGCATTTCCCAGCGGACTCATTTTCTCGGCATAGTTGATAAAGCCATCAAAACCTTTAACGCCCGAACCAGCAGTGGTACGCGTTGGCGATTGCGATACCGTATTGATACGCACTTTCTTTTTGGTACCATAGTAGTAACCAAAGTTACGGGCAATGCTTTCTAACACCGCTTTGTTATCGCTCATGTCGTTATAATCAGGGAACACGCGTTGTGCAGCAATGTAAGTTAACGCTACAACAGAACCCCACTCGGCAATGGCATCCATTTTCATGGCTGTTTGCAATACGCGGTGCAAGCTTAATGCAGATATATCAAATCCTTTATGGGTGAATTCGTAGTTGTTTTCGTAATAAGGGATGGCTTTGCGTACATTGATACTCATACCAATGGAGTGCAGCACAAAATCAACCGGCCCCCCAAAGTGTTCAACAGATTTTGCGAACAGGTTTTCAATATCGGCAGTAACGGTAACGTCGGCAGGGATAACCGGAGCATTAATTTCTTCGGCCAGTTTATTGATTGCGCCCATGCGTAAAGCTATCGGAGCGTTAGTTAACACAATTTCGGCGCCCTCAGCGTGGCAGTGCTGCGCAGTCTTCCAGGCGATAGAATTCTCGTCTAATGCGCCAAAAATTATTCCTTTTTTGCCTTTTAATAAATTATAACCCATGTTGTTTTTTGTTTATAATGTGGGCAAATGTAGGTAATTATTGAATTACAATTAAATATAAAATGAGTGATAATAACCCCATTCCTCTTTCCTTCACGTCATCGAGAGCGAGGTACGAGCGTGACGATCTCTGAACGATCGACCAAGTCAGTGGACCGGAGATTGCCACGCTACGCTCGCAATGACGTGACGAAAAAAGGGGACAACCAACGGCTATCCCCTTATATAAACAGAAACTAATCTCTAGTCTCTTATCACGAATCTCTACTTACACCTCCACAGCCTGACCAACCAAATGGTTTGCCACCAGGTATTCGGCAATCTGTACTGCATTAGTGGCGGCACCCTTGCGCAGGTTGTCAGACACGATCCAGCAGTTCAACGTATTCGCCTGGCTTTCATCACGACGGATACGGCCTACAAATACATCGTCTTTATCGTGCGCATCAAGCGGCATCGGGTATTTCAGGTTGGCAACGTCGTCGGTTACCACAATACCTGGCGCTTTTGATAAGATCTCTCTAACTTCTGCCAGGTCAAAATCATTGGCAAACTCAATATTTACAGATTCTGAGTGACCGCCCATCACCGGGATACGTACCGTAGTAGCTGTAACGCGGATGCTGTCGTCGCCCATGATCTTGTTGGTTTCTTTTACCATTTTCATTTCCTCTTTGGTGTAACCATTTTCGGTAAACACGTCTATATGAGGCAAAACGTTCAAATCAATTTTATATGGGTATGCCATAGGGCCATCAATACCGGCACGTTCATTCATTAACTGGTCTACCGCTTTAACGCCGGTACCCGTTACTGACTGATAGGTTGAAACAACCACCCTTTTTATTTTATAACGATCATGCAATGGTTTTAACGCCACCACCATTTGTATGGTTGAGCAGTTAGGGTTAGCAATGATCTTATCTTCGGGAGTTAAAACATTGGCGTTAACCTCGGGCACAACCAATTTTTTGGTTGGGTCCATACGCCAGGCCGATGAATTATCAATTACAGTAACGCCCGCCGCAGCAAAAAGCGGCGCTTGCAATAATGAAGTGCTGCCACCTGCCGAAAATAAAGCAATATCGGGCTTCTGTTTAATCGCATCCTCAACAGAAATAACCTTATAAGCCTTACCCTTGAAAGTGATTTCTTTACCAACACTTTTCTCTGATGCGACTAATAATAGATCTGTAATGGGGAAGTTGCGTTCTTCAAGAACCTGCAACATTTTGGTGCCTACTAATCCCGTAGCACCTACAACTGCGATTTTCATTGTTTCTAGTTTGTTAATAATAAATTATTTATTGGATGGCAAATATCGGGATTTTTTTGTTTATAGCCAGCACATAATGTTAATGAAGTGTAGCCATAATCATTCAAATCAAATTTCTACCTTTGCGGCAACTGATACTCTTTATGACCGAAACAATAATTGTGCTGGGCTCCAATGGACAAATTGGAACCGAGCTTGTAATGAACCTGCGTGCCAAATACGGCAATAACCAGGTAGTAGCATCCGACATCCGCCAAACCGATAACGCCGCTATAAAATCGGGGCCATTTGAATTGGTCAACGTGCTGGATAAAGAAAATCTGCATCAAATATTTGAAAAATATAAGCCTACGCAAGTATACTTGTTGGCTGCTATCCTATCCGCCGTAGGCGAACAAAAACCAAAACTAGCCTGGGACCTGAATATGAACGGCCTGATTAATGTGCTTGATTTGGCCGTTGAATTTAAAATAGCTAAAGTTTTCTGGCCAAGCTCTATCGCTGTTTTCGGCCCGCACTCACCCATGGAAAACACGCCGCAGTTTTGCATCATGGACCCTAACTCGGTTTATGGTTTTAGTAAACTGGCGGGCGAACGCTGGTGCGAATATTACCATGCAAAATACGGACTGGATGTACGCAGTATCCGTTATCCGGGCTTAATCGGCTGGCGCTCTGAACCGGGCGGCGGCACGACAGATTACGCAGTGAATATTTTCCATGAAGCTTTGGAGCACGGCAAATACGAAAGTTTTCTTTCTGCCGATACTGCCTTGCCAATGATGTATATGGAAGATGCCATCCGCGCTACCCTGGAACTGATGGATGCGCCTGCTGATAAATTAACTATTCGCTCATCATACAACCTGGGTGGCATTAGCTTTACCCCTGCTCAGTTATCCGCAGAAATAAAAAAACATCTGCCTGATTTTGAGATCAGTTATGCCGCGCACGACCCGCGGCAGGCTATCGCCGACAGCTGGCCAAACAGCATAGACGAAACCTATGCGCAAAAAGACTGGGGCTGGAAACAGAAATTTGACCTGGCAAGCATGACGGCTGATATGCTGGAGAATTTGAAGAAATAAGTCGCCGATATACGAAAAGATGAACAATTGTTCATCTTTTCGTATATTTGAATATGACCAAGCAAGCCATCATAGAACATACTATTGAGGTGATTAATCAATTACCTGAAGATAAGGCTGTGGAAATTGCCGAATTTGCCGATCTTTTAATTAAAGTAGCTAATAGAGAAGATAAAGCTATTGAACGTATGAAGAGAATACGTGAATTAAAAGAAGAATTAACGTTCGATAGCGATGTTCAGAGTTTAGCATCTGGTCAATCTTTTGATTTTTTAAAAGATGAGGAAGATCTTTATACCATAGCCGATCTAAAAGAAGTTTATGCCAAAAGGTGATATTATATTGGTTGCCTTCCCATTTACTGATTTATCTGCTACCAAAGTACGCCCTGCAGTTATCCTTACTGAAACAGACATAGATATAACGGCAAATTTTATCACCACCCAAGTGAAATGGCAGGAAAGCAAAGATTTATTGTTAGAAGTTTCACAAACTAATGGGCTTAAAAAACCATCATTAATTATTACAGGAAAAATCGCCACATTAAACAATTCTTTAATTTTAGGCCTTTTAGGTAAATTGACAAATGATGAGATCGACAAGCTTAATCAGAAACTCAAAATCGTATTACAGCTTGACTAGGCTCCCATTAATTCAATTCCTAACTAAAACATAAACATTATATTTGTACCTCAAAATCCTGCCTAAATAGGATTCATTAAGCATACTATGGGAAGAGCATTCGAATTCCGTAAAGAAAGAAAATTTAAACGTTGGGCCAAGATGGCCGTGCAGTTTACCCGTTTGGGTAAAGAGATAGTGATGGCTGTTAAAGCAGGTGGTGGAGATATAAACACCAACTCGCGCTTGCGTACTGCCGTACAAAACTCAAAGGCAGTTAACATGCCTAAGGACCGTGTGGAAGCCGCTATTAAGCGCGCCACCAGTCGCGATGAAAAAGATTACGAAGAGCTGGTTTATGAAGGCTATGCCGCACATGGTGTTGCCGTATTAGTTGAAACCGCTACCGACAATATTAACCGTACCGTTGCTAACGTACGCAGCTACTTTACTAAATACAACGGCGCGTTGGGTAAAACCGGGTCGCTTGATTTTATCTTTACCCGTAAGGCCGTATTTACTTTTGAGCCCGGCGACCGTGATCTGGAAGAATTGGAGTTTGAATTGATTGACGCCGGTTTAGAAGATTTGTTTGTTGAGGCTGATGAAGAAGGAAAAGACATCGGCGTACTGCATACTGCTTTCGAGGATTTTGGTAAAATGCAAAAAGCTTTGGAGGAAATGGGCTTAGAGGTAAAATCGGCAAAGTTAGAGCGTATTCCGCAATCTTTTAAAGACGTTACCGAAGAGCAAGCTGTTGATGTATTGAAGTTGATTGACCGTTTAGAGGAAGACGACGACGTACAGGCGGTTTACCATAATATGGCCGAGTAAAACATTATAACTGTCATTGCGAGGAACGAAGCGCAAGGACGCAAATAAATATAATATTCGCGATTGCCACGCTACGCTCGCAATGACAAAAAATTAATATATGCCACTATTCACCACACGCAAGCAAGAGAAAAAAGCTAAAGTTACTTTTAGTGATGGTTTGCTGTTGGTTGAGTTTGATGGCGGCAAATCGCAAGTGTTTCCATTGGAATGGTTCCCGGCGCTAAAAGCAGCCAGCGACGAGGAACGCGAGGACTGGGAACAAACAGACAAAGGCATACGGTTTAACAAATTAGATCTGGACATTACTATTTAGTAGAGACAGGAAACAAGAGTCAAGAAACAAGATATATGTTAGATATATTTAAGTCTTGACTCTTAATTCTTATATCTTACAAACAATGACTTTCGAAGAGTTTTTTAAAAAGAAGCGAATTGACCTGGCAGCCTTTCAACAAGGCGAGCCGGCGCTGTTTGCCGAATTTAAATTGCACTTTGAGCAAATGGGCGAAAAAAGTTTCGACCATACCAAGAAATACTGGTTCAATAAACTGCGCAGGCAATTCCATCTGGCGCCTGAAGAAAAACCCGAAAAGGCTAAAATCGAGAACCAACTGGCCGAACAAACGATAACCGAAGAGCTAAGTGAATTAAGTACACCTGCACCAAAAGTAGGATTTACACCACGCTTCAAGGCTGCTGTTAAGCCTGTCGAAGATAAGCCTGAAACTCCCGTAGCAGCAAATCCGGCGGCAGCCGAAACAGAGAAACCAAAAGTTGGCTTTACGCCTCGGTTCAAAGCCGGAGTAACTAAACCTGAGGAGGCTGCTGAAACTTCTGAAGGAAAAAAAGAAGAAACGCCTGTTGCTGAAGACAAACCCAAGATCGGGTTTACGCCACGTTTTAAGGCAGGCGTAACTAAACCTGCGGAAACCACTGCAACTGAAAATCCCGAGGAAAAGAACGAGGAGACTCCAACGGCCGACGACAAACCCAAGATCGGTTTCACACCTCGCTTCAAAACAGGTGTCACTAAAGCTGCTGAAACTCCTGCCGAAACAAAACCAGAAGAACCAATAGCATCAGAAGAAAAAACTGTTGAAGAAAAACCAAAAATCGGCTTCACCCCACGTTTTAAAGCTGGAGTTACTAAACAGACACCTCCCCCAACTCAAGAGTAAAATTTTGTTGTAACAATTCTGCTTATCCGGGATCTAAGTTTTAGAAAAAACTTAGCGTCATGAATTGGAAACTAAATTTTAAAAGGAATCCCAAAACAGAAAAAGCCAAAAAGTCAAAAACCCGCGAATGGGTTGATGCCATAGTTTTTGCCGTAGTGGTAGCAACTTTTGTGCGCGGCCTGCTGTTCTCGGCATATGCCATCCCTTCAGGCTCTATGGAAGGCACCGAACTTACCGGCGATTATTTGTTTGTAAGCAAGATCAATTATGGCCCGCGTGTGGCTAACACACCACTGGCTATTCCGTTTACCGAGCCTGTTATGTATGGTATAAAAACCTATTGGGACGCCCTGCAATTACCGTATTTGAGACTACCAGGCTTTGGCCACATCAAAAACCGTGATATCGTAGTTTTCAATAAACCTGATGAAGCGGGCCCTGAATATAATATCCCGGTTGATGAACGTACCACATTGATTAAACGCTGCCAGGCGATCCCCGGCGATCTGTTGGCCATAGTTAACGGACAAGTTTTCATCAACGGCAAAGAAGCACCAAACGCGCCTAAACAGCAAACATCGTACACCGTGGTGACTACGGGATTAAATATTAATCCTGATGTAATGCAGGATCTCAATATTTCTATCCGACAGCAATTAGCGCCGGATACTTTCGAAATGATCATGCCGGAGTCCGCAGCAACTACATTGAAAGGATATTCAAACATCAAAAGCATCACTCCGGTTATTGCACCCGCGGGTACGTACGATGCGGAGATCTTCCCGCATAATGAAAAGTTTAAATGGAATTTGGATAACTACGGCCCTATCCGTCTGCCCAAAAAAGGCTGGACAACGCCGCTGAATGATTCTACGCTCACTTTATATCGCCGTGCTATAGAAGTTTACGAAAACAATAAAGTGGCTGTAAATGGCAAAGAAATCCTGATCAACGGCAAAAAGGCCGACAGCTATACTTTTAAAATGGATTACTATTGGATGATGGGCGATAACCGCCATGACTCGTTAGATTCAAGATTTTGGGGTTACGTGCCAGAAGATCATGTTGTGGGTAAAGCCATGATAACTTTCTTTAGCACAGATTCTACGCAAAACATTTTTAACCGTATCCGTTGGAACAGGGTTTTAAGGCCGATTAATTAACATCTTTGTCATTGCGCGGCCGGAACGACGAAGCAATCGCACGCTGCAAAGTTCGCAATTGCCACGCTCCGCTCGCAATGACATATTGGATGGCTAGTTTAGCTTCTGCAATTTCAAAGAGCCGCGATTTTCTTTGAAGTAAGCATATGATCTTTTAATGTAGCTAATAATATCATAATCGCTCCAAATGCGGATATCTTCTACGTTAGGAGTGAAATTGAACATAAAGTCTTCCAGATCTTCGTCGGGCATATTGGTGATGTTTTTCACCAACACCTTATTGTAGCGTTTGGCAATTTCTATGTGCTCCATTTCTTCTTTAGAGTATTGCCTGAATTTACGTGCCTGCCCCGGGGCTTTACCAAACAATTCATACAAACCCGTTAGCGGCGAAGTTATAACAGACATTACACCCGGGTCGAGATTATAGTACTGCCCCTTTTTCTTATAGTTATCAAGCGCGTCGTTTAATTCCTGTTTCTTACTAACGTCTTTTACCGTAACCTCGTTCAGATGAATGATCTGCTGCAGGTAAATCGATTGGCTCGAGTAATTTTGCAGCACAATAATTTGTGCCGTATAATCAGTTTTTCTAAAAAGTAAGCTATCGCCAATGGCTGCCTGGATATGGAAACTGCCTAATTCATCGCTCAATGTTTCCGGAATGTTTTTGCGACTTAGATTACTAACAGCAGCATAGGAAATAGTAATGGGCGAGTTCTTTTTAAAGATTACTCCTTTTACCATTACAACTTGCTGTGCAAATACGCTAAGCGTTAAACAAATACAAAAAGCAGTTAAAATGCTAAGCCGGCGGTATGTGTGTGGGTTATTCAAGGATACAAAACTAAACATTGTATTTAAACGCGGTTGTAAAAAAATGTTAATTTTTAGCGCTTAATTAGGCTTATTTAACGGACTTACAGCTGTTTTAATATCCCGTTTACGGCTACTAAAGAAAAAAAACTATCTTTGCGCATGATAAAATCCATGACAGGATATGGAATTGCCAGTTTCGACTCAGGTAATACAAAATACACCGTCGAAATCAAATCCCTGAACAGCAAGTTTCTCGAACTGTCTTTGCGCCTGCCCAAAATCTTCTCCGAAAAAGAGTTCCAACTACGCACTGATTGCAGCAAGCAAATTGAACGTGGCAAGGTAAACTTATCCTTTAATGTGGAGCAAGCCAACACAGCACCCGTAAAAGCTGCCGGTATTGATACCGTACTTTTAAAAAACTATTACGAACAATTGAAAGCGGTTAGTATTGAACTGAACGAGCCAGCGGGCAACCTGCTGCAACTGGCCCTGGGTTTACCTGAGGTGGTGAAATACGACGAGGAAACGCTATCTGAAGATGAATGGAAAATTGCAGAGAAAACCTTTAACCAGGCCATGGCCGCTTTCCAGCAGTTTAGAAGTGATGAAGGCGGTGTACTGGAACAGGATCTGAGATTCCGCATTGACATAATTGCCCAAAATTTGAAACTAGTTGAGGTTGAAGAACCAAAACGCGTTCCCATTATCCGCGAAAGACTGAACCAATTCTTGTTAGAGGCTGCCGGTCGTGAAGCAATTGATCAAAACCGTTTCGAACAAGAGCTGATCTATTACATCGATAAGTTGGATATCACCGAAGAAAAAGTACGCCTAAAAACGCATTTAGATTATTTTTTGGAGACATTAAAGAACGCTGATGCTAATGGCAAAAAGCTTGGATTTATCTCTCAGGAAATAGGCCGCGAAATAAATACCCTGGGCTCAAAAGCTAATGATGCCAACATCCAGAAACTGGTAGTAGGTATGAAAGAAGAGCTGGAGAAAATTAAAGAACAACTATTAAACGTATTATAGAGTTCATAGTTGATGGTTTATAGTTCATAGCTGAACTTTAAGCCGGGACACCATGAACCATGAGCTATTAACCATGAGCCGAAACGGGAAACTCGTCATATTTTCTGCACCGTCAGGAGCCGGTAAAACTACCATAGTTAAGCACTTGCTTACCAAATTTCCTGAGCTGGAGTTTTCCATATCGGCCACCACCCGCCCGCCACGCGGCGATGAACAGGCCGACAAATCATATTACTTTATCAGCAAAGAAGAATTTTTACACCGCATAGCCAAAAAACAATTTGTCGAGTTTGAAGAAGTATACTCGGGCACCTTTTATGGCACCTTGCGTACGGAGATTGAACGGATCTGGAAAAGAGGCAAAACCGTAATATTTGATATCGACGTTGAAGGTGGCCTTCACCTTAAACGTAAGTACGATGGACAGGCCCTGGGCATATTTGTTCAGCCGCCATCATTAGAAGTATTGAAGCAACGTTTAACCGGCCGCGGTACTGATAGTGAGGATAAATTGAAGGAACGTTTTGCCAAAGCTGAAAAAGAGCTGAATTACGCGCCCAAATTTGATATTATCCTCAAAAATCACGATCTTCAGACGGCATGTGCAGAAGCTGAGCAGTTGGTGAAGAATTTCTTAGCGAAATAATTTGCAGTCTGCATCTTCAGGATCATATTTCCTGCTGATGTTGTTTAAAATTGCTTGATAAGCTATTAACTCCCCGGAAATTGACACCGGTTAAATTTGTCAATAGGTAACCCTCGACTGCAAAAATTGAAATGAAAATCGGATTACTTTTTGGTTCATTTAATCCCATCCATATCGGCCACCTTATCATAGCTAATTACCTGGCCAATCATACCGCGCTGGATAAAGTATGGCTGGTAGTGTCGCCCCAAAATCCGCTTAAAAAATATAGTGATCTAATCAATACTTACGATCGTCTTGAAATGGCGCGGCTGGCTACAGATAACGCCCAAAATATTGAAGTAAGCGACGTAGAGCTTAAATTACCGCAGCCATCATACACTATTGATACGCTTACCCATTTAAAAGAAAAATATCCACAGCACGAGTTTGCGCTCATTATGGGTTCTGACAATTTGGTGAGCTTACCAAAATGGAAAAACTATAAACTCATTCTGCGCGACTACCAGATCTTTGTTTATCCACGCCCCGGCTATGAAAATGCCGAACTGGCATCGCACCCGGCGGTAACCATTACCATGACACCGCAGATGGAGCTATCGGCAACTTTTATCCGTAAATCTATCGCCGAGAAAAAGAATGTACAATTTTTTGTGCCAGACCCGGTTTTGAAATTTATTGAGAGTAAGAGTTTGTATAAGTCGTAATCATTCACAAGTTGTCATTGCGAGGAGGAACGACGAAGCAATCGCACGCGTTCAAACTTTCTCCTTGCGATTGCCACGCTACGCTCGCAATGACAAATAATAAAGTATCCTTTACGGACTAACCTTTATCTTTGCCCCGTGAGCGAAAAAACCATCTTAAAACTGCAGCTACCTACCGACCCAACCTGGGTAAAGAATGTAGTGGAAAGCAATATCGAAGAGCTATTGATAGACCACGCCTATTGCGAACAGAAGGCGGCTACTAACGGCATAACCCTCATTGTGCAAAATCCAAACTTGAGCGACTTGGTAGCGCAAATGATCGACCTGGTGCAGGAAGAGATGGATCATTTTAAACGCGTGCATGAGATTATCCTGAAACGCGGTTTTGTATTGGGCAAAGAGCGTAAGGATGACTATGTGAATGAGCTACGCAAATTTATCATCATAGGTGGCGGCCGCGAGGCGCAATTGGTTGACCGTTTATTATTTTCGGCAATGATTGAAGCGCGCAGTTGTGAGCGGTTTAAGGTGCTGTCAGAAAATATAAATGACAAAGAACTTTCTGAGTTTTATCATGAGCTAATGATCAGTGAGGCTACGCACTACGCCATGTTTATTAACCTGGCTAAAAAACATGCGGTTACTATTGATGTAGACAAACGCTGGAAAGAGTTTTTAGCCTATGAGGCTGATGTAGTGAAGAACTACGGCAAATCTGAAACCATTCACGGTTAGAAGCGCTATATAGCGGCTTTAGCAAGCCCTACAACATTATTCAGGTAGTTATCCATTATCTCAATATCTACTACGTCATTAATTAAACCGATATGCATATCGGGCCGTACAATCAAGGCTTTCATTTTACCCCCGGTGATTTCAAATTGTTGAAACACGTGATTGTTTTTAGCTGATGGCGGCAGGTAAAAAAAGTTAAGCGTGCCGGTATAATTTTGTGTGATCCATTTGGCCAGCGTAAACAGGTCGAGCTCTTTTAGCTTCCCTAATACAATTAGTGTAAAGCCGGGCTTACTGCACCATTCGTGCAAATCGGTTTCTACTTCTTTCTTTTCGTCGAAGACTTTCAGGTAAGGTAGTCTATCGCCGGCTTTGATATTTTTCGCGCTGCTTAAATGTAAGTTTATTTTGCTGTCGCGATAAGAGATACCGATCTGCGATAACCGCTTAAAGAACACAGCGCGCAGGGTATCATTCTTCCAAAAGAATTTTAGTCCCCACGGCATTATCCATTTATTAAAGAACACCCAGAACCAGTTGGCTGATATAATAGTCTTAAAAAGTCGATCGGTAGTAGCTAACAACTCTTTGGCGACAGGCATACGTTCGGCAGCGTAGCTGTTTAAAATAGTTTCCTTTAGCTGGCCATTTACCACACCCGCCAGTTTCCAACCTAAATTATAAGCGTCCTGCAGGCCGGTATTCATACCCTGGCCGCCAACCGGCGAATGGATATGCGCTGCATCACCTATTAAAAAACAATTCTGCAATCTAAACTTATCGGCCATGCGATGATGCAGTTTATAGGTGGTGAACCAATGCTCATGCACTACCTTGATATCTATCCCGGTTATGGCTTTTAAATGCGGTAACACCTCTTCAAGTTGCAGATTGAACTTCCCTTCCTTGTCTTTAGTGAGGTTTCCTATGACGCGATAACCGTTATGTTCAGGCAAGGGAAAGAATGCCGACATGGCTCCCCTAGCCCGATACAATTGTACCTGCGTGTCTGTTAACTCCTCATTATCCAATTCCAGGTCGGCAAGGAAAAACTCGTTTGCATAAGTATCTCCGGTAAAAGGAATATTTAATTGCTTGCGTACAGTGCTGTGTGCGCCATCGGCACCAACTACATAGTCGCAGTTAAAGGTGGTGATATCAGTGCCCGATTGCAATTCTACCTCTACCTGTTGTCCGTTTTGTTTTAACGATACCAGTGTAGTGTCCCAATAAACCGGGCAACAGTTCAGTGTCAGAAAATCAAGCAGCAATCGCTCATTTTTGCTTTGCTGATATAGAAAAACGAATGGGAAAAGTGTTCGCCGCTCGCCCTCATCTATCAATGAAAGTGACGCTACTTCTTTACCGTCCTGATTAAGTACCATGCCGCCTGCCCGCTTACCGTCATGTAACGCGCGGTCGACAATACCCAACTGCCTGTATATTTCCAGCGAGCGGGCTTGTACCGCCAGCGCCTTCGACTGGTTGGTTGGCCCTTGTTTAATATCAATAATTACAGGCTGCACACCATTACGCAATAATTGTGCCGCCATCATAAGCCCCGAAGGCCCTGCACCGACAATTAAAACCTGGGTATGCTGCTGACTGATCACCTATAAAGAACGCGATAACAAGAAAATAGTTGGCTTTTTATGCAGATCAGGTACCTGTGTGCGCCACTCGGCTATGGTTTTGGTTTGCACAAACTCATCCGCCGAGGTAAGATTGCTGGCTATACAAAGTTTGGTTTTATTATCCCCGGTTTTCAAGATCTCTTCCAACAAAGGGTTATTACGAAAAGGTGTTTCGATAAATATCTGGGTTTGATTCAATCTGTCTGACAGGCCTTCCAGTTCCCGAATACGTTTGCTTCTATCCGCTTTATCGATAGGCAAATAGCCCTGAAAGGCAAAACTCTGTCCGTTAAACCCGGATGCCATCAGCGCCAGCAAAATAGAGTTAGGGCCAACTAAGGGTACTACTTTTATCCCACGCTTGTGCGCTTCGGCTACAATATCTGCTCCGGGATCGGCTATGCCCGGGCAGCCGGCCTCGCTCATTAGCCCGACATCTTTACCAGACTGTAAACCAACAAAAAACGGTTTGAGGCTATTAGTACGATTATGTTTACCGTAGTCATGCATAACCAATTCGCTTTGCGGGGTTTTCAATCCAGCTTCTTTCAGGAAACGGCGGGCAGTTTTCTCGTTCTCAACGATATATTCTTTGATATGATTAATGGTATCAACCAAATATGGAGTAAATGTTTTGGCCGCGGCATCTTCTGCAAGCGGTACGGGTATTAAAAAAAGAGTTCCTAAAGGCATGTTACAAAAGTGCGTTTTTTTTGTCTAACTTATAATTACCTTGAAACTTACATCATGACAACCTATAGGTCAAAAATCGGACTTGTAATCATTTTACCCGCACTGCCAATATTTCTGGGCATTTGTGCGCTTGACATTATAAATGATGATTGGTTTGCATTGTTCATTATTTTACTGATCGCCGGTTTTACAACGTATCTGTTTCGTACCACTTATTACACCATAAACGGCAATATGCTTAATGTGCGCTCGGGCTTTTTTGTTAATACGGACATTGATATTGCTAAAATAAAATCTGTAGCCGAAACAAACACCATGTGGAGTGCCCCTGCTTGGTCTATGGACAGAATTGAAATATTTTATAACACTTACGATAGTGTAGTGATCTCGCCACCCAATAAGGCCCAATTTATTGTTGACCTGCAAGTTATTAATCCCAATATCACGGTGTCATTAAACAATAAAAAATAACGAAAAAGCTTCGTGGGTATTGAATATTAAATATTTTAGTATACCTTGCAGTAATTTAATTCAATATTTTTTTATAATGGCAACAGGAACAGTAAAATTTTTTAATGACTCTAAAGGCTTCGGCTTCATCAAAACTGAAAGTGGCGAAGAGATCTTTGTACACGTATCAGGTTTAATCGACAAAGTTCGCGAGAACGACGAAGTGACTTACGAGCCACAACAAGGCAGAAAAGGCCTTAACGCGGTAAATGTAAAATTAGCTTAACACTAGATATATTAAGCGTATTGAAGCCCGGCTGTAACAACAGTCGGGCTTTTGTTTTTGTATATGAAATAACAAACGTCATCGCTAACGTGACATCTCTTCACCACCCCGCACGTCATCGTGAGCGAGGTACGAGTGTGACGATCTCTGAACGAGCGATTAAATCAGCGAGCCGGAGACTGCCACACTCGTACCTCGTTCGCAATGACGTGGTTAATAATATTGCAGAAAATTAAAAGGAATTAAATACCCAGCGCCTCGCAGGCTTTCTCGGCGGCAAGTTTTTCGGCGTTCTTTTTACTGAACTCCTTGCCCAGGCCCATGATCTGACCGTCTACACTGGCTTGTACGGTGAAAAGCTTGGTATTTTCGCCGTCGCCATTATCCACCAGGTCGAACGTTATATCCTTACTGTGGCGTTGGCACCACTCTATGAGTTTACTCTTAAAGTTAGTTTCGGTTTGCTCAAGTGTATGGATATCGATATGAGCTTTAATGATGTTGTTTACCAGGAAATGCCTGGTAAAATCATAACCCTTGTCCAAATACACCGCACCTATTAACGCCTCAAAAGCATCGCCCAACAAAGATCCCTGGCGGGTTGGGCCCAAAGCACGGTTATCGTACTCTATCAGCTGTTCAAAGCCAAGTTTGCGTGCTAATTGATTAAGGTTTACCCGGCTTACGATTTTTGAGCGCAATTCGGTCAGAAAGCCCTCATCTTCATAAGGATACAATTTAAAAAGCACTTCGGCCACTACGCTGCCTAAAACAGCATCACCTAAAAATTCCAGGCGCTCATTACTGTTCTTTACGCCTTTTTTTACGTTTTGCGCAGCAGATTTATGACGAAATGCCAACCGGTATAAAGACAAATTGCCCGGCACGAAACCGAGCAAATTCTTTAAAACCTTGACGTATTTTCTTTGAGGTGAAAAATAAAGCTTATATAACCGTCCAACAGGCATCCACTACTATTCTTCGTATTTTTTAAATATTACAGAAGCATTGTGACCGCCGAAGCCGAAACCGTTGCTTTGTACAATTCTAACATCGCGTTTTTGAGCCTTGTTAAACGTAAAGTTTATTTTAGGATCAAAGGTTGGGTCGTCAGTGAAATGGTTAATGGTAGGTGGGATAATGCCGTGGTTTAGCGCCAATATTGAAGCAATAGCCTCAATAGCGCCCGCAGCACCTAATAAGTGACCGGTCATTGATTTGGTTGAGCTGATGTTTATACGATAAGCATCTGCACCAAATACATCCTGTATAGCCTTAATTTCCTGCGGATCGCCAATTGGAGTTGACGTGCCGTGAACATTTACGTAATCAATATCAGCTGGTGTTACACCGGCATCCTCCTGGGCAAAGCGCATTACAGAGGCAGCGCCCAAACCATCAGGATGCGGAGCAGTCATGTGGTAAGCGTCAGCACTCATACCGCCGCCAATCATCTCAGCATATATTTTTGCTCCACGAGCTTTAGCATGTTCCAGTTCTTCCAGAATGATGGTACCAGCGCCCTCGCCTGCCACGAAACCATCGCGGTCAAGGTCAAACGGACGTGAAGCCGTTGCCGGGTCATCGTTACGTACAGACAATGCGTGCATAGCATTAAATCCGCCTATACCGGCTTCATTAATAATAGCTTCAGAACCACCACTGATAAACATATTAGCTTTACCCAAACGGATATAGTTAAAAGAGTCGATCAATGAATTGTTTGAAGATGCGCAAGCAGAAACTGTAGAGAAGTTTGGTCCACGCAGACCGTATTTAATAGAAATATGGCCCGGAGCAATATCGGCAATCATTTTAGGAATAAAGAACGGATTGAACCGTGGTGTACCGTCGCCTTTGGCAAAGTTGGTCACCTCGTCTAAAAATGTCTTTAAACCGCCGATGCCCGATCCCCAGATCACGCCTATACGGCTAACATCTAATTTCGAAAAATCTAAACCAGCATCTTTTACTGCTTCTTCGGTGCTATACAGGGCATATTGCACAAAAGGATCGAGCTTGCGCGCATCCTTTCTTCCTAAAAAAGCGTCCGCATCAAAGCCTTTAACTTCGCATGCAAATTTTGTTTTGAACAAGGTCGTATCAAAACTCTTGATCAAAGCTGCGCCACTTACTCCATTGATCAATGAGTTCCAATATTCTGGAACGGTATTGCCAATTGGAGTAAGTGCCCCAAGCCCGGTTACTACAACTCGTTTAAACTCCATCTAAATGAATTAAGGAGAGTTTATTTAACGTTTTTTTCAAGGTAAGCTACGGCTTGACCTACTGTGCCAATAGTTTCAGCCTGATCGTCAGGTATAGCCACGTTAAATTCTTTTTCAAACTCCATGATAAGTTCCACGGTGTCTAAAGAGTCAGCACCAAGGTCATTGGTGAAGCTAGCCTCAGGTGTAACTTCACTTTCGTCAACACCTAGTTTTTCTACGATTATAGCTTTTACTCTTGAAGCGATATCAGACATAGTTTTATTGTTTAATGATTAATAATTTCAGTGCAAAGAAAAATAAAATCTGTTAAATATCAAATCTAAAACTTTTTACTTTGATAGCTAACAAATTTTGAAAGCAAAAGGTTTCAATTTGTATTTTTGCCGGGCGCAAATGTAATCATAATTGAACAAGAAATTTTTAAAGTTTGAGATTGATCTGGATTTTGTTCTCATTGCAGTAACAACATCGTTAAAAGATTACCGCATTTGTTACCTTATTAACAAGTGTTTAAATTTTAATTTTATCAAAACTGATGACCTGGCGGTTGATATTCATGCCGGCGCGCCACAGGTATATTTTTCATTATATACCTATAACTGGGAGGCCAGCGAGACTGATTTCTTTTTTATAGCTAACAAAGGCACCGACGGTTACCTGATACCGGAGATGAAAAAGGCCGATTATTTTATGATGATTAAAAATTATATTGATGATAAGGACCTCGAAAATATAATTTCGACCCTAAACCGCATACCTGAAATTGTTGCGGCAGTAAAGATTGATCCTAAAAAAATAAAATCGCGCGAAAATCTCTTATTTTAACTTATTTTAGCGCCGAAATTTAAAAGTACCATAACGCATAAACATGCGTCATCCATTAAAGACAACCCCAAGAAAAAACTATGAATATACCGTATAACCGTACCAAGATTGTTGCCACCATGGGGCCTGCAAGCTCTAAAAAAGAAACTTTGCTGGCGATGATTAAGGCGGGCGTAAATGTTTGCCGTCTTAATTTTTCGCATGGAAAGCCCGAAGATCACAAGAAATTTGTTGACCTGATCAGAGAAATTAACGAACAGCATAAAACCAACGTTGCCATATTAGCCGATTTACAAGGACCAAAAATTCGTATAGGCCTGGTAAAAGACGGCGGCATACACCTAGTTAACGGTACTCATATTAATATTACTACTAAAGAGTGCATTGGCGACGACAACCAGATCTACATCACTTACGAAGCTTTCCCGAAGGATGTTCAGGCTAACGAAATTATTTTGTTGGATGATGGAAAGATCCAGATGCGCGTTATTGAAACCAATAAAATTGATACTGTAGTTTGCGAGATTGTACACGGTGGTATCCTGACATCGCGTAAGGGCGTTAACCTGCCAAATACCAAAGTATCTATCCCAAGCTTAACAGAAGAGGATTTAGTGAATCTGCAATATGCTTTAGAGTGGGATTTGGATTGGATAGGCCTTTCATTTGTGCGTAATGCCGAGGACATTATCGAATTGAAACAAGTTATAGCCCGCAGCGGTAAATCGGCTAAAGTTATTGCCAAAATTGAAAAGCCTGAGGCTATAGAAAATATCGACGCTATTGTTGCTGCTACTGATGGCCTGATGGTTGCCCGTGGCGACCTGGGTGTTGAATTACCTTTAGAGGAAGTGCCATTATTGCAAAAAATGATTGCCCGTAAAGGTCGTGCTGCATCAAAACCGGTTATTGTGGCTACACAAATGCTGGAGTCAATGATCACCACCCCGCGCCCAACCCGTGCTGAGGTGAATGACGTTGCCAATTCTGTATTAGACGGTGCAGACGCGGTGATGCTAAGCGGCGAAACTTCAGTTGGCGAATTCCCGCTGATAGTTATTGAGACTATGGCTAAGATCGTTCGTAACGTAGAAGAGCTAGGTTATCCATTTAACGCCGAAAGAGCAATTAACCCTGAAGGCAACGGTGCAAGCTACTTAAGCGACGCCGTTTGCGAATCGGCCGCCCACCTGGCTTCTCATACCAACGCCGTAGGTGTAGTATCAATGACTACCTCTGGTTATACCGCTTACCAGATATCCAGTTATCGCCCTAAAGCTCACACCTTCATATTTACGTCTAACAAACAACTGGTAAATGCATTAAGCCTGGTTTGGGGTGTACGTACTTTCTATTATGATAAAGTTGAAAGCACAGATCAAACTATTGCCGATGTAAATAACTTGCTGAAAGCTGAAGGATTAGTTAAACAGGGTGACGTAGTAATTAACACTGCTGCCATCCCTATTGTAAATCATGGCAAAACCAACATGTTAAAAGTAACCGTTATTGAGTAATCTGTTAACGGATTAGATACAAAAAGGGCTTAAAGATCAATCTTTAAGCCCTTTTTATTTTTAGTAAATACCTGCCTGGCAAACTAAATCTGATATTTTAGCCTTTCCGCTAAAATAAAAATCGAAGTATACGCGCACTATCCTCATGACTTTAATTTTAAATGTTGTTCCTATCTGTGACTATAGAAGTTCTTTAAGGTTTAAACTTAATTTTTTAACCTTTTATTATCACTAAGTTAACTTGTTTTAGATAAAAACGTATCGTTTTTGTTACAACATAGTTTTATTTACCCCAATGCTTATCCGGATTTGCCAAATCTCCCTTATAACACAAACCATCTTAACGCACCAAGGCACTTTTAAAGACACCTGCTTTATTTATAACAAAATACGACGCAATCCCATCTCCCTCAAAAAAAATCGCCCAGCGAGCTTCTATCCCGCATGATTGCCCCCCCCTTGCAATCCCGAAGAATATCGATGGGTTAAATCAATTATGACGGTCTTATAATAACAACCCTATTAACGCAAAAAGCGGGTTCGATAAAATCGACCCGCTTTTGTATTTTATATGATGATTAAATTCTTAGTGATCTAATCTGCCTTCGATTGCATCAACTGATGTGATACCAGCTTCTGGCAAACTACGGTGCGGACGGGTTAAGAAAGGTGACTCTTTAACAAAGATACCTTTGACTAATAAAGCCGCGCCCAATAAAACGTGTGGTAACCAAACCTGGCCGCAGAAAGCGTAAGTTAAAGGTAAAGCGAACAGGAATGAACCCATTAATACATCAACACAAGCTTGCATTTGTATAGGGAAAACATTCAGCTGTCTGAAACCAATTGGATTTTGGCTAAATATTGCCATGATCAGTTGTAACCATCCCATAATTATTGGCATAAATAAAGCCGCTGCAATGGTAACGTGCGAAAATCCGAATGCCCATGGCGATGCAATAAGTAATAGGGCCACTGCGTAGTTGATAAATCCGTAAGCTGATTTTGAAATGAATGGTTTCATTATATGTCGATATAAATATTTGTCTTACGGCAAAATTAATAATTTATGTATAACATCATTTGTTTAATTAAAAAAAATGATGTGTTAGGCTTCTGCCTCTTTTCTGTCGGTCAATTTTGAGGCCACAAATGAAAATAATCCTAAAACTAACCCAAACAAAATACCAAATGCCGGCCCAAAAAGCAGCATCATTTCGCGCGGATGCGTCCCCTTATACATGGTAACCATATCATGATGATGCGCGGCGTAGCTGTCATAAAAATAGCAATGCACAGCGGTTATCCATACGCAATTTACCAGGCTAACTAAAAAGCCATGTAAAAAGTACCTGCCCGGCGCACCCCGTGCTATCACAATGGCGCAAAACACAAAAATTATAATCCAAAAGCCAGGTTCGGCACGTTCAGATATCAATGACACGGTAGCAAAGGCCATAATCAGCCCAAATACAGAGAGTTGAAATATCAGTTTCCAGTTCATAATAGTTTAATTTGGTTATATAAATATAACTAATTAAAATCAATCAATTATATACAAAAAAGCCTGCGACCATTAAATGGCGGGCTTTTGATATTTAGGAATGAGGCTAAATCATATTACTATTACTTTGATTGAGCTGCCGGTAATTTAAATTCTACCGGTAAGTTATAAGAAACTCTGACAGCCATTCCATCGTTCATTACGCCCGGCTTCCACTTAGGCGATGTCTTCATCAACCGGATAGCCTCGGCCTTCATGGCTTCTGACGGTCCTTCTGTAGCTTTTATATGCGTCAAAGATCCATCTGGTTCAACTATAAGCGATAGCATAACTTTTCCGGTTAATCCTTTGTCCAAATCGTCTTTTGGATACCTGATATTTTCGCTGATAAAATCGCCCAATGCTTCGGCACCACCGGGAAACTCTACCTGACGAAACGGGTTGTCAAAAACTTTATTCTGATCTGTCTCTGTATTGAAACTCTGGTAAGCAAATTTTAACGGTATGGTATATATTGCTCTTACCGCTTGCCCGTCTTTTACGCCGGGTTGCCATTTAGTCGCACTCAATACCGTTACCACCCGCACAGCTTCCTGCTTTAAAGCCTCACTCGGCCCGCGTACAGCTTTTATATTTGACAGTGCGCCATCTGGCTCTACTACAAAGGTTACTATAACCGTGCCCTGGATGCCCCTATCCCTATCCTCCCTTGGATAACGAACAATCTGGCCTACCAGTTTGTAAAACGCCCCAATACCTCCGGGATACTCAGGCTGCGTATCAACTTGCGTATAAACAGTATCAACAATAGCGACGTGATTAGCTGGGCTAACCGCTTTGGCCGCGGTTGATGACCCTATAAATATCAAGCCAAATAATACGATTAACAAGCTACACGTAGCCGCTAAGTTTCGAGGTAAAGTTTTTTTAGCGTAATGGTGCATGCTGTAAGTTTCAAAGGTTTAGGTTATAAACTTAACCATTGTTATTCATCCAACAAAAAAAGCCTGCAACAACAGTCGCAGGCTTTTAATTATGAAGGGTTTTTTAGGTTATTGCTTTTTCTTAGAAGTAATGATGATTACACCATTTTTACCACGGTCGCCATATAATTTGATCGCTTTATCATCTCTCAAAACCTCCATCGACGCTATATTTTCTTGTTTAATTTCCGGTATGGCTTTACCGGGACCATATTCTACGCCATCAATTACATAAAGCGGAGAATTAGCCTTTGAATGAGCCTTTTTAAGCAGCGAGTCTACCCTGACACCTGATTTAGGGGCATTGTCCGACTCTTCACTAAGTGTAAAATTAATTGGCACAGTATAAGACACTCTTACCGACTGCCCATTGTCAAGTTTACCGGGAATCCATTTAGGCGACATGCTCAATACCCTGACAGCCTCGGCTCCCATTCTTTCAGAAGGGCCTCGTACAACTCTAATATCTGACAATGAACCATCTTTCTCAACCACGAAGGTTGCAATAACTCTTCCTGATACGCCGTTTTCTCTATCTTCTTTAGGGAAACGAATGTAATTGCTGAGAAACTTGCCAAAATTCTCAATGCCGCCCGGGAACTGGGGTTGTTTAGCTACTACGTTGTAAATTTTTTCGCCCGTTGGCGGCGTTGTCTCGTTATCGGTTGGGGTCAAAGTAAAGTTAACCGGCACCGCGTACGATACGCGCACTACCCGCCCGTTTTGAACGCCGGGCCGCCACTTAGGCGATTGTAAGAGCGCGGCAACAGCGGCTTGTTTCAATGTCTCACTCGGGCCACGTAAAGCTTTTATGGTAGATAAGGTACCGTCTTTTTCTACTACAAAAGTGCAGATAACTTTACCTTGTACTTTATTTTCTCTGTCTACCTGTGGGTAATGTACAGCTTTACTTAAAAACTGACCAAAGGCTACCATTCCACCCGGAAACTGAGGCGCTTTTTCTACTTGCGAAAAAACGTTATTTCCGGCGGGCACCGTGTCTGTCTGGTTAATATCGACGGCCACCGCTTTGACCGGTTTATTTTTATTTGATTCGATCTTATTTTCCACCGGAGCTTCCGAACGACTAGTCATGTCGTTAATTACGCTGGTAGCAGGAATTTGCAAAGCTTTTTCTGTTTTTTTGTTGATGACCTTAATAACCTTGCTATTACTTACCGTTGCCGACGATAAGATCAGCATCAAAATAAATAATGGAGCCGACAGGCCATATTTAGCCAGCATCATTCGGTTTGATTTATTTTTCTGTAGCATTTTAATACGTTCTTTTAAAAGCGAGTGATTGTAAAAAGGTGTAACCAGGTTGTGCTGATCTGTCTGAAAAGTTTGGCTCAGTAACAGCATGGCATAATCTACTTTGTCGGTACCCTGCTCTATTACCTGTCTGTCGGCTATAAACTCATGGATATATTTTATAGCAAAGCGATACAGGTACACCACCGGGTTGAACCAATTGATGATCATTACCAATTCGATGATCATAACGTCGACCGAATGCCATTGCCCGGCATGCACCTCTTCATGCTCGGCTATTACAGACGATTCAGAAACATTCTTGCCCAGGCTAATCTTCTTAAAGAAAGAGTACGCCGCCGATGGCGCGGGTTGGTCCATAGATCTCTTCAGGACAAATAGCTGCCAAAATAAGCGCAATACCAGAAATACCGTCACCGCAATATAAATAGCGTTAAATATCTGGCCCAGAGTTAAAGAGTTTTGCGCCGATACATTTGGTTTAACTGTAAAATTGTACACTGCGGCAGCCATGTTTCCGCCATAAATGGTGTCCTGTACCTGCTGCGTAATAAACAGATTCTTTACCCAGTTGGCCTGTATAATAGGGATACAGAACGACAGTATCGCCGCCGCCACCAGGTAAATGCGATTAAGTTGGAAAAATGTTTCCTTACGCAATAAAAACGCGTAAAAGCCGAAGAACAATACCAGGTAAAAGTTTACCAGTATTAAGTAATGCCACCAGGTCATAAGGTTTTGGTTTTAGGTTATTGTTTTTTAAGTTTCTCAATCAATTTCATGATCTCGTCGGCCTCCTTTAAATCAATCTTTTCTTTTTTAACGAAGTAAGAGAACATGTGTTGAACAGAATTATCAAAATACCCGGTCATCAACTTATCGGTTGCAAAGCTTTGGTATGTCTCTTTGCTGATGATAGGATAATACTCATGGCTTTTTCCATGTGCTGTGTAAGCTACAAAGCCTTTAGCCTCTAGTATGCGTATAATGGTTGATACCGTATTGTACGCCGGTTTAGGTTCTGGCAGGTGCTCCAACACATCTTTTACAAAGCCTTTTTCAATTTGCCAAAGTATTTGCATTAATTGTTCTTCGGCGCGGGTTAACTCTTTAATTTCCATGGATTTTTTATTTAATTATGCTAGGGGATTATAATCTTAAACGAAGTTATTAGTTATAAATGATATTTACAACTAATTTTTTAGTTTATTTTATATTGAATATTTTTTCAGCATCTTCGTTGTCTACTCTTTCAACCTGTATAAACTATAAATGGACATAACTTTTCACGGCGCCGCCCGTAATGTAACCGGCAGCAAGCACCTGGTACACCTGCAAGACGGCACCAGCATTTTACTGGATTGCGGTATGTTTCAGGGCATGGGCGAGAACACCGAAGGCCTGAACGAACACTTTGGCTTTAACCCTAAGAAACTGGATTACATGATCCTGTCGCATGCGCATATAGATCATTGCGGCTTGATACCGCGCCTGGTTGCCGAAGGATTTAACGGTACGATTTTCTGTACATCGGCCACATTAGACCTTACCCGTATTCTGCTGCTTGACTCGGCCAAGATCCAAATGAGTGACGCGGAATACAGCAACAAGCATCGGGCAAAAAAGGGCTTACCACTTGAAGAGCCTTTATATACTGATGAGCAGGCAACCGAGGCTTTGCGTTTGTTCAAGATTGTTGAGTATCATGAAGAACATGCCATTACCCCAGATGTTAAATTTCATTTTAGCGATGCAGGGCATATCCTGGGCAGTTGCGCAGTACACCTAACCGTGACCGAAAATGGCAAGCAAACCCATATTACTTTTAGTGGCGATGTTGGCCGCTATGGCGACCTGCTATTGAAAAGCCCGCAACGTTTCCCACAGGCTGATTATATCCTGTTGGAGTCAACCTATGGCGATTCTTTACATAAAGAGCTGGAGCCTATTGAGAATGCTTTACTGGAGGTGATCAAGCAAACTTGCCTGGTTAAAAAGGGAAAGGTTATCATCCCGGCATTTAGCGTGGGGCGTACGCAGGAGTTGCTGTATGCCTTGAATGGATTAGAGCTAAAAGGTATTCTGCCAGATGTGCCTTATTATGTAGACAGCCCATTATCAGACAAAGCAACACAGGTATTGAAAGACCATCCTGAGGTATATAATGATGGCGTAAAACGCGTTTTAAAAATTGACGAAGATCCGTTTGATTTTAAAGGCTTACGTTTTGTGCAATCAACCGAAGAATCCATTGCTTTGAATGACGACCCGCGACCTTGTGTGATCATATCATCATCAGGTATGGCAGAAGCCGGGCGGGTTAAGCATCATATTAAAAACAACATCGATAATCCTAAAACCACCATTTTGATTGTGGGCTATTGCGAGCCAAGCTCGTTAGGCGGGCACCTGATGCGCGGCGACCATGAGGTTTATATTTTTGGCGATAAGTATGAGGTGAAAGCCGAGGTGCGCTCCATCAAATCAATGAGCGCCCATGGCGATTATGAGGACCTGCTGCATTTCTTAAAATGCCAGGACCCGAAAAAGGTTAAAAAGATCTTCCTGGTGCATGGTGAGTATGAGGTACAGCAGCACTTTGCCAACACGCTAAAGGAGCATGGTTTCCATAATGTGGAGATACCGTATCAGCATCAGAAGATTGGGTTGGAATAATTAGAGATTTGCTTTAATCCCGGCAGTAAATGACTGGTTACCAAGTTGACGGCTCGCGCGGCTAGCTTATCGCTTTTATAACGCTCTTGGCCGCTAAGGCCCATTACTTTTTCCTTGATGAAAAAGTAACAAAAAATCAAGTCATACGCAAGGCTTCTTGGCTCAGGGCATTTGCGCTGCAAGCCGATAAAACCTGGGCAGAGGCCTGTTGCCGCCTGTTGTCGCACAAGCCTGCGCTTCAGGCAACATTCCTAACAGCCCTGCCGCGCACTTGGCCACCATTGTTTTATCAGCTTCGCCTGAAGCTCTGCGTCTGACGTCTCGTTTCATTGAAGATTCTACAAATTATGTGGAATCAAAAAAAGCGCGCGATGGCCTGTCAGCAAACCGGGCCTGGGAGTTTTGCCTGTGGGGGGAAGGTTTTTGCTGACTTGATTTTTTGGTTCTTTTTCATCTAAGGAAAAAGAACTAGGCCTTAGCGGCCATGAGCGCTATAAAAGCGACAAGTAAAGATCATATAAGCGCTATTTCTAGCAATGCGGGGTTAAATCTCTGACTTAATTCACCAGCAATTTATACCCCTTACCATGCACATTGATAATCTCCACAGTCGGGTCATCCTTTAAGTACTTGCGGATCTTGCTCAGAAAAACATCCATACTGCGGCCGTTAAAGTAGTTGTCGTCATGCCAGATGTGTAGTAGGGCTTCTTCGCGGGTAAGCACCTCGTTGCGTTTCAGGCAAAGCAATCGAAGCAGCTCGGCTTCTTTGGTTGATAATTTTTGTTGGGTTCCGTTTATGGTGATAATTTGGGTAGTATAATCAAACCCATATTTACCAATTTCAAACTTGCTGGGCTGAGCATCTTCTTTTTTGCCGGTTTGTTCCGTACGTTTCAATAGGGCATTAATGCGCAGCAGCAACTCCTCTATACGGAAAGGTTTGGTAATATAATCGTCGCCGCCCAGGGTAAAGGCCTCGGTTTTATCTTCGATCATGCCTTTGGCAGTAGCAAAGATAATGGGCACATGCGGGTTGATCTTGCGTACGTCCTTACCCAGCGTAAAGCCATCTTTTTTTGGCATCATCACGTCCAGTATCAGCAAATCATAGCTTTGTTTGGTAAAAGCCTGCAAACCTTCCTCGCCGTCTGTACATAAAACAACTTCAAATTTTCCTTTTAACTGCAGATAGTCTTGAAGCAATAAACCCAGGTTTGGGTCGTCTTCAACCAATAGAATTTTTTTCATGGCAGGCAGGTGTTGTGTGGTTTATGTATTATTAACGGCAAATGCTATGCAGGTGTTATGCACCCTGAAACTTCAGCTCAAATTCAGACCCTTTGTCTTTTTCTGAGCGCACATTTATAGTACCATTTAATCTTTTTACTATCGTGTTAACATAACTTAATCCCAAGCCAAAACCCTTTACGTTATGCACATTACCTGTCGGGATACGATAAAACTGTTCAAATATTTTAGCCTGCTGATCGCGGCTCATGCCTATACCTTTATCGGCCACCTTAATAACCACCTGCCCATTCTTATTAGAGCTGGCTATAGTAATATGCGGCCTGTCGGTACTGTATTTTATGGCGTTGTCTATCAGGTTATATAACACGTTCGAAAAGTGCAGCTCGTCGGCATTGATCACCGCGTTTTCGGCATCCAGCTCCATCACTACCTCGGCATCGCATTTTTGTAGCTTAAGCTGCATGCTGTCAACTACAATCCCAATCATTTCGTTAACATCAAGCGGCTTTTTTTCCAGCTTAAAGTCGTTCTTATCAATCTTAGCAATATTCAGTACCCTTTCAATATGGCTGCCCAGGCGCTCATTCTCTTCATAGATAATATTGGCCAGACGCGAGATGCGGCTTCTATCTACCGCCATTTCATTATCCTTTAAAGCCTCGGCAGCTATCATGATGGTTGATACCGGAGTTTTAAATTCGTGAGTCATGTTGTTGATAAAATCGGTCCGCATTTCAGAGATTTTTTTTTGGCGGATGATGGCGAATATGGTAAAGCCAAAGCAAAATATCAGTACCAGCAACAGGCCTCCGGTAACACCCATAGTCGCAGTCATGCGGCCCAATATAAGTGAATTTTTTTGCGGGAAGGACAACCTGATCATCCCGGGATCGTTGATCACTTCCTCTTTAAAGATCTGCGAACTGTAACTGTCAGACACATTAAATATGGGCCTGGCTCCCGTCTTATCCATTGCGGTCGAAAAGATTACTGAATCATTCTTGGCGGTAGATATCTCATAATTGAACGGCAACGGAATACCCTGGTTCTGCAATTCCATCCGGAGTAGCGTATCTACAAAAAACGGATTGTTGATCCGTTTGCGTAAAGGCTCATTCGTACGTTGATATTCTTCTAACACATTTTGTATCGCGTTATGATGGTTGCTTACCTGGGCGGTCTGCAATGAGTCGATTGCCAGTATTTTTTTTACCCGGTTAAGCTGGTCTTGCTTCTGCTTACGTTGCTGATCCTCAACCCAAAGCGGATTGATTGTTTTTTTGGTGATCAGCTGCTCACCGAGCTGAGGGTCAATATAGGCGAAGTGTTGAACGATGTATTTTTCTATTTTTTGATGCTTATTTACCGCATGTGGATCAGGCACCTTAATAACCGGTGTAAACCGGCCAACAGGCTCGCCATTTTCATCGGTATACGCTTCAAAATGTAGTTGGATATTGCTTTCCAGCTCGTCCAGGCGCTGGCTCATCAGCATATGTTTCAAACTATCGCGCAGCATGGCCAGTTTATGTTTACGGCGCAATTGTTTTTTGATGGCATCCTTATCGCCTGATAAAAAATGAACAACCGAATTGCCCTTATCAGAGATCTCGATAGTTTGTCCTTGTGGTACAGGCTTATCAGTTCCTGCCATTCGGCGGGCCTTGTCCATCAAAAAATTATTGGCATCCTGCTTTTTTAACTTTTCTACAACATTGCTCAGCGCCTCGTTAACCGAACGGTCAAAGAGTGTAGATTGCAGGTTGTAAGATTGCACCAGAAAGTATAGCTGCATAGCAATTACCCCTAAAAGCGCAAAGCCCATCAAGCCTATAATTATACGTATGCTACTCTTTTTCAACCTGCTTAAATTTCAGTAATAACAAAAATATCTTAAATATACCTACAAAGGGGCCTTTTAACAATTTTTAACATCTGTTGGAAAGGCGGGGACTCACCCCGACTTCGCTACGCTTGTCGACCCTCTCTTCCGCAAGCGGGAAAGAGGGTTATGTTATTTGATATCGAATAATGAATGCTGAATTTCTAAACCCTCTTTCCGCCAAAGGCGAAGAGAGGGTGGCCCGGCGAAGCGTCGGCCGGGTGAGTCCCCGCCGCCCCTAAACAACAAAATCCCGCTTCCGCGGGATTTTGTAATCGTTAAATGCTCTATAACAGTCTCTGCGACTAATTAAAATGGCAAATCGTCATCTTCTGGAGCCGAGCTGATATCAGCAGGAGCTGCGTATTCTGGTGCCGGGCTGCTGCCTGCGCCGCTAAGTACGTTTACTTTCCATAGTTGCATAGAGTTAAAATAGCTCTTTTTGCCGGTTTTGTCTGTCCATGGGCGGCCTCTTAAATTGAAGAAAACTTCAACATCATCGCCTACTTTAAGGGCGTCTATCAGGTTGCAGCGATCTTGTATAGCTTCAAATTTCAAGTACTCCGGGTATTGCGGATTCTCTACGTATTCAACTATTAGCTCTCTTTTCTTCAGTGCTTCGGTAACTTGCAGTGTCGGGAATATCTCGTGTACTTTGCCCTTAATTTCCATAAATTTCAAAATTAAAAACGTAAAGTTAACAGATAAAGATGTGTAAATTCACACATTATTGCGTAAGTTTTCCACACTAAATTAAGCAGTATTAATACCAATACTTTTTTAGAATAAAATGCAGATAATCAGTGTAATTAGCCGTAAAAATTCAATCAGAAGTTTATCGCTTTGCGTGGTATTAATGGTGGTAGGGTTGATGGCCTTCTGTAAAAAAGAAGCAGTAAAAGCGGTTGATGAAAGGCCCAATATCATTTTTATCTTAACCGACGATCAACGTTTTGACGCTTTAGGCGCCAGGGGAAACTCAATTATCCAGACACCCAATATGGATAAACTGGCCAAAGCCGGCATATTATTCAGGAACGCGTATGTTACCACCTCTATTTGCTGCGTTAGCCGTGCCAGTATCCTGACCGGGCAATACGAATCCCGCCATAACATCAATGATTTTAATACCGATCTTTCTGCACAGGCGCTGTCTCAAACCTATCCGGCTTTATTAAAGCACGCCGGTTATAAAATGGGTTTTATAGGCAAATTTGGTGTTGGTACAAGGCCACCCGGCCGTTTGTTTAATTATTGGGTAAATACTGAAGCAGGCGACAAGCTGCAACCCGATTATATCACGATAGGTAAAAATGGGCAACCTATCCATGATACCGATACCATTGGCCATGCTATACAAGAATTTTTAGGCGAATATGGCAGTAAGCAGCCATTTTGCCTTTCGGTAAGTTTTAAGGCCCCGCATGAGCAAGACGGCGATCCGCCTACTTATGTTGTGCAGCCACGTTATCAGCATTTGTATGATAATATAACCATACCCACGCCACTAACAGCAGCGCCAGAGTATTGGAACAAATTTCCGGATTTTTTTAGAACCGAAGAAAACTTTGGCCGCCTACGCTGGCACGGACTTTTTGGAACGCCCGAGCTGTTCCAGGAGAACGTTAAAAATTATTACCGGTTAATTACAGGCGTTGATGACGTACTTGGAGAGATGACCCAAAAACTGGAACAATTGGGCATCGACAAAAAAACCATCATTATATTAATGGGCGATAACGGCATGTTTTTAGGCGAACACGGTATGGAAGGCAAGTGGTATGGCTATGAAGAATCTATCAGGGTGCCGATGTTTATTTATGACCCGACAGCGCCAGGAAAACTGCAGGGTTATACATCCAACCAGATTGCGCTGAATATTGATATTGCACCCACTATTTTGGCTATGGCCGGTTTGAAAGCCCCATACGGCATGCAGGGCGTAAACCTGGAGGATATGCTGCAGGGCAAACTGCCCGCGCGCGAAGACTTTTTTTACCAGCATTATTATCTGGGTAGCCCCAGCATCCCTAAAGAAGAAGGTATAGTTACCAAAAGGTTTAAATACATGAAGTTTATTGAGCACAATTACGAGGAATTGTATGACATCCCGAATGATCCACATGAAACTACCAATTTGGCGAAGGACCCGAAATATATAGCTATACTTACTGATTTGCGGCAACGACTAAAGGATAGAAAAAAAGCTTCGTTCTAAGATTATGCTTGTATAAACAGATGCCTCACTGCGTATTTGCTTTTTATACGTACTTTTGCCGCCTATGTCAGTTTTCCAAACAGAGAGTAAAATCATCATCACCTGTAACAAAAGGTTGGCCCCATACCTGCAACAAGAAGTTGAAGAACTGGGCTTTACCCCTACCCGTGTTTTCCAAACCGGTATTGAACTACAGGCTACAGTTACAGAAACCATTAGTCTTAACTTAAACCTGCGCTGCGCCAGCCAGATCTTATACTCGTTGCACAGCTTTACCGCCGCCGGCCCGCAAGAGCTATATGACGAACTGGTTAAAATAGAATGGGAAACGTTGATTGACTTTAGCGGCTATTTCTCTGTGACATCAAACGTAAATAACGAGCATATTTTAACGCCATTGTTTGCCAATGTGAAGGTAAAGGATGCTATAGTCGACCGGATTAAATCTGTAAAAGGCATTCGCCCAAATTCAGGATCTGATGCTAATAAAACCGTAATACACCTTTACTGGCAAGACGACAAGGCTGAGATATTCCTGGATACATCAGGCGAAACCCTGGCTAAACACAGCTATCGCAAAATACCGGGTAAAGCACCTATGCTGGAAGCTCTGGCTACATCAACCATCATGGCTACCAACTGGGATAGGAAAAGCACATTTATTAATCCGATGTGCGGTTCGGGGACTTTGGCTATCGAGGCCGCTTTAATGGCTACCGATAAGCATCCCGGGCTGTTTCGTATGAACTATGGCTTTATGCACATTATGGGTTACGACGAGCAAATATTTTTTGCCGAGCGCCGTATTTTAAAAGATAAATCAAAGAAAGATATTGGTTTCAGGATCATCGCTACAGATATCTCTCAGGACGCAGTTGAAGTGTCTGAAAAAAATGCCCGCACGGCCGGTGTAGAACATTTGATAGAATTTAGTGTTTGTGACTTTGAAGAAACCCCGGTGCCCGAGGAACCCGGCGTAGTAATGTTTAACCCCGAGTATGGCGAGCGTTTAGGCGTACACACCAAACTGGAGGCTACCTACAAACGCATAGGCGACTTCATGAAGAAAAAATGCCTGGACTATCGCGGTTACATTTTTACCGGCAACCCCGACCTGGCTAAAAAGATAGGTTTACGTGCCGCAAGGCGCATTGAGTTTTATAACGGCAAACTGGATTGCCGTTTATTAGAATATGAATTATACCAGGGCAGCAAGCGCGAGCCCAGAGAGGATATTTAGTATGAAAAAGCTATTATTAGTTGCCACGATATTATTGACTGGTTTTTTTGCCCGGGCGCAAGAGACGCTTGCCTTTCCGTTTCAGGGTGGTAAGGATGTGATGAGCAAGTTTTTTAAAGACAGCGTAATCGTATCGCCCCAGTTAATTAGCCGCAGGGCCACCGGCACCGCGGTTTTTAAATTTACTGCCGATGAGAGCGGCGTTATCAAAAAAATCATCATTTATTATGCGGATGATATCACGCTCACGCAACCATTAATTGCAGCGTTAAAAAAATCAAATAAAAAATGGATCATTCCTGATCATGAAAAGGCGCATGATTTTATTATTCCTTTTAACATAACTTTCGTTCCTCCGGCTACGCCGCCAAACGGGCTGGCAAAGGCTGTTTATAATTTTTACACCCACCGCAAACCGGTAATTTCTTTTGACCAGGTTCCGCTTGACATGGCAACTTTATTGCCTACTGTAAGTATAAATTACGAACTGGGACAATAAAATTATTTTTTTTGTTAAAAAAATAAATCCAGACGCTTAAAACTTTCGTAGTTAGGGGTAACAACCCCTAAACACAACATGAGTAATAAGCTAAATGTAAAAATTAAAGCCATAGCGGCTATTATTAGAAAGAAACGCGAAGAAAGAAATTATACACAGGAATACCTGGCTTATAAGTTAAATATCTCGCAAAATGCGTATAGTAAAATTGAGCTGGGTTATACCAAAATCACTGTCGAAAGATTATTTCAGATAGCAGAGGTTTTGGAGATAAATGCGGCCGATTTATTAAATCCAGATCCAACAGAAAAGGCAACTTTACGTAACGGTACCGATTAGAGATTCTATATTTGCAGCACATTTGCAAATATGGAACACGCTACCATAATCAACAATACCATACAATTTGTTAAAGACACGCTAAAAAACGCCGAAGGCGGGCATGACTGGTGGCACATACACCGGGTTTGGACAAATGCTAAACACATAGCCCAGACTGAAAAAGTTGACCTGCTAACGGTAGAGCTTGCCGCCCTGCTACATGACATTGCCGACAGCAAATTCCACAACGGCGATGAAGAAATAGGCCCAACCACTGCGGGCAACTATTTAACCGGCATCAACATCGCCCCTACAACTACCTTGCACGTACAAAACATTATCAGGTACATGTCTTTTAAATCGGGCTTTGATAAACCTGTATTTCACTCGCCCGAACTGGCCGTAGTGCAGGATGCCGACAGACTGGATGCCATTGGCGCTATTGGTATAGCACGCGCCTTCAGCTACGGTGGATTTAAAGGTCGTGAGCTTTACAATCCCGAAATAAAACCTGACCCTAATCAAAGCAAAGTAGCTTATAAAAACTCTACTGCGCCCACCATCAACCATTTTTACGAAAAGCTATTACTGCTCAAAGACAAAATGAATACCGACACAGGTAAGCACCTGGCAGCGCAACGCCATGAGTTTATGGAAACCTACTTAAAGCAATTTTATACTGAATGTGATTTTAATTTTTAGACTTATCTAAAAAAATGATTAGCTTTGTCTAATTAATTAATTTATGAAAAAGTATTTACTCGCAATAAATCTATTTCTCGCTACTGCTTTATTAGCATCGGCGCAGGACACGCTTAAGAAAGAACGCTTCAGTTTTCATTTTCAGCAAACCATTATCACACAATACAAGCCTGCATTTGGCGCAAAATATACCGGCGACAATAGTTTGCAGACAGGCACAGAAACACAAAGCTCCATCACCTCTACCCTGTATGGCGGTGCTCGCTTATGGAAAGGCGCGGAAGCTTATTTTAACCCCGAGATCTCGGGCGGTTCTGGGTTAAGCAAAACATTGGGCGTGGCAGGCTTTCCTAACGGGGAAACTTTTAGAGTGGGGAGCGCTTCGCCATCTATTTATATCGGCCGCTTATATTTAAAGCAAACCTTTGGTTGGGGTAATGAAGTGGATACGCTACAACCCGATCTAAATCAATTAGGCGGGGTGCGCAGCAAGCGTTATCTATCAATCACCGCAGGTAAATTTGGCATGGCCGATTATTTTGACGGGAACGAGTTTAGCCATGACCCACGCACGCAGTTCATGAACTGGTCGCTGATGGATAATGGCGCCTGGGATTACCCGGCCAATACGCGTGGCTATGTGCTGGGCGCAGTGGCCGAGCTAGGCATGCCCGACTGGTCGCTAAGGTTTGCCTTTACGGCGTCTACAACGCAAGCCAACGGCGCAATTTGGGACCAACAGATTGGCAAAGCCAATACGCAGACTCTAGAGTTTGAGAAACGCTATACCATCAATGGCTTTAAAGGTACCACCCGTGTGCTGGGCTTTTTAAACAACGGCAAAATGGGCAATTACAATCAGGCATTGGCTTTGAATCCAACTGCGCCGAATGTAGATACAACACAGGCTTATGGCCGTCATAAATATGGGTTCGGCATTAGTGCCGATCAATACCTGAGCAAGAACTTCGGTGTATTTGCCAAAGTGAGTTATAACGATGGTCATACCCAAACCTGGTATTTTACAGAGATTGACCGCTCTGTAAGTTTTGGAGCCACACTTAAAGGCGCAGGATGGAATCGCAAAGATGATGAGTTAGCGCTTGCCTTCATTGGCAATGGCTTATCGACACCGCATCGCGATTACCTCGCTGCCGGTGGTTATGGTTTTTTGATTGGCGACGGCAAACTAAACTATGCTCCTGAAATGATTGCCGAGCTTTACTACAAAATCAATGCTTATCAGAATAAATTCTTTCTGTCGCCAGATTACCAGTTTATTGTAAACCCGGCTTACAATAAAGACCGCGGGCCGGTAAACGTTTTCTCTATCAGGGCTCACGTAGAGTTTTAAAGAGAGGGTAAGGCCTGTGCGATTCCCCTCTTGAGAGGGGTGGGAGGTGTCCTTTCGCACGTTTAACACACCCCTGCAGCCGCACTACCTAGCGCCCCCTCTCAAGAGGGGAATTTTAAATTATCAGCATTTAACCTGCTTTGGTACTGTTAATGTAAAAAAAGCGGGATAAAGTACCACCGCCACCACAATCATCGTTAATTCGCAATATGAAACGAATCGTCGCACTAGTAATACCCTTGTTAGTTTTAATTAATGTCGCGTTAGCGCAAAAAAGCAATATCTTAAAATCTGATGTTAAATTTCAGCTTAAAAATCTGGGCGTAAATACCGGCGGTACTTTTAAAACACTGCAGGCTACTATTAATTTCGATGCTGATAAACCGGAGACGGGTACCATTGAAGCTACGCTGGATGTAAACTCGGTAAACACCGATAACGACCTGCGCGACAATCACCTGCGCAGCGACGAATTTTTTGATGCTACCAAGTATCCGTCCATCGTAATGAAATCCATCTCCATCAAACATAAAGGCGGCGACAAATATGTGGGCCAGTTTAACCTCACCATAAAGAATCAAACCAAGCAATTTGAGATGCCTTTTACTTATGACACTGATGCAACCAGCGCAACCTTTAAAGGCGGGCTGAAATTAAACCGTTTAGATTTTGGCGTAGGTGGTAAAAGTTTGGTGATGAGTAATGAGGTGTCGGTGAGTATTGAGGTGCAGGTAGCGAAATAGCTTGATTATTTGCTTGCTTGTCGCTTGGTGACGCTCAATTGCCGCTAAGGCTGTGTCTTTTGTCTTGATACAAAAGTAACCAAAAACTAAGCGTAGCGACCTCATTCACACCATAAAAAAACAAACAACAAGTGGATAAATCAAGTCATACACAATGCTTCTTTGCGCTCTGGGCCTTTGCCCTGCAAATCAGGTAAAACCTGGGCAGGGGCCTGTTGCCGCCGTTTGTCGCACACAGCCCACGCTTCAGGCAACATTCCCGACAGCCCTGCAACCGCACTGGCCACCATTGTTTTACCTGCTTTCGCCCGAAGCTCTGCGTCTGACACTTCCCCCAATTTTATGCATACTGCTGCGTTAGGGATAGTAGCGGATACCGGCCTTGCGCTTAAGGCCTGTGGCGTATGAGCGGATAGCCCGGGCCGAAGGCAACGCCCTTATTAACCTCATAGTTATACAAGTCCTACTCAAAAATCATTATAACTTAATTAAATCAAAAACCAACCGCTAACCACTAATCACTAAAACCCGTATCTTCGTCAAAAACTTACATCAACATGAACGCATACAGCATCGTACAGCACCTGCACTCGGGTTTCAGGTACATTGTTCTCATTCTTTTTATTTACGCCATTGTGTCGGCCTTTGTGGGCTGGCTGGGTACCCGGCCTTATACTAATGGTAACAGATTGGTAAATTTGTTTGCCATGATCTCGGCGCATACTCAATTGTTAATTGGTATTGTGTTATACTTTTTAAGTCCGCTGGTGGCTTTTAACAGTACTACCATGAAAGATCCGACCACGCGTTACTTTACGGTTGAGCATTGGGTGATGATGATTATTGCCATAGCGGTAATCACCGTAGGGCATAGCAAATCTAAGAAATTGGTATTACCTGAGGCCAAGCACAGAATAATTGCGCTGTTTTATAGCCTTGCGCTGCTAATAATTATTGGCGCTTTAGCTGCCGGCAAAATTTCCATCTTTAAATAAGCGAAAAAAAAGTATAAAAAAAATTTGCTAATTCAATTTTCTTTATAAATTTGCGTCCACAATGATCAAAAAAGGAAATAACAAAAGCTGGTGGCACCATTTAATTGGCAGCCGGCTATCTTTTTGACCATTAGAGACTAATCAATTGTAAACCTAATACAAAGACCCGGCGACCCTCATTCGCCGGGTCTTTTGTTTTACAGCATTTTTTGATAACAACACAATGAAAAAATATAAGATTAATACCACTTACAAACAGCAGCTTGCCGACACTACTACCCCGGTAAGCGTATACTTGCGCTTAAGAGATGTTTTCCCTAACTCACTATTACTGGAGAGTTCTGATTACCACAGCCGCGAAAACAGCACCAGCTATGTATGCTGCGACCCAATTGCAAGCCTTACCCTGAACGACGGGCAGCTCAACAAACGTTTTCCAGATGGCAGTGAAGAAACTTTAGAGCCGGGAAACTTTGAGCTAATCTCGCAGATTACCGATTTTCTGGACAGTTTTGAAACCAATGCGCCGCCGGTAAAAATTACCGCCAACGGTTTATTTGGCTATTTCACGCATGAGGCTGTGGAACATTTTGAAACCATCCGCCTGAAAAAAAGTGATGATACTACCCGCAAGATTCCGGTGATGCAGTACAACATCTACCGTTATATCATAGCGATAGATCACTTTAAAAACGAGTTATACATCTTTCATAATCAGCCAGAGGGCGATAATGATACTGCAGGACTTGACAAGATCCATGACTTGATAAAGAATAAAAACTTCCCTGAATACTCTTTCCAAAGTAAATCAGAAGAAAAATCAAATCTGAAAGACGAGGATTTTATTGCGATTGTAGAGAAAATGAAAACGCATGTTTACCGTGGCGATGTTTTCCAGATTGTTCCATCAAGGGCTTTCTCCAAAGAGTTTACGGGTGACGAGTTTAATGTATATCGCGCTTTGCGCTCTATTAATCCTTCGCCCTATTTGTTTTATTTCGATTATGGTAATTTCAGGATCTTTGGATCATCGCCAGAAGCACAGATCACCATCAAGAATCGTCGCGCTACTATTTATCCAATTGCAGGAACCTTCAAACGTACCGGCGACGACGAGAAAGACGCAGAACTGGCTTACAGCTTAAAAAACGATCCGAAAGAGTCTGCCGAGCACGTGATGCTGGTGGACCTGGCCCGGAATGATCTGAGCCGCCATTGCGACCATGTAGAGGTGAAAGCTTTTAAAGAGGTGCAATACTATTCGCATTTAATTCACCTGGTATCCATGGTAAGTGGCGAGCTGCTGCCTGATGTACCTACTTTTAAAGTGGTAGCCGATACTTTCCCGGCTGGTACGTTAAGTGGTGCGCCAAAATACCGCGCTATGGAGCTCATAGACGCAAACGAGAACATTAAACGCAGCTTTTACAGCGGCGCCATAGGTTACTTAGGCTTTAATGGCGATTTTAATCACGCCATCATGATCCGCTCGTTTTTAAGTAAAAACAACACGCTGCATTACCAGGCAGGTGCCGGTATTGTAGCCGGATCTGTTGCAGAAAGCGAACTAAATGAGGTAAATAACAAAATTGCTGCCTTGCGCAGAGCTATAGAATTGGCAGAGACATTGTAATCGACCCAATTGTAACAAACTTGTAACAAAAGAATCTATAAGAACGTAATATCTATATCCCCTGTTAATTAAGCAGAAGGTGGAGGTGAAATATGGCAAATAAAATTTTAATTATCGACAACTACGATTCGTTCACGTACAATCTTGTACATCTTGTAAATGAAATTGGCCTGCAATGTGATGTTTGGAGAAACGACCAATTTAAATTAGAGGACGTTGACGCTTACGACAAGATCATCCTGTCACCTGGTCCGGGTATTCCTTCAGAAGCCGGTTTACTATTAAAAGTGATTGAAAGATACGCCCCAACCAAAAGCATTTTTGGGGTGTGCCTTGGTCAGCAAGCTATTGCCGAGGTGTTTGGCGGTACCTTATATAATTTAAAGCAGCCTATGCACGGCATTGCTACGCCAATTGCGGTAACTGACGATACCGAGCGCTTGTTTTTAGGCTTGCCACATGAGTTTAAAGTAGGCCGTTACCATTCATGGGTAGTTGATGAAAAATCAATGCCAGAGGTATTGACTGTGACCGCTATAGATGAAACAGATAATTCAGTGATGGCGCTACGTCATACTACTTACGATGTACGCGGGGTGCAGTTTCACCCGGAATCTATTTTGACCGAATTTGGCAAAGAAATGATGAAAAATTGGTTAGCTGGCGATGAATCAAAAAGTGGTAATTTAGCCGACGTTAATAAGATCGTATACAACTAAAAAAACACCCCACCGCCCGCGCGCTGTGGGCAGGCTTATGAATATCCTCGATAAAATTGTATTGAATAAAAGGGCCGAAGTTGCTTCGGCCAAAAGAGATACCAGTATAAAAGAGCTAGAGTCGTCGGCATTATTTTCTGTGCCGACGTACTCTTTTAAAGAATTTTTAACTGCGCCAAACCGTACCGGCATCATTGCCGAGTTCAAGCGTCGCTCGCCATCTAAAGGGATTATTAACGACCAGGTAGGTGTAGAAGCAGTAACCAGTGGTTATGCCGCTGCGGGCGCTTCGGCTTTGTCTGTATTAACGGACAAGGATTTCTTTATGGGTACTAAAACCGACTTGTTTAAAGCACGCCAGGCAAACCAGATCCCCATTTTGCGTAAGGATTTTATGATTGATGAGTTCCAGGTAGTTGAGGCCAAATCTTTAGGTGCCGATATTATTCTGTTAATCGCCGCCATACTCACTCCGCAGGAAATTGACACGCTGGCCAAACTGGCAAAAAGCTTGGGTCTGAATGTGTTGCTAGAGGTGCATAACCTAGAAGAGTTGGAGCGCAGTATCAATCCTAACCTGGATGCCATCGGCGTTAATAACCGCAACCTGGCAGATTTTACGGTATCTGTAGAAACTTCTTACAAATTGGCCGAACATATCCCGGCTGAGTTTATGAAAATTTCTGAAAGCGCTATTAGTAACCCTGACACGATTAAAGGATTGAAGAAGGCAGGCTTTAATGGATTTTTGATTGGCGAGAATTTCATGAAAGAGACTGACCCGGGTGCGGCGATGGCGGAGTTTGTGAAAGCATTGTAGCATTATTTGCCGCGCAATATTTAGGAGGCTCCGATGGAGCCTTTGCTATTATATGCTATTTCTACAAACACGTGGCTCCTATGGAGCCAGGTTGCTGATTAGAAAGCTCCGGAGGAGCATCCTGTTTGTAGATCGCAAAGATCTCAGAGCTTGACTCCTACGGAGTCTCCTTTTCAACAAATGCATTTGAATGTATTAACAATTTTATCTTTGTTGAACAACACATTAATATGAGCACCCAAATTCACGACGATCAAATTTTTGAAGATATTACCTTTGATAAAACGGTAGTCAGAAATGCGGAATACAATAACTGCACTTTCAAAAAATGTGATTTAAGTGAATGCGGATTTGCAGTAACTAAGTTTATAGACTGCCTTTTTGAAAACTGTAATTTGTCGATGATCAAGTTTGAGCGTACAACACTCAACAACGTAACGTTTAAGCATTGCAAATTACTGGGCGTTAATTTCAGCCCTTGCGAGGATTTTTTGTTTACCGTAAAGTTTGAGTCGTGCATATTGGATTACTCATCCTTCATGTTGAAGAAGATGCCAAAAACTTCTTTCATCAAGACCTCTTTAAGAGAGGCAACTTTTACTCAAGCTATTTTAACAGGATCGGCGTTTGATGACTGCAATCTTGCAGGAACCATTTTTAACAGAACCGATTTAACCGCGGTAAACTTTTCTACGGCACAGAACTACGTTATCGACCCCGAATTAAATACCATGAACAAAGCCATCTTCTCTGCTCATGGGCTGGAAGGCTTATTGTATAAGTATAACCTGAAGGTGGTGTAAATCCTTAATGCTTGATATTCTTATCTGCAAAGTCAAATACCTTTTGCATTAGCGGTGTAGAGCGCACACCCGGCAAGTTTTTACGAATCTGTAACTCCTGTACAGCAATCTCAATAAACAAACCATCAATAGCTTTTTGCGTGGCGTAGTTAGCAATATCCGGATTGATCTTTTTTACAAATGGGATTTTGTTGTAAGTAGATGCCAGCGTTGAGTAATACCTGGTAGCGTCAACCTTATCTAAGCTTACTTTAATAACCGGCTCAAATTTAGCGGATAGATCATTCGTCGTTGTCCGTTTAAAATATTGTGTGGCGGCATCTTGCTGGCCCAGTAAGATGTTGGTTACATCAGTCAGCGTCATGTGTTTTATTGCATCGACAAATATCGGCTTGGCTTGAATGGCCGCATCTTCTGCGGCGCGATTTAAGGATAATATCGCGTCATCGCACACTTTATTCAGACCCATTTTGCGTAAGGTTTTCTCTGCTTTTTGTGCCTCGGGAGGCAATAGGATCTTCACAGCCGCATTGCCAAAAAAACCATCGACAGCCGACAGCTGGGTAGCGCTCTTGATGGTCCCTTGTTCTAAAGCCTGCTTTAAGGCTGTACCAATTTCAAGATTACTAGGAATTATTTGGGCGATGGTTGACAACGTCAAACCGATAACCAACAACGGAAGGAGCAGCAATGATTTTTTCATGCTGCAAATTAGTAAAATCAGCTAAGATTAAACTCCGAAAACGCGTAGGAGAGCAAAAATTATTCCGGCTATAAGGGCCGAAATTGGGATGGTGATAATCCAGGCCCAAACCAGGTTAATGGTAACCCCCCAGCGCACTGCCGACACACGTTTGGTTAAACCCACACCAATAATTGAACCGGTGATAGTGTGCGTAGTTGAAACAGGGATACCAAAATGCTCTGTAAAACCCAAGGTAATAGCTGCAGCAGTTTCGGCGCTTACGCCTTCCAACGGGGTGATCTTAGTGATCTTGCTGCCCATGGTTTTAACGATCTTCCAACCGCCAGACATAGTGCCTAAAGCAATAGCCGAATAACAAGCCAGCGGAATCCATTCAGGCATTGCTGCGCCGGCGCCAATAATTTTGGATGATATTAAAGCCAGGTATAAAATACCCATAACCTTTTGCGCATCGTTAGTACCGTGGGCAAAGCTTAACAGGCCCGATGATATAAGCTGCAATGCTTTGAACCAACGCTCTGCAGCAGCAGGGCGGGCATTTTTACAGATATGCAGAATAATTATCGTAATAAGGTATGCGACAAACAAGCCAATAAACGGAGCAAGGACGATGTACAGGATGATAGGGATGATATAATGCATATTCACCGCCAGGAAGGCATTCGAACCCATGTACAACGCGTTGGTCATACCCGCGCCGGCGAAACCACCGATGAGTGTATGCGATGAACTTGAGGGGATACCAAACCACCAGGTAGTTAAGTTCCAGGTAATAGCAGCTACCAGGCCGGCCAGGATAACGTGTATATTCACAAAATCTGAAAAAACGATCTTGGAAACAAAGTTGGCTACCTTATGATCTTTCACTACAAAATACGCCAGGAAGTTGAAAGCAGCGGCCCAAACTACAGCCTGGAAAGGCGTTAAAACCTTAGTTGAAACAACCGTAGCAATCGAATTGGCTGCGTCATGAAAACCATTGGTGTAATCAAATATCAGCGCCAGCGCAACTACAAATACTAAAAGGGTAGTAACCATTTTATGTTTACAGGTTGATTAGGCGTTTTTAACTAAGATAGATTCCATAACATCTGCAGCATCTTCGCACATATCGGTAGCGGTTTCCAGGGCAGCGTAAATCTCTTTATATTTTATTAAACGGATAGCATCTTTCTCGTAAAGGAAAAGGTCGGCAACGGCGCGGTCAAATACATAGTCGGCCTGGTTTTCAACGCTGTTAATGCGGATACATGAATCGGCAATGGCGCGGACATTTTTCAGATCTTTCAGCTCTCGTACGGCTTTTTCCAGGTCGACACTGGCTTGTAATACTAACTCAGACAGCTTGCGGATATGCTCATTATAGTCTTCAATACGGTAAAGGTTCATGCGGTTAGCAGCACCCTGGATATAGTCGGCCACATCATCGATAGCGCTGGCTAACGAGTGAATGTCTTCACGATCAAACGGTGTGATAAAGTTCTTGCTCAGCTCCAGGTAAACCTGGTGAGTGATTTCGTCGCCACGATTTTCTAACTTGTCTATTTGCTTAAATAACTCTTCTCGGGTTGCCGGGTTGTTGCTGTTAACCGTCTCCACCAAAATAGTAGCCATGGCTACCACATTGTTTGATGCCTGCTCGAACAGAGGGAAAAATATCTTCTTATCTTTTGGTACAAAGTACTGGAAAATGCTGTTTAATGACATAACGTATATTAAATCTGTGTCAAAGGTATGTTTCCTATGTTAAGTTAATGTTAACTTTTCAATCCGGGGATGTGTGGGAACGGTATGTTTTGCTTTACTTTTTGCAGTGTAAAGCCAAAAGTTGAACCTACACCTTCGGTACTGCGCACATTAATAGTTTGCTGATGCGCCTCGACAATATGTTTAACAATAGCCAGCCCTAAACCTGAGCCACCTATTTGTCTTGAACGGCTGGTATCTGTACGGAAAAAACGTTCAAACAACCTCGGCAAGAATTTCTCTTCTATACCCATACCGTCGTCAGTCACTTCAATCAATACCTGGTCATGCAGATCGAACAAGGTAACCCAGGTATTGCCACCCTCTTTACCGTATTTAAAAGAGTTATCTATCAGGTTAACCAACACCTGTGTGATCTTTTGCCTGTCGGCGGTTACCTGTATCGGCTCGTCATATTTTTGTTTAAATATCAACTTAATATCGTGCTGTTGGCCTTTCAGCTCTAACGATTCGATGATCTCTTTAATCAAATCGTTGATCTTAAATTTGGTATAGTTAACCGGCAACTCGCCCGATTCTAGTTTAGAGATCTCATCCAGGTCGTTGATCAGATAACTCAAACGGTCAACATTTTTCGATGCTTTATCCAGAAATTGCCTGGCCATGTCCTTATCATCGAAGTCGTCGTCCTGCAAAGCTTCAATATAGCCCTGAATAGCAAAAAGCGGGGTCTTAAACTCATGCGAGATATTGGACAAAAAATCACGTCTGAATTTCTCCTGCGTGCGCAGCATGTCTATCTCCGTCTTCTTTTCGCGCGCCCATTCCTGCACCTCATGCTCCACGTCATTAATCGGGTCAGAACTCATGTGTTCGCCCAAGGCATCGCGGAGGTCGCGTCCCAGTTTAAGGTTGTGAATGAGCTTGTAGATCAGTTTAATTTTCGAGTAAACATACTTTTCAATCAGGTAGTAAAAAACAATAAAGCTGGATGTAATGGTGGCCACAAACGTAATGGCCATATCATAGAATTTATGCTGAAAATAGTAATTTACCGCCGAAATAGTGACAGCCACTGCCAGCGCATTTATAAAAACCAGTACCCGTAATTTCATAAAGTAAAGTTACAGATTTGTTATGATTAGCCACATTGGCAATATTGAGGGATTGTTAAGTTGAGGTTATGAAATTGGGGGTCGTTTGGTTGTCATTGCGAGCGAAGCGTGGCAATCGCGGACATTGCATCCTTGCGATTGCCACGCTACGCTCGCAATGACAAAGTTTACCAATCATCCCGCAAAACTAAACTTACCCATTAACACCTTCGGGTTATTGCCAATAACTAATGGTTCGCCTGCCAGTGCTTCATTACCCAGCAATGCAAAAAGTATAGCCTCTTTGGCATCGGGATTTATCCCCAGTTCGGCAGTGTCGGCAATATGAGCCTGGGCCAAATGAGTTTGCAGATATTGCATTACAAACGGGTTGCGTGCGCCACCGCCGCTTACAAAAACCTTCACACCTTCGGGCAGATATTTTTTTACAAAATCGACTATAGCTTTGCCGGTAAACGCGCTGAGTGTCGCTATAATACCCTGCGCACTGATATGGCTGGTGTCTGATCTTTCCTGGGCCTTGCGCACGTAATCTTCGCTGAACAGTTCAGGCCCGGTTGTTTTTGGTGCATCCTCGCCAAAGAAAGGATGTCTGAGTAACGAACTTAACAGCCCATCATCCACCGATCCGGAAAAAGCTATGGCCGAATCTTCGTCAAAAGCTTTATTAAAAAGACTGCGGCTAAAGGTATCTATCAAAGTATTTCCGGGGCCGATGTCCGAACAAAGCACTTTAGCCAGATCACCGTCGCCCGGCAAATAGGTTAAATTGGCTATACCGCCAATATTTAATAGTATTCTGTTCTCGCCCGCTTTGCTGCCTAACAAAACATCGCCATACAAAGCCAGCGGTGCGCCCTCACCCCCTGCCGCGATATGTTTCTGTCTGAAATCGCTTATCGTCAAGATGCCGGTTTTTACCGCGATGTGGTCACCATCGCCTATTTGTAATGTGGCGTTGGGGTAACCTTCCTGTCTATGCAAACGCTGCGGAGCATGGTATATGGTTTGCCCGTGACTGGCAATAAAATCAACTTCCGTGGGCTGGATGTTCCAATCTTTCAGTGCCTGCAGAATCAGATCAGCGTGATAATTACCAATAAAATCATTCAACAATACCACTTTCTCCAGGTCAACCTGCCGGCGCGAAAACACGGAGCGCACATCGTTTTTAAAATTATCCTGATATGGAACAGTGATAAACTGTAGCAACTCGCATTTAGTCTTTAAACCCGTTCCGGTAAATTTACAGAGCGCAATATCTAGTCCGTCTAATGATGTGCCTGACATTAAACCTATACCTATACGTTCGGTTTTTTGGGCTACTTGAACCAGGTGCTGTAAATTGCTGTTGAGTGCTGGCATAAACGTTTGATTAAGATGGGACGGGAGATGTCTCAAGATAAGAATTTAGCCATCATCATCCAAATAAAACCTTAACGTTCTATTCATACCGGCTCACTAAATTACGGGCATTAAACAAAACTTAAATTAATTATTAGCGATATTTGCCCCACCCATCCAACCTATTTATTATGGCCAGATTAAATTTATTAGAAGAAACCAGGTACGAAAAACTGCCGGTAACCGTATATCCAAACCCTACTGCAGGCGCTGTTGCTGTGGCACAACGCATAGCCAAATTAATTAAAGACAAGCAAACAAAAGGCGAGAAAGCGGTTCTTGGCCTGGCCACGGGCGTAACCCCGATTGCGGTTTATAATGAGCTGATCCGCCTGCATCAACAGGAAGGATTAAGTTTTAAAAACGTCATTACTTTTAACCTGGACGAGTATTATCCTATGCAGCCCACATCGGCACAAAGCTATGTGCTGTTTATGAACAAGCAATTGTTTGATCATGTGGATATCGACCGGGCCAATATCCATATCCCTGATGGTACTTTGGCCGAAGGCGATATTGCTGCTTTTTGCCTTAATTACGAAAAACAAATTGAAGAACTGGGCGGGCTTGATCTGCAAATATTAGGTATAGGCCGTACCGGCCATATTGGTTTTAACGAGCCGGGCTCGGCACCCAACTCGGGCACCCGCCTGGTTACCCTGGATGACCTGACCCGTACCGACGCCGCGCGCGATTTTGGTGGTAAAGAAGCAGTGCCTACCAAAGCTATCACCATGGGTGTAGGCACCATTTTCAAGGCTCGCGAGATTATTTTGATGGCCTGGAGTAAAAAGAAAGCGCCCATTATTAAGAAAGCAGTAGAAGGTGAATTATCTGGCGAGGTTCCGGCTACTTATTTACAACTGTCAGACCATGTAGAGTTTGTTTTAGACGAGCCTGCCGCATCAGAACTGACGCGGTTTGATACCCCTTGGTTAGTAAAAGATTGCGTTTGGAACAACGAGCTGAAAAAGAAAGCCGTGATCTGGCTCTCGCAAAAAACGGGCAAGCCTATCCTTAAACTTATAGAAGAAGATTACAACAGCAATGGCATGGCGCAACTGGCTACCGAACAGGGGCCGGTTTACGAGATCAACATCGACATTTTTAACCAAATTCAACACACTATAACCGGCTGGCCGGGCGGCAAGCCCGATGCCGACGACAGCCAGCGCCCGGAACGTGCGCTACCGGCTAAAAAACGATCTATTATATTCTCGCCTCACCCTGACGATGATGTAATATCGATGGGCGGCACATTTATCCGTTTGGTTGATCAGGGACATGATGTGCATGTGGCTTATCAAACATCTGGCAATACTGCGGTTTGGGATGATGATGTGTTGCGTTATATGGAATTTGCTATCGACTTTAACAAAAGTATTGGCGATGACATTAAAAAACTGCAGCACATTCATAATGATATGCGGGTTTTCTTTGAAACAAAACAGCCTAACCAAATAGATACACCTGAGGTACGTTCAGTAAAGGGCTTTATCCGCAAAAGCGAAGCCATTGCGGGTGCGCGCTATGCTGGCTTGCAGGATGATCATATTCATTTCATGTCGCTGCCGTTTTATGAAACAGGTAAGGTCACTAAAAATTCGGTAAGCCAGATAGATGTGCAAATGACCATCGACCTCTTACAACAAGTAAAACCACAGCAAATATTTGCCGCAGGCGATTTTGCAGACCCCCATGGTACCCACATTGTTTGTTTTAACATTATCCTTGCGGCATTGAATCAATTAAAGGCAACTGAAGATTGGGTTAAAGATTGCTGGCTGTGGATGTATCGCGGTGCCTGGTTTGAGTTTGCAACTTATGAGATCGAGATGGCGGTTCCGCTATCGCCTGATGAGGTGCTGCGTAAGCGTTACGCCATCTTCAAGCACCAGTCGCAAAAAGATCCGGCCGTATTCCCGGGCGAAGATGCCCGCGAGTTTTGGGTACGAGCTGAGGACCGCAATCGTGAAACCGCTGAAAATTACGATAAACTGGGCTTTGCGGAATATGCGGCCATGGAGGCTTTTAAGCGATATTATTTTTAGCGTTGTGGTTAGATCTTGTTTTATACGATTATATTTAGGCCATCAAAACCATCACAATGAAGTTACTAACTCGTCTGGTCCTATTTTTAATATGTTTCGTCTTATTTAATTCTTGCAAAAAACATGACGAAAATACACCACCAATTACAGCCAAGCTAAAGTATTTAACAAAGCAAATAAGTGTAGCAACCAGTATAATAGGCACAACTACCACTATCACTAATTATAATTATGATGATAACAAGAGGCTTGTTGCACAAGAAACCGGAACTACAGTTATCACTTATGCTTATGATAATAACGGAAATTTATCCTTAGTCACCTATAAAACCAACGACGAAATTGTATATACCCAGACATTTACCTACACGGATGGCAAAGTAAGCGCTGCAATTAGAAGGACTTATCAGAACGGGGTGGTGATGACTACGGATACTTATAGTTTTGTTTTTAGCGGTAATAATATAACAGAAATACATTCTGACGGCGATAATGGCCCTCAACTTTCTACTTACAGTTATGACACCAATAATGATATTGTCAGAGTAATTGCCAATACCCGAACAACTCTTTATACTTATGATGATAAAAAGAACCGATTTACCAATGTGCCGCCAACATTTAAAAATGTACTTATAGGTTCTGCCGAAATTTGCTCGCCTAATAACTTTACCAGTGTAGGTGACGGTTCAACCACTCAAATATATAATTACAACTATGATAGCGATGGTTATCCTACGGCTCGGTATTTGAATGCCGGATTTCAAACTTTCACATATTCCTATTTTTATACTGAGCTTTAGTTAAGAAACATTTAAATTAGGAGATTAGAAATCTCCTAATGACCAAAACGCAAAACAAAAGACTTTTATCCCTCGACATACTTCGCGGCATCACGGTAGCTGCCATGATCCTGGTGAATGATCCCGGCGATTGGGAGAACATCTATGCGCCGTTGGAGCATTCCAAGTGGAACGGTTGTACCCCTACTGATCTGATCTTCCCTACTTTTCTTTTTATAGTTGGGGTTTCCATCGTCTATTCTATGGAAACTAAAGCCGCCAATCCGGCTAATCATTTTAAAATGTTGCTAACGGCTTTAAGGCGCGGCATTGTTTTAATTGCCATAAGCCTGGGCATCCAATTAATTCTGCATCCGGGCTTTGAGCATCTTCGCTTTCCGGGCGTATTGCAGCGCATTGGGGTGGTGTTCTTTATCTGTGCGTTTTTGTATCTCAAAGCATCGCAACGCGTACGCGACTGGCTGTTTGTTATTCTACTGGTGGGCTATTATGTGTTGATGAATTTTGTGCCGGTGCCTGATACGCACGTGGCTAGCCTGGACCCGGAAACCAATATGGGCGCCTGGGTAGATAGGTTAGTATTTACCACCAACCATTTATGGAGCGAATCGCACACCTGGGACCCTGAGGGTTTGTTGGGGACGCTACCCGCTATCGCGACAGGCTTATTCGGCATCCGGGTAGGTACCTGGCTAAAACGTAAAGACCGCGACGATGCTGTAAAAGTTAGCTGGATGTTTTTGTATGGGGTACTTGCCATAGTGCTGGGCCTGGCCTGGGATCTGTTCTTCCCCATCAATAAAGCTTTATGGAGCAGCTCATTTGTACTATATGCCGGCGGCTGGTCAACCATTGCGTTAGCGGCTTCTTATTGGCTGATAGATGTGCAGGGCCGCACGCGTTTTACCACCTTCTTTTTACCATTTGGCGCCAACGCGATAACTGCTTACGTATTGTCAGACTTTGTTCCGCACTATTTTAATAAGATCAAGTTGGGCACCTCGTCGCTATACCAGATACTTTTTCAGCCTTATTTTTCGCCTAAAAATGCATCGGTAATTTTCGCTGTTTTCATGACTTTGTTAATCTGGATTTTGATGTGGATTTTATACAAACGAAAGATCGTTATCAAAGTATAAGCTCCTGCATTCATAAAGACGTAATATCCTGAGCTTCTATTAATAACATCCTGAAAATTAGAGAAGATAAACATCCCGATAATTTTTAACTATTCTCCGCGTTTTTGCATCTTAGCAGAAATAATATCCCAATCTTGAAATGAATTTTAAATCAACCTTTTTTTTAGCGGCTGCGGCATTGCTTTTTAGTACCGGTAATGTTGTTGCCCAGGTTAAAAAGAAAACTACTACTGCACATAAACCCGCGGCTACTGCAAGCGCCGCAAAACCAGGGGCAAAAACAAACGACCCAAATGTATTACCCATAGACCCTAATGTAATCATGGGTAAGTTGCCCAACGGGTTAACCTATTACATCCGCGGTAATGCGCAGCCAAAAGGTAAAGCGCAGTTGCTGCTGGTAAACAAAGTAGGTTCTGTTTTAGAAAGCGACGCACAACGCGGCATGGCTTTATTGGTAGAGCATATGGCTTTCCGCGGTACGCGCGATTTTTCAAAAAAACAGCTGGACAATTATTTAAGCAAACTAGGCGACAGATATGGCGCAGATACAAGCGCTTTCACCTCATTTGATGAAACCACTTACCAGTTAACCGTACCGACAGATACCGCTAAAGTATTTGCCGATGGGTTTAATATACTGGCTAACTGGGCCGCACACGTAAGCTTTGACCCAACTGCGCTAAACGAAGAAAAGAATATACTGATTGCACAAGCAGCAGCCGGTGGCAAAAGCCCGGAAGATAGATTGCAACAAGAAACTTTACCCACGCTATTAAATAATTCGCGCTATGGCTCAAGGTTGCCGGCGGGTACCGAAGCTACCTTAAAAGCAATTGATGTAAACGCGGCAAAAAGTTTTTACACCGACTGGTATCGCCCCAATCTGCAAGCTGTGATTGCCGTTGGCGATTTCGATCCAAAAAAGGTAGAAGAGATGATCAAATTTAGTTTTGCATCATTAAGAAACCCGGCCCCTGAAAAACCTCAGCCTCAATTTGCTGTACCGGCAACTCCGGGCACAACCATTAAATTGGCTACCGATAAAGGCTTTCCTTACACGTTTATACAAATCATTGTAAAACATCCGCAAGCAATTGTTAAAACACCGGCAGACGTTTTGCAAAACATACGTATTAACCTGTTTAACCAAATGATCAACAATCGTATAGCTGATCTGTCCAAAATACCGTCGCCTCCAATAAAATATGGACAGTCGGGCTACGCCGAATTTATAGGTAAACAGGACGCCTTCTCAACTATCGCGCTAGCCAAAACGCCGCAGGATTTAGAAAGTACCTTTAAAGCCGTTTTGGCAGAAACCGAACGCGCGCGCAAATTTGGCTTTACCTTGACCGAGCTGGAGCGCGCCAAGCAGAATGCTTTGGGCCAGGTCACTACAGCTTATTCGGCTAAAGACAGCTCGCCTTCTGCAAGTTTTGCCACCGAATATGACCGCAGCTTTTTAAGCAAGCAGGCCATCCCCGGTATTGATTATGAATACAGTTATTATGTAAACAACATCGGCAAAATATCAGTAGCCGAAATGAATGCACTGGCTGCCAGGCTAATTACTGATCAAAACCGCACTATACTTATCGAAGCCAACGATAGCGAAAAAGGCAACCTGCCTAACGAGCAAACCGTTTTAAAATGGATAGCCGATGCAGGCAGCAACCTTACCCCTTATGTTGATGATAGCGCTATGCCATTTATGGACAAAACACCTGCACCAGGTAAGGTTACAGATATAAAGGTAGATAGTACACTGCTGGTTGTTAACCTAACTTTGGCAAATGGCGCTAAAGTGATTTTAAAGCCCACTACGTTCGCCCAAAACCAGATCTTGATTGCGGCTTACGCTTTTGGCGGTACATCTTTAGCTGCTGATCAGGATTTCACCTCAGCTAACCTGGCCGGGCAGGTTGTGGGTAACAGCGGCGTTGCATCATTTACGCAGGCGCAGCTTGGTAAAATGATCGGCGATAAAAACTTTGCCCTAACACCTTACATTGGCGACATAACACAGGGTATTTCCGGTTATGCTTCATCTGATAATTTTGAGCCGGCCATGCAATTGCTTAATTTGTATTTTACCGCTCCCCGTAAAGATCCGCAGGTTTGGCAATCTTACATCGATGCAGCAAAGTCGGCAATAACTCGAACCGCTAATAATCCGGGTATGGTGTACCAGGATACCAGCATGGCTGTGTTAGGCGGTTACAATCAAAGAAGTATGCCCGCTACAGCCGACAAACTTAGCGCGGCCAGCCTTGACAAAGCGTTCGACTTTTACAAGGCCCGTTTTGCCGATGCCAGCAACTTTACTTTTACCATTACCGGCGACTTTACTGTTAAAGACATCATTCCATACGTTGCTACTTATTTAGGCAGCTTGCCAAGTACACATAGTAATGAGACATTTAAAAACCTGGGCATTCATCCGCTTGCGGGGCAAATCACTAAAACCGTTAACAAAGGCGCAAGTGATAAATCTACCGTACAACTGGTATTTAACGGCACTTATGAATACAACGATGCCGACAACCTGCAAATGGATGCACTGGAAGAAATCTTAAACATCCGTTTGGTTGATTCATTAAAAGATGGCACCGGTATTTACTCGCCAAGCGTACGCGCCAGTTATGTTAAAAATCCCGAGGGCAGATATAAATTGACGATCGGATTTTTAGCCGACGCCAACAATACAGATAAAGCCATAGCTTACGTACTCGCCGAAGTAAATAAGATTAAACAAAATGGACCTTTAGCTAGCGATACCAAACTGTTTGTTGATCGCGAAGCGCGTGCTGCACAATCGCAATACAAACAAAATGCTTACTGGCAAGCTGCACTAACCGCAGCTGCACAGAACCAACAAGATCCGGACAAAATTTTGAGCCGTATGCAGGCCCTGGAGCAGGTTAATTCGCAAATGCTTAAAGACGCTGCCAATAAATATTTAAACAGCAATAATTTAATTAAGCTGATATTACTACCTGAGAAAAAATAATCGGGCTGATTAAAAAATAAAAAGTCCTGCCCTTAAACGGAGCAGGACTTTTTTATTTACCCTCACAAAAGAATTAGTATTTTGTTAATTGAATGATGAGCTCCGGGCAAAAAGTTATACAGGAATGGTACCAGCAGAAAAACTGGCAGCAGTTTCCATTTCAGCGCGAAATGGAACGCGTTTACATGGCCGGCTTTTCGGGTTTGCTCAATGCGCCAACAGGCAGTGGTAAAACCTTCGCCCTCTTCCTGCCTTTCCTGGCTGATTTTATCAACAAACACCCCGACTATAAAACCCGGCAAAATAATGGCTTACAGATGCTTTGGATCACCCCTTTGCGCGCGCTCACCAACGATATCCGTAAAGCAATGCAGGAGGTTTGCGACGACCTGCAAATCCCCTGGAAAATAGCCACCCGCACCGGCGATACGCCCGCTGCCGAAAAAGCAGCCCTAAAGAAAAAACTACCGGAAGTATTACTCACTACCCCCGAAAGTTTACACCTGATGCTGGCCCAGAAAGAATATCCAAAGGTTTTTCAAAGTCTGCAGGTTTTGGTGACTGACGAGTGGCATGAGCTATTGGGTACTAAACGTGGCGTGCAGGTGGAGCTGGGATTGAGCAGGTTAAAACACCTCACCCCGGCCCTCTCCAAAGGAGAGGGAGTTGATTTGTTTGGTGGCGATGTTATTAGTACAAAACCAGATTTACCTGGATATTATACTACCGATGCGCTGAATTGGAATTCTAATATTGACAATGCAAAACAAAATCGACACAAGCCCACTGAAGCAGAGAATGTTTTATGGCAGATTTTACGTGGTAAGAAATTGGGCTGTAAATTCAGAAGACAACATCTTGTATTAGACTATATTCCCGATTTCATTTGCCTGGAGAAAAAATTAATTATAGAGGTTGATGGAAGATATCATAATGATCCCGAGCAACAACAATTGGATATATCTAGACAGAAGCACCTTGAACAACATGGTTACAAATTTTTAAGATTTACCAACAATGAAGTAATCTTTGACTCTGAAAACACAACCAGGAGAATACAGCAACAATTACTAATTGAGCCGGAATTAACTTCGCAAATTAGCTCCCTCCCCTTCGGGGAGGGCCGGGGTGGGGTCGCCGGCTTGCGTATCTGGGGCATCAGCGCAACCATAGGTAACCTTGATCAGGCTGCCGAGGTATTATTAGGTAACGATTTCCCGCCTGATAGGATTAAAATGGTGCGATCTAACCTGGACAAGAAGCTGGATATCCAGTCCATCATTCCTGAAAATATCGAGAATTATTCCTGGGCGGGGCATATTGGTTTAAAGCTGTTACCACAGGTAATGGAGATAGTCGCCCGGAGCAAAACTACCTTGATCTTCACCAATACCCGTTCACAGTCTGAGATTTGGTATCATGCTATTTTAGATAATTACCCCGAGTATGCCGGGGTGATGGCCATGCACCATGGATCGTTAGATAACGAGCTGCGCAACTGGGTAGAACAGGCCCTGCATGCCGAGGCTTTGAAGGTGGTAGTTTGTACGTCGAGTTTAGATTTGGGTGTCGATTTTCGGCCGGTAGATACGGTGATACAAATTGGCAGCCCTAAAGGCGTCGCCAGGTTTATGCAGCGGGCGGGCCGGAGCGGTCATCATCCCGGTGCAGTGTCACGCGCTTATTTTGTACCTACGCATTCGCTGGAGTTGCTCGAAGGCGCCGCATTAAAAGAAGCCATCAAACGCAAGATCTTTGAAAGCCGCGACCCGATGTTAATGGCCATGGACGTGCTGATTCAATATATGGTTACGCTGGCGGTGTCTGAGGGATTTAGGGCCGACGAACTTTTTCATGAAGTAAAAACCACTTATGCTTTTGCCGAGCTTACTCGCGGCGAGTTTAATCAACTACTGGACTTCATCACCAATGGTGGAAAAACATTGGCGCAATACGACGAATTTTTAAAGGTGGAAATTGAGAACGGTGTGTATAAAGTATTTAATCGCCGGGTAGCTATGCGGCATCGGCTCAGCATTGGCACCATTACCAGCGATATGAATATCCGTGTAAAGTGGTTAAGTGGCGGCAGCCTGGGTACGGTAGAAGAATCGTTTATATCGAAATTAAAACCCGGCAATACTTTTTGGTTTGCAGGCCGCAGCCTGGAGTTTGTTCGCATTAAAGAAATGACGGCCTACGTCAAAAAATCAAATGCTAAAAAAGGTATGATCCCGAGTTGGAACGGCGGGCGCATGCCGCTGTCATCGCAACTGGCAGCGGTTTTTAGAGACAAACTGGATGAAGTGGCGCATGGCATCGAAAAGGATATCGAGGTTAAAGTGCTTAAGCCGCTATTCAATTTGCAGCAAGAACTCTCGCACTTGCCACAAAGCCATGAGTTTTTGATCGAGTCGTTCAAATCGCGCGAAGGGCATCATTTACTGTTCTATCCTTTTGAGGGGCGGTTAGTGCATGAGGGCATGGCTTCGTTGCTGGCTTTCCGTATCTCGCGCGTTAGGCCCGCCAGCTTTTCCATCGCCATGAATGACTATGGATTTGAATTATTGACGGATGATGATGTAGCAATTGAAGAGATTTTAGAAGATGCCATTTTTTTTTCGATAGATAATTTACTGGAAGATATCCAACATAGCTTAAACGCTAACGAAATGGCGCGTCGCCGTTTTAGAGACATTGCCCATATTGGTGGGTTGGTGTTTACCGGCTATCCCGGTCAGCAGGTTAAGAATAAGCATTTGCAGGCATCCTCGTCTTTATTGTTCGATGTTTTCAGCGAGTATGAGCCGGATAACCTATTGGTGCGGCAAGCTTATAACGAGGCGCTGGCTTTTCAATTAGAAGAATTCAGGCTACGTGCGGCCCTGCAACGCATCCAAAAACAAAACATTATCCTAAAAACTGTAGAGCGCCCTACCCCATTTGCCTTCCCGATCATGGTGGATAGCCTGGGTCGCGAAAAGTTCACTACCGAGAGCCTGGAAGACCGCATAGCCAAAATGGCCCGTCAATACGGCGCCGAAGGTGTAGGCACAACCGAGAGTAAGAAAAAAGAGCGCAAACCGGGCATCATACGCAAAAAAGGACTTTAATAACCCACCTTCGCTATCGGTGGCGCATACATCATCCGGCGTTGAAAATATACATCCCAACTATGCTGCTGTTTATTGTCCAGTGAATGTTGGGTGTCCAGATCGTAATCTTTGTTTAATTGTTCGTATTTGGCATGAACGCGATCAAACAGTCTCGAAGCTTCTGCCTGGTAATTAGCGTCGAAACGTGTACGGGCGGCTTCTCTTAAAATCTCGGCCTGTTCCAGGCAAGCGATATTATAATGGCCCTGCTCATGTTTAAGCACACGCTCCATCATAGCAGGCGATATAATCCTGCTGTGATCGAGCCATGATTTATAGGGTTGCATGACCACCCGCACGTCGAAAGTTAGCTGATAGATATTGTTCTCGGCATGCACATGGTACCTAAACTCAACATCGCAGTTGGTATAGGCCACAGCATTGTCGCCTGCTGTGCGGGGTGCGCCTTTAAAATCGCTAACGCTTAATTGCCTGTAGCTTGACTGGGCAACGGCTAAATTATTGACGCACAAGCTTATGCCCAAGACGCACATCAATCCCACAAAATGACAGCTCATTAAATTAATAGTTTAAATATTTGCGTGTTGGACGACAACCAAACGCAAAGGTTTATTCTATTATTACAGCAATGAGCTAATTATTTTTTGATCTTATCTGATTGTAAAACGCTGAGACTCATCATCTCTTTCATGGTTTGTTGCATCTTGTCTGTCGAACCGTCCAGGAAGATCACATTGCCCTCTGAATTTTCTGCAAAGTGCTTGATAGATTCCGTCCACATGGTAAATAAAATTACCGAAGTATCCATGTGTGCAGACTCCATTTCTTTGGCAGCAACAGTCATACCCTTGGCCACTTCCTGGCGGAACAGCGCCACGCCCTGACCACGTAATTGCGATGCCTGACGCTCTGCCTCGGCCGAAATTTTAATAGCATTACCCTCGGCCTCGGCAGCTTTGGTTTTGGTGATCAGTAAAGCCTGGCCCTCATTTTCGGCAGCAGCTTTTAAGTTGTTTGATGCTACCACCTGGCTCATTGATTTCATGATCACGTCGTCGAAAGTAATATCATTCAATTGCAGATCCTGCAAATGGTAACCCCATGTTTCCAGGATTTGATCCAGTTGCTCTTTTACATGTTCTACAATGTCGCGGCGCAATATCAATACTTCTGATTGGCGCTTAGTAGCAACAAACGCACGAATTGAACCCTCAACGGTACGGATCAGCGCCTGCATCAGGTTACGCTCGTCCACAAACTTGAAGGCTACGTTTTTAATAGTTTCTTCCTGCTGATCTAACACAGAGTATAACAGCATTGCTTTAAAATAAACATTGGCCTGATCAAACGTCACAGCCTGAAACTCCAGTTCGACAGAGCGATTTTGGATGGATATTTTTGAATAGATAGCTTCTATCAGCGGCAGCTTAAAATTTAACCCCGGGGTTAAAATACGACGGTATTTGCCAAATACGGTAACAACCGCAATGGTACCTTGCTTAACCGTTACAAACGATGAAAAAACAACAATCAGTAAAATAAATATTAGAAAAAGCGAAACTATTTGACTTGTCATGACTTATAGATTTAGTTGGATAAATATAGAGTTATTTATTACTCGTTTTTAAAATAAACACTGCAATGAACGTTAAAAGAACATTTGGTACCATATTGACCATTTTAGGCATCATCGGGCTTATATATACCGGCGTTAGTATTATACAACACGATGGTAATTTTACTACGCTTACTGTAGTCGGCATTATAGCAATCCTTTTCTTTTTTACCGGGATAAGCCTTATTCGCAACACTAAAGACGAAGCTGCTTAATCTGATAGAAAAAAATCGCATTTGTTACAGTTGCACCCCATTTATTGTGGAAATGCGGGGATTATATCCCACGCAAAAAAGCTCTTTTTTGTGCTATTTTAATTTTTGAACTTAATTTTAAGAGTTATTACATTGGCGCTTGATTTGAATGATCTGTTATGATTAAACTTAAAAGCCATGCAATTAAAATCAAATTTAGGAATTGTACTAACTTTACTGGGCATTAACGGAATAACCTTTGCAATAGTAGGATTTTTCACGGCTTTTATAACCCGAGGCTTATTTGCAGGCACTACTTTATTATCCTGCTTTTTACTCCTGGCCGGCATTATGCTATTACGCGATCAGTTATCGCATCGTGTTGAACAATAAAAGATGAGTTAACACTTTGAGATATAATGCAGCACTTGCTGTATTAATAACCGTTTTAAAACTTTTAAACTTATAGTAGGTTGCTGTTTGTATACACACCGCATATTGGTGGAAAAATAGGCAACAAACGGTATTGATATTATATTATCTGATTACGATTTTTATCGAAATTTTCTGCCGATTTACTTTATCGAAAAAACGTAGCTTATAATTATGGAATCGAAATCCAGAACCAGCGCCAAATCAAAACTTATCGGAACAATATTAACATTGATAGGTGTGGCTGGCTTAGTTTATGCAGGTATGTGCCAGTTTATTGACGGAATGGATAAAAAGGCAGCCGCAGGTATTTTGTTATTATCTATCGTTCTTACTTTTATTGGCATAGGCCAACTCTATAAAAAGCATCCTGACGATTATTGATTCGACTATTATCTGTCGTATTTTTCCTCGTTTTTGATATCTGCAATTTACACCCTCTAAGATTTTATAGGCAAAAAAAATCCTCTCGCCAAACGACGAAAGGATAAATATCTGTTTCAGTTAATGTTTTAATTATTCGCCAGGATTCTCTTCGCCAATGGTTTCGGCTTCGCTGCTGGTACCCAACAATTCTTTTCTGAAGGCCGACAACACCCGGCCACCTTTATAAAAGTAGCGGCTGTAATAGTCGTCATCTAAACTGCTTACTGCAACACCTTTTGATGAAGCATGAGCAAAACGATTATTACCTAAATAAATGCCAACGTGCGAAATGCTGCGGCTGTGTATTTTGAAGAAAACCAGATCGCCTTCTTTTAATTCGTCTTTTTTAACCGGACTAACCATGCTAAAGATATCGCGCGAGTTGCGTTTGATATCAACATTAAATACCTGGCTGTACAAAGTTTTGGTAAAACCTGAACAATCAATACCTCTTTTAGTACCGCCACCAAAATGGTAAGGGGTGCCTATCCAATCGTACACAAAATTAAAAAGTTTCATGTTTGATGTTGCAGAAACCGCAACATGCATAATTTGAGAGAGATAATCTTTTGCTAAACTTTCCTGGTCGTCAGACTTGTCAGGTGTTGGGGTTGGAACACTTTTTGTTTGTGCCTGAGCCGCTAAAACGCTGAATAATAGGGCAATGGCCAGTACTGTTTTCTTCATTAATCGCTAGTTTTCGTTCTCTTTTACGGACAAATTGTCCTTTATGTTACACACTTTCGATTCGGTTGAATACAAAACTATCCATTTTTTCTAAAAGACCAAACAAAACCGGCATTTTATTAACATTTTTTATTTTTCCACCTTTGTCAACAACATCCGGCATAACAAGCGCCTATCAGTGTTAATATCAATGTACTGCCAATGTCATCATTTTATAATATTATTCAAACCCTCCGGCTCTTTGTCTGTATTAACAAGCACACCAATGTGCGTTGCGCCTTTATAAGTACATCTTTCTGCATAAAACTTCGCAACAAATACGTTGGGGTTTCGATAATTTGGAAGATATAATTAGATTTGCGCATTCTACAGCTAAATATAGATTGTTTAACAAATGAGTTCAATCGAAATAAACAAAGACACCTACTTAAAGTGGTATGAGTCTATGCTTTTGATGCGTAAGTTCGAGGAAAAAGCAGGACAGTTATACGGCCAGCAAAAAATAAGAGGCTTTTGCCACTTGTACATAGGCCAGGAGGCAGTTTTAGCCGGCGCGATGTCGGTACTGAAAAAGGGAGACAGCATGATCACCGCCTATCGCGACCATGCTCATGCTATAGCCCAAGGCGTAACGTCAAGCTCCATCATGGCCGAGCTTTATGGTAAAGCTACCGGATGCTCAAAAGGCAAAGGCGGCTCTATGCACATGTTTAGTAAAGAGCACCACTTTTACGGTGGCCACGGCATTGTAGGCGGGCAAATTCCGCTGGGTGCAGGTGTAGCTTTCGCTGAAAAATTTAAAGCTACCGACTTTGTTAACGTTACCTACATGGGCGACGGTGCCGTACGCCAGGGTGCCTTAAACGAAACCTTTAATATGGCTGCCTTGTGGAAACTGCCGGTAATATTTATCTGCGAAAACAACGGTTACGCCATGGGTACCTCGGTTGAGCGTACTACTATACAGACCGACATTTACAAATTAGGCTTGCCTTATGGTATCCCATCGTCGCCTGTTGATGGCATGGACCCTGTTGCGGTTCATAATGCGATGGACGAGGCGGTACAACGCGCACGTAACGGCGAAGGGCCAACCTTCCTGGAAATGCGTACCTACCGTTATAAAGGTCACTCGATGTCCGATCCTCAAAAATATCGCACCAAAGAAGAGTTGGAGAGCTATAAAGCAAAAGACCCTATAGAAGCGGTAAAAGTGGCGATCGAAAAAAACAAATACGCCGACGAACAATGGTTCGAGGAGATTGAAGCCAAAATTAAAGCTGAGGTTGACGCAGCAGTACAATTTGCTGAAGAGTCGCCATGGCCGGAAGCATCAGAATTATATACTGATGTTTACGCACAAAAAGATTATCCTTACATCAGGGACTAGTCTTTTAATTATTAAAATTTAAAATATCCTATTCATCCTATAAATATGGCCGAAGTAGTTAAAATGCCTAAGATGAGTGACACCATGACCGAAGGTGTTATTGCTAAATGGCATAAAAAAGTTGGTGACAAGGTAAAATCGGGCGATGTTTTGGCCGAGATCGAAACCGATAAAGCCACCATGGATTTTGAATCTTACCAGGATGGTGTTTTACTATACATCGGCATGGAAGAAGGCAAAGCCGCACCTGTTGACGCGGTAATTGCCGTATTAGGTAAAGAAGGCGAAGACTACAAAACGGCCTTAGAGGGCGCATCTGCCCCGGCTGCTGCACCTGTAACCGAAGAAAAAGCTGCCGTTGTTCCAGCCGCTGAAGCACCTGCAGCCCCTAAAGTTGATCTTTCAAGCATCCCGGCTACGGTTATCCGCATGCCTGCCTTGAGCGACACCATGACTGAAGGTGTTATTAATAAATGGAACTTTAAAGTTGGCGATAAAGTAAAATCTGACGACTCATTAGCTGATGTTGAAACCGACAAAGCTACCATGGAAGTTGTAGGTTACGAAGCCGGCACCTTATTATATATTGGCCCTAAAGAAGGCGAAGCTGCACCGGTTAACGGCATCATTGCTATTGTTGGTAAAGAAGGTACAGATATTACACCGTTGTTGCAAGATACCGGTGCTGCTGCGCCATCTGCCGCTCCGGCTGCTGCTGAAAGCACTCCGGCTGCTGCATCTGCGGCTCCTACCGAAGAAGAAAAAGAAATATCGCATAGCGATGGCCGCGTAAAGGCATCACCGCTGGCTCGTAAAATAGCTAAAGATAAAGGTATCGACATCAATGCTGTTAAAGGTACTGCCGAAGGTGGCCGTATTGTTAAAAAAGACATCGAAGACTTTAAACCTGGTGCCGCTGCTCCGGCTGCAAGTGCGCCTGCTGAAAGCGCTTCTGCACCAAGCGCTGCCCCGGCAAAAGCCGCTGCCGCGCCAATTGTGTTGCCAACCTTTACCGGCGAAGAGAAGTTTACAGAACGCCCGGTTACACAAATGCGTAAAGCAATATCACGCCGTCTGTCTGACAGTTTGTTTACCGCGCCGCATTTCTATGTGACGATGTCTATCGATATGGACCAGGCTATTGCTGCCCGTAACAAGATCAATGAAATTGCGCCGGTTAAAATATCATTTAATGATTTTGTGGTTAAAGCCTGTGCTATCGCTTTAAGACAACATCCTGCCATTAACTCGTCATTCCTGGGCGAGAAGATCCGCACCAACGAGCATGTACATATTGGCGTTGCGGTTGCGGTTGACGAAGGTTTGCTGGTACCGGTTGTTAAATTTGCCGATGGTAAATCATTAAGCCATATCTCTGTAGAAGTAAAAGAATTGGCCGGAAAATCAAAAGCCAAAAAATTACAACCTGCCGAAATGGAAGGCTCAACCTTTACCATATCAAACTTAGGTATGTTTGGTGTGGATGAGTTTACCGCTATTATTAACACGCCAAACGCTTGTATCCTTGCGGTTAGCGGTATCCAGGCTGTACCGGTTGTTAAAAATGGCGCAGTTGTGCCGGGTAATGTGATGAAAGTAACTTTAAGTGCCGACCACCGTGTGGTAGATGGCGCTGCTGCCGCTGCCTACCTGCAAACATTGAAGCAATTATTAGAAGAGCCGGTAAGGCTTTTAATATAATTTCGGATATCGGATTTTCGATTTCGGATTTAAAATTTAAAGCGATGGGTTTCAACCTGTCGCTTTTTTGTTTTATGGAGATTTTGGGTAATTTTATTAGATGGAGCCACCAGAAATAATAATCCGCAATGCTACAACGGCGGATATCCCGGCTATTCTCGAGATTTATAATGAGGTTATATTAAACACTACCGCCGTTTACAGCGAGAAGCCACATACCTTAGAGATGCGGCTAAACTGGTTTAACGAGCGTATAGCTGCAAATTTCCCGGTAATAGTGGCAATACAACAGGATACAATAGTTGGCTTTGGTAGTTACGGGCATTTCAGAATATGGCCATGCTACCGCTTCACTGCCGAGCATTCGGTTTATGTACATCAAGATCACCGGGGCAAAGGCATCAGTAAAATACTACTTACCCAATTAATAGCCCTGGCAAAAACCGCCGGCCTCCATGCGCTGATAGCGGGTGTAGATAGTAATAATGAGGTAAGTGTTAAGCTGCATCTTAAATTCGGTTTTACACAGGTGGCGCATTTTAAAGAAGTCGGTTTTAAATTTGGCAATTGGCTTGATCTGTTGTTTTTTGAATTGTTGTTGTGATGGGGTTTAAGCTTGAACCGTGTCATTGCGAGCGTAGCGTGGCAATCGCAAGCAGAAAAGCAAATGTACATGCATAGTTCGCGATTGCCACGCTTCGCCCGCAATGACAAATAGGAGATTTTTCTTATCTTTGCATCACAAATACTTCAATACCACACACCATGTGATTCTAACAGATAGACTATAGCTTATTTCCAGATCGAATACCATTCGGCTACAGTCATTCATTCCCTTTAAGAGATAATTAAAACCGCCGCCTTATTTTTGGCGGGTATGTTATAAAAATCAGGCATAGCCATAATTGTTGCTTTTTGTAACTTGGCACCCTGATTGATAAATCAATATTAATGAAACCAAAATTTTTTGATACTGCTGTGAAGCAGGAACGCGCAGTACTGGTTGGCGTAATTACCGCTAACGAGACAGACGAACGCGCAAAAGAATATTTAGAAGAACTGGCATTCCTGGTAGATACTGCCGGTGCTATTACCGAAAAGGTATTTACGCAAAAACTATCAAAACCTGACCGCGCTACGTTTGTAGGTTCCGGCCGCCTGGAGGATATTAAGGTATACGTGAAAGAAGAAGAGATAGATATGGTTGTTTTTGACGACGAGTTAACTCCTTCCCAACTGCGTAATATCGAGAACGAACTACAGGTTAAGATCTTGGATCGCAACAACCTGATCCTGGATATCTTCGCTAACCGCGCCCAAACCGCACAGGCTAAAACCCAGGTGGAGCTGGCCCAATTGCAATATTTGCTGCCGCGATTAACCCGTATGTGGACCCACTTAGAGCGTCAAAAGGGTGGTATCGGTATGCGCGGACCGGGTGAGTCGCAGATTGAGACTGACCGTCGTTTGATCTTGAATAAGATCTCGCTACTAAAAGAACGATTGAAACTTATCGACCGCCAAAATGAAACCCAGCGTAAAAATCGCACCCAAATGGTGCGCGTGGCCCTGGTAGGCTATACCAACGTAGGCAAGTCGACCATCATGAACATGATCTCGAAATCGGACGTGTTTGCAGAGAACAAGTTATTTGCTACGCTGGATACTACCGTGCGTAAGGTAGTGATTGAGAATGTGCCTTTCTTATTGTCAGACACAGTTGGATTTATCCGCAAGTTACCGCATGATTTGGTAGAGTGTTTTAAATCGACACTGGATGAAGTACGTGAAGCCGACCTGCTTGTACATGTAGTTGACGTCTCGCATCCAAGCTTTGAGGATCAGATCCGTGCTGTAAACGATACGTTGAAGGACTTAGGGGCAAGTGATAAACAGATGATCACGGTATTTAACAAGATAGACGCCTTCAAACCGATGCAAATGAACCCGGATGAAGAAGTGGAACCTGTTACGCTGGAAGATTTTAAACACAGCTGGATGGCCAAAAACAACAGTCCGGCTATATTTATATCGGCCACCGAAAAACAAAATATCGACGAATTCAGAGCGCTGCTATATGATTATATAAAGGATATTCATACAGACAGGTATCCTTATGATCATTTATTGTATTAAATTAAATGGTTTTTATAAAAGCTAGGGTGTCACCCTGAGCTCCGTCGAAGGGTGAGCGTAAAGGCCTACCCGCATGCTTCGAGAGCCTCAGCATGACACCTTTTTTATTTTTCGCCCTGTCATTTTGAGCATAGCGAAGAATCTTATACGCTTTGCTTATCGCTCATACAAGATTCTTCGCTATGCTCAGAATGACAAAAAGAATTTTATTAAGTCAGAAAAATATTGTGATTAATAGCCGGAATAATCTTTTTCTCCAAGGCCGTATCAAACAATAACCGTATCGCCTTGCGTCCCTCCTCGCCCAGATCGATGGAGTATTTGTTGACATATAAGTCAATATGCTTATACATTACCTCCTCACTCATTTCCTGCGCATGCTGGCGGATAAAATCTAATCCCGATTTTGGATTGGCAAAAGCAAACTCGACTGATTTACGTAATACGCGATTGATCTTATGTTGAATATCTTCGGGCAAATTGCGGTTAGCTACAATGCCGCCCAGTGGAATGGCGCAGCCGGTTTCTTTTTCCCAATAATCGCCCAGGTCGATGATCTTTTTCAGACCCTTTTCCTGGTAGGTAAAGCGGTTTTCGTGGATGATCAATCCGGCGTCTACACGCCCTTCTAAAACTGCGTTCTCAATATCAGAAAATACCAGTTCTATTTTGTTCGTTGCATCCGGGAAAGCTAATCCTAACAAGAAGTTAGCGGTAGTATATTTACCGGGGATACCGATTTTAACATTCGCTCCATCGGTTTTTAGTTTGGCTTCTAATACTGCTGGATCTTCCTTACAAATCAGCATCGGGCCAACGCCGAAACCCAGCGCGCTGCCGGCATCCAGCAATACATATTTATCTACTATATAGGCAAAGGCATGATAGCTTAGTTTGGTGATATCCAATTCGCCGCGAAAGGCTTTTTGGTTAAGCGTTTCCACATCGTCATAATGCACCTCGAAGTCCAGGCCCTCAGTGTCAATTTTATGGTGGATTAATGCGTCGAAAATAAAGGTATCGTTAGGGCAAGGCGAAAAGCCGAGAGTCAATTTCATGGCGGTGTGTTGTACGTTTTACGTTGGACGTTATACGTAAGAGCTATGCTAAGAAAACGTATAACGTATAACGCCCTACGTAAAACCTGCTGAAAACGTACAACGTAAAACGTCCCACGTAAAACCCCTTACAGCTCTTTCAATAAGTCCAGCGCAAATGTATTGAGATTTTTAACAGCAAGTCCTATCTGCCAGTTGTCGCGGTTACGTTTTTCGACATAATTTGACACTGCCCTGATTTGTACGCAAGGCACCTTCAATTCGCGGCAGGCATAGAAGAAAGCAGCACCTTCCATGCTCTCCAGTTGGGGCTTAACCCGGCTTGTTACTTCGGCTATGGTGCCCTCGTTGCCATGTACCGTATTAACCGTAATGGCCGACACTTTTTGTAAGCTTATCTTTTTAGTAAAATGCACTAAACTACTGGTTGGGTTAAAAATGCTGGCGCCTAAGCCCAATTGTTCTATATTAATGAAGCGAGTATCATCTTCGGCGCCTAGTTCGGCGAAGGTATCTTTGGTGATCTCTACCACATCGCCAAGTTTTATATTACGATCAAAGCTACCTGCAATGCCCAGGTTAATTACCAGGTTATATACGTTATGTGGTAAATGCTTGCCTAAGGCAAAAGCCGTTGGCACCATGCCTGCACCGGTAACCAGTACCGAGCAATTGGCTACCGACGCATGCCTTGGCACAAAAAGGTTATCCGCCTCGTCTGACTTTTGCATGCCGAAAGCTTGCATTAAAGGCTCAACTTCGGGCTGGGTGGCAACAACAATTAATATGCGCATGGTAGCTTGGTTTTTATGCTAATATAACTAATTTTTACCGGCAGTTTATGGATGCTAATGTCCTGCAAACTATAGGGTAACGTTATTTGTTACTTGCCTGTGGCAAACCGTATGCCGCAAAATAAAATTGCCAACTTAAAAGTTTTTATATTTGCGGCATTAAAATATGATGATACACATAACGCGCAAAGAACATTTTAATGCCGCACACCGCATGTACCGCGATGAATGGAGCGCTGAGAAAAATTTTGAGATGTTTGGCAAATGTGCCAACCCCAACTGGCATGGCCATAACTATAACCTGTTTGTAACCGTTAAGGGGCACATTACAGAGCAAACCGGTTACCTAATCGACTTAAAAGAGCTTAAAACTATCATTAACGATTATGTTATTGAGAAGCTTGACCATAAAAACATAAACCTGGATGTTGATTTTATGAAAGGCAAAATGGCATCGACCGAATTGCTTTGTATTGAGATCTTTAAACAACTGAAAGCACCAATTGAGGCTTACGAGGGTGTATTTTTGCATTCTGTAAGACTATTTGAAACTGAGAATAATTCGGCAGAATATTTTGGTGAATAAACCCTGACCATGATTAACGACAACAATATCCCCGACCGGGATGACGACATTTACGGTTACGAAAAGATTGACCGTTACAACCCCGAACTGATAGAAAACCTGTCTGTACATTATAAAGAAATTTTAAACCTGCTGGGCGAGCATCCGGGCCGCGAGGGGCTTTTAAAAACTCCTGAACGTGTAGCAAAGGCCATGCTATATTTAACGCAAGGTTATGATGCTAACCCAAAAGAGATCTTGAATTCGGCTTTATTTAAAGAAGAGTACAGCCAGATGGTAGTGGTTAAAGATATTGAGGTTTACTCGATGTGCGAGCACCACATGCTGCCATTTTTCGGCAAGGCGCACATTGCTTATATCCCTAACGGATACGTAGTGGGCTTAAGCAAAATACCACGTGTGGTTGACGCTTACTCGCGCCGTTTACAGGTGCAGGAACGTTTAACTAATGAGATCCGTGATTGTATCCAGGACGCGCTACAGCCGATAGGCGTGGGCGTAGTTATGGAGTGCCGCCACTTGTGCATGTGCATGCGTGGGGTACAAAAGCAAAACTCGGTTACTACAACCTCGGCCTTCTCAGGCGGATTTTTCCAGGAGAAAACCAGGTCAGAATTTTTACATTTGATATCGTCGAAATTGAGTTAGTGATCAGAGATTAGTTAATTAGAGATTGGGGCGTTAATTCACACAATCTTTTAGAAAAACTGTTATTAACTAATCTCTAACCGGCAACCAGATAAAAATCAACTAATCACTGATCAACCAATTACTAATCACCAACAATGAAAGCATACATTTTTCCAGGACAAGGCGCACAGTTTGTAGGTATGGGTAAGGACCTTTACGAGCAATCTGAACAAGCGCGTGAACTATTTGAACAAGCCAATGAGATCTTAGGTTTCCGTATTACAGATGTAATGTTTAATGGCACCGACGAGGATCTTAAACAAACCAATGTTACCCAGCCGGCTATCTTTTTACACTCAGTAATTTTAGCCAAAACGCTGGGCGATTTTGTACCAGATATGGCCGCAGGCCACTCATTGGGCGAATTTTCAGCTTTGACGGCTGCAGGAGCCTTATCATTCGAGGATGGTTTGCGTTTAGTTGCGGCGCGCGCTAATGCGATGCAAAAAGCTTGCGAGATCCAACCATCAACCATGGCCGCTATTTTAGGTTTGGATGATTTTACGGTTGAGGACATTTGTAAGCGCATCAGCGACGTAGTTGTTCCGGCTAATTATAACTGCCCGGGTCAACTGGTAATATCCGGCACTATTTCAGGCATCGACAAAGCCTGCGAGCTAATGACCGAAGCCGGCGCTAAAAGAGCGTTGAAATTAAACGTTGGCGGTGCGTTTCATTCGCCGTTAATGGAAGCTGCACGTGTTGAGTTGGAGCATGCTATTGTTCATACTACCATCAACAAGCCTGTTTGCCCTATTTACCAAAACATAGATGCCAAACCATATACCGATCCGGAAGAGATCAAAAAAAATCTGATAGCCCAGCTTACCGGTCCGGTTAGGTGGACACAAACTGTGGTTCGCATGATTGAGGACGGCGCTACTTCATTTACAGAAGTTGGCCCGGGTAATGTTTTACAGGGACTGGTTAAAAAGGTTGATCGCGCTATGCCTACCGCAAGTGCATCAATAGTATAAACATTTGCTCAATTACAACATAAATTTTTCAAAGCCGCAAACTAAAGCGGCTTTTTTTTATTTGTAAGTTTACCAACGTCTAAACATCTTATAACGCTTTTGAGTTACGCAGCAAAAATACGATTAATGCTGGCCCTGCTGGGCGCCAGTTTATTGCTAACGGCCTTAATAGTACGGTCGACGTATACTCCTGCTGTAAATTTATCTCAGACGGCTAAAATGCTCGAAAACGGTCTTCATCAAAAAGAAGATTATGTTAACAATGCCATCAACACACCTGCAGCACTAAATCGCTTTAAAGGCATCGCCAATAATTATGAAGACGGGCTAAAGTGTATCCAGGAGTTTACCGACGATCGCGGCATTTATGTCATCACCCTAAAAAACGATGAGGTTCAGTATTGGAGTGATATTGCCATTATTCCGCAAAATGTGGGTTTTATAAAAAATGGCTACTCGTTTATTAAGGGTCCTAACGGTTATTACGAGTCTATCAAGAAAAGCGACGGCAATTTTTCGGTAATGTTTCTCATCCCCGTAAAAACCAATTACGCCGTACAAAATCAATACCTGGAAAACGTTTTCGACAAGGATCTGCTCAAAGACAATAACATTGACATTGCAGATTTTACCGACAAGGATACCTATGCGGTACATAGCGTAGGTAAAACATACCTGTTCTCCGTTAAAGTAAAATCGAACGAGGTTAACTACCGCTTCTTTTATTTCGAGCTGGTGCTATGGCTCATGACCTTTGTGATCATTTGCTTGCTGGTGCAGAATATTTGCTCTTACTTCGTCAACAAGGGGCACTTATTCTTATCCTTTATTTTCCTGGCTTTGTTTGTTGTGGGGGTTAGATATCTTAACCTGCAATATAACTGGCCCAACTTTACCTACCGGCTTGACATTTTTAATCCGCAGTTATACTTCTCCAATAAACTATTTCCATCACTGGGCGATCTATGCATTAATATACTCCTGGTAAGCTGGCTGGTGGCTTTCATTTATCGCCAGCGTTTTAAACTCACTAAATATCTCCCCGGGAAAATTGGCGGATATGTTCTGGTAATATTCTGTATCGCCGTACTTATTGCCGTGGCTAATATAGCGATGAGATTGTTTTATGGCCTGGTTATGCGCTCAGACATCAATTTTGATGTCAACAACGTGCTTGGTCTGTCTGTGTACAGTTTGTGCGGCATATTAATGCTCTGTTTCAGTTTCTTCATTTTTTACTTGCTTGATGAAGTGTTTCAAACCATGTGCAGCCGGGTACCGGTGCCTGTAAAACATCAGCTTATTCTTTTAATAGCAGGCATGATTGCCGCTACCTGCTATTTTAGTATTAACAGGCATGAGTTTATAAGCTATTACATTTTTTGGGGGCTGATAGTCATTATACGGGGTTATGGCTATCACTACAACAACGGCCGCCCCACTACCTTTATGTTTGCCGGCGTATTGCTGCTTTGCGCTATGATTGCATCCATCAGCCTTAACCATTTCGATGATATAAAAGAAAAGGAAACCCGCAAAACACTGGTGCGAAAACTGGAGAACCCAACTGATTCAGTTGCCGACTATCTGTTTAAAAAAATAGAACGCCAGATAGTAAAAGACCCACTCATTACCAGCTACTTTAATGACACTTTACGCAATAACGATTACCTGCAAAATCGCTTACAAAAGCTTTATTTTGACGGGTATTTATCAAAATACGATTTTAAGGTACATGAGTATAGTGCCGACGAGAAACTATTATCATCTGACCAGGATTACCCGCTATCTGTTTATAAGGACATGGTGCTGTACAACTCGTTCAAGGTATCCAGCTATTTTTACCGCGCCAATCTGTCTTTTGGGTTTCAGAACTACTTTGCCATACTGCCGGTAACCCAGCAGGATAAGACTTTGGGTTCTATTGTAGTCGAGCTTAAATCAAAAGCGTTGCAAACGTCAGACTATTTCCCCGAACTGCTGGTTGATGGCCATTTGGAGGATAAAAACGATTTTAAAAATTACTCGTACGCTTTCTACTCAGACAATAATCTGGTGGCCCAAAGCGGCAATTATGTTTATAAAACCAGGCGTATCAATTACCAGTATCCGCTTAAAACATTTAATTATAAAACTACAACTAACGAGGGTAGTAACTGGTACCAAAAGTCGGTTACTTATAACCATCTTATCTATAAACCCTCAGAGCGTAATGTGATTGTGATCAGTAAAGAGGATACCGCTTTTATTGACGGCATCACTTCGGTTACTTTCTTTTTTATTATTCTGCTGTTGTTTAGCGTAATTGTGTTTGTGGCTAGCTGGGCCTGGCTGCGTATCAAGATCTTAACCATCACCAATAACAAAATTAAATGGGGTATCAAGATCACGCTGGATAAGATACTTTATAAGACACGTATCCAGTTCTCGATGGTGTTTGCAGTTGTGGTGACGCTGATTTTGGTGGGTATTGTTACCTACATATCTATCAGTTCGCAATACCAGGCGCAGCAGGACAAAATGATCCGCGACAGGATCATCAAGATTACCGATGTATTTGAAAATGGGCTGTTTGATAAATACATGACCCACATCAACGAGCAGAGCCAGCTTAGTTTCGACGCATTGGCAGCCTCTTATTCCTCAGACCTGGTATTATTTGACAGTCATGGTTCATTGCTGATCACTACCCAGCCCCGCATTTACGATTACGGGTTGATAGCCAAACGGATGAACGCACGTGCCTTCATCAATCTCTATAATGAGAAACGTTCTGACATTGTAAACGACGAAGTTATTGGTGGGCTGCATTATAAAACGGTGTATGCTTCTATCCGCAATATTAAAGGTCAAACTATTGCCTTTTTACAGTTGCCTTATTTCTCTAACCAGGCCGATTACCAGGAGCGCATAGGTTCGTTATTGAACATCATGATTGAAATTTACGCTATTATTTTTATAGCAATAGGTTTGTTTGCCGTAATCATTGCCAGGCAGATCACCAACCCACTCAGTTTTATTCAGCAAAGCTTGAGTAAAACCATTTATGGCAAAAAGAACGAACCCATTAAATGGGACAGCGATGACGAAATTGGCGCACTGGTGAAAGAATACAACAACATGATTGCCGCGCTGGAGGTAAGTGCTTCGCGGCTGGCGCAGTCTGAACGTGAAAGCGCCTGGCGCGAAATGGCCAAACAGGTAGCGCACGAGATCAAGAATCCGCTTACGCCTTTAAAGCTGGGCTTGCAGTTATTGGAAAAATCATGGCGCGAGAAAGATGCCAAGTTTGACCAGAAGTTTGAGCGTTTCAGCAAATCATTCGTAGAACAGATTGAAAGTTTATCGCAAATAGCCTCGGAATTTTCGGCTTTTGCCAAAATGCCGGATACACGGATGGAGCGTTTCAATGTATTTGAGGTAATTAACCAGGCGGTAACCATTTTTAAACAAACCGATAATTTTACCATCAATTACCAGGTACCCGAAACACCCTTTTTGGTATTGGCCGATAAGGACCAACTGTTACGCTGTTTTAATAACCTGTTAAAAAATGCTATCGAAGCGACACCGCCCGACAGAGCAGGCATACTGGATATTACTTATGAAACGGCGCAAAAACAAATCATGCTGGCCGTAAAAGACAACGGTAACGGTATACCAGAAGGTATGCACGAAAAAATATTCGAACCTAACTTTACCACTAAAAGCTCGGGCACCGGCCTTGGTCTGGCCTTTGTGAAAAACTCGGTCGAAAATGCGGGTGGCAAAGTGTGGTTTGAAACCGCTGCCGGCAAAGGCACCACGTTTTACCTAACCTTACCGGCATCAATTTAAATTTGACGATATATTTGTTAACCTGAAGACAAATACCTAAATTGGCAGTATAATAACTGCCTAAATATATCGTTATACTGGACTGTTAATTTAAACAAACAGATATTGATGAGATTTTTTCTTTTTTTAGCATTAAGCACGTTAAGCTTAACCGCGTCAGCGCAATTTTGGCAAAGTAACCCCAAACCTGTTCGTGAGCCTTTTTTATCCGCTGTACAATTCTCGTCATCGCAATCAATAAGCAATCAAATTCAAAAAGCTGTGTTACCGGCTGCGCTTGTTGCTATTCAGCTGCCTCGTTCTTCTTTTAATTTAGAGGCCGAAGAGGATGTAATTTTAAAACAGGCCAAGCATAACATGCGTTTCAGGGTTTATAACGATGCCAGCTATAACTTTACAGCGCTGGCAGTGCTTTATCTGCAGCAAAATCGTTTTTCTGAAGCCAAATGGTACCTGTTACAAAGTAACAATATAGCCAAACAGGGCACTGATACCCGCCACGTACTGGATAACCTGTATTTATTGGCCCAGATTAAAAGTGCTATTGGCGAACAGACTTTGGCCATGGCCGATTTACAGGAAGCGCGTGAGCTGGCCGTAGCAAAAGCTATGCAGCCAGACATTACCGTTATAGACAATAAAATAAAATTTCTTCAAACCAGTAAAGTTGCCGTGGTAAAAGCAGAACTACGCTATGCCGAGGCGGTAGAGCTGGAAAACAGCAAAGCAGCTGCTGCTGCCACCGCAAATAAGCACGCTTTATAACATTTACGTAAAATACTTAGCGCAATAACAAAACAGTAAAACATTATTGTAATATTGTTACTTGTTATTAGTCTTATATAAAGAGATGGTTAATTGACCATCTCTTTTTTTACATTAGCAATTTACAAATAGGCACAAGTATTGATGTACCATACAAGAACAACCGAATTAACGTTAGTAAAAGATATGTTTAAGAAATTTTATTTTGTGCTTGCCGTGGGCGCCGCTTTGGCTTGCCACGCTGCACCTACAGCCCCACCTAAAAAAGTACCCGGATCAAATAATTTAGAACCTACCGAGCAACAAAGCCTGGTATGTAAAACCGTAGCTAAATTTATAACGCAGTACAACTACAAAAAGGTTGATCTGAATGATTCACTGTCGGCAGTAATTTATGGCCGGTATATTAAAAGCCTTGACGAAACACATACCTACTTACTGGCTTCTGACATTCAGGATTTTGACAAATACAAAAACTCATTTAGCGATGATATCAAAAATGGCAATCTGAACGATGTTTTTTACATTTTCAATATTTTTCAGAAAAGATACCAGGAGCGTATTAAATACTCTATAGCCCAGTTAAGTAATGATTTTGATTTCAGTAAAAATGAATCATTCACTTACGATCGTACAGATCTGCCCTGGGTAGCCTCTCCGTCTGCAATGGATGCCGAGTGGACCAAACGTGTAAAATACGATCTGCTTAACTTAACCCTGGCTGATAAGGATGTCGCCAAAAACAAAGAGAAGCTTAAAAAACGCTATGAGGATCTGTTACTTCAAAATGGCAAGCTAAACGGTAATGACGTTTTTCAATTGTTTATGGATGATTTTACCGAAGCTATTGACCCACATACCAATTACTTTGATCCGTTTAATGCGGCTCAATTTAATATGGAGATGTCAAGATCTTTACAAGGTATTGGTGCTACGCTGCAAAGCAAGAACGAGTATGTAACTATTCAATCTATAGTTGTGGGCGGCCCGGCCGATAAAAGTCATCAACTTAACGTTGGCGACCGGATCCTGGCTGTAGCGCAAGGAAAAGACGGCGAGTTTCAGGATATCATCGGCTGGCGCTTAGATAACGCCATCAAACTAATTCGTGGCAATAAAGGCACCGTTGTTAAACTTAAAATACTGCCACAAAGCAAATCAGTTTCAGATCAGCCAAAAATTTTAGAATTAGTACGCGACAAAATTGTACTGAAAGATCAGCTGGTTAAGATAGAAGAGATTAAAACCTACAACAGCAACGGCAAAAACTTAAAAATAGGTATCATTAACGTGCCTGCTTTTTATGCCGACTTTAACGCTGCCCGTGCCGGCGATCCTAATTACCAAAGCACCACCCGCGACATGCGTTTAGTATTAGATACTTTGAAAAGTAAGGGCGTGGATGGTATTGTGGTGGATTTGCGCGAAAACGGCGGTGGCTCATTAAACGAAGCTATTTCATTAACCGGCTTGTTTATTAAAACCGGCCCGGTAGTACAGGTTAGAGATACGCAGGATCAAATTGACGTAAATAAAGACGAAGATCCATCGATAGCCTATTCAGGCCCTATGGCTGTTTTGGTAGATCGCTTTAGCGCGTCAGCCTCTGAGATCTTTGCCGGCGCTATTCAAGATTATGGTCGCGGTTTGATTATCGGTACGCAAACTTATGGTAAGGGTACCGTGCAAAACGAGATCGATCTTGATAAGGTGATCACCCCGTCAATTGCAGAAAAACTGGGCCTTACTGCGGGTGCTAAAAAACCGGAAGCAACAAGTGGCAGCACCAATCAATTTGGCCAGTTAAACTTAACCATTGCCAAGTTTTACCGCATCAGCGGAAATTCAACTCAGCATAAAGGCGTTATACCAGATGTTCAGTTCCCGTCATTAATTCCGTTAGATAAATATGGCGAGGATACCGATCCATCTGCCCTGCCTTTTGATATAATACCTAAAAGCGATTATGTTAAGGCAGGCGATTTGGCACCGGTAATTCCGACGTTAAATAAAATGCACACACAACGCATTGCAAACAGCGCAGCTTATAAAGCTTATGAGCAAACGGTTGCCGATTACAGAAAAAGCGAAAAAGAAAAATCTGTTACGCTTAATGAGCAGGACCTTAAAAAACAACGCGATGATGACGAGGCTAAAACCTTGGCTCGTGACAACAGCCTGCGCGTTGCCATGGGTTATAAAGCCTTAAAGAAAGGTGAAACCAAACCTAAAAACGAAGAGCTTGATCCGCTGAAAGTAGAAGCCGGCCAAATTTTGGTAGACTATATTAATTTGGATACCAAGGTTACTAAGGTTAATACGCCTGCTAAGACTTTTTAAGCAGCATTTAAAACAAATATTGAATCCCGGCCTACAAGCCGGGATTTTTGCTTTAATGCCAATTTGTATTCCTTTGTCCTTATTGGTGTTATCACCAACAAGTACCAAATTGCCAAACTCCATTATCCTACCCTCCACCCTCTCCGCCGCGTCATTGCGAGGAACGAAGCAATCTCTACAACAGACAGTCATTGTGTATAATCTCATTGGGCGACAGCCAACAACAATGACTTCTCATATTGATTAGCAAGTGTAGAGATTGCTTCGTTCCTCGCAATGACGGCTTTTAGAATAATTACTGCTCGTTGTTGGTGATGACACCAAAACGGCCAGTATCCTTGCCTTCAAAAGTTCTTAACCCTCTTTCAGCCAAAGGCGAAGAGGTACTGTCTAGCGAAGCATCGGCCGGGTGAGTAATCAGCGCGCGTTTTGCACTAAGGATTGCAGCGGATACCGGCCTTGCGCTTAAGGCCTGAAGGCGTATGATCCGCCTACAGGCGGACTGCCCGCTTCTATCAGCGGGAGCGCCATAATTACCTGACAGCGTCGACTCACCCCGACTACGCTTCGCTGGCCGACCCTCTTTTCCGCAAGCGGGAAAGAGGGTTGGCATTTTGCGTTAAAACCAATTCCCCTCCCGCTGGTTTACTTAAAATGGCTAAGAAACCCTTGCTTGAATTTACAGATAAAGGCATTTACTGCGATAAAGGCAGGTTTTACATTGACCCCTGGAAACCGGTAGATGATGCCGTAATTACTCACGCCCATGCCGACCACGCCTATTTTGGGCACAAGCATTACCTGGCGCACCACCTGTCGAGAGAGGTATTATATTATCGCCTCGGCGACATCCAATTGCAAACCGTTGAATATGGCGAAACCGTAGTCAAAAACGGCGTCAGCATTTCTTTATTTCCTGCGGGACATGTGATAGGCTCGGCGCAGATTCGGGTCGAATACCAGGGTGAGGTTTGGGTAGTGTCCGGCGATTACAAGACAGAGGACGACGGCATCTCCACGCCATTCGAGCCGGTTAAATGCCATCACTTTATATCAGAATGCACCTTCGGTATGCCGGTTTATCAATGGAAGCCACAGGTACAGATTTTTGACGAGGTAAATAACTGGTGGCGCAATAATGCTAATAATGGGGTGGCTACGGTTATTGTCGGTTACTCGTTAGGTAAGGCGCAGCGTATTTTACAAAATTTGGATTTGTCTATCGGCACAGTGTATACGCATGGGGTAATTGAGAATACCAACGAGGCTTTGCGCCGCAATGGTGTCATCCTAAATCCTACAGAAAGAATAACCTTAGATACCCCAAAAGAAGAAGTGCGCAACGGCATTATCATCGCCCCTCCATCATCGGTAGGCACACCCTGGATGCGCAAGTTTCAGCCTTATAGTTTTGGTTATTGTTCGGGCTGGATGGCTATCCGCGGCGCCAAGCGCCGTCGCGCTGCTGATCGCGGTTTTATACTCTCGGACCATGCCGATTGGGACGGACTGGTGAGCGCCATTGACGCTACCGGCTGCGAAAAGGTTTATTTGACGCACGGTTATACGGCTACTTTTACGCGTTATTTAAACGAGATTGGTTTTGACGCACATGAGGTACATACTTTATATGGTGATGATGAGGCGCTGGAATCGGTGCCATCTGAAGAACCGGTCGCCGATAGCTCCCTCTCCTTTGGAGAGGGCCGGGGAGAGGGAGAGGGGGTGAACTCATGAGAGCCTTCGCCCAACTTTTCCTCTCTTTAGACGAGACCAACAAAACCAACGAAAAGGTTAAGGTGTTAAAAGACTACTTTAACAGCGTACCCGATACCGATAAAATGCACATGCTGGCCCTGTTCACCGGCCGCAAACCTAAGCGCATTATCAATTCTACACAGGTGCGTACCTGGGCTACGGAGATCACCAATATACCTATCTGGCTATTTGAGGAGAGCTACCATGTGGTAGGCGACCTGGCAGAAACCATGGCCCTGCTGATGCCGCAAAATACCACGAGCATCAGCAACAAAACCCTGACGGACTGGATAGGCGAACTCAACGAATTAAGCGCCAAGACCGAAGAAGAACGCAAGCTCTGGCTTATTGACTCATGGGCGATACTGGACACGCAGGAACGTTTTGTGTTTAACAAATTACTCACCGGCAGCTTTCGCGTCGGGGTGTCTCAAAACCTGGTGATCAAGGCGCTGGCCGACATTACCAAGTTGGACGCAGCCACGCTTACCCACCGCATTATGGGCAACTGGGTGCCTGAAACATATACTTATGAGCAACTGATCCAGGAGCAAGGCGCTGCCGATGATATATCGCGCCCTTACCCTTTCTTTTTGGCTTACCCTATCCAGGAGACCTCGGAAGTGCATAAGTCGGCAGATGATTTAAAAAGTGCTTTAGGCGATGCCGCTGATTGGCAGGCCGAGTGGAAATGGGACGGTATTCGCGCACAGTTGATTAAGCGCGAAGGCAAGATCTTTATCTGGAGCCGCGGCGAGGATTTGGCGACGGAAAAGTTCCCGGAACTGCATCCCTTTCTAAACGATCTGCCCGATGGTACGGTGCTGGATGGCGAAATACTAAGTTTTCAAAACGGATTACCCATGCCATTTAATGTTTTGCAAACACGTATCGGTCGTAAGAATTTGAGTAAAAAGATCCTGGAAGAAAGCCCAGTAGCATTGATCGCCTACGACTGCCTGGAATACGCCGGCGAGGACATCCGCACCAAAACGCAAAGCGAACGCAGGCTCATTTTGGAGCAGTTACAATCGGCCACCAATTTCCCAGAGATCTTTAGGATCTCGGCATTGATTGATTTTGATAGTTGGGATGATCTGGCGACTGTCCGCACGCAATCAAGAGCGATGGTTGCCGAAGGCATTATGCTGAAACGCAAAAGCGCTACCTACCAGGTTGGCCGCAAGCGCGGCGACTGGTGGAAATGGAAGATCGATCCGCTGTCGGTCGATGCGGTAATGATCTACGCTCAAAAGGGTCACGGCCGCCGCGCCGATCTGTACACAGATTACACTTTTGCAGTTTGGGACGGAGATAAGCTGGTCCCTTTCGCCAAAGCCTACTCAGGTTTAACCGATGCTGAGATTAACAAGGTCGATTATTTTGTGAAGCGCAATACGCTGGAGAAATTCGGACCAGTACGCACGGTAAAACCGGAACTGGTTTTCGAAATAGGCTTTGAAGGCATTAACCGGTCTACCAGACATAAATCGGGCATCGCCCTCCGTTTCCCCCGCATCCTCCGCTGGCGCCACGACAAACCAAAAGAAGAAGCGGATACACTGGATAACTTAAAAGCTTTATTGGGCGATTAAAATGATTTAAAGCTTTTTTGGAGAAAATTAGTGCTTTATAGCGCTTTAAAAACATTCTTTTGTCATTGCGAGCGTAGCGTGGCAATCGCGAACATTGCATTCTCGCGCGCAATGACAAAAAATCTCAGTGAAACAAAAAATGACTTAAAAGTACTTTTTACTGTTTCATTTTGTTTCACTCAATTTTTACAATACATTGTATATCAATTAATTGATGCAAAAATCTGTTTCACTTGTTTCACCTATTGCACACACACGTGAAACAAAACAGTCGTCGCAGCTACTGCCACCCAAACCGTTCCAAACCAATGTCGCCACTAGCCCCACCCGCAATATAGATATGGTGATTGTATACCGCAGCACCTACGCCGTTCCGGGCTTTGTTTAGGCTTGGCGCGGGATGCCATTGGGTATCGGTTTCGGGATCAAGGTAGAATACGTCGGTTTGCGGTCCGTTGGGTTTGGTCCCGGTGGCGCGTTCGCCGCCTATATAAAAGATCTTGCCATCCAGGTTAACACAGTTGCCGCCGCCGGTGCCCATGGGTAGTTTGGCCGGTAACGTACTCCACTTACCCGTTTTAAAGTCGTAACAGTCCACGTCTAACACCACCTTATCAAAGAAAGACATGAAGTTGCCAGCATCGTGCAAACTGGTGTTGCGCCCGCCTATGGCATACAATTTATCTTTCACCACTACGGCCATGCTATGGTCGCGGATATGCGGCGCGTCGGGCAGGCTGGTCCAGGTATTGGCTTTGGGGTCGTACTCATCAAATAGGCCATTGGTGCCGTCGTGGTGCCCATGTAGAATACCGCATACCAAATACAGTTTGCCATTATGCACCGCGGCCCCCGCCCCGCCACGGCGGCGACCCTCAGGTAAACCTGCCAAAGCCTGCCAGTTATCGGTTTTGGTATCGTAAGCATACGCATTTGCCAATGGCACCTGGTTAGGGTAATTGCGATCTGAAAAGGCATCAAGCACATAAACCTTGTCGCCCAAACCAACCGCCTGGAAGTGGTGCATAATAGATGGGGCCATAGCCCCTTTAGTCCACGATGAGGTTGCCGGATCATAGATCCCGACCGGCTGTGCGGGTGCGTCGCCACCCACTAAATAGATCTTCCCTTTAACTGCGGCAAACCCACATTCATTGCGCGATGGCGGCGTATTGGTGGAAGGGATTAATGTCCAGGCACCGTTATCCATGGTACAAAATGCCACCATAACGAGTAATAGTAACGGCAGAGCTATGATCCGTTTTTTCATAATACAGGCTTATTGATATAAAGATCAACCTTTTATAGGGATATTGGTTTTGGCCAATAATCAAATTGCAATTCAGAGAGCAGATATCAGCTTAAGCCCGCGTATCATTACCATTATAAATACTCAGATAACTATCATAGCGCGATGGCTCGATCTCGCCGCGTTCTAAAGCAGCTACAACGGCACAGCCTGGCTCGTTAATATGCTGGCAGTTGTTGAATTTGCAATCGTGCATGCGCTCGCGCATTTCGGGGAAGAAGTGACTTAGCTCCTGCTTTTCTATATCGATAACACCTAGTTCCCGAATACCCGGTGTGTCTATAATAAAACCGCCCTGCGGCAGCTCAAACATTTCGGCAAAGGTAGTGGTGTGGGTGCCTTTGTCGCTCCATTCAGATACCTCGCTGGTTCGCAGATCTAACTTTGGTAATAAGGCATTGATCATACTTGACTTGCCTACGCCCGAGTGACCGGAGATCAACGTAACCTTATCGGCCAACAAAGCTTGCACCTGCTCAATATTGGTACCTTCAAGAGCAGATACCTCGTAACACGGATAGCCAATATTTTCGTAAACCGACTTGTAATCGGCCAAGATCGCTAAACCTTCATCGCTAAACAGATCAAGTTTATTAAAAACCAATTTAGCGGGGATATCATAAGCCTCGGCGGTAACCAGGAAACGATCTATAAACCCCAACGAGGTTCGCGGCGAAGCCAGCGTCACAATCAATAAAGCCTGATCAAGGTTGGCGGCAATGATCTGCCCTTGTTTAGACAGGTTGATAGACTTGCGGATGATATAGTTTTTGCGCTGATGCAGGTTGGTGATCACACCGGTTTGCTGCTCGGGTTCCAGTTCAAAATCTACCTCGTCGCCAACAGCCAACGGATTAGTCGTTACAATGCCCTTGGTTCTGAAGATCCCTTTTATCCGGCAGTCGTACCGCTGCTTATCAGGTGTTTGCACCTGGTACCAGCTTCCGGTTGATTTTATGACTAATCCCTGCATTTTGTGGTAAAGGTAAAAATTTAACCAAGCGCTGGGAAATTACCTGCGACATCTGCATAAAAATCCCGAACTTTAAGGCAATAACCCTTTCGCTTATGAAAATCGCGTTAGCAACACCTTCTTTTCCAAAATCAATAGCAGATGGATTGCAATGGCTTGAAAAACTAGCTAGCGAGGCGGCTATCCAAAAAGCAGAGATCGTTTGTTTTCCCGAATCGTTTATCCCCGGTTATCCGTATCCAGAATTTAATGTCGAAAAAGCCACAGCACGGCAATTAGAAACGGCTTTATCTACCGCGCGTCAGATAGCCGCCACTTATCAAATCGCCATCATATTGCCTATGGATTGGTACGCAGACGAAAGCTATCTAAACGTAGCCTGGGTAATATCCGCCAACGGCGAACTGCAAGGTTATCAAGCTAAAACTCAACTCGACCCCAGCGAGGATGACATCTGGAGGCCCGGCACCGAACGCAAACTATTTGAAATTAACGGGGTAAAATTCGGTATTGTGATCTGCCATGAAGGTTTCCGTTACCCGGAGCTGGTACGTTGGGCAGCGGTAAGAGGTGCGCAAATTGTATTTCACCCACACTGTGCGGGGAGTGATGAGGAAGGCAACTCACCTATTGAATGGGGCAGCATGGCTAACCCCTACTACGAAAAAGCTATGCTGATGCGGTCTATTGAAAACACCATTTACTTTGCCAGCACTAATTACAGTTTCCAATATCCCGATTCGGCAACATCGGTAATTAGCCCTTCGGGCGAGTGCCTTGCTTTTCAGCCTTATGGCGAACCGGGTATTTTAGTGGCCGACCTTGATTTAGCGCAGGCAACAGGACTGTTGGCAAATCGGTTTAAAGGTGATCTTTATCGTTAAAGCTGACAAAATCTGCAGAGTAGCTAAAAAATAAAATAATAATTCTTGTTTATTAGAAAATTAAGCATTTAATTTGCTGCCATAAGAAAATGATTATTACAAACATCACATCAACAACGATTACAACCACCGGCAATAGCCACGGAGGAAGATAATCGTATGGTGTAAAGACATAAAAAACACAACCACATGAGCGCCTTCCTCCACACAGAGGAAGGCGCTTTTGTTTTAAATAACCCCAATAATGAAGATTCTAAAATTTGGCGGAACATCCGTAGGTTCGGCTCAAAGTATTCAAGCCCTGTTAAACATTCTTAAACAGGAACACGAAAGTAACCAAGCCACTGCCGACAAACCGGTAGTTGTATTATCGGCCATGAGCGGCGTAACCAACCTGCTTATTGCCATGGCCGAGGAAGCATCCCATGGCAACGATTTTGCCAAGCAACTGGCTGAACTGGAAAAACGCCACTTTGAAGTGGTTAAAGCGCTGCTGGAAATTCGCGATCAAAACCCGGCCCTGACACGGTTAAAAATCAACTTTAACCAATTGGAAGAGCTATTGCAGGGAGTGTTGACCCTCCGCGAGCTAACCGCCAAAACCCGCGACCTGATTATCAGTTTCGGTGAGCGCTGTTCGACGCTGATGATTAGTAAGATTGCTGCACAGTATTTCCCGGCCGAGTTTGTGGATGCGTCGACAGTTATTAAAACAGACAGCTCTTTTGGTCAGGCTAAAGTGAACACCGGGTTAACTGAGCAATTGATCAAAGGCTTATATCAGGAAAATAAAGGTAAAACCTTGTTTGTTACCGGCTTTATAGCCAGTAATGACGAAGGGCAGATCACTACCCTGGGCCGTGGTGGCAGCGATTATACCGCAGCCATATTTGGCGCAGCGCTTAATGCCTCAGAGATCCAGATCTGGACCGACGTGAACGGTATGATGACCGCCGACCCGCGCATGGTGAAAAAAGCATTCTCTTTGCCCGAGCTTACTTATACCGAAGCCATGGAGCTATCCTACTTTGGCGCCAAGGTTATCTATCCGCCAACCATGATCCCGGCTTTTTTGAAAAAGATCCCCATCGTCATCAAAAACACTTTCGAACCCCAATTTGAAGGCACTGTTATTCAGCATCATTGCAGCCCCTCAAACCTGGCTATTAAAGGCATATCGTCCATCAATAACATTAGCATTTTAAATGTTGAAGGCAGCGGTATGGTGGGTAAATCAGGCTTTAGCGGCAGACTGTTTTCTTTGCTTGCCCGCGAGCAAATCAACGTGATATTGATTACCCAATCTTCATCAGAACATAGTATAACCTTTGCCGTTTCGCCGGGCGACACCGAGCGCGCAAGACAAGTCATAGAACATGAATTTGAATTGGAGTTACTGGCCAAAAAGCTGGAGCATGTGGAAATAGAAAAAGATTTAGCCATACTGGCGTGTGTAGGCGAGAACATGAAAGAGACCCCGGGTGTATCCGGAAAACTATTTCACTCGCTGGGCCGTAACGGGGTTAATGTACGCGCTATTGCACAGGGATCGTCAGAATATAATATTTCGGTTATTGTATCGTCGCACGATTTGGCTAAAGCTCTTAATGCAGTGCACGATGCTTTCTTTGTGCAGCTCACCAAGACCTTACACGCCTTTTGCCTGGGCACCGGCAACATAGGCAAGACATTATTCACCCAACTAAATGGCCATACCGCCTTCTTAGAAGAAAATAACGGCATCCAGGTAAAAGTGGTGGGCATAAGCAATACCCGTAAAATGATTTTCAATACCGATGGTGTTTCGCTAAGTAAATGGGAGGAAGAACTGGACCATTCAGGCGAGCAGGCTGATCTGTCGGCTTTCATAGCCAAAATGAAAAACATGAACCTGCCTAACTGTGTGTTTATTGACAACACCGCCAGCCCCAAACCCATTGAGTTTTATGAGGATGTTTTGAAGTCGACCATATCTATAGTTACCTGTAACAAGATCGGTAACTCGGCTTCGTATCAACAATATAAAATCTTCAGAGATACTGCACGCCAGCACGGGGTTGATTTCTTTTATGAAACTAATGTAGGTGCCGGTCTGCCTATTATTCGCACATTAAAAGATTTAATGAATAGCGGAGACCGGGTGCAAAAGATAGAAGCTATATTATCCGGCACTATATCCTTCCTATTTAACAACTTTAAAGGTGATGCTAACTTCCACGACACCGTAAAACTGGCGCAGGAAAAAGGCTATACCGAACCCGACCCACGCGACGACCTGCGCGGCACCGATTTTATGCGCAAAATGCTGATCCTTGCCCGCGATGCGGGTTACGCATTAGAAGCATCCGATGTATCTATACAAAGCATGCTACCACAGGCCAGTTTAGATGCAGCCTCAGTAGATGATTTTTACCAGACGCTGAAAGACGAAAACGCTTTTTTCGCCAACATCAAAGATCGCGCGGAAGCGGAAAATAAAGTACTCAGATATATTGGTAAGCTGGAAAATGGAAAAGCCTCCATTACTTTAGAAATGGTTGATGAACACCATCCATTCTATATGTTATCCGGCAGTGATAACATTATTTCTTTCACCACCGACCGTTATAAAGAGCGCCCATTAGTGGTAAAAGGTCCGGGTGCCGGCGCAGAGGTTACCGCTGCGGGTGTATTTGCAGATTTGATCAATGTGGGTGCTAATTAGTCGATTGAAATTTTTATGGAAAATAACATACAAGAAATGATAGCTACCGATAATTTAAAGGTAGGTGCCAGCATACAGGTTTTTGCTCCGGCTACTGTTGCTAACGTGGTTTGCGGTTTTGACGTTTTGGGTTTTGCCGTTAATGCGCCCGGCGATGAGGTTGTGATGCGTGTTACAAATAAACCGGGTATCACCATTAGTAAAATCACGGGGGATGACGGTCGCCTGCCGATGGACCCAGCTAAGAATACGGTGAGCGTAAGTGTTAAACATTATCTGGAAAGTATTGGTCGTACCGACTTAGGACTCGACATTGAGCTGCACAAAAAAATGCCGATTGGCAGTGGTTTGGGTTCAAGCTCAGCTAGTACGGTGGCGGGATTATTTGCCGCTAAAACTTTATTGGGCGATACAAGCGATCCGATCCATCAATTACCCTTTGCCATGAAAGGTGAAGAAATGGCCTGCGGACATGGGCATGCCGACAATGTGGCTCCGGCCCTGTTTGGTGGCTTTGTGCTTATCCGCAGTTATGAACCTTTAGACGTAGTGCGTTTGCCTCATCCAAAAGGTTTGTTTTGTGCGATTGTCTTTCCAGATGTAGATGTACCTACCCGCGAGGCCAGGCAGATCATCCGTACCAAAATCAATATGAAGGATGCGGTTACCCAGTGGGGCAATATTGCCGGCCTGGTAAGCGGCTTGTTTATGAATGATATTGACCTGATAGGCCGCAGTATGCAGGATGTGCTGGTAGAGCCGGTGCGCTCTATGCTGATCCCTGATTTTTATAAAATGCGCGAAATGGCTATGGAGCTGGGTGCAGTAAGTTTTGGTATTTCTGGTTCGGGGCCATCGGTATTTGCCTTTACCCGCGATGAGCAGACAGCTCATGCCATCACCCAAAAACTGCAGCAACATTTAACGGGCATTAAAATAGGATCAAACGGTTATGTATCGCCAATTAATGAGGCGGGGCCGAGGGTGTTGGGTTAAGTAAAAAGTCAAAATTAAAAAGTAAAAAAATGTCATTGCGAGGAACGAAGCAATCGCGCACTTTTCTCCTTGCGGTTGCGTCGTTCCTCGCAATGACAAATAAAATAAATCCGAAATCGAAATTTCGACATCCGATATTAAAAAATGAAATTCTACAGTACTAACAATACAGCATCACGCGTAAGTTTTAAAGACGCGGTTTTTAACAGTATGCCGCAGGATAAAGGGCTTTATATGCCGGTTTCTATACCGCGGCTGGATGATAAGTTTATCAATAACCTGGACAGCTATACGCTACCCGAAATTGCTTTTCATGTAGCTCAAAATTTATTAGGCGATGATATTCCGGCTGATGATTTGAAAGCGATCATTAATGACGCCATTAACTTTTATGCGCCGATAGTAAAGTTGGAAGACGATGTGTATGTGCTCGAACTTTTCCACGGACCATCATTAGCTTTTAAAGATTTTGGCGCACGCTTTATGAGTCGCGTCATGAGCTACTTTTTGGAGGAAGGCGAAAAGCAATTGGACGTTTTAGTAGCCACATCCGGCGATACAGGAGGTGCCGTTGCGCTAGGCTTTTTGGGCGTGCCCAATACCCGCGTAACCATTCTTTATCCCAAAGGGAAAGTAAGCGACATACAAGAGTTGCAGTTAACCACCAACGGGCAAAATATCCGCGCGCTCGAAATTGACGGCACTTTTGATGATTGCCAGGCGCTGGTAAAACAAGCCTTTACAGATCCGGAGTTGAATGCAAAATACCGTTTGACGTCAGCCAACTCCATTAATATTGCGCGGTTAATACCGCAGACTTTCTATTACTTTAACGCCTATGCACAAGCGCTAAAACAGGGTAAAAACAAGATTGTATTCTCGGTACCTAGCGGTAACTTTGGCAATATTGGTGCGGGGCTACTAGCCTGGAAAATGGGGCTGCCAGCGCAGCAGTTTATAGCGGCAACTAACGCTAATGATACCGTACCTCAATTTTTGAAATCAGGTGTTTACGAACCGAAGCAATCCGTGGCTACGCTGTCAAATGCTATGGATGTAGGCAATCCGAGTAACTGGATACGCATTGCCGATATGTTTAAAGAAGATCCTGCACAGCTCGGAGATTTAATTACCGGCTATAGTTTCAATGATGATGAAACACTAGCAGCCATCAAATCTATTTACGATCATTACAAATATGTAGTTTGCCCGCACACTGCAATAGCCTGGCAGGCGCTGAAAGATTATCAGCAAGACCAACATGTGGATGGTACAGCAGGTATTTTCCTTTCAACCGCGCATCCTTGTAAATTTCCTGATGTTTTCTCTGCGGAGATTGCAGAGCATATTGAAGTGCCGGAACAGGTAGCCTCTTTGCAGACTAAAGAAAAGCAGGCTGTTGCTTTAGGTAAAGACTTTGAAGTGTTTAAGGATTATTTGTTGAAGAATAGCTAAAAGAGAAAGGCTGCCAGATCTGGCAGCCTTTCTTTAAAATATGTCATTGCGAGCGTAGCGTGGCAATCGCGAATTAGCTTAACTTCCTTGTGATTACTTCGTCGTTCCAACCGCGCAATAACAAAAAAATACTACTTCCTCAACTTCTTAAACTCCGAGCCTTCTTTCCATTGCGGGAAAGTACTTTCAAAAGCCAGGCGTTTACCAAGTTGGAAAAACAGCTCGGTGTCTTCCAATCCGCCATCCAGATTCCAGGTACTGTCGTATTGATCGGCTGGTTGATGGTAGCGGGTAGCGGTGTACAAGTCGTCCATCTTCTTACCATATTCCTTACCTTTACCAATTACATCAATACCACCACCAATAGTAATTGACGGTACGCCAACTTTAGCAAAACTAAAATGATCTGACCTGAAATAATGACCCGCTTCAGGGTGCGTTTCGGGCGCCAGGTAACGGCCGGTTTTAGCTAATTCTGCTTTCAGATAGTCTTCCAGTTCTGACTCTCCGCTACCTGCAATGTTTACATCTTTTGTTTTGCCGATGTTGTTAATGCAATCTACATTGATGTTACCTACCGTTTTATCAACCGGATAAATTGGATTTTCGGCATAATATTCAGATCCCAACAAACCTTGCTCTTCTGCGGTTACAGAAAGAAAAACCACAGTTCTTTCCGGCGGAGTTTTCATTGCTTTAAATGCGCGGGCAACTTCTAAAATTGACGCCGTGCCGCTGGCATTATCTAAAGCGCCATTATAAATGGTGTCGCCTTTTGCATCTGGCTTGCCTACGCCCAGGTGATCCCAATGCGCGCTGTAAATAATATATTCATCCGGGCGTTTGGTGCCGGTAATTTTGGCAATTACATTATGTGATTTGTTGAACACAACCTTAGTAGTCAGCGTTTCGCTTAGTTTAACACCGGTATTAAACCCTTTAAACCCACGGTTATTGGCAGTATGCAGCACGCTGGTGTCTTTGCCGCCTGCCTGCAATATTTTAACAGCATTATCGTGCGTTATCCAACCCTGCAAAGCTAACTGGTAGTCATGGCTGGCTCTTTTATCTAAATGTAGCTTAACACCACCGTTTGAGGTTTGTACAACCTGGAACGGATATGACGCCGCGGCCGTATTATGCACAATGATACAACCCTTCGCTCCCTGACGCGCGGCTTCTTCAAATTTGTAGGTCCAGCGGCCATAATAGGTCATGGTTTTTCCTTTAAACATGGTAGTATCACCGGTTTCAAAACCAGGATCGTTTACCAGTACCATTACTATTTTGCCTTTAACATCGAGGCCCGCATAGTCGTCCCATTTATATTCCGGCGCTACTACACCAAAGCCGGCAAAAACAACATCGTCATTGTTAAAAGATTGTACAGTATCGGTACGCTCTGTCCACATCACAAAATCCTGGATATTTTTCAACTCAAAGCTGCCTTTAGCGGAGGTCACTTTAAGTGGCGATACAGATTTTGGGGTAATTTCTACCATGGGTACATCCTGCAGATAGCTGCTGCCATTACCCGGCTCCAGGCCAAATCTTTTGTAAGTACCTTGTAAATAGGCGATAGTTTTGGTTTCGCCTTCAGTGAAAGGGCGGCGGCCCTTATAATCATCGGCAGATATAGTGATGATATGACTGGCCAGACTGTCTTTGTTAAAAGCAGAGAGGCCATCTTGTTCGTCGACCACGGCTTTTTGGTGACACGAAAAAGCTGTTAAAGCCACACCCGCCACCAGCAAGTGTTGAATAGGTTTGATCATGTTAATTTTGATTTTAACGAATATATAAAATTACCCTTTGGCTTTAGTAGTTTTGCTTTGTAATTTAAGTGTGATGATCAAGAAGTTTTCTCTACAGATTTTTGTATTAACAACAGCAATTGCGGTAATAACCGGTTGTGGCAGCGGCAGTAAATTCGATCGTCAGAAATGGAGCTATGGTGACGGATTGGATTATCCTTTACGCAACGACATCTTGAATGATTTGCTGCAAAATCATCATATCAAAGGATTAAACTATCGCCAGGTAATTGATTCGCTGGGTAGCCCGCAGCGTCGTGATTCTTTGAAATTCAGTTACCAGATCTTAGATAACAGCTATGATTTCGCCCGTAAATCGCCTGCACATAGAAAAAGCCTGATTGTATATTTCAGTAAAGACTCGGTAGTTACACGCACCGAGGTTTATGAGCATACCGATAAAAAGTAAAATATTTTTAATCGAGCAGCTTCACTATTTTTTTAAGCCCATCTTCCTCGAACGGAGTCTTACGGATCTTGGCTATTAAAGACTTGTCGTCGTTATGATTTTTTTGAGCTAATAGTCCCAATTGGGCTTTGTAGGTGGGCACCTTCCGATCATCATCATAGCCTGCGTTAAAATAGTAAAACTTTAATTCCCGCAGGTCGCTATTCCTTTCAGTAATAAAATACCTGGTTTTTAAATCATCAGTTTGAGAAAAAAGACTAATGTTTTTTCCATGATATACTTCTTTTAAAAACAAAGTGGCCATGGCTGTAATCGTATCGAGTAAGGGCTCAATGTATGGGAATCGATTCTTATCCATACTGATGATTCCGTGATAACTTACATAATCAGCTTTACCGTTTATTTGAAAAGCCAACAATTGCTGGGCGCTATAGCTGAGATCACCTTCGGCCCGACTCGCTTTGAACTTGATATAAGTTGGTGTAAGATTTTTTTCAATAGAAATGTAACCCTCAAGCTTAGTACCATCTGATTTTGTAATACTGCCCGGCAAATATTCCTGGCAGAAACCAACAAAAGGCATCAATACAAATATCAGCAAATACAAATACTTCATTACGATAAGGTTTTAACTACAAGCTAATATATAAAATTTACCCGTAGTTTAAAATATCGCTTCTGCAATTCGTTTTGTTGGACCGGGATTGCCCATAGTATAAAAATGTAATACGGGTGCACCAACCTTAACTAGCTCTTTACATTGGTTGATCATCCACTCAATACCCACTTCTTTTACATCGGCTTCTGATTTGCAGGACTGTATGGCATCGCTCAAAGCATCCGGAATATCGATATGGAAGATCTTAGGCAAGCTAATCAATTGCTTTGATGAAGTAATTGGTTTCAAACCCGGAATAATTGGAGCTGTTATACCGGCTTCACGGCAGCTATTTACAAATTCAACGTACTTGTTGATATCGTAAAACATCTGGGTAACGATAAATTCGGCACCGTTATCCATTTTATGTTTCAGGTATTTAAAGTCGGTTTTCAAGTTGGGCGACTCAAAATGTTTTTCAGGATATCCGGCAACGCCGATACAAAAGTCAGCCTTAACCGCCTCATGCTCTTCGTGCAGGTATTTACCTTTGTTCATATTCACAACCTGCTCCAATAAATCAGTAGCGTAGCTATGACCGCCTACGGTTGGGATAAATGACGATTCAGTTTTACGGGCATCGCCACGCAATACCAGCACATTCTCAATCCCCAGGAACTGCAGATCAATCAACGCATACTCGGTCTCTTCTTTAGTAAACCCCCCACAAATTAAATGCGGAACTGCATCTACACCGTATTTATTCATGATAGCCGCGCAAACCGCAACCGTACCCGGGCGCTTGCGATAACTTACTTTTTCCAGTAAACCGTTAGCCTGCTCTTTGTAAACCGGTTCCTCGCGCGACGAAGTAACGTCAATAAACGGCGGTTTAAATTCCATCAACGGATCAATAGCGTTATAGATGCCTTGTATGCTTTGGCCTTTTATAGGCGGAAGAAGCTCAAAGGAAAATAAGGTTTTGCCATTAGCATTCTTAATATGTTCTGTAATCTTCATTTTGTGTGACAAGTATAATACTTTTCAAGCTCTTTTCCGTCCGTCATTGCGAGGAACGAAGCAATGACGCTTTACTATTTATTGATAATTAAGGTTTGGTCCCAGCCAACGTTCAACAGTTTCGATTGACATATTTTTACGTCGTGCATAATCCTCAATCTGATCTTTACTAATTTTATTCAGACCAAAATATCTTGATTGCGGGTGCGCAAAATAGAAGCCGCTTACCGATGCTGCCGGCATCATAGCCAGGCTTTCTGTTAATTGCATGTGTGCGTTATCTTCGGCTTTTAGCAGTTCGAACAAAGTGATCTTTTCGGTGTGCTCGGGGCAAGCCGGATAACCCGGTGCCGGGCGGATACCCTGGTATTCTTCTTTTACCAGTTCCTCTACCGTCAGCGCTTCACCGGCAGAATAGCCCCAGTACTCTTTACGTACCAGCTCATGCATTTTTTCGGCAAAGGCTTCTGCCAGTCTGTCGGCTAATGCTTTTGCCATGATGCTGTTATAGTCGTCGTACTCTTTTTCGTATTTAGCAACCAGTTCGTCGCATCCAATACCAGTGGTTACTGCAAATCCACCAAAGTAATCAGCCACACCGCTTTCTTTTGGAGCAACGAAATCTGACAAGGCGTAATAAGGTTCGCCTTTAACTTTCTCTGATTGCTGACGAAGCGTATGGATACGAGATAACAATTGTGCGCGACTTTCATCGGTATATAATTCAATATCATCGCCAACAGTATTAGCCGGCCAAAAACCAATTACACCGTTTGCTTGCAGCAAATTATTATCTACAATGTCTTTCAGTAACACTTGCGCATCGTCATATAATTTCTTAGCCTCAACGCCTACAAACTTATCGTCAAATATCTTTGGATAACTGCCGCGTAACTCCCAGGTATGAAAAAACGGCGTCCAGTCGATATAAGGCACCAGTTCGGCCAATGGATAGGCTTCAAAAACCTTTGTGCCGGTAAAGGCCGGTTTCGGTGCAACTTTGTCCAGGTCGATCTTGAATTTATCGGCACGGGCCTGCTCTAACGTCACAAAACGTTTGTCAGACTTTTTATTGGCATGGGCTTCGCGCGCTTTTTCGTATTCGTCTTTTATACCCTGGATGTAACTATTGCGAGTATCGCGGTTCATTAAGTTACTGCATACGGTAACACTTCTTGAAGCATCCAGTACATGGATAGCAGCGCCAGAATAATTAGGTGCTATCTTTACCGCAGCATGAATTCTCGAAGTAGTAGCACCGCCCACGATAAGTGGTATAGTAAATTCCTGGCGCTCCATCTCTTTGGCAAAATGCACCATCTCGTCTAATGACGGAGTGATCAATCCGCTCAGGCCTATAATGTCTACCTCTTGTTTTTTAGCTTCCTCGATAATACGTTGCGCCGGTACCATTACACCCAGGTCAATCACCTCGAAGTTATTACACGCCAGTACCACACCAACAATGTTTTTGCCGATGTCGTGTACGTCGCCTTTCACTGTGGCCATTAACACCTTACCGGCGTTGGCGCGGCTGCCGCTTGAATCTTCACCGGCATCAATAACGCGTTGTTTCTCCAGTTCGATAAACGGCAATAAATAAGCTACCGCTTTTTTCATCACCCGGGCAGATTTTACTACCTGCGGCAAGAACATTTTGCCCGCACCGAACAAATCGCCCACTATATTCATCCCGTCCATTAACGGGCCTTCAATCACTTCCAACGGTTTGGCATATTGCTGACGAGCTTCCTCTACGTCGGCATCCAGGTACTCTATAATACCTTTTACCAGTGCGTGCGACAATCGCTCTGCAACCGGCCCTTTGCGCCATTCTTCGTCGCGTACTATTTCTTTGCCTTTGCTTTTTACGGTGTCGGCATATTCTACCAAACGTTCAGTAGCGTCATCTCTTCGATTCAGCAATACATCTTCTACCAGCTCTAATAACTGTTTGTCAATCTCCTGGTAAACCTCCAGCATACCGGCATTAACAATACCCATATCCATACCAGCTTTAATAGCGTGATACAGAAACGCCGAGTGCATAGCTTCGCGCACCACATTGTTACCTCTGAAAGAGAACGAAATATTACTTACCCCACCACTTACTTTAGCGTATGGCAAGTTTTGTTTGATCCAGCGGGTAGCTTCAACAAAGTCTACCGCATAATTATTATGCTCCTCTAAGCCGGTAGCTACGGTTAAAATATTGGGGTCGAAAATGATATCCTGCGGAGGAAAACCAACTTCATTCACTAAAATATCATATGATCTTTTACAGATCTCAATACGGCGTTGCAGTGAGTCGGCCTGGCCCGTTTCATCAAAAGCCATTACTACTGTGGCGGCGCCGTAGCTTAATATCTTGCGGGCATATTCTTTAAATTTTTCTTCGCCTTCTTTTAACGAGATAGAGTTAACTATGCCCTTGCCTTGCACGCATTTCAATCCCGCTTCAATTACCGACCATTTTGACGAGTCGATCATGATAGGCAATTTAGAAATATCAGGTTCTGAGGCCACCAGGTTCAAAAACTTCACCATCACAGCTTCAGAGTCTATCATACCCTCGTCCATGTTAATATCGATCACCTGGGCACCGCCTTCAACCTGTTGTCGGGCAACGGTCAAAGCTTCCTCATAGTTTTCAGCCAGGATCAGCTTAGAAAACTTTGGCGACCCGGTGATATTGGTACGCTCGCCTACGTTGGCGAAGATACTTTCGGGGGTTAGCGTGATCGCTTCCAGGCCACTTAAGCGCATGTGCGGCTCAATCTCTGGAATCAAACGTGCAGGATATTTTTCGGCACGCTCTGCAATACACCTGATGTGATCGGGTGTCGTACCGCAGCATCCACCAACTATGTTTACCAAACCGGCTTTCATGAAATCGTCTACCTGGTGGGCTGTCTCGTGCGCGGTTTCGTCGTACTGACCAAACTCATTAGGCAAGCCAGCGTTAGGATAGGCTGAAATAAACACGTCAGCTTTTTCAGAAAGCTCCTGAATATGCGGGCGCATTTCTTTGGCACCTAACGCGCAATTCAAACCAACCGATAACAGGTTAGCATGACGCACCGAGTTCCAGAACGCCTCAACCGTTTGCCCCGATAGGGTACGGCCCGATGCATCGGTAATAGTGCCAGATATCATTACAGGTAAATGTTTACCGGTTTCGTTAGCATAACGATCTATAGCAAATAATGCCGCTTTGGCATTTAAAGTATCAAATATGGTTTCAACCAATAGCAGGTCAGATCCCCCGTCAACCAAACCGCGCACCTGGTCATAATAGGCATCGGCCAAATTATCAAAAGTAACCGCGCGATAACCCGGGTCATTCACATCTGGTGATAAAGAAGCAGTACGGTTAGTCGGGCCAACAGCGCCGGCTACAAAACGCGGCTTATGTGGTTCTTTGGCAGTAAACTCATCAGCAGCTTCTCTGGCTATCCGGGCGCCTTCATAGCTTAGCTCGTAAGCCAACTCTTCCATCTGGTAATCGGCCAGCGATATGATCTGGGTGCTGAAAGTATTGGTTTCAATGATATCTGCGCCTGCAGCTAAATACTCGCCATGAATGGCTTTAATAATATCCGGGCGGCTTATATTTAACAAGTCGTTATTTCCCTGCAAATCGGTCGGGTGATCTTTAAACCGCTCTCCACGAAAATCATCCTCAGACAATTGGTACCGTTGTATCATGGTACCCATTGCGCCGTCAATAATCAGTATACGTTTTTTTAATTCTTCTCTAATATCCATTTAAAGATGTGAGATTTGAGACGTGAGATTTGAGACTGAATTGCCGCAGATTGACGTCCTATCTAAATTGCTTTGATAAACGATCAATTGGATTAAAACCTGAGACTTATCTCAAATCTAATATCTCAAATCTCACGTCTAAAGTGGCTTACTTCGAAAAGTCGGGTGTTATGTTGACTTTCACTTATCTGTCCCATCTGCCAAGGGCAGCCTGAGTAGAATGTAGCACCTTGTAAAGTCACAGGTTGCTAAGACATCGCAGGGTCTAATCCCTCCGTCTTTCTCTATAAGCACAGCAAAGATGCGCAATAACTTGGTAATATACAAGTCACATTTCGGGCCAAAAATGCTTCTTTTTGATGAGTTAAGCAATTTGCTTAATTTGCTTGGTATTAGCAGTTTGCATAGCCAGATGGCCGTTATAAATACCACCCGTTTCAACCAGTAAAGTGCCGGTTTCAATATCGCCGGTTATCTTGCCGGTTCCCTTAATTTCAAGCGATTCTACCTTGATGTTGCCTTGTACGGTACCGTAAACAATCATTTCTTTGGTGTTTACACTGCCAACTATTAAGCCCTGTTCGCCTAATATTAAACCTTCGGTAACTTCTACATCGCCGTTAACACGGCCATCTATACGGGCTACTGCAGGTGCGGTTAAATTGCCGGCTACAATAGTGCCTTCGCTTATTAGCGTCGATATGGCTTGCAGATCAAGCGCCACCTTATCTTTTTTAGAAAAAACACCCATAGGTAGGTTACTTAGTTATTTAAGGTTAAAAATTTAACGGGATTAACAGGCTTGCCATCTTTACGCACTTCATAGTGTAAGTGATTTCCGGTTGAACGTCCGGTTGAACCAATTTCGCCTACTTTATCGCCAACAGAAAGCTGCTGACCAACTCTAACCGTAATCCGCGACAAGTGACCGTATAGCGTTTCGAAGCCATTTTCATGCGCCACACGCACACAATTTCCGTAGCCACCCATCCAACCGGTAGATACTACGCGGCCATTAGCAGTACAATGCGCTATATCACCACGATTACCTTTAAAATCAATACCGGGATGAAACTCGGCATGGCCAGAATCAAACGGGTCACTTCTAAAACCAAATCTTGAAGTCATTTCACTAATTCTGGGATAACCCATCGGCGTAAAAGCTACGCTATTAACCACGTGGGTCAGGTAGTCGTTATAAGCCATATACACTTCTTTATCAGTAAGCTTACCTGCAGCAGCATTGGCATCGCCACCTACCGCTTTGGTTGAAAACCCTTTTAGTCCGCGTTTTCTTAAATAATCATTAATGTTTTTCAGTTTACCCTCGATAGCCTGGATATAGCTTTGGGCAGAAACTTTTTCGCCTTGCTTTTGCATCTCTACCGGGATCTGTCCTTTAAGATTTACAATTTGCGTCAGCAATAGCTGTTTTTCATGCTCCTGCTGCTGTATGCTATTGCGCAGCAAAAATATCGATCCTACTAAAAGTGCTATTACTCCTACCAAACCCATTACATAATATTTTAGATGTGCGATGTGGCGGGTGCGTACTTGTATGGTTTTAGTTCCTTGCTTGTTTTTACTTAAAATAACAATGGTACTAACGTCTTTTGGCTTAATTTTCATTTACACGTATAAAAACTAGGGGCATGCAATTTATAAAAAGGCACTTATAAAACAACATTAATTTTAAACAAATTAACAACTTGATTGTATCGCCTTTGTCAACAAGATGTTATTATTACGTTTTTTAAACCATTGATGTTGCCGTTTTAGTATTTTTGTGAGCAATTAATTTGAAATAAGACACATTATGATGTACCCAGAATATTTAGTGACCCCAATGCGCGAAGAACTTACCCGCGTTGGCTTTCAAGAATTAAAAGATGCCGAAGAAGTAAAAAGCGCTATTGAAAGCGAAGGCACCGTATTTGTAATGGTAAACTCTGTTTGCGGTTGCGCTGCTGCTAATGCACGCCCGGCTGCACGCATGGCTGCTCAAAGCGAGAAACACCCAGACAAATTTGTAACCGTTTTTGCAGGTATGGAAAAAGAAGCTGTTGATACTGCGCGTAACTATATGCTGCCTTATCCTCCTTCATCGCCGGCCATGGCTTTGTTTAAAGATGGTAAATTAGTACACATGATTGAGCGCCACCAAATTGAAGGTCGCCCTGCACAAATGATTGCCGACAATCTGATTGGTGCGTTTGAGCAGTATTGCTAATTAGTGATTAGAGATTGGTTAATTAGAGATTAGTTAACCTTTGGAATATTTAAAGCCCGTTGTTTTGCAGCGGGCTTTTTGTTGATCACCCGGTAACAAATTCAAGCAGCCACAGTCTTACATTTTTAACTAAAAACTGTTACTTTCGCTTATTAACTGATAGAGTACCCTTTATGAAAAAAACCACATTGACCGGCCTGGTTGCCGGTATAGTTATTGCCGCAGGTTACCTTGCCCCGGCAATGGCGCAGACCCCGCAGGCCGAGAGCCCGGAAATGAAAATCTACCGTGCTACCCCACCCCGCATTAACGACCTTATCCACACTAAGCTGGACGTACGTTTCGACTACAAAAAACGCTATCTGTATGGAAAAGAATGGGTGACTTTAAGGCCGCACTTCTATGCTACCGACACACTGCGTTTAGACGCTAAAGGCATGGATATTAAAAACATATCCATCGTTAAAAATGGCCAAAACATTCCGCTTAAATACAAATACCAGGATAGCCTGAGCCTGGCCATTACGCTGGATAAAGTATATCACAATAACGATAGCTATACTGTATACATCGACTATACTTCAAAGCCTAATGAACTGCATGTAAAAGGGAGTGCGGCTATAAACGACGCCAAAGGTTTATACTTCATTAACCCTGACGGCACCGAGAAAAACAAGCCAACCCAGATCTGGACACAGGGCGAAACTGAAAGCTCTTCATGCTGGTTCCCTACTATCGACAAGTCTGAGCAAAAGACTACCGACGAGATAGCCATGACTGTGCCCGCTAAGTACGTAACGCTATCAAACGGGCGCCTGGCTTCTCAGAAAGTGAATGGCGATGGTACCCGCACCGACGTTTGGAAACAAGAGTTGCCACACTCGCCATACCTGTTTATGATGGCCGTGGGCGATTTCAAGATCTATAAAGACAAATGGCGCAACAAAGAGGTTAACTACTACCTGGAGCCAAAATACGCCCCCTACGCTAAAGAGATCTTCGGGCAGACTCCGGAGCTGATCGAGTTCTACTCAAAGACTTTAGGTGTCGACTTCCCATGGTACAAATACTCGCAGATCGTTGTTCGCGATTATGTGAGTGGCGCTATGGAGAACACCTCTGCTACCCTGCACGGCGAGTATGTACAGTTAACGCACCGCGAGTTGATTGATGCTAATTATGATGCCGGCCGCAGCACCATTGCGCATGAGCTGTTTCACCAGTGGTTTGGCGATTTGGTTACTGCCGAAAGCTGGAGCAACCTCACCGTCAATGAGTCGTTTGCTGATTTTAGCGAGATGCTTTGGGCCGAGCACAAATACGGCAAAGACGAAGCCGACGCGCATAGCCAAACCGCTTTGGTAGCCTACCTGTCTAACCCGGCTAACAAAACCAAGGACCTGGTACGCTTTCACTACAATGATAAAGAAGATGTGTTTGATTTGGTGACCTACCAGAAAGGCGGACGCATATTGAACATGCTGCGTAACTACTTAGGTTACGATGCCTTTTACAAGGGCCTGGGCATATACCTTAAAACCAACGCCTTCAAACCCGGCGAGGCACAACAGCTACGCTTAGCTTTAGAAGACGCCAGCGGCCGCGACCTTAACTGGTTCTTTAACCAATGGTACTACGGTCATGGCAACCCTAAGCTAAAGATCAGCTATAAATGGGATGACGCTGCTAAGAAAGAAACCGTTTACCTGGAGCAAACACAAGATGGTAACGCCTTTATCTTACCAATGGCTATTGATATCTACGCCGGTGGCAAGAAGGTACGTCATAACGTTTGGATGAATGATAAAGCTGACACCCTGACCTTTACATCAACTACGAAACCTGATTTGGTGAACGTTGACGGCGACAAGGTGCTATTAGCCGAGAAACGCGACACCAAGACACTTGCCGAGTACGTGTTCCAATACTTCAATGCGCCGTTATACCTTGACCGCTTTGAGGCTATAGACGCTGCTACGCCGGAGCAAGGCAGCGAAGGCGCCCGCAGGGTGATGCTGGCTGCACTGAAAGACAAATACTACGGCCTGCGCATTAAAGCCATCAAAGGGTTAAACATGAGTAATGACGATGTGCGCAATGCTGCCCAACCTATCCTGTTAACACTGGCCCAGTCAGACCCGAACACGCTGGTTCGTGCGGCGGCTATTTCGGTGTTGGGTAAGTTGAAAGCGTCGGGTATGTTGCCTGCGTTTACAGAGGCCTTGAAAAGCGAATCGTATGCGGTACAGGGCGCTGCTTTAAGCGCCATAGCACTGCAAGACCCGCAAGCTGCCCTGGCAGACGCCAAAGCTTTCGAGAAAGACAATAAAGGTGCCTTGACCCTGTCAATGATCCACGTATATGCAACCGCAGGCGGCGATGCCGAGTGGCCTTACGTATACAAGCAGTTCACAGAAAGCGAGATTCAGGGCAAATTCACTATGCTTAGAGAGTTTGCAGTCATGACCGCGGCAGTTAAAAACCCCGGGTATGCGCAACAAGGCATAGTCGCTATTAAAGACGCTGCCATTAAATACAAAGCATATGGCGTTGCAGGCCCTTTAAAACTGATGCTGCAAGATATCAAAACCAAACGCGCAGCCATGAACGACACGGCATCTGCCGACGCAGCCGACAAAGCTGTGGCCGACATTGACGCGAGTAAGTAAACCATAACGTTGCTATATAGAAAAGGGAGGCCGGTTGGTCTCCCTTTTTTGTTGGTGTTTAGGCGTTGTGATGGCGTTGCCTGCGGCCCGGGTTATCCGCTCATACTGCGCAGGCCTTAACCGCAGGGCCGGTATCCGCTTCTACCCCTAACGCGGGGACTCACCCCGACTACGCTGCGCTGGTCGACCCTCTCTTCGCCTTCGGCGGAAAGAGGGTTGTTTAATGCTTTATCATGTAGTTTACAACCCTCTTTCCCGCTTGCGGAAGAGAGGGTGATCGAGCGAAGCGATGATCTGGTGAGTTTACGTACGCTCAGTGACCCGTTGCTGTTTTGTTTCACGTGTGTATGTAACAGATGAAACAAGTGAAACAACATTTAAGTCCAATTATTTGATAATTAGATATTTATAAAAACAGAGTGAAACAAAATGAAACAGTAAAAAATACTTTTAAGTCATTTTTTGTTTCACGAGAGGTGGGGTGTTTTTGGCGTTTCCCCAGTTAAAATCGGGACCAGGCGAAAGGTTCGAAGGACACCTATGGGGTGTTTGAGTTTGCATCAGACAGCCGTTAAAACATTTAAAACGCTGCAAAAACAATTAAAAGCAGTTTGTTCTTTTTTTTAAAACGCGTTTAAAACGCTTAATTTTTTTACGGATTAAAACAGACCTCTTTACCACATTATGGAGCCTGGTCAGGTTAACCTTTACTAAGCTAACTAATATCAAAGATGCTACCGCAAGTGTCTCGCTTGTGGGTGAGGCGACGAGGCATTAAATACCCACAAGCGGGACGCTTGCGGTAGCTGGGGGTTTCCCTCCACTACGTCATTGCGAGGAACGAAGCAATCTCTACACACGCTAATCAACATACAAAATCTTAGTCCAACAACGAATCATATAAATCTTTCCATTCGGGATTCATCGAATTGATCAGTCGTTGTTGGTGTTTGCGGCTACTGCCTTTGAGTAGTTTTTCGGCGGCAATGGCTTCTTCGATGTGCGGGTAGAAAAAGTAATAGACCAACTTGTCGCAGTTGTACTTGGCGGTAAAGCTTTTGGGGGCTGTTTTGTTTTGTGATTATACACCCGGGCGGGTAATTCGGAGCTTACGCCGACGTATAAAACGCTGTGCATCTTATTGGTCATGATGTAGACGCAACCACCTCTTTGGAAAACCATGATGCAAAATAGTTAGTTTGTAAATATGCCAAAAACGGTTTTTGATGCTGAGCAATATTTTGATAGTTATTGCTGGCTGTCGCCAAATGAGATCTTTGCTTTTGACTTTCTGTTGTAGAGATTGCTTCGTACCTCGCAATGACGTGGTGGTTGGACTGGATGAAAAACCACTATTTTGCCACCTTGAAACTACTGCGCTTCGAAATAAAAAAATTTGGATGAAGTGATGCTAACATATCTTCTTTGTAGTTGGCACCTATTTTTAAGAAGAGATTGTTTTCCAAGATCACGTAATCGCCGTCAACCGAGTGGATCTTTGATTCGTTGACAAGATATGATTTATGAATGCGCAAAAATGATGTGTTCGATAACTTTTGCTCTAATTCTTTCATGGTTAGGTAAGTGACATACTTACTTTTTTCGAGGTAAATGGTCACATAGTTCTGGCAAGCCTCAACATAAAAAACATCATCATGATTCAGGCGGATCATCTTTCCTTTTGCTTCGCTTTGAATATAAAAATGCAGGGGCAGGTCATTGTGGAGCACTGGGTTTTTGCCCGATCTTACTTTATCTAAAGCGCGGTTTAACTGCGTTAAATTGATCGGGTTAATCAGAAAATCGACCGCCTTGTAGTTGAATGCCAGTACCGCATCTTCCGGGTTCCCGGATGTAATGATCAGTGAGGTATGATTCGTTATTAATTCGGGCAAATTGCGCTGATGGGCCGCGCACAATTCAATATTTACGATCACAGCATCCGGAAACTGATCTTTTTTAAGAATTTCTTCTAAGGCGATATTTGGATTTGCCTGACTGCCGACCAGTATAAAATCTGTATGATGATGTAAATAGTTGGCTATGTCATTCACTATCGCGCTTTCTTCGACCGCATACAATGAACGTGTTTCCGTTTTGGGAACGCGAGGTATCATATCTGTAAGATTGGTTTAAGTGTTAGTTTAGGTTTAAAACTAGTCAATTATACGAATATTATATGAACAAGGTTTGCTTAGCAGTTAAAATTTGTTCAAAAGCAAAGTGTTTATTATCAATAACTTACTAAATGTTTTTTATGCCATGCCAGCAATTTTGCACAAAGGCTGACAGGTGACCCCCATTTTTTGAGCGTTTGTGTATGCAAAAAGCTGTTTCGTCATGTCCAACCTTGCTTTTCATGTAATAAAACAAAAACGAATTTGCATTTTAGTTAATATTGAATAACCGAAAATTAAAAACATGAAAAACTTAAACACCACCACCAAAAAGGCTACTATGCCAAAACTGAGTCTGATTACTTTCGTAAACAGAACATTTCTTTACAGCTTATGCGCTGCATTATTTTTGCTTACCTGTTCACTATCAACCAGGGCTAAAAGCGTCAACTTACGCGTTTTTAAAGCAAACCCCTACACGCTGACCTCTTTAGGCCTGGGTGCTATCGCAGATTTCGAAAAATCTCACCGTGCCTTGCTTAACGGTACCAACAGCGGCTATGATTTTACTAACGCAAAAGACGAGCCTAATATTTTAGGTTTCACTTTACCAAACGTAACATCTATAAACAGTAGTGCGCAAACTGGTAGTTCTCCCTTTATTAATAATTTTGGAGATCCCTTTCATTCCGGTCCTGATGAGTGGTTTCACATCGTTGTAGCAGATGGCGGTTACTTAGACCTAACAGGTGGCACTGCTGATTTTGATAGCTTTTTCTATTTGTTAGCGTCTGATGGGACGACTGTGCTTACTACCGGTGATGATGGTGCTGGTTCGGGGATTGCTGGACACTCGTACTGCCAACCCAATATATCATATTACGTGAGTGCGGGTGATTATTATTTAGTAGTAGATGGTACCGACAAATTTGGTGCTGCAGTGAAGGGCGACATGAGTATTACCCTTCGTTTAACTCACTAATTAAGGTGAACTAAAAAAGATTGAATTTTTGATTATCCAAAAATAATTAAAGGCCGCCTCATAAGTTAATTATGGGGCGGCCTCTTTTGTTTTGATGCTTTGATTGATATTAACACACCACGCTGGCGCGAGTATGTAGCGCGGGAAATGAGCGCAGTGTACTTAGCAAACTATAAAGTCAGTATAGATACCCCGCAAGCGGGACGCTTGCGGTAGCTAGCGCTTGAGATCTACCCATCCCCCGCGTTAACGATGGCAGCGGATACCAGCCTGTGAATAAGGCCCTGCGCAGTATGAGCGAACAGAGTGGTCCGACTTCAGGCGGAAACGCCATTAATATTTCTACAGATCCTCCCCTCTATCAGCTTTCTTAACCGCATCCCCACAAAAAAATTATAAATTGCTGTAACCATTTTATTTTGCCGCAGTTTACAAGGCTATAATAACAAAACAAGGTCAATTACACATTGGACAACCTGAGCGATAATGCCATCATGATGAAAGTAAAAGCGGGCGACCTGGACGGTATGGGCTTGTTATTTGCAAGGTATCACCGCCAGTTATATGGCTTTCTTTTTCATATGACGTATCAGCGCGAAGCCAGTGAGGACATGGTGCAGCAGGTATTTTACCGGATGTTAAAATACCGTAACAGTTTTACCGGCAACGGCGAGTTTATTCACTGGATGTACAGCATTGCCCGCAACCTGTTAAAAGACCAGGGTAAACGTAAAATGCTGATCGTATCAAACACGGTAGATGAAATGGCCGACCTGTTGCCGGGGCATACCAATATTGAGGATGAGCTGCACCGCAAACAAGCCGCGCAGAATCTGCATAAGGCCATTGGGAAGTTGAGTGATGACCAACGCGAATTATTATCGCTAAGCCGTTTCCAGGAGTTAAAATACCAGGAGATAGCGCAGATACTGAACATAAGCGAGGGTGCGGTTAAAGTGCGGGTACACCGGGCAGTGTGCCAGTTAAAGGAGATTTACACAAAAATGGAATGTTAAACGGGATGGATATGGAATGTGAAAAATTAGAAGGGCTGTTTACAGGCTGGGCGGCCGGTAGCCTTACTAAAGCCGAAAAAGAGCAAATGGAGCGTCACCTGGATACCTGTGCCGGCTGCCGGGAAGAATTGGCAGGTATGCAGCTGTTATGGAGCACCATGGGCGATATGAAAGCGCCCGAACCGTCGGCAAATATGCAGGTTAAGTTTGAGGCGATGTTGAATACCTTTAAAGCAGACGCCGCCGAAAAACAGCGAAGGAGCCTTAAAGTGTGGCTTGGCCAACTATGGGCCAACCAGCCACGTTGGCCAATGTCCTACAATATTGCGGTAATACTGGTGAGTTTCTGCTGTGGATATTTTGTATTCATGGTAGGTAAAGGCGGCCAACAGACCGAACAGCTGCAGGCATTGAGCAGCCAGGTGCATGAACTAAAACAAACCATGACACTGGCTATGCTGGAGAATCCATCAGCATCCGAGCGGATAAAGGGCGTGAGTTATACTGCCGAAATGAAGCGCGTGGACCCACAAGTAATTGAAGCCCTGCTGACTACACTGGATAATGACCCTAATGTGAATGTACGCCTGAGTACCCTCGACGCTTTGACGCACCTGGTGAATTATCCGGATGTGCGCGCCGGGTTAATACGCTCCATAACCGAGCAAGACTCGCCGTTGGTGCAGGTAGCGATAGCCGATGTGATGCTGAAGCTGCAAGAGAAACAGTCGGTTGGCTCATTGAAAAAATTATTGAAACAAAAAGATCTGGACAATGGCGTCCGCGAAAAGATCAACGATACCATAAAGCATTTAATTTAAAACCATACACAATGAAAAAACTAATTTTGATCGCGCTACTGGCATGGTCGGGCCACAGTTTTGCCCAAAAACACGAATATACCACCCATATTAGCAAACAATTTAATGTTCAAAAAGGCGCGTCGGCCGGGGTGCTGTCGGTCTACAATGTATTCGGCGATGTAAAGATAGAGGGTTACAGCGGTAGCCAGGTAACAATGGATATAGACGAGACTATTGTGGCTGATAATGGTGCCGAGCTTGATCGCGCTAAAAAGGAATTTAAACTTGGTTTCGATCAAAGGGCCGATAGCATTTACGCCTACACCGCAGCGCCGTATGATAGTCGCCCGTACGTTTACCATCCGCATGATAGCGAGCATAATGAGCGCAAATACATTGTTAAATTGGCTTATACCATCAAAGTGCCTTATGATATAAATGTTATAGCCAGCACTGTAAATGATGGTGAAATAGATGTGAAAGATGTATACGGCAAACTGAAAGTGAATAATGTTAACGGCGGCATCAGTATCAAAAATGCCAAAGGCGTTACAGATGCCTATACGGTAAACGGACCGGTAACAGCTTACTACCTGGCGGTGCCATCGGCAGCTTCCAGCTATTATACAGTAAATGGCAAGGTAGAAGTGACTTTTCCGGCAGGACTATCGGGCGACATGCAATTCAAAAGTTTGAACGGAGAGTTCTATACTGATTTTACAGATATCGAAGCACTTCCAACCGAAGTGGTTAAGACCATAGCCAAGAAAAGTAACACTACAACCTATAAGCTAAATAAAAATACCGCCGTGCGGATTGGCAAAGGTGGCAAGCTTTTTAAATTTGAAACCCTGAACGGCGATGTTTACATTAAAAAAGCTTAATATATTTAAACACGTAACATGAAAAAAGTAAAATATATAGCGTTGATAGCAGCGTGCCTGCTGCTGTCTGCACGCATAATAATGGCGCAAACAAATAAAGAGCAACTGGTAGTACCCCTTAGCGACCCGGGCAAGCCTTACCAGATAAACGTAAGCCTGGTGCTGGGCAGCATCAAAGTGGTGGGTTACGACGGCAGGGATATTTTGATCAATGCAGAAAGCACGGCTACCGACGATAACGCCGTGAAGGGCGGCATGCATCGTATCACGCCGGCCAGAGTAGATGTTACTGCGCACGAAAAGGACAACGTGGTTGATGTAACTACCGGGAGGCCGCAAAGTCAGATCTCGTTAATCATCAAAATTCCGGCTAATGCTACCAGTATTAAGTTAAGTACGGTAAACGGCGGCACTGTCGAAGCCAGCAATATCAATGGAAAAATAGAGGTAAGTGATACCAATGGCAGTATAAAACTTATTAATGTTGGCGGCTCGGTTGTGGCCAATACCGTTAATGGCGATGTAGATGTAACCTTGCGCTACGCCGACCCTAAAGCGGCTATGGCCTTCACAACTTTAAACGGGCATATTGATGTTACCTTTCCCGCTTCATTTAAAGCCAACGCAAAACTACGCTCAGACCGCGGCGAACTGTACTCGGATTTTAATATGGTTACAGAAAAAAGCGTAGCAAAAACCACCAGGGACGCAAAAAATGGTTCATATCGTATAGCCATTGAAGATTGGGTAACTGGTAAGATAAACGGTGGCGGCCCCGAATTATTGATGAAGTCTTTCCTGGGTAATATCTTTCTGCGTAAGGGGAAATAAAATAAAGGCATCAACTATATTGACCCTGCCGGTTAGAGAATTAGGTTTAATTTAATATCGAACACCAAATGCCCAATGTCGAATAATGAAGAAAAATTTCGATGTTCGACGTTCAATATTCAGTGTTCGATATTATTGTTCTTAAACTGTTTTCGGTTTAAACTTATGCCCTATCAGCGCATAGAACAAAATCGCAGCGTAACAAGGCACCAGCACCCAATAGCCATGCGTGGCAGCTATACTTTTAGGCTGGCCGCTCAATACCAGTTTATCTACAATAAAGCCATATAACAACGGTATCAGTGCACCGCCGCAAATACCCATGATTAATAATGATGAGCCTATTTTGGTGAATTTACCTAGTCCGTTAATAGCCAGCGGCCATAACGCGGGCCACATTAATGCATTGGCAAGGCCCAATAAAGAAATGTATAAAACCGACTCATAGCCTGTTTTAAATATCGACATAACCGAAAACAATAAGCCAATAACGGCCGAAATGGTAAGCGCTTTCTCTTGCGTGATATATTTAGGGATGCAGATGATGCCAATGATATAGCCCAGGATCATGCCTACCAATGTACAGGTGGTAAAAAACTTAGCCAACGACAACTGGATACCCTGGCTTGCACCATAGCTGATCACCGAGTCGCCGGCCATAACTTCTACGCCCACGTATAAAAACAAAGTAACCACGCCCAGCAGCAAATGCGGAAACTGGAAAATGCTGGTTTGTTTAGTTATGGGTTGGGCCTTTTTTGGACTGTCGTCTTTTTCGGTGTCAATTTCGGGCAGGCCAGAATAATAGACCATTACTGCCAATACAGTCAGCATAACCAGTATTACCACGTAAGGTAATATAACACGATGCGCCAATTGGCTCAATATAGCTTCTTTAGCCGCTACGCTGAGCGTTAGGAGCTTTTGTTGTAGCTGGTCGGTATCTTTTAAAGTAATAGCGCCTAAAACAATTGGCGCTATGGAGCCGGCAACTTTATTGAAAATGCCCATAATACTGATGCGCCTGGCAGCACTCTCAATAGGGCCCAATATGGTAACGTAAGGATTTGAGGCGGTTTGCAAAATGGCTAAACCTGTGCCCTGTACAAACAGGCCGGTCAAAAACAAGCCGTAGATACGGGTTAACGCTGCCGGGATAAAAATCAATGCCCCCACGGCTATAATCAGTAAACCTACCGCCATGCCGTTTTTAAAGCCCGTTTTTTTGAGCACCAGGCCGGCCGGGATAGCCATAACCAGGTAGGCTATATAAAAGGCAAAGGCCACCAGGTACGACTCGAAGTTGTTAAGCTGGCAGGCTATCTTCAAATAAGGTATTAAAACCGAGTTAAGCCAGGTTATAAAACCAAATACAAAAAACAAGGCGGCAATGATGTAAATAGGGCTAATACCCGTGGCTTTTTCGGGGGTTGAGGTGGCGGCTTTGGCACTCATTACAGATCAGTCTTTTTAATTGAATTTCTGAATATAGGGAAAATCAGTTAAAGAAAATGAATTGGTGTAAAAATAACACTAAGTAATCATCTGATTGCTCATTTCCCTGTGCGAAATGAAATGATTGCTTATCGCTTTTATAGCGCTCATGGCCGCTAAGGCCTAGTTCTTTTTCCTTAGATGAAAAAGAACCAAATACTGAGCGTAGCGACCTCATTCACACAAAAAATAAACAACAGTGAATAAATCAAGTCAGCAAAAACCTTCCCCCCGCGGGGCCATACTCCCAGGCCCGGTTTGCTGACAGGCCATTGCGCGCTTTTTTTGATTCTTCAAAATCTGCAGATTCTGCAATAAGAGCAAAATCCGTCAGACGCAGAGCTTCGGGTGAAAGAGGCTAAAACAATGGTGGCTCTGTGCGGCTGCAGGGCTGTTAGGAATGTTGCCTGAAGCGAGGGACAATGCGCGACAACCGGCGGCAACAGGCCCCTGCCCAGGTTTTGCCCGATTTGCAGCGCAAAGGCCATGAGCGCAAAGAAGCATTGCGGGTGACTTGATTTTTGGTTACTTTTCATCAAGGAAAAGTAACAGCCTTAGCGGCAATTGAGCGCTACACGAGCGATAAGCTAAGCGAGCGATACGGAGATTGTCACGCTCGTACCTCGCTCACAATGACGGGGTGGTGAAATTATTTGACGGATATTCTCAACTAAAAATCTTTATTCAACAATTTCTCTAATTCAGCAAAGCTGATATTCATTTTAACACGGCCCTGTTTGGCATAAGAGATCTCGCCGGTTTCTTCGGAAATGATAATGGCTGAGGCTTCGTTGGCTTCGGTAACGCCTATGCCTGCCCGGTGGCGCAAACCAAATTGTGCAGGCAGGTCTACCTTATCTGTCAATGGCAAAATACAACTGGCAGATTTGATCTTATTCTCAGAAATTACCACAGCGCCATCATGCAGCGGACTGGTTTTTTGAAAGATACTTTCCAGCAGGCGTTTAGATATGCGGGCGTCCATTACCTCGCAGCTGTTCTGGTAAAACTGCTCATCGTAGTATTTGGTAAATACAATGAGCGCCCCGGTACGGGTTTGTTTAAGCGCTTTGCAGGCATCAATAATAGGTTTAATGCGCGCGTAGTTATTTTTTTCGGCCTGATTTTTACCGAAGAAATAGCGCCACCAGGCTTTGTTACGCTGCAGCGAGGCATTCTTACCCACCAACAGCAAAAAGCGCCGTATCTCTTGTTGAAACACGACTACGATGATGACTACAGCCACATCCCTAAAATAGCCCAATATATCGGTAAGTAACTGCATGTGCAGGAAACTCACCACAAAATACATCGCATAAATAACCCCCATGCCCAACAGAATGTTGACAGCAATGGTGCCGCGTATCAGGTTATATAACTGGTAAATTAAAAATGCTACCAACAATATATCCAAAACACTAAGCGGTGTTATTTTAAAAGGGCTAAGATCGAAAGCATGCATACTATGCTAAGGTAATATTTAGATATGAGATTTGAGATATTTGCTTAGCACTGAAATACCTCTTGACACCGATATGTTAATTAGGGAATATACGGCCCGCCAGGCACACCCCAGCCCCATTTAGGCATGGGTACATTAGGGTCCTCATCTGCCGAATCTAAATTGGAGTTAATAACGGCAATACGCGTACCCCACTCCAGGTAAGCCATAAAGGCCGAGCGAAATTCGGGATCGTCGGGCAGTTGCAGTTCATCGGCAGTTGCCAGTAATAGTTCCATCCAGCGTTTGCGGTGTTCTTGTGTCAGGTGTTTGGCCAGGTGTTTTTGGATCATCTGGAAATGGCTACCTTCAGCTTCACTGTAAAGTTTTGGTCCGCCTAAAACCTCGGCTACAAAATGAGCTACGTGTAAGCGGTGTTGTGCCGACATATGTTTGAAAACGGGTTCGAGGATATCGTCCATCAAAACCTTATCATAAAATTTATCGAATAGTGTAACGAAAGCAGGCATACCGCCGGCCCACTCGAATAATGACGGAACAGGTTTCTTGTCTTCCATTTTGTTAAGATTTTTGAACTTCGGCTTTCTTCGGAAAGAGCAATGACGCAACCATGCTGATCACCAGGATACCCAAAATAACCAATAGCGACCGGCCGGTAGTTAAACCTATCTCATCAACCCATTTAGCCAGCAACATTTTCAGGCCGATGAAAGCCAGTAATACCGCCAGGCCAACTTTAAGGTAATGGAACTTATCAATAATATTTACCAGCAGGAAAAACATAGAACGCAAGCCCATGATGGCAAAGATATTGGAGAAAAATACAATGTAAGGATCTTTAGTAACCGAGAATATCGCGGGGATAGAATCGACAGCGAAAACCAGGTCGGTAACCTCAATGATGAGCAGCACCAGGAATAGCGGGGTAATCAATTTCTTCTTGTCTATTTTGACAAAAAACTTGTCGCCCTCAAATTTAGGGTGCACCGAAAAATATTTGGAGGCCAGTTTTACTACTTTATGATTTTCAGGGTCAATGCTCTCTTCCTGGTTACGGTTCAGGAACATGGTAACGCCGGTATACACCAGAAATGCGCCGAAAAGGTACAAGATCCAATGAAACTGTTCGATCAAAGCAGCACCTACGAATATAAACAGGAAACGCATCAACACCGCGCCAATAATGCCCCATAACAATACCTTATGGTAATATTTAGGGTTAACGGCAAAGGCAGTAAATATCAGCACCATTACAAAAATATTATCTACCGATAGCGCATATTCAACCACATAACCGGTGATAAACTCAAGCCCCAGGTTTTTGCGGTATAGCGCTAAACTGCCCTCAAAATCATCCGGGTTTAATTTAAGCTGATGCAGGTGTTTAATATTGATGTCCTGCAGCGCAGCAAAGCTATCTATATGATGCAGCAGGTGGCCGTAGTTTAAAATCAGCACGTAAAAACCTAAAGCAAAAGCTACCCAAACGGCGCTCATAAATCCAGCCTGTTTCAGGCTAACGGGTTTATCAGACTTGCCAAAAAGGCCAAGATCTACCGCCATCATCAGGAAGATGAAAATCAGAAATCCGGCTATGAAATAAATTTCGTTTGTCACTATTTGTCGCGTTCTGTTGTAAATCTAACTAACTGTTCAAGGCCCCGTCGCGCATCCACATCCGGGAAGGTATTCAGGATCTCGAAAGCTTCGTCGCGGTATTTTTTCATTTGGGTTTCGGCATATTGCAGCCCCCCCGCCCGGTTAACGAAACTAATAATGAGCGCAATTTTTTCAGGCTCGTCATTATGGTTTTTCACCAGGTTAATCATCTGCTTTTTCTCATCGGCAGTGCAATTGTTTAGCGCATAAATAAGCGGCAAGGTTACTTTCTTTTCTTTAATGTCTATACCCAGCGGTTTACCTACATCATCTGTGCCAAAATCAAACATATCATCTTTGATCTGGAAAGCAATGCCAATTTTCTCGCCAAACGAACGCATTTTTTCTATGGTCGCCTCATCAGCACCTGCCGAGGCCGCGCCGCAAGCGCAACAAGCAGCTATCAATGAAGCAGTTTTTTGGCGGATAACATCATAATAAACCGGCTCGCCAATATCCATACGGCGTGCTTTTTCCATTTGTAACAGCTCGCCCTCGCTCATCTGCTTTACCGCTTCTGACACGATCTTGAGTAGCGTAAAATCGCCATTGTCTATAGAAAGCAGCAAACCTTTGGATAGCAGGTAATCGCCCACCAAAACAGCTATTTTATTTTTCCATAAAGCGTTGATAGAGAAAAATCCACGGCGCTGGTAAGAGTTATCCACCACGTCGTCATGCACCAGGGTGGCAGTATGCAGCAGCTCAACCAGGGCAGCGCCGCGGTGTGTCGACTCATTAATGCCGCCACAAAGGCTCGCCGAAAAAAATACAAACATGGGCCGGATTTGCTTGCCCTTACGTTTTACAATATAATGGGTAATACGATCAAGCAATGGTACTGAACTGCGCATGGAGTCTTTAAAGCGTTCTTCAAAGACGTCAATATCAGCAGCAATAGGTTGTTTGATCTCGTTAATGCTCAGCATTAAAATTCACAGGCTTTTTACGGACCAAACTGCCTGTTTGGCCAACGGTAACAAACATAAGCTAAAAAAATTTATCTGCATGAATACCCACATAAATTTTGACCGCAATTAAACCAATGCCGCTCAATTCCATCTATAATGATATACATGGACGTTACAGCGATATCGTAACTAAATGGTATTATAGTTTTTGGTTATTTTTTGTAAAAGCGGAGTGTTTAACAGGCACTTCGCTTTTTTTATGCGCTGCGATGCAGATTATTCTATCTTTGCGGACTTTGAATTAGTGGCCAGAGGTTGCTAATGAAAAATACGGAGAGGTGTCTGAGTGGTCGAAAGAGCACGCCTGGAAAGTGTGTATACGCCAAAAGTGTATCGAGGGTTCGAACCCCTCCCTCTCCGCCAGAAAAGCACAGTAGTACTCAATATTACTGTGCTTTTTTATTAGATTTTTTTAAGCACTATGATCAAATCCTAATGGTCATCAGCAAAAAGGATCAAACAATGGATCCTATGGCTTTACTTTCCAAAACCATCCAGTCACAATAACTTTTTTACTAACGTATTTAAGTAGCTATACTTTGCTATATTTAATATCTAAAGTAATTCACATTATATGACATTATTATCATCAAAGCCCTGGTTTGATTTTTTATTAAATATTAAAACAGCTAAGGAAGAACTGGGAAACCCTGATATAATCTGGTATAGAGGTGAGCAAGATGGGAGTAAGTATTTATTTCCAAGCATTATGAGATATGAAAATGGATTATCAATTGAACAATCGTCTTTTCATAAATTCAGGAGATTTGCAGACAAAATATTTCACACTAAAGAAAGTGAATGGGAAACGCTATTTGATATGCAACATTATAATATTCCTACGAGGTTGTTGGATTGGACAGAAAATTTTGGAATTGCCCTTTTCTTCGCAGCAAATTCATTTCGTCGGAAGCACAAGGAGGGTGCAGCAATGTATTTATTAAATCCATTAGAACTTAACAAACAGAGTGGCATAAACAAGATATATAAATTGCCATACGATGAAGCAGAATTCTCATATTCTGGAATATATTGGAATAAAAAACCTTTTAAAGCAACTGCACCAATTGCAATCGAACCCATTTTCAAAAATGATAGGATTTCAGCACAACGGGGAACATTTACGGTTCATAATGACATAGTTTATCATGATATATTATACTACAAACTTAATGAGAATATGCGAAAAGTGACTTTACCTGACGAAGCAATTAGTTCAGCAAAAGAGTTTTTATCATTAGCGAGTATCGATGAGTTTTCTGTTTTCCCTGATATGGCAGGGATTTCACAGTTTATAAATAAAACATCCCATTTGCAAAATTGGTCCCAGGAAACAAGGATTTAATTATTATTCAAGATTTCTTTAATTACATCCAAAATACCATCTAAGTGTTCTAATAGATTCCCGTTCACCCCGCAGTAAGGAATTTTGGAAGAAATACCAAAGGGTTGCCCGGACTTAACATAGGGTAAGTAATGCAACTTACTTCAAATTCTTGTGATCTGTTATTGCACCTTCAACCTGTTTCTTAATTTTATTTAGCACAACCTTGCGATTAATACAGTCATGAAAAATATCTTATTTCTAATAGCACTTTATTTTTTTAACAGTTATATGTTTAAATACCTTTGTAGAATTAAATTCATTTTTAAATAATTTTACTGAATTTAATTCATTAAATTCATAATATTGCAGAATGATAAGCGAAATAGAAATCAATCTGGATAAAACCGACTTCCACATTTTACGCCTGATGCAGGAAAACGCCCGGATATCAAATGCCGACATGGCCCGTGAGCTTGGCATGGCGCCATCAGGTGTGTTGGAGCGTGTGAAAAAACTGGAGCAAAAAAACGTGATCCAGCAATATACAACCCGTATTAACCCGGTTGCTTTACAGCAAAAATTACTGGCTTTTGTATTTATGAAGGCATCTGGTGGACCAGGCTATAATACAGCAACGCTGGAACTGGCCAAGATACCCGAAGTACAGGAAGTACATCATGTAGCCGGCGACGATTGCTATTTGGTAAAAATACGCACCTATGACTCTGCTTCACTAATGAGTATCATGCATAATCAATTTGCCAAAATACCTAACATTATTAGTACCAGAACTACCATAGTACTGGAAACGGTTAAGGAAGGACAACAATTAGTCATACCCGAAAAATAGGTATCACCATGGCCTTAACCCCTCCAAAATCCGCATCACCATTAATGCTTATCATCGCTTTTGCAACAGTTTATGTTGTTTGGGGATCGACGTACTTTTTTATAAAGATGGCTGTTGATGGGTTTCCACCATTGCTGTTAGGTGCCCTTCGCTTTTTTACCGCCGGCTTTTTGCTATTAACCTGGTGTAAAATTAAAGGTGAACAGATTTTTATAAAACGCAATATTATCCATGCCGCTGTTACCGGGTTTTTACTTCTGGTAATAGGTACCGGTACTGTAATCTGGGTTGAGCAAACACTCCCCAGCGCTATGGTAGCTATTATGGTGTCATCGGCCCCAATATGGTTTATATTGTTTGATAAACAAAACTGGCGTGTAAATTTCAAAAGTACGTCTACCATTGTTGGTTTAATTATAGGCTTTGCCGGTGTTGTACTACTGTTTAGCGAGCAAATACGTGGCTTGTTTGATTCCTCAACGGAGGTTTCGAAACTGCCCGGCATGTTGCTGATACTTATAGGAGCGATGTCATGGGCAGCAGGATCTCTATATTCCAAATATAACAACACCCAGGGCTCTGCATCTGTAAATACAGCCTGGCAAATGCTGGCCGCCGGTTTGATATTTTTACCGTCGAGCTTTTTAACCCACGAAGTGCAAGATCTGCAATGGCAGCACATCCCAACCCATAGCTGGCTTGCATTACTTTACCTGATAATTTTTGGTTCCATAGCTGCGTTTAGCGCCTATGTATGGCTTTTACAGGTTCGCCCGGCAACGCAGGTAAGTACTTATGCTTATGTAAACCCGGTTATAGCTGTTATACTCGGAGTACTATTTGCTCATGAAAGTATTACCCTTTTACAAGTAGGTGGCCTGGTGATCATTTTGGGCAGTGTGCTACTCATCAACCTAAATAAATATCGTAAAGAGAAGTAGACTAAAATTCAAGTATGGGTAACAGGGTTATTTACTCTTATATATTTCACGAATAATTCTTAAGATTTCTTGAAGGTGTTCTAATGGGTTCCCTTCATCTCCGCCTGATTACTGTAATTAACTGAGACTGATGAAGGAATATTAAGAAGATTGGTCATCGATCCGTTTATCAGGATTATCCTCTTTTTTCTTTGCCGGTTTAGCCGTCCCGAGGCTCTTCCCAAACCGGTAGGTAAAACTCAGCGTTGCTCTGGAACCTATCGTCCTTCGCTCAAAGTCCAGTAACAAAGCATCGCTTGTCCGTAAAAAGGCCCATTTGCGGCTGTTAAAAATATCGATGCTATTGAAGCTTAATGTAGCTTTATTCCCGGGGAAATCGTAACGCGCACCGGCATCCAGCCCAACGGCAGCGCGGTCATGGTCCTGGATGATTTGGTCGGCGGCACGGTAATCGGCGCGGAATTGTATGGCCAGGCTTTTTGCTAAAGCAATATTGTTAGTAATGTTCGCATTCCAGCTCAGCCCGCTATTGGCCGCGATACCGTACTGCGGCGCAGCATCATTCTGTCGTTCAAACAGGTTGGCATTGGCTGTCAAATCCCAGGCTTTGATCAAATCAAAGTGCCCGATCAGCTCCAGCCCTGTAGTCGTCGAACGCTTTAAGTTTTCAGCCCTGGTAATCGTCATATCGTTAACCGGATCACTTTGCACGTGTTTGATCACATTGTTCAGCCTGCTGTAATACAGGCTCGACGTAAAGGTCACGTTCTGCCAGATTTTATTATAGCCCAATTCCAATGAATTAATACTTTCAGGTATCAGGTTAGGATTACCGACCTCGTAATTGGTCGGGTCAGAAAAATCGGTGGAAGGATTAAGCTCACGAGCGGTCGGCCTGGTTGCCCTGCTGGTGAAGCTAAACAGCAATTGCTGCTGGTCAGCTAACTTTTGCGTTAAAAAAACTGAAGGATACAGCCCTTTGCTAGGTACTTGAATAGGTGTGGTGTAGGATGCAAACGGGATTAGCGGGATTACACTTATGGGCTGATATCCTAAAAAAGTGGCATCTAAACGGGCGTCTTCTCCCCGCAACCCTAACTCATAGCAAAAATCGCCAATCTGATCTTTGTAGTTTACATAAATCGAATGAATTTGGTTATGACTGCTAAACAGATCTGTAAAAGGTAAGTATAGTGCCGCAGAACCCGAAATACCTAAATCATAAGCATATTGATTATTGTTGCCTTTGCTGATCTGACCATGATAGCCTGCGCCAAATTGCCCGCTTTTTCCTATCGGTAATACATAGTCCGTTTGGATATTGAAATTGCTACCCGCGTTGTGCAAATCACTCTCTAAAGGGTCTGTTATTGTATGGTTGTCGTAAACTTGTAAGTTCCTTGAATCGCTGTGGGAATAGGCGAAATTAAAAGTCAGTTCCTCCTTATGTTTTTTAAAGTGCTGGCTATAATCAAAGTCTAATTCATAACTCTTGCCGTTGCTGTTGCTCGTGTTGTTTTGTGTGCTGGTTTGAACAGGAACGCGATTTGCGTCCAGGTTGTCTATATCTAAAAGTTCATCACGATGGGTGTTGCGCAGATTAAGGTTACCGGAGATGCTCAGTGTGCTTTTAGGCGATAAGAAATAATCCAGACCTGCTTTTAGATTTTGCGCTTTTGTCCTGGTGGTTGAGGGAAACAGCTCATTGGAAAAAACGGTTGAACTGGTGGGCTGCAAAAACGTTAAGTATTGATGGCCATTACTATAGGTAATCCCATCGCGAATACTGTAATTGCTGTAAAGGTTGATCTTACTGGTCTGGTAACTTAATGCGCCGCTGCCATTGTAATTATTGTGCGTGCCGCCGGAAAGCGTCCCCGATCCGTTAAACCCGGCCTTATTATTCTTCTTGAGCACAATATTAATAATCCCTTGCCCGGCTGCATCATATTTAGCGGACGGATTGGCAATCACCTCAACCGATTCAATTGAACTGGCGGGAATGGATTGCAGGATTTGAGTTACATCGCCACCCGCTATCAGTGATGGTTTGCCATCTACCAATACTTTCACACCTGTTGAGCCTCTTAAGCTTACATTTCCGTTGATATCAATTTGGAGCGTTGGCACATTTTGTAAAAGGTCTGCCGCAGTACCTCCCTGGCTCACCAAACTTTGATTCACTGAGAATATCTTTTTCCCATCTGCATTTTGCAGTGTTGGTTTCCTGGCGTTAACTATAATCTCGTTCAAGACCTTGTTTTTGGACACGCTCATTTCTAAAACACCCAAATCCAATAGGGTACTATCTTTAAGAACAATATTTACTTTACTCACCGAATCATAGCCAACAAATCGCACCTGTAAAGTATAGTTACCGGTTGGTAATTCATTTAATACAAAATTGCCGTTAATATCAGTTTGCGCAGCTTTAGAGGTTGTGCCGGTTAAGGCCACGGTTGCAAAGGGTATGGCCTCATGATTTCGAGCATCTTTTACGCTACCTCCTATTCTGCCGTTATTTTGGGCGCAGACGCTGCCGGCAAGGGCCAAAAGCAGGAATAAAAACAGAGTCTTTATCCTAATAGCTGTAGTCATGCTCATAACTAGTCGTTCCGTTGATGACGATGTTTTCATCATCATTTTGCACTTTTCCATCGATCTCAGCCTTGTAACTGATCGTATAGGCAGGAAGATTCGCAGCATTACCGAAATCCAAATGCACCCGTGTATCAGGCACCGGAGCGATAGATTGGATTACAAAGGTAGTTGTTGCGCCTGCCGGGAAACTGATTCCATCAAACGTAAGCAGCGTGGCATTTTGTTGCTGAACGCTATTGATGGTCCAGATGGTTTTATTGTTTGACCCGGCTGCATTAAATACCAGGTCAATTAGGCCGCGGTTGGTGGCTGCAACACCACCCGCCACCGTGATCGTGAATTTAACATTATGACCCGTGTTTGCCGGGCTGGTACCCGGGCTGCTTTTGCTACAGGCGTTTAAAAAGAAAAGCGCGGTAATTGCAAGAATGGATTGCTTAAAGTTTTTCATGATTTTAAAATTCGATGATAGCCAAAGCTGTGAGTTATCGATCTGATCTGGTAATCATTTCGACTGTATCACCGTAATTTCCAACCAGGGCACCGGATTATTCGACAGGTGCCTTTTTAGCCAACCGTCGGAATTTCCCCGGCATTGACGTGGAATCCGCGCCAAACGGTCTAAAGCGCTCGCACAAGGCCAAAAAGATTGTTATTTTTAACAAATGTTGATGCAGCTCGGAAAATTCAGATTCAATTTAATTCAGCTCCAGGTGTTAATCTGGATCAGTGTTTTGCTGCTGATCTTTTTTTCCCTGGTACCCATGGACGGGCTGCCTAAATCGCTGATATATACGCTGGTTAACGCTACCTCTTACGCGGTAATTATCTATGGCAATATCCTGGTGCTCTATCCGCTACTTTATGAAAAAAAGCGTGTTGCCGCTTATACTGTTTCGGTGGTGATTTTTCTGGTAGTAACGGGAATGTTAAGGGGTTATGCTTCCATTTCACTTTACCGACATTTTTTAGGATTAAAAATACCGCCGGCGACGGCGCTTACGCTATTGGGTTATGTTCCCGGAGGCGTATTGATCTATGTTTTGAGCCTGGTTTTCCGCATCGCTATCGCTTACTTCACGATCAAGCAACAGGCCGAAGAAATCATGTTGCAAAAAAGCCAGGCTGAGCTTAATTTATTAAAGTCACAAGTACAGCCGCATTTCCTGTTCAATACATTGAATAATATTTATTCCCGGGTTTATAAAGTAGACCCGCCCTCTGCGGGGCTGATCGGGCGGCTTTCTGACATCATGCGTTACTTTGTGGATGAAAGCCCCAAAGATGTGGTGCCGCTGGCTAGCGAAGTGGCCTTTATCGAAAATTATATGGCACTGGAGAAAATCCGTATCCGTCACGGCGCCTTCATCTATTTTGAAAAAGCATACGACCCCGAACTTCGCATCCCGCCAATGCTGCTGATGACCTTTACCGAGAATATTTTCAAGCACGGTATTGACAAGTCGCAAAAGCAAAACCCGGTCAACATTTCACTCATCCAAAAAGACGGCTTTCTGTTGTTCCGTACCAGCAATCGCAAAGTCATGACAGCGGCGGGCCCGAAAAACCATGGATTCGGCATTGCCAATCTACTTCAGCGACTGCAAATGCTCTATGGTTCCAGGTTTGAATTGCAGATCAATGATCAACCCGATTGTTATACCGCTTCTTTAAAAATACCGCTGCTATGAACTTAAGCTGTATCATCATCGACGATGAACCGGACGCCATTGACTTGCTGGAGCTACTGATCCGTCAAAGTACCACCTGGACGCTGAAAACCAAATGTTATAACGCACTGGAGGCTTTAGCTTATTTAAAAACAAACCAGGTGGATTTTATTTTTCTGGATATCAATATGCCGCAATTAAGCGGTATTGAACTGGCTGGCCTAATGCCTGCCGGAACCCAGATCGTATTTACGACCGCTTATTCGGAATATGCGCTTGAAAGCTATGTTTTTCCGACCATCGACTACCTGTTAAAACCAATCACCCTGAAACGCTTCCTGGGTGCCGTACAAAAAATAGAAAGACATTTTCTAAAGCCCGAAAGCCTGCCCCGGGCCGAAGCAACACCAGCCTACTTGTTTGTTAAATCGGGTAAAACTATCCGGAAGATAGTCTTAGCTGACATCTTGTTTTTCGCCGGCGAAAAAGACTACGTCAGTTTAGTTACAGTAACCGAAAAACTACTGATATACCGTCGGCTGAAAGATCTGGAGGCCCAGTTAAAACTGCCTTTTGTCCGGGTACACCATTCCTATATCATCAATTATGACCAGCTGGATAAAATTGAAGACAATCATATTTATATCGGCAACCAGCGCATCCCCGTCAGTGAAAAATTCAGAAAATACTTTATGGACCTCATCGACCAAAAGAAGCTTTAAATTAATTATTTCACCCAAGTGCGCATTACTATAATTAGTTGTTTTAATGTGCTATAAAAAAATGTGCAACATAAATTGCACTGGGCGGTCTAATCAACAATGAGCAATCAAAAGGAGGATAATTTAACCGACAGACACCTGGTAACAGCTGTGTTAAACGGCGATCGTCATGCTTTTGGTTTGATCATTAAAAAGACGGAAGGCCTGGTTGCACAAATGACCTTTAAAATGGTCAGCAGTCCTGCCGACCGTAAAGATATCGCGCAGGATGTTTATCTTAAGGTTTTTAAAAATTTACGTGGCTTTAAGTTTCAATCCAAATTATCTACCTGGATCGGTCAGATTGCTTATAATACCTGCCTCAATTATCTGGAGAAAAAGAAGCTGGTGCTCATAGACAATTTCGGAGAAGACAGCGAATCTCCAGGAAGCCGCTTTAACGAAGATGTTAGGAACGACACTGAAGAAAAGCTATTTAACAAGGAATTGGCCAATATGCTTCATACGGAGATTGAACTGCTTAAACCACTTCACAAAACACTTATTTCTCTATACCACCAGGAGGAACTAAGCTATTTAGAGATCGCCGAGATTACATCTCTGCCAGAAGGCACAGTTAAAAGCTATCTTTTCAGAGCAAGAAAAACGCTCAAAGAAAAAATCTTATTAAAACATAAAAGAAACGAGTTATGATAACAGCACATCTTACCGATGCGGAGATACAGCTTTATGTAGCTGAACCGGAAATGATCAATGATCAACTGAAAATACATATCCAGGACTGCGCAAACTGCCAGACGAGTGTTGCCAATTACCAATTGCTTTTTAATAGCATTCGCGATCAGGCAAAACCACAGTTTGATTTTGACCTATCTACCCTCGTTCTGGAACAATTGCCGGAGCCAAAGCCTGCATTTCCGTGGGCTGCCATATTGGTATCGGGTTTTTCTGTTTTATTGATTGCCCTATCAGCTATATTGTTCTGGCCGTTTATAGCCACGGTCATCAGGAGGACGCCAATGGTGCTGCCCGTTTCGGCAATTACCGCAGCGGTAGTTATCTTAATTTTCCAAGCCCTTGAAATGGTTAAAAACCATCAAAAGCAGATACATACACTTTTAGATGCAAAAACATTGCAACTATAACCCGGGTAACCGGTCTCATCAGGTATAAAAACAAATCAAAAAAACAATGAAAAAGATATATATAACCCTCCTGTTGTTTTCGGCCGCTTTAGGAGCACATGCGCAAAGCAATACCAATTTAATGAGCGACAAGGCCACTTTCGAAGAGTTTGTTCGTGATATCGTTATCCTGCTGATGATTTTTATGGTTACCAGTTTCGTCCTTTCGATAATCAGACTTATCCTGGACAATGGTCTTAAGAAAAAGATCGTAGAAATGGGGACACCGGAAACTGTAGTTTCACAGTTGATGGCAACCGGTAAAAACGAGGTCAGGAACAGTCTCAAATGGTTTTGCGCACTTTGCGGCATTGCTGTCGGGCTTGGCATCATCGGCTGTTATCATCTTTCGGATATCTATGCACTTATGGTCATTGCATTTTGTTTAGCGATAGGCTTTCTCGGTCATTTCCTTTTGGCCAGTCGACTGAATAAATAACAACACGTCCTCTATTCAAAAAATGGAAACCCTAAAGGGTATGGGAATGCTATGCCTGTTGGTATCAGTGATATTCTTGTCCGGGATTAAGCCGCCTCTTTTATTACTTAAATCGGCCCAGTCTCAATTTAATTAAAACACCTTTATGAAAATATTAGTCATGGCATTATTGGCCACAGGGCTTTTTTTTGCCCCAAATTTTCTAATCGCTCAAGCAATCAACGGTAAAATATCCGGAAAAGTTGCAGATGAAAATGGTCGCCCTGTCGAAGGCGCCACCGTATCTCTTATTCGGCTAAAAGATTCTGTGACCGTAAAGAATGGACTGATTGCTGCGGACGGGGCTTTTAATTTTAACGTAACCGATGCTGGCCTGTACTGTGTCCTGATTGCTTCCGTTGGTAAATTGCCTTATAAAAGCGATGAGATAACAGTTGATGCGCAGCACCAATTAATAGATTTAAACACCATCGCTATACAAACGTCCACCAAAAATTTAAAGGAAGTGGTGGTCACATCCAAAAAGGCATTCCTAGAGCAAAAGATAGACCGCACGATTGTCAATGTAGATGCACTGATCAGCAATGCAGGTACCACAGCGCTGGATGTGCTGGAAAAATCACCCGGCGTTGCCATTGATCAGGGCGGCCAAATCAGTTTTCATGGTAAATCTGGTGTAGCAATCTATATAGATGATAAACCGACTTACCTTTCAGGCAGCGACCTGGAAAATTATTTGCGCTCGATGCCTTCGTCGACCTTATCTCAAATAGAATTGATGACCAACCCGCCCGCCAAATACGACGCAGCCGGAACCGCCGGTATTATCAATATCAAAACTAAAAAAACTAAAGTGAAGGGATTCAACCTGGGGATGAGTATTGGTTTGCGTCAAAGCCGGTATTCGGCTACCAATAACAGCATGAATTTTAATTACCGGCAGGATAAGGTAAATGTGTTCGGCACCTTTGCTTACACATTCAGCAACGGTTATAACGATATTGATATCAACCGCAACTACTTTTATAACGCGGGGCAACCATCTGGGGCGTTTACTCAGAATTCTTACATCCGCACCATGAGCAGTGGTTACAATGCGAAACTGGGTGTGGACCTCTATTCATCTGAAAATACGACTATTGGCGTGCTATTTAACGGCGTAATTCGTTCGCCAGATCAATACAATAACAGCAAAGGTCAATTATTCGATGCTGTAGGCGAGCCTGATTCATCCATTTTATCAAAAAACAAGGAACTGGGCAAGTTCAAAAACGGCAGCGTTAACCTAAATTACAAGCATACCTTTAAAAAAGACGGACCTGAAATAACAGCCAATCTTGATTACCTGGCTTTTGCGACGGATAATAACCAAACATTTTTAAACCAAAGCCAGGCAGCAACAGGTTCGGTTTCTATGGATCAGCTTGATGGAAATCTTCCGGCAGCCATTCACATTTATTCGGCTAAGGCAGATTATAGCCAGCCATTAGCAGGTGGCTGGAAACTGGAATCTGGTGTAAAAAGCAGCTATACCAATACCGATAATCGGGCCAACTATTTCGACATCATAAACGGAAATGCAATCACGGACAATGATAAGACCAACCATTTTTTATACAGGGAAGCCATTAATGCTGGTTACATCAATTTAAATAAAGATTTTAAAAGACTAAGCATACAGGCAGGTCTCCGCATAGAAAACACAGATTCGCGCGGCCATCAGTTAGGCAACGCACTAAAGGCCGACTCTGCTTTTAACCGGAATTATACAGGTTTGTTCCCTACCCTTTATCTCCTGTATAAATTGGATACATTGGGCGATCATCAGTTAAAGATGACCTATGGACGCCGCATTGAACGCCCTTACTATCAAGACTTAAACCCCTTTATATCTCCACTGGATAAATATACTTTCTATATCGGAAACCCTTACCTGCTGCCTTCGTATTCGGCGAACTTTGAATTGGGCTACATTTATAAAGACAGGATCTCAGTAACTATGACCTATACTGACATCCGCGACCGATCAACGGAAACCATAGAGATCCTAAACGGCTATTATTACGACCGTCCGGGAAATATTGGCAGCACAAAATTGTATGACCTGAATGCAGATGCAAGTTTCGACCCGTCAAAGTGGTTTAACCTTGAATTGAGCGGAGATGTATGGCAGATTCGGCAGGCCAGCGATTTTTATACCGGTACATTAAACAGCCGTAGTACCAGTTTCCAGGGGCTGGCGGTACTGCAATTTAAACTATCAAAAGGATGGACTTTACAAACCGACGCTAAGTATCAAAACAAACAAACCGATGCCCAATTTACTTTGGCCGCAAGAGGTCGCCTTAATGTAGCCGCTTCTAAAACACTGTCGTCACGCGCTACATTAAAGTTCAGTATCAATGACCTTTTAAATACGAACATCAGCAAAGGAGTTATAAACAATCTGTATCAAACAAATGCCAGCTTTCGCACCCTTAAAGACTCACGTGCCGCATTGCTTGCCTTAAGCATGCGCTTCGGAAAATCAGTAAAGGATCAGCGCGAACATGATCAAACAGGTGCCGGTGAAGAAAACGACCGGGTGAAAAATTAATTTGATCTGGCGACAGTAAATATTACCGCCGTATTACCTATTTTTTGCCGCAATAAAATTTAAAAACACCAATTTGTACAGGTAAAAACAACTCCATCCGATTATAACGTGTGATCTAGCTGGTGCTATAGACAAAGTATATTATAATTGTAATGGTCTTTGACAACCTATCTAAACTACTTTTTAATAATCTGCTTTATTATTGCCAAAATCGCAGAAAGTTGTTCAATCCTGGTCTCCTTAACCCTGCTGAAAGTGAAAACAACCCGTTAAAACATTGATTTTAACGGGTTGTTAATTATACGTAGGAAATATTATTTGCGCTTTGATTATTTAAAAACAACAAACCATAGTGAATGGGTTAATTAACCCATTGTTTTTGTTCGATGCCCTTCATCGCGTTACTTTAAAATTATCTTCATTCGCGTATTATTCAACTTTATTCATTGCTCACCTGCTTTCTACAATGTTTCCTTGCGTTCCTTTTGCTGTAAGGCCTGTACGATCTGTAACCTTACCATTAGATATCTGAACAGCTATTCCCTTTTTTGATACAGCCGAAATATTGGTTAAAGGTGTTTCCCATTCTGGCGCGAGTATGCAGCGCGAGAATTGAGCGCAGAGTACTCGTGCCCCATTCGTTAGTAAATAATTGGGTTAGCTAAAATAACTTCATAAATCAGGGTAAATCCTTATCGGCAAAGTCACGAGTACGCCGGCTGGCGCCGGAGGCATTAAACGTAGCGATCGTGGCATTGCTCACATAATCCGGGTTGCCCAGCGTGCCGGTGGTATTTTGCTGCTGGCCGACTTCCGTGATCCGTCCCAACTGATCATAGCTGGTATAGCTCCAATTGCTGTTTGGCCGCTGTTTATCGTTCTGCGAGAACACCAATCTGCTCAGCAGATCATACCAGTAGCTGTTCGTCCCGCCATCCGGCGAAGTTTGCTGCGTGACCTGGTTGGTCGCATTATAGGCATAGGTGGTCTGCATCACCTGATTAGGATAAGTATCGATAAGCGATGTTTCATCGCTCGTGGCACTGTTGATCGTCGTCGGTGGCGCGCCCGGCGCAGGTACGTTGAAACGGTACCAGCCGGTATAAGTCAGATCGCTCGCCGAGAAGAAGATGTTGTTCGCATCGGTCGTGATCGTTGCCGGGCTGAGCAAATGGTTATACAGCAGCAAATGTTTCAGGCTCTGGATGCTGTCCGGTAGCGTTACCGAGCCGGTATTGGCTTTGATGGTAAAGCCGAAAGGTGCCGGCGTGCCCGCGGTGCTTACCGTAAGCTGATGGCCGTTCACCCAGATCTGCGGCGTGCTTGTCGCCGCACCCAGGTTATTGCCCTGCAGCACCACATGCGTAAACGGATACAGCGGCAACAGCGTGCTGATATCCACCTGGTAATGGCCCGTCGCCGGCAGTAGCTCGTAAGTACCTGCCAATGGCAGGGCTGCCGGGAAGACATCGATATTCAGTGTATTGCCCGCCAGGCCCACCTGGAAGAGGTACTGGTTGTCTGGCGTGCCCTCTATCCAGTGGTAATAGGTCTGGCTATTGTTATACAGCCACATCTCTACCGCGCCGGTACTTGCCGAAAGGGTGGCCGATAAGCTCGTCATCGCCGCGGGTAAACTCGATGCCGTTTCAGGGCCGTTATACGTATAGCTCACCGCCGCCGTGTCCTGATCGCGCGCCCGGTCGATATACCCAAACTGGTTATCGTTCATCAGCGTCACACCTTCCGGCGGTACCGTGATTTGCTTCTTTTGGGCGTTGCCTGCGGCCCTCGCTATCCACTCATACTGCGCGAGGCATTAGCCACAGGCCGGTATCCGCTGCTATCGCTAACGCGGCCGACCGCGCTGTTTTGTTTCACGTGCGTGTGCAACAGATGAAACATGTGAAACAGAATTCTTAGTTAATTATTTGATAATTAATTGCTTATAAAAATATAGTGAAACAGAATGAAACAAGAAAAATGACTTTTAGGTCTTTTTTTTGTTTCAACTTGACGTTTGGTAGGTTGTCATATTTCAAAGAACGTTGGCAATAATTGGCATACGCGACATGCGTGCGCCGGCTAAGAGTAAATTTTTCACATTCCATATTTATTGCTTTATAGGTGTTGAGCTACCCACATTTATCAAAAGCTTCTTGTACTGCGTCATATATCACTTGATTATCATCCAAACAGGAAACAACAATTTCCGATGATGGTAGATGATCAAATCTTCCCTTATTACCTATATTAATTGTAGGTAACAAGGATATTTCGTCATTATCCTGTGCGACTTCGCAACATTTGGCCCCACTATAAAATGCTTTTTTAGATTTAATCTCTAAATTCTTGGAAAAGAATTCATCGAACAATTTTAAGTCTTTAGGATGCGGAACAACATTTCCACTTTTATCTAGGGCACTAAACAACTTTTCGATGAGTTCTGAAAATAGGACATTCAAAGGGCTTTTAAAAAATGGAACTGACGCGATCCAAACACCGTCAGTAGTTTTGGATTGGCTATATATCCAATAATTGCTTTTAGTTTTTATAATTGATGCACTTTTTTTCATTATTGTACTTTTGTAATTTTTACATTAACCCCGTTTTGTGCTCCATATTGCCTTACTTGTTCCAGTACATTTAACTGCTCAGTGGTAGCCTTGCCATCTTGTATTGCAATATTTAATTCTCTTGACGTAATTTCTGATGCGTTAATTCTAAAACCGCCAAAATTATTACCCTCAAATTTAGCAACACTATTAACATATCCCTTAAGTCTGCTCATTAAATTTGAAGCATTTTGATAAGTTTGTGCTGTTAAATCTATACTTTTTATACTTGTTGCAACCCCATTTGCAAATCTATCAATTACCGGGAAATTTTTCGGCAGGTTTCCACCTAACGCACCTTCGATATCTAAGCCTCTGCTAAATTGAGATTGTTCAAATATTGAATAACTTCGAGCCTCTGCACTTACGCCTGCTCCTGCAGTTTCTCCTCCTGTATATAAAGATGCACCTAATACTAACGTGTTTTCATAGGTCTCCGGACTTTGCAAAGCTTTGCCCGCATCTTTGAGTTGCTGACTGAAAGGCGTTTTAGCTATATTTCTGTAGCTGTCTGATACATATTTTGAAGTTGACTTATATAGGTCTGTTCCCGCATTTTTAAAATCAGCAGGCAGGTTTTTAGGATGAAAAACAATTTCATGTGTCAGGCCAATAAATGAATTAACCAATCCAATACCTCCATTAACTAAATCTGCGGAAGAATTAGATACTACTTTAACTGCATTTACAGCTATATTGTCCCCATACTTAACTTTATCAAATAATGGAATTTGCGGTTCCCCTCCATTCAAGTCAGTGTAAATAATTGGGTTATCACCAGCAAATTGATAGGAAGAAAATTCCGGATATTGACGATATAACGGATCCACACTCAAAAACCGCCCCACCCTCGGATCATAAATCCTCATCCCATAATCCTGCTGGTTACCAACTCCCTTCACCTCATTATCATTCTCCTTCCCATTAAACCCGTACCTATAATTATTGCTTTGGGTAAACGTTCTACCCGGCATCAAGCCGCCAAAGGCGTAATATTCGTTGGCGGTGTTTACATCGGCATTATAATAATCAATACTGGTGCCGTTACTGCTGTGCTGCATCCGGTTATCACTGAGGGTAGCCAGTACGTTGCCCAGGTGGTTGCTCAGTTCGTATTCGCGTTTACCCGTGGTATCCCAAACGGCAGTTCCATTGGTTGTAGCTAAGTTTAACCTCGGTTGCCACAGGCCCAGTCTTGATGAACCATATAATTCCTGTTCTTTCCAGTTGGTGGTGCCTTGCTTGTTATCATACAGCGCCAGTGCGTTGCCTTGTGCATCGCGGATATACCAGGTGGTTATCCCGTTTGCCGTCTGGCTTGTTCTTTGGCCCGATGGGTCGTAAGTATAGCTGATCAGTCCCCTGCTGTTGGTGAGGTTTTGTATCTTGCCATACACCGTCCAGTTGATGTTGCTAATAGTATCTCTGACGTCAGCCGTCATATTGCCTATCGGGTCGTAGGTGTAGTTGTTGATGGCTTGATTGTTTAGTCCGTATGGATAGTTGTTGGTCGTGATTTTATTGGTAATATAATTTAGTTGGTTATTGCTTAGCCTGCCGTTGGCGTGGTTATAGTTATAGGTCAGGCTGTCCATCGCTGCAGCGGCGCCTTGATTGCGGATAGCCGTCAATATGTTACCATTACCGTCATACGTGAAAGCCTCGTTATAATCCGTTACCTGCGTAACGCCGGTGCTTACCTTGTAAACGTTGGTCGCCTTGATCCGGTTTAGCTGATCGTATTTATAGGTGTAATAATGCCAGGGGTCAGCAAGCTGCGGTATATTCATGCTCGTGGCAGCAATGTTGCCGTTGTACAGACCTTTGAAAGTAATTTAATTAAGTTTCAAAGAACAAAAAGGCACTTTTAGATGTTAAAAAGCAGATGATATCTTGGGTCTCGCCCGGTTGGGATTTGAGTCTATTTCTGTTAGTCGTACTTCTTCATCAAATCAATTATTGGCAGAAAATTGAGCTCATTTGCAAATGATGCCGGGCTTTTGTCTACTTTATTTTTATGATTTTTGTCTGCACCATTTTTTAAAAATAGTTCTAAAACATCCATACCTGTCAAATCCTTTCTGACATTGAATACAGCTGTCCATAAAGGTTCGTTACCGTATTTATCCTGAATATTTAGCTTGCCATTATATTCCAAAATATATTTAGCTATTTCATATTGATTATATACAGCACAATAATGTAGTGCAGTATTTTTTTTTATATCTTGTATATTAACGTCTATGCCGTTGTCAACTAGAAAACGAGCTAAATCATAGTTGCCATGTACAATTGCAATCTGTAAAGAGGACGTATTTTCAGAATCTACTGAATTGATCTGATATTTATTTTCTAAAATAAAGTTTTTAAAATCATTAATCTCAGATTGTTCTAATTTACCAAACGGACTTAAAAATTTCATATATTATTTATTAATCATGTTTACGTGATCTATTTTCGCTATGGTTTTCTGGTTTATAATTATCGGTATTATTATATTCATCTAGAAATTGTTTTTGGTTTATTTTACCTGATCTCAGATCTTGCAGTAACTTTTTATAGGTTCGACTATTAAGATGTCCCATATCCCATTGTCCTGCCCTTGGTTTACTTTTGTCCCAAGATAATGGTTCACCAGTATTTGGGTCTCTTACTACGCCATCCAACGAATTTTTAACTGCATTATCCCAAACTTTTTGAATAACAGCTGTTCTAAAAGTTGGCCTGTTCTTAGTATATCTTGCGGCCAGAGCTTCGCCGTTTTCGCTGGTAGTTTTTGCAACTAATATACTGCTTTCTTCATTTATCGTTTTATTAGCGATCTCATTACTAATCGGCTGTTCCAAGTTGATTGCCTTTGGCATCTCTATAGGAGTAGATAGCTCATGGAATAGCAATAATTGAGGAACTACTTCATAAGTATGCAAATCAGTAAGGGAAACACTTAGATCATGCATTTGTCTTTTAATAGGCGTCCTAGATATGTCATCCAATGAATGAAATGTATTATCTATAGCTTCATCAATTGGATTAGAGGCGTTTGGCTTTAATCCATCTATAAAAATATAATTGCCAACATCTTTACTAAGTGTTAATAAACCCCCTAAAGTTCCATTCCACAAAAAAGCCATCGTGTTAGTGCTACCATTTTTCAATGCATCGGTAAAAGTTGCCGCTTTAAGAACCGGCTGATAATCCCAATGATAATTGGTATTATCTTTTTTGAAAAATTCTTTTCCATCAAAATCAATTCCATCAATTGGCCTATCACTTGCGAACTGATACGAAGACAGCATTGGATATTGATTACTTATCGGGTCCACACTCAAAAACTTCCCTATCCTCGGATCATAAATCCTTATCCCATAATCCTGCTGGTTCCCCACCCCCTTCACCTCATTATCATTCTCCTTGCCATTAAAGCCATAACGGTAATTGCTGCTCTGGGTAAAAGTTCTACCCGGCATCAGGCCGCCAAAGGCGTAGTATTCATTGGCGGTGTTAACGTCGGCGTTATAATAATCAATACTGGTGCCGTTGCTGCTATGTTGTAGCCGGTTGTCGCTGATAGTGGCCAGTACGTTACCCAAATGGTTACTGAGTTCATACTCGCGTTTACCCGTGGTATCCCAAACGGCAGTTTCATTGGTCGCGGCTAAGTTTAGCCTCGGTTGCCATAAGCCTAAACGGCTACTTCCGTACAACTCCTGCTCTTTCCAGTTGGTGCTGCCTTGCTTGTTGTCGTACAGCGCTAGTGCGTTGCCTTGTGCATCGCGGATATACCAGGTGGTTATCCCGTTTGCCGTCTGGCTTGTTCTTTGGCCCGATGGGTCGTAAGTATAGCTGATCAGTCCCCTGCTATTCGTCAGGTTTTGTATTTTACCATACACCGTCCAGTTGATGTTGCTAATAGTATCTCTGACGTCAGCCGTCATATTGCCTATCGGGTCGTAGGTGTAGTTGTTGATGGCTTGGTTGTTTAGCCCGTATGGATAGTTGTTGGTCGTGATCTTATTAGTAATATAATTGAGCTGGTTATTGCTTAGCCTACCGTTGGCGTGGTTATAGTTATAGGTCAAACTATCCATCGCTGCAGCAGCACCTTGATTGCGGATAGCCGTCAAGATATTGCCGTTACCGTCATAGCTAAAAGCTTCATTATAATCTGTCACCTGTGTAACGCCGGTGCTTACCTTGTAAACATTCGTCGCCTTGATGCGGTTAAGCTGATCGTATTTATAGGTATAATAATGCCATGGGTCCGTCAGCTGCGGAATATTCATACTCGTGGCTGCTATGTTGCCATTATACAGGCCGTTGAAGCTTCCTAAGCTAGTTGGCGCAGTAGCAAAGGGATTGGTACCTGCAATATTATTGTAATCGTTATTGTAATAGTATAAGGCATAACCATAAGCATCCCTGGCTACTATTGACGAATCCCTGCCCATATCGAGGCTGCTTTGTACCGCCGTACTATTCACCCCTTTCAGCCAGCCTTGCAGCGTATAAGCATAGTCGGTGCCTTGCACTTTGCTGCTGCTGTCGCCCAGCTCCATCCTTCTCAGCGGACCATGTATATAATAGGAGTAAGCTGCGTCCATCTTTTTGTTGTTGGGCAGCAGCGTACTGTGGGTCAGTGTGTCGGTTATGGCTGTCGTACCGCTCCAGGCCAGGCTCAGGCGGTTATCGGCATCATAGCTGTACTGGTAGTAAAATGCATCAGGCTGGCCGTCCTGGTAACGCACGAAGTTTACTTTGCCGCTTACCAGGTCGTATTCATAGTCAATTCGCTTTAAGCCGGTATTCGTGCTGTTTTGGTACAGGCCATCCACCTGCTGCCACAGGGTTTTAACATTACCATCCAGATCATAATTATAATACGTGGCCCGCAGTACCGGGCTGCCCTGCGTTTCGGTATAAGTGCTGGCCGCTACGCGTTTTCTTAAGTTTGTTTGATTGGGTATCGTGGCGATGCCGTTGGTATTGCCGCTAACCGTCGGTACCGGGCTGTCATAATACGTATGGGTGATCTGGCTGTTGGTACCCGTGGCATTGAACGTAGCGATCGTAGCATTGCTCACATAATCCGGGTTGCCCAACGTGCCGGTGGTGTTTTGCTGCTGGCCGACTTCCGTGATCCGTCCCAACTGATCATAGCTGGTATAGCTCCAATTGCTGTTTGGCCGCTGTTTATCGTTCTGCGAGAACACCAATCTGCTCAGCAGATCATACCAGTAGCTGTTCGTCCCGCCATCCGGCGAAGTTTGCTGCGTGACCTGGTTGGTCGCATTATAGGCATAGGTGGTCTGCATCACCTGATTAGGATAAGTATCGATAAGCGATGTTTCATCGCTCGTGGCACTGTTGATCGTCGTCGGTGGCGCGCCCGGCGCAGGTACGTTGAAACGGTACCAGCCGGTATAAGTCAGATCGCTCGCCGAGAAGAAGATGTTGTTCGCATCGGTCGTGATCGTTGCCGGGCTGAGCAAATGGTTATACAGCAGCAAATGTTTCAGGCTCTGGATGCTGTCCGGTAGCGTTACCGAGCCGGTATTGGCTTTGATGGTAAAGCCGAAAGGTGCCGGCGTGCCCGCGGTGCTTACCGTAAGCTGATGGCCGTTCACCCAGATCTGCGGCGTGCTTGTCGCCGCACCCAGGTTATTGCCCTGCAGCACCACATGCGTAAACGGATACAGCGGCAACAGCGTGCTGATATCCACCTGGTAATGGCCCGTCGCCGGCAGTAGCTCGTAAGTACCTGCCAATGGCAGGGCTGCCGGGAAGACATCGATATTCAGTGTATTGCCCGCCAGGCCCACCTGGAAGAGGTACTGGTTGTCTGGCGTGCCCTCTATCCAGTGGTAATAGGTCTGGCTATTGTTATACAGCCACATCTCTACCGCGCCGGTACTTGCCGAAAGGGTGGCCGATAAGCTCGTCATCGCCGCGGGTAAACTCGATGCCGTTTCAGGGCCGTTATACGTATAGCTCACCGCCGCCGTGTCCTGATCGCGCGCCCGGTCGATATACCCAAACTGGTTATCGTTCATCAGCGTCACGCCTTCCGGCGGTACCGTGCGCACCAGGTTATCCGCCTGGTCGTAATAGTACAGCGTATAATGATACTCCTGCTGCACCGCCTCAAAATTAGCGTTCGCCTGCGCCAGCTTGCTGGTATTGATATAGCTCGTCCGGAAGTTTTGACGCTGCAGGGCGATATAATTAGCATAATCTGCAAGGCCGCTGTTAACCGCTGTCGACACCCCATTTTTTACGCAATCGTAAGGGTCGGCATTAATCGTACTATAAGGCAGCGTGTTGCACAGCAGCGCCGCTGTGCCCGTATCAAAGGCTGCATAACTGTCATAGGTGAGCGAAAAGCCCCATTTCTGGTTCATGTAATTGCTCAGGATGGTCTGATAGTTAGGGTCAGACATAGACAGTGTGCCGCCAAAGGCCGTGTTCATATCCGCCTTAGCCGTCACATACGCCGACCGCATCACACAGCCCTGCGAACCGGGATCTAAAAATACCGGCGGCGTTATATCATTCGCCAGTATAAACCGGCAATTGGTGCATGAGTTTTGCAGCGTGTCCAGGTCGGCATGGCTCAGCGTCATGGCGCTGCCATAGGTGCTCACCAGATAATTATACAGCGTTTGCCCCGCTGCAGTCGCCTGAGTGCTATAGTTTTGCAACATAGTGCACAGCGCAGCATTGCTGTTACTGATAGTTTTAGCCACAGACTGTTGCGGCGGACTATAAGGATACGGCGCACTGATCAGCCATGGGTTAAGCAGTGAGGTATAATGGCCGCCACCCAACAAAATACTTTGTATAGCCGGGCCAAAACCGGCATAAGGTGTAGTCAAGCCCGGAGGAAGCGTACTTGCCCCCATCGGGTGTGTTTGATCTCCCGCTTGTGAGCATATCGAAATAAATGCCGCTGTAAGGTTGTTGATCTGTGTAGACGTAGCACCCATGGCGGTAAGGCCCGGTTGCAGATTGCTTATCCAGGTAGCTGCATTGGCATCGCAAATACTCGCGGCTTGAGCCTGTATAGCAGCCAGCGCCGGACCAATAAGCGACGCACTATCAACCCCGGGCACATTACCGGCAGTAATACTCGAAACAACCGTAAAACGCGATATTTTAGTGGCATAAGCCGTTGGGCAACTACTTACCGGCGGCGGTTGCGGGTTGTTTACGCTAAAATCGGTACAAGCAGTCGCTCCTGAAAAGTTACTTATGTTTGAAAGCTCAAATACACAATGAAGTGCCATTTGACAGGCTTCGTGAAAAGAATTAATCGCCGAATAAGCAAATGAACCTGTATGTTGACCTGCTGGTATACCTACTACTGCTTCAAAGTCGTCTAAACCAATCTGGGTAAATTTAAGGAGTACGGCCACCGGGTTTACTGCATTTACCGGGTGTCCGGCTGCATCTGTAAGTGTTACGGTAGTACGCCCCCCCGAAAAATGCATGGTATGACACGTGTTTAGCGCGGTTCCATCAAATCCATCGGTAATATTTGCTATCCAGGTAGGGTCATTACCATAACTAGGCGGGCTGCCGCAATAAACGGTATCAATTTTAATTACACTTATTGGCACATCAGCGGGCACACAAAACGTTTGCTGGCTGCTGCCCGCATTTAATATCACAGAGCGGGTAAGCGTCCGGGCGCTATCAACGGAAGGGTAGTATAGCGTCACCGTCATCATCTGGCTTAGCGTACCGGGGTTATAAGTAACTACCGCCGTCTGCATGCCCCCGCTACAGGTTGGCGTGCCAACATAAGGCTGTACGCTAAAATCACTGATCGTTGGGCAGGTTCCCGGTAAACCGCTTACTACCGGCTGGCCTACCGGGCAAAGGGTACCGCAGGAAGCATTGCGCAGCAGGTCATAATATTTTTGTTTAAGCTGCAGGTAATTATCGCGGTAGGTGGTCCACTCACGGTCGGCAACGCGGCAGCTAACAGCGGGGGTGCATTGCGTCCAGTTGCTGTCAACCGGCAGGCCGGTATTAGTATTGCCTGTTTTATCTGCACAATACAATAAATAATCGTCAAAAGCTATCAGGCCTTTCACTGTCGCAGTGCTAAGGTGCATTACCTGGCTGCTGTAATTGCGCAGGTCGCTTTGCATTTGCGTTATATAGATATTCCCCGGTCCGCCTGGTACAAAGAATGGGTCGCCGCGCAATAACCAGTCTGCTGCGTTGGTATAGCTGTAATGCAGCGGCGGGCCAGCGGTAGGTATCGATGGCACATCCGATGCCCTGTTAAAATCTTGCTGCACCCTCATATCCCAACTTTCGTATGCCTGGTTGGCTATGCAAAATTGCAGTTTACAATATTCCGGGTGATATTTTAAAAAATACAACGCCCAGGCAGGCTGCCAGTAAGTAATCAGCTGCTGAACAGTAAAAGCCGCGTCATTTGGCGAGGTTATGGTACTATCCGGTAACCTGATTTCATTCTTTATATAAGTGGTATCGGTTGACGGTAAAACCGGAAACACCACGCGCCAGTTTTGATGCGCTGCACCCGGCAAAGTTTCTGTGAGTACGTTAATCTCCGGCTCCAGTGCATTACCGCTGGCATCAAACAAGGCATACTGCCCACCCGGCGATACATCGCCCTGCATAGCGTCCTGCGTTGAAGTACAAGGTGCATAACTACAATTAGCCTGTAAAGCATTGCAACTATCTTTCAAAGACGTATATAATGTGCCGGCCCATGTATTAAATGAAGTACCTGCGACACCTGCCGAGTCGAGTCCGACTGCAACACATTTAACTTTCAGCATTTGTACAAAATCTGCCTGGCCGCCCAGCAACGTTTCGCAGGTATGGCAATCGCTGTAGCATCCCGAAAGGTTCAGACTGTCGAGGTATCGTTTTTTAATATAATCAAACTGGTGCTCAATATACCCGCTGTCAAGCCCTTTACTGATAAAGGCATCTGTGTAAGCCTGTATCACATTATTATCAAACGCAAACTGAATATTGACATTGTATTCGCCTATTTGGTTTACAGGCACGTTCAATGCGCCGGTATAGAGAGTGGTATCGCCGGGGGTACTTACGGTGTCGCCAATTTTTATTGGGGTGCTTGTCTTTGCCACAATATCCCCGCAATCATCGCTTACAACGGCAGTCATTTTATAGTAACAATTACTGTAGATCTTAAATGTACCCGGGTATTTATTGATCAGTCTTTGGATACTAAATTTCAAGGTATCGGTACCGGTTACCGAAGCCAGGTAAGTGGTATTTGCTGTAAGTGCCAAAGCAGAACTGTTGTAGACAAACTGCTCAGGCTTTAAAATATGGATATTCTTACTCCCGGCGCTGTTAACGGAATGGTACGACGGAATTGTATCCAGCATTGCCGGCACCGTCCCGGTAAGCGCTGTAGCTACGGTCTTTCCACTGGCATTCAGATAAGATATACTGATCTGACCGTTAGGGTCCATCACCATGTTTTTAAGGTAATGTTCTGCATAGCCCGCATCATTGCCAAATAATTGATCAAGCTCCCATTGTTCGGGCTTGCCATAATAGTATTTGGTAGTTTTACTGGCTGCCGGCCCACCTGATTTACCCGGCTGAAATGCTGCCCCCACACCGCCCTGCGATTTGATACGCCCGGTATTATCGCCCGTATATTGGGTGACTGAAATTGGGTAGCCCGCCGCATCAGGAATATAATTATTTGTACTAATATTTAAATAATCATTTTGCGCAGAGTAGTACCGGGATGCTCCTGCCAATGTATTCAAAGGGTCGGGGTTAAGTTCGCAAGCAGCCGCAACGGTGCCTGCCACATTAGCAAAAGTGTAAGGCTGATTTAGGGCATTTACATTAAATTTCGGGATATAGTGGAGATACGGTGCAGTCGGGTCTTTATAAGGAGCAGGCAAGATACTGGCCGATGGCCGCCCAAAATCGTCATAGATATTTTCCTGAGCAAGGGCAACCTTGTCTGTATTGTTAATGGTTACGGTTTGCCGCCCGCGCAGGGTACCGTCAAAATAACTGATCACTTCTTTTTTCTTCCCGTCTTCGGCAAATGCCGCCGAATATTGCCAGTTTTGGTTTTGCTCATTCCAATTGAGCCGGAATATGGCGTAGAATCCGGCATTTTTGTAATCCCAATTACCGGCAACCCTTACGCCGGTTGTTTTATCGTATTGTATCTGCCGTATACGTACCAACATTATACTATCTGTAGATACAGCTGATAAGTTGAGGTTGCGGGCAGCCGTAGTGATCCTGCTGGAATTATTACGGAAGGCCTGCGCCAACGCAGTGCTTACAACTACATTATCGGGGATGGAAGGAGTGGAGGTACTATTTGAGATCACAGTAAAGTTGCTGTTGCCGCTGTTAATGGTGGTCCACTCCACATCATATTCATCTGCCGAGGCAAGCGGTGTCCAACTTAACTGCAGTTGCCTGGCACCACTATTCATAGTATATGCGGCACCAATATTGGTTGAAGCTGTAAACGGATAAAGCCGGTCAATTACAATAGCGGTATTTAATTGTACTGCCGATGCGGGTACTGTACCTGATGTGCCCGTTACCGTAACTATTACTTGATAAGCGCCGGGTATATTATATACATCTATGCCTTTATACTTTGCACCTTGCCCGGGCACATAGCTAACACTAAGCGAAGTATTTACCGTAGATAATGTACCGCCGGGACTTGTATAATATTGAATTTGAAGATTAACTGTATAACTAAAGGCAACGCTGATGAGTACGTTATCCATTACCTTTAGGGCAACCGTACTTTGTATTGATTTGGTTAGGTAAGTGCTCCAGTTAGGGTCAGAAAATTTACTGTCTTGCGTAGTATAGCTTGCACCGGTTGTAAAAGGACCGGTTAAATTATTTTGATTGGTTTCTATCCCGGCAAAACACTTGCCGGCAACGAGCATAAGCCCGCTGCTAAATCCAATCAAAATAAACAGGTGTATAATTTTACGCATCTAAAAAAATTTAGTAGTCCGTTTTTATTAACTGGTAATCTTTAAACTCCTTTGTCGTTTTCCATGTGCCGTTTACATGCTCAATCACATTGTTTTTTGAAAGATATCTGGTAACATCTGCCGTATTGTCCCAGGTGTTAATGCTTACATCCACTATCTTTTCGTTACCTGTTCTTAAAGGGTCATTAAAGTTGCTCAAGCGCATATACAGGCGTTTAATCTTCATATTTCGCCTGTTAAAGGTTAATGCATATTGCTTGCAGGTGATATGACGCTCGTTAATAAGTGATATGGTTTGCTCGTCGCCGGTTATTTTGCTGCTCAATTGATAATTTTCCGATCTGATGGTGGCTCCTATGTCGGCAAACTGTTTCAAGCCGGTATCGTAATTCACCGTTTTCTGCCTGGAAAACATAATCCTTTTAATGCCGTAATCTATGCACAGGTAAACACCCTGTTCATTCAGGGTAACTGTTTTACCCAACTGGTAATAAAACTCATCGGCCTGCTTACAAAACAAAAACGAAACATGGTTCATTCTATCTGCCGGGTTTGCTTTATCATTAATATCAATTATGCCGCCCAGCGTATAGTTACCTTTGATATCTCTCATTTTTTTACATAACAGTTCAAATTTGGCAAGTAATGCCTTATCGGGTTCGGCAGCATGCCGAAGCGTATCATTGCAAAACCCTGTACCATAAAAGGCAAATACTATGAGTGTCACCAGGTAAGCTGCCAGCTTTATTTTTATCGTTTTCAACATCTGCTGTAATAATTATGGCGTTGTATTGCGTCTATAGGTTGATCTGCTTTCTTTTAAGGTCATGATGCCTTTTTCGGTTTCCTTTTTCACTCTTACCAATAATCCCTCATCATCATATTCATAAAAAGTAGCAAAACCATTTTCATCCAGTTCGGCCATTAAACGCATGGTTTTATCATCATAAGCATAGCTTTTCATTTGCGCATCAAAAGGGTGCATGCGGATGTCGTCAACATATACCGTACCACCGGTGGGTATTATGGAGAAGTTGACCGTACCGCCAGTTCCTATTACCAACGACATGTCCATGGTGCCTTCTATCAGCTTCCAGCCCTCAACTACTGCTTTGCATTTCAGCGGAACATCCATATTATTCATGCTTAATGCAATATGAACGGATCTATCATTCGGAAAGCCGTCTTTCGTCCAGGCATTAAAAATGTATTTTTTACCAGTGTAGGGTTCAAACCCATTAGGGTACAAGCCTGTTATATTTTGTGTGATGTATTGTTTTTGACCATCAAATGCCAGGTAAGACACTGTTTTTTGATGAACCGTATCAATAATGGTTGACAGCGTAACACCATCCGACGGTAACAACACACTATAATTACCGCTGTGCGACATCGTATTTACTGCCAATTGTTTAATTGACTTGCGAGTTGATGGCTGTATAAACTCCCGGATATTACAGGTATCCGTATTGCCGGAATTGCCAAAAGTGAAATGGCTGTCTTCCAGGCTGGCCGCATAGATCTCCCGGTTCATGGCATTGGATGCCACGGCGGAAGGCAATTCGCCATTAAAATCAAAATTGGCAGCACTGAAACGGTCTAAAGCATCTTTATTTTCCAGTTGCTGCCCGTATTTATCGTATAGCGTTACTGTGTTAGCTGTTATCCAACGGAAGCCGTTAGGGTTTACCGTCCAGGTCCCAGCGTTTGCATACCAATAGGAATAAAAGCTATTGATATAGCCTGCATTTTTTACATTAACAGCCTGGTTGTTTAAGTTGCTTGAGAACGCGTAATTGCGGCTTTGCTGAAAAATTTTGGTTTGATAAGGCCGCCAGTTGCCAAGATAGCCTGTGATGTAGGGATTGACTACGGGCGATTCGGACAATTTTACATGATACCTAAGATTAAAAAATGGTGGCGGTGTTGTATCAATTACACATTGATTAACTGCCCCTGCCCAACTCTCATCAAAAGTAGTCGCCGAAGCATTAATTACCTTCATTGCCGTCAAATCACCATTGGTATTCAACTGCAAATGATTATCAACTGTAATCGGGCTATTCAAACTTACCAGTGTAGATGCTCCGGCCGTGAGCATATTGCGAAAGCCTGATCTTACTATTTTAACCAATGCCGGAGGATTATAGCTAGCATTGATATTACCGTTACGGTCAATCAGTTTCATGGTATTACCGCTGCCCGATGCCGCCTGGTTATAGATCACCCAGTAATGGATACCAGTACCGGTGTCCACTATTTCATCTCCGCCATGTAAATAGCTCACATAGCCGTTATAGATCTCGCCATTGGCATTGGTGGTAAATCCGCTGAAGGATACCCCTAGATTTTGGTAAGCAGCCCCCATCCCATTGTAGATCCAGTAAGCCGGGATATTGGTAGAGTATATGGGCTTTTTAAATTCGTTTTGTGTGCGGGTTACTACCGGCTCGCCGGTTAACGCATCATAGGCCAGGTCATCAGTGGTAATGGATGAACCGTTTTGGGTTTTAACCACTTTACTGAGAATGCCATAACTTTGTATCACCTTTATCGCGCATGCCGAGCGGAATAATTTGTAATCATTATTGTCATGAACCGGGAGATGCGGTACTGCAAAAAATGGCAAGAAAGGAAGTATCGGAAAAACATCGGCACCAATATTTATGGTTGTCCCTGTGTTATTGGACTCTTGCTGCCTAAAATCGGTAAAGAAATCTATATCACGACCCAGTACTTTTTTGGTTATTTGCAAGGTGACGGGATCTACAACATTTACGCTATTATTCAAGGTCATTATGCCGCCATTATCTTGCGAATTATAATAGTAAGCCGTAGAAGATATTACAGCACCCGACTGATCAAGAACCGTGGTGGCTTTAGTTTTACCATCCATATCATTCAATTCAACACTATAGCCTTGCGATAGGCTGAGTTCGTCTTTACTGTCTGACCTTGTTAAGGAATAGGTTGAACTTGGCCGGTTGGAACTTGGGATAACAGGCAATGCGGTTACCTTAACCGGAAAATCTTTGGTGGTATAAAATTCGTTTACAATATAGCCCGTTGCCGTTGACGGATTGCCGCTTTTGTCCAGATCATTTACCGTTACCTTACTATAAGTTACTGTTGGGGCAGGATATAATGATTCGCAAAAAGGCATTTCCAGGTCAAAGTAGTTATTGATAGCTCCCTTAATATTTTCTATGTAAGGCACAGGCTGTTTTAAAGCATTTTCATCATTCCCTACTGATGGCTCATAAGTGGCCACCCCACTGCTTATTGTTTTACCGTTATCAGTAGTGGTATAACTATACGCTTGCCCGTAAGACGATACCGGGTTTGCGCTATTAGAAACATTCCAGGTATCGCTGATCTGGATCTTCTTTACACGTGCCGCCCCGCCAATTTTAGATGCACCTGTAATGCCAAGTTTTACAAAACTGCTTCCAAGTAGAACTGTTGTTGCGTAGTTCCTGCTGTTAGCTTTCTGATAAAAACTTTGTTCTAGTTCGCTCAGGTTTTTAGCGGCATTTGCCACTGCTGTTACCGCTGCTAAAACACTGTTATTATTAGTTTGCACCCGGCTGTCGAAACCGGGATACGCGTAACGCGGGTACTCATTCTTCATGCGCTGCCAGGCACAAATGCTCATAGGGTTTACAGTTACACCGCTTTCTGTTATAGGCACCAACATAATGTTGGCTTTACCGGCAGGTGTTATACTAACGGATTTTACCTGGCAATAGGTGGGCACAAAATCATAAGGCATGGGGTTGGTAACCGTATAATTGCTGGTTACCATATTTACACAAAGCTTGGTATAAATATAGTTTGATCCGTCCAAAAAATTATTTTTAAACCAGGTGGTGGGGTCGGCGCCGGCAGGTGGTAAATTAGCCGTGCCTATATTCACTCTTATTCCGTTGATGGCATTTAGGGGCCGGGTAGCGTCTGTACTTGATGAGTCAACAATTAATGATTCTATCTTACTCATTACCATGGCCTTTTGGTTTTGTACATACGCATAATCTCCAGACTCATAAGCGATATTTATGATACCACCCGTAGGCAGTGTAACCCGGTTAAGTTTCCATAATGCACTGTTTTGATTGGTATAAGAGGTATCCTGATTAGTATAAGGATATTGCTCGTTTGCCAGCATATTGCTATTTTCTGTGGCGGGTTTGTAGATACCCCATCTATCTGTACTGTTATAAGCATATTGGGGTGTGCTGGCTCCATTATATTGGCTTGTGGTGGTATTATACTGAAAAACGTAAGGGTGATATTTGCCCTTATCAGAATTACCATACTCAAACCATACTTTAGCAAGCGTTAGCTTGCCCCCCAATTTTGAATTAAGACTTCCTGCATCTAATGAATTTGGAATGCCCCGGCACAGTTCATAGGTATATTGAAATTTAACAACTTTTATAGGCCTGGTCATATCGGCTTTAGAATAAAGCCTGATTTCGCGAAGGCATTTTTGTGTATTGCTTACGTCCCTGTTGCCATTTTGCCAACCAGCCACACCAAGCCCATCCCGGCGATCTTGAGTTATAAAATAAGCTATTTTAGTTTTTGATTCGATGGACTGCACATACCAGATTTCTTTTTTACCATAAACAATGGTGCCTTTATCGTCGTCAGGATCTGCAAGTAAGCCCCGGTTTGGCGTAGCCCGGCTATAAGGCGTACGCCATTTATAGTAATGAGACAGTTTTGAGTAATTAAATTTTATGGCGGTACCCAAATCGTCATCAGTAATCCCATCGCCGGTTTTATCTACGTAATCTGGTGAGAGTATTGCGGTTAACAAATAACTGGTTGCATAAGATGGTTTATGCTCTTTATGGTAATAATTATCAATACCATTAGGATCGCCCGTGGGGCTGGAAATGCCCGGCGGCACATCTACCAAATTATTAGCGTCTCTGGTAGCCGGATTAATGGCGAACGAATATTCATCCTGGTAAACATTATAAACCGGTATGCCATATACTGATCTTTTGCCGCCATCGTCTGTTACGGTCATTTCAGAGATATGATGCGGTTTATGTATGTAAACAGAATCAACACCGGTTGGATCAACCCGGGGTAAGTTCACGTGGGTTGGATCAGCAAGGAGCGTATCCCTGACATAACTAGTAGAATCGTTAAAGCCATAAACAGGTATAGTCTTATATAAACCTGCTTGTGATGCTTCAGCAGCGGTTAAATAAGAGATCATCGTACGATTAGGCCGACGCGATGTTTTTTTAATAGGCGAGGAAATAGTTATAGCAGACGGTCCGCTAAGGTTACCCGCATTTCGAAATTCTGAATTGGCGGTCATGGATTGCGTGGCCACTTCTAACGCCTGGCTACCGCCCAATCGATTATCCAGATCCTGGTCTTCTAAAGTTTTTTCACCCGTCTGTTTAAAATAAACATGCTGCGCTTTAGGATTGGTATAGTACGGGTTCTGAAAATCCCCATTCGCCAGGTAGTTATTATTCGTTGTCCATTTACTTGTGGAGGTGCCGGCATTCTGTTTGTAATAAGTAACTCCTCCGTGAAACCAGGAACCCAGGCCAATATCGCCACCCAACGTACTTACTGTCGAGCCATCCTCGGACTGGTTATCAAAAAAAATTCCGGAGCCACCACGGTATAGTCTAAACTGACCACTGCCTGACTGGCTGGTGTATGACCAACTATCCGGCATTGGTATAGGGATGGCAATATTGGGTATGGTTGGGATAACCGGGTTGTCGTTTTCGCGGATAAAGTCCATTACGGCATCCTGGTTATCTTTGCCACGTTCGGCATACAGGAACCCAAAGGCTGGTTTAGGGTTATAAATGGTTTTTACCTGGCGCACGTTTTTATAACCCGTGCCGCCTAACGACCCGAATATGCCAATGGCCGCGCCACCGACATCAAAACTAAATGAACCATAATCGGACGTATAAGGAACCTGGATGGAGGGAGAAACGGGTTCGGTATTATAGGTAATACTTGAACCGGCTACATCATAGTCACCTTCCCCGCTTTTAATAGTTTCGCCTTCGGCATTCTTTACATAATTACCAGCTCCGAAACTTTCACCTAAGGTTAACCCTTTTAATCCGGAACGTGTGTTATAACCAAAGGTGCCGGATAAGCCTGCTTTTAAAAATAAATTATCTGTCGAATTTTCTTTAACCGACAAAGATATATAGGGTGAGACAGAAGCATCTACGCCCGATTGCGTGTTAGACAGTACGCCAGCACCTAACCCCGCTGTAAGAGAACCGTCATTAGACATGGAGTAGGATATGCCTGCGTTTACGCCTAGCTCTGCGCCTAAACCTGTATAATTATCGCTAAAAATGCCAAAACTGAATGTTCCCTGCACCGCTGGAATTCCAAAAAGTTCGGCTTTTGCCGTTAGCCTGCCGCCAACTGTAATTTTAGGTTTAACATAATGATCTGTTTCTACTATGTCTCCCGAAAAATCATCCGGAATTCCGCGCACCTGCCTGTTAACAGCTCCGGGATTTAAGTTCCAGCCTAACCCAACCCAGCTAGCCTCATCATCGATACCCGTATTTCCCTGATAATTTAAATTAACCGGATAGCCGTCTATGTCAAGCAGTGGTATATTATATTTTAAATTACCGGATTGAAGATCAACCATATCGGTAACCCCGGCAACCTGAAAACCAGTGATTTCTGGCTGTGCCGGTCCAGAAGTAAGTGCATAAGATATAGTTGGGGTAACCATATTTGTTGCCCATATCGCTAATAAGCTCAGTGCAATTTTCTTTCTTTTGGTAAAAAGATTTATCATATACAATGCGGTTCAGGTAATTCGGTTATTTATGGTAAAAGTTTCAAGCTGTATTGTTTATGATTTAAATATCTGTCCTGGTAGATCAAGTTCCACTTACCGGCTTTAAGATCACTGCTATTAAATGACAGCAGGTACTCAAAGCTACCTGCTACCCCGTTAGCAATAGGTTGTACTATAGCTGAATAAATTTTTTTGTTATTCGCTACTATATAAAAACAGCTATCCATATTATACACCAAAGCTGTATTTTTATTGGAAATTAGTTTTTTGGCAGGAATGAGCCTGACTGCATAATCATGGGTGGCATCATCTTTCTGACCGTCTTTGATTTCTTTAAACTGGATAAGCAGGTCATTATCTATTATTTGCTGCGCAGATAGGTTACCCTGCCTGCATGCAAACATGAATAGCGCAATGGCGCCTAAAAATAGGATTGAAATTTGCTTCCTATAGAAATTCATGTTAATAGCCGTTAGTTGTGCTTTTGAGTAGTTATTTTAATTTTTAGCCAATGCCTTTGTTAAAGCCGTTAGCTCTATTTTGAGCTGGTCTATTTGCTGTTGCTGGTTTTGTTGTTCTTTTTTTAGTTTTCCATTCTCTGCTTGTTCTTGAATAACATACAGCGTTAGCTCCTCAATTTTTTGTGTCTGTAGTTTTACCACTTCGCCAAGGTTTAAACCATCTTTAGTTACTTCCTGTTCGGTTGGCATGTCCGGTAAATGATGATTTGCGTCGATGTAAATTTTTAAATCTGCAAGTGATGGCAGGTAATACGCGGGCTTGAAAACATAATCAGGCCAGTTGGCTAGTTCTACTTTTACTTGTTTAGAGCGGATGTTGCCATTGACTGAGAGCGCTTCGCGTGGGGTTGTAGTACCAATGCCCACGTTACCGCCAAAATAGTTTGTCCCGGAACCTGAATATAGCGCATAACTATGCGTTAATGTGGTATTTGTGCCTGCCAATGGCGGTCCGGCAATGTATACCGTTGAAGCATTAACATAAGTAATTCCTGAATTAGTGGCTGACAGCGTTGCCTGAGCAAAACTACTCACCATATTATTATTTACAGACGCATTTGCTGCCGTTGAATTATCAATTAAACTATTTTGTCCTACATAAAAGTAGCCGCCTACTACGCCCCACGCAGCCTGAGTTCTATTTCCGGATATTTGAAGCGCTGTTGTGGGACTCGATACACCTAATCCAAGATTACCTGCCATATAGTTAACAGCAGTACCCGACATGTATAGATTGTATCTACCCGTACCCGCACCTAAGTTACCGAAGAACCCATAATTATTCGTAGCTCCTACTAAGCTATTTCCAGCAGCAAAACCATACTGATTTGTCACAGTTGATCCGGCACCAATCGTTGATTGATTAGCTACATAATGATATAGATTACCTAAAGTGAAAGACGCTGCTTGAGTACTAAGTGAGGTTGAATACCCAAGAGCAGTGTTAGTAACATCTGATTGAATGTTTTTTGATGTATAGTTAGCATAAGCCGTAGTACTTATTCCATTAGCAGTTAAGCTACCTGCATTATATAACGATACATTTCCGGTAGGAGTTGAGTTAATACCAACGTTACCAACAAAATAATTAAATCCTAATAGACTTCTAATACCATAAGCAGTTACACCTGTATAACCTATTGTAGCTACAGTAATACTAAAACCACTGCCGGAACCTACTCCATCAAAAGAAGCAGCGGCACTTAAAGCGTCAGCTACTGTGTAACCTGTACCATTAGTTGTAATATTCAAAGTGGTAACTGCACCTCCTGCTACAACAATTGTAGCTATAGCCCCGGTTCCACTTCCTCCTGTTAACGGAACTAATGTATAAGTTCCATTGGTGTACCCACTTCCTCCAGTTAATGTAGACGTAGCTAGAACACCAGTTCCTGGATTAGTGAATGTTGGGTTTATATCTAATGCTACTAAGTTACCATTATTAGCTCCAGCTGGGATCGATTGATGTATATAAGTACCTCTACTAGTAGTCCCATTAGCTATACCTGCTAAATTAATATCTACTGCTGCATTAGTTAAAGTACTGGTACCTATTCCTAGTTGTCCGGCTAAGAAGTTTGGAGCTGCACCTGCCATGTATAAATTCCACCTGTTAGTCCCCGATGGAATAGCTCCATAAAATCCGTAATTGTTATTAGCACCTATTAATGTAGACGCTACTGCAAATCCATATTGATTAGTAACCGTAGAGCCTGCACCAAAGGTTCCTTGTTGTGCACTGAAGTGGTATAGGTTACCTACATTAAATGAAGCTGCCACAGTAGAAGTTCCTGTAAGAAAATAATAAGCAGTGGAGGTTACATCAGATTGTATAGTACCAGCTCCATAAAACCCATATGATGTCGTTCCTCCGGTTAAACCTAAACTATTATATAAAGTACTTGCTATCTGTATAGTTCCTAATCCGATATGCCCACCTGTCGGATTTATGAGTAGATTACCTACACTATTAACTGTAAATGAATTATAATGAGTAGGATCATAAGCTAAACGTAATTGCTCTGTGGTTCCAATGACATGCAAAAAAGCCGAAGGGGTGGTGGTGCCTCCAATGATAGCATGGCCGGAATTTAATGAATAATTGCCACTTGTTCCTATTTGGGCCCATTGAGCGTAGGATATTTGGGAAATGAGTAGCATTGCGCAGAACAATGAGCTAATTTTTTTCATGATAAGATTGGTTAAGTCGCGTACCGATATAAATATAATCGGTAATATCCAAACAATCAAGCAGTTGTTAATATAAATTACGCATTATATTATTGATTGATACTACTGTGATTATGATTATAATCAGCTAACGACGACGGGTGCAAATACAAATGATATCTGAATCTATCTAAGAGTCAAATGGAAAATCACAACAACATTTAAAAGTGACTACTCTATTTCAAGTAGGTTCGAATCCGTAGGCGTTCGCGACTAAATATCGCAACCATATAATTATCAGATAATTACAGAGAAAACGGCCTTAAAGGGATTAGTGAACTATGAATTAATCCCAGAACAACTTTTAAAAGTACCGGCATCAAAAATTATTGTTTTATTGATACAATCGCAGTAGCGTAATTTACTCCAGGACCGGTTTTTTCTTCAGTGACCTTTATCGGCTATCAAGTTAACAGGGTCGGCGGCGTGGTGATTTCCAAAACGATACGAGTATCTAATTTACCCTAATGCTTCTGCTTAACCTTCCGGCCATTAAACTTTTGCACTCTTTTCCTTGTTTTTGATCACGATCATTTTGACGATCTTATCATTTTTAACGGTAAAAAAATAATCAAGATAGGTTGGGTCTGGAGCTTTGGATTTATCGTAATTTCCGTCGGTAAGAGCGGTTACGAGAAAATCGCCGTAATGTTCAACAATTCCGTTTGCTTTAAACGTTACTTTTGGCTCGATAATTTCCTTATCAGCCCAATTCTTGATTTGATCTTTACCCCAGAAATTCCTGGCAAAATCGTTGACTAAGGCGTCTTCTGTAAAGGTGGAGAGATACGTGTCGCCGTCATGGTCATTAGTTGCTTTGATAAAGGTTTCGATAACTTGGGGTAATTTAATTTGCCTTGACATAGCTTTTAAATTTGATTAAATAATAGGCCAAAGTTACCAGGTATTTAACCTGTCGCTTAATGCCAAAAGGTCAAACTATTTAGCCATCAGCTCAAATTTCTCAACTGATACTCTTTTGGTGTAACTCCGTACTCTTTTTTGAAGGCAAGAATAAAGCTCGACTGATTGGCATAGCCAACTTGTGCATAGACCGAGCCGGGGCGTTCTTGCGGGTGTTTCAGGAGATTAGCAGCGAGATGCATTTTTTGTCGGGTTAACCATCGCTGGGGAGATGTGCCATAGATATTTAAAAACTTACGCTTGAAAGTTGAAAGACTGGTATTGCACAAAAACGCTAATTCATCCAATGAGATCGGGGTTGTAATATGGCTTTCGGCTGCCTTTCGTAATTGCATTTCCTCGTTATCTTTTGCGATCATCGATAACGATTGTAATTTTTCAGGATTGGTTTGAAACAGATATAATAATAGTTCTTCCAGCTTGAGTAGTTTAAGCTGATCTGATAGTTTCGCCGGTAATTCTAATAAAAGCAAAACTGAATTGACAAAGTTGCGGATGAATACATCTTGATGGTAAGTGATAAAAGGTTGTTTGGCATTCTCTTTTAAGCTCCCATTACTCCCGCTTGTATATTTGATCCAGAAGTCGGCTAATACTTCATTGGTAAAATAGATCGCCAGATTATGAAAAGGGCCTTGTTGCGGGAGTGCCTGAGAGATGAGAGAACTGCCTTTAGAAAGGATCATTATTTCGCCAGCCTCAAGTGATGTAATATTGTAAGCATCGATAATTGTCTTTTTCCCGGCTATGATAATATCGACCATGTTTTGATGAATGATGCTTTTATTATTCGCCGAACGGGTAGAAGACTGGTGAGAACGGATGATAACCGGTTTGCCTTGCTCTTCTGCTGAATTGAAATCGTCAGGAAGATTATAAATTACCAATGCCTTTCAGATTAGAGATTAGCAAATTTAAACAATTAAATGAATGCTTATTTATGACACATGTTTATTGAAGTTGGTCCACTTATTTATTGGGTCTCTCCTTTATAAATTTCTCTGATAACCCTGTCACCGGGATTCCATGTTATGCATATTCATTCTTCCTTATAGTTAAATAACTATAACTTTTGACAAATCGACGACCCATAGGCCCTTAAGCCCGGCATAGGTTAGCTTATCCATTATCGCACCGTCAAAGCAGACGGTTTTGAAAGCCCGGTAAGATTTGTTTGTTACGGAAAAAGGCAGGCGGAATGATACGTTCCTGAGCGTCGCCCCCGTAAATGAAACATCATTCAGCGCAGACTTGTCAAACTGGACACCAATGAAGGTATGCCCTTCAAAACGCATTCCTCGCAGGTCAGAATATTTGAAATCCACGCCGTTAAAAATGCAGTTCTCGAAGATGGTTTGTCTAAGGTCGATCATGGTTAGCTTCACACTGGTTAGTTCTACATCTTTAAATTTTGTACCGGCCAATGACGACTTGTTGAAATCGGTGCGGACAAGGATGGATTTGCGGAAGCTCGCATCCGTAAGGTCAGTGATGGAAAAGGTGCAGTCTGTAAGATTTGCACAGTCAAAATTGGCTTCCTGCGCATTGCTGACCTCAAATAAGCTTCCGCTCAAATCTGCGCCGGTAAAGTCGGTACCACGCAACGGGCTTGCTTTGAATTTTCCTTTATGGAGAATAACACCTGCGAAGTCACTCCCATCCAGGTTGACCGCAGTGAGATTGATCTGCACCCCGCGCTCCGGCGTGCCAGAGGGGTTAGCAATATCCTGTGCACTTTGTTTATTGTCACTGGGTTGCTTAGTAACATTTTCATCGTCTGCAGATTGGAAGTTTTCCGAAAAATAGTTCAGGTCAACGCCCAGGATTTCCGAGAGCCGGTTAAATGTAATAATATCAGGGCTTGATTCTCCCCGTTCCCATTTTCCTATTGCTTGCGGGCTGATAAATAGAAACCCGGCAAGTTCGACCTGGGACATGTTTTTTTTCTTTCGTGCTTCGGTAATTCTATTACCGATCGTTTTTGTATTTAGCATAGTAAAATCTTTTTATTTGGTTCGACACAGCAAAGGTATTCGGCCGTATTTCCAGAATCAAAAAAATGCAGATACTTATAGTTGTATTTATGCTACTTATAGTTGTTATTTAACAAACATAACATGCATCGAGATGATTTTTTAATATTTCATTTTGATGCATGTTTTCATTGCCTTTAAAGGGTCGAATATTTAAAAAATCTTTTTAAAGCCTAGAATCGAGGATTTCTGATAAGCTAACACAATTGACATGACAATGGCTGATTGCCATTAGTCGGACCAGGGAAATTACATTTTGTAATATCACGAAATGATCACTTACCGCTAATAGGATGCCTTTAAGCAAAAAGGCACGATCATATAACATTTGTACAAGAAGTATCAGCTTTATTGCAGGTTATGAACCTACAAACATCAGTTTTACTTATTGAAAATGAAAGAAATTCGGGCCAATACTACATCACATCAGCATATTTTGTATTTTGTTATCCTGGCTTACCAGGTAAGAAGTAAGTTTTTTCCGTGTCTACAGGGTAACCGCAAAATGTAGTCTTCTCATTAGATGCTCTTTATTTATTCGGGGTTGTGGATCAAACAATATAGCAGACTGTCCAGCAGCTTAATATAAATCGATATTCCCTCTGCTATTTCACAGGTAAAAATATACTCATCGGGCATATGCGAACGGGCCGAATCACCGGGACCCATTTTTAACGATGGTATTTCTAGCCAGCCCTGGTCAGAACTGGTAGGAGAATTGTAGGTTTTTAAGCCGATATTCATTCCCGCCCTTACCAGCGGATGCAGCTGATTCATACAAGACGGCTTGAATATGCCGGGCCTGGCTTCAACCTCGCAATGTGTGTGCTCTTTAATGATCCCCAAAACCTCATCAGGGGTATAACAATCACTTAACCGAACATCAACGGTAAAATGGCATTCATGCGGGACTATGTTATGTTGAATGCCGGCACCTATCTGGGTAACCGTCATTTTAACCGGACCCATAAAAGCTGATTGCTTGGGAAACTGGTAGTTGGCGAACCACTGCAGATCTGCGAGCGCCTTATATAGGGCGTTATCGCCCTCGTTCCGGGCAGCATGGCCCGCAATACCATGGGTCGAACAATCAAGTACCATACAGCCCATTTCTGCAGTGGCTAATTGCATACCGGTAGGCTCGCCAACAATGGCAAAGTCAAGCTTGCCCAATTCTGGCAACAACGCCTTTAATCCATTCGGGCCAAAGTTTTCTTCTTCGGCAGTAGCTGCAAAACACAGGTTATAAGCCAAGCTAGGGCTGTCGTAAAAATGAATAAAAGTTGCCATTAGAGCTACCAGGCAGCCGCCCGCATCATTGCTTCCGAGGCCATACAATTTCGCCCCTGCAATTTCAGGGAAATATGGATTTTTGGTGTATGCACCGTTAGGCTTTACGGTGTCGTGATGAGAGTTAAGCAGGATGGTGGGTTTATCCTGTTGGTAATACTTATTGAAAGCCCAAACATTATTGTGTAAGCGTTGAGTTGCTATCCCACGCTTTGCCATAAATGCATGGATCAAATCGGCGGTTTCACTTTCATTACCGCTCATTGAAGGTACAGCTATCAGTCTTTTTAATAACCAAAGCGCATCGTCTTCCAACCTGGATGCCTCCTGGTTGGAAAATGAGTTTTTAATTTCTTGTAACATGATGATCGGCTTAATTTTTATTGGGATTAAAAAGCATGGCGGTACACAAGCAGTTAACACGGCCGGTGCTCTGCAACAAGTCATAATTAACACAACTTTTGCAGCCATCCCAAAAGGGCGCTTCCTGCGCTATATCTGCATACGTAACTGGCTCGAAACCCAGCCTTGTATTCATTTTCATGATGGCTGCGCCTGAGGTGATACTAAACACCATCGCTTCGGGATATTTTCTGCGTGATAATTCAAATATTTGCTCTTTGATGGCAGAGGCAACACCCTGGTTTCGATGCTTAGGCGATACAATCAAACCGCTGTTCGATACAAATTTACCTTCGTCCCAACATTCAACATAAGAGAAACCGGCCCACTCTCCCTGCTCTGTCAAAGCGACGATGGCTTTACCCGTATCAATTTTTTCTATTATTGAGGCGGCTGTTCTTTTTGATATCCCAGAGCCTCTTACTATAGCAGAACTTTCCATTTCCTGGATAATTTCGTCTGCAAAAACCACGTCAGCCGGTATGGCTGACCTCACAATTATTCGTTCTTCGTCCATTTATAAAGTTTATTTCAGTCGCGACACTAATTGCCTTTAACTGTAATTATGTTGGTGCCAAAAGAATGCCCATTTGGTTTGTTAAGGTCAATTATGTGCTTTAAAGCGTTTAAACCCATAAAATTTATTTAACGGCCTGGATGTAGACTTAAAAACACTATCAATTTGAAAACCTTTTTTATCAAAATAAAAGAGTGCGGTTTTGGCCGCACTCTTAACTGGAAATCCTGATCAGGGGTTGTTTATATCTTATATAAATGGCTGCAGATTGATGCTGATTTTAACATCCGCTAAAAACAATTCTGTTATTTATTTTACCTGGTAGTTTCGTCAGATTTTCTATAAGCCCATCCAAATATGAGTGGGAAAACCCAAAGGCTGAATACCATCGCACAAAGGATACCTCCAATTACAACCCTTGCCAGTGGCCTTGAACTTTCAGACCCAATGCCATGAGAAATTGCGGCCGGCAACAAACCAATAGCGGCCATAAGCGCCGTCATCATAACCGGCCTTATTCTTGAATTTACGCCAAGTTTCATTGAGGCATAAAGCGATTGCTCCTGCCCTTTCATTTTTTCGAGATTCTGTTTAAAAACAGTCATTAGCAATACCCCATCCTGGATACAAATACCAAACAGTGCAATAAATCCGATACCTGCCGAAATACTGAAATTAGTCCCTGTGATCATCAATGCAATAATACCCCCTACTATAGCAAATGGCACATTCAGGAACACCAACAAGGCGTCTTTAAAATTCCTGAACATGACAAAAAGCAACAGGAAAATAAGCGCCAGACTTATCGGCACTACCTGCATAAGGCGTTTTCGTGCGCGCTGCTCGTTCTCGAAATCACCCTGCCACACCATGCGGTATCCCCGTTTCAATTTGACTTTTGCGTTTACTTTTTGCTGCGCCTCGGCAACAGTACTGCCCATATCCCGACCACTCACTGCAAATTTAAGGGTGGCGAACCGCTCGTTCCCTTCTCTTAGCAAATAACAAAGGCTTGTTTTTCTTGTTATACTTGCTATTTCCTTTATCGGCACCTTTGCCCCGCTTGCCGTAGGCACCAGCAGGTTGCCTATATCGCCAGTTGTTTTACGGTATGCTTCAGGGAAACGGATCCTGATGTCGAATGTCCTTACGCCTTCATATAAAGTAGAAGCCGCCTGGCCGCCTATAGCCATGGCAATTACTGTATTTGCATCGGCACTGGCCACGCCATACTGGGCCATCTTTTGCTGGTCAAGGGTAATATCTACTTCGGGCTGGCCGGTGTTTTTTATAACGCCCAGATCGTCCATACCCCTCACCCCTTTTAATATGTTGTAAATTTCCGCTATTTTAGGTTCTGAGTAATTTAATGAATCGCCGTATATTTTTACGCAAATAGAACCCTTAACACCCGAGATCGCTTCATCCACGTTATCCTCAATAGGTTGAGAGAAGTTAAGATCAAGGTTTGGAAATTTCGCCTGTATCTGTTTGATGAGTTCGTCCTTCGTGATCTTTGGTTTCCAGTCATCCTCGGGATACAGCTTTATATTAAACTCATCAATGTAAAAGCCCTGAACATCTGTTCCGTCATCGGGCCTTCCAACTTGCGAGATCGCAGACTGCACCTGCGGAAAAGTCAGCAATGTTTTACGTATTTGTTTTGCCATTTCTACTGATCTGTCGAGCGATATACTGTAAGGCAGCTCCACCCTTAACCATATCGCGCCCTCATCCAGTTTGGGCAAAAATTCACTGCCTAAAAACTTAAAGCTATATAAGCCGACGGCCATTGCGACTAAGGACAGCGTAACTACAGTTTTTTTGTATTTGAAGGCTTTTGTAAAACCCGACAGCATGAAGCTGGTTAAACCATGTACAAAAGGATTTTTCTTTTCATGTACATTTTTATTAAGCAGCATGCTGATAAGCACCGGCACCAGGGTAAGCGTGGTAATTAAAGCGCCAAGCAATGCAAAGCCAAGGGTATACGCCAGTGGCGAAAACATTTTTCCTTCTACCCGCTGAAAGGCAAACACCGGCAGCAATCCGGTGATAATGATCACTTTGGCAAAAAAGATGGTTTTACCAAACTGCGCGCCATTATCTGTGATCAAGTCTGTTTTAACCATTTTGTTAAAACGGTCCATCCCCATTTCACGGGCTTTATGATCGAGTACCACAAACATACCCTCCACCATGACGACGGCCCCGTCAATAATAATCCCAAAATCTACCGCGCCAAGCGAAAGCAGGTTGGCCGACATCCCCATAATGTGCAGGCAAATGAAGGCAAAGAGCAGTGCCATGGGGATAATGATAGCAACAATGAGCGTTGTTCGCCAATTAAACATGAACAATGAAACCAGCAAGGTTACCAGCAATATGCCCTCAATCAGGTTATGCAACACCGTATGGGTGGCGTAGTCTATCAGATTTGTCCTATCGTAAAAAGGTATTAATTTGGTATCAGCCGGCAGTATATTATTGTTGATGTTGTCAATTTCCTTTTTAACCGCGTTGGTTACTACGGTAGGGTTTGCATCTTTACGGATCACGATGATGCCTTGTACAACGTCTTCCTCGTCCGCTGTTTCTCTTTTGCCATCTTTATGAATTATTGCGTTGTCCCGCGCTATCCAGCCCAGCCTGGGCACATTTGTCAGGGATACGGTAGCCACATCCTTCACCAGCAGCGGTACGCCGTTGTTGTTACTGACAATGACATTTTCTATATCATGGGTATCCTTCAATAAGCCGATCCCCCTTACGGCAAAGGCCTGGTTATTTTCCGTGATGATGTCGCCACCAACATTAACATTGGTTTTTTGTAAGGCCGTAAATACATCTAATGGGGTTAGTCCCAGGCTGGCAAGTTTTCCCGGGTCGACCGTTATTTCATACATTTTTGATTTCCCGCCAAAGCCGTCGACTTCAGCAACACCCGGAACGGCCTCTAAGCGCCTTTCTATCACCCAGTCCTGCATGGTTTTTAGTTCGGTTGGGGCCCTTACAGAACTTTTAAGGGTGTACCTGAATACTTCGCAGGTGGGGCCTGTGGGGGGCTGTACCGAAGGGCTGACACCGCCTGGCAAATCGGCATTGCCTAATAAATTCATTATTTGCTGCCGCCCCTCAGGATCAGTTACGCCGTCTTCAAATTCTACCTTTATCAAACTCAATCCAAAAACAGTGATAGAACGCAGGCTCACCTTTTTCTGCACCGGGTTAAGGGCTATCTCCAAAGGGATGGTAACCAGTTTTTCAACCTGTTCGGCACTTTGACCCGGCCATTGGCTAATCACTACTATCTGGGTACTGGTAACATCAGGGTAAGCCTCTATAGGCATTTCCCTAAAAGTTATTATCCCAGCTATAATTAATACCCCTGAAAGAAATAAAACGAGATACTTATTTTTTAAGGAGAGGCTAATAATGCCTCTCAAAAAGTTGTTCATAATCTATGGATTATTTAATAATCTTCTGTTTAACTATTTAACGCGTTGTAGTAGTAAACCAGCAGCGCGTCTGAGCCTACTACTCTGTCGCCAGGCTTTAACCCACTTTTAATATAAGCCGTTTTCCCGTTGTTGGTTATCACCGATACCGGCCTTATCTCCACGTTATTTTTCCCTTTTATAATAACCACATAATATTGGCTGTTATCAAAAATCAGCGCACCGCTGGATATAGCTGTGGCCTGTTTATTTACAATGTTGTTGATTGCGATGGTTGCAAACATTTGTGGTTTTAATGCATAGCCCGGGTTGTCAAGCACCACTCTCATTTTCATCACTTTTGTCGTTGGATCCAGCACATTCATCAACTTACCTACTTTGCCTTTAAAAACCTTGTCGGGGTATGTAATTGTGGTTACCTCGACCTGATCGCCTTCGTGGACACTGTTTATATTGCTTTCGTAAACATTGGCCTGTACCCATACATCTTTCAAATCAGAAACGGTGAACATGTTGCCTCCGTTGTCTGTGCGGACAGTCATATCGTTTGTTACATTTTTTTGAACGATGAAACCATTAACGGGCGATTTAACCTGAAAATCGCCACTTTTATTATTACCGTTGATAGCCAATATTTTCTCTGCTGCTATCTTGGCCGCAACCGCTTGCTCATAAGCCACTTCGGCCGTGGTGATATCCACCTGCGACGCCAGGCCGCTTTTAAACAGTTCCTTTTGCTGGTCGAGCAGTTTGGCATTAAGCCGGGCATTTGCTTCGGCTGTAACCAGGGCGGCGTTGTAATTGGCAACTTCAGGGCTTCTAATGGTGCCCAATACCTGGCCGGCATGTACATAATCGCCGGGCATTACACGTACATCCTGGATATTACCACTTACCAGCGGAAATATGTTGGCAACTTTGTCGGTATTGTAATCTACAATGCCGTTAAATTTAATGGCATAGCTGATGTTAGATATTTTTGCAGTATCTATCGCCAGTGTCCGAAGTGTTGAATCAGGAATAACATAAGGCGCACGTACATCGCTGTGCTGCTCCTTTGGCCTGCAGGAAAACAGGTTTAAGAGCATAAAAGATGCAGTTAGGATGCTTATGCTGTTTTTAATGGTCTTATTCATGGGGATATCTATAAATAATTAGGATGATTATTGATTAAAAAAAGGTGTTCCGGTAACATAATTGAGCTGCTCGAGCGCATTGACACGACTTAGCCGGATGTTATTTAACTGTACCGCGTTTGTTTTATACGAGTCGTACAAATACAAAAACTCTATCAGTCCGATGTTCCGCACTTCATAATTTTTAACCACCTCCTTTATCAGATGGGTAAAATCTTCCCTAAATTTGGGATCGAAACTGTTACTGAGTTTTTCATATCGCGAAACAGTTAGGTAATTAACAGCTATATCATTTTCTACCTGATCTTGCTGGCCCTGTAATTGCACTTTGCCCTGGTCTATGGTTAATTGAGCTTGTTTAATGCCGCCCTGGTTGCGGTTAAAAAATGGCAGGTTAAATTCGATTCCCAGGTCGGTGAAATGCGGAACGGTTCCGCCGCGCCTGTCGTACCCCAGTGAAAGATTAAAATCGGGGACGGCAAGCGCCTTTTGATATTTTAAATTGATATCGTTGTATGCTACGGCCGATTTAGCCAATCTCAAATCGTAACGGTTACTATAAGCCGAGTCAAGCAGTTTTTGATAAGGCACTGTGGCCAAGAGATCTCTGCCATCCAGTTCATAATTATATTCCGCTTGAATGTAAGTTCCGGGCTTTGCCCTGATTAGTAATTGGAGCTGGCTTATGGATGTATCAATCCCTGCTACCAGGCTGGCCAGTTCGGCCTGCAATGAATATAATTGTGATTGGATACCCAAAACATCTTTTTCAGAAATGTTACCTTTTGCATTTTGTTCTTTGTAGGCCTTAAGTATCTTTTGTAAGGTATTAATCTCAGCATCGTATACTTTGGCGGATTCCTGCTGAAAGTAGATTGCAAAAAAATCACTACGCAGGGAAGCCTTCAGTGTCCTCAACAAATCAAAAAACTGATATTTCGCCTGGTCCACGCCTATCTGAGCTAGCTGTATGTTTTTATTCCGTTTCCCTGCAGTTGTAAACAGTTGAGAGATACCACCGGAGTATTCGCTTTGACCAGGGCTGTAATCAAAAAACCTATGGGTATCGGTATTATACAAGGCAGTAGCAATGCTGAAATCAGGGTTCGGAAAAAGTTTAGCCGTTATTACCTGAGCATCCGCAATACCAATATTGTAATGTTGGGCAATCAGTTGCAGGTTGCTCTTTAAAAACAGGTCTTCGGCCTGTTTCACGGTAAGTTTAAGTGTATCGCTCACCGGTTGCGCCTGCGCGTTTATTTCGGCCGACAGGAACATTAATCCCGAAAGCAATCCTATTTTGCAAAGTTTAATTAGCATGATTATAGTTTAGTTAATATAGCCGCGGGGGTTATAGTATTATCAGTTCAGATTCTGCGTTGAGATAAATACCGTTTGGTTTGAAATCGGAGTTCTCATGGTATAACGCACCCAGAGAAGAGGCCCCATAATTATCCTTATTCATAAAGATGATTTGATGCGGTTCCAATTTTTTTAATATCTGCTGATTATAAGAAACAGCTATGAGCTGGGCGCCATTCTTATTATATTTTGTCGAATTGAACAAGCCCAGGATCATGGTAATAATATAAGGGTGAAGCCTGGCATCAAATTCATCAATCCAGCAAGTTCCGCCATTAATCAATACCTCAACCAGTGGGCCCAATAGACCAATCAGCTTGCGTGCTCCTGATGACTCCTGCCTGCCCAGCTCAAATAAAACGTTATCAACGGGTCTGTTCCTGGCGTTATATTGCGTATAGTTTACTTTGAATTTTCCCGCAGGTTCATTGAGTTGTTTTTCAACTACCTTAAAGCCAAGGCTGGATTTATCGATAATCTCATTCATTAATGGCCTGTAAGTCGGGTGGGCAAACAATTGGGCGGTATAGTTTATATCATCTTCCAGACTGGAGCCATCATATACAATATTCCCGGCGAACCATTGGTGTAATTGCAATGCAAAATCGATGTTAAACTGTGCCAATACTGAAAGATACAGCGCGTTGCTTCTGGTCATTTCAGATAGCATTATCATTTTATGCTTGTCGGACGGCGCAAATCGTTTGATTAGCTCATACTCATTTTTTGTCCGGATAAATACCATTTCTTCCCGGCGCTTTTCGGTCAGGTAAAGCCATTCAGAGTGAATATCCTTGTTATTGCACTTGAACCCGTACCGGTAGCAGGTGTTACCAATGAGCATGGTACACTCAAAGAGGCTATGTTTATTTTCCGTTTCTGTGTTTAACCGGAATGGCTCGATGCTTTGCAGGTTTGAGCCCGCCGTGTCAGCAGCCGAATTCATAACCAAAGATCGCATCAGGCTAAAGCCGTTGAACAGATTGCTTTTACCGGCAGCATTAGCCCCCAGCAAAACCATGGATTTGAAGGCATAAACAGGCAGCCTATCTGCACCTGCGCACAAAATATTTTCTGCTGGCTGCCCGGCATATGGTACTTGAAGGGAAAGGGAAACGGCTTCTTTGAACGACCGATAGTTAGCTAACGTAAATTTTAGCAGCATATCTTTGTGTATTAAATGAGTTTGCTTTGGGATGAGACAGCTTAGTGAAGGGAATAAATGCTCACTTTATAAGAAATGCATTTATTCCCTTCAGGGCAATCGTTCATTTAGAAGAGCATTGATCGAATATATATTTCACCTTATATTCTTTTATAGCAGCGTCGTATTGTACCAATGCGTTATCTGATGAAAATTCAGCCTGTACCATATACCTGAATTTTGGATTTTCAGCATAAGTGTTTTGCAGGTTTTTGATAGAAAGTGGTTCAACTACGCTACTTGAATTACTGCTGTAATAAAAGGTTTCTACCGGCTTGGGGCCTTTACCTTCCTGAACTAATTTAGGGGCGCTATAGATGTAGAAATCTTTCGTATCTAATATTTTATACGCTGTATTATTAAAATACCGGTAATCCTGGCCGTTAGAACTATAGCCAAATACTTCGCTCTTTAATAAAACCTGCTTTTTACCATTATAGGTAACAACTACTTTGCTGCCTTCAAGAAAGCCGTTTAATTTAATGCTGTTTCCATTGCTTCCGTCAGTTGCAAAACTTAATTTGTGATTAACATAGTCGTCAGCAGTTAAATACAAACCTATCGACCGACTTTCGGCAATTGTTTTTTGGGAAAAAGATGCCATAATACAAATGGCGACCATTAGTTTAATTGTTTTCATTTTAATAATTTTTAATTGTTTTATAATCCGGGTATCATTAACGGTGAATGATACCCGGGTTTATCTAAGTTTTTTTTAAGGCCCTACAATAAATTAGCAGGCCCTTACTATTTTAAAATCTAACTATCAGAGCGAGTATAAACCGGCTGTCATTGTTTACCAGATCAAAAGGAACAAAATTTGGATTAGGTACGGTTTGTCCTTGTGCATTTACGATATTTGGCGGGTTCGGAATGTATGAGTTTGAATTGAAATTAGTTGCAGGATTGGTTTGATAACCATTGCCACCCGGCCCGGTAGTAACGCCACCTGGCCCATCGAAATAAGGGATATTCATAAAGCGGTGTACTAACTCAAAACGAAGTGTCATGAACTGATTAGGGCTATAGTCGATAGTGGTAGAGGCATCCCAACCGGCCATCTTTGAACCCGGTGTTGAAGCGGCTATAAATGAATCGGTAGCAAGCCCAGGAGGCACTATTGATAAATAACGGCTTGGGTTAGACATAACCCCGCCGCCTATAGTCCATCCCCATTTCATTTGGTCGCCGAACCACATCCTGTTGTATACCATAGCGCTCATGAAGTTAGACGCGTTTTTGCCAAAAGGCGAGAAAACGACATTTCCGGGAGCGGTACCGTTCTGAAAGCCAAAGTCGGCAGTGGCAGAGAATGCCATACGTTTAATGCCCGGCCCTTTTTTATCTGCTCCATCGAAATATAAATATTCTACAGAGTTGTCGGTATGATACCTTTTCACACCCGGTGCGCCGGCAACATCTGTTCCGAAATAGTTATTGGAAATGACCTTAGTACGTTGGTTGGGTTGGGTTACATATGCAAAACCTAAGCCCGGCATTTTATTAAACATGCCATAGGTTTGCCATCCGTTGATAATCCAAATTTCGACTTTGGTTTTTATACTGGTAAACATCTGGACGCGGATACCATTGAAGAACCATGGTGTATTGTCGGAAGTATAAGATGGTTGATACGACCAGTTTTCAAAGTTATTGTAAGACATTAAACCGATGTACGACATGAAAATACCCATATCAACGTTGATACCATGCATTGCGTCAAAATGATAACCACCATAGGCTTCACTTATGTAGCGATATGCGGTAGGCAGGTCATATTCACCCCTGTACGCGCTATAATCATTTCGTGGTACCGTAGTAACGCGTGTGCCAAATTGGGTCATAATACGCCCGCGTACATGATCATAATGGAAATCGCCCCCAATAGCCGCCATTGATAAATCAACCTCACCGTTACGTGCTAAAGCGGTTGATCCTGTTACCATATTATCGTTCGGGTGATTGGTCGACTGGGTATAGTTCATATCGAACGTAAAATCACCGGTGAAGTAGGCATTATCCAACAATTTATAAGATTGGCGGTTATTTCCGTTTAGCCACGAAAAGTCGGCATAGGCCAAAGGCGTCGCAGTTTCCATAGCTTTTTTAATAGAATCTGCTTTTCGGATGGAGTCTGATTTCAGTTTCCCCGAGTCGGCTTTCATCATATTAATAATAGGGGTATTCGTCTGGGCCGATGCCCGAAAAATACATCCTAACAATAAAATAACTGTAAATAGTTTTTTCATTTTTAAAATTTAAGAGTTAATAAAAAATAAGTTGATTTCATATTGAAACCGGCTATGCCACTTTGATGCCAATGAATATTATTTTTAATTAACTACTTAATAATAAGATACTTATTGAAAAAATAAGTAATATTTAACGGCCAAACCTTCTCAACCTCGGAAGGTATAATTCTCACAATGAAGCGAAATAGGAATTATCGGCTGCGGAGCCGGAGGGGAAATCAGAAAAATTAAAAATCTCAAAATAAATGAGATGCTAAAACCCGATATTTTGTGTTTTTAATAATTAAAACGTTTGCCGAAATCGTGAAAATAGAGGTGTTTTTAGAAATCTTCTCATTTTGAGAATAGAAAAAGCTGGCCTGTTACCAAGGTAACCGGGCAAGCACATCACGCAATCAAATTGAGAATAAAAAAGCCCGCCCGTTACCAAAGTAACCGGGCAGGCACACAACGCAATCAATCAAATTGCATTACCAGTAGCGCTCTTTAGAGCTTATATTCTTCCAATTTTCTATACAAGGTAGATAAGGCAATTCCCAACAATCGGGAAGCTTCTGCTTTATTTCCTTTTGACCGGGCCATTGCTTTACGGATATATTGACTTTCCAGGCCTGCCAGGTTAAGCGCCGAACTGAAGTTGTCGTGATCTTCCGAAAAAAAATCAAATTGAAGCAGATCTGACGTGAGGGTATCTGAACTGGCAATGATAACCACTCGTTCCATTACATTTCGAAGTTCTCGTATATTGCCTTTCCACTGATGATGCATCAGGACATTTAAAAAAAACTCGTCCATCTTTTTTACTTTATGGTTCAGTTTGGCTGAAAATTCTTTCAAAAAATGTTCGGCCAGCATTTCGATATCTTCTCTCCGTTCGCGCAGTGGAGGCAGGTGGATAGTAAATACGGCCAGGCGATAATATAGGTCAAGTCTGAACAAATTGTTTTCAGCTTCGTAATTCAGGTCTTTATTAGTAGCGGCAATAATACGCGCATTTACTTTCATGCTTTTTGAATCTCCGACACGATTAAAGGTCCCATCCTCCAAAACCCTTAGCAGTCGGGCCTGGAGTTCTAAATTCATTTCGCCTATTTCATCTAAAAAAAGCGTACCCCCATCAGCCTCTTCAAATAGTCCCTTTTTGTCTTTTAATGCGCCGGTAAAAGAACCGGCCACGTGCCCAAAAAGCTCGCTTTTTAACAAATCGTTTGAAAAAGAGCTACAGTTAACCGCTATGAAGGGCTTATGGCTGCGGTCGCTGGCCTCATGTATAGCCTGGGCAAATACTTCTTTACCGGTGCCCGTTTCGCCCAGCAATAACACCGTTGTAGGCGTTGGCGCAACTTTTTGAGCCAGTAAAACAGCATCTGCAGTAGCGGGTGATTTTCCCAAAATATCTTTAAAGGTATGATGATGATTCAGCCGCTTTTCCAGTTGATGAATCTTGAACTGCAAGTCGGCTTTTTCAACCGCTTTACTTACGATAGGAATAATACGATCATTATCATCGCCTTTCATAATATAGTCGAAAGCACCGTTTTTTATGGCTTTTACGCTATCCTTAATAGAACCAAATGCAGTCAGATTAATTACCTCTACAAAAGGGTGTATATCCTTAATTCGTTTCACCAGGTCAACCCCATTAGCATCTGGTAATTTAACATCGCTTATTACAACCCGTACGTCATGGCTGTCCATGTATTTTAATCCGGCCCTTGCAGACTGTGCCTGCAAAACATGATAGCCTTCCGCCTCTATAATTCTTGATAGTAATCCCCCAAATTTATTTTCATCTTCCAAAATCAGTATAGTTGACAGCATTTTATATATCGTCTTATTGTCCGGGGGTATTGAGGGTAGCTTTATTATAAATTAACCATAAACCCACTTGCCAAAAACATGCCTGATTAAAAAAAAATGCGTTTGTAGCTTATTTTAAGGGTAATTATACCCTTCACTATATTTTTCGCCCATAAAATACCCTCATTTTGACAGGGCTTTTTCCCAAAATGACGTTAAAGAAGAAGGTCAGATTGTTCTTTGCTGTTATCAACGGCTTTAACGTGTCAAATTGACCAGCCCATCTATCGAAATGGGAAACGCCCAAAGCAAAAGCAATTAAGCACTTTAATATATTAAATTGATTGTCAGCAATTTATTTATCAAATAAGTCTTATGCATTCTATGGCATATTACTTGCCCCCGGTATTTTATTTCTATGAGTATCAAAAATAATTTACGTGCGGGCATTGGTTTCCTTTTCCTGATTGCTTTGCTTAGTTCAGGTTTGTCTGCCTATTATTTAAATCGGCTTTCGAACGAGACGAAAGCCTTTCTAAGGGATAATTATGGTTCGCTGGTATTCATTGAAAACATTAACGAGGTACTTGACATACCGGGTGCTCCAAACGATAGCCAGTTAAATATAATTGAAAGCAATATAAGGGCTGAAGAACATAATATAACCGAGCCAGGAGAAAAGGCATTTGCCGATAGCCTGCGTGCAGATTTTAACCGTTTTAACAAAGCCCTACAAAAATCACTTCCGCTTGATGGGCTACGGTACAAAATGAAAAAGTCCATCCATGGCATTGTACGGGTTAATATGCAAGCCATAGAGCAAAAAAACAACAAGGCTAATTATACTGCCAGCAGGGCTATTATTATTGTGGCTTTAATCGATTCTTTCTGCTTTTTTATCACCTTACTGTTTGTAATACGATTTCCGGTTTATATTACCAAACCGATTAAAGAACTTAATGAAGGTATAGAAGAAATCTCGAATAAAAATTATGACAAGCGCCTGTTATTTACCTCTAAAAACGAGTTTCGTAGTCTGTCTGAAGCGTTTAATCAAATGGCGGCAAAGCTTTTTGCTTATGAGAACAGCAGCCAGGCTAAAATAAAACAGGAAAAGCTACGGGTTGAAACCATCGTAAAAAATGTAACAGATGCAATTATTGGCTTTGACGAAAACGAGCTGATTCTTTTTATAAACCCTATTGCCGTTAAATTATTAGGTGTAGAAGAAAAGGATATTATTGGCAGCACTACCGAAGAAGTGGCTTCGCAAAATGATCTGTTTCGTACGTTAACCGATAAAACAGAAGATCTGAACGACTTGAAATTATACCTCGATGGAGAACTTAGCTATTTTACGAAAGAGCTTTTTGAAATAGGTGTTCCGAATGAAGATTCAACAGAAGAAAATAAAAGCAGTTTAAAACGGAAAGGCTATTTTATATTGTTAAAAAACATTACCCGGTTCTATAAGCTTGATGAAGCTAAAACCAATTTTATTGCTACCATTTCGCATGAATTAAAAACGCCGATCTCATCACTTAAAATGAGTTTAAAATTAATGGAAGATAAGCGATACGGAACAGTTACTAAATTCCAGAAAGAACTTATTAATAATATTAATGACGATAGTAACCGTCTATTAAAGATTACAAGCGAATTGCTGGATATGGGCCAGGTTGAAACCGGTAAACTGTTACTTAATTTTGGAAGTACCGACCCTAAAAACATTATTAATTATACTTGCGGAGCTATCCGCTTTATTGCGGAACAGAAAGAGATAACACTTAATATTAAATGCCCTAAAAATTTGCCTGAGGTTTGGGCTGATCCGGATAAAACCGCTTGGGTGCTGATCAATTTTTTAACAAATGCTATAAAATACAGCCCACAGTCATCATCAATTGATGTCACAGTTAAAAAAAGCCCGCTGGCGAAGGTTGAGTTTTCGGTAAAAGACAGCGGAAAAGGAATTGATGAAATTTACCTGCCAAGAATATTTGAAAGGTATTTTAAAGTACCTGGCTCTGAATTTTCTGTTCCGGGTACTGGTTTAGGTTTAGCAATTGCAAAGGATTTTATAGAGGCGCAAGGCGGCGAAATAGGGGTGGAAAGCAAAATTGGCGAAGGCAGTCGTTTCTATTTTTTATTACCCGCCAGCTGATTTAAGCATCCTAATTTCTTGGGTAAGCAGAATTGAGATCTTATTTTTCGATGATTACTACTGCCGATGCTACGGCCTTAATATGCGTTAAAGAGACCATAATATTAGAAAGCCGAAACGAGTTAATGGTTAACCTGGTGGCACCCAGTAATACAATCGTGGGTTTGCCCAATTCATCATTGGTAATTTCAATTTCGTTAAAGGCGGTGCCATCCAGCCACCCGGTGCCAAGTGCTTTAAAAAAGGCTTCTTTCGCCGCAAAGCGGGCCGCGTAATGTTCAAATTTGTTGGCTTTGTTTTCGCAATAAGCTATCTCGTTTTCAGAAAAGATCATTTCTCTAAAACCGTTCTCCTTAATGATATTGCCCGCAACACGATCAATTTCAATAATATCTATACCTATGCCTGCTATCATTTCGGGTTGTTAAACGTTAACCTGTTTAATGGGGTTCTCATAGCTGCTATCGCTTTTATTATCTTCTAAAGATAAGGCAATTTGCTTAGCCGCCGGTTCTGTTGCAAACGATGCCACCATGCAGGTAACCAATATTAGTATAATGGTACCATTCAGAATGTTAGCGTCAATAATATGCTGCTTGTAGCCTATTAATATAATAGCCAACGTAGCTGCAGCGTGCGAGCTGCTTAATCCAAACATCAACTTACGCTGTGTATTTGAATATTTAAAAATCTGTTGGGTGAAAAAGGCAGCCAGCCATTTTCCGGCTAAGGCCACTATAGTTAAGCTAATAGCTACTACAATAGCTTCCCAGCCTGCAAAAAGCACATGCAGGTTAACCACCATGCCTACACTTATTAAAAAGAAAGGTATAAAAATAGCGTTACCTACAAAGTCGATATTTTTCATCAGCGCCGACGGTCGGGGTATCAGGCGATTAAGCGCCAGTCCGGCTATAAATGCACCAATTATGGGTTCAAGCCCGGCCAGCTGGGATAAAAAGGCCGAAAAGAACAAGCAGGTTAATATAAAAACATAATGAGTTGTTTTTTCTTTCTCGGGTATAGCCAAAAACCGTTTAGCTATATAGGGCACCAATAATACTACAATTAAGGTAAATATAATCAGAGAGACAATTAACTGAAACCAAAATGCCGGTGTTAAGCCGCCATTATTTGCGCCAATAATTACCGCCAGGATAATCAACACCGCGGTATCGGTCAATATCGTTCCGCCTACGGTAACGGCCACCGCTTCGTTTTTAGAAACCCCATACCTGCTTACTATAGGGTAAGCCACCAGCGTATGCGTGGCAAACATACTGGCCGTAAGCAATGAAGTGAGCAAAGGATATCCTAACAGCCAATAACACACCGGGAAACCGATGATAATAGGTATGGCAAAGGTAAACAGACCGAAAAGCAGGCTTTTATGTTTTTTGGCTTTAAACCCCGCCATATCCAGCTCTACACCGGCAATAAACATAATGTAAAGCAGCCCGATGGTTGAAAAAAGCTCGACAGCGGCATTCTTGGTTAACAAATTTGTGCCGTAGGGGCCAATGATAATTCCGGCCACAATAAAACCTACAATGCCGGGCACTCTGATCTTCGCCATGAGTATGGGCGAAAGCAAAATGATAAATAATATCAGCGTGAAAATTAGTACGGGGTTGGTAAACGGTATATGGAACTGCTGCGAAATGTGGTTCCAAATGTTATTACTCATCATTTAATTTTTAATAGGGATAAGATTATTGTCACCGTTTATCATCCTTTTGATTTGAGGCACTTTATTATTCTTTGTTGGATATAAGCCTCTTCCTGTTTGGTGGCTACTACTTTGGTTAAGGCTACCCGGTAAAAATGAAGCGCCCTGGTAAATTGACGCTGCTTAAACAGATAATCGCCGGTATGTACGTAGGCGTTATAATATTGCGGATTGTAAATAGTCAAGCTATCAATATCAACTTGCTTACCATCATTTATCCGTTGTTCCATATTGCGGTACGCCACAAAGTTTTGGTATGCTTTGGTTTTTAAAAAGGTGTCGGCAGCGATGGTGAGATCGCTTTCATTGATCTCCTGATCTTTTTTCATCCCACGCAACGCAAACACTTTATTCAAATCATAACAAATAAATTGCCCCAGCTGCCATGGCGAGGTTGAAACCCAAACCCGCAGCTTTTCCGGTTCAAAAACAACCGCATGGTGCGATATGAACTGGTTAAGCGCTTTCTCGTTGCCCAAACCTATATCGGCATTGTTCCACCCTTTACTGTCTCTTAAAATATTAACTGTTTTTTGAACCGAGTTTTTTCCATTCTTACTTAACAGCTCCATTAAATGTTGATAGCGATAAGGCGATGCGCTGGTACTCAGTTGTTCGATGTTTCCTTTAGACCGAACTAAACCGTCGCCCTGATAATGATTAGCGCAAACAATATAGTTAGTGTTTGGATCATATACATCCAGCGTGTCCGGCGTCTTTTCAATAACTACCGCTTTTTTGTCGTGGGCAGATGCCACCAAAAAAGACTCAGAAACAAACATCTTTCTTTTTTTTGCTATCGCGATAGCTTCATTGATGTTTTGCGCGTATTGCAAAATTTCGCGGGCCACCAGTGATACCGGGGTAGCTGCGCTGGTTGGCACGGTACTTTTTGCGGCGTTTATGGTTACACTTAAGCCCTGGTCATTCATACCGGATACGGCGCCAATAAAACCGCCCCAGGTAACCGTCATAAACTTATGGCCCTGCGCGGGATTGAAAAAAGCTACTATTTTTTCTTTTGCGAAATTATCATTCACATAAAAATCAAAATTACGGCCAACTATCATGGTGCCATCTTCGGACCGCTCGCCCCAGGTGCCAAACGAAGTACAGCCTACCAGCGCCAACCCCTGTAACGCGTGACCAATATCATGCGCTGCATGGTAATTGAGTATGCGCTGATAGTTAGAACCAATATATTGATACTTGTTTGAGGCCGATTTTGAAATACCGTAAATCTCTTCTTTGTCCTCTTCGGTAACGTTTTTTGCCAGGTCACGGTTAAACCAGCCCACAAAATATTTAAGGAATGAGCGGTAAAATGCCGACGGGATCATTTTAGCTATCTGGTCGGTAAAATAAACCTCCTGATTTACTACCTCTTCTTTGGTTAGTTTACCGTTAATTACGCCACGTTCAAAAGGTTGGCCTTCTACATACAATTCATACAAACCGCTTTTACTTTTGCGGAACCAATTGTTTTTTAACGTGTAAAAACCCGGCGAAGGTTCGCTGCGTTGCAATTGAAGGCTGCTTAAGTCTTTTGGTTTTGGCGGATACTCCAGCGCTACACAAAACAAATAAATAGCCAGGATAATGAACAAAGACAAAACCCCTCCAAAAAGGTATAACACGCCCTTTAATACTTTTTTGAAGAAAGTTGTTTTTTTAGGCATTGCGTATTTTGGTTACAATATTATCATCCCCCAAAAAGGCGCAACAGGTTACAATACCGCTCATGGCTGCACCTAAAATGCCATGCAGGTTTAAGTTTTGCCCGGTTAAATATAAGTTTGGCAGTTTAGTACGGGGCGAAATAAAGGTTTTTAGTGTATGCTTATAATCTTTAACAATGCCATATAATGATCCGTCATCATTACCAATATAATCGCGGTAAGATAATGGCGTGGCTACATAATATGATTTGATGCAATCTCTTATCCCCGGAAACTTACGTTCAACCGCGTCCAACAAAATCTCTGCCTTACGCTTTTTAAACTGGTTATAAGTTTCGCCGCGGTCATTAACACTCGATACGGTGTTAAACGTGTCTTTCCATTGCGCAACCTCTTCAAACCGCATGTAGCTTAAAACAGATAAGCCATCGGCGTATTCTTCAGATTTTGATGAGGCACCGCAAAATACCGCATAGCCAAGTGGCCAATTTTCTTCGGTATGTTCGGCGGTTGTCCATACGTAACCCTCCCGGCCGCAATAATAATTGTGTTTGATGTACTTAAAGGTATCCTTCTTAAAAACAATATTTAAAGTAAAAGCCGAGGTTGAATTCTCTAAACTTTTTAAGCGGTTACGATAAGCATTTTTAATAAGCGGGGTATCGGTAAGCTCCAATGTTTTAACCGGGTGCATGTTGGAGATAAAGTGCTTACCATATATCTTTTCGCCGTTGGCCAATTCAACATAGCTTGCTACCCCATTTTCTTCAACAATCTTTTTCACCTCGCAATTGCGGATTATTTTGCCGCCATTTTGCTTAATATTCTTTGCCATCAACTTAGCAATTTGCGAGCCGCCATCTACACATTTCCACGAGCTTTCAATATAGCTGTTCAATATCAGGGCATGTACGTACAGCGGTGTTTTGTCTGCCTGGCCGGCATATAAAGCATTGTTTGCGCCCAGTATGCCCCGCAGTTTTTCGTTGGTGGTAATTGAATCAATAAAAGCTTTGGTATCAATCTCCAAAATCGAAGATTTTTCGTTAAAACTGTCGGTCGACCGTAAATTGTATAAGGGAAATTTACTGCAAACCTCTTTTATTTTATCGCAATAGGTACGTAAGTTCTCTTCTTCGTCAGGAAAATGAACCAATAGTTTCTCGATAAAGTTCTCATAGCCTTGTGCAAACGCATACTCGGTATCATCACCCTCGATCAATATTTTATCAAACGCATCCAGATCCTGTTGCTGTAGTTTAAGCTTATCAACAATATCCAGGTATTTAAATATTTGATAAAGGTTTTGCCCTTTAGACAGGCCACCAAGGTAATGCACGCCCGAGTCAAAGATCACCTTATCGCGCACATAGGTTTGCAGCGATCCGCCTATTTGCTGGTTTTTTTCGAGCACGCAAACTTTATAACCCTCCCGGCTTAAAATATCAGCACATACCAGCCCGCCCATACCACTACCTATTACCAGGATATCAATATCTTCCATTAATTTAGTCCTTATTGTTTTATTATAAACACCTGGTTGCCCGGGTATATATTTTGCTCAATCGCCACACACTCCATATTATTAGTTGCCGCAATGGATTTCACCGGCAGGCTTGAGCCATTGTTTATTTTAATAATGATCGTTGCCCCGGGGTTTAGGCTACGCATACACTTTTCAATTAATGCTTGCTGATCGGCCAGCTGCATATTTCGTAATACATCTGCCAGAATTATAGCATCATAGGTTTCAAACGCAAACTCCAGTGCATCGGCAAAAATAAAGTTTATTTCGCTATCCTTACTAAAACAGTTGCCGGCCGCTTCAATTTTGTCCTCGTTACGGTCAATACCAATAAATTGCCTGTCTTTTGCTGCAAAATGCAACAGGTAAGTGCTAAATCCATAGCCGCAGCCTACATCAAGCATTTTACCCTCGCGCGGCAGCAAGTCATGAAAAAGCTGGTAGTTTCTCTCTCTCCGTAGTTTAAGTTTTAAGCGCCATTCCAGCAAGGGGCCTTTATAAAGGTAATTATATATCAATTGCTCTTTATAATAAGCAGGCTGCTCGGTATCAATACTCAGTTGCGCATATTCTGCTTTAAAATAACGGCTTATCAATTTTGTCCTTTCAGCAAAGCCGGTCCCAAACCGGGTGTCATCTTGCTTGATTCTTGGCAGGTATTTAATAGATATGGTTCCGTTCTTCAATAAGAAATCGCCCTTGGTCATAGTATAACCGGTTCCATGTATCACTATAGGTAAAATATCAATATTCAGCTGTTCTGCCAGGTAAAAGGCGCCTTTATGAAAGCGTTTAATATCACCTTCTACAGACCGTGTACCTTCCGGGAAAACCACTACAGAATAGCCATGTTTAACCCTGTCGGCTAATAACGCTAAACTATTCTCGGCGCCCTGTGCTACCGGGTAAAAATCGGCCATACGTGCAACGGCGCCAAATACCGGCGAATTCCAAACCCAATTATTAGTCAATAAAATAAGTTTAGGATGCAGCATCACCATCGACAAAATATCTAAAAAGGATTGATGATTGCTGATAATTACTGCCGGTTTCGAAAAATCTGCATACTGCGGGTTAATGATTTCCTTTTTAACATTAACCATGATATACATCATAGACCAGGTAAACTTTGACAGTATAAAATGGTAAACCAGTTTCCCTTTTTCTTTGTTAAACGGATTTAGCTTAAACAAGAAACCCAGTATGGTTAAAATAATGCAGCCCGTAACAAAATAACAGAACGCAAAAATGCTGACTACAAATCCGCTGAATGTCCATGGGAACCGTTTTTTCTCAACCCGGTTTTTTACCAGTATGTTAAACAAAAAGGGTATTAAAATTTGCGACATTAATACCACACAACTTATCCCGATTATAGAGATAAATGCGATGGACTTTAAAGCCGGATGTTTGGCAAACACCAGCACGCCCAAACCAACAATAGTAGTAATAGCCGACAGGAAAATAGAGGTTTTGTAGGATGACAGTACTTTTTTACCGGTTTCATACTCTTGCAGCAAGCCGTCCATGATATAGAGGCTGTAGTCATCGCCCAAACCAAAAATAAGCGCCGATATAATAATGTTTACAATATTAAATCCAATACCACATATCCCCATGATACCCAGTATCCAGATCCACGAAATAAACATGGGGATAAAAGATACCAGCGTTAACTCTATCCGGCCATAAGTTAACCACAGTACAATCAGCACCAATAACGACGACATTACGGCAATTTTTGTAAAGTCTGAATTGATAATGACTACCAGTTTATTGGTGAGGTATTGTTTATCAACTACGGTTACATTAGGGTTGTCTTTAAACGCATCATAAACGGCTTGTTTATTTTGTGGCGACGTTTGTACCAGCGTAACTACTGTTGAATGGCCGGGTTTTTCATTAATAAAATCGTCAAGAAAGCTCTTTCTTATTTCGGCCAGGTTCTGCTTGCCGCCAATATCATATTGCTTATTAAGCAGTGTTTCAAATTTATCAAATGCCGAGGGCTTAAAACTCATGGCTGCGCCCTGCTGCTGTAACGTTGCCAACAGTTGCTGTTTCTTTTCGGGCGTCCAGTAGTTGTTCCAGCGTTCTATTCTTTCTTTTTGTAAGGAGTCTGAAATAATGAGCGACGACACACCGGAGTATTTGATGACGATATTTTTCTGTTTAAGCGTTTCAATCTCGTCGGATAGTTTTTCATTATTGATCAATGCTTCATCCAGCGTTTTGCCCTCGGTAACCAGGTAAACAGATTGTAAGGAGAATTTATTGATGCGGTTAAGCTTAGTTTCGGCTTGTTTTATTTTGGGCGACATGTAATTCATGCCCGTCAGGTCAAATTCAAACTTTACATAGTTGGCTGTGTAGGTAAAAACTATGGTTAACAGAACAATGCCGGTAACTATAAATTTATTATACTCGGGGTTGTACGACGCTAATTTATCTATCCATGAAAACTGTATGATTTGATGGTGCTTTTGTTCCTTTTTAGTGGTAATAAACTGCGGCAAAAAAACCAGCGAACAAAACGAGGCACCAATTAAGCTAAAGGCGGCAAACAGACCCAAATCCTTCAGCATTTCAGACTGCACAAACTCCAGGCATAAAAACCCGCCAATGGTAGTGAAGCTGCCTATGGTTAATGGCAGCATCAGGTCTTTGATAACTTGTTCAACACTTTTGGTGTGCCGGTAATGGTTAAAAACATGCAGCGAGTAATTGATGGCTATCCCCAACACTACAGAGCCGGTACCCAAAGCAATAACCGACAGGCTGCCTTTAACAAAATAAATAATGGTTAGCGAAAACAACGCACCAAATAAAACTGGAATTAATATGATAAACGGGGCGCTTTTATTGCGGAAATATAATCCCAAAAATAACACCAACACAACTACGGTAATGGTGAGCGTTAGGTTGGTGTCTTGCCTTAGCTGGGCAGCATTACCTGCAAACCCTGCCACAGCACCGAAATAGGAAGCGTTTATGCCTTTAAAACTACCATCGTTTAAACTGGTAAATACACTGTCAAGCCCCTTCAAAAACACGGCATTTTTACCGGTATTATTGGGCGGATATACCGGCGTGATAAACAGCAGCAGTGTTTTATGATCCCTGGTAATTACATAATCATCATACAGTTCAAAATTTTTGTCGTATTGTAATTGCTGTAGTTTCTTTAGCCCGATAAACGATAGCCCCACCGGGTCATTCACAATAACTTTTTTAAGCGCAATACCGGCCGGCGAGGTGAGGATCTTGATGTCTGATTGCAGCGTTTCTTTAACCTTTGCGGGCGTTATAAGGGTATCAATAGTTAAGTAATCTTTACGGTTTAAATAAATAGGCAGGCGCTCGCTGATGGTGCCAAACAGCTGTAAAGCAATATCATCGTCAACCTTAAAGTTTACTTTTTTAATATATGGAGCCAGCTTTTGCTGTACCGTAGCGCCAAAGGCATCGGCATACGTTACCAGGCTGTCGGGCTTTTGGGCGGTAGTATCTTTTAACGATACCATGATCACCAGCTTATCAATAAACTTCGAGTTTTGAAAGATCTCGTTAAGCTTCTCAATCCTTTTGTCTTTCGGGATGATCTTGGAAATATCTTCCTCAAATTTTACCTGTAGGGCAAAGTAGCCGATAAATAAAAACGAGGCAGCAAAAACTATATAAAACGCGAGGCGCTTTTTTGAAAAGTAACTATAAATGTCAAGAAGTAATTTTTCCATGTGATAATGCCGGAGGCTAAAAAGCCGAAACTGCTTTCCGTTTAAATAGCTTAAGCAACACAAACGCTAATAATGTGGCCGCTAAACCTGCTATAATAGCCAGCGTTATGCTGCCGTAAATGTATTGTTCTAAATGCTGGCTTATCGCCTTTACAGACAGGTGGCTGCTAAAAGTTATGTCGGCACCTTTACTGCTAACCCAGTATCCGCCTGTTTTATAGCTCAGAAATACAATCAAAGGTATCATTGGGGGTATGCTGATGTTTGAAGCTATAATAACCAATGCTTTGTTAAGCTTAAATATTAGTGCAATAAACAGCGCAACAAATACCTGGAAACCCCATACCGGCAGTATGCCCGAAAAAACACCAACACCTATTGCCGCAGCCTTAAGCTGATCTGACTGATCAAAATCAAGTATCTGTTCAATCAGTGCTTGCCGGGCTTTTTTTTTTCCAAACATTGCCCTGAAAAAATCCCGTGGTTTGATATAAGCAAAGGCAATGATAACCAGGAAAGTATTTAAAACGCTTACACGGCTAAAATCCTGAAAAGGCCTGAAATGCGAAATTCGTGTTTCTTTCGGTTCGTAATGAACGGTAACCGGCACAGCATCCAACGCAATACCTTTCCAGGCAGCCCGTACCAGTACCTCAATTTCAAACTCGTATTTCCAGGTTATAAATTTGATATCTTTTAACAGCTGCAAAGGGTATAGGCGAAAACCCGATTGCGTGTCCGGGCAATTAATACCCGTTTCAACCTTAAACCAAAAGTTAGAGAACTTATGCCCGAAGCTGCTTTTACCGGGTATGGTGGCCTGGTCCATATTGCGCGATCCCACAATAATAGCATTGGGCGATGTATCCAGTTTATTGATAAATGACGGCAAATCGGTTGCAAAATGCTGCCCGTCCGAGTCGATGGTTATTGCATAATCATAACCTAACGATACCGCATGTTTAAATGCTTTACGCAGGGCCCAGCCTTTACCCACATTGTCCGGGTAACTAACCACCTGCAAAAATGGAAATGTGCCTATAATTTGCGCAGTACCATCAGTCGATCCATCATTTACAACGATAATATTTTTGGTATAAGCGGCTACGTTGTTAATAATTGTGGCAAGTGTGCCCGCATTATTATAGGTGGGTATTATAACACAAACCTTTAATCCGGCAAACTTTTCATTAATAATTGCTAAGTCGTTCATTCGATTAAATGATCTGTGACGGGCTGTTTAGTTTTGTCCAACAAATTTAATTAAGTTTCTCTTTTATATAGCATTGTTTGCAAATATTAGTCGTCTGCATTAAAATATTTATCTATTTTAGCATCAAAAAAGTTCAATCTATTGGTAACAAACCCCGGTCATCAATTAAACCTTTTCAATTAATCACAAGCTTTAAATAATACTTCTTTTTAAATACCAGCAACATGAAATGCGCATTAGTGACAGGTGGATCACGTGGGATTGGCAGGGCCATTTGTTATAAAATGGCCCAGATGGGTTACTACGTTTTAATCAACTACAAGTCTAACCAAGGCGAAGCCGACAAAACCCTTGCTCAAATAAAACAAGATGGCGGCGATGGCGAATTGTTAAAATTTGACGTGGCCGATAAAGTTGATATACAACAGGTTTTAAATGGTTGGATAGAGGCAAACACCGAAAAATACGTTGAAATCCTAATAAACAATGCAGGCGTTAAAGACGATGTATTGCTGATGTGGATGAAAGATGAGCAATGGGACAATGTGATCAAAACCAGTCTTGACGGTTTTTTTTATGTAACCCGATTGCTTATAAATGACATGCTGGTAAGAAGATATGGCCGCATAGTTAACGTAGTTTCTTTATCTGGTTTAAAGGGCTTGCCGGGGCAAATTAATTATTCGGCTGCTAAAGCAGGTGTTATAGGCGCTACCAAAGCATTGGCGCAAGAAGTTGGTCGCAGAGGCATAACGGTTAATGCGGTTGCCCCGGGTTTTATAAAAACCGATATGACCGAAGGGCTGGACGAAAAATCATTAAAAGCCATGATCCCGGTACACCGGTTTGGTACGCCCGAAGAAGTGGCACATGCCGTAGGCTTCCTGGCCTCGGCCGAAGCAGCCTACATTACAGGCGAAGTATTATCTATTAACGGCGGTTTGTATTCTTAAATTTAACCCGAATTTTAAGATTTATTTACTAAATAGTAGTATCTTTTGACGTTAATACCCCTTGTACTTTATAAATCGAAACCATTGACAATAAATAAGAGTGCTTTAACATGAATAGGGTTGTAATTACAGGCATAGGTATATATTCATGCATAGGTAAAAACGTTGATGAAGTAAGCAACTCACTTTACAAGGGCTTGTCGGGTATAATTCTTGATCAGGAACGTAAAGAGTTTGGCTACCGTTCTGCCTTAACCGGCTTTGTTGAAAGGCCAAATTTAAAAGAGCTTTTAGACAGGCGGTCACGCATTATGCTCCCCGAGCAAGGCGAATTTGCCTATGTTGCTACACTCGAAGCTTTGGCACAAGCCGGAATTGACCAGGGCTACCTTAATGAGCACGAGGTTGGTATTTTGTATGGAAACGATAGTTCGGCAAAACCGGTGATAGACGCTACTGATATTATTCGCGAAAAAAAGAACACGATGATGATTGGTTCCGGAGCAGTGTTTCAAACCATGAACTCGACCGTAACCATGAACCTGGCTACTATATTTAAGTTAAAGGGCATTAACTTTACTATCAGTGCTGCCTGTGCAAGCGGCTCGCATTCAATTGGGGTTGGATATCAATTTATAAAAAGCGGATTGCAGGACTGCATTATTTGCGGTGGTGCACAAGAAATTAACCGGTATGCAATGGGTAGTTTCGATGCTTTATCTGCTTTTTCTACTAACGAGGCCGATCCAACCAAAGCGTCGCGGCCTTTTGACCGGGGAAGAGACGGACTTATACCCAGCGGCGGAGCAGCAACTGTTATTTTAGAAAGCCTTGAATCGGCAACCAAAAGAGGCGCAAAAATATTGGGCGAAGTTGTTGGTTATGGGTTTTCATCCAATGGCGCTCACATATCTAACCCAACTGTCGAAGGCCCGGTTCGTTCGCTTTCGATGGCATTAAAAGACGCCGGTATCAACCCTTCAGAGGTTGATTATATAAACGCACACGCTACCTCTACCCCTGCCGGCGATGCCAGCGAGGCAAAAGCTATTTATGAAGTTTTTGGCGCAAGTAACCCTTTGGTTAGTTCAACAAAATCAATGACGGGGCATGAATGCTGGATGGCAGGCGCCAGCGAAATTGTTTATTCAATGCTCATGATGCAAAACTCGTTTGTTGCACCAAACATCAATTTTGAAAATCCTGATGAAGATTCGGCCAGGTTGAATATTGCAAAATATTCAATTGAAAAAAAAATAAATGTATTTTTGTCTAACTCCTTCGGCTTTGGAGGAACAAATTCATCCCTAATAATTAAAAATTTGGTTTAAACCTTACCTTAAGTGTGTGCAGTGTATGGAAAATGCAGAAATTATTGAAAAAATAAATACCTTTTTAGCAGAAGAGTTTGAAATCGACGCAGACAAAATGCTGCCCGATGCTAATTTAAAAGAAACGCTTGACCTTGATAGCCTGGATTATATAGACCTTGTGGTGGTTATTGAAAGTAATTTTCCATTTAAAGTAAAACCAGAGGATTTTGTAGGGATTGAGACTTTCCAGGATTTTTACAACTATGTAATATCCAACAGTAAAGTAAAAGAGCTTGCGTAATGCCCGCCTGGCAAGGTAAATCAAAAGGAAAGCCTTTAGGTTATAAAATATTTGTCAGTGTTTTAAAGATAGGAGGCGTTCGGCCTGCATATTTTCTATTACGCTTTGTCACTTTATATTACCTGCTATTTTCTTTCAAATCAACCAAAGTCATTTTTAATTACTTTCATAAAAGGCATAACTACGGTGCAATAAAGGCTGTTTACAAAACATATCAAAATTACAACTTACTGGGGCAAAGCCTTATTGATAAGGTTGTAATAATGTCCGGCATCCCTAACAAATTTACCTTTGACCTTGATGGGATTGAGAATTTGCATCAAATTGCAAGCCTACAAAAGGGTGGCTTATTGTTAACCGCACATATTGGAAATTGGGAAATAGCCACTCATTTATTGAATGATATAGATGCCCGCATCAACATTGTGATTTTTGATGGTGAAGACCAGGATATTAAAGAATATATAGAATCTGTAACCGGGAAAAAGCCTACAAACTTTATCGTTATTAAAAATGACATGTCGCACATTTTTAAAATAAATGAAGCACTGTCAAACAATGAGTTAGTATGCATGCCTGCTGATAGATTTATGGAAGGCAATAAAACGGTAACCATAAAAATTTTAGGCGCAGAGGCAAAATTTCCATTGGGCCCGTTTGCATTGGCATCCAGATTTAAAGTGCCTGTTTCATTTGTATTCGGGATGAAAGAAAGCACTTTTCATTATCATTTTTTCGCAAGCGAGATAAAAGAGTATTCAGATTTGGAGCGGGATGATTTATCACAGCAAATAATGACAGATTTTGTTGATAGCGTGGAAATTAAAGTAAAAAAGTATCCCGAGCAATGGTACAATTACTACAGCTTTTGGCAATAAGAAATGATTATATTGCACAAAGATACCCTATCACTTATTCCGCAAAGACCACCTTTTGTGATGATAGACCATTTGGTGGGTTGCGATGAGGATGGTACGCAAACAACATTCCGGGTTGAGCAAGAAAACGTACTGGTTTTCCATAACAAATTAAGCGAAGCCGGGCTGGTTGAAAACATTGCACAAACGGCAGCGGCCGGGGCGGGATACATTGCGCTAAAAAGCAACGAGCCCGTGTTAACAGGATATATTGGTGCAATTAAAAATTTAGAGGTTTTTGCACTGCCAAAAACAGGCGATGTAATTGAAACTACGGTAACTATTATAAATAAAGTATTTGACGTAACGATAATTGCAGGAAGCGTTGAATGCGACGGAAAGCTGTTAGCAAAATGCGAAATGAAAATGTTTATTGAAAAATTGAAATAGAACTAAAAATCACACTAATGAAAACAATGAAGCCTATCACTAAATTAAAATTCCTTATCGTCGCGCTGGCGCTTTCTACAAGTGTGCAATCAACCTTTGCACAATCAAAAGCGGATATTTTCGATCCAAAAGTACCTATTACCTGGCTTGGGGTTGATTATTCGCAAACTAAATTTATAGGTGCTGCTACAAGCAAGGATGTTGCCATATCGAATGATGAGTTTAGAGACACTTATGTTTCATCATGGAATTATCTGTTCATTAATGAGCAAAAAAAATATGACGTTGCCAAAGCAACAAATCGCGAATCTGTAAAGTATGCTATTGATGTAACTATACAGGCGAACAAGCAGCTGCTTAAAAAAGACTTCTATTCAAACAATCCGAGCGATTTCAGCCTGTTAAAAGAAGCTGATATAGTTAATCTGGTAAAAAATTATGATTTCCAGAAAAATGAAGGGATTGGTTTGATATTCTTTGTAGAAGGAATGAGCAAAGGTATTAGCTCAATGGGCGTATGGGTAACTTTTGTTGATATGAAATCAAAAACAGTTCTGTTTACCAAATATATGGCACATCCTCCAGGCGGTTTTGGGTTTAGAAATTATTGGGCTAAACCATTATACGGTACCTTACAAAACATAGGGGCTGATTTCAAAAAATGGAGTAAAAACTAATCATCAGTGTCGTTATTAACCATTGGGTAAGATAAGTTGAAAAAAGACTTAGTAAATACAATTGAGCAGGATATACGCTTTAGTGACGTTGACTCATTGGGTATAGTATGGCACGGCAATTATGTGCAATACTTCGAAGATGGCCGCGAAGCTTTTGGCAAGCAACATGACCTGCGTTATCTTGATTTTTATAAGCACGGTTATGTGGTGCCAATTGTAAGTATACAATGCGATTATAAACAGATCTTGCGTTACGGCGATAGGGTAATTATTGAAACCACCTATAAACCTTGCGAGCCTGCTAAAATAAATTTCACCTATCGTTTATTAAATGCGGCGACAGGCAGCCTGGTAGTAACAGGCTCAACCACTCAGGTATTTTTAAGCAAAGACGGTTTTACGCTTCAGCTATCAAACCCTGATTTTTTTTTGGATTGGAAACTGAAACACGAAATAATTTAACAACCTAACCCATTCCATAAAATGAACAGAGAGCAAGTAGACGTTTTGGTAATTGGCGCGGGCCCGGCCGGAACCGTTGCGGCTTCGATTATTAATAAAGCCGGTTTCACGGTAAAGATTGTCGAAAAGCAAAAATTTCCGAGGTTTGTTATAGGCGAAAGCTTACTGCCCCGTTGTATGGAGGCCCTTGATGAAGCCGGTTTCATTGAAGCCGTGAAAGCAAAGGGGTTCCAGGAAAAATTCGGTGCCAAATTTGTAAAAAACGGAAAGATCTGCGACTACTTTTTTGCAGATCAGTTTACCGCAGGCTGGAACTGGACCTGGCAGGTACCGCGCGCCGAGTTTGACAAAACCCTTGCGGATACTGTCGAGGAAATGGGCGTGCCGGTTTGTTACGAAACCACGGTGACAGGCATTGAATTTAGTGGCACAGATTCAATAACTACTGTTCAGGATATCGACGGTAATAAAACAGAAATTGCAGCCCGGTTTATTGTTGATGGCAGCGGTTATGGCCGTGTCATTCCACGCTTATTCAACCTGGATAAACCATCGAACTTACCCCAACGTAAAGCGCTGTTTACACACACTGTTGATCTGAACCGGTCTATGGATGATGAGCCAAACCGCATTACCGTTGTTGTACATCAGCCTGGTGTTTGGATTTGGATAATCCCATTCTCAAGCGGTGTTACCTCTGTAGGTTTTGTGGGTAATCCTGATTTTTTCGCTCAATACAGCGGCACTAATGAAGAAATACTGCGTGAGCTGATTTCGACACAGCCTTATTTAGCCAAAAGACTTGAAGGCGTTGAGTTTGTGTTTGATCCGCAAATTTTGCAGTCATGGTCAACCACCACCAATCAATTTTATGGCGACGGTTTTGTATTAACCGGCAACGTAACAGAATTTCTAGACCCTATTTTCTCATCGGGAGTTACCCTGGCTACGGTATCAAGCCAAAATGCTGCGCATTTAGTGATACGAACCTTAAATGGCGAAACCGTAGATTGGGAAGAAGAATATTCTAAACAAATTTTTCAGGGAGTAAATACCTTCCGCTCATACGTAATGGCCTGGTATGAAGGCACGCTTGATACCATATTTTTTGCCGAGAAACAAAATCATGAGGTTAAGAAAAAAATCTGTTCTGTCTTGGCGGGATATGTTTGGGACAAGGAAAACTCATTTGTAAAAAATCATGAAGTTGCATTACAAAAATTAGCCCGCACTATTGAACTGGAGATTTTGGCAGATGAAGAATTGTAGATTTAATAGCGTTAATATATGGATAAATTAATAGCCGATCTGAAAGAGCAGATTGCAGCCCAGTTAAAAATAAAGAATATTGAACCAAGTGACATAGGTGATGACGAGCCATTGTTTGGAGATAATTTAGGTCTCGATTCTTTAGACGTATTAGAGCTAATCGTTTTATTGAAACAGAACTATAAACTTAAGGTATCTAATGCCGAAGACGGGCCAAAAGTATTTCAATCTGTAAGAACTATGGCCGAATTCATCACGGCGAATCAGACGCAAAACGTTTAAAATGAATACTGCTGTTTTTGTTGTCGGTATGGGCGCAATTTCAGGAATTGGCAACAACGTAGCCGAGTGTCTGGCCGCATTGACGAATGGCGGGATGGGAATAGACAAAATCAAACATCTTCCAACCAATCACAGCGAGTTATTACCTTCGGCAGAAGTAAAATTGAGCAACTACGACCTGTCAGTAATTTCAGGATTGTCGCCTTCAATAAGTCGTACAGCCATGCTAAGCATGATTGCAGCTCAGGAAGCATGGGATGACGCTGATATTAAGCATATACCGGGTTTACGTACAGGATTTGTTTCCGCCTCAACCGCAGGCGGAATAGATAAAACCGAAAATTTTGCGGTAGATTTTCTAACCGATACCCGTAAAGGAAAGCTTAGAGATGTAATTAACCACGACAGTGGTAGTATAACTAATATTGTTGCTGATAAATTGGGGATCAAACATCATATCAGTACGGTCAGCACCGCATGTTCATCATCGGCCAATGCCATCATTTATGGTGCAAGGCTAATCAAACACAATATCGTAGATGTAGTGGTTGCCGGGGGAACGGATAGCCTTAACAGATTTACGCTTAATGGGTTCAATACTTTAATGGTGCTTGACGAACAATTATGCAAGCCATTTGATGAGAACCGAAAAGGCCTCAACCTGGGCGAAGGAGCCGGCTATTTAGTATTAACATCAGCACGTGTTGTATCCTTATTAAAAAAGGCCCCTTATTGCGCGCTAAGCGGTTATTTTAATGCTAATGATGCTTATCATCAAACATCAACGTCGCCCAACGGCGATGGGCCGTACAGGGCAATGTCTGGCGCACTCGCGGCAGCTGGCTTACAGCCCGAAGACATTGATTACATAAACCTGCATGGAACGGGGACTCAAAACAACGATATTTCTGAAGGTGCCGCTATAGAACGGTTATTTCAGTCGCATTATCCTAAAATGAGTTCTACCAAATCATTTACCGGGCATACGCTGGGTGCCAGCGCCGGTATAGAGGCGGTATTTTCTACCTTGGCTATACAGCATGGCGTTGTTTTCTCTAATCTCCGGCTACAAAAGCCCATGACGGCATTTTCCTTTGCTCCTGAAACTGTATTGTCAAGATCTCCTGATATCAGGAACGTGTTGTCAAATTCTATTGGGTTTGGCGGCAACTGCTCATCCTTAGTGTTTTCAAAAGTATAAAAGATGAAAGCCTATATCAGTTCAGCAATAACTATATCGCCACAAAAAACATTTAAAAACCCATTGTTTTTAGATGAGGTTGAAGTTTATACGGATAACCGTTTAACATGTATTGAGCCTGATTATAGTGAGGCAATTGACCCAAGGTTGATACGCAGAATGAGCCGCATTATAAAAATGAGTGTGGCAAGTGCACTGGCCTGTTTAAAAGAAGCAGCTGTAGCTATTCCGGACGCCATAGTTACCGGCACCGCTTATGGATGCCTGGAAGATACCAGCGTTTTTTTAAGTAACATGATTGAGTACAGTGAAGAGCCGATAACACCTACCGCCTTTGTACAATCAACACATAATACTATTGGTGCGCAAGTTGCCTTATTAATCAAATGCCGCCAGTATAATAATACATTTGTTAGCGGAGGCGCATCATTTGAAAACGCACTACTGGATGCCATGATGCTATTGGCAGAAAATGACAACTCCAATGTATTGGTAGGCGGAATGGATGAAATAACCGATATGAGCCATATTGTATTAAGCAGAATGGGTTTATATAAACGCAAACCGGCATCCAACCTTGACTTATTTAAAACAGCCTCGAAAGGGACCATAAATGGCGAAGGCGCCGCGTTTTTTCTATTAGCAAACAAGCCATCAAGCCGCGATCTGGCTTGTGTTGATGCGGTAACTACCTTTTACAAACCAACGGATATAACAGAAACAGCCAATTACATCAAAACCTTTTTAACAACGCGGGCCATCAATTGCAGCGATATAGATCTGTTGATAACCGGCAATAACGGCGACACAAAAAACGATGAAATTTACGCGCAAATACAGACTTCTGTATTGGCAGATATACCATCTGTCAATTACAAACATTTGTGCGGCGAGTATCCAACTTCTACCGCTTTTGCCGTGTGGTTAGGTTCAAATATTATAAAGAACAATGCCATCCCCGATGCATTAAATTTCAAGCCGATATCAAAAAGTAAGATCAACAAAGTCCTCATTTATAATCATTATCAAAATACTTATCATTCCTTAATTTTGCTTTCATCATGCTAAATTTCAGGAGGTTAAATATACTTTTTATCAGTTTGTTGTTGATAAGCATAGCTGCCCAACTAAAGTATGCTACGCCCTACTATATTTATATTATTTTACTGATTGCATATTCGTTGTTCTTGTTTTACGGATGCTATTATATAGGCTCAAACTTCTTTATCAGGGTGATATGTTCGGCACAAACCAACAGCAAGGTAGTTGCATTGAGTTTTGACGATGGCCCTGACGCTAAAAATACGCCCCAGATCTTACAAACGTTAAAAGACAATCATATACAAGCTGCTTTTTTTTGTATAGGCCGCCGCATAGCGCAAAATGAAGCCCTGTTAAAGCAGATTGATGACGAAGGGCATTTAATTGGTAATCATACCTTTTCTCACCATTTTTGGTTTGATATGTTCTCCGCAAAAAAAATGATGGATGATATGCAACTGATGGATGCGGCAATGCATAATGTAATTGGTAAAAACCCCAGGTTGTTCAGGCCCCCTTACGGCGTTACTAACCCCAATCTTAAAAAAGCAATTATCAATGGTAATTACATACCTGTAGGCTGGAGCGTTCGCTCGATGGATACCGTGATAAAAGATGAAAGCAAACTATTAAATAAACTTAAAAGGAAAATAAAGCCGGGCGCTATTTTTTTATTGCATGATACCAGCAATGCCACAGTGTCCATGCTGCCTGTACTGATAAAATATATTCAATCAAACGGATATGAAATAATAAGGCTGGATAAAATGTTAAATTTGCAACCGTATGCGTAAAATACTTTTGTTAATCTTTATTTTGATCTCGGGGTTTACTGTCAAAGCGCAGCTTGCCGGATATACCCCTGTTACCAATCTTGCCGAATTCAAAAAGCAGTTTGTAGTAATTGCCAACAAAACAGAATCCATAAAATGTGATTTTGTACAGGAAAAAAACTTGAGCATGCTCTCAGAAAAAATTGTATCGAAAGGAAAGTTCTGGTTCAAAAAAGATAATCTGCTCAGGATGGAGTATAACAAGCCATTTGAATATCTGATGATACTGAACAAAGACAACATGTATATAAAGGATGGTGCGAAGGAAAATAAAGTATCTACCAGATCTAACAAATTATTTCAGCAGATCAATAAAATAACCGTTGATTGTATGCAGGGAATGGTTTTTAATAACCCTGATTTTGTAGTAAAAGCGTACGAGAACAAAGCAAATTATGCCATTGAATTATCGCCGGCAGGCAAAGGCCTTAAAGAGTTTATAAAAACCATCAATGTAATTGTTAGTAAAAGCGATTACGCGGTAACTACAATTGAAATGGATGAAAACTCTGGTGATAATACCACACTCCATTTTACAAACAGAGAAGTAAATGCGGCTATTCCGGATGCGTTATTTGCTATTAGGTAGTTGCCTTTTTATATTGGGAAGCTGTTCTTCCGTTTATAAAAACTTAAAGCCTGCCACAGGCGATATCAACTACATTGAAAAATTCAAGCCAAATTTCACCTTGGCGCTTTATAAAGCCGAAATTGAGGTAACAAGTCATCATTTAAGTGGCTTATTGTTTATAAAGACATTGCCCGATAGCAGCGTCAGGATAGTATTCGCGAATGAAATGGGCCCCAAGCTTTTCGATTTTGAATTTAAACCTACCGGCGAGTTTAAAGTATATTACATTGTTAAGCAAATGGATAAAGGGCCGGTAATAAAGACTTTAAAAAAAGATTTTGAGCTGATATTGCTCCGCGGACGAAATGCAAAAACGGCTTATTTGCTTAGAGATGATAAGAGCCTGTATTATGTTTTCCCAAAGACCAAAGGAACCTACTGCTATATTACCGACTTAGCCGGCACCCAACTAACAACGATGCAAATATCATCCCCTTATAAACCGGTTGTGCAGGCTATCATGAAAAATTACACAAACGGTATTCCGGATACCATAGGCATCACCCACAAAAATTTTAACTTTACTATCGCTTTAAAAAGACTGGAAAGATAATGTTGAAGGACGGTTTTTTTTTGTTTACCCATTCACAAACAGAAGGGGATATTGTAAAATACGATATCAAACTTAACGCGGAGCATTCAATATTTGAAGGGCATTTTCCTGCCCAGCCTATTTTACCCGGCGTTTGCATGATGCAAATGGTGAAAGAGGTAGTAGAGACGCATATTAACAAGCCAACGCAACTGCTGAAGGCTAATGACCTTAAATTTTTAGCTTTTATTCGTCCTGATCAGGATAAATTGATCCAGATGGATCTGGAGATTAAAATGGAGGAGGAAAAGATCATCGTAAAAGCATCGTTACTTGACGAAGCCACCACTTTTTTCAAGTTCAAAGGAATCTTTGTACAGGAGCTTTAGATTGAAACAAAAAATTATTAAGCCGGGCGATTATCTTCAGGAGATAGGGTATCATTCATCAGCGGTTTAACAAGCTAAAAATACAATTATTGTATTGTCTGATTCTAAATAAGCTGTTATATTAGCGTCAACCCAACCCCTAATATATGCAGCACAACGTCCGATCCATTCGTCCATTTATTGGCGCCAAAGATTTTAAGGTGTCCAAAAGTTTTTATCGCGATCTGGGCTTCGAGGAGCGAATTATTAGTGCCGATATGTCGGGTTTCAGAATTGGAGAGCATACCTTTTACCTTCAAAATGCTGACATCAAAGATCGGACTGATAACACCACTGTTTTTCTGGAAGTAGGCGACGTAAATCACTATTGGAATGAGCTGAAAGCATTAAACCTGCCAGATAAATATCCCGATGTAAAGTTAACGCCTATTAGAATTTATGACTGGGGAAAAGAGTGTTTTTTGCACGATCCATCAGGCGTACTTTGGCATTTTGGCGAGTTTAACTGATCATGTTGCCAAAAACGGTAAATATATAACCCTTAAAATATCACAACTTTACCGTCGTTTAACCTTTTATGACGATGACCAGAAAAATACTTACAGGTTTATTACTCACCTTGCTTTTCTACGTACAGGCATCGGCACAAAAAGCTCCGCTGCCTTTCGGCAACTATATATCGGCCCGTGGCGGCCTGGCTAACACGCAGTACGCCATCAATACACAAAAAGAGTTAACGGTAGCTTTCCTGGGTGGCTCAATCACTTATAACCCCGGATGGCGGCAAATAGTGTGCGGTTACCTTACAGACCGGTTCCCAAAAACCAAATTTAAATTCATTGCCGCAGGCATACCGTCTTTAGGCAGCTTGCCTCATGCATTCCGTTTTCAGCGTGATGTGTTGGACTCGGGAAAAGTCGACTTGTTATTTCTTGAAGCCGCAGTGAACGACCAGGTAAATGGCACCGACAGCCTTACACAGGTAAAATCGCTGGAAGGTATTGTAAGGCATGCTTTAAAAAGCAATCCTTACATGGATATCATCATGATGTCTTTTGCAGATCAGGATAAAACCAATATTTATAAAAAGGGGAATGTGCCTACATCAGTAGCTAATCATGAGCTGGTGGCCGGGCATTATAACTTACCATCTATCAATTTAGCTAAAGCTGTTGCCGATAAATTGGCCAACCATGAATTTAGCTGGGAAAAAGATTTTAAGGATCTGCACCCTGCACCATTTGGGCAGCGGCTATATTTTGAGGCGATGAAAACGTTGCTGGCAGATCAATTAAATGCTGATAAGCAAACAAGCAAACCTGTTAAGCACGACCTCTCAAAAATCAAAATGCTTAATACAAGCAGTTTTACCAACGGCACTTACCTGGATATAACCAATGCACAACCTGATACCAACTGGACCCTCGATAAAAGCTGGACACCATCAGACAAATTGGATACCCGCCCGGGCTTTGTAAAAGTGCCTATGCTGGTAACAACCAAACCCGGCTCATCGCTTACTTTAAAGTTTAATGGAAATGCTGTAGGTATGGCCCTAATTTCCGGAGCAGATGCCGGTATAGTTGATTACGCAATTGATGGAGGTGTGGTTAAACACATTGACCTGTTTACACAATGGAGTACCTTTATCCACTTACCATGGTACATTTTATTTGACAGCGGTTTAACCCGTGGGCCGCACACTTTAAAGCTTACGGTAAGCAGTCAAAAAAATCCGGTTAGCATTGGCACCGCCTGCCGCATTGTACATTTCCTGGTAAACAAATAACAGGTACACACAACCTTAGCGTTGCAGTTTTATTTAATGGGCTGATATTTGGTTCGTTAAATTTATGTTATATTCGTTTTAAAATAAATATTTGTGAGCAACATTCATTTACTTGGGGACGAAGAACTGGTTGTGCTTTTAAAAGCCGGTAATGAACCCGCGTTCACAGAAATTTATAACCGTTATTGGGATAAGCTCTACGTACAAGCCCACCGCCTACTTAAAGATACTGATGCAGCCGAAGAAATTGTTCAGGATGTTTTTTTAATGATCTGGAAAAAACGTGCCGAACTGAATATCCAGGCACTTAAAAGCTACATGGGGGCCATGACCCGGTACGCCGTATATCGCTTTATATCTAAAGATAAAAGAACCAAACAGCACGAAAATATCATCGGTATGATCACTGCGGAAGCAGCCGCCGAAACAGATATCGACAATAAATTACTTTTAGAGATCGTCACCCAGTTATCTAACAAACTTCCTGAAAAATGCCGGCTGGTATTTCAATACAACAAACTACAGGATCAATCTCTGGCTGACGTAGCCGAGCAACTCAACATCTCCCAAAAAACTGCCGAGGGCCACTTAACCAAAGCATTACGTGTAATACGTACCAATTTGGGCAATGCAGTTAGCATTTTTCTTTTTTAAATAGCTACACCTCCCCTTAATTCGGCACATTCTGCAGCTAACTCCATTTTATTTTAAAAAAAATCATTTTGCACCGAGGGTATTTGGCGCCTGGCATACTCTATAGTATTAAATAGGGTTAGAAAAGTCTGCAATGAGTACAAATGAATTAAAAAGGCTGGCGCAAAAATATTTTGCCGGAACAGCATCTGATGAAGAGAAACAAATGCTTCACCAGTGGTATGATGAAACTAACGACGGTTGGATTGAAACGGTTAACACCGCGGCGCCCGAGTCTGAAGACGAGGTTAAGCAACGCATTTTCCGCGACCTGCAAAAACGCATTATGGCCGAGAAGAGCGAACAGGCCGTTCCTGCCACCAATAAGGGCAAAGTAAGACGTCTGATCATACAAATTGCTTCGGCAGCCGCAGTGTTGTTGGCCGTTTTCTTAATTTTCCGCCCGACTGATGAAAAAGCACTCCTTACACAAAAGCATATAGTAAGTGCCCCTATTAACAAGGTTATCAGCATTACGCTACCCGATGGCACCAAAGTATGGCTAAATACCGGATCGGTATTTAAGTATCCAAAAACATTTGGTGCAAAAGTGCGCGAAGTTGAGTTGCTGGAAGGCCGTGCTTTCTTTGATGTAAAGCACATGAATCACAAACCATTTATTGTAAGAACCAAGAGTGTAAATGTTACTGTTTTAGGTACTTCGTTTGATGTACGCGCTTACCAGCGCGAAGGCACTACCAAAGTAAGCGTAGTTACGGGTAAAGTTGGTATTACGATACCTAGCCAACCCACTAAGCCTGCTATATTCCTGGCCTCGCGCGAAGAGATAATTGTTAACCCCACAACTAAGTTTGTAATGAAAGAACCTGTGCGCGAAGCCGTGGTAAACCTATGGTGCAAAGATGTTTTGGTATTTGACCAAGAAAATCTGAATAACGTATTCAAGGCTATTGAGAAAAAATACAACACCAAAATTACGGTAGAGAATAAAGAATTATTAGACGAACGTATATCCATTAAGTTAGGCAATCAACGCCTTGACACTATTATGGAGATATTAAGCTTTACAAAACACTTTAATTATAAAATGGCCAATGACAGTACAGTAGTAGTAAAATAGCCCCTTCTTATTCGTAGTAGCTACGAAAAGAAAAAACCGGGAACATAAAATGTCCCCGGAGTAAGTTTTAGCCGGCTGGATACATGCTTGAGACCCATAAACAGCAACGGCTCAGTTTAATAATGAATTTAAACCAATACAAATATGAAGAATTTTTACGGCAAATTATTGCCCATAGTTCGAAAATGCATGCGCATTACTACAATTATAATTGGAATCCAGGTTTGTTGCACCATGTTATTGGCGGCAAAGGGTACCCGCGCCCAGGAAATGAGCCTAAATGCAGACAAAGAAAGTGTTAAACAAATATTTAAACGCATTGAACAACAGGCCAGTGTAACCTTTGTTTACGACGCGCAAATATTAAATAACCTGCCATCATTAACGTTGCATGTTAAGAAACAGCAACTGGCAACCGTACTTGCGCAATTGCAGCAGCAAACCCAGCTACAATTTAAAATGGTGGGTAATTTTATAGGTGTTGCGCAAACGCAAACCAGCATGCCGGTACTAAGTATGCCTAAAACAAGCGCTAACGCAACAGCCGACCCTATCACTATATCGGGTTCAGTAAGAGACGCAGGCGGCCAACCGCTTATCGGCGTAGCTGTCACTATTAAGGGTACTACAACCGGTACGCAAACCAATGTTAACGGGCAATTTTCTATTAACGCCAGTGTTGGCGATGTGCTATCATTTAGCTATATCGGTTATCTTTCAAAAGATGTTACCATTACAACACCAGCTTCATTAACTGTTTTACTGGACGAAGATTCAAAACAATTAAGCGAAGTGGTAGTAACCGCCTTGGGCATTAAAAAAGAACGCAAGGTTTTAGGTTATTCTGTCACCGAAATTAAAGGCGCAGAATTAACTCAGGCTCGCGAGCCAAACGTAATGAACTCCTTAGAAGGTAAAGTTGCTGGCTTAAACGTTACGCCTACCGCCGGTGGCCCGGGCTCATCATCGAACGTTATTATTCGTGGTGTATCCAGCTTAACTCAAACCTCACAGCCACTATACGTAATTAATGGCGTGCCCATGGAAAATAAGCCGAACGCTGCTCCTGGTCAACAGTACGACAACCAGTCTGACATGGGTGATGCTATTGGCAATATAAACCCCGACGATATTGAAACCATATCTGTTTTAAAAGGCGCGGCTGCTTCCGCATTGTATGGCTATCGCGGTAAAGCAGGTGTTATTTTGATCACTACAAAAAGCGGTAAAGGTAATGGCATTGAGTTTAACTCAAACTTTGTGGCCGAAACAGCTATAAACTCTACCCATTGGCAAGACGTTTATGGGCAAGGTGCAAATGGTGTAAAATCAGCAGATCAATTAAGTGCTTTTCAATCTGGCCAATCAAGCTGGGGTGCCAAGCTAGATGGTTCAAGCGTAATACAGTTTGATGGTGTTGCACGTCCTTACGTCGCTCAAAAAAACAATATCGCTAACTTTTACCGCACAGGCCAAACCGCTACCAATACTGTTGCTTTAAACAGAAGCTTTGACGGCGGGTCGGTACGTTTTTCAGCAAGCGATCTGGCTAACCAGGCCATCACTCCAAATTCAGGCTTAGGCAGGCAAACATTCAACCTTGCGGCCAACTATAACGTTACCAAACACTTAACGGTTGACGTTAGAAATAACTATATTTTAGAACAAGCACATAACAGGCCGTTTTTAAATGATGGGCCGGGCAACTCCAACTTCAACGTAGCTTTATTACCAACCAGCGTTGACGTTAATGTTTTAAAGAAAGCCACCAATGCCGATGGCAGCGAATATGGCTATTCAGGCAACACTTTTGCTACCAACCCCTGGTTTGCAGCCGAGAAATTTATCAACAATACTAAACGCGAACGCCTGATATCATCTGCTACGCTACGTTATAGTTTTGATGATGGTTACTTTATCCAGGCACGTGCTGCCAGAGATGCTTATAATGACCGCTTTACCGCGGTTGTACCTACCGGGACCGCCTATCGCCCATTAGGTTCATTATCAGAAAGCACCAGCAATTTCTCTGATTTGAATACCGACGTTTTATTGGGTAAGACATTCAAAATAAACGATTTTTCAATCATCCCTAATATTGGCGGTAGCTATCGTCGTACCAAAACAGAGTTATTTACTACCTCTGGTAATAACTTCCTTGTACCAAATGTATACGTTATTACTAACATCGCGCAGCTAAATCCATTGGTTTATACACCAATCGACCAGGAAGTTCAATCTTTGTACGGCACCCTGGAAGTTGATTATAAAAATTACCTTTACTTAACCGGCTCGGTTCGTAACGACTGGTATTCTACCCTGGCCACCCCGGGAGTGAATAATCCGTTAAACAAACTATATCCATCAGTAAACGGTTCATTTGTATTCTCTGAATTTGTACAAAACGATTGGTTGAGCTTTGGTAAAATTCGCGCCGGCTTTGCACAGGTTGGCCAGGCAGCAGACCCTAATTCAACCCAATTGGCTTATAACTTTAATGGTGCAGTAAATGGTAGCCCGTTGGGTGTTATAGCCAACGGTTCTGTTCCAAACAGCAGCCTGGTAGCATCATTAGCAACAGAACTTGAAATTGGTACAGAAATGCGCTTTTTCCGTGATCGCTTAAGTGTTGATTTTACCTGGTATAATAAGAATTCAAAAGACGAGATCCTTAACGCACCGGCTTCTATTACCTCTGGTTACGCAGGTGCCGTACTTAACATCGGTAAATTACAAAATCGCGGTATTGAAGGTTTAGTAACAGCTATACCTGTCAAATTTAGTGACTTCCAATGGACGACTTCATTCAACGGATCTATCAATGACAACAAGGTAATATCTTTAGCAGCCGGACAAACTACATTACCTATTGGTACTTCGCGTACAGGCAATGGTTTTACCCAGGATATTGTTGGTTTACCTGCCGACCAGATCATGGCACTTGACTACAAACGTGATGCCAATGGCCACATTTTAAAAGCTGATGGTACCCCCGTAACAAGTATCTCAGATGTTCCCGGCCAGGGCGCATTAAAGCCTTATGGCTCGGCTTACGCTAAATGGATAGCCGGTTGGAATAACCAGTTTAACTATAAAAGGTTTAACCTGTCATTCATGATTGACGGAAAATTTGGCGGAAAAATATTCTCTGCAACCGATTATTATGGATACTTCTACGGTTTGCATAAAGCAACTTTGGTTAATAGAGATGCCTTAGGTACTGCAGCTGCTGCTTACTACCAGTCTGTAGCTACTAACGTTTCCAGTCTGTTTGTTCAGGACGCAACCTTTATCAAATTCCGCCAGGCCACGTTGGGTTACAATTTCCCGGTAAATCTGGCAAACGGAGCAATCAAGAATCTGACGCTAAGCGTTGTAGCGCGTAACTTGTTCTATTTGATGAAAAGGACTGACAACATAGACCCTGAATCTGATTACACCAGCAGTGCCGAGGGTTTAGAGTTAGGTGGCGTTCCGGCTACCCGTACTTACGGTTTAAACCTGAGTGTTAAATTCTAATTATTAACTACTACTAATCTTTATTAAAGATGAAAAAGATATTTAAATACACTGCTCTTGCTTTGGTAGGTGTGGTTCTTTCAACAACGGGTTGCAGAAAGGATTTTGATAAAATAAACACCAATTCTGCCACTTACAACCAAAACAACTTCGATCCCAACTATGTGTTAACCAGTGCACAGTTAGGCTATTCTGGTAGTTCAGATTTTAGTTATGATACCTGGCGCGCTAACCTGATTTACTGCTCAACCATGATGCAGGGCTTTTCAACGGTTATCAGCTACTGGGCCGGCGATAAATATATTTTAAACGCTGATTATACTGCAGCCTATTGGGGCTTCGCAGGGGGTACACCAACTGCCGGCGACGGCGCATACCCTGAGCAGGTTAGGCCTATTGCCGACGTAGTTCAATCAACTGCCGACAAGCCACAATACAAAAACCTGCATCAAATTGCACGCATCATGAAAGCGCTTATTTTTGAACGTATAACTGATTTGTATGGCGACGTACCATATTCGCAAGCCGGACTTGGTTATTATGACAAAACCTATTTCCCGGTTTATGATAAACAACAAGCTATTTACATGGATTTGTTGAAGGAAATATCAGAAGCTACCACAGCTTTAGATCCAAATGGAGATAAACCAAGCGGTGATAAATATTATGGCGGCGATATAGCTAAATGGAAAAGATTTGGTAACACCTTATTGCTGCGCGTTGCTATGCGATTGAGTAAAGTAGACCAGGCAACAGCAAAACTTTATGTGCAAAAAGCTATAGGTAATACCATGACCAGCAACGCTGATGATGCTGCCTTTATGGGCGATGCAGCAGGTGGCCGTAATACCATTAACCGTAACAGCCAGATTTTATTAGGCGATGGCGGACAGGAGAACTATTACACCCGTTGGTCTAAAACGTTTATTGATTTCCTGAAAACCAATAACGACCCACGCCTGACTAAAGTTGCGGTAACCAATTTATATGTTGACGAAAATACTAAGGCTCAAAATCCGGCTGCTAATGCCACGGCTCCGGCACAAAAAGGCATGCCTAATGGCAAGGACCTCAGCGGTATTGCCGGACAGGATATCCGTCAGGATGGAAGCTTCACTACCTTTCCGGATTACTCATCACCAGCCCCTAATTTGATTAAAAGAGGCGGACCGACATTTGTGCTTACCTATGCCGAGTCTGAATTGTTATTGGCTGACGCAGCAGAGCGTTTTGGTTTAGGTGGCAGTGCGGCAGATCATTATAACAATGGCGTTGAAGCTTCGATGATGTATTTAGGCGAATATGATCCGTCATCGGCAGTAAGCAAAACTGATGCTGATGCCTATTTAGCTGCGCATCCGTATGTGCAGGCAAATGGCTTGGAAATGATTAATCACCAATACTGGACTTTAACCTGCACCATGCTTGATTTTTATGAAGCATGGTCAAACTGGAGAAGAACCGGTTTCCCTGTTTTAATACCTGTTGTTTATCCGGGCAATAATACTGGCGGAACTATTCCGCGCCGTTTCCCTTACCCTATTTCAGAGGCGGGAACGAATACAGCAAACTACAACGCAGCACATAATGCCGTTGTTGGTGGCGACTTGTTGACGTCTCGCGTGTGGTGGGATGCCAACTGATGTTTGATTGATGGATCCCCGCTGGTTTCTCGGCGGGGATTTTTTTTACTCCTTTTATCTTAAAATAAGCAAATAATTTATTTGCGCTGAATAACTATGGCCCGATTAAATCTCTTAGAAGAGACCCGTTTTGAAAAATTGCCGGTTACGGTTTATCCCGATCAGCAAATAGCATCCATAAAAGTTGCCCGCCGTATTGCCGATTTGATCATCGCTAAACAAAAAAATAATGAGCAAGCCATTTTAGGCCTGGCCACCGGCGTAACACCTATTAAGGTTTATGCAGAATTAGTGCGTATGCACAAACAAGAAGGTGTAAGTTTTAAAAACGTAATAACCTTTAACCTGGACGAGTATTATCCCATGCAACCCACATCGGCCCAAAGCTATGTAACCTTCATGAACGATAACCTGTTCAATCATATCGACATCGACAAAAACAACATACACATACCCGATGGCACACTTGCCCAAAATGATGTGGCGCAGTTTTGCCTGAAATACGAACAAAAAATAACCGCGCTGGGCGGCCTTGATCTGCAAATACTAGGTATAGGCCGTACGGGGCACATCGGTTTTAATGAGCCGGGTTCGGCACCTAATTCGGGCACCCGCCTGGTAACCCTGGACGATCTTACCCGCGGCGACGCTGCCCGCGATTTTGGTGGTAAAGAGAATGTCCCCACCAAAGCCATCACCATGGGTATAGGTACCATCTTCAAAGCCAACGAAATTATATTGATGGCCTGGAATGAAAAGAAAGCTGCCATTGTTAAAAAAGCGGTTGAGGATGAAATCTCTGGCGAAGTACCCGCTACTTACCTGCAATTATCAGACAATGTAGAATTTGTGTTGGACGAAGGTGCGGCATCTGCCCTAACCCGTTTTGACACACCATGGCTGGTAAAAGACTGCGAGTGGACCAACGACCTGAAAAAGAAAGCCGTGATTTGGCTGGCCGACACGTTGAACAAACCCATCCTCAAACTAACAGAGGATGATTATAACAACCATGGTATGGCGCAATTGGCCGTAACACAAGGCCCGGCATATAACATCAATATTGATATTTTTAACCAGGCACAGCACACCATAACCGGCTGGCCGGGTGGAAAGCCCAATGCCGACGATTCGCAACGCCCCGAGCGCGCAGTGCCTGCAGTAAAAAAAGTGATCATCTTTTCTCCTCATCCGGACGATGATGTGATCTCGATGGGTGGTACTTTCATTCGTTTGGTTGATCAGGGTCATGATGTGCATGTAGCTTACCAAACATCGGGCAATACGGCCGTTTGGGACGATGACGTATTACGGTACATGGAATTTGCTATCGACTTTAATAAAAGTATTGACGAGAGCGACGGCAAGTTGCAGTCAATTTATAGCGAGATGCGCGAGTTTCTGGCGCGCAAACAACCTAACGAAGTGGACACCACCGCTATCAGAAACGTAAAAGGCTTTATTCGTAAAACGGAAGCGATATCCGGCGCAAGATTTGCTGGCTTGCAGGATGACCATATTCATTTTATGGCGCTTCCGTTTTATGAAACTGGCAAGACCCGCAAGAATACTGTCGGCGAGGAAGACATCAACCTCACCATCCAATTGCTACAACAGGTAAAACCGCAACAGATCTTTGCGGCAGGTGATTTTGCCGATCCGCACGGTACGCATGTGGTTTGCTTTAATATCATATTGGAGGCTCTAAATCGCCTTAAAAAGACTGAAGCCTGGGTGAAAGATTGCTGGCTGTGGCTGTATCGCGGCGCATGGCATGAGTTTGCTACGCATGAGATTGAGATGGCTGTACCACTGTCGCCACAAGAGGTTATCCGCAAACGTAACGCTATCTTTAAGCACCAATCGCAAAAGGACAGACCGGTATTCCCCGGCGAGGATGCCCGCGAGTTCTGGGTACGTGCCGAGTACCGCAACCGCGAAACCGCCCGCTGCTATGATCGCCTTGGCCTGGCGGAATACGAAGCCATGGAAGCTTTTGTGCGCTACCGTTTTTAATCTAAACAATACCAGATCAACACTGTCGCTAGTTTGATGGTGTTGATCTATTATCTTATCTTTCCCTGAATTGCCCAATCAATGAAACACTTGCTGCACCCTTTACTCTTTATTGTCCTGCTATCGAACATCGCGTTAGCACAAAACAAATCCATTGATATCAGTAGCAGCTTAACGCTCAAGTGGGAGACATTGGAAAATAACTATAATAACAAGCCGCTGGCGCATGCGGTATTGACCATATCGGCCCAAGCTATCGCCCTGCCTGCTAAAGGCTGGAAACTCTATTTCAACTCTGACGAACCCGTGGTACCCGGCTCATTGACGGGAGATATTAACGTTACGCATGTAAACGGCGATCTGTATTACTTCTCTCCGTCTGCCAACTTTCAGGGGATCAAAGCCAATAGCGAATTAAATATTGAAATGGTGCTGCTGAACTGGCTCATCAATGTATCAGATACGCCTAAAGGATTTTATTTGGTTTGGGACGGTTCACCACAGGTAGGGCATCCGCTCAAAGCGCCGGTTCTAATACCATCTACCGAACCCAAGCAGTTAATGCGTGTACCTACCGACCAGGTGCCCGTAGCTACGCCACAGTGGGTTTATGAGCAAAATAAAAGCATACAGGACATACCCGCTGACAACTTAATTAGGGTATTCCCGACTCCTGATAGTTACCAGAAAACAGTAGCTACCTTTAAACTGGATGCAGGAGTTAAGATTGCCGCTGATCCCTTGTTTAATGCGGAGGTCAGGCTACTTAAAACAGAGCTGGCCAAGTTGTTAATAGCATCAAAGTCAACCGCCCTATCAGGGCAGATCAAACTGGTTAGCAAGCCCATGGCCGACGAGGCTTACGAACTGCAAGTCACTGACCATATCATCACCATTGCTGCATCATCAGCTGCTGGGATCTTTTATGGCATCCAATCTCTTAAAACTATGTTACCCGGAGCAGCCTGGCATCGACCGCAAAAAAACATTATGGTGCCCGGCGTTGCAGTTACTGATAAACCCCGTTTTGGTTACCGCGCCTTCATGTTGGATGTTGCGCGTAACTTTCAGCCTAAACAGGAGATCTTGAAAGTGCTGGATGCGATGGCGCTTTACAAACTCAATGTGCTTCACTTCCATTTAACCGATGACGAAGGTTGGCGACTGGAAATACCAAGCCTTCCTGAACTAACGGCAGTTGGCGCTAAACGTGGATATGCTGTTAGCGAAAGCCAAAACCTAATGCCTGCATTTGGCTCTGGTCCGGCAATAAACAATGCCTCGGGTACCGGCCATTACAGCAAGGCTGATTTCGAAGAGATATTGAGATATGCCACCCAAAGACACATTCTGGTGATACCGGAAATTGAAAGCCCGGGCCACGCGCGTGCTGCTATTAAGGCAATGGATGCGCGGTATCAATTCTATACCCAACAACATCAACCGGCCAAAGCTACCGAGTACTTGCTGCGCGATTTAGGTGATAGCTCAAGGTACACTTCGGTACAGTATTATGATGATAACGTAATTGACGTCGCTCTTCCGTCGACCTATAAGTTCATGGAAACGGTAACCAACGAGATTGAACGAATGTATGCTGATGCCGGTGCGCCGCTCAAGAGCATCCACTTTGGTGGCGACGAGGTGCCGGGCGGCGTTTGGGAGAAATCGCCGGCTTATTGGAGTTTGATGAAAGTTGATACTGCTATCAAAACAACTGATGACCTGTGGGGATACTACTATGGCCGCATTAACCGGATGTTACAAGCGCATCACCTATACCTGACGGCCTGGGAAGAAGCGGGCTCCAAAAAGGTTGTGCAAGGCGGGATAAAGAAAAGCATTATCAATGCCGACCTGCTTAACCAAAACCTGCACCTGGAGGTATGGAATAATGTGATAGGCTGGGGAGCCGAAGATCTGGCCTACAAGCTGGCCAACCAGGGTTATAAAGTGATTCTGTCGCCGGTAAGCAATCTGTATTTTGACATGGCTTATAACAAGGCATTTGATGAGCCTGGCTACTATTGGGGCGGCTACGCCGATGTAGACAAAGCGTTTAACTTCATACCGCTCGACTACTTCAAGAATACCACCAGAGGCCATTTAGGTGAGCCGCTTGCACCAACCTTCTTTGCGGCTAAAGAGCGGCCTACCGTTGTTGGTGCAGCCCATATAGCAGGCCTGCAAGGCGCTTTATGGGCCGAGACCTTACAAAGCCCACAACGCATGGAATATATGCTGTTGCCTAAACTATTGGGCCTTGCCGAACGCGCCTGGGCCAAAGACCCCGATTGGGCAACCGAAGCTGACACTGCCAAAAGCAATGCTATGTACAATGAAGCCTGGTCGCGGTTTGTAAATGTTTTGGGTAAGCAGGAGCTGCCAAGACTAAGCTATTACGCCGGCGGCTTTAACTACCGCATCCCGATGCCGGGCGCGATAGTTAAAGATGGTATGCTGACGGTAAACAGTCAGTTCCCCGGTTTGCAGCTACGTTATACTACTGATGGCAAAGCGCCAACAATGACAAGTCCACTTTACAAGCAACCTGTCCCCGTTAAGGGCATGGTGAAAGTAGCGACATTTGATAGCGCCGGTCGCTCAGGCAAGGTAGCTATCGTTCAATAACCCTATTTAACCAGCAGCGCCAATTGGCCGCGGTGATTACTTAAGTGATTGGTGCGGCTCAGCAATACATTCAGGCGGTTGCGGTGTGGCTCTTTGGCCAGGTCTTCGGCAGAGATATTAGCATGGCGGCCAAACCATTCTTCAGCCTTCAGCTTGTTGATGTGCCCGTTTAGCTTCTCATTAACCGCTGTCCATTGTTCGCGCAGTTGAGCTATTGACGGCAAATCTGCATGCTCTTTATCAGGCGATTGCACAAATACCGGGTACAATTCCGGATACAGCTCATCTCTCAATAATAACAACGACAGCATCTTGTCATGCACGGCAACTAAATGGCCCAACAGGTAAACACCCCGGTTCTTACCCGGCGATACTTCTTCCTGTAGCTGTTCATCCGTTAGCTTATCTAAAAGCTTCGAAGTGGCGGCTAGCTGTCCATTCCAGCTATCTACAGCCATCTTTACAAATATTTGATCTTGTTCCATGGTTAAAGGTTATTACAATGGCTGTAAAAATAGATGTTAAGTATTGACAAATTATCGCCTTAACGTAAACATAATATATAGTGACATTGGAGGGCTGTTTTGTTTCACGTGCGTGTGCAACAGATGAAACAAGTGAAACAGAATTTTATTACAAAAATCTATTAATCAATATATTACAAAAACAGCGTGAAACAAAATGAAACAGTAAAAAATACTTTTAAGTCATTTTTTGTTTCACGCTGTTTAACAAATCCTCATGGTGGGAAATCAACATAACCGACTGAAAAAAGCTTGTTAGTTCCTTTTTAAACATATAAATACTAATAACCGCTACACAACAAGCGGATAATATTGCTTACCTATCGTGTAGAGTCCCGATAGCTATCGAGAGCTTCATCATTCCTCCTCGCAATATCGCAACAAAAAAGGGTGTCATGCTGAGGCACTCGAAGCATAAGGGCAAAGGCCTCCGCTCACCCTTCGAGGGCCTCAGGGTGACACCCCTATTAAATCCCCCCTACTTATTAAAAAACGAATCCATCGTTTTCTGTCTTTTCGGATCGGGTTGCGGCTCTTGTTTGCTCTCCTGGTTAATTACCATCACGTTGCCTGTTTTAATGGTATCCCAGGTTGGCAGGCCTGGCCCGTTAGGGTTACCCGTTTTTACGAAATTTGTGAAGAAGTTTTGCATAGTTTCTGAGGTTTTAAAATCATCAGGTGTCCAGGCGTAAACTTTATTGGTTGGCAGGTTACCCAGCGCATATTCAATCTCTGAGGCATGCGCAGCACCCGGCGAATGATCTACTGTACCGGCGGGCGCATTAGCCTGTATCGGGCGACGTTTGTTAAAGAAATACCGGTATACCGGTTTGTGCCCTGTCTTGCCTTGCATATCAATAAACTTCCAGGTGGCGTAAGCGATAAAGCGATCTGAAGCCAGGTTGGTGGCCGCTTGCGCTACGTCCGCATCTGTTGCTGCGGGATAGGCGTCCAGAATGTCTTGCGCACGCTCATTATACATTTTCTTTACCGCAGTTCTATAATTATCTACAGTAGCATCCGCTCTGCCTAAAACATTACCCGGGCCACCCTCTGCCGAGTTCCAGCCAGCCAGTAAGGCCACATCCATTTGCTTACCTGCATCAAAAATCTTTTGTGGAGATTCAGGCAGGAAATAACCATCAACATCGCACTCAAAATGTGCGCGTTGCGATAATTTCAGCAAAGTATCCGCAGGAATTTTGCGCAGATCCGCCAATGAATTGGCGCCTATCGAAGTCGCGAATTTGACAGCAGCATGCTCGGCATCAGCCAAAGGTCTTGGCGATAAATTACCCAGTAATGAACCACTTTCGCCAATAGCTGCTCTAAATAAACCTTTTGACAGTGGCGACGCTACTTGTCCGCATACCGACATAGAACCAGCCGATTCGCCTGCAATGGTTACTTTATTAGGGTCGCCGCCAAAGGCCGCAATGTTTTTCTGTACCCAAACCAATGCCGCGTGCTGATCCATCAGTCCGTAGTTGCCTGATGCATGATGTGCAGATTCGGCAGTTAGTTCCGGATGCGCCATAAAGCCAAAAATGCCCAAACGGTAATTTACCGTAACGGTGATGATGCCTTTCTTAGCCAGCGCTTCGCCGTCATAACGATATTCGGAGCCATCGCCTGCCTGGAATCCTCCCCCATAAAAATAAACCAGCACGGCCAGTTTTTGTCCTTTAGCTTGCGGCGGTGTCCAAACATTCAGGTACAAGCAATCCTCCTTGGTGCCATCGCTCCTGAATTGCATATCGCTATAAATATAGCGCTGCATAGCCTGCGGACCAAAATGATCAGCCTTGCGCACACCGGTCCAGTTTTTGGGTGCTTGCGGCTCTTTCCAGCGCAAATCGCCAACCGGCGGCAAAGCAAACGGAACGCCTTTGTATGAAACTACGCCGCTGGCTTCGGTAACACCTTCTAATGTGCCGTTAGCCGTTTTTACCTGCGGATTTTGTGCATATACAGCCATGCCTAATAGTGTAAATACTATCGAAAATATTTTTTTCATGATTTTTAGTAGGATAATCGGTTAGAGCAAATTTAACATTTGCGGGCGCAAACGGGTCTGTATGTGTGTAAAATAGTTGGTACTATCGGCGGGGGACTCACCCCGACACCGCTCCGCTTGTCGACCCTCTCTTCGCCGTTGGCGGAAAGAGGGTGCTTAATAAAAGGAAAATTGTCATTCTGAGCATAGCGAAGAATCTTATCGAAGCGTACAAGATCCTTCGCTATGCTCAGGATGACAAAAAACTTATCCCCTGCGCTATCCGAAGTTTGCAACTTGGGTAGCGGATAACACTAATAAACTATACCGTCATTGCGAGGAACGAAGCAATCTCTACAACAGACAGTCAATAGGATAAATCTCATCGGCGACAGCCAACACGATAGTTGTGCACATTGATTAGCGAGTGTAGAGATTGCTTCGTTCCTCGCAATGACGGCTTTATTAAAATGCAGCTCCGTAGTGCGGGTAACCACACTAAAACAACAAAATAAACACCGACCCCTCATGCTCTACAGATTGCACCTGGATATTGCCCTTATGTAGCATCATAATCTGCTTACATAAACTAAGGCCTATGCCGCTGCCCGATTTACGGGTACTAAAAAAAGGAATAAAGATCTTATCAATCAGGTCAATCGGCATACCCACACCGTTATCGGCAATCTTAACGATGGGTTTATTATTGGGCGATAGCTCGGCGCTTAGGGTAATAGCCGGCTCGGGGCGATCTTTTACAGCTTCGATGGCATTTACCAGTAGGTTGATCAGTACCTGTTCAACCAGGTTCAGATCAATTTCAATAGCCATTTGCGTATCGCGCAGCACAATATTTAACTCGATATTTTTTTGCGCCAGGGTGGGCTGCATCAGGTTGTTCAGGTTCTCAAAAAGGTCGCGCACTAAAACCTGCTTTAAATCAAGCTTGGTAATTTTATTGAGGTTTCGATAGCTTTCGGTAAATTTTAACAGGCCCTCACTGCGGCGTTTAATGGTGTCTATGCCCAGCTCCAGGTCGTCCAGATCGGCATTATTGCGGGTTTCGGCACTGTAGCTTTTCAGGCGATTTTTCAGCGTGTCGGCCAGCGATGAAATGGGCGCTACCGAGTTCATGATCTCATGCGTCATCACATTCAGCAGTTTTTGCCAGGCTTTTGATTCAGTTTCATCCAGCGCTTCGCTGATGTTCTGGAAAGCCAGCAGACGATAGATCTTATCGTCGCTGCGCATTACGCTCACGGTCAATAAAATCTTTACCAGTTGTTTATTGCGCTGGATGGAAACTACCTTGCTGTCGCCGGGCTTTAGTTTCATAGCCTCGTTATACAAAGCCTCGTCGCGTTTTTTTAATGAGTCGATAGTCTTTAAATACGGAATGCCGAAGATCTTTTTAAACGACTCATTGAGCCAGCCTATCTGCCCGGTTTCTTCCTCGTAGGATATGATGCCGGTATCTACCAGTTCCAGGATCTTTTGCAGGTAATGGTATTGGGTCTCGCGTTCGCGGCTAATCTCTTTAAACGTGGTATTGATATCGTTAAAACCTTTACGCAGCGGCTTTAATTCGGTCGATGCCCTGCCGACATCAAAGTGGCGCGAAAAATCACGATAATGCACAGACTCGGCAAATTGCTGCACTTCCTGGTGTGTCTTTTTTTGATAGCGTAGCAGATCGGCCAGTACAAAACCCACCAGCGGTACTGCTATCAGCAAGTACACATATAAATGATTTACAACAATAATACAGCTACCCAGCAGCGTTAAAAACAGCAGAGCCACCCGTACCAATATGCGTAATTCGTAACCTTTAAATATCATATTTACTTAGTCGGCGGTATAGCGCAGTGCGTGTTAATCCCAGTTCTTTAGCGGCGCGGGTAATGTTGCCGCTATGTTTTTCTATAACGCGCAAAATGGTGGTCTTTTCCAGCATACTCAGCGGCATATCGTCCATTACTTCAACCTCTGCAGGTGCAGTTTCTATCGACGAAAATATCAGGTCGGCAGCCGAAAGCACATTACTATCTGCCATAATCACGGCGCGTTCCATGGTATATTGCAGTTCGCGCACGTTACCCGGATAATGATAGGTGCTGAGTTTTTGCAGCGCACTGTCATCAAACGTTATAGCCGGTTTTAAATATTTGGCAGCATATACACCTGCAAAATGCCGGGCCAATAGTTCAACGTCATCACCACGTTTGCGCAATGGCGGCATGGTTACTTCTACGGTGTTAATACGATAGATCAAGTCCTTACGGAAACGGTCATCATTGGCCAGCTCCTGCAAGGGCAGGTTAGTAGCGCAAATCAGGCGGATATCAATATCAACAGGTTTGTTATTACCCAGGCGGGTTACCTGCCGGTTTTGCAACACGGTAAGTAATTTGGCTTGTTGTCGCAGGGAGATATTGCCAATCTCATCCAAAAATAAAGTACCGCCATTTGCATCTTCGAAACGGCCGGAGCGGTCCTCCCGCGCATCGGTAAATGCACCCTTTTTATGGCCAAACAGCTCGCTCTCAAACAGGCTTTCGGTAAGCGAGCCTACGTCGACTTTAATAAATGGTTTGTTGGCTCGTAATGAACGCTCATGTATGGCTTTGGCAATAAGATCTTTACCTGTTCCGTTTTCGCCCAGTATCAGGATGTTGGCATCGGTCGGGGCTATCTTATTTACTTTTAAAAACACATCCTGCATTAATGGCGACTCGCCGTGCAGGGTAGTTAAAGTGGCGTTATTTTTTGGCGAAGATGATTTTGAAGCGCCATCGCTGTCTTTTTTATCCAGCAGATCTTTGATTACTTCAATCAACTTATCGTTGTGCCATGGCTTCACCATAAAATCGGCAGCACCTTCTTTGAGCGAGCGCACGGCCAGGTCGATATCGCCATAAGCTGTGATCATAATCACAATTGCATTGGGTTTCCACTCGCGGATCTTGCGCAGCCAGTATAAACCCTCATTGCCGGTATTAATGGCGCTGTTAAAGTTCATGTCCAGCAAAATAATATCAACCGTATTGCGCTGCAGCAGGCTGTTCAGATTTTCCGGATTTTTTTCGGTAATCACCTCCTGTGCTTCGGTCTTGAGCAAAAGCTTTACGGCCGTTAGCACGTCCGGGTCGTCGTCAACAATTAAAACAGTGGCTTTTTTGAGTAACATACAATACGTGAAATTACAATTAAATATAATAAGTATATTATGTTGGCTTTTGGCAATAATGTAACCATAACCGTAATTAACTGTAAAACAATTTTTTGTAGCCGAACCGGCAAAAACCACTGTATCAAAACCGAACACTTGCTGTGTCATAAACGAACGGAAAAATTTGAAATACAGCTATCATTTATTTGATTTACAGCAGGTTATATTGTGGCACGTTGTTGTATTGGCATACCGTATACAAATGTGATCTGAATAAAATACCGTGGATAGAATAATTGAAAAGAAAAAGTGGAATACCAAGCGCCTGTTAACTATAGGCGGCATAACCGGCCTTGTTTTATTAATAGGCGGCAGCATCTATTTTACCTCGGGTAAAAGCAAACTTTCTGTTGATACCGAACGCCTGACTATAAGCGAGGTTACTAAAGGGCCATTCGTGGTTACCATACCCGTTAACGGCGCGGTAATGCCCATTAACACCATATACCTTGACGCAGTTGAAGGAGGCCTGGTAGAAGCAAAATATATAGAGGACGGCACCAATGTTAAAAAAGGCGACCCCATACTGAAACTATCCAACACAGATCTGGAATTGAACCTGGCCAACCAGGAGACTGCGGTGTATGCGGCTCAAACCCAAATGCAGATCTCGCAAAATAATGCCGTATCAAACACCATCAATAAACTGAACCAAATGGCCGATGTGGATAATGCCTATACAGATGCCGAGCGGGTATATAAGCTGGATAAACACCTGTATGCCGAGAAAGCTATAGGCCAGCAGGAATACCAGCAGGCCGTTAATACTTACGAGTATCAATTGAATCGTAAAAATTTAACCCGCCGCATCCTGAAACAAGATACCGCCCTGGTTAAACAACAAGACAAACAAGCGCAGGAGCAATATGCGCAAATGAAAAACACACTCGACCTGATGCGCAAAAAGGTGTCCGACTTAACTGTCCGCGCGACGGTTGACGGGCAATTAACCTCTATGGACTCTGAAGTTGGACAAAACAAAAATAAAGGGGAACGTTTGGGTCAAATTGACGTCTTAACAGGGTATAAAGCAAGGGTTGATGTGGACGAGCATTATCTTCCCCAGGTATATATTGGGCTTAAGGGCACGTTTGATTTTGCCGGCAAAAGCTATACGCTGAAAATCAAAAAGGTATTTCCGCAGATTACTGCCAATAAGTTCCAGGTGGATATGGTGTTTGACGGCGCGGTTCCTACAGGAATTCGCCGCGGACAAACGCTGCAGATCTTGCTGGCGCTGAGCGACGAGACCAAACAAGTGCTTTTACCAAAAGGCGGCTTTATTGAAAAAACCGGCGGTAACTGGGTCTTTAAACTGAGCGCAGATGGAAAAACAGCTTATAAAGTCGACATCCAATTGGGCAGACAAAGCACCGATAATTATGAAATACTGCAGGGCTTAAAGCCTGGCGATAAAGTGATCACCTCAAGCTATGAAACTTTTGGCGACATACAGGAACTCATACTAAGTAAAAACTAAACCAAAAAATATTAAAAGCACCCCTTAGGGGTAGGAGGCTAAAAATGATAAAGATTACCGATCTGCAAAAATATTACCGCACCGAGGAGGTGGAAACCATCGCCCTGAACAAATTATCTATCGAGGTTAAAGAAGGCGAGTTTGTGGCCATCATGGGCCCATCGGGTTGTGGTAAATCAACTTTGTTAAATATCCTGGGTTTACTTGACGACCCGGACGGCGGCAGCTATTTATTTAACAGCATAGAAGTGGCCGATTTTAACGAACGGAAACGCGCCGACCTGCGCAAGCATAACATCGGTTTCGTGTTCCAGAGCTTTAATTTGATTGACGAGCTTACCGTTTTTGAAAACGTGGAACTACCATTGATCTATACCGGCGTACCGGCTTCAGAGCGCGTTGGTCGCGTAGAAAAAGTACTGGACAAGATGCAGATTATGCATCGCCGCAATCACTACCCGCAGCAGCTGTCGGGTGGCCAGCAACAGCGTGTGGCGGTCGCAAGGGCCGTGGTAAATAATCCAAAATTAATATTGGCCGATGAGCCTACGGGTAACCTGGACTCAAGCAATGGCAACGAAGTTATGGAGCTGTTGACAGATTTGAACGAACAAGGCACTACCATCATTATGGTTACCCACTCAGAGCACGATGCGCGCTACAGTCACCGCATTATTCGCCTGCTGGATGGTCAAACCGTAATGGAAAATATAATGATCTAAACACCAATACCTCTTTACAATTAGTTAGTTAAGTGCGCTTCCCGGTTCTTTCCCGTTATTGGGGAAGAACCACCAGGAAGGCTTTAAAAGCAACCTGCCATGATCAAGAATTACTTTAAAATAGCCTTCCGCAATATCAGTCGCAACCTGGGCTTCACCTTTTTAAATATTTTCGGATTGACGCTTGGCGTGGCGGCATGTCTGTCTATCTTTTTAATTGTACGCAACGAGCTAGGTTACGACGGCTTTAATAGCAAAGCAGATCGCACTTACCGCGTAACGTTAAACGCTATTGATTTTAACGCTAATGTTTCGATGGGGATCATCCCAACCATGCGCACCTATTTCCCGCAACTGGAGCATGCTACACAGGTATTTTATCAAAAGGATGTTACTTTAAAAATTGGCACAAATCATTTCTCTGAAAAGAATTATGTGTTTGGAGACAGTGAATTAGATAAGGTTTTCGATTACCAATGGCTGGCTGGCGATCATAACACGGCCCTTTCATCTCCTAACAGCCTGGTTTTAACGGAGAGCCTGGCTAACAAGTATTTTCCGCATGGTAATGCTATGGGGCAGGTTATTGAATTGGACAATAAAATCGCCAAAGTTACCGGCATCATCAAAGATCCGCCGACTAACACCAGCTTGCCTGTAGGCGTAATCTTATCTGTCAGTACATTCCAAAAACAAGTTGAAGGTATGTCTAAGCATTTTTGGGCAATCCCCGGCGGCAGCTACGCCTACATCGTTTTGCCTAAAAATTATTCAATACATACACTCGAAAAACTAATTCCAGGTTATATAAAAAACGTATGGGGCAAGGATGTCGATGCGACAGTGAAGATGCCATTGCAGCCTTTACGTGATATTCACTTTGATCAGCGCTATATCAATAACATCATCACCCCTACTTCAAAAGATACTTACTACGCTTTAATCGGCGTGGCTTTGCTCATTATTATTACGGCCTGTATCAACTTTATTAATTTGGCTACTGCGCGTGCTATTAAGCGCGCCAAAGAGGTTGGTGTGCGCAAGGTTTTAGGGGCAAGCCGCCCGCAACTGATTGGCCAGTTTATGGGCGAGATCACTTTGATGGTATTGGTATCAGTGCTGCTGGGTGTTGGCCTTTGCGCATTATTTCTATCGCAGGCAAATGCCTGGATGTCTGTCGATATCTCTCCCGATCAAATCTTACAGCCCCAGGTATTAAGCTGGATAGCGGCGATAGCTGTGGTGGTTATTCTATGTGCAGGGCTTTATCCGGCCTTTGTACAATCGGCTTTCCAACCGGTAGATTCATTCAAGAATAATTCAGGCACATCAACCAAAGGTTTGACTTTACGCAAGGGTTTGGTGGTCATGCAATTTACTATATCGCAGGTACTTATAGTCGGGACTCTAATTGTTGCGAGCCAGATGGACTTTTTCCGCAACCAGGATCTGGGCTTTAATAAGGATGCGGTGATAACTGTAAATATGCCCATAAAAGAAAAACGCGAAGTATTTCAACAGCAATTGGCCCTTATGCCAGGAGTAAAAGAATTTAGCGTTTCATCCGGGGCGCCGTCGTACAATGACTCATTCTCGCCCTTTTCTGCACCTGCTTTGGGCTTCCCAAAAACAAACGTTACCGAGATAAAATTTATCGACGAAAAATATACTGATATGTTTCAGCTGACCATGTTGGCAGGCGAAAAAATAACGCGCAAAGCGGATAATGACACGTTGCACAAAGTGGTAGTCAATGAAACTTTAATGCATGATCTGGCAATCCATGATCCGCAGAAAATGGTTAATCAACGCATTAACGTTAGCGGAGATATGGCTACAGTGATTGGTGTAGTCAAAGACTTTCAAAGCGAATCGAAACACAAGAAAAGAAGGGCTTGTGTTTTGGAATATGTACCTGGTATGTTTTTTAATGTCAGCATTCGTTTGCAATCTAAAAACATGCCGGCTACAATAGCCGCTATCGGTAAAGATTGGAGTACACTCTTTCCTGATGATGTATTCAAATATGAGTTTATTGACGAGCACATTGCTAAGATGTATCAGCAAGAGCAGAAGGTTTATGCCGCTTTCCAATTATTCTCCGGCATTGCCATACTCATTGGTTGCCTGGGCTTATATGGTCTGATTGCCTTCGCGGCATCGCAACGCACAAAAGAAGTCGGTATACGTAAAGTGTTGGGCGCGCCACTGCGCAGCATCATTGGTTTATTTACCCGCGAGTTTGCTTTTTTGATAGGCATAGCCTTTTTAATTGCCGCACCGCTGGGTTATTATATCATGCATAAGTGGCTTGAAAACTTTGCTTATCACATTCATATCGGTCCGGCAATTTTTGTGGTAGCTATTGCATCGTCAATGGTTATTGCGGCTTTAACAACCGCGCATCAAACATTAAAGGCCGCGTTGGCTAACCCGGTTAAAAGTTTAAGGAGCGAATAGATCATAAAATAAGCAGATCATGATTAAGAATTATTTAAGAAGCGCGTGGAGAAACCTTAAAAGGCACAAATTTATTTCGGGCATTAATGTGTTAGGATTGACAGTGGGTATAGCTTGCTGTTTGATCATTTTAACCTATATTATTAAAGAGCTTAGTTACGATACTTACAATGCTAACGCTAAAGACATTTACCGCGTAACCCGGATCTTTAAAGCAAACGATGGGTCGGTAAGCTTACACCTGAGCGCGGTTGCACCGCCATATGCGCATTTGTTGAAGAATGAGTTTCCGGATATTAAAAAAGTAACACAGATATACCCTATCGGCGGCGTAACGCTTCGTTATAAAGAGAAACTGCTTAACGAAAAAAACGCCTACATGGCCGATGAAAATTTCTTCGATTTTTTCACATCCAATATCCTGAAAGGCGATGCCAAAACCGCATTGAATGAGCCTTACAGTGTAGTAATAACCGAGGAGCTGGCTCGTCGGTATTTTGGCAATGAAGACCCTATTAACAAACAACTGCTATTTGATAACCAGTTAAACTTTAAGGTTACCGGCGTTTTTAAGGACCTGCCGGCTAACTCGCAATTTCATCCGGAGATATTAATGTCTTTCAGTACCCTGAATGATGAGAAAGTCTTTGGCAAAAAAGCGCTGACCAATTGGGGTAACAATTCATTTTACACTTACCTGCTGTTTCCGCCAAATTACAATGTGGCACATATCGCTGCTCAGTTGCCGGCATTTATTGATAAAGTGATGCCTGGCGGCCCAAATAATCATCCTTCTAAATACACCGAACTTACCCTGCAAAAATTCCTGGATATCCATTTAAAATCTCACCTGGATAGTGAGCTTGAAGATAACGGTGATATTAAACGGGTATACATATTTTCTGCAATTGCCCTCTTTATCCTGCTGATAGCTTGTATCAACTATATGAACCTATCAACTGCCAGATCTACGCTCAGGGCTAAAGAAATAGGCGTACGTAAAGTAATAGGTGCACAAAAGAAGGAGATCATTACACAGTTCCTGAGCGAGTCTGTATTGATTGCTTATGCTTCATTGATGCTGGCAGTATTAGCAACTTGGCTGGCGCTCCCCGCAATCAATCATATTGCTGATCTTGGATTGTCTTTCGGCAGCTTATTACAGCCTGACATCATTTTGGCGATAGCGCTTTTGCCTTTAGCCGTAGGCCTGTTAAGCGGCGTTTACCCTGCTATATTTATGTCGTCTTTTAACCCGGCTAAAGTACTGAAAGGCTTATTCAAAGCCGGCTCGGGTAGTTTATCATTTCGTAAGGTTTTGGTGGTTACCCAGTTTTCTATTTCCATTATACTGATCGTTGCTACCACCGTAGTATTACAGCAATTAAAATACATCCAAAATAAATCATTGGGTCTGAGTAAAGACCAGGTGGTAGCCTTAGGCAACGGTATTCCTGCAGAAACATTTGACGCTTTTAGAACTGATTTATTAAGAGACCCGTCAATCAGAGAAGTAGCACGCTCCTCCAGGTTTCCGTCCGACCGTTTGTTGGACGATCAAAGCATGTCTGTGATGGAGAATGGCAAATTGCAACCTGTACAGGCTGATGTTAAATATGTAAATACCGACTACGGCTTTGTGCCAACTTATGGCATCAAAATGGCCGCCGGCCGAAATTTTAGCCGCGATTTTGGAACCGATAGCAACAACTATATAATCAATGTCGCAGCGGCCAAAATGATAGGCTGGAAAACACCCAATGCAGCAATAGGCCATGACGTGAAATATGGCGACATCAGCGGAAAAATTATCGGTGTTACGAATGATTTTCACTTTGAATCATTACACCAGGATATTGTGCCCATGATTATGCGCATGCCCGCTTTCGGTAAAGAGAATTTTAGCAAGGTGGGTATCAAACTTGCCGGTAGCCATGCCAGCGCAGCTTTAAAAACCATTGAACAAACCTGGCGCAAATACCAGGCTAATACGCCTTTCTCTTATTACTTTTTGGATGAAAGATTCCAGAAACTATATACCGCCGAGCAGCAACAAGGCACCTTGTTTACCATATTTTCATTCATTGCCATATTTATTGCTTGTTTGGGTCTGTTCGGCTTATCAGCGTTTACCATATCGCAGCGCGTAAAAGAAATAGGCGTACGCAAGGTATTAGGCGCCAGCGTACCGCAGATCGTTATAGAGCTATCTAAAGATTTTCTGAAGCTGGTTATCGTAGCATCGGTAATAGCCTTGCCTATTGCCTGGTATGCCATGCACAAATGGCTGCTGGATTTTGCATCGCGCATTAGTATTAGTGTTTGGGTGCTGGTTATGGCCGGGACCGCCTCGCTGGTTATTGCGTTTATTACCATCAGTTTTCAATCTATCAAAGCCGCGTTAGCTAACCCGGTTAAAAGTTTACGAAGCGAATAAAACATTTAAATCGTCAAGCCATGATCAAGAATTACATTAAAGCCGCGTTTCGTACCCTCATCAAGAACAAGGCATACAGTTTCCTCAACATCTTTGGTTTGGCTATTGGTATAGCCTGCGCTTCGCTGATATTTTTATGGGTTGAGGACGAGGTGAATTTCGATAGCGTAAATGTTAAAAAGGACCAACTATATATCTGTCGCGAAAATGAAAAATATGATACTTATGTATTAACGCACTCATCTACGCCTGGCGTAATGGGTCCGGCTATAAAAACAGAAATACCGGGTGTGGCTAATGTATGCCGCACGTCAGAGGATCAGACTCCTTTACTATTCAGCGTTGGCGATCATTCGGTATATGCTTCTGGTAAATTTGCAGAGGCATCTATATTCAGCATGTTTACTTTACCTTTTGTACAGGGAAATGCAACTTCAGCCTTTGCCGAATTGAAATCGGTAGTAATTACAGAAAGTGCCGCCAAGAAATTTTTCGGAAACGACAAAAACGTAGTAGGCAGATCAGTCAGGGTTAGTAATCAAAGCGACTACATTGTGTCTGGGGTGATTAAAGACATTCCTTCAAACTCATCCATGCAATTTGAATGGATTATGCCCTTTAAACCGTATTACGACCGTAGCCCCTGGTTATGGAAATGGAGCAACTATTCGTTAACCACTTATGTGGAGTTAAAGCCCGGCGTAAATCCGGAATCGGTTAACAAAATACTATATAACTACATACAAAAACGTGTGCCCGAGGCTTTGGGGCATACCTTCTTGTTTTCAATGAACAACTGGCATTTACGTAACGCTTTTGACAATGGTAAAATGACAGGCGGTGGCCGCATAGAGTATGTGCATCTGTTTACCTTGATAGCCTGTATTATCCTGATTATTGCCTGCATTAATTTTATGAACCTGGCCACCGCGCGCAGCGAAAAACGGTCGCGCGAGGTTGGGGTACGCAAAGTGCTTGGCGCGGGCAAAGCAGCGCTGATTTTTCAATTTATTGGCGAGGCTTTATTTATGGCCTTTATTGCAGCGATGGTTGCTGTGCTGATTGTATTATTGGCACTGCCTGCGTTTAATTTATTGGTGCAAAAACAGCTTACTGTTGGGTTCAATAATCCCAATCATATTTTCGGTTTAATAGGCATTACGGTAGCCTGCGGCATAATTGCCGGTAGTTACCCTTCGCTGTATTTATCGTCGTTTAACCCTATCGCGGTTTTAAAAGGCATCAAATTAAAAAACAGCGGTGCCGCTTTTATTCGTAAAGGATTGGTGGTTATCCAGTTCAGCGTATCCATCGTCCTGATCATCTGTACGGTTATTGTTTATCAGCAAATACAACATGTAAAGGGCCGTCAGTTGGGTTTCAATAAAAACAACCTGATAGAAATGAACCTGCAGGGCCAGATGGCGGCGAACTATGATGTCATTAAACAAGATTTGATCAGCAGCGGTTATGCCCAAAACGTAGCACTGTCTGACCACTCTATTATATATGGCGGCAATAACACCGATGGTATGGAATGGACCGGCAAACCTCCCGGTTCAAAAGTTTTAATATCTACCCGCTATGTAACTCCCGAGTTTTTCGAAACGTCTAAGTTAACCTTACTGGAGGGCAGAAACCTTACCGTTGCAGATACCGGTAAACCAATACGCATGGTAGTAACCAAAGCACTCGAAAAGCTAATGGGCAAAGGCAGCGCGGTGGGCAAAACCATGCATTACCATGGCGATACAACTACTGCAGTCATAGTAGGTGTAGTTAATGATTATGTATACGGCAGCATGTACGATAAGCCAGATCCGGTTCTCTTCTTCACTACCAAGCCGCAAAATGCATCTGTAATGTATGTGCGCATCAATGGGCATAAAGACATTGAAAAAACGCTGGCCGCAATACAGGTTATAATGAAAAAGGACAACCCTTCTTACCCATTTGATTACCGTTTTGTCGACGATCAATTTAACCAGATGTTTTTAAGCGAAATGCTGATCAGTAAGCTATCGCGCGTGTTTGCTACGTTGGCTATTGTAATATCCTGTCTTGGTTTGTTTGGCCTTGCTGCTTATACAGCAGAGCGTCGTACCAAAGAAATAGGCATCCGCAAGGTTTTGGGAGCAAGTGTCGGCAGCGTTACTACATTACTTTCGAAAGATTTTTTACAACTGGTGCTACTATCTTGTTTAATAGCATTCCCAATAGCGTATTGGACCATGTTTAACTGGCTTAAAACTTATCAGTATCATATTAAAATACAATGGCAGGTATTTGCTATTGCGGGTATAGCGGGTGTATTAATTGCCTTTGCTACCATCAGTTTTCAATCTATCAAAGCCGCATTGGCTAATCCGGTTAAAAGTTTACGAAGCGAATAAACCCAGTATTATGTTAAAGAACTACATCAAAATCGCCTGGCGCAACATTGTTAACAAAAAGCTTTACAGCGCCATTAATATAATTGGCCTTACTGTCGGCTTAGCCGTTGGCTTATTGATATTGCTTTGGGTGCAGGATGAAACCAGCTACGATAAATTCAATACCAAAGTTGATCGCATCTATAAAGTAAATGCATCTATTGGAACCGGTGCCAGTAAACAGGTTTGGGGAGGCACCCCCGCGCCGGTGGCTTTTCATGCTGCGAAAGAAGTACCTGGCGTTGAAGCTGCAGTGCGGGTTGTCGGCGACATGGATTACAGCAAATTCAGATACAAAGACAAGCTGTTGCGCAGAACCGCTACAATGAAATTTGTTGATGATGCTTTCTTTACTGTATTTGATTACAAACTACTTAAAGGCGATCCTAAAAAACCTTTCCCTACAGATCAATCTATCATCTTATCTGTTACCGAAGCAAAAAAATATTTTGGCGATACCGACCCAATGGGAAAAGTATTAAGAGGCGATGATAAAGACCCCTATACGGTATCGGGTGTTATGGCAGATATGCCTGCTAATTCATCCATACAGGCTGATTATCTTTTCTCTATAAACGTTCGCAAAAAACAATATAACGGCAAGGGTATGTGGAAAGCAATGGATGAGGATTGGGGCGATTACTGGGCCGACACTTATTTATTATTGAAGGCTAACGCCTCGCCTATAGCCATTGCCGATAAACTGACCCGCATACATATGTCGTTGCAAAAAGGCATTAAACCAACCGATGGTGTTTTTCAGTTACAACCTTTGGCCGATATCCATTTGTATAACCCGGATCTCACATCTGCAGGAGCAGAAATTGTAAAGATTTTCAGTATTGTAGCTTTGTTAATATTGCTAATTGCCTGCATAAATTACGTTAACCTTTCAACCGCCAGATCGGTTTTACGCAGTAAGGAAGTTAGCGTGCGCAAAATCATAGGTGCTGAGCGTAAGCATCTTTTCTTTCAGTTTGTGTTTGAAACGGCTCTGTGTTTCCTAATAGCATTGGTTTTAGCTTTCGGGATAATCTATGCCATTATGCCGCTTTATAATCATATAGCAAACAAAGAAATGCACTTCGACCTGTTTAGTACCAGTGTTTGGAAGGTCATAGGTATTACTACTATTATTACGCTAGCCGCTTCAAGTATTTATCCGGCGATATTATTATCATCATTTAAACCTATCGACGCGTTAAGAAGCCGGGCCAGCGGCGTAGGCAGCGGTAATTTCAGAAAGGTTTTGGTGGTATGCCAATTCGCATTTTCTATTGGTTTGATCATTGGTACGCTGGTGATTAATCGCCAGCTGCATTATATCCAAACTACACAAGTAGGCTATGACCGCGACCATGTATTTACCGTGAATCTGTACAACAATATGTACCCACATCAAGATGCTGTTAAGGCTGAACTATTGCGTCACCGCGAAATAACCGGAGTAGCCGTTGGCGATAACATCGTAAACGGCGATTCATCCACCGGCGATACAGATTGGGACGGTAAGCCGGCAACTGCCAGCATGGTTATCCATCCGTTTAGTATTGATCAGGATTTTATCAAGGTTTTTAAAGTTAAGCTGATTGCGGGCAGCAATTTCACCGGCGAAAAGTCGGATACCTCTCACTATATCCTGAATGAAACGGCTATAAAAGAAGCAGGCATTAAAAACCCCATAGGTAAGCGCTTTAAACTATGGCAGCGCAATGGCATCATCATAGGCGTGGTTAAAGACTTCCATTTTGCATCCTTAAAACAAGTTATAGAGCCGGCTATCTTTTCTTATGCCGAAAAATCAGGACAGCTGTTTGTGAAAACTACCGGCAAGAACGCTGCCGCAGCCATTAATTTGGTAAAACAGTATCACGTACAATACAATCACGGCGACCCTCCGTTTGAATACAATTTTCTGGATGATGATTTTAATAATCTTTATAAAACCGAGCAAAGCACCAGCATGCTGTTCAGCATTTTTGCGGGCATAGCCATATTTATTTCATGCCTGGGTTTGTTTGGCCTGGCCACCTATACCGCACAGGTAAAAGTTAAAGAGATTGGTATTCGAAAAGTATTGGGCGCCAGTGTGCTTAATATCACCACCATGCTATCCAAAGATTTTTTGTTGCTGATTGTGATATCATTACTAATAGCATCGCCAATAGCCTGGTATGCTATGGATAAGTGGCTGGAGAGCTATGTCTATCGCATATCAGTTAATTGGATCACAATCGCGCTGGCCGGTGTCGGGGCCATATTAATTGCATTAATCACTATCAGCTTCCAATCTATCAAAGCCGCGTTAGCTAACCCGGTTAAAAGTTTGAGGAGCGAGTAAAATTGATCATTATGTTAAAAAATTATTTCAAAATAGCCTGGCGAAATATCAAACGCCACAAAGCATATTCGGCCATTAACGTTGCAGGTTTAGCCATTGGTGTGGCTGCATGCCTACTCATATTTGTCGTAGTGCAGTTTGAGCTGAGTTATGAAAAATTTCAGCCTAATTATAAAAACATTTACCGCATAGTTTTACAGCAAGACCTGGGCGATGGCATTAGCTATAGCGAGGGTACGCCCTACCCTATAACCGCCGCATTACGAGCCGATTTTCCGCAAGTAAAATTAGCTGCTTTAAATACTGCTTATAACAGCCAGTTTACGGTGCCTGCTAATGCCAACAATTTTGGCGCAGACAATAAAAAGTTTGTTGAAGAAATCGGCGTAATGTTTATGCAGCCCCAGTTTTTTGACATTTTCAAATACAAATGGCTCTCTGGCGATGCATCGGTATTAAATGCGCCTAATATGGTTGTCGTTGACAGAAGCACTGCTAAAAAATATTTTGGCGACTGGCAAAGCGCCACCGGCCGGGTTATCAAAATGGATAACCAGATCAACCTTAAAGTTGCCGGTGTTATTGAGGATGTACCAGGCAACAGCGACTTACCGTTGAAAGTGCTGGTATCGTACGCCACGCTAAAAACGCATTTACATGAGTATAATGCCGATGATTCCTGGAACACCGTTAGCAGTAATCACCAGGTATTTATGCTGCTACCGGCCAATGCCACAGTTAGTAACCTTAATGCGCAGCTAAAAGTATTTACAAAAAAACACTATGGCGGCAACGACAACGATCATAAAGTTCATTTTCTGCAGGCTTTGTCAGACTTGCATTATAATACCCGGTTTGGTAATTCTCTGGGCGATCATATCACCAACAAAGCTACCATCCGCACCTTATCATTAATTGCGGTTTTGATCATCCTGATGGCATCCATCAACTTCATTAACCTGTCTACCGCGCAGTCGGTTGGCCGTTCAAAAGAGGTTGGCATTCGCAAGGTGTTAGGCAGCAGTCGTGCGCAGCTCATTAAGCAATCACTGGGCGAAACCACATTGATTGTTTTGTTTGCTTTATTGATTGCTATCGCGATAGCAAAACTGGCCCTGCCCTTCCTTAAAAACATTGCCAGCGTGCCTGATGATATCAGCTTGTTTAGCATAGGCTCACTCCTGTTTTTATTAACAACTACCTTAGTGATTGTGCTAATCTCTGGCATTTATCCCGCCTTAGTAGTATCTGGTTTCAGGCCGGTGCTGGCGCTTAAAAATAAGATTACCGCAGCATCTGTTGGCGGGGTGCCGCTGCGCAGAGTGTTAGTAGTTGCGCAGTTTTCTATCTCGCAATTACTGATTATCGGAACTATCGTTGCCGTTAGACAAATGAACTATATTAACTCGGCCGATTTAGGTTTTAACAAAGAAGCGATACTCGTTATTCCGGGTAGTACAGATAGTGTTAGCCTGCAAAAATCAGCACCTTTTAAAGCCCAGTTATTACAAACGCCAGGCGTTAAAAATGTAACCTTTACGGCCGATCAGCCATCGTCGCAAAATAACTGGACCACCAACTTTTATTTCGACCATAATACCACCGATAAAAACTACCAGACGTCGCTAAAATTTGGCGATGCTGATTACTTTAAAACTTTTGGCCTGCGTTTTAAAGCGGGGCATGCCTATACCCAAAGTGATACAACTAATGGTGTTGTCATCAATGAAACCTTTGCGCAAAAAGTGGGTGTGCATGATTATAATTCTATTATTGGCAAGAGCGTAAAACTGGGTAATGGCCAATGGCGCCCGATAGTCGGCGTCGTTGAAGATTTTAAAACCAATACCATGCGCGATGCGGTGAGGCCTATCGTACTAGTGCAAAACAAAAAGCAGCAAGGCATTGTGGCAGTTAAGCTGAGCACCTCAAACTTTGCGGGGACCGTAGCTTCCGTTCAAAAGCAATGGGAGCACACTTATTCAGACTACGCTTACAGCGGCTACTTCCTCGACCAAAATATAGCTGAGTTTTACAAGCAGGAAAACCAACTGGCGCTGGTATATAAAATATTTGCCATGATAGCCGTTTTCATTTCATGCCTGGGCCTGTATGGCCTGGTATCATTCATGGTAGTGCAGCGCACTAAAGAGGTTGGCGTGCGTAAAGTTTTAGGCGCGTCTGTAAGCAGTATTGTTTACCTGTTCTCGAAAGAGTTTATGCTGCTTATTACCATATCCTTCATCATCGCTACACCTATAGCCTACTATATGATGAATAGCTGGCTGCAAAATTTTGTTTTCCGCATACCACTGTCGGTTGGTGTGTTTGTACTGGCGATAGTATCTTCCATGTTAGTGGCCTGGCTTACCGTAGGCTACAAAGCCGTTAAGGCTGCACTGGCAACACCGGTTAAAAGTTTAAGAAGCGAGTAATAGATAAAAACTATAATTATGATCAAAAACTATATCAAAACAGCTTGGAGAAATCTTTGGAAAAACAAGGTTTTTTCAGCGTTAAATATTATCGGCCTTGCTGTAGGTATGGCCGCCTGTATCGTCATTATGCTTTTTGTTTTTTATGAAAAGAGCTTTGATAACTTTCAAACCAAAAATGTATACCGGTTAAATGAGGTACAAACCTTTCCCGGCATGGCGGCGCAAAAAGTAGGGTTAAGCATGCCGCCCATGGGTCCAACTTTAAAGCACGAATTTCCGCAGGTAAAGAATTTCTCAAGGGTAAGGTGGCGTAATAAATATACGCTAACACACAACGACAACAAGTTATACCTGCCGCAAGTATTGGCGGTCGATTCGACCTTTTTGCAAATGTTTGATTTTGCTTTGATTAATGGCGACCGTAAATCGGCACTTGAAAAACCTAACAGCATTTTGTTGACAGAGTCTACAGCCAACAAAATATTTGGTACTACAGATGTAGTTGGTAAGACAATAGGCCATTACGGAGATGTTAAGCAAGACAGCCTGAACTTTGTAATCACCGGCATTTTAAAAGACGTTCCTAAAAACTCGCAAATACAGTTTGATGCGTTATACTCCATGAGCAGCAGTTACAAACCCACCGATTTGCTGGGTTGGGGCGGCAACTGGATGGATACCTACGTTGAGCTTAATGCCGGTACAGATGTAAAAGCATTCGAGCGTAAAATGCCGGCTTACCTGGTTAAATATTCTAACCGGCCAGACATTAATAAATTTTACCAGCTGTTTTTTCTTCCGTTAAGAGACATTCATGCAAATACCTCAGATATCGGTCTGGATTACATTAACTTCCGCAAATTTGACGGGCATTCTACTAATCTGTTTGCTATTATAGCATTGATCGTGCTTACCATTGCCTGCATTAACTTCATGAACCTGTCCACCGCGCGTTCTGCCGAGCGGGCTAAGGAGGTTGGCGTACGTAAATCAATAGGTGCCGGTCGCTTTGAATTGGCTGTTCAGTTTTTGGGCGAAACCGTTATGCTGGCGCTAATTGCTATGGTATTAGGTTTGTTGCTGGTTTGGCTCTCGTTACACTATATCAACCAACTTGCCGACCGCGAATTGAGCCTTAACTTCTTTACCAATCCCGGCCAGGCGCTGGCCATCATCGGATTTACCATTTTTGTAGGCGTTATCTCGGGTATTTACCCGGCTATCTATCTTTCATCTTTCAAACCGGTTAAAGTATTAAAGGGTAGTATCGAGACGGGCAAAAACAAAGGCACTTTCAGGAACATATTAGTAGTGGGGCAATTTACCAGTGCGGTATTTTTAATGATAGCCACCATTTTCGTAGTGAAGCAACTACACTTTATGCAGAGTCAAGACCCGGGCTTTACGCGCGAGCAAATTGTAACCGTACCGCTGGATGGTAATACCGATTCTAAATACGATCTGATCAAACAACAATTGAAGGCTAACGCATTGATTAGTGATGTTACCGCTTCGCAGGATGTTTTGGGCAGCCACCTGGATCAAACCGGTGTAACCTTCAGGCCTTCAAACGGCCCTGCCCGGGATTTTGGTTTGACGCAATTAGTGGTAGACAATAACTATTTGAAGCTGTTCAATATTAAACTGATTGAAGGCAAAGACTTCTCACCAGAAAGAGGCGCCAGCGGCAAGGAGTACATTGTTAACGAACAGTTGGCGCATGAGTTATTAAAAGATCAACCTAAAAACGCTAAACTATCTTCATTGATAGGCCAGCATTTTGGTCATGATTCGTTAGGTGTGATCACCGGGATCTCTAAAAACTTCAATTTCAACTCGCTGCATTACAAAGTAGAAACCATGTTTATGATTTATCAGCGGGATTGGGGATTTAGCCAGCTGTCTGTAAAAATAAACGGCAATAAGGCGGACGACGCGGTCGCTTTTATCAAATCAGTCTGGACAAAAAATTTCCCGGATCGCCCGTTCGAATACCAATTCCTGGACGACCATTTTAACGATGTTTATAAGGCCGACAACCAGGTAAGCAAGATCGTCGGTATATTGGCCGGCCTGGCTATTTTTATATCCTGCCTGGGCCTGTTTGGTTTGGCTTCTTACTCGGCAGAACAGCGGGTAAAAGAGATTGGCGTACGCAAAGTGCTGGGCGCATCGGTACAAAACATTGTGCTCATGCTATCCGGAAATTTCGTAAAACTGGTATTGATTGCTAATCTGCTGGCCTGGCCATTGGCCTGGTATGCCATGCACAAATGGCTGGAAACTTTTGCCTATCGTATTGATATTAAATTAAGCGTGTTTGTGCTAACAGCAGTACTTTCATTGTTTATAGCGTTGATCACTATTAGTTTCAGATCAATAAAAGCGGCTATTGCTAACCCTGTTAAAAGTTTAAGAAGCGAATAATGGGCAATATCGTATGATCAAAAATTATTTAAAGCTTGCCTGGCGCAGCATTATTAAACGTAAGTTTTATTCTATCCTGAATATTTCGGGCCTGGCAATAGCTATTGGCTGCGGGATCTTGATTTACCTGTATACCAGCTACCAGTTAAGTTTTGACCGTTACCATAAGCATCCCGAAAATATTTTCAGGGTGGTCTATGAGTTGCATTTCGAAAGAACAGAATATGATAAAGGCAGTTCTATCGCTGCCTATGACGCGTTACGTGTCGATTCGACTTATGTACAACAAGCAGCAGTATCGGTAAATAACCAAAGCTTTATTGTAAATGTTAATGGCGACGTTAACAAACGTTTCAAAGAAGATCAAAACATAGCCTTCACCAACTCGGCCTGGTTTAAAATGTTTAGTTACAATTGGCTTGAAGGCAATGCTTCTCAGTTGGATCAACCAAATACTGCGGCGCTAACACAAACGCAAGCCAAAAAATATTTTGGCGACGCTGATGCTGTTGGCCATACGTTAGAGATCAATGGGCAGCGCGTTAAGGTTATTGGTGTGTTGGCAGATGCTCCTTACAATACCGATTTAAAATCAGACATCTATCTTTCTTTTCTTTCTATAAAAAACCTACAGCCCAAAATTGAACCAACATTTTATACCGATTGGGGATATTTAAATCGTACCAACAGCTTATTCGTATCGCTTACCAATCCTGCTCAAAAAGCAACTGTAGAACAGCAATTAACAACTTTAACCAAACAACGGCTGGGTGCAGGTGCGCTTAATTACTATCACTTTAAATTATTGCCGTTGAGTGATATGCATTTTGACATGCGCTATGCAGGTAAGGTGCAGAAACCACTTTTAGTTATGCTGGTCATTATCGGTTTGCTGATCATCATTATTGCCGGCATTAATTATATTAACCTGGTGATAGCCGGGCAAACTCGTCGCAGCGTGGAGATTGGTACGCGCAAGATATTAGGCGGTTCAACCGGGCAGCTGTTTAGCCAGTTTATGATCGAGTCGTTATTAAATGTCCTGATAGCTATTGTAGTGGCTGTAGTGGGTGTTATACTTGTATTGCCGACGGTTAATCAATTACTGTTTGATGGCAACCCGGTACACATTCTGTCATACAGTCAAATGGTTTTGTTTTTGGCGATTATTTTGGTGGTGATTACTATTGGAACAGGTATTTATCCGGCTTTACTTTTAAGTCGCGCCAATATCTTCCAGGCACTAAAAAATAATGTGTTAAACGTAAAGGCGGGCGTGAGCCGCAGGGCCTTGGTATTGTTGCAAAATGTAGTAGCGCAGGTATTGATTATTAGCACCATTATTATTGTGATGCAGGTGCGGTTCTTAAAAAATACAGACACAGGTTTCGATCGTAAATTTGTGGTGATGGTGCCGGTGGGCGATGTGCCGCAAACCCAAAAAGATCTGCTGCGTCAACGCTTACAAAGCATTCCGGGTGTGCAGTCACTTACCTTTTGCAGCAAAGGGCCTTCAAGCGACAGTCAAAGAGGTGCCACCATGAAGTTTGCCGACCGCGGTTGGGAAAAATGGCCGGCGCGTTTTGCCATAGGCGACTCGGCTTACATGCACACGTTTGGCTTACACCTGCTGGCAGGTCGTAATATTCGCAGTAACACTCCTATTCCTGAATACGTAGCTAACCAAACCATGGTTAAAATGCTTCATTTAAAAAGCTACGATGAAATATTAGGTAAGAAGTTAGAGATTGATGGAAAGGGCATAATTGTAGGTGTGGTTAAAGATTTCAACGTGCGCTCATTGCTTGAGCCTATAGAACCATCCATTATACTCGAAAATCAGTATCTGCAACAAAACGTAGCCATTAAACTGTCCGGTAGCAAGTCTGAAACCGCATTGGCGGCTATCCAAAAAGAATATCTGCATACTTTCCCCGACCAGGTGTTCAGCTATCATTTTATTGATGACGAAATAGCCGATCTATACAAAACGCAGAGTCTCCAACAAAAGCTCATCTGGATGGCATCGGGGATTGCCGTTTTTATAAGCTCGCTGGGGCTATTGGGATTGATATCCATCATAACCCTTCATCGCACCAAAGAAATTGGCATACGTAAGGTTTTAGGCGCTTCTGTAACGCAGATCAGCATGTTGCTGTCAAAAGACTTCCTGGTGATAGTACTGGTTGCTATGTTTATCTCCTCGCCTGTTGCCTGGTGGATAATGCATAAATGGCTGGAGGGCTTTGCTTATCGTGTAGAAGTACAATGGTGGATCTTTGCCGTAGCCGGCGTACTGGCTATCGCGATAGCGTTTATAACTGTCAGTCTGCAATCGGTTAAAGCCGCGCTTGCAAACCCGGTTGATAGTTTGCGTAACGAATAAAACCGCCAAAAAACACTGTATCAAAACCGAACACCTACCGTGCAATAGCGAACGAGCCAGCATTCCAATTCGCAATAAAACAACTATAAATCAACCACTTATATAATTGGTACGTTAATTAATATATTGGCACCATGTTATCACTTAAAAATATATCTAAATACTATAAAGCCGGCAATTTAAAAACCAGCATCCTTAATAATATCAACCTGGATGTTGACGCCGGCGAGTTTGTATCTATCATGGGTCCGTCGGGTTCTGGTAAATCAACGTTGTTAAATATCATCGGCATGCTGGATGAGCCGACAGATGGATATCACTATTTCCTGAATCAGCCCATCCATCAGCTCAAAGAAAAGCAACGCCAGGCTTTGTACAAAGAAAATATTGGCTTTGTGTTTCAGGCCTATCATTTGATTGATGAGCTGACCGTTTATGAAAACATCGAAACTCCCTTACTTTATCATAACATCAAATCGGACGAGCGTAAAGCTCTGGTAGCCGATATGCTGGACCGTTTCCAGATCGTAGGCAAAAAGGATCTGTTTCCATCACAGCTTTCAGGCGGACAGCAGCAATTGGTGGGTATAGCCCGTGCGCTTATCGTCAGCCCTAAATTATTATTGGCCGACGAGCCTACCGGCAACCTTAACTCTAAACAAGGCGACGAGATTATGGAGCTGTTCAAGAAGCTGAATAAAGAAGAAGGTATGACCATTATACAGGTAACGCATTCTGAAAAGAATGCCGAATACGGATCGCGCATTATTAACCTGCTGGACGGGACAGTGGAATCATCAAAAAATGTTTAAAATGCGTAAATCAATAAAACGGTTATTACTAGCTGCAGTAGTATTATTGGCAAGTGAGGTAGCGCGTGCACAGCAAATGGTTACCGATAGCGTGCTAACCTTGCAGCAATGCCTTGATATCGGCATAAAAAACAATCTGCAGGTAAGACAAACCGAAGCTCAGATGGAAGCCAGCCGTATTTACTGGCAGCAAGCCCGCGAGAACCTGTTACCTACCATCAACGGATCTATAGATCATTCGTTAAGCGAGGGCCGCAGCTTAAACCCTTTCACCAATGGTTATTTAAATCAGTCTATTACTTCGGCTAACTATAATCTATCTGGAGGGTTGGTCTTGTCTAGTGGATTGACACTTCAAAATAGCATTCGCCAAACAGCTTTGGCTTACCAGGCCGGGCAGATGGATTTTGAACAAGCTAAAAATGATTTAACGCTAAAGCTGATCACTGCCTATTTACAAGTATTAAGCAGCGAAGACCAGCTTACACAAGCCAATACTCAAGAGCTAACTACTCAAAAGCAAGAAGAGCGCACTGAGTTGCTTAACAAAGATGGTGCAGTACCCCCATCACAGCTTTATGATTTGAGGGGCCAATTAGCTAATGATCAGATTGGCGTTATTAGTGCGCAAAATACGTTAACTGTGGCCAGGCTCGATTTGTTGCAGATCATGAATGTCAATTACCGCAAAGACATCCGTTTTCAGCGCCAGGCGATAGATGCTTCACCCACGGTTTATAATCAAACCGCCGATGACGTTTATAACATCTCATTTAACAACTTTGCACTCATAAAAGCCGGCATTTTACGTCGCCAAAGCGCCGAAAAAAATGTTGCGGTAGCTAAAGGCTACCTGTTACCTACGCTTTCTTTATCGGGCGGATTAAGCACCAATTATTCAAGCGCAGCCCAGCGGTCTTTGTTTGTTGATTCTGCTGTGGTGCCTACCAACCAGTTTATTCAAACACCGTCTGGCAGGCAATCGGTTTACACCGTGCAGCAAAATTATGCGAATCAAAATATCAGCTATGGCGATCAGTTCAGAAGTAATTACAGCACCGTAGTTAGCCTGGGGCTAAACATCCCTATATTAAATTATTTCCAGAACCGTAATAAAATAAAGCTTGCCAAAATTGACCTGCAAACACAACGGTATAATGAGCAAACCAATCAGGTGCAATTAAGAGTAAATGTAGATCAGGCTTTTGCTAATATGACGGCGGCCTATGATCGTTATCAATTACTTGTAAAGCAGGTTGACGCGTATACAGAATCATACAGGATTGCCGAGATACGTTTTGATGCAGGCGCTATAACCTCTGTTGATTTTATTATTGTAAAAGGCAATCTGGACAGAGCTAAAGTAAGCCTGATTAATGCCCGGTATGACTACCTGGTACGCACCAAAATTTTAGATTATTACCAGGGCAAGCTATCATTACAGTAGCACTCATTGATTCGTAAAGATCGTCGGCTATAAATTATTTACGTAGGTATCAAACAGATCGTACTGCGCACTGTACCAGGTGGTCATATAACTTGCTTCCGGATTCAAATCCTGAGTGATGTTATTCCATACTAAGCGCTCGCGGGCAAAAGCATTAGTATTAACCAATAAACTGCGATAAGTTTCAATACGCGCCGCAACAACAGATTTACTAAGCTGACTGCTTTTTAACGAGTTCCAGCGTTGTTTAAGCAAATCCTTAAAATTATTCGGGTTTAATTTCAATAATCGTTGATAAAGGTAATTGTTGCCGGCTTCAACCAGAGCGTTTGTCTCATGCCCCCCCGCTGCATCACCCCCCATGGTACCATCCAGATCCCATGGCGAGTAAAAGAAAGCCGGAGCTGTACGAATATCGTAAAAACTGAAATATGTATTTTTATTCTGATTATCCCAAGCCTCAAGGATATTCATAAAAATAAAGTAATCTACCACGTTGTTCAAATCAACTTTGGCGCTTATCTGTTTAATAAAATCGGCATCACTGGAAGTGCCTATAAAATTAATTTCATTGTATAGATAAGTCCAGTCTGGCGCAGGGCTATCTCCTAAATCAGGATACTCAAGTTCCCAGCCTTCCCATGTATCGCTGTTATTATCAAATGGTGCAACCGCTTGCAAATCGGTCTCGTCCGTCCAGTCTTTGGCTTTATACATATCACCGTATTGCTTTTTTATTTGCAATTGTTTACGGTCAAGTTTCTCAGTTAAGCAATATATACCATTATATTTTCCGTTTAAAAACACTTCGCTCATATAACCACGTGTGCCATTTAACGCAGTTGGCTCGCTGGCAATATAGGGTACGTTGTTAAAACTATTCCAAATATCCGTGCACAACCTGTTACGCATACGCGATTGGTCTATGTACATAGCGTCCAAAATCCAGTCGTTATCGTCTCGCAATCCCAAAAATGAAACATCTGTAGCGTTGTTAGCATTGTCGACGGTATGAATAGCAAAAGAACTTTTTGGATAATAACGGGATGTTTCCCCACGTAGTGAAATATTAATCTTAGAGACCGTTTCTATTTTACTATGCTGACTTTGGTAATCAGGGTCAATCACATCTAAAGTAGCGTTGATGTCATCGTCGCCTATTTGGGCACCTGCGGTTAACATTACTACAGGCATACCTGTGGCTATCAAGTTATATGTCGCTGTGATTTTATTATTAACCGCAGTAAGCGTGAGCTTGGTATTAGTAGCCAATGGTGTATTAACTATGCCACCATTTTTGATACGTACTTTATTGATGAAAACAGCAGCGGTAGTAGTGGTGTCGAAAGAAATTGTGTACCCGGTAAGTGTGGTACCCACCGCAACCGGATAGTAGTAGGACACACTTAGCGAGTCGTAGGCGCAACTGGCACCATTTATTTTCAAATTGATCAGTCGCGGGGCAGATGTAGGCGATGTAGGGCTAGTTTTTCCACCGCTGCCATTATTTAATGTGGTACTCTGCTTATTTTCATCAACAGCATTCTTCTTGCAAGCGCTTACAAGCAATACAATAACTGGCAAATACAATAAGTAAAATATTTTCATTGATAAGACGCGGGAGTTTTGTATATAAAATATAAGGCATTAAAGTACTATGCGGGTAGTACATGCGGTAACTAATAATCAAGACGTTTAAAAAGGAACACTAAGTTGCAGATTATCTGTTTATTAAAAATTAAAAGCAGATTAAAAATAAACCCGAGACAAATTTCCCGCGTCGAAAAAACTCATTAGGTGGTATAAATCTATATGATAGCTAAAGAATAATGCAGTTAACACAAAAACGTTACTGTAACAATTTAATATCCATTTAAAATTTAAGTGAATGAATCGCAGCGTATATAACTTATAATCAGCTTTTGGGGAGTTGAAGGACGGGGGCGTATTTACCCATAAGCAAAACAAGTTTCTTTTAAAAGGCCAACCAGAATATTACGCTGCAGCCAGGTTTAATCTTATTTGTGAGCGATACTTATTGAATATTGCTTTAAGAGCTAAATTCCAGGGTTAACAATTCAACTTAAAATTATTAAGGCAGGTTCAAAATGTCACAAAAAAAACCGGCTGCTTCAAGCAACCGGTTTAATATTTTTAAACAATTCAGCTTTTCTTATTTGAAGAAAGCCATTTCATCCATTTGGAATGCACTTTGGAAAGTTGATACAATTCTCCAACGAACCCAGCTAAATGCTGTTGGCTGCGGAATTGGATAGTACCACCATCTGTTGTATCGCTGAGCATCGCTGGTAGCGCCGGCATCAGTTGCCATGTCATAAAAACCTTTAACTAAGGTAATATGATCTAAAGTACTCCAGGCGTTACCATCATTCGATCCTTCGATATACCATTCTTTAGGGTCACGAGAGGTACCTGAGTCATTACCATTACATAAACCGTACAGTTTTATTACAACCGGTGCAGGAAACTGCAGTGTGTAAATTTCAGGTACAGGGAACGAAGCATAATAGCCAAACTTGGTTTTTATGTTACCGTCAATCAAATGCGGAGAGTTCTCGTTAACTTGATTAAAGTTCTCGTTTGATGAATGAGCATAAATACGTGATTGCGTAATATCAGTTGCAAGACCTTCTGTAGTTACGTTTTTGGTAATAGTTACAGAAGAACCTTTATCGCTGGTTACAGTCACTGAGAAACTATTAAAAGTACCTAACTGAAAAGTTACTATCGGATTCAAATCTGTACTGTGAGTAACAATCGCAGGATTTGCCCTGGCATCATTAAAAGTCCAGGCTATAGTTGCTATTTTTCCCTGAAATACAGCCGAGAATTTCAACTGACCAGTAACACCTGTTTTAGCAGTTGTTACTGCTAAAATCTTATCTGGATCGATTAAGATATCGGTGTACTTGTGTGAAAAATTGCCCGTGCTCGAAAATGCTTTCAAATCCGTGGTATACTTGCCCGGCGAAAGGAAAGTATGCGTAGGGCTATCATCAGTATTCAACGTATCATCGCCAAATCTCCACTCCAGTTTAGTGAAATTCTTTGATAAGTTATTGTATTTGAACGTAAATCCGTCTGTAGGATCTTGCGTAATAGTGTAGTCCGCTATCGGGTTTATAATTGTTGGATCCGCTGATATTGGTTCTACTTTCTTAGAGCAAGATGAGATTATTAGGGCTCCCATACAAAATAGCAAGCCCAGTGGTTTCGTTAATTCTCTCATAACAATAAATAGTTTAAATAAATTAGGAATATAAATTAGGGTTTATTTCTTAATTGGCTAAGCGGGTCATAATCATGCCGCGAACGTCATAATCAGCATTATCCCAGTACATTTTTATAATGTGGTAACCTTGGGTTAATACGTGATTGTAAAGATTCGGGCCTTGATTATTATAGTTAGAGGTATATATTACCGGCATCGGATCCGCATTTAGTCTCTGGCCATCCAGGAATAATGAGTAGAAACGACCTGTTGAGTTACCACCAATCATTGAATTGATTTGATAGTTACCAGTAGTCTCAACATTAATACTAAAGCTTAACCACTCGCCAGACGCTGTCCAACCAACTACAGATCTTGGAGTGTAGTCAGGGTTAACGTCAACATAGTCTGGGTTTCTCCAGCTACCGTCGCCATCTTTATTATTATCATCATGGTAAGCAACGCCTTCACCACCAAAGTCATAGTAAGCGCAGTAAATTGGGTCTGAAACAGCACCAACGGTACCTTTTATCAAGAACGGAGTACCGTAATATGGTCTGAAGAAGTTAGGATCCAGCACTGCATAAACTGTGGTAATTCTTGTAGGCGATACCTGGTACTTAGATGCATTTTTCAATGTAAATGCTACCGTAGGCAATGTATTTGACGGAGTAGCGGGTGCCGGTTGTACTGCCAATAACGTATTAATTTTGGTATTAAAACTTAATATAGCTGTATTAGTACCAGCAAGAATGGTTACTGTAGGATTATTAACAGAGATGTTTGCGTCAGGATATAAAACGCTATTGTTAGGTAAAACTCCGCTAGTAATTGCTTTTGTTACGCTGTCAGGTACAGAAACTGCATTAACCGTGAATTGGTCGCCGGGATCACCATTTAAAACCACCGGAATATTAACGGTAATGTTAAGCGAGCCAAGCGTATAATTTGCAGCAGCAGCATCAACAATAAACACCTTATTGGTTACTCCAAAACTAACGTCGTGAATTGATGCAGGATCAATTATATCATTAGTTTTAACTGTAAAAACCAACGCATTTTTACCGCTGGCAATTTGATTACCTTTAGTAGGCGCAGATACTTTAATTACAGCCGCCAGTGTTTTACCAAAACCAACCTCTAAAGCAGAGCGGCTAACAATAATATTAAAGCTAACAGAGCTAACACCAGCAGGTACAGTTATTTGTGGAGTAACAGCTGCTGCACCTGATGAAAAAGCTACAGTACCTGGCGCCAACACACCCGAAGTCACTAAATTTGCAACGGTATCAGTGTTAGTAGATAAGTTAAGCGTGAAAGCAGTGGCTGTTGGCTGCGAAAAAGTCACCGTAGTAGGAACGGTTAAACTTGCCCCAGTAAGTGTAAAGGTACTTGCAGAGGTTATGTCAATCCTTGAAGGTAATGAAGCATTAACCGTGGCAAAAGATTGCTCTTTTATTGCATCGGCTAACTTTTCATGTTGACAAGATGTGGCAATCATAGCAACTGCTCCAACAAGAGCGAATTGCAAGTGGATAAGAATTTTTTTCATTTCGTCTTTGAAATTAATAATACGTTAAGTAGTAAGAGCCCTTTTTAAGTGGCTCTTACTTTATATATTTTTCTTAGTTTGAAATCCAAACTTTACCGTCTAAGGCCCATGAGCTTTGGCGTGGTATATTAAACCAGCTCAAAATTTGGGTAGGAAGATCAGCGTTCTTCGGAACTAATAAACTCAAGTTAGTTGCTGCAGGAGAACAGATCAAATCATTAGTAAACTGATTCCATTTGTAACCGCCTGCTTGTTGTGCGCTTAAAGTAAAGTCTGCACCGATAGGGCCTTTATCATGAATCGTTGTACCTGTACCTTCATCCATTGGCCAGTAACCAATCAGGTAAGCAAAGTAAGGGTGACTTACGTCGATGCTCTGATCGCAAGCATATTGTTTAGCAACATTTTCTGGTAAAGCCGCTCTGAAGATTTTTAATTCTTTAAGATCGACATCAATCTTTCCAAAAGTAGATGGAGTTGTACCACCATCCATTTCACCCGGGGTATATCCTAAACGTAGTATAGAATTGTTATCCCCGTTAATGTCAGAACTAGGAGCTGGGTTACCACTTGCGTTGCCTTGATTTGGATCATTCTGTACTGTCCAACCGGTGGTCAATGGATTTGTTTGGCTATAACTACCTTTGTTACATATACCCGGTACACCATCTGTATACAGTCTGGCAAGCGTGGTACCGTCAGGTCTTCTTTCCATTACAGCAAGCAAATCATGCCAGGTGTCGCCGGTAAATTCCAAGCCGGCTATTTCTTCACCGTTAGCAACACTGTTTATACCAACCGGCATGAATCTCCACCTGTTTTGGAATAAACAGAAGTCCCAACCCGGGCTGTTGTTGTTACCACCCCAACCAGTTGACGGATTGCCGGAACCATTGTCTTTTTTCTTACCCATAAATCCAGGCCATGTGTAGTAATAATCGCCTCTGGATACGTTAACCGGGTTTTTATGTTTTTTAACTTTAACCTCAATTGAATAACTTGAATCGGCGAAATTAAACGCTTGAGATTTAAGCTGATCTGCTTGGGCTACACCTTGTTGAGGGTCGCCTAAAAACTCAACCGAATTACCGCTATAGCTATTACCCACAAAAGGCTTAGCAATGAAAGTAGGATTGAACGTTTGAGCGTAAATTATTGTAAATGTATTAGCACTGGTATTACTGAAAATAGTTTTGTCATCTTGACCAGCAGGAAGCGTAAATGCTCCACCTCTGTTAGAAGTAACAATAATCATCCAATTCTCGCTGCTGTAAGTTGTTCTTGATTTTAAAGCAGTTAAAATAGTACCTACCTGAGTATCAAACTTTTCGATCGCAGCTTTATAAGGTGCGTATTTATTGTCAAAACCTGAACCCGCAGCTTTACCAGCCGCTTCAATGTCCGAAAACTGTGCTACCACCATTTGGGCAGTGTCAGTCTTTATCAAATTAGCTGCCGCAGTTGTTAATGCATCATCGCCTGTAAACAGCTCAGAATCATCTGCACCTGTTGTTAAATTAGCTTTAAAAGCAGCCGACGTAGAAAGCGCAACCGAACGGAAGTTAGGTCTAACTGATTTTATTCTCGCAAATATTGGCTGATAAGTAGCCAATGCATTTCCGGCGAAATTTTCACTTAATACATTGTGTTTAGCTGGTAATACACCGGTAATCATATCTGCCCAGTTGGTGGCATCTACCTGGTTAGTGTCAGCCAATGAATTCCAGCTGTAAATAGCATTTGGTGTAAGACTATTGAGATTCGGGATATTCGCATCTCTTACAGAAGTACCTCTCGCCCCATCTGCGATAATATAAAGTACTTTTGGCGTCTTATACACAACACCTTGCCCAAAAGGAGGTGAAGGAGGTACAACTTTGTCAAAGTTATGATTACATGACACAACAGCCAAAGTCAATACAAAAAGTGATACACCAAGTAATTTGGCTTTAAAATTTTTCATATTATATAATTAATTTAAGTTCGTTCGGTTTATAGAAGCTACTATACCCTTGCGGCACAGTAGCTTAGAGAATTTGTTAACGCAAATGTAACAATT
>NZ_JAAVVB010000005.1 GCF_018449775.1 Mucilaginibacter sp. dw_454 | reverse complement strand
ATTGCATTATTTACCTAGCAAATCCTTCAATCCCACCAACTTAAAAGCAATTCCATCATAAGCCTTATCATTCCCTGCCTCATACAAACAGGCAACCTGTTTCCTGTTATAAATCGCGATATCGCTATAAGCAGATGGGCCGGCGAAAATCACCTGTTTATACGGCCAGGTCTTCCCGTCATCCAAACTCGCGCGAAGCGTAATATTAGCACGTTTCCTTTTGTCAGCCGGATTAATAAACAGCAGGATGTTTTTATTTTTTGAGGGCGAAAAGCTAAGCAAACTGCCCTGGCAAACCGGCTCTATCAAAGTCGTATCCGTTTGCAGATCGGCCCAGGTTTGGCCGCCGTCTGTGCTGGTAGTAAATAGGCGGGTATGTTTCTTACGGTCGGCATTACGGATATTGAGCATGAGGTTGCCGTTGGATAGCTCGGCTGCTGTTACTTCATTAGTGCCATCTTGCGGGGTATTGTTACCCAAGTTCCACGTCGCGCCATGATCGTCAGAATAAATAATATGTACAAAGTCTTTATTAGTTGCGGCTTCTACGTGGTTTACGGGAATCACTAATCTCCCTTTAAATTTACCGTTGGCTATTTGCAGGCCATGGCATGGGCCGGTGGCATACCAGGTCCAGTCCGGTAGTTTCACGTCTTTGGTAATGTCTTTGGCGGCCGACCATGATTTGCCATCATTCGCAGAAGATAAAACAAACACCCGCCTAATATCTTTACCCGTTTGCGTACGGATCTGCTTTTCATGATCCTGCCCGTTGTTCCAGGTGCTGATGAGCCAAATCTTGCCCGTACTCAGGTCCTGAACCGGCACCGGGTTACCGCAGGTATTGGTCGAGTCGCTCCAAACCACTTGGATGGCGCTCCAGGTTTTACCACCGTCGTTTGATCGTCTTAAAACCAAATCGATATCACCCGAGTCGCCGCAATCGTTTTTACGGCCTTCGGCAAAAGCCAGCAACGTGCCTTTTTTGGTGACAATCATAGCCGGGATGCGGAAGCAACTATAGCCTGCATCGCCGGGTTTGTAAATATAATTTAAGTTGGACGTTTGGACGGGTTGCGCGCTGACAATGCACGCGGTACAAGTAATAAGCAATGCGATCAATAGGTATCTAAAAGTCAATCGCGTTTCCATCTCCTTAAATCGATTTTTGTGCCAGCGGATTAGGGTAATTGTCGCTCTGATCTTCGGCTACTTCATCAAGACACTGAAAATCCTTTTCTATCAATAAATAGAGGTCGCCATCTTTGCCGTCAAAGCCTACCAGATTGGTTTCGGCCAGTTCGGTGGCTTTGGCAATGGGTACCGCAACAGTTATTTTATCGCCGTCAAAAGTCGCGGTTAACGCTTCTGCATCGGTAGCTTTTAGCTCATAGATCAATTGTTTATCGCCGAAACTGGTGCTATCCTGTAATAGGTGCGTTTTCAAAAATTGCGCTACATCGCTTTGGGTTAACCTGTAGCGTAGAGAATTACCTTTAATTCTAATCTTCATATCATTTATTAGTGGCAAGGTTGGTTACACCGCCAATTATAATAATAGCCGGATGCTTTAATTGTTTGCTTTCGGCCAGTGCTAGCAGATCTTTTACCGGCCCTTTCACTGATTTTTGCTGTGGTGTTGAAGCATGTTGGATAATGGCCGCGGGGGTATCGCCCTTGCCAGACGCTACATAGGTTTCTGCAATAGAAGCCAGTTGCTTCATCCCCATATAAATTACTACGGTAGCGTTGCTTTGCATAGCCAGACGCAAATCGCCGGATAGCGTGCCGTCTTTTTTTGTGCCGGTAACCGCCCAAATGCCTTCGCTAATATTACGGTGCGTAAGCGGAATATCCTCCAAACCCGAAGCCTGCATACTGGTAACACCCGGGATATAATAGGTTTTAATCCCCTGCTCGCGCGCAAAAAGGATCTCTTCAAAACCACGCCCGAAAATGAAAGGGTCGCCGCCTTTAAGCCTGATCACGCTGCCTTTGGCAAATGCAAAATGTTTGATGAGCTTATGGATCTCTTCTTGTGTAGTATAAGCGCCATAGGGTTGCTTGCCGACATAGATATTCTCGCAATCGGGTGGTGTTAAGCTCAGCAGCTCTTTATTAGCCAGATTATCATAAAGCACTACCTTTGCCTGCTGCAAAAGGCGGTAACCTTTAACGGTAATCAATTCCGGATCGCCGGGACCGGCACCTAATACATATAATTCTGGTTGCTGAGACATATAGCTCAAATTTAAAACGATAATTTAAACAATCGGCCGATTAATTATCGTTTTACAAAAAGAAGATTTTTAAATGATTTGTGGCAGACATGAGATTGCCGGGTTAGGCTATGTCTTCGGTAAGCTTAAGTAGCTTGTTGTAGTTGGCAATAGAGATACTTTTGCCGGAGAGTACGAGTAACCCTTCGTGTATCAATTCGTTAATTACGCGGAACACCGTTTCATAAGTAGCGCCCGAAAACGAAGCCAGATCCTGACGGCTTAATTCGATATTAATAAAACCTGCAGGTGTTTCGCCAAATTGATTTTTTAGAGTGATCAGCGCATCGGCTACACGGCCCTTAACCGGCATATGCGCCAGGTTACGCATTTTACGTTCAGAGATCCGTAACTCTGAAGCCATAAACAGCAGTAATTTATAGGCAAAATCGGCGTTAACTTTAAGCGTAGCTTCAAAAAAGTCTATATCAACATAGCTGATAATGCCGGCCTGTACAGCTGTTGCCGAGATAGAGTAAATACCATCTCCGCCCAGCGCTCTGTGGCCGAAGATGGTACCTTCGTTAGCGAATCGAAGGATAAGTTCTTTGTCGGCTCCCCAACGTTTGTGAACCTTCACTACTCCATTGTTTACAAAGAAAACCCCTTTTACGGGATCTCCCTCGCGGAAAATAACCTCGCCTTTCTTGACTTTATAGTTCTTTTTGTGCGCTAAAATTGCCGGAATCCATTCCTTTAGGCAGTTTTTGCACAAAAAGCACCCATCGCCATTGTCAACTATGGTTACTTTCTTCATTTCAATTAATAAGATCAGTTAATTCCACAATTATACTTAATATATTTTCAATATCACTAAATATTTTTACAATTTAATAAAAAACACTCAATTACATGATGTAAATCTAAAAATAAATTTAGGTTTTTTGTATTTTTATCAATTTAGTGAAGTTTATTGTCAAATAAAATCAGAAAAAATCATAAATAAACTAAAATTTGAATTTTATAACTAAAAAATCGTTCTATTTTATAATTGGTGTCCGGTTTTTGTTATTTTTATACAGAAAATGATGAAATTTTAATAAAAAGGCGGACAATTAACAAAAAACCTTGCCGGGAGGTCGCATTCCCAGGCAAGGCAGACAGTTTTAATCGAGTAAACAATAAAAACTGTATCAAATGTACAAAAATCGGTTAAAGAGGTGCAAGTTTTGCCGATTATATTGCGCAGGTCATATTTATGAATTGATTACTTTAAGAATAATCCTTTTTATATGACTCGTTGAAATAATTTTATTGCCCTGTCAGCGTAGACTCACCCCGACATCACTTCGTTCGTCGACCCTCTCTTCGCCTTTGGCGGAAAGAGGGTAAATAATAATCTGATAAACTTTTAATAACCCTCTTTCCCGCTTGCGGAAGAGAGGGTGGTCGAGCGAAGCAAAGACCGGGTGAGTAACTGGCGACTTAAGCGTTGTCCGTAGTCTTCAGACTCTGGGACTGCTTATTCTCATTCTTTATCATTAGGATTTTTGTATTCCCGATGAAGATTAGGGAACAAGTTCTTAAAATAAACAGCCGCGGCCATGGTTATAAAAAGGCCGATTAAAAGAATAGTATTGCTCAACCACTGAATAGCTATAAAACCATGTGCTGCTATATACATCAAAACAACCCCAAATACCGCAACAAGCGCAGTGGTTATTTTCTTTTTAAGCGTGATCATATTTATACCCGGATGGCCTGATAATAAAACTATTTAACAGCCAAATATTGCTCTTTCCAGGCCACCTGTTCTTCCGGCGTTAAAAATGTCCAGGCAACAATCCGCGAGTTTTTTTGCCCATGCGACATATCTATAGTGCGGACATCAAGTGCTTTAACCCAGCGCAGGGTACTGTAGGTAGTTGGTAAGGTATCTTTTTTAGAAACCAGTGAGGTAAACCATAAAACCTGTTTACCAAATGCAACGCTTTCCTCGATCATTCGACGCAGGAAACCGGCCTCGCCGCCTTTGGTCCACAGCTCATTTTTTTGCCCGCCGAAATTTAGTAGCGTCGGTTTGGTCATTACGCCCAGCTTTTTCCATTTGGTGGCAGTTACTTCCTTGGCGTCTTTAAATGAGGCGTGGAACGGTGGGTTGCACATCGTCAGCTCATAGCGCTCGCCGGGTTTGATAATGCCCTGAAAGATCTTTTCTTTACCGGTTTGCAATCGCAAATCAATACGGCTTTGAAATTCTTTATTGGCTGATAAAATTTCGTTGGCATTGCGCAAAGCATCCGGATCAATATCCGAGCCGGTGAATTTCCAGTTATAAGCGCTGTTGCCGACGAACGGGTAAACGCAATTAGCGCCAACACCAATGTCCAGCACATGAACACCATTTCCTTGCGGGATAACGCCGTCGTTGGTATCGCGCAGCAAATCTGCCGCGTAATGGATATAATCTGCTCGGCCGGGAATAGGCGGGCAAAGATAGCCTTCAGGAATATCCCAGCCTTTAACGCCGTAAAAGTGTTTCAGCAAGGCTTTGTTCAGCGCTTTCACCGCCAGCGGGTCAGTAAAATCAATCGACTCGGTACCGGCTTGATTCAATCCCAAAAAAGCTTTCAGCTCGCCATCAGCGCGGCTTAGCTGTTTAAAATCATAACCCGTGCGGTGTACGTTACGCGGGTGCATATTTTCTTTTGGGGCTGGCTTTTGCTGCTGGTCTGCTTTCATTGATTGAGCGATAATTATTTTGCGAAGGTCGGCATTAATAATAATTAAAACGAGTGGCGTTGAGTTTTGGTTGATTTGTATTAATTTGTGATGACCAAACAATGCAATATGCCTAAACAGTTTATCTTTATTTTACTTTGCCTCTCAGCGCTGCTTTCATGTAGACAGACGAATCAATTTGATAATCGATATAGGATCGTATTTAAAGAAGACTATTGGGCTACAATAGATTTAAAATCGAATTTATTAAAAGTTGATTTTGATAGTTTGAAATTTACAGACACCCTGAAATTTACAACATCAGATATTCAAGAACTTGCTGAAGTATTTAATAGCAGTGAACTTGCCAGCACTAAAGGCTCAATCCAATATGACCCCAGATTTACTATAACCGAGCCGTCCTTTTATCAAACCATTGAGATTTATAAAGACAACAAACCTGTATCGAATGTAAAAATTAATTATCAATGCAAAACGGAATTTTGGCCTTTTGGTGTACGATATGAAGCAATTAAATTTAGGAATATTATTACGCGGATCTTGAAAAATAACGAAAAGTATATAAAAGCTAAGACGCGCTATCAAAAGTACATGAATGATCATCGTGGGCGTTATTTATATTTATAATTTCCCGCTGGTTTTTAACTGGATTTGTATTTACCTTTAAATCACCATTTAAACCACATGATGAATTCCAACCTTAAATACCTGCTGTCGGGCTTGCTGGCTGTTGGCGCGTTTGCTGCTAAGGCGCAAGATCTGCCTATTAATGCTGGTCCGTATAAACCAACTGAAGAATCGCTGAAGCAATATCAATATCCTGAATGGTTCCGTGATGCTAAGTTTGGTATTTGGGCGCATTGGGGCCCGCAGGCCGTGCCGCGCCAGGGTGATTGGTATGCCCGCCAGATGTATGAGCAAGGCAGTCGCCAAAATAAATGGCACGTGGCGCATTATGGGCCGCCTTCAAAATTTGGATACAAGGATATCATCCCTTTATGGAAAGCAGAGAAATGGGACCCGGACAAACTGATGGCGCTGTACAAAAAAGCCGGCGCTAAATACTTTGTAAGCATGGGCACGCATCATGATAATTTCTTTTTGTGGAAATCAAAACTGCATAAATGGAACGCCTTTAATATGGGCCCGCATAAAGATGTGGTTGGTTTGTGGCAGAAAGCCGCGTTGAAGCAAGGACTTAAATTTGGCGTGTCTGAACATTTGGGCGCCAGCTATACCTGGTTCCAGGATGCGCATGGTGCTGATAAAACCGGACCGCTGGCAGGTGTACCCTACGATGGCGCCGACCCGCAATATGCCGACCTATATCACCCAAAAGCCGCGCCCGACGACCACGACTGGCTAAGCAAAAACCCCGAATGGGCTAAAGAGTGGTATAGTGAAATCAAAGAACTGACAGATACCTATCACCCGGATCTGTTGTATTCAGACAGTGGCTTTCCGTTTGGCGATGTGGGCCGCAGTATGGTGGCTAATTTTTACAATGGCAACCTGGCTTATAATAATGGCAAGCTAACGGCTATCTATAATTGTAAACAAACCTCGAACGGTACCTGGGTGGAGGATCTGGAGCGGGGTATACAAACCGATATTAACCCATACCCATGGCAAACCGATACCTCTATAGGTGACTGGTTTTACCAAACCGGGCAACAATACAAAACCGGCACCGAGGTGATACAAATGTTGGTTGATATTGTGAGTAAAAATGGCAACCTGTTGATCAACATCGTACAAACACCTGAAGGCGACCTGGAACCCGATGTACTGAAAATAGTCAATGAAATTGCCGACTGGATGCCCAGAAACGGCGCAGGCATTTATGGCACCCGCCCCTGGAAGGTTTATGGCGAGGGGCCGTCGACTATAAAATCAAACATGAAAAAAGGCCCGTTTGCCGGCTTGAGCGATACCCGCCCTTTTGAACCCTCTGATATTCGTTTTACTACTAAAGGCAATAAGCTGTATGCCTTCTGCATGCAAACACCAACCGGCGATATCCGGATTACCTCGTTAGGTAAAAACTCTAAGCTGAATGATAAAAAGATTGGTAAAATATCACTGCTAGGCAGTACCCAAAAATTGAAATGGAACCAACAGGATGACGCGCTGGTAATTACTAAACCCGCCACTCTGCCTAACTGGACCGTACAGGGTTTCGAGATAGAGCTGAACTAAATTGATGTCTTTAGTTTAAAGATTTTGTCATCTCGAACGCTAGTGAGAGATCTATACATAGATGAGTTGTCGAACTGTCCGTGTATAGATTTCTCCCGTTGGTCGAAATGACATTTCTTTTTATGATCAGATTAACTTAATTACATTAATCAACACCGCCTCAAAATGATAATTCAACCTGTCATTTTGGGGCGCTAATGTCATCCCAAAAAAATATTTGATTAAAAATTCGCTCATTAGTAACCTATCGCTCATTTTTGAGTCGTATTATCCAACTACGGGCACGATAATGGCAACCCACCCGTTTGAAATAAGATTATACCTGTTGAAATGTTACTTACCTGTTTAGAAATATTAGTTCTTGTGGGCGCTATCGTTGTCCCATTAATGCCGCGTAAAAGAAAAAGCAAAGCCATGGTTAAACCGCACCATCCGGCTGCGCACGAATTATCGCAGTTTGTAGTTACCGAAAACGGACACCTGCAAGAAATCAGCAATCCTCATGATACGTCATTACTGAATTAAGCCAGGCGATTTTGTATCGACAATAATACTTTAGCAACAAAGGCTAAACGCATATTTTGTGTTTATTTGGATATCCAATTATCCGGCCATGAAAAAAGTATGCTTACTGGTTGCCTTTAGCTTGATTTTAGGCGGAGCTTTTGCCCAAACATTTACTAACCCCATTTTACCACATGGTGCAGACCCGTGGAATATCTATAAAGACGGGTACTACTATTATACCAACTCCAGCGGCCGCAACCTGGTGATCTGGAAAACAAAGGACCTTACCGAATTAAGCTCGGCCCCAAAAACAGTTATATGGACGCCGCCGCCCGGTACTATGCACTCCAAAGAGATCTGGGCGCCGGAGCTGCATTTTTTACAAGGCAAATGGTACATGTATTTTGCTGCCGATGACGGTAGTAATGATCATCATCGCATGTATGTAGTGGAGAACCCATCCGCCGACCCAACCCAGGGCGAGTGGACCTTTAAGGGCCAGGTTAGCGACGAAACCAACAAATGGGCCATAGACGGTACCGTGTTTGAAAATAAGGGTGAGTTGTACATGCTGTGGTCTGGCTGGGAAGGCGATAAGAACGGTATGCAAAGCATCTACATTGCTAAAATGACGAATCCCTGGACCATAGGCAGCAAACGGGTGCGCCTGTCAAGCCCGCAGTACGATTGGGAAAATAACAGCGGCATTGGCGTTCGCGTAAATGAAGGCCCGGAAATATTGATGCATAAAAACAAGATTTTCCTGATCTACTCGGCCAGCGGCTGCTGGACAGATTTTTATGCTTTAGGGATGCTCAGCACTACCACTGATGCTAATTTGATGGACTCGTTAGCCTGGAAGAAATCGCCCGTGCCGGTGTTTGCACAAAATCCGGAGAATAAGATCTACGCACCGGGCCATAACTCATTCTTTAAATCGCCGGATGGTAAGGAGGATTGGATTCTTTACCATGCCAACTCAAATCCAGGCGATGGCTGCGGTAATAAGCGTGCGCCGCGCATACAAAAATTCACCTGGAATAAAGATGGAACACCGAATTTTGGCGTGCCGTTAAAGGATGGTGTACCGATGCAAAAGCCATCGGGGAGTGGTATGTGAGTAAATTAAAAACTGTCATTGCGAGCGTAGCGTGGCAATCGCAAGGATGCAATGTTCGCGATTGCCGCGCTCCGCTCGCAATGACAAAACGATAAAGACAAACAAATGAAAAGATCAATCCTAATAGCAGCATTTAGCATTTTCATATTAGCTGATGTAAAAGCCCAGGTCAACACCAACAAACCCGTATGGATGCTCACGTATTTTCGCCAGCGATATCCTACTAAAATAGAAATTAACGACAAGGGCCAGCCGGTTGAAATACCGTTGCCTAACCCGATGCTGGTTGATCAAATGCACATTGCGCTATCAAACGATGGCCGGCATTGGACACCCATCAACGACAACAAACCCATTTGGGACCAACACATGCGCGATCAATTTGTGCATAAATGCCCCGATGGTTTATGGCGATTAGTAGCCACAGGTGGTGGCCGTGGTGCAGGCGACCGTAAATTGGTTGGGCCAAGCTGTTTGTATGCCAGTTCGAAAGATTTGATCCATTGGCAGGTTGAGGGCCATTTGCCGCTGATGAAAGATGTTAAAGATGACGCCGGTAACTTTGTAAAGAACATCTGGGCGCCCGAGTTTTTTTATGACGACGCGCAAAAGGATTATGTGTTGTTTTGGTCGTCTACCTTTAAGCCCGAGGGTTGGCAGGAAAGCCGCCTGTGGTTTTGCCGCACTAAGGATTGGAAGACTTTTACGCCTGCCAAAGTACTTTATGCCCCCGGCTATTCAACTATTGACGGCACCATGGCTAAATATAAAGACACGTATTACCTGATCCATAAAGAAGAAGAATTTAGCCCGCGCACCGGCGAGCGCCGTGCCATCCGTTTAGCTACCTCAAAAAATATAGAAGGTCCTTACACCGTTTACCAGGGTCCGTTAAATAACGGGCAAATAGCGCCGACGATTACCGAGGGTCCAAGCGTTATGGCCGACCCAATACATCCTAAAGGCTGGCTGCTGTATTACGATTTCCCGATGGCTGACGATTATGGGATCTCTTCATCGCCAGATCTGTATCACTGGACGATTGAAAAGGACGTAACGCTGCCGCCCGACGCTCGCCATGGCAGCCTGTCTAAATTAACTAAGGACGAAGGAAAAGCGTTGCTTGCCGCTTTCCCTAATACAAGGTAACAAAAGATTTACAGTATTAGATAGAAGCTAAATAACTCAATAATAGAGAATATTGTCGAACATTAGAAAATTCTAATCCGCTGTGTCTTTTGCCATTATATATTTGTTGTGTAATAAACCAAATGGCTATACATAAAACTGATCAATTTAGCGCTCCCGACCAACAAATGTCATCATTGGCCAAGGCGATGTCGCATCCGGCGCGCATCGCTATATTGCGTATCCTGGCGCAACGCAATAACATGACTTGTGGCGAAATAGTAGAGTTGCTTCCCCTGGCGCAAGCCACCGTATCGCATCATTTAAAGGACCTGGTTGACGTTTCGATGATCAATCTGATCCACGAAGGCAAGAAATCGCTTTATGAGCTAAATGCTAAAACCTGGAACGCATTCAGCAATGATTTTAGCGGCCTGCTTAGCGTATTAGGCAGCAGCGCCAAATAAAATTCTTTTTATTTATTGATGTAGATTAAAGGCTACCATAGCTCTGATAGAATAGCCGTTTTGCGTGCCATTTGTTCCAATATCCCTTATAGCTTCAGAACCTAATGCAGTGCTGTGGGTGGCATAGAACACCGGCCCACCGGTAAGCGAGAATGAAAATTTTGAATACATAGGTGCGTAGTTTAATGACGGACCCAGTAGTACTTTGGCGCCCCCTTCGGCTTCATCAGTTTCCCAAAAACCTTCCAGATCCTCGCCTACGGCCTCAACACCCGCAAAGAATGCACCAGCAATGCGATGCTGATAACCCACGCTGGTAATCAAATCAATATCATCACGATCTTTAGCAAAAGCTTTTTCAAATTTGAAGTTGGCACCTGCACGCCAGGTTGGTTCTTCAAATGCCGCCGTAACGCGGCTAAACATAGCACCCACGTTTGAAAAATCGCGATTAGCACCTAAACCAACACCGAAGCGGGCGCCGTAAAAGCTTTTGCCACCAATCACGTCGCGGATCACCTCGGCCTGTTGCGCGCTGTTAACGCTGCCCGTGCGCGAAAAACCCAGATCAGCATTGGCAACTAACGTAAAGCGATTACCCAGGTAGCCTTTTACTGCCAGTTGCTGATCGACCCCATCATAACCAAAAGCACCTGTAGTGTGTTCGGCTAAGTTACCCGAAGCGCTGACGCTTAAAAATGGCGCGTCGGCGGTATAGGTATTTACCGAAAACAAAAAAGGCTGGGTTGCATTACCCGCCGGTGCCATTGACTTACTAAAAGTTGTGTTTTGAGCCATTGCTGATGACACAGCAAATAACGCTATCAGCGTAGTAAAAAGTTTCGTTTTCATATGAACAGCTATTAAAGATTAACCTCTTAAAAGGATTAGCTAAAAATACCGCTCTAATGTTAACTTAGTTTTAAGGCTTAGGCCGGTGGGCTCGTTCAACAAAATTGTTACTCATTCCAACCCTTACCGGCCATAATTTGTGGCATATACTTTTCAATCCTGGCTTCGCGGGTCTTAGCTTGTTTAGCTTGCGCGAAATGTAGTAAATATCCGCGCTGACGGCCGGGCGTTAAAGCTTCAAACGCTTCTTTTAATGCGGGAATATGGTCCAGTTTATATTTAAACTCGCCTACCATTTCAAATTCGTCGGTCTTTTTTAACTCGACTTTCAAGCCCAGCTTTTCGACTTGGATAGCTTCGGCGATGTAGGCTTTGATCAGCTGTTCATGGTCGATGATCTGACGCAGATCTGTAAACCTGATCTGCCTACCTACCTGCACATTCTCCGTTTGCTGAATGAGCAACCCCGCCTCGTTATTTAACAATGCCCCTTTAAAAAACAGCAGCGCACAGTATTCTTTAAAGGTGTGGATCAATACAATATTTCTTCCCTCGGAAGTATAGCAGGGACAACCCCATTTCAATTCCTCGTTAAGGCCACAATCCAAAACCATTATACGTAACTTCTCAATTTCGTCCTGCCATTGTTTGGCTTTGTTGAAGTAGAAATCGACTTTAGGATTCATGTTAGTAAATGTTAGAAATTTGTTTAAGCTGTGGTGTTATTGTTTGGCTAAAGCCCCGGTGTTTTCTATTAATATCCGTCCCATAAATGGGACGGCAATGAATTGGACTATTACCATAAGCCAAATACCATTATCAGAACCATTATTTTATTTATTGCCGTTGGCTTCAGCCAACGGTTCATAAAATATCCCCAATGGCTTTAGCCTAAATATCAGACCTGGTTTTAACGGGCTTAAATAAAGTTAAGAAAGCTCCGCGACTTTCCTATCCGCAGGCCTGAAATACCAGGACACCACAGTAAGCAAAATCAATAATGTCGGTCCAAATAATTCTTTAGCTCCATCGCCACATGCCAAATGCGACACAACTGCACCCGTCATCGCAAAAAAGAAACCGGCGTAGGTCCATTCTTTTAATACCGGGAACTTAGGCGCCAAAATGGCTATCACCCCTAAAATTTTCCAAACACCTATAATCGTCAAAAAATAAACCGGGTAACCTATGTGAGTAATTAGTTTGACTTCGTCATTGTTCCTGATCAATTGTACAATGCCGGTTGCAGTCATCCCCAGGCCCAGCCAAAGGGTTGCTATCCAATAAATGATTTTGTTTCTTTTAGTCATGATGGGTTATTTTATTTTGCTGATGATTTCCTCGAGGCGGTTATGTGCCATGTTCAACCCTTGCTTAAATGGCAATTGCAGTAGTTGATCGCGCTGTGCTATGGATTCGTAGATAACATGCATATTCAATTTGCTGGTGTTTTCTCCCGTTGCCTCAAATTCATAAACCTCCAGTTGCACACCAAACGGTGCTCCGCTCATTTCGAAAGTGCGGACGATCTTTTGGTTGGGGATGATATCATGGATTACACCACTGGCCACAAAAGCCACCTGCCCCTGCGGGTTGCGGGTTTCGAACGCGTAGCTGCCGTGTTTTTTGCTTTCCAGTTTAAGCACTTTGGTGCCCATCCATTGTTCCACAAATTCGGGTTCTACGTAGGCTTTAAAAAGCAAGCCGACCGGCAAATCAAACTCGCGGGTTATCAGCAAATCGTGCTGGCCGTCTTCGGCATGTACTTTGGTTTTTAGTTCCATATTATTTTTTGTTTTTGGTTTGATAGGCTTTCATCACACCTTCCAGTTTATTAAATCTGTCGTCCCACATCTGGCGGAACGGCTCGATAAAGTCGGCCACTTCTTTCATCTTTTTTGCGTTGATATGATAGTGTACTTCGCGGCCGGTTTGTTCCTGCTGTAATAGCTCGCATTCGGTTAATATCTGTAAGTGTTTAGAAACAGTGGGCCTGGCGGTATCAAAATTGGCGGCAATGGCCCCGGCGGTTAATGATTGCGAAGCGACTAACACCAATATAGCGCGGCGGGTAGGGTCGGCAATGGCCTGGAAAACATCTCGTCTTAAATTCATTATGTAGTTATTTGACTACAAATATATGTGTAGCTATTTAACTACGCAAATTTTATTTTATTTTTAGTAGTTTTAATTGCAGTTTAATAATTCATCTCATGGAATTTGAAATCGTAAAAGTGCAAGAAATTGATATTGAGCCGCATAGAAGGTTATTTCTCGCAGAAGCTAAATTTCAGTTCATTTATAACAAATGTCATGGTGCGGGATGGGTGGATAATTACCTTTTTAAGTTTAAAGAACGCCCTGTTGGTTATGGATCAGTATGGGGGAAGGATAAACGTGAAGACAGGGATACAGTATGTGAGTTTTTTTTAGAACAGCCTTTCAGAAAATGTGCCAGGCAGATATTTGACCAATTTATAATAGCGGCGAATGCCGGTTTTGTAGAATGCCAGACCAATGATATTTTACTTGCCGGTATGGCATTTGAATCAGGAAAAAATATAAATGCTGAGGCCATACTATTCGAAGCAGCTTTTGAAACGGCCTTTAGTATAGACGGTGCCCAGTTTGTAAAAAGTAAAAATTCAGACGAATGGGATGCTTACTGTATACAAAAAAATGGAGAGGTTGTAGCTACGGGTGGTTTTATATGGAATTATAATTTTCCCTACATTGATATATATTATGAGGTAAAGGAAAACTTCAGAAAGCAAGGATATGGTGTTTTGATTATGCAGGAGCTAAAAAAGGAAGCTTACCAATTAAACAGGCTTCCCGCCGCTCGATGCAATGTTAACAATCAGGCATCTAAAGCACTTTTGTTGAAAGCAGGAATGCGGGTATGTGGCTATATTATCATAGGCGAAATTATCAAAGCAACTAATCCCGACTAAACACGCTTTTCAATTGTTATTTTTAGAGGATGCCTTTATATCGCTCAATAAAAGCCTTACAACCAGCTTCTATCAGTTTAAATACGGGTTCAAACTGGCTGTCGTCATGATAAGGATCGGGCACTATTTTATCGCCCAGTAACATCGATACTTTCTTGCGGTCGCCATCATTTCGGGCCATGGCCAGCACATTGCTCAGATTGCTTTTATCCATCACCAGGATATGATCAAACTCGTCAAAATCTGCCGGATTAAACAGCCGGCAAATTTGCCGGCTAATATCAATGCCATGTAAACGTGCAGTACGTACCGAGCGGTGGTCCGGTCCGTCGCCAACGTGCCAGTTGCCGGTGCCCGCCGAGTCGATTTCCCAGTTTAATCCTTCCTTATCTGCCAGGTGTTGCATAATACCCTCGGCCAGTGGCGAGCGGCAAATGTTTCCGAGGCAAACCATGAGTATCTTCATTTTGTAAGCTTAAAGCAAAAAGCCGAAAGACCAAAGCTTTATGCTTTAAGCCTTCGGCTTTTAGCTTATTATCCGAATATCTGGTTCAAAAGTCCGGCTAACCTGATGCCGCCTTTCAGCAATTGCTGGTTCAGGATATCCAGGTGGGTGAAATTGTATTTATAGCTCAGCGTATCGCCTGGTTTGATTTCGGTGTAAAATTGCTCTGCCAGGGTGTTTGATTCAAAGATCCATTTGGCAATTGGGTCTGCCTGCCATGCTTTAGTTTGTGCCGCGGTTGGATGATCAATTGCTTTGACGTATTCGGTATAGCTCAACTCCTGGAAATTGATCAGTTCGGTATCCCAGATAGAGTGCAGATTGGTAGGTTTACTGAACCAGTTTACTTTAAAATCGTTTCCACCCTTATCATCGGCATGAGCGGTGTGCATAGGTTGATGAATATCCTCGGTAATGTGAATGATCATGCGCAGGTAAAGCAGTTTGTTTTCTTTACTGGTACCAGGTTTTTTAAGTTCGGCTATACAAAATTGTAATTTGTTGTAAGCGTTGGCTTCGGTATTATGCTCTAAGAACTCGGTCATTTCCGGGTAGCTCATCGGGCGGGCAAAATCTACAAAATGCCAGTTGTAAAGGTAATTGTAAGACGGATCAGACTTGATATAGTCGGCCCAATTGCTGGCCATGGCAATAGACTCATTACCTAAAATGGCTTTAACACCGGCAAGCGCTTTCGGTGTTAAATGATTCTCGGCTATTTGGCCCGAAATACGGTGACCATTGGTGCCCCAGGCCATGCTTTGCATTGGCGCGTAGATGATTGCCAGCCCCAGGGCTAATTTTTTTACAAAGTTAAATTTCATTTTATAGCGGTTTTGGAGAACAAGTTGTTCTTTTTGTTAAATGTAAGTTGATAGGTATAACGTTTGATGTGCTTAAAAATTGAACCAATGAATCAGTTTTTTTGCTCACCGTAAATATTTCTTCATATGGGCCCGACCGGAAACAACCGGCCTGCTTTTTCAAGCTGTAATCGGCGTTGCAAAAGTTGCCTTTAATATCCAGCGTATCATGACTTTGACTGTACGTGCCGCGGATGTATTCTTTCCAGTGACCGCCGGCCATACAACTATCTGCACCCGGGTTCACTTTACTGTATTCGCTCTGCTCTATATAAACCGAATCGCAATTGATCTTAAAACGATAAAGCGAATAATTGAGCAATTGCTTTTGCATCGGTATACTGTCTTGCTGCCACTCGCCCTGCAGGTAATCTGTGCCCTTGCCTTGAAGGTTGGGGTTAGGGGAACAGGCTGCCATTAACAGGCAAAAGGCTGAAAGGTAAAAGGCGAAGGGCTTTTGCATTATTCTTTACCATCACGTCATTGCGAGGTACGAAGCAATCTCTACATTTGCTAATCAAATAGGTTACCTATCGTGTAGAGATTGCTTCGTCGTTCCTCCTCGCAATGACGTGTTATGGGATTGTTTAAAGGTTTTTCTATTTCAAACTACCGATCATATCCTCTGGTCTAACCCAGGCATCAAACTCCTCATTGGTTAGGTAACCTAAACCTATGGCGGCTTCGCGCAGCGACGAACCATTGCTTAAGGCTGTTTTGGCAATCTTAGCCGCTTTTTCGTAACCGATATGCGGATTTAATGCGGTTACCAGCATCAATGAATTTTCCAGGTGTTTTTTAATACCTTCGTAGTTTGGCTCTATACCTTTAGCGCAATGATCATTGAACGACACGCAAGCATCGCCAATTAAACGTGCCGATTGCAGGAAGTTAGCTGCCATCACCGGTTTAAATACATTTAGCTCGTAGTGGCCGTTTGACCCACCGATTGAGATCGTAACGTCATTGCCCATAACCTGCGCGGCTACCATGGTAACAGCTTCGTTTTGGGTTGGGTTAACTTTACCCGGCATGATGGATGAGCCAGGTTCATTATCCGGAATATGGATCTCGCCAATACCAGAACGCGGACCCGAAGCCAGCATACGGATATCATTAGCAATCTTCATCAAAGAAACGGCTATCTGTTTCAAAGCGCCATGCGTCTCCACAATAGCATCGTGCGCAGCCAGCGCTTCAAATTTATTTTCGGCAGTGATGAATGGTAAGCCGGTAAATTTTGCAATGTATTCGGCCACCTTAACATCATAACCTTTTGGGGTGTTAATGCCGGTACCTACAGCAGTACCACCCAAAGCCAGCTCAGACAGGTGAGCCAAAGTGTTTCTTAAAGCTCTTAGGCCATGGTCCAGCTGAGATACATAACCGGAAAATTCCTGCCCCAACGTAAGCGGCGTAGCATCCATTAAATGCGTACGGCCAATTTTTACAACGCTTTTAAAAGCTTCGCTTTTAGCTTTTAAAGTATCGCGCAGTTTTTCAACGCCGGGTATAGTCACATCCATTACCATTTTATAGGCAGCAATGTGCATGGCAGTAGGGTAAGTATCGTTTGATGATTGCGATTTATTCACGTCATCATTTGGGTGGATGAAAGTTTTGCCCTCGCCCAGTTTATTGCCTGCTAAAACGTGCGCGCGGTTAGCAACCACCTCGTTAACATTCATGTTTGACTGCGTGCCCGATCCTGTTTGCCAGATCACTAACGGGAACTCGCTGGCTAATTCGCCTGCTAAAATTTCGTCGCAAACCGCAGCTATCTGGTCGCGTCTATCCGCAGGTAAAACACCCAGGTCGGTATTGGTGAATGCAGCAGCTTTTTTAAGGTAGGCGAAGGCTGCAATGATCTCTTTAGGCATAGATGCCTCGGGGCCAATTTTAAAGTTATTGCGTGAGCGTTCGGTTTGTGCGCCCCAATATTTATCGGCAGGTACTTGTACCTCGCCCATGGTATCATGTTCGGTTCTGAAACTCATTCGTATAGCAGTATAATTTAAGCCGCAAAGGTAGCGGTAAAACGGATGGTAAGTAAAATAATATTTAAAAAGTTACGTGGGGGTACTCACCCCGCCGACTCCGCCTGAAGGCGGATGGGCGACCCCATCTTTGCCTTGGTGGAAAGAGGGCTGTAGAATTCGCTTATAAACTAATATTGAAAAGCCTTTACTAATTTGTATCTTTCTAATATGAATAAAAGCGCATATAAAGTCGCCAAAGGAATAAAACCAGAAAAAGTTATCGAAAAGCCGTCTAGCGTTTCTAAAGGTACAAAATTTGAAAAAGCTGTCGAAAAAGTTCTTAATTGGATGTATGCTAAATACGATAATGTATCAATTGAGCATAATGTCTTTATAGATAGTTCGGATGCCGAAAGGCAAATTGATGTGTTGATTACAATAGTTGTACGTGATTTGGTATTTAAAGTCGCTGTTGAATGTAAAGATTACAATAGGAAATTATCGATAGGCGTGATAGATGGATTCGTGTCAAAATTAGAGGATGTTAGGGCTAGTAAAGGTATTATAATTGCCAGCAATGGCTTTTCATCAGCCAGTGTAGGAAAAGCAAAAAGAAAAAACATTATTCTTTATTCTTTAGGAGATCAAATTAATTTGGATGACTCCGCATTAGATATACCGGTAGTCTTTAAAGAAGTAGTACCGTATGAGACGGAGTTCGAGTTTACTGTATCAAAACAGGTTGCGATGACTATGAAAGGAAAAGCGATAATTACAGATCCTCTCATTGTTAACGGATATAACGTTAGTGAGTTACTTAAGTCAAGCTGGGAAAACCAAAGGTTAAAATACCATTTGACAAATGATTTTCAAATACTAACTGTCCCTGAATTAACCTCTCCCTATAGAGCGAGATATTCTGTTGATGACGATATAAGAGATGAAGTTGAGCTTGATAAGTTCGTAATTCGTTTAAAACTAAAAATAAATTACTACACTATATTTTTAAAAGAATTGATAGGACTAAACGTTTTGGAAAATATTCATGATAATAAACTTGAAATGTTTATCGATGTTGATACTATAATGAAATCACTTCCGAATGCTAAGCCGACTAATAAAACCTTTGTTGACGATTTTAAAGGGGTTGTTATTAATTTTCTAATTAAGGGAGACTTCAATATAACTACAATAGGGGCCGAATATTTAAATATTCTCCCCGTGAAACGCAGGTGAAAATCAAACTAAATAGACCCCGCCAAAGGCGAAGAGAGGGTGGTCCAGCGAAGCAAAGACCGGGTGAGTCCCACGCCACGCAAAACGCTTGCACATCCCCCCAAACAAAAACCGCTAAATCACCTTCTTACAAAAGACATCAACTAAAGCCTTATGTATATGCGCTTAAACAGCATCTGCTCCATCTTTGTTTTTGCACTCTTTGCCTGCGGACATTCGCAAAAGTCTGACGCGGATGCCGGCGACTTAACCCGCAAAACCTACGCGCAAGAACATATTACCGACATCAACACCGGCAAAACCACGCCCGACGAACTGCTGGCGTTTGCCTGTTCCTTAGAGGGTACGCCCTACCTATTCGGATCCACCGATCCTAAAAAAGGTTTCGATTGCTCGGGTTTTGTTACTTATGTGTTTAATCATTTCGGCATTGCAGTGCCCAGGACCTCGGTTGATTTTACGCCGGTTAATCATCCCATCAACCTCAAAGACGCCAAACGCGGCGATCTGATACTATTTACCGGCACAGACAGCACCACTAAAGTGGTAGGGCATATGGGCATCATCTCATCTATCCCTGGCGAGAAGCTGAAATTTATTCATTCTACCTCAGGGAAGGCCTACGGCGTGGTGGAGACCTCTTATTATGATTCTTATTATAACACCCGCTACGTTAAGACGATTAGGATTTTTAAGCAGAATGAGGAGAAGCCTTAGCAGTCGGGGACTCACCCCGACATCGCGTTGCTGGGCGACCCTCTCTTCCGCAAGCGGGAAAGAGGGTCGTAAAGACTTACGAAGTTTTTGAAACTTCGTAAGTCTGATAGGACATCACACCGTATGACTCGTCCCCGAATAATATTTCAAATTGATCAGATCATTCGGGATAGGCTTGCTGTTCCAACTACCGTGAATAGCCAGTGCGGTGCCCATGGCTGTTGCTTGAGCCATAGAGGCGGCATACACTTCAATTTGAGGGAAGGCTGCCGCCAGTAAATGCATAAAAACGGAGTTTTTGCTAAAACCGCCATCAACAAAAATGCGTTTTACCGGGGCGTTTTTTAACACATAATTGGTAGCTATTTTTTGTTTGTCGATGAGTTGGTGCATCAATTCGTAATAAGCTGCAATGTCTTCACCCGGCATGCTTGGGTCGTAAGGGATATTGCGATATTTGATCACGTCCTCGCCAAATTTTTCGGCAATGGCTTTGATGCCCTGATCGTATTCATGACCGCTAAACAGGCGTGATGCTTTTACTGGTTTACCTTTGTATTGGATATAGTTCAGACAATCATCTTTCAATTCTTCAGCTGTTAACGGCGTTTGATCGAACGGATTTAAACTGATGGACCAGGTACCTGTCGACAGCAATACAAATGGCTCGTTAAAGCTGGCCAGGTAAGGTATCAAAGCCGCCGAACTATCATGCAGGCCAATGCCTGCTTGATACCAACGCCCGTTAAAATAAGATGGAACTTTTCCATCAGCCGGGGCAATTGGCGCCAGGATTTTATCAAGGCCTTCTTGCTTCACCCAATTGTGATAGTCGTTTTTCCCAAAATCCCACAGCGCAGTATGGCAGCCAATACTGGTCATGTCAGAGAAAGCTTTGCCGGTTAGCAGATAGCTTAGATATTGAGGCAAGTGCAAAGCGTATTTTATTTGCTTAAACAACGCAGGTTTTTGGTGTTTGATGCGATACAATTGCAGTCCCGAGTTCAAGCTCTCCAAAGCCGGTGATGCCGTTTTAAATGCAATCTCTGCCTCATCGCCATAGGTATCGTAAAATTTCTTTTTGATGTCTTGGGGATAAGGTTTCAGGTAATTGTATAGCGGGGCTACCGGATTTCCCTCCTCGTCCAAATAAACAAAGCTGGCGCCGTAGGCCGAAAAGTTAACCGCCTTAACTTCAAATTGGTCCAGGCGGCTAACCTCATTCAATGCATCATAAACCGATTTTTTTAGCGCGTCCAGGTTTTCGCAGGCAAAGCCATCCTCGTCGGTTATTTCATTAAACCGTGCCGAGCGCTCAAATACAATGTTATAGCTTTCATCAAAAAGAAAAAGCTTTTTATTGGTTTTACCTACGTCAAAAACCGCTATTACGGGTATAGTATTCATTATAAACCTGTGGCCTGGGTTTTGTCGCCGCGTTCTTTAATCAGTCCTGCACGTACCTGCAAATCGCGGTAAACTGCGATAGGACTCAACGCACCACCCTCACGTAAACGAGCCTCTGCTAACAACGGGCGCACATCAGTACGGTAAGCGGTTTGTAAGATCTCCTGTGCTTTCGCGACATCGTTATTTTGTTGTGCGTCAATCAAGGCTTTGGTATCAACTAACAAAGCCTGCGCGTAAGCAATTTTAATAGCCTCGACAGATTGGATCAGATCTTCAATAGGATCTTTTACATTGTGCGACGCGTCGATCATCCAGCCAATACCATTGGCATGGTTCAAGCCGCGGGCGTCCATCCCTTCCACCAGTTCATTAAAGATCAGGAACAGTTGGTATGGGTTAATGCTGCCGACAGTAAGGTCATCATCGCCATATTTAGAATCATTGAAATGGAAACCGGCCAGTTTTTCTTCCATCAGCAATAAAGAAACTATTTGCTCGATGTTGGTATTGGGCAGGTGGTGACCAAGATCAACCAAAGTCAAAGCCTTTTTGCCGAGTTTAGAAGCTAACAAGTGCGATTGTCCCCAATCGCCAATGGTGGTTGAGTAGAAATTAGGCTCGAATGGTTTATATTCTATCCAAACTTTCCAATCATCCGGCAGGGCATCATAGATCTGCTGCAAACTGTCCAACGTATTTTGGAAAGCTTTGCGGAAATTCAGCTGTCCTGGGAAATTTGATCCGTCTGACAACCAAACTGAAAGCGCATTTGAACCAAGTTCCACACCGTATTTAATTACCTCAATATTATGAGCAACAGCCTGGTCGCGCACCGCTTTATCGGTATGATGCAACGAGCCGAACTTATAGCTTAACTTTTGGTCTTTCTGATCCTGAAAAGTATTCGAGTTCACCGCGTCAAAATGCAAACTGTATTGCGCTGCGTGAGCTTTGATAGCGGTTGCGTTATCAGGGATATCCCAGGGAATGTGTAGCGAGATTGAATTACTCGAACGATTCAGCGCGTGGATAGTACCCACATCGGTAATCTTTTCTTCCAGATTACGCGGCTCGCCACCACCAGAAAAACGGCCAAAACGTGTACCACCGGTACCCAAGGCCCAGCTCGGGATAGCAATATTGAAGGCGCGCAGTTTTTGCAAAACGCCATCCAGATTGGCAACATCTTCGGCCACAAAATCAAACTTGCGTTTGTGGTCTTTTAAATGCTGCTGATTATATTCATCAATTTTATGTTGTTCCATAGCGTTGGTTGTAATTGGTTCATAGTCCATAGACCATGGTCGCTAGTCGATAGTTCATTGTGATGAGGTGACTATCATTTTTTCCATGGACCATCGTCTATCGACTAAAAAATATTATCTAACAAATGCAGCGGCTACACCACCGTCCACATTCAATACGTTACCGGTAGATTTATTGAGCAAGCCACCCGCAAAAGCAAAGCAGGCATTGGCAATATCTTCAGGTAAAATGGTTTCGTTTAATAAAGTACGTTTTGCGTAATAAGCAGGCAGTTCGGCCACAGTGATACCGTAGGCTTTAGCGCGACCTTCGGCCCAGCCACCGGCCCAGATGTTACTGTCAGAGATAACAGCGTCAGGGTTAACCACGTTAACTCGGATCTTATCTGCACCTAACTCTGCAGCGTTCAATCTGCTTAAATGTAATTGAGCTGCTTTGGCGCTGCCATAGCCTGCGTTATTTGGTCCGCTTACTAAAGCATTTTTACTGACGATGTTGATGATATCGCCACCGATATCCTGTTTCTGCATTACACCGGCAGCAGCCTGTGTTACCAGGAACTGACCTTTAACTAAAACGTCATACAACAGGTCCCAGTCTTTTTCAGAATGGTCGGCTATGGATTTAGAGATAGACAGACCGGCATTGTTTACGATCAGATCCACCCCACCAAAAGCTAAAATAGCCTGGCCTACTGCATCAGCAATTTGGTCTGATTTGGTAACATCTAAAATAGCGGTAGTGTAGGCGTCTTTACCGAAAAGCTTTTTAAACTCTTCGCCGGCACCTTCCAAACGTTCGGCGTTCATATCGTTCAATACCACCACGGCGCCTTCCTGCGCAAATTTCTTGGCAATGGCTTTGCCAATACCACCGGCGCTACCTGTAACTAAAGCAATACGGCCCGACAATGCTTTTGGCTTCGGCATACGGCTCAGTTTGGCCTCTTCCAGTAACCAATATTCAATATCGAAAGCTTCCTGGCGCGGTAGTGAGGTATATTCTGAGATAGCTTCAGCGCCTTTCATGACGTTGATGGCGTTGATATAGAATTCTGCCGCCACACGTGCAGTTTGTTTGTCTTTAGAAAAAGTAAACATACCTACACCCGGGTATAAAATTACTACCGGATTGGCGTCGCGCACGGCGGGGCTGTTTGGATGTTTGCAAGTTTCGTAATACTCGGTGTACATAGCGCGGTAAGCCTCGAAAGCCGGGGCTAAACGCAATTTTAATGCTGCTGCATCGCTCAAATCTTTATCCTTACCCAAATCCAAAACCAGCGGACTAATCTTTGTCCTCAAAAAGTGATCCGGGCAACTGGTACCCATTGGTGCCAAATGGTGCAGATCGTTTGAGTTGGTGAACTCCAGCACACGTGCATCATCCGTAAAATGGCCGATCATGTTTTGTTTTGACGAGCAAAAGCCGCGCAATATTGGCGCTAACGCGATGGCTTGTTTCTTACGGCCGGCTTCATCCAAACTCTGGATTTTGGCGCCGCCAAAGATCGGGCCTTTTTTGCCATAGTTTTGCTCCAGGTATTCGGCGCATTGCTCAATTACTTCCAGGGTGTTGATATAGCTTTCGTAAGCGGTATCGCCCCAGGTAAATAAGCCGTGCGAACCCAACATAATGCCGCGGATACCCGGATTAGCATCTAAACAAGCCTTTAACTGCAGGCCCAGATCAAAACCCGGACGTTGCCAGTCAACCCAACCTATTTGTCCTTTAAATAAATCCTGCGTAATCTGTTTACCATCTTTTGCTGCCGCGATAGCGATAGCTGCATCGGGGTGCAGGTGGTCGATATGTTTGAAGGGCAAAAAGCCGTGCAGCGGGGTATCAATAGAAGGCGCTTTTGATGCCAGGTCATAAATGGTATGGTTAAATAGTTCCACCATTTCGTCCTCGAACTCCAGTCCGCGGTAAACGTTTTTCAGGTTTCTCAATCGATCTACATATAGTGCCGCTAAACCGCTTTTGGTCAGCGTACCAATATCACCACCAGAGCCTTTGATCCACATTACTTCAACTTCTGCTCCGGTTAGTGGGTCCTTTGCCTGCGCTTTGCAAGAGGTATTGCCACCGCCATAGTTAGTCAGGCGCAAATCTGCGCCCAACAGGTTTGAGCGATATATTAAAAGGGCCACTTCGTCACCGGCAAGCTTGGCAGCTGCCTCATCGTCCCATAAATAGCTTACGTGCTTGTAGTTTGTTTCTTTGATAGACATTATTGTACTGTTTGTATGTTGTTGCTTATTTTTTTGTTTCTAATACCATCCGCAAAATTGCACCTCGTATAGTTTACTCACCCGATCATCGCTTCGCTCGATCACCCTGTCTTCCGCAAGCGGGAAAGAGGGTTTTGGTATTTACCCTCTTTGCGCCGAAGGCGAAGAGAGGGTCGCCCAGCGAAGCGTAGGCGGGGTGAGTAATGCACGTCATGCATGTACGTATGTTATTTCTTTATTTCTAAAGTCGCTGTTTTTGGTTTAGCTTCTTTGTCCTTTAAATTATTACCATAGCCCACCAGGACAACCGAGGCCAGGATAGTTACGATACCAATGATTAACACCGTAAATGCTTTTTTGCTTACGCCCTTCCACTCTTTCAAGATCAGCCCCCACATATTCGCTATCAGGATGATGAACGCCATGTGCAAGATCCATGAACTTGCGCCGTTACCCAGCTTGCTCTCGCCCATGCCGTAAAAGAAGAACTGCAGGAACCAGGTTGTACCGGCTAACGCCGAGAAGATATAGTTTTTTAATAAAGGGGTTTTGGCGTTGGTATAATCGCCAAAGGTTTTGTTACGCGCATTTAAGATCATACACCAAATGAAGTTGGTGGTTAAACCGCCCCAAAGGATGATGATATAGGTAACATTGTTTTTGTACAGAAAATTTTGAGTTGGGTCGGTAATATGATGTGTTAAACGCCAAGCGTTATTGGCTGCATTGGCCATATCTGCACCGGCATCAATACCAAAAGCAAAGCAAGCACTTAATACACCAGAAACTATGGCCACCGCGATACCCAAACCAAATTTGTAATCTTTATTTTCATTTACTGCTGCACCTTCTTTATTCAGATCACGCTCTTTCAGGGTGCCTGCACGTCCGCAGATAATAATACCGATCACGCAAATTACTATCCCAATTAAAACCCATTGGCCCCATTGGTGCGATGCTAAAATGCCGATACTGTCTTTACCTTCTTTTGGAGAGAATTGGTAATAAACCGCAGGCACCAAAGCACCAAATACCGAGCATAATCCTAAGATGATCGTGCTACCTAAAGACACACCTAAATAACGCACGCCCAGGCCATAAGTTAAACCACCTATCCCCCAAAGTAATCCGAAGAAATAAGTTAATCCTAAAATGCCACCATTGGTAGCCGCAATGATATCGCCAAAATGCGGGATGGTTAACCACGCCGCAATCGGTGGAACGATGAGCCATGAAAACAAGCCGCCTACAATCCAAAAGCTTTCCCAGGCCCAGCCTTTTACTTTTTTGTAGGGGATATAAAAACTACCGGAGGCAAAGCCGCCGATGAAGTGAAAAATGACACCAAATATTACTTCCATTGTGTTTAGGTTTAGTTAGCTGTACTGAAATGATATGTGCCCGAGCCTACGTTTACGGCAGTATAACCCGCAACTTGGTCGGCTGCTTTGGCAACTGTTTTACCGCCCTCGGTAACTGCATTGTCGCCTTTGGTTGGTACGTAAACAGTAGCGGTAGTATTTGCCGGGATAACAACATCCAGCACAAAATTGCCATTCTCAATTTTCCAATGTGAGCTTGCCGCACCGTATGGGGTTTCGTAGTTTGCTGCCACATCCGTCAGGTTGCCACCTACAGTTGGTTTTATAGTGATACCTTTATAGCCCGGCTGGTCTGTTTTGGTGTCGATACCGGCAACGGTACGATACATCCAGTCGCCAATGGCGCCATACGCATAATGGTTAAATGAGTTCATACCGGCGTCTTCAAATGAGCCGTCAGGTTTTTGACCATCCCAACGTTCCCAAATGGTTGTCGCGCCCATTTTAATAGGGTATAACCATGAAGGGTAGTTTTCCTGCAACAACAAAGCAAAAGCCGCATCGGCATGGCCATATTTGCTCAAAGCATCGCACAAATAAGGTGTGCCTAAAAAGCCGGTTGTTAAGTGGTTGCCATAACGGCGGATGTTATCTGCCAGGCGGCCTGCCGCTTGCTGTCTTAAGTTTTCAGGCAGCATGTCAAACTCCAGCGCTTCATCGTAAGCGGTTTGGGTGTCTGACGAGATCAGGCCATTCGGCGTAACATATTCGTGCAGGTAAGCAGCCTTAACATCAGCCAGTAATTTGCTGTACGTTTCTACGTCTTCTGTCTTGCCTAAAACTTTAGCGGCGTTGATCAACAATTGGGTTGAATGCGCATAAAAGCACTGCGCTATTAAATATTTACTGGTTATCGCCGAAGTGCCGTCAACATCATTGTTACGGGTATAGAACAGCCAGTCGCCAAAGTGGCCGCCTTCGTTCCATAAGTTGTTATGGCTATGGTTTTTCATATAGCCAACCCAGGCTTTCATACTGTTGTATTGATTAGCCAGGATCTCTTTATCGCCATACGCTAAATACATGTTCCATGGAATAATGGTCGTAGCATCGCTCCAGCCCGCGCTGCCGCCACCGCCGGTGTCGTGGCCATTATCAAAAGCATCCGGAATAACATGTGGCAAGCTGCCATCTTTAAACTGATCTAACGCAACATCCTTCAACCATTTGGTAAAGAAATTATGCGCGTTCATGTTATAAGTAGCCGTGCGAGAGAATACCTGCGCGTCGCCCGTCCAACCCAGGCGCTCGTCGCGCTGCGGGCAATCTGTCGGGATATCCAAAAAGTTACCTTTTTGACCCCATTGAATATTATGTTGTAACTGGTTGATCAGTGGATTTGAACAAGTGAATGTACCTGTTGGCGGCATGTCTGAGTAAACTGCGGTCGCAGTGAAATCTTCCGGTTTAATATCGCCGGGATAACCTTCAATACGAATGTACCTGAACCCCTGCCAGGTAAACTGCGGCTCAAAAGTTTCCACACCATCGCCTTTTAAAATAAAGGTGTTTTGTGCTTTGGCATCGCGCAAGTTTTCGGTATAAAAATTACCTGATTTATCTATTACTTCGGCGTGCGAGATCACGATCTTGTCGCCGGCTTTGCCATGTACGCTGAACTTAACCCAACCTACCAGGTTCTGGCCAAAGTCAATCACCTTTTCGCCTTTTGGCGTGGTGAATATTTTAACAGCTTTAAAAGTTTCGTGTTTTCTAACCGGTTCGTTAACGGTTGCAATCAGGACGTCTTTGGGATAGTTACCTATTACGGCGTTTTTCCAACTGCTGTCATTAAAACCAGGCTTGCTCCATCCTTTTTGCTCCATACGATTATCCGTTACAGAACCATTGTAAATTTCTGCATAACGGACCTCGCCGGTTGATGTTTTCCAAGTGTCATCGGTAGCGATGACACCGGTGCTGCCATCGGTATATGTAATGTTAATTTGTAACAGTAAAGCAATGTCTTTACCATAAATTTCATGGCGGGTACCAATGCCATAAATGCCGCGGTACCAACCGCTGCCCAGGCTTGCGCCAACGGCATTAGCGCCTGGTTGCAACAAGTTAGTCACATCATAAGCCTGGTATTGAATGCGTTTGTTATAGCTGGTATAGCCGGGAGTAAGGTATGCATCGCCAACGCGTTTGCCGTTGATATGCGCTTCATATAAACCATGTGCGGTAATGAAAGCTATAGCTGTTTTTATCTTTTTGTTGATAGTAAATCCTTTTCTGAACAGCGGACTTGGTCTTGAAGCCTCTTCTTCGGCCGGGCTGATCCATTGCGCTTTCCAGTCGTCTGCTTTTAACAGGCCCATACGGAAGGTAGCCGGTAAGCTTTCAATTGCTTTGCCGTGATTGTCCCAAACTTTAACGGTCCAGGTATATTTTTCTGCCGATTTTAAAGGGCTGCCTGCATAGGTAATGTACATCGATTGGTCGGTGCTTACTTTGCCCGGTGCCCAAACAACGTGGTTAGCGCCGTCAACAACCTTAATCTGGTAAGCGGTCTGCATAACGTTGCGCGCCTGGCCGGCATCTAACTGCCAGCTAAAACGTGGTGCCAAAGCATCAATGCTGATAGGGTTGGGCAGGTTCTCGGTCATTAAACGCTGAACCTTTACTTGCGCCATGGTAAGCTGCGCTGCAACCAGGCCGACAAATAAAAAGAAGATTTTTCTCATTGTATTTAAAAAAGGATGTATAATTGGTATTGGCAAGTTAACAAAATTCATTTTGCTTAACTATCCCCTACTGTCCTAAGGCGATGAAAAATATCAGGGCAGAAATAACGTTGCCACTGTAGCAGTAACCCTCTTTCCGCCGAAGGCGAAGAGAGGGTCGCCCATCCGTCGGTAGGCGGAGCAGGCGGGGTGAGTCAGCGGCGCGCGTTCAAGCCGGGCGGCGGGGACTCACCCGATCATCGCTTCGCTCGATCACCCTCTCTTCCGCAAGCGTGAAAGAGGGTTGTGAAATTGGGGTTATAAAATATGTGAAGAAGTACAATGAAAAATTATCTAAAGATCATTCAGATAGACGAACACTCCATTACCCCTAAATATCTGCAGATATGTAACTCCATATTGCGCGGTATTGAGGCGGGTTTGGTAGAGAAGGATGACATCCTGCCATCTATCAATGATCTGAGCATTGCTTTGGAGGTTGCTCGTAATACCATAGAGCGGGCTTACAAAGAGCTGAAGAAATATAATGTCATCAATTCGGTTGCCGGCAAAGGCTATTTTATCAGTAATGTGCATTTTGATCAACCGATTAAAGTTCTGCTGTTATTTAACAAATTGAGCAGTCACAAAAAGATCATTTACGACGCTTTTGCCGAAGTACTGGGCAGCAACGCAGCTATCGATTTTTACATTTATAACAACAACTTCAACTTCTTCAAAAAGCTACTGACAGGCGATATCGACCATTATTCAAAGCTTATCATCATTCCGCATTTTATTGAAAACTCGACGAGCGCGCGCGCGGTGATCAACGAGTTGCCAAAGGATAAGTTGATTTTGATGGACAAGCTACTCGAAAACATAACCGGCGATTTTGGCGCGGTGTACGAGAATTTTGAGCAGGATATTTATGATGCGCTTTCGCAATTGTTGGATAAACTGAGTAAGTACCATACGCTAAAAATCATTTTCCCTGAAAATAGTTATTACTCCAAAGAGATCCTGACCGGCTTTATTAACTTCTGCCGTCAATACGCTTTCGAGTATGCCACTATCCACGAGCTGAAAAATGAAACCTTGCAACCGGGTACCGTCTACATTAATTTAATGGAGGATGATTTGGTTGAACTGGTAGAGAAAATAGTGGGCGATAAGCTAAAAATAGGGCAGGATATTGGCGTGATATCTTACAATGAAACCCCACTCAAAAAAATTATCCTGAATGGCATCACCACGATATCAACAGATTTTAAAATGATGGGCGCGAAAGCCGCGGAGATGGTACTGAATAATACCAAGGAGCATGTGGCTATACCGTTTAAGGTGACGTTGCGGGATAGTTTGTAAGGTAACGCTACAATAACAAATTCGTCATCGTGAGTGTAGCGTAACGATCTCCGGCGCGCGTTTAGAGATCGTCACGCTCGTACCTCGCTCACGATGACGTGGTAGTAATTATGCTTGTTACATTCTACAGCGCCTTACTCAACCCCTCCCATTTCACCACCCAGGATCCATCCTTCGGCCAACCGGGTTGCTGTTGATTTTTATCACCATTCCAACCCGCCGTCAACATCGCGACAGCATATAATAAGCCACCGTTTGCCGGGAAATAAGGATACGGATTGCCTCCGCCTACAAAACCATGCTCATCAAATCCAAATTTTGGTGATGGATGCAACAGCATATCTACCGCATCTTCAGGATGACCTAAACGGGCAGCGCACATGGCCATCATGGGGAAGTCCCAACCCCAGCATTTGTCCCATTGCCAAACGGCTTTTACTTTTTGATAGGTAGCTTCTATGGTTGTTAAATCCACGCCATTGCCCGGCAGTACACCATAAACGCCGACTAACGCCGGGTGCTCGTAGTTAAATTTAGTCCACATGTCCTGCATGTTTTCCCATTGCTCATACAGCCCATCTTTTTGTGGCAAAGGGGATAAGTTTTTCAGCACTTTATCCCATTCGGTATTGGGTTTTAGTTTTAACCGTTTACGCCATTTTTGGGCGATATTTAATCCGAAGCGCCAATAGGCCAGATCAAACGTTGGATTTTCGGTAGTATAAATATCGTTATTCTCAGACACCACCCGTATCGGCGGACCAAGTACGTATTGATTCCTCGTTTTATCTAAAAAGGCGTAAGTGGCTAAGAAATTAGCCGTTTGCCCGACAACGTTATTCCATTTTTTTAAAGTTGCAGCGGTAGGGTGTGCCTGGTAATCCAGTTCGGCAAAAAATATCGGGTGCGGTTGTTGCCAAACCAGGAAAGCGTGGTTCTTGTCGTCGGGCCATTCTTCGCCATTGAATAAATTTGGGCATTTTGGCCAGCGCGCGCCCAGGTAGCCTTGCAGGTGCGCCCGCTTCATGGCATATTTTAAATTGTCGTTATATACATGCAGGCTGTTATTCAATTCGGGCCAGCGGTTCCATAAGGCATTATGCGCGGCGTGCCACCAATACATTTCGTAATGGGCGCGGCCGTACCAACTGTTACTCACCAGCCCGGTTTCTTGCGGCGGATATTTACCCGATGCGTTGATCGCCATATCATATTGTGAGAGCACAATGCGTCGCTCCAACTCAAACCAGCGCGTGTCTCTACTCGCCGACAGATCAATTGCGCCGCCACTTTTCCAAAATGTCAACCAATGCGCCTCGCTGCTTGCAATTACCTGTGCAAATGTGGGTAGTTGGTAATTAATTGTCGTCTGAGAAAAATCAAATACATATTCAACTGTCGCGCTGGTGTTACCCGGCAATAGTGTATAACGATGTTGTTTTTGCTTTTCGACGATACCATTGCCCGTCCATTGGCAGGCTACCTGGTAAGAAATGCTGTCTAAAGACCTGTTAAACAAAACGCTGTTTTTACTGGTACTTTTTAATTGTGTTTGATGTGCCAACGGTTTGTTATAGTCAGAAGCATTGCTGAAATTGTTCAGGTTGCCATAGGGGAAATCGACAAACAAACTTAAGCGGCCCTCTTTAATCAGGTTTGATTCTATTTTAAAACCGATGATGTCTTTATCGCCATAGCAAGCAGTGGTCACTTTTACTTCTTCGCCCTCGATGGTGAATTTACTTTCGGCAATGCCCGTCCACAGGTTAAGGTGTTGCGAGGCGTTTTCAAAGTCTTTCACCTGGGCTATGGTACCGTCGTTTTTTTTGATTTGCATACCTATTCGACCTAAATTAAAACGATGCGGATTGCTGGCCAGCCATTTACCCATTTCCGGTTGCTTAGGGTCTTCCATATCGTAGGGTACCATACGGCCATGAGTATCCAACATGGTCTTTTTGAAAGAGGTAGCGGTAAAACCATCAGGCACTTTTACGCTGTTCCATCCCCAGTGTGAAAGGGTAGGATATCTATCGCTAAAGGTTTGCATACCCGTTGCATCGAAATTGTAAGCAATGCTGCCATTACCCACTTGCGAAGGCCCGCTCATTTTTGTGCCTTTGATGATGACGTCATGGCGGTTAACCAAAGCTTCTCGATTGATAGTCCCTGATTTTTGCTGCTGGGCTTTTGTGCTGAAGCTTGCAAAAAGTGTTAGCAGGATAATAGGAATAATAGCTCCGTTAAGGTTAAAAGACATCTTCATAATTGGCTTATCGAATTGGTTTACGATATGGGGTATTCAAATGTGCAAATATTCAGCTATATAACTGTCACCAACCGTCTGCCTGTAAAGCAATGTATCTAATTTGATACTTGCCAAAACCCGGCATAGTTGGCTATATTAGTTTGTTGAACATCAACACCAATTAGTACAACCTATATGAATAATAGAAAAAGCGGTTTTTTAAGGCTGATGTTTGGCTATGCACTTACGAGCCTGGCTTTGCTTACGGGCAATGGTGCTTACGCACAAAAAAGCATCGCAACATATTCTACCGATAAACTTGTAATTGATAAAGGCGACGCGCTGTTCGAGAAAAATTGCGCGGAGTGCCATAACTTTCGTCAGCGGGGTATCGGGCCGGATCTGGATGGTATTACTGCCGATGTTTCTTATGCTTATTTGAGCAAGTTTGTCGTCAACTCGCAAGCGGTTATTAAAAGCGGCAATAAACGCGCGGTAGCGCGGTTTACCGAGTTTAATAAAGTGCCGATGCCGGCGCACCCGCAATTTACACCTGCTGATATTAAAGCGTTATTGTCCTTCATCAACACGAAGAAAAAAGTAGCCGAGGTATATGTTAATACAGCCGATCTTGGCCCGCAGGTAACCGACCCAATGCCGACCAAGATTGCAAAAGCCGGGCTAACACTAAAGCTACAGGAATGGGCTACTGCACCAGCAACATCGACCAAGAACCCGCTTACCCGTATTAATCAGACCTTTGTTTTAAAAACCCCTAATGGCAATCGTCTATTTATGCTCGACCTGCGCGGAAAGCTCTATGAGATCAAAGACAAGCAGTTTAACGTAGTAATGGATATGGCTAAAGAAAAGCCAAAATTCATTAACGAACCCGGCTTGGGTACGGGCTGGGGTACCTTTGCTTTTCATCCTGATTTTTTAAAGAACGGGCTGATATATACCACCCACACCGAAAAGAAAGGCTCGGCACCGGCAGATTTTGCTTACCCCGACTCCATACCTGTCGCCTTACAATGGATAGTGACCGAGTGGAAAGTTAAGGACCCAACTGCCGCTGTTTTTGAAGCTACGCCGCGCGAATTGTTCCGCATGGATAATCCGTCGGCCATGCATGGTATGCAGCAAATGATCTTTGACCCGACGCTTAAACCGGGTATGCCAGACTATGGTTTGTTATACATTGATCTGGGAGATGGTGGCTCGGCCGAGACAGGTTATCCCTGGTTATGTAATGGCTCTACCCAGCCACGTGGCTCTATCCTGCGTATTGACCCGATGGGTAGAAACAGCCGCAACGGCAAATATGGGATCCCTGCAGATAACCCCTGGGCCAAAACCGGCGACCCGAATATCTTAGGTGAGGTGTATGCCCGGGGTTTCCGTAATCCAAACAAAATCATGTGGACACCTGATGGCAAAGTGCTTATTTCTGAAATAGGGTTTAACAATGTCGAAGAGATCAATATCCTGAAACCCGGACTTAACTACGGCTGGCCTGCCCGCGAAGGTACTTTTGTGCTGAGTTTTAATGGTAAGAAAAGCGGCATTTATAACCTGCCTGCACATGACGATCCAAAATACACCTATCCGGTTGCCGAGTACGATCACGACGAGGGCAATTCAATAGCCGGGGGCTTTGTCTACACCGGCAATATCCCCGTTTTGAAAGGCAAATATATATTTGGCGACATTTTGAGGGGACGCGTTTTTTATGTTGAAAATGCTGATTTGAAGTTTGGCAAACAGGCGGTGATCAAAGAGTTCGACCTGCAGTTTGGCGATCAAAAATCGACTTATGTCGACCTGGTAAAAAATAAAAAAGCCGATATCCGCTTTGGTTTGGGCGAGAATAATGCCTTTTACATCTGGGCCAAAACAGATGGCAAGATCTGGGAGATCAAAGATTGTGTGCCTAATTAACCTCCTGTCATTGCGAGCGCAGCGTGGCAATCGCAAGGAGAAAGCATAGTTCGCGATTGCCGCGCTGCGCTCGCAATGACAAAAACCAACAAACGCCATCAATGGAAAAAGAAAATAATAACGGCCTAACCCGCCGTGATATAGTTAAAAGCGGATTAACCTTGGGCGCCGCCGCAATGATGCCATCGTTGTTAACCCGGTCGGCTTTTGCAGCGCCGAAAGCTAAGATCGATAACGTGATCGGCATCCAAATTGGTGCTATCTCTTTTATTGACGAAGGTGTTAACCAGGTGTTAGATAATATCCAGGCTGCCGGACCAATCAACACACTTTTTCTGGCGACGTTTACTTACGATAGTGGCATCGCCGGCAGACAGATTGCCGGATATCCTTTCCCTGATCATGGCAAACTGGAATACCAGGACCTGAAAGGAGGCAACTACGCCACCCCGCATCCGCAATTTTATAAAAACACCATTCTAAAAGATACCAAAGCACCCGACCACGGCGATTGGGATATGCTGGCCGCCGTACTGCCCGAAGCAAAAAAACGCGGACTGAAAACCTACGTTTTTAACCAGGATAGTTTTACCTGGTATAAGGATGTGCCCAACATCGCCAAACTACAGGAGACCGGCATTTACGGCCAGCATGTAGAAAGTTGCTGCGACCTCAATCCAGACTATATCAACTTTGTGAGCGGCATGACCAAGGATATTTGCTCCAGCTATGATATTGACGGACTGATGTGGAGCTCTGAACGACAAGGGCCATTTAACAATGCCATTGCACCTTTTAAAGGCGATCGGCCGTCGGCACGGATTACTTGCTTCTGTCAGTATCACCGCAAGGCAGCAAAAGAGCGCGGGATAGATGTAGACAGGGCATTGGAAGGCTATCATAAACTGGTTGATTTTACGCGAAGCTCGACGTTGCGCCAGCGTCCGGTTGATGGTTACTTCGCCGGGTTTTGGCGCATCATGACCGATTACCCGGAGATACTGGCTTATGAGAAATTATGGACCGACGGGAACCACGCCACTTATCGTAATGTGTATGATTCGGCCAAAGCAGTTAAACCTAATATCCAGGCGGGTTTCCATATCTGGCACTCTAATAGTTTAAGTCCGTTTACTAAGGCCGAGATGCCTTATGAACGTTTGGCTTATGCCGATTTTATCAAGCCGGTTATTTATAATATTGTGGGTGGCTCGCGCTACGCGGGTTATATTAACTCTAATGCGTCGACGGTTTTTGGCGATCTCTCCAAAGAAGAATATCTGAAGCTGAATAATCGCCTAATGAATTATGAAGACATGGACCTCAGCACACTTGGCGCCGAGGGCATGCCGCAGGATTATGTAGCCAAAGAAACCAAACGCGCGTTAGATAGCGTGCAAGGCAAATGCAAGATCTACGCCGGGCTGGATATTGATATCCCCAACGCGGCTAAAAACAAACAAACCACACCCGAGGATGCTTACCGCTCTACCATGACAGCCCTTAAAGCAGGGGCGCAAGGCATTATTTTCGCCCGTAAATATTCTGAAATGAAGTTGCCTAATATAGCTGGTGGAGCGAAGGCTGTTAAGGATTTTTATGAGGGGAAGGGGTAATGTGATATGGCTGTCATTGCGAGCGAAGCGCGGCAATCGCAAGCAGGACGGCTTGAACGCGTGCGATTGCTTCGTCGGTCCTCCTCGCAATGACAAAAGAAAAATTAATCGCTTTTTCAAAAATCTACGCAATCGTTACCGCATTAATATTCAGGTATAAACCGGGCTAATTAACGGCCTTATCCGCTGTTAAATAGCCACTTAACGCAAGCCTGCATTTTCCATATCAGCGCAAATATTTTTATACTTGTTTACCTGGCGCCAATTACAGGAGTGGGGCTAAAACCCACAACGTTTATAAACTAAATTTCCGGATCATGAAAATAACTAAAAGTAGCCTTTTGCTGGTCCTCTTTGCAGCAATTGTTCCAAGCCTTGTTATAGCACAAAAGAAAAAAAAGAGTGCAACGCCATGTATGGATGTGCTCAATCTGTTTACCGCAGCTAACGTACCGGCTATGGGTCCCGGCGAAGAGCCTGCGTCATTGATCAATTCAACCGAACCAACACCCGCTGATTTGCCCGGCAACGGACTGGCGCAGCACCCCATGCTTTTTGTGGGCGAAAACTGCAATATCATGTCGTTGATTAACAACGGCAAGGTTATCTGGACCTATGCTACCGGCAAGGGGCCGGAGTATGATGATGTCTGGATGCTGTCTAACGGCAATATCCTTTTTACGCGTATGAAATACATAGCCGAAATTACGCCTGATAAAAAAGTGATCTGGCGCTATGATTTCAAAACTCCGGGCGGAATGGATCATACCGAAACACATACCTGCCAGCCCCTGGGCCTGGATCGCGTAATGTTTGTCGTAAATGGTCTGCCGCCTAAACTAATGATCATCAATATTAAGACTGGTAAAGTTGAGGTAGAGCACGAACTACCCTACAAAAATCCGCAGGACCCAACCGGTATCCACGGCCAGTTCAGAAGGGCAAGAGTAACCGCGCAGGGCACTTACCTGGTATCATTTTTAACCATGAACCAGGTGGTTGAGTATGATAAAGATTTTAAAGAGATCTGGCGTTACGATATTTCATCGCCATGGGCAGCTATCAGATTAAAAAATGGGAATACGTTGATCACCGACGAAAAAGACTGGCTTACCCGCGAAGTGAATACCAAAGGCGAAACCGTATGGGAATTTAATTGTAAAACAGATTTGCCTGCTGCATACCAACTAACATCGGCACCACAAAGTTGTACCCGGCTGGCTAATGGTAACACCATTTTCACGTCGCGCGGCCAAAATGGTAAGGGTCCGCAGATGATAGAGGTATCCCCCGATAAAAAAGTAGTTTGGGTATTGCACGATTGGAAAAGCGTAGGCGACGGCACAGCGGTACAAGTCTTGGACGACCCGGGCATTCCTGAGATTCCGGGGCAGTCAGAGCATTAATTTAGTTGTCATTGCGAGCGAAGTGCGGCAATTGCGAACTACGCAACCCTGCGATTGCCGCGCTTCGCTCGCAATGACAGCAAGTGTTACTTATGTGTATTGGCCCAATCCTTTAACTGGCTAATCGCTTCAAACAATACTCCCGCCTCGCCCCTGAAACTCCCTGAACCACTTGGGGCGCCGGTTTGTACATTGTACCATTCAAAAAAACCTTTGTTTTGGATAGTGCGGTCAATCATCGGCATTAAATCATTATAAGCTTGTTGCGCCATGCCATAGTTAAGCAAAGCGCCGGTCATGCGGCCACCAAACCAAGTCCAATCGCCGGCATTCTGATAAGTAAATGGAAGCACATTAGAGTACAACTCTTTTGGATAAGGCGGGTACACTGTCATACCGATAGTTGCATGAGGTTGTTTAGCTGCTGCCGCGAGCATCTGCCTGTTAATTTCCAGCACCTCGGCTTTGGTGTTGAACCCGGCCAGTATCGCAATTACCGACCCGCCGGTGTACAAGATTTCGCGCTCATTAAAACTTTCAGGAAAAGGACTTCCGTCCAGGTACAGATGCGGAATGTATTTCTGCGCTTTCGCATCCCAAAGATACCTTCGTACGTTGGTTTTCAGGTTGGCTGCTATCATAGTCCAATCATGACTGGTTTGATATGTTTTAGGCTTAAAGTGCATAAAATCGCGCAGCGCTATGGCAAACATGGCGTTATCATAAATATCGATTGCCCATTTGGTTTTCTGGTTAACAGCCACACCCCAACCGCCATCAGGTTGTATATCGCCCCAATCGATAGTTGTTGCTCCGGTAACCAGTCCGTACTTTTCCGACCAGCGGTCGGTCATGATATAATTTAATGCTGCCTCAATTCTACTGATTACTGATTTACCGCCAATCTGTTCATCCAAAATAGATACGTCGCCGGTAACATCGATATATTTACGAATAGCCTGCACCAGTGATGATTCCTGGTCGGTTTCCACGGTGTTTTTATGGGCTTCCCAACCCGGCAGTAAGTCCGAATGCCGGTAGTCATAACCGACGTTTGCCTTCTTGGTTTCTACCACCCCGTCCACAATATTGCCATCATTGCCCTGGATCTTAAAGAACATCAGCAGCATCTTCTTTACTTCTTCTTTGGGATGAGCTTTTAATGATCCTTTGATAAAAGTATTGAAATCGCGAATCCAGACTTCATTATAAGATGTACCTGCCGAGAAGCCCGAAAGCAGATTAATAGCACGCGCCTGTACAGAGTCAAGATTATTGTTAGTTAAAATAGTTTGCGCCAGGGCCTTGTTAGTGTTGGTTTGTGCGTAGCCATTTAAGCTAAATACACTGATAGCCACACAGCTTAATAGCCAGTATTTTTTCATGAATGATATTAAAATTTGAGGTCGCAGCTTCTATGCGTTGGTTTATTATTGTATTCACTAAGATAATATAAAGAACGCAAGTAAAGGCACTATAATAATTTGTGTTATTGCCCTATTTGTAAGCGATATTGGTATAATTAATATCTTAGCAGTCAATTGCATATTATGTATTTTATCCTATCAAAAATCTTACTGTTTTTTATATTACCCATTTACTGGGTAATCGCGCTGGTATTATTGGGCATATTTGTTAAAAACAGGCGTTCTAAAAAGCGATTCTTAATAGCGGCCGCGGTGGTTTTTTACTTGTTTTCGATACCGGTGCTACTCAATTGGTTTGAGGGTGTTTGGGATGTGCGCACGCCGGTAAATCATAAAAAATATAGCTGTGCGATTGTTTTGGGCGGATTTTCTGGCGATGGTGGCGAAGATGGCGGTCATTTCACCGAAGCGTCTGACCGATTTATACAGGGCGTTAAATTGATGGAAACTAAACAAGTGTCGCATATCCTGATATCCGGAGGAAACGGCTTGCTAACTCCCGGGAGTTTCCGGGAGGCCACTTATGTTAAAACCCAACTTGAAAAATTTAATATTCCGGATAGCTTGATATTAACCGAGAGCAATTCAAAAAACACCTTCGAAAACGCAAAGTTCACCAAAGCCATTTTGGAAAAAACACATCTGCCACCACCATATTTATTGGTAACCTCGGCTTTCCATATGCGCCGCTCATTGATGCTTTTTAAACACGCGGGCTTACAGGTTGACCCATATCCCTGCAATTTTCTGGCTTTCGATACCCAATTAGGAATAGGCTTATTTTGTCCTGATCCCGGCGTATTACGTAACTGGGAACTGTACATTAAAGAAGTTATTGGCTATGCCATTAACTTCTTTAAATAATCTTAAGCGTGCACCAACTCATGAACAGGGTCTCCCGTTACCGGGTCTATCCTTTTTAATTTAAAGTTAGTAACCGGGTTTACCACTAAAGGTATCTTTTCAATGTGGATCTCGCTGGTATCTAAACCAAATGTTTTAGCGTCAGACTGTGCCAGCTTTTTGATGCTGAAATAGCTGTTCAGAATAAAGCTTTCGGCTACGCTAAATACATTGTTGTACGACAGGAATTTTTCCAGGATCACAAACCTGAAATCGGACACTATTTTAAACTGGTTTAGCGAGGTATATTTACTGGTGATATCCAATTCGTTGCGGCTCAGCATATCTTCAATCACTTTCCTGAATAACACATTCACCCGCGGTTGTATTCTGAAACCCAGACGGAAGTCGACCCGAATGATCTTGCCGGCTTCCAGTTGTTCAACGCTGTATTCCATCGTGTACGGCTCATAGGTGGTATCTACGTGGATAAACCAATACGTGTCGGCACGTTTAGGGCTGCGGCTCATGATAGAGTACAGAATTTTCTCCTCGATCTGCCTGCTGTTATTGGCTTTGGTTAAGTAAATGAGCTGACCGGCATATTTGGCTATAGATTCATCTGCACTCAGCGCGTTTAGCAACGGAATATGGGATTTAAGATCTACAAAATTCAGGAAGCGATTATTGATCTTGCGGGCTTTGTACCAAACGTACATGGTAAATATCAACCCAAATTCAAATACCAGGAAGAATAAACGTTTCAGAATTTTAACTGCGTTTACAATGAAGAAACTAAACTCGACAGTTAAGAATACGCACAAAATGATAGTCACTAACCATACCGGCCAATGTTTAACATACCGCATAAAATAGTACATTAAAATAGTGGTCATGAGCATAGCTATGGTGATAGAGAAACCGTAGGCAGCAGTCATATGCTCGACGGTACGGAAATAAAGCGTCACCGCGATACAGCCGAAACATAGTATCCAGTTAATGCTGGGGATATAGATTTGCCCGCGGATGTTTGAGGGATATTTAATAGTGATACGCGGCCAGAAGTTCATACTTACAGCCTCGCTAATCAAGGTAAACGATCCGCTGATTAACGCCTGGCTGGCAATAATCGTAGCCAGCGTAGCCAGTGCTACGCAAGGTATCATCAAAACTTCAGGGTGCGGCACTATCTGATAAAACGGGTTTAACAAACTAAAATTGGTATTAACCGGTTGTTTTAAAACCCAGGCAGCCTGTCCAAAATAATTTAGCAACAGGGCAGTTTTAACAAATAACCAGCTCACCTGGATGTTCTTGCGACCGCAATGTCCAAGATCAGAATATAATGCCTCGGCGCCGGTAGTACACAAAAATACGGCACCCAGCAGCCAGAAACCTTTGGGATGATCCATCAATAAACGGGCGCCATAATACGGATTGACAGCCTTAAATATGCCCGGGTTATGCATCACCTGCAAAAAACCGAAGATGCCAATGGTTAAAAACCATATCAGCATAACCGGCCCAAATGCAGTACCCACCACCTTGGTGCCAAACTGCTGAAAGAAGAAAAGCAGCAGAATGATGCCGGTAACAATACCCATAATTAACCAGCAACCCGGTATAAACGAGGATGCCAGGGCAGGCACGTTGCTTAACCCTTCTATAGCCGAGGCAACGGATACCGGTGGTGTAATAATACCGTCGGCTAACAACGTGCCTGCACCAATGATGGCTGGGATAGCCAGCCATTTACCATAACGGCGCACTAATGCGTATAAAGAGAAGATGCCGCCCTCGCCGTTATTGTCGGCTTGCAGGGTGATGAAAATATATTTAAAGGTAGTTTGCAGCGTAAGCGTCCAGAATATGCAGGACAATGAACCCAGCACCAGCGATTGATTAGCTGTGCCGCCTTCAATTAAAAGCGATTGAAAAACATACAGCGGCGAGGTGCCTATGTCGCCAAAAATAATTCCAAGTGTAATGAGTAAGCCGGCAGCCGTAACGGTTTTTAGATGAGAGTTCATTATAATTAAAAAGGGGATGAAGAAATCGGGTGATTAAACATGCATCCTCTTTTGCCAAATAAGTGCCACACCTATAAATATTAACCTAAATACTTATTAATGAATATGTTAAATTGGTGTACAGGTAACACAACTATGTAACTACCATATCATTTTGATATGGTTTTATCAAAATGGAAAGGGTAAACGCTATGATTCGAGTCCATATTCCTTGAGCTTGCGGTACAAAGTAGCAACACCAATGTTTAAAAGCCGGGCGGCTTCAGCGCGGTTGCCCTGGGTATGGGCCAGCACACGTTTAATATGCTGCTGCTCCATAATAGAGAGGTCGAAAGTTGAATTTGGGTTGATGTTAGCTGCGGGTACTTTCTCAAACTCGTAAGGTAATAAACCGGTGTCGAGCTCTTTGTCATCGCTTAAAATTACGGCGCGCTCAATGACATTTTTCAATTCGCGGATATTACCGGGCCAGTTGTAGGCTTCCAGCTTCTTTAAAAACTCTGTACTAAAGCCGTTAACCTGCTTACCCACCTTAACCGAGAACAATTTAACAAAGCTGGTAGCTAATAACCCTATATCATTGCGACGGTCGCGCAGTGATGGCAGTACAACCTGAAAGACAGATAAGCGATAAAACAGATCAGACCGGAAGCGCCCTTCAGTGATCTCTGCCTGTAAATCGCGGTTGGTAGCTGCCAGTATGCGCACGTTTACCTGGGTGGTTTTGGTATCGCCAATCTTAATAAATTGCTGCGACTCCAATACGCGCAGTAATTTGGCCTGCAGGTCGGCGTCCATTTCGCCTATCTCATCTAAAAAAATAGTGCCGCCGTTAGCTTCTTCAAATAACCCTTTTTTGTCTTTGATGGCTCCGGTAAATGCACCGGCTTTATGGCCAAACAATTCGCTCTCTAATAAATCTTTACTAAAGGCGCTGCAATTTATAGCAACAAAGGGCTTGGTGTTACGCAGGCTGGTATGGTGTATTGCTTCGGCAAAAATTTCTTTACCCGTGCCGGTTTCGCCTAATAATAAAACCGTAGTATCGGTAGCGGCTACGCGCTGCGCTAATTTAATGGCGTTGGTAATGCTGGGCGATGTGCCAATAATGCGCTCAAAACCAAATTTTTTACTCAACTTGTTTTCCAGCTCAAATACCCTGCGCTGCAAGGTAGCTTTATCCATGGCCTTGCTCACCAGGGGTATGATCTTGTCGTTATCGTCGCCTTTGGTAATATAATCAAAAGCACCGTTTTTCATGGCGGTTACACCATCGTTGATGGTGCCATAGGCTGTAAGCATGATAATCTCTACTGCAGGATGAGCGGTTTTGATGGTTTTGGTCAACTCAATGCCGTTGGCATCGGGGAGTTTAACATCACATATTACAACATCAACCGCAGCATTATCTAATTGGCGCAAACCTTCTTTTGCAGTTGGGGCCTGTAATATGGTATAGCCCTCCAGTTGTAAAACACGGGCCAGTAGTTGGCGCAGGCGTTCCTCGTCATCAATAATTAAAAGTTTGCCTGTTGCCGTTGTGCTCATATATCGCCTACAAAGCTGGATAATTTAATTGTGATTATAAAACAACAAAAAACCCGTTAACGCCAGGCATTAACGGGTCTGTATTTTAAACTAAGACGTAATTAGTCTTTAAGCTCTAATATTTTCATGTTTTTCCAACCGCTTGCTCCCGGGTGTTTTTGGATAGCGATATGGCCTTTCTGAATTTTCAGGAAATCTGCAAAATATTTGTCTTTGAATTTGCTTTGCGCGATAGCAGCTGTCCACTCAGGGCTGCCAATTTGCACATCGACAGTCTTAGTGCCATTTAAATAGAAAGTTAAATGACCTTTGTTTTGGATCAATCTAACCTGATTCCACTCACCTGGGGTAACCGGATGTGATACAGTTGCATCACCAATCATGTCATACAAGCAACCTGCTAAGTGATTTTGTTTTTTGTTGTCGTCAGCGCCAACATTATCTAAAACCTGCATTTCTGCACCGGTTTGATAGGTTGCGCTATATTGCGGAGCTTCCTGCACGTCGAAAATAATACCGCTATTACCACCCGGGCTTATTTTCCACTGTAGTTGCAGTTCATAGTTTTCATAAACGCCATCGGTCAATAAATCGTCGCCGGCATTGTTATGGTCACGATCATAATTTATCTCGCCGTTTACTGCTTTCCAGTTTGCAGCGGCGGTATCTCTTTTAAATGAGTGCCAGCCTTTAAGGTCGGTACCGTCAAACAGCAATTTCCAGCCTTGTTTAATTTCTTTTTTAGTTAGGGTGTTGTCTTGTGCTTTTACTGCGCTTGATAAGGCAAGGCAAGCAGCAAGACCCAATAGTATTTTTTTCATATTTAATTTTAATGGTTAGGGTAAATCTACAATAATTTTTAAAGGTGCTATACTTTTTGAAAAAATGTCAGGTAAATAATGAGTTACAATCAAATAAATGCCCCCTATGCTAACGTTAAGGTATTTTTTAACAAAATTTAACATCATAGTCTCAAACATTTTATAGGTTGCGGCTATTAAATATCGTGATGAATAGTGAGCCGAGCCGGGTTAGGTCCATTGATGTGTTTCGGGCCGTAACCATGTTTTTAATGATTTTTGTGAATGATCTTGATGATGTACCTAACACCCCTCAATGGATACATCATGCTAAAATGAATGCCGATGCCTTAGGATTAGCCGACACCATCTTCCCTGCGTTTTTGTTCATAGTAGGCCTCTCAATACCTTTTGCTTTTCAGAACCGCATTAAACGTGGCGACTATCATGCCCCACTGCGTATCGTCATGCGGTCGTTCGCGCTGATCTTTATGGGCTTCTTTTTCTCTAACGTCGACAGCTATAGCGAAGCTTATGCCCTCTTACCCCGGCCGGTTTGGGAAAGTTTAATGGTGTTCAGTTTCTTCTTTATCTTTCTCGATTACAGTAAAGACACATCCAAACTAAAAAAATACCTGCTGCAGGGTTTTGGTTGTGCGTTGCTCATTGTACTATCCATACTTTACCGAAGCAAGGACCCTGTGCATCATTGGCTGCACTTTACCTGGTGGGAGATTTTGGGTTTAATAGGCTGGTCGTACCTGGTATGCGCGCTCATTTATTATTACTCTAAAGGATACCTGTGGATTCAGGCGGCCGCATGGATCTTCTTCATGTTTTTTAATATCGATTTCCATTTCGGCATGCTTTCATTCCTTGATCCGCTGCGGCAGTACATCTGGCTATCTGGTAACGGCGCCATGCAGGCATTTACCATGGCGGGCGTTTTTGTGGCAGTATTATATATGCGCCTGCGCGAACGGGGCGAGCTGCGCTTACTTTGGATAGGTATGTTGCTCATGGCTGTAATTCTGTTTAACCTGGGCTTCATCGTGCGTTACTTTAGTGGTGGCATCTCTAAGGTTCGCGATACACCTTCATGGGTATTGATCTGTACCGCAATAAGTTTGGTGGTATATGCACTCTTTATTTTTATTGTCGATTTTAAAAACAAGTACAAATGGTTCAAGATTATTGAGCCGGCCGGTAGCAATGCTTTTACCTGTTATATTGTGCCGGGCTTGTTTTATCCGCTGTTTGAGATGACGAATCTTCAATATCCGGGCTATATAAGCCAGGGCACGGGCGGGTTAATAAAGTGTATTGTATTTGCTTTTGCAATGGTATGGCTTACCGGTTTATTGGAGAAAGTGAATATAAAGTTGAAGATATAAGCATCAGCCCCTCCCAAACCCTCCCCGGTAGGGAGGGCTTAAAAAAGTATTACCTACAAAAGTCTCCCCTACCGGGGGAGATTTAGAGGGGGCTTTAAAGGGGGTAAATCCAATTTAAAAAAACCTTTTTCTGTATTACAATTTTTCCCTACATTTGCAGGCTAATTGTTGCTCATTGAAATCGCTAAGAAATTATTCGATTCCTTTTACCGGTTTAGCGCTGGGAAAGCATCACTTTGAGTTTGATGTAAAGGATGATTTTTTTGACGAGTTTGACTACTCGCTGGTAAAGAAAGCCGACTTGAAATGCCAGGTTGAATTGGAAAAACAGGAAACTATGTTACTCCTGGATTTTCATATCACCGGTACTATTGAAGCTACTTGCGATACCTGCCTGGCGCAATATCCGCAACCTGTGGATGTACGCGAACAGCAGATAGCCAAGTTTGGCGACGAGGACATAACAGAGGATGACGAGATCATCACCCTAAGCAAAAATGAGCATGAGCTGATGCTTGCCGGGTTGATCTACGAATATATTAATGTTGCAGCACCACTTATTGCGGGCTGTGGCGATGCGGGTAACACCCAGTATTGTGATAAAGAGATGATCGATAAATTGAATAATCTATCGACAGGTAATGAACAGAATGATAACACGGACCCACGCTGGGACGTGCTAAAAAAAATTAAATAATAATAACTATAAGTTATGCCACATCCAAAACGTAAAATATCCAAATCAAGAAGAGATAAGCGTAGAACTCATGACAACGCTGTCGCTCCAACGTTAACTACTTGCAAAGTAACCGGCGCCGTGCACTTGCCACACAGAGCATACACTGTAGACGGTAATGTTTACTACAACGGTAAATTACTGATCGAAAAAGCAGTAGCTTAACACTAATTTTCTAATATGAAGATTGGCTTAGATATTATGGGCGGAGATTACGCCCCCAAAGCGACCGTTTTAGGGGCTATCGAAGCATACAAGGTTTTATCGGGCCATACACTGGTGCTTATAGGCGACAAAGACGCAGCTATAAGCATTCTTCGCGAAAATAACTTTAATCCGGATAACTTCGAGTATGTGCATACTACCGAAGTTATTGGCATGGGCGAGCACCCCACCAAAGCGGTTGTTCAAAAAGCAGACTCAAGTATCAGCGTAGGTTTTAGGTTGTTGAAAGAAGGGCAGATTGATGCCTTTTCATCGGCAGGCAACACCGGTGCCATGCTGGTTGGCTCCATGTTTAGTGTTAAAACTATTCCGGGCATTCTTCGCCCGGCTATTACCACCATTGTACCCAGGGTAAAGGGCGGCATCAGCATATTGCTTGATGTTGGCGCTAATGCCGATTGCAAACCAGAAGTATTAGTACAATTTGGTGCGCTTGGCAGCCTGATGGCACAAAACGTTTACGGTATAGAAAATCCCCGCGTAGCGCTGATGAATATTGGCGAAGAAGAAGAAAAAGGAAACCTGCTTTGCCAAGCCACTTATCCTTTAATGAAAGAAACATCCCAGTTTAACTTTATTGGTAATGCCGAAGGACGTGACCTGTTTGGTGACATGGCCGATGTTTTTGTATGCGATGGTTTTACCGGGAACATTATATTAAAACTTGCCGAATCATTCTACGTCATCACCCGCAAAAAGGGCTTGAAGGACGAATTTTTTGACAGGTTTAATTATGAGCAATACGGTGGCAGCCCTATTTTAGGTTTAAATGCCCCGGTTGTGGTTGGCCACGGAATTTCTAGTCCCGAAGCCATTAAAAATATGGTACTTTTATCAAAAGATATGGTTGAGAGCGAATTGGTTGCTAAAATAGCCAAGGCCTTTCAATAAAAAATTATAACTATGAGTAAAATTACTGCAGCTATTACGGCTGTTAATGGCTACGTGCCAGACTATGTACTCACCAACCAGGAATTATCTACCATGGTTGATACCAATGACGAGTGGATAACCAGCCGTACCGGTATCAAAGAACGCAGAATACTAAAAGGCGAAGGCCTGGGCACCTCAGATCTGGCTGTACCTGCTGTTTTGGGCCTGCTTGAAAAACGCGGCATCGGCGCAGAAGAAATTGACCTGATCATTTTTTGTACCACTACCCCTGATATGCCTTTCCCGGCTACGGCTAACCTTTTTGCACACAAAATTGGTGCGGTTAATGCCTGGGGGTTTGATATGCAGGCTGCCTGCTCTGGCTTTGTGTTTGGTTTAGCTACCGGCGCACAGTTTATTGAAACAGGTATGCATAAAAAAGTACTGGTTGTTGGCGCCGATAAAATGTCATCAATAGTAGACTACCAGGACCGTGCTACCTGTATCATCTTTGGCGACGGCGCAGGTTGTGCCTTGTTAGAGCCAAGTACAGATGGTTATGGCGTGTTAGATTCGGTTTTGAAAAGCGATGGTTCGGGCATTCCGTTCCTGCATATGAAAGCCGGTGGTTCTGTTAAACCTGCAACTCATGCAACTATTGATGCCCGCGAGCATTATGCTTACCAGGAAGGCAAAACAGTATTTAAATTTGCGGTTACCAGTATGGCCGATGTTGCTGCCGAAGTAATGGAGCGCAATAACCTGACATCTGAAGATATAGCGTGGTTAGTACCACACCAGGCCAACAAACGTATCATTGATGCCACGGCTAACCGTTGTGGTGTTAGCGAAGACAAAGTGATTGTTAACATTGAGCGTTACGGTAATACTACCAATGCAACTATACCTTTATGTTTGTGGGAATGGGAAAGCAAATTTAAAAAAGGCGACAACCTGATACTGGCTGCCTTTGGTGGTGGCTTTACCTGGGGCGCTATGTACATTAAATGGGGCTATAATTCATAGATGAGAGACAGATGTGCAGATGCGTGGATATGCAGATGTGCAAATGCTTTTTTCAAGAACATTATACCATACGAGTTGTTAATTATCAATAACTTAAATTATAGATTCATCTGCACATTTGCATATCTGCATATTTGCACATCGAATCGCATATTTGCACATTATAACATTATAACTAACTTAGATTAATACACATTATCCAAAAACCCTATAATCTGCAACAATGGATATTAAACAAATACAAGATCTTATTCGCTTTGTTTCCAAATCGGGCGTAAACGAAGTATCGTTAGAGCAAAAAGATTTTAAGATCACTATTAAAACTAACCAGGAACCAACTGTTGTTCATGCAACTGTACCGGTTGCTGCACCTGTTGCCGCCGCACCTGCTGCTCCGGCTTTGGCTGCTGCTCCTGCCGCACCGGCAGCTCCGGCTGTAGCCGACACATCGCACTACATCACTATCAAATCGCCAATGATTGGTACTTTTTACCGCTCAGCGTCGCCAGATAAACCATTATTTGTAAACGTAGGCGATGAAGTTTCAAGCGGTACAGTAGTTTGTATCATTGAAGCCATGAAATTATTCAACGAGATCGAATCAGAAGTTTCCGGCCGTATTGTTAAAATACTGGTTGATAACGCTTCGCCGGTTGAATATGACCAGCCATTATTTTTAGTAGAACCTATTTAATATGATGTGCCAATAGGCAGGTGTGCGGATGTGCAAATAATAAGCACATCTAAAAATACATCTGCATATCTGCACATTTGCACATTTGCATATCAACAACATGTTTAAAAAAATATTAATAGCTAATCGTGGTGAAATTGCTCTTCGCATAATCCGTACCTGTAAAGAAATGGGTATTAAAACGGTTGCTGTATATTCTACTGCGGACCGTGACAGCCTTCACGTACGTTTTGCGGATGAGGCTGTTTGTATAGGCCCGCCACCAAGTAAAGATTCTTATTTAAATATCCCAAACTTAATATCAGCTGCCGAGCTAACCAATGCCGATGCGATCCATCCGGGCTATGGTTTCTTGTCAGAGAATGCCAAGTTCTCGGCCATCTGTGCAGAGTACGGCATCAAATTCATAGGCGCTACTGCCGATCAGATCAACTCCATGGGTGATAAGGCTTCGGCTAAAGAAACCATGAAAAAAGCGGGTGTACCAATTGTTCCTGGTTCTGACGGTTTGTTAGAAAGCGTGAAAGAAGGTATCGCGATAGCAAAAAAAATTGGTTACCCTGTAATCCTTAAAGCTACTGCCGGTGGTGGTGGCCGCGGTATGCGTATAGTTTGGAAAGATGAAGAGTTTGAAAACGCCTGGGATTCAGCCCGTGCAGAATCAGGCGCTGCTTTTGGTAACGATGGCATGTACCTTGAAAAATATGTTCAGGACCCGCGTCACATCGAAATACAGGTAGTAGGCGATCAATATGGTAAAGTTTGCCACTTGTCAGAACGCGATTGCTCTATTCAGCGTCGTCACCAAAAATTGGTTGAAGAGGCACCATCGCCTTTCATGACCGAGAAGCTACGTAAAAAAATGGGCGAGGCTGCCATCAAAGGCGCCAAAGCTGTAAAATATGAAGGTGCGGGTACCGTAGAGTTTTTGGTTGATAAGGACCGCAACTTCTACTTCATGGAAATGAATACCCGTATCCAGGTAGAGCACCCGGTTACCGAAGAGGTGATCAATTTCGACCTGATTAAAGAGCAAATTAAAGTTGCTGCCGGTATTCCCATCTCAGGTAAAAATTACGAGCCAACCATGCATGCCATTGAGTGCCGTATTAATGCCGAAGATCCGTTTAATAACTTCCGCCCGTCACCGGGTAAAATAACCAATTTCCACTCGCCGGGTGGCCATGGTGTACGTATAGATACGCACGTATACAGCGGCTATGTTATCCCGCCAAATTACGACTCAATGATTGCCAAAGTAATTTGCGTGGCGCAAACCCGCGAAGAAGCTTTAAGCACCATGGAGCGCGCATTGGGCGAGTTTATTATTGAAGGTATTAAAACTACGATACCATTCCACCTAAAATTATTGAAAGACCCTAACTTCCGTGCCGGTAACTTTACTACCAAGTTTATGGAAACGTTTGAGTTTTCTGAATAATTAAAACCGTCTACACCAATAAAAACGTAACTAGCACGCGGGAGACATTAGTCCCCGGCCACATCAATGAGCGACGACAATAAGTTAGTAAAAGCAATAAAAGAGAAAGGCAAAAGCCTTGAAGCCGAGATGTCATTTTTTGACCATTTGGAGGCTTTAAGATGGCACCTGATCCGCGCCGCTATTTCTGTGGTGGTGTTTACCATCCTTGCTTTTGTGAAATACAATTTCATTTTCGAGACCTTCATCATGGGGCCGTTCCGTCCAGATTTTTGGACCTATCGCATGATGTGTAAACTTGGTGATAGCTTTTGTATTACCAAGCCTTTTAACGCCGAGATCATTAATACCGAAGTTGCAGGCCAGTTTATGCTGATGATCAATTCGTCGGTGCTTATTGGTATTATACTTAGTGTCCCTTATATTTTGTGGGAGATCTGGCGTTTCATCAAACCGGCGCTGTTAGAAAAGGAAAGAAAAGCCGCCAGCGGTTTCGTACTTTACGCCTCTGCTTTGTTTCTGATCGGTATTTTATTTGGTTACTATGTCATAGCGCCTGAATCAATTGCTTTCCTGGCTAATTACAGCGTAAGCAGCACCATTAAAAATGAATTTACAGTAAGCTCATACCTATCCATGGTAGCAACCATTACCCTTATCCTGGGTATTGTTTTTGAGCTGCCGATATTCATTTATATACTGGCATCTATTGGTATTCTGACCGGTACTTTCATGAAAAGGACCCGTCGTTATGCCGTTGTCATCCTATTGATTGTGGGTGCTATTATATCGCCGTCACCAGATTTTATGACGACGATGATTGCCACTGTACCGCTGTTTGCTTTATATGAAGTGGGTATTGTAGTAGCATCGGTAGTAGAGAAAAGACGTGAAAAAGCTCACGATGAATTAATGAACTCATAATCATGATTGAAGGATTAAAAATAGCTATAGGTGCAGATCACGCAGGCTTCGATTTAAAGAATTACCTGTTAACCATACTGGGCGAAAACGTAAAGGATTTCGGTACGTTCTCCAAAGAATCATGCGACTATACCGACTTTGCGCATCCTGTTGCTTTGGGGGTTGAAAGTGGCGAGTTTGATTATGGCATCCTGATTTGTGGCAGCGCCAACGGTGTAGCCATTGCAGCTAACAAACATCAGGGTATCCGCGCAGCTTTATGCTATAATGAAGCAGTGACCGAGCCGGCCCGCAGCCATACGGATGCCAATGTATTGTGCATCCCGTCAAACTTTGTGACGTTGGAGCAGGCTAAGAAAATTGTCGAAATATTTTTCAGTACGCCGTTTGAAGGTGGCCGCCACGCAAGGCGCGTTAACAAGATAGCCTGCGCATAAGGTACAGACACTAGTTGGAGACACTAGTATGTGTCTCTACGTTTTATAATATTCAAAAAAAGCGGCAGGAATAACCCCTGCCGCTTTTTTATTAATGTATTTACCTAAATTAGCCGCATGACAAGTATTGCTGAGGAATTTCTGACCGACTCGGAAAAATCATTTGATATCGATCATCGTCGTATTATCAACAACAATATCAATAAATACAATACCGCGGTTGATAGGGGCTTGTCGCGTATTATTAACCTGGAAAACGCCAAGCGTCGTGGCCATGTTTTAAAGTGGAAAATGATGGAGAACCTGGACAAGGTTTTGCCTGAGTTTGAAGCCAATTTTCAGAAACGCGGTGGCAAGGTGATCTGGGCCAATGATGCAGCCGAAGCCAACAAAGAGATTCTTAATATCATCCAAAAGGCCGGCGCCAAAATGATTGTGAAATCAAAATCAATGGTGACCGAAGAGATTGAGCTGAACGAGTTCCTGGAGCATAACGGAGTCGAATCTATTGAAACCGATCTGGGCGAATATATTGTACAATTGCTGGGGCAAAAGCCTTACCACATTGTTACGCCGGCCATGCACTTGTCTAAAGAAGACATTGCCAAACTGTTTCACGAAAAATTTGGAACCCCTATAGACTTTACGCCAGAACAAATTACTCAAAAAGCCCGCGAGTTGCTGCGCGAAAAATATGTAACTGCCGAAGTAGGAATAACCGGTGGTAACTTTTTAATTGCCGATACCGGCAGCATCGCCCTTTCAGAAAATGAAGGTAATGCACGTTTAAGTACGTCATTCCCTAAAATACATATAGCAGTGGTGGGCATCGAAAAGATCATCCCATCCATGATGGATCTTGACCTTTACTGGCCCATGCTGGCCACCCACGGTACCGGCCAGAATCTAACCGTTTACAACACCATTTTAAGTGGCCCGCGCCAACCTAATGAAACCGACGGCCCCGAAGAAATGTACGTGATATTGCTTGACAATGGCCGTACTAACCTGTTGGCTCAAAAAGAGCAGCGCCAGGGCCTGTACTGCATTCGTTGTGGTGCTTGCTTGAATGGTTGCCCGGTTTACAAGAATATTGGCGGCCATGCTTATAACACGGCATATAGTGGGCCTATAGGTTCTATTATTACGCCGCACCTAAAGGGGATGGAAGACTTTAAGCACCTAAGTTACGCTTCAAGCCTTTGCGGCAAATGTACTGAAGTGTGCCCGGTAAAGATAGACATACATAAAATGCTGCTGCTTAATCGTCGCGACGCGGTAGATCAGGGCTACGTATCTACCGCCGAAAAATGGGGCTGGTTTGCCTGGAAAAAAGGCATGCTAAGCCGTAAGTTGGAAGATTTTTTTAGCGGCGCTACCAAAAATAAACTTCTCAAAACCTTCTTCAAGAAAACCTGGGGGCATCACAAAGCTATGCCTAACGTTGCCGGTAAATCATTTGCCGGGCAGTGGAAAGAACGTCATCAAAACGAAAACTAAACATGCGTAAGATCATTTTAAACCTGGCGGTAAGTCTGGATGGCTTTATTGAAGGCCCCAATGGCGAAACCGATTGGTGTTTGAGCGATCAGGACTATGGCATGGATGCTTTCTTCGCCGGTGTCGATGCCATATTTATGGGCCGCAAAAGCTATGATAGGATTGACGGCATGCCCAGTCCTTTTGGCGATAAGCAGCTTTACGTCTTCACCGATACCCCCTTTATTATCCCCAACGAGGAGATCATTGTTATCGACAGTAAAAACTTCCTGAAAAGTGTAGAGGCTATCCGCGGGCAACCCGGTCAAAATATCTGGCTGTTTGGTGGCTCGAGTTTGCTGTCTTCATTCATCAAACATAAACTGGTTACAGAGTTCATTATCTCGGTACATCCCGTGGTATTAGGCGGCGGCAAACCACTGTTTCATGATGTAGCTGAAAAGCTGGACCTGCTGCTACTGGCCAGCGAAACTTTCTCCAGCGGATTAATTCAAATAAAGTACGCCATTAAGCCCAAATTCGACTTCAGCATTTTGGATCGGCAATTATCTTCTTTAAATTAGGTGCCCCCTAAACCACGGATTGGGGTTTACAAAAAATTCATTAGATTGGGTATATGATTTTTGACCGGAAAAGCCTGGACGATAATGCGTTAATAGCAATTTACAAGAAGTTGCTGTATCCACGTGTTATTGAAGAGAAAATGCTTATCCTGCTGCGGCAGGGGCGCATTGGTAAGTGGTTTTCCGGCATTGGGCAAGAGGCTATTGCTGTAGGTGCTACCCTGGCCATGCAGCCCGATGAATATATCTTGCCTATGCACCGCAATCTTGGCGTGTTTACTACCCGCGATGTGCCGTTTAACAGGCTACTTGGGCAATGGCAGGGCAAGGCTTCGGGTTTTACCAAGGGCCGCGACAGGTCATTTCATTTCGGCACACAAGAACATAAAATTATCGGCATGATATCGCACCTGGGGCCGCAAATGGCGCTGGCCGACGGTATTGCCCTGGCCGATGTTTTGGCCGACCGCAAAAAAGCGACGTTGGTTTTTACCGGTGAAGGCGGCACCAGCGAAGGCGATTTCCACGAGGCATTGAACATAGCTGCGGTTTGGAACCTGCCGGTGATCTTCCTGATAGAAAATAATGGCTACGCCTTATCAACCCCAACGAAAGAGCAATATCGTACAAAAAGACTGGTAGATAAAGCCGCCGGTTATGGTATTGAGGGCCGCCAGCTTAACGGCAACAATGTATTGGAGGTTTATTATGTCATCAGCGAGATTGCACATAGCATACGCCAAAAGCCCCGGCCTGTATTGGTGGAGTGCATGACCTTTAGAGTACGCGGCCATGAGGAAGCATCGGGTGTTAAATACGTACCACAGGATTTGATTGCCGAATGGCAGGACAAGGACCCATTGCACGTTTTTGAAAACTACTTGATCTCGCAAGGTGCACTGCGGCCTGAGTGGATCCCTTATTTGCGGGATGAAATTTTAAAAGAAATTGAGCCGGTGATTAGCAAGGTAATGGCCGAAAAAGATATTCGCCCCAATATATTTACAGAACTGGGCGACGTGTATAAGCCTGCCGGCAAACCCGCGTTCAAGCTGTCATCAAAGTCAAACGTGGTGCGTTTTATTGATGCGCTACGCGACGGCCTGTTACTGTCTATGGATAAATACCCCAACCTGGTAATTATGGGTCAGGATATAGCAGAATACGGCGGCGTTTTTAAAGTGACCGAGAATTTTTCAGAATTTTTCGGCCCGGAACGTGTGCGCAATACCCCGCTTTGCGAGTCGGGCGTTATTGGTGCGGCAATGGGTCTTTCACTCAATGGCTATAAGGCCGTGGTAGAGATGCAATTTGCAGATTTTGTAAGCAGCGGTTTTACGCAGATCATAAACAATTTGGCCAAAACGCATTATCGCTGGGGGCAAAATGTTGATGTAGTGATTAGAATGCCTACGGGTGCCGGCACCGCGGGCGGGCCTTTCCACTCGCAAAGCACTGAGGCCTGGTTTACCAAAACACCGGGGCTTAAGGTAGTTTATCCGGCTTTTCCGGCCGATGCAAAGGGCCTGCTCATGGCATCCATTGCCGACCCCAACCCGGTAATGTATTTCGAGCATAAATACCTGTACCGCAATTTAACCGGCGAAGTGCCCGATGGCGAAATGTATGTGGAGATAGGTAAAGCCCGCGTGGTAAAAAAAGGAATTCAGGCTACCATCATTGCTTACGGCTATGCTGTACACTGGGCCTTAGAATATATGAGCAAACACCCGGATCAATCTATAGAATTGATTGATTTGCGCAGCCTGCAACCCTGGGACAGTGCAACAGTCATTGCCAGTGTAAGTAAAACACACCGGGCATTGGTGCTGCATGAAGATACTTTAACCAGCGGTTTTGGTGCCGAAGTTGCGGCTACAATTGGCGAGAAATGCTTTAAAGAGCTGGAAGCACCGGTAATGCGCTGCGCAAGTCTGGATACCCCCGTACCCATGGATAAAGGACTGGAAAATCAATTCCTGGGCAAATCTCGTCTTGAAAAAGCAATGCAGCAGTTGCTGGCATATTGATTATAGGTTTTTACACACCGGGGCTGTCGTGCTGAGTTATCAAATTTCGCAACTATGAAGGTGAAATGACAATTGATATTATGAAGGCAATTAACCGTCACGTCATTGCGAACGAGGTACGAGTGTGGCAATCTCCAGCCGACATACTAAGCAAATTGTTCAGAGATCGTCACGCTCGTACCTCGCTCACGATGACGTTTTTTTACTTGTCAAAGCATCTGCAAACTATGTAAATTGCGAAGCTTATCGGCAGATCCTTCACTACGTTCAGGATGACAATAGTATATTATATCTTACTCATTAAATCTAATTATCATGCCCAAAAATCCGCAGCAAACTTACGGCAATATCGATATCTACCTGTTTGATCAGCTGCTAAAGGGGACTTACGAAAATTGCACAAAAGTATTAGACATTGGCTGTGGTACCGGGCGCAACCTGATCTACTTTTTGAAAAATGGTTACGAAGTTTTTGGTGTCGATCAAAACCCAGACGCTATCAGAGGCGTTCAGGGTTTGGCTGCAGAACTATCGCCCCAAAATCCGACAGAAAATTTCAGTCTCGCGCATGCAGATAATCTGCCTTTTGCAGATGACGGTTTTGATTTACTGATTAGCAGCGCAGTGTTGCATTTTGCCCGCAATGAAACACATTTTAACGGTATGATTAGCGAAGCTTTCCGTGTACTAAAACCGGGGGGCTATTTCTTTGCCAGGTTAGCTTCTGATATTGGGATTGAAGAATTAGTCACTAACCTGGGTGATGGCCGTTACCTGTTACCGGATGGCTCGACAAGGTATTTGGTTAACCAGGAGATGTTGCTTAACTATACCCAGAAATTCGGCAGGCTCTATGAACCCATCAAAACTACCAACGTACAGAATTTGCGCTGTATGACCACCTGGTGCATACAAAAATTATAAGCCCGGAATTCAAATCCTGGCAAAAAGATAGTTTTTACATCCAAACAACATTTTTTTATATAAACTTGCATTACACATAGCCACTAAGCGGCGTATTATAATGAACGACGAATTTTACCGCCAGATATTGAACAAACAGCAACTGGCTGAAGCCGTGCCCTCTAACAAAGAGATCACGGCTTGGGCCATGGAGGTAATTCGTTTGTTGTTTCCAGAGCAATCTAAAAAAGTATTTCTATCTATTGGGCAATTGCACGATGAGTTTGCCAAGCTACAGGACGAGTTGCTGCACATCATGAATGCAACAAAGGCTTGCGCTGAAGGTAAAAATTGCGCGCAAAGTTTCTTTAACTCGCTGCCTGAACTATACCGGATATTGAATACCGATATACAGGCTATTTTTAACGGCGACCCGGCCGCGCGTAGCGAGTTTGAGGTGATCCGCACCTATCCGGGATTTTTTGCGATATCATTTTATCGATTGGCGCATAGTTTATACGAGCATAATGTACCATTGATCCCAAGAATATTAACCGAATACGCACACTCAAAAACCGGTATTGATATCCACCCCGCTGCCGAAATAGATGAATATTTTTACATCGATCATGGCACCGGCATTGTAATTGGCGAAACCACCCGTATTGGTAAAAATGTAAAATTATACCAGGGCGTAACTTTAGGTGCGTTAAGCGTTGCGAAGTATATGGCCGATACGAAACGCCATCCGACGGTTGAAGATAATGTGGTAATTTATTCGGGCGCTACTATTTTGGGTGGCGATACCGTGGTAGGACATAACAGTATTATTGGCGGTAACGTTTGGCTGACCAAGACCGTTGAGCCGCACTCGCGCGTTTTTAATTCGGCAACGGTGAAGGTTCTAAAAAAGAGTGAAGACTAAAATGGCAACATTAATTGAGTTAATAGGCAATACGCCGCTGGTTGAAATCCAACGACTAAATCCAAATCCTAACGTAAAAATATACGGTAAGCTGGAAGGCAACAACCCCGGCGGAAGCGTGAAGGACAGAGCCGCATTAAACATGGTTAGAAGCGCTTTAGAGCGTGGCGATATCAAAACCGGAAGCAAGTTAATTGAAGCCACCAGTGGCAATACCGGTATTGCGTTAGCTATGATTGCCTGCCTTTACGGACTGGAAATTGAACTGGCGCTGCCTTCAAACTCAACCAAAGAGCGTGTACTCACGATGGAGGCGTTTGGCGCTAAAGTAACTTTATTGGATGGTATAGAAGCCTGCCGTGACTATGCAGAAGATAAAGCTGCAAACCAGGGATATTTTCTGCTAAATCAATTTGCTAATCCTGATTGTTCTATGGCTCATTACAAAAGTACCGGCCCCGAAATTTGGCGCGATACCGAGCATAAGATCACACATTTTGTGAGCGCTATGGGTACTACCGGAACTATTATGGGTTGCTCAAAATATTTAAAAGAAGTAAATCCCGACATCCAGATTATAGGCTGCCAGCCTACAGAAGGCTCCTCTATACCCGGCATCCGCCGCTGGCCGGAAGCCTATCTGCCAAAAATATTTGACCCGTCAAGAGTCGATCGTGTAATGGACATCTCCGAAGCCGATGCCACAACCATGGCCCGCCGCTTTGCCAAAGAAGAAGGCGTATTTGCCGGCATGAGCAGCGGGGGCGCATTATCTGCTGCTATCCAATTAGCTAAAGAACTAAAAGAAGGCGTTATCGTTTTTATTTGCTGCGATAGAGGGGATAGGTATTTGAGTAGTGATTTGTTTGGGTAAATAAATTCCGAGTTATTATCATCTGTTTTTCAACTACGTCATCGTGAGCGAGGTACGAGCGTGACGATCTCATTGCCACGTAACCTGCAATATCTCATAGCTCTGATTGTAGAGTATTCACACTTTGGACATCGTCCCGCTCAATCGCCGCGGGTTGGCTTTGTTCTTTGTCTTGATACAAAGAACCAAAAATCAAGTCAGCAAAAAGGCTTCCTGCGCGCTGGGCCTTTGCCCGGCAAAGCCAACAGAACCACAAGGCCGCAATCTTTTTGCCCTGCTACGCTCGCACAGGGCCATCGCTTCAGCAAAAAGTTGAAAGGCCTTTTCCCATCCGCAAGCCAACTTATTCTGTTGGCTTTCACCCGAAGCTGGTTTGCTGACGTCTGCACAAAACATGAGTTCTGCATGCTAAAAGCGATCGTTCTTAACGTGTGAGGCCAAAAACAATCCCGATAGCTATTTGGACAGGATGACAAATCTAGAATGTGTGCAATATCCGTCAGACGCAGAGCTTCAGGTGAAGACGGTAAAACGATGGTGGGCGGTGCGGCTGCAGGGCTGTCGGGAATGTTGCCTGAAGCGATTGCCAATGTGCGACAAATGGCGGCAACAGGCCCCTGCCCAGGTTTTATCGGCTTGCAGCGCAATTGCCCTGAGCCAAGAAGCATTGCGTGTGACTTGATTTTTGGTTACTTTTCATTACGAAAAACTAACAGCCTTAGCAGCCAAGAGCGACAAATAAATGAACAACGTTGCTAATTATTGCTTTTTAAATGTTTTAAAGGCATTAATGCGCTAACCAAATCCGGTTGCTTGCGTTGTTTCGCCCAATAAGATGGTAAGTTTAAAGTGAAACAAAAAAAGACTTAAAAGTCATAAATACTGTTTCATTCTGTTTCACTAAAATTTTCTAAAATATTATAAATCAATTGTTTGCCATAAATATCTGTTTCACTTGTTTCATTTGTTTAACACACAAGTGAAACAAAACACCTCAATCACATCGCCGCTTTATCCAGGTAAGACGCTAAGGCGTTAATGCTGGCAGCAACAACGGCAATCTGCTGTTTCACCTCGTCCCAGTTACGCTGTTCTATCGCTTCGCGGATGCCGGGCATGGTCTTTACGCCATAACCTGTGTAGAAACCCGGTGCGTAGATGGTATGCCTGTACCATGGGCGGCGCGGCAAACCGGCCGGCGATAGCAATTGCTGCTCGGCCTTGTAAAGCGTTTCATTTAGTAGTTTATGATCTGTCGCTGATGCCGGAGCCGCTGCCACTTTATCAGCCAGTTTGTTGGTACTGGCCTTCAGCGCATCCAACGATGCAGTTAATGCGGAGAAGTCGATAGGTGGCACCTCTGATTTAGCAATGGGCGCGTCCAGGTGTTTGGTGGGGTCGGCAGCTATCATGTAATCGATAGTTTTAAGCAGCTTGTTTTGCATAGCTGTGTTTTCGCGCATGTCATTAGCCAGCTCAACCAGTTCTTTGGCGTAACCATTTAAGGTGGCAGACAGGGTTCTGAAATCGAACGGCAACACATCGGCATTAGCCATGCGCAAAACGACATGCCCTACCGTTCTGGCCAAAGTAGCACTGTAAATAGAGCCAGGGTCCTTAAAGCGGTTATAGTCGGCAAAGGAGTCGTAAATAGAATGGTACTCGCCGCCCGGCCCTTCGCCACCGTAACCAATATCCAACGCGGGTACGCCTAAATGCTGCAGGAAAGACGAAAAGTCTGAACCCGACCCCAGGGCCTCGATAGGTTCAACCTTACGCTCCCAGATCTCTTTACGCGCTTTTGCCGACCCGGCTGTTACCAACTCGTGTGCTTTACTTCTTTCGCCCACGGTCACCTTAACTTCAGGGTCAATCACACTTTCTGCTACCTCACTCATAAAGCCTTCCAACGCATGCGAGCCGCCGGCATGATAGAACCCTCTCGATATATCATCCGAGTTGATATAAACCACAGCCTTTTGTTGTAGCTCCTTCTCGTAATCTTCTGCATATTCGGTCGATCCTAGCAGGCCAGGTTCCTCACCATCCCAGGCACAATAAACAATGCTGCGTCTGGGTTTCCAGCCGGTTTTAAGCAGGTCGCCGAGTGCTTTAGCTTCGTCAAGCATGGCGGTCTGTCCGCTTAGCGGATCATCAGCGCCATTCACCCAGCCATCGTGATGGTTGCCGCGCAACACCCATTCATCAGGATAGGTAGAACCCTTTATTTTGGCGATGACATCATAAGCGGTCACCATATCCCAATTAAATTCCAGCTTCAAATGAACGGTAGTTGCGCCGGGACCGATGTGATAAGTGAAAGGCAGTGCACCCCGCCAATCGGCAGGTGCTACGGGGCCTTCCAGCGCTGCCAATAGTGGTTGGGCATCTTTATAGCTTATCGGTAATACCGGTATTTTCAATATAGTTGGCGCATCTTTCCTGTCTAGCCGCTTGGCGTTTTCAGTAGCGCCAATGCCGGGCGTCAACGGATCGCCGGGGTAGATCACCATGTCCATCACCGAGCCACGCTGTACGCCAGTCTCGTTTTTATAGGCGCCTTTCGGGTAAACGTCGCCTGCATAATAACCATCGTCTTTAGGATCTGAATAGATGATGCAGCCAATAGCACCGTGCTCATAAGCCACCTTGGGCTTAATGCCGCGCCATGATTTGCCATATTTCGCAATCACTATCTTACCTTTTACGTCAATGCCCATACTGGCCAGTATATCGTAATCATCGGGCAGTCCATAATTTACAAACACCAGTTGGCCGGTTACATCGCCATCTGCACTCCAGGCGTTATAGGTGGGTAATTGACCATCCTGGCCAGAGGTTGGGTCTTCGGCTAATGGACTTTCTTTTAGTCCGGCAGTATATTTCGTGGGGCCTGTCATTTCCAGCAACCTGATTTTAGGCGTTGGGAACAGCACTTTATATGGCTGCAAATGCGCATCGAACCCGTATGATTTGAACTTCTGCAAGATCTTTCCGGCAACTACCTTTCCGCCCGGCGAACCCAAATGATGTGGGTAAGCAGATAAATCTTTCAATGTCGCGCTGATCCGTTCGGCGCTAATTGACTGATCAAATTCCTGCTCGGTTTGGTGCTCTTTAGGCGACGTAGTTGGGGTAAAACCAATGAACGGCTTTTCCTGAGCATTGGCGTAAATGCCAACAAAGACAAGTAAGCCGAAGGCGAATATCTTCTTCATAGACTGCGATACGATTTGATGTGCGCAATTAAGATAGTCAATTTCTACAATAAGCGCAAAACCGATAAAACAAAGAAAACGGCGGCGATAGGGGTGACAACGGCTTCTCCGGCAAAATCAGGCCTGCCGGGCAATCTCTTTATGAGGAATAAAGAGTGTTAGTTGAATGGTTACTGTACCATTTTGTTAGCGCAGCAAGAGCTGGCAAATGCTTCGGGTTTGGCCTTAAATACAAAGCCCATGCTTAAAATGTAACCCATTGCTTCGTGCAGCGCCTGGTTTGATTTAAACATGGGATTAGTATTAATATCGGCGTGTACCTCCAGATCAACATCATACAGATCAAGCAGATCGCAAAGCTTGTAGGAAATGTCAATCGACTTTTGCACCTCGGTAAGCATACGCTCCTTGATACTCATTTTTTGCGAGGTACGCTCCTGGTGGATAAACATAAATCCGCCGCGGCCCTCGCGTAAAAAAACAATAACGGTGGCAAAATCTGTAACTGCACCCTTTACTTGCGAATCGGTACCAATGCAAACCTTGAGCTTGTTACCCAGCAGGGATTCACGCTCAATAGCTTGTTCAACTTCTTCAATAATGGGCGATTGGATGACCTCTCCGCTAAATTTTCTCCATGTCATAAAGTACGTTTTTAGTGATGTGTTAATGCATATCTTAAAGATAGAGCACAACACAACATAAAAGCGTTACCTTATGATGATTTATTTGTTAACACTCTCCTATATATCAACAGGTTAACAACAAATCTAAGATAGCCTTTATTGCTTTTTGATCTCTACCCTGCGGTTTCTCACACGGCCTTCCTCAGTACTGTTATCGGCAATGGGTTTTTTATCGCCAAAACCTTTAACAATTAAATTATCACCGCTTACGCCCGAGTTAACCAGGTAAGCTTTAACCGAGTTAGCTCTTTCAATAGAAAGCGCCATATTGTGTGCGTCTGTACCTTCTGCCGATGCATGGCCTCTTAGCACAAATTTAACGCTTGGGTCTTGCTTCATCGCAGCGGCGGCCTTGTCCATAATTGGATAAGACTCGGTTTTTAAAATGCCTGAGTTAAATTCAAATTGTATGTTGGCAAAGTTATAGTCTGGTGCTGTCGGAGCAGGAGCTGGCGCAGGGGCTGATGATACTGGTGCAGGCGCAGGAGCAGCGGGCGCAGGTGCCGGTGCTGGTGCTTCAACCGGGGCGGCCGGAGTTTGAACAGGTTTTTTGGCTTTACACGCATCTAACAAAATAACGGCTGATAATACGGATACGGATAACGAGAAAACTTTCACAAATTTCATAATTGTAATGGATTGTTTAATTTAAAACGGGTTTTAAGAACGGATATTGTAAATAATACACTTGCTGGTAATTGCGGGCTAAGATATTTCAATATTGTTCCAGCCTAAAGGCAACGTTTTCAACAAATAAACATTTTGCGGGTTAATCTATACAATTAGATGAAAAACATATTATTTTTTGGCGATAGCCTGACAGCCGGATACGGCCTGGTAAGCGTGCACAATGAATCGCTGCCGGCTTTGATTCAACAAAAGATCGAGGCATCAGGATTGGACTACAAAACCGTAAATGCCGGCCTTAGCGGCGATACTACCCGTGGCGGCTTAAGCAGGTTGGATTATTGGCTGAGCCACCCGGTGGACGTTTTTGTGTTGGAATTAGGAATCAACGATGCTATACGCGGTATCCCGGCTGCAACCACCAAACAAAACCTGCAGCAGATCATTGATCGTGTTAAAGCAAAATACCCGCAGGTAAAAATAGCTTTAATGGGCATGAAATTGCCAACGTTTTTGGCGGGGGCAAGGGCAGAAACTTTTAGTAACATTTTTGGCGATGTAGCCAAACAGAATCAGTCGGCTTTTGTGCCTTTTTACCTGGAGGGTGTAGCGGGGAGGCGACACCTTAATTTACAGGATGGCCTGCACCCATCGGCCGAAGGCTATAAAATTATAGCAGACAATATTTGGCCAACTATTGAAAGTTTATTGTAATGCCATTGCGAACGTCGGCGCAATTCCTAAATGGTCCCTCACCTCCAAATTTAAAGACGTTGCGCTTGGTTCGCAATGGCAGTTCCTTTTCAAACAGTTTTAAACAGCTTTATTTTTTTAAAGCCTGTGTAATTGCTTTTATTTTCTTTTAAAGCTTACTTATCTTCTTTTTCTTTTTTGCCTTTACCGTTAAAATCAAACATCCGCGAAATGGTGAAGCCAATACGGTATTGCCCTCTTGAGTAACGTTGCTGAGAAGTAGTCAGCATATTCATTTCGGATATAGAGTTTGCATTGGTAACGTTCAGTGTAAACACGTGGCCGCCCGTTTCAACCTCGTAACCAAAGCCCAGCGGGTCCTGGAAACTGTAGTTGTTGCTTCTGAAACTAGAGAACGGATGCGCATAATCAACAATGAAACCAGAATGATTGCTTACCTTAATGCGGGCAGCTGCTTGCATAGCAAAGAATGATTTCTCATTAGCCGGATCTAGTGGCAACGGGGTATTTTCGCTTACGTATGTTGGAGATACTTGCAAGGAAAGCGCCGAGCCAAATTTACGGGCAATGACTGCCTGAGCAAGGTATGACTGCCTGCTGCTAAAGGTGGTGTAAATATCGGTTTGGTAAGGTTTAACACCCGCCTCGCCCAATAAAGTTATCGCTATTGGCGAGCTATCATCAGACATTTGATGAATTACAGCCCATTTCAACTCCAGTTGCATTAATTGGCCAATGGTGCTACGGGCATAGTCTACGTTTAAATTATCGGTAATACCGTATTCAAAGCCTATCAGAACATCATTAACCCTATCTATACCGTATGCGGTTTCGCCACCGCCGTTATGGCCGGCAATGTCGCCAAAACGGTGGATGATCTCGAAGTTAAGCGCATTCTTTTTAACCATCTCGGTAGTTTGAGATAACACCAGCCTGGTTGATTTAAAAATGGCTACCGGTACCGGTTTTTCGTCTTTGCCCATCGAGCTCATTAAAGAATCAGCTGCCGATTTTTGTTGCGCCTTTGCACCTAATGTAAGTGCAAGTGCGGCTACTAATACGATGTGTTTTTTCATTGTTGTGATAATTGTGTGTTATTTATTTGGCTGCCGTATACGTGGCAGTTACGTTCATTTTTATACTCTCTGCAATGTTGTGAAATACCAGTCGCGGTATCTCTATGTGGTGATCGGCACATTTAACTATGAACTCTGATTTCATGGTAACGGTGCCGTTGCTCACTATAAGCGTGCCCGGAATAGTACGGGTTTGTTTTACATTGTGTACGTCCAGCACGCCGGTAACGTTAATAGGATAAGTACCGTCTTTTGTCAGATCCGGATGTTCTTGTACCTTACCTTTGAAGGTGGCATGCGGATATTTGTCGCTTTCCAGGTAATCGCTGTTAAAATGGTCCTGCATTAATGATTTGGGGAACTTAAACGTGTTGATCGCTACGCTGAAAACCAAATCGCCGGTGGCGGCATTATAAACTGATTGCCCCGAGCTTGTTTTAGCTGCAATATCCTCAATTGGTGCGCTCGAAAAGAGGCTGATTTCGGCATTTTTACACGCATAAAGTCCCTGTCCCGTCTGGAATAAACTCATCCAGGCGAGTAAAATAATACTCAAATGTTTCATGTTTTTACTTAGGTTTTGTTAGCGAATTTATGTTCCAGTTAAGCCCTACTGCGACACCGAAGGTTTGCACCCTGACCTGGCTGTAACCAATGTCTGACAGTGGTAATTTTAAGTAAGGTGTCAAACTCAGGCCCATGCTTGAGTTGACTTTTCGTTCATAACTTGCCTGCAAGTTGGCGATGCTGAAGAAATATTTACCTTTCCCTTTAACCGCGTAATAAGATGGCCCATACAGGGTTGATGTATTACCATAATCATACGTATAGCTTTCGTGCAGCATAATGTATGACGATATACCGGTAGCTACCGTAATCTTATTACTTGATTTGTTATACAACTGATAACCCACATTTATCGGAATATCCAACACCCGGCAGTCTGCAGTTACATATTGGGGATTGTTTTTAAACTGATAAGCGGTATGGTAATCGCTAAAAGGCAAACTATAGGGTTTGGTAGAGTAAGTGGCGCCGCTGCTCAGGCTAAACTTCTTAACTCCCGCCGTAAACAACAAACCTATGTTGGTACCTGCACTGGTAGACTGGAATGAACCCACGCCATTAACCTCAGAAGCTGCCAGCACACTTACCGAGTATTGCGGCCTGAAGGCGCTGCTCATCACAGGCTTCTTAATTTGCTTAGGTGAGGCCACCGCTAAAGTATTAATCCCCGTTTTAGGCTGATCTGCTAAAGCCGGGGTAGTTGGCCTGGCAGTATCAATAATTACGGCGTTGCTGCTAACTGCTGCTAAAACTTCGTAAGGTCTCACCGTATCAGCAACGTTTTTATAACTGCCCAAATCAGGCAAGTTTAAAAGTTGCTTTTTACCTGTAACAGGTTGTTTATTTGAATTTGCATTATCTGCGTGGCTAATGCCTGCTAAATATTGCGGCTGTACTTTAGTTTGTTGCGTAGTAGTTTTTTCAATAGCTGTTGTGTTAGCAGATTTAACATTTTGTGCTGTGCTTTTGCGAGGTTGGCCGGTGGCCGCTATTTGTTGCTGCTGTGCTGCGTTTGCAGCCGCTTGTATTTTTGTTGTTTTATTAATAGCGACCTGTTGTGTGTTTTGCACGGTGTTGCCGGCTTGCGGCTTAAACAGCCACCAGCCAAAAAATGCAAGCAACACTGCTGCAACACTGCCTAAAATAGGCAGCCAAAAAATCCTTCCACCCCGCCTTTCCTTGTCAAGCATGTTATCGAGGTTATCCCAATCACTTTCTCTGAAAGACGGCTCGTCTGCCGGCTCTCCGAGGCCATGTTTGAAGATATCATCTATGCCCTTTTCCTTTTTCATTCTCTAATACCTTTGTTATTATAAAAACCCGGTGAAACGCTGGCCGCATTAATGGCCACCACCGGTGTAAAACTTACGCCGTTTAAATAATTGCTGGATGAATCAGCATCCAGGATCATTTGCTTTAATTTTTGCCTGGCTTTAAAAAGATTTGATTTTGATGTACCGATGTTGATGTTCAGCATTTCGGCAATTTCCTCGTGCGAGTAGCCGTCTATCGCAAACAAGTTAAACACGGTGCGATAGCCTTGCGGCAACCTTTGTACCATTGCCAACAGATCGGCATAATTTAAATTATTGTCTGTAGCTACACTGGCATCATATACGTGCTCGGCCTGATCCAAATCTTCGGTATAAGCCATCTTCAGGTTTGCACGATAATAGTCAATTGACACATTGGTCATAATACGACCCAGCCAGGCTTTAAATGGCCTTGATGTGTCGTACGATTCTATCTTAGTAAAAACCTTCAGAAATCCCTGATTCATCACCTCCGCAGCCTCATCCCTATCGCCGGCATAGCGCAAACAGATAGCCATAGAGAAGCCATAGAATGCTTTGTACAGCATTTTCTGACATTTCCTATCCTGTTTTAAACAGCCTCTTATCAGTTGATGTAACTCTTCTTCGCCCATATGGGTTATTAAATCGTTGCGGTGGTGTGTATCATCCGTTAATTACTAGCATCACGTTAATAATAAGTGAAAGGTTGCCCTGATAAATAAATTTAATTAAAAAAAACAAGAATGACAGCTTATTAAAATGAAATCGATGTTTTAACCCAGGCGTCATCGTGAGCGAGGTACCAATGCGACGATCTCTTAACTGAGCAGGTTTGTTTACTAAAGCAACTCCCCATTACGTCATCGTGAGCAAGGTACGAGCGTGACGATCTCTCAACTGAGCAGGTCTGTTTACTAAACCACCTCCCCACTACGTCATCGTGAGCGAGGTACGAGCGTGACGATCTCTCAACTGAGCAGGTTTGCTTACTAAACCACCTCCCCACCACGTCATCGTGAGCGAGGTACGAGCGTGACGATCTCTCAACTGAGCGGGTTTGCTTACTAACCAACTCACCACCACGTCATCGTGAGCGAGGTACGAGCGTGACGATCTCTCAACTGAGCGGGTTTGTTTACTAACCACCTCCCCACCACGTCATCGTGAGCGAGGTACGAGCGTGACGATCTCCGGATCGCTTGGTTACTTATCGCTCGCATAGCGCTCTTGGCCGCTAAGGCCCATTACTTTTTCCTTAATGAAAAAGTAACAAAAAATCAAGTCACCCGCAATGCTTCTTTGCGCTCTGGGCCTTTGCCCTGCAAATCGGGTAAAACCTGGGCAGAGGCCTGTTGCCGCACAAGGCCACCATTGTTTTACCCGCTTTCACCCGAAGCTCTGCGTCTGACGGATGCTGCACACATTATAAATACTGCTAAACAACATGCAAATCAAAAATGCGGGTAATGGCCGGTCAGGGCGCGCGGCCGGGAGTCTGGCCTGTGTAGTGGAAGCGATTGTCCTGACTTGATCTTTTGGTTACTTTTGGATCAAGCCAAAACGGCGTAGCCTTCTTGAGTACCTTAAAAAAATAAACGACTCGCGAAAAACTAACAGCCTTAGCGGCAATTGAGCGCTATACGAGCGCCAAGCTAGCAAAGCGATACCGGGATCGTCACGCTCGTACCTCGCTCACGATGACGTGATGGAAAATTGAGACGCCCCCTACTTTGTAATTTTTACGGGTATAGGCAACCTTTTGTTAACCGGGCTCGTGTTTCTATCAATCAACTCGTGTTAAACGCGTATAAATTACAATCAGGATGATCCCATTATCGGTAGTTATTATAACCAAAAATGAAGCGGAAGCAATAACAGAGTGTATTGCAGCTGCAAAACTGATTACCGATGATATAATTATCATAGATAATTACAGCACAGACGAAACCTGCAGCGTTGCGATTAATCAGGGGTGTCGACTATATCAGCGCCCCTGGGATGGCTATGGCGCTAATAAAAATAAAGGTATTGAGCTGGCTAAATACGATTGGGTTTTAAGTGTTGATGCTGATGAAATTGCCGATTTAGAACTGGTACTATCCCTCCATAGTCTTAAACTGGACGACCCAACCATGGTTTATGATATTCGTTTTAAATCATACTTCGGCAAAAAGCTGATCCGTTATGGTGCCTGGGGACGCGATCATCATATCCGCTTGTTTAACCGTACACGGGTTAAATGGTCCGAGTCAAACGTTCACGAAACTTTATTAATACCCGATGGCAGCCAGATGCAGCGCCTGGATGGCCACATGCACCATTACTCGGTCAAAGATCGCGGCGAGTGTAATGCTAAAGCACTATACTATGCACGGCTGAGTGCCGAAAAGTATTTGAACGCAGGCAAAAAGGCAAATGTGGTAAATCTGTATCTATCGCCTATATTTAGCTTTATTAAGGCTTACGTTTTATACGGTGGTTTTTTAGACGGCAAGGAGGGGCTGGACATTGCACGCATTACTTATAAAAACAAGTGGCTAAAATATCACTACCTGCTTCGGCTGGAAAACGAGCTAAAGAAAACGAAAAGCGTAAAACCCGAATTAGCGGCAGAATATAAACCATCGATAGCACATGTCGAAACCCGGCCATCTTAAAAATTTCTCGGCCAATGCTGCGGCTTTGGTGGCTAACAATGTTTTCGGGCTGGTTATTTTTTATGTGCTTTCAACCGGTTTAAGCAAAGATAGCTTTGGCAAATTAAACCTGGCGCTGGCCATACTGCTGGCAGCTTTCAATATTCTTTCCTGCGGGATCGACCAACTCATCGTCAAAAAAATCGCTGCCGATGACGACCGGCAAGCTGCCCTTTCCCTTTATATCATCCACACCATTATAACCGGCTTGCTGTTTTACGGATTGCTACTGATAGGCTATGCATTGTTTCCTGATGTGCCTGCGGTTTATAAGCTGCTATTACTGATTGGTATCGGCAAGTTAATGATCTATTTCTCGACACCGTACAAGCAAGCCGCTAACGGACTGGAATTGTTTAAGCTGATGGCCTGGCTGTCGGTAATCTCTAATTTTGTACGATGTGCACTATTACTGATTTGTTTTGTATTACATCGATTTGATTTGACCACCATTGTCATCGTTTTTATTGCCGGCGATGTATTAGAGTTTTTGATCGGGCTGATTTTATTTAAACGCTCGGCAGGCATCGACATAAAATTGAAATGGAATAAACCGGCTTACTTTAGCCTGGTAAAAGAGGCCCTGCCGCAAATTGGCGTGGTGATCATCACCTCATCACTCGCGCGGTTTGATTGGATCTTTATTGGCTTTATGCTGTCGGCTGCTAAGCTGGCTGAATATAGTTTTGCTTATAAAGTATTTGAGATTGCTTTGCTGCCGCTGTCGGCCATTGCGCCATTACTTATCCCACGATTTACTAAAATGGTTAAGGGAGGAGATCTGAATATTGGCGGGTTGAAATTACTGATCGGTACAGAAGCCATCATAGCCGGTTTGTCAGTATTGCTCATTAATATTTGCTGGAGCCCGGTGGTTGATTGGATAACCCATGGCAAATACGGAGCGGTAAATGCTCATGTGGTTTTCTTCCTGTCTTTATGCTTACCGCTTTTGTATTTGGAGAATTTTTTGTGGACGATGTTTTTCGCGCAGGGCAGATTGAAAATGATCCTCCATGCTTTTATCCTGACGCTGGCCGTGAATGTTGCCGGGGATGTTATACTGATTCCGCTTTATCAAAATGAAGGCGCTGCGGTTGCTTTTCTGCTGGCGTGTGTCGCGCAAGTGATTTACTACTTAGCCAAAAATGAGGTTGCAGATTTGAGCCGGGTATGGTTGCCTACAGTAATTTGCACTACGTGCACAGTTGTTGCCGGGGGACTAACGCACATTTTCTTGAATTACAATTGGTTGGCGATACCGGTATCGATAGGATGTTACGGCGTGTTGTTGCTCATCACCGGCCAGATCAAGCAAGATTCCTTGAGAGATTTATTATCACCATACACGTCATCGTGAGCGAGGAACGAGCGTGACGATCTCCGGCAAAGCGGATGTCTATCGTGTAGAGATTGCCACGCTACGCTCGCAATGACGTGGTGGAAATGGGCGAGCTTGAGGCACCCGTTCACTACCCGTCACGTCATCGTGAGCGAGGAACGAGCGTGACGATCTCCGGCAAAGCGGATGCCTATCGTGTAGAGATTGCCACGCTACGCTCGCAATGACGTGGTGGAAATGGGCGAGCTTGAGGCACCCGTTCACTACCCGTCACGTCATCGTGAGCGAGGAACGAGCGTGACGATCTCCGGCAAAGCGGATGCCTATCGTGTAGAGATTGCCACGCTACGCTCGCAATGACGTGGTGGAAATGGGCGAGCTTGAGGCACCCGTTCACTACCCGTCACGTCATCGTGAGCGAGGAACGAGCGTGACGATCTCCGGCAAAGCGGATGCCTATCGTGTAGAGATTGCCACGCTACGCTCGCAATGACGTGGTGGAAATGGGCGAGCTTGAGGCACCCGTTCACTACCCGTCACGTCATCGTGAGCGAGGAACGAGCGTGACGATCTCCGGCAAAGCGGCTACCTATCGTGTAGAGATTGCCACGCTACGCTCGCAATGACGTGGTGGAAATGGGCGAGCTTGAGGCACCCGTTCACTACCCGTCACGTCATCGTGAGCGAGGAACGAGCGTGACGATCTCCGGCAAAGCGGCTACCTATCGTGTAGAGATTGCCACGCTACGCTCGCAATGACGTGGTGGAAATGGGCGAGCTTGAGGCACCCGTTCACTACCCGTCACGTCATCGTGAGCGAGGAACGAGCGTGACGATCTCCGGCAAAGCGGCTACCTATCGTGTAGAGATTGCCACGCTACGCTCGCAATGACGTGGTGGAAATGGGCGAGCTTGAGGCACCCGTTCACTACCCGTCACGTCATCGTGAGCGAGGAACGAGCGTGACGATCTCCGGCAAAGCGGCCGCCTATCGTGTAGAGATTGCCACGCTACGCTCGCAATGACGTGGTGGAAATGGGCTTTTTATAATCTGTAATATCTAGCTGATGCTGGCAAAAGCTATACTCATGCTCCTGGTTGGAACAGATAATCGTCAGACGCCCGACAGCAAATTGCTGTACTAAACTCAAATACCATTCTACACCCTGCGCGTCAAGGTTTGAGGTAGGCTCATCCAACATCAGGATAGGCGTATCGGCACAAAAAGCCAGCGCCAGCTTAAGCCGCTGTTTCATACCCGACGAAAAATATTTAATGAGTTTATTAGTATTACCCGGCAAATTAAGCAATTCTATAATAGCAGCTTTATCTACCCCGGGCTTATAAGCTTTAAACTTGAAATGGAAGTCAATCATCTCGCTTAACGAAAACTCTTCTATCAGTTCAAGGTATGGGGCAGCAAGGCTCAGGTAATTAAACACCTCACCGATTTCTACCACAGAACCGCCGTTAGTAAAGTTAATCTCACCGACAGATGGTGCGAGGCTGCCATTTAAAACAGCCAATAAAGTTGATTTTCCGGACCCATTCGATCCAAGTACAGCGTAAGTTTCGCCTTGGCTAAATGTATAATCAATCCCCCTGAATATCCAGTCGCGGTTAAAACGGCGGCCAACGTTTTGGAGGGTGATTTGCATGGTGATTATTAAAAAGTTACGTCATGCCGAACTTGTTTCGGCATCCCACAGGACAGGCGGATACTTAGCAAGTGGGATGCTGAAATAAATTCAGCATGACATTGTGTGGTGTTAACTATTCCCAAACCCCTTCATGATGCCACGTTGCGAGTTCTGTACAAAGTTGATGATCTCGTCGCGTTCCACAGTTGGGTTAAACTCGGCATCAATCATGTCGAGTGCTTTGGTGATATTGTATTTTTTCAGGAAAATAACCCGGTAAATTTCCTGTATCTCAGCAATTTTTTCGTTTGAAAAACCACGGCGGCGTAAGCCTACCGAATTGATACCGATATAAGAAACCGGCTCACGGCCAGCCTTGGTATATGGCGGTACGTCTTTACGAACCAGCGATCCACCCGAGATCATGCTATGCGCGCCAATTTCAACAAACTGGTGCACTAATGATCCGCCGCCAATAAAGGCAAACTCATATACATTAATGTGGCCTGCCAATTGCACCGAGTTAGCAACAATTACGTTGTCGCCTATTACACAATCATGCGCTACGTGTACGTAGGCCATTAGCAAGCAATTGCTGCCGATAGTAGTGGTATTTTTATCTAAAGCGGTACCGCGGTTAAGCGTTACGCATTCGCGGATAACGGTATTATCGCCAATGGTTACGGTGCTTGGTTCGCCTTTGTATTTCAAATCCTGCGGTGGTGCAGACACCACAGCGCCCGGGAAAATACGGCAGTTTTTGCCAATGCGCGCGCCATCCATGATCACCGAGTTCGAGCCTATCCAGGTGCCCTCGCCAATCTCAACGTCTTTGTGTATGGTTACAAAGGGTTCAATCGTTACGTTATCGGCTATTTTGGCCTGCGGATGTATATATGCTAAAGGCTGGATCATGCTTCTTCGGTTTTGGTTTGTTTTTTAACAATTTGTGCCATCAGCTCGGCCTCAACAACAATCCGCTCACCTACCATACCCACACCTTTCATCTGCGCTATACCACGACGGATAGGTGCAATTAAATTACAGTGGAATATAATAGTATCGCCCGGTACAACTTTATCTTTAAAGCGGGCATTTTCAATTTTTAAGAACAGGGTAATATAATTTTCAGGATCGGGCACGGTATTTAATACCAATATGCCTCCTGTTTGCGCCATAGCCTCTATTTGCAATACGCCCGGGAATAAAGGTGTGCCCGGGAAATGTCCCTGGAAAATACCTTCGTTCATAGTTACATTCTTTAACCCAACAACATGGCTTTTAGTCAGTTCCAGGATCTTATCGATCATGAGCATTGGATAGCGGTGCGGCAATATTGCCATGATCTGCTCGGTATCGTAAACCGGCTTCATGGTTGGGTCGTACACCTTAAAATGCTTGCGGCTGCGCTCTTTTTTGATCAGCGTTTTTATCTTTTTTGCAAAAGCTACGTTGGCCGCATGGCCCGGTCTGGCTGCCATGATATGGCCGCGCAGCGGTACACCAACTAAAGCCAAATCGCCAATCATATCTAATAATTTATGACGTGCAGGCTCGTTTTGATGGCGCAGCTCAATATTATTTAAAATCCCCGCAGGGGCAACTTTAATATCCTTACGATTAAACAGCTTGGCCAGGTGGCTCAGCTCTTCTTCGTCTACATTTTTATCAACCACAACAATGGCGTTGTTTAAGTCGCCGCCTTTAATCAGGTCATGCTTTAACAGCATTTCCAACTCATGCAGGAAGCAGAAGGTACGGCAAGAGGCTATGTTATCTACAAACTCTGTGATTGATGAGATACTGGCATGCTGGCTACCCAAAACCTGCGAGTTGTAGTCAACCATACAGGTAAAGCGATAATCGTCATCCAATGGCATAGCCACCATTTCCACCTTACGATCGGGTTCTGAGTAATGGATATTATAAGGGATATGGTAATATTCACGATCGGCTTCCTGTTCCAAAAAGCCTGCTTCTCTTAATGCTTCAACAAATTGTATCGAGCTGCCATCCATGATCGGTGTTTCGGGGCCGTCCATGTCAATCAGCACGTTGTCTATCTCTAAACCAACCAGGGCCGCCAAAACATGCTCAATAGTGCTTACACTGGCGCCGTTTTGCGAAATAGTAGTACCGCGGGATGTGTCGGTAACGTTATCTACGTCGGCATCAATAATAGGCATGCCGGCTACGTCAACCCGTCTGAATTTATAACCATGATTTTCGGGCGCCGGGTTAAAGGTCATGATAACCTTCTCGCCGGTATGCAAACCCGAACCGGAAACAGATACGGGCGCCTTGATAGTTCTTTGTTTAATATTCATTTATTCTTTTGTCATTGGTCATTGGTCAGTAATCATTAGTAGTTAACAGTTCGTTAATCTAATTAACTAATAACGAGTGACTAATTAGCCATTCTTTAATTCTTTGATGATTTTTTCCAGATCGTAAACCTTCTTATCCAAATCTGGCAATTGCTTTAATTTGGAGTAAGAACGCAAATAATCTTTATATGGCATATAAGGGCTGCCACCCCAGGCTTTGCCTTCTTCTTTAATAGAGCTGTTAATGCCGGTTTGTGCCGAAAGCTGCGTTCCGTTAGCAATAGTTAAATGCCCCGAAATACCAACTTGCCCGCCAACCATTACACGCTCGCCTATTTTGGTACTGCCAGATACGCCCGCCTGTCCGGCAATTACGGTATTGCTGCCTACTTCAACGTTGTGGGCTATCTGCACCAGGTTGTCGATCTTAGCACCTTTGCGAATGATGGTCGACCCCATAGTGGCCCGATCGATAGTTGTATTTGAACCAACTTCAACATCATCCTCTAAAACAACATTACCTATCTGGGCTATCTTTTTGTAGCTACCATCGGCTGTTGGCGCAAAGCCGAAGCCATCGCTGCCGATCACCGCGCCCGAGTGCACCGTTACGTTATCGCCCAAAACACAATCGAAGTATACTTTTACCCCCGCAAACAGGGTAACATTTTTACCCAGGGCAGCATTGTCGCCTATATAACTGTTAGGATAGATCTTGCTTTTGTCGCCAACTTTTACGCCGGGGCCTATGTAAGCAAAGGCGCCAATGTAAACACCCTCGCCAATTTGGGCGGTAGGGTGAATAAACGATGGCTGCTCGATGCCGCTTTTATCTAACTTAATGGTATTGTACGCTTCTAACAGTACCGAGAAAGCACCATACGCGTCTTCAACACGTATTAAAGTGGCTTTAACTGCGCCTGAAAGTACCTGGCTGTTATTGACAATAACAATCGAAGCATTGGTGGTATATAAATACTGTTCATACTTTGGATTAGCTAAAAAAGACAGCGAACCTGCGCCCGCTTCCTCGATCTTGGCTAATGTACTAACCGCTGCCGACTCGTCGCCCTCAACGGTTCCGTTTAGTAATGAAGCTATTTGCTGTGCCGTAAATTGCATTGGCGCAAATTTAATGTTAAAATATTATTATTAGTGATTAGAGCTTAGTTAATTAGAGATTAGTTGTTTGGCGCTGTTTATAAGGCGATTAACTAATAGCTAACCGTCAGCCTCTAATCACTAAACCCCAACTCTTTACTGTAACAAAGTATATGTTTCTTAACGGTTTTGGTTAAGGCTTCCAGGTTTGAGTAATCGCTGGCGGTAGCTATATCATTCACACTGCCGTCTTTCATCAGCACACCTATATTGCCATTACCAGCCCGGTAAGCATTGTTTTTTATCGAATCGGTAAATACAAAATAACCTATCTTATCGGCAGTAATGCCATATTTGGCCATCGCCTTTTTACCCAGCTCTTCAACTACTTTACCGTCGGCCGGCTTATTGGTTATCTCTACCTGAAATAACTTGCGGTGTACAAAATTGTTGCACAGCATGGCTAATACAAAGTCATTGCTTGATGCCCAAACCTTTACAGCCGACAAGATATCAGTATCATCCAGATGCGTAAATATTTCCAGATGGCCGTCTTTAATAAATTCCTCGCGTGTAAGTGTCCTGCTTAAAAAATGACCCAGCGACGGAGTGGCAAAAAGCTTTTCGCCATTTAAAACCAATTGGCGCGCACGCTCCAGGATCTTGACCAGTAGCTGCTCGGCCGCAATGACGGTTTTATGCAGATATACCTGCCAGTACATCAGCCTGCGGGCTATGATAAATTTCTCAACCGAATAGATGCCTTTTTCCTCTATAACGATATGATCGTTTCTCACATTCAGCATTTTGATGATGCGGTCATAACTTACCACACCTTCTGATACGCCGGTAAAGAAACTATCACGATTAAGATAATCCAACCGGTCCATATCCAGCTGACTGGATACTAATTCATGCAGAAATTTTTTATGATATGTTCCTTTAAATATACTGATGGCTGTAGTTAACTGTCCGCCAAATTCTTCATTCAGCTTATTCATCAGCAGGATAGAAATATCCTCGTGCGATACACCTTTAACTATAGTATGCTCCAGCGCGTGCGAGAATGGGCCATGGCCAATATCGTGCAATAAAATAGCTATGGTTACGGCTTCTTCTTCCTCAGTGGTGATCTCATGATCTTTTGCGCGCAGGGTTTCTATGGTCATCTTCATCAGGTGCATGGCACCCAAGGCATGATGGAAACGCGTATGCAGCGCACCGGGATACACCAGGTGGGTCATGCCCAGCTGTTTAATGTAGCGTAAACGCTGAAAGTAAGGGTGTTCAATCAAATCAAACACCAACTCGGTAGGGATGCTGATGAATCCGTAAACCGGGTCGTTTATAATTTTCTTTTTATTCAATGTAGAATGTATACGCTGCAAAAGTCATAAATTATGACATAGGTTGCACTACCCAATTGTTAATTTTTGTTAATACTGTGCCATAAAGTGTAACAAATATCGGGCTTAAGGGTTATATGCCTATGTTTGGTCTATCTTAAGCTTAACAGCCTGAATTACTGAACGACATTTATTTACCGAATATTATAAAAATACTATGCAGGATACGAACATATTGTGGGCTGATGATGAAATTGACCTGTTAAAACCCCATATACTTTTCTTAAACGAAAAAGGCTACAAAGTAACTACTGTAACCAACGGCAACGACGCTGTAGAATCTTTTAAAAATAACTACTTCGATCTGGTTTTTCTAGACGAGAATATGCCTGGCTTAACCGGTATTGAAACACTGGCGCAGATCAAGAATATCAATAACGATGTGCCGATTGTAATGATAACCAAGAACGAGGAAGAATACCTGATGGAGGATGCTATCGGCTCTAAAATCGGCGATTACCTGATCAAACCGGTTCACCCGAAACAGATCTTATCGACCATAAAAAAGCTGACTGAAAACAAGCGCCTGGTGACCGAAAAAACCACTATGGCTTATCAGCAGGATTTCAGGACTTTGGGTATTACGTTAAACGATAACCTAAGCCATGTAGAATGGGTTGATGTATACAAAAAACTGATTTACTGGGAGCTTGAGTTGCAGCAGTTAGAAGATGCCGGTATGCATGAGATTTTAACTTTACAAAAAGCAGAGGCCAACACCCAGTTCTGCAAGTTTGTGGAAAGAAATTACCTGAGCTGGATCAAAAACCCTGACGACGCGCCAACCAGCTCGCCGCAGTTATTTAAAAAGAAGGTTTTTCCTAAGCTGGAAGGCAATATGCCTACATTTTTTATTTTGATTGATAATTTGCGTTACGATCAGTTTAAGATCATCAACCCTATTATCTCTCAATATTTGAAACTGGAGGAAGAGGATACTTATTATAGCATTTTGCCTACCGCGACGCAATATGCGCGTAACGCCATCTTCTCGGGCCTGATGCCGACAGAAATGGAGAAGCGTTACCCTGAAATGTGGCAGAACGACGAAGACGAAGGTGGCAAGAACCTCTTCGAGTCTAATTTTATTACCGACCAGATCAGCCGTGTTTATCGTAAAGATTGCAAGCACTCTTACCATAAAATATTAAATATCGATGAGGGCCGTGCATTGAATGATTCGGTGAATAATTTAATGAAAAACGATCTGAACGTAGTGGTATATAACTTTGTGGATATGCTATCGCATGCCCGTACAGATATGCAGATGATCCGAGAATTGGCAAGTGATGATGCCGCTTACCGCTCATTAACACTATCATGGTTTGAGCACTCTCCTTTATTGGAGCTGATCAAGTTTTTAGGTAGTAAACAAGCACGCGTGATCATTACTACCGACCACGGCACCATCCGCGTAAAAAAACCGAGCAAGATCATTGGCGACCGTAATACCAACACCAACCTGCGCTACAAACAGGGCCGTAATTTAAACTTTAATCCAAAAGATGTATTCCATATCCGCAACCCGCATGATGCTATGCTGCCTAAGCTGCATGTTAGCTCAAGCTTTGTGTTTGCTAAAGAGGATACCTACTTTGTATACCCGAACAATTACAATCACTTTGTGAATTTTTATAATGAGACATTCCAGCACGGTGGTATCTCATTAGAAGAAGTGATCATCCCGATAGTTACCTATGGACCTAAATAGGCGATTTTAGAGTCCCGATAGCTATCGGGCGGAAAGAGTTTAGAAATTATTTAAAGACGCTTGTGATTCATGAGCGCCTTTTTTATTGGATAACAAATCGGTTACCTGTCAGCGGGAGACGCAAAATATTGCGTCTCTACGTTTCGTGAATTTATGTAGAGACGCAATATTTTGCGTCTCCTGTGGTAAATCCTAAAAATCTCTATAATCCCACAATCGTGTATTCTTTACCCGCCACCGTATTAAAATCATACAATAAGGTTGGCTTTTCACCCTTAGGTTTTAGCTGCGCTTTTTCTGATATGATAGGTTTGGCAGTTTCTGCATTTTGATAGAAGAAGTTATTGTTTGCGCCTTTTGCAGTTTTTATGATACCGCCTAATAGTTTAACGCTATTTGGCACACGCAATCGGCAATTACCACCTAAAGTCGATTTGATTTTCACCTCGCTCAGTTTACCATTTTTCCATTTCATGCTTACGATCTCGAAGCCGCCGCGTGCACGCAACCCGCTGATGCTGCCGGTTGGCCAGGCATCGGGCAGGGCGGGTAATAAGTTAAGCGCACCATCGGCACTTTGCATCAACATTTCGCTGATACCTGCTGTGCAGCCAAAGTTGCCGTCTATCTGAAATGGCGGGTGCGCATCAAACATATTAGGATAGGTACCGCCACCATTATTCGAGCTGCCATGATTTTTACCGGTTGGAGTCAGCTGATTTTGAATGAGTTTAAAAGCATGATTACCATCCAGCAACCTGGCCCATAAATTAACCTTCCATCCCATAGACCAGCCGGTTGACACGTCGGTACGATAGATGAGCGAGGTACGTGCGGCATCAAACAACTCAGGTGTACGGTAAGGCGAGATCTGGTTACTTGGATACAAGCCATATAAGTGCGATACGTGCCGGTTATGATCCTTCGGGCTGTCCAGGTCATGCAACCATTCCTGTAATTGGCTGTATTGGCCTATCTGCATAGGCGGCAGCCTGTCGCGGGCGGCTTTAAGTTTAGCCGCAAATTCCTGATCGACATTCAGGATCTTAGCTGCCGACATCACCTCATTAAAAGTATCGAACGCTAATTGATTATCCATAGTAACGCCCATGTCTATCGCAATACCACCGCCGTAGGCTTCCGGGTTATTTTCGGGCGAAACAGAAGGCCCCATCACCAGCCAATGATGTTCGGGCTCTTCTACCAAATACTCCAGGTAAAATTGAGCAGCGCCGTGTAAAGAAGGGTAGACCGTTTTTAGGTATTCTTTATCGCCGCTATACATATAACGGTCCCACAACTGGGTACTTAACCACGCACCCCCCGACGGCCATAAGCCGGAGTAAATAGCATCTACCGGGCCGGTAATGCGCCATAGGTCGGTATTGTGGTGCGCCATCCAGCCGCCGACGCCGTACATGGTTTTGGCGGTTTGCTGCCCGGTAACCGACAGATCTTTTACCATTTGCACCAACGGTTCATGCATCTCGGGCAGGTTGGTTTCTTCGGCCGGCCAGTAATTCATTTCGGTATTGATGTTGATGGTATACTTACTACCCCAGGGCGGGCTCATCTCTTTGTTCCAGATACCTTGCAGGTTAGCCGGCTGGCCACCAGGCTGCGATGACGAGATTAGCAAATATCGCCCAAACTGAAAATACAGTTCTACCAATTGCGGATCGTTCCCTGTGGCAAAATCATTGATGCGTTTATCGGTTGTGTTTTTTACGGAATCGGTACTGCCCAGATCAAGCTTAACCCGATTAAAATATTTCTGATACGCGGCAATGTGGTTACTCAATAAGGTAGCATAAGGTACGGGCCAGGCCTTATCTAAATAGTTATTGGCGCGCGCTGCTTCATCGGCGCTGATATCATTATAATTAACAAAGCTGGTGGCTATCGATATAAAGAGCGTTGCCGATGTAGCTTTACTGATATTAACCGATGTGTCTGAAGCTGAGACTTCGCCACCGTCTAATTTAACTCTTACTAATGCCTGGAATTTATCCCGCCCTTTTATACCGTCGCGGTTGCCCGATATGCCGGATAATATTAATTCATCTTTACCCTTAGTGACAACCGTCGATTTCTGCGGACTCCACATCGCAGCCGAAAAATTTAAACTGCCCGGCTTGCTGGCAGATAAATGCATAACGATAACCTGGTTGGCATTAGATGCAAAGGCCTCGCGTTTGTAAGTAACACCGTCAACAGTATAAGTGGTGGTAGTGATGGCTTTTGAAATATCCAATTCGCGATGATAGTTTTGATATTGCCCATGACCGGGAAAGTTTAGATAAAGATTGCCCACCGGCTGGTAGCACATGCCATTATCTTTATTGGTCATCATTTTTTTGCTGGCCAGGGCTGCGGCTTCTTTGCGCTTGTTCTCAAAAATAAGGCGCTGCACATCCTTTAAAACCGATAAGGCCTGGTCGTCATCATTACGGCTTGGCCCCCCGCTCCACAAAGTGGCTTCATTCAATTGTATAATTTCTCTTTCCGGGTTACCATAAACCATACCGGCCAGCCGGCCATTGCCTATAGGCATGGCGCGCTCCCAAATGGGTCCTGATGGTTTGTCGTACCAAAGTTTTAAATCGTTTTTTTGTGCAAACAGCCGGGTAGCCGCGCACGTTAGCGTAAGCGCCAAAAGGGTTATTCTCAGGTTCATGATAATTGGTTAATAGATTAAAACTATTAAATATTATCCAAAGCTATCATTATGGACGATATTTTTGCAATCGATTGCAATGAATCATCATTAAAAAAAATAACCGGGGCAGATATGATCTGCTCCGGTTAAATAATCAACTCAAACTAAATAAACGTAGTGCCAACCCCCTAATCAGCCTACCATTAGTAGTTGTTTTTGAACGATGATGTGGTTTAGGTTATTTGAAGGTAAAAATTATATTGACACGATTTGTTGTTCAGTTTGTTCACATTTTTAACTTATTATTTACCATTGAAAATCAATGATTTATATACCATATATGATTGATGCAATTTTTATCGTTCAGCAATTCTCAGCGTAAAATCCCCCGATCATAATTTTTAAGGCTTTTATTTAAAGATTTGCTACTTTGCATTGATAACACCAATTAACACCGTCGCGTTATATACTGCGACATCACCGTAAAATAAGATATGTCTAAATTTCGTAGCGCAGACTGGTTTGGTAAGCAAGACAAGATGGGTTTTATATACCGCAGCTGGATGAAAAACCAGGGCATGCCCGAGGATATGTTTGACGGGCGGCCGGTAATAGGTATCTGTAACACCTGGTCTGAGTTGACGCCTTGCAACGCGCATTTGCGCGATATTGCCGAAAGCGTACGCCGGGGTGTGCTGGAAGCGGGTGGTTTTCCCGTCGAGTTCCCGATCATGTCGTTAGGCGAGACTTTATTGAAACCTACAGCCATGCTATTCAGAAATTTAGCGAGCATGGATACCGAAGAATCAATTCGCGGTAACCCTATTGATGGTGTGGTGCTGCTTACCGGCTGCGATAAGACTACGCCGTCGACCCTGATGGGTGCCGCCAGCGTCGACCTGCCTACTATAGTAGTACAAGGCGGGCCAATGCTAAACGGCAAATACAAAGGCCACGACATAGGCTCAGGCACCAACGTGTGGACCTTTACCGATGACCTGAAAACAGGTAAAATGAGTTATGCCGAATTTACCGAGGCCGAAAGCTGCATGTCACGCAGTCCCGGTCATTGCATGACCATGGGTACCGCATCAACTATGGCCTGTATGGTAGAATCATTGGGTATGTCATTAAGTGGCGCTGCCGCGATACCTGCGGTTGATTCGAGGCGAAAGCGCATCGCCCAGCTATCAGGCAGGCGTATTGTAGAAATGGTAAAAGAAGACTTGAAGATGTCCAAAATCCTGACTCGTGCTGCTTTCGAGAACGCCATTAAAGTAAACGCCGCGGTGGGCGGATCATCCAACTTCGTAATCCACTTAACGGCTATTGCCGGGCGCATGGGTGTGCCTTTGAATATCGAGGATTTTGATAAAGTGGGCAGTAAGATGCCATTGCTGGTAAACCTTATGCCGTCTGGCAAGTTCTTGATGGAGGACTTTTACTATGCCGGCGGCTTGCCGGCGGTGATCAAACAAATGAGCGACGTGCTGGATATGGACGCATTGACGGTTACCGGCAAATCGCATAAAGAAAATATAACAGATACCGGCAACATCTATAATGAAGCCGTGATTTACCCATATACCAAACCGTTGATAGAACAAGCCGGTATTGCGGTGCTAAAAGGTAACCTGGCGCTTAACGGCGCTGTAATCAAACCATCGGCAGCTACGCCGGAATTGATGCAGCATCGTGGCCGCGCCGTGGTATTTGAGAATATTGAAGACTACCACGCACGTGTCGACGACCCTAACCTGGATATCGACGAAACCTGCGTGATGGTTTTAAAATGTGTCGGTCCGGTAGGATACCCGGGTATGCCTGAAGTTGGCAATATGACACTGCCTAAGAAGATCCTGGCTAAAGGCATTACCGATATGGTACGCATCTCTGACGGCCGCATGAGTGGTACTGCCTTTGGTACCGTAATACTGCATGTATCACCTGAGTCGGCCATTGGTGGCAATTTGGGACTGGTACAAAACGGCGATATGATCAAGCTGGACGTAGCCAATCGTTCTATCGATCTGGAAGTGTCTGACGAAGAACTAGCCTTGCGCCGCAGTAAATGGGTTGCGCCGCCATTGGCGTCGGAACGGGGTTATGTGAACTTATACGTGAACCACGTGCAGCAAGCCGACAAAGGTGCTGACCTGGATTTCCTGGTAGGTGGTTCGGGGAGTGAGGTATTGAGAGATTCGCATTAAATAAAATATAAAGCTTGTCATTGCGAGGAGGAACGACGAAGCAATCGCACGCGTTTAAACCTTCCTCCTTGCGATTGCCACGCTTTGCTCGCAATGACAAAAAATAAGATATGGTAATCCTGATCCTCCTCATCTGCATCGTCGCACTCATCCTGCTCATCACCTGGGCAAAGCTCAACACGTTCCTGAGTTTCCTGGTGATATCATTAATGGCAGCTTTGTTGTTGGGTATGCCGCTGGATCATATTGTCCCCTCTGTAAACAAAGGCTTGGGCGATATGCTCGGTTCGTTGGTAATCGTGATCGCTTTGGGCTCTATGTTGGGCAAACTGGTAGGTGTGAGCGGGGCGGCTCAAAAGATAGCCACCTCCATGCGCAATGCCTTTGGCGAGAAGTACATTACCTGGGCTATGTGTTTGACGGGCTTTATTGTGGGTATCCCACTGTTTTATAATGTGGGCTTCTTTCTGTTGATACCCATCATCTTTTCGGTAGCAACCAAATATAAGCTGCCGTTAGTTTATGTGGGGATACCCATGCTGGCCTCCCTGTCGGTGATGCACGGCTTCCTGCCACCCCACCCATCGCCCATGGCTTTGCAGATCCAGTTTCATGCCGATATTGTGAAGGTGTTTGTGTATGGCATCATTGTGGCTGTGCCGGCTATCGTGATATCGGGTCCGTTGTTTGCGAGGACCTTGCGCAATATGAAGACAACTTCAGTGATTGCCCTGTCGGTACAGGACATCCGTGATGACAAACTACCGGGATTATGGAACAGCATCTTATCATCACTACTGCCGGTTATATTGATCGGCGTGAGCAGTATCATTACCAGGTTTGCAGGCGGTAACGTCACCATTAAACATATCGCTGGCTTTTTGGGCGATGCCAACATTGCCATGATGGAGACCATCGCGATAGCAACTTATACTTTAGGCGTTCGTCAAGGGATGAAACTCACCGAGGTGATGAACGTTTACGCCGAGGCCATCCGCGAGGTGTCTATGATATTGCTCATTATTGGCAGCGCCGGCATCTTGAAGCAGATCTTCTTAGACAGCGGCGCGAATGGTCAAATCGCAACCATCCTGCAAGGCCTAAATCTGCCGCCATTATTATTAGGCTGGATCATCGCTGCTATTTTAAGATTATGTCTCGGTTCGGCCACCGTGGCGGGCTTAACTGCTGCAGGTATCATCTACCCGCTAATGCATCAATCCGGCGCCGACCCTAACCTGATGGTGCTTTCAGTAGGTGCCGGCAGCTTGTTCTGCTCGCATGTGAATGACACCTCGTTTTGGGTAACCAAAGAGTACTTTGGCTTGAGCATGAAGCAAACGTTCCTATCGTGGTCGCTTATGGAGACGCTGGTTTCTGTAATAGGTTTGATAGGTGTGCTGATACTCAACATAATTGTGCGATAATTGCTTAATTTTAGACATACCAATCAAACCATGAAAAAACTGATTTTAACCGTACTGCTGGGCGTCGCTGTGTGCGTTGCCTTCGCCCAAAAAGCTAAAGACAATACCTTAACCAAAAAGGAAGCGGCCCAACACTGGAAACTGCTGTTTGACGGCACAACCGCTACCGGCTGGACAAATGCCGATGGCGCTGCCACTACCGCTGCACCCGGTGCATGGGAGATTATTGATGGTGCCCTGACCCTGAAGAAAGGCGCCAACGGTGGCGACATCTACACCACAGACGAATACGGCGATTTCGAGTTTACGGCCGACTTTAACATAGACCCGGCCACCAATACCGGCATCAAGTACTTTTGCCATAAGTATGATAAAGGCGGCAACCTGGGCTGCGAGTTCCAGATCATTGACGATGTTTTAGGCGAGGATAATAAACAAGCCAACCACTTACTGGGTTCATTATATGACGTGCTGCCACCTATCGAAGCTAACAAAAAGGTTAACCCTCCTGGTCAGTGGAATACCATCCGCATTGTGGCCAAAGGCAAGAACGTACAGCATTGGGTAAACGGCATTAAAGTATTAGAGTATACCCGCGGCAGCGACGAGTACCTGGCAGGGGTAGCTAAGAGCAAGTTCAGTAAAGTAGAGCCGGTGTTTGGTACGGTAGAGAAGGGCCGCATCCAACTGCAGGACCATCATGGCCCGGTTGCGTTTAAGAATATTAAGGTAAGGGTATTGTAGTGCTGTTTTGTTTCACGTGTGTGTGCAACAGACGAAACAAGTGAAACAGCGAACTTCATTAAGTGATTCATAATAAGCGATTTACCGATTTTTAGTGAAACAGAATGAAACAGTAAAAATGACTTTTAGGTATTTTTTTGTTTCATTCTGTTTCAATGATTGCTTCACAATCGCTCTATTACTTATCGCTCGTATACCGCTCTTGGCCGCGGGGGCCAGTTACGTTTTTCGTGAGTTGTTTGTTTTTAAAGGAACTCAAGAGGGCTACGCCGTTACCTTAGATGCAAAGTAACCAAACATCAAGCCAATCCAATCGCTTCCGCGCGCTAGGCCAGACTCCCGGCCCGGTGGATTGGCAGGCCTTTACACCCTTTTTTTGATTCTCCAAATTTTGCAGAATCTACAATAGAAGCAAAACGTCAGACGCAGAGCTTCGGGTGAAAGCGGGTAAAACGATGGTGGACTGTGCGGCTGCAGGGGCCTTATAGTTTTGCCTGAAGCGGTGGCCATGTGTGACAACAGGCGGCAAAAGTATCGGTCCCCTGGTTTTACTCGCTTGCAGGGCAAAGGCTGAGAGCGGGAAGCATTGCGTATGACTTGATTTATTCACTGTTGTTTATTTTTTGGCGTGAATGAGATCGCTACGCTTAGTATTTGGTGACTTTTGTATCAAGACAAAAGACACAGCCTTAGCGGCAATTGAGCGCTATACGAGCGATAAGTTAACCAAGCGATCCGGAGATCGTCACGCTCGTTCCTCGCTCACGATGACGGGCGGAGAGGCAGTTTAATAACGTGCACAAACATCAATACCCATGCTTCACAAACACCCCGCTAAAAAAATCATCCACAATCCTGTTAAACTCATCCCGATGCTCGACGAGCGTGGGGTGCCCCGAGTTGGGTACAATCCATAACTGCGCATTGGGGATATTGCGGTAAATATCAACCGTATGATGAACCGGGATCAGGTCATGATCGCCGCCTATAATGAGCGAGGGCGCTTTGATGGCGCGCAGGGCAATGAGCGGGATATTAGGCTGCAGCATATCCAGCATAAATACTTTGTAGGTATTTTTATCGCCGGCAGTTTTTAGCGGCATGCGTTTTTGCCAGTTGGCATAATCGCGTTGTTCGTCTTTCCAGTAAGATGGGATAAGCCCGGTTGAATCCGGCCAGAGATTGGCGCCGGTAGATGCCAGTTTAATCACTTTATTGGGATGTCGCATAGCTAAAACCAGGGCGTTTATACCACCATCGCTCCAACCCAGCACATAGGCAGAATCAATATGCATAGCGGTAAGCAGCGCGTCAAAATCATCAGCCATCATTTCGAAACTTAACGAATCACGGTTGTCTCTGGTGCGGCCGTGCGCGCGGCTATCCACCGCAATTACCTTGTATTTTTTGGCGAAATAAGGGATAGTATTTCCAAACGCACCCATGTTTCCGCCGTTGCCGTGGATCAATAATAAGGGCCTGCCGCTGCCATAAACCTCGGTATACATCTTAATGCCGCGCACATCGTAAAACTTACCGACACTATCATTATGACCATAGTTAATACTTTTATTTTGTGCAAATACTGCAGATAAAAGCAGCATAAAACAGATAAAAGCGCTTAATTTTTTTAAACTCATGGCTTGGTGTTGGCAATAATAAAGTTAACGATCTTTTCCGGATCGCGCGGTGTTTTTGGGAAATGTCCCTCGCCGGGGATAGTGATCACCGTCATGCTGCCGCCAAGTGCTTTGTAACGTTGTTCGGCAACTCGGGTGTCTGTCGCTAACCATGGATCGTTCGCACCGCTTACGTGCAGGGTTTTAATGCCTGCTTTGGCCAAAGGGGCGAGCGTATCAATCGGCGCGGTCTTTTCCATCAGGCTGCGCATGGCCACATTGTCTACATAAATGCAAGATACTTTATCCGGGTTATAAATGGCCCATTCGTAAGCCTCGCCGCCATAGGCACCGGTACCTATCATCACCGGGTGTTTTGAAAAACCTTTGGCGGTAAGGGTGCTATAGATCTCGTCCCAATTTTTACGAACAGGGCCTGATTGATCGGGGATCGACGGGATCACAATATAATAGCCTTTGGCCAGTAGAGCTTGCTCTACGCCGGCGTTGCGCTCAATAGTTCTATCTGCGCGAAAAATCCAGGGATTGCCCGGCGCAGGTTTCTCCGGTGCGATAACCGTAAAGCCTTTGATGCCGTAATGATGATCGGTTTTTTGAGAATAAACGCTGTAAACAGGTGTGAACCACGGGCCACGTACGGTAGCATAAGTATTCTCAGGCTTTAAATATTGATACTGATTTTCAAGACTGTAGTAATAGGTTTTGGTATAAGCCGAGGTATCTGCAAAAAGCGGATCGCTTACCGTTGATTTGATGTTTTGCTCTACCCAGTCGGCAATAAATTTAGGGTCGCGGATGCTGTGCGGGTGATGTGGTGTACCTTCTTTGATCATCATGGTCATACGGCCGCCAAGGCGCAGGTAAGCATCTTCAATAGGCATGGTATTGGTAGGCAGTAAAAAGTCCTCGGTACCCACTAAACTCAATACCGGGATGTCATATTTCACCAGCACATCCAGCTTAGCAAAGCTTTCGGGGCGGATGGCCGGGTTATCAGCATACAAACAAGATACTTTATCAGGATGCGTGGTGGCCCAGGCGTACTCATTAATACCACCGCGACTCATGCCGCTGAATGCAGGTTTTTTTGACAGACCGTGTTTAGTAAAGAAATCATACCAGGCCTCCCAATGCTGATCAGGGTCTATATTGCAATACACCACAAAAAAGCCGCGCTTCAATAACTCCACTTCCGACTGCGGCTCATGGTCCCAGTAAAAGCCGCGCCAGGTGCATGGGTTACCGGGTGCCGCCGTTTTTGGTGCCACTACAATACAACGGATGCTGCCTTTGGGCGTATAGGCGTCATTGATACCTGCGCCTTCTTTGGGGTCGGCGGTCATGGGTGTAATAACGAGGGTTTGCATATCCATAGCATAATCATAACGGTCGAACCCGTGCCAGCTGGTTTTTTGCCCTTCAAACGGGGTGAATGATTGTGCAGATGCTATGCCCGTTATTAAAAATAAAAGCGCAGCAACTAGCGTAAATAATCTTTTCATTAGGTTGGTTTGTTTTTTAAGGTTTATACTATTGTCATTCTGAACGTAGTGAAGAATCTTATCCGCCTAACAGGTCACCAATAATACCGCTACCTATCTTTTTTATAAGATCCTTCACTACGTTCAGGATGACAAAATGGTGTTTCAAATAGTTGGAACATTCTTAGGTTTAAACCCATCGCTATAATGGTTCTATGAAATTACCCGATCTCGGCAGCAAAAAATTGTTGCTTATTGGCTGATTATTAACGGAAATTGGCGTACAGTCTATTAGCCTCTTTCCCGCTTTCGGAAGAGAGGGCCGACCAGCGGAGCGTAGTCGGGGTGAGTCCTAAGCTGACAGGCTAAGCAACCGCCGGTGACTCACCCGGTCATTGCTGCGATCGACCACCCTCTCTTTGCCTTCGGCAGAAAGAGGGTATAGTTGGCTGATTATTAGCTAAAATTGGCTACTGGCCGCTATAGCCCTCTTTCCCGCTTGCGGAAGAGAGGGCCGACCAGCGGAGCGTAGTCGGGGTGAGTCCTAAGCTGACAGGCTAAGCAACCGCCGGTGACTCACCCGGTCATTGCTTAGCTCGACCGCCCTCTCTCTTTGCCTTCGGCAGAAAGAGGGCCTTGTCAGCGCAAGGCGTGGCCACTAATAAATCCAGCTTTAGGCAACGTGTGGGGTAATATGCCCGTAATGTTTAAAGAAATCAATACATCGCCTTGAACTTAAAACAGATCATAAACGGCATCCTGAAAATCCTTGACCCGGGGGAGAAGTCAAAACTGACGTGGCTCATCATAGCCGACCTGGTTATGGGTGTGCTTGATGTTGTTTTTTTAGGGATGATGTTGGTAGTGATCAACTTCTACATCCGCAGTCAGGAACCGGCAACTTTGTCGTTTTTGCCTGCCGCTTTATTGAATCGCAATTCGCTTTTATTTATCGGCGTGTTTTTGGTACTGTTCGGCTTGAAAAACTGGTTGGGCTATCGCAACTCGGGCGCGCAGCAAGACTTTTTTTATGGGGTTGCTTCGCGCTTATCTAAGCGTAACATCCAAACTTATTTAAAAGACGATTACCTGCGCTTTGTTAATACCGACTCGTCCGTACTCATTCGCCGTATCAGCAATCAACCTATTGAATTTAGCAATTATATCCTCACCAATGTGCAGCAGGTCATATCGCAGGCCATTTTAATATTGGTTACTATGGCAGGCGTACTGCTCTGGCACCCCGACTTGTTTTTTATGCTGTTGGTTTTGTTGCTACCCCCGGTGGTGGTACTGGCTAATTTTATCCGCAATAAATTAAGGGCCATTCGCGATAATAGCCGGGCCGTAAGTCAGAAAGTTATCCAGCATTTAAAGGAATCTTTAGAAGGTTATATAGAAAGCAACGTGTACCGCAAGGATGATTTTTTTGTGGGTAGGTATCATCAACAGCAATTACAGCTCAACAACAACATCGCTACCCAACAAACGCTGCAGGGCTTAACCTCGCGGCTAGTAGAAGTATTTGCCATCATGGGCTTTTTTGTGCTCATCGCTATCAATAAATTTTCGTCAGGAACACCGGCAGTCAGCTTGCTCACCATCGGTGTATTTATGGCGGCCAGTTATAAAATTATCCCCGGCATTATCAAAATACTGAACAGCACCAGCCAGATCAAAACCTATAGTTTCAACATAACCGACCTGCAGCCTGCCGACAAACACATCCCGATTGTGGATGAGCTAGTCCCATTGCAATCAATTTTCTTCGATCATGTAAAGTTCAGGTACAATAGCCAGTATATTTTAAACAACCTGACGTTCAAGATCAAGTCGGGCGACTTTGTAGGATTATCTGCAGCGTCGGGCAAAGGGAAGACCACGCTGATCCAACTGATGCTTGGCTTTTTAAAGCATCACAAAGGCAATATTTTGTTTAATGATGCCCGAACCAATTGGATCAAAAGGCAGGGCTTTTTAAGCCGGGTGTCGTACGTTAAGCAGCAATCGTTTATTATTAACGATACACTGGCCAGAAACATAACGCTGAGCGATGAACCTTATAATTTGCAAAGACTACAAGGTGTGATCAGTTTCTGCGGATTAGATGAATTGGTGAACAGCTATACCGATGGTGTGAATGAATTTATCCGCGAACACGGTAAAAATATAAGCGGCGGGCAACGGCAGCGCCTGATGCTGGCCCGCGCGCTTTACCATGATTTTGATTTGCTGATTTTGGACGAGGCGTTCTCGGAAATGGATGAGCAGTCTGAACGTGAGATCTTAGGCCAGCTTAAACAACTAAGCCGCGAGGGTAAAATGGTGATATTGATAACCCATAATACCGGCAGCCTTGATTTTTGTGATAAAGTGATAACCCCTAATGCGGCCGTTTATGCGTAATACCTTAATTATATTGACCCCGGGTTTCCCCGAAAACGAAGCTGATACCACCTGCCTGCCCGACAGGCAGATATTTTTGCGCGTGCTGCGCGATACTTATCCTGATTTGAATATCGTGGTGCTATCTTTCCAGTACCCGTTTCAATCGCGCGAGTACTATTGGGAAGGTATCAGGATCATTGCCCTGGGTGGTAAGGGTAAAGGCGGCGTTCCGCGACGCGTAATCTGGTATAGGGCCTGGAAAAAGTTAAAACAACTCCATAAGGAGAACGAAGTGATTGGCCTGCTGAGTTTTTGGCTGGATGAATGCGCTTTTATTGCTCATATGTTCTCCGAAAGATATAAGCTGCCAAACTACGCCTGGATACTGGGGCAGGACGCACGCGCGGGTAATCGCTTTGTGCACCGTATCAGCGCCGATGGCAGTAACCTGATCGCGCTGTCACAGTTTTTAATTGATGAGTTTGAAAAGAACTACGGATTTGCGCCGCAGCATTTGGTAGCCAGCGGCATTAATCCGGCAATGTATGGTACGCCCCCGGCCAAGCGCGATATTGATATTTTAGGCGCCGGCTTTTTGATCCCGCTAAAACAATATCACCTGTTGGTAGAAACCGTTAAAATGGTCAAGACCCGATATCCCAACGTAAGGGCGGTGCTTTGCGGCAAAGGCCCCGAGCTTGATAACCTGCTGGCCCTGGTTAGGCAATATGGTTTAGAGGATAACATAGAATTTACCGGCGAGATAACACACGCCGAAACGTTGGCCATGATGCAGCGCACTAAAGTGTTCCTGCATCCATCGGCCTATGAAGGTTTTGGTACAGTATTGCTGGAATCATTATATGCCGGTGCACATCTCATCTCTTTTTTAAAGCCGATGAAGAAATCTTTCGATCATCATTATGTGGTGGCCGATGTTAACGAGATGGCGCAAACCACGCTAAATATTTTGATGGATGAGAACCGCGATCACGAACCGGTATTGATCCAAAGTGTAACCCAAATGGCGGAAGCTATAATGGAGCTGTATCGGCCCGTGCTTCACAGCGAAGAGGCAATGTCATGAATTTTTTGAGCGATAGCCTCGAAGGATAAAGTCGACTTAAAATAAGCTAAAGCTTTTTCACGTTCGATAGCGACATCGAGCATTTGTGTTTGATGCAGTGCGGCCAATAATTTTTCATCATTACCCGGCGGAAACAGCAGACCAATGTTGCCATTATCAGTAATCATCCGGAAAGAGTGAATATCAGATATTACCGGGATACATCCGCAAGACATCGCCTCGCAGACTGCCGTGCCGCTGCCTTCATAGTAAGATGCGGCGATAAAGAAATCGACACTGTTAAACCAGTATAGCATATCATCATTAGGGATCTTTCCTACCAGTTTGATGGCGTCAGCATTTGGCGCCTGGCTTAATAACTGTTCTACCTGCGATAATATTTCGTGCTCATGATAGAGCATGTAAAGCCGTGCTCCCGGGGTAGTTTCCGCAAATTTCAGGAAGGCTTTAATGGCGGTGATGGGGTCCTTATTTTCATCCAACCGGCCCGCCCATAAATAGGCTTTCTCGGCGTCGATGCCTGTTTCGGCCCGCGCCTCGGCCCTGTCGATAGGATAAAATATAGAGGATAACTCCATCACTTCATGTATTTTATTTGGCGATGATAAGTTGCCTTTGGTCACCCAATCCAAACCCATGCTCCTGGAGGCAAAGAAGTAAGCGTCGATCCATTTATCGGCTATGCGCTGTAATATTTTTCTGGCACCAAAAGCCGGTTTCTCGGCGTGGTTTTGTACGATGATGGGCATCGAGAAAGACAGTGCCAGCCGCAATTGTTTTACCTGCAATGGGTAATTAAAACTGTGTACTATCACTACATCGGGCTTCAAACTCTTAACCAACTGATGCAGCCGGTTTGGAAACAGCGCCAGATCATCGCCATAATTTACAAAGTGATAATCTACACCTTCATGTGCATAAACCCCCTCATAATCAATCTGCACAATGTGGGATACTTTGCCATGCTTAGCCAGTGCAGATAGTACGCCACCGTACGCTCTCACCCGCTCCAGCCAGGGCAGCGGCGCGTTGAACGTTGGGTCATAGCCATAACTTAGTGAAACGTAGTGCATATGCTGGCTGATTTAAAATACATCAATATCGGCAAAAGTAAATTTGATCCGGTCGGTAGCTATGCCGTCATCAATCGGTTTAAATATAATATGATAAGTTGGCAGCGGCTCGAAACGCGCAGCAAACAACCGATGCAAATTGGTTCCCGGGCTGGTTTGAAAGCGTATAACAGAAACACCCAGTTTGCCTGCCAAACGTTGTAACTTTTTCAATGTCGTATCAAAATCAGTTTCTACATTGCTGATGTCGCCAATGTGTAAACCGTTCTTCAATTTAATCCAAAACAAGGATCGATCTACTTGAATAACCTGTGTGTCTGAATAAGCTTTATACTTCAAATATTGATCGTCCCTGAAAACGCCATTAAAACCCTCGGCCACCACAGAATTAGCGATGCCCGGTACCGCCCGTAAATAGGGTTTCAAAACCCGTTGCTGGTAATGGCGATATGCCGGTTGCAGCGATGGAAACTTACCGGCAATTTTTTCAAGGGAAAACATTGGCTTTACCGGCACTTCAAAGTGCTCCATAATTTCGGTACAGTGCCAGTTCAATTTATTCAGGAAACCCGGCAATGAGTTTTGATTAGGAAAACCAAATACCAAACGTACGCCTTCCAGTTTGCATAAGGTATAGGTGTGATTAGCTAAGCGCACAAACAAGCCCAAGCCCCGATAACCAGGATGCGTCATGGTATCTGCCGACTGTGCGGCCAGCAAACTTTTACCTTCGTGCCAAAGCAAGGTAGGTATCACCCCATAAAAAGCAACGGGCTGCAGCGCCTCATTATAGGCCAGATAACCCATGTATTTTGCGCCGGTATAGGCGGTATCATATTTCTTCGGGAAATAGTCGGGTGCCGGGCTGCGCTGGTAAACCGCCTGATGCAGCGCGGCCAGGTCTGCCAGATTTTCGGGGCTTAATCGTTCAATTAATAACGTGTCGGTTGGGCTAATCATATTTGCAAGTTATCGTAGCATATAGTTGGTTAATGGGCGATATAAACGGGTTCACGGTAAGGCGCTCGCGCAGCGTATCATCCATCGAATCGGTGCTGTTATTAAAATCCATGGCCAGCAATTGGTTGTAGCCAGCTTTTTTGGCCGCGTTAATCACATTGGCATTATAACTGCCATAAGGAAAAGCAATGCTGTTAACGGGCTTTGCAAGCAGGCTTTCAAGATATTGTTTAACCTTTGTTAGCTCATTTAGAGCATCCGCCAAGCTTATCCGCGCCAGGTCATTATGGTAATAACCGTGCGCGCCAATAGTAGCATATGGCGAGGCTGCCAGTTCCTTAATTTGTGCCGGTGTTATTTGCAGCCAGTAATCTGTCTGCTCCGGATCGGCTTTAAATGGCGCCAGCGGATAAAGCTCATTCATCATCCCGGCCTTTGGGCCAAAACCGGTGGCACGCAATTGATCGCGCAGGGTAACCTGGTTTACAATGGAGGTATAATGATCATATTGGCCCTTATAATATTGCTCGCCATCGCAACTAATTTGCTGCGGACCGAACTTGCTCACAATACCCAGAAAATCGTTCCACAAAATATCGTAACCATCATTGGCAATACCGGTGATAAAAAAGGTAGCAGGCATTTGGTAGCGCTCAATCAGCGGCAATACATATTTGTGGTTATTGGCAAAACCGTCATCAAAAGTCAGGCAGATGTTGAATTTATCCGGATTGAATTTACCCGCATAATAATCATCTAACGAAACTACATTGCAATACTTTTTATAGAGTTTTAAATGCTGTTCGAACGTCCGCTCAGTTAAAAAAATGGGGTTAAAACGGGTATGATCTTTTTGGCAGATACCGTGATAGATCAAGATCCGGCTCCCGCGGGCATTTTGGTAAAAATTTTCATCCAAACCCAAGGCATAGCGTACATCGCGGCGAAATAATTTGTACTCGCGGCTTAGCCTTGACTTGATTTTTTGAACGGTATCCATAATTGATTAATTAGCAGATACCGGGAAAACCGCTTCAGGGTAATAGGTTTTAATCTGCCGCATCAGGCCCGGCAAGTCGCCTTCAATAAATTTACAGCTGCCACCGATATAAACCTTACTGAATTTTCCAAGATCAATTTGACCTAATTGCGCTAACAGCGAAGCGTCGAATAAACGAATACAATCATGATGAACTACCAATAATACATCAGCCGGATCGTTGGTGTAAAACGATTCAAAGGCATCGGTATCCGGCTTTCTTTTGGTAATGACGATAGTGTCTTGATTGGCGGCATCGGTTGTCCAACTGGTGGTACCGCCCAGGTGCACGGCGCTGTACAGCTCGGCATCGGTTAGCATATTGGTTTTACGCGCCAGGCGGATATGATCCCAGATGTTCCAGTTACCGGTAAGCGTAGAGTCGGTACCAAAAAGTATGGTGGTATGTTTTTTTAGCTGATCTATCTTAGCAGTTTTATTAAACATAAAATAGTTCGACTCCGGGCACCAAATCAGCGCTTTAAAATACTTCGCCTGCTCCTCGCTCATCGCGATACCATGTATGCCAATCAGCTCTTTACGCAATAAGTTCCAGCTATTTAACTGATCGATTTCGGTATGCGCCAGCTCGTCAACACCTTCGCCTACATGAATCACCGCCGGCAGTCCGCGTTTAAGTGGATTGTTTAGCTTTAGTTTCCACAACTTTTCAAACTGCACGGAGTGAATGCTATGCCCCTGCTCTACATTAATGGGAGCATCTTTAATAGCCAGGTGTTCGCCATGATTCACTACCGTGGTTACCCCGCACAGCAGGTTTTTGAAAATCCCCCAGCTTACGCGTAAGGGTAGCGGAACTTTCAAAACAGCATTGATCTCCTTTTTATATTTGGCGTGGATATAGTCGCCCCACTCGGTATAGTTATGATAGATCTTATCGCCCAGCTGCGGGAAAAGGTTAAAGTCTAAATGGTCGTGCGAGTTCACCAGGCCAGGAAAGGCCAGCGCTCCGTCAAGATCAAGCTGCAGGGTAACGGGCGTAACTTCACCAAAGGGCATCATTTTGCCATTTTTCAGATGGATGTCAGTGGTACCCTTACCGGTGATCGTAGTAACATTACGCAGAATCATGGCTTCGTGTTAAATGAATGCCGTAGATAATGCGGGCATCCTTAAATTTCTCATAAACCGGCAAGGCGTTCTTGGCCTCGTAATAGTGCTTTACAGATTCGTCAATGATCTTCTCCAGTTTATTAACCGTTCTGAAACCGTGCTTGGCAAGCATCCGCTCAATATCATAAACGTAATGCACAAAGTTTTGAATGGATATGCTGTCGCTGTTATGCTTGAAAGTACGCTTGCCGCCAAAGGCCAAAGCATTGGGGTGAAAATCGGTAATAATGATATCGCTATCAGGCTTCAGCATACGGCACCAGGCATCTAATGCTTCTTCCAGGTTCTCGATGTGAGCCACAGTTAATGTCGACACAATTGCGTCATAACTGGCATCGGCGATATCTTTAAAAAAATTGTCGGTGATCTGGTAGGTTTTAGCCTGGGGGAATTTCTCTTCCAGGCGGCGCAGCATCCCTGCCGATACATCGAACCCGGTTAGCGTAGCCGGCTCGCTTTTAAAAAGCTTTGGCCAGTGCCTGCCGGTGCCGCAGCCAATATCGGCCACTTGTTTGCCTTTGAGGTTTAGTTCTGCCAGCAGCTCCCCAAATACCTCTTCATCCATATCAATCATCAGGTTGCCGGGCTGTACGTCATAGCTCTCGGCCCAGATGTCATAAGCTTCGGCAGATGGTTTTTCCTGTACCGGGCTGCCACCTAAATGCATCAACTTTTTAAAAGCCGATACCAGGCTGCTTACGGTTTTAGGGGGCGCTATAGAAGTACTCATGACTGACAAATTAATTAATGACCTATAGCTTCAATTACGAACTGCTATAGCTAAAGGTTGCCCTGTCATTTTATTTAGGATAGGGGGCAACCTTTGTTTTACGAGGGGCGTAACTCTTGTGATAATTGTGTAATTGTAGAATTAGTTTCTCTTAATGGTGGTGGGTTGCAGGGCCCGCTGCCATTATTTTACCATCAAGACCGAAAGATGAACAAGATATTATTGTTTAACCCCAAAAGCGCTAATGCCAAATACCGGATACCTAACTCTATCCTGAATATTGCTGCTGCTGTAGAGGGCAAGTATGATTGGGTGATTGTTGATGGTAATTGCGAGGCCGATCCGATAGCAAAGATCATGTCATACGTGGATACAGGCGAATACAAATACCTGGGATTTACCGTAATGCCCGGCCCGCAGTTAAGGCAGGCTATTATTGCTGCTAAAGCGGTTAAACTAAAGCATCCGCATACCAAAATGATCTGGGGTGGTTACTTTCCTTCTAATCACTCTGAGTCGGTGCTGTATTCAAATTTTGTCGATTTCATTATTAACGGCCCCGGCGATAACGCTTTCCCCAACCTGGTAGATGCTTTGGAAAAAGACGAGCCTTATGAGTTTATCCGTAACCTGATCTATGTGGGTACCAACGGCCAGATTGTTAAGACAGCCAAAGAGGATTTATTAGACCAGGACTCGCTACCGCCATTGCCTTACGATAAACTGAATACCATGTATCCTATCCCTAAATTTTTGGGTAAGACCTACCTGGGCGAAAAAACGATGGCTTATCACTCCAGTATTGGCTGTCCGTTTACTTGTTCGTTCTGCGCGGTGGTGCCTATTTATGAGGCACGCTGGAAAGGTAAATCAGCACAAAATACGTATAAAGACGTCAAGCATATTAAAGATAAATATGGCGCTACTGCGATAGAATTTCATGACAACAATTTCTTTGTGTCTGAAAAACGCGCGGTGGAGTTTTCTAAATTAATGGAGCATGAGGACATGACCTGGTGGGGCATGGCCCGGATAGATACGATGATGAAGTTTAAGGACTCGTCGCTGGAAACTATTCGTAAAGGCGGCTGCAAGATCATTTTTTTTGGTGCCGAAAGTGGGAACGATGATATCCTGGAACAGATGGATAAAGGCGGAACCCAAACCGGTAAACAAATATTGGAATTTGCCGAGCGCTTGAAAAAATTCGACATTATTCCCGAATATTCTTTCGTACTGGGTACGCCTGCACCAACGCCCGAAAAGGTAATGGCACAGATTGATTTCGAGATAGATTTTATCAAAAAGGTAAAAGCCATCAACCCAAAAACAGAAATTATTATTTATACCTACAGCCCGGTACCTACCGAAGGTTCTGAGATGTACAAACAGGTACTGGCCAGCGGCTTTAAGTTCCCCCAAACATTGGAAGATTGGATAAGCCCGGCCTGGGAGAATTTCGACTTGCGCAAGAACCCGCTCACCCCATGGTTAACGGCCGAAATGATTGATAAGATCAGGGACTTTGAAGTGGTGCTGAACGGCGTTTTCCCAACGGAAACGGATATCCGCCTGAATAGCCTGAAACGTGCGGCTATTAAAGCTATATCGACTTTCCGTTACAAGATCAACTTTCATAAATATCCTTACGAGATCAAGTTATTACAACGGATCTGGAAATATCGCCAACCCGAAATACAAGGATTTTAATTTTTAAATAAGTGGACATCAGTGCTCAACATAAGGCCATTAAGCAAACCAAACCCCGCAAGCCGGATTTTGAGCAGCTTTATAGCGCCGTGCGCACACAAGAAAAGAAAGTTTATACAGATGCCGAGCTGCAATCGTTACCCGATTTTAGCATCCATTCTAAAGAGTGGGAGATCCGTCGTCGCTCCAGTAATCGCTTGCTGACTTATTTGGGAGATAAGGGCAAATTTTTAAAGATACTTGAGGTAGGTTGCGGCAATGGCTGGCTATCGGCCAAGATGGCTGGCCTGCCAAAAACCTACGTTACCGGGCTTGATGTTAACAGGACCGAAATTAACCAGGCCAACCGCGTTTTTAAACTACCCAACCTGGAGTTTGTGTACGATGCTTTTAACGAGAATACTTTCGAAAATGAGCGTTTTGATGTGATTGTATTTGCGGCTACGCTGCAGTACTTCTCGTCGGTAGTATCGGTATTAAGGCAGGCCGAAAAATTGCTGAACCGCGGCGGTGAGATCCATATCATTGATACACCTTTTTATGATGCCGATGAAGCTGCCGAGGCCGCGGACAGATGCCGGAATTATTATAACGACATGGGGATACCGGAAATGGCCGACCATTATTTCCATCATTCCATCGGCGAGTTTTGGGGATTTAAGTACAAAATATTGTTTGACCCCAGCAGCCTGTTAAACCGGCTGTTTAAAAAAGATCCGTTTTACTGGGTCAGTATTACTAAATAACATGCAATCAATAGCACATACCTATAAACGTTACCGCACGCTGCAAACGCATCGCATATCGGCATTGCCGGTGGTGATACTGATGCCGCACAGCGCCTGTAACTGCCGTTGTGTAATGTGCGATATCTGGAAGGATAATAAAAATCTGAAACAACTAACGCCGCAGCACATTGGCGGCTTATTAAATGCACTCAAAGAGTTTGGTACCAGGCAAGTGGTGATGTCGGGTGGTGAAGCGTTGCTGAATACCAACTTCTTTGAGCTTTGTAAGATCTTAAAATCGTGCAATATCAAGATCAGCCTGCTCAGCACCGGGCTGTCGCTAAAAAATAATGCCGATGATCTGCTGAGATGGGTAGATGATATTGTGATCTCCCTGGATGGCGACGAGCCTATGCATGATGCTATCCGCAACATCCCCAACGCCTTTAAAAAGCTGAAGGAAGGTGTGGAGCATCTCAAAGCGATTAACCCCGCCTATCGCATTACAGCGCGTACGGTTATCCATCGTATCAATTTCCGCAACTGGCCAAATATTATTGCGGCAGCTAAAGCTATGGGTATAGACCAGATCAGCTTTTTACCTGCCGATGTTAGTAGCCACGCCTTTAATCGCCAAACGGCCTGGGCCGAGCCAAAACAACACGAGGTAATGCTGAGCGAACGCGAGTTGCCCGAACTGCAGGAAGTGGTTGACAACATGCTGGCGCAGACCGCCGATTTTGATGGTCGTTATATCGCCGAATCGCCTGCTAAAATTAAGGACATCTATAACTACTATGCGGCTTTTTACAAGCTGAACCCTTTTCCCTATAAAAAATGCAATGCGCCGTGGGTCTCCACCGTCATCGAAGCCGACGGCAGCGTGCGGCCTTGCTTTTTTCATGATACCATAGGGAACATTCATGATAACTCATTAACAGAAATATTGAACACCAACAAAGCGATAGACTTTAGGCGCACGCTGGATATGAGCAAAAATGCTACCTGCGTTAAATGCGTTTGCAGTTTAAACCTGTCGCCCATGGCTACTTTATAGGATATGAATAAGATACTTTTTTCACACTCCTACTTTTTACGTTTCGACCCTAAGCAGTGGTCCATCGGGCAACCGTATGCGCCACTGGGTACCATATACGCCGCATCACTGATGCGCGAACACGGATACGAGGTATCACTGTTTGATACCATGTTTGTTGCCGATCCCCATGAGGTTGAGCCGGTGCTGGACAGCAGCCGGCCCAACTTTTTTGTGTCGTACGATGACGGCTTTAACTACTTGACCAAAATGTGCCTCACCAATATGCGCGAGGCCGCATTTGATATGTTTAAGATGGCCAAGGCTCGTGGGTGCACGGTAATTGTATCCAGCTCCGACTCGACCGACCGTTACGTAGAATACCTGAACGCCGGTGCCGATTACGTGCTGATTGGCGAAGCCGAACAAACATTGTTGGAACTGACAAATCATATCAAAGCCGGTGGTACAGATGTCACTCACATAGCCGGCGTCTCTTATTTAGATACTGACGGTAAGGCGAAAAAAACTATGCCACGCCCGGTTTTAAAAGATTTGGACAGCTTACCGCTGCCGGCCTGGGATCTGGTGGATATTGCACCCTATCGCGATAGCTGGTTAAAGAATGCCGGTTACTTCTCTATCAATATGGGGACTACCCGTGGCTGCCCGTTTAAATGTAACTGGTGCGCCAAGCCTATTTACGGCAACCGTTACAACTCGCGCAGCCCGCAAAATGTGATCAAGGAATTGAAAATGCTGAAGGAGCATTTCCCGGTAGATCATATTTGGTTCTGCGATGATATCTTCGGACTAAAGCCCGGTTGGGTGATGGAGTTTGCCGAGCTGATGCAGCAGGAAAATTTGCGTACCAGGTTCAAGATCCAATCGCGTGCCGATTTATTGGTGGAGCAGGACCAGGTAGACGCGCTGGCCCGCGCCGGCTGCGAAAATGTATGGATAGGCGCCGAAAGCGGTTCGCAAAAAATACTGGATGCCATGGATAAGGGCACGACGATAGATCAAATCCATGTCGCCACAAAAGCGATGAAAAATGCCGGTATTAAGCCCTCGTTCTTCATCCAGTTTGGTTACCCCGGCGAGGATAAGACCGACATTGCCAAAACCATTAACATGATCAACGAGTTGTTGCCGTTTGAGATTGGAATTTCGGTTTCGTATCCACTGCCCGGCACCGTATTTTATGATAGGGTAAAAGCCGATCTGAAGAAAAAAACCAACTGGACCGACTCGGACGAGATGGCGCTGATGTTTAGCAATACTTTTCCGCCTAGCTATTATAAGCAGCTACATAAATACGTGCATAAAAACTACCATATGCACCTGGCTAAAAATAGCCTGGTTAAACTATTGAAAGAACCACAATGCATGTCGATCAACAGTGTCAAAAAAGCGCTGTCGGTGTTGTATTATACCCCGGCTACTTTTATTGAGCGATTAAAATTAAATCAGTTAGAAAAAGCCTGATGGAAGCGGTTGCGCCACATATTAATGAGCAACATGCCGCCGAAGCATTTTCGGCGCAGTCGGCCATTTTTGATGAGATCTATTCCTCAAACACCATCGTCAACTACAAACGCGGGCGGGTTCGGGCGCATGTCTTAAAAAACCTAAAACCCAATTCGTCTATCCTGGAATTAAACAGCGGTACCGGCGAAGACGCCACTTTTTTTGCGTCACTGGGCCATAAAGTACACGCTACGGACATCGCCGAAGGCATGCAGCAAAAGCTACGTGAAAAATCGGAAAGCTACGGCTTAAGTAATTCAATCTCAACAGAGCTTTGCTCCTACACCCACCTGGATGAACTAAAAAACAAAGGTCCTTACGACCAGATCTTCTCGAACTTTGCCGGTCTAAATTGTACCGGCGAACTCGATAAAGTGCTGCATTCTCTTCCATCTTTATTAAATTCCGGCGGCATTGCCACACTGGTTATTTTGCCGAAGTTTTGTTTATGGGAATCGCTATTGATATTTAAAGGGCTGTTTAAGACAGCCACGCGACGTTGGTTTAGTAAAAATGGTGTGACGGCTCATGTAGAGGGTACTTATTTTACCTGTTGGTACTATAATCCGTCGTATGTAATTGATCAGGTTAATGGGGCGATGGAGGTTTTGTCGGTAGAAGGGTTATGCACCATTGTGCCGCCGTCTTATATTGAGCATTTTGCAGAGCGTCATCCAAAAGCCTATCGTCTATTGACAAAGTGGGAGGATAAGGTACGATTTAGCTGGCCGTGGCGAGGGATTGGAGATTATTATATTATTTCTTTAAGGAAGAAGTAGGAGCCGGGATAATGAAAATACTGTCTTTGCGAGCGTAGCGCGGCAATCGCAAGGGGAAAAGCTTAAACGCGTGCGGTTGCCACGCTACGCTCGCAATGACAAAAACGCAGTGTCTTAATTCGCCAGCAAATTCTGCGGCTCTACAATAATCTGCGAGATCTTGCTTTCGTATTGGGCCAGCAGCCCTGCCTGGAAATTTCCCGGATCGGGTTTGGCGTAGTGTTTGCCGGTGTCCATAGCCATTACTGCACCCTTTGAATTAACCTTTTTCTGTTCGGTTTTTTTGCTCCACCGGCCGGAGGTTATGTTCATTAACAACGTGTCAATGGCGTTACCCAAACGATTGTTCAATAACTTTTCAAAAAGCGTTTTAAATATCGAAGGCTTTAAAGGTTTGGCTGACGAGATACGCATGATCTTGTTAGGCAAGTAATCGCGCGTCCAGGCATTGGCGGCATAAAACTGTTCAATTACGGCATCACCTTGCAAAGGAATCAGCGTAACAACCTCAACAGCGGTATAGTTGTTTTTCTCCCTGATCTCCAACTGATCTTCATCGATATAATAATTCATGCAGAAATAGTCCTCTTTACCAACCAAGAAGGTGAGTTTTTTGAAGGCATGCATTAAGGTGCGCGCTATCCACAAACGGTTTTTTGCGGTGATAATAAACAGGTCGATGTCTGAATTTTCATCGGCATAATTTTTCGACAAGGAGCCTGAAATAGCAATACCACGCACATAAGGGAAACGAATGAGCCAGTCGCCAATTTTATGCGCGACTTTAATCATCTCGGCAGCCTTTTGATTGCCATTGTAACGGCGAACAATTAAAGCGTAATCGTTTTTGAGCGAGTAGAGGTTGCCAAACTGATAAACTAATTGATGAGCAACCAAATACCTTAACTCCGCATCAAAATCTGCCTGGGGGTGTTTAGCCTTCAGGAACAGGTATATTTCGCCACTGGTTAGCGGGTATTTGAAGATATCAAAATACGCCAGGGTAGCTAATATGTTTTCTTTTGCCTCGTTCACGATGATAGATCTGCGGGTTAATTACTATCATGACGGAGTGTTGACTAAATAGGTTGCCAACGTTTAAAATAAAAACACGATTGACACGATTTAGGGATTTAAAAGATTGACAGGATAGCAGGACAATATTTTAAGATTTAACGGATAATTTGATTTGATGGCGAAATTCTTCTAAAGATAAAATCGTGTCAATCTTACAAATCCTTAAATCGTGTCTTTACTTGACGATGCGCTTAGCATTATCCTTAGCAAAGGTATCCCAACCCGAATATGATTTTTTTGAACCGCCGCCCTTGGTTGCCGGCATTCTTTGGAACGAATGACATACCGCTACAGCCAGGCCGTCGGTAGCATCTAAAAAATCAGGCGTTTCTTTGAAGTTGAGTAAGCGCTGTATCATGGCGGCTACCTGCTCTTTAGTAGCATTACCATTGCCGGTGATGGATTGTTTGATTTTACGCGGCGAGTATTCTGTAACCTCAATATTGCGAGATAGTGCCGCCGCCATAGCCACACCCTGCGCACGACCGAGTTTGAGCATTACCTGTATGTTTTTGCCGTAAAACGGTGCTTCGATAGCCAGGCAGTCGGGCTTATAGTTGTCTATCAATCCCACTGTTTTTTCGAAGATGCGTTGCAGCTTGAGCATGTGGTCGTCCAACTGCTCCATTTTTACCACGCCCAGGCTGATGAGTTCTATCTTGCTGCCAATCTCCTTCACCAGGCCGTACCCCATCACTGCGGTGCCGGGGTCAATGCCTAATATTATGCGTTCTTTGGTATTGGTGGTTGGCTGTATCATGTATAAAGTTTTGTCATTGCGAGCGTAGCGTGGCAATCGCGAACCATGCTTTTCTCCTTGCGATGCCGCGCTGCGCTCGCAAGGACAATTTTGGTTAAAGTTAAGGAATCAATCTTCACGATCCGTCAACATCGCCATATATTCTTCCCTACTCACCATCCTTGCACCCATTGATTCTAAATGCGCTGTGTGCACCTGGCAATCCAATAACTTGTATTTTCCTGTTTTTAGCAAGCCTATGAGCGCTGTCTTTGAGGCGTTACTCACTTTACTAAACATACTCTCGCCGCAAAACACATCGCCGATTGCTATGCCATACATTCCGCCCACCAACTCATCATTTTGCCAAACTTCTACGGAGTGGGCCTGTCCTAACTGGTGTAGATTAATATAGGCCTGTTTCATATCGCCCGTGATCCAGGTGCCGTCCTGATCTTTTCGGGGTACGGCTGAGCAGGCTTCGATCACATCGGCAAAGCAAGTATCAAAGGTCACTTTAAACCGGTTGGAGTTGACCACTCTTTTCATGCTCGACGAGATATTCAACTCATCCGGAAACAACACAAACCGCTCATGCGGCGAATACCACAAGATAGGCGAATCATCGCTATACCAGGGAAAGATCCCTTCATGATAAGCCAGCATCAGGCGTTTGGGGGATAGATCGCCACCTACTGCCAAAAGGCCGTCGTCCTCGGCAAGTTGGGGGTTTGGAAATAATAAATGCTCGTTCAGCCTGAATATCATCGTAACAAATTTAACTGATATGCTAATTGTAGCCTTATAGTTTAAACTATTTAATAATTTAGTTGTCATAAATACTCATGGCTGGCTAAACGTTGCCGACTGTTCTACTTACATCTACTTTAAAACAAGGAGCTTAAGTTTATGAATAATTCGAAACAGATCAAGCATTTATACGCCAGGGCAGGCTTCGGCATTACGTTCGAAGATTTGCACGACAAAGAAAACTGGTCTATCAAAAAGAGTGTGAAAAAGCTCTTCCAGGCTTCCGAGAAAATAGAGCCCCTTAACGCCGTTACCGAAAACATGGATATGCGCCCCAAAATTGCGTTAACCATGAGCGACGATGAAAAGCGCATGCTTAACCAGCAACGCAACATGCAGGAAAAAAACCTGAATGATGCCTGGGTAAAGCAAATGAGCACAACGGAAGCACAACTACGTGAGAAGATGACGCTGTTTTGGCATAATCACTTTGCCTGTAACGTGGGTAATTCATACTATGAGCAAGAGCTGAATAATATAGAACGGGCCAATGCCCTGGGGAACTTTAAGACCATGTTGCTGCAGGTGTCGCAGTCGCCGGCTATGCTGCAGTTTTTAAATAACCAGCAAAATCAAAAAAATCATCCTAACGAGAATTTCGCCCGGGAATTGATGGAGCTTTTCACGCTGGGGCGCGGTAATTATACCGAACAGGATGTTAAAGAGTCGGCAAGGGCGTTTACGGGTTGGGCCTATAATGGTAAAGACGGCACTTATAGGTTTAACAATTATGCGCACGATAACGGTAATAAAACTTTCCTGGACAAGACCGCTAACTTTTGCGGCGAGGACATTCTAAATATCATCACCGATAATACGCAGACCGCTAAGTTTATCTGTACCAAACTATACCGTTACCTGGTTAATGATGTACCTAACGACGAACACATTAACCAAATGGCAGAGGTGTTTTATAAAAGCAGCTATGAAATAACGCCGCTGTTGAAGTTTGTCTTTTTATCTGATTGGTTTTATGACGAAAAGAACATTGGCAACCTGGTAAAATCGCCGGTCGAGTTTTTGGTGGGTTTAAACCGCCAGTTTTATATCAACTATCAAAACCCTGATGTGTTGATGCAGTTTCAGCGTACGTTAGGCCAGGTGCTGTTCAGGCCGCCTAATGTCGCCGGCTGGCCGGGCGGGCGCAACTGGATTGACAGTTCGTCGCTGATGTATAGGATGAAGATCCCCTCGACGATATTAAATGCCGGGGTGATAGACTTTACAGGCAAAGCAACACCCGAGGATGAAGCCTACCTGGCTTCGCAACGCAAACAACAACTCAACGTAATTAAACGCGTACAGGCAACACCCGATTGGGATAAATTCTTGAAGGAGTTACCTAAAGATATTACACATGAAGAGATGGCTCGTTTTCTGCTCGAACCCAATTTGAATAAAACGGTGATAGATGAAGTGAACCAACCGGGAGATATAAAAACAGTAGTGATACAAATAGCTTCAACGCCGGAGTATCAGCTTTGCTGAGCCCCCTAACCACCTAAAGGGGGAACAATGGAGGCTATATAATATTAAAAGTTTTAATCAAAAAACACCTTCGCCGGTTGGCGGAGGCTGGGAGCTTAAGTTATGCAAAGGAGAAATTTTTTAAAGAACACCGCATTAATATCGGGCGCCTTTATGGTGCCGGCTTTTTTAAAGCCGCTGGAAGCTATTGCTAAAGGCGATTTAACCGGTCATAAAAATTTAGTCATCATTCAGCTTTCGGGGGGCAATGATGGGTTGAATACTGTGATTCCTTATGGCAATGATATCTATTATCAAAAACGTAAAACCATAGCCATTAACAAGCCCGATATTATTACGCTGAACGATATGCAGGGGTTGAACCCTAACCTATCGGCATTGAAAGAAATTTATGATCAGGGCTGGATGAGTATTGTTAATTCGGTAGGCTATCCAAACCCTGACAGATCGCATTTCCGCTCCATGGACATCTGGCAAACCGCCAGCGACTCGGATAAGTTTTTGAGCACCGGTTGGATTGGCCGCTACCTGGATTCCAATTGCCAAACCTGTAAAAACCCATATACAGCTATCGAGGTTGATGATACTTTATCGTTGGCTATGAAAGGTAATTCTATGAAGGGTATTGCGGTGCAAGACCCTTACAAACTCTTTCAAACGACACGCGAACCTTTCTTCAAGGATTTAGTGCATGAGCATGGCGATACCAATTTGAATGAGGATAACCTGGGCTATCTGTACAAAACCATGATCGAAACTTATTCATCAGCAGATTATATACAGAAAACCTCGAAAACGTATAACGTAACTGCGCAGTATCCAAATACAGGCTTGGGTTATCAGTTAAAGAACGTATCTAAGTTTATTAATTCAGGCTTAGATACCAGGGTGTATTATGTGTCGTTAAGCGGATTTGATACCCACGTTGGTCAGCAAAATCAACAGGGCCGCCAATTAAAAATTTATGGCGATGCCGTTGCGGCGTTTATTAAGGATCTAAAAGCTACCGGCAAACTGGATGATACATTGGTAATGACCTTCTCTGAATTTGGCCGCCGTGTTGAACAGAACGCCAGCAACGGCACCGACCACGGCACCGCCAACAATGTATTTGTTTATGGCGGAAAACTGAAGAAACAAGGCATATTCAATGATGCGCCAGACTTAACTACACTAGACAATGGCGATTTAAAATACCAGGTTGACTTTAGGGATATTTACGCCACGTTGTTGGATAAATGGCTGGATGTAAGTAATGCCCAGGTGCTAACTAAGAGTTTTGCGGGGCTGGATTTGGTGAGTGTGTAGGATTAACTGTCATTGCGAGCGTAGCGTGGCAATCGCAAGGATGCAATGTTCGCGATTGCCGCGCTACGCTCGCAATGACAACTTTTTATAAAAAAAGCCTCCTAATAACTCGGGAGGCTTCTCTTTTATAAACGAATTTAAATTAACTCTTAACACGCTCAACATAACTACCTGAAACAGTATCAACTTTAACCTTATCGCCAATATTGATGAATAACGGAACGTTGATTTCGGCACCGGTTTCAACGGTAGCTTTTTTCATAGCGCCGGTTGAAGTATCGCCTTTAACTGCAGGCTCGGTGTAAGTGATCTCTAACTCGGCCGAGTTAGGGATCTGGCCCATGATAGGCTCGTCACTTTCAAAAGCAACAATCAGGTTCATGCCTTCTTTCAGGAATTTTACGGCAGGGCCAAATAAAGTTTTTGGCACATTGTGCTGATCGTAAGTATCATTGTCCATAATCACTAATGCATCACCATCCTCATAAAGATATTGGTAATTATTGGTTTCAACACGGGCAATATCCACCTCTTCGTCTGTACGGAAACGGTATTCAACCAGCTTGCCGGTTTTAACATTGCGCATACGCGCCTGGTAAAACGCACGCAGGTTACCCGGTGTACGGTGTATAAATTCTTCTACCTGGATAAGCTCTCCGTTAAAGCGAAGAATATTTCCATTTCTTACATCTGATGCTTTTGCCATAACTTTTAGTGAGCGGCAAAATTAACCACTCACAGCCAAAGTTGCAAATTGCACCGCACGCTAAAATAAGAAAGCCGAAAGCGATGATCTGCTTCCGGCTTAATATCCCGGTGGGTAATAGGTTGAAGCGTAAATTAGTTGTCATTGCGAGGAGGAACGACGAAGCAATCGCAAGGATGCAATGTTCGCGATTGCCACGCTGCGCTCGCAATGACATATTTATGAATTCAGCGCCTTACAGCGTCGCTATATCAATCACAAAACGATAACGTACATCGCCTTTTTCCATACGCTCATACGCATCATGAATATCTTTAATGTCAATCATCTCTATATCAGAAACAATGTTATGTTCTGCGCAAAAATCCAGCATTTCCTGAGTTTCGGCTATGCCGCCAATGCCAGAACCGGCAACACTTTTGCGGCCGCCTAATAAACTAAATGCCGAAATACTTGCCGGCTCAGGCGGGGCGCCTACGCAGATCATGGTACCATTTGTACGTAATAAGCTTAAGTACATATTAAAATCATGCGGAGCAGAAACCGTGTCCAAAATAAAGTCAAAAGAGCCTGCGGCAGCTTTAACTTGTTCAGGATTGGTAGTTACTACAAAATGATGCGCACCTAGTTTTTTTGCATCTTCTTCTTTTTTTGGCGATGTGCTTAATACCGTAACATCGGCACCAAAGGCTACACCAAATTTAACGGCCATGTGGCCCAGTCCGCCTAAGCCTAGTACGGCTAGTTTATGGCCCTTGCCCACTTTCCAGTGGCGCAATGGTGAATAGGTAGTAATACCGGCACACAATAACGGTGCGGTAGCAGCCAGGTCAAGATCTTCAGAAATATGCAGGGTAAAATCTTCATGCACCACAATGCTGTTTGAATAACCACCGTAAGTAGGTGTTTTATGATCTTGTTCTAAACCATTGTAGGTTTGTGAGCTGCCGTTTAAGCAATATTGCTCCAGGTCTTGTTTACAGTTTTCGCAAACGCGGCAAGAGTCAACCATACAACCGGTGCCGGCATAATCGCCTACTTTAAATTTGGTTACATGATCGCCAACTTTTACCACGCGGCCAACAATTTCGTGGCCGGGGACCATTGGAAATATACCTTCAAACCAATCGTTTTTAATTTGGTGAAGATCTGAGTGGCAAACGCCACAATATAAAATATCAAATTGTACGTCGTGAGGACCCAAATCACGTCTTTCAAAGTCCCAAGGGGCTAGGTCGGTTGTCGGCGATTGTGCCGCATATCCTTTTACTGGTATCATAAGTAGTTGTGGTTTTGTTACAGTTGAAGTAAAGGTAGGGCTTTGTGTAGTGTGAAGTCAAAATTCAATTGTCCGTAAAATGCAATATTTGATTTTGGGATTTACTCGCTTGTCATCTCTCACTATCGTTCGAAATGACAAGCAAGGTGTAGCGCAAGGCAACTAAACCCCTGTCTCTCCCGTAATCCCTCTGCCGGGATTAAGCAACGTACGGCGCTAAATGAGTCGATTGTTATCAGCTGTTAATATTCAAAAATGGAAGGGGTTTGCCGATTGGAAACTGCTGCTTTTTTTACTGCTTTTTTTAGATGTGAAAATAGCCGTGAAGCTAGTAGCTATAGCCTTGATTTACCTGCTACAGTTTGATTTTAAGTTTGGCTTTAAATTAAAAAATTCAAGGCTGCCCTTGTTTTACCCGCTGATTATTTTGATTGCCGTAGTGGGTTTCATCGTCAATGGACATTATACCAACTTTAACTATAACCTGGTTTTTTTAACGGGAATTATGTTCTGGGTGGTTTGTATTCTGGCCATCCATCAGGTTAAGCTGGCGGTAGAACGTAATGATACGCAGGTCATCCATCAAACCATCCTGCTGTTTTTTATCATCAATACCATTGCCTCATTGATGAATATAGGGCTGATTATATTACATACGCACACACTCAACCCATACACCTACCAGGGCGAATACCAAAAATATTTTATCAGCACCGGCGACTTTATTAAAGGCATAACCTTTGATACTTCGACCACTAACGCGGTGCTGAATGCTTTTGGCGTAATGTATTTCATCACCAAAAAAAATATGTGGATGACGTTGGTATGTATGGCCATTATGCTGCTTACCGCCAGCAACTTTACCAATGTTTTTACTTTGGCAGTGTTGGCCTTTTTGTTTATATTTAACAGTTCGCGCGATCAAAAAAGCATCATTATTATTTGCGTGGCTTTGCTGGTGCTGTTCATGTCGAAAGTGTCGCCGCAGAATAATGACTATGTTAAAAACACCATCGAATCGGCCTTTTATAAAAAACAGATCGTATCGCCATGGCCGCAGTTTAATCACGTATACATAACACAACGGCCCGATAGCACATTAACATTTGATGAAAGGCGTATCAAAAAAGCCACCATTTATTTAGATAGTCTGGCCAAACTCCCGATAAACCAGGCGCAGCGAGAACAGTTGCCCAAAGGCGTAATAACCACCGGCGCAGGCCGGATTGTGGCACCTAAACCCAATCTGGACGCTCCCGAATATCAATGGCTTACAACCACCCCTCCCGAGCAAAAACAATTAGTTGACTTTGCCAATGATCATTGTGCAGACTTGCCATTAACCAATATGCTTTGGATGCCAAACACCCCCGGAAAAATAATTGGCTTGCAACAAACAATCGGGTTTTTAAAAGCGCATCCTGCCAAAATATTAGCCGGCGATGGTGTTGGAAATTTCTCGTCAAAACTGGCTTTCCGGTCTACCGGCTTGAAATTTACCGGGGGATATCCAAAAAAATACGTTTACATAGATCCGGACTTTTTGCATAACCACCTGGATGTTTATTTGAGTTTTTTTTCGCGCTCGGCAGCATCACACTCATTAACTAATAGCCCGTTTTCGGTTTATGATCAGCTGTTGTCAGAATATGGTTTGCTGGGTTTATGCGCCTTGTTTGTTTTTTACTTTGGCTTTTTTGCTAAAAACTATCACTTATTAACTTACGGTATACCGCTGCTGTTATTTGCAATGTTTATCTTTTTGATTGATTACTGGTTCGAGCAACTGTCGGTGGTGGTATTTTTTGAGTTGCTGCTTTTTCTGAATATCAAAGAGGGCAAGAATTTGATCGCCCAAAAATCTGTATAAAATACTATGACTGCTACACCCGCCATAACCGTTTTAATGCCTGCTTACAATGCCGGGCGCTACATCAGCGAGGCTATTACTTCTGTTTTGCAGCAAACCTTTACAGATTTTGAACTGCTGATTGTAAACGACGGCTCGACCGACAACACACTGGACATTATTAACAGCTTTAATGATAAGCGTATCGTTGTGGTTAATCAATCTAACCATGGTGTTGCAGAGGCTTTGAATATTGGTCTAAAACATGCCCGCGCAGCCTATATAGCCCGTTTTGATGCGGATGACATTTGTTACCCTTACCGACTGGAAAAACAGATCCGTTTTTTGCAGGACAACCCCGAGTACATCCTGGTAGGCAGCGAAGTAAAATATATTTTAGAGAACGGCGACTTTCTGTTTGATTTTCATTGCATAGCCTACTCGCATGAGCAGGTGATGGATAAGCTATATTTTTATTGTCCGTTTGTGCATCCAACGGTAATGTACCGCAAAGATGCCGTGCTGGAAGCAGGCGGATACCCAACGCAGGCCCATAATTTCGAAGATTATTTATTATGGACAGCACTGGCCGGGTCTGGCCGGTTATGTAACCTCACAGAGCCGTTAATTAAATATCGCCTTAACTCTACCTCGGTTACTATTGATGAAAAATGGCGCGGCCGCAGATTCCGCGAGTTAAAGCGCGAGATCGTACTACGCGGCACCATCACGGCTGCCGAAGGCAACGAGCTGCTGGCTATCATTAAAGACCAGGATGTGCGGCAGATTAAAGAAGCTGCCTACAATGCCCTTTGCGGTAAAAAATTCCTGGTCAACAACCACCAGCCCGAAAGAGCCCGCGGCCACTTTAATAAGGCTATCAAGATCTATCCACTGCGACTGGAGAATTACCTGCTATACGCGCTTAGTTATTTCCCCGAAAGCCTGATAGCCTGGCTACATAAATTTAGCCCAAATCGTTTGTAATGATGCGGGTAGCTATCATAGCGCGATCTACCTTATACACCGTGCGCGGTGGCGACACGGTGCAGGCAATACAAACCGCCTCGCACCTGGCAGATCTTGGCGTTTTGGCCGAAATTAAACTGACAGACGAAGAGGTTGATTACAACAGCTATGATCTGCTGCATTTCTTCAACATCATTCGCCCTGCTGATATTTTATACCATAGCCATAAGGCCAATAAGCCCTATGTGGTATCTACCATTTTGGTAGATTATAGTGAGTATGATAAGCTATATCGCAAAGGCATGGGCCGCTTATTTAGTTACTTACCCGGCAACAGTATTGAATATATTAAAACCATTGCCCGTTGGTTATTAGGGCTCGATGGCATGGCTAGTCCGTCTTATTTATGGCGGGGGCAGCGCAGGAGCATTCTGCACATTTTGAACAAAGCCCGGATGATCTTGCCTAATTCGGAGTCAGAATATAAAAGGGTAATGCAGGCCTATCCATCGGCAGTAAAATATGAAGTAGTGCCCAATGGCATCGACCCTAAATTATTTCAATATGATGCCAATGCCGAAAGGGACGAAAACCTGGTGATCTGCGTGGCCAGGATCGAGGGTATCAAGAATCAGCTGAACCTGATCAAGGCCCTAAATAACACGCGATTCAAACTATTGCTTATCGGCAACCACAGCCCTAATCAGCAAGCTTATTACAATGAGTGCCGAAATATCGCGGCAGCAAATATTGAATTTATAGACCATTTGCCGCAGGATGATTTGGTGGCTTATTACCAACGCGCCAACGTGCATGTGCTACCCAGCTGGTTCGAGACAACCGGCCTCAGTTCATTAGAGGCTGCTACGATGGGCTGTAATATTGTGATAACCAATAAAGGCGATACCCGCGAGTATTTTGGCGACGATGCTTTCTATTGTAATCCGGAAAATCCTGAAAGTATCCGGGCAGCCATTGAGCAAGCTGCCAGCGCCGAACACCAACCTGCTCTGCGCGAAAGAATTTTGCAAAAATATACCTGGGCCCAGGCAGCCAAATGCACATTAGCTGCGTATCAACAAATAGTAACGCAGCCATGAAACTTAAAATAGCCATATTAGGAACCCGGGGCATACCCAACCACTACGGCGGGTTCGAGCACATCTCTGAGTACGTATCAACCGGGTTGGTAAGGCGCGGGCATGATGTGTCTGTCTATAACTCGCATAATCACCCTTATACAGCGGACGATTGGAACGGCGTAAAGATCATCCATTGCTATGATCCTGAATATCTTTTAGGTTCGGCAGGGCAGTTTGTTTATGATTTGAATTGCATCCGCGATGCCCGTAAACGCAACTTTGATGTGGTATTGATCATGGGTTATACCAGCAGCTCTGTTTGGGGTAGCTTGTATCCATCAAAAAGCGCCATCATTACCAATATGGATGGCCTGGAATGGAAACGCAGCAAATACTCTAAACCGGTACAAAACTTCCTTAAATATGCCGAGGGACTGGCTGTAAAGCATAGTCAGTACTATGTATCAGACTCGATGGTGATTAAACAATACCTGGCGCGTAAATATGATATTAACAGCCGTTACATTCCTTATGGTGCCGATATGATCACCGAGATTGAGCGTGAACAAATTACACCGCAGGAAGCTTTAAAAGAAGATTACTTTTTACTGATGGCCCGCATGGAGCCTGAAAATAATATCGAAACTATACTGGACGGTTATAACCTGAGTAATTCGGACAAGCCTTTCCAGGTATTGGGTAGCACCGATAATCGCTTCGGCAAATACATCACCCATAAATTTAAGAATGACAGCCGTATAGAGTTTAAAGGCTCCATTTACGATACCGCCAAAGTACGTGCACTGCAAAACAACTCTTACTTGTATTTCCACGGGCATAGCGTTGGCGGCACCAACCCTTCGTTATTGGAAGCTATGGCCAGCGAAGCTTTGATAGCGGCACATAACAACCCCTTTAATCAGGCGGTATTGAGCAGCGACGCTTACTACTTTTCGAACCCAACAGATGTAAAGCAACTGGTGGAAACGGTACAACGCCAGGCGCCCGAAAAAGTAATGGTTGACAATAATCTGCAAAAAATAAAACACCTGTTTAACTGGGAAAGCGTGATTGATGGCTACGAGAAATACGCCATAGAATGTTACCTGCATTTTAATCATGGAAAGATTATTTCCTAAAGACGCGTCAATCAACACTAAAATAAGCTATTACCACCTGCTGGCGTTTTTAGCCAGTTTACCTTTTGATTTTTTTTATAGCCATTTAATCCTGATTAGCTTTTGTTTGCATACGCTGATCCAGCTTAACAAAAAGGCTATCAGGCCTATTTTTACCTGGAGTAACCTGGCGCTGCAATCGGTTTTTTTTGTGACGATGTTAAGTACCATTTACACCGTGAACCGCACGCAGGCCTTTAATCAATGGGGCACACATATTACCATCTTGTTGTTCCCGGTACTGTTCTGTTTAACTTCTTTTGACATACGGAAATACCGCAACCAATTGCTTTTTGGATTTTCAATAGTTTGCGCCGCTGTAATAGTTTACCTATACCTCGATGCGTTACATAATATCCACTTTTATGGGTTGCCAATGTCGTACCTGTTTAGCTCGGCATTTACCAATCATAATTTTGCTTTGCCTATTGATATTCATGCTACATTTTTCTCATTGCAGGTAGCCATTGCTTTGATCTTTATGCTTTCGGTTATATTGAAAGAGCAAAATAAGCGCTGGCGATTGTTTGAGCTATTTTGCGCCAGCGTTTTGCTGGCCGGTTTAGCGCAGCTTTCATCAAAATCAGTGTTTATACCTACAGTTGTTATTATTGACGTGGCCGTGCCTTTCTATTTATTGAAGGATAAGAAACGAATACGATTTATAGCTATTGCAGGGGTTATATCTGTCATTGCTATTGCAGGTATGTTCGCCATGAAATCATTGCACAAACGTTATGTTTCTGCCCTTAAATATGATCTGGCGTTAACGGCGCAAGATCAACGTTTCGACTCGCGGCTCGATCGCTGGCGATCTTCTTTCGGGCTAATTGAGAAATCGCCGGTCATAGGTTATGGCGCCGGCTCTGAACTGGGTTTATTGCACGAAGATTTCTACACCCGCAAATATTATAACTCCTTTGTGAATCACTTAAACTCGCATAACCAGTACTTAAGCTTTTGGCTGAAATCGGGAATAATAGGCTTGCTGGTTTATCTTATCACGCTCGCATTTGGTTTCAAACAGGCACTACAAAAAAAGGATCTGTTGTTCTTAAGCTTTATGCTGCTGATTATTGTTGTATCCTTCGCCGAAAATTTGCTGGATGTAGATAAGGGGGTGGTTTTTTACGCGTTTTTCTTCTCGTTCTTCTTTTTCTCAGATCAGGGAAAAAAGAACACAGCTACAGCTGAGCTTTGATTTTATCAGCAGTAGCCTGAAATTCTTGTGGCGTAAATTTCAATTTCGGGTTGGCAAAATTCATATCGCCCATACCGTTAATAGGGATAAGATGTACGTGCGCATGCGGTACTTCCAGGCCAATAACGGTTACGCCAACACGGTTGCAAGGGATGGCTTTTTCAAGCGCAGTAGCTATCTTTTTGGCAAACAGCATCAAGCCAGCATAGGTGTCATCATCCAGATCAAAAAGCTTGTCAACCTCTTTTTTAGGCACTACCAGTAAATGGCCCTCAACCAAAGGCGCAATATCCAAAAACGCGTAATAGTTATCGTCCTCGGCAATTTTGTATGACGGGATTTCGCCGGCTATGATTTTGGAAAAGATGCTTAGCATGGGAAAATGTTTTAGGTTGTACGTTTGACGTAATACGTACTACGTCAAACGTATAACGTATCTATCTCGAAACTTCCATTATCTCGAATTCTATTTTACCGGCCGGTACCGTGATCTCAGCAATCTCACCAACCGATTTGCCCAACAACCCTTTAGCTATAGGCGAGGTTACAGAGATCTTGCCCGATTTCATATCGGCTTCGCTTTCTGCAACCAATTGATAGCTCATGGTGGCGCCGCTTTTTACATTTTTGATTTTAACGATAGACAGCGCTAATACTTTTGACACGTCAATTTTCGACTCGTCCAACAAACGGGCGTTAGCCAGGGTTTCCTGCATCTGGCTTATTTTAGCTTCGTGCAAGCCTTGCGCTTCTTTAGCAGCATCGTATTCGGCGTTCTCAGAAAGGTCGCCTTTATCGCGCGCCTCGGCAATTGCCTTTGATATGTTAGAACGGCCCGTTGTTTTTAATTCTTGTAATTCTTGTTTTAGTTTTTCTAAACCGTCTTTGGTAAAATATGCTACCTCTGCCATAACTCAAATTTAAATTCTTTATAAGTCTTGATTGGTCACCAAAAAAAACCGCCCTCCCTTTTATAGAAGGACGTGATGACTTTAAAAACAAACAAGACTATAAAGGCGTGCCCGTATAGTCTTGTTTTATGTAAAACGAAGATAAGATATTTAAGTTTTGATTTCCAAATTTTTGTTTGAGTAACAAAATTTGGGAATCAAAACTTAGTGATTAGTGGTTGGAGATTAGTGATTAGTTGATGGTATGGTTCCTAATCTCTGTTCAACTAATCTCCAATCACTAAACTGGCTTCCGCCAGTTTACCCGCCATTACCTCGCTGATCTTCCTATAAGAATCGAAGGTCCAGCCGGCTACGTGAGGCGTTAGTAACACTTTGCCTGATTTTTTCAGATCATCAAACCATTCCTGCTCGCCCAGGGCCGGGAATTTTTCGGTTTCCAGTACATCCAGGCCTGCGCCTAATATTTTGCCTGCTTTAATGGCGTTTAACACGGCGCGCACCTGGGCAACCTTACCACGCGAGGTATTGATAAAGAATATCGGCTTTTTAAAGTGAAACAACAGTTCGTCGCTGATCATGCCGTTGGTTTCTTTGGTTAGCGGTACGTGTACGCTCAGTACATCGCTATGCTTTACAATCTCTTCCATGGTTACTTCGCGGGCATAGCGGTCAGAAAAGCCGGTTTTATATTTGTCGTAAGCTATCACCTCCACCTCAAAACCCGATAGCTTTCTGGCAAAGCTTTTCCCCATAAAACCATAGCCAATAATGCCCACAGTTTTACCTTTCAGTTCAAATCCACGATTAGCCTCGCGCTTCCATTCACCGTTGCGGATCTCGGCGTCAGCCGTGTTAAAATGGTTCATGAGCGATAAAAGCAGACCCACCGCATGTTCGCCCACGGCATCCATATTGCCTTCGGAAGCGTTGATGAGTTTAAGGTTTTTCTCGGCGGCATAAGTCTCGTCGATATTATCCATACCGGCACCCGCGCGGCAAACAAAGCGCAGGCTGGTTGCTGCGTCAATTAATTGCTTATCTACATTAAATTTTGATCGGATAACCAGGCCAGCATAACCAGCGATGATTTCTAAAGCCTCGGTTAATTTTATAGTTGGCTGGTAGTTGCATTTATAGCCTAGTGCCTCAACTTGTTCAATAAATATGGGGTGGATATCGTCGACGATAAGGATATTGTTATTTGTCATTTATTTAGTAGAAATATATTTTAGTCTTGCTGCTGTCATTACCTCTTCATGAGAATGCACATTACCTGATTCAACATCTTGTAGCCCTTGTTCGATGCCATCTTTAACGCATTGAGGCAAATCGTCATAGAAATCAGGGTCCGATTTTTTGTCCGGTCGCTCGATATCCAAACTGGCCATAATTAAGAGTTTAGACGGTATTCTTTTAACAAAGCAGATGCAGGTAAATGCAATAATTCACTAAACTTCCTGATCATGGTTAGCGATAGTGGCTGTTTATAATTAAGCACCTTACTAACTGTACCCTTATCACCATACGCCTCCGCCAGATCCGCTGCTTTGTAACCAAAATCCTCCATTCGGATTTTAATCATTTCAACAGGGTTAACTTCCGGAAGATCCCAAAGAGAGTTTTCGTAATTCTCAATCAAGTGCACAAGCAAAAGCTTTTCTTTATGATCATCGCCTGCTGTTACCTGTTTGATTTGTTCATACCTCTCAATAGCTTTATTATACTCTTGTTCGGTTTCAATTAAAAACCATTGTGGTTTTTGATTCATAATTTTCAGATTTTTAGATTACGCTAAATAGACGATGCATCTATGTTGTCGTATTCGTTATGGGTTCCTACGAACCTAATTTCAACCACCGCATCAGCATAGTCAACTTCGATAATTAGTCGATATTTATTGCCAACAATTTTGAAGCGTGCCCTTTTTGAGGGTATGAGTTTTGCTTTTGGAAAGTCTGCCAAAATATCGGCTCCTTTTTTCCATTCGGCTTCTTGTACTATTTTTCTCCAGGTGCTAACACTATTGGCTGCATCCGCATGCTTTTTTGCAAAGTCTAGTAATTTTTTTTGAGAGATAATACGCATTGATGCTAATATTTATGTTACTCATTATTCGGCCATCTCTTTTCTTCATACGATGCTTTTCGTTTTTTCTATATAGCTCGTCCGGGACCTTCCCAGCATGATACAAAGTTAAAATAAAGTTGGCAAAAAACCAACTTTGATTTATTAAGTAGGTATTTTAAGATTAATTACCTTTGAATATGTCCTCATCAATCAAAAAAACAATTCTCTTTCTTTTGATGACCGCCTGCTTAGCACTATCCTCGCAAGCACAACAAGCCATTATCAAAGTAACACCGCCGGTATTTGGTTTTTACAGCAAATTACTTGATTGCGGTGGCATCATGATCCGCTCATCAAACGAGGTGGATGATAAAGCCTTGCAGGTTGCGGCGCAAAAAATCAATTTGATGCTGACTGATATCCCCAACATCCGCTACAACCTGGCGCAATGGGGCGCCGAGATCCATATCATCAGCAAAAATCAACAAACATCTGATCTGCCTGAGTTTCGCGGGCAAAAAGACGTGCCTTATGTAGATACTCGTGGTACTACCACTAACATCGATCAGCGTACGCGTGGCATGGGCGGTATCTATACCTCGTGCGGCGAAGAGAACTTGCTTAACCTGCCCGGCGACCGTTATGCCGGCGGCTCTGATATTTGCATCCACGAGTTTGCGCATAATATCATGGATTATGGTTTGGACGATGGCTTGAAAGCCAAGATCAAAGATCAATATCACAAGGCCATTGCCAAAGGTTTATGGAAAGACGCTTACGCAGCCATCAACCAAGGCGAATACTGGGCCGAGCTATCTATGTGGTACTTCGGCGCGCACGGCGAGTTTCTAAAAGGAACACAAACCCCCGCACCCGGCCCTGCAGCATTAGCCGCTTATGATGCTGAAGGTTTTGCTTTGCTTAAAGCCATTTATACCGGCAAATTAAGTACGCCTAAGGCTGATGTAGCCGCAGCGCAAAGTGTTGGGGCAAATACCAAGTCGACCGGAATGAATCAGAAAGTTTATATCATGTTTACCAATAATACCAATCAGAAATTGAAACTGTTTTGGATTGATTACCTGGGTAAAGCGCGGCCTTACGGCGAGTTATCGCCCTACAATAAAAGCATTCAAAAAACTTTTGCGGGGAATGTTTGGAAGGTGACTAACCCCGAAGGGAAAGTAATAGGTTTTTATACCACCAATGCGCCATATGCTATGGCAACCATATCATTAGCTCCGGGTAAAGGCAATGATCATTATAACTAGCGGTTGGTGCTAACCTGCTGCGTGATCTTCACAAAATCGGCAACAGTTAGGCGTTCAGCCCGAAGGTCAAGCAGCGCATCATCGCCCATTTTATCTTTGGGGATTACCGATGACAGCGCATTACGCAAAGTTTTACGGCGTTGATTAAAGCCTGCTTTAACAACCTGCCAAAACAGCTTTTCGTCGCAATCCAGTTCGATAGTCTCATTACGGGTTAAGCGGATCACTGCCGACAGTACTTTAGGCGGCGGATTAAACACACCTGCTTTAACCGTAAACAGGTATTCAACTTTATAATAGGCCTGCAGGAAAACGCTCAAGATGCCATATTCTTTACTCCCCGCTTTGGCGGCGCAGCGTTCGGCTACTTCTTTTTGAAACATGCCGACAACCTCAACTACCTGGCTACGGTTATCTAACACTTTGAAAAGTATCTGTGAAGAGATGTTGTAAGGAAAATTACCAATAATACCCAGCGGGCCGTTAAATCGCGCAGCAAAATCAAGCTGTAAAAAATCGGCATTGATGAGACGGTCGCCTAGTTTGGGGTATTTCTTTTTCAGGAAATCGTACGATTCGGTGTCGATGTCGATCAATGAAACTTCATACAAATCGCGCTCCAGTAACACGTCCGACAGGATACCCATGCCCGGCCCAACTTCCAGTACTTGCGTAAAACGATTTTCGGGGCGCAGGCTGTCAACTATCTTGGTGGCGATATTTTTATCGGTCAGGAAATGTTGGCCCAGGTGTTTTTTTGCCCTTACTAATGTCATTATCAACAAATATTTGAGCAAATTAAGTCATATTTGTTCTTTAATCAGGAACTCTGAGCCTAAAATCTTTTCTTTGCAGTATAATGTGAGCGAAAAGCCGAAGGCTTAAAGCTAAAAGCGAGAATCGGTGTTATCTCAAATACACCGGTGTAATCAAACCAAATATGAATAAACTAAAAATAGGCATCAGCATAGGCGACGTAAACGGTATCGGACTAGAGATCATCATCAAAACCCTGGCCGAAAGCATGATCTATAACTATTGCACGCCCATTGTTTATGGACATACCAAAGTAGCCTCATTCTACCGCCGGGTGACCGAAGTAAGCGAGCTGAACTTTAATGTCATCGATCATCCGTCAAACGCGCAGCCAAAACGCGCCAACATGATTAATTGCTGGGAAGAGGATGTAAAAATTGAACCGGGTGTGCCTAATAAAGAAGTGGGCAAATTTGCATTTGCTTCGTTAGAGCGCGCTACGGCCGACTTGATTAATGGCGACATTGACGCACTGGTTACTGCGCCAATTAATAAAGACACTATCCAAAGCGAGAGCTTTAATTTCCCGGGCCATACCGAATATCTGCAGGACCGCGACGGCGCTGCCGAGTCGTTAATGTTTTTGGTAAGCGATACTTTGCGTGTAGGTGTTGTTACCGGCCATATCCCGGTTAACCAGGTGGCAATCGCCATCACTACCGAAAAAATATTGGCGAAAATTAAGTTAATGAATACCAGCCTGCGCGAAGATTTCTGGATTCGCAAACCAAAGATTGCGGTGTTGGGACTGAACCCTCATGCAAGTGATAATGGCTTAATAGGTCATGAGGAACAGGATGTAATTATCCCGGCAATCGAGGAAGCCCGCGCCAATGATATCCTGGCTTTTGGCCCATATGCTGCAGACGGTTTTTTTGCTAACGCGACTTACATGCAGTTTGATGCCGTGTTGGCCATGTATCACGACCAGGGTTTGATCCCGTTTAAACAGATAGCTTTCGAATCGGGCGTAAACTTTACTGCCGGATTGAAATTTGTACGCACCTCGCCGGACCATGGTACGGCTTATGATATCGCCGGAAAAAATGAGGCTTCGGAGATCTCTTTCCGCGAAGCGATTTTTACCGCGCTGCATATCGCCAAAAACCGTAAAGAGGGCCTGATACTAAATGAAAACCCACTACAGTTTACCAAACTGCAACGCGACAGGGATTAAGGATATCAACATCAGTACTCCACAAATGTTAATACAAAGGCCTCATATAGAGGCCTTTTTTGTCTTGGCATTGGTTATATTTGGAATAACCTGTTATACTAAACCCTTTAATGTTATGCGAAAAGTTTCAGACATACTGGCCCGTAAGGGCGGTAACGTAGTTACCATTGATGCTGCTACATTAGTGTTAGATGCCTTAAGACTGATGGCCGACCAAAACATTGGATCGATAGTCATTACCGAAGATGGTGCGTATGCAGGCATCCTGACCGAGCGCGATTATGCCCGTAAGGTTATTTTAGAGGGACGCTCATCAGATCACACCACAGTTGGCGAGATTATGAGTACCAATTTGCCAAGACTGTTGCCTGAAAACACGGTAGATCATTGTATGCAGGTAATGAGCGAAGGCAAGATCCGTTATTTGCCGGTGTTTAATTACAGCGAATTGATAGGTATTATTTCTATGAGTGACGTGGTTACAGAAACCATTCTATCGCACGAGCACACCATTGAGCAGTTGAAGAATTATATACAGTCGTAAAGGATTTCTTTTAATCATGTCATTTCGAGCATAGCGAGAAATCTTATACGAGCGATAATAGCAAAGCGTATAAGATTTCTCCCGTTGGTCGAAATGACAAACGTTTAGTATTTTGTATTACCTACTCTTCGTCCCAAAAGACAGCCCCGCCGAAATCCCCACCATAAAATAAGCATAGCTATCCTGGAAATAAATATTATACTCATCCTGCCCGCGATAGCCCCCGCCTATCATACATGCGGTGTTTTGCATAAACGGTAACTGGTAATAATATTTAAGACCCACGTTGAGGCGTTTTTTAGCATCGGTAAAATTGTAATCGTTGTCTTTGTCCAGGATGTACTGCAGGTCTAATTGTACACGCATCCAATCGTTAAAAACTTTTTTGTCAGGATCAACAGCATCGTTGTATTTTTTGGCCAGGCTGTATTGCCAGGTGCCTTTGGCACGTACCCAGCCGTATTTTCCTTCCAGGGCGTGAGCGTAGCCCAACCCTATCAAAGCTGCATGCAATTCTAGTCCACCCGCGAAATTATTGTTGATGATCAGGTTCTCTTTATCCGTGCGATTATCGGCATGATACAGCAACGTATAGAAGTTGGTGGTAAACTTACCGCTGTCGACATTAATGGTGCCATTAGGGTTAGCCGTTGGCCCTTCAATGCCGTTGGAGTGGTGATTATAAGCTACCGAGAAGAACTTGGCGTGGTACATATTGTCATTCACCCTAAAATAAACCGCTAGCCCCGGCATATAGCTCGGTGATTTTACCGGCGAGCCATGCGCAGCAAACAAACGAATACTAATCTCCGGCGTAGCCACCACAAAAAACGGCAGCTTGGGTGTATTGATCAGCACGAAATTGCCTACCAGGTCTGAGGTTAGCAGGGTTTTATTTGGCCCGCCGTATTCATTGCCAAATATCGACGCTTTTAAGTTTTGGGTATAAATTTGATTAAACTCCTGGTTAATTATTCGTTTTTGGCGATAAGCGGTATCGGTTTGCGCGCTGGCTTTTACAGCTATCAGGCAAAGGGCCAACAGGCAAAACGCATGGGTAAATTTGTTCATGAGTGTGGGTAAATGTTTGTTCAATTACGGGAATTAGGTTGCTGCGGATTTTATTGTTTGCGGCTTCGCGATGTCGGCTATTAGTCAACATTTGGCGCTATAGCTGTAGCACCACATTTTTTCCTTATCTTGTACCACACAAAAACATAGCGTGACTTTTAAAGATTTTAATTTTAACGACGAGCTTACAGAAGGCCTAACAAGCATGGGGTACACCACTCCGACACCCATACAAGGTATGGCTATTCCGCTTATATTGGAGGGGAAGGATTTGATTGCCTGCGCCCAAACCGGAACCGGCAAAACTGCGGCTTTTTTACTGCCGATATTGGAAAAGATAGGCCGTACGGCTAAAGACCATACCAGTACCCTGATACTAACCCCAACGCGCGAACTGGCTCAGCAAATTGACCAGCAAGTTGAGGGCCTGGCCTATTTTACCGGCATCAGCTCTATAGCTGTATTTGGTGGTGGCGACGGCCATGTTTACGAGCAGCAACGCCGTGGCATACAAAATAATGTAAATGTTATTATAGCTACCCCGGGCAGGCTTATTGCTCACCTAACATCGGGTATATTAAAGCTGAATAAAATAGATTACCTGATACTGGATGAAGCCGACCGCATGCTGGACATGGGTTTCTCTGACGATATTATGCGCATCATCAGCTACCTGCCTAAAGAGCGGCAGACGCTGTTATTCTCGGCTACTATGCCGGGCCGTATCCGTAATATGGCTAAAAATGTGCTGCACAATCCCGAGCAGATCAGTTTGGCCATATCGCAACCTGCGGTAGGTATAGATCAGCAGATCTATCGCCTGCATGACCAGCAGAAAACGCCTTTATTGCAGCATTTACTGAAAGACGGCAATTATTTGAGCACTATTATTTTTGCTTCGCGAAAAGAGATTGTCAAATCATTATACAAAGAATTAAAAGCGATAAAACTGCATGCCGAATCGTTCCACTCTGATCTGGAACAAAAAGAGCGTGAAGAAATTCTGCTTCGCTTTAAAAATAAACAACTGCCTATTATTATTGGCACCGACGCACTTTCGCGGGGTATTGATGTGGAAGGAATCGATCTGGTAATTAACTATGATGTGCCGGCAGATGCCGAAGATTATATCCATCGCATTGGCCGTACCGCACGCGCTGCCACCAAAGGCACCGCCATCACTTTTGTTAATCATCGTGATGAACGCAGGCTGAAAAGTATTGAGGAGCTGATTGACCGTAAGATTACCCAGCACCCGCTACCCGAGCATTTATTAAGTATTGCCGAAGTAAGACAACCGGAAAGAAAACCAAATCAAAACCGCAATAGCCCCAATAAAAAGCGTGTCTGGAATAAAAATAAGCCAACCAATAAAAGCTAATTTATATATGAGACTTTATCAATCATTAAAATTAACCGCGGCTTTGCTGGCGCTATCTACCGGCGTTACGCTGGCGCAAGATGCTGCTAAAACTACTTCAGGCAACCCAATTTTCCCGGGCTGGTATGCCGACCCGGAAGCTAAAGTATTTGGTAAAACCTATTGGGTATATCCAACCTATTCTGCTAAATACGAAGAGCAGGTTTACCTCGACGCCTATTCATCAACCGATTTAGTGCATTGGACCAAACATCCGCATGTGGTGGATACTGCCGCTGTAAAATGGGCGCACAAGGCCATGTGGGCGCCTGCGGTGACAGAGAAAGATGGCAAATACTATATTTTCTTTGGCGCTAATGATATTCAGAATAATCAGGAGCTTGGTGGTATCGGTATTGCCGTAGCCAAGAAACCTGAGGGCCCCTTTAAAGATTATTTGGGCAAGCCGTTAATTGGTCAATTTGTCAATGGTGCGCAACCAATAGACCAGTTTGTTTTCAAAGATGACGATGGCCAATACTACATCGTTTATGGCGGCTGGCGCCATTGCAATATTGCCAGGTTAAACAAAGACTTTACCGGCGTTGAGCCGTTTGCCGATGGCGAAACTTATAAATCCATCACCCCGAAAGATTATGTAGAGGGACCCGTGATGTTTAAACGCAAAGGCAAATATTATTTAATGTGGAGCGAAGGCGGCTGGACCGGCCCTAACTACCGCGTTGCCTATGCCATGGGCGATTCGCCAACCGGCCCGTTTGAGCGGATTGATGTGGTATTGAAACAAGACCCGGCTATTGCTACCGGCGCAGGGCACCACTCGGTGATCAACATCCCTAAAACCGACGAATGGTACATTGTTTACCACCGTCGCCCGTTAGGCGATCATGATGGTAACCATCGGGTAACCTGTATTGATAAAATGTATTTTGACGAGAACGGCCATATCCTGCCGGTAAAGATTACCAATGAAGGTGTAGCGCCAAGAAAAATTAAATAGTTTTTGATTATAGCATAAAAAAAACGCCGTGGATTCCGCGGCGTTTTTTTTGTTTTTAAACGTTTTTATCCGTCGTTATTGGTTCGACCGCTTTTGCGAAGAAGGCAAGGCTTTCATCAAACTACGTGAAACAAAAAAAGACTTAAACGTAATAAAAACCGTTTCATTCTGTTTCACTATAATTTTATAATATATTATATACCAAATAGTTATATAAAAATAGTGTTTCACTTGTTCATCTGTTTCACACACACGTGAAACAAAACAGTGCAACGGTTTAGCTTGCTATCTTATGCAACATCCCCCTAAAGATGAAGTAGTGGAAGGGTAGCATAGAGATCCAGTATAGCCGGTTGCCCCGGTGAGTAGTATCTTCGTAAACACCGTGTTGCAAAACAACGGCCAAAGAAAGAAGACACTACTTGACTACCAATCTATTTTAACCGTTTGATCTCCGGTTACAGTGTACAGCACATGACCATCGACTATGGGCTTTCCTTTTATCGGTTCTTTACTCCCTTTAACCGTAACGGTGAACTCAGGCAGCTTTTTACGGTCTGTCTTCACCATGATGATCTGGCCCTGTAATCTGCCGTCGCCCGCCAGCTGAAAGCTTATCGGTCGTCTCTTTTTAGCGGCAAAGCCAATCATGGGGTAGTCGCAAAAGATCATGAATGATTCGTCGGCCACTTGCATATAATGCCGCGGGAGGATACCGAAAGCATTACCGGCACCGTAAACCTCTTGCCCTACCTGACCCGATTTCTCCCAGCCATCCTGTACATCTTCTAAAGCAATCCATAGTGCAGGATCTAAAGCGCCGATCTTTGGTTTTTCGGGCAGCATATCTTTTGCCATCATTGGTGGATAGTAATGCGGCGCCCTGTCTACCAGGTATTTAATATACTCAGCCAACAATAGCCTTGCCGATGGCAAGATATTTTCGCCTTGCGCATGGTGTAGGTAGTCATGAAAGGCGCAAAACACTTCCTGTTCTTCATATACCGCTGTATATGGCGCATCATTTAACGGGAACACCGCAAAGAACGACGGATGATCTTTGAGATAACCATATTGGATATCCCAAAGCCTCACGTTTTTGAATACGTTAGCCAGGCATAAGTAACTTAATTCTTTGTATATCTCTTTACCGGTTATCTTATATAACCGGAGTAAAGCTCCGGATGAGAACGCGGTATTATTAGCCTGATAAAACAGATCGAATTCTAATCCCACTAACTGCTTTGCAGCATGCTCTGCCTCAGCCAGATACTTTTTATCTTTGGTTAATTCCCAAGCCTGCAGCATGATATGCGCGTATAAACCCGGTACATCTTTTTCGCCGCCCTTGCCCGGAACCGTTTCTGCTTTAACTACCTCAAGTGTATCCATTTTATAGAATACCGGCCATTGGTAGCCGAAGTGACGAGCCACTTTAATGGCAAAACCAATCGAGTTTAGAAATAGCTTTTCGGCATCTTTATCGCCTTTCAAAGCCAGGCGAGACAGGTTCAATAAAGGATGATGCAGATACCAGGAATCCATCACCATGGGTTCTTTTTGCTCTTCCTCGCCCTCCAATTGGTCGGTTACCGCCGGGTGCCAGCGCATAATGGTTTTTAGCTTTTCGTCGTAAAATGCAGGCAAGCCTTTTTTAATCGTGTCTATCGCTTCCAGGTCAGATCCATGCCATTCCTTATAATCTATGAGCGGCAATAATACCGCAAGCTGCACCATAATTTCGGGAGGCGTTACGTAGTCACAGAAATAGGCATTAAAATAATGATTCCCGGCAACCTGCGACCAACAACCCGGGCTGTGCAACAGATCTTTCAAGCCTTTGTCCAGAATATCGGGCCAGTGTTTGTAATTGGTATCAGGCTTGGGTAGCGCCAGATACAATGCGGCCATCATATCCAGAAATTGATTTGTCCGTACCGCTTCGTCCTTCACCAAATTGGCATCAAAAGCAATAAAAGCATCGCTAATAATTACACGCTTGCCAGCGGTTAGTGGTTTGCCTTTTATAGTTGGTGGCAAAGCAAAACCTATATCCGGCCATTCGCCGCCGACGGTATCACTTGCAGATGTCTCTGTTTCCTGGCAATAATCGCCCAGAGCAGTTAAATTTTGAAGATAAAATACGGTTACCGGTTCGGGCTTGTTTAGCTGAAAATACAGCTGCCCAGACCTTGTGCCTATTTGCTTCACCAATATATCGCCATTACTTTTTTCAGGATCATTGCTTTGCCCAGGCACCAAAATGTCTCGCGGCCAAAACGGCACCAAGATATCTGCTGATGGTTTAAAGCTGGTGGTATAATGAAGTATAGGGAACGCGTCGTCTGTTATATCGATATCTACTTTAAAATCACCTATTGCCGAGGTTAACTTTAATTCTGTGCTGTCAGCATTTATGTTTTTAAGCTTTAGACTACCTCCCGGCGCATAAGCGGCCCTGAAAGACAGGGCGCCTTTTTTGGCCCATGTTACTTCAATCCAAAAGGAATCTGCTATAAGCCTGCCCGCAAATTGAAAGGCTCCAACTTGTTTGTTAAATGCTTCAGGAAAATCAGGATCTCCAAAAGTTGCGGCAGCCGCTTTGGTCCAGGTAGAAACGTAGCTCATATTCTAATCAATTAGTCTTGTAGACCTTTAACCTATTTGCTGCGCAATTAGTTTTGAATTTAATATCTAATGTTCTAATTAATCCTATCGGCTGTATTCCTAGATGGCTTTCTTATTTGTAGGAATATTTAATTAAAATTACCGGCAGTTGCTGGCTAGCAGAATTATAAAAAACGTAAAGCCCCTGATGGGCAGGGGCATTTACGAACCAATTATAAACCAAATTATATGAGAGAGAGAATTTTAACAGAGGCGTGAGAACGGGTTCGAACCATTGTAAGATGTTTTGCAGACATCTGCCTAACCACTCGGCCACTCCGCCTTATTATTATTGAGGTTAGCAACGGAGTCGAACTGCTGTAGCAGGTTTTGCAGACCTGTGCCTCACCGCTCGGCCAGCTAACCGTTTATATATTTTTAGGTGCATAGCTTATGATGTTTGATGAATAAATGATGGTGTTATTATAGAAAGTTTCGCTGTAATTATGCCATAGATGGTTTGCCTTATCATCAGTATAAAGCATGTGTCCGGCTGCATAATGCCGGACGGCTACCCTGTTGGCTACAGATCCTAAAGCTGTTATAGTTTGATCAACCGTAGCACGGGGAGTAGCAAGGTCATAATCGCCGCTTACTACCTGTACTTTAATATTTTGATTGCCGGCCAGCAAATGTTGCAATACCGGGACTACGTCTAAATAACCATTAGCCATTTCGGGGCCGTAGTTCCAGTTTGGGGTGGCGATGGTAGCCAGGTAATTTAATTTATTGGTATAATGTAGTACTGTTTTATTATAGCCGGCAAACGCAGCGGGAAACGTTTCGCGCAGCTTTTGTTCGCTTGGGTCGGCGCTGGCTACGGTTGCTGTATCCCGATCGTCATAAATTCCCAACCGGTTAGATTTTGATTTAAGCAGCAAATGTGCAAACTCGCTGTCTGTAACCCTGCCATTAAGATGGCGCAGCGTCGTAACATCCAAGCCGGTATACTCACTTAATGTGTCAATAACAGCAGCCGAAATTACTTTAGCAGATAGCGCATTTTTATATGCACCAAAAGCAAATTGATTAACCCGATTTTGCAATTGCGTAGCAGACAGGTCCTGCAATTTGGGGCTTAAACGTTTGTGGAATTGTGCCGACAAAGCGTAGGTTGCCAAATAGTATGGATAAGGATTATCATTCCCCTTTCTGAAAGTGATCAGCTTATAATTAAGTGCCGGTGATATCAGCGTTAAACCGGCAACCTGCGTCTTTAAAGTATCTTGTAAGTACGCGGCCAACCCCACGGCCCTGGCTGCACCATAGCTTTCGCCGGTTAAAAACAGCGAACTGTTATTGCGGTGATTTTCTTTTAGATAATTGCTAATGAATGCAGCAATGATCCTGATATCTTCATGATAACCATAAAAGCGACGCGCATCGGTACCATCTTCCGGGCGGCTGTAGCCTGTACCTACCGGGTCTATAAATACCAGGTCTGTAAATCCTAACCAGGTATCATTATTTGTTTGGCAAACCGCCTTGCCCGGCGCCACACGCACTGGCCCGAAAGAACCCATATGCAGCCAGATAGACGACGAGCCCGGCCCGCCGTTAAAAACAAATGTTATGGGTTTGTTGCTGCTACCGCTAGTGTAGGCGGTATAAAAAAGCTGCGCAGTATGATTTTCAGAATTATTGATTGATGAGTAGCCCGTTGTGGCTTTATAGTGTAATACCCCGCTATTTGAAGTGATGGTATGATCGCTTATGGTAGTTTTAAAGGCGCTTGCTCCGGCCAGTTCGCGCAGCGATATAAAAGCCGGGATATTTTCCCATGAACTAAAGGTTAAGAATGCAATAACGCCCAGGATAGATAAAGCGAAATATTTATGGGACGTACGAGATTTAAAAGAGGCAGACATAGAGATATTCAAAAATGTTTAATGGACGATAGAATTGCTGAACGGCGGACGAGAGTTAACAACAGCAACACATGACCGCAAGGGAGTGCGGCATTGGCATTAAATACTGATTTTTGAAACTTTTTACTGACATATTGAGTGCAAACTTAAGGCATGATTTTATCATTTCCAAAAAAATCTATAAATTCTATAGATTTTATAGAAATAAATCTGCTTTTAGTTTCACATATATCTATTATACAGGCATATAAACTATAATCAAAATACTATTTATTCTTTAGATTTTATCAAACCGTCTACTAACTTTTGCCATTGCGGGCCTGCAAGGCCTATCCTGGCAGATAGCGCAACAATGGTATTTCTTATTCTATCATGAAGATCCACGTTACTATTATTAGGTGTTTCATTACGCCCGTGTACCGCTGCACTTACCGTCTTGCCAGTCCGTTTTACAATAAAAGTACTGGTAGAAATATCCTTGTAAAAATGCGCTATTTGCGCGTCCGCTTTTCGTGGGTCGGGTATAGGCCGCACCATCATCGCCACATATTCTTCAATGGCATGCTCGTCTTCAAAAGCTTCCAGGCGTTCTATCATTACCCACTCCAGGCCATCGCCGGCGTCTGATCCGGGCACGGGCAACTTAATATGAAACAATGTCCCTTCCCGGGCAAAACCCACGGCATCTTCGCCTTCGTTATTTGTCAAAGAAAAAACAGCCGACCCCGCACCGGCGTATTCATGCCATTGGTTAACGGCGAGCAACCGGCTGGCCGCTTGTCGAAAACTTGCATGCGCCAGCTCAATAGTATGATAGTGTTCTGTTGCAATAAAATCAGTCGCCCGGCCTGTTTTTTGCGATTCAATAATATCTTCGGGATGTTTCATAACTGATTAACTGTCACAATGCCCGGTTGTTTTAGCCGTATGCAGATATCAGTGCGATAAAGGGAATTATCTGTCCAGGTTGCTGCCAGTTTTTATAGCAGTCGATATTTTTTTAAGGGCAATGATCAGTTGATTTTCGACAGTTTTTATAGAGATATTAAGCAGGGCCGCCACTTCTTTATACTTCATGCCGTCGTCTTTTACCAGTTTAAAAATGAGCTTGCATTTAATGGGCAGGTTATTGATATAGCTATCCAGCGCTTCTACTTTCTCTTTGCTGATCATCACACTTTCAGGATCGATGGCGCAATAGGCTGTTTTATCGTACAAAACCCCTTCTTCCACATACACGCGTTTGCCTTGATTACGGAGATAGTTAAGCGAAAGATTTTTTACTGATACAAACAGGTAGGTGTTCAGATTATCTATTTCGTGGAAGGCGCTTCGCTTTTTCCAGAGATTAATCAGCACGTCGTGCACAATCTCTTCTGCCGACTCACGACAGTGCACCAGCGAAACGGCAAAGCGGTATAATTTTACAAAATATTCCCTATACAGTTCTTTAAAGACCTGTTCATCCTGCAAAGCAGCATGACTAAATTCTTCATGAAGTATAACCTGCATAGGTACAATAGGGTTACATTGGTTTTGTAAAGGTATCGGTATTTTATCTTATAAACCAAGTGTTATTAAAATCGTTTTAAAAAAATTATTTCCTTTGGGGGTATTTGATTTTTTCTGTGTCTTACTATTATTATGACCTCAGAAGAAAGAGCCTGGATTTTAATAGCACGATCAGTATCTGGCGATATTACACTCGCAGAAGCTGACGAGCTTGAGCTTATTTTCGTGGCACAGCCCGAGTTACGGGCCGAATACGATGACCTGAAAAGATTACGATTAGATAGCCCGGTGGCATCATCTTTCGAAGAGCGCCAGGCGCTGGAAAGAGGACTTCAAAAGCTGGATCATTCTTTAACCAACGAGGCCCGATTTGTTGAAAGGCATTTATTTAACCACGAGCCGGCTCCGTTACACAGCAATAAATCAAAATGGTGGATGATGGCGGCGGCCTCGCTTACCGGCCTGTTGATAGTTGGGTTTTTAGGTTTACGACACATCAAAACACCGGCGGCGGCTCCTCAGCAGCAATTAGCTACACGTTACGGTAACCGCATCCATGCTATATTACCGGATGGATCTTCGGTTTGGTTAAATTCCGGCTCAACCATCAAATACGCCGAGAATTTAGATGTCGACGGCAAAAGAGAAGTAACCTTAAACGGTGAAGCTTATTTTGATGTTAAGCATGATACGGTGCATCCGTTTATTGTACATGCCGGCAAAATGAACGTGGTAGTATTGGGTACTGCATTTAACGTACGGGCTTATCCCGGCGACAAGTTCATGGAAACGACACTGATACGCGGTAAAGTAGAAGTCATTAATAAAAACAAACCCGGCCAAAATATTATTCTATATCCTAATGAGAAGGTGACGTTGGCTAACCAATCTGAAGTTACCCAAAAATCGAGGCTCAAAGTAAAAGTAGTTCCGGTTGATTCATTGGCCATGGCATCAAGCAACGTAACGCTACCTGATGACGCCATAGCAGAAACCGCCTGGGTAAATAACAAACTGATATTTAAAAAAGAGAACTTTAAAGATTTGGCAAAACAGTTGGATCGCTGGTATAATATTGACATTGTTTTTGATGACGACAACTACGCGTCAAAAGAATTTACCGGCACTTTTAAAGGTCAAAACATTGACGAGGTAATGCATGCGCTGCAATTAACCGAGCCGTTTCACTATAGCATTAAAAATAACCAAGTACATATCTGGTAATAAAACCAATTACCATAAACTTAAAGGAGAAGAAAGGAAAAACCGCATGACATAATATACTTTCATGAAAGCTTATTAACCCCACTAAACAAATAAGGAAGTGCTGCAACACTTCCTCTGTCGGGGTTACCCTAATGCACCAAATATCTGACTGGATACCAGGCTTTTTAAGATTTTATTAACCTCAACAATCAAAAATATGAAAAAAACTCTAAGTTCTTTCATTGATCCCGCTATTGGCAGGAAAATACTATTGTGTGTGAAACTAACAACACTAATTATACTGGCTGCTCTTGTACACGTTACGGCGGCGGTACGCTCACAGGACAAGCTAAACTTAAACGTTAAAGGCGTTAAATTTGAGAAGTTTTTTGAGCTTATTGAAAAGCAAAGCAATTACACGTTTTTATATAACAACGGCACCATACCACGTGGCGAAGTTAACATTGATGTAAACAATGTTACCGTACCGCAAATTTTAGACAATGCTTTAAAAAATACCGGCTTAGCATACCGCATTTTACCCAACAACCTGGTGGTTATAACCAAAGCCTCTGCCCCGCAGGTAGCCGATATCACCATAAAAGGTAAAGTGGTAGACTCTAAAGGCGAACCGCTCCCCGGTGCTACTATAGCTATTAAAAATGGCAACTCAATTGGCTCTACCGATGTAAACGGTAATTTCAATATCACTGTTCCCGACAATACTATTTTGGTGGTTTCTTACGTGGGTTATAAACCGCAGGAGGTTGAAACTTCGGGACGATCTGAAATAACCGTTACGTTACTTGAAGACGCCGGCAATTTAAATGAAGTTATAGTAACCGGCTATGGCACACAACGTAAAAAAGACCTTACCGGCGCCGTTTCTGTAATTAACACGAAGGACATTAACGGTATACCGGTGGGTGGCATTGACCAGATTATGCAAGGTAAAGCATCGGGTGTAAGTGTTACTCAAAACACAGGAGCTCCCGGCAGCGGCATAGATGTACATATACGTGGCCTGGGCACCATTAATGGCGTAAACCCGCTTTATATTATTGATGGCACGCCAACTACAGACGGTATTAACCAAATTGCCCCTGATGATGTTGAAAGCATCAACATTTTGAAAGACGCTTCTTCGGCCGCTATATATGGCGCCCGTGCCGCCGGTGGTGTTGTTATTATTACCACCAAACACGGCAACAACGGCAAACAGAAATTAAGCGTAAATGCCTATACCGGCGTACAGTCTGCCACGCACTTAATTAAAATGGCCGATAACGCCCAGTATGTTAAAGCTTATAACATGGCGGCTGTTAATGATGGCCGGCCAATTATCTCTGACAGTTTAGCCTCAACCTTATCTGATGTAAATTGGCTAAAAGCGGTACTTAAACCGGCACCTGTAACCAATATCAACTTATCGGTTAGCGGTGGTACAGAAACGTCAAATTACATCGTGTCCGGCAACGTTTTCAGCCAGGGCGGCTTAATCGAAAATTCGTCGTTTAACCGTTATAACTTACGCACAGCAGTAAACAGCAGCCCTACAAAATATCTGAAATTTGGCACTAATGTAAACCTGTCCTATTCAAAAACAAGATCTGTTGGTTCATCGGGCGACGGATATAGCGGGGCGGCAGCCAGTGTTGTGCGTTACGCTTTATTCCGGACACCGGGCACACCGGTTTATGGCCCCAATGGCCAGTTTGTAGATTTGCCGAAGCAAGTTGCACCTTTAGGTAACTTTTTGGGCGATGGCGTAAACCCCGTTCAGGAAGCAGCCTCAACCAATGATAATAATTATAACTACAGCGTGCTGGGCGACGTATTTGCCGAGCTTACGCCGATAAAAAATCTGCGAATTAAATCAGACCTGGGCTTGAACCTGATCCAAACCGATTACAAACAATTTTTTGAATCATACGGGGCAGACAGGAACTTTAATACGCCAAATTCATTAGCGCAATCGCACAATCAAAATTTAGAATATAACTGGACAAACACGGCCACTTACGATCTGAAATTAGACAAGCATGCCTTTACATTCCTGGCAGGTACCGAGATCATCAAACAGGATCAGCAGGGCCTTAGCGCTTCGCGAACTACATTTGTAAATCAGACTCCAAACTTTCAATATCTTGATAACGGAACGTTAACCACGGCGTTAAATGGAGGCAGTGAGTATCCGGTTGCGTATTCATCATTTTTTAGCCGTATAAACTACCAGTATAACAATAAATACCTGGCTAGTTTTAACTATCGTTGGGATGCTTCATCAGAGCTTGATCCTGACGCACAATCACATTCCTTTTATTCGGGTTCATTGGGCTGGCGTATTGATCAGGAAGATTTCATGAAAGACATTAAGCCAATATCTGCTTTAAAATTACGGGTAGACGTTGGCCAGGTGGGTAATTCACAAAACTTACCTCAATATGAATATCTTTCTACATTTATAGGTGGCAGCTATTACCCTTTTAATGGTGTAACCAACCAGGGATATACCATTAATAAAATTGGTAATCCAAACATACGTTGGGAAGTTAATACGCAGGAAGATGTTGGTTTAGACCTGGGCCTGTTTAATAATGCGCTGCAGGTAACCGCAGATTACTATATCAAAAACACCAATAATGTGTTGCTGCCTTTGCAATTGCCAAGCAGCGCCGGTGGAGCCGCGGCTCCGGTTATTAACGCCGGTAGGGTGCGCGACCAGGGATTTGAGCTGGATGTAAACTACAGCCACAAATTCACTAACGATTGGAATTTCTCATTAAACGGCAACTTTGCAACCTTGAAAAATACGGTAGTTTCTTTAGACGGAGCACCGTCTATAACAGGCGGACGTATTGATAATAATATTTTTGCCACGCGCACTGATGTTGGCCATCCGGTTGGTTCATTTTACCTGCTGCAACAGGAAGGTATCTTTCAAAACACGCAACAAGTATTTACGCATGCCTACCAGGGCCCAGGTATACGCCCGGGAGACGTAATGTATAAAGACGTTAATGGCGACGGCGTGATAGATCAAAATGATCGTGTTTTTGCCGGCAGCCCAATCCCTAAGTTTACTTATGGGTTAACAGCTACGGTGGGTTATCAAAATTTTGATTTAAGCGTATTCTTCCAGGGAGTGTATGGCAACAAAATTTACGATCAGGTAATGACCGAGTCGGAAGGTTTTTATCGTCCCTTTAATGTTACCGAGGCTACAGCAACCCAAAGCTGGACTGGCCCGGGTACAAGCAATACCAACCCACTACTATCATGGACCGACGGTACCAATAACAAACAGGCGTCAACCCGTTTCCTGGAAAGCGGTTCTTACATGAAGGTTAAAAACGTACAGTTGGGTTACAAATTGGGCAAAAACGCGTTGAAAACCCTTGGCTTATCTTCCGTAAGGATCTACGTAAGCGGGCAAAACTTACTCACTTTCACCAAATATAAAGGCCTGGACCCAGAGCAATATCAAAACGACAATAACGCCGGCGACGGTGTAAGGGCCGTAGGGATTGACTGGGGTACCTATCCATCGGCGCTCATATTAACCGCTGGTATTAATGCAAATTTCTAACCTTTTAATTAACAGAAAGATGAAAGCAAAACACAACTATATATTTTTAGCAGTCGCCCTGCTTTTTACCGCTACCGGCTGTAAAAAAATCCTGGATCAACCCGTGGTAGGCGTATACTCATCAAGCAACTACTTTACCAATGATGCCAACACTATTTTAGCAGTGAACTCGGCTTATAGCCCTTTAACCTTCACCGATGCGTCGTCAAACGCGATATGGGTTTTGGGCGATGTAGCTTCTGACGATGCGATTAAAGGCGGCAGCGCCGGCGATCAGGGCGATTTTCAGTTGATCAATGATTTTAATATTAATCCGTCAAACTCGGCTGTTGAAGCAGTGTGGAAAAGATACTACCAGGGTGTATTTGCCTGTAATGTAGTCACCAATGGCTTAGCAGGTACTACAACGGGTATTTCGCCAACCGTAAAGACACAAGCCCTGGCACAGGCAAAATTTTTAAGAGCCTACTATTACTTTGTTTTAACAACCTGTTACGGCAACATACCATTGCACCTTGAAGTTCCGCAAACACCAACTGAGGCTCAAAAACCGATATCGGCACAAGCCCTCATTTATGCGCAAATTGAAAAGGACTGCACAGATGCTGCGGCCGACCTGCCACCAAGCTGGACTGGAGCCGATTTGGGTAGAGTAACCAAAGGAGCCGCATTAGCGCTGCTAGCCAAGACGTATTTGTTCGAGCAAAAATGGGCCCTGGCGGCATCAACCGCTCAAGCTGTAGATGCGTTGAATATTTATAGCCTGTTACCGGTTTTTGCTGACAATTTTCGTGCAGCGACAAAAAATAACGCCGAAGCTATATTTACTGTTGAACATCAAACCGGCCTGGTACCTTTTCAGGGCAATAACCTGAATGTTTGGTTCCAACCGACACCACTGGGTGGCTACGGCTTCTTTTATCCAACACAAAGCCTGGTTAGTAATTTCGAAAAATCGCCCGGAGGCGTTGATGATCCACGTTTAGATTATACCGTAGCACGTGCCGGTCATCCTTATTTTGACAGCGCCTTTGACCCCGCCTGGACCAGCACCGGCTACCTTAGTAAAAAAGATGTACAGCCGCAATCAGAAATACCAAGAGCTACCATAGGCGATGGCAACCTGAATTATCCGGCAATACGTTATGCCGATGTGTTGTTAATTGAAGCCGAGGCTTTAAATGAGTCGGGCAATAGCGGCGGGGCATTAGCCCCACTTAACCGGGTAAGAAAACGCGCCCGCGAAAGCTATTTGTATGACAATACTTTGTCTGGCTTCGGTACAGTGCCAAGTGGTTTGTTACCTGATATCATCACAACAGATCAGTCACAATTGCGCGATATTATCCGCAGGGAAAGACGCTCAGAGCTTGCGCTCGAGTTTCACCGCTTTTTTGATATTATACGTTATGGTTCGGCCTATGCCAATTCGGCTTTAGCTGATGAACCATTATTCAACTATAATACCAACAAGTTTTTCCCTATTCCGCAAAGCGAAAGAGATACCAATCCAAATTTAGGCCTATAACTTTTTAACTTAAAGAAAATGAAACGACTAAAAAAATTGGTAACAGTTGCTGTATTACTAGCGGCTGTAATAACAATATTCCAAGCCTGTAAAAAAACCGAGGAGACACGCAATACTAACTCTGATAAATCAAAGCTTACACTTCAAATTGATTCTGCTAATACGCTATACAGCAGCGCGGTAGAGGGCAAACAAGCCGGCGACTACACTGCCGGGTCAAAAGCAGTATTAAAGGCTTCGATAGATCTGGCAAGCGGTGTTGTATCGGGCGCATTTACCCAACAAGAAGTTAATAATGCGACATCAAATCTTGTGCGCGCAGAAGCGGCTTTTAGAAGCAACCTCATCCAGGAAGTTTCTCCTGCCAACCTGGTTGCTTACTGGAAGTTTAGCGGCGACGCGACCGATGCCTCGGGCAATGGCCATGATGGTACGTTAAAAACAAATTACGTTGGTACCACTGCGGCCACCGCTACAGATGGCGGAACATTACCCGTACTTACAACAGACAGGTACGGCGCAGCAAATAGCGCTTATGCCTTTAACAACGGCGCCTATATTGAAGTGCCTTATACACAATCTTTGTATCCGAGTAGTTTTTCTATCAGTGTATGGGTTAAGCCCACTAAGGCAAGCGACGGAAATTATATATTTTCTGTCGATCATTATTTTGGCTACAAATTCCAGCTGCAGGGCAGTAATTTCCCGTTCCTTACCGTATCTACTGATGCAGGCATCCATGACGTAGATGATAACCCGGGCGCTGTAACGTTAAATACCTGGAGCCAGGTTGTGGCTACATTTACCAGTGGCACCATTACCTTTTATATCAATGGCAAATTGGTTAAAACAGTAGCCACTACCGGTAACCTGATCGCGCCAAAAACTATTGTGAATGTTTGTATCGGTAATGAGTTGCCAAAATCGGCTTATAACTTTACCGACACTTCAAACCCTAACTACTTTTATGGGGCCAGCTATTTCCAGGGATCGTTGGATGATATCCGTTTATACAATAAAGTGTTGAGCGATGCCGAAGTTAACTCGCTGTATGTTATGGAGCAACCGTAATTATTAGCTAATTCATAACAGATAAATTAATAAATATAGCGCGCCATAAAAAGCCGCTATATTTATTTTGTTTTAAAACCAATTCATACACAATGAGAAAAAATTTGATGACAGTAAAGGTGGCAGCGTTGCTGTTACTATCCGTAAACTGTTTCGGTCAAAAAACAGAGAATAAGTTGCCTGATTGGGCGCTGGGCGGCTTTGTCAGGTCTGAAGCTATTGATCCTATCATATCGCCAAACAAAGATTCAAGATTTCTGGACCCGGTGAGTAAAAAGGAAGTAGCGTGGGAAGCCAATGATACTTTTAACCCTGGCGCTGCCATTAAAAACGGTAAAATAGTGGTGCTATACCGCGCCGAAGACTTATATGGAGTAGGCATTGGTTTCCGTACCTCAAGATTAGGCTACGCAGAAAGTGCCGACGGTATACACTATACCCGCCGACCAAAACCTGTATTGTTTCCGGCTAACGACATAGCCAAAAAATTTGAATGGCCGGGTGGCTGCGAAGATCCTCGCGTAGCAGTTACTGCTAACGGAACTTACGTGGTTTTTTACACCGAATGGAACCGCGATGTACCGCGCCTGGGTGTAGCCCAGTCACGCGATTTAATCCATTGGACCAAGTATGGCCCGATATTTAAAAAAGCTTACAATGGCAAGTTTTTTAACATCGCCAGCAAATCGGCTTCTATATTAACCCAGGTGGTTAATGGTAAACAGATCATTATTAAAACCCATGGTAAATACTGGATGTACTGGGGCGAGCAACACGTTTACGCCGCAACATCAAGCGATTTGATTAACTGGGCGCCTGTTGTTACCGAAACCGGCGACTTAAAGCAGCTGATGTCGCCAAGAAAGGGTTATTTTGATAGCGACCTAACAGAATGCGGCCCGCCGGCTTTAATGACCAGCAAGGGTATTATCTTATTCTATAATGGTAAAAACAAAGGCGGCGAAGGCCGGGATAACCGGTTCAACCCCAATTCATATTGCGCAGGCCAGGCGTTGTTTAACCGCGATGACCCCTCAAAAAACATAACCAGGCTTGACCTGCCATTTTTACGCCCAATGAAACCCTTTGAAAAAAGCGGGCAATATGTAAATGGTACCGTGTTTATTGAGGGCATGGTTTACTTTAAAAAGAAATGGTTATTGTATTATGGCTGCGCCGATTCTCGCGTCGCAGTGGCAGTTTATGATCCATTACACCCGGCCGCTCCGGACCCGATAGAAAATAATTGATAAAAGATGTATCAAAAGAAAAGCCGCTTTCACATAATGGAAGCGGCTTTTTATATGCATGTCTATTATTATCCTGCCAAAGGCAACGTAAACCAAAAAGAACTTCCTTCCCCAAGCTTACTATCCACACCTATTTGGCCACCATGCTTTTTAACAATCTCGGCGCAGATGTATAAGCCAAGCCCTAAGCCTGAATATTGCTGACTGCTATCGTCGGCCCTATAATAACGTTCAAACAAATGCGGCAACTTATCGGGCGGAACGCCGGGGCCCTGATCAATAACCATAACTTTAGCAAACCTTTCTGCCCGCTCTACTTTGATACTTATCACTTTGGAGTTAAAGGCGTATTTAACCGCATTGTTAACCAGGTTAACCAGTACCTGGTCGCATTTATCGGGGTCGGCGTTAACTTGTAGCCCGGTCTCGCCTTCACTGATTAATTCATAGCCACCTTCTGTGCGGATGTCATTACAACAATCGTCAATGAGTTCTTTTAACGGGAAAATTTTCTTATTTAACTGAAGCTGACCTTCGGTTACTTTGGTAGCGTTCAATAAATATTCTATAAGCGTGCTAACCTTATTTAAACTCCGGTTTGATTGATCCACCAGCTTAACCAGCATGGCAGGACTGGGTTGATTTTTCATCCTGTCCAGCAATTGCAATGACGCCTTTAAACTGGTAATGGGGGTTTTTAATTCATGGCTGGCAACGCTAATAAATTCGTCTTTTTGCTGCGTGGCCTTTCGGCGATGGGTGACATCCATAAATGTGCCTATGCCGGCTACTATGTTTCCATTTTCGTCGCGCACGGGGGCTGCGTTTATAGAAATATAAAACCGTTCCCTGTTTGGCGGCTGTATACCAATTTCCTGGTCGTATAATGCCTGGCCGGTTGTCATCATCACAGCCATGGGGTGTTCATTTGCCGGCAGCGGGGTGCCGTCCAACCGCAAATTGTCCCATTGCGGGTCATTATAAGTATGTGCCTTGATTCGGTTTAAAGAGAGACCCAATATTTTTTGAGCCATGGGGTTGGCATAGGTAAGCGCACCCGCAGTATCAATAATGCATACGCCCTCGGCCATGGTCTCCAAAATCCGCGTTAACCGCTGCTGATTGGCGTACAGGTCTTTGGTGCGCTCGCTAACGGTTTGTTCCAGATTGCTGTTTAACTCGTCGGCCTTGCGTTGCGCCTGTTCTAAGGCCTGATTTTTTTCTTCCAGCATTTTTTGCTGGGCCTTTTGCGCGCTTAAATCAGTAACAATAACACTCATAGCCAGGCCATCTTCCAGTTGCAATGTCTGCAAGGATAATAAAACGGGTAATGATGTATTGCCAGACAGGTAAAGCTCCTGTTTACGGCTTTCTGTCCAGGCACTATTAATTAATTGAACACACTGATCGTGCGATTCTGTTGACACAAAATTGCAGAATAATTTACCCGTTACTTTTTCAAGCGGCAGGCCAACCATGTCGGCAAACCGTGAGTTACTATATAAAACAGCACCCTGGCGGTTAATAGTAACCGCGCCGGTAGTCATTTGCTCAATAAATATGCGGTAAGCGTGGTCTGATGTACGCAGGGTGTAGAGTTGGTGCCCATCCTCTGCCTTCACCACCAAGGCGTCGACAGCACCAGTACGAATAGCTTCAATCAGGTCGTTAGCATCTTCCAGTTGATAGCCCATCTCGCGATAAGCAGCCCGTAGCTCGTTCAGCTCGGCTTCTAATTGGCCATATGTCGGTTTGTCATTCAACATGCTAATTAATTGTCCAGCCCCAGCCCGCGTAATACTTTGCCTGTATCAGACATATCACCCACTAACAAACGCTGCGGACCCGGTGTTTTCTTGATCAACATGGGTACAGCCGTGATGTTTTCCTGCTGAGCCAGTTCTGGCTGCTGATGAATATCAATGATTTCGAGATCGTACTGATTAGGCAATTGTTCTTCTAGCAGTTCGCCTAAATTATTAATCGCACGAACCGAAGCAGGCGAAGTACCTGCTACGAATAACCGCAATCTGTAATGGTTGTCTTCATTTGATTGCTGGTTAAAGAAATCGTTGCCGCTCGTGCCCATATATACTTTATTTTTTACGTGGACGGATGTCCAGCCCCACTAACACTTTTTCTTTATCAGACAAATCGCCTATAATTTTGCGTACCGGCTCGGGCACTTTTTTTACCAGCGTAGGTATAGCCAATATTTGGTCGCCCTCTGCCAATTGAGGGTTTTTTAACAAATCGACAACCTCTAATGAATATTGTCCAACCAAATGCTCCTCGCAATATTCTTTGAGATTACGCAACGCAGTGGCAGACCGGGGTGTTTGTCCGGCTACATATAGCCGGAGTTCATAAAATTCTTGTTCCACTATTTTTTCTTTTTAGGTGATTTAGGTTCTTGCTCTTTGGGCGCCGTATTTCCACCTCGCAAATCAGTCATTCTTTGACGAGTTTGCTGTTGCACGTCCTGTTTGATCTTCTCCTCGATATAAACCTTATTTAATTCCTCTTCTGTCGACTCAAACTCGCTCCGCAGGCTTTCAATTTTAGCTTCCAATACTTTGCGTTTGCGTATTATTTCCCTGTCTTTACGGCTTACGGCGTTAGTATGCAGTACCTGTCCGGTTTCTTCCAGTAACATCTGCGCCTCGCGGGCAGATCCTGTCAATACACCCTCAGGGCCAAGGTAAACATCAAACAGATCTAATCCCTGCCCGGTAAACACAAACTCGCGCACCTGGTTAGAATGTTTCATACCGCGCGATTTCATGATATATAAACCACGGTTACGTTCGCCATTCATTTCAATATCGCGGATAAGCAGCCAGGCATCCACCAAAGATGATACGCCTTCGTCGGTTTGCTCATTGACAATATTGTTCATGGTTAATGCTGTAAACATGACGGTAATTTGCTCATGCTGCAAAAAGTCTATCAAACGTACCAGCATTGATTTTACTTCGCTTACAGAACCTACCGTTATCAGGTTGGTTATAGGGTCAAGTACCACCACTTGCGGCTTAAATTTCCGGATAGCTTTATATATAGCTACCAGGTGCATTTCCAGCCCGTAAAGCGTTGGGCGCGATGAATGAAATTGTAAATATCCTTTATCAACATGATGCTGCATATCAACACCAATTGACCGCATATTGCGGATAATTTGTTGGGGCGACTCTTCGAAAGCGAAATAAAGGCAGCGTTCTTTACGTTTAGCCGCGGCATCGACAAATGTTGCCGCAACAGAGGTTTTCCCGGTACCGGCGGTACCCGATACCAGTATACTACTGCCTCGGAAAAAGCCGCCCTTACCTAACATTTTATCTAAAGACGAGATGCCGCTGGATATCGGATCTGTTGAGACGGGTTTATTTAATTGCAGTGAGGTAACCGGCATAACAGAAATACCATCCTCATCAATCAAAAACGGATATTCGTTGGTGCCGTGCACCGAGCCACGATATTTAACGATACGTAAACGACGGGTAGAGATTTGGTCGATAATGCGATGATCCAACAAGATCACACAGTCCGATACATACTCTTCCAGTCCCTGGCGGGTCAGGCTGTTTTCGCCACGCTCGCCTGTAATAATGGCTGTTACACCTTTATCTTTCAAAAATTGAAACAGGCGTCTTAACTCTGCCCGCAAAATTCCCTCGTTTGATAAGCCGGCAAAAAGATTTTCAAGCGTATCTAATACTACACGTTTGGCCTTAATAGCGTCTATGGCATAACCCAGGCGAATGAACAATCCTTCCAGGTTATACTCCCCGGTTTCTTCTATTTCACTTTTATCTACGTGGATATAATCTATCTTTAGTTTTTTGTCTTTCTGTAACTGCCCCAGGTCAAATCCCAGGGAAGCCACATTCATAGCCAATTCTTCGGCCTTTTCTTCGAAAGCAATAAACACACCCGGCTCGCCAAATTCCTGTGCTCCGCGGACAATAAACTCTAAAGAAAACAAGGTTTTTCCACAACCCGGTCCGCCACAAATAAGGGTTGGTCTACCTTTAGGTAAACCGCCGGCTGTAATTTCATCAAGACCTGCTATACCTGTAGCAGTCTTTTCAAGCGTTGTCAATGACATGGATTGACTTTTTAGGGGTTTCGACGACATATAAAAAATAACGTAACGCTAAACTGTAATTTAGCGCGTGTATAAAAGCTGATCTATGTAGTATCGGCACATAACGTTTTGTGTTTAACCACAAACTGAAAGATATCAACAACAGACTTATCAATTTGTTTCTTTGGGGGATAAGACATCTACAAATATGTTACAATAGATAGCCCTGGGTTTTGGAAAATCGTCCAACACCATCACACAACCAGCGTGTTGCCTTGTTTATAAATGCGGGCTAGTTTTATTAGCTTTGACTTATGCAGGAAACTATACAGTCCCGCTTGGCATCGTCCCGAAAGGAACTGCTGGACCTGGGGCTTCGAAATCCATTACTGAACTACAAACTTACAAAAGGCAAAGGCCTACATATAGTTGATGAAAAAGCCGAGGCTGTTTATGACATCCTTGTTCGCCAGCAAAAGGCGATGACCTTTTTGGCCCTTAAAGAAGGGCAGACCCTTCCGGAAGGCGACGCCAAATACCAGGATACCCGGCTACAGACCGACGAAGATGAACAAAAGCTACAAAGCCGCTTACTCAACACCTATTATTTTGCGCGTACCAGTATTGAAGAACAGGGCGTAAATGTACTTTACCTGGCTTTGGGCATGCTGCGCTGGTATGATACCGGCGATACAGAGACCTTAAGGTCGGCGCCGCTGGTTTTGGTGCCGGTTAGTTTGGAACGCTCCAGCGCGCAGGAGCGGTTCAGGCTGCGCTACACAGGCAGTGAGATAGGCGCCAACCTATCGCTGCAAGCCAAAATGAAAAGCGATTTTAACCTCACCATTCCGGATATGCCGGAGGTCGAGGAGTTTGATTTTAATGCTTACATCAAAGAGATCCGTTCGCATATCAATAAAGAAGCTAATTGGTTGGTTGATACAGATGCTGTTGAGTTGGGTTTCTTTTCCTTCGGGAAATTTTTGATCTATAATGATCTGGATACCGATCAGTGGCCAAAAACTGCCAAGCCCGAAAATCATCCAAACGTTTCTGCCTTACTGGAAAGTGGCTTCCATGAAGATGTACTGGAAGACGAACACGACCTGGATGCCGACACCAAAGCTAACGACCTTTTTAGGGTGGTAGATGCCGACAGTTCGCAACTGCTGGCTATGCTGGCCGTGCAGGATGGCGGCAACCTGGTTATACAGGGGCCACCGGGTACGGGCAAATCGCAAACCATTACCAACATCATTGCCAACGCCATTGGTCAGGGCAAAAAAGTATTGTTTGTAGCCGAGAAAATGGCTGCTCTTGACGTGGTAAAACGCCGGCTGGATAATATAGACCTGGGTATGGCCTGCCTGGAACTGCATAGCCACAAAACCAATAAGCGCGATGTACTGGCCGAACTAAAACGCGTGATGGAACTGGGCAAACCCCAAACCGCTAAGCTGGAGCTGGAGATTCAGATGCTGGAGATTTACCGGGTTGAGTTGAACGATTATTGCCGCGCTGTAAATCATCAATTGGCCGGTAGCGGGTTAAGTGCACAGCAGATCATTGGTTTTTTGTTACGGATAGATCAAAAAGCTAAAGATCGTAATCTGATCAAACTACCTATCGAAGACATCGCCAACTGGAACGCAGAAAAGATAAGATTGGCCGAAGAATGGGCAGATCGTATACAGGCTCGCCTGTTTGATATCGGCAAACCCGCAACGCTGACATTTTACGGCACCAAACTGATGCTGGTATTACCACACGATAAAGGCGCTATTTTACAACGACTGGAAACTGCCCAACGCTCCATTACAGAATTGCTCGCGCTGCTTAATGATATCAAAGAAAAAACCGGGTTTGCTATCCCTGCTAATGACGGCGAACTGCCTGCACTGGAAAGCTTACTTAGCAAAGCCGCGCAGGCACCGGACCTGAAAGAATTAAAAATAACCGACTCCATCTGGCAAACTAAAGCCGAGGATATCAAAGAATTACTTTCCACCGGCGAGGAATTGGAAAACCTTTATCGAACTTATAAAGATACTTTCGTGGCCGAGGCATGGTCGCAGGATATTTTAGAGATCAGACAAAATATTGTGACTTACGGCAATAGCTGGCACAAAAGTTTCCATGGCGGCTACCGTAAAAGTATCCAGCAATTGGCAGCACTGCTTAAGGTTACTTTACCTGATGCGGCTAATGAAAAACTGAAATTGGTTGATGCCATATCAGAGGCACGCCGGTTGGAGCGATCGTTACAACAATACGATACGTTTGCGCAAAGTTTGTTTGGCAATCGTTGGATGAAGCAACGATCGGATTGGCAATCGCTGCATGCTGCGGCAACTTATTTAGCTGAAATTAAAGACCCGGCATTGCTGACTTATCTGAGCAAGCTCGAAGCGCCATCGGTAGCCGCTAATTATTTGACCACGTTACAAAACGAACTCAAAATGCTGCATGAACAACGCGAACAGGCGCTACAAGCTTTACAGATAGAAACATTTCCAACCAACTATACAGATCAGGAAAATACCTGGAAAAGCTGGATCGAACATTTTGCAGAACTGCAATTGGCGATCGACTGGAATCAATTGACTGCTCAATCAGAAAAAGAGGGTTTCGCGTTCCTGACACAAGCCACGATTAATTGGGATGAGGCTAAAGATCTGTTAAAGATCAGCCTGCAAAAAACGTGGTACGAATACCTCATTGGCGAAGCTTTCAGACGCAGCCCGGAGATCTCTAAATTTGAGCGGGCCAGCCACGAGGAGATCATTGCCAAGTTCAAGAAACTCGACCAGGTCAACTTATATTATAACCGGGCAAGAGTTGCCCTGAAACATTGGGAGAGCCTGCCTAAAGGCAATGCCGGCGGGCAGGTGAATATCCTGAAAACCGAGTTCAACAAAAAAGCCCGGCACATGCCTATCCGTAAACTAGTGGAAGAAGCGGGCAAGGCTATGCAGGCCATTAAACCGGTTTGGATGATGAGCCCGATGTCTATTGCTAATTATCTGCCGCCAGGCGCAATTGACTTCGACCTGGTAATCTTTGATGAGGCCAGCCAGGTGCGGCCCGTAGATGCCATCGGAGCTATTGCCAGGGGCAAGCAACTGGTGGTGGTGGGTGATACGCGCCAGTTACCGCCAACCAGCTTCTTCGACAAGCTAAATACCGATATCGAAGAGGAAGAAAACGTCACTGCCGACATGCAAAGTATTTTGGGTATGTGCGATGGACAAGGTGCACCAACACGCATGCTGAAATGGCATTACCGCAGTCAGCATGAATCGTTGATCACCTTATCAAATCACGAATTTTATGAGGATAAACTGGTGATCTTTCCCAGCCCCGGCTCTAAACAAAACCTGGGTTTACGTTTTCACCATTTGCCTGATGCTGTTTATGATCGCGGTAAGACACGTTCCAATCCGATTGAGGCGACAGCGGTTGCTAAGGCCGTAATTAGCCATGCCGGTAAATATCCAACCCAAAGTTTAGGTGTAGTTGCCTTTAGCACCGCACAGGCTCAGGCCATCCAGGCTGCTTTGGAGATCGAACGTAAAGCCAGCCCATCCACAGAAAGCTATTTTACCGGTCGACCGGATGAACCTTTCTTTATCAAAAACCTGGAAAACGTACAGGGCGATGAGCGTGATGTGATCCTCATCAGTATTGGCTATGGCCGTACCGAGGATGGTAAAGTACCGATGAATTTCGGTCCGCTGAATAATGAGGGTGGCGAGCGCCGCCTGAATGTATTGATTACCCGCGCTAAAATGCGGTGCGAAGTGTTTACCAATATTACTTCAGAAGATATCAAGATCAGCGAGTCTGCCCGCTTTGGCATCCGTGCACTCAAAAGCTTTTTATATTTTGCACAGTATGCCAAATTCGATACGCCGGAAGCTATCATTCCCAATGAGGTACGTCCATTCGAGGATGAGGTAGCGGCGCAGCTAACTAAAGCCGGTTACATTGTGCGTAACAAGGTTGGCTCGCCCGGCTTCTATTTAGACCTGGCCGTGGTTGATCCTGAAAACCCCGGACGCTATATTTTAGGTTTGATCTGCGATGGCAAGGCTTATGATAGCGCTGCTTCAGCCACAGATCGCGACCGCCTGCGAACGCAAGTATTGGAACTCTTCGGCTGGAGCCTTTACCAGGTTTGGAGCGCCGACTGGTATCGCAACCCGTCGCGCGAGCTAAACCGTTTACTTGCTGCTATTGAACAAGCCAAACAGATCACAGAAACTGTCGATAAAGAAAACGAGTCGTGGCAGCAAGAAGTTAGCCGGGAAACGGTCACCGCAAACACACTGACTACGCCGGAGTACCAATTAGCCGAAATCCACATCGAGCACATCCGTCCCGAGTTTCAGTTATACACTTTTGCCGAGTTAGCGGGTTGGATGGAAGAAGTGGTGAAAATTGAAAGCCCGGTGCATGTTGATGAAGTATTTAAACGCATCACCGATGCCGCTGGTGTTAGCAAAGCCGGCTCGCGCATACGCTACACGCTGACACAAGCATTGGACCAAGCGCAGGATGAAAAGAAAGTCGTTGCAAAAGGCGATTTTCTTTGGTCGCCCGAAATGGAAACGGCTGTTGTGCGCGATCGGAGCAAACTACCTGCGGCTTACCGAAAGATTAATCTGGTTGCGCCCGAAGAGATTTTTGGGGCCATACATCAGGTGGTAGGCGGAGCGATATCTATCACGGAGCAGGAAGCAATCCCATTGATAGCTAAAATGCTTGGATTTTCGCGCCTTACTGATGAAATGCGTCAGCAACTTTCTGAAACCATTGGCAAAACCATACAAGCAGGCATCCTGACTTTTGAAGGTATTAACTTGAAATTAGCTGATAAATCTTGAGGAAAGCAAACAAATTGAGCCATATGCGGTTATAACACTGCGATGGAAAAGAAATTAAAGCAAATAGTACCAGATTCACGTACGGTGGATATTGACGATGATTATGCAATAGAATTCTGGGCCAAAGAATTTAATGTAAGCCAGCAAAAGCTTAAAGCTGCGGTTAACGTCGTCGGCAATACGGCAGTTGACGTTAAGCGCGAGTTGAAAAAATAACACAGTTTCGCCAATTATTCAGTTACGGCATATTTTCCGGCTTCGTAATCCTTTAGATATTGCTTGTAATATTTTTTTGTTGTTGCGGCATATTTCTGTGCGTAAGTAACAACAGCTTCCTGCCAGTTTTGATCAAGCCCGAAAGCCATCAGGTCATCAATAATTCCGGAACCCTGCATACCGCCGCTACGCAATTGAGCCGATGCAGTTAATGCCGCCATATCATCAATCACCTGGTACATGTCGCGGTAATCTTTCAGCAGTTTAAATTTGATGGTGTCTTTCACCGGCTGTAACTCCTGGATAATGTATGATTCATCCCGAAAAACAGTAGTGCTCAGCAAAGCTGCCGACACATTCTGCATACGTTGCTGCACGCCGATAACTCTTGATGCCTCATTGGGCCAATGTAACTGTTGCACCGGCACATAAGGCGCTACCGACGATGGACGCGCCTGCTTCATATCCAGCAATAGGTATTTGTTTTTGGTATTGGTGCTTTTTAGCAAAAACAAATAGCGCTTTACGCCAATGCTACCCGTGCCCGCTAAACGAAATATAGCGTTCAGTACTTTATAATTGTATGGCCCATCGCTGCTGGTTTTGATCCATTCGTTGACATGTGCCTTCAGTTCAGAACGCAACTTTCCATCTAACTTAAAATGACGTTCATCGCTTAACGATAACATGATAGTTTTTTTCTTGCTGACGGTGCGCTTTTTAAGCAAATCCTTAGAAGTACTTTTTGTGGCCGATGTTAGAAAATCGCACACAATGCCTTTAGCAGTACGCGGCTCAATGCTAATTGCTTTTCCTTTAGCAAGCGTAGCCGAGTAGGTTTTCAAAAAAAGTCTCGCCATTTTTAACGCTTTAGCAGGTTCAAAACCCAGATTATCAAACGCAATAAAAATGCTGGTTACCATGCGCACAGTTTCATAACTGGCAGGCGCTAGTAAGCCCTCGTCAAAATCGTTCAAGTCAAAATAAACCAGTTTATTGTCGCCTTTATAACTGCCAAAATTCTCGATATGCAAATCGCCACAAACCCAGGCCAGCGGAGATAAAGGCAGAGGCTCGGCGGCAGCCAGATCCTCATAAAACAAATGGCAGGTGCCCCGGAAAAACCGAAACGCATTCTCGGCCATCGCCTCATATTTAAGTGGTAACCTGTCAGGCAACAGCCCGGCATTAAAAGCGGTTAAGCGTTCGTACAGGTTGGCCATATTAAAACGATTCGTTCAGGTTAAGAAAAAATCCTTTATTACCGTATTTACCAAAGGCATAATCAAGCGCCAGGTTGGTGCGCGTAGCTTTGTTAAACAACACCCTCAAACCAGCGCCATAACCAGGTTGAAAAACCTGAAACAGCTTGGTACCATGCTCGTCATTAGCAGTTTGCATACTACCAAAAGCTACACCGCTTAAAAACTTGTTGGCTAAGATCGGAAAGCGAAACTCGGCCTCGGTATCATTAAACTGCGTGCCTTTAAAATATTGCGAGGTATAACCCCGGCCGCTTCTGAAAGAACCGTCGCGCGCCGTGCCGGGCAGCTCCAGGTAAGGGATGTCGCCACTTGCCAGGTATGATCCCCAGTTCCATAAAGCAAGCACAGTTTCCGGGCTGGCGTCTGATAAACTAATATATTTACGCAAATCAGTAGTAAATTGTACCGAGTTTTTAGTACTGCCCACCCAGGTTTGATTGATGCGGACGCCTGCATCAAAATAAACGCCTTTATAGGCGCGATTAGGGTTATCGCGAGTGGTATAGGCTACGTTAAATAAGAAACCATCGGCCGAATAATGATCTTTCGGGAAGCCATGCTCGGTGTTATAAACTCCGGAAGGTGTCGCGGTGCCGGTTGAATCTTTAGCGTTAATGTTTCGCCTGACTTCGAATGACATACCTGCGCCCACAAAGAAATTCTTACCAATATTTTTATATACTTTTTCGCGGATGTTATAGTACATGGAGTGAATGGCGTAAGCCTTGTGGGTACCGTCGGCCAGTATTTTATCGGTCTTTGAACCATCAGGATCGGCACTACCAATACCCAGGCCATAATCCGGTGTAACCGTTTTAGCTGCTACGATATTACCCTGGAAGTTCCACTTATTACCGGGCGTAAATATATTATGGTTAACGTAAAAATAAATAATACCCTTACTGGTAATAGATGCCGAGGTAGCCGCAACAGACAGCAATGTTTTTGGGTCGTTGCCCAATCTCACACCCGCCACAGCTTTAATACCCAATTGCGCGCCGATGGTAGGGTTGGCCGCAATATTAGGCACAACGGTTATGCCGGAGCTTTTGTGCAGGCTATCTACTTTTTTATGCGGATGAAGAATGTCTCGGGTCAAATCGCCAAAATCAAACTGGCCTTTTAAATTATCATTAGATTTTGCGCCATACTTTTTAGCGTGGATGGAGTCGGCTTTGAGCGAATCGGCAGGTGGGCCTGCCTGGCTAAAGGCCAATGCAGGAGCTGCTATAAGCGCCAGCATCATCAACCATTTAAATAAAGTGTTATAAGTAGATTTGGGGTACATATATTTCAATTATAATGGTTCCATTCCAGTTTTTGGATATCGAAACCTATGGCTTTCGCCTTGTCTAAAAATCTCTGCTTAATATCATCAGGCACCGATTTTTCTTTGGATAAGATCCAGAGGTAATCTAAACTACTGCCCGAAACTAATGCATATTTATATTCAATATCAACATCTAAAACGTTGTACGATAAATAAAACGGACCAAGGTAAGATACTTTCAGCATACCGATATTCTCGCCTTTTACAAATTTAATTTTGCCTGACACTTCGGTCCACTTATCTTTTTCGGCTTGATGGGCGCGGGTAATTACGTTGATGATGCCATCCTCATTTAATGAATACTCTTCTGTCAATTGGTCCACGCCTTTTTCAATCCAGTTGGGTATGCGCGCAATTTCGTTCCAAAGGCCCATATAGCGGTCCTTGTCAAAGTCCTGCACGGCTTCAGCGCCTTTAGGTATATCGTCCGACAAAAAATTATAGGTAAGCGCCGCTACTGCAACGCCACCGGTAATGGCCAAGATCCAGTTTTCCTTTTTCATTGCATACTTAAGCAATATGGGATGCCTTTTGTTTTAGGCCAAGTTTCAGGCGAATGTAAAATCATCGAAAATCTGCGATAAACGATACGTGGCGGCGTCATTCGTTAAACTAGCATACCTACGGCATGCAGGATTTGGCTGTTATTGGCTACCGACGTTATGAGCCGATGGCTCATTTTTAATAAAGGAAAAATGCGCGGCTTTGCCTTATCATCTATAGCCAAATCTTTACCGGCGTTTTGAGCCCATGGTTCTTAATCAAAGCTTTGCATTAAATTACCCCGATAGGGGTAAAAGGTCGGTAGAAAAAAGGTAAACGCCGGCATTCGTGCCGTAGGTACGAAACGTCAGCTGATTTTATCAAAGCTAATTTGTAAACTTGCATATACCAGTTATAATTTTCTGTCGATGAAGATCAAATCTACCTGCTTATTGGCTTGCGTCCTTATGCTTTTGCTTTGCACAATGGCCAACGCGCAAACGCCCATTCCGGCGGATATGACCATTCATAAAAATCTGACTGATGATCAATTACTGGACCTGGTACAAAAGCAAACCTTCCGCTATTTCTGGGACCTGGCACACCCCGCCAGCGGCATGGCGCGCGAGCGCAGCACTACCAATCCAAATTTTAGTGACAACGTAGTAACTACCGGCGGCACGGGTTTCGGTATCATGGCGACGGTTGTAGCGGCCAACCGCAAGTTCGTATCCCGCAAAGAAGCCGCGCAGCAAATTTTAAAGATCGTTGATTTTTTGGCGAAGGCAAATCGTTTTCATGGCGCTTACCCGCATTGGCTCAACGGCCAAACAGGCAAGGTTATCCCGTTCAGTAAAAAAGATAATGGCGCCGACATTGTAGAAACATCCTACCTGTTCCAGGGATTATTGGTGGCACAACAATATTTCGATGCCGGTAATCTGACAGAAAAAGAACTGCGCACCAAAATCAAACTACTTTGGGATGGTGTAGAATGGAACTGGTTTACCCAGGGAAAAAACGTGCTGTACTGGCATTGGAGCCCTGATTATAACTGGGATATGAATATGCCTATCCACGGATGGAATGAGTGTTTGATCACTTATGTGATGGCGGCATCATCCCCAACACACAGCATTAGCAAATCTGTCTATACCGAAGGCTGGCCGGATAGCAAAACCTTCATCAATGGTAAAACTTATTACAGTAAATACGCATTGCCATTGGGGCCTGATTATGGCGGGCCGCTGTTTTGGACGCAGTATTCTTTTATGGCGCTTAATCCGCACGGACTGAAAGATCAATTTGCCGATTACTGGCAACAAGTCGTTAACCATACCCTTATTGATCGAGCGTACTGTATTGAAAATCCGTTTAAATACAAAGGCTACGGCGCTAATTGCTGGGGGCTTACCGCCAGTGATAGTTGGCATGGTTATTCAGGGCACTCGCCGACTAATGATCTGGGCGTGATTACGCCCACGGCTGCATTATCAGCACTTCCTTACGCGCCGGAGTATTCCATGCGGGCTATGCGCCATTTTTATGAAGATCTGAGCGATAAAATTTGGGGCGAATACGGTTTTGTGGATGCATTTAGCGAGCAGCATGATTGGTACGCTAAATCCTATCTGGCCATAGATCAGGGGCCTATTATTGTGATGATTGAGAATTATCGCAGTAGGCTGATCTGGAAACTATTTATGAGTAACCCGGATGTGAAGCGCGGATTGAACAAGTTGGGATTTAGCACACCTAAATAAGTTGTCATCCTGAACGTAGTGAAGGATCTTATAAAACTGATAAGTAAACGCAAATGTAAGGCGTATAAGATCCTTCACTACGTTCAGGATGACAAATCGGATAATAATCCATAGAACAACTGTAAAAAATCTGTAGCAAATAAAGCCCGGTACAAAAAGTAACTAACTTGCAAGCTATCAATAGCTATAAACCAATACTATTTTTTAGGCGGACCGTTTGTCTCCGCAAAAACCAAACGAGATGAAAAAAACTTTACTCCTGTTAAGTATTATAACAGCCTCTGCAACCGCGTTTGCGCAGGTTAAGCCAGCCGCGTTGCCGCAAAAAACGGCATTTCAAACCGGCAGCCCCTGGATACCGCAAATTGACGTGCGCTCTGATATGGCGATTGTTTATGGCACTAACGACCGCCCGGAGATGACCTTTGAGCAGCGTGTACAATCATGGCGAGATCATGGTTATCAAACTGCATTTATGACCGGCATTGCCTGGGGTAATTACCCCGACTATTTCCTGGGGAAATGGGATGGGCAGAACCACCTGGACGTTGCACAGGTTCAAAAAGATGGCAAGCCCATTATGCACGGCTATAACATCCCGTACGTGGTGCCTATCCCGTCGTACATTGAATATATGAAGACGGCGGTGGTTAAACGTGTGATAGACGTAGGTATTAAAGAGATCTTTTTAGAAGAACCCGAGTTTTGGATGCGCGGCGGTTACAGCGTTCATTTTAAAGAAGAATGGCAAAAATTTTATGGCTTCCCCTGGAAAGCCCAAGACGAAAGCCCGGAAAATACTTACCTGGCTAATAAACTGAAATATCATTTATACTATGAAGCCATTAAACAGGTGTCTGACTATGCCAAGGCTTATGCCAAAAGCAAAGGCATAGACGTAAAGGTTTACATTGCTACACACTCGCTGGTTAATTATTCGTCATGGCAAATTGTTAGTCCGGAGGCTAGTTTAGCTTCGTTGCCAGGCATTGATGGCTATATAGCACAGGTTTGGACCGGTACCGCCCGTGAAGCCACTTATTTTAACGGCGATCGTAAAGAACGCGTTTTTGAGAATGCTTATTTAGAGTACGGATCAATGGTATCTATGACTGCGCCTACCAAACGCAAACTATTCTTCCTGACCGACCCTATTGAGGATGCACGCCGCGATTGGGCCGATTATAAACGCAATTACCAGGCTACTTTCTCGGCCAAATTATTGTACCCGGTGGTGGCCAACTATGAAGTAATGCCATGGCCGGAGCGTATTTATACCGGCAAATACAAAATGGCCAATAGCGATTCGAGCGTTAACATCCCTAAATATTACTCTACCCAAATGCAGATCATGGTGAACTCTTTGAACAGTATCCCGGTATCAGCCAACAAAGTAAGTGGTGTAAATGGCGTGGGGGTGTTGATGAGTAATTCATTGATGTTCCAGCGTTTCCCTACGCATAATGGTTTTGAAGATCCGCAGTTTTCTATTTTCTACGGGCAGACTTTACCCTTGGTTAAGCGCGGCGTACCAGTGCAAACCGTCCACATGGAAAACCTGGGCTATGCCGCTACTTTGAAAGATATCAAAGTGCTGGTGATGAGCTATTCGAACATGAAACCCGTTACCGAACAGGTGCATGAGCAACTGGCCGCTTGGGTTAAAAAAGGTGGCGAGCTGATTTATGTGGGTAAAGATGACGATCCATACCAATCGGTTATGGAATGGTGGAACACTAAAGGCAATAGCTACGCAGCGCCGTCGCAGCATTTATTTAAACTGTTGGGAATAGATCCGCAAAGCGGAACCAAAAAATATAAAGTTGGGCTGGGCCACGTATACGTGTTGCGCGAAAATCCGAAAGACTTTGTGATGCAGGCTAACAATGATGGTACTTACCTAAACACCATCAAAGAGGCGTATGAAACTGACGCCAAAGCCGGCAAACTGATTTTCAAAAACAATCTGTACCTGGAGCGCGGACCCTATGATATCATCGCGGTATTAAACGAAAATCCGGATACCAAACCATACACTGTTAAAGGGCCGGTGATTGATCTGTTCGATCCGCAATTACCGGTATTAGCAGAAAAAACCGTGAACCCCGGCGAGCAATCATACCTGTATGCTGTAAACCGTGTGGTTAATAAAGCTAAACCGCAGGTACTGGCATCGGCCTCAAGAGTAACGGATGAGAAAGTCGGCATGGGTACTTATAGTTTTGTTGCAAAAAGCCCAATAAACACGCAAAATGCCATGCGTATACTGTTGCCGGCTGCTGCTAAAAAAGTGGTAGTTACCGATGCAGGCGGTCAGGTGATCACTGATGTGCAATCGTCATGGGATATGTCTTCAAAAACGCTGTTCCTGGGTTACGCAAATAGCCCGGATGGGATACATGTTAGTATTAGCTGGTAAGTTCTAAATCATATTTAACAAAGAGGTTGTCGTAAAAAAGCAGCCTCTTTTAATTTGGGGACATTGTAGCACTGGTTTGGCTAAAGCCATTATCGAGCATCTTTTATCCGTCCCATAAATGGGACGGTAATGAATAACATCTCATTTATACAGTTGCATTGCCTATGCCATTCTGTATTCAATCTTTATTCAAGCTGATACTATTCATTGCCGTTGGCTTCAGCCAACGGAACATAAAAACTACAAATCCGGCTTTAGCCCAACCCTCTATTTCTTTATGATGTAGAAATTCATTTCGCTGCGGGTTTCAAAGCCCATTTTGTGGTAAATCTCTATCGCTCGCGTGTTATCGGCCCGCACATGCAAAAAGGGGATGTTTCCCTCGGCTTTGATGCGATTGATCTGGAAGCCCATTAACTGCCTGGCATAACCTTTACCCACATAATCTGGATGCGTGCACACCGCACTTACCTCTGCGTATGGTAAAGGGTTCATCCGTTGCCCGGCCATGGCTACTAGTTTATCGTCGTCAAAGATCCCACGGTAGTGGCCAAAATCTATGGTGCGCGGCGCAAACGGGCCAGGATTAGTTAGTTTGGTAAGTTCCAGCATCTGGGACACGTGCTCATCCGTCAATACTACCAGGCTACTATGGTCAACCGCTATATTGTCGGCGATATAGGTCATTTGGTAACCCGGAATTATATCCAGTGTTTGCCACGGGGCGGGGATGGTTATTTTAGCCGGCCATACAAACACGGATGGACCATCATGCGGTAAAAGATCGTAAAGTTCTTGAAATTCATCGGCCGTTGCATTTTTAACTGCTACAAATGGCGCAACTTCCTTACTAAAGTATTTAATTTGCGCATTGCCATTGCCCAGGTTTTTATTGCCTGTAGAAAGGCCGTTAAAAACCGGGTTATCTAATACATGATCCATCGGCAGCAAACCTAAAAAAAGAATTTGTAGCCTTGACGCTACTGTTATACTTTTACACTGTAATTACTGTTTTAAAACATGAAATATTTACCCCTGGGGATAATCTTATTGTGCTTAGCCGCCTGCTCATCTCCCTCAAAAAAATTTGCTGCTACCAACTCGGTAACTGACACCGACACTGCAAAAAATAAAAACGCTGATGCACCGGTTATAACCACCTACCGTTTCATGCACCACGAAGGCAAAGACACTACCCGCGTGGAATTTACAGCCATCAATAACCGTGTGCAGGGTATAATGGACTGGTTTCCTCATCAAAAAAAGGGTCATGGCGGTGTTATAGAAGGCATGCTGAAAAATGACACCTTGCACGCGACATGGTCTTTCGCCGTTGGCCCTACAGGCTTAGATAAAGATACCATGAAGGTTGATTTTCTGTTAAAAAGCTCAAAAGAGCTGCTTCAAAAACCGATGATAGTTAATGAAAAAACCGGCCGTTTGCAAACCGACGAAAAAGCCGGCTACACTTTGGCCTATAAACCATCGGCAAGACACCTTGTTGGGAATTAATTAATAAAGGCGCTTATCGTAAACCTCACGAAAAACAAGCGCCAGCAGGATACCAAAAGCTACCCCCAAACCGTGGCGATGCAGCATAATGCCCGCTGCAAAACCCACTATAAAACCAATAAGGGATACAATATTCTTTTTGCGTTTGATATCCACGTGGTAAAAGTAAAAAAATTAGTTGTGCTGGCCCGTTATCCAAAACAAAAAGCCCCAGGTCTTCCGACTTGAGGCTTCGCAATTTTAGTTAATTATGGAGGGAACTATTTTAAAATCTCTTTAGCAAGGGTACCTGTACCATCATTAGGCAAACCGTTAATGCCCAATATCTGGGTCATCACACCATATACCTCAACATTTTCAAAACTTTGGATCTGCAAATGTTGTTTAAAGGCCGGGCCCCAGGCAAAAAACGTAGCCTGGATATCTTTATGCTCATGCGCGTCGAAGCCATGGGCACCAACCGTTTCACCTTCGGTAAATACTTTTGGATACTGCGCCACTAAAACGATGTCACCAAAACGGTTGTATTTATCTTCCGCCGGGCTAAAGTGCCATCCCTTAGGCAGATCTTTCTTCAACGTCACATCATAACCGTCAATGTGTTCTGCTTTTAGCCTTTCATATTCCGGCATAATATCAGCCTGTTTGATAGCATGAATGTTTACATAGTTGCCCTGTGATACTACCACAAATCTAGCAGTGTCAATTGATTTAGGGACATGTAAATGATGCGCCTGATCTATAGGGAACATACCATGATCTGATACAAAAATAAAGCTAACAGGCAAACCGGTAGCGCGCGCAGCTTCCACCATTTTCCCAACGGTTTCGTCAATACCGGTAACGGCTTCATTCACCTCTTTTGAATCCGGACCGTAATTATGGCCGGCGTGATCCGTCTCCGGGAAATAGCAGGCAATAAAGTGCGGACGCTTTTCGGCCGGAAGGGTTAACCAGTTTTTAATGGCCGCAGCTCTTTCATCACCAGACGGCGTGTAGTTTTTTTTACGCTTATAGATGTAAGTTAAATGCGTGCCTTTTACAGCCGGGTCGGTGTCAATATAGAAAAAACTGGCCGTTAACATTTTTTGTTTTTCGGCAGTTACCCAGATCGGCTCCTCGCCAAACCATGAGCCGTCAGACGGTTTGAACATTTCTTTACGTGCAGGGTCATAAAAAGCGTTACCTACAATACCCGAGTGCGATGGCAACAAGCCGCTCATCAAAGTAAAATGGTTGGCATGGGTTGATGCCGGGAAAGATGGGAACATTGAAGCCGCCCTAACGCCTTCTGCGGAGTATTTCAGCAGATTTTTTGCACGGTATTTCTCTGCATAATCCCAACGGAAACCGTCAGCGCAAATTAATACTACGTAAGGCTTTGCCATTTGCTCAGCGCTGTTGGCGCGGCCCTTTACTATTTTTTGCAGGCTGTCGCTTTGCGCAGCTGCCGATTGAACAGCTGCACAAAGTGATAGTCCTATTATAATTTTATGGATGTTTTTCACGATATATCTGGTTAGAAATTAAAACGAATACCCCGGATTTTGCTTCATACCCGGGTTAAGGTTACGTTCTGGCAATGGTATCGGGAACAGGAATTTATACGGCTCGATATCAAAAGCATTAGCTACCAAATTGGTAAAGTTTTGTTTAGCTTTTACAGCATAAGCCTGCATAATTGATAAACCGTTAGGCATACGTTGCAGGTCATGGAAACGTTTGTTTTCAAAAGCCAGCTCCACACGTCTTTCATGCATGATAATGTCGCGTAGCTTACCCTGATCTGTTTCTGTACTTGCGGGTAAACCTGCACGAACGCGCACTTTATTTAAAGCTACCAACGGCGATTCGCTTTGCTCGTTCTGTGCTTCTGCTAACAGCAATAGTGCTTCAGAGTAGCGGTAAATTGGCCAATCATCATTAGAGTTGGTAGTAGCCACAAACGGCGGGTGGATATATTTCTTAATAAACGCAGTGTACGATTTACCTGGTGTAGGCACATAGTTAACCGGGCTTTTAACTGCAGAAATAGTCATCACGAAACTGGCATCGTAAGTACCTTCGGCAATACCGATGGAAGCGTCAAGGCGTTTATCATTCGGCTCGTAATCTGCAAGCAAATCAAAAGTTGGGATGTTCCAGCCAGAACCCGTTGTGTTGCTCGGGAAAGCAGTACCGGTAATTAGCACCGTAGTAGTAGTTTTTGGTAAAAACTGGAAAACAACTGTATTTGGTTGTGTGCCCACTGCAGTACCCTGCAAATATTGAACTTCAAAGATCGACTCTTTACCATTTTTGTTGGTTGGCACAAAGGCGTCAGCATAGTTGGCGTTTAAGTCATAGCCCATTGCAGGCAGTGTGTTCAGCAAATCTTCGGCTTCTTTATACCTTTTTAATGTTACATATACGTCGGCCAATAACATGGTAGCCGAGCCTTTTGTAGCCTCGCCGGTTTGCGGAAATTTAGTTGGAGGCAGTAATTCTTTGATGGCATCCTGCGAGTCGGCAATGATCTGCGCATAAACCTGGTCGGCAGTTGAGCGGTCTTTAAATGCGTCTGCCGCATTGGTTACCTCGGTTAAATATAAAGGCACACCGCCAAATAAACGCACCAGTTTAAAGTAGTTCCAGGCGCGTAAAAACTTAGCCTGGCCATCGGCCCGGGCCTTACCGGCATCAGTAGCTTTAGCCGCATTTGGTAGGCGCCCAATAACAATGTTTGCTCTTGAAATACCGGTATAGCACCAATAGTAAACAGCATTTACGTAATCATTGTTGGCATCGTTGTTCCAGTCAGACACGTTTTCCTGGTAAACTGTAGCGGTACCGCGGTTATTAGGGTTGGGGATATAATGCGTATTGTCTGAACGTGTTTCTGAAGTATGATAGTCGTTAATCAGTAAATCGCGCAACGGGGCGTACGCCGCTGCTACCGCCTGCTCCAGTTCGTCATCGGTCTGGAAAAAAGTATCTGGCGACAACGAATCTGTGGGATTAAGGTCAATAAAATCTTTTTTGCATGATGTCGCTATTAAAGCCATAAACATCAGCAGGATATATTTCTTTTTCATATTGTTAGGGTAAAATCTTATTTAAAAGTTGCAGTTAAACCGGCCGAGTAGGTGCGTGGTACCGGGTAAGCGTTTTCATCAACACCAATACCATTAAGCGCGTCAGATCCGGAAAGGCTGATCTCCGGGTTGCCGCCGCCAGTATAGCCGGTTATAATAAAGGCTTGTTGTACTGATGCATAAACACGCAGGTTTTTCAGCAATAAATTATTGCCGAACCTGAAATTGTAACCCAGTGATATGTTTTTGGCAGTTAGGTATGACCCATTCTGAACCCATTGTGTATTTACCGAACGGCCAATAGCAGTTGTACCGGTTTTGGTGCGCGGGTAAATACCTGAACCCGGATCGGCCTCAGAGCGCCAGTGATCTAAAGCAGCAGCAAGCGGCACGCGCGAACCGTCAAGGTTAGTCAGGTAGGCCCATTGAGCAGCAGCTAAGATCTTGCCACCAACCTGGCCAGACATGGTTATGCTCAGGTCAAGGTTTTTATAGGCAAAGCTGTTAGTTATACCATAAGTAAAGGTTGGCGTAGGGTCGCCAATAAAAGTACGGTCATTAACGTCGTCAATAATACCGTCGCCGTTAAGATCCTTCATTTTCAGTGTACCTATATCAGAAGATCCGTTGTTTGACAAACCGGTACTTTGGTATTTTGCAGAGGTTGCCAGGTCGGCAGCGTTTTTATATAAACCCTCATTCACAAAACCATAAAACTCGCCTAAGTGGTGGCCAACCTGGTTGCGGTAGTAATCAGATGTAACGGTATTGTTTCTGCGCAGATAACCCGGGTCAACTAAACTCTTGATCAGGTTACGCTCAAAGGCAATGTTAAAGTTGGTGTTCCATTTAAACTGGCCGGTGGTGTTAACCGTGTTAATGGTGATCTCATGTCCCCAAAAAGCAAACTGACCAATATTATACTCAATACTTGTAAAGCCTGACGCTCTCGGGATAGGGCGGGCCTGCAGCAATCCGTCAGAAAGTTTGTGGTAATAATCATAGTTAACAGAGATGCGATTTTTAAGTATGGCAAACTCCAAACCAATGTCCCATTGTTTATTTCTTTCCCAGGCTAATTCATCGTTACCCAGGGTGCCAATAGTTTGGCCTTGTATTAATGCGCCGTTTAACAGGTAATTATATTTGGCAAGCGTAGGTATAGCAGTGTAGTTACCAAAGTTATTATTACCGGTGATACCATAGCTAACGCGTAGTTTAAGCAGATCAACTTCTTTGATATCATGCATAAAGTCTTCGTCGCTCAATATCCAGCCGGCAGATACTGATGGGAAGTAGCCGTACTTTTTATCGGCACCAAATCTTGATGAACCGTCGCTTCGGATAGCGCCCTGCAATAGATATTTACCCATATAATCGTAATTCAACCGGCCAATTGCAGATAACAATGAATACTGGGTGGCAGAACTTGATGCTGCCGATATGATGGTTGCAGCACTCAGGTAAGGGATATCGTCTGTAGGATAACCGGTACCACTAATAGAGTTGCTTTTTGAATCGAAATATTGAATGGAATAACCCGCCAATGCTTCGATATGATGATTTGTGGCGATGGTTTTCTTATAGTTCAGGTAAGACTCTGCGGTATACGAATAATTGTCGACCGATGAACTGATACCTGTTGAAGCCACGGGTGCAGCAGGCGAAGTTGACAAAGTTATAGAAGGCGAAAACTGAGTGCGGGTTTCGGCGCCTTTATCAACGCCAACGTTTGTTTTCAGGCTAAAACCCGGTAAAAATTCCCAGTTAATATAACCGTTAGCCAGGATACGGGTAGTGATATAATCATCCCGTGTCTGGCTCAATAAAGCCAGCGGGTTTACATAAGCACTCATGCCTGTAGAGTAAGCACCAACCGCAAAAGTACCATCATCATTATAAGGTTTATTAATAGGGCTGGCTTCAAAGATCCGCTCATAATAACCACCTACACCATCGGTATTTAAACGGTTGTTATGATCAAGGCGATAGCTTGGCGCCAGGTTAAAGCCTACTTTTAACTGGTTGTGGCTGCCCAATGTTACATCCTGGTTAAAACGTAACGAAAACAGTTTGGTACCGTTGTTAATTAGTACACCTTGTTGTTCTTCATAGCCTAATATTACGGTTGATGATGATTTTTCTGTAGCCGATAATATACTCAGATCGTAAGATTGGATAGGCGCATTGCGGGTGGTCAACGCAAACCAATCGGTACCCTTACCATATTGCGACGGGTTCTGATAGATAGCCGGTATTGTTGTAGACGGATTCTCATACTTTTGGGCATCTGTAAATTTCTCGTTCATGAATGTGGCCCATTGCTCGCCATCCATAACTTTTGGTATCGAGCTGTTCGGGATCTTTTGCATACCCACATTGGTACTAAACTCAACTTTTGGATCGCCGGGTTTGGCATGTTTGGTAGTGATTAATACCACGCCATTTGCCGCGCGCGAACCATACAGAGCAGTTGCCGACGCATCTTTCAAAATCGAGAATGATTCGATCTCGTCCGGATTAATATTGTTGATGCTACCGGTTATTGGCAAACCATCAATCACAAATAAAGGCTGGTAATCGGTAGCCATTGAAGCTGCACCACGAATTCTGAACGCAATGCCCCGACCAGGCTGTCCGCTGGTTTGCGATACATCAACACCGGCCACTTTACCTTGCAGCTCCTGGCCAAATTGCATTACCGGCATATCTTGCAGGGGGCGTGCATCAACCGTAGCTACCGAGCCGGTTATATCGCGGCCGCGTTGTTTACCGTAACTTACGGTAACCTCTTTAAGCTCGCTGCCGCCGGCAATCGTAATGTTTAAAACAGTTGCTCTATCAGCATTAACTTTTACATCTTTATATTCTATCTGTTTTGAACCCACGAATGATGCTTGAATAGTATAAACGCCTTCAGGCATAACCAGCGTGTAATTACCGTTAGCATCAGACGTAGTACCGGTAGTACTGCCGGCTACTTTGATATTGGCACCGGGTAAAGGCGAACCCGTTTCATCGACCACCTTACCGGTAATACGGCCGGGGGCCAGTTTTTTGGTCAACAGGATATTACCAGACGACTCTTTGAAGATGATACTGGTGCCTCTAAACATGGCCCATAAAATGGTTTCCAGGCGCTCGTTGTTAAAATTGCCGGGCTGCAGAAATTTTTCTTTCAGCCCAAGGTAGTTAGCGTCGTAGGCAAAAACCACGTCGGTTTTTTGCTCAATTTGTTTAACCGCGTCATACAGGTTTTCGCGGCCAAACTTAATACTTACGCGTTGATCAAGGCTTTGCCCATACCCGTTAGAGGGTTTGGCGTAAACCAGGCCAACCGTTAATAAAATGCTAAATGAAAGGATAGAAATACGCATAATTTGCTTCCACCATTGTGTACAAAAATTCATATGTTTGTTTTGCTTGTGTAATTGTGAATAGTTACCGGGCTTTGCCTGACCGGATTGCCGTCCGTTTGTCAGGAAAAAATTATTGGCGGTCTGGTCACACAGACCGCTTTTGTTTTTTAATAAAACACTACTTCATCCCCCTCCTTTCGGTAATGTGTGTTATGCAGCTGCCCAATCATGGTTAATACCTCATCGGCACCACTATTATGGTTTACACGGCAGGTAAAATGATAGCCGCTTATTTGTTTGCTTGTTGTTTTGAGCGACAAGCCGAATAAATTTTTGACAATGACCGATAGTTCATTAAAATCGGCGTCGGCCAGATAAGTGTAGCCCGATTTCCAGCTTTGCGACCTGTTGGCCGGCATATGCTCACTGGTAAAAGTGCCCGTCGCAATTTGATAGTTTAGCAAATCATCAGGCAGTAGCATGGCCAGGGTTTTGGCGCCCCTCGTAACGCCAACTTTGCCTGTTGCCACGGCTACTGTTATATTGCCCATTTTTTTATAGCTGCGGATGTTGAATGAGGTGCCATAAACCTGCACATTAAGCTGGTTTACTTTTACTATAAATGGGTGATTGCTGTCATGCTGCACATCAAAAAAGGCTTCGCCATTTTCTAAGATCACGGTACGGAATTGACCTTCGAAATGCTCCGGAACTTTTACGCGGGTCTCTGCATTTAACCAAACCGTCGAGTTATCGGGCAGCACAACCTTTTTCATGCCGCGCATGCCGGTTTGTACCGTATAGTAGTTTGGATTATTAAACAGATATTGCTTAATCAGAAAAGCTGCTGATGCGGCTATCAGCACGCTGGCTGCAATGCGCAGCATCGGCATGCTAATGATTCGTCTTTTAGGCGTTTCTAATTTTATTGTAGCACGGATGGCGTTGCGGATGCGCGCTGCTTCGATATCGCTTAACTCTTGCTCATCTACGGCGTATGTTTTGTACCAGGCTTCAACCAGGGCCTTCTCGGTTTCATTAGCCTGGCCCTCTAAGTAACGTTCTAATAATTCTCTAAACTTATAAATATCCATTTCGCGGGTTTTCAATAGTAAGTCGTTGAAAACCGGCCGGGGTACTTTTAATTTAGATGATGTTTACGTTAATTATTTGTGAAGTAGCACAGCCAGCAACGCCACGTAGGTTAAATGCTTTTCAGGATATTTCTCTGCAACGGTAATGCGCAGCCTTCTTGAAGCTTCGGTGAGGTAATTTTTTACGGTTTGATCTGCCAGGCCCAATTCTGTAGCAATGTCTTTGATGGATTGATTTTCGCTACGCAACTGGTAAACGCGTTTCAGCATTTCGGGCATGCATTCAACGGCTTCCTGTAAAGTTTTTTCAAGCTCCAGGTAATCTGTAAGCGAGTGGATAGAATCTTCCAGCAGGTTTACACGCTCTAAAGCGTTTTGCAGATTCAATTCAGTAACTTTTTTTGAGCGATAATGGCTGATGACATTAAAGCGTACCGCGTTAAGCAGATAATTTTCAAAGGAGGTTTTGATATCGATATCTGCGCGTCGATCCCACACTTTAATGAAAATTTCCTGTACAATGTCCTGAGCTATTCCTTCATCGCGCACGCGGGCCATAGCGCTTTGGTACAGTTTTTTCCAATAACGGTCAAACAACACGTCAAACGCCGAATGATCATCGGCCTTTATTTGCTGAAGTAATAGGGTATCAGAAAAATGTTTCATCGTTCAGATACAAAAGTACCCGTCCAATGTTAAGTTAGCTTTAAGTTTAATGCTTGTATATACCTAATTAGAATATCATAGCCCACATTATTCCAAACATTTGTTTATTGGCTGATCAATGATGCGATTTCTTTATAGTTAACACTTTCATAATATTTTTGAATGTTAAAGGCATATCGACCCAATACTTTCGCCGCCAAAAAAGTAATCCTAGCTGTAAAAAAGAAGAGGCCTAAGTAATAAACTCAGACCTCTTCTTTTTTTAAACGCCAAATACGCCGGCGGTTAACATGTTTCAGTTGTTTCAAAAGTGTTTCAACTGGAGTGTTCCGCCTCGGTTTTCGATATACAACTAAAGACAATTTATTTTGTTTATTATCAGTCATTTACAGCTTATCGAAGATATTATTACTGTTCGCTTGTTCCACTTTTCAGTAAACATCAAGCGGCCACTTCATTAAAACACCTTGATCCTCAGCCCAAGCTCAAAACCGCCAAGACTATAGTCGTTCAGGTTGCCGCTTGCCATGTTGTAGCTTAAATTTAAACCATATGCCCGCTGATCAAACCCTACGCCTAAGCCCACAGCCTTACTGCTATGGTAAAGCGCCTGCATTGACAAACCATAGTTGGCCAACGTTAGATTAACGCCGCCGTCGATGATATTATTGTAGCCATTTACAATTCGGTAAGCTACCAATGGTTCTAATAAAGTAGCCCGGGCCTCGTTGCTTAAATCCATTTTATAACTTATTGATGCCATGAACAGTAATCTGTCGGCATCAAAACGCGTGTCGGAGCTTTTAAAAAAAATAGATTTCATATTGGGCAATGCAGCGCCTATGTATAAGTTATCAGAGGTATAAGCTATACCAAAGTCGCCATCTACATAGGGCTTTAACTGGTTGTATTGTGCCACTTCGGCATCGCCGGCATCACCCGTTAATTCGCCATTATCCACCCGCGAATCGTTGACGCCTAAAGAGAGACCGAAGCTTAGCTTTTCGTCCGCGCCCACCGGCAGGTGGTAGGCATAAGTACCCATTACCCTTGTAGAGCGAATCAGGCCCTCCTTATAATCCGCCACGTTTAATCCAATTCCCACTTTTTGCATTTGGTAATCGCTTGTAAAGGTTGACGTACGCGGCATACCGGGGAAGTTGCTCCATTGTTGTTTATACCCAAGGTTTAGGTTAAGGCCCTCGTCAATGCCCGCCATTGCCGGGTTATACATATACCGGTTTTGAAAATACATGGTCTGCGAAGGATTAAGCTGCGCGCGGGTAGTCTGCGCGCAGCCCAATATCAATCCTGATATCACAACGATGATTATATGTAGCGTAACCTTAGACATTGCCTTTTAATTACTGCGTAATATGGATATAAAGCCTTTGATGGCTGTAATGTCAGGGCTTAGTTTAAGGATATAGTAATATGTACCCTGTGGCAATGGTGCGCCGCTTCCGGTACTACCGTCCCATTCATTGCTGTAGCCTTTCTTTCTGTACACAACTTTACCCGCGTGGTCATAAATAGTTACCGTATTATTAGGGTAATAGTCTATGTCTTTAACTATCCAGGTATCATTCTTGCCGTCTCCGTTTGGTGACAGAATATTGGCCGGAATGATGGCACTTGGTGGCGGAATGTTTAACGTTTCGTCGCCGGTTACCGGTATCGCAGCAAAGCTGGTTGTTGCCGTGGTAGTTACGGTTAATGTGTACGTTTTGGTTGTGCCGTCCTCAGCAGTAATCAATATGGTTATGGTATTGGCACCTGTCGTCAGACTTATTGGGTTAGAATAACTGCCTGAGGCTACCGCGGTGCCATTAATCTTAACCGTAGCGCCGGCATCTGCTACTATAGTCCGTACCGTTACCGTTGCCGTGGTTACGCTTGCCGTGTAGGTGGTAGCATCTGCCTGAGTTGGTGTTTGGCCGCTAACCGCTAAACTTTTCAGATCGTTATTGCTTGATTGCAACCTGGTAACCGTTAATGTGTACGTTTTTGGCGTACCGTCTTCGGCGGTTACTAATACGGTTATTGTATTGGCACCTGTAGTCAGGCTGATATTACCTGAATAAGTTCCCGATACCACCGTTGTGCCGTTGATTTTTACCGTCGCGTTAGCATCTGCTACTATAGCCCGTACCGTTACCGTTGCCGTAGTTACGCTTGCCGTATAGCTGATAGCGTCGGTTTGCGTTGGTGTTTGGCCGCTAACCGTTAAACTCTTCAGATCATTGTTACTTGATGGTAGCCTGGTAACTGTTAACGTATACGTTTTTGGCGTACCGTCTTCGGCGGTTACTAATGCGGTTATTGTATTGGCACCTGTAGTCAGGCTGATATTACCTGAATAAGTTCCCGATACCACCGTTGTGCCGTTGATTTTTACGGTAGCGTTAACATCTGCTACTATAGCTCTTACGGTCACCGTAGCCGTGGTTACGCTTGCCGTGTAGCTGATTGCGTCGGTTTGCGTTGGTGTTTGGCCGCTAACCGCTAAACTCTTCAGATCATTGTTACTTGATGGCAGCCTGGTAACTGTTAATGTGTAGGCTTTCATTGTACCATCTGCCGCTGTTATTACTACAGGTATGGTGTTGGCACCAATAATCAAGCTGATATTATCCGAATAAGCACCTGATGCTACTGTTACACCGTTGATCTTAACCGTGGCCCCTGCATCAGCCGTTGTGGCTCTCACGGTTGCCGTAGTTGAGGCCACAGTGGCGGTAAAGGTTGTAGCCGTTGTTTGAGTCGGCGTTTGGCCGCTAACCGCTAAGCTTTTCAGGTCAGCATTGCTCGACGCTATTTTGGTAACGATCAAAGTATACGTTTTCATCGTACCGTCCTCGGCCGCTATTACAATAGGTATGCTATTGTCGCCGCTGGCTAAACCTATATTACCCGAGTACGTACCCGAGGCTACGCTTATACCGTTTATCGTCAGGGTTGAGCTTGCATCTGCAACGGTAGCTCTTACTGTTACCTGTGCGGCTGACACTGTCGCTATATACTGCGTTGCACTTGCCTGGGTTGGTATTATGCCGCCGCCGAGTGCTAAGTTTTTCAGATCGGTATTAGGCGACGCAATACGATTTACCGTTACCTGTATTGTTTTAGTAGTTACGCCATCTTCGGCCAATATCACTATCGGGATAATCGTTGGTGATGTTCCTGAATTTAGTGTGATATCTGGTGTTGTTACGTTTGATACCGCCGGGTTACCATTGATCGTTAAAGTTGCCAGCGGATCGGTTGTTATAGCTTTAAGACGCACCGTGGTTATTGTTAAGCCACTTAAAGTAACGGTATACGCTGTGCTGCTTATTTGATTTATAGTACCCGCACTTGTTAACAGGTTGGAAAGTTCGGCTTCGTTTGCTATCGTCGGGGTGATCGTCAGCGTGCCGGCTGTAAAGCTCAGGTTGTAATTGCCATTGGCTATTAAGCTGCCCTGATTTATTGCATACGTACCCGGCTGTTCGCCTGCGTCGCGCGTTAGCGTGCCGCTTAACTGATCCAATCCTACTAAAGATCCCGATGTGATTGTATAGGTCAATGCAGGGTCGGCTGTACCGTAGGCCCTGGTCTGTGCATCAGCAGTTGCGGTTATTGCACGCTGACCAATGGTTAATGATTGCGGCACATCTGTAGCGGCATTAAAATTATTTCCTGCTGCCTGACTTGCTGTAATAATGGCTGTACCGGCGCCTGTAATATGTACGGTGTTACTGGTAACCGTAGCCACTGTAGGGTCGCTACTGGTATAAGTAATACTGGTAACGCTGTTGCTGCTTGTTGCATTTAAAGTAAAATCTGTATGCCCGTAGTTTAAGGTAGGTAATGTTGCAAACGTAATAAGCGGTGTACCGACAGCTACGGTTAAATGCTTAACAACACTTGTTGCATCGGTATAATTTGTACTGCCTAATTGTGAAGCGGTTATGTCGGCATCGCCAACACCTACAATATGGATTAAATTACCTGCTGTTATGGTGGCTACAGCCGTATTACTACTGCTGTAAGTAATTGGCGAGTCGGTATTATTACTGGTTGCTACAGGTGCAAAATCGGCATCACCAAACTGCATCGGCGGGAATGCGGCAAGATTGATAACACTTGCTGCCTGGCTTACCGTAAGTATTTGTGAAGCGCTTGTCGCTGTATAATCGGTAGTAGCGGCTTGATTGGCGGTTATGGTAGTACTACCTATGCCTACAATTTGCACGTTTAACCCACCGGTTGCAACAGCGGTATTACTGCTGGTATAAGTTACATCTGTTTCGGGGTTATTACTGGTTGCAGGCCCGTAATCAACTGTTCCCAAAGGTACCGTTGCGGTAGGGGCCATAGTAAGCACCGTTGTGCCTTTGCTAACTGTAAATGTAACGGTTTTGGTAGCCGCAGCATAAGTGTTGTTACCCGCTTGTGTTGCTGTGATGACCACATTTGTTACCGGAGCCACGATGTGGATATTTCCGTTCACAATAGTAACACCCGACTTACTGCTGGTGTAAGTTATTGGCAGGCCCGACGAGCTTGACGCGCCAGGCGAAAAGTCGGCCGTGCCAAACTGTGTCGTTGTTATAGTTGGGAAAGTGATAGTTTGAGCAGTGGTGCCGGTAACATTGATAACTACGTTATAAGTAGCTACTGCACCACCTGTGCTGGTTACTGTAACAGGTATGGTGTTAGCACCTACAACAAGCGCAATACTGCCGGAAGCGCTTCCAGAATTAACAGTAGTGCCATTAACCTTAATGGTGCCACCCGCATCTGCCGTTGTAATTGTCGGCGTTATTTTAACAGTCGAAGCTGTAGTAGACCCTGTATATGTATAAGTACCGGCCGTAAACGTCGGGCTTAGGCTAACAGATGGGCTGGCTGTAGCAGTAAGCGCTCTTAAACTTGGTGCCCTAACTACCGTTAAGGTATAAGTTTTAGTAGTAGTTCCATCTGCCGCGGTAACCACCACAGTAATAGTATTGCTGCCGGCGTTGATAGTAATAGCAGACGAAGCAGCCCCCGATGCCACCGCAGTTCCGTTTACCGTAACGGTCGCACCCGGATCGGTAACCGTAGGGGTTACTGTTAAAGTAGTTGCCGTACTAATTACTGTTGATGTATAGGTGGTAGTTGCAGCAGAAAACGTCGGCAATAAAACACCTGTTGAAAGTGCCAGGTTTGAAAGCGTGGCATCACTGGCAACTGTTTTAAAGTTAATGGTGGTTGATGCGTTGCCATTGCCATTATAAGCCGTAATGGTATAAGTAGTTGCCGGGCTGCTTGCCGTAGGCGTACCACTTATGGTACCGCTGGTATTATCAAAAGTTAAGCCGGCAGGTAAGGTAGGGCTAATGTAGTAGCCATTAACCGGGCTTAAAGATTTGGTGAAAAACACACCGTTAATATCAGTAAAGTTAGAACTGGTCAGGTATAACTTATGCGTCTTGTCTATAGCAAGGCTCCACAAACTGGCAAAAGTTGTAGCCGGGAACATATTAACCGGCGCACCGCCTCCGGCAGGCAACATCAATAACCTGTGATCATCGGTGGTATAAATATTGCCGGTACCGTCAATAGCTATACCATTAGGGCTTTCCAGGTTAGATGCCAGTACTGTCTTAGCACCTGTTCTGTCAATTTTAGTTATAATGCCTGTACCATCATCAGCAACGTATAAATTTCCTGCTGCATCTGTGGTTAAAGCCTGGGGCGAGGTGAAGCCGGTTGCAAATGTAACAGCTGTACCCGTGCCGTAAGCCGGTATTTTAATGATAGCACCGTTAGCTCCCAGACCAACAAACACGTTGCCCAATGCATCTACCGTCACGCCAAAAGGCTCTTTATTAGTTATTGCACTTATGCTTAATACGGTACCATTTTTTAATAAATTGTTTGAGCCGTCGGCTACATAATTGTTGCCCAGGTTATCTACAGCTACCGAAAATGGTTGATTATAGCTACCCGCTAATTGCTGCGGTGCCGAAAAACCATTAGTTGTTGGCGTAAATTTGTATAAGGCAGATGTGGCAGGCGAAACTATTCCATAATTAGTGATGTATAGATTTCCGGGATCATCCACAGCAATACCCAATGGGTTAACCAGGTTTGTGCTGATAGTAGTAAATGTGCTGCTAAAGCCGTTGCCACTAAACGCGTCGACATTGCTGCTTGTTGGCACAAGCGACGCAATGGCCGATCCGGTATTATAGCTGGACTGCACGCCGCTGTAAGCGATACTTGGCGCCGGCACACGGGTGGCAGCCACGCGATAAACGTTATTGGCCGAACCATCGCTATTGGTAACCGAAATATTAATGGTATTCAGGCCAACATTTAATGGGATGCTGGCTGATGCCGCGCCCGATGCTACCGTTGTGCCGTTAATTTTAACAATCACACCGGCATCGACTGTTGTAGGTGTTAATGTAATTGCCGATGCGGTGGTTGACAAAGTATAAACCAGTGTGTTTGAAGCAAACGTTGGCGATAACGTGCCGTTGCTGCTAACCAAATTTGATAAAGCTACAATACCGGAGATAGTTTGGAAATTAACCGTCGCGGTAGCGCTTTCACCAACATTGTTATAGGCCGTAATTGTATAGGTAGTTGCTGCCGAACCGGCTATAGGCGTACCGCTGATAGTACCGGTGCCGTTATGAAAAACTAATCCAGCAGGTATAGCCGGCGTTATGTAATAGCCACCTATAGGCCTGTTTTTGTAAATAGCGCCCGCATTCAAATCTGTAGTGTAAATATTGCCTGCGCCGTCTGTTGCAACACCATAAACATTACTAAAGCCCGATGCCACGGTAGACTGCGTGCCCGCGCCTGAAATTTTTACAATGTTGTTATTACCTGAACTGGCAATAAACAGGTTGCCTGACGCGTCAACAGATAAGTCGGTTGGTTGTGACAAACCTGTACCCACAGTAGCTAAAGTGCTTGCCGCTGCCGATGTGGTAGCGCCCGCAGGTAATTTCCGTACCACGTTGTTTTGGTAATCGGCAATGTACACATTACCACTCGCATCAACCGCCAGGCCATGTGGCGCATTAAGGCCGGTAACCAGGATAGTCGCGTTGCCGGTAACTATAGAGATCTTCTTTAAATCGTTATTGGTTAACTCTGTAACGTACACATTTCCGGCAGCGTCAACAGCCACACCCATAGGTTGGCTTAAACCTGTGCCAATAGTAGTTTGTACGCCACCAGGAGTTATTTTTTGTATGGTAGTTAGATTTTGGTCGGCCACATAAATGTTTCCTGCGGCGTCCATCGTGATATTGCTGATATTAGAAAAACCGCTACCTAGGGTAGTTATGGCACCACCTACTGCAATTTTTTGTAAAGTAGCTGCGTTGCCACCCAGGTAAATATTTCCAGCTGCATCGGCAATTATGCCTGTCGCAGCGTTAATGGCTGGCTGCTGACTAACTATTGTCTTAACATCAAATTTTGGTGTTGCGATATTACTTGAGCTGGTAGGTGATACCGGCGTTATTGCTGCACCCGGTGGGTAAACAATCGGGGTGCTGTTGTAAGCTATTGCCGGTGCTGCTGCCTGGGTTACCGCCAGGGTGTAGGTTTTAGTTGTCGAGCCATCCGGCGCAGTTACCACAATAGTGATAGTGTTAGTACCTGCAATTATCGGTACCACTGCTGCGCCGCTGCTTAATGGCGATGAGTTTACCGTAATAGTAGACGATAAATCAGCCGGGGTAGGCGTAATAGTTACTGATGAAGCAGAGCTTTTTACAGAAACTGAATAGCTGTCGGTGTTAGGATCAAACACCGGGCTAACAACGCCAAGCGGATCAACCGTAAGTGATGCTAATAACGGATTATGCCCTAAAGTTTGGATACTAACCGTAGCTGTAGCAACAACGCCTTCGCCGTTATAGCCCGAAATAGTATAAATTGTTGCCGGGGTACTGGCTGTTGGTGTGCCCGATATAATACCGGTATTAGCGTCGAGCGTTAAACCAGTTGGCAACGGCGTAGTTAAGAAGTAACCACCTAACGGAGGAAGCTGAAATACTTTACCGGCGCCGTTATCTGCAACATAAATAACACCTGCCGGGCCGGCTGTAATACCAAAATTGGCGTTCATAGCGGTTGTGCTAATGGTTGTTTTAGCACCAGCGGGTGTAATTAAAATTACCGCTTTCGATCCGTTAGTAACAAAGATATTGCCGGACGCATCAACGGTTAAGCCTGATGAATTAGAGCCCAGGCCGGTAGCAATAGCGGTAAGGCTGCTGGCAGTAACTGTCGAGCTGGTATTTGCGGGTATTTTGTAAACCGCACCACCCAGGCCGTCAAGCACGTATATATTACCGGCAGCATCAAGCGCAACATCTTCGGCTGTTGTAAAGCCGGTGGCCACTACTGTTTTTGCACCGGTACCGGCAGCAAATTTAACTACATCGGTATTAGAATATTGACTTACATACAGGTTGCCTGCAGCATCAATGGCCACGCCACTTGGTGAGGTGACATTAACAGGCAGTGTGGTTTGCACATTGCCCGGTGTTATTTTTTTGATATTGTTTGCGCCTTGATCTGCAACATATAAATTTCCCGCAGCATCAAGGGCCAGGTTAGCACCTTGCGAAATGCCGCTGCCCAACGTGGTGACGGTGCCGCCTTGAAAAAGGCGCTTGGTTATATTATTAGTACCGCCGTTGTAAACATAAATGGCGTTAGCGTCTACCGCGATACCGGTTGGAGTTGCTACAGTAAATAAACTGGTGGCAGAAGTAGTACCCGTGCCGTAAGCATACGTTGAAACATTGGTTGCCGTAGGATTTAACGGGGTAATTGCTGCGCCAACAGCGTAAGCCTGCGGACCTGCATAAGCCAATGTTGGCGGGCCAAAGCGGGTTATCAATAAAGTATCAGTGGCGGTTGTTACCCCATCCACACCCGTTACTTTAATATAAAATGTATTTAAGCCTGCTGCCAACGCTTGTGCCGATGCAGCGCCTGATGTTACCGTAGTGCCGTTAATTGCAACCGTTGAACCCACTGCATGAACAGTAGGCGTTATGTTTACAGATGCTGTGGCGCTGGCCTCGGTAGCGGTAAATTTGCTGACACTTGCCGAAAATGCCGGGCTAAGTGTACCTGCGCTGATAACCAGGTTTGAAAGGCTAAGATCAACAGTACTGAAACTAACTGTTGTAGAGCCCGGTTCGCCGGCGGCGTTATAGCCGTAAATAGTGTAAGCGGTTAAAGCGGTTGTAGCTGTTGGCGTGCCCGATATTAAACCAGTAGTAGCATTAACGGTTAAGCCGGCAGGCAACGCTGGCGATACATAATAGCCACCCAGCGGTTTAACCTGGTAAGCTGGTACAAAGTTGCCGCTGTAAGACAAATTAAGGTTACCCAACTGATCAATCGCTACGCCCGTTGGTGTAAGGGTTGGCTGATCGCTAATGGTAGTAACCGCCAGAGTTGTACCGTCAACTCTTTTAAAGAACTCGTTCATTCCGGCATACAGATTGCCCATGTTATCAACAGCTACTGATGTTGGCGTACCCATTGTTGACGCAATGATGGTCATACTGGCTAAGGCAACACCGGTAGAGTTGGTTAAGCTTGCCGGTATTTTATAGATGCCTGTTTTGTTGGCATCAGCAATGTACACGTTGCCCGCTTTATCTATAGCTATGCCTGTTGGCTTGCTAAATGCGGTGCTTATAATAAGCGGCGTCGTAAAATTACCGCCCGAGTATTTTTTTACGTCGTGCGAGTTGGTGGTTGTGTTTGATTCAACCACATATAAATTGCCGGCGCCATCAAATGCCAGGCCCGCCGGTTTAATGAGGTTAGTAACTAGTGCCGTTATTGCTCCGGTTCCGTCTATTTTCAGTATTCTACCGGAGGCTGACGTGGTTGAGGTATAGTCTGTAGCGTATAAATTGCCTGAACCATCTGCAACCATACCATTTACGTTGGTAATGCCCGATGAAACCAATGTAGTAACCACACCTGCAGGTGTAACCTTCAATATACTTGATCTTAGGCTGACATATAAATTATTGCTGGCATCGGTGGCTACTGCCCAGCCGCCAATAGTACCCGTAGTATTATTTATGGCTACTTGCTGAGCGAAACCAAGTGTAGAAACATTCGTGCTGGTTGGTGTCACGGAAACTACATCGCCTGTTTTATAGCTGGAAGCCGTAGTATAGCTAAGGGTAGGTAAACCTAGTTTTGTTACTGTTAAGGTATAAGTTTTGGTAGATACGCCATCGCCGGCAATTACTACAACACTAATAACGTTAGTGCCCGGAGTAAGCGATATGGTTGATGCGTTAGTACCCAATGACGACGTACCCCCGTTCACAGCTATAGACGCTGTAGATTCGGCGGTAGTATTTATGGTGATAGCCGAAACTGTACTGGCTACGTTTGCTGTATAAGTTGTTGTAGCTGCTGCAAAAGCAGGGCTAAGCGTACCTGCATCAATAGTCAAAGCAGATAAATTAGCATTGCTTGACACTACTTTAATGCTAACCGTGCTGTTACTATTTGACTGTCCCAGGGCGTTAAATGCGGTAACAGCGTAAGTGGTTGTAGGGCTGCCCACGGTAGGCGTGCCGGTTATAGCACCGTTAGCCACATTAAACACTAAACCGGCAGGTAATGCAGGCGCAATTTTTATACCGCTGTTTTGCGTTATAGAGTAGATCTCAAAGTCAGACCAATCTGTCACATACAGTTTGCCTGTGCCGTCTACGGTTAACCCTTCAGGGGTACCGAAGCCGGTTTGTATGGTACTAGTAGCGCCGGTTGCAGCGTCTATTCTTTTTATATTACCCGAGCCTGATTCTGAAACAAATAAATTGCCCCCGTTATCAATCGTTATACCATATGGCTGGTTAAACCCTGTACCCACTGTAGACAGCGTCGATGCATCAATAGGATAGTTGGTATTGGTTGCCGGTATTATTTTGACATTGTTATTTTGCTGATCTGCAATATACAGGTTGCCTGCTTTGTCGATAGCAATGCCCGTAGCATTGTTAAATTCCTCGGCAATCATAGTGGTGGTTCCCAACGTACCGTTTACCACCGTAAACTTCTGTACAGATTCACTACCAGATACACTGATATAGATATTGCCCGCAGCATCTAAAACAATACCACCCAAAAAGCTCGAGGTATTTGCAAAAGTGGTTTTAGTTGCAGCACCCAGCGGGTCGGTAACCTTATATATTGTGGTATTATCATTTACGTATAAATTGCCGGATGCATCCAGCGCAACCCCGGTAATAAAATCAAAGTCTGAGCGTATGGTTGTATTGGTGCCGTCGGCGGCAGATATCATACCTAAGGTACCACGTGCGCCATAATATATGTTACCCGCCGCGTCTGTAGTTACCGCATCCACCTGATCACTGGTGCTATATACATCCGCCTGATCTGCATAACCCAATGCAGAAAGGTTACTTGTTGTCGGAACAATGTTTGCCGGGGTGCCCGTAGGCAGAATATTGGGGCTGGTGTAGGTCAGCGTAGCCGGGCCTACTTTAGTAATATTAATAGTATAAGTTTTTGTAGTAGTACCATCGCCTGCGGTTACCAAAATACTAATGGCACTGTTTGCTGTGGTACTAATTACTGCGTTGGCCGATCCTGTTGTAGCAGTACCGCCATTTATTGATATAGTAGCTGTAGGATCTGCTACAGCCGCCAATGTTATTGAATTAGTGGTATCCGCAATCATTGCGGCATAAGTGGTAGTACCCGGCGCTAATACAGGTGTAACAACGCCTGGTGTAATACCCAGGCTGCTCAAACTGGCATTGGTTGATGTTACTTTAATGCTGAAAACATTAGAGGCAGCAGTTTCGCTGGCCGCGTTATAAGCAGTAACGGTATAGTTGGCAACCGCACCTCCTATTGAAGGTGTGCCACTTATTTCACCGGTATTTGCATTTAGTAACAAGCTGCTTGGTAATGCAGGCGACACCCTAAAACCAGCGGTTTGTTTAATCTGGAATAAACTAGGGTCGGCATAACTAGAATACACAATTGTTCCATCGGGGCCTGCTGCTATGCTGATCATATAACCCGTAGAACTGGCTAAATTGGTTAAATTACCCGTAGCCACATCCACACGATTAACGGCGCCCGAGCCTGAAGCGTCTGTCACAATCAGATTGCCGCCATTGTCTACAGCCATGCCGCTGGCATAACCAATGTTTGATGCTACGCTGGTTAAAGTAGTGGCGTCAATAGGAAACCCGGTTGCGTTTGCCGGAATTTTTTTGATAAAACCAACGCTTGCGTCCGCAACAAATAAATTACCGGCCCCGTCTACAACGATCTGTGCGATATTTGAAAAATTGGTGGCCAGCACTGTACTAGAAGCAACTGCGTTATTTGCTATAACATATTTAGTGACTTTGGTTTGATCGTTTGCATAAACATTACCTGCATGGTCAACAGCTACACTCCAGGCACTGATGTTTTGAATTAGAGGCGTTGTTGTGCTTCCTGCCTGGCCCGGGTTAGTTATTTTATCAATTTCCGAGTCATGCGCTACATATAAATTTCCTGACGCATCCACCGCTATACCGACTATGTTGCTAATACTGCTATTCACACTTACCGGATCTGTAGTACCTACCGGGATTTCAGACACGCCGCCACCGTCATTATAAAAAAGATTACCCGCAGCATCAAATGCAATTCCTTGCGAATATGCGTTAACCGGACTAAAAGTGCTCGTACCGCTATAGCTTAATGATGATACGTTACTGGTGCTTGGCACCAATGAAACCGGTGTGCCTACATTATAATTGTTGGGCGTGTTATAAGTTATAACCGGCAGGGCAAGCTTGTTAATATTTACCGTGTATGTTTTGGTGGTCGACCCATCGGCTGCTGTTACCAGGATAGCCACAGGTGTACTGCCTGTAGAAAACGGAACAGTTGCCGAGGCAGAACCCAATGTAGCAGAGCCACCATTAATACTAATGGAAGCACCAGGATCAGCAGTTGCAGATATTATCACCGAAGATGGCGAAGTACTGGCTTCGGCAAGCGTGTAAGTAGTTACCCCGCTCGAAAAAGTTGGGCTTAAATTCCCTACACCTGCGCTAATACCACTTAAGTTGGCATTGGTTGAAGTTACTTTGATGTTTACCGTTGAACTTGTGCTGGCATTGGTGCTGCTGTTATATACATCTACCTCGTAATTAGTAGCCGGGCTGCCAACGGTAGACGTACCGCTTATTACACCGGTAGTACCGTTAAAAGTTAAACCCGATGGCAATGTCGGCGATATATAATAACCGCCATTTAACGCGGTTTCGTAAAGTTTGCTATTGGCAACATCGGTATAATAAACATTCCCTTTTGCATCGACGCCAACGCCTGTTACAGCACCTATGGCACCGCTTAGCACGGTGCTAACGCCACTTGGGTCAAGCTTTGTCACCCTGCCGGTTCCGTTATTTTCTTCGCCGACAAACACATTACCGGCATTGTCAACTGCTACCGCCACCGGCGTTGCCAGGTTTGAGAAAAGGTTAATGAAGTTTGACGGATCTACCGGATAGGTTGTAGCAGATGCAGGTACCTCAATGATATTCGTAGCCTGGTTGTCAGCAATATAAAGATTACCGGCTGCGTCAACCGCGAGGCCGTAAGGAAAAGTGATTCCTGAATTAACTATGATGGTTTTTGATGTGCTGACCCCGTTTACCATAGTAAATTTGTCAACACAATGGCTGTTGTTCTCACCAACATATAAATTCCCTGAGGCATCTACAGCAATGCCGCCTATATTATTAAAACCTGAAGCCACAACTGTTTGTGTGCTGCCTGGCTGGCCCGGATTGGTTATCCTGGTAACAGTGCTACCAATCTCATCCGCTACATACAACGCGCCAGATTTATCAATGGCTATACCGGTAATCAACACAAAACCGCCACCCATGGCTATGGCAGTACCACCGCCTGCAGGTATTTTTACCAGGCGGCTGTTAAAATCGTAGGTGTAAATATTGCCGGCTGCGTCAACGGCAACCCCATTTCCCTCATTTTGAACCGTGCTCAAAAAAACCTGGCTGGCATAGGCGGGTGCAGAAACAGAGTTACTGCTTGTGGGCGAAAGGCTTGCAGGCGTACCTACCGTAAATGTATTAGGGGTATTGTAACTTGCAATTGGTCCTGCAAGATCATTAAATGCCACCGTATAAGTGTTGGTTGTAGCATCTGTAGTAGTTACAACAAATGGCAATGAATTTACGGAGCCAATGGTTAACCCGGTTATGGCAAACGGCACTCCTGGTGTAATAGTTGAGCCATTGTAAGTTACGGTTGATGTTGGGTCTACCGGACTAAGTGTTACGTTAACAGAAGCCAGATGCACCGCTTGCGCAGTATAACTAGTGGTCGAGGCATTAAATGCCGGGCTCAATGTACCGGCACTAATCGACAAGGATGCTAGTCTTGTATCGCTAACTTTAATATTTATTGTGGTTGTTGCACTGGTATTGCTGGTGCTGTTTAAAGCCGTAATAGTATAAGTAGTTTGCGGGCTTGCCTTTAAAGGCGTTCCGCTGATTTTACCTGTAGTGGAGTCAAAGCTTAAACCCGCGGGCAATGCCGGGCTGATGTAATAGCCGCCATTTCTTTTAACCGTAAACATATTGCTGCCGCCAAAACCCGAAGCATAGTAGGCGTTTCCTTGCAGATCAACCGCCATGCCGAAGAATGATCCTGCGGGGCCAGTACCGCTAATGGTAGTGATTGTGCCGCTGGGGTCAACCATAGAGATACGGGGTACTGAATTGTTAAAATTGTCAACAAAAACATCACCTATATTGTCAACAGCTACTGTCGAAGGCTGGAAAAATCCGGAGCCAACAGTTATCAAGTTTGCCTGACTTATAGGATAAGCCGTATTAGTGGCCGGTATTTTTAAAAGATTAAAATCATCTACTGTATATACATTTCCTCCTCCGTCAACGGCAATGCCTAAAACGTTAGAAACATTAGCGATCACAATGCCGGAGCCAACAACACCACCAACAACCGGGTATTTTGAAACTACCCCCCCGCCAGCCGTATATATCGTCCCGTCATTACCAACCGCTATATCATTTGGCGAGTTTAAACCAGTTATTATATTGGTTATTGTACGGCCGCCCGAAGCCGGCGTAGTTATTTGGGCTACGGTGCCGGTTGATTTATCGACAATATAAAGCGTCCCGTTCTGATCAACCTTTAAATTTGATAAAGTGGTAAAACTTGTGCTTATTGCCACAGCTGCTCCGCCACCTGCGGGAGCCATCTTAAGACTGCCCGAAGCAATAAAGAAAGTATTACCGCTGCCATCAACCGCCAGCAAAGATGTATTGATCGGCGTATAAAAAACCGATTGCGCTGCAAGCGACGGCGCAGATACATTGGTTCCTGTCGGGATAACATCTGTTATCGTTGTGTTGGTGGTGTACACATATGAGCTACCGCCATAACTTACAGTAGGTGTTTGTGCAAACAGAGATTGCGGTAACGCCGCTGTTGATAACAGCAGCAAAGCCAAAGCCTTAAAGGCACGTTGGCGTTTTTTAATAATCGCAATAATAGACAGCAGTGGGTAAAAAACTTCCATATAGTTTTGTTAGGTCTTACAATAGCTTATTAATCAGGATAATAGAATATCAAATATATACCAAATCGAAGTAATTCAATGGCACAAAGCATGGACATTTAAAGGACAAATGAGCAGGGTCAAACACCTCGAAAAATCTGCGCAAAAAAAGATATAAATAAGCGTTTATTCTAAAACGTTACGTGGACATAGCGTAGACAACACTATTAATTAATTGATTATCAATTAATTAATTTAAAAGTTTTAAGAAAATAAATGCAACTTACTGTGCCGTTTATTCGTAAAAGGGGGTAAAAAACCTACAATATTCAATCTATTTCCATCTGATCTGCCTGAGAAGGCAAGCGCATTTTCTTCAAAAGACGCGTTTTAGCGCGGCGTACGCTGGCGGGATCTATGTTTAATAACGCGGCAATTTCTTTATGATTAAGTTTCATCTCAAAATAAGTGTATAACCTTATTTCTTTTGCCGTAAGTGCGGGATGTGACCTTTTTAGATTTTCAAAAAAATCGGGATGAACCTGCTCAAAGTGGATTTTAAATTTTTTCCAATCGCTATCCAGCTCAATGTTGTCCTCTAACAAAGCGGTCATATCGTGCACATTTTTTTTGGTATGATAACGGTCAAGCCAGTTTAACTGCTGGAGCTGATCTTTCAAAAGGGCCAGTAATTCGCTTTTTTGAACCATGTTAAGCGTTGACGATGCCAGCTCGCGCTGATTAAGTTCAAGCCGCTCTTTTAACAATTCGCTTCGTTCTTTTTCAAGGCACATTTCGGCGTTGATCTGCTGGATCTTCAATTCATTCAACTTGTTTAAATAATCGGCCTCTTTAAGGTCAAAAGCCAGTTGCCCGCTTTGAATTTGGCTCTCCATCAGCGCGTCTTGTATAGAACGGGTGCGGGTAACCAAGGCTATTGAAAACCCTAACGCTTGTGCTATTACGCCAAAAAACGGTAACACATAATTATGCTCATTACTAAATGATACCAATAAATGATAGATAGGGATGGTAAGCAATATTGTTAAAGGCACCAGGTTTGCCAATAAGTAAGGCACGGCAAACGCAACTTTAAGAATGTAGGCTTTAACGCAGGTATAGAGTATAAGCGCAATGAGTATGGCGCAATACACATTATCATACGGGATGGTATAATATTCAAGGGGCATCCCGCACACGTTTACTATAATATTAATAATGCTTGCTATCAAATATATATTTAAGCAGTACCGCAATAACTGATCCTCTAACGCCAGGGTCTTTTTTATATTAAGATATGAGCGCGTAAGTTGTACATAGCCATAAAGAACAAGCATTATACCTATATGAGCGCCAATCTGGTTAATGTCATAAAAATGATAGGTATTGGCAAGTGTCGAATTAAATACGTGCGTGTAATAAGTCTCGAAAAAATACCAGTAAGCGGTGAGATAAAACATAACCCCCAACTGTATCATCAAATAAAAAATTACCGCTTTGTCTTTAAAACTAAAATATATGTATATGTTGTTAATTAAAAACAACATTAACACCACTATCGCAATTAGCCATAGGGTCTTAATTTTCTGGTTTAAATTGTCTACCGTTATCTTGGGCTTTAGTGATACCGTAACTTTAAATCTGCTATGAACAACATTAGGGCCGCTTACATCAACCCGCATATAAGTGGTATCTCTTGTCAGTGGCAATACTTCATAAGGATACACTCCAAACATGTACGGATTGTTATTGGTTCTGGCACCTGTAGTCATGCTGAGCCATTTTTTTGCTGCGCGATCGAAAAAATAAAATTTGGTGTTTTTATCCGGAGTTACCCTTAAATAATACGATTTATTAACCCGGTCTTGGTTGCCGGTAACTATTCTGAGCCAATATATATTAGCGCCAATAAGCGAATCGGTAGTAATAAACTTGAACAGGTTTAGTTTTGAAACCTGATTAATGTCATAGCCATGATCGGCCAGAACTGCGAATTTTAATGGTACAAACTTATCATCGACCTTGCCAACCGCCTGCGTAAAAACGGGCAGCAGGAGCATGCAAATCAACCAATAAAGCTTAAACTCGTTCAATTTAGTACCTGCTGATTGTTTTTAATATTGGGGAATACCCGTCTAATTTATCAATTAAAGTCTATAAACGTGGTTTATAGTAGTAAAAACAGCGTTTCAAATTAAACCTAACAGGAATATTATTATTGTCGGTGCCGGCTCTCTTCGCTGTATTAACAACCAATAGGTTAACCTTTTTAGGGCCGATTAATGCCGTTTTCTTGTTTCATTCTGTTTCACTATATTTTTATAATTTACTGATTTCAAGTTTTTTGCGACAAAACCTTGTTTCATCTGTTTCACTCCCGCGTGAAACACAACAAAGCCCCGGAACTTGCGTCCCCGGGGCTTTGTCATCTTTCGTATTATTGTTTTACTACCTAGTTGTTGCGCAGTATGGATATAAAGCCTTTGATGGCTGTAATGTCAGGGCTTAGTTTAAGGATATAGTAATATGTACCCTGTGGCAATGGTGCGCCGTTTCCGGTACTACCGTCCCATTCATTGCTGTAGCCTTTCTTTCTGTACACAACTTTACCCGCGTGGTCATAAATAGTTACCGTATTATTAGGGTAATAGTCTATGTCTTTAACTATCCAGGTATCATTCTTGCCGTCTCCGTTTGGTGACAGAATATTGGCCGGAATGATGGCACTTGGTGGCGGAATGTTTAACGTTTCGTCGCCGGTTACCGGTATCGCAGCAAAGCTGGTTGTTGCCGTGGTAGTTACGGTTAATGTGTACGTTTTGGTTGTGCCGTCCTCAGCAGTAATCAATATGGTTATGGTATTGGCACCTGTCGTCAGACTGATTGGGTTAGAATAACTGCCTGAGGCTACCGCGGTGCCATTAATCTTAACCGTAGCGCCGGCATCTACTACTATAGTCCGTACCGTTACCGTTGCCGTGGTTACGCTTGCCGTATAGCTGATAGCGTCGGTTTGCGTTGGCGTTATGCCACCGCCAATTGCAAGGCTTTTCAGACTCGCATTGTTTGATGGCATCCTGGTAATGGTCAGCGTATAGGTTTGGGGGGTACCGTCTTCGGCGGTTACTAACACGGTTACCGTGTTGCTGCCCGTGATTAGCGGTATGCTGCCCGAGTATAGGCCTGATGCTGTTGCCACGCCATTGATCTTTAATGTGGCACGCGCATCGGCTACTGTAGCTCGTACCAATACTGACGTTGCCATTACCGTTGCCGTATAGTCAGTTGGGCTGGTTTGTGTTACCATTACTCCGCCATTAAGCGCCAGGCTCTTCAGGCCGGCATTGCTTGATGGTATCCTGGTAATGGTCAGCGTATACGTTTTTGGGGTGCCGTCTTCGGCGGTTACTACCGTAGTTACCGTGTTGCTGCCTGTGGTCAGGCTAATCGTATTGGAGTAGCTGCCCGAGGCTACCGTAGTACCATTGATCATTATGGTCGCGTTGGCATCGGCTGTTATCGCTCTTACGGTGGCCGTAGTTGCTGTTACCGTTACGGCATAGGTGGTGGCGGTGGTTTGCGTTGGCGTTTGCCCGCTAACGGCTAAACTCTTCAGGTCGTTATTAGTTGATGGCAGCCTGGTAACCGTTAATGTGTACGTTTTAGGGGTGCCGTCTTCTGCGGTGATTACCGTTGTGATCGTATTAGCGCCCAGTGTCAGATTGATAGGGTTTGAATAGGTGCCTGAAACTACCGTAGTACCATCAATCATAACCGTAGCATTCGCATCTGCTGTTGTGGCTCTAACAGTGGTTGTAGTGCCCACTATGCTGGCAGTAAACGTGGTAGCACTTGTTTGCGTTGGCGTTTGGCCGCTAACTGCCAAACCCTTCAGATCGTTATTGGTTGATGGCAGCCTGGTAACCGTTAAGGTGTATGTTTTTGGTGTCCCATCTTCCGCTGTGATAACCATCGGGATAGCATTGTCGCCAAGTACCAGGTTGATATTGCCTGAGTATTGGCCAGAGGCTACAGTTGCACCATTGATCTTGATCGTAGCGCTGGCATCTGCAGTGGCTCTAACCGTCACTGTCGAAGCGTTCACACTAGCGGTAAATGTTGTTGCCGTGGTTTGGGTTGGTACTATACCGCCGCCAAGTGCCAGGCTTTTCAGGTCGTTAATAGTTGATGGCAGTTTGGTAACCGTTAACGTGTACGTTTTCATCGTTCCGTCTTCGGCCGTCACTACTATAGGTATTGTATTGGCACCTGTGGTCAGGCTGATATTACCTGTGTAGGTATTCGGTGCTACCGGCGTACCGTTGATCTTTAGTGTAGCGCCAGCATCTGCTGTCGCCGCCCTAACCACTACCTGCGAACCGGTCACCGTCGCCGTATATTCGGTTGAGCTCACCTGTGTTGGCGTTTGACCGCTAACCGCCAGGTTGCTCAGATCGGCGTTAGCAGACGCTATACGATTTACTGTTACTTGTATCGTTTTGGTAGCTACACCGTCCTCAGCCAGTATTACGATCGGGATAATCGTCGGAGTAGTCCCCGTATTTAGCGTAATATCCGCTGTAGTTACGTTTGATGCCGCCGGGTTACCGTTTATGGTTAAAGTTGCCAGTGGATCTGTTGCTATAGCTTTAAGACGCAACGTAGCTATTGTTAAGCCACTTAAAGTAACAGTATAAGCCGTGCTGCTTATTTGATTTATCGTACCCACACTGGTTAACAGGTTGGAAAGCTCCGCTTCGTTGGCTACAGTAGGGGTTATCGTTAAGTTTTCGGCATTAAAGGCAATTGTGTAATTACCGGTTGATGTTAAGCTGCCCTGACTTATTGCATACGTACCCGGCTGTTCGCCTGCGTCGCGCGTTAGCGTGCCGCTTAAGACATCATTAGCGCCATCGTTGATAGTTACACCGTCTACTGTGGTGCTAATCAGGCCTATTGTTGTATATGTCAGCGTTGGGTCGGCTGTGCCATATGCTTTGCTTTGGGGGTCAGCCGTTACCGTTAGTGTCGCCGGGTTAATTGTTAAATTGTCGCTTGTATAGTTTATTATATAGTTGGCATTTAATGCCAGCGTGCCTTGTGTTATGGCATAAGTGTTTGCATTTTCGCCCCCATCGCGAGTTAAAGTACCGGCAAACACATCACCATTGGCTAATGCGCCTGACGTGATTTGATAGGTAAGTGCCGGGTCGGCATCACCATAAACTTTCGTTTGAGCATCGGCAGTTACTGTTATATTTTTTGGAGTAACCGTGCTGGCTATAGTTGCTATGTGCAAAGTTGTTGCACCGGTTGCCATTACAAGGATGTCCCCGCTATAAGTGCCTACATTATCAGCTGCAGCTAATCGCAGGTAAAGGGCGGTGAGGCCTACTGTGCCGCTACTTTGTGGCAGGGTTAGGCTGTTTGTAAAAGTTCCGGCGGTTGATGTCGATATTTCAAAACCTGCCGGTGCCGTTACCGTAACGTCGCTTAACAAATTGCTGCCACCAACATCAAAGCTGGTACCACCGGTAGCGGTTCCGTACTCGTTACCCAGTTGCCCGATAAAGCTTGTCGCTGTTAGTGTCGGTTGAAGACTCACCGCCACCGAGCCGGAAACGTCACTGGTAACACTTAATCCGTCGCTGTTGGTTACTACCACATAGTAATAAGTTGTTCCTGCTGTTGCACTTAATGGTGCAAAGGTATCGGCAATATTAAAATAGCGAGCCGCGCGTACCCTGTCGCCATCGCTTTTGGTACCATGGCCCAAGCCATTGTCGCCGTTATCAAATCCGGCGCCATAAGCTTCGCTACCGTTAAATTGTGATGATGTCCAATAATAACCACTATTTGCAAAGCCACCTATTGCGGCCCTGTTGATATAAAATTGGTTCATTTCATTATAGCTTGGCAAAAACCAGTCGTTAAAGCCATTTGCACTATAAGCGCGGGCCAACCTGGCCGCGGTACCCGGCGTGCTGCATGAAGATATCATAGCATTAGTGTTTGCCAGGCCAGAGCCAATATTAAAACTGGTACCTACAGATGTTCCCTGGCAACCCCATTCGGCACCGTCACCGGCGTCTGTAGGGGCAACTATAATACCTGATATCTGGCCGGCAACATAACCCGGATCGCCGGGCTGTAAAATATAGCCTACTTTACCGCCCGCCCCGGCATAACTTGTGCCTATGGGTAAAGAAATTGGCGTACCGCCCGTATTACTTGCGGTTGTATTGCTGTACCATTGGTAAGTAAAGCCGGTACCGCCCGAAGCTGCAACCGTTAAAGGGGCAGGCGCGCCGTCAACAAATACTGCTTGCGAACCCGTTGCCGGCTGCATTGTGATGATTGGCTGGATTTTACGGGTAATGGTTGTTGTATATGTTTTTACGGTACCATCCGGTGCTACTAGTTTTAGGTCGATGGTATTTGTGCCTGTTGCAAGCGACAAATCGCTTGAAGCAGTACCGCTGGCGATACCGGTATAACCGCCGCCGTTTAATTGAATTTGTAATGTCGCATCAGCATCAGTTTTTGTTGGCGTAACCGTAATGCTGGTCGCTGTGGTTGACGCGGTATAGGTAGTAGTACCACTACCAAAAGCCGGGCTAAGTGTGCCGGAACTAAGAACCAATGCAGATAGCGTAGCATCGCTGGAAGCAGTGATATTAATGGTGCTGCTTACCACATCGCTTTGTAAACCTCCGTCAGAAACTGTATAATCAATCTGTCTTGAAGTATTTGTTCCATTTGCGGACGGATTACGCGATGCGTTGGAATAACTAACCGACTGCAAAACTTGTTGGTAATGCCCTATCGGGTCTGATCCTGACAATGTCAATACCCCGGTACCTGGCGTGTAAACTACGCTTATATTGGTACCCGCGGTGTTTGCCGCCAAAATATCGCCCAAAACAAAACCACTTGTTATAGTTACAGAGGCCGATGCCATGCTATTATCCTCCGGATCTGTAACCGTAAGGCCGGGACTAACTGCTGTGGCAGCATTCAGCGCATTATAAGTCAACGTATTGATACCGGCTATCACCGGTTTATCATTAACAGATATACTGATAACAGATGTCGAATTATCTGTTACAGTAGCTGCAATGCCATCATTTACTGCTATGGTAAAAGTTGTAGTTTCTGTACCGCCATGTGGTGTACGGTTTGGTGTTGGCGTAAAAACTAATCCCCGTATAGCTGTTTGCGCTGCAGCAGCGGTGCCTGAGAAAGTATAAGTGCCACCGCCTGCATTTGTAAAGCCGTTTAAAGTAGTAAAACTGCCTTTAGCCGCGTCATCAAGACTAACAGTTACTGTTTGGGTTTGTGATGTTTCTGCGTCATTAATAATAACACTGTTAAAAGGGCTAATGGTAGTATTATCGTTAACCCCCTGTTGCGATACGGTGCCTGCTATTGTTGGTGGTGTATTAGCAACCTGCGTACTGGTAGCAGAGTTTGGACTTGTGCCACCCGAGTTTACATAGCGTACCCTATAAGAATAAGTTGTACCTGCTGTTAAGCCCGTGATAGCTTGCGAAGTACCACTAACAGAAAGATCATTATATCCGCTTACAAAAGTATTGAAGCCATCGGCCGATACGTCTAAGCGATAACTTGTTGCACCTGTTTCTGCAGCCCAGGTGGCGGTAAAGCCGGTGCCCGATATTGCTGAAGCCGTAGGTGTTGCCGTGGGTTCAAATACGGTAATATTGTTTGAGAATGATGTACAACTATTGATATCTGTTATTAAAACCTTATAGGTACCGGCAACCAAACCCGAGGCCGTGGTTCCGTTTCCGCCGGATGGTGACCATGCATAAGTATAACCCGGCGTACCCCCACTTGCCGCTACAGTAACAGAACCATTGCCGCCGCCATGCATAGTAACATTGTTATTTAACGAGGCGGTTCCGCTTACAGGGGCGCTGGGCTGTCCAACAACAACGGTCACTTGCCCGGTACAACCAATATTGTCGGTAACAAATACGGTATAAGTGCCCGCGGCCAGCCCGGTTGCAGAGGACCCCGTGCCTCCGGATGGCGACCATGAATAAATAAAAGGGCCAATACCACTTGTTACAAGAACAGTGGCAGCGCCATTGTTACCTCCGAAGCAGGATACATTAGTTATGCCATTAGTAATAACTGATACAACGTCCACCGTTAAAGTGGCTGCATTTGAATTTACGGTACAAGTGCCAACACCGTTAATTAACCTGGCCCGGTAGGTAAAACCGGACATGGATCCCGTTGCAGGTGAAACATGTAAGGTAGCTGTTGCTGTTCCTGAATAAGAGCCGCCGTCGCTCAGGTCTGTAAAACCTGCACCTGAATTAACCTGCCATTTATAAGCCGTAACGTTTGTGCCGCTAACAGAAAATGTTGTAGCACCACCATTGCAAGTTGTGCGGTTAGGCGGGTTGCCGGTTACGGTTGGCGGCGTACATGGTATGGTAAATGTTTGTATATCGCCTAAGGTAGTACCGGTTGTGTTTGTACCTTCAATCCGGTAATAATAGGTTTGGCCGCTTACCAAACCGGTAAGATTGGCTGTGATTGTCTGATTTGATGAATTAAGCGCTACCGAGGTGGCTGATGCGGTAGCAGTTAGCGCTCCGCTAAGATCAGACGCCGTACTATAGTCAAAAATTATACCTGTAGTTTGTACGGCGGTAGAAAACACCTCTCCATTTAACGTAGCCGATGAGGTACCGATGCCGCTGGCTGCTGGCGTTGATACCGCTGGCGCAACAGCCGGCGGTTCTGTGTTACTAACCGCATCTGCAACACCTTCCCGCGTTGGGGTAACCGTAAAAGGCCCCGATCTGTTTACAAATTCTACATTGCTGGGGTCGTCTACGTCCGGTCCATCGTTATCATATTGAAATATAGTGCTGCCAAAAGCATTGGTTGGCCCAACAACAAAATGTGATCCTGTGTAAAAGTAGAAGCTGTTGGTTGCCGTAAAAATAAGGCCGGCGTAAGTGTCGTCCGTAAGCGTGCTGCCGCTAAAAAATAATATTTTAGCGAGATTATTATCTAAAAATGGGCCTTCAGATTCTGTAGTTGAGCTAACCACAGCTGCATCTGCATGAAGCTTCAGCTGGCCAAACACATAAATGGTTGGGTTATCCCAGGGTTCATATCCTAAACTAAGGTTACCCGCGGTATTAACCACGCTATAAGTTATGATCACATTAGAAGGTATAATTGCTATATCGCCAAAAGTTGGGATATGATTGGCAACGGGTCCAGACCAATTGGTGGCATCCTTCCATGAGCCTGTAGCCTTTGCTACATAGGTACCGGCATAAACGTTGTTTAAAACGCCGATAAAAAGGATGGTAAATAAAAATTTAAGTAAAAATTTCTTCATAGCAATTGGTCTTTTGGGTATAAATTATAGCAATTAAATTAAGGGCAATGAGTAGCGGAATTTACGTGATAAAAGGCCAATACAAAATCTATTTTTAAAGAACAGTTTTTGTATTGACCAGCATTGTTTAAAGCAGCCTGTCAAAAAAATCAGAAGCCGGCTACTGTATTAATATTGTTTATTGTTTGGGACAATTAATCCCCTATTAAATGATTTAAAACGGCATAATGCCGTCATAACAAATAATAAAGTTGTGCACTAAGGTGGCCTGCATATTGCTTATTGCTTTAGGTGTATCTGTCCCGGCCAAAGCTACAGTGCTACTGTCTAGTTGACCCGCAATTACGGTATCACCCAGCTTTTGCTTATATCTGTTCCTGGTAGCCGTTCTTTCATTAGGGAAAGTAGCGTTAAAAGCATTTGTTGGCGCGGTTTGTTTATCCAGCGGATTAAATGTTGTACCGTTAAAAGTATGTGTATGCGCCGGCACTGTGGTAACCGTGTACGTGCCATTATTCCCCCCGTTTTTGCCGATTACGTAACTGCCCCCTTTAAAATCTGCATTGGCTGCGCCTGGAGGTATTACGTCGCACAGCAAGGGTAATTTAAAAGTTTTATCTGGTATGCCGCCGTAGGCATTTTTAATAACAGTATATAATTTATAAGCGCTGCCGCAAGGTATTTCCTGCCCATCGCATAATGCCCAGCCTATAGGGGCGAAGTTTCCTCCAAACATTCTTATTTCTCCAACAAAAGCGTCCATATCGTTTATGTTTTAATGTTTTTAATTAATTTAATTTTCACCAATCAACTTACGGCTTCTGTGGATATATACCTTTTACAGCTATGTAAAACGCTAACCCAATAAAAGGCTGCATATTAGGCAATGGCACTTGTGCCGAAGTAATTGTTTTTGCTGCCATTTGCACCAGTGCGCCATCCTTTGGGCCATATTCATTATTGACACCCCGTGTTATCAAATTACCGGTTACACCGGGGGCATCGGGCAGCACATCGGCCACTTGTATCGTGTGCGTATGCTTAGGTATGTATTCTTCTGTAAGTAAGGTTTCGTTAAAGCCTGCCATTATACCAAGCTTGCTCATGTCTCCTTTTGGAATACCAAGTGGTGCCCTTCCGCGCATATCGGGTAAGGCAAATTTGCCGTCTTTGCCGCCGTAGTTATAACCTATTATACTAAATAATGCCGCTTCCTGGTTTCTGTCACGCATGCCGCCATCGCAGATAGCCCATTCTGACCTGGTTTCTGGTATTTTGTAATAAGGAAATATCCTTATTTCTCCTATATATGGTTCCATTGTCTTTTTTTTAATTAATAAACGCCTTTTAATGAAATGATGTAGTTAATAGTGAGGTATGGCTGAACAAGATTTACGGTTACCGGATTGCCCGCATTTGTATTAGGGGCAACTGTTAACGCGTTCATGGCCGATGGTGTTGGCGCCGGTGTCTCGCCTGCACCAATGTAAACAGCAGGAATTTTCGGCGGTGATTCTGATACTATCGTCGCTGCCATCATTGCATTTACCGGGCTCGGTGATGTGCCCACCGTCTTTGTGCCGTACACGGCATGGGTATGGCCAGACATATACTTGGCATCTACCGCAAGGGTTTCATATCCCCCCATTTGTGCCAGGCGTATTTCTGACATACTCGCACCTGTACCAACATGTACAGGTACACGGCCCCGCATATCTGGTACGGCAAAGTTTGATTGGCCATCACCGCCAAAGTTGGTACCTATATGCGAGTATAATTCCATCCACTGATTAATATCCAGCAGCGAACCATCACAGAAGACCCAGTTTTCTGGCGCTCTTGTTCCGGCATACATTCTAATTTCTCCAACGTAGGGATTCATTGTTTAATTGGGTTTAAGGTTATTGGGTTAAATGGTTAATTAGCAGTTTTAATGGTATACTCTTGCTTTTGGCCCGAGGTTAAGTTTTCAAATACAACGTTCTCAAAACAATGGCCCGCCTTTATACCCAACGCCGCCAGCTTAAAGCCGGTTAAATAGCCCTCGTTTAGTTTTAATATATTGATGCGCAGCAAACTGCGGTCGGCACATTGCACAAACAGCCCGCTCGCGTCGGCATGAATAATAGTGCCGCCTTTTACGCCCGCTTCGCCCTGCCCGTCAACCGGCGATACTTCCAGGATACGCACCTCTTGCTGCATATAAGTAGTGATAGCTCCCCCTGCCGATGGGTTACATGCGTTCACCAAACTTTCTATCTGGCCGGCGTTATCCCTGTCCCAAAATATGGCAAGATCTACTGCTGTAGGTTTAGGATAGTAACTGGGTGTTCTGTTATCAGTATTTATTAATGGCAGTTCATCGCCCTGCGCTAACGTTGTGCAAAGCTGAGTGATCATGGCGATAGTCATAGAACCATACCTGCTATTGCAGATACCCCAGCTTTCGCCCGGTAAAAAAGGAATGGCTTGCTGTAAAACAACGACGCCGCTGTCAAACCCTTCGTCTACTTTATGAATAGTGATGCCGCCTTGTCGCTCGCCGTTTTTCAGTTGCCAGAAAACGGGGTCGCTACCGCTATAGGCCGGCAATAGGCTAAAGTGTACATTGTAAAATCCTAAGCGCGGAATGGTAAAAATAGCAGGCGGAATACGATAAGCGAAACCATACATTAAAGCCATGTCGGGTTCAAGCTCGTTAAATAGTTGTAATGCCTGTGTGTGTAATTGTTGCTGGGTGAGTTTTAGGTGGGTGATGTTTTGGCTTTGACAATAATCCTGAATTTGCAGATTATGACCGGCTAGCCTATCGCTGCTAATAACAGCCTGTAGCCAACCCTGGCTGTTAAACCAGTTTAATGCAGGTAATACCCCTGCGTGATTAGCCACTACTATTATTTTCATTAGTTCAATAAGGGTATAGGTGTAAATCTAATTTTTTAAATGCAGCATTGCAATAACTAGTTGACTATCTGCATTTTTATATAAATATAGTTATAATAACAATACTACACGTGGACAAACGTGGGACAATTTATTTTCGCCAAAAATAACGCTGTTGAGTAAAGTTAGATTTAAAAACCATTATCAACTATCTTATATAAGCTACAGACCGTGGACAAAACGTAGACATGTAATTTAAAATACTGATTACAAGTACTTTAAATGATATTTAATTTGATCGAAGATTCTGTTTCAATGTAGGATGCGGCATCACCCCGGGCGGGCAATTGATCTATCTATTAATCAGTCTGATGAAAAATCGTCCAGCATATCAAATGTCGGCACAAAAAATAAGCTGCCTGTCCTGGCTGTACTAAAGTCCAGTATCCTGTCGTAATTTCCGGCGGGCGAGCCGATAAACATATTAGTCAGCATTTTATGTACCGTGCCGAAGGTGCTGGCATAAGCTATAAAGTAGGTACCCATTTCATTGGTAGACATATTGCCAAAAGGCATGTTATCCCGAACAATCTTGAAATCGTCGCCAACATTGGCCAAGGCTATGTGCGAGTTTGCGGGTTTTGTGTCGTCCGCCATTTCTACATCGTTTTCTTTATACCGTCCTATCACCTTTTCCTGTTGTTCGGTAGGCAGCTGTTTCCAGGCAGTTAAATTGTGGATATACTTTTGTACGAAGAGATAGCTCCCACCGGTGTAAGCCGGGTCATCATCGCCCACCATGCTAAAAAGCTCCCTGTCTGCCCCCTGCGGATTTTCTGTACCATCAACAAAACCCAGTATCGAACGGCTATCCCAGTACCTGAAACCATGAGTTTCGTCTGTGCTCACAGCTATTGCGCTTAAAACATCGGCTACTGCGGCTGCCATATCGTAGCATATACTGGTAGTATCTGCCCTGATATGAAAATGAAGATCTCCTTTAGATGAAACAGCCGTGTGCTTATCGCCAATAATGGGTTCAAAATTCACTAATTCTTTAGGCAACGGAACCGGAAGCTGCAGCCTAACCCAGGCATCATGCCCAATCCCCATAACACAACTTGCCCTGGAAACCGGGAAACGCACATTAGCCGAATTATTTAGATTGATAATGAGTTTACAAAGTTTGTTAAAAACGCGCTTAACTTCCAGGCCATCTTTAAAATCCCAAACCATGAATATGGTGTTGTTATTGGTGTAGTCTGTTACATTCTGTGAATCGGGCTTCATATTTCAATATAGCTTTGCGCTTACTAAAATAGGAAATTTTTAAAAGCAAAACTCGATGAGCGGTAGATTAAAACCCTGTAAAACGTATTATTCTTGTATAAATCTTTTATCTACGCTCCTTTTTCAGCCAGGCTTGATAGGCAGCTTTCCCACGTTCGAACTCTGCAACTGTTGAATAAAACCGATGAGACTTATCGGTTTTCTCCACATTTAAAACGTAATAAATATAGTTTGTGGTGGCAGGATAAAGGGCGGCTTTGATGGAGCTTTCAGAAACTGACGAAATCGGGCCGGGAGGAAGACCGACAACCTTTCTGGTATTGTACGGAGAATTTGACTCCAAATCGCTTTTGTATATCGTCCCATCCCAACGATTTTCCATCTTCGCTATGTAAACAGCAGTCTGATCTATCCCAAGCGGCATTCCTTTTTTCAGGCGATTATAGATTACTGAGGCTACAATAGGTCGCTCCTCATTCACTCGCGATTCTGTTTCGATAAGAGAGGCAATGGTAATCACCTGGTGCGGTGTCAGTTTCAATTGATGTGCCCGTTCTGCATATTCCGGCTTCCAAACCTTTTTAAACTCCTCAACCATTTCCTTTATTATGGCCCGGGTAGCAACAGCGCGTGGGAAATTATAAGTGTTTGGATACATATAACCTTCAAGATTTTTAGCTTCCGGGGCTATGTCTTTAATGAGTGAAATATCATCCATCAATTTCAATGCAGCATTTTCGCCTGCCGGTTGGCTTTGAGGGAATCGCCCGGCTATTCTTTTAGCAATATCAAAGCGATTAAAACCTTCCGGGATGGTTAATTTCACAGTTCGTAGTTTGCCATTTTTCAGCTCTTCCAATACCTCAAGCGGTGTAACTGGCGAATCGAACAAATATTCGCCCGCCTGCATCTCATTGCCGGCGCCGTTAATTTTAAGATATATTTTCAGCGGAATTGGTGAAGAAAGGATTCCTTCGGAGGTAAGTTTATCTAGTATTTGGCCGGGGGATGAGCCATGCGGGATTTGTATATATTGATTATTTTTATTGTGCACATAAGGGGTATGCAAAGACTTATGGACCCAATATGAAAAACCGATGATTACAAGAATCACTAAAACACTAAGAAACTTTAAAACCTTCATTGAATGAGCCTCAGTTTGAATACCAGCATGAAATTAACACCGGCTCTAAGATATAACAAGTTCATTAAAATTTGAGTTCTGTTGTGCGGCGGGTTTGTAGAAATAAATATAGTGCGTTATACGCCGACCATAGACAGATTAGTTGACCTTGCTGTGTTTAAGGAACTTTTTGATTATAGCGTCACTTTACAAATTATTTGATGTCTTATAATCAGTAAATCTGTTATGAAAACATTAATCTTAACATGCGCTTTGAGCATTATTTTATTGCCACTGAAAGCGCAGACAAATAACTCCGTTGTTATTGGCGCTATAGACAGCATCCATTCAAAGCTTCTAAACGAACAAAGGAAAATTTGGGTACATGTGCCTGCATCTGCAAGCTTGGATAAGAAAAAAAAGTACCCAGTTGTTTACGTCCTGGATGCCGAGCGGTGTTTTACAGGTGTTGTGGGAATGATCGACTACCTAAGTTCCGTCAACGGGAATGACATCTACCCTGAAATGATCGTCGTCGGGATACCCAATACTAACCGCACAAGAGACCTTACCCCAACCAGGGTGAGCAGTGGTTTGTGGATCACCGACAATATCGGCAAAAACTCCGGTGGCGGCGAAACCTTCACTGCATTTATCGAGCATGAGCTGGTGCCCCATATTGATTCCATATATCCAACCTTTTCTTACCGGGTTCTCCTTGGGCATTCATTCGGAGGCATTATGGCCATCAATGCGCTGGTGCACCACAAAAACTTATTCAGGGGTTATATCGTCATTGACCCAAGTATGTGGTGGGATAATCAAAAACTGTTGCATGAAACAGGACAGACCTTACAAAACAATACATACCCCGGGGTATCTCTGTTTTTAGGTATGGCCAATACACTACCTCCCGGGATGGATACCGCATCGATTAAAAACGATACAACTTCCGGGACCATTCATTCCCGCTCTATACTTCAACTGCGCGACTATGTGATGGGCAGCAGCCGGAGAGGCCTCAATGCAAATTTTAAATATTATAATGAAGACTCACATGGCTCTGTCTCTTTGCTTGCGACCTATGATGCCCTCCATTTTATTTTTAAGGATTATGCATTAAAAACGCAGGACAGCTATTTCACCGACCCTGCTTTCCCATTAGCTCCTTACTTAAAAGACCATTTTGAAAATTTAACTTCAAAATATGGGATCACAGCAGAAGATGGCAGCATAATGTTGCCGCCAGTAGATTTGGTAAATAATCTTGGTTTTTTTGTACTAGGCAAAAAAGAGTTTGATAAGGCTGAAGCTATGTTTAGAATGAACATAATAAATTATCCCACGAACCCGGTGGCGTATACTTATCTGGGGGATCTATATCTTGCTAAAGGCGACAAAAAAAATGCCATAGCGAGTTATAAGAAAGCATTGTCCCTCAAAGAATCGCCTGAAACAAGGAAGAAATTAGGTAGTCTGTAACGATAATGAAATGATAATATTGTTTAGCTTGCTTTTGAACCGTCTAATTCAGTAAAAAAGCCTCCAGATTTTAATCCAAAGGCTTTCAATAATCTTTCCCACTCCGTTCCCATGGATGGGTTTAAATCGTGGTCCTTAGACTACAAAACTCGAACTCTTTTATGGCTGATTTGTATTGTGCGGCGGGCTTGGAGCAATAAATATGTTGCGATTAGGACATCGACCACAAGCTGAAAATCCGGACTCAATCTGAATTATTTATATCTTTATATCTTCCAAATAAACGAAAATCAATTTGATCAATGAATATGAATTATAGATACTTGGTTACCTGTTATTTGTGTTGCGTGGGGTTAATGCTAGCGGGATGTTCTAAACATGGCAACGTAGCACCTGGTGATAATGGGTTAAAAAGCGATACAAATGTATATGTAGCAGGAGCGACTATTGCCTCCAACGGATATGTAGAGGCAACTTATTGGAAGAATGGCGTACCTACTATACTCCATCCTAATATAGCTGGCCAGCTTACGCCATCTCAGGCATTGGCCGTGGCAACACAAGGACAGGATGTAATCTTTGCCGGCTATACCTCGGGTTACGGAACTTCTGCAGCTACTATCTGGAAAAATGGTATTGAATCATTACTTGTTGATTTTAGAGTTGAATCTAATGCCACAGGAGTTTGCATAAAAGGAAACGATGTTTACGTCTGCGGGTACACCACCGTTTCGTCAAATGGCTACCCCTTACAAAAGGCTATGTGTTGGAAGAACGGAGTAGCCATAGACCTTGAATACGCCTCTGGCTCTTCTGCAAATGCCATTGCTATACAAGGCAATGATGTTTACATAGCCGGCACCATTGCCACCCCGACTGGGACGAATGCGGTATACTGGAAAAATAGCACGGCCGTTATGTTGGCCACTGATAGTATACACGCAGAACGTGGAAATTGCATTTATATTGATGGTAGCGATATTTATGTAGCCGGAAGTGCTGCTATTGGCCCCAAAAATATGTTCAATCCCGTTGCTGCGACCTACTGGAAAAATGGAAAAACAATAATACCAGGGGATACAACTGATTATTCATCCGCTTCATCTATTACTGTTCATAATGGCGATGTTCTTGTCTTAGGCACTTTAACGATCGGTAATTTAGATAGTCCTATTTACTGGAAAAATGGAATAATTACTCAATCTAACACAGGTTACTCTATTTTCTCAGCAATTGCTTTTAATAATGATAATGATGCCTATTTTTTAGGTTGGTCAGGCAACTTTGCATATTACAATAAAAATGGTATAAAGGTAAAGTTAGGTGGCTATGAGAATAAAGGATCTTATGCCTATCAAATGGCTTTGTCTTCTTATTAAATTTATATCAGTTACATCCTGCTGCTCAGAATTAGTAATTGCATTTTAAACAAAAAAGCCTTCAGATTTTCATCTGAAGGCTTTTCAAATAATCTTTCCCACGCTGTTCCCATGGATGGGTTTAAATGTGGTCCCGACGAGAATCGAACTCATATCTAGAGTTTAGGAAACTCCTATTCTATCCGTTGAACTACGGGACCAGGTTGCTTTACGCCTGGCCGGCAAAAGCAAGGCAAATATAGATAAAAAAGCGATTGCTGATTTTCAATTTTTGAGACTACATTCCGGGGATCTTTACGCCGGCATCTTTAATAGCTTACAAAGCCCCTGTCAATCCCGCGCTCACCCTTCGACGGACCCAGGGTGACACCCCTCCAGTTAATGGATTATTTATGCTCAGGCTGTACCACCGGCAAATCAAAAAAGAAGGTACTGCCTTTACCGGGTTGGCTCTCGGCCCAGACATTACCGCCGTGGCGCTTAATAATTTCTGAACACAGGTAAAGCCCTATCCCAAAGCCTGAGATGTGTTTTGCCTCGGCTTCTTTAACACGGTAATAACGTTCAAAAAGCCGGGGTAAATCTTCTTTGCTAATGCCCATGCCTTCATCCTGCACGCTTACCTTAACCCTGCCGCCTTTAGCAATAGCACCTACATGAATAGCAGAGCCCGGCGGCGAATATTTAACAGCATTGCTAATGAGGTTATTAAACACCTGGCTAATCTTGTCTTTGTCGGCACTTACCCAGGTTTCTTTTACAGGTTCAAAAATTAAGTTGTAGCCAGAGATGGTTGTGGCAGACTCTTGTTCCACCTCTTTCATCAATGCGGCAAGATCAAACAATTTATGGTCGATATGGATCTGACCTGATTCCAGGCGCGATACGTTAAGAAAACCGTTGATCATCCGCGTCATTTTTGCCAGTTGTTTCCCCGCGCGTTCCAGCATGCCCGTAGCTACTTCATCGTGGTTTTGGGTGGCTCTTTTTTGCGAGAGCTGCACGTAGCTTATAACAGAAGTCAACGGCGTCTTTAACTCATGACTAACCATGCTGATGAAATCGTTTTTACGCTGCTCGTTCTCTTTGATCTCTGAAATATCGCGGGTGGTACCGGCAATACTTTCTACCTCGCCGTCCGCATTTAAAACAGGCGAAAAAATATAATCGTAAACGCGCCGGCCTAAGGTCGCATGCGGAAACGATACTTCGCCGCGTATAGTCTCTTTGGTGGCAACAACATGGTCAATCTCGCGTTCATGCATCTCGGCATGCCATGGTTCATAACCGTTGTCCAGCAAACCTCTGCCTACCGCTTCGTCCCACGTTTTACCCCACATGGTCAGTAAAGCAGGGTTGGCAAAAGTGAACTTATAATTTAAATCAAACACGTAGATTAAGTCGGGCGTGTTTGATGCCACAATTTCATATAATTTTTTTTGCTGTTCGGCCTGGTCTCGTGCATGTAGCAGGGCTTCTTCCATACGCTTGCGGGGCGTAACATCGCTTGCTGCGCCAAACCATTCTATAATTTCACCGCTATCATCCAAGATAGGTATCGCCCTGGAAAAAGTCCAGCCAATACTGCCGTCAGCTATACGGACACGGTGCTCCAACTGAAACATGCTTTTAGTACGGATAGCCTCTGCAATTGTTGCCTTAACGTGATGCTGGTCAATCAGGTGAATGTATTTTTCAATCCAATCGCTTATCGGCTCGCCTGTGTCTGTTAAAAAGTCCCCTCCATCCAGCTGTCGCATAACATTCCAGTCCGGACTCATGCGGTACACCACGTCAGAAGTGGCTGTAACCAGCGCCCGAAAAAGATGTTCGGTCTCGTTTACTCTCTTACTGTTTTCGGCTGAATCAGAGGTGGTCATAGCAATTACGGTAACGTTCTAAACCCTAGATAAACACAAAATTATAACAATGGTTGACGCGATTAAAAAATATTTCACCACCCTGTCCGTCATCGTGAGCGAGGTACGAGCGTGACGATCTCTTCAACACCCTGTCCGTCATCGTGAGCGAGGTACGAGCGTGACGACCTCTTCAACACCCTGCACGTCATTATCGTGAGCGAGGTACGAGCATGACGATCTCTTCACCACCCTGTCCGTCATCGTGAGCGAGGTACGAGCGTGACGATCTCTTCAACACCCTGTCCGTCATCGTGAGCGAGGTACGAGCGTGACGATCTCTTCAACACCCTGCACGTCATTATCGTGAGCAAGGTACGAGCGTGACGATCTCTTCGCCACCCTGTCCGTCATCGTGAGCGAGGTACGAGCGTGACGATCTCTTCAACACCAAGCGCGTCATCGTGAGCGAGGTACGAGCGTGACGATCTCTTCAACACCCTGTCCGTCATCGTGAGCGAGGTACGAGCGTGACGATCTCTTCAACACCCTGTCCGTCATCGTGAGCGAGGTACGAGCATAACGATCTCTTCAACACCAAGCGCGTCATCGTGAGCGAGGTACGAGCGTGACGATCGTTGAAAAGAAGGAAAAGAGTTTATAATAGAACAACTCATCTCGGAGCTTAACCCTATATGGAGGGATTTATATACAGATATTGAGCAGGAGTAACACACACGATCCCGAGATCGTCACGCTCGTACCTCGCTCACGATGACGTGGTGGGGAGTTAGTTAGTAAACAAACCCGCTCAGTTGAGAGATCGTCACGCTCGTACCTCACTCACGATGACGTGGTGGGGAGTTAGTTAGTAAACAAACCCGCTCAGTTGAGAGATCGTCACGCTCGTACCTCACTCACGATGACGTGGTGGGGAGTTAGTTAGTAAACAAACCTGCTCAGTTGAGAGATCGTCACGCTCGTACCTCGCTCACGATGACGGGGCGGGGAGAAGCAATAGTAATTACAACCTTCCTACAATCGTAACTACAGAACGCCCCGGCACCATTATTTTTCCTGCCGATATCTTTTCAGCTTTCAAATCGGCTGTTGACGAGGTAACGTACATCTTATCATATTTTAGCTTGAAAGCACTTCCGGTATTAAGATCGATATCCAGGTTGTTTGTCTCGGGGTTAACTATTACCAGCACGACATTTCTATCTTTTTTATAAGCCGATATTAATACTCGATTATCCGCAGACGAGCTTACCGCAATGCGCACCGCACCCGGTCTGATAAACCTGCTGTAATTACCCAGCACCCAAAGCATTTTACTGGCGTAAAAGTTACCATCGGTTTTGTTTTTGTCGACGTAGATCAGGCCATCTTTATAGTCGTAGGCTGAAATTGCCGTCCACCACTGCCAGGCCGAGGCATTGGCCACGGCCAGATCATTATGAATAACCGATGCCAGGTATAAAGCCGCATCCATACCCAAATCGCGACGATTACCATCTATATCGCCCGAGTTATCGCCCAAAATACAGTATTCAGATTCCCAAAAGTTAAGACCATTAATCTTTGCGACACAATCTGCCAGCGCTGTCCGGTCTTTAATTGACGATTTCATGGGCGAGGTGGTAAAATAGCTATGTGCAGTGATAGTATGCGCCACATTAGCCAGGTTACCTATATAATTTGTTGACGTCGGCTTAAAAAAATCGTCGACCTGGTAGCCTTTGCCCGGCTTGTCGCTTTTAAGGTATAAATAGTCTATCGCCCCGGCTTCGCCAATAATAATTTTTGAGTCGATATTATCCCTTACAAAAGTTTTATTGATGGCTTTTACCACACCGGCTATTTCAGCATTAGTATAAGGGCAACCTTCCTGCCCGCCATCACTCCAATCCCATTGCGGCTCATTTACCGGGCTGATGTAGTCGAATTTTACTTTGCTGATCTTCTCGATGCCCTTAATAACCGTCGTTAGGTAACTGGCAAAATCATCATAATGATTTGGGGCGATGTTGACTTTGCCCAGGCTGGCATAAGCCTGGCCATCGATAGTAAACTTTACCGGCGGGCTATTAGTAAACCCTAGAAACTTCTGTACGCCGCGTGTCTTTGCCGCCTTTAAAAACCAAACCTGCCCGGCCTGCTTTTTCCAGTCGTAACTACCATCCGCATTTAAAAATGATTCCGCGCGGCGCCACTCGTCCTTAATTCCGCTTGCAATACCCTGTTCGGTGCTACCAGCGCCAATGTTAAAGCGCCACATAGATAAGCCAATACCTTTGGGCGAGCCATCAGCATCAGTTCCATTGCTAAAAAGCAGATCGGCTATTTTATTTTTTTTAGCATCGGGCCAGTTGCCCACAAACTGACAGGCCCAGGCGTCAGACGCGGCGAAGTTGTCAATAGTCTGATAGGTTTTCGCCGGGTTAATCGTTATCGTAATCTGCCCAAACGCAGACATGCTCAAGGCCAGGACCATAAGGGCCGGGGCAACAGTTTTTATGGTAGATCTAAATATCAGCAAGACTTTTGTTATTGTAATAGATTTAAAATCGGCTTGTCGAGCGTTGAAAGCGTATTCATTTGCGGTTTCAACAACTCTAATACTTCAATGCTGTTTGCGCCTTTTTTCAACCACTCGGCCGGTATGTAAAGCGTTTGCTGCGGGCCTATGCTCCAATATCTGCCTAAATTATGTCCGTTTATCCAAACCATGCCTTTTCCCCATTTGCGCATATCCAGGTAAGTATCGGCAACGGTAAGTAGCATAAAGCTTCCTTTTTTTATTTGTGGCGATGGTTGGGTGATTCGGCCGGCAGTGTATTTCAAATGAGTTAAGTCTTGAAAGGGCAAGCCATACTGTTGCCAGTTAAGCACCTCCTGCGTACCGAAGTTTACTTTGCCTGTTAGTCCTTTTTTATTTTGCAGCAGGTATTTGCCAAAGTTAATACGGCCCAGATTCTCTACCAAAATGTCCAGCCTTACCTTGCCTGCCGGTAATTTTAGCTCGATGCTGTCTTGTTTCAGGCGACGATCTAAAGTTCCAACTTCTTTTCCGTTGATCATGATCACCGCATAATCGCGCAGGTCCTTCAGTTTCAAAAATCCGGTTTTGCCGCCAGTAAGTGTAGTGCGATAAAGCACAAAACCATAAGCCTGATGCAGATCCTCAAAAGTTAAAGGATGAACATTTGCCTTTGGCACAGGCAAATTACTCAGCACCGCCGCCGATTGTTTAATGTGAATATCTTTAATGGCCATCGTCGGCTTGGCCGCCGGAACTGCAGGCAGTTTGACACCCGCAGGCAAATATTTCTCAATTACGCTTCTAAACGCCATAAACTTTGGCGTGGCGTTACCAGCCTCGTCTAGTGGTGCATCATAATCATAACTGCTTATCTGCGGTTCATAAGGGTTGCTGTCATTATAGTTTGCACCGTTCATAAAACCACGCGTGGTGCCGCCATGAAACATATACATATTGATCGAAATCCCCGCCGCCAGCACCGAATCCAGATGAGGCGCGTATTGTTCTGACGGCACGGTATGATGTTTGGTGCCCCACCAGTCAAACCAGGCCGGGTACCATTCAGCAATATAATAGGGGCCTTTGCCATCATGATTGGCATTGATCAGTTGTTTAACCTTGTGTGGATTATCCAGCCCGTTTACAGCGGGTAACAGGCCAGGCAGGTGGCCCTTTGCCAGATCGGGAGCCGGGTCGCAATCGTATAGCAAACCATCAAAGCCGGCCTCTCTAAACATTTGTTCATTGATTTTCAGGTACTCCTTATCGCCTGCGTACGATCCGTATTCATTCTCAATCTGCACCATCAGGATGTTACCACCATGGTTTATTTGCAGGGGAGCCAATTGCTTGCCGACAGCCATGATATATTTTTTATACTCGGCCAGGTATTGCGGCTCCTTGCTGCGCACCGTCAGGCCTTTCTCGTTTTGCAACCAGTAGGGGTAGCCGCCAAATTCCCACTCGGCGCAAACATAAGGGCTGGGACGCAGAATTACCCACAGACCCTCTTCCTGGGCTATCTTCACAAACTCGGCCACATCGGCACCGCCGCTAAAATCAAATTGGCCTTTCTCGGGTTCGTGCACATTCCAGAACACGTAGGTGCCAATAACATTCAGGCCCATGGCTTTGGCCATCTTCATACGGGCGCGCCAGGCCTCGCGGGGTACGCGGGGGTAGTGCATCTCGCCGCTGATCATCTGGAAGGGTTTTCCATCCAGCAAAAATTGGGTATCGCCAAAAGCAAAGGTGTGTTTGGCCTGGGACTGTGTTTGCCCGGCACTAAATGATGCGGCTGCGAAAAGAAATGCCGCCAGTATATTTTTCAGGTTCATAGAAACGACGTTTGAGTTTATGAATTGGAATGAGAAAATTACTCCATTTATTTTAAAAAAACGGAGCAATTCTATCAGCGTTTTTCACCAAAAAAAATATTTCGTATTTAAAGCATCATGAAAATGCAAATAGCCGCTTTTAAATGAAATTAAACGACTTTAAAAGGAAGAAAAGGACGATTATTCCGGTTTAAACAATACCGAACCGTCTGCCTTAATTTGCCACCAGTTGATGGGGTTCATATGGTAGCCGCCTGCTTTGGTGCCGCGGGCATCGGCTAGTTGCTGCACGCTGGGTTGCACGTAGCCGGTCTCGTCAGTAACCCGGCTGGCTATCTCGGTAGCCGTTCCATCCCACTCCCATAAATGCCTGAAATAGGTATGTGCCTTGCTCAATACCGGGCCCTGTAAATTAGCATCCAGCCAGGTTTTACCCCCATCGGTGCTAACCTCAACTTTGGTAACCTTACCCCGGCCGCTCCAGGCCAACCCCCTGATTTCCAGATATCCTGACTTGATTTTGTTCGGATAAACAGGATAAGTAATAATAGACCGCGCATCCATCTCAAAGCTAAACATCCTGATTTTGTCCTTGACTGGGTAGGTGTATTTAGATGTTTCCTCGCGGGTCATCCACGGCTCGTCGCCTATCTCAATGCGTCTCAGCCATTTAACATTCATATTACCCTCCCAGCCGGGGAGCAGCAGGCGGGCAGGGTAACCCTGTTCAGGCCGCATAGCTTCGCCGTTTTGGGCGTAGACAATCATGGCATCGTCCCAAGCTTTATACATTGGTACACTGCGCGTTAGCACCGCTGCGTCTGACCCTTCAGCCAGGAACCATTTGGCAGCATGGCTGGCGCCAACCTCTCTGAATATGGTGGAGAGCATGACACCGGTCCATTCACTTTGGCTGGTTAAACCCAGGATATCCTGCGGGGTCATTTCCTCTTTGCCTGTCCTGAAATTACCGGCGCATTCTAAAAAACAGGTACGGGCGACAGCGGGGAAACTCTTCAGATCGGCCAGGGTAAACTTCATGGGCCTATCTACCATGCCATGGATCATCAGCTCATATTTAGCCGGATCGATATCTGGAATACCCGCATGATGGCGCTCGTAATGCAGATCAGACGGCGTAATGGTGCTGTACATATCCTGCAAAGGCGTACGCGATGATATGTCAGAAGTGGTTTTTACCGGATTTTCATATTTAGAGCGCTGCCCCAACTTGCTCGTCCCTCTGCCCGGCGATTTCGTGGGGTCATCGGGTGGTATTAATCCCGGTAGTCTTTTAGCTAAAACTTTATTTACCGGCAACAAAGCGGCGCCTAAAACGCCGCCTAAAAGGCCCCGTCTGCTGATCTTTGGGTATTTCTTTTTATCCATGGCGGGCTATTTTATTTCAGGTCCGCCTTTGCGATCGTCAAAAACAAATAATTTCCGGGCAGGCATTACCACTTTGGGTAGTGTCTTTGCATTTTGGATGGTATCTGCCGTGACATGGTTCGCGTTAAGCAAATAGGCAGAAAGGCTATAAACTTCTGTATTAGTCAAAGAGCCAGGCTGCGGGTAAGGCATAGCACGACGGATGTAATCAAACAAGGTAGTTGCATATGGCCAGTAATTGCCTATGGTTTTGTTCCTGGCTTTTAGTACGGTATCGCTTATCAATGCCGGCCCTATTGTTTTCACCTCGACCTGGTTTTTACCGCCTTCGCCGTGGCAGGCCACACATTTTTGTACATAAATAGCACGACCTTTTGAAACCGTTCCTTGCCCTATAGGCAACCCTTTGCCATCAGGCCTTATATCAATATCCCAGGCATCTATCTCGACCTGGGTAACCGGATGGCCAAAGCCAAATTTTGCCGGCCATTTATTGGTGTCGGTTGTAGCAACGCTACTTTTGGTCGCGCGATATTTGAACGAGGATATGCCAATCATCATCAACCCGATCAAAAAAATAGCGGCCAGTTGTTTCATGTCTTTGGTTTAATAAACCCAACCGCTGCAATTAAATTACAGTGGCTGGGCCATTAGCTATTTAGCTCATTAATATTTACCTGCACTCAACGTGCTTTTTGGTAAAATGTAATGACGATCATACCGATCAAGCACTACATATATCGAATCTTTTTTATCATTAACCCCCGACAGGATAACCCTGTTACCATCGGTAGTATCATATTTCAGGATCATACGGGCGCGTTTTGGCTCGCGTTGTTTTGCGGCAAACTCGCGGTCGCGGCGGGTAGACCATGCTGCGGGATCAATCATTTTACTCTCGTCGCCAATGTGTTTCCAGGCTTCGGGACTTATCCAATTATCGGGCTTATTATTTTGATTTTTTGGACGATTGCCACGGCCACCTCTGCCGCCGCCGCGTCTGCTGCCTAATGCCGCCACTGCATTTTTATCTTGTAGATAAAGCACTTTGTCAACTGTATCAGCATAGTAGTGAAAAGCACGCTCGCCGCCTGCGACACCCGTGATTTCGAATGTACGCTGGATATCATGCATCGGGCTACCGCCACCGTTGGATGGATCAATAACCACCGGGTGATTAACCCTGAAGCTTAAAGTCGTCCAATTCTCGAAAGTTGCTTCCTGCCAGCGGGTAGTGTCGTTGGGATTGTAGGCTAATTCTTGTCCGTTGATCTTAAACTCGGTTACGTGATAATTACCACGCAGTGTTTTTACACCCGCTGTTGATGGTTGCTTGTAAGGGTCATACTTGAAATTGATCACCTCGGTGTACGTCAGTACGCCAAAGAAAATTACAAAGGTTAATACCTTCAACACAATACGGGTGTATTTCAATCCGGGTTTGCTGAAATCAGGATATACGCGAGGATAGAAAGTATATTTTTCGCGGATGATCAAATTGTACAGTGATGGGATATAATCCACAATCAGGAACAACGACAACAACACGAAATAGAAGGCATAAACATGCACGCCACCATCATAAGCGTAGTTTACCAACGTGATATCAAACAAGGCCCCTGCTAAAAGTATCGCTCCAAAAAGAGTGGTTTTACGGAAGAATAACATACCACCCGCAACAATCTCCACAATGCCGCCAAACACCTGGTACCATGGCACAATACCTACCGACATCCAGTAGATTTTCTGTGCGGTGAAATCGCCAAAGTTGCTATTCAATAAACCCAGTGACGGATAAGGCATTTGCGTTGGGAACAGCTTGGTGAAACCAAAGCCAATGATACCAATACCGGCACGGTAGCGTACCACCACACGAATCCAATAGTAAAGCAGGTTATATGATTTTGATTTACGATCTAACAGCGTCCAGATCAAACCACCTACTATACCGAACAATAAGGCAATGCCCCAATCGGTGTAATCGGCAAAGAAATTTCTCTTCGGCGGTAAGGCGACATTGTTGTCGTCATTCGTGTTTTTTGAACCCGGAGCCACGGCAACTAATGCGGTAGTATCTTTTGCTGATGTACTAGCTATCGTATCGCCGTGATGGTGGTGCCCATGACCGCGTGCAGTATCGGCACCGGCTAATTCATTTTCGCTACCATCATGGTGATGATGCCCGTGGTGTTGTGCGGTATCTGCACCAGCTAAAGCATTTTCGCCACCGTCATGATGGTGATGATGGTGTCCGTGTCCGCCAGCGGTATCCGCTTGCGCTACGTTACCTCCGCCATCTTCATCATGGTGATGGTGATGATGTCCTCCGCCATGGCCTTGAGTGGTATCAGCCTGAGCTATATTATTATCGCCGCCTTGATGATCATGATGGTGATGATGGCCTTCGCCGTTTCCCTGATTGCCTGCAGCTAAGTTCTCATCGCCGCCGCCGCCGTGGTGATGATGATGACCGCCACCATTTGCATGGCCTGTATCAGCAACAGTACTGTCTGCTCCGCCTGCATTATGGTGGTGATGTCTGCCGCCTTTGCCGCCACCTTTTTGGTTATCGCCACCGTCGCCTCTTTCTTGTGGAAGCGGCGCACCGTCTACGTCGCCATAATTTGGGCCGCTACTAAACCAACGCTGAAAGCTTGGTTGAAAACGGGCGATATCGTATATATCCCGGTAATGCGGGCGAAACCAATTCAATGTAACCACATTGGTATACCAACCTGATGTCGACGGAATAGCCATCGCCAGGAAAAATATAAATGCAATTCGGAATATTAATTTTTTTGACCAGGACCATGGTGCCGGTACCGGTTTAGTATCTTCTGCTGGTGTTATGTTGTTAGCCATTGCTATTGAGATTAAAGTTTAAGTACCTTGCGTCTGCCCAAATTAATCGGGTATTTTTTGTCAACTTTGTTGAGCACTACATAAAGCGAATCACGGTTTTGATCCAGGCCGCTCAGGATAATGGTAGCGCTATCCGGGCGGATGTAGTTTAATGAAATTTGCTCTTTACGGTAATGCGGATTTTTGTTGGTTAACAACAAGGTTTGCCCAATTGTATCAGTTACATAACTATAGTAATGCCTACCGGCAGAGCCTAGTAATTCGTAATTTCTGTCCTGATCTTTTTGCGAGATCTGCTCGTAGTTGGTCGAGTCTAAAAGTACCGGGCGATTAGAGCGAACACTCAAAGTTGCCCATTTCTCAAAAACAACATCGCGCCAGCGTACAGCATCGGTTGCCGAATATGGCAGCACTTTGCCATTGATCCTGAACTCACTCACGTTATAAATACCGGCAGCTTTTGCCAGGCCTTTTCCTTTTGGAAACTGGTATGGGTCATGATGATAACCTGAATAGGTTTTGGCGCCATATAAGAAAACAAAGAAGAAAATAATCAGCGTTTTTAAGCCCAGACGCACCGTTCTTTGCGTACCCACAAATACGGGTTTGTATGGGTTAGGCTCAGTTGGTTTCTCCAACGATACCAGGCTGTAAACCCTTAAAGCATCAAACCAAAGCACCAATGTTGCAAAGCTGATCAGGTAAAAGCTGTACACATATTCGCCACCCTCATAAGCCAGATTAGAGATGAATACGTTACCGGTAAATACCAATATCAGCATAGCACCAAATGTTGCTGTCTTTCTGAAAAGCAACAGCAAACCTGCCAAAATTTCTACGCCGCCTAAAAAAGCCTCATAGCCGGGTACAATACCCAGGCTCATCGAGAAAATCTTCCAGTCATTAAAATCGCCGTAGGCGGTGTTTAAATTACTGATAGAGGGGAATGGCGACTGAAGCGGAAAAAACTTCAAAAAACCATAGCCAATAACGCCAATAGCCAAGCGATACCTGACGATGGTTCGGAGCCAGTAATAAAGTTTATCATAGTCTTGCTCTTTGTATTTAGAGCGGTTCCAGGCAAATGCGCCGATTAGCGCCAGCGCCAATACAATGATCCAGTTAATAAAACTATCCGTGCCCGGGATAAACTTAGGCGACAGGCGCGTAAGATTAAAAATATACCCATAGCTTAAAAAGTTGGGGCCGAAAAGAAATTTAAACAGGTCGATGCTGAGCGGCAGCGCCTGGATAACAAAGAACAGGAAGACGAAGCGGAAGATATTCTTCTCGCCGTCGCTCCAGTCTCGTTGTGTTTGGTTGTTGGTAATGTTGGACATAAAATTTAGTTAGTTTAAAGATGACGCCGGGGGCAGAATCGAACTGCCGTAAATGATTTTGCGGACCATAACCTCGCCTCTCGGTCACCCGGCATTTTTTAAATGAGGCAACCGGAAAATTTCGGTTGCCTTATTAGTTTTTGTTTATTTATCGTCGTCGTCAGCTTTTGTAGCAGCGCCTTTTCTTGGTTCTTTAATTACCTGCCTTTTTGCCAGGTCATATTTCTGGCCTGCACTTAAAAAGAAGAAGGGACCATCAGAAGCCGTAAAATCTTCGCGACCATTAACCACGTGTTTTTCGCCGGTGTTAACGATGGCGTTGTAATCATAAATAGCGATGAAGGATTTGCCCAATACCTGCAGGGTATCACGTTGCACTAACACTGCAGTGGCCTCATTCATACCAATGCCGATTAGCTGTGGCGCCTTGCGGATGAAATCGGTTAGATCAAATTCGCGGTTACGCACCAGGATATGTTGATCAATCGCTGAGTTTTTCAGGAAACCCAAACCCTGGGTATGATCGCCCACTAAGATCTGCGCACCTTTGGTATCACCGCGCCAAAGGAACGAACCTAAAATACTGGCACCTGCCGAGCTGCCTGCAATTACACCGCCACGGTCCAACACTTCTTTAAAAGCCAGGTGAGTTAGTGTGTTCAGGTAGGAGTCGGCAATGCGCCATTGGCGGCCACCTTCAAAATAAACCGCAGTAGCTTTTTTAAGCGGCGCGATGAATTTTTCGCTGTTGGCTTCCCGCAGATCATTGGTATGCAGCAGGGTGACGTTTTTAATGCCCGTCTGTTTTTTAACCTCGTCTACGTCTTTCTGATCATAAGCGGCCGAGTCGCCCACGGCAGCGGTAATTACCACCACTACTGCTTTGTCTTTGCCACCTGCCAATTCTGTGAACTTGTCCCAAATATCGCGCTGCGAACCAACGTTACCGCCAATGATGATCAGGCTGCCTTTTTCAGGTCCGTGCCTGGTGTCTGATTTTTTTACAGTGATAGGTGATTGCTGTGCAAAGGCCACATTGCCTATCGCTGCTACGATCAATAATAAAATGCTTAATTTTTTCATGATAAGTAATTCTGATATATTCAATTAATAATAACCAGGGTTACGGTTGTTGCCGGCTAAATTCGGATCAACCAGGGTTTCGTTATAAGGTATTGGAAACAGGTAAAGATGTTTGTCAGGCAATGACAGTACAGTTTGCGCACGATCTGTTCTCACCAGATTGAAGAAGCGATCCGTCTCAAACGGAAACTCCACCTGACGCTCTTTTTCAAGTGCTAATAAAATATCCGATAAAGTTGCGGCTGTACTTGCGGCAACGCCCGCACGGGCACGTACTGCGTTAAGATCTGATTGTGCGCTGTTAGCACCCGTCAGGTTTCCTTGTTCGGCACGAGCTTCTGAACGGATCAGGTAAAGCTCTGCTACGCGGATGATGTAAGCAGGGTCGGTACCCAGCGGGTTACGGTAATATAATTTACCATACCACAACAGGCCCGGGGCCGCGGTCTGGCCAATTAAGGCGTTGCGATTACCGCCTACTGTAGGGTCATTCAATAAGGCAACCAACGGATTTCCCGGAGCCCATTCTCGGCGACCGCCCGATGCCGGCGGTAACCACCAGGTGCTATGATTATTGGTGTTTGAGATAGTGTAGGCCAGCTCAAAAACAGACTCAGCTGTAGGAGTTGTGATACTATTGGCAAAAAAGGCGCTGTAAGGGGTTACCAAATTGTAGTTGGCATTATCAGCCAAAACATCTGTAGCAAATTGCTCTGCCAGGACCCAATTTTTTTGATACAGGTAAAAACGGGCTTTAAGCGCTTGTACTGTTCTCAATGTAACCCGGTTACGGCTTACGGTTGTAGGCACCAATGGTTCGGCAGCGTCTAAATCGTTTAATACTTGTGCATAAGTATCGGCCAGACTGCTGCGTGGAATGCCCACGTTATCTGTAGATGCGTAGGTTGGTTTTAACACCAATTGTACGCCACCCCAGCCGCGCGCCAAATCAAAATAAGCCAGCGCGCGTATAAAGTGCGCTTCGCCCAGGTATTGATTTTTCAGTGCGGGGGTTAAAAGCGGATCGGTGAGGCCGGGTACTTTATCAAGGATATAGTTTGCCTGTGCAATGGTTTTATAAATGGCTGTCCAGGCCGACTGTACGTTACCATTGGTAGCAGAGGTTAAGTGTTTGTTGATCTCGCTTGGGTCTGATTGCGAACCTGTCCATTGAATATCACCTCCTGAAAGGTATGATAAGGAAGGGAAATTTGAACCGTAATAACTGTTTGAACCCAACAGGTTAAATAAACCATTTACTGCCGTTGCGGCAGTACCTGCGTTAGTTATCGCTTCAGATTGATCAACCTGTAATTGTGGCTGCACTTCTAAGAACTTCTTGCACGAAGTGAAGAGCAATAGCAGAGAAAATATATATGTTGCTTTTTTCATGATTAAGTGCTTTATGTTTAGAATGTGATGTTTGCACCTACTTGTATAGTGCGCGGAATTGGCGGAGTGCCCAGATCGTAACCTAACACAGTAGCTGATGATGATACGTTGATCTCAGGATCCGGGCCTCTATATTTGGTCCACAACCATAAGTTTGAGCCACTAACGTATACTCTTACCGAAGAGATATGCGCTTTTTCGGTGATGCTTTTAGGGATATTATAACCCAGGTTAACATTGCTTAAGCGCAAGAATGAGCCATCTTCGATGTTACGTGTGGTAGGGCTAAGGGTATAGTTTAAACCGTATGCGGTTAACCTTGGCATATCGGTAACATCACCCGGCTTTTGCCACCTGGTTAACTGGCGGGTATCCATGGCACGCGCAGCGTCGCGGGTACCCCCGCCTTCCAGGAAGTAATCATTGTTGTTGTATACTTTATTGCCATATACAAAGTTGAAGAATACACCCAGGTCAAATCCTGCGTAGCGGAAATTATTGGTGATACCGCCCGAAAACTTAGGCAAAGCGTTACCCACAGGCTCCAGGTCGCTTGAGTTGATCACACCATTATGATCGTAATCGTCATATACTGCGTTACCTGTTTGCTTATCTACATACAGCTGTTTGTAAGCATAAAAAGTATACATCGATTGGCCCTGCACCATGCGTTCGGCCGCATATGCTGCCACTACCGGTGTAGGCAACTTGGTTATCTTGTTGATGTTGCGAGAGATGTTGAAGTTGGTAGTCCATTTAAAAGGGCCGTCCAGGTTGGTGCTGCTCACACTAAATTCGAAACCCTTATTGCTCATTTCGCCGGCATTAGCCAGGATAGAGCTAAAACCCTGGCTTGATGCCAGTGGAAGGTTCAACAGCAGGTTGCTAGTATATTTATCATAATAATCGCCCGTGAAAGTTATGCGATCGTTCAATACGCTCAGATCTAAACCGATGTCAGTCTGGCGGGTGCTTTCCCATTTAAGGTTAGGGTTTGCCAGTTGGGCAGCGGTAGTTCCGGGATTATTCTGGTAATTGTTACCCGCACCCCATAAACCGCGTGAGGCAAAGTCGCCGATACCGTTTTGGTTACCGGTAACACCTATTGTGGCTCTCAATTTCAGATCTGAAATAGCACTAAAATCATTCAGAAAGTCCTCTTTCTTAATTCTCCAGGCTACACCTGCCGAAGGGAAATAACCCCATTGGTGGTTGGCACCGAAACGGGATGAACCATCTGCACGAATACTTCCGTCAACGTAGTATTTACCGTCATAATTATAATTCGCGCGGGCAAAGAACGATGACAGTTTATAACTTGTAGCATATCCCGAAGAAGTGGTGCTGGCTGCAGAAGATAACTGCGTAAAAGAATCGTTAGGATAGTTGGTACCATTGGCTATTGTTTGGTCGTTTGTGGTACCCTGAAGAGAGTTACCTATCAAGGCACCTATATTGTGTTTACCAAATGCGTGGCTATAGGTTAATGTTTGCTCATCCGTCCAGATGGTGTTGTCGCTTAAAGCTTCAGACCCTGAATTATGATTTGCAATACCAATGATGGTCAAACTATTCCAGTATTGCGACTCCTTGTATTGGTTATAGTCAACACTCCAGCTGGTTTTGAACTTCAGATCTTTGGTGATCTTAACCTCGGCATATAAATTACTGATGACCCGGTTACTGGTACTGTTCATGTCGTAATTATTTAACAGAACATCCAGGTTATCAAAGCCTGCCCACCTGGCGGGGCTGCCGTCTGCGTTAGTTGGTGGCAGGTAGGTTGGTGTATGTAAGGCAGATTGCAGTACACCACCCTGCGGACCATCGCCCACGCGGGCATTAGTACGGTAAACCTGGGTAAAGGTGTTGCTGGTTCCAACAGTTACATAGTCGCTTATTTTTTGATCTAAGTTCAGCTTGAACGAACCGCGTCTAAAATCATTGGTTTTCAGATCGGCTTGTTGTTTGTTTAAACCGCCGCCTATATAGTAGGTAGTTTTATCGTTACCGCCTGATACTGACAGATCATAATTCTGCAAAAAGCCGGTGCGAAAGGCTTCGTCCAAACGATCGTAAGTTGGCTGATTTTGCGGAAGGCCGCGCGGTGCAGGTGTCGCGGCCGGATTATCGGTAAGTGCTCTAAATGGCAGGTATTTATAAGTTGCCGCTCCGGCGGTGTTTCCGGCAGCAATAGCATCGGCCTCAGAGTTTGTATAAAATTCATTAATCAGCTCAGCATGCTGAGGGCCTGTTACCAGATCCCATAACTTAGGCGCTTTAGCTGCGCCAAAATAAGTGCTTAGGCTTACTTTAGGTGCGGTATTGTATTTACCGCGTTTGGTGGTGATCAAAATAACCCCGTTTGCTGCACGAGCACCATATATCGCTGTCGCGTCTGCATCTTTTAAAACGGTTACACTTTCAATATCATCCGGATTGATATCGGCAAGCGGGTTGTTAGCCTGGCCCTGGGTGGTAATACGTTGTAAAGACGAGCTGTTTACATATACGCCATCAATTACATACAAAGGATCATTGCTGGCATTGATTGAAGTGGTACCACGGATACGGATAAACATTGCATCGCCCGGCACACCAGTTGAAGCGCTTATCTGCAAGCCCGCAGCTTTGCCTTGTAATTGCTCTTCGAAAGTTGCGGTGGGCTTGTCTTTTACCTCGCCAACGGCGATAGTAGAAACCGAACCGGTGATGGATTTACGGGTTTGGGTACCGTAGCCCACAACCACAACATCATTTAGCTGGCTGTTTTGTGCTTTTAATCTTACATTAACGGGGCTGCCATCAACAACAACTTCCTTTGTTTCATAGCCGATGTAGGTTATTACAAGCGTAAAAGGCAGTTTTTGGGCGGTTATCAATACAAATCTACCGTTCGCATCTGTTGTCGCGCCATTGGTTACACCTTTAATGCGTACTGCAGCACCAATCAATGTTTCTTTAGATGCTGAGTCTGTAATCAGTCCTTCTATTTTTGAATTGCCTGCCGGTACTTCTTGCTGGGCAAAGGTGTGATGAGGTAAGGCTAAGCCTATGAGGAGTAAAAGTAAACTGAAGGGTATAAACGTTTTTTTCTTACGGATAAATATTTCCATATTTAACAAGTTTTAGTTAATGATCTATTCATTGCTTTAACTGGGGATGAATATCAGTGAGTGATTGGCGTTACAGAGCTGATACTTCATCGTGACCGGCGAGGCCTCCTTGCCGGTTCATTTTTTTATCTTGATTTCAACACATATTTATTTTCTGAATTTTATTGGGGTAAGATGTGACAATGCCGAAGCAGCGGTGTCTAAACGCGCTTGTCTTTCAGATTAACAGCAACACATGCACATGACATCTCTTGAAAAGATGTTTACAATTGCTTGAGAAGCAATCTTGTAGTTTGGGGCGTATGAGCTTTCTGTTTTCATGATGACGCGACAAACATAAAAACAATAATTTAATCTACCAAATCTATAGATTAAGTATTTTAAAATAATTAAGCTTTCCCCGGAAAGCGTATCGATATTTATCTTTTTAACACAGGATCGAAGAATATCCCGCTTAAAACAGCATTGTCGCCCCTTACCAGGTTTATCCTGAATTTAGCTGATTTATTATAAGTGTACGTTAAATAGGCTCCCCCGGTAAAATCTTTAACTACTTTAACCGGGGCAATTAGTTTCAAATTAGCCGCGTCAAACATTTCAATGGCAATTTTCCGTCCTTTCATGTCCCAATCCAAAAAGTAGAGTGATACCTTATACTCGTGCGTACCCTTTACCGCGATAGTTGAGGTGAAGGTATAACCTATTTGATCTGCATCTACCGCATACAGAGAGGTTGCGTTTCTGGCTCCTTTATTAGTTGCGTCCGGCGCCAGGGCTCTTTTATCGCCCGTGTTTGATTTCCAGACCACATTATCTGGTTTGCCATTACCTTTAACCTTATAAAAATTGACAGAGGAAACGTAAGCGGGCAATTTGCTCTTATCGTTCCCATCATCATTATAGTCGCAAAGCACATAGCCATCCTTTCCATACTTACCGCCCCAGTTACCACTGGTAGTAGAATCAATGCCCAGGTACCGGGCAGGATAATGTGCCAGTTGTTCAATATACTTTGGTGTAGTACCGTCATATGTCACATCTATTTTATAATCTCCAGACTGTACGCCGGTAAGGTAAATAAACTGCTCATCCTGACTTGCGCCGCTTATGCCGTTGACAGAATGATAGATACCGTTCCATGCCAGAACTCCATTGATGGTTATGCCGGTAATCTGCTTTTCGACTTTTGGTATACCGATCCGTCCAACCGCGTCGACAGGGACCGATAGGCTACAAATACCAGTAGTTGTGTTGAAGCTTGCAGCGATAGCCCCCAGCGGCGTTGGTGTTTTCCCGGAAACACTGGTTAGCGTACGGCCTAGATGCGGCAGCACATCAAATGTTTTAAAGCCGGGCGAGGTTGGTTTGATACCGAGCACTTCCTCGCTCAACCATTTGGTAACACCGGCACCCCAGGGGTGGCAAAGGCTGGTAAACCCACATTGGTTATTAGGCACAGCGCCATTTTTCTCAATAACTGCGTTCCATGACGGGCGGTAATCTTCAAAGAAAGTAGTACCGCCATAGTTAATCTCGCCACCCCACAGATCATGGATAGAACTCAATGCGTCATCATACTTATTCATTTGGGCAAATGCCTGGATAACGAAATACTGATTAAAGGGCGAGTAAGAGACGCGATTCACCTTATCAGTAAAGCTCTTTTCATAAATGGCCTGCTTCTCGTTAGTGTTTAACAAACCTGTTGTAACCGCATCCGTGCCGGCATGCAGGCCAAAACTCTGATACCAGTTTGTATCCTTCTTTAAAGCGGCGAACTTCTCGGTTGCGTAGCTTTGGTACTTGTCCCGCAGATCCATCCGGCCGCATAAAGCCATGGTCTCGGCAAACTGTTTCCACACACGGATAGAGAGCATTTTGTAGGCGTTCTGCGTTTCGGGGTTATCGGAGTGCTCAAAGCCCGCGCCTAAGCGTTCGTCCCAGCCGTAAAACTCCAGGTGAGGGTTGGTTCCATAAACCTTATACGCATCGTCCAGTTTACCGCAGGCATTATCGATGTATTTATTGAGGGTTTCGGTGTCGCCGGTGTATTTGTAGTAGTCAATCAGGCTCAGTACCCAATACAGCGCATAGCTGCGAATACCGTTGCTTTGGGTCGAAGTATAGTCGATGTTTCGCTTTACGAAATCAAAATTGCCAAAGGCTACCATCGATGCTGCCTGGGCAGGGTGGGCATCGCCGGTCCAGGAGTACCTGTCACCGCGGTTCATTAATATCGCACCCATATAATCTTTAAGCAGGTTCAGCTTTACGGTGTAAGCGCCCGTGTACCAGATGCGGGTTAGCATGGTGTCACTGCAGGCAAAGCTTCCTTGATAGTTAGTAGGCTTAATTTGGCAAATCAGCCGCACGCCGGTAATGTGCCATGTTTTTGAGAAAGACCGCACATGGATAAAGCCAAAGCGAACGCCTTCATAAAGCTCCTTGTTCAACTCCAGGCGATAGGTATTGCCATATTTTTTAGGTGTCAGTGTTTTGGTGGGATAACCCAGGGCATGAGCCGGCGGCGGCTGATTATATTCGCTGATACTCATCTCTACCCTGCCGCTCAGATCGGGGCTGTCAAACTCCAGCCAGGCTGCGTTCTCTTGCCCAAAATCAAAGCAGATATCGCCTTCGCCGTTTACTTCTATAGTATTGTTCTTTTTAAAGTCTTTGGTATTGAAGCTATGCGCGTCTGCCGTCCAACTTTTAGGTTGCAGCACATAGCTCTCCAACCCATCGCTGGCTTTGGGATTGGCCCAGGTATAGTTTACCAATGGATCGGGCGATAGCGGGTTAGCCTTACCGGTTTTAGTTGCAGACAATGGCGGATACAGATTGCCCTGCGCCTGCACGCGCTGCTCAAAAATTGATAATAATATCACAAAGACAATCGCTCGTATCGGGTAAGTCATCATAAATGGTTTGAACAGGCTGTTATAATTGGGTTCTGTTAACGAATGTACAGCCATCCCCTTAATTTGTCATTGTCTTAAAACTGCTAATTATTGTACTTTTTGATAAAAGTGCGACCGCTTAAGGCATGTTAGGTGATCCACGCGAGAATGTGGATCAGATGGATCACCCTAAAAATACAAAATATTTACAATCAAATAGTTATCCAATAACTACTTTAATAGCTGGATCAGTTTGGATCACTTTTTATGACTTTTAAGTCTTTTTTGGATCACCTAAAAAGACGATTTTTATTGCTGAAATTTGTCAACCGAAACCTTTAATTCTGCCGGACGTTTATCCTAAAAATGATAACAATCTATGAACGCACGCGGACAAGCTTATTATGCCGGAACCAGCGGACTGGTACTGCCGGTGCCTAATAAGCTAAGCTATCCGCCAGAATTTCAGGACCAGCCAAGACTGGTATATTATGCCGCGCTATTTAACAGTATCGAGATCAACAGCTCTTTTTATAAAATCCCGCAGGCGGCTACCTTGCGTAAATGGGCCGATCTGGTACCCAGCCATTTTCGCTTTACCTTCAAACTTTGGAAAGGCATTACGCACGAAAAAGGCTTGCAATATGCCCCCGCCGACCTCGATCGATTTATCAACGCTATAAATGCCGTGGGAGCAAAAAAGGGCGCTTTACTGGTTCAGTTTCCACCCAGCGTGCGCGAAGGGCAATTTCTGCAGATCAATAACTTGTTAAATGAGGTGCGCAACGCGGCGCCCGACTGGGATGTTGCCGTGGAGTTTCGCCATCCGTCACTATATGCCGACCGTACTGACCAATTACTTACCGGCTTAAATATGTCGCTGGTTATTCATGATCTGCCCGCCTCCGCATCCCCGCAAGAACCTTTGAATTTACCTTTCGTTTACCTTCGCTTTCACGGGCCAAACGGTGGCTACCGCGGTAGTTATGATGATGCTTTTTTAAACGAGCAGGCCCATAATATTCGAGAATGGATGGAGGCAAGCAAGCGGGTTTATGTTTATTTTAATAATACGATGGGTGCTGCGGTGGATAATTTGGGGGTGTTGAATGGGGAGGTGGGGGCATACTAAGTAAGCAGGGCACGAGTACGCTGCGGTCATTTCCACCGCTGCATACCCGCGCCAGAAGATTTTTCGACGCACGTATTGAGGCACAACGTATTTACAGCCAATTTATTAACCATGCGGCACGCTTAAAACAATCAGTAATACACCAATTAACAATAAGCCAGCATATACATATTTAAAAAACGACTGCCCTTTGAGCCTGTGATTAAGATAGCGGCCCAGGAAAACAGCCGGGAAAACAGCCGGAAGTGATATCAAAAAATCTATGATAACGTCCCGCGTAATTAATCCTTTTGACAGATAGCCAATCAGGCCGATTAAGCTGGCTGGCAGAAAATAGCCCTGCAACGTGGCGCGAAAGGTCTTGGCGTCCCAATTACGCAGGTTACCATAAACTACCAGCGGTGGCCCATTTATACCAAAAGCGCCTCCCAATATACCCGAAAATAAACCACAAATAAAAAGCCATACACGGCTGTCTTTTTCAAGCCTGAAAGCACTTTTACCAAACAAAGCATAAAGACTATAGGCAATAATTAACAAGCCAAGCCCGGTTTTAACCCAAAGCTCATTACCATAAGTAAGAATAAGCAGTCCAAGCGGGATGCCGGGGATAGCAAAAAGTATCAGCCATTTTGCACTGTTCATTTCAATTTGGCGGTAATCTTGAGCCACAACAACCAAAGCAACTAATACGGATATCAATACAGAAAGAGGCACAGCTACGTTGATGGGGATAAATAAGCAAAACAACGGTACAGCTACCAATGATTCGCCGAAACCAAAAGTAGAACGAACAAGAGTAGCCAGAAAACTGATAATGAAAATGCTGATAACAAGTGTAGTCATGATATATTTTTTTAAAGCTGCGCCGACGGTACAAATCGCGACGCAGCCTATTAGTGTTAATTATTGGACTTTTCTTGCAGCAATGGCTGCATCTACAGAAAATTTGCCCGCTCCGCTAAATATCAGCACAAGCAATCCTGCTATATAGACCAGGTTTATTTCGTAACCCGGCGGGCCAAAAAGTGGCCCGTGCGGGGTTAGGCCAATTGTGTTAACGGCGCTATAACCATAATGGATGTGAATAGTAAACATTGCCACTAACATTGTAAAAATAAGCGGCACGGCACTAAGGCCTGTAAATAGCCCTATAAACAATGTAAAGCCGCCCAATAGTTCGATAATCACCGAAAGCCATGCCATTATTTGCGGCATGGGTACATGTAATAGCGTTAATAGTTGGGCAAAATGTTCTGGCCCCCGGCTAAGTTTGGCCCAGCCGTGGGCCATAAAAGCAAAGCCTATAACCAGACGTAAAAATAAAGGGGCAATTTGCCGATAGTCTTTACCGGTAACAGAGAAAATAGGATGTTTCATGATTGTCTTTTTTTTTAAATTAAATAGCGAATAACCCCGTTCCCGACCAGGCTAAACAACGCGTTGATAATTAATAAAAAAGATCAGATCAATAATGAACGATTGCGGAGGTAAATAGGAAGTTGATGGCTATTAGCGGCCACCGGTAAAGGATGGAAACGATTGTTTGCGCCGACCGCGAAATTGCATAATAGAAATGCGGCGATCAGGCTCGTCAAAAACAAAGGCGGCCCACTTAGCGGTCGACCGGTAGTTGGAATAGCCTTGGCGACAATCGTTATACAGCAATCGTCGTGTGCTATGATCTTGCCATATTCGGGTATTTTTTTTGTGGTATTTGCAGGCGTAGCATGCGCAATCGCAGATAATGTATTCCGTAATGGGCAAAAACCAAATACCAGGTATATCGCTGTTAATAACAACGTTTTCAATCCTTGTAAATACAATGCTTTGTTTTTCAACCGGGTATTTTTGCGTTGGCGCCGCTCTGTAAGCCAACCGTTTTTTGCTATCATCAAAGATAATATTTCTTACCCGACATTGCGATATACGGCTGTCACAATCTTGTTTCGTGACAGGTCGTATTAAGTATAAGTCCCCACTGTTCGCTCCGCTGTCAGGAGTTTGCAAACCGGACGATCTGCTTTTAGCCATTTCCCCAAATAACACCACAACTCCCCCAAAAACTACCATACAGCTATCAAATTACAACCCTATATTTGATTAGGATAGTTAACATCAAATCATGGAACAAAAACTCCCTTTACCACCCTTTAATTTAGAAACAGCAAAACAAAAAGTACAGCTGGCAGAAGATGCCTGGAACTCTAAAGATCCGGAGCGGGTATCAAAGGCGTATACGGTGGATAGCGAGTGGCGCAACCGGGATACTTTTATTAATGGCCGCGAGGAGATTGTAAAATTCCTGACCGCTAAATGGGAAAAGGAGCATCAGTATAAATTAAAAAAAGAGCTTTGGGCCTTTACCGATAACCGCATAGCCGTACGCTTTGAATATGAGTACCATAACACAGAGGGCGAATGGTTCCGCGCGTATGGTAACGAAAACTGGGAGTTTGACGAAAACGGCCTGATGCAGAAAAGATATGCCAGCATTAATGATCTGGCCATCCGTGAGTCTGACCGTAAATTATAATTTTTTAAACCGCTTTTTATCAACCATCTAACTTTTCCAGGTAATTACCTTCACTTAATTATAATGCAATAGCATCCTTACAGGGCAACTTTGGTAGGCGCATTTCCGTATCTTAGCATTACAGATTGATCTGCGCCGTCATGCCCAACCGCTTGTATACTTTTACCCATGCTATTGGTGCCCGCTGGCGCTGGCTTGTCGGCAATCCGTCCGACTTCAGGCTGGAAGCCCGTGTTTTCCATTCCACCAGTCTCGGTATCGTTTTACTGGTGGCCGCCTATTTTCCGTACAACCTGTTTGCGGGCATGTATGTAGCTGCGCTATCATGTATATTATATTGCGGTTTCTTTTTATACGAATACAATCGTTCGCGTTTTCAGGGCTTGCCACATCGTAGTTTCCTATTCGGCTTGATGGGCCTGGTGCTGCTTTCTATTAATTATTTTGCTAATGCCGGCATAGAGGGTTCTACCGATTTGATCTGGCCGGTGTACCTGTTGCTGTTGCTAACCATCTGCCCTTACCGGCTTCAATGGGCCTGGGTAATTACTTACCTCATTGTGTTTGGGCTGGTACACGTGGCAGAGCATCAGTATCCCGGCTTGGTAAGCTATCCATTCCGCGCCGGCAAAGGTCAGTTTACCGATCGCATCACCGCGTTTCCGTTACCGGTAATTAGCATGGCTATCATCATTAGTCTGTTCAGGCGTAATTATGACCGCGAAAGGACCCACGCAATGCAGCGCGATGAGGAAAAAAACCGATTACTGTCCATCTTATCGCATGACTTACGGGCGCCCTTCGTTCAGGTAAGGCAGTACCTGGAGCTTCTTGATGATACCTCTCTTTCTACCGGGGACCGCGCACAAATGGAACAAACGCTGCGACAGGCAAACGATCAGACACTGGACCTGGTAACCAACCTACTGTATTGGTCGCGTTCACAACAAAATGGTGTGGCGATACGCATTGCACAACTGGACTTATTGAATACCCTTAAGAGCACACTGGCAATTGCGCAAGCACAGGCAAAACAAAAAGATATTTTATTAGAGCAACAAATAGACCCGGCAATCATGGTTAGCGGCGATGCTGATATGTTACAGTTAGTGGTACGTAACCTTTTACAGAATGCCATTAAGTTTACACCGGCGGGAGGGACAATAAGGGTTACTGCTGAAACCGTTGAGGGCCGCTGCGTATTGAGTGTCAATGATACCGGTGCAGGGATAGCGCCTCAACAGGTAGAAACCTTATTCTCTGGCACTGTAGCGCCAACCTATGGCACCGCAAATGAAAAAGGTGTGGGCCTGGGCCTGCAACTTTGCCGCGACTTTATGGAACGCCAGGGCGGTAGCATCACTGTAGAAAGCCGGGTTGGAGATGGGTCGCGATTTATTATAGCGCTGCCAGGCACTTAGTTTCTGATTTGTAAAAAAACAAATTTGGGTATAGCAACACGCTGCGGAAATTCGAAATTAGCCGTCGTACAATAACATCTATCCAAATAAAAATTGCCATGAAAAATATCGAAGACATTGCAGCACGGTTAATTACCCTTTGCGCAGAACGCCAATTTGTTCAAGCTTACCAGGAGCTATTTGCAGAAGAAGCAGTGAGTATAGACCCGAATTATAAAAATGAACCGCTGACAGGATTGAAAAATCTGATTGAACGCGAAGAAAAATTCCTCGCCTCGGTCGACCTGCATGAAATCAGCTTATCGGCACCTATTCTTGCAGGGACTTATTTTAGCGTGGCTTTTTACATGGGTTTTACTCCCGCCGGCCAGGAGCGTAAATCATTTAAAGAAATTGCCGTTTATAAAGTGGATGGTGGTAAGATTGTGAGTCAGCAGTTTTTTGTTGGATAACCCTGGCAACCCCGGCTACTTAAGCTCAAAGCTTATTTTCTGTAAGCGCTCAGCATGAGCCATTAGTTTACCATTTATAAAACACATTAGCCCTTTGCCTTTGTGGTATTTAGTGCCGAATTTGTCGTACACGATGGTTAGTGTTTTGCCGTGATAACTTACATTATCCAGGCAAAACCAATTCCAGGTATTTGGCGGGATTAACGGGTTTATGATTACCGTGTTATCACTTTGCGGCCGCAGCCCTATCAGGCCCGAGATAACCAGATCGCAAAAGGTGGAATGGTTATAGTCTTTGCCGCGTTCCCTGCCACCTGCACCTTTCTGCCAGCCTGCTCTCTCCAGTATGGTGCGCGAGATCCAGTCGCCGGTATAGGGGTTCAGTACCTCGTCTATCCAGGGCAGCGTTTTGTCATCGGCGGTAACGCGTTGTTGCGCACCGGCATAAATAGCTAGTTGCTTGAAATAATCTGCCGGGCTAACCACATCCTGGCTATAATTATTTAAGACGTTTGCCAGGGCAGTCAATGTTACAGACGTTGAGAACGGCCAGCTCGGGCCGTTCCATTGGCACTCGTGGCCGGTATAGGCCAGCTTAAAACCGGGGGCATCCTGCCCGGCGCTGGTTAGTCCATAAGGCGCATAAAAACCTTTGGTCGATTTTATGTAAGACCAAGCCTGTTCATAGCCAGCACCCTGTGTCGGGATGTTAAAATACCATGGCGTATAACCCATAATTTCTTTGACAGCCACCAGCTGGGTTTGATCAAACGGCAAAACTTTAAAAAAGGAGTCTTTTTTATCCCATAGTTTGCTGAGGATAAGCGTACGCAAAGAATCAGCTTTTTGCGTAAATATCTTTGCTGTCGCGATGTCGCCTTTTAAGTGTGCAATTTTTGCTATGGCGATGGCATCGCCATACATATAAGAGTTAATGGTTGGCCTTTCACCGCTGCCACCTATGGACATTTCCATGCCGTCCCTGTCATCAATACTGCTAAACAAACCGTCCGGATTTTTGCCGGTAAATTTACCGCCTTGTATTTTACCCGTTTCCCATTGCCGGTAGCTTTTAACCAGGTCGGGCAGCAGTTTGGTAATGGCTCTAGCATCATGACTCACCTCGTAATTTGCCCAAAGTGCATCGGCAAACCAGTTGCTGTAGCTGTGCAGATCGCCACCTTTTTGAAGCCAGAAAACCGCATTGTCATTTAAATATTTAGTGTCCTTAAGCCACCTGCCCTCATAAAAATGTTGCCCCAAAGGGCAGCTGATGGTATTGTACTTACCCGACCACGGTACCTGCGGCAAAAATTCGGTTATGACATAACCATCGGGTGTAAGCTTGATATGTTTGCGATATGTCCACCAACGGAAATAATAAGTACGCTCAATATTTTGATCGGGACAATCCAGCAGCGGCATATTGTCGCGCAAAAAACCCCAGGCAGAGTCGTTTGGAAAATGTTCTTTATATAACTCGTCATCATCCCGGTTAAACTGATCTATGAAAGCTTTATAGTTGTCTGCTTTCAGCAGAAAGTTTACCTGTGCGTGCAGCTTATCGGTACAAAAAAACAAGCATAACATGGTCATAAAAAAACCTGCCGAACTGCGCTTGTTATTCTTTTTCATTTTAGGCCGATCAATGATATCTTAAAACCCGAGATCTCTTCCCTGGTGCGTAGCCGCGCCTATCTGCTCAACACCGTCATGCCGGCCATTGTACCATAACAGCCATTGCTTGCCGTCATAAATAGCAAAGGGTTTGTACACCGCGCTTGCATCCCAGCCATTACCGGGCTTTATAATAGGATTACCTGAATACCGCACCCAATTGGTAATGCCATCTTTTGATTTGGCCATCCCTATCTGCGCGTAATCAATATCTCTGAAACCGATGTAAAACATATAATATTGTCCGTTTTCTTTGATCACCTGGCAAGCGGTTACCTTGGCCTGCTCCCAGGTATGCGAGGGGTCATTTGCAAAAACAGGGTTACCTGTATATTTCTCCCAATGCAACCCATCCTTGCTGGTAGCGTAGCCTATAGCGTCCGGCTCATATTGTTCGCCGCCCGAATACCACATTTTAAACACCTTCGCTTCTTTATCCCACAACACATGCGGACACATTACCGCAGTTTTCTCCCAACCAACTTCGGGCGAAAGAACGGGTTTGGCGCTCATGCGCTTCCAGTGCTTTCCGTCGTTACTGGTGGCATAGCCAATCTTTGATATGCCATTGCGCCCCCCGGTTGATATTTGCCCGGTGTACCACATATGGTAGCCATCGGCGCGCTTTACTACAACCGGTCGGTTCAAATCGCCCTCCCAGCCTGCGGTAGAGTCGGGGCTTAAAACAATTTGCGGGTCGCTCCAATGAAAACCATCTTTGCTTTCAGAAATAGCAATACTTTTTTTAGGCCGCCATGAACAATACATTAGGTAACCACCAGGCACTTTCAATACGCTGATGTCAAAAATGGTCCCGAATTTAGCCGGCAAAACAGGGTCATTACCGTATTTCACCCATCCCGATGGTGTATTTTGACTGTAAGTTACATTTACTGCAAATGCAAACAGTGCTACAAAAAGTAATCGTTGTTTTCTCATTGGTTTATTTATCGGTTTGACGACATAATATACGGCAATTATACAATTATTTAACGCATCAAGGCTAGGGTAAAGCTTAATGTTTAACCAAACATTAAGCAGCATCGGCCTTACGGTTAGTAAATCCTTTCGTGCAATATTTTAATTTTTAATAGTTTTCGTATATTTGAGTTCTACATAGGCTTTCTTAGCAGAGACCCACTACACCCCGGTAATTATTTAAAACCAGAAGGAGTATTTAGTGTTGTCACCTGTATACAGTATTTAATTCTTAAAACTCAAAAGTAATGTCAGGGGTGAATAAAGTTATCCTGGTCGGCCATTTAGGCAAAGACCCGGAGTTGAGATATTTGCCGGACAATGTTGCGGTTTTAAGTTTCCCACTTGCCACGTCCGAGTTTATCGTCAAGAATGGTGTTAAAACAGAACAGACCGATTGGCACAATATTGTGATGTGGCGTTCATTAGCCGAGGCAGGCCACAAAGTGTTGCGTAAAGGTAAATTAGTTTACGTGGAAGGGAAATTGCATACCCGCTCGTTTGAAGACAAAGAAGGTGTAAAGCGCTATACAACCGAAGTAATACCCGATAACTTTATCGTTTTAGGCCGCAGCAGTGATTTTGAAGTGGAAGAACTGCTACAAAAAGAAACCCACGCCGGCAAATAGGCTGTTACTTGTTTTCGCTCGCTGCTTCCATCGCCAGCAAGATCAGTTGTTCGCTGCCCGGTATATTGATGGTTCGGGCGTTTAGGTATAGAATGCGTTTGCCTATGCGCGGAAGATCATGGATCACTTTAAAGTCTTCCATTACCGTTTTTTCGGGTAGTATGCGTTCCAGTAATTTTTTCAATGGGGGTATGTTCCATTCGCCATCAGCAATCTCATAAAGCAAGCGGCCCTCCACTTCTTTTTCGCTAAGTTTGAATTTAATATAAAAGCTCCGGCTGGCGCGTATTACACGGAGGTCTTGATCAATGATCAGTAAAGGCTCGCGAATGGTGTTGACAATGGCTTCAGTATATAGACGCGCATTATTTAACTGCTCGTTCCTGTCAATCAGTTCTTTATTGACAATAATAATTTCTTCGTTGGTACTTTGCAGCTCTTCCTTCGATGTTTCCAACTCTTCGTTCAGGCTTTGTTGCTCCTCGCCGGCAGAAAGCAATTCCTCATTATAACTCTGCAATTTTTCATTAGCGGCCTCCTGCTCTTCTGTGATCATGCGCATATTGGCCCGCGTCTGGATGAGCTCTCTCTCCAATTGTTCAATACGCATGGCAGAAGCATCATAAAAGTCATCGCCACCAAGACGCGATGCTTCGAATATATTAGGCTGAATACCGGTAGACGATGCCGGCTGAAAAACCACCAGGAAATAAAGATCGTCCCCGGGTGTCAGCGGTATGGCCTGCAAATTCACAAAATGCTGCAGGTCGTTATATACATAGGGGATGGTATATTTGTTCGCAATTTCGCGCGTAGTCTTTGCTTGTAGCAACAGGGTTTGGAGTTCATGTATGATATCCTCCCGGGCAATTTTCAGCAGGTTAAAACTCGGTTTGCCTTTTGGTAGCGACAGCCAATGATCGGTAGCGCCTTTAAACTGGATGGCATCAAATTTTTCATTCACCAGTACGCAAGGCGGAATCAGTTTTTCCAACATGGCTTCCTCGGCCACTTTAAAAATATCTTTTTCTTCCTCCTTACGCAGGTCATCATTCAGGTCTTTAAACATAGTATCTCTGGCATAAGCGGATACATCCACATATCGGCCCACCGGGCCCTTACGGGTATATAATTTATCAGCGGCCTTAAAGGTGTTGAAAATATCGGTATGCCTGCCGGTAGTTTCAGATTTACCCAACCAAAGAAAGCCGTCTTTGTTGAGCGCGTAATGAAAGATGGTGAGTGCCTTAGTTTGCAATACCGGTTCCAGGTAGATCATTACATTTCTACAGCTTAGCAAGTCTATTTTAGAAAAAGGCGGATCCTTCAACAAATTATGATGCGCAAACACGCACATGTCTCTGATAGATTTATTCACCTGATAACTGCCATCCAGTTTAGTAAAAAACTGCTGGATGCGCGTGGGGCTAAGCCCTTCTATTTCAGACTGGCGGTATTTGCCAATACGGGCCTTGGTAATAGCTGTTTCTGAAATATCAGTAGCAAAGATCTGGATCTTAAGTGCAGCTGCCTTGTTGCCCAACTGTTCCTGCAGACACATAGCCATGGAATAGGCTTCTTCACCTGTGGCACACCCGGCTATCCAAATGCGCAGCGGATCGTGTTTTTCCAGCTTCGCCCGCAATAGTTCCGGGAATACTTCTGAGCAGACTACTTTAAAGGTTTCAGGGTCACGAAAAAAACTGGTGACCGAGATCAACATATCATTATATAAGGCATCTTGCTCGCCTTTATTTTCTTTGAGTTTTTCGAGATAGGCAGACGGTGTTTCAGTTTTGGACAGCGCCATACGGCGGATGATGCGGCGCTTAAGCGTGCTTGATTTATAATGTTGAAAATCTACACCGCGCCTGGCCCGCAAAACGCTCAGGATCAATTTGAATACCTGCTCTTCTGATTTTTCGGCTTCATTAGGTTTTTCTGCCGCATCTGTCTGAAAAGGTTTGTTGATCTCGACCAGTTGTTGGGCAATTTTTGCGGGGGGCAGTATAAAGTCTATGACGCCTGCTTTGATGGCGCTGCTGGGCATACCATCAAATGTTGCCGAACCAATATCCTGGGCAAAGGTAAGACCGCCGTAAGATTTAATAACCTGCAGGCCCACGGTACCATCGCTTAATGCGCCCGAAAGGACTATACCGACTGCATAACTTTGATGCACCAGGCCCAGGGACGAAAAAAACTGATCGATAATATCATTTTTCCGATGATCCTTTATCCGTGGCTCCAGGTTCAGTACGCCATCTGAAGTAGTGACTACCTTATTTTCTGGCACTATATATAAACGGTCAGGCTCAATATGCACCATATCAGTAATATGCTGCACTGGTATTGGCGAAATACGCTCTAGTATTTCCGGCAAAATACTGACATGATTAGGATTTAAATGTTGTATAAAAACAAAGGCCATCCCCGTTTTGGCAGGCAACGCCTGCAAAAATTGTTTGAGCGCGTCCAAGCCTCCGGCCGAAGCGCCGATACCAACTACCGGAAATAAATTGGGAGATGGTGATGAGGTTTTGGTTGTTTGTTTTTTACCGGCCATAAAAAGATAACTCTTTTAAGGCCATAAAGATAACTATTAATCTACAGGTAGGCTGAAATAAAAGGTAGAACCTTCGCCCGGCCCGCTTTCCAGCCAGATATGGCCGCCCACTTAGTTAAAGCGGACTGGTCAACTATTTTTATCGTATATCTTTAACAAACTATAACTTAATAACCGATAGAAATTAATCGTTATTAGTTAACGTGCCTGTACTCTCTCGGCGATTTCCCGGTTTTTGATTTGAATATTTTGGTAAAGTGCGAAGGGTGTTCAAACCCAAGCCCATATGCAATTTCGCTGATAGAGTTATTTGTGCCCCACAATAGCGATTTGGCTTTATCTATTAGTTCCAGGTGAATATGCTCTTGCGTAGTTTTGCCGGTAAACTTGCTTAAAAGATCAGACAAATAATTAGGCGACAGGTTGAGTTGTGCCGCGAAGTATTTAACATTTGGCAAGCCTGTATTGATAAGCGTGTTTTGCGAAAAATAATCTTTCAATAATTTTTCAAACTGTTGCACCACGTCCGAATTGATTTTTGCCCGGGTGAAAAATTGCCGGTCGTAAAACCGATTACAATAGTTTAGTAAAAGCTCGATATTGCTTACAATAAGGCCTTGCGAGTGTTTGTCTATATTTTGCGAATACTCTTTTTCAATCTTTGCGACACAATCTTTAATAATCAGTTTCTCCTCTTCAGAAATATGTAAAGCTTCATTGGCCTCATAATTAAAAAAGGAATAAAGATGAATCTTTTTACCCAAATCGGTACCATGGATAAGGTCAGGATGGATAAACAATGCCCAACCTTCATCAACTGTAACATTTGGGCCTGGTGCTATCACCTGTCCGGGGGCAGTAAACAGTAAAGAGCCCTCGCTAAAATCATAATAGCCTTTGCCATATTTTAACAGGCCCTCAAATTTTTTGCAGGAAATGGTATAAAAACCAAAACGATAAAACGCATCTTCTTTGGGGCGCTTTGCATAGAAATCTTCATGATCTATTACACTTACCAAGGGGTGTTTCGGGGCCGCGTATTTAACCAGCTTATGCAAATCGTTGATTGACGGAAGATCAATATATTTATCCAACATCGTTTAATTTCTATAAAGTTATTATAAAAACCGGGCCGCCGGTTAGGTAGCCCGGTTTTGTTTACATGCCTGTTTGAGCAGCCATCATTTTTTTGAAATCCACATCATCCATTTGCTGCCTGCTTTGTATTAGTTGCGCAGCATCATGGCCCACCGGGTAACGCAGCTTTTCGGTATCATCCGTAGCCGCTTCATAAATCACCTCAGCTACCTCAGCAATATTTTCAGACATTGGCCAATTGTCCAGCATGGTTATAAATTTACTGAATGAAGCATGATAACCTTCAAAATTATCAGCATTTAAAAGCGTCATTGAACGTCCTGCAAATTCGGTTCTATAGCCCCCCGGCTCAACTATTTTCAGGCTAATACCCAGCGGATTCAATTCGTACTGTAAGGATTCTGTCATGCCTTCTACCGCAAATTTTGTGGCATGATAAAGCGATGAAAACGGAAAGGTAACCCGCCCACCAACAGACGATATATTGATTATTGTTCCAGATTGTTGTTCTCTCATGCCGGGTAATACTGCTTTGGTTACTGCTATCAGGCCAAATACGTTTACATCAAACTGTTGTTTAATTTGCTCTTCGGTTGCTGTTTCCAAAGCGCCTAATGCACCATAACCTGCATTATTCACCAAGACATCGATCTTACCAAATTTTTCTGTTCCCGCTGTTACCGCTTGCTGTATGCTAATGTTATCGGTTACATCCAACTTACATACGAAAACGTTGTTAAGTGTGTTTAGTTCGGTTTCTTTTTCGGGCGACCGCATGGTTGCGATCACATTCCAGTTATTTGTATTAAATAATTTAGCAGCCTCTCTTCCAAAGCCGGACGATGCCCCTGTGATTAATACTGTCTTTTTCATTGCTTTATGTTATTAATTTATAAAGCAAAGGTGTGGCTAATGCTGGTGCCTGATTTATATCTTTCAACTAATCACTTATACATTTTAGGGATTCAACTATTTTGCAGCAAGCAAAAAGCCGCTCTACTTCCGTAAAGCGGCTTTATAATTTTTATTGCACCGGCATTTAGTTGCTTTTAATCTTCGTCCACTTATCCGTCCCTCTCACTATAACATCAGTTACTTTTTTGTCTTTGTCCCTGATAAATTTCACGCCCCATTCTGAGCCTGTTACCATAAAGTTATCGCCAGATAAGAAAAGGCCGCTGCGCTTACACAGTAGAACTATATTATAAAGCAGGCTATTTCGGTTTCTTAAAACCGCACAACGTCGTTATAAAGTGGCAGTACATTCTTTTTTGTCGATGATTGGCCATGAAAGGTCGACGTCGAATCGAGCATTGCGCCTTCATTTGTTTTACCAAGCACATTTATGGTAGAAAACACAAATGGGATACCTTCAGACAATTCGAATGTCGGTTTGTCTGAAACATGAAAGTGAAGATGGGGGCCTCCAGCATTTCCGGAGTCTCCTAAATGAGCCAGCACATCGCCTTTCTTTACATGTTGCCCAATACGTACCCGGATACTTCCATTTTGCAAGTGAGCGTAATGGACAAAAACGTTCGGCGCAACTTCCAACACGATGAAGTTTCCATAAAGTCCGCGGGCTGTGATATCGGTTGGTTCTGGTAAAGGCGATAAAGGGGCATGGTCGGGTATGCCATCGCGCATATCGCGCACAACGGCATCCCGCACGGCAAGCACATCAGCACCAAATCCAATCCACTGCGTATTGGGGGTCTGATTCAGTTTGTCTGGCGATGTCTCTACTGCATGTCCGGCATTATTCAGTCCAAAAAAGTCGATGGCAAAACGTTGTGGAATGGTTACTATTTTATTCTGTTCAAGCATGCTGCCCCAATGATGCGACTTAGGATTGCCTGGGCCTTCATCCACAAACCATATATTTCCGCGTAGCGGGGCTCCAAACGATAGTGTAGGTTGCTTATCCAATTGGGTAACTGCACCGGTGAATGTGTGGATTTTGCTATCTTGATCTATAAAATCTATGCTATGATGTAAGTTTTGTGGGACAGGTGCTCCCGGCAGCAGGGTTAGCCACAAAAAGGCAACGACACTCTTGCCAGGCTGCAGCACTAAATCCGTCCCCCTTGTTGGCATTTCCTCAGCGTTAAGTAACGTCATCAACTCATCTTTGGAAAACGTTGCCATAGGCGCTCCAAATAAATCCTGGAAAATGGAAATTGATTTAACCATTAGCGGCCCGGAATTGTTGAGGTTTGTTAGATGAACTTCGTAAGCAAGATGCCGACGATGGTCGCTGCCCTCAAAAGCACCCGGACGGTGGATAATACGGGCATCCAAAGGCTCCTGATTTACCTGTGCAGTCGCTACGAATGCACGAGTTATGAATACGAATAGCAGCGATAAACGCACTGCTAAAATAAATTGCAGCCTGCCTGGGCCGTGTATAGTATGGATCTGACCTTGATCGGCTTTTAAATATCTTTCGAGCGGCATATCTTGTTGATAGTAATTCATCAAATTAACAAAATAGAACTTTAAACATGTGTTTTATTGTAATAAAAACGTTTATAATGCCGATTTGATTTTGCGCAAATAGCCGGGCTATTCTTAGGAATGAGTGAAGCAGCTCATATTATAAAAGAAAAACCCAGCCGTATGGCTGGGTTTTTCTTAAGATTTGTTAAACAAATTAATTATTTGGCCGGGGCAAATTCAGCATTTGCTTTAATGGTAATATCATTGCTGATTACGGCATCCGGGTATTGTGCTCCCAACTTAAAATCAGAACGCTTAACAACCCCTGTAACCTGGAATCCGGCATCTTTTGCTTTGGTCATAGCGTTATCTATAGTTCCGCGATACCAAAGATCAAGCACAACATCTTTTGTTATGCCATGCATGGTCATTTTACCGCTTAATTTATAGTGATTAGCTGTTGTTGCTTTAATACCGGTACTCACGAAGGTAAGCTCAGGGTTATTAGCAGCATCAAAAAAGTGATCTGATTTTAAATCGGCGTCACGCATATCAACGTCTGTGTTAATAGAGGCAACTTTGGCAGATAATTCAAATTTGGCATCGCTGAAATCAGGCTTTGACGCAGTAACAGACGCATCGAAATCTTTAAAAACGCCGTCAACCTCAGAAACCGACATATGCACTGCTGTAAATTCAAGGCGTGCATGCGCCTTATCTACGTTCCATTTAGTTTGGGCAAACAACACACTCTGCGTTGCTACTAAGGCTACTATTGTAATGATCTTTTTCATTGTTTTTTGTTGAGTATAAATTTTTATAAAAGTAACATATTTTATCAAGTTACATGTTTAAACACATAATTGAATTGTCAAATTTCAGGCCTTGATCTTAACCTCACACCCACTTCGCGGCCTATGCCTATGAAGCTACGGTGGTTAAGCGGAAACTCCAGTATTACGTGCGCCAGGCTTAAAAGAAAAAGCCATTTAAATCCCAAACGATAATTGTAAAAATATAAGCCAACCGAAGCAATCCAGATCAATCCGATAATGATTGCTCTTGGCACTGATATGCGATGCCATTTGATCACGCTGGTTTTGCTGAACCAATTGATATAATGGTAAGTGTAGGCAAAGGCAATTACCCGCGTTAAAATAATGCTGGCTTTATCGGTATAAATGTTCAGATATCGGCTGCGTAAAGTAGTGGTATTTAACTGTGCAAATTCGCGGTATTCAATCGTGGCCCAGTGGGTGGGTAAAGGATGGTAACCGGTAAACAGAACGCCCAGTAACAAGGGGCAAGCCAAAAAAACCAGAAAGGTTAGGTAACCCGAAAAATGTTTATTCTTCAGGGCGCCAAAAAGCAAAAAAGCACCGGTAAAGAGGTAAACATGTATAAGTGTGGGGATGTATAAACCAAAGATCGTCCGCAACAGGTTATTGGTTAAAAAGAAATAGCCGGCTATAACTACGATTGCAAAAGCCAGCAATTGATATACCCTGCCCTTTACCACTAATAAAATAAATGATAAGCCAAAAACATAAAACAAAAGGTTAGCAAATGGCAGCTTCAACAACAGCGTGATAGCAATCAGCGCTATCAACATAAGGATGTCATACTTTTTGACAGTGAAAAATTGGCGCTGGTTAAGCCATGATATTTCGGTGAGATAATGACCCGGACCTAATATAATATACGATAACAGTACCAGCTCGAACGGTATAAACACAGCTACGGATGCCGATAGCAGCATAGCCAATATATTATAGTAGTTGATGACATTTACCTTATCCGTGTGCATGAAATAACCAGCCATTACCGGGCCAATGGAAATTAGCAAATAATCTTTATAAGCGATAATTAAATCGGCTCGGTTGATTGATTGACGTAGAAAGATTTTTATTTCATTGTTGTCAGTACAACCACACCTTTACTTTCGAGTCCAATTTTCAAGATTTTGCTGTTGCTTACATTCTTGATCGTCCGCTTTTCCACGGGAAAACCATCAGGCGTTCGTGACATATCGTTCTCAAAATAACTAAACTGGTGCAGCGTAAGTTTACTACCTGCCGGGAGTTGTAAGTTAACCTCTTTATGACTATCAGTAGCATTAACTATTATAAACGTGTATCCGGTTTGGCCATTATCATTAAAAGTTACAGCGGCACTCCTTAGCCCGACAATGCCTGTACTGTCAACTTTTAATATTTTGCTGCCGGCGGGTACATATTTTGATAAAAGCGACCAGGTATAGTACCATGGCCTTAATTTCTCCAATTCGGGTTTGCCTTTTTCTTCGCCAAAACTGTCCCACAGGCCCCATTCTTTCCACTCGTAATCATTAAGACTGCCGGTATTACCCGTGCGGGCGGCCACATGCATAGCGTCATCCAAAGACCAGGCTATCACCCCCGCTTGTCCGGCCTGCATACTTTGTACCGCATAGTCGGCCATCCAAACCCCGTATTGAAAAGTGCCGATCATTTTTTGCTGATCCAGGGTCTTGCTTTTACCCTCCAGCATCCCACCCTCGCCTAAAAAGAAAGGTTTACTTTTACCATTAGGGTCGTTGGTGTTAATATAATCGCGGTAGTAGGCCAATTCTTTTTCGAAGCTTTCACTGTTTATCTCTTTGGCCATAGCATACCAGTGCACTTCGTAGGCATCAATGATGTTCACCAATTTTTTATCAGCTATTATTTGCTTGATCCATTGGTTGGCCCAAGATGCATCCGGACCTACAATTTTCACCTTCCCGCGCAAGTTGCGGGCTTTCAATTCATTGTCCAGGTTAATGATAGATGTCTTCCAGGTGGCGAAACTTTCCGTATACATCCAGTCGCCGTTGGGTTCATTGCCTAAATTGTAATATTTGATGCAGGTATATTTTTTTTCGTTGATAAGGTATGTCAGAAAATCACCGATAATAAAGGTCCAGCGTGGGTCATACTCCTGTATCCCATCAAACCTTAGTTGTTTCCGGGTACGGTCTACGGTTTCGCCTTTGCCTGATGGATCGCCCCATTCACCAAGAATTACTGTCACATGCCGGGATTGGCAATAATCCAGGATCTTATACAGCACCTGTGCCGTAGGCGAGTTGAAATCATATACAGGCGCCTGTCCCAAAGGAGCGGTTTTACAATATAGTGAGGCATTTATCACCACCCGCGCAAAGCCCAGTTTCATAAAGTCAAGCCGCCGGTAGGCTTTTTCCCAGTCGGCATCAGAGAGCGATTTAACTTCGTAAGGGTCCCACTGTACGCCATTGCCTAAATACGAGTTGGCGAGTGCCCGCCCGGTATCTATTTTGATTACAGCCTGTCCGAAAACAGTGGTTGATAACATCAGTCCTGCTGCACATATAATTGATTGAATGTATTTCACCACGAATTAATGTTGTAAATTATTTTGGATTAACTGAAAGACCATTTTTCTCACGAATAAGCTGAAAAAGTTGATCAGGCCTAACAACCACATAATCTTCATTCAATGAATTAGCCACATTTTTAAAGCTTGTCGGCGTTACGCCCTTCCAGGGTTGCGCCTGTATGATCACAAATCGCGGGGAGGTTTTATCCCAACCCACTACGGCCCTGCCTATGAAATCTTTCATTGCCTGCTCATTTGTACAGTAGTTGCAATCAAGCGCCATGGCTGGTAAGCTGTTATTATAAATAGTGAGTCCGCCGCCGGTGTTCTGGGCAGTTACACCAAGCAACGAACTTGCCTGAGTAGCATACATATTGCCAACATTAGGGTTAATACCGCCGGTAATAGTGTTCCAGATAGTGATTACCCTTAGACCGGCACGAGCTGTATAGTCCTGCGTTTTAGAAACGTATTGTTTGAGCAATTTTTCGTCTGACCAGTTGTTAGGATAAGTATAACCATAGCCGGAAGGCCCGGAGATCAGATTATCATTGACGGTAGAGGACTGCCAGTAGTAGTTAAGCGCGCCCGGCATCGCATCAACCATAGCAGGCGACACGGTCCAGCCCATCGGGACAGAACCACGGTCTGGATTATTCCAAAGCTTGCGCATCAGGTGCTCGTCAAATTGCAGATTGTCGCCGTCGCTTAATATAAATGCTACATAGATTTTGTTTTGGAGTGCCGGCTTTGGGGGGATTGGTTTGATATGAATGGTTCTGGATGTGCCACTAAATACCGTCAGGTTAAAACACCAGTCGCTCGCAATGGTTGCAATACCATATTGCGAGGCCCGCTTTACCCCGGGCGCTTCCTCCGGCCACCAGCCCATAAAGGGCGAACCCGGTGACATGGAAGCCAGAAACTTGTTCAACAGTTCACTTTCGCCGGCTATTTTAGGATCAAGCCATATTACCGCGACACCCAACGCTGCTGCATATTCACGAAGAGCAGCTTTCTGCGCTTTAGGATTTAGCCCGATAACCAAACGATGATCCAAATGCGGCCAATATTGATCATATAGTTCCTGGTAAACGTCCAACTTACTGTTGAACTTTCCTCGCAGATCCAATAAAACAGGCAAGTTATAAGGCGGTGCAGTTAATTTAGACAATAACAGCGGCGAAGCGATGAGCGCCCCTTTGCTTTTGGCAATTACCGTGGCCAGATTAACGGTATGGATCTGGGCGGTATCATAAACAATTAAGCCCGAAATTTCTTTCCGGTATTTCATAATCAGGTCCCATTTGTCGGCAGGTTCAGACCAGTTCAAACCCAGCGATTCCAGCCAGGTATGCGGCCCCTCGCCGTTAGCATCGCCCTCATAAGAGAAAATACGTGGTTTCGTCCGGTTCACCAAACCTTTTAACGAAGCAAACAGGTACATTTCTGCCGAAGCATAGGGAGAGTTCTCACGCAGGGTAATCAAATCCTGAGTCTGGGCGGGCGCCGGGAATGATGGCAGAAGTTGCCCGTTTGGCCATTTGATCTGGGCCATAGATGGCGTGACAAACAAAAGGAACAAAAGAAAGCATACAGCTTTAATCCTAAGCATTTTGACCGGTTTTATCATCTGTTAAATATAGCGTTAACATAATCAATTTCACACAAAGGCCTGCTCGCTGTTTATTTTATTAGAATAGAGGTCTAATAAAACACATCATTTTGTCATTTTATACCGATCGGTATTTAAATAAGATTATACACTATAATTTTACAGCAATTAAAAAAAGAAAATGATCAATAAATATGATGAAAATGGAAAAAACTAAAATTTTAATCACCGGTGCTACCGGTGCAACGGGAGCGCCTACTGTAGAAGCGCTGCTGCAAAAAAGATTTGATGTGCGCGCATTTGTACATCAAGAAGACGACCGGTCCGCGCGGCTCAAAGCACTCGGTGCCGAGATCTTTGTCGGAGACCTGCAAAATCTTGATGATGTCAGAGCAGCGTGGCAGGGCACTAAAAGAGGGTATTTTGTGTATCCTTTAAGCCCCATGCTGCTGGATGCCACCGTCATATTCGCGCAGGCCGCAAAAGAAGCCGAAGCCGAATTCATCGTGAATATGTCCCAGAAACAGGTAACGTCAACTTCAAAAAGCCCGGCGACTATCCGGCATTTCCTCTCTGAAGAAGTTTTTAATTGGACAGGGATTCCGACAACCCACCTAAGGCCTACATTTTTTTCTGAATGGTTCTTATATGTCTCAGGCCAAATTAAATCAGGCCAACTAAAAATGAGCTTTCCCGCCGATGCGAAACATGCCCCGGTAGCCGCCGAAGATCTTGGTCGCACTGCCGCTGCTATATTGGCTGATCCTGAACAACACATCGGGCAAACCTATCAACTCTTTGGACCCGAAGTGCTGAGTTATACCCAACTAGGTGAAATTGTTGCTCAGACTTTAGGAAAGGATATAGTGTACGAGCAGGTAAGTGTACAGGAGATGGCTGATTTGATTGGCATTGGAGGCTATGATTATTTTAAAGACCACGTCGGCAAAACAGAAGGTGACAATATTTTTGGACTACCAAGCTTTAATAATAAGATCGAAGAACTTATAGGTAAGAAACCTATTACGTTTGCTGAATTTATCGAAAAAAATCGTGCGGCATTTATCGCCTGAATGAATACTAACTCATGCCTTCCGCCTGCTCAAAAGGCTTATCCGGCCGCATGAAGAATGCGCCAATCGCTCCAAGGAGCAGTATGCCCAGCGAAACATAGAAGCAGGCTGCCCAGCTGCCGGTGGAATCCAGAATTTTGCCAAAGAACACCGGCGAGATGATACCTGCCACGCCGAAGCCAAAGTTCATCATGCCGCTGGCGGTACCGGCATAGCGGGGGGCAATATCCATGGGGATGGCCCAAATGGGTGCCACAATCAACTCGGAGAAGAAACAAGCCGCCGAAAGAAACAGTGCCACATGTGTTACATTACGAGATTGGAGGACCGGCAACAGGAAAACGAAGGTGCCCAGCATTCCGATCACAATGATGTTGCGGCGAGCTTTCTGCAGGCTTCCGGTGATGCGATAGATACGGTCTGTAAGCAACCCTCCAACTGTGTCGCCCAGCACCCCGGCAAGGAGTACGCCCGACGAGAACAGTGCGGAATGTTTCAGGTCAAGGCCAAAATGCTGGAAGAAGAACAATGGCAACCACGTGAGAAAAACCCAAAGCGTCCATCCATAGCAAAAGTCGACAGCGGTTACGGGAAGCATTCGTTTTGCAAGCTTGAGCCATGGGATTACGACCTTCGCTTTTTCGTTTTTTCCAACCGGGCTGTTGTTTTCCTTTGGCGTAGCCCATAACCAGGCGAGTGTCCAAAGCAAACTCAGTGAGCCTAGCAGATACAGCGAGACGTGCCACGAAGTGTAGGCAAGCAACGCCACAATGAGCGGCGGTGTGAGCGCATTGCCGAGTCGTGCGGCGGCGTGTGTGATACCTTGCGCGAAACCCCAGCGCTCTGGCGGAAGCCAGATTGCTAAAGCACGCGTCGCGGTGGGGAAAGCAAGGCCCTCGCCCAGACCCAGCAGTGTGCGCGCAAAAACCAGAACGGCGAACGTCGTGGATGCGCCCGTAAGTAAGGTGGCAATGCAAACAACCATGCCGCATGCAGCTAATACATAACGAACGCGGAAGCGATCGCCAAGCCAGCCGCCGGCTAACTGTAATATGGCATAGGGGTAAGCGAATGCGGATATAGCGAAACCGAATTGTGTGTTGGAGAGCCGCAGATCGGCAGTGATGCGTGGGGCTATGGTGGCTATGTTTACCCGGTCTATATACAGCACCAGGTACATCAGGCAAAGTACGGCCAAAACCCTGTTGGATGCTAAGGTCTTCATGCAGAAGGCGGTGTTTGTCCCTTAATTTGGGTACGATGCATGACCCGGCGATGGCCTGCATCAAAGGAGTCGCGGCGGTGCATGGTAGAGCGATTGTCCCACAGTACGAGATCGCCGACTTTCCATACGTTGTGCCACGCCAGCTGCTTTTGGTTGGTGTAACTCCATATTTCGTCGAGCAGCGCTTCTGATGCTGCTAATTCAAGACCCTCAATGTAGGCGTTACGTCGCCGCCCAAGGTAAAGGCCAGGGCGGCCGGTTTCGGGATGCTTGCAAACAAGCGGGTGAAAAGTTCCCGGTGAAGTGCGGGGATCGTCTGTTGCAGTGACGCCATGACGAACATAACCTCCGCTGTTGTAAGTGCCATCGTGCTTAATGCGCAAGCCCCGGAGCCGTTCTTTTAGCTGCGCCGGCAACGACTCATACAAACCGAACATATCCATAAATTCCGTATTTCCGCCCGATGGCGGAATCTCAAGGGCATACAAAATACTGGCTTTGGGTGGCTCGGGCAGGTAAGACATGTCGGTATGCCAGACAGCCTCGCCGCTGCCCAGGCTGCCAATCGCTTCACCATTCTCGATCACGTTAGAGACGATATACAGTTCCGGGAAGCCATCTACAAAACGACGGCCGTTTTCCTGAATTGGTGCCAGGTCCAGCTCGCCAAACCGGCGGCTGAAACTAATCAACTGCTCATCTGTAAGTTGCTGGCCCCGGAAAAGCAGAACAGAATGATCCAGCCAGGCGCTGTAGACCTGATTAAATGATTCGTCGGTTAACTCGCGCAGGTCGATACCGCGAATTTCAGCGCCAAGACCCACGCTGTTTGGGTGTACGTCGAGTGGAGGTAATGAGGTACTCATGCAGACAAATATAAATTAAATCCATTAACCCCATAGGCTTTATATAATATTATTTGTAGTATTGTGCTATGAACCGCATTAAACTTTGTTTATTTCTTTGCCTTGCGCTGATTTTTATCGCAACGTTAAATTTATCGGCACAGCCAAATATTATAAAAGTGATGCCGAGCGCCACCAACGCCGCTATTAAAGACCTTCATGGGGAACATATTGCCACCTGGTACAAAGGCAAGCCCGATGCCCATAAATTGGTGTTGATGATTGCCGGCACCAACGGCGTGGCCGCGCGAACTATTACCTTGGATACGATACTATCATCAATGGGCTACCATGTCATTGCGCTGGATTATCCGAACAGTTTAGAGGCTGTCAAGCTCGCCAATAACCCCGACGTGCAGGCATTTGATAATTACCGGCTGGAAAGCCTGACCGGCAAACCCGTTAGCGACGCTATTGAGGTAGACAGCGCCAACAGTATTTTAAACCGGTTTGATAATGTATTGAACTATTTGATTAAGAATGACCCTGCCGGCAACTGGAAGCAGTTTGTAAAAAATGGCAAACCTGTTTGGGAGAAGATCATACCGGCCGGGAATTCGCAGGGAGCGGGGCATGCCGCCTATATTGGCAAAATGTATAAAGTTGACCGGGTGCTGATGTTTAGCGGCCCGCAAGATTACAGTAAAAGCTTTAACGCGCCCGCCCCATGGCAAGCTAAAAAAGGTGCCACCAACGCATCAAGGTATTTCGCGTTTTTGCATTATAAAGACCCATATAATGTGCACCTGCAATTAGAGAATTGCAAAACATTGATGGAAACCGCAACTATAGATAGCGTGAGTATAAAGCCGTTGACGCCCGTTGTGAGTAAAAATCATATTCTGGTTACCGATGTTGAAACTCCTAACCCGCATGGCTCAACCACCACGCCGCAGTTTAAATATGTGTGGCAATATATGCTTACCGCGCCGGTTAGGTAGTTTTTACCGGGTTCGATTAACTATAACCCCAAAAACTCCTTTTTATAATCCGACGGCTTTTTTCTCATTTCGTCTTTAAACTGTCTGTTAAAGTTTGACAAGGTTTTAAAGCCCGAGCGTTCTGAAACGGTTGCAATACTCAGATCTGTTTCTGTCAATAGTTTACATGCGTGTTTAACCCTTAGTTCGCTTATAAAGCGAGTGAAGCCTTTATTATTGGCTGCTGTAAAGTAGCGACTAAATGATGTTGGTGTCATGCATAGCAAGTCGGCTAAATCGTTTAAATGTATTTTTTTGCGATAGTTCTTTAAGATATATTCATAAACACTGCTCATCCGGTCAGTTTCATCTTCCTTAAAAGGTTCGATGTACTCGTTGTGCGATATATAATGGTATTCTTTTGAAACAGACAACAGATTTAAAATTTTAAGCAGGTGAATGAACGCTTCTAAACCGGTTAGCAACACCAACTCTTTCATCATCGTGATAACCTTCTGCTTTACGTCGCCATAAAATTCCAGACCGCGCGATGATCGTTTAAACAGCCTTTTTAGCTGGACCATTTCTTCTTTACCCATCAGGTGTTCTCCGAGTATACTTTCTTGCAGGTAGATTACAACCCCACGAACCTTTAAGCGATTAGTCTTTTCAAAATAGGCCTCATCACTTCGCCACAAATGCGGCAGGTTTGACCCCGTTAATATCAACTCATTTGGCGCGAACGATTTGATACTGTCGCCAATAAAGCGGGTGCCGGTACCTTCAAGCGGAACAAATAATTGATACTCAGAATGCGAGTGCCATATGGGATCGAAGTATTGATCCTCCAGGTATTTAATCATAAAGATCTGAGATTCAGGAATAGAAGACTTGTGTATAGCCGCTTTCATAATTGATTATTAGCATCAAAAAATATAAAATTAAGTGTTTAATGATAAAATACAGTCAGAATTAGACAAAAAAGAAAAAGATTTGATAACCATATTTGTTTATACCTAATCCACCGGTTACGTATAAACCTATTTAAATTGTTTTCATGAAAAAATACTTAATCCTGGCAACGATATGCCTGGCAGCATTGGTAAGCATCAAAGGCACCTTTATTAAATATCCACCGCACCGGTTGGAGATTCTATTCCTGGGCCATACCGCCACGCATCACTTGTCCGACAAGTTTGCCGAGATTGTTCAACAGTCTTTTTTCAAGGATGGAATTAATATTACTTATACCACTAACCCGGATGATCTGAATGAAACCACGCTTTCAAAATATGATGGGTTGATATTATACGCCAATTACGACACCATTTCTAAACCGCAGGAAAAAGCCCTATTACAATATGTAAAAAGTGGGAAGGGCTTTATCCCCATTCATTGTGCATCGTATTGCTTTCGCAATTCGGACGAAGTTGTGAAAATGATCGGTGGGCAGTTTAGCAGCCATAAAACCGATACGTTTAAAATGGTTATTGTCGACAAGAAGCATCCTATTATGAACGGCGTAAACGCATTCACTACCTGGGATGAAACTTACGTACACACCAAGATCAACAAGGATATCCATGTTATAACAGAACGCGTAGAAGGCGACCATCACGAACCTTATACCTGGACGAATAATTACGGTAAGGGCCGCGTATTTTATACCGCTTACGGGCACGACGAGCATACCTGGAAGAATCCCGATTTTTTAAAGATGCTGGAGAATGGCGTAATATGGGCGGTTGGTAAAAAGGCTGACAAGGGACTGGCAAAATTACCGAAGCCTAACCCCGGTTATACGGTTGCAGATATTCCTAACTATGAAAACCGTAATCCTGCACCTAAATTACAGGCACCGCTGTCCCCTACCGAATCGCAGCTATTAACCCAGGTACCGGTTGGTTTTAAAATGCAGCTGTTTGCTTCCGAACCTGATATTGAAAAGCCTATTGCCATGGCTTGGGATGAACGCGGTCGTCTTTGGATAGTGGAAACCGTTGATTATCCGAATACAATTATCAGCAACCCGGGAGAAGGCCACGACCGTATAAAAATATGCGAAGATACCGACGGCGACGGCAAAGCCGACAAGTTCACCATTTTTGCCGACAAACTGAATATTCCAACCAGTATTGTTTTTGCTAACGGCGGCGTGATCATTGCGCAGGCTCCGGATTTCCTATTTTTAAAAGACACAAACGGTGATGACAAGGCCGACATCCGTGAGAAGCTCATATCCGGCTGGGGTAAATTCGACACACATGCCGGTCCTTCAAATTTGCATTATGGGTTTGACAATAAAATTTGGGGCACCGTTGGTTACTCAGGTTTCAAAGGCGACGTTGGCGGCGAGCATTTCGATTTCTCGCAAGCGGCTTACCGTTTTACACCCGATGGCAAACACATGGAGCACATGGGCGCCACCAGCAACAACACCTGGGGCTTAGGATTTTCAGAAAACAACGATGTATTTATATCAACCGCCAATAACTCGCATAGCGACTATCTGGGTATGCCACTATCTTACATTAATAAGATCGGTTTGCCACCAATGACCTCTGTCGAAAAGATTGACGGACACTACAATATGCACGTGGTAACCAAAAATCTAAGACAGGTGGATGTGCACGATGGCTTCACCGCTGCTGCCGGACACAATCTTTATACAGCACGTAATTTCCCGCAAGAATACTGGAACCGTATAGCCTTTGTGAATGAACCAACCGGGCGCATCGTGCACCGGGCAATATTAGAACCCGATGGCTCCGGCTTTAAAGAAAAAGATGGTTGGAACTTCTTGGCAAGTGCAGACGAATGGCTGGCTCCTGTACAGTCCGAAGTTGGTCCGGATGGCGCAATATGGGTGGCTGACTGGTATAACTTCATCATCCAGCACAACCCCACTCCTAAAGGATTTGAAAATGGCAAAGGTAACGCCTATATCAATCCCTTGCGCGACAGAACGCATGGCCGCATTTACCGGATAGTTTATGATGATGCAAAACCTTCGGCTATAAAGAAACTTGACAAAAACAACCCGGGTCAACTCGTGGCGGCGCTGCAAGACGATAATATGTTTTGGCGAATGACTGCACAAAGACTAATCGTTGAGGGTGGATACAAACAAGTGGCACCGCAACTTTATGCGCTAATTCAAAATAGGGATGTTGACCTGTTAGGCATTAATCCGGCGGCCATACATGCGTTGTGGACGCTTAAAGGCTTGGGCTTGCTTGAAGGTTCGGATCAACAAGCTATTAGTGTCGCTGAAGAAGCGCTGAAACACCCATCGGCAGGCGTTAGAAAAGCGGCGTTGCAAGTACTGCCCTTGACCGCAAAATCAATGTCGGCTATTCAAAATGCCGGTCTTTTAAACGATGTCAATTTAAACACAAGATTAGCTGCCATTTTAATAATCGCAGACATGCCGCAGTCAGGCGCTATGGGGACAACCTTGCAAGCCATGCAAAAAATCCCGCAGAATATGAATGACTATTGGATTAGTAAGGCGCTACAGGCTGCTATATCAACTCATGTCAAGGGCGCAGCAGAAGAGATTAGGGCCGCCAATACTGGTGAAAATAACAAAGCAAAGGCATCCGACACCAAGCCAGACCAGGTTGTGAAAATCAATGTAATCCAAAATGCAATGAAGTTTGACACCAAAATTTTCACAGTTAAGGCTGGCAGCATGATAGAAGTTGATTTTTCAAACCCAGATTTTATGCAGCACAATTTCGTGATCCTTCAAAAAGGGAGTTTGGAAAAGGCTGGCGCTGCGGCAGACAAACTGGCTCAAGACCCAAAAGGCATAGAACAAAATTATGTTCCGAAGATTCCGGAAGTGTTGTTCTCGACAACATTGGTAGAGCCTCAAAAAAGCTTTAAATTAAAGTTCCGGGTGCCTGCTGAAGCAGGAGATTATCCATTTATATGCTCTTTCCCCGGCCATTGGCGCATTATGAACGGCATGATGAAAGTTGTTAAATAATCAGAAACCATGACGGCTACAACAAACGGAACCTCTGCACCCGATATGAAGCTTTTTTATGCCTGCTTCATTTCAATTGTCACTACCGCATTCGGATTTATTTTGCGTGCGCTGGTATTGCCACAATGGGGGCACGATTTCAATCTTACCCAAACCCAGTTGGGCGAAATTGCCGGTGTGGGCCTTTGGCCCTTCGCCATAAGCATTGTATTGTTCAGTTTGGTAATTGATCGTATCGGCTATAAAACAGCCATGTTTATTGCTGTCTTTTGCCACATAGCATCGGCATTGTTAACCATATTTGCCACCGGTTATTGGATGCTCTATATTGGCTCATTTATTTGTGCCATTGGTAACGGGACAGTTGAAGCTGTAGCAAATCCGGTGGTGGCAACAATGTTTCCTAATCAAAAAATCAAATGGTTGAGCAGGCTTCACGCAGGTTGGGCCGGCGGTTTGGTTTTAGGTGGTGTAATGGCACTGTTGCTTGGTGTTAATGTCAAATGGGAGTATAAGATAGCCTTAATATTAATTCCAACCGTGATCTACGCGTTGATGACTATCTCCAGAAAGTTCCCTTTGAATGAGCGCGTACAAGCCGGCGTGTCTTACAAAGAAATGTTACAAGAAGTCGGGGCGGGCGGCGCATTGATCATAGTGGCTCTAATCATATTCCAATTAGGTGCAGTATTTGGCTGGACCACCGCTGCAAACGTCATCATCACTTTATTAATAACAGCAGGGTTTGGTTATTACACGCGTAGCTTCGGTCGCCCACTGTTTATAGCCTTGTTATTAATTATGATACCGCTGGCGACAACCGAATTAGGTACGGATAGCTGGATAACAGATTTAATGACACCGGAAATGAACAAAATAGGCTTTCAAGCCGGTTGGGTATTGGTATATACATCGGCCATTATGTTTGTACTACGCTTTTTCGCCGGTCCGATATCACATCGGTTCTCATCACCGGGATTGTTAGCTATATGCTCTGCCATTGCAGGTATTGGCTTATATGCCATGTCTTTTTCTGCCGGTAACGTAATTCTGATAGCCGCAACTATATATGGATTGGGCAAGTCTTTTTTTTGGCCGACTATGTTGGGTATGGTATCAGAGCGTTTTCCAAAAGGAGGAGCTTTAACATTAAACATTACAGGCGGTTTGGGCATGATTGCTGCCGGCGTCATTGGTGCAGGGATATTAGGTTTTATCCAGGATAAATCAGTAGATAAAAAGGTCACCGCCTACGACGGGACGCATCAAACAGCTATACACAGCACCTATGTTACAGAGCAAAAGACAAGTCTTTTTGGCGATTATAAAGCGTTGGATCAAACAAAATTGGCTACGGCAAATGTCGATGAACAACGAACTGTCACCACAATTCGCGACACTGCAAAAAAAGAAGCATTGCGCTACATCGTTATTTTCCCTTTGATCATGCTGGTAAGCTTTGTACTTCTTATCCTGTATTTCAGATCAAAAGGAGGTTACAAAGCCGTAACATTAAATCAGCCAGACGAACCCGAAGCTACACCCTATTAAAAATCAAAAATGTCATTACCAATAAAATTCGGTGTAAGCACCTGGCTATTTACGTCGCCATTTCAAACATCGTCAATAGAAGAACTATTTCCCAAAATTGCTGCAATGGGCTTTGATGTAGTTGAGATAGCTATCGAAGACCCCGCATTAATTGATGGCCATGCGGTAAAAAAAGCACTTGCCAAATATGGTCTTAAGGCTATTGTGTGCGGCGCATTTGGACCAACCCGCGATTTGACCAATGAGGACCCCGCCATTCATGAAATATGCTTTAAGTACATAGCTGACTGCCTTGATCTATGTGCTTTATGGGACACTAAGTTTTTTGCAGGGCCAATGTATTCGGCAGTTGGAAAGGCGCGTATGGTGCCGCCAGAACAGCGTAAAGCAGAATGGGCCCTTGCTGTTAAAAACCTACGCAAGGTTTGCGATATGGCCGCCGAACAGAATTTGGAGATAGCGTTAGAACCTTTAAACCGTTTTGAATCTGATTTAGTGAATACCGCCTGGGACGTGGTGCGTTTGGTAGACGAGATTGATCACCCGGCTGCTAAAATAATTCTAGATGGTTTCCACATGAATATTGAGGAGCCGAACATTGAGGAAGCGATAAAACTAGCCGGCGATAAACTGATTCATGTACAGGTTGCCGAAAATTACCGTGGGACACCGGGAACAGGCCAAACAAACTGGGCGGCCTACCGCCGCGGGCTGGAAGCGATAAACTATAAAGGAACGGTGTCAATAGAGAGCTTCACACCTGACAACAAGGAATTAGCCCAGGCTGTTTGTATCTGGCATCCGCTGGCTTCGAGCCAGGATAAATTCGCTTCGGAAGGATTAGCATTTTTAAAACATTGGGCGCAATAGCCCTCAAAATATCAAACAGCATTTATTACAAGTATGGAAAATAAAAAAATTAACGTAGCCATAGTTGGCTTAGGTTTCGGGGCAGAATTTATCCCAATTTATCAGCATCATCCAAATGCAAATATGTATGCCATTTGCCAGCGCGACCATACTAAGCTGCACCAGGTAGGCGATGCTTTCGGTATTGAAAAACGTTACACTGATTATGACGAATTATTGCAAGATCCTGATGTCGACGCAGTACATATCAACACTCCAATCCAAAACCATGCCGAGCAATCTATCAAAGCCTTGCGTGCGGGCAAGCATGTAGCCTGCACTGTGCCCATGGCTACCACGGTTGAAGAATGTCGCCAGATTGTAGAAGCAGTGAAAGAAACCGGCCTAACCTACATGATGATGGAAACCGTGATTTACAGTCGCGAATTTTTATTTGTAAAAGAACTGTATGAAAATGGCGAACTGGGTCGACTTCAATTTTTAAGAGCCTCGCACCAGCAAGAAATGGCAGGTTGGCCGGGCTACTGGGAAGGCCTGCCGCCGATGCATTACGCAACACATTGCGTAGGCCCTGTTTTGGCTTTGGCTAAAGCCGATGCCGAGTATGTGTCCTGCTTTGGCTCCGGGCGCATTGATGAAACCCTGATTGGTAAATATGGTTCCCCATTTGCTGTTGAGAGTTGTCACATCAAGTTTAAAGATTCTGATTTGGCTGCTGAAGTAACACGATCGCTTTTCAACACCGCAAGACAATACCGCGAGAGCTTCGACGTATACGGTTCCAAAAAAACCTTTGAGTGGACATTAGTTGAGCATGAACAATCTGTAATCCATACCGGCGAAACTCCTGAAAAAGTGACGATACCAGATTATGCGCATCTGTTACCTAAAGAGATCCAGGCCTTTACCACCGGCGGGGTTTATGATGCTAATAGTAATCAGCATTTATCCTTTATCCAGGGTTCGGGCCATGGCGGTTCGCATCCGCATTTAGTGAATGAATTTGTATCAGCATTGGTAAATAGCCGCCAGCCATTCCCTAATGCACGGCAGTCGGCTAACATTACCTGCGTAGGTATTTTGGCGCATGAGTCGGCCATGGATGGCGGTAAAAAAATCAGTCTTCCTGATTTCACCTTAACAAACAAGTAATTATGGAAAGAAGAACTTTAATAAAAGGCATAGCCGCCGGCGTGTCATCTTTATATCTTTCAAAAAGTTATGCAGGCCGACTATTAAAAGCACCTTACGCAGCCGGACCTTTTCAGCCCACCTGGGATTCGTTAACCCAATATCAAGTACCAGATTGGTTCCGCGATGCAAAGTTTGGCATGTGGGCGCATTGGGGGCCGCAGTGCCAACCCGAACGGGGTGACTGGTATGCACGAGGAATGTACCAGGAAGGCAGCGATCAATACAAATACCATTGCGAAAAGTACGGACATCCTTCAAAATTTGGTTTTAAAGATGTTATCCATGAGTGGAAAGCAGAAAACTGGGACCCGCAAGAACTGCTTGGTTTATATAAAAAAGCAGGAGCAAAATATTTCATGGCGCTGGCAAATCACCACGATAATTTTGATCTGTATGACAGCAAATATCAAAAATGGAACTCGACCCGCATGGGTCCCAAAAAAGACCTGGTAGGCGGTTGGGCCAAAGCAGCGAAACAACACGATTTAAGATTTGGCGTAAGTGTTCATGCCGCCCATGCCTGGAGCTGGATGGAAACCGCGCAGCGGGCAGATAAGAATGGCCCCTTAGCCGGGATATCTTATGACGGGAAAGCTACTGCAGCTGACGGCACCGGTAAATGGTGGGATGGCGAAGACCCGCAAGATCTGTACGCGCAGAACCATCCCCTAAGCCAAAACAGTTTAGACGATGGCATGATCCATCGCCAGTGGAACTGGGGCAATGGCGTAACCCCGCCATCAAAAGCTTATTGCGAAAAGTTTTATAACCGCACCGTAGCGTTAATTGATAAATACGGGCCGGAGTTTGTTTATTTTGATGATACCGCTTTGCCACTATGGCCCGCCAGTGATGTTGGTTTACGCATTGCCGCTCATCTATATAATACCAATATTAAAAAACACGGCAAGTTGGATGCGGTAGTTTTTGGCAAAATATTGGACGAGCAACAACGTAAATGTATGGTGTGGGATATTGAACGCGGCCAAAGCAACCAGATTGAGGCACAACCCTGGCAAACTGATACCTGCATTGGCGGCTGGCATTATGACCGTCGCATTTACGATCATAATCAATATAAAAGCGCCAAAACTGTGATACATACGTTGATTGATGTAGTGAGCAAAAATGGTAACCTGATGTTAAATATCCCGGTGCGTGGCGATGGCACTATTGATGACAAAGAACGCGCTGTAGTTGAAGAGATTGCCGCATGGATGCAAATAAACAGCGAAAGTATTTACGGCACCCGGCCATGGAAAGTTTACGGCGAAGGCCCGGCCATGGAATCAACGGCGCCGCTAAGTGCGCAAGGTTTTAATGAGGGCAAAGGCAAACCTTTCGGAGCGGCGGATATGCGCTTTGTTACCAATGGCAAAACGCTTTATGCCACCCTATTGGGTTGGCCCACCGACAAAACTACGCTTATAAAAACACTCAATACCAACACAACAGCCAAGGTACAAAAGGTGAGTTTATTGGGTCATGGACAGACCTTAGATTTCGGGCAAAATTCTGCCGGATTAACCGTAAATTTACCGGACCAGGCACCCGGCAAAAGCGCCTTTGTGCTAAAAATAGAAAGCTAAAAATGAGGCAAGATGCTATCGGCACCCGGGTGTTACTGACGGGTGTTCTAATACTCGTTATTACTATAAATGCAGCAGCACAACAGCCTTATTCTTCAAAGGGGCTTAAAGATTATTATCAGCAGTATTTCCCCATAGGAGTAGCCGTTAGCGCTAATCAATTAAAAGACTCGGCGCAGACTGCGTTAATTCTGCAAGAGTTTAATAGCCTAACACCCGAAAATGCCATGAAAATGGGGCCTATACACCCGGAAGAGGGTCGTTACAACTGGCGGGATGCCGATTTGATTGTCAACTTTGCCCAGCAACACCATTTGAAAATAAGGGGGCATAACTTATGTTGGCACAACCAAACACCCAAATGGTTTTTTTACGACGGAAATGGAAAGCTGGTTAGTAAAACAGTATTACTGCAACGGCTGAAAGATCATATTTACCAGGTTGTTGGTCGTTATAAAGGCAAAATATATGCCTGGGACGTGGTAAATGAGGCTGTGGCTGACGATGACAGCCAACTCTTGCGAAACTCTTTGTGGTACCAGATATGCGGAGAGGACTTTATTGCAAAAGCATTTCAATATGCACACGAAGCCGACCCCGATGCTATTTTGTTTTACAATGATTACAATACCGAACAGCCCCAAAAAAGGGAACGAATTTACCGACTCCTTAAACAGTTGTTAGCTGACGGAGTACCCATTAATGCCGTCGGGTTGCAGGCACATTGGTCGCTAAATAAGCCATCAACCGAAAACTTAATTGCAACAATAAAAAAATACGCCTCATTGGGACTTCAGGTGCAAATAACCGAGTTGGACATTTCGGTCTTTACAAGCAATGACGAACGAATACCCGCAGCTGCCGCAGAGCAGCGCCAGGCGGAGCAATACCAACGAGTGTTTGAAGTTTTTAGGGAGTTTAAAAAAGAACTGACTGGCGTTACTTTCTGGAATCTTTCCGACCGGTCTTCCTGGCTGAATAACTTTCCCGTACCCGGGCGAAAAAACTATCCTCTTCTTTTTGACCAATCTTTAAAACCGAAAGCTGCATATTGGAAAGTTACGCAGTTTTAAAAAATAGATGTCATGAAAACACTTATTTGCGAAGAACCCGGAAAGCTGATATATGCAGATCGTCTAAAGCCCGAACCATCAGAAGGCAACACCCTTTTAAGGGTCCGTCGAATAGGCATTTGCGGTACTGATCTTCATGCTTTCGAGGGAACGCAACCTTACTTCAATTATCCAAGGGTATTGGGTCATGAATTGGCTGCCGAGATAGTAATTTCTACCAGCGATTTTCAATCGGGTGACATCGTCACCGTCATTCCATATATCAATTGCCAGACCTGCCTGGCCTGCCGCATGGGTAAACCCAATTGCTGCTCAAACATTCAAGTACTCGGTGTACACACCGACGGCGGCATGGCAGAATTTATACAGGTTCCTACACGATTGGTATTACCGGCACAAGGTTTAAGTTTAGATGAGTTGGCGTTAGTTGAACCACTTGCAATTGGGGCCCATGGCGTTCGACGCGCTGCTATTACAAAAGGTGAATTTGTGTTAATTGTCGGTGCAGGCCCGATCGGGTTAGGCACTATGGAGTTTGCCCGCATAGCGGGTGGTAAAGTAATAGCTTTAGACATTAACGAACAACGGCTAGACTTTTGCAAAGAAAAATTAAAAGTTGATCATACCATCAACGCTCTTAAAGACAATGTTACTGCACGTTTGCAAGCAATTACAGGCGGAGATATGCCCACAGTTATCATAGATGCTACCGGCAGCCAAAAAGCCATTAACAATGCATTTCAATATATGGCGCATGGAGCACGATTTGTTTTAATTGGTTTACAGAAAGGCGAGATAAGCTTTAGCCATCCAGAATTTCATAAAAGAGAAGCAACATTGATGAGCAGCCGAAATGCCACGCGCGAGGATTTTGATCATGTAATATCAGCCATGAAAAACAAATTGGTTGATCCCTCTAATTACATTACACACAGGGTAAAATTTGATGAAGTAACCAGAGATTTCAAAAGCTGGCTTGACCCACAAACCAAAGTTATTAAGGCTATAGTTGAGCTTTAGTAGTTCTTTTGTTTTTTTAGGAACTGTCATGACTCTACTACATGGAGATCATGCTTATGTTTTAAATGTAAACGATTGATAATTAAACAAATTACAAATTGTCTTTTATCTCGAAAAAAGTGCCTAACTTCAGAATGCCTACATAATGGAGATATATTTTTGCGATTTGTAGAAAAGTCTGTGATAAGCAAACTCATCCGATTTATTTAATTCAACCATGCATCACGAACAACACGTTACCAGCTCAGAAACCATCAGGGATATAGTTATCGGTATGTCTGACGGCTTAACGGTACCATTTGCGCTGGCGGCAGGACTAAGCGGGGCGGTCAGCTCTTCGGGATTGGTTGTTACCGCCGGGATAGCAGAAATTGTGGCTGGTTCCATTGCCATGGGGCTTGGCGGTTTTTTGGCCGGACGAACGGAAGCAGACCATTATCGCTCCGAACTTCAACGGGAGTACAATGAGGTGGAGCGTGTTCCTGAACAGGAAAAAGCAGAGGTCAAAGAAGTTTTTGCCGGATTTGGTTTATCGGAGAACCTGCAGACTCAAATTGCCGAGGAAATGGCAAAGGATAAGGATAAATGGGTTGACTTCATGATGCGTTATGAACTTGGCCTGGAAGAACCGCATCCCAACCGCGCTACCAAAAGCGCCATCACTATAGGGATATCCTATATCGTTGGGGGGATCATACCCTTGTCGCCATATTTCTTTGTCAGAGATGCGCATACGGCGCTTTATTATTCCTGTATCATTACCCTCATCTGCCTTTTCATATTTGGTTATTTTAAAAGTAAGATGACCGGTCAACCGGCCTTCAGTGGTGCTCTGAAAGTGGTGGTGATCGGAACCCTTGCTGCCGGTGCAGCATTTTTAATGGCTAGACTGATCAACGGGAAATAACTATTTATTCCAACAAGATCGTCAGGTCACAATCTCCACCTTTTTATCAATGGAATTGTCCGGTCCAATATTATATTCAAGCCGGTTGATATGAAACCGTCCCTTCAATATATAGCCTGAAATCTTTTGCACTGCCGCAAAAGGGGGGATCGCCAAATTTTATCGGAAAATATCGAACTAAATAGGATTTGGTCTTAACCAATCGTGCGCCAAATATTTATGGGTATAAAAAAAGGAAACAAACGATATCGTTTGTTTCCTTTAGTAGCCCGTAGGGGAATCGAACCCCTGTTTGAAGAATGAAAATCTCCTGTCCTAACCCCTAGACGAACGGGCCATTTTTGAAATGGTTTCCCTTATTTTGGGATTGCAAAGATATACCTTTAATGCTAATATTAAAAAAATCTTTAAAAAAAATATTTATGCTGATTTTCGGCAGACAATTCGCCCTATAAAAGCAAACAAAAAGCGGTCTCAGGCATTATAAAGCAGTTAATAACATTTATCTTTATATAAACACCACAGCCGCTATTTATGAAGCCAAAACAATACGATGCAATAATAATAGGCGCAGGCCAGGCGGGGTTACCCTTAGCCAAAAAACTGGCCCAAGCCGGCAAAAAAACCGCATTGATTGAAAAACGATGGATAGGAGGCACCTGTGTTAATGATGGCTGTACACCTACCAAAACCTGGGTGGCATCGGCTAAAATGGCTTATATGGCAGCCAATAGCGCGGCCCTGGGTGTCACCATCAAAAACTTTAAGGTGGATATGGCGACCATTAAAAAGCGCAAGGACGACATCGTCATCCACGCCCGCAATGGTGGCACCAAAAACGCCGAAGAAACGCCAAACCTTGATGTAATTTTTGGCGAGGCAGTATTTACTGATGTTAAAACCATATCCGTAGCGCTTAAAGACGGTAGCGGCGCAAAATTATTAAAAGCCGACTGGATCTTTCTGAACGTAGGCACCAAAACTTTTATTCCCGAAATTGAGGGTTTGAACGATATAGATTATCTAACCTCGACCTCCATATTAGAACTGGATAAAGTGCCTGATAACCTGCTGGTAATCGGCGGTAATTATATTGGGTTAGAGTTTGGGCAGATGTTCAGAAGGTTTGGCAGCAAGGTAACTATACTGGAAAAATCAGCACGTTTACTTAGGCGAGAGGATGAGGATATTTCGATTGAGGTGCGCAAGATCCTGGCTTTGGAGGATATCAATATCCAAACCGGATCGCAAGCAGTTAAGTTTAAGCAAGGCAAAAAAGGCAAGATCACCGCTACGATCAAAAATGCGGGGCACGAGAAGAAAGAGAAATTCAGCCACGTGCTGGTGGCTGTTGGTCGTATACCCAACACAGATACTTTAGGCCTGGATAAAACCGGCGTGAAGTTAGATGATAAAGGCTACATCAAAGTAAATGGCAAGCTTGAGACCAACGTTAAAGGTATTTATGCTTTGGGCGATGTTACCGGCGGACCTGCATTTACCCACATTGCCTATAACGATTATACCATCGTGTACCGTAACCTCATAGAAAAACATAATTACACCACTGCCGACCGCCCAATACCTTACTGCATGTTTACCGATCCGCAACTGGGTCGCGTCGGCATTAGTGAGCAGGAGGCTAAGGAGCAAAAGCTGGATTACATTGTAGCCAAGTTACCCATGGCACATGTGGCAAGGGCGGTCGAAACCGGCGATACGCGTGGCTTCATGAAAGCCATTGTCGACCGGAAAACTAAAAAGATTTTGGGCGCGGCCATATTGGGCCAGGAGGGCGGCGAGATCATGTCGGTATTGCAAATGGCTATAGAGGGTGGTATTACTTACGACCGGATCAGGTATTGCGTATTTGCGCATCCCTTGTATTCAGAGTCGCTCAATAATTTATTTATGCGTGTTGAAGATTGATCCCCTATGATAAAGGTTGACCATTTAAGCAAGTCGTTTAATAAAACTAAGGCTGTCGATGACATCTCGTTCGAGGTGGCTGAGGGTGAGAACCTGATCTTGCTGGGCACCAGCGGCTGTGGCAAAACCACGACGCTTAAAATGATCAACCGGCTGATCGAACCCGATCGTGGCAAGGTCTTCATCAACGGCCAAAACATTCTGGACCAGCAGCCTGAGATCCTACGCCGCGGCATTGGTTATGTGTTGCAAAACAACGGACTTTTTCCGCACTATACAGTGGCCGAGAATATCGCTATTGTACCCCAACTCCTAAAATGGGACAAAAAGCAAACCGAACATCGCGTTAGCGAATTATTGGAAAAACTGCATCTCGATAAGAAATACCTGAGCGCTTATCCTAACGAGCTCAGCGGCGGTCAGCAGCAGCGCGTCGGTTTAGCAAGGGCATTAGTTACCGACCCGGCGGTGCTATTAATGGACGAACCCTTTGGTGCCTTGGACACCGTAACCCGCTCAAAAATTCAGCAAGAGTTTAAAGCATTGGATGAGCTGAAACGCAAAACCATCATCATGGTGACGCATGACGTGCAGGAAGCATTTGAGCTGGGCGATAGGATCTGTTTGATGGATAAGGGCAAAATTGTGCAGAATGGCACACCTGCCGAGCTGTTGTTTAAACCGGAAAATGATTTTGTGCGGGATTTTTTGAAAGATCAGCGTTTGCAGTTGGAATTTAAGGCGATAAAACTCAAAGATTTAGTCGCTACCGAAGGCGTTTTTGAATTGCATGGCGAATCGTTAGCTGCCGATGTTTCTTTATGGCATGTGTTGGAAGGGTTCAAGTTTTCTAAGACAGAGAATCTGCATATCATCGACCAAAACAAGAAAAAGACTGACCTTGGTTTTGAAGACTTAATGTCGGCATTTTATCAATACAAAAAACGGCACGCGCATGAATGAGCAGCAACAAACCCTCTGGCAGTTCATGGCCCAGCAAAGCGACAAGCTGCTCACGCAAACCCTGCAGCATATCGGGTTGACATTTATTTCGCTCATTATTGCGGTTTTGGTGGGTCTGCCCTTAGGCATTTTCATTGCACGCCGGAAAAAGTTTTCAGGTCCGGTATTGGGTATTGCTGGTGTGTTGCAGACTATCCCTAGCATCGCCTTATTAGGTTTTATGATCCCGCTATTGGGTATTGGACCCAAGCCAGCTATTGTGGCTTTACTGCTGTATGCTTTATTGCCCATCATCAGAAATACCTTTACCGGTATAACAGGAGTCGACGACAGTGTCAAAGAAGCCGCCGTGGCTATGGGCATGAGTAAATGGCAATTGCTATTTAAAGTTGAGCTGCCGTTGGCTATGCCGGTGATATTGGCCGGTATCCGTACCGCTACGGTCATTAATGTGGGCGTGGCAACATTGGCGTCGTACATTGCCGCGGGTGGCTTAGGCGAGTTTATTTTCGGCGGCATCTCCCTCAACAATACCAATATGATTTTGGCGGGGGCTATTCCGGCCGCCTTGCTGGCTATTTTGTTTGATTTCCTGCTCTCGCTGTTGCAGCATCTTAACCTTAAAAAATTAAAAGTTGCGGCTAAAGTATTGCCTGCGATTTTGGTGATTATGGCTTGCTTTTACTTTATCCCCACGGCTTATGGCAGCAAATTGACCGCCGGTTTTACACCCGAATTTATGGGCAGGCAAGACGGCAATCTGGGCTTGCAAAGCAAATACGGTTTGAAGATCCATACCATTGTGATCAGCGATGCGGTAATGTACAAAGCGGCTTTTGAAAAAGAGCTGGATGTCATCAGCGGCTACTCAACCGATGGGCGCTTAAAAGCTTACGATTTGGTGGTTTTAGAGGATGATAAAAAGATCTTCCCGCCATATTATGCCGCACCGATTGTGCGGGACGATGCGCTCAAAAAATTCCCGCAACTGGAATCGACGTTAAATTTACTGGCCGGCAAAATAAATGATAGCGTGATGACCGACTTAAACTATCGCACCGACTATCTTCACCAAAGCCCCGAGCGGGTAGCTAAAGATTTTTTGGTGGCACACAACTTATTCAAACCAGACCGTGGCGGCAGCGCAGGCATTGTGCGCATCGGCTCCAAAATTTTTGGCGAGCAGTACATTTTGGCCGGCATGTACAGCATGCTGATCAAAGGAAACACTGATTATGATGTAGCGACCAAAACCGGACTGGGTGGCACTAAAATTTGTTTTGATGCCATGGCCAACAACCAGATAGATCTGTATCCGGAATATACCGGCACGGGCTTGCTGGCTATTTTACAACCATCGCAACAACAAATTGATGCGGTGACCGGCAATAAGGAAAAGACTTATGACTACGTAAAATCTGAATTTGAAAAACGCTACCAGATCAAATGGTTACAACCTATTGGGTTTAATAACGCGTACGCTTTGATGATGCGCAGAAAACAAGCCGCGCAGCTTGGTGTTAAAACTATAACCAACTTAAAACAATACCTGCAAACCAAATAGTAATGGAGTTATTAGATCGCTATTTCAAAGTCAGAAAATATACCGAAGCCATTTGCAGCCACCTGCAAACCGAAGACTATGTGGTGCAGCCGGTGGTTGATGTGAGTCCGCCGAAATGGCATATTGGGCACACCACCTGGTTTTTCGAAACTTTTATCCTGAAGCCTTATTTTATGGGTTACCAGGAGTTTGATACCAACTACAACTTTGTATTTAACAGCTATTATGAAGCAGTAGGGACACGGGTAGTCCGCACCGATCGCGGCAACTTGAGCCGGCCAACCGTGATCGACATTTACCGCTACCGCGAATATGTGGACAATGCCATGGCCGATTTTTTATGCCAGGAGCCTTCTGCAGATGTACGCGAGTTGTTGATCCTTGGCCTTAACCACGAAGAACAGCACCAGGAATTATTATATACCGATATCAAATACATCTTAGGCAATAACCCGCTGATGCCAGCTTATGATAAAAACTATGTATCGCCAAAAGTTAATCATAGCGATGCCGGTTTTATTAAAATGGACGAAGGTGTTTACGAGATAGGCTTTAGCGGCGAAGGTTTTTGTTTTGACAATGAGCTAAACCGCCACAAGGTGTATTTAAATAGCTACCAGATCAGCCCAAACCTGGTAACCAATGCCGAGTACCTGGAGTTTATTAATGCCGATGGGTATCATGACTTCCGCCACTGGCATGCCGAGGGTTGGGATTGGGTAAAGACCAACCGGGTGGAATCGCCCATGTATTGGCATTTGTTGGATGATAAATGGCACGTTTACACTTATCATGGCTTGGAACCGTTTCGGCCAAACGAGCCAGTCTGTCATATAAGCTACTTTGAAGCATATGCCTACGCCAGCTGGAAGGGCCTGCGCCTGCCTACCGAGTTTGAATGGGAAGCCGCCGCGCCGCAATTTGAATGGGGCAAGGCCTGGGAGTGGACCGAAAGCTCCTACCTGCCATACCCGGGTTTTACCAAAGCTGCCGGCGCGATAGGCGAGTATAACGGTAAATTTATGGTGAACCAGAAAGTGCTGCGTGGCGCTTCAGAAGTTACTTCGCCCGGTCATAGTAGGTTAACTTATCGTAATTTTTTCCAAACTGGCCTGCGCTGGCAATTTACTGGCATAAGGCTTGCTAAGTAATTTGTCCAAACCAATACCTATATGAATCAAACTGCTGTCCAAACCAAATCAATGACGGCATCCAAAAGTAAAACAGACACGTTTTATACGGATGTTATTGAGGGGCTGCGCGCTACGCCTAAACGCTTGCAATCAAAGTATTTTTATGATGCTGCCGGCGATAAAATTTTCCAGGAGCTGATGGATTGCCCTGAATACTATCCAACCGATTGCGAACTGGATATATTCGCCAACAAAACGCACGAGCTGGCCCAGGCTGTTATTGGCGATGGTGATGCTTTTGATCTGATTGAGCTGGGCGCTGGCGATGCCACCAAATCTTCTTACTTATTAAGACACCTGCAGCAGGAGAACGTTGATTTTACTTACCTGCCTATTGATATATCTACCAATACCATCAATTACCTGACGGTGAAATTGCCGCTGGCTATCCCCGGCTTGAAAATGAAGGGACTGAATGGCGAGTATTTTGAAATGCTGAAAAAAGCAGCAACGATATCTAAACGCCGTAAAGTAGTTTTATTTATGGGATCGAACATCGGCAATATGCCGGTTGCAGAGGCCACCACGTTTTGTGCAGAAATGCGCAAGCATCTTTCGCCGGGCGATATGGTTTTGATTGGGTTTGATCTGAAAAAGAATCCCAAAACTATTCTTTCAGCTTACAGCGATTCGCAAGGTATCACTAAAAGATTTAATTTAAACTTGCTAACCCGCATTAACCGCGAGCTGGATGCCAATTTCAATATAGACCAATTTGATCATTATGCTATGTACGATCCTGAAACCGGTGCCTGCAAAAGCTATCTGACCAGTTTACAAGATCAGCTGGTTAACATTGGTAAAGAAACCATCCGCTTTATTAAGGACGAATATATTTACATGGAGATCTCACAGAAATTCACCGTAATGCAAACCGACCAGATGGCGGCGAATACCGGCTTTAAACCCGCAAACAGGTTGTTCGATAGCAAAAAATGGTTTGTGGATACGATCTGGGTGGCAGAATAATTAATCCAACCACACGACAGTTTGCTCCATAGGAGCAACAGGTTGGTAGAACAAAAACGATTTGAAAACCCGCATGCCGTAGGTATGCCACTCTTACCGCACCTACGGAGCGGGGCTTTTGTGTATTGTTCTTCTACCGACGTTTAACCCCTATGGGGTTACCTGACATGTAAAGTATTAGTTATCGCGCAGCGTAAACTACCGGGGCTTCATTAGGCTTTGACTGGGTTTTTACTTTGCCAAAATGCGGACAACCGCAATCTTTTTTAAAGATACCGCATGATGTTGCGCTTAACAATACCGCAAGGCCCAATAGGATAAATCTACTTTTAAACATAATTTTCTACAACGCTAATCAATACTAAGGTACAATAATCAAGACAGTTTATTGTATCCTGAAAACACGTAAACGATTTTTCTTAGTATAAGTTACACGTTTCATGAATAATTTCACGAAGCTATAGCCTACATAATTTTTTATCTTTGCCACCCGATAAGAGCAGTACGAAATGAATGCAAGAATAGAAGAATTACTGGCAGCAACCGCAGCGAAACGTAATCAATTAATAGCACACCCCATCTATGCAGCCTTAAGCAGTGTAGAAGATTTGAGGGAATTTATGCAGCAGCACTGTTACGCAGTGTGGGACTTTATGTCTTTACTTAAATCTTTACAACAACACCTTACCTGCACTTCTGTACCCTGGTTACCTGTGGGGCAAGGCAGCACGCGCTATCTGATTAATGAAATTGTAACCGGCGAGGAAAGCGATGTAGATGAAAATGGTAATCGTACCAGTCATTTTGAACTCTACTTAAGAGCCATGCAACAAGCGGATGCAGACACCGCGGCTATAGATCAATTTGTTACTTTACTAACCGAAGGCAACAGTTTAACAACATGCTTGAACAGCCCTAACGTGCCTGCTGCTGCAAGCGCATTTGTGCAACATACATTTGACGTGATTGCCACCAACAAACCACACGTAATTGCGGCTGTGTTTACTTTTGGCAGAGAAGACTTGATCCCTTCAATATTTATCGAGTTGGTTAGAGAGATCGCAAAAAGCGCATCAGGCAAAGTTGATATTTTGAAATATTACCTGGAACGCCATATTGAAGTGGATGGCGATCATCATTCACATTTAGCATATGACATGACTGCCGAATTATGTGGTGCAGACGAACTGAAGTGGCAAGAAGCAACCCAGGCGGTAAATGAAGCATTAAATGCGCGGCTCTTACTTTGGGACGGCATTCTTCAGGCTATTAAGCCCGTTGCTGTAAGTTAACATATTTACAAACAAATAAGGCTCACCAAAATGGTGAGCCTTTATATTTTAAGGTGTTTTCTAATTATGCACCAACAAGCGCTTTGTAATCATCGGCAGATAAAAGGCCGTCTACATCAGCAGGGTTACTCACGGTAATTTTAACCATCCAGCCTTCGCCAAACGGATCTGAGTTTACCAGTTCAGGTTGGGTGTCTAAAGCTTTGTTAATTTCGGTAACGGTGCCGGTAACCGGCATAAACAAATCAGATACTGTTTTAACGGCCTCAATAGTACCAAAAACTTCTTCTTTGCTCACTTCTTTACCTACAGAACTAATGTCTACATAAACAATATCACCCAATTCGCCTTGAGCAAATTCAGTTATACCTATGGTAGCAACGCTACCTTCTAATTTAACCCATTCGTGGTCTTTAGTGTACTTTAATTCAGCAGGAAAGTTCATATCGTTAATTTTATATCCAAAAATAATAAAAGTTTACGCATCGGCGCATTATTCAGCTAACAATCTGTATTTTTAGTAAAAATCAAATCCCATATCGGAACGGGATTTGTTACCAATTTTATTAAAACCGGGTTATGAACAAAAAACTGCTGCTAATGCTCGCGCTATTTGCAGCCTGTACTTTACAGGCATGCCACAGCAATAGCAGCGGCGATGACGACGATACAACGTCAGCCGTTACCGACACTTCTAAAAACTCTACTATAATTATTGGTAAGGACGATGTTCAATTTGTAACCAATATGGCCGAAGCCTGCCTGATCGAGATCAAAATTGGCAATATGGCCAAACAAAAAGGCAAAGACAAGCGCGTTAAAAACTTTGGCGCCATGATGGTAAAGGATTTAACCAAGGGCCGCCGAAAGTTAGATACACTGGCCAAATTAAAAAAGATTGCATTGCCAGATTCCATCAGTGCGGCTAATGAAGCGCCAATTAATGCCCTTTCACAAAAAGCAGGTAAAGATTTTGATTTGGCTTATTTGGACAAAATGAGCAATGATTATAAAAATGCTATGGCGCAATTTAAGCACGCAGCTAAATACGCTTATGATCCGCAGGTAAAGGCTTTCGCCAATCACCACCTGATGACGGTACAGCGCCACCTGGATTTGATAGATGCCATACATTCTACCATCAAGTAATCTGAACTACATATTTCAACCTATTTTTGCATAAGCATCGCTAAAAACCTAATTTGGCGCAGCATTACAGCAAGCTAACATGGCATCACCTATAGTTACCGGTTTATTGGCCTACGGAATGTCGGGCAGAGTATTTCATGCCCCGTTCCTGAGCACCAATCCTCAGTTTAAATTAAAAGCTGTGGTTGAACGTAACCAGAAGAAAATGGCGGCGCACTACCCGGACATTGTTAGTTATAACGCTGTCGAAGAGATTTTGAATGATGCCTGGATCGAACTCATCATCGTCAACACCCCCAACTTTACACATTTCGATTACGCTAAGCAAGCGCTAACTGCCGGTAAACATGTGCTGATAGAGAAACCCGCTTCAGGTAATGTTGCCGAGATCAAGGAACTGTTTGATTTGGCGCGCAGTGTAGGCAAGCACGTATTCTGCTACCAAAACCGCCGTTGGGATAGTGATTTTCTATCGGTAAAAGAAGTGATTGAAAGTGGCAGACTGGGTAAATTGACCGAAGTTAGCTTCCGTTATGACCGATACAAACCGGCACTTAACGTAAAGCCATTTAAAGAAACTAAGGATACGCCTATAAACGGCATTGTTTATGAATTAGGTCCGCATTTAATAGATCAAGCCATCAGCTTGTTTGGCAAGCCGCTTAAGTTTGAAAAACTGACTACTATACAACGTGAATTGTCTGTCGTGCCTGATTATGTAAACTTCCGATTGACTTATCCTGCCGGATTAGTGGTATATTTAACTTCGGGATTGCTAATTGCCGACCCACAGCCTGCTTTTGTAGTACATGGCACCATAGGCAGCTACAGCAAATACCGCTGCGATGTGCAAGAAGCCCAGTTAATTGAAGGCATGCTGCCAACCGATGATGCTTATGGCGTAGAACCGGCAGGCATGGAAGGCAAATTGGTAACTGTTGGCATAGATGGAGAGAAAAGCATTGAGTTTATGCCTTCATTAAAGGGCGAATACTTTAAATTATTTTACGCGGTTTATCATTCTATTCGTGAAAACGCGTTATATCCAATAACTGAAGAACACATGGCCTGGCAAATGGAACTGCTGGAGGCTTAATTGAACCACATATGAAAAAACTGATTTTATTTTTTAGCTTAATTATAGCCGTTGTAAGTTGCAAGGCACAAAATGAAACTCCGGGCGCAGCTATTCCGCCTTATCGTATTTTAAAAACTGATAGTACCTGGGCCACGCCGGCAAATTTGAAACATCGTAAAACGGTATTGATTTACTTTGCGCCCGATTGCCCGCACTGCCAACACCTGACCATGGAGATGCGCGAAAAATTGAAACAGTTTGGCGATGCCCAGATCATGATGATTACCTGGTCAAATAACTATGATATCCGTGCTATTAAGAATTTTGTGAGAGATTTCGATCTGAAAAAACACCCCAACATTACCGTGGGTACAGAAGGTTATACTTACCTGATCCAGAAATACTACAAGATAGAAACGACGCCTTATATTGCCATTTTTGACAACGAAGGAAAACTAACAAAGACATTCCGTAAAGCACCCGAAAGTGTAGATTCGCTGATTAAAGCGGTTAAGGCTACCAAAGGTTAATTAAGGCACTGCTATTCAATATAGTTAAGTTAAAAACAAACGCGTCATAGGCGCGAAAGGTCGGCAGGAAATAATGATAAAAAAGGATGCATGCCGTAGGTATGCTACCTATATATCGTACCGATGGCACGACTTGGTGTGCTTCCCATGTTTTCTACCAACCTTCAACTCCTATGGAGTTGTTTAAATATTCACATTGCCGTGCTATTGTTGCTGTTGTTGTTGCTGCTGGATCATTTCCATGTGACGCTGATAGCTATTTTTTGCCAAATGATCGGCCGCTGGTGTGATAACCGTGTAGGCTGCACCTTCGGCAGCTATTTCTTCTTTGGATATTACCTTTTCGCCGTCCATTACTACAGAAACTTCGAGTCTGTGACCAGATGAGCCTTTGTACACCCCTTTAACCGGCGAGCAATCCATAAAGTTACGCCCTACGGCCAAACGGATATGATTCTCGTTAGCGATGATGTTATTGGTGGGATCGATACCTAACCAGCCATAATCCGGAATAAAGGCTTCTGCCCAGGCATGGGTAGCGCCTTCGCCGCGCATCCCGTTTTTATCGGTACAAATGTAGCCGCTTACATAACGTGCAGGGATGTTTTTAAGACGCAGCATTTCCGTCAAAATATGGGCAAAATCCTGGCAAACGCCGCCTTTTAATTTCCATATTTCGTCAAGTGTAGTTTCAACCGTGGTTACGCCTTTGATGTAGTTAAAGTTTTTGTAAACGTATTCACAAAAGCGTAAGGCAACCTGATATGGCGTTTCATCTTTGCCTCTTAACTCATCAACTATTACTTTCAGCTCTTCTACACCTTCAAAATACTCTTGACGCAAAAAGTCGATATAAGGCACCATGTATTGCAGCGGTTTCAGATCTTCCCATTGCTGGCCCGGGAAAATATCATTAACCGGGTAAGGGCGATACTTGGTGCTCACCAATACTTTCGACATAATGGTTAATACCGAGTGCGGGTCGCTATACGTAAAGCTGCCCACCTCGTTACCGTAATAGTCAATATGCTTGTCAACAATGGGGTTGCCGGTTATCGCAATCTCCTGTTTCAAAACATCCTGGTATTCGTCCTTTATCGGGAACAGGATAATCTGGTTGGCGCTGTCGCGCGCAGGTGCATCGTACAGATACCGGGTTATATGTTGTATTTCAAATTCAGGCATAAAAATATGTTTTTATATAAGCCCCCTCTAAATCTCCCCCGGCAGGGGAGACTTTAAAATAATTTTTTAAAGCCCTCCCTACCGGGGAGGGTTGGGTGGGGCTGTTAACTATTCGCAAAATAATGTTCATTCAACGCATTGGCTATGCCATATAATTCACTGCGGATCTGGGTCAGGAAAGCATGCAGGCCCTCTTGACGGATGGTTTTTACCGAGCTGTATTTAATGCGGCTTTGCAGGCGGCCTATTTTAAAGGTCATGTCTCTGAAATCTTCCAGGTTGGTATCGTTTTTTAATCGCTCAAAATAACGCTGAATGTTATTTACCGAGTAGATAACCGAGCGCGGGAAATCGTTATTCAACACTACCTGCTCCAGCACGTTCTCGGCTTCAAAGCCTTCTCGATAGGTTTTTAAATACAATTCATAGCCGCCTAATGATAGCAATAAATGTTTCCAATAAGTCGTATCGGTTAACCTATCCGGGTTTTCATCAATAGAGCCAAATTTGGTATCCAAAATATCAACCGACTGGATAGCGCGCTCGAGGTATTTACCAATGTTCATAAAGCTGCGGCCTTCGCCACGCTCCATAGTGATCTCTACCGTTCCGTAATAAAGCATTACCTGTTTAATCAATACGTCTAGCACACTGATCGGGTCCTCGCGCTGCAGGGCGCGTTCCAGCTTACTATCCTTTACGGTATGATAATACTCATTCAGGCATTGCCACAAATCTTTGGTGATGTGCTCTTGTACGCTACGAGCGTTTTCGCGGGCCAGGGTAATGATATTTAGTACCGAGTTAGAGTTGCTTTTACCCATCACCATATATTTTAATACCGCGCGGCTGTCATTCTCCAGCGCCTCACCTTCCTCTTCCGACCCGGCAAAGATCCTGATCACCGGCTCCCAGGTAAACTCCTGTATAGCGTCCTGTGACGAAGCATAGTTGATCTTAAGCATGCGCAACATACCGTCGCTACGCTCAATGTACCGGCTTTGCCAATATAAACTTGCTGCTACTCTACTTAACATTATTTATGATTTCGGATATCGGATGTTCGATATCGGATTTACTATTTATTTCATCTGCACATCCGCACATTTGCGTATCTGCACATCTATTTACGCCAATACCCACGTATCCTTACTACCGCCACCCTGCGAGCTATTCACCACCAGCGAACCTTCTTTTAACGCTACGCGGGTTAAGCCGCCCGGAACAATCTCAATGCCATCCGGTCCGCATAAGGCGTAGGGGCGCAGGTCAATACGTCTTGGTTTTAACTCTCCCTGCATATAGCAAGGTGCAGCCGACAAGCTTATGGTTGGCTGCGCGATGAAATTACGGGGATCTTTGATGATCTCCTTTTTATAATCATTTATTTCTTCGTCAGACGCTGCATGGCCCATCAACATACCGTAGCCGCCACTGCCATTGGTACGTTTTACTACCATGTTGTTCAGGTTTTTGAAAACGTGCTCGCGCTCGTCGTCATTACCCAGTTGATAGGTAGGTACATTTTTAAGAATAGGCTCCTCATTCAAGTAATATTTAATCATGGCCGGCACGTAAGTGTACACCGCTTTATCGTCGGCAACACCATTACCTATCGCGTTAACAATGGCTACATTTCCTTTACGATAAGCACCCATGATACCAGCCACACCCAACATACTCGATGGGTTAAACACCAGCGGGTCCAGGTACTCGTCGTCTACCCGGCGATAGATTACGTCGACCTGCTGCAGGCCTATGGTGGTTTTCATGTACACTTTGTGATTATTTACCACCAGATCGCGGCCCTCAACCAGTTCAACACCCATTAAGCGGGCCAGGGTGGTGTGCTCGAAATAAGCCGAGTTATAAATGCCCGGGCTAAGTAATACAATATTAGGATTAGCAATTTGTCTCGGTGATAGCGCCAATAAGTTTTTATAAAGGATAGCCGGATACTCCGTAACACTGCGTACGCCGCATTGCGGCAATAGATCAGGGAATAAACGTTTGGTGATTTCGCGGTTCTCCAGCATGTAACTCACGCCCGATGGTGTACGCAGGTTGTCTTCCAATACATAAAAAGTGCCGTCGTGATCGCGGATCAAATCGATACCCGATATATGCACATAAATATCATAAGGCACCTGCAACTGATACATTTCGCGCAGGAAATGCGGGCAGGAGTAAATCACATCAATAGGCACCACGCCATCTTTAATAATAAACTGGTTATGGTAGATATCTTTTAAAAACAGGTTAAGCGCGGTAAGGCGCTGTTTGATACCTTTCTCTACAAAGGCCCATTCGGCCGCAGTGATAATGCGGGGAATGATGTCAAAAGGAAAGATCTTTTCGATACCTTCGCCGCTGTTATAAACCGTGAACGTGATACCCTGGCTCATGAAAAGCCGTTTAGCCAGCTCTTCTTTTTTATTCAGATCATCAGCCGACTCTCCCGAAATGTACTCAATTACCTTGCGATAATGCTCGCGTACATTGGCATCTGCCCCGTACATTTCATCCCAAACGCCGCCAATAGGAGAATATTTATCAAAATAGGCTGATTCTTGCATCGAAATTTGAGGTTAAAATAATTTTTATAGCTTGTTTTTTACAACAATGACGTAATATATGAACACTTTTGAATTAATTGCAAGTTTTTTTGAATAATTTATAATTATTTATGATTTATTTTGCCAATTTTATTATTAATTAAACAAATAATCGACAAATCTTACGATGACAAGCAGAAGTTTGTCCAAAACTGCATTATAAAAAGTTCATAAACTGGTTGAACTTAAAACTTTCATTAATCGAACAGCAATATAACACACAAGAACCTTGTTTGTTGGTAAGCACAGCCCGCGTGGCAGTGAAAGGGAAATATTTTTATCGACAGGTTAAATAGCGCGGGCCTTCATGAAATTGAGCACTTCGTTCTCGGTACCTACAAATGGACCCGGCGACATCGTTTTTAAGCCGGCCATAGCTGCGGCAAATTCGCCCGAAGTCTGGATACCTGCACCTTGCTTAATGCGTTTAAACAAATAACCCGCCATGTAGGTGTCGCCACAACCGGTAGCATCTACTACCAATTCGGGGTGATAGGCGGGGATACGATAAAATTCATCATCGCTATAAATTAATGAGCCTAAACTACCATTGGTGATTACCACTTCTTTAACACCCAGATCAGTCAGAAATTTTACACCTTCCTCCACAGTATCAAGACCCGATAAAGCAGCCAGTTCGGCAACGTCGGCTTTTAAAATATCAATGTACTGCAGCGCCTCTTTTTTATCAGCCCAATCTGTCAGATAAACCTTTTGGTCGACAACTTTGCGCAAAAACCCCTGCACGTCTAGTGCAATGCGTCCTTTAGCAGATAAAGTCTTTATAAAATCTGTGCTGAAATCGCCGGCCAGTAAAGGGCCAAGGTGGTAAATCTTCGCGTCCAAATCCGCCAGTTGCTCCATAGTAAAAGCATCGGCTATCTGCAAAACGTTTTGGGTACGCTCGTCCTGGTTTTCACCGTAAATGTTTTCAAAAACCACGGTATGTTTGCTAAACTGAACCCTTACTTCTATGTCCTTATCGCACAGATAGTCTACATATTCCATCTCGGCTTCTGCCAGTGCCGTCACCAAAACATAGCTAACATCAAGCCTGTTTACAGCGCACGAGAAATATAGCGCCGTACCTCCGGGCATATGCATGGTGCCGCGGGTATTAACAATTTTATCAGAAGTAATATGGCCTACACAACAAATATCAAACATGGTGGCAAGATAATGATTTTGTACTATCGCTAAAATTCATTTTGTAAAAGCTGCGCTGTATAACAAACGCCTATGGTACCCATGCTGTCATAGATACAGGGCTGTCTTTTATTGATGGGGAAGAGTAGATCTTTTTTTACCCTATTGTCATCTCGAGCATAGCGAGAGATCTATACACCAGTTAAGTGTCAATGCTTGTCAATGTATAGATTTCTCGCTATGCTCGAAATGACAATTAATTACCGACTATTCCCAATAATTACCAGACATAATTATCATATTCAATAGTTTGATACTATTATCGTAATAATCGTAATCCTTGATCTTAAAGCCGGTTAAATAGATCCATACTTTATTGAGCCAGGCTTGATTCTTAGCATCCACCATAGCCGAAACGCCGAAGGGTGCAACAAAACTCAATGCTTCAAAGTAACGGTGCTGAATATCATTTCCTTCCAAAGTATATCCGGCAGACAAATTGTAAGTATCGTTACTGGTCGTCTCGCGCACCCAGGTATTTATTTTGACGACAATGGCTTTTGACCGACGATCGCCATTTAAAATGTAGTCTGTACCTATGCGCCAGGGATCGCGACAGGCATTGTAGTTATATTGCCCATCATAAACGCTCTCTAAAAAATGCGCCCCGGCAGGTTTGGGTGTTTTATTGAGGTGGATGATAAAATCAGGCAGCAAACCCGCATCCGGGCTGTAGGTGTCTTGCATAAATTTGAACAATTTATATTCAGCATCAATCACTTTCTCCCAGCGATTATCGCCGGTGGCTTTTTGAAACGCTTTAAAATGCGCCGGCATAAAGTCAGACGTACGGGTAGCAAACCAGTCGCCGCTCTCATCGTCCAGGCCTTCACCTAATAAAATGGTCCAGGTTTTTGGATTGATCTCGCAGCGCATAATTTCATTGATCATGGCACGAGCTTCTTGCTGATAGTTAATGTCACTCTTGTTGCCCCATTGTTTGGCGGCTAAAAGCAAAGAATAGGCTATATCCAGATCGCCATCGGTAGCAGTGGTTTTATCCAGATCCTGTCCATTGTTTTTTTGCGCCCAGGCCATCAGGTATTTACTGCGCTGGCTGCGATGAGTGCGTACGTATCGAAATAAATTATCGTAAGTAAATTTTGCATTAGGGTCATGCCCGGCCATTAGCACGGTAATTACCATGCCGTAGCCCTGCCCTTCAGATACGCATTGTTTACCGCCTTTGCCTTCAAACCAAACGAAGCTTTGAGGTTTGCCCGGCACGTTTTTTAGGTAGCGAGGCTTCCATTGATCGTAAAAGTTTGCCGTTGTTTTATCGAGCGCAGCCTGACTGATATGACTCGGAACAATAACGCCCTTATAACAATGCGCATGTTGGGGGAAAGGGTGTGCCGGTTGTTGCGCATATACAACGGTTCCTAAAAACATCAACAATAGTAAACAGATAATTAGCCTCACGCTTCAAAATTACAATTTTAAATAGGGTGGGGTATAAATTCCCACATATAAGGGCATAAATCAACGTGTTAACTGACTGATCATTGTAATTTGAACCTGGCGAATCAATGGCGTTGTATTTGCCTGATCTACAGATATCAATCGAAAAGCATGAAAAGAAAAATCAGTTTCGACCCTGCGTGGACCATATTTTTAATGGTGGCAGGCACATTAATTACTATGAATTTTATGGACGATGAGCACTCACGCAATATGCTTGCCGGCTTTGTTTTATTGGGATGCTTTCTGCTGTTTACAATATCTGTATCAGTCCGAATCTTAAGCGACAAGGCAGCCAAACAGCAATTGTAACACGGCCGTTACAATTGTTTCCTCTTTTGTACATTGCTTACCCCGGTTTTATCCCCTTTCCCCAAAAAATCGGCTATAAAAACTTTGGCACCACCATTGCATAACTTATAACAGTTAAATGATAAGAAGATGGAAGCAAAATATTCAACAATAACTACAATTATTACAATTTGTCTGATAGTGATTACCGGCGCAATGATTTTAACAATGGGCCATGACGATAGCATTAAAAGAAATATTTACGAGGGCGTTTTAATGCTGGCCTGCCTGTTTGCTTTTACAGCGTTTGTGATAACGCGCGAATCGGCCGACGATAAGTTATAGCAACTCCCTAATTTAATTCTATATAATGAAGGTTCGGAACGATTGGTTCCGGGCCTTTTTTGTGAGTTAAATTTTTGATTGAAAGTTAAAATTTGCCATCTTTATAACCCAACCCCACGTTATGAAAAGTGTATTTAACCCTGCCGACGTTATCGAATTGATCTATCGTGTAAATAAATTAACGCCGGATACACAGCCGCTTTGGGGTAAAATGGCAGTAGGGCAAATGCTGGCACATGTTAACGTAAGCTACGAAATGGTTTTTACAGATAAGCATCCACGGCCAAATGCTTTCGCGAGGGTTATTATAAAGCTATTTGTTAAGAGTGCAGTAGTAGGTCCAAAGCCCTATAAACGCAACAGCCCCACCGCGCCTGCCTTTTTAATTAAAGAGGACAAGAATTTCGATATAGAAAAAACGCGCCTTTTAAGTCACCTTAACCAAACCCAACAATTAGGCGAAGAATACTTTCATAATAAAAGATCACACTCTTTTGGTAAACTAACAGCTGCCGAATGGAACGTAATGTTTTACAAACACCTTGATCATCACTTAACGCAGTTTGGGGTATAGCTATTTGTTAACCGGTTCTTTCAGGAACTTGAATACCACCAGGGCATAAAAGATCATAAACGCAGCTGCAATAATGGCTATCTCTGTGATAGCTGTTACAATATGGTCTGAACCGCCGCCCGCCATCGTACCAAAAACAGCAACGCCCACCGCACCGGCAGCCTGCCGCGTAGTATTTAATACCGCCGAGGCGATACCTGAGCGATTCGCTGTAACCGTTGCCAATGTCCCTGTAGTCATTGCAGGCACCGCTACCCCCATCCCCAAAGGCAAGCCGAAAAATGGAAATAACAATTGCCAGTAAGGCGTATCATTTTTGGCTAGTAGTAAGCAGGTTAATCCTATCGCAAAAACAATCAGACCTGTTATAATAGGTACACGGATACCATATCGTTCCATCAAAAAACTGCTGGTCAAGTTAGCTATGAGGAATCCCCCGGTTAATGGAAGAAAAGCCATCCCCGCCGCAAAAGCCGAGTAGTGCAGTACCTGCTGCAGGTAAAGGCTCAGCACAAACACCATCCCGTAATAGGTGCCATTAAAAGCCATCCCCAAACCAATAAAAACGTTAAAATTTTTCGATTGAAACAGATCGAGCGGAAGGATGGGCGCTGCGGCAACTTTTTCGCGCCAAATGAACAGGCCCAGCATCACCAAACTAAATAATATGCCACCATAAATATAGGGCGAATGCGGGCCGAGGTGATGCCATTCAATAACAGCCGCTATAAATATAGTCAACGACAACATCCACACAAACTGGCCCGGAATATCGAAACCGCGGGCTGCACTTTTTTGACTGTCTTTTAAATATGCACTTAAAATTATAGCCAGTAAACAAATGGGGATATTCACCAAAAATATCAGGCGCCAGCTACTCAGATTTAACAGCAAGCCGCCCAGCACCGGTCCGGCGGCTATAGATATGGCTCCGGCAGCTGTCCAGTAAGCTACAGCGCGGGCGCGCATTTTAGGTTCGTGAGCAAAAGTATTATTTAAAATAGAAAGAGAACTAGGTATCATGGTTGCCGATCCAAAACCTTGCAAAGCTCTGAAACCGATCAATGCTGCGGGGCTCCAGGCCAGGCCGCAGCCCACAGAGGCTAACCCAAAAATCAGGATGCCTAATTGAAACAGACGCTTTGACCCTAATAGATCGCTCATACCGCCTGCCGACAGCATAAGTACAGCAAAAGCAATGGTGTAGGCATCAACAATCCACTGCAGGGTACTTATGTCTGCAGAAAATGCTTTGCCAATCTGTGGTACCGCAACGTTAACGATAGAAACATCCAGTTGAGATACCACAAAGGCCAGGCTGGTAGTAAATACCACGAACCAAAAGCCGGTTTTAATTTTTTTCACAGGTAGAAGGGTATTAATGTTGTTATTCGATATCAAGCCCCATCAAATCTTTCAAGGCTTGTTTACCATGGGTTGTTACAAATACGCCACGGGTGCCGGTATTTCGGGTTATCCACCGTTGCTTAAAAAAAGCCTCGCAAAGCGCAGCGCCTAAAGCACCGGCCAGGTGAGGTGTGCGCTCGGTCAAATCAGTACAGCCAAAAGCAAATTTACGGGTGGATGCTTGCAGCGGCAGCTTCACACCTAACCTATCAAAAACAGGGATAGCGTTTGGACCAAGCACAATAACTTTGGCTATAAGCGGCTGGCTGGCTGGGTCTGTATTATTTAAAAAATTAATAGCCTGATGGTTAACCAAAGCATTGAAAACACCCACACCAAGTTTGCCCGCCATATGATCATAACAAGTACGTGCCTTCTGAAAAGGCTTGATCTCTTTTTCTTTTTTGGGTGATACGGGTTGCAGGTGAAGCAATACTTCGATCAGCTGCGCCACTTCGGGGTTGGCCAGTTCATAAATTTTTTGCCTGCCGGCAGATGTAGCTTTGACCAGTCCGGCGTTTTTAAGAACGGCGAGGTGATTAGACAAATTACTTTGCGACACATCCAGATGGGTGATCATCTCGCTTACCGAAGATGAACCGCGCATGAGGTACATCATCGTAGATAGTCTTACCGGATCTGCAATGGCCGACGTAACTGTGTAAACATTTAATGCTTCCATAACCCAAAGGTAGGCAACAATAAAAAGCGACATATCATTAATTACTGATATGTCGATGAGATGACAAGACGGTGTGTCGATTAAATTATCTTACAGCAAAACAAAGTGATTTAAAATGTTTTATATTGTTATTCGTCTACTTTAAAAAGTAAATAATAGTAATTAACAGTCATGGGAATAAAAGTTATCATAACAGGGGCCACCGGCATGGTGGGCGAGGGCGTAATGCTTCATTGCTTAAACAGCGCTGAGGTAGAAAAGGTGCTTATTGTTAACCGCAAGCATTACGAAATGCAGCACCCCAAACTAGCCGAACTGCTAGTGCCTGATTTTATGAATCTTAGCGCAGTCTCCGACCAATTAGTCGGCTACGATGCCTGCTTTTTTTGCGCTGGCGTAACCTCTGTAGGCAAGAAAGAACCGGAGTATACCCACCTTACCTATGATACTACCCTTCACTTTGCGGAGACTGTAGCGGCAGCGAACCCTAATCTGGTATTTACCTATGTATCCGGAGCCAGTACAGACAGTACTGAAAAAGGCTCGACCATGTGGGCGCGGGTGAAGGGGCGTACAGAGAATGCATTGTTCCGCCTGCCGTATAAAAAAGCCTACGCATTCAGGCCGGGCGTTATGAAACCGGTAGACGGGCAGCAAAGTTTAAAAGGTACTTATCGCTGGTTTCTATGGGTGATACCGGTGGTGAATTTGTTTGCGCCCAAAATAGTTTTAACGCTGCACCAGGTTGGCCAGGCCATGATCAATTGCGTTACCAAAGGCTATAACAAACCCATTTTGGAAGTAGCTGATATCAGAACTGCAGCCGCGCTTTAGTCTATTTGGAAGCAAAAACTGCTGCCTCTTTGTTCAAAGCCCTGCCAGAAATAGTCTCCTTGCCATTGGTGATAACTATGCGGTACTTAAACGTAACCGACTCTCCCTTTTTCAAAGTCAGGTTTTTTTCTGATTTGCCGTTGGTAAAGATCTTCTCACCAAGCGGATTAGCAGCAAACAAACCATACCCGCGTGCATGCCAAAAGGTAGGATAATTGGGGTTTTGGGGATGATCTATAATGGCTATGCTCACCGAATCTGTACCCATCTTGCCAAAAACTTTACACCAAACACCGCGGGTACTCCATGCATCGTCGCCGGTTTTGCCGGCGCTGGTGAGGTAATTACCATTGGCTATTTTATCTGTGCCGCCTTTAACTAAAGTCACGTTGCCTTTATCATCAGTAAACTTCTGATCTTCTTTAGCAGGCATTTGCAGCTCGTGCGCCAGGCGCAGGCCCAGCATGCCGTCTTTGGCATCAGTAAATTTAGCGTCTTGCTTAGCCGTTAGGGTTGTAGTACGATCGATAATGCGCTGACCCGCTATCCCGCTGAATTCAAAACGAGTACTTTCTTCCAGGATAACTTGTTTGGCCTGGTTAGTCCAATTGGCGCGATAAGCTAAAACGCCTGTTGTTCCGCTTTTAACTTCGGTTACCTTTTCTGTCCTGATCCAGCCATATTGACTTTTTTTAGATGCCGGGATAGCGTAGCTATTGTTCCAGAAGTCTAAGCCATTCAGATTTTCATAATTAAACCAAAGGCCAATGTGATGTGGGTGATCCGTTGGGTCGCCTTCGCGTTTATCTAAGGGAAAACTGCGGGTAACCACCGTACCTGCAGCATCACGAATAGGATACAGCACCGGCTTTTCCAATGTATCCGGGTATAGGAAACTGGTGAATGGCTGCCCACCGATTTGTATGTCTACTCGTTTAGCATTGGCAGACGGTGTGATGGTTACCGTTTGTTGTTTTTGGGCGATGGTTACCGTCGATGCAGTTATCAGTACGCCGAAGACCAGGAGTTTCTTATTTTTCATAATTATATAATTTGGGGCGAAGGGAGCGTGCGATTCCCCTCTTGAGAGGGGTGGAGGGGTGTGTCCTTTCGCGCGTTTAACACACCCCTGCAGCCGCACTTTCCATCGCGCCCCCTACCAAGAGGGGAATTTTATTTTTAACTCACGCTTTCAACTCTCCCCATTTAAACACCTTACCATTAGCCATTACCTCCTGCGTTGCTTCATCAAACGTAGCTTTATAACCGGTATGCACAGCGGCGTTGGTCATGATATTGGCTATAGAGTGGCTATAACCCGCTTCAACCGGGGCATTTGGCTGCTTGCGGCTGCGTACGCATTCCATCCAGTTACGTACGTGATTTGAGGTGAGTACGTCGCCGCCGGTATTAGCAGAGGTTACCACCTTTTCCGTATTAGCCAGGCTAAGTTCGGGCAATAAAAAAGGCTTCATGCCCATGGCCGCAGCTTCTTTTTCATGCAAGCCACCTTGTGGCGAAATCTTATTGGTAATGAGGTTTAATTCACCGCCGTTTGAATAATAGATCTCCGACGGGTCGTCATTGCCGTTGTCCATGCGCGAACCAAACGTAACCTGGAAACCTTTTGAAGGGTCGTCCAGCGGACCATAATCAAACGCAGCCATTAGCGTATCCCAATTGCGCCGACCGTCTTTCCACATATAAATACCGCCATTGGCCACCACGCTACGCGGATGTTTCAAGCCGCTGAACCAGTGTACAGTATCAATCTGGTGGCTCATCCATTGCCCTACCAAACCCGACGAGTATGGCCAGAACAACCGAAACTCTAAATATTTTTTGGGATCGAACGGTTCATAAGGGCGGTTCATGATAAAACGCTTCCAATCAGTATCCTGCTCTTTTAACACGTTTAGTAACTCTGGCCTGCGCCAGCGGCCGGGTTGGTTTACATTCCAAACTAACTCCACATTAGTGATATCACCAAACTTGCCCGATTTTATAAAATCATCAGCGGCATGATAGTTAGCACCACTGCGGCGTTGCGAACCTATCTGCACGATCTTACCTGTCTCTTTAACCGCTTTAAGTGCCGCACGGGCATCTTCCATCGTTTCAGCAAATGGTTTCTCCACATACGCGTCGCAGCCGGCGTGTACCGCTTCTATCGCGTGACGGGCGTGTTGGAAATCGGCCGTGCTAATAAATACGGCGTCGACAGTTTTGCTGCCATATAATTCTTCATTATTACGGTAAGCTTTAACGTCGTTCTGCATCTTTTCTTTCCAGATGGCGGCACCCTCGTTACGGCGGCGGTTCCAGATATCAGAAACAGCAACCACCTCAAAGTTTAGTTCCTTGTAATGATTCATAAAACTGGGGATATGCGAACTGCGGTGCCGGTCAGAAAACCCGACAACACCCACGCGGACGCGATCATTGGCACCCATAACGCGTTTATAGCTCTTAGCGCTTAAGCCGGTTTTGGCAAACATTAACCCGGCACTGGCAACTGATGCCTGCCTGATAAAGGTACGACGAGACTTTTCCATAAGGATATTTAAAGATAAAAATTGGTTCAAAGGCGGATAAGGACATCCGGCTTAATTCAAATATCTATTAAAATATCTTAAAACAGGCACTTAGCAATTGTAAAAATGTGCACACGTTTGCGCCGAGGTGTCGGGGACTCACCCGGTCTACACTTCGCTGGACCACCCTCTCTTCCGCAAGCTGGAAAGAGGGTGGTTAAATTTCTATTATTAACAGACTCTTACCCTCTTTCCGCCGAAGGCGAAGAGGGTCGACAAGCGCAGCGATGTCGGGGTGAGTCCTACGCTGACGGATTGCGCATCCCCTACTGCGTAAACACCTCTTCCAGCCAGCTTTCGTGGATTGCTTCCAGGCGCTGCACAACGTCGGGATGCTGGTCAGCAAGATTATGTTGTTCTGATGGGTCGTCTTTTAGGTATACCAGGAAATAGTTTTGTGCGTTAAGTTCGGCCTTCTTGGCTTCGAAGGGGCTGTGCATTAGTTTCCAGTCGCCATCTAAGACGGACCATTGCGGATTGTCCTTTCCTCCTGAACTTTGCCAGTTAAATACCGGGTGAACGGTTTTAACTTGTTCTGATTTAATGATAGGCACCAGGCTCAACCCATCCAATTTGTGTGCAGGTAATTTAAGGCCGCAGTATTCGGCCAGGGTAGGGAACCAATCGATATTGGTAGCCACCTGATTGCGCACGCCATTTACCGGGATATGCTTTGGCCAACTGATAAACGCCGGCACACGCACGCCCCCCTCAAACAAACTAAACTTAGAGCCACGGTAAATACCCGCCGAACCACCGCCGCCAAAGGTGCGCTCTTCCATAGAAAAGCCCTGGTCTGACTGAAAAACAATAATGGTATTATCGCGCAAGCCCAAATCGTCAACCTTCTTTAACAATGCGCCAATCTCTTCGTCCATGGTAGAAATACTGGCAGCATATTTATCGCGTGGCGATGGCAGATTTTTATAATAGTCCAGCCATTTCTTTTTGCCTTGTAAGGGGTAGTGTGGGTTATTAATGGCCCAGTACATAAAGAAGGGGCTGTTTTTATTTTCGGTCATGAACTTGCCGGCCTCGTCAACCATCATGTCGGCAAAATAGTGGCCCGCTTCGTAGATCTCCCCGCCGTTTTTCCAAAGGTCATGACGGTTAGGACCATCCCAATAAAAAAAATGAGAGTAATTGTCAATGCAGCCACCCATAAAGCCGAACGAATAATCAAAGCCCTGCGCATTGGGTTCGGTTTCTTTGGTGTAGCCCAAGTGCCATTTGCCAATATGCGCCGTTTTGTAACCGGCATCTTTAAACAATTCGCCCATTGTATATTGCGAGCCGGGCATACCGGCGTCGCCTTCTTTGGATGATGCCATTGCCGCTAAGCCCGCGCGTTGCGGATATCTGCCTGTTAATAACGACGCTCTGGATGGCGAACAGATTGGCGCGGCCGCATAAAAATTCATAAACCGTACGCCGCTTTTTGCCAGCGCATCCATGTTGGGCGTGTAGAGATCTTTTGAGCCGTACAGATTAATATCGGCATAACCCTGATCATCCGTATAAATTATAATAACGTTGGGGCGTTTGGGCTGCTGCTTTTTAGTGTAAGCCGTTAGCCCGATGCCTGCCGCGGCCAGCAATAGGGCGGTAAAAATGATCTTTTTCATGGCGGTTATAATTGCAGAACTAACATAGTAATTATTGAGCCGGCTTTTGTCTAAAAATGGAACTTAGCTGCTGATACAGCTCCGGGTGCTTTTGTTTAAACTGGTCGGGCTTTTCAAAAAAATACTCGGAAGCTACGGCCAGAAATTCGGCCTCGTTAGTGAGCGCATATGGGTTAATATCCGAGTGGCCTTCTTTGATGCGATGCATTTCCTGGTGCATTAATTTCAACCAGGGCGTGGCAAAATCATTTGGCATCAGGTTTTCAGGGATACCATCAGTCGCACCATCTGATTTATCAACCAAATGTACAAACTCATGGATCCCCGTATTTTCTTTGCCGGCCATTGGCGAAAATCCTTTTTCTAAAGAAGGTCGCGACAAGATCATCTGCCCGTTCATATAGCCCGAGCCTACCATGCCTTGTATGGCGCGGTCATTCCCTTCAAACTGGTATTCTTTATCGAAAGTGTCGGGATACAATATCACGCTGGTTAAATTACTGTACTCCCAATCGCCCAAACCAAAAATGGGAATGATGGCAGCCGAGGCGATCATCACTGTATCTACATCCGTTATCTCTGTACCCACACCTTCAATACGCACATACGCTAAAAAGCCGGCAATGTGCGACTCAAAACGTTTCTTTTCTTTAGATGATAAACGGTGATAATAATCGATATGACTATCTAATAGTTTTTTGAGCGATAGCTCCAGCGGCTGCAAATTGGCTGCTGCTAAATTTGGTTGATTACTTTTTTTGCGGAAGATGATCCAGGCCAGTAAGGCGATGATGGGGATAACGATGGCGAAATACATGAATAAATAAACAGTTTTTTAGCGATATAGTTACAGATAGGGCTAAATTTGGTCATGGACTCGTCGTCAATCTTTAAATACCATCGCGATATGCTGGTTCTGCATGGTGCAGATGACAGCCTGGCCCTTGGCTGGCGCGACCGTAAAAGCCAGCTGGTCCGTTTTGATGCCATGATGGATATTGCAGATTTGAACGGATGCACCGTACTGGACGCAGGTTGTGGTACCGGCGATATGTTTGGTTTTTTACTCGATAAATATCCTGATGTTAAAAGCTATACCGGCGTTGATTTCATTCCAGAAATGATTGAAGAGGCGCGCACCAAGATTATATCGCCCAAAGCCATCTTTTGGCCGGTAAGTTTTATGTCGACCGTTTTGCCAGAAGCTGATTATGTATTAGCAAGCGGCTCGCTCAACTATGCCAATGCTGATCCCGATTATATCTATAAAGCCATCAGCCACCTTTTTCAGCTATCGCGATGCGGGCTGGGATTTAACCTGTTAAAATTGATGCCTTATGCGGGGATGCTGGCCGCTTATGATCCGGATGATATCGTGGCTTATTGCAAGACACTGAGCGATCATGTGGTTTTGAAGGATGATTATGATGTGGAGGATTTTACGATGTTTGTGTATAGGTAAAGGTATAAAATTGTCATTGAGAGGAGGAACGACGAAGCAATCGCGAGGATGCAATATTCGCGATTGCCACGCTGCGCTCGCAATGACAATTGTAAATAAAAAAGGCCCGAATCGTCTTCGGGCCTTTCTTGTAGAGACGCAGTATATTGCGTCTTTATCTTACCTCTAAATCATTTAACCTTCGTCCATAAATCTTTGCGCATTACCTCTACAGATACCACTGCTCCTTTTTTGTCACGGTTAAATTGTACGGCCCAACCTCTTATTTCCATAATAAAGTTATCGCCCGACAAATGTTTCAGGTTGTACTTGTCGCCCGTCCATGTTTCAAGAAGTACCAGGTGGTCGTCTTTGGGTGTAATCTGGATGTAACCCGTATTACCATTAACAGTCATGACGTATTTTCCGCTGTAAACGTCCATCGGCTTTTGCAGGGTAATTTTACTGGCTCTCACAAATGGCGCCGCCACCATGAGGCATAACAACAATAAGTGTTTCATATGTTTAATAATTTGATTTGAAACAAAGCAAGCGTTAAACAGCCTGCTCGTCTTCCCAAATCGCGATTTGGTTGTTATTTAATGGCTAGCTGCGATGAGAAATTGTCATGCTGGTACCTGCTTGGCGTAGTTCCGGCTATTTGTTTGAATACCCGTTGAAAGGTAGTTAGCGAGTTAAATCCACAATCAAACGCAATGGCCGCTATCGTGAAGTTGCGGTTTTTAGGGTCGACAAGTTGTTGCTTTGCTTCGGCAATTCGATATTCGTTCACGTAATCGTTAAAGTTTTTACCAAGATACTGGTTAATCAGGTTGGACAGCGCTTTTTCAGAAATTAGCATTTCAGCGGCAACATCCTCTACCTTTAAAACCGGATTAAGGTATAGCTGTTGTGTAACCATCAATTCTTTCAAGCGCCGGGTATAAACATCCGCTTCCTCCTGCGCAAAATGCACTTTTGCCGGTTTCTGCGTGTACTCTTGTTTCTCGTCTATACTCATGTGTGCCTGCCTGCGCCACGCTGCCATCCCCAAAACATAAATCGCTACGACAAGCGGAAGCAACGTAACATATTGACCAATTGACGGCCTATCCCAACCATAAAATAATAGCACAACAATCACAAAGACTGCGTTCAAAATGGTTTTTAACCATTTTAAGTCCTTTAATTTATTGGCCGGCAAAACCACGCTTTTTTGATGCTTGATAATAATGACATAAGTAGCAGTAGCATAAGCTGTTATTGAAACTAAAATCAACTTACCGGGGTTGCTATTAAAAAGGATATGCTGGGTTAATGGTTTAAAATAAAGGTTTTGTAAAAGCGGGATATAAAGCAACCCGCTGGTGTAAATCAGAAATATCAGCTGTGGTTTAAACTCGGCTACCAATGGTAAAAAATGCAGCCAGTTTTTACCTTTAATTTTTTGCGGACCAATAATCAGGCTTTTTGCGTAAAAATAAACTATAGGGCCAGCTGCGAAAGTAAACTGCGGGAGCAATACTAGTGATAGCGGATATCGCGCCAAAATGCCCATCCGGGCTAGCTCGACATTTAAAACCCAATAAGATACAATAAAAACCAGCGCACCCAACCACCGGTTGCTTACTATGGTTTTTGACGAATAGAAAAGCAGCCCAGTAATAACAAATCCCTGCAAAGCCAGTGCAGACAACACAAAGTCAATCAAATTGAGCGATAAAGTCATCTGCTAAATTTAAAGAAAAAACAGTATTTGCAACTGCGTTGCAGCAAATAAAAAAGGCCCGGATGTATCTCCGGGCCTTTTACGTAGAGACGCAATATTTTGCGTCTTATGGCAGATTCTTACTCACCGCCACCATCATGTTCTGCGCTATGTTCGCGGAACAGCTTGGCGCTGAAATAGTCGTTATTCATGCGGCTGATGTTGGTCAGCGTGATTTCTTTAGGGCATTCAGCTTCGCAGGCGCCGGTGTTCGTACAGTTACCAAAACCTTCTTCGTCCATCTGCGCTACCATGGCTTGTACACGGCTGTAACGCTCAGGCTGACCTTGTGGCAACATACCTAATTGCGACACTTTGGCCGATACAAACAGCATAGCCGAAGCATTTTTACAGGCAGCCACGCAAGCGCCGCAACCTATACATGTAGCCGAGTTGAAAGCCTCGTCGGCAATAACTTTAGGGATGGGGATGATATTAGCGTCGGGTACACCACCAGTATTTACCGATACGTAACCGCCGGATTGCTGAATACGATCAAAAGCCGAACGATCAACCGCCAAATCCTTGATCACCGGGAACGCTGCCGCGCGCCAAGGCTCAATGGTAATGGTCTCGCCATCATGGAAGCTACGCATATGCAGCTGGCAGGTGGTAATGGCGCGTTTAGGCCCATGCGGACGGCCGTTAATGTATAACGAGCACATACCGCAAATACCTTCGCGGCAATCGTGGTCAAAATGTATCGGTTCGTCGCCTTTGTGGGTTAAACTTTCGTTCACCACATCCAGCATTTCCAGGAATGACATATCAGGCGAGATGTTCTCGGCCTTGTAAGTAACCATTTTACCGCTGCTTTTAGCGTCCTTTTGACGCCATACTTTAAGCGTCAGGTTCATGTTTCCACTCATCTCTTTTTGATTAGAGTCAAGAATCAAGAGCCGAGAGTCAAGATGACGCCAGGCTAAAAATCCTATCTTTTATTTATCAATTATGAAATCAAAAAGTCTTAAATCTTGGTTCTTGACTCTTGATTCTGTTATCTTACTAAATTTGTTTTGCAGTTACCGGCTTTGAGGCGATAGCATTTTTCTTCTCGCCATAATTTGGACAGTAACCATTGGTATCTTCTATATAAAAACCTGTCTCCAGGTCGATGTCATTTTTCCTTTTAACTGCTCCCCAACCAAAAAACCTTTCAAAGAATGGCAGCAACTTGTTATCCTTTATCTGTTCGTAAAAGTATACCTCGTGCTCCTTTTCTTTTAGGCTCATCTCATACAAAATGGCATCGTGCGCGGTAATATCCAGCGCGTTAAACAAACGCTTCATGCGGATGTATTCGCAAACGTTACCACTTTCCAAATCGCCGGCAAAATAGAATGGCATGAACCAGCCTATTACGTAGCAGCTTGCGCTGATGGTCTTGCCGATCAGGTGACATTTGAACTCCATCCATTTTGAAACCGGCACGTTGTATTGATGCATCATTTTCAAAACCTCGTCGCGATGGTTCCATTCATCTACCTCGATCTGTTTGATCGCCTGCTTTTCAGCCTGATTACTTACTGCGCCTGCATGACCCTGGTATGCAAAAGCAGCGGCTTTTTCGCCCGAGTAAGCTCTTTGCAGTAAGGAAACCAATACAGCGTCGTTAAGCATCTTTTATCAATTATGAAATCAAAAAGTCTTGACTCTTGGTTCTCGACTCTTGAATCTATCTTTTTACTTATAACTACGTTGCGATGGATGAACAAATTCAAAGTCCAGCGCTTCTTTATGTAACTCTTCGGGTTGGTTATCGCCTTTATATTCCCAGGCACCAACGAATGAGAACACATCATCGTTACGCAAGGCTTCACCTTCTTCTGTTTGCGATTCTAAACGGAAGTGACCGCCGCATGATTCTTTACGCATCAAGGCATCATCAACCATCAGTTCGCCCAGCTCCAGGAAGTCGGCAACGCGGCCGGCTCTTTCCAGCGAGTTGTTAACTTCGTCATTCTGGCCAACTACCAAAGCATTTTTCCAGAAATCGGCACGTAAAGCGCTGATCAAACCTTTGGCTTTGGTCAGGCCCTCTTCGGTACGTGCCATGCCGCAGTATTCCCACATAATGTGGCCCAGGTCGCGGTGATATTCGTTTACTGTCTTAGTGCCTTTTAGCGCCAGCAGCTTTTCAATTCTATCAGTAACATCTTTTTTAGTCTGAGCGAAAGCCGGGTGGTTGGTGTCAACCGCTTTCGGGCCAATAGTAGCCAGGTAATCGCCCAAAGTGTACGGGATCACAAAATAGCCATCGGCTAAACCCTGCATCAATGCAGATGCACCTAAGCGGTTAGCCCCGTGATCAGAGAAGTTACATTCGCCTAAAGCATATAAGCCCGGGATGTTGGTGCTCAGGTTATAATCAACCCAAAGACCGCCCATGGTATAGTGTACCGCCGGGTAAATACGCATTGGCTGGGTATATGGGTCCTCGTTAGTGATCTGGTAATACATATCAAATAGGTTGCCGTATTTAGCAGCTACCATTTCCTGGCCCAGGCGTTTTATCGCATCAGCAAAATCAAGAAATACGGCTACGCCCGATCCGCCAACACCACGACCATCATCAACCATTTCTTTAGCGTTACGTGAAGCCACATCGCGTGGAACCAGGTTACCGAATGATGGGTATTTACGCTCCAGGAAGTAGTCGCGATCTTCTTCGGCTACTTGTGCGGCACTAACTTGTTTAGTGCGCAGTTTCTCTGCTGTTTCTTTAGTTTTTGGCGCCCAAACACGTCCGTCGTTACGTAATGACTCAGACATCAGCGTTAGCTTAGACTGATGATCGCCGCTTACCGGGATACAAGTTGGGTGAATTTGGGTATAGCATGGGTTAGCAAACATAGCGCCGCGTTTGTGTGCGCGCCATGCTGCTGTAACGTTCGAGCCGATGGCATTGGTTGAAAGGTAAAACACGTTACCGTAACCGCCGGTACATAACAATACCGCGTGGCCACTGTGTGTTTCAATTTCGCCGTTAACCAGGTTACGGGTAATAATACCTTTTGCATGGCCATCAACCTTTACCACATCCAGCAACTCTGTACGGGTGTACATTTTTACTTTGCCTTTGTGGATCTGGCGATTCAGTGCAGAGTATGCACCCAATAACAATTGTTGTCCCGTTTGGCCCCTCGCATAAAACGTACGCGACACCTGAGAACCACCGAATGAACGGTTGTCCAGCAAGCCGCCGTATTCACGGGCAAACGGTACACCCTGTGCCACGCACTGGTCAATAATATTTACAGAAACCTCAGCCAAACGGTAAACGTTTCCTTCGCGGGCACGGTAGTCGCCGCCTTTAATGGTATCGTAAAACAAGCGGTAAACGCTGTCGCCATCATTCTGGTAATTTTTGGCAGCGTTAATACCACCCTGCGCAGCAATTGAGTGTGCACGACGCGGGCTATCCTGAAAACAGAAAGCTTTTACATTATAACCTAACTCGGCCAATGAGGCCGCTGCCGACGCTCCTGCTAAACCGGTACCTACCACAATAACGTCATACTTACGTTTGTTGGCGGGGTTAACCAGCTTTAAGTTAAATTTATGCTTGCTCCATTTTTCGGCTAATGGGCCCTGCGGAATTTTAGCATCTAAACTCATGTGTTTTATTTTAGAGTCAAGAGACAAGAACCAAGAATCAAGATTTTTGACTCTGTTAGTTTTCTCTGACTTGCTTATTAACTATTAATCGTTTTTAACTGCAATACAAGCTCTTGTATCTTGATTCTATCTAAACTACTTATTACAAAAAAAATACACTACCGGCATCAGGGCAAACCCTACGGGGATGATCACCGCGAAGAACCAGGTACCTATAAACTTAACCACCGGGCTATATTTTCTATGCGTCCAGCCCAGGGTCTGGAAAGCACTTTGAAAACCATGCAGTAAGTGGAAAGACAACGTGAACATGGCCACTACGTACAACAGTACGTACCATATATTATGGAAACTGTTTGACACTACTGCGTGCAAATCTTTTACACGAATAATTTCTGTATACCTGTCTGTGGTAGCAGAATGCTCGAAATTTGGGTCGAGCGGTATAAAGTCTACAACACTGCGCGCGCCGGTTACAACGTTGGTGTTATACTCTTTAAAACCTACGCTGTGGGTAAACTTGTATTTATACCAAAAATCGCCCATGTGCACTACGATAAAGAAAAACAGGATAGCACCCAGCAAGCCCATATTTTTTGATGACCACGAAGCCGGCGATTTTGATTGCGATGCGTAAGCAACCGGCCTGGCTTTGCGGTTTTGTACCGTCAAGATCAACCCATAAAGCGCATGCAACAAAATACAGAAGTAAAGCAGATATGCTACCACTTCAATTGGCGGAAAATGTGTAAGAAAATTAGCGTACACATTAAAACCATAACCCTGGTCGTCTTTAAAAAGAAACAGGTTACCTGCTACGTGTACAATAATAAATGTACACAAAAACAAGCCTGTTAAAGCCATAAGCAGCTTTTTGCCCAGCGATGAGTTAAAGGTTTGTTTAAATTCGCTCATTATTTTAAAGTAAATGAAATTTTAGGCAAAAGTATTTATTAAAAGCCAAAAGATATAAATGCTTTCTATTAATTGATGGCTAATTAGCTATTTAGAAACAATCTAAAATCGTTATCCATATTCCTGTAAAATTTAAAGCAGTTTTGGCTACTATTGGTAATTGTGCTAATTTAGCATGAACTAATACCCACGACTATTGAAAACCGATTCCGCTATGAAAAATATCTGTTTTATCTTACTCGTTGCGCTTTTTGCGTCATGCAAACATTCTCAGGGCGATATTACAATTAGCGGCACCGCCCCGGGTGTATTGTATGGCAATTTAGTGATAAAGGACCTTGCCGGTAACACCATGACCAGGGCAGACATTACCAGCGGCAAGTTTGATATTAAAGACTATATCCAGGTTCCGGGATATTATAAAATGCAATACTCTTTTAAAGAAACTAAGGGCACCACGCGCGAGGTTGAGGTTTATCTGGAGGAAGGCACCTACAATATTACGATAGATCCAAAAAAGGTTAACGATTATCCTAATATCACTTCGCCATCACAATTACAAACCCAACTTACCGAATACAATGCCATTAATGACACTATGCGCCACCAGGCGCGCCAAAAGGTATTGGCATTAAACAAGCAAATGAAAAGCATAGACAGCACCGACATTAAAACCGGCGATCAGCTGGAAACGATGGGTAAGCTGCAGTCTGAAGAATTAAAAAACAACCAGGTTGACGGTTTTGAGGTATTCAAAGCATTCCAATCTAAATACCCGGATAATGCTGTGGCGGCGCACATCATGAAATCGCTGGATTATCAGAATGATCCGGTAGCTTATTATAACCTTTTCCAGGAGTTTAGTTCGGCCGCTAAAAATAGCGACGACGGTAAAGAATTGGAAAACAAGCTAAGTGCATTAAGTAAGCTTGCACCAGGCAGCCCGGCGCCGGAAATTGCAGGCAACACACCCGATGGTAAAACTGTAAATTTAAAAGCCCTGAATAAAAAGCTTATCCTGTTAGATTTTTGGCGATCAAGCAACGGCTCAAGCCGCGATAATCATCAGCAGATCATTACGCAGTTACTGCAACTGTCAGACAAAGGTTTTGGTGTAGTGAGTGTTTCTTTCGATACCGACAAAGACAAATGGCAAGCGGCCATAGCTAAAGATCAAATGAACTGGCCGCAGCTGTCAGACTTAAAAGGCGACGACTCGCCAAACGGAGAAACCTGGGGTATAAAAAGTATCCCTGCTTATTATTTAATTGACGGACAAGAGAAAATTGTAGCTCGCGTAGCTGAGTTTGCCGATGTACCTACCGCGGTTGATGATTATTTTAGAAAGCACTAGGCGATAGGCATCACCTTATCTTTCAATACAGCAAAAATCCGGTCGGTTTCTAAACTGCGGATGGCTACTCGCCCCGTAAACCTGCCGAAGGAAGGCAATATAGCCTGTGCTTTACCAAAAGCAAAACAAGGCAGTGTCATGCTTTGACGCCCTTTGCCGCGCAGACTAACGCCGGGGTGAATATGTCCGCAAAATACATAGCCGTTTAATTCCTTCAATTTTTCTTCTGTTTGCGGATGATGTAACATCAAGAACGGGCCAACAGTTAGCTCATGATGCAGCTCGACGTTTAGCTCCAGGTAATGATCGTCATGCACAATATCATGGTTACCACGGATCAAGATCACCTGTAATTTAGGAAACTGCTGCCGCCAAAGCTTGAACCAATCCCAATCGGCATTCATGTCACTGTGAAACAAATCTCCCAGAAAAATTATTTTTTGGGGGCGATGTTCATGGATCAGATCTGATAATACCGCCAGGTCATCCTGCTCCATATCCCGGGGGACAGCAATACCGGCCTTGCGGAAATGCCCCACCTTACCCAAGTGCACGTCTGCAGCCATTAAAGCCTGCTCTTCTTTCCAGAAAATAGCCTTTTGCGGTAACAATAACAGATTTTGATTTAATAAGGTAAAAGGGGTGGCCACACTCATCATAACGGGTACAAAACTACAAAATCGTTACTTTATTGTTACCAGGTTGATGGCCCGCGGCAGCTTAAATATTTCGTATCTTTCTGCTTTTTAACTGATATGAAAAAAATCGCTACCTTTTTGCTGCTGGCATTTTGTGCCTTAATCTCCCGTGCGCAAACTACTATTGATCCTGATAATGCAAAACTGGCTTTGAGCCAGTTAAAAATTTTACAAAATAACCTATCCAAAACTCAGCTTACCGATCCAAAGCTATTTGAAAAAGTAAATTTAATGCTGAAGCTGGGCGTTTGGGATACGGCGTTTGAACTGATTAACTCGGCACCACAAACCCCGCAATATAAAATAACAAAAGCCGAGTACCTGATTCTGCATGACGACTATTTTGCAGCCGAAGATTTGGTTGATGAGGTATTGAAAACCGAGCCTAACAACCTGTTCGCGCTACAAAAAAAAGCCGAATTACAAATACAAGCCTGGCTGTTACCGCAAGCTATTGAAACCTGTAATGCCATCTTGAAAAGATCTCCCAATTCTGAAGACGCGAAACTGACGATGGGCCATGCTATGTTACTGCAAAAGCGCTACCCCGAAACTTTAATCATCGCCCAAAAACTGGAAAAACAAAACCCGAAAAATCCCGGCGCATACCGGTTAGAAGCCGATGTTTATTTCTGGAACCAACATCCCGAAAAAGCCGAAGCACCGCTAAAAAAATCATTAACACTTAATCCGTTTAATGCCGATGCACGTTTTAGCTACGGTTACGCCATTTGGCGCCGCGTTGACGCTACACAGTTAAATGCTATGGCCGCTCAATGGGAGATTGCCCTTGCGGTAAACCCGCTGCATTTTGCTACCAACTGGCATTGGGGCAACGGGCATACCAATTTAACCTACGCCGACTATGCTCAAAAAGATGACGACGAAGTAAGAGATGCGCTAAAAAAAGCCGATGAGCTTTTCAGCCAAAATAAAATTAATGAGGCTATTGAGTTTACCCGTGGCGTACAGCAAAACCACCCGACTTCGGTGCTGCCGCAAATGTATCGCGCATCGTTTTATTATTCGGCTTTTGATATGGACCGAAAGTTAAGATTAGATTCGGCAGAGAATATTTTCAGGCAGATCCTGGTCCGCAAAAAGCATTACGGGCCGGCACACAATGGCCTATCAGCCGTTATTAAATCAAAACGGATACCGTATTTGTCGATCTACGATTCAGTAACCAATGTATTGAAAAACGTTAAGATCACCGATATGAAAAATTTCGAGGCGGTGTTTCCGGATGTTTCTTATTATCCCGGTAACCTGGCCAAAGAAATGGTTTGGAACCAAATGTACGCTGCTACGGTTTACTTCCCTTTTTTGGCTAAACAGCATCAAACTTTCCGGGTGTCGCCATTGCATATTGATTTGGCAATTACCATGAACTCGCCATATTTCAGGTACATGACCACCTTTGATAACCGCCAGTGGATGGATATTCGCGGGGTAGGCAGCGGCTGTGCCGATATTGAATATGTAGAGCGCGGCGCTTACGAAGAACGCAATGTGATCTTACATGAATATACCCACCTTTATCATTACTCGGTATTGACTGATGACGAAGCGCGGCAGGTACGTGCACATTATTATAAAGCGATGATCGAGCATCGCACGCTGGATTATTATTCACAGAATAATGAATCGGAGTATTTTGCGCAAACCTATCCGGCTTATTTTGAACCGGTGAAAGTGCATCCGCTTGATTTTAAATCGATGAACACCAGCAGCGATTTGAAAACCAAGGACCCAACCATGTATGAGTTTATTGATAAACTGGTTAAAAAACAACGCGCCTACCTGGCCGGCGACAAAAGCGCCATGGCCGACAACTGGGCGCAGGTATATTTAAACCTCGCCAATAATCGCGGGCAAAGTCCAGAAAAAACAGCCGCGTTGCTGGATACTTCTTTAAGTTATTATCCAAAATACTTGCCTACTTATCTGGCTTATTCAAGATTAAAATCAACCCAAAAAGACTTTACCGCAGCGGCAGAGTGGTTAAAAAAGGCCGAAGCTATCAATCCTAAATATGCGCCTATCTATGTGGCTCATGCCGATCTGATACAAGCGCAATATAATGCCAAACTGATTGACCAATCAACGCTGGTCAGCCAACGCACGGCATACCTGATCAAAGCTTCAAAACTGGAGGATGATTACCAGGAACAAGCTACCATCAATATACAACTGCGCGAAACTTATCGCCGCAACGGACAAATTGCTGAGGCTATTGCAGCTGCCGACGACTATGCTAAACATGGCTCAACCATATCTACTTACCTGCGCGATCAGCGCGATGACGCCAACGCTTTTATAGCCTCATTACGCGCAGAAATGGGTTACGCCGAGCCTGCTACAATCCTGGAGCACCTTGTAGCGCAAAAACCACAAAATTTTGAATACCGCACCATGTACGCCGATGCATTAGCTGCAAACAAACAATATGATAAAGCCATTGCCACCCTGCAGGAGGCACAACGTATTTTAAAAGCCAGCGGCAGCGGCCGCTCAAGTTTTGATTTACAAATAGCCGAGTTTTATAATGACCTGGGCAAGAAAGATTCGGTAATTAAATATTTGCCGGCATCGCCCCAAGCCGGCGGTGGCGGCGGCCGTCGTAATGCGCCTAATGATAATGCGTTGCGCAACATTCGGCTGATAGCCGCTACCGGCGATACCGCTAAAGCCAACGAGCTATTACAAGCGCTGCCAAAAACCGGCGATTATGCTTACTTAAGCGAGTACAATTACAGTCAAGGTAAATTGCATGAAGCAAGCAACCAGGCGGTAGCTGCACAGGACTATGAGGAAGCTTTAAAATACGACCCCTATTTATTTACGGTGTATCCATGGCTAATGAGCTACTATAACAAGAATGGTAACGCCGCGCAAAGTCAGGCGCTTAAGGCCAGGCTAAGCGCCTCCAAAATAAAACCAGGGCCCGGTATTGGTATCCTGTAAAACGAAAAAGCCCCGGTATTCCCCGGGGCTTTTTCGTTTATATAAAATCCTATCAGTTCTTAATTTGGTAAGCCTCTTTTGTATCTTCTGCCATTCAAAAAGCTCCCGATAAAAGTATCTCGCACCAAAAAATTGTAGGTTGTAATGGTAATAGCGAAAGTTATAACAGCAACCAGGAAGAATTTCAAATACGCGTTTAACGCAAAGGGTATCAACAAAGTCTGCAACACCAATACAATTGGCAGATGCACCAAATAGATCCAATAAGATGCGTCTGATAAATAACGGCCAAGCCGTGAGTAGCTATTAAAGTATCTTAAATACAACCCGATATGGGCAAATACCAGGCACCACACAAAAAAAGCATTTAAAGCAGCGCCAACATAGCCGGCAACGCCATTCTGCCCCCACTTGCCATAGATGACAATCTTTGCTATGAAAAAGCAAAATCCGGCTATGCAGAAAAACAGGTCGCTCTTTTTAAATCGTAAAATGTCTTTTTGATAAAACAATATCCAGCCCAAAAAAAAGAAAACGGCATGACCGGCCAACACGCTAAAGTCTGTAAAAAAAGTAACCGGCGTTTCAATAATAGTTTTGCCCCGCAGGCCCAGCAATAAAAATGTGGGTATGGCAAATAGCAACGGCGCCGCCTTCGCATTATAGATAAAAGAAAATGCGCCAACTGTTTTTCTTGCTGTTAAAGGCATCCTCTTCATCAACACGGTTATAATACCGCCGATAAAACAAAACAACACCAGGCAATATAAAAACCAAAGGTGCATCAACTTGAGATGTTGCAATCCAAACCCATCGCTATAAACCCGTTTTAAGGCTAAAACATAAGGCGAATGTAAACCTGAAAGGGTAAATTCAAAATAATAAAACCCGGCGGCTGTTAATGGCACCACCGTAACCAAACTAATTAATAGTGGGAAGAAAATCCGGTTTAAGCGATTGCTCATCATCTTTTTTACCCCCTGCTTTTCAACCAGCATAGCCGTCAAAAAGCCGGACATCACAAAAAACACCGGCATAGTAATGCAGCCCAGGTAGGATACTATCAAATCAAAAAACAAAGAGGTAACATGCGGGTCTTTAGCCGGCCAGATCTGGCCCATTTTCAGCACCATGTAAGTTAGCCCGGCATGTGCAACCACCACCCCAATCATCATTGTTGTTTTTAGATGATCGAAAGCATAATTGCGGCTTGGTTGGTCTTGAATTGGTTTGGTAGTCAGGGTTTTGGATTGCATTACAAAATATAGCAATGGTAAAGATATATAAATTTACAGGGCGACCTATTTTTGCTACAAATTAATAAATATTTCCTATGTTTATGTCGACAAATAAGTCGAACACCCTCATTAACACTAAACTAAAGCAAGCTTTTACCAAAGCGCCTGTCACTTATGGATGCAACTGAACTGAATAGTCAATTTCATAAATGGCTGAATAATTCAACCAGTTTAGTTATTCAATACGTCGTTGTTACCTTTTTTCTGTTTTTTCTTCTTTTTGTCTGGAAACGCACCTCTGCGGAATACGCCAGAATCCAGCAAAAATATCCCGACAATAAACAAATCAAACGTGAGATCTTTTATTCCATGATCTTTTTGTTAATGCTGGGCACCTCTGTAACCCTTGTTGTTTGGTTAAACAAACACGGTTACACGCGTGCCTACAAGCCAATAGATAAATACGGTTGGGGATATTACTACGCCAGCTTCTTTTTAATGCTCCTGGTGCATGATGCGTACTTTTACTGGACACACCGCTTAATGCACCACCAAGCAATTTTTAAGCATGTACATAAGCTGCACCATGAGTTTACCAACCCCACGCCTTTTACATCCTATGCCGTTCACCCGTTTGAAGGAATGGTACAGCTGGGCATTCTGTTTGTCATCGTTTTCACTATCCCGCATCATAGTTCTATAGTTACTATTTTCTTCGGTTATTCATTCCTGGTCAATATTGTCGGGCATATGGGCTATGAGTTTCTGCCTAAGTGGTTTGTTCATCATCGGGTATTTAAATGGATCAATACCTCTGTTCATCATAACCTGCATCATTCTAATTTAAAAGCCAATTATGGTTATTATTTTAACTTTTGGGATGTCATTATGAAAACAGAGCACAGAAAGTACAAAGAGCATTTTGAAGCGGTGGCCAACCGGCGTGCTGAGCGTAAATCGCTTTCTAAACCCCTTGAACAAGAGCTCGCAATTCAGGATACAATCAGTTAAGACTTACGAAGTTTACGAAACTTCGTAAGTCTTACACGGGTCATTGCCCATAAATATGATCTTTCTTTAACAGGCTTATTTCATTTGGCGTAATATCAACAATAGCGCGGCGCTCTATATTGGTAATGTTCAGCTCGTCCATTAAATTAACTACGTTGGCATAGTTAGACTGGTCGCTCGGTTTAATCAGCACAATCATGTCTTTGCCTTGCGATTGCCTGATCCGGTCGCTTTGCTCCAGCAGTGCTTTGCGGATGCCATTCTTGCCAAAATCATCAACCCTAGGTTTACTTAGCGGTTTGTCAGGCACCCCAATAAACCACTCCAATTTGTCTTTCGCGCCAATCAGCACGGTCATTGTCCGGCTCTCCGGCACATTCATCCTGATGTCGCGTTCGTTGTCGGGCATGGCCAGGTCCATAGCCGTGGGTTTTTGTAGCGTGGTGGTAAGGATAAAAAAGGTGATGAGCAAAAATGCCAGGTCAACCATTGCGGTCAAATCAACCTTAGTCGATTTTTTGTGGGTTTTAACCTTGTTGCCACTATCGGCGGCAGCAGGTTTGGTGTCAAGTTCTGCCATAATTTTAGGTATTGTGCCTTACAGCGATTTGATAATTAGGCTGTTTAATTATCAAACGCAACAATATTGCATTTTGTTGTGAAGGGACGTAAATATATTCATAATGTCGACAAGCGCGGGATTCCCCTCTTGAGAGGGGCAGGGGTGTGTTTAGACGTTTTGCTAACACAATCGCTCGTATAACACACCCCTGCCCACACACTTTTCCACCGCGCCCCCTCTCAAGAGGGGAACTTTTCATCTTGCGGCCTTTGTAACAACAAGCATACAAATCGCATCTTAACTTTTTTCTAAATTTAGGCTGCGAAATTTTTTCGCTACTGATCTCAACAACGCTATTTATTTCAATGAAAAATTTTTATTTATCCGTTCTGGCTGTATGTATGCTGATGCAGGCTAGGGCGCAGGCTCCTGTTGCCGCTCCGGCAGCGCCAAAAGGCAATTATCAACTGGCTTCCAAGTTTTCGGCCGATAAGATCAAGAAAATGGTTTTTTCGCAATCGGTCGATCCGCATTGGTTGAAGCTATCTAACCGCTTCTGGTATGTTTATGAAACCAGCGAAATCAAGAACTGGTACCTGGTAGATCCGGCTCAACACAGCAAGAAACAAATCTTTGATAATGATAAACTGGCTGCCGCAATAACCGTCATTGTTAAAGACCCTTTCGATGCGCAACATTTGCCCATCCAAAATCTGAAATTTACCAAGGATGAAAAATCTATCCAGTTTGATCTGACCAGCACGATCGACCAGGTAAAAAAAGATCGAAAGGATAAAAAAGCAGCCGACTCGCTCGAGAAAAAGACATTCTATTTCACCTATAATCTGCAAACCGGTAAACTGGCCGAACTGGTAGATTTTAATAAAGTAAAACCCAAACCAAACTGGGCATCTATAGCGCCGGATAGCTCGGCCATTGTGTTCTCTAAAAACTTTAACCTGTATTGGATGGATAAAGAGAATTACAAAAAAGCAGTGAAGGATGAGACGGACAGCACCATTGTCGACCATCAGCTTACTAAAGACGGCGTAGAGTTTTATGCCTACGGCAGCGGCCGTGGCGATGATGAATTGAGTATGGATAAAAAGAAGGCCGAAAAGAAAAGAAGGCCGGCTGGTATCCAATGGTCGCCCGATTCTAAATATTTTGTGATGGAACGCACCGACGAGCGCAAGGTTAAAGATCTTTGGGTGATTAACAGTATTGCCGACCCGCGCCCTACGCTGGAAACTTACAAATACCATCTCCCTGGCGAAAAAGAATCGCCGCTGAATGAGTTGTTATTGTTCGACTTTGGCGCAAAAAGCTTTAAAAAACTGAATACCGCTTTATTTAAAGATCAGGACCTGGGCCTGTGGCGCGCACCACAGATAGCTAAAAACCGCGACGACGAGTTTAACCCGTCTGTATGGTTAGGCACCAACACCAAATTCTACTTTTACCGCACCGCCCGCGATTTAAAGCGCATTGACGTTTGCAGTGTCGACATTAATACCGGCGCGGTAAACGTGCAGGCACAAGAGCGTTTAAATACCTACGTAGAGATTGCTACGCCGGGCATCATCAACGGCGGCAAGGAACTGGTGGAGTGGAGCGAGCGCGATGGCTGGGCGCATTTTTATTTGTATGATGATAAAGGCAATGTCAAAAATCAAATCACTTCAGGCTCTTTCCATTGCGATGATATTGTGCGGATAGACGAGAAAAACCGTGTGCTGTACTTTACGGCGCAGGGCCGCGAGCCGGGCGAGAATCCATACTATGTACACCTTTACCGGGTTAATTTAGATGGCAGCGGCTTAAAATTACTGGATGCCGGAAACTTTAATCATGGCGCCAGCTTTAACGACGGACCAAGCTATTTTGTAGATAATTTTTCGCGCGTAAATACTGCGCCAAAATCTGTGCTTTATGATAACACCGGCCGCAAGATCATGGATTTGGAAACTACCGACCTGACCGACCTGATGGCAGCCGGCTACAAGTTCCCCGAGACTTTTAAAGTTAAGGCTGATGACGGCCAAACTGATCTTTACGGCGTAATGTACAAGCCTTACGATTTCGATCCAGCTAAGAAATATCCCATCATAGAATACGTTTATCCCGGTCCGCAAACCGAGGCGATCAATTTTTCATTTACCTCGAGCATGAACTATGTCGACCGTTTGGCACAGCTTGGGTTTATTGTGGTGAGCGTGGGCAACCGCGGTGGCAGCCCGGAGCGTTCAAAATGGTACCATAACTACGGTTACGGCAACCTGCGCGATTACGGCCTGGCCGATAAGAAAGCAGCCGTTGAACAACTGGCAGATCGCTTTTCATTCATTGACATTACTAAAGTAGGTATTACCGGCCACTCGGGCGGGGGCTTTATGAGCTGCGCTGCGATGCTGGTTTATCCTGATTTCTTTAAGGTGGCCGTGTCCGAATCGGGCAATCATGATAACAGCGTGTACAACCGCTGGTGGAGCGAAAAGCATAATGGTGTTAAAGAAGTTATTACCGCCAAAGGCGATACCACTTTTCAATATACCATTGATAAAAATCCGGACATCGCCAAAAACCTGAAAGGCAACCTGATGCTGTCAACCGGCGATATCGACAATAACGTAAACCCGGCCAATAGCATCCGTGTGGTAAACGCGCTGATTAAAGCCAACAAACGTTTTGATTTGGTGCTGCTGCCTGGTCAACGCCACGCCTACGGCGACATGACCGAATATTTCTTCTGGCGCAAGGCGGATTACTTTGTGCAACACTTACTGGGCGATTATTCGCAGCCTGTAGATATCCTGGAAATGGATAGAGAAATTGAAATGAATGGTAAGCGGAAGTAAATAGACCCGTTGTCATTGCGAGGAGGAACGACGAAGCAATCGCACGGCTTCGGCTTTTCTCCTTGCGATTGCCACGCTACGCTCGCAATGGCGCTTTTATAAATCGATCAGTCCTTAACCGCGTCGACGATCAAAGAGGTATAACCTAATTTGCCATCCTGGTTACGCGGATCATAACGGCGCGAGCGGTTAATCTTGCCGCCGTCAAGCGTCCAGTCGGTGTGGTGAAACTGGCCGTTTTCATCCCAGTACTCCAGCAGTTCGACTCTAAAGCCGGCCTTTTCCAGGCGGCTTTTCATAGTGTCGTAAGTGTATAAGATCTTATGGTCGTCGGCACCTATGCCGCTGCCACCTACACGTACCCATTCTATGTATTCGGGGTCGGGGTTATTCCCATCCGGTACGGCTATGCGCATGCGGCCGCCTTTATCCAGCCAATCATAACAGTTTTGGTTAGACAAGCGGGTCTCTTCGTCGGGGATGTGTTCCCAAACGTGCTCGGCTTGTATATTAGTTAGTTTATTATCGCCAAAAAGACGCTTCCAGTCGGATGCTTTGCTGGCGTCCAATGCATCATATTCAGACAAGATCCAACCTTCACCCAAAGCTACTTTAGACGAGCCGATAGCCAGCTTTCTTTTCTTTAAAACGTAAAAGTTAAACCAGATATGTAAAGATACTTTTAACCTTATTAAAACATGCTTCATGATACGTAACCGTGCGTTATAGTGCCTTGTAATTTGCAGGTTCAATAATAGGCATTTTTATCCCCCTTTTGAAACGCCGGGTAAATTTTAAAGTAGAGGGTTACAAAGTGTTAACTATTAATATATTTGCTAACTCAAGTTTTCCCCATTGTCGATGTTTAGATTAACCCTGGTAAGATACGTGGTGATAGCCTTAGGGCTAACGTCTGTTTTATTATCTTGCCAAAACGCCGATCAAACCGTAACTGACAAGCAAACGCCGGCCCAATATGCCGGGCAAATCAAGTCACTCATTGCCGCAGGCCGGCGTGTCGAAACCGTCAGTAACGACTCGCTTAAATGGGCCGCAGATAAGCTTTACAACCTTTCCAATCTAACCAAAGACAAAAGCGCCCTGGTTTGGGCAGAACTGTTTGAGGCCAATTATTACTGGCAAAACGCCGATCATAAGAGCGCTATGCAGTGGAGCATGAAGTGCCTTGCCGACGCTGAGAAATTCAACATTAAACAAGCTAACATACAGATATACGGAACTATTTCCAATCTGCATAAAGAAACGGGCAATTACCCCATGGCTTTTAAAAATGCCGACAGGGGATTGAAGCTCGCTATAGCTACCAAAGATACCGCCCACATGATTGCTTTGCTTGGTTTGCAGGCTATGTTTACCCGTTCGTTGCATTTGTATAAACATCAACCGGGGGCCGATAGTAGTATTAACCTAAACCTGGCTGCTTTAAGAATTGCCGAATCAAATCCGCATTATGAAAAAATGCGCATCCGGTTCTATGACAACATCTGCCAGTATTATAAGGATCAGCGCGACTATGCCAGGGCTTATTATTACGGCAATAAAGGCGTGGAGCTGGCGCTCAAATTTAATCAGCAGCGCTCATTAACTTATTCGTATAGCTGGCTGGGGCAATCTTATTATTTCCAGGGAGATCATGAGAAAGGTATTGGGCTACTTAATAAAGCGCTTGCCCTTGCTACTGTCCTCAAAGAACCCTACCGGATCATGGAGATCCATGAGCATTTCTATGACTGCTATATTTCAGACAATGATTATAAAAACGCGCTAACGCATTATCGCCGGACGCAAACTATGCGCGACTCTATGAAGGTGGTTGATAACGGCAACAAATTATCAGAACTACAGATAAAATACGAAACCGCTGAAAAGGATAAACAGATCACCGCACTAAATGCTCAGGCTAAAATAGAAGCGCTGAAACGCAATGCGATAATTGTTATTTTAACATTGGTTGTAATTATCATTGCGCTTACTTATTTAAAAGAGCACAAACGTAAAGAGCTTGTTTTGTCTGAAAAGTTACGGGTAGACGAGGAACTTAAAAACGCCGGCCTGGAGTTGCAATATTTTACGGAAAACCTTAAACAAAAAAATGAAGTCATTGAGGAGTTTAAAACCGAGATTGAACATTTGCACTTGCAAAACATTACTATTGCCGATAAAGAGGGCCTGGAAAATCTGATCAATGCTCATATCATGACCGATGAAAACTGGGATAGCTTCCGTAAGCTCTTCAGCAAAGTACATGTGGGTTTCTTTGAAAACATCAAAAAGAAATATCCTAATCTTACGGTTAGCGACGCCCGAATCTTGTCATTAATCAGGCTGGAGTTAAGCAATAGCGAGATGGCCAATATGCTGGGTATTACTATTGAGGGTATTAAAAAATCAAAACAGCGTCTTCGTAAAAAAATGGAACTTGACAAAGACGACGCGCTTGAAAATATCGTATCAGATATCTAGCTGTCTACGATTTGTCCGCATTATCTTGTCTGCCACAAAATAACGAACTCTTTGCTTTAGCTTAAGCCATTGTTACATTTCAAACGCCAAACAACACCTCAATTTGTCCATTATTTGTCCCCGGGTGTTTCAAATAAAGCAAAATCAAAACGGGTACTTTTGCATTGTAGTTAATAGTTAATCATAGACGCAACATGCTCGGGGTTTTTTCAGACTCGTTGCGTCTATGGTTAAATCCAACCGGCCCACCATGAAATTAAAAATTTACATCGTCGAAGATTCCCCTATTATTGCAGCCTCGCTTAAACAGCTGGTTACCTGCATGGGGCATTCGGTAGCCGGGATATCTGCATCTTATGAAGAGGCAATATTAGAATTAACGCATACCGATATAGATATGGTAATTACCGATATTATGCTAAGCGGTAAAAAGAATGGTATCGACCTGGCCGCTTATATTAAAGAAAACCTGAATATCCCGGTGATCTATCAATCCTCTATTACCGATAAACACCTTGTTTACGAAGCCATGAATACGCAACCGTTGGCTTATTTAGTAAAACCCGTTAGCAAGATTCAACTAACCAACGCTTTATTAAGCTTAGCAGCCGCCTGATTTAACTATATATATTTATAGTGTTTTAATACCCCAACCTATTTACTGCCGACAGTATCAGCCAGCATCTCTACAGACATATCAATGCCGTTAACCACGTGGGTAGCCCGGTTATAAAAGCCCTCTCGCTCAGCCAGTTTTTCGGCTATAAATGTCACCAGCTCTTCGCCGTGTTTTCCGGCTATCAGTGGGCGCGTGGTCTTACCTTTATCCAATCTTTCGGCTAGTGTTTTGGGCGATAATTTGATATAAAGGCTTTGGCCGTTAGCATTCATCCAATCCAGGTTATCAAAGAAACAGGGCAAACCGCCGCCGGTTGAGACGATGACATCCTCAGGATAATCGGTTTCTTTTAACACCCGCGACTCCAACTCTCTGAATGCATCCTGACCATGCTCAGTAAAATATTCGGCAATGGTCATACCTGCTTTGGCTTCAAGCACCTGGTCAAGGTCCATGAATTCGACACCCAAATGATTGGCTAATTTGCGGCCCCAGGTGGTTTTGCCGCAGCCCATAAATCCTATAATAAAAACTCTCATTGTAATTTTACCCTTGGGTCAATCCAAACATAAACAACATCAACCAAAATATTGATGGTCACAAAAATAAAGGCGATAAATAAAATGGCCCCCATCACTACCGGGAAGTCTGACATCTCCAGTGCATTCACTGTTGTCTTACCCAAGCCATTATACCCAAATACATACTCCACAAAAAATGATCCGGCCAGTAAAGAAGCAAACCAGGTAGCAATAGCGGTGATAACCGGATTAAGTGCATTTTTTAAAGCGTGCCGATATATGATGGTATGCTCACTCAACCCTTTAGCCCGCGCTGTACGGATATAATCCTGGCCCAAAACATCAAGCATGGCGTTACGGGTTAATTGTACGATGATGGCTAACGGTCTTAAACCTAAAGTGATCATCGGCAATATTAAATTCTTCCATACCACAACTTGTCCCTTAAACGGGTCATAGCTATATAAACTGCCAGACATATTTAAGCCGGTATACTTACTCAGCACAAAGCCAAAGATCCAGGCGATAATAATGCCCGCAAAAAATGATGGTGCCGAGATACCTAACGTTGAAAAAGCTAAAGCTGCGCGGTCAATCCAGGTGTCTTTATTAATAGCGCTTGTAATCCCTAAAAACACACCGATAACAATAGCAAAAAGCATAGCAGCCGTGGCCAGTATTAAGGTGTTAGGCACCACTTCAAGCAGCAATGAGGCTACATCTTTACTGGTTTGATAAGAACGGCGCAGGTAGGGCCATTTTAAAGCAATTACTTTTTGTTGCGATACAGCAAATAGCGCCATATAATGATAGCGTTGCTGTTCGGCGGTAGTATTTAAATGCACACCGACAGGCGACAGGTCATTAATATAATATAGAAACTGAACCGGCACCGGTTTATCTAAACCAAACTCCTTGCGTACGGCCTGTAATGATTGCACGTCCGCACGCTGCCCCTGCGTCATGCGGGCAGGATCTACCGGTAAAATATTAAACAGAAAGAATACGACAACCACAATACCCAGCATTACTGCCGAGCCATAAAAGAACTTGCGGATGAAGTAACGGATCATTGCTTTTGCAGGTATTCTTTTACCAGGTGATCATAGTCGGGCACGGTATGGTAGTGCCATTTGTTAACAATTGTGCCGTTCTTGATCAACATAATACCCGGATTTGAGCGGACCATCTCTTTCAACGGAACGCCGTCTGCATAAAAAATCTCACTGATCAAATGATACTTTTTCACAAACGCCGCGGCCTCATCAGGCGAAGCCGACGTTAACAAAATGGTGCGCATGTTAAAATTTGCTGTAAGGTTGGTTGCCAATGCATTTAATCTGTTAATAGCTGCACCGTCTGTTTTCTTCAGATCATAAGCAACTATCCAAAGGCTGTAAAAAGGATTATTTATCAGTTCCCTGGTATAGTCATTCCGTTGCGCATCACTAATTATCAGGTCGACAATCTTAGGCGTAAATCCTTTTTTAACCAGTTTACTATCCGGGTCGCCAATAATTTCCCAGCTATTGTCTTTCCAGATACCTGTTTTTAGGTATTCCTTATCGGTCATGCTTTTTGTAGCGCCGGTTTTTTTGTTTTTTAGGTTGTAAGTCAGCTCGAACTCATCTGGTTGAGCGCCCGGCGGCGTTTTCATTTCGTCCGGAATATTAGCCCCAACTTTGTAAGGCAAAAAGTCGATGATCGGCATAAAGCTGTAGGTGTAAAACCCAAATGCTACAGATATCGCTATCGAAATCAAAAATAAACGCTCACCTGTTTTAGGGGCGAATGCAGGTTTGATCTGATCCTTATTTTTAAAGATGACGATGATCAGTAATAATAACACCAGATCCTTACTAAATGATTGCCATGGCGTAAGCGGAATAGCATCGCCAAAACAACCGCAGGTTTGCACCACTTTAAAGGCGGCAGAGTAAAAGGTCAAAAAGGCGAAGAAGATAATAAGTAATAACAGCCCCCAAGCCACTCTTTGCGCTTTCACGCCAATTATCAAGGCAAAACCCAGGATCATTTCCATAGCGCAAAGCAGTATGGCAAAACATACCGACAGGCTATCCAGGAATGTAATATGAAAAACCTCGAAATATTCTTCGAGTTTATAAGAAAACCCCAACGGATCGTTGGCTTTGATCAGGCCCGAAAAGATAAACAGTAAGCCTACGCCAATGCGGCAAAACCACAAAAATCTATTCTTCATTTTATGCCCAATTTAATCAATGCAAATACCGAGTAATTTAAAATATCCTGGTAATTGGCTTTTATTCCTTCTGATGCCAGGGTAATTCCTTCATTGTCCTCGATCTGTTTTACACGTAGCAACTTCATCAAAATCAAATCTGTTAATGAGCTGATGCGCATATCTCGCCAGGCCTCGCCGTAGTCGTGGTTTTTGGCAAACATCAGGTCTTGCGTTTCTTTAACTTTTTCGTCAAAAAGCCTTTCAACATGGCTTGGCGCTAATTCAACAGGAGCACCCGGTTCGGTTTCTAACTGCATCATGCCAATAACGCAATAGTTAACAATGCCTATGTACTCGCCGGTAATGTCTTCGCCAACTTTCGAGATCTTTTTTTCTTCGAGCGTACGTATGCGTTGAGCCTTGATAAAAATCTGGTCGGTGATAGATGCTAAACGCAAAATGCGCCATGCGGTACCGTAATCATGTGTTTTTTTCATGAAAAGGTCCTTGCAAACATTAATTACTGCGTCGTATTCGGCTGCGGTGTTGCTCAAAACTGAAGATTATAGTTGTAAATTTGACTGTTATATTTCTATACGCGCTGAGCAGCAAAAAAGATCAGCACAGATTAATGGCTAAAGATACGTTTTTTCATAAAAAGGCAACGCTAAATGCAAGGGGCAAACTCATTGATTTGAGCACGCCTAAGGTGATGGGGATTATCAATCTTACCCCCGATTCTTTTTATGCGGGTAGCCGTCAACCCACTATAGCAGATGCCCTGCAACAAGCCGAAAAAATGCTGGCCGAGGGCGCCGCGTTTTTAGATCTTGGCGCGTACTCTTCGCGCCCTAATGCCGAAGACATTTCTATACAAGAAGAAACAGACCGTTTGTTGCCGGTTGTTGAAGCTTTGGCCAATCAATTTCCTGATGCTATTTTATCGATAGATACTTTTAGAAGTAAAGTTGCCGAAGCAGCCATACAAGCCGGGGCACGTATCATCAATGACATTTCGGGCGGACAACTAGACGAAGATATGTTTGCCACCGTTGCTAAACTTCAGGTGCCTTACATCCTGATGCATATGAAAGGCAACCCAAAAACCATGAACCAACTGGCTGTTTATGATGATGTTTTTGGCGAGGTGTTCGATTACTTTATAGATAAATATCAACAGTTAAAAAAATTGGGCGTGAAGGATGTGATACTGGACCCAGGTTTTGGCTTCGCTAAAAAACCCGAGCATGGCTATGCTTTGTTAAATCGCTTGGAAGAGTTTCATGCTTTACAATTGCCGCTATTGGTGGGTGTGTCTCGCAAGCGGATGATCTATGGCGAATTAGGCATTACCGCAGATGAAGCCTTAAACGGTACCACTGTGCTTAATACCACTGCCCTTGCCAAAGGTGCAAACATTTTAAGGGTGCATGATGTTAAGCCCGCTGTAGAAGCCGTAAAATTGATGCGGCTTTTGCACAAACAATAGCTAACTTAGCCAAACGCTCCCCTAAAATAAATCGCTTGCTATGAAAAAATTTAGTCTGTATGCCGGGCTTATGCTGGCCTGCGCTGTATTTGTTGTTTTGGTGGGATTTAAACCCCAACCGACAAAAAAGGCAGCCGCTACCGAGCGCCCCAACATCATTATTATTTTAACTGACGATATGGGTTACAGCGATATAGCGTGTTTCGGGGGCAATTTTGTACCTACGCCAAATATAGACCGCATAGCTGCTAACGGGCGTAAGTTTACCCAATACTATAGCGCCGCGCCTATCTGCTCGCCATCGCGGGTGGGGATGCTTACCGGTATGAATCCCGCGCGCTGGAACTTCTCAACTTTCTTAGATAATCGTAAACACAATAAAGCAGCCGAGCAGGCCGATTGGCTTGACCCCAAAGCGCCGTCCATTGCCCGCATATTTAAAAATGCGGGCTACGCTACCGGGCATTTTGGCAAATGGCACATGGGTGGAGGCCGCGATGTCAAGAATGCGCCGGGTTTTGAGAACTATGGTTTCGATGAGCACAACAGCACCTATGAAAGTCCGGACCCGGACCCGCTGCTGACCGCTACCGACTGGATCTGGTCGAACAAAGACAGTATCAAAAGGTGGGACAGAAGCCGCTATTTTGTAGACAAGACTTTAGATTTCATGAAGCGCCATAAAGGCCAACCATGCTTTGTCAACCTTTGGCCCGATGATGTGCATACGCCCTGGGTACCTCAAGTAAAAACAGAATATACCGGGCTATACCCGATGAACCCGGAACAGGAAGCCGCCTTTAAACTGGTTTTGAAAGAGTACGACGTACAAATAGGCAGACTGCTGGATGGCTTAAAAGAAATGGGGCTGGATAAAAACACCATTATCATTTTTACCAGCGATAACGGGCCGCTACCAAGTTTCAGAGGTAGTAGAGCGATGGGCTTACGCGGTTCTAAATTGTCGCTGTATGAAGGCGGCACACGCATGCCTTTCATCATCAGCTGGCCGGGCCATGTTCCTGCAGGGACTGTGGACGAAAGTTCAGAACTTAGTTCGACCGACCTGATGCCGACACTCACCAAATTTGCCGGCATCAAACTCCCCGAAGGCTATAAAGGCGATGGGATTGATCGCGGCGACGTGCTGCTGGGTAAACCAGCATTAAGAAACAAGGATCTGTTTTGGGAATACGGCCGCAATGCAACCGCGTTTAATTATCCACGCCCTATCGACAAAAGTCCGAACCTGGCCGTACGCTCGGGCGAGTGGAAACTGTTGATGAACGCCGATGGTTCTGACATTGAATTATATAATATCCTGAAAGACAAAAAAGAATCAAACAACCTGGCAGCCCAGGAATCTAAAAAGGTGGATGAACTGAAAGTCCGGCTGATGGCGTGGTGGCAAACTATTCCGCATTTAAAATAACTGTAAAGCGCATTATTTATAAATTAGCCATCGCTATGAAATATAACAAGTTGTATGTGTTATTACCGGTAGTCGGCATTACGCTGGCGGCGTTGTTGGCCTGGAAGATAAAACCCAAGCCAACCAAGGCTGCAGCACCACGACCAAACATTATTGTTATACTGGCCGACGATATGGGCTTTAGTGATGTTGGTTGCTACGGCGGCGAAATCAACACGCCCAATATCAATTACCTGGCGCAAAACGGCATTCGTTTTACTAACTTTTACAATACATCGCGCTGCTGCCCAACACGGGCTTCGTTATTAACGGGTTTATACAACCACCAGGCAGGTATCGGCAAAATGACCGACGCCGAAGACGAGCCGGGCTACCTGGGCCATATCACCCAAAACGCAGTTACGCTTGCCGAAGTTTTAAAAACGGCAGGTTATCATACTGCCATGTCGGGCAAATGGCATGTGTCTAACACCAATGGTCAGCCAGATCCAAAAGAGCAATTAGCCTGGTTAGACCATCATAAACAATACCCGGAATTTTCATCGATCGAGCAATATCCCACCAGCCGCGGCTTTGAAAAATATTTTGGTACGATATGGGGTGTAGTCGATTATTTTGATCCGTTTAGTTTGGTAAGTGGCACCAAACCGATTACATCGGTGCCCAAAAACTATTACCATACCGATGCGATAAACGATACCGCCGTAGCCTATATTAATGGCTATGCAAAACAGAAACAACCCTTCTTTTTATACGTGGCCGAAAACGCCCCGCACTGGCCGCTGATGGCCAAACCGCAAGACATTGCTAAATATAAAGACACCTACAAAGGCGGCTGGGATGCCGTCCGCGAAGCTCGTTACAAAAAAATGATAGCGCTGGGATTGATTGACCCTAAAACCACCAGGCTATCGCCACGCTGGCATGACGATTTGAAATGGGAGAATAACCCTGACAAAGATTATGACGCTCAAACCATGGCTATACACGCCGCTATGGTGGATTGTATGGACCAGGGTATAGGTCGTATTATCGCTGCCTTAAAAAAGAATGGGCAGTTGGATAACACACTGATCGTTTTTTTATCAGACAATGGCGCCAGTGCCGAGAGCGCACCGGGCTATGGGCCGGGTTTCGACCGACCTAATGAAACCCGCGATGGTCGCCAGATTTCTTACTCCACTAAAAAAGACAATACACCAGGCTCGGAGTTGGTCTATTCCTCCATCGGTGAGCGTTGGGCCAATGTGGCCAATACACCATACCGCATGTGGAAAGCCGAATCGTACGAAGGTGGTGTACACACACCAATGATCGCTTTCTGGCCCAAAGGCATTACCGCAACAAAAGGCAGTTACAATAAACAAGTTGGCCACGTCATGGATTTTATGACCACATTTACCGAGCTTGCAGGGGCAACTTATCCTACAATTTATAAAGGCCATGCTATTCCGCCAACGCCGGGCATAAGCCTGGTATCTGCTTTTAAGGGCGAGGCTGTAACCGGTCACCAGGAACTATTCAATGAGCATTTCCAGGCGCGTTATGCACGTGTAGGGGATTGGAAATTAGTTTCAACTGCCGATCACAACTGGCACCTGTTTAACCTGGCCCAGGATCGCACCGAAACCAACGATCTGAAAGCACAATATCCCGATAAGGTAAAACAAATGGACAGTCTGTGGCAAAACTGGGCGCATACGCACATGGTTTTGCCTAAACCAGGTCAGAGAAAGAAATAGCACATGGTAAGAGGAGGATCGATTTTATTTTTTGTGGGGATAGCTGTTATCGTGTTTATATCGTGTAAACAAAAAAGTAATGCACCTGCTGTAGTGAGGCAACCTATAAAGTCAGCCAGGTCTGCAGTTTGCTGTGAGTCTAATATTCCGGCGCGCTTTCCGGGTCTGTCGGGTCCTGCTATGAATACCAAAAGTATTGCCGACCATTCGCACAAAGGCATGGTATGGATCAAAGCCGGCACTTTCAGCATGGGCGGCGACAATGACCAGGCCGGCCCGGACGAATTTCCAAAACATAAAGTAACCGTTAAGGGCTTTTGGATGGATGCAACCGAGTTGACCAATGGTCAATTCGCCAAATTTGTAAAGGCTACGGGATACATTACTACTGCCGAGCGCAAACCCGATTGGAACGAATTGAAAAAGCAGGTTCCGCCCGGCACGCCGAAACCTGATGAGAGCCTGCTGGTAGCGGCATCGCTGGTTTTTAATCAGCCTTCGCATCCGGTTAATTTAAATGATTACAGCCAATGGTGGAGCTGGGAAAAAGGCGCCGATTGGAAACATCCGCACGGCCCAAAATCAAACATCATCGGTAAAGACAATTATCCGGTGGTGCATATCTCCTGGTTTGATGCCGTAGCCTATTGCAAGTGGGCCGGCAAACGTTTACCAACCGAAGCCGAGTGGGAATGGGCCGCACGTGGTGGATTGAGCGATGAGATCTATCCCTGGGGAAATGAACCCGTAGATGCCGGTGAGCCGAAAGCCAATACCTGGCAAGGCGAGTTTCCAAACAAGAACACCTTGCGCGATAAATTCTTTTACTCGGCACCGGTAGGTTCGTTTAAACCCAATGGCTATGGCTTATATGATATGGCCGGCAACGTGTGGGAGTGGTGCGCCGATTATTACCGCAACGATTATTATCAAACCATCAATAAACCACAAGGGGTTGCCAACCCGCAAGGCCCGGCAGACAGTTACGACCCGGATGAACCCTATGCCAAAAAACGCGTCATCCGCGGCGGATCGTTTTTATGTAACGATAGCTATTGCTCTGGCTACCGGGTAGCCCGCCGAATGAAAAGTACCGAGGATAGCGGCATGGAACATTTGGGTTTCAGGTGTGTGCAGGATTGATGTTTGATTAATAATTTAGTAATAAAGCAACTACATATTTGCGATGTGGTTTTTTCATATATTTATGAGAATATATGAAACCCAATAACAAATTTTTACGTTCGGTTTTCGAGGTTGCGCACGTCGAGTTTCAGGAGTACGACCTGAATAATCATCGGTTGCTTTTCTCTAGCGGCGTCGCGGTAAAAATATTGGGTTATACTGCTGATGAATATTTTGCATTAAGCGACGACTTCTATAAAAAGATAGTACACCCGGACGATTGGCAAAAGGTACTTGATACCCGTGAAAAGTTGGTGCATTCTCATAACGGAGAGATTGTTGAAATGACCATTCGCCTGCTTCGGCACGATGGTAACTATATCTGGGCCTATTCGCGTCAAATGGTGACAGAACGAAAAGCCAATGGCGATATTAAAATAATCATTCGCGAGGTTGAAGACGTGACTTACATTATTGAACTCGAAGCTCAGCTTAAAGAGAAAGTTGGAAAGCTTCAAACCATTTCTTATCAAAACTCGCATTTGGTTAGAAGCCCGGTTGCCAGTATTATTGGCCTGGTGGACATTATTGAAGAGCACGGCATAATTGGCGACCATAATGTGCAGATATTTGAATACCTAAAACAAACCATTGAAAAATTAGACAGCGTTATTCATTCGATTAACGACACTGCCAATAACTAATATTAATCCACACAAACCCCATTTAAAATGCAAAAAAAGCGAAACTGGTACCAAAGACATGTTGCTGATTCTGATTTTGGCGAGCGCCTTGCCGACTCCGTAGCCACAGGCATGGGATCTTGGCGATTTATTATCATTCAAACTTTAATAGTTGCCGCCTGGATGACACTGAACGTGGTAGCTATCATGCACCATTGGGACCCCTATCCTTATATCTTGCTTAACCTGCTTTTCTCTACCCAGGCGGCTTACGCTGCGCCCATTATCATGATGGCTCAAAACCGCCAAAGCGACCGCGACCGCGCACAGGCCGACGAGGACTTCAGAACCAATGTAGAGGCCAAAAAAGAGATTGAAGAATTGCAGATGAAATTAAACGCTATCGAACTAGATAAATTAGATAAGATTTTGGCACTATTAGAGAAGATGGATAAGAAATAGTTGGAAAGGGCTTTGCCTTAGTCAGCAACACCTCACATTGCCGTAAATGCGGCTTGATATAGCTCAAAGACGCTGGTCAAGCCGCATTTTCTATTAATCTTAGTTTATATCCTATGCACAAAATCTATTTTTTTGACAGATGATAACGGTAAAATATTTTGGAGACTTTATTAACAATTCTTTAATAAGATATTTTAGTAACTATTTCATTATCAGAAGTTACTACTTATCTTTAAACAACACATTTGTTAATTATTCACCTAAATTAAACCCTTATCATGGCAACTTTACCACCCTTTGAAGTTTATGGCTCCAATAATTCTGCTTTATTTACCCTAAAGATCTTTCGCGGCGAAGGCATGGTGCTTTTAGGTATGGATTGGCGCGAAGCCGAGCCTCCGCTTAATTTTGTTGGTTTTGCAATAGAGTATAAGGAGCCGGCAGGGGCTCAATTTTATCCCCTGGACAATCGCTTATCATTCCTGGATAATAAAGGGAATGTAAATCCCAATATCTTATCGACAAGGTTATCCCCGATTCAAAAGTTTCGATGGACACACTTTCCGTATCACCCCGACCTTGAAGGAGATTATACTTACCGGGTAACGCCTGTATTTATGGACGGCGATAGCAAACTTAGTTATGGCGAATCGCAAGAGGCCGGTATAGCTATACAGGGAGAAACTTATCCAGGTATATTAAATATTGCGTTTACGCGCGGATTTGTGGCTTCGCAGGCTTTTAGTCAGCGATTCAATAAAGACGGCAACGCGGCAACTATATTGCCGGGAGATAATGACGCCCCACTAACTTATGTATCACCTAACCCATTAGCAACCCAAGCATTAGAATGGATGGGCTTTGAGGCTCGAAAGGTTATTTCTGACATCCTGGATGCCGCCATAGCCGACCCGTCTGCCCAGGTAAGGGTAACTGCTTATGATCTGAACTTGCCTGAAATAGTAGATAAACTCGAGCAACTAGGGACACGCTTAAAGATCATTATCGATAATTCTGTAAGCAAACCCCAAAAGCCTAATGATCATGGAGCTTCGACATCATCAGAAACCGCTGCCGAAAACCGGCTCGTCGTTTCGGCTGGCCGTGATCATGTACAGCGACAATATTGTGGCGATTTGCAACATGGTAAAACTATTGCTGTAATAGGCAACAATCAATCGGTTGCCTTTGGCGGATCGACCAATTTTTCGTGGCGGGGCTTTTTTGTACAGAATAATAATACCGCGGTGGTTTATGGTAAAGAACAGGTGCAGCTATTCTTTGATAATTTTGATAACTTATATGCTAACCCGGATAACCCGTCGGGCTTTAGTAAAACCGCTTCGGCCAAATGGACCGACCTTGGTTTAAATGGAATTAAAGCAAGTATCGCTTTTTCGCCGCATAATAGCACCAACGCCTGCCTTCAGGGTATCGCAGATAGTATTGACGGTACAACGTCCAGCTTTTTGTTTTCGCTGGCCTTTTTATACCAAACCAAAGGGGTAATTCGCGATGCTGTGATCAAAGTTACCAATACGCCGGGGCGTTTCGTTTACGGTATTTCTGATAAAAAAGTGGGGGGCTTGGATTTGAAAGTACCCGACGGGAATTTGCCGGTGGCTTTCCCTGCGGCATTGATCAAAAACGTCCCTCAACCCTATGTGCCTGAAACTACGGGCGGCAGCGGTATCCGTATGCACCATAAATTTGTGGTTATTGATTTTGACAAGCCTGCTGCAAAAGTTTACCTGGGCTCTCATAATTTTTCTATTTCTGCCGATTTAAAAAACGGAGAAAATCTCTGGCTGATCGAAGACCGCCGGGTTGCCGTTGCCTATATGATTGAAGCGGTATCGATGTTTGACCATTACGAATGGCGCGATGCTGTACAAAATGCAAAAAAATCGTCTGCAGGGCGCCTGTTCCTCAAAAAACCTCCGGTTGCCGGTACAACGGACCAACCCTGGTGGAAAGAAGATTATACAGACCCACAAAAATTAGCCGACCGTATTTTGTTTTCAAAAGTGGTTTAATTGAAATACGTTACCGTGTAGTAGGATTTTGCAAAAGCAAGGAGGTTATTGACCGCCTGGTACGCAAGGTATGCTGATATTGCCTATCTTAGTTTACCAATGTTTCCTAACTATTTCAAATATCTAAACATAACACCTGTAGAAGAACGGTGGGGTATGTATGTTACCAGCGTGGGCTATTCAAAGATAGAACCGCATGACCATTACCCTAATCAGCAACACCCGCAAAGCCATGAGTTAACCTGGAACCGCGGGCGGATACTGAATGATTTTTACCTGGTTTTTATTTCGAAGGGGAAAGGTGTTTATGCATCTGCCTTAACAGAACCATCTGACATTATTGCGGGCAACTGTTTTTTTCTTTATCCCGGCGTTTTGCACCGCTACAAACCCGACTCAAAATCGGGCTGGGAGGAATACTGGGTAGGGCTTAACGGCTTTTACGTGGAGCAGTTAATGCAAAATGGTTTTTTCGATAGTCAAAATCCAATTACATATATTGGTTTAGATAAAGATATCCTGGTTCTTTTCCGCGAGTTAATAGAAATTACGCGGGCCTCGCTGCCCGGCTATCCGCAACAAATTGCGGGAATAGCGCTCAGGATATTGGGCCTGGTGAATGAAATATCGCATCATAGGCAATACAGTAATGATCCGGTAGGTAAACTGATCGCGAAAGCCAGATTCATCATCCAGGAATCATTCGAAAACACATTGGATGTGGAAAAACTGGCTGAAGAACTCCCCATGGGTTATTCGTCGTTCCGCAAAGCTTTTAAACAAATTACCGGCGAGTCGCCACATCAATACCATTTAAATCTTCGCCTTAACCGGGCTAAAGAACTATTAAACTCAACTTTATTAAATATCAATGAGGTAGCAGACCAAACAGGCTTTGAGTCGGTATTCTATTTTTCTAAGCTATTTAAAAATAAAACGGGTGTATCTCCTAAAGCTTTCCGGGCACAGGCGCAAAGCGCTAACGATAGTGAGCATAGCGCTTAACAAGTAAATCCTTCATGGCGCAGTTAATGGCAAACTGATTAACCATCGGTGTTTTGCTAAAAGGGATTTTCGGCATGTATGGCTCCGGGCCAAACTCTGTAGTAATCGGCAAGATTTTACTATCCGTTTCGGCGTTAAAAGCAACTATACTATCCCACCAGCCTAAAAACTTGTCTAAAGCGTATCTCCATTCGGATGCAAACGGATCTGCCACCTGTGGGCCTTCTTCAAAACCAATGCGTGCGTGTATAGCTATGCTTCGTTTAATGGCTTCGTCCAACGTTTCTTCGAAATTTTCCAGCATACTTTCGGTGACACACGTCCAATGCGAAAAATCGGCAGTTATTTTAAGATCGGGTCTTAATTTAAAAACCTCGCCGGTTATTTGGGGCGAATAACCAAATCGCCCGCGATGGGTTTCATGTGCCACGGTGATTCCTGTCTTGGCAGAAAACTCCTGCGCGGCATCAATCAGTTCGAGATTTTGGGCCAGTGAAAAATAATCTTTACCAGTGTGCGAATTGATGAGCAACGGCCCCGGCCCGGCACACTCATGCAACTCTTTTACAAATGATGCTTTAAACGCTGCAAATGTATTACCTTGAGCACGGTGCTGATGGCTTATCATATACAGTTCATTCGCTTGTAAATAGTCAAACAATATACGTTTATCAGCAGTATTCTCCGGTATCCAGGTGTCGATGCCATCATAGCCTGCATCTCTAATTTTATCAAGGAATGCTAATAAGGGCATTTGTTCATGGCCCCATTGCGGACTCAATATCTTGACCTTCATGTTACTTGCTTGAATAGATCAATGGCGTTAGCTCATCGTTATTGAGCAAGTCGCCAACTTTTAGTCGCGCTATTTCTTCGTCCGACAAAATATTTTGCGTACCATTAAAAGTATTCCCGTCGGGCATATAAGCGCAGGTCATGGCCCGCCTTAAACCCGGCGTCATATTAGCATGGGCACCATGGATGGTCAACCCGTTATGGAACGAGCAACTGCCGGCCTTCATTGGCGCCGCTACCGATTTAGCCGTTTTAAATTCGGGATAGGTAGTAAATATTGCACCCATGTTTTTCCCGATTCCGGGATTTTCAAACGTGGTTTTATGATAAGAGCCGGGGATAAAAAACAGACAACCATTCTCATAGGTAGCATCATCCAGAGCAACCCAGATAGATAAGGCCCGGCGGTCGCTAAAGGACCAATATGGCGTATCTAAATGCCATGAAGTAGGGTTTGCCCAGGGCTTTTTAACCAAAGCCTGATCATGCCAGATCCGGATGCCATCAGAACCAGATAGTTGAGCCGCCATTTTCCCAAGCCGCTCGTCCAACATGATCTTCTTCATTTTTTCATTATCCTGCCAAAGATTGATCAGTTGGTCAAATACGTTATCGTAATAAGATTTGTCGCTGTCATCGCCTTTGCCATATACTTCTTTCCGATCAGGCAGTTTGTTGCCGCCACGCCTGGCTACCGCTTCGGTAAGGGCCGTGCGCCAAAACTCCAGTTCATCTGGCGATAAAAAATTTTCGATAACTAAAAATCCGTCTTGCCGGTATTGCGCAATAGCCTGCGCCGATAGCTCATTTTTCATAAAGGATACAATTGGTTAGTCAAACTTAGTTAGGTGTCGACTTTGTTCCTTTATCTAAAGCAGAATATTTTTTATGCTTTTTGATAAATGGTTATTGTGGCGGATATACGGAGTTGACATTCAATACCTCCAAATGATTTGTATATTGTAGCAACATCCATTATGAGTAAAGAAACATTGGCTAAATTTTTTCACAACACTAACCTGGTATCCATGACCGTGGCCCGTGAGATTGCCGGGCAGTTTAGCTATAAAGCGGTTTCAAAGCATGATTTTTTGCTTACTGAAGGCAAAATATCTGATGAGTATTACTTTTTAGAAAAAGGCTATATGCGTGCATTTGCGCATGATACTGAAGGCAATGAAGTTACCACCGCATTTTGTTCGCCAGGCCAGGTTGTTTTTGAAGTCGCTTCTTTTTTCAATCGAACACGCTCTATGGAGAATTTACAGGCCTTGACAGATTGCGAAGGCTGGTTCATCACTTATAAACAGCTAAACGAACTTTTTCATGCCTTGCCCGAGTTTCGTGAATTTGGCCGATCTATATTGGTTAAGGGATTTTCGGATTTGAAAACCCGGATGCTGATCACCATAACCGAAACGGCAGAAGAGCGTTATGCGCAATTGTTAAAGACCAGCCCGGAGACCTTTCAGCATGCACCGCTTAAAACCATTGCCTCTTACCTGGGCATCACCGATACCTCGCTCAGCCGGATCCGGAAAGAGTTAGCCAAAAAATAACAAGTCATTCATTTCTTGCCATTTGGCAAGCAGCCGGCTTGCAATTACCAGTTCCTTTGTTCTATAAAAAAACAAAAAATGGAACACCTACCTAATTACATCAGCATCATTTTTATATTAACTGTATTGTTAACCTTGCTGTTGCTTTCCGGAGCAACACATTATTCTAAAACGATTATCATGGTCACATTGGCATGGCTGGTTTTACAGAGTATTATTGGACTATCCGGTTTTTACACAGTAGTTATTGGTACGCCCCCAAGGTTCATGCTCTTGCTGGCGCCACCGGTTGTCTTTATTATCATTCTGTTTGCGACGAATAATGGCAGAATGGCAATGAACGGTTTTGATATCAAAACCCTAACGCTCCTGCATATCGTAAGAATCCCGGTAGAACTGGTGCTATACGGCCTTTTTCTGCATAAAGTAATACCCCAGGTTATGACTTTTGAAGGCAGAAACTTTGATATTTTGTGCGGTATTAGCGCACCATTTATCTATTACTTTGGTTTTGTCAGAAAGGTTATAAGCAGGAAAGTTATTGTCGCCTGGAATGTGATCTGTTTGCTGCTATTGGTAAATATCATTATTACAGCAGTGCTATCCGCACCTTTTGCTTTCCAACGACTGGGTTTTGAACAGCCAAGTATCGCTTTATTTTATTTCCCGTTTATATTATTACCCGGATTTATTGTACCGATTGTATTGTACGCTCATTTGGTTAGTATAAAAAGGTTGTTGCGGGGTTCTTGAATAGCAGAAAGTGCGCGAAGAAAAATTCTATATCAACAAAAAAGCCTCTAATCTCTTACAGGTTTGGTTTGCAGGCTGGCCGTGGACTTGAAACATGCGAATCAAAAATTTCAATTCCGCCTTAAAAATTTATATTGCCCGATTTCGTGTATGTGGTAAAAAGAAGCGCAATTAGATCATTAAGCTTCGCATAAAGTCATTCAGGTCGATACCCCAACGCGCCAAAATAGTCCCGGCCAAAGCGATTTGTTGTAGGCCTTCTTCAGGTTTAAAATGCTGCCAGGAAGCATAGATGATTTGCTGTGCATATCCGATTGACTGCTCCTTATCTGGTTTGCCGTTTTGATAAAAAGATCCAATGTTAAACAATGCCTTGATCAAAAAAGAGATATAGACTTGCGGTTCGCGCTTATAAAGTTCAATATAAAGTTGTAGAGCCAGATTGTAGTACTGTTCAGCCTCGTCCTGTTTGTTTTTTCGTTTGAGTATAGTAGCGAGATTAGTAAAATTATTGGCCAGGGTCACAAGATAAGCATAACGATTTTTTTCAACCAGGCGGACCAGCAGGCGAATCCCTTCTCTGCTATTGATCTCAGCCGTTTCTAATAAATCTCCGGTTTCCGATTCCAGGGTTGACAGATCATTTAATGTTAGTGCAAGGCTATGCTCATATATCCCCGGATATTTATTGTTCAGCTCCACTTTATAAGCAAGGGCACGCAGATAATTATCAGCGGCTAATTCCAGGTAACCTTGGTTGCTCTGCATCAGCGCGAGGTTACTGACCAGCATTGCCAAGTCGGGTAGGAATTGTTCCCGGTCAATTTTTATCAGATTATCATAAATGCCGATCCCTTCCATAAATGCGTCTTTTGCCTGATCCCATTTTTGTATTGATCCGAGTACATTAGCGTAACTATTAAGCGATTTGCCTAACAAAGGCAGATAAGCTTCAGGATTTTGAGCAACAAGATCGCGATTTAACCGGAGTGCTTTTTCAAAATAGGATAGTGCTGCCGTCACGTCATTTTTCAGAGATAACAGGCTCCCTAAATTATTCAGTAGCATCACGGGGCTCATTTCATTGTAGGAATAGCCCTTTTCATCCAATTCATCGTACCAGTGCATGGCCACGACAAACTGTTCTTCGGCTTTTTCCAGTAAATCCTGATCCATCAGCAAAATGCCGTAATTGGCATAGGTTGAGGCCAAATCAGCCAAATAGGCTTCCGGTTGGCTTTCAGCTAGTTGCTTATAGTAATTAAGCGCTTGAGTAATATAAGCGAAGGCCGTTTCCGGCTCATCTCTATCATATAGAAATTTGGCAAAATTACCCGATACTGAAGCTAGATTAACAAAGGACTGAATGCCCTCAAGGCCTGAGGCCTGTTCGTAAAGGCTAATTGCTTCCAGGAAAAGCTGCCTTGCTCTTGCCGCATCCTTACGATCAATAAGCACCGCAAGAAATTCCGCAGATTTCGCTTTTTGATCCGCGGTTTCGGCTATTTCCATGGCACGTTTATAACATTCTTCGGCCTTGGCGGCGTTGTTTAGATAGGAATAAAAATAAGCGTTTTGTTGCCAATAATTCCATTCTGGACAAGCCTCGACGGCTTTTTCATAATAAGCCGCCGCATTACTGCTTTTACCATCCATCACAAGCATTCTTGCTTTCAACAGGAAGGTATCCGCCATCTTTCGCTTACCTTGATTTAGCTTCTGTTCCTGTGCTTTCAAAGCCAGATATTCTGCTTCGAGTTGGCTATCACTTAGTTTTGCCAGGGCATCTGCAAGCCGCCCTTCCAAAAAAAGCTTAAAGGCTTCCTGGTAGAGCGTACCAGTATCTGATATGTCCTTGTCTGCAAATTCTTGAATCAGTTCCTGAACCTGTCTTTCTAGTTGGGCTTTTTCTTTAAGCTCCTTATCAAGTTCTTCTCTGAGTGCGTTTATCCTATATTCGCTCAATTCATTGATTTTATCTTTATCAAACAGCGAGTGCTGTAAGCTTTGAATATGAGCATCTTTTTCTCTGGTATGTTCGCGGATCAACTTATCTAACGAAGTGGTTACAGTGTTCCCGTCAACGTTTTGAAAAACAATATTGTCATTGCCGTTGATACTTAAGCGGTTAACCTGATAATTCATTTCCTTTATTAGTTTAGGCTAATTTCGTTATCGTCGCCCCGAACAACAGCATCGTTATCAACGGCAGTCTTTTTATTACTGCCATCTCCCTGAACAATCTTATTGCGATTACCCTTTACGCGAGCCTTATTCTTACGGGTGGTGTCTTCTGCATTAAAGTTCATACCGAATCCTTTTGCGCGAATTTTATTTCGATTTAACGCCACAATAATGACCAGAATGATAAATGCTATTGGCACTATAATTTTGAGATACTCCATATCAATGGTTTAAGCAATACTAAGGTAAAAACTTGTGTTGGAATATATTGCAGAATTTTTAATGAAATATCATTAAGTTTATTGTTCTTAATTAATTATTCCTGGCGTAAAGCATATCAAATCATTTTGTCTTTTTCGTATTTGATACAACCAAAATAGACTGGATAAATCATTATCCCCTTGTTTGATAGCTAATTTTCAATTAAGATTTTGATCGTTTTCGAGCTGTTTTAGCTTCAATTTATTGATTTAAAACTCCTAAATCAAATATGAAACAAATGGATTTGTAAAAAAAAGCCGCTTAAATCAATGATTTAAGCGGCTTTGGTATCGGATGACACCTCTTTAAGCGGAATGGACGGGACTCGAACCCGCGACCCCATGCGTGACAGGCATGTATTCTAACCAGCTGAACTACCACTCCGTTTGGGATTGCAAATATACGTTTCGCTTTTTATTGCGCAAGCTATTTTTTTAAAAAAGTTTTAATCAGCAAATAATCACCGTTTTAGGTTTTAAAAGCCCTTTTTATGGTATTTATATCCTTTGAGTCGGTAAACTATACATTTTAGAGGGCTTTGTCTTTTAAATGCTACAAAGCGTGTAGGAAAAAGCAGAATTGTGTCCGGTTTTTATATCAAAACTACGCTTCGGTTTAATATATCCCCCTGAAAAAACCCGACAAAGAGACATCAAAGTAGTAGCAAACCTTGCGTAAAGTCTCTATCCGGATATCTATTTTACCCGACTCAAGGCGTGCTATGTTAATATTAGTGTCAGAATAAAATTTTTCTTGGGTAACCTGGTTCTGCCTGCGCAGGCGCTTTATTTGAAGCGAAATTTTGCGTTTAAACGCATTATCCGAGTTGTCAAGGTATTCAAAATCAGTTAACAGCATAGTGTTTGGGCAAATGTGAGGTTACTATTAAAATTATGCTTTTAGTTTATATAATGCTAAAGTAATATAAAATTACATATATTTTATTTTCAATTTCTGACGAATAAGTCATTGCCATTATTGCCCAATGGCAATACATTTGCTTTGTACTTAACGCCCTGCATATACCTATGAAAATAAAATGCTGGCAAGCACGTTAATATGTTGAATTCTCAGACACCCAAGCTGAGGTTTTTTGTTCTTTGTTTTGGGTTTAATCAATAGTTTAAATTAATTAGGGGAAAGGGAGCTTCAAAAGAGCTCTCTTTTTTTTGCTTTAATTTTTTTACTATGCATGCATAATAAATTATCTTTGCCTAAAACCGCTAATATGCTTTTCCAACTATCAGAAGAACATTTGATGATACGCCAGGCCGCACGCGACTTTGCCCAAACCGAACTTAAACCCGGCGTAATTGAACGCGATGAGCACCAAAAGTTTCCTGCCGAACAAGTAAAGTTAATGGGCAGGCTGGGGTTTTTGGGCATGATGGTATCATCGCAATATGGCGGCAGTGGTATGGATGCTGTCTCGTATGTGTTAGTGATGGAAGAGCTTTCAAAGGTGGATGCATCGGCATCCGTTGTGGTATCCGTAAATAATTCGCTGATATGTTATGGGCTGGAACACTTTGGCTCCGAAGCTCAAAAACAAAAATATTTAATCCCTTTGGCTAAAGGAGAAGTAATAGGCGCCTTCTGTTTATCTGAGCCGGAGGCCGGCTCGGATGCTACTGCGCTATCTACCTCGGCCGTTGATATGGGCGATCATTACTTATTAAATGGCACCAAAAATTGGATCACTAATGGCAGCACAGCTTCTACTTACTTGGCTATCGCCCAAACAGACACCAACAAACGTCATCAGGGCATTAATGCTTTTATTGTCGAAAAAGGAATGCCCGGTTTTACTATTGGGCAAAAAGAAAATAAAATGGGTATCCGTGGGTCCGACACGCACTCGCTGCACTTTAGCGATGTTAAGGTGCCGAAGGAAAACCGTATTGGCGATGATGGCTCCGGGTTTAAGTTTGCGATGACTTGTTTGGAAGGTGGGCGCATAGGCATCGCATCACAAGCATTGGGTATTGCCTCAGGGGCTTATGAAATGGCTTTAAATTACGCGCAAGAGCGTAAAGCTTTTGGTAAATCATTAGCCGATCTGCAAGCTATTCAGTTTAAACTGGCGGATATGGCGACAAATATAGAAGCCGCGCGATTATTATGTTTAAAAGCCGCCTGGTTAAAGGACAATGGCCTGCCTTATGCTCAAGCCAGCTCCATGGCTAAACTATTTGCATCAGAAACGGCAATGAAAACCACTACCGAAGCCGTGCAGATTCACGGTGGTTACGGCTATGTAAAGGAATATCATGTCGAAAGATTAATGCGCGATGCCAAAATAACCCAGATCTATGAGGGCACTTCAGAAATTCAGCACATTGTCATATCGCGCCAGTTACTTAAATAAGCTATTCCTTTTTACGTAATTTTGATTGACATCAAATTTATCAAGATGAAAATCAGATCATTTTTAAGCCTTGTTGCTGTTGTTGCTACGTTTAGCGCGGCCAACGCGCAGGCTCCTTTAAAAACCGGCATATGGCGCGGCGTAACCCAAACTGCAGCCGGAGTAGATATCCCGTTCAATTTTGAAGTAAGTAATACCGGCGGAAAAACCCAGCTGGCTATTATGAATGGAGCAGAGCGCTTTAAAGTTACCGACATAAAATACAAAGGCGACTCGGTGTTTATACACATGCCGCTTTTTGATTCTGAGTTTAAATTGAAGCAAGCCGAAAGCAATCTTACCGGCCATTGGATAAAAAATACCGGCACAAAACTGGTAGCCATGAATTTTACCGCTACCGCAAATACCTCATGGCGATTTAAAACAGTCGAAAAACCTGCCGCGGATATTACCGGACGCTGGTCGGCGCCATTTGTGAGCGATGGCAAGACCGATTTAACTGTGGGCGAGTTTAAACAAGTAGGCGCCAAAGTTACCGGCACGTTTTTATCAACCACCGGCGATTATCGCTACCTGGAAGGTGTAATCAATGGCACTGATCTCTATCTGTCAACTTTTGACGGTGGGCACGATTACCTGTTTACCGCTAAAGTAAGCGGCGATAAAATCATTGATGGTAAATTCTATGCAGGCTTAAGCAGTATTGATAATTGGAGCGCCGTTAAAGATGCAAACGCCAAACTGCCCGATGCTTATTCGCTTACGGCCTTAAAACCCGGCTACAAAAAACTGGCTTTTACTTTTAAAGATTTAAATGGCAAAGACGTTTCGCTTACTGATAAGCGTTTCCAAAACAAAGTTGTTATTGTACAAATACTGGGGTCATGGTGCCCTAATTGTATGGATGAAACCGCTTACCTGGTTAACTTCTATAAAAAATTCCAGCCAAAAGGCGTTGAAGTTGTTGGCCTGGCGTATGAACGCACCAAAGATTTCGCTAATTCGCAGCGGACGGTTAAGCAATTAAAAAGTCGTTTCAATATACCATACCCGTTGTTAATTACGGGTTACACGCCGTCAGCAGGCGATCCGGCCAAGAGCTTACCCATGATGGCTAAAGTAGTAGGCTTCCCAACCACTATCATCATCGATAAAAAAGGCGACGTGCGCAAAATACACACCGGCTTTAGCGGCCCGGGTACCGGCGAACATTATCAAGAATTTATAAATGAGTTTGAAAGTTTGATAACTCAGTTATCAACAGAAAAAGGATAACAACTCACTTTAATATCGAATAATGAATTTTGAATGTCGAACACATCCCTTCATCATTTAATATTCAACATTCGATATTCCTAACCCTCTTTCCGCCAAAGGCGAAGAGAGGGTGGTCCAGCGTAGCGCAGACCGGGTGAGTCCTAAGCTATGGCGTTCCCCTCCGTGTCAGGCTGTCCATTCATACGCCTGCAAGGCCTTAAGCGCTTGGCCGGTATCCATTTCCATCCTTAACGCAACCGCCAACATTCGCCTTTAGCAAAGCACTAAGCCTTTTCTTCCCAAATAGCCGCCAAATGCACTATGGTTTCTACGGCCTTCTGCATATCTTGTACAGAAATCCACTCCTGCTTGCCATGAAAAGCGTGTTCACCCGCAAAAATATTAGGGCAAGGCAGGCCCATAAATGAAAGGCGGGAGCCATCGGTACCACCGCGAATGCTGCATAGTTTGGCAGCTAGCCCTGCACGCTTGATGGCCTCCATGCCATACGCCACAATTTCGGGCTGTTGCTCCAACACCTGTTTCATGTTGCGATATTGTTGTTTGATCTGCAGCTCATAGGTTGAGTTAGGGAAATCCTCCAAAACCTCCTCTACCGTCTTCCTGATCTCGTTGGCATATCTTACCAACATATCAGCCTCAAAATCACGAATAATAAAATCAACCGTGGCCTGCTCTACATGGCCGCTAATACCTACCGGGTGTATAAAGCCTTCCATACCGTCCGTATTCTCTGGCGATAGCTCGAACGGTAACATGGTTACAATAATCGAGGCTATTTTAATGGCGCTTTCCATTTTGTCCTTGGCAAAACCCGGGTGCGAGCTTACACCATTGATAATTAGTCGTGCACCATCGGCGCTAAAGGTTTCGTTTTCCATATTGCCGGCGCTTTCACCGTCAATGGTATAACCGGCATATGCACCCAGTTTTTTAATATCTACCTTATCAACACCCCGGCCTATTTCTTCATCTGGCGTAAATAAAATCCTGATGTCGCCGTGTTTTATCTCCGGGTGCTTAACCAACTGGTAGCAGGCATCCATGATCTCGGCAACACCGGCTTTATTATCGGCCCCCAATAAAGTGATGCCGCTGGCGGTTATAATGTCATTGCCCAACTGATTTTTTAAGTCGGGATGTTCGTTTTTTCGCAATACCTGGGTATGGTCATCGGGCAGCACCAAATCCTCGCCATTATAATTTTTATGGATGATGGGCTTCACATTTTCGCCACTGCAATCGGGCGAGGTATCCATGTGCGAGCAAAAACAAATTACCGGTACATTTTGCTTATCGGTATTAGATGGAATGGTTGCATAAACGTAACCAAACTCATCCAGGTGGGCATCAGCAATACCTATCTCTAAGAGCTCTTGCACCAGCAGTCTGCCCAGGTTTTTTTGCTTTTCTGTTGATGGATAGCTAGTTGAAGCAGGATTTGATTGCGTATCTATACTTACATAACGTAAAAAACGTTCTGTAACGGTAAAATCAGACAGTTTAAAGTTCATATATTTGTGGTGCAGTGTTTTTTGGAATATAGCGCTAAATTAATAACTTGTAAGGGTTGCTTATTATTTGATGTTGAGAAAACTTATACTTTTTTTCATTTTAGTTTTTGCCGAAACTGTTGTGTATGCTCAGGATAGTTATAACTATGCCCAATGGGGCCTGGGCGTTTTTGCCGGAATAAATCAACCTTATGTCGACGTAAAAAAAGTTAACCAGGGTAAAAGCTTTGATGTTGTTGGCTATTATAACTATACGCCTTATATGCTTATCGGCCTGGAAATTCAAAGCGGCGAGCTTTCTGGAGGCAGCATTGTTACCGACCCCAGTAAGCGACAATTTGATAACCAATATTTGGCTGTTTTTGCACATGTGGACTACTCTATAGGCGAAATGGTTGATTATGAAGACAACGCTTTCTTGAGCGCCGTAAAAGATTTTTATGCGGGCACAGGCATGGGTGTTATCATGAACAAGATGAAGTTTATACAACGTTATAACCTTGACGCCTCTACCCTGTATCCTGTGGGTACCTATCGTTTCCCGGGGAAGGATAATAGCATAAGTTTCGCTGTTCCTATCCGCTTTGGATATGAGTTTAAAATTTACAACTCATACGGAGAACCCTTTATTGGTTTAAATATACAGTACGTGCATACCGTTACTTTTAACGAGGAACTGGATGGCTACACCGACCCGCCAGGCGTTTTCAAAAACAACTCGCCGGATCAGTATCGCCAGATACAGTTCGGGGTAAAGGTAAACTTTGGGCCTACAAGTGTTTATGATAAAAGAATTAATTAGCCTTGAATATTGAAGAACTACGCGACTACTGCCTGGCAAAACCGGCAGTTACCGAAGGTTTTCCCTTTGGCGAAGAAACCTTGGTTTTTAAAGTAGCAGGCAAATTATTTCTGTTGATAGACCTCGATGAAGCCGATCGTTTTAACGTTAAATGCGACCCCGAACTGGCCCAGGAATTGCGCGAGCGACACCCCGAAGTACAGCCGGGCTACCACATGAATAAAAAAATGTGGAACACCGTGCACATGACCGGCACCCTTACCCGCAAACAATTGCTGGATATGATTGATCATTCGTACCATGAAGTGGTTAAGGGCCTTCCTAAAAAAACACAAGCCGAAATTACCGGCGCGTCTCAATAATCCTTACCTTAAAGGGCGCAATTATTTGCTTAAAATTTTATGAAGAAACTTCTGTTTGGCCTGGCTGCTTGCCTGGCATACGCGTCCGTTGTTAAAGCTCAATTAACGCCTTTCGAACTAAGTAAGGATAAAAACTATACAGCTACTTACAGCCAGGTTATTAGTTATTATACGGCTTTGGCCAAAACCAATCCGCAGTTAAAACTAATCAATTATGGCACTACCGATATTGGCAAGCCTTTAACGCTGGTGGTTTTATCGCGCGATAAAATTTTTGATCCGGCGTTGATCAAAAAGCAAAACAAACGTGTGTTGTTAATCAACAACGGTATCCATCCCGGCGAGCCGGAAGGTATTGACGCCAGCATGATGTTTGCCCGCTACCTGCTTAAAAAAAATGCCTTGCCCAAAAATGTGGTGATCTGCCTGGTGGCTTTGTATAATATTGATGGCAGTTTAAATCGTGGCGTTAGCCGCATTAATCAAAACGGACCAGTTTCTTATGGCTTCCGCGGCAATTCGCGCAATTTGGATCTTAACCGCGATTTTATCAAGGCCGATAGTCGCAATACTTTAGCGCTTGAGCAGATTATCAATACCTGGAAGCCCGAAGTTTTTTTGGATAACCATACCAGCGATGGCGCCGATTATCAGTATGTGATGACATTGATTGAAACGCAGAAGGACAAGCAGACACCTGTTTTGGCTAAGTATACCTCTGAAACCTTATCGCCTGAGCTGTATCGCCGGATGAAAAAAAGCGGTTTTGAAATGACGCCATATGTCGAGGCCGAAGAAAATATCCCCGACTCTGGCATTGTGAGTTTTTTGGAAACACCGCGCTTTGCTACCGGTTATACATCGCAACATAACATCATCAGCTATATTACCGAAACCCATATGCTGAAAGCCTTTGATAAACGCGTGTATGCTACCTATGATTTTATGCAGGCCCTGGTAGATATTGTGCAGCGCGATGCCAAACAGATTGGTGAGCTAAAGGCCCGGGCCGATGCGCAGGTGAGCCGGCAAAAAACCTTTGCCTTAAGTTGGGAACCCGATACGATACACTACGACCACCTAAGTTTCAATGGTTTTACCGCCGGTTATAAACCCAGCGAAGTAAGTGGCTTACCACGTTTATACTACGACCGCAGCAAACCTTTTACCAAAACCATTAAATATTACGATAACTATCTGCCAACTGTTACTGCCGATAAGCCTGTCGCCTATATCATTCCGCAAGCCTGGGGTAAGGTCATTGATCTGTATAAGCTCAATAAAGTAGCTATGCGGCCATTAGCGCATGATACCACCCTTGATGTGCAGATGTACTACATTGTGGATAGCAAGACGCCTAAACGCCCTTACGAGGGACATTATCCGCATAGTGATGTCAAGCTTAACCCAACCGACATGAAAATTAAGTTTTACGCGGGCGATTATGTGGTGTATGTTAATCAGCCTCTTAACCGCTTTATTGTGGAGACATTGGAGCCGCAAGGTGTCGACTCTTACTTTGCCTGGAACTTTTTTGATTCGATATTTGACGAGAAGGAATATTACTCGCCTTACGTTTTTGAGGATGTAGCCGCCGATCTGTTAAAAAAACAACCCGAACTGCGCCGAAAACTGGAAGAAGCTAAAGCAAAAGATGCCACACTGGCCAAAAGCGCGTCGGCACAGTTAAATTTTGTGTATCGCAATTCGCCTTATTTCGAAAAAACCTATCTTCGCTACCCGGTGGCCCGCCTGTTAACGGACGCCAAACTTGATTTAAAATGATAGAATATCTTCATCTTGCCCCGGTAGCGTCTTTTATATTTGTTTTAACACTGATTACCTCCATCATGGCCTTCAGTAACCCTGAGTGGTTTGGCATGATGATGTTTCACCCGTATAGTGTCTATCGCAAAGAACGGGTATATACGCTGTTAACCAGTGGCCTCATCCATCGCGATTATATGCACCTGGCCTTTAATATGCTGTCTTATTACTTCTTTGCTTTTGCCTTAGAGGGAATGATAGGACATTGGCAATTTGCACTGCTATATGTAGCCAGCTTAATTTTGAGTGATTTGCCAACGCTTGCCAAACACAAAAACGACTATCATTATCATAGCCTTGGCGCATCGGGAGCCATCAGCGCAGTGGTATTTAGCTTTATTATGTACCAGCCAATGGTTATGATGATGATCATCCCGCTGCCTATCCAGATCCCGGCAATTCTATTTGGTGTGCTGTACCTGGTTTATTGCCACTTTGCCTCAAAGTACTCCCGCGATAACATTAATCACGACGCTCACTTATTTGGCGCTTTGTGTGGTGTAGCAATAACCTTGATACTTAACCCGGGCCTGGCGCCGGTTTTTGTGCATAGTGTTAGTGAGGGAGTTCGATCGTTGCTGCATTAATAAAGTTGCCTTTGGCATCAAACAAAAAGCTCATCGGCTCTTCGGGGTTTTTAATGATCTCCAACAACAGAAAACCCCAGTTTTTCCAGAAACTCTCTAATACCTGGCCGTAGATCTTATTGATCCAATCGTCAAAAAGCGGCTTGCTGCTCATCCCGCGCAGCGGCTCTGCCTCTATATACAGCTCATCATTTACCGGCAACAAAGTATATTCGGGCAGGCGGTTAAACAAATAAGCCGAGTAAAATACACGCCCGCTAAATTCCTCGAACTGGATAGGGTGTAAGGTATTGCCACCAATCTTATCTAATGTTTCTTTATGATATTGCTTGTTGGCCCCGTTGTCCTGGAAGCAAATGATCAGTCCAAAATCTTTGATCCGCAATGAAAATGTAAGCGTATTGATTTCATCGCGATAGCCAAACTCTGCCTCGTTATTCTCCACCTTAAACAAAAAGATGCTGTAGGGCGTAAAACCTTCCAGAAATACAGGCAGGTTAAGCGTCTGCAACATTAAATGCAGGTTGCTGAATTTATGAATGATGGATTGCGAAATATTAAATTCTTCGCCCTGTGCCGCCTGCTGCCTGATACCCGCCTGGATCTCATTAAAAATTATCCCATACAATAATTTGCCCGCCCATTGAAAAAGCTTAAGCTCATCAACCGCTTTAACCGCTTCGTAGCCTGAAGCAAAAGCCGCAGCGATCTCCTTCTCCAAAGGCTCCAGGTAAGCCTCATTAACTGCAGCCGAGCAAGGTAATTTGATATCCTTGTAAGTTGCCATACTCTCGTCAAGCATCTTGAAAGGTTTTTCTTCCAGCCCATAAAGGCTCATCAACCATTGCGGGAAAACCTGGATCAATTCCTCCTGGCTATTGAGCTGCTGCCCGGTTAAAAAGCAAAGCTTATTACTAAAATTAGCCGAGGTAAACGGCTCGTACGGAGTTACAGGCATGAATTTATTTTATAAGCATGGTTGTTGACTCACCCCGCGGCTCTTCGAGCGCGACCCTCTCTTCGCCTTCGGCGGAAAGAGGGTTATTTTTTCTCCATTTAAACCCCCTCTTTCCGCCGAAGGCGAAGAGAGGGTGGTCGAGCGAAGCAAAGACCGGGTGAGTCAACCGCGTGCTAAATTAAGCCGCTAAGATAGCCATCATTTTAAAAAGAGTATTTTAGCTTTTGTATTATAACATGAAACTGACTTATCAACCCTTTGAGCTTACGCTAAGGCACCCATTTACCATTGCCAAATTCTCGCGCACGGTCACGCCAATTATGTTGGTGCAGCTAGAGCATCAGGGATGTATCGGTTACGGCGAGGCATCCATGGTGCCTTACATGGGCGAAAGTTTTGAAAGTGCCGCGACTTTTTTATCTAAGATAGATGTTGATCAGTTTAATTTTCCGTTTGATTTTGGGGCGATTATGGAATACCTGGATAGCTTAGCGCCAGGCAATCCGGCTATAAAAGCGGCAATCGATATCGCTCTGCATGATTTGAGGGGCAAACTACTCGGCAAACCCTGCTGGGAGATTCTGGGCAGCGATCTTGCTTTAATGCCGCCAACCAGTTATACCATCGGCATTGATACGCCCGGGGTTTTTTTGCAGAAAGTTAAAGAAGCCGCCGGCTTTAAGGTGATCAAAGTAAAGCTTGGGCGGGATAATGATAAAGAGCTGATCAATATCATCCGCTCGGTTACCAACGTGCCGATTTATGTAGACGCCAACCAGGGTTGGACCGATCGTGTGCAAAGCCTCGAACTGATCCACTGGCTGCAGGAGCAGGGCGTAGTTTTAATTGAGCAGCCCATGCTAAAAACAGATCCTGAGGGCAACGCCTGGCTAACAGCACGCAGCCCACTGCCTATTATTGGCGATGAGTCTGTACAACGTTTTGCCGATGTGGAGAAAGCTAAGGGCGTTTATCACGGCATTAATGTCAAACTCATGAAATCGGCAGGGATACACGAGGCCAAGCGGATGATTGATAAAGCCCGCGAGCTGGATATGAAGGTGCTGATAGGTTGCATGAGCGAAACCAGTTGCGCCTCATTGGCGGCAGCATCTCTTGCCCCGCAATGCGATTGGGCAGATATTGACGGCCCGTTTCTCACGACTAACAATCCATACCAAACACCACAACTTATCGACGGAAAATATCAATTAAGCCACGGCCCCGGGCTTGGCTTACAGCTAAAATAAATTTAGAGTTAAACTTCTTTCATCAGTAAAAAACCGGTTAATTTGTAGAATGTCTTTGTTTGTAGCCTCGTTAAATTCCGGAAGCAATGGTAATTGTTATTACGTTGGTAACAAGGACGAGGCTGTATTGATTGATGTCGGCATATCCTGCCGCGAAACCGAAACACGCATGGCCCGCCTGGGTTTATCTATGCGCAAGGTGAAGGCCATTTTTATCTCGCATGAGCATTCTGATCATATTCGCGGGTTAACGGTTATCGCCAAAAAGTATCAGCTGCCGGTTTATATTACCCAGCTCACCATGACCCATGGCGGTTTGACATTGGACCCGGATTTGGTTGCCGACTTTATTGCCGAAACACCCATCACTATCGGCAATTTGCAAATCACAGCTTTCTTGAAACTGCACGATGCTGCGCATCCGCATAGTTTTACCGTGGCTTACGGCGAGGTTAAAGTTGGTGTATTTACAGATCTTGGTGCCGTATGCGAAAACCTGGTGCAACATTTTCAACAATGTCATGCTGCCTTCCTCGAAGCTAATTATGACGAAGAAATGCTGGAGAGCGGCAGGTATCCGTATCATTTAAAGCGTCGGATACGTGGTGGCAAAGGGCACTTATCCAATAAGCAAGCACTTACTTTGTTTATGGATTATAAGCCCGCTTATATGAGCCACCTGTTTTTGGCGCATCTGTCTAAAGACAATAACGACCCTGCGCTGGTATATAACCTATTTAATACCCATGCCCGTGGCGCCGAAATTGTAGTTGCCTCGCGTTACCAGGAAACCGCATTGTATCACATCAGCGGTTCGGCGGTTAGTACCTATGCCCCGCTGGTAAATCTTCAAACCAGTTTGTTTTAGCCCATTTAGATTTCTTAATTATCACAATTGTTTACTCTGTGTTACAACATTGTTTAAATTATTCGTAGCTTTAGTACTAGTATACACCACTTTAGTTCCTGATTATTTAAACTCGATAAACCCCCGCGGCTTTTTGGCCGTATTGTAGGCATGAAGTTAACCCCGCAGCAAACTGAAAAAACGCATATCTCGTCGTTATTAGACGAGGCGTATGCCTGCCGGACCTACAATTTAAAACGCAGTACAGAGTTAGCCGCACAGGCGCTTGCCAGTAGCAGAAACTTGAATGAATCGTGCTTAATTGCTAAAAGCCTGAGCCATTCGGCCCTGTTTTCTATGATTTTGGGCGAGTATGATCAGGCGCTCGAAATGTCGGCCGAAAGCATAAGGCTTTACGAAACCCTGGGCGACGAAAAAGGTATTGCCGATGCCAAATACAATATTGCAGGCGTACACTACAAAACCAACAATTATCACCTGGGCCTGGTTAATTTGGTTGATTGTATTAATACCTACCGTAAGTTTAATGATCATCACAACCTGGCGCGTTCGCATAAATCACTAGGTACCATCTATGAATATTTTGGCGACGAAAAGAATGCCATCACAGCTTACGAGGATTCCATTTTTTCGGCCAAGCAAGTGGGCGACTTAAATCTGGAGGCCAACGCTTATAATCCGCTATCAGGCATTTACCTGAAACAACACGATATAGAAAAAGCTGCCGTACTTATTGAGCGGTCGCTGGAGATCAAAAAACAAACCGGCGATGTACGCGGCCTGGCATTTGCTTATTACGGCAGGGGCAAAGTCTACATCGCACAAAAAAGGTTTGACGAAGCCGAAGAGGACCTAACTGCGTCGGTGAAGATTCACCTGGAAATGGGCGAGACCCTGGGTTTGGGTATGGCTTACCATAAACTGGCATCGTTATATGTAGCGATGCACAAGCTGGACCAGGCAAAGATAGAACTTGAAAAAGGTTTAGAATTTAGCACCGTTTATCACCTTTCTATGGTGAAATTTAAGTGCTACCACTTGTTTTACGAGATCTACAAACTGGAAGGCGACCCCATAAAAGCACTCAATTCCCTGGAGCTATATCTTAAGGAGCGCGAAAGTGTGATCAATGCGCAAACTTTAAAGGTGATAGAAAATTACGACCTCATTAACAAAATGGAGGCGGTTAAAAAAGAGGCGCAACTACAGCTGGAAAAAGCAGAGATCATTGAGAAAAAGAATATTGCCGAGCAGACCGCGATTGTGAAACAGGAATTCCTGTCGACCATGAGCCACGAGATTCGTACACCGTTAAACGCAGTGATCACCATTTCGTCGTTGTTGGCCGATCGTCCCGATAAAGAAGAACAGGAGTTGATTAACGCACTGCGTTTTGCGTCAAACAGCTTGTTGTTATTAATTAACGATATTCTTGACTTTACCAAACTGGAGGCCGGCAAAGCCAACTTCGAGCTAAGGCCAACCAATTTCAGGTTGCTGCTGGATAACATTAAGAAAACCTATGATAGCCTTGCCCGCGAAAAAGGCCTGCGCCTTAATTTCCGGATTGATGCGCATGTGGCCAAATCGTACGACATGGATGAGAACAAGATTGCGCAAATATTGGGCAACCTGATCACCAATGCTATTAAGTTCACTTATTTCGGCGACATTGAGGTACTGGTGGAAAAAACCAATTCTGTTGATTACGAAGACAGTTTGCGTTTTACGGTTAATGACACCGGTATAGGTATTCCGCCTGCTTATCTTCAGGATATTTTCGAAAGTTTCTCGCAGCCGCAATCTATTACTACCCGTAAGCAAGGTGGCTCAGGCCTGGGTTTAGCTATTGTTAAAAAGCTGGTGGTACTGCATGGCAGCGATGTGTTTGTAAAGAGCAAAGAAGGGTTAGGCTCGAGCTTCTACTTTGAGATTAAATTTAAACGCACAGACGTACCGGACAAGGTATTGTCAAAGTATAGCGACAATTTAGATGGCCGTACCGTATTACTTGCAGAGGATAATGTGATTAACGCTATGGTTATTGGTAAGCTGTTAAAAAATTGGAAAATCAAGGTTGAGCTGGCTAAGAATGGTTTAGAGGCGGTAGCCAAATCTAAACAGGGTGCGTTCAATTTTATTTTAATGGACATCCACATGCCTGAGATGGATGGTTTTCAGGCTACTAAGGCCATCATTACAGATACCGCTAACCCAAATCATAAAACACCGATATTTGCCCTGACGGCCGACGTAACCGCCGAATATCAAAGTGAATATCATTCTTACTTTAACGGGTTTTTAAGAAAACCTGTTGAAATAGATAAATTATACGACGCGCTATTAAGCACAAATGCGGTTTAAAAGAAAGTGGGTGGGGGTTGGCCTTTAAAGTCGCTAAGAAAACATGAGTGTTAAAAAAAGGAGAAGTCCGCTAAAACTTCTCCTTCTAAAATTAACTGATCTCATTATTCTCATAAAGAACGAATTGGTTTAGTCCGATTGTAACAAGACCACAAAGGTAAATAATCCTATGTACTAACTAGAATAAATTTTAAAATAATTTATTTTTCATTTTACCAAATGTTATTCTGCCAAACAATCAATACTCAAACTTAAATAGTTATCCTCAAAGTTTCGGATCATTTTCTCCAAAATAAAAAAAGCATACATTTTGGCCTTAACCTCAACGTACGCTTTTTCACAAAACATTGTCTTTTAGCCTATTTCATGCCGGCTTTTATCTTATTGATGTTGTCCAAATGGCCCTTTATGGTCGGTATTGTCTTATCAACAAAGGCTTTTAAGTCGCTATCTTTCAGGTTTTTTGATGCTTTTTCAAACATATCAACGGTAGCTTTATGGTCGGCTACCATTTTGTCTGTGTAAGCTTTATCAAAATCGGCACCTGTTTTTGCAGACAGATCAGCAATTGCTTTTTTAGAGTCGGTATTAACCGAATCCGGCAAAGTAATATTCTTGGTTTTAGCTATAGCCATTAACTCATCGCCGGCCTTGCTATGATCCATAATCATCATATCAGCAAATTTTTTCAGATCGGCATTAGTTGCTTTTGTAGTAGCCAGTTTACTCAACTCAATCTCGGTCATACCGCCGTTGGCTGCGTCAACCGCAAATTTTGCATCATCTGCAACAACCGCAATACCCGTTTTTGCGGTGGTAGTAGTGTCTTTTACTTTGTTTACGCTATCTGCCTCGGCGGTGCTGTCTTTTGTAGTACTGTGGCAGGCCTGGAATAACATTCCGGCTGCTGCTACCATTAATACATAACTTAACTTTTTCATAGGTTTACTTATTTTCTTTCTAAGTAAACCCCCTGTTAGTTAATATGTTTCAGGAAATTTATTTATTTACAACGTTAGTTGGCTGGCCCGCTATAAAAGCTTTTAAGTTGTCTGTTACGATACCCATCAATCTCGCACGGGCTTCTTTTGCCGCCCAGGCAATGTGCGGCGTAATGATGCAATTCTTCGCTTTAAAGATGGGGTTATCCGCCGGTGGTGGTTCTTTGGATAGTACGTCGATACCTGCCCCTGCTATCACGCCATTATTCAAAGCATGGGCCAGATCGGCATCATTAACAATTGGCCCGCGCGATGTATTGATCAGAAAAGCCGATGGCTTCATTTTGCGAAGATTTTCGGTGTTGATCAAGCCCTGCGTTTCGGGCGTAAGCGGGCAATGAATGCTGATCATGTCTGATTGGCTTAACAACTCATCCATCTCCACCCATTTAAAGTTTTTTCTATGCGATTGATCGGTCTGTGTGCGGCTGTGCGCAATCACCTGCATATCAAACGCGGCGGCTATGTCGGCTACTTTTTGCCCGATAGTGCCAAAGCCGATAATACCCAGCGTTTTACCAGCCAGCTCAATGAGCGGAAAATCCCAAAAACAAAAATCAACTGATTTTACCCATTTGCCCTCCAGCACCGCATCGCTGTGTTTTTGCACATGCAGGCAAAGCTCCAGCAGCAAAGCAAATACAAATTGCGCCACCGCGTTGGTACCATAGCCCGGTACATTACTCACCACAATACCATGCTGTTTGCAATAGGCAGTATCCACAATGTTATAGCCCGTTGCCAATACGCCTACATATTTCAAATCTGGCAACTGCGCCAGCGTTGCTTCATCCAGCGGAGTTTTATTGGTGAGGACAACCTGGGCGCCGGCACATCGCGCAGCTATCTGATCGTATGGCGTGCGGTCATGTACCGTCACCTCGCCTAAAACATTTAAGGCATCCCAGGAAAGATCGCCGGGATTTAAAGTATAACCATCAAGAACTACTATTTTCATATTTAGCTTTCAGTCCGGGTTTTATTGGTGCCGATTTTGATCAGGCTGATAAAAACGACGATAATTGTTGCCGTTAAAATCAACCAAACATAACCGGGCAATCCCGAATTTAAAGTTACGCCATTTATTTTATTTGCCGGTGGCGATGGGATGATCCACTTAAATAAATAAGCCTGCGCCAAAACCAGCAAACAGATAAAAAACAGTAAAATAAAGCTGTGTTTAATAGTAAACCTAAATAATGACGACTCTTTACCTATCAAGCCGCCGGCTGCGGCAGCCACGGCTATAGATTGCGGCGAGATCATTTTACCAACCACCCCGCCCGAGCAATTGGCGGCCACGGTAACTACCGGCGCTACCTGGATATTGGTGGCGGTGACATATTGTAGTTTAGCAAATAAGGCATTGGATGCCGTATCTGACCCGGTAATAAAAACACCAAGCCAGCCCAATATCGGCGCAAAGAACGGGAATAAGGGGCCGGTATTAGCCAGCAGCAATGCTATAGTTGTGGTCATGCCCGAATCATTCAGGATATAGGCAAAGCTCAATACCGACATAATGGTGATGATGGGGAATTTGAGCTGGTTCATCGTGTCGCCAAAAACGGTTAGCGCCTGCCGATAAGTTAGGCCAACTACCGGTACTGCAACTAGTCCCGCCAGCAAAACCGCGGTACCGGCTGCCGAGAGATAATTAAATTTGAAGATATGCGGGATAGGGATGCCTTTTGCGTCGGCAATAGTATTATTAAGGCCCGGGAAAGCAAATTGCAGTTGCCCATGTACGTTCAAAAATTCTTTTACCGATGGCAAACCCCAGGTAAGGATGACAACCGTTAAAAACAGAAAAGGCGACCAGGCCGTAACCACCTGGTTTAAAGTATATCTATCTCGTACGATGCTTAGCGGCGAGCGTTCATTGGCAAAGCGCCATATAGTAGCGGGTTTCCAGAATTTTAAGAATGTCACTAAACAAATAATCGACCCGATACCGGCGATAATATCCGGCAGCGCCGGGCCAACAAAATTTGAGGTGACAAACTGTAGTATGGCGAACGACCCGCCTGATACCAGGATGGCCGGCAAAACTTCCATCGACTTTTTAAAACCCGACATCAGCATCACCAGGTACAACGGCGTTATAAAAGAAAGTAAAGGCAAAGTACGGCCTATCATCTGCGAGATCTGCATTTCTGAAAGCCCCGAAACTTGCGATGCTACGGCAATAGGTATCCCCACCGAACCAAATGCAACAGGTACGGTGTTAGCCACCAAACAAAGTCCGGTTGCATACATCGGGTCGAACTCTAAACCAACCAGCATAGCGGCGGTAATGGCCACCGGCGCACCAAAGCCCGCGGTGCCTTCTAAAAACGCGCCGAACGAAAAAGCGATAAGCATAGCCTGCAGGCGTCTGTCGGCAGTGATAGACGCCATTGAATGTTTGATGATCTCAAACTTTCCGCTTTTAACCGTCAAATTAAACAAAAATACCGCACTGATAACGATCCAGCAGATGGGGAAAAAGCCATAGATAGCGCCGTTGGACACCGATAATGCTGCCAGCTTAACCGGCATGCCATAAACCGTGGTGGCAATAATAAACGCCGCCCCGCAAGCCATTAAACTAGCCTTATAACCTTTGGTTTTTTTGATGATAAGTGCCCAGAATATTACCAGCACCGGCAGCATCGCCACCAATGCCGAGAGCGTAAGGTTACGTAATGGATTAACAGGCTGGATCCAGGTCATTGATAATTGGTTGACATAAATTTAATGGATTGTTGGGAATAACCGCATTTATAGTGATTTAAATGTTTTTTAAATGCTTTGTGCGTTGTTATAGACCTCCATTACGTCATTGCGAGGTACGAAGCAATCTCTGCGCGCCAGCGGATAATGTCGTTAACCGATCGTGTAGAGATTACCTCTTACCCCGCAATGACGGCTTCTATAGCGAACAACCTAGTGAAACAAAAAAAGACTTAAAAGTCATAAATGCTGTTTCATTTTGTTTCACTCTGTTTTTGCAAAACACTATATATCAATACATTAATGGATTTTTTTGTTTCACTTGTTTCATCTGTTGCACACACACGTGAAACAAAACAGTGCGCCCCGGGCGGGGGACTCACCCGGTCTTTGCTTCGCTCGACCACCCTCTCTTCCGCAAGCGGTAAAGAGGGTTAATTAACTTCTGTATTGATAAACGCTTACCCTCGCTAAACTTACCCTCTTTCCGCCAAAGGCGAAGAGAGGGTCGCCCATCCGCCTACAGGCGGAGTAGTCGGGGTGAGTCCCCGCCGCCTAATTCGTCTTCACATTCGGATCAGCTTTAGCCGGTTGCTGCAGCTCGTCTATGGTATAGTTCTTTTGGCGCGATGCCAGCTTGGCGCGCAGGTTCTTCACATCGACCGCGTTAACCTTACTACCCTTGTTCTGCCATGAGCGGCGCACAAAGTTCATTACCTGCGCCAGGTCGTCATCGCTAAAGTCTTTATTATCTGCAAAGCCCGGCATCTCGCCGCTAATCTCAGGTGCCTTATACAGGTGGCCATTGATTTTAACCGGTCCGGTCAGGCCCTTAAGCACAATCGAGATCATCACACTCTTATCCCCATTCACAATCTCCGACTTATTCAGCGGCGGCGCCAATGCAGTAACCCCGTTACCGTCAACCCCATGGCAGGTCTTACAAACCGTACCAAAGATAGCCACGCCACGAGGGAAGTACTTGGCCATGAGAGCTGGGTCGCTGTTCAACTTGGCATCCTCAATGGCGGCAACTACGCGGCCTATGCGTTTGTTAATGGTCAAAGCAGTATCAGGCAAGGCAGCCAGCATCTCTTTCTGAAATGCCTCTTCGCGGCCCTGAAGGTTGGATACAATAGCATCGGCTACATAGATGTTCTTAGGGTACTTACGCGCCAGGCTGAACAGGACGCCATCGGCAGCCTTACGGTCATATCGCTGGATAACGCTGGTTACAAAGCCCACATAAGGCGCGGCAGCAGTATCGCTATTAGCCACCATTTGAGCCAGAACAGGCGTAAAGCGGCTATAGTTATTTTGGTCGATGATGCGCGGCGAAGCCGTTAACGCCTGCATACGGATCTTCCAATTAGCCGATTGCAGCAAAGCAAGCACCTGTTCTGTCTTCAACTCGCCGAAACCCTCCAGCGTCCATAAGGCATGCGTTACCAATAATGGGTTGTCAGACTTGATCGCTTCGCGCAATGCAGGCAGCGCTTGCTGAGGCTTGGTATCCACCAGGATCTGTTGCGCCTTGTCGCGCACATAGCCGTTAGGGTTTCCCAACAGGGCTACCAACTTAATCGGATCATCGGGGAAGGTAACAGTCACCAACTTCTTGCCGGCCGGGTAGATCTTATACAAGCGGCCGCATGATAATGGCTTGGTTAAGTTACGCTTGCCAATCTCGCCAGCCAGGTAGGGTGTTAAATAGGTTTTATGCTGGATAATGCCGCGGTACATGTCCACCACATACAAAGCGCCATCCGGGCCATCATACAAACTCACCGGTCGGAAGCGCTCATCCACACTCGCTAAAAACTCACGGTGCAGATAGGCTTCTTTACCCTTAACTACATTGCCTTTCTCCGTCAGTATATCACGTTTGATGAGGTTGCCGGCAGGTTCGGCCACAAAGGCGTTCATCTGGTAGTCAGGCCCAAATAGCCCACCGCGATAGATCATCGGTCCGCAAGCCGCAGTAAAGTTTACCAGGCGCAAGCTATCATCTAAAACACCTTTCATATAACCACGGTTAACCCCGGTAGTTGGTCGTATGGGAAAGGTGCGGTTATCGGCCACGGTGCGTTCATTGAAACCGGCCACGCCGCGCTCATTCTTGTTAGTCAAACCCAGGCTCGGCGGGAAATAGTCGCCTTGCAGGTTGGTAGAGTTATCATTGGCATACATACGGCCCTCATCGTCCTGGGCAATGCCCCACTGGCCCTTTTCGTGCGCGCTTTCAATCAGCCATTTATCGCCTTGTTTGCGGTAGCGCTTGTCTGAGTTGGCGTTATAGATCCAGTTATCCAAAGCGCGATACAGGCCGTTGGGTTGGTGTTCTACGTTACCGCCATCGGTGTATTTAGCATCAACCAATGTTCGCCTTACCACCTTGTCGTTATTCAATTGATAGTAATACAGGCGTGGCGGCTCTGCAATCAGAATACCATCTTCGATCAAACATAAGGCACGCGGCATCACCAATGAGTCGATCACTACTTTACGCTCATCGTATACGCCATCTCTGTTCTTATCGGTCAAGACAACCACTTTGGCTAATGGCTCATTTTCGCCATGGCCGGTGGTATCGGGCATATAATCCTCCATTTCTATAGCCCAGATGCGGTTGTACCGGTCGAAGGTCATCGCAACAGGTGTGCTTATCAGCGGCTCGGAAGCAATCAATTTTATCGCCATGCCTGGCTCTAGCTTCATTTTACTAATAGATTCGGCCGCAGGCACTACCGGCGAAGCGTTAGGATCAGCCTTTGGCGGGTTGTTGGGCGACGTAGCCAGTAACTTATGCGTTGTACATTGGTACAAAATGCCAACTGCTGCCAGCAACAAGGCTATGTAAGTGTATTTTTTCATTCAGGGTAATTGGCAAAGTGTACAGCAAAATTGGTATACACCTTAAGTTTATAATCAAATTAAGTCTTAATTTTCTATAAATCGGGTGCTATTTAACTACTATAAGTCCGGAAATCGTTTTCGTAATAATTATTTTACTTTGCAGTCGGAAAGCCACCCAGCGGCAGGTTAGTTTATTTTACCGACATTTAGCCGTTGGATATCATCCACATTTATAACCAATTATACTGATGAAAAGATTGATATTTTGCGCCCTGGCTTTGGCCTGCGCAACGCAATTGTCGGCACAAACCAAAACTCCTGCCGATTATGTCGACCCGTTTATAGGTGCCAGCACCAGCGCAGAAGCGGCCGGCGTTTTACATGGCTTAGGCAAAACCTTCCCGGGTGCGGCTACGCCTTTCGGATTAGTACAGATCAGTCCCAATACCATTACCGGCGGCGATAATGGCCCCGGTTATAGCTATGAAATGAACTATATCGAGGGCTTTGCCTTTACTCAGATGAGTGGTATTGGCTGGTATGGCGACCTGGGTAATTTCCTGGTTACGCCAACAACAGGCCCCATGCATGTCATAGCCGGGCGACACAAAGAATTGCCAGGCTACCGCTCACATTATAGCAAGAAAGATGAAGTAGCAAAAGCAGGCTATTATGCTGCTACACTGACCGATTATAAAGTACGCGCCGAAATGACCGCGGCACCACATAGCGGCATTATGCGTTTTACCTTTCCGCAAAACAAAGAGTCTCGTATCCAGATAGATTTGGCGCGCCGGGTGGGCGGAACTTCGACCGAGCAATATATCAAGGTAGTTGATGATCACACCATCGAGGGCTGGATGAAATGTCCGCCTGAAGGTGGCGGCTGGGGCGATGGCGCCGGCAAAGCCAATTACACCGTTTACTTTTATGCACAGTTTAGCAAGCCATTTAAAAACTACGGTGCCTGGTCGGCAGATATTCCGGCAGGCATATCGCGCAGAAGCGAAAGTGTGACCAGCCTGAAATATGATTCTTTGGTAGCGAAGGCAAACATTATCTCTAAATTCACTGAGCTACAAGGCAAGCATCTTGGCTTTTATACTGATTTCGCTACTGCTGATAAAGAAGTAGTATTGTTAAAAAGTGGCATTTCCTTTTCGAGTATTGACGGTGCGCGCCTAAATCTAAACACAGAAATACCCGCCTGGGATTTTCAGGGTGTGCGTAGCAAAAACAAAGCCGCCTGGAATAAAAGCCTTTCGGAGATCAGCATTGCCGGCGGAACTGAAGCACAGAAAACGGTGTTCTATACTGCCCTGTATCATACCATGATAGACCCACGTGCTACCGCCGACGTTGATGGCGCTTACATGGGCGGCGATATGAAAACGCATCATACCACAAAATTTGTTAAACGTTCGGTATTTAGTGGCTGGGATGTTTTCAGGAGTCAGTTTCCGCTGCAAACTATCATTAATCCAAATATTGTAAGCGACATGATCAACTCGTTGGTTGAGCTGGCCGATCAAAGCGGAGAAGGTTACCTGGAGCGATGGGAGTTTTTGAATGCTTATTCAGGTTGTATGGTAGGCAACCCGGCTATTCCGGTAATTGCCGATGCCTATGTTAAAGGTATCCGCAATTACGATCTTCAAAAAGCTTACAAGTATTCACGTAACTCGGTGGAGAAGTTTGGCAATACCCCTGATCGCAAAGCAATGGATATCTCGACTACTTTAGAATATGGTTTTGACGAATGGTGTCAATCGCAACTGGCTGGTTGGTTAGGACATCCTGAAGATGTACAATTATATGCAGAGCGTGCGCAGACCTACAAAAAGATCTTCGACCCCGAAAAAGGCTGGTTCCGCCCTAAAAAAGCTGACGGTACCTGGGAGCCTTGGCCAAAGACCGGCAGGCTGCAGCAAAACTACGGTTCTGTAGAAAGCAATCCTTACCAGCAGGGCTGGTTCGTTCCGCATGATATTGATGGCCTCGCCAAATTGCTTGGCGGTCGCGAAAAAACCATTGCCGACCTGAATTCGTTCTTTGAGAACACTCCCGATAACTTTAACTGGAACGACTATTACAACCAAGCCAATGAACCCGTGCATTTAGTGCCTTTTATGTTTAACCGATTAGGCACTCCGTGGCTTACACAAAAGTGGGTGCGTAAAATCTGCAATAATGCTTATACAACCGGAGTTAACGGACTGGTAGGTAATGAGGATGTTGGCCAGATGTCGGCCTGGTATGTGCTGGCGGCAAGCGGGCTGCATCAAGCTACGCCCGGCGATCCGCGGTATGAGTTATTTAGTCCGACGTTTAGTCGCGTAGCTATCCGTGCAGGCGCTACGGGTAAGGTGTTCACTATAGTCGCTAAAAATAATTCGCCGGCTAATGTTTATATCCAGTCGGCCAGGTTAAATGGCAAACCTTATAACAAGTGTTATATCCAGCATGAGCAAATATTGCAGGGCGGGATTTTGGAGTTTGTTATGGGGTCGACGCCCAATAAGAAGTGGGGGATATGACCCCTCCCAACCCTCCCCGAGGGGGAGGGCTTTTAAATGACATAGCATTTTTAATCATGAGATCAATTCGCAATCTGCTTACCATTATTTGCTTGTTTAGCGCTGCTGTTTTCGCAAAGCCGCCAGTCAAATCACTCGATTACAAGTTCAAAGGCAAAATATCGCGCGAGGTATTAGAAAACTATCTGGACCGGGCAATAACTATGCAAAGCCTGCTTATTGGCCAAGGCGATTTTAATGATAACCTGCGGATGATTAAAAATGTCGGCCCCAAGTTTATTGGCCGCGCCGTTTGCCAGTGGGGGCAGGAAGGAGATATCCCGAATAACCTGATCAAGGAAAAAGACTTAGCTGCCAGAGTGCACGCGGTTGACCCTGATATTATTTTACAAGCCTGCATTTTTGAAATTGTTACTCCCGAAGTAAACCAATTGCCGGTGCCCGATTGGGCCTTTAAAGCGTTGAATTTGCCGGTCGAGCATCGTAATTTTAATTATGACGCGATGCTGTATCCTGATGGCAAGTTTAAAGGTCAGTGGGGACGTGGCTCGGTGCCTGATGTGAGCCAAACTGAAACCAAACTTTTTTTCTATTTCCTCGGGGCATCGTATATAGACGCTGGTATAGAGGGCTTGCATTTTGGGCAGGTGGAGTTGATGAATAAGAATGACAAGGATCTAGACCATTATGCCCAGATCCTTGGACTGATCCGCGACTATGCACACAAACATGCCCGCCGCAAAATGGTAATCTGCGACTCGCACGTACCCAGCGGTGGTTTTGTAAAGGATGGACATTTATTGATGGATGTACACGCCTTCCCGTTACGGATAGAAGAAATACCCGACAAACCCGAAGAAGCCAAACTGGAAGTAGGCCATACCGACGCTTTATTTCTTCGCAGTAAAGGCGGCATAACGCCAAGCGGCTGGAGCTGCGAGCATTTGCCTTACCTGGTTGAGTTTGATAACTATGGCGTAAGTAAGCAACCCAGCCAGGCGCATGCTGCGGGCCTAACCATTTGGGTTTGGGGGTATGATGAGATTAGTTGGTTTGCGCATCAGCCAATGGCTTACCGGCAAAACTGGTTGCATTATGCTTTCGACTGGGTACAGAAAACCGACCCGAATGGCCATGTCGAAATGCCGGGCGGCCGCCAAACAACATCGCCGCTAGATAAAAAGAAATGGTACTATGCCAACAACCCAAGCAGCACGGTACCAGCGGGGCAGGGCGACGAAGACACCATTCGTGATATCTGGGCCGCGAACGATAAAAGCAAGACTAATCAGCCGTCGACTAAATAGTCGCCTATTTCTTTACCTATAGTAACAAGATTTTGGCGGGTATTCTTAAGCGCGGTATCCAAATCAACAGGCGTTTTGTTAATAGAAATAAGCTTGTCGAACAAATGATTTAGTTTGATGGTTGGCTCTAAAGGTACTTTACCGGCAACGCCGATAACTTTTATATCTCGTTGTTTGGCCATCATAGCTACAGCGGCTGGTGCTTTGCCATGTATGGTCTGTTCATCAATACTGCCTTCGCCGGTTATCACCAGATCGATATTTTTCAGTGTGCCTCCAAAGTCTGTGATCTTTAAAAAACTGTCAGCGCCCGCTACCAATTTGGCATTCAAAAAAGCGTACATTCCTGCAGCGGCACCGCCGGCTGTACCGCTATGTTTTACAGTGGACATATCTTTACCGGTTTGTTTTAGGGCGATATCTGAAAGCTTGCTCAACATCTTTTCCAGCGTCACAACATCATCGGGCATTGCTCCTTTTTGTGGACCAAACATTGCTGCCGCGCCCTGCGGGCCGAGTAGTTGATTATCCACATCGCACAAGATCAATATCTCGCTGTTTAAAATTCTTTGATCTAAGTTTGATGTATCGATGTGATCGAGATCCACCAAAGCTCCGGGCTTGGGCGCTAATTCTTCGCCCTGTCGATTATAAAATCTCATCCCCAACGCGGCCAATATCCCGGCCCCGCCATCTATCGTTGCAGAGCCACCCATGCCTATTATAATCTCATTTACGCCTTTATCCAATACGGCTTTGATCAATTCGCCGGTACCGAAAGAGTTGGCCCGCATAGGATCCAGCTCCATTGTTTTTAGCTGGCGAAGTCCGGAGGCATCGGCCATCTCAATTATAGCGGTTCGGTTATCGTCAGTCAGGCCAAAGTGCGCGTTAATGGGCCGGCCCAGTGCATCATGCACCGGAACACTGATGCTCTCGCCATTTAGATGTTTAATCAATAGCTCACCCGTACCATCGCCACCATCGGCCACCGGAAAAAGGCGGCATTGGCAATCCAATTTGCTTTGTTTTAATCCCTCGGCAATAGCCTCCCCCGCACGGTGAGCATCGAGGCTATTTTTAAACGCGTTAGGAGCTACCAGGATATTCATATGGCCAAGTTAAACCTGTTTATTGATAAATACCAAATCCTACAAAACTGATTTATAGGTTGCTAGGTAAAATTTTTTAACTTTGGATTTACAAGTCCCCAATAGCTATCTAAATTTATCATGTCTATAAGTGCAATCCGTGGTTTCTTCTTCCTGCTTTTCGCGACCTGCATTTCTGCTTTTTGGGCATGTAATTCTAAAAAAGATCAAACCAACGACATTATAAGGCGATATGTAAAAGTTGCAGATAGTCTTGCAATTGTCGGAAAATCAGACACAGCGATTAGCATTCTTAACAAACAGCGCAAATTATTTAAAAGCAGCGACCCTGAAATTGTAGCTTATTATAATTTTATGTCAAGAATGTATTTCACTAATGGGCCTATCGCTACGCTTTATGCAGATAGTGCTTTAACTATTTTTGGCAATAAAGTAAATATTGATCAATACCCGGAGGACTACTACAACACCCTGCTGGCTAAAGCCGACGCGCTCATCAGCCAAAAACAATATGCCAATGCATTAGGGTATTATGATAGCGCCAAGAAACTTGCCACAAAACGCGATTGTGATGGCGGTTACCTGACTTCAAGAATTGGCGGCATTTATTTTCATCAGCAAAATTACACCATTGCGGCCCATTACTGGGTACAGAGTTATCGCGAACTACAGGCTTGCCATAAAAATAAATCGGCACAAGAAATTTTCTTTTTAACCCAGGGTACTTTAGATAATATTGGCGTAATGTATCAAAAGGCGGGGATGTATGACAGCGCCGCTTACTACTACAAAAAGAACGTCGCCTATATAAATCAAGTAGCTGCCGAAGGCAAAATTGCGAAAGAAACCATCAACTCGCCACGTTTTGTCGTATACGACAATTTAGGCGGCTTAGCCTTAAATCAGGGGAAGTTGGACGAGGCTGAAAAATACCTGACCGCTTGCATCGCCATCCCGGTTAAAGACGTTGATGGGATGCGAATTCCGCCGTTTATGAAGCAGGCAGAGTTGTATTTAAAAACCAAACAATACGATAAAGCTGCAATAGCCTTTAGCGAAAGTAAACGTTTACTTAATCTGTTTGGCAAAGAAAACCCGGTGCCCAATATTGAATGGAACAATCTTTATGCACAGTATCTTTTTACGCAGCACCGCACCGAAGATGCTTACCAATACCAGGCTAAATACATCCGGCTAAAAGATTCGCTGGATAAAACCAATTCTAAATTACGCGCGCTGGATGTAGAGCGCGAGCTCAACTCTATTCAACGCGAAAACCTGTTGGCTGAGCTGGAGCATAACCAGCGCGTGCAGAAATTGTACATTATTGGCGTAACAGTTGTATTGGTGCTGCTGTTAGTGATAAGTCTATCGGTATTCAGGGTACTTAAAGAAAGCCGCAAGAACCACAAAAATACTCGCTTACATAACCAGCAGCAACAACAAGCATTAGAAGAGCTGGAGCGTGCCAATCAAAATATCATTCGTATTATGGGTATCATGGCGCACGATTTGCGCAATCCACTATCAGGTATGATTGGTTTGGCTAACGCGATATTTGAAGACGAAGCATCCGAAGAAAACAAACACATGCTCAAGCTGCTGGAAACAACCGGTATTCATTCGCTCGAAATGATCAATGAACTGCTTAAATCCGGCTTAACCAATGAGGATGAACTACTGGTAAAACAGGAGTTGGATATTAAAGAGTTGCTGCGCGATTCGGTTGAACTACTACAATTTAAAGCCAACGAGAAAAAGCAGGAAATTACTTTTGAAAGCGATAACGCGCCAATTATTACTGCCATCAATCATGAAAAGATATGGCGGGTATTTAATAATTTAATTGTTAACGCTATTAAGTTTAGCTATATGGGCGGGCTGATATTTGTAAGCATCAAAGCGCTGACAGAAAAACGAAAGATCCTCATAGCTATTGCCGATAACGGCATGGGCATACCCGAGGCCGACAAAGATAAGATCTTTGAAATGTTTACACCGGTTAAACGCTTAGGCACCGAAGGCGAGCAGCCCTTTGGCTTAGGGCTATCTATTTCCAAACGGATCATCGAAAATCATAACGGACGGCTTTGGTTTGAAAGCTCTCCTGGTTTTGGCACTACGTTTTATATTGAGCTACCGTTGTAATGGCGTTTCGTCAGGCTTAAACCGCAGTGCATAATAAATACCCAGGGGACCCAGATCTTTCAGGTTTTGTACGAACTCTTGCATTGAGTTGCACAGGAAAAAAATATAGACGTTGGCTACGTTGTCTTTTTGTAACGCTACCATACTGCAAAACTTATAGTTGGTACCGGCAGAATTGTTTTTTACTTGCACCATTAAAAAGCCTCCTATATCCGCGCCAAACTCGTTTTTTACATCCGTGGTCGGAAATTTTCGTCCTTTGATAGTGGTATCTTGCGTACCGCCTCCCATATTGGTAGCGGTTACAATGGCTGATATTTCGAACATCTTATTCGGGTCGGCCATTGAACTACCCGGATCATGTTTTTTCTGAAACTCCTGGTATTCTGCAACGCGCTTACCCATTGGCACAATGGTATATCGTATTTCCATATTGCGGGATGGATAACTAACCGCATAGTCATAATGGATTTGCATGTTTTTAACAATTGGTATTTTAACCGACCCCTCGGGCATTTTGAAGGTCATACCGGTTTGGTCGAGGAGCTTTTGAAATTTAATCTCGACGCTGTCAACGGTCGACTGCGCACGTATTGCTGCCGAAACAAGAAGCAGCGCCATCAAAGCATAAAGTGTTTTCATGATAAGGTATTGCAATTGGTTACCTAAATATAGCAAGAGTTTTTATACAGATGCAACAACCTCTGCTATTCCATACTTCTAACAAGTTTGTCAGGTCAATTTACCCAAACCGTTTGTGTAAACGCGCCATTAACTGCCGCATCCCAAACCTCTAAACGTATCCAGGTTTTGCCTTTCAGATTTACCGGGATATGGAATTTCTGTTCGCCAAAGGCGGTAGTATTACTGAGGTTAATTCTTTGGCGGTATACATTTTTACCGTCCCCGGTAACCAGTTCGGCGAAGTTGAGGGGGAAGGTCCATTTCACAGTAAAGTCCACCGCCGATTTGGTGGCCGGCGTAACCTTGATTGTTGAGCCGGCATTGGCACCATTAACCTTAAAATCCGGGATCAGCACCTCACCGGTAGTAGAGAAGAAATTACCGCCTTTTAACACATTTAATATAGGCTGCCAACCATTTTTAAATGCAGGTAAAGCATTTAATTTAAGATAATTTACATTAACGTGCGCATACATTTCATTTTCCTCGGTAATGCTGAAAATATCCGATTCGGCCAGTACTTTCTTTTTAAGGCCCCAGTTGTTCATATCGTCCATTAAATCAAAAATGCGTTTGCCCATGCGCTCGGTTGATAGGTCGGCAGGAATGTTTTTCCAGGCTGCGCCATTAAAATGATCTGATTTATAAAAAGCCTCGTCCTTATAGGCGTCAGGAAAACCGGTTGAGCCCTTGGTGCGCGCATGCGCCGTCCAGGCCAGCCCGTTTTCGGTTTCCAGTAATTTCAGCATATCGTTTTTGTCGCCAATGTGATACACCTTACCATAGCGACTATCATCTGCTACAAATGGTCCGCCGTCTTTGCGCGACATTACCCAGTAAACCGGTTTAGGGAAAAACTCCAACCAATGGCCGCCAAAAAACTCGTTTGGTTCCTCGCCCGGCAAGAGCATAAAATTTCCGTGCGATTCCTTTTCGCATTCTTTAAATAGGCTATTCAGCTCCTTGAGGCGGTCGGCGTCAGGTCCTTTTGGATGGCCGGCGACATGAAACTCGGCCAGGTGTACAATGTTTACACCCAGGTTTTTAAATACGCGTACATATTCCGGTTCGGCTTCTACCGGCTTGTTTTTCAGCAAAACCTGTGTAGTGTATTCATTGTGAAAATGGCTTGACATGGTTTTGTAGCCCGGCAGCGGGATAAACTTATCGCCATGCGTAAATAGCTTAACTTTTTCTAACAGACTTTTACCATCTGACGAGCCAATCATACAGAAGAAATTTAACCGTTGCTGCGTTCCCGGCGGCGCATTGAACCAGGGCACGTACCGATGATCGCCGTACAGATCTTGCCGGATACCGATGCCATAACCCGGTAACATCCCGCGATAATTGTTACCGTACCAGGTGAACTTTAAATTAAAAGCTTCATCCAAAGGATAAAAATATTGATGCGGCGCCGGGAATACCGCCAGGCTACCTTTAGTTGTTTCGCCAATAATGGTGCGGTATTTTACCTCGGTGTTATGCGCGGTGTCATCGGCGTTTGAGGCAACGCTATTAAACTCGTCGTTAGTTTTGGCCCAGCTGATCTTGCTCCAGTTTGGTTTTTTGCTGATCAGCCCGGCATCATACAAAATAGCGGTCGAATCGATTTCTGTTGACATTACAGCGGCCACGTTAAACATTGGGCTGCCGTTATAAAAAGTAACCTCCAGGTGCCCGCTAAAGTTATGCGAGCTGATGCCCTCGATACTCACAATTGTTCGCGAGCCTTCGGTTTTTACCGATGCCTTGCCTTTATCAAAATCGACATTGTAAGATTTAAAAGGCTTTTGCGGCACGCGATCAAAAAAAATGTTCCAGCCGTTTTGCGAGATCAGATCGCGCTTGCCAATGGTTAATATAAACTGCGGATCAAGATTGGCAGCAACCTCTTTGTATTTGCCTGCCGACGTTACTTGTATGCTTTTAAACAGCGGATTGCTTTGGTTTAAATCAAACACAACGCGGCCGTGCTCTGCATTGCCTGTCGGCCAGGTCAATTCCAGTGTTGATGCTTTCTGCGCAATTACAACACCACTTTTGCGGTTCAAGCCTTGCAGGCTGACGGTTTGGGCGATCCCTGCGCCGGAAAAAACTAGCGACACGATACAAGACAAGCCAATGGCTTTCAAATATTTTAAAACAGGCATAAATGGTTGTGGTTAAACTGGTAAATAAAAGTAGTTATTAATTTTTATCTGCCAAGTAACAAACATAGCGATGGTTACCCATAGCAATAAAAGCCAGGGCCGGCGCGCTTGCCTTCTTGAGAGGGGTGGAGGGGTGTGTCCTTTCGATAGCCTGCTTTATTAACACACCCCTGCAACCGCAAAGTCTTACGCGCCCCCTCTCAAGAGGGGAACTTATTCCATCGTTTATGTCATCCTTAAAAATATCTTCAAATAAATTTGCGCAACTAATTGATTGCACATATATTTGCAATCAATTAGTTGCAAATAAAATGAGACGAGACATTTTTCAAGCCATAGCCGACCCAACCCGCAGAGCAATTTTAGCCCTTCTGGCTATCCACGCCATGACGCCTAATGCATTGGCCGAGCATTTTAATACCAGCCGGCAGGCAGTATCTAAACACATACAAATACTGGCCGAGTGCGAAGCGGTGACGCAAAAGCAAACCGGCCGCGAGATACACTATCACGTAAACGCTAATAAAATGAAAGAAGTAGACCAATGGCTGGATACCTTCCGCAAGATCTGGGAGGACCGGTTTGATCAATTAGATGAGATACTAAAAGATCTTTAAAACAAATCACTAAAACAATCACCACGCTTAAAACAATCGTTATGACTAACAAAACTGAAATTCTGAAAGACTTAGCTGCCAAAAAGCTGACTGTAACCCGGGCTTTCAATGCCCCGGTTGAAAAAGTATGGAGAGCCTGGACCGAGGCCGAGCAGCTTGACAAATGGTGGGCACCAAAACCATGGAAAGCTATTACCAAAACTATGGATTTTACACCAGGCGGTATGTGGCTCTATTGTATGGCCGGCCCTAATGGCGAAAAGGCCTGGTGCCGTGTTGATTTCCATACCATAGAAGCCGGCAAAAGCTTTACCGCCACCGCCTCTTTTTGTGATGAAAATGGAAATGTTGATAGTTCTTTTCCTGCAATGCATTGGGATGATCGTTTCAGATCAACCGGCGACACTGCAGTCGTTGATATCACCATATCATTTGATAAGGACGAGGACCTGGAGAAAATTGTTCAAATGGGCTTCGAACAAGGCTTTACCATGGGATTAGGCAATCTCGACGAATTACTTGCAGAATAAGCTTAAATCACAACATCATTTTAAATCAAAGCAGCCTATGGGCTGCTTTTTTGGTTTACAGTGGCCTGAAATTCGGCCTGCTAATCAACGGCGAGAACGACCATGGCACCGAACTTAAAATAATAAGCAAACCAATGGTAAACCAAATGGCCATGGTTTTAAATTTCTCTTTATCGGTTGGTTTCCTTTTGGCTTTGGCTGCGCCGATGGTGATAATGGTAATGGCGATGAGCATCATGGTAACGTGCTCCATCCCAAAAAAGCGGATAGCACGCTCATGCATTGCGGTATGAAAATTATGCAGAAAGTACGCTACAATAGGGCTTATAAAATACAACCACAACCCAAATACCAATTGCACATGCGCCGCCGAAGCAGCCACCATGCGGCTCACACTATCCGTTTTCAAGAATTGCTTTTTCAATAGCCATCCGCGATAAGCGCGAAACAGAGCAAAGATCAAACTCCCCAAAACCAGCCAGCGGGTTAAGGAGTGTAAGGCTAATAAGGTATTGTACATGTTAACGCAGACGATTGCCGGCCAAAAACCTTTTAAGCTTTTTTATTTTTTTGCCAATTTATTCGGCGGGCACCCATTTAAGGCAAACCACCTGCGGAATGTCAATTTTATTATCGGTTAAAGTAAGCTTACCGGTTGTTTTATCAATCTTGAAAATAATAATCTCGTTTCCTTCCTGCCCGGCGCTTAACAGGTAATTGCCCGATGGATCGATGGTAAATCCCCGTGGCGCTTTGCTTACGTCAAAACGATCGGCAAATGTTAGTTTTCCGTCTTGTTTATTTACAGCATACTGTACTATATTATTGGCTCCGCCACGATTTGAAGCATACAGAAAATTACCATCAGGCGACAGATGCACATCGGCAGCGCTGTTTTTCGCAAAATCGGCAGGCATCATACTAATGGCTTGTACAAAAGTCAATTTTCCGTTATCGTATTTATAAACGCGAACGAATGCACTTAGCTCCTGTATCACATATAAAAACTTTTTATCGGGCGAGAACTCCATATGGCGCGGGCCATCACCGGGGTTTGTGGTTTCTGCAACTACGCTTTCAATTATTATCGGCTTGGCTTTACCGGCGTCGTAATCGTAAACATTAATATGGTCTGTACCTAAATCAGCCACCAATATTTTTTTTCCGTCGGCAGCTATCATGGCCGAATGCACATGCGGACCTTTCTGATTTTTGTGCGGCCCGGAACCTGTATATTGTATGGTTTGCGAAACCGGGCCAACAGAACCATCCTTATTTACCGGTAATACCGTTAAACTACCGCTACTATAATGCGATAGTATGACATGTTTATTTTCGTTGTCAAGAATAATATGCACCGTATTAATACCCCCGGCCGGCTGGCTATTAATTAGCTCCAGCTTCCCGCTGGCAACATCAAACTTAAACGCGCTTACCCGGGCCTCACCACCCTTCGTATCTACATCGCAAGAGTAAACAAACTTATGGTCATTGCTAATGGCCAAAAAGTCGGGGTTATCAACGCTGTCAAATTGGTTTAAAAAACTCACCGTGCCGGTTTTTGTGTCAAAGCGATAAACCGCTATGCCCTTGCTGCCAGGATAATCGGTGGTGTAGCCGCCCAACAAAAGATCATAAGTTTTAGCCGTTTTCTGTTGCGCCAGGCCAAGCAGGGGCAGCACCAGCAAAATGATTAATAGTTTTTTCATGACAAGCAGGTAATTGGTTTATCTGCTGCAAGATAATAAAATCAGCTATTAAATTTTGTGGCTATTTCGCGCCGTCGTCGTTATTAATACCACGTTTGGCTTTTTTAATGGCGTCTTTAAGCTTACCGAAATTATAGTTCAGACTAATACTAAAGCTTCTGAAATAGTTTTGATCAGTAACATCCTGGGTAAAGTCTGCACCCGTGGTGTGGGTAACGCTGTTGTGATATTTTGTAAACGGATTACGCACGGCTGCCGAAAACATCAATTGGTTTTTGATCAACTGCTTGTTAACGCTTAAGCCGGTGTTAATTACGCCATTAGTTTTACCCTGCAAGCCGTTGGGGTTTTTACCGTTGATGTCGACATTAAGGTTAGTACGCCATCCGCCATCAAACTGATAGCTTAACGAGTTATAGATTCCTTCGGTTACAAAATGGATGGTTTTGAAGGTGCCGTCATCATCGCCGGTTAACCAAAAGATGGCAATATTACAATTGGTGCCAAAGTTTAACTGTTTAGTGATTGGATAGCTGAAGCTCATAAAATCGCCCAGGCCTTTAAAAGAGCCGTTATTTTTGTAGGTGGTATAGGTTACCTGGGTAGCAGCATCATAATGAGACACGGTCAGATCAAGCCCATGGCCAAAATCATAAAATACTCCCATGTTGAAGTTGCCTTTGCCAGAAAGGCTATAACCCGCCCTGACATCAGACATTACCACTCGGGTCAAATCCGGGTTACCATAGGTTTCGAAATTAGGATTCGAGCGATCTACAAATGGATTCAATTTATTAATCCCCGGGCGCTTGAGCCGTTGCGAGAAGCCGGCATTAAAGCTGCTAAGGCTATTAACAGGGAAATTAAAGGCAATAGACGGCACCACATCCCGATAACGCTGATGCGCCGCCGAAGATGTCGACACAAAATTTGCATCAGTAAAAGTTTGTTCTACCCGTAGCCCGGCCTTAACGCTAAACGCTTTGGTATTATATCCCCAGGTATTGTATGCCGCCAGTATGTTTTGCGTACTGCTATAATTGTTAGATAAAGCCCCGCTTTTTTGGAAACTGCCGGTGCTATCATTAAAAAGGTTATAAGTAAAATCGCTTTTATTATCCCTAAATATCGCCTTTACGCCGGCCTCTACACTCCAGTTTTTAATGGTTTGCACAAAATCAACCTGCACGGTTTGTTCTGATGATGTGGTGGTATTGCGCTGATCGTAATCCGGCGATGGGTAATTGATCCGGTCGGTAGTGTTGATGTTTGCGCCAGCGGCATTGTTATATTGATAACACCGGTAAGAAAATGTCAGTAGTTTTGACTTGTCATTCTTAAACCCCAGTTGGTAGTTCAACCCTGCGTCAAAACCATTGCCATTGTTGCTGTTGTTATTTTGCAAATGGTAACCATTGATAATTCCGGCCGGACCGGTTAACAGGGTTGTCTGCTCATTCTCGCCATTAGCCCGGCCGCTGTTGATATTAAATTGCCCGGAAAGCAGGTTCAACGAATCGATCTCATAACTTAACTCGGTACCCACATAGCCGTTTTTTCCATTTGATTTTGAATTGCCTTCCTGATCCAGGTAGCTTGGGTCGGTAGTGTTACGAACGCTGCTATGGTTGGTTACCGGGTTATCGTTAATATTGGCACCGGCAAAAGCCGAGACTCCGAATTTGCCTAGTTTAGCTGAAAAGGATGTGCCCAGGCCAGGCCCGCCGTAAATACGCTCATTGAAATTGATGGTACCGTTATAGCCATCTACCAGTTTTTTATTGGTGATGATATTGATTACGCCGCCCAATCCTTCAGCATCATATTTTGCCGGCGGCGTGGTATATACCTCGATACGCTGTATAGTTGATGCAGGTATACTGCGTAACACGGCTTTAAGATCGCGCTCCAGCATGCTGGATGGCTTACCATTGATCAGAATCTTGAAACTGGCATTTCCTTTCAGCATGACGTTTTCGTTGGCATCTACCGTAATGTAAGGCACTTTGCGCAACATTTCGAGCAGGTTACTCACTTTGGCTTCGGGGTCGGCCTGCATATCGTAGATCACGCGGTCGGCCTCTTGTTTTACAGGTGATTTTTGCGCTTTTACTGAGACTTCCTTCAGGGTTTTGTCTTGAGCTAAGATTGCGGTGCTGTACATCACCAGCAATAGAAAAAATAGAGTTATAGACGTAAGTTTTTTCATGATTTTTCGGGCAAAAAGATTCCGTTAAGTCGCCCAAAGGCGCTTTTACCTGGATTGATTAATTGGATTTATGGGTGGGTTACCGCGGATGTGCGGCTGGTGTCTTTAGTCTTTATCTGCGTATTTACTTTTGACGATGAGATAATTGATAATCAAACTCAATCCGCCGAACAAGGTGACCATAGATAAAAAACTAACCGCCTCATCTATCTCGAAATGATTATACAAAACGGCCCCCATAATAAAGCCAATGCCTATACCCACCAGCAACATGCCGTATTTTAGGGTTGCTAAGCCGTTTTGCTGCGGGCGATGAAAGGGGCTGGTAGAAACACCGCGCTCTAACATGGCCATACGCTCGCGGTGGCGGGTCATTAAAAAAACATATACCATACCGAACACAGCGGCAAATAGGGTTAACGATACTATACAATCTCTGGTTACTTCCTGCATGATTTCTAAATTTAAAACCGCAGCCATTTTCCGGCCGCTTGCTTATATGACAGTAATTGCCATCATCCGGATACAAAATATTTAAAATAATTTATTTGTAACCACTTTGCTTATTTTCCTGTCTCATAAGTAATGGAACCTGCAGACGACCGGTATTATATAGACAAAGTAAAAAACGGCGACCCGGCTTCGTACGCGTTTCTTGTCAATAGATATAAGGACATGGTTTACAGCATCGGCCTCAAAATTTTGCGCGATGCTGACGATGCGCAGGACCTGGCTCAAGAATGCTTTATTAAGGCTTATCAGCAGATCCATACCTTCCAGGGCAATTCAAAGTTCTCCACCTGGTTATATACCATTGCCTACCGTACGGCTGTTACCCGGCTAAAAGAGAATAAGGTAAATACGATAACACTTAATGAAGACCAGCACGAAGTGCCCGACAATCTACCCGGGCAATTTGAACAGCTTCAGGCCAAACAAATAAAGCAACAGGTACAGAAAGCTATTCAAAAATTGCCGGAGATTGACGCGTTATTAGTTACCTTATTTTACATCAATGATCTGCCGATCAAAGAGATCGAAGAAATCACCGGGTTATCTAAACCCAACGTTAAAATAAAGCTGTACCGGGCACGTAAAGTATTAGAGAAAGAGTTAAAGTTTTTGTTGGACCATCAACCCGCAACTAACTATGAAAGCTAAAAGAGAAGATATGTTTAAGAACCTATTGAAACAAGCGGGTGCAGACGAAGCAGCCGAAGGTTTTACCGACGCAGTAATGAACATGATCGAGGCAGATGCAGTGCAGGAAATTGCACTAAAATCGTTATTAAAACAACACCCAGCCGAAGGTGTTTCATTTGATTTTACAGCCGCAGTTATGCGGCAGATTGGTACGGCACGGAAACCGTTAGTAGTTCAGCCTGTCATCTCCAAAAAAGCATGGTTCGGCATCGCAGGCTTTTTTGCTGCGATATTGCTGTTGCTGATTGGATTATCAGGTTCAAAGACCACAGATAGTCGCCCTGTTGATAACATAGGTACAGTTATAACGCGGTACGTTGCAGCCATGCCGACCGTATACGTTATCGCTGCAGCAATAATTGCAATTCTGTTTCTGGCAGATTACTTTTTTACATCCCGAACCAAAAAAACAATTGCGGGCTAATACTACTCAACCGCAACCATTTTTAAACAAACCGCCTTCGATACTTTAATTGGCGCACGCAGCTCGCGTAACTTGCCTGTGGCTTTCTCTATTCTAAAAATGTTGATGCGGTTGGTAGTGCCGATCAGCAGATAATTGCCGGTTGGGTCTATCATAAAATTGCGTGGATTTTCACCTTCGGTAGAATACGAACCTACCGGGCTTAGTTTGCCGGTTACCTGATCTACAGCAAATATTACCAACAGATTAGCCGTGCCACGATTGGTAGCATACAAGTAACGGCCATCCGGCGATATATGAATATCGGCAGCGCCATTGGTACCCGAGAAATTACCAGGCATCATATCGATAGTTTGGATCTCTTTGGCTTTACCATTATCATAAGTATAAGCGGTTACGGTAGCCTTCATTTCCTGAACATTGTACATAAACTTGCCATCGGCCGAAAAGGTTGTATGACGCGGGCCACTACCCGGAGCCGTGGCAATAAACGGTACATCAGCCGGCGTTAGCGCCGGCACTTTGGAGGCTTTGTAACGATAAAAGTTGATCTTATCCAAACCAAGGTCAGATACCACCAAATATTTTTCATCGGGCGACAAGAAAGCAGAGTGTACGTGCGGCTCATTTTGGCGCGCCAAATCCGGGCCCTTACCTACATCTTGTATAGTTTGATTGGCTTCGCCCAATGAGCCGTCTTTGTTGAGCGGGAAAACCTGCAGGTTGCCCCCGCCGTAGTTAGATACAAACACGTTCTTCTGCGCTTTATCAACCGAAATATGCGCCGGCGAGCCTTTAGTTTTTTGTTTATTGATAGGTGTTAATACGCCTGTTTTTTTATCAAATTTAAAAGCGCTTACACCACCGGTTCCATCAGCATTGTTCTCGTTTACGGCATAAACAAATTGACCGTCTTCAGTTGGCGTAAGGAAAGAAGGATTATCGGTTTCAACTTCATTCAAATAAGCCGTTTCGCCACGCTCTGCGTAGAAACGGTATACATATATGCCTTTGCTTGCGTTGGCATCGTTGCCGGTATAAGTTCCGATCAACAGGTCGAACACCTTAGGGCCAGTTTTAGATTTTTGAGCAGAGCTGATGAGCGGTGCGGCAAGCGCGATAACCAATAATAACTTTTTCATACCTTATAATTAGTGAATGAGTGAATGAGTGATTGAGCGAATTAGCGAATGAATTTAAGGTTTGGCGATTTTTCAAATCACTCATTCGCTAATTCGCTCAATCACTCATTAATCCAACTGCAAGGTAGCAAAATCCATAAAAAAGCCCCGCGATTGCAGGGCTTATATTTTATTTGATCAGATGCTTGAGCTGTATGATCTCTTTTTCGTCGAGGTATCTCCAGCGGCCGCGTGGCAGGTCCTTCTTGGTCAGGTTAGCATAAACCACCCTGTCCAGTTTTACCACCTCGTAGCCCAGGTGCTCAAACATACGACGAACGATGCGATTCTTGCCGCTGTGTATCTGCACACCAACTTCTTTTTTAGAGGCACCGGTAACGTAGGATACTGCATCGGGTTTAATCGGGCCATCTTCCAGCTCAATACCAAACTGCAGTTTATTTAAATCTCCTTGTGCCAGGGCTTTGCTTAGCTCAACCTGGTATAATTTAGTAATTGCGCTACGCGGATGCGAAAGTTTATCAGCTAAATCACCATCATTGGTCATCAAAAGCAAACCGGTTGTATTACGGTCTAAACGGCCAACAGGATAGATCCGTTCGCGACTGGCTTTTTCCACCAAATGCATCACCGTACGGCGCTCTTGCGGGTCCTCGGTAGTCGTGATATAATCTTTTGGTTTGTTCAGCAATACGTAAACGTTCTTTTCGCGTTTCAATGTTTCACCATTGTAGCGGATCTCGTCTTTCATCGGATCGACTTTCAATCCCAGCTCATTTACCACCACACCATTAACCGAAACTACACCAGCCTCAATCAGCTCATCAGCCTTACGGCGCGAGCAGATACCGGCATTGGCTATGTAACGGTTCAGGCGAATCAGGCCGTCATCCGCTTTCTTAGGTGCTGCCTTTTTAGGGCGCAGGGTTTTATTAGGTGCGTCTCTTTCGCTAATTGAATTTTCGCGAGACGGTTTATCGTATGTTTTGCGGAAAGGTTTATCACCGTCGCGTTTTTTGAAATCACCGGCAGGTTTGCGGCCTGCAGGCGCATCTCTACTAAAGCTCTTTGCCGGGCGATTTTCGCTAAAGGTTTTTTTCTCCGGGCGATCACTGTCAAAGCTTTTTCTTTCGGGGCGATCACTGCCAAAGGTTTTCTTAGGGCGATCATCGCTAAAGCTCTTTTTCGGGCGGTCGTCGCCAAAACTCTTTCTCGGGCGGTCGTTATCACCGTCTCTTTTTACAGGGCGGTCGCTGTCAGAAGTTGGACGACCTGAATATGGTTTCTTTTTGGCGAATTTGTCGCCGGCTTGCTCGCCGTAGTTTCTTTTCGGTCTTTCCTCGTCGCCGGTTGGGCGGCCAGAGTATGGCTTACGCGGACCAAAACTTTTTTTGTCGGCTGCGCCGGATGAAAAGGAACTGCGTTCGGCATCAGGGCCGCTGCTGTATCTTTTTTTGGTCGTATCGTTATTGGGTTTATCCCCGCTTTTGAAATCTTTTCCGCGGGATGAAGATGCTCTTTTAGTGTCTCCGCTTTTTGACGGTGCACCAGATCTTTTTGGGCGGTCGTCGCGGTTGTTTACTGGTCGTTTAAATACCATAGTTTTTGGGTTAGCGCTTTCGCAGCGTGAGGGGCAAAAGTACGATTTTTAGGTGGTTTCGCGCTTAAAATCTCAACTTTTTTTACCGGTTCAAAAACCGCGTTTAAACAGGTCTAAAGGGCGATTTTTCAACTATTTTAAAATTCTCAAAACACTAAGGGGGCAGTAAGTGTTTGACAATCTGATCTATATAAAGTACCTTTGTACAACATTTACCAAATGGATTGTTCTATTAACACTATGAAAATGATTAAAAAACACTTTATTACGTGCTCCGTAATCCTGGTGATGGCAGTCATTTTAAAGCTCAACATTTACGGTGTCGCTTTTGTAAAAACAGCGACCGCACCGGCACCAAAATCAACCAGATTTATTTCTTATGTCAATTATGATGCCGACGCAAAAACCGACTATAGCTTTGCCAACGAAACGTTACCTGCCAATACCAAAGTGTACCGCAAAATGCAGTATTCTTTAACAAAACACAACTACCGGAATATTCAATCGCACATCCTTCAAATCAAGGCCGGCAAAATTTTCCCGGTAATTGAACCTATTTTATTAGCGTATGGTATACCGCTTGATTTCAAGTACTTACCACTGGTTGAATCGGGTTTAAAAGAAGGTACATCAGCAAAAGGTGCAGCAGGTATCTGGCAATTTATGCCCGGCACCGCACGTACTTATGGCCTTAAAGTTGGCCACGGGGTTGACGAGCGCCTTAACCTGCGCAAAGCAACCATAGCCGCCTGCCGTTACATTCGCGATTTGCACAATGAGTTTAAAAACTGGACACTAACCGCTGCGGCTTACAATAACGGATCCATCAAACTGGCTAAAGCCATGAGGAGCCAAAGCGAAGGCAATTATTTCAGAATGAAGCTTAACCGCGAAACAGGAAATTATGTTTATAACCTGATTGCCATGAAGGCGGTTATTGACCACCCTGGCCAATATGGTTACAACAAATATATTGCCTATGTACCACCAAAAGACTTTATAGCTTATAACTAACACTTAAGCGTAAATTTTTATTACGGAGCACTTTAAGCCCGATCTGCAAGTCCGCAGATCGGGCTTTTTTCATTACCTTTGCAGGCTGGATTTTAATGAGTGAATTAGCGATGGATTGAATGAGTGAATAATGGGTTTTATTACACTTTTTCATATTCAACATCGCTTTAAATTGTCCTATCAAGCCGTAGTTCGGCTTGGTAATTGCGTAAAGTTTTTCTGCGATGACAAAAGAAACATTCACTCATTCAAACATCCACTCATTCACTAATTATAATACATGAGCGAAAAACATATAGATCTGGGCGAGCAAAGTGAAGTTGAGGTTTACGGCGCACGGGTACATAATTTAAAAAATATTGATGTTTCTTTTCCGCGCAACCAGCTGGTTGTTATAACGGGCCTGAGCGGCAGCGGTAAATCGTCCTTGGCGTTTGATACCATTTATGCCGAGGGACAGCGCCGTTATATGGAGACTTTTTCGGCCTACTCGCGCCAGTTTATGGGCGGGATGGAGAGGCCGGATGTAGATAAAGTATCAGGCCTGAGCCCGGTTATTGCTATCGAGCAAAAAACCACGAGTAAAAATCCAAGATCAACCGTTGGTACTATTACCGAGATCTATGACTTTATGCGTTTACTTTTTGCCCGTACCGGCGATGCGTACTCGTACGTTACCGGCGAGAAAATGGAACGCATGAGCGAGGACCAGATCCTGAAAACCATTACCGAGCGTTTTAAAGATCAGCCCATCAATATCCTCGCACCGGTGGTGAAAGCCCGTAAGGGTCATTATCGTGAGTTGTTTGAACAGATCCGCAAACAGGGCTTTTTAAAGGTTTGGATAGATGGCGCCATTGCCGATGTTGAGCCAAAGATGCAGTTGGATCGCTATAAGATCCACGATATCGATATCGTTATCGACCGGGTGCAGGTGAGCGAAGAAAACAGCAAGCGCATCTATACTTCTATACAATCGGCCTTAAAAACTGCTAAAGGCATTATTCGTATTGCCGATAAGGACAATAATGTAGCTTACTTTAGTAAATATCTGATGGACCCGGTTTCGGGCATCTCTTACGATGAGCCGCAGCCAAATACGTTTTCTTTCAACTCGCCTTATGGTGCTTGCGAGAAATGTAATGGCCTGGGTTATATTTTTGAGGTAGATGAAGCATCGGTTATTCCGAATCCTAAACTGAGTATTCTGAATGGCGGCTTAGCTCCGCTGGGCGAATATCGCGAGACCTGGATTTTCCAGGTATTGAAGGCTTTGGCCAAGAAATTTGAATTCTCGTTGTCTACGCCACTGGAGAAACTGGAAAAAGAGAAACTAGACATTATCTTGAACGGCACCAATGAAATGGTAACCGTATCTGTCGAGTATAACAAATGGAATGTACAAAGTTACCAGATCACGTTCGATGGTATCATCCGGATGCTGGAAGAACAGCAAGAGCGCCGCAGCGACGAAGGCATGGACGATATGGAAAATTATCGCGTGCTGAAAACCTGCCCGGTTTGCGATGGTGCGAGGTTGAAGAAAGAATCGCTTAATTTTAAAGTCGACAATAAAAATATATTCGAGTTGGCTACTATGGACATCCGTGCCCTTCAAGAGTGGTTTGAAGGGTTGGAGGATAGATTATCTGATCGCCAGAACGTCATCGCCAAAGAAATATTAAAAGAGATCCGCGCCCGTATTGTGTTTTTAATGGACGTGGGCTTGAGTTACCTGACGTTGGATCGTACCGCCAAAACCCTTTCGGGTGGCGAGGCACAACGCATCAGGCTGGCTACGCAGATAGGCTCGCAGTTAATGAACGTAATGTACATTTTGGACGAGCCAAGCATTGGCCTGCACCAACGTGATAATGAGCGACTGATCAACGCACTAAAAAACCTGCGCGACCTGGGTAATACCGTCCTGGTGGTTGAGCACGATAAAGACATGATCCTGGAGGCCGATCACGTGATAGACATGGGCCCTGCAGCCGGCGTTCATGGCGGCCAGGTGGTAGCACAAGGCACACCGGCAGAGTTAATGCTGCATCATACCTTAACTACATCTTACATTAACGGCGAACGCGAGATCAGCATTCCTAAAAACCGTCGTGAAGGTAACGGCAAGGTGTTATCGCTTAAAAAAGCTACCGGCCATAATTTAAAAAAGGTCAGTGTCGATTTCCCGTTGGGTAAATTGATTGGTATTACCGGGGTATCCGGCAGTGGTAAATCCAGCCTGATCACCGAGACTTTATATCCGATATTAAATCATCACTTTTTTAGGGCCAAAAAACAACCGCTACCTTACGACAAGATAGAGGGACTGGAACATATTGATAAAGTGATCGAAATAGATCAAACCGCTATCGGCCGTACGCCGAGATCAAACCCGGCTACTTATACGGGAGTATTTTCAGATATCCGTAACCTGTATGTGGCACTGCCTGAGTCGAGGATCCGTGGCTACAAACCCGGGCGTTTCTCGTTTAACGTAAAAGGTGGCCGTTGCGAAACCTGCCAAGGTGCGGGTATGAAAGTTATCGAGATGAACTTTTTACCTGACGTGCAGGTTCCCTGCGAAGAATGCGGCGGCAGGCGTTATAATCGCGAGACTTTAGAGGTGCGCTACAAAGGTAAATCCATCAGCGATGTGCTGGATATGAGTATTGAAGATGCAGTACCGTTTTTTGAGCATATTCCGTCTATCTACCGCAAAGTAAAAACATTGCTGGATGTTGGTTTGGGTTATATCCGTTTGGGGCAATCGTCAACCACACTATCTGGCGGCGAGGCACAGCGCGTTAAACTGGCTACCGAGCTTTCTAAAAAAGATACCGGCAACACTTTCTATATCCTGGATGAGCCGACAACCGGCTTGCACTTTGAAGATATCAACGTGTTATTAGGCGTGCTTTACCAACTGGTTGATAAAGGCAACACGGTGCTGGTAATTGAGCATAACCTGGACGTGATCAAGGTGGTTGACCATGTGATTGATCTCGGCCTGGAAGGCGGATCGGGCGGAGGTAACATTCTTTTCGCCGGCACTCCCGAAGGTTTGTGCAAAGTAAAGAACAGCTTTACCGGTCAGTTTTTGAAAAAGGAAATGGGTTTGTAAATTTGCACGTACAAGAACTTGTACATGTAAATTTGTTTACCTAACTTTATATAAAGCAATAAGTCATGCAAATTACCACGTATACTTCTTTTCGGCAACAACTAAAATCTTATTTAGATAAGGTCAGAAATAATCACACACCTCTTTTTGTAACTAGCACAACTGGAGAAGACGTTGTTGTAATTTCTAAGTCTGACTATGAAAGCATGCAGGAAACGTTTTACCTGCTTAGAAGCCCGGCTAACGCAATGCGGTTATTAAAAGGTATAGAAGATTATGAAAAAGGATTAGCAAAAGAAAGATCTTTGATACAGGAATGAAAATTATTTTTCTTGACCAAGCTTGGGAAGACTACTTGTATTGGCAAAGCATGGATAAAGCATTGCTTAAAAAAATAAATTCGTTAATAAAAGAGATAGAACGACAGCCATTCGAGGGCAATGGAAAACCAGAGGTGTTGAGGCATAACTTGGCTGGTTGGTGGTCGCGCCGTATTAATCTTGAGCATCGTATTGTCTACAAGATCGAGAACGATGCGATTGTAATTTTGCAATGCCGTTATCACTATTAAGCATTCGTTTACAAACAAAAACAACCCATATTTTGTATAGTTACACCGGGCGGGGGCAACCTTGCCCGGCTTTTTTGTAACATTGCACCAAATATCACAAACTATTGTTAACCTCTATCGCCAAAAAATTCTTCTCTTACCTGTTGAAGGCCACTATATTGGTGCTGGCCTTTGTATTTATTTATCACCAATATTTAAGTAAAGGCAACAATTTAAAAGCATTTGAAAAAGCCATTGACCGGCTTAGCCACAAGCAGGTTGTAATTGTGATGTCGGCTGTGATTTTGTTGATGCTGGCTAACTGGCTAGTAGAGTGTTTGAAATGGCAGCATCTTACCCGCAAACTGGTTAAAATAAGCTTATGGGAATGTATTGAAGGTGTTTTCTGCGGATTGACTTGGGCCATATTCACTCCCAATCGTATTGGCGAGTATGGTGGCCGGGTAATGTTTTTACCTCCGCGTAAACGCATCCATGGTGTGTTTGCCATGGCGGTAGGCTCGTTTGGTCAAAATGTAATTACTAATGTGCTGGGCGCTACAGCCCTGGTTTGGTTTTGCTTTACTTTTCTGCATTTAAATGGCTGGATACTGGCTGCTATCACTTTGTTAGCAGCGGCTTTTTCCACCTTGTTTCTGGTTGCTTTTTTTAATATCAAATGGCTGGTAAAACTGTTAAACAGCATATCGTTTCTACGCAAATATCACCGCTTTTTTGATATCATGGCCGACTATCAGTTTAAGGACCTGGTAAATATTATGGCTTACTGTTTAACCAGGTTCTTTATCTTTTCTTTTCAATACTACCTGGTTATCCATCTGCTTATTCCAGAAATACCGTTTGTGGATGTTATATTGATGGTTTTTATCGTGTTTTTTATCCAGTCGGCACTACCATCGCTTGATTTGTTGGATGTACCCGTTCGCGCCACGGCCTCTGCCACGTTATTTGCCTATGTCACTACTCAGCAAGTAGCAGTTATAGCAGCTTTTACATCTATCTGGCTTATTAATTTAATTATTCCCGCTATTTTAGGCTCTGTGTTCATTTTTAACTTAAAATTCTTTGATCGCAATTTATAGTGCTATATGTGCCATATTGACCGCGGGCTATTTGCTGCTGGTAGCGTACCTCATTAAAGGATGGGTTAGCCTGAAACGCCCCCAACTCAAAACCGGTGATTTTAGCACCCGGGTAACTATCATGATTGCTGCCCGCAATGAAGCAGAACGCATACACTTAACCATTGAAGATATCCTGGCGCAGGACTATCCCAAAGAACTCACCGAGGTAATTATTGTAGATGATCATTCAACAGATAACACTGCTGAAATCATAGCCAGCTATGCCGATCGTGGCGTAAAGCTGTTACAACTCAACGAAGCCAAGCCGCTAAATTCCTATAAGAAAAAAGCTATTGCCAAAGCCATCAGTATTTCAACCGGCGAGCTTATGGTAGCAACTGATGCTGATTGCCGGATGGGTACTAAATGGCTGTCGTCGGTAGTAGGTTATTTTGAGGCAGAGCAGCCGGTCATGATCTCGTCGCCGGTGATATTTTTCGAGGAGAAAACCCTGTTTGAACGCATGCAAACGCTGGAGTTTTCTTTCCTGATTGGCATTGGTGCTTCATTTATCGGTAACAAGCGGGCCTCGACCTGCAATGGCGCTAATTTAGCTTACCGCAAAGATGTTTTTTATGAAGTAGGCGGTTTTAGCGGGATTGATGAATTAGCCTCCGGCGATGACGAACTGTTATTACAAAAAGTAGCCGAGCGCTTCCCGGGTAAAATAGGGTTCCTGAATGTGCGCGATGCTATTGTTTACACTCACGCCAAATATACACTAAAAGCTTTCTTGCAGCAACGCCGCCGATGGGCATCCAAATCAACCAAATACAAAGACAAAAAGGTAATAGCCGTAGCTATTTTTATGTGGTTGTTTAACATGACCATGCTGGTAAATATCCTGCTGGGCATTTTTAATGCGACGTTTTTTAAAGTATTTCTAATTCAGTTTGCACTTAAGTTTTTGATAGAGGTGGTGTTTTTATACCTGATTTGCTCCTTCTTTAGGCGGCTTAAATTACTGCAACTGCTTATTATCGTCGCGCCGCTGCACATGATCTACCTGGCCTACCTGGGTTTAATGGGCACCACCAAAAAATACTACTGGAAGGGCAGGATGGTTAAATAAGCGTGTTTATTTATTGTCAAGATCGGCTGCGGCTTGTTCTACAATCTTTAAAAGCTGTTATCTTTAGCCAAATACAATAATCCGCTTGGCAGATCTTAACCCAACACAACGCACCTGGAAAGCTTTTAAACGCAATAAATTTGCCGTTGCCGGGATGTTGTTTATTGTATTTTGTGTAGCCGTGGCTATACTGGGGTACCTTATTATGCCCGACTCCACACCGCTGGCTAATAATCAAACCATTCAGCTCAGTATCAAAAAACCCGGTTCAAGCTTTATGATGCTGCGGATAAAAAAAACTGAGCATATAGATACTGTCGGTATTTTCAAAAAAATGCTGTTTGGCCAGCCCGCTTTTTACCAGGATGTGCCCATCACCGCTTACAAATTATCAGGCAATAAAATCACCGTCAATGAATATATTGGCGATGAAGACAAACCCGAGAGCAAAACCTACCAATTATCCCCACAATTATTGGCCAAAGGCCCGTCGGCTTATATCACCCATAAAACCTTTTTGTTAGGTACCGACGTTTACGGTCGCGATATGTTGAGCCGTTTAATTCTGGGTGCGCGGATCTCTTTATCTGTCGGATTAATGGCTGTACTTATTAGTCTCATTATCGGCATAACCATAGGCGCCATAGCCGGTTATTTCGGCGGCTGGATTGACGCTGCTTTAAGCTGGCTCATGAATATTCTCTGGGCCTTGCCGGCATTGCTGCTGGTTATCGCCATTTCATTCGCTCTGGGTAAAGGTTTATGGCAGATCTTCATCGCCGTAGGCTTATCCATGTGGGTAGAGGTGGCTAGATTGGTACGTGGACAGGTTATCAGCATCAAACAAACCGAATATATTGAAGCTGCGCGCTCATTGGGTTATACCAATTTCCGCATTATCCGCAGGCATATTTTACCCAATATTGCGGGTCCTATTTTAGTGATGGCTTCGTCTAATTTTGCATCGGCAATATTGTTAGAAGCCGGCTTAAGTTTCCTGGGATTTGGCGCTCAGCCACCTATGCCTACCTGGGGCAGCATGATCAAAGAACATTACGGCTACATCATCATGGATTCGGCCTACTTGTCTATAACACCGGGCCTGGCTATCATGCTGATAGTCTATGCATTTAACCTGGTAACCGTTGGCTTACGCGATGCTTTTGATATTAAATCGACAAGCACTCGTATTTAAATTATATTTTTTCTCTAATTTAGTCTCTCCGAGACCCAACAATGCAAAACACAATACAGCCCTCCGGTGAGGACGAATTAATCAGGCTGCTGTTGAAAAGGCAGTCAGAGTTGAACTCCTTGTTGGAGATAACCCGGGCTATAAACAAAAACGCGGCGACACCTGTGCTGATACAGATGCTTGAAGTGATTTTGCAAAACTACCTGCAGGTAGGCACATTCAGGTTCCTGATAGAGAAAGATGGCACGTATGCCTGTATTTCTAAATACGGCGGTAATTTTGAGCCGGTAGGCCAGTTAAACAAGGCTTGCCTAATGCTCAATAAAATTAAAGCGCCCGAGTCGCTGGGTGGAAACACCAACGACATCCTCAAAAAATACGACTATTTCATCCCCATCTATCATAAAAGTAAAGCCCTGGCTTTCGCGCTCATTGGAAACTTCAATACTTCTGGCGAGATGTTGAATAACGATCTGAACTTTATCCAGACCATGATCAATGTAGTGGTAGTAGCCCTTGAGAATAAGAAACTGTTCCGCGAGCGTCTGCAAGCCGAACGTTTCCAGCGTGAAATGGAGCTTGCGGCCGAAGTACAGAACATGCTCATCCCATTACGCATGCATAAGGACGAAAGCGTGGAGATTGGCGCCAAATACCTGCCGCATCAAAACATCGGCGGCGACTATTACGATTTTATCCGCCTGAATGACCATGAATTTTTATGGTGCATTGCCGATGTATCGGGCAAAGGCGTATCAGCAGCCTTGCTCATGGCTAACTTTCAAGCCAGCCTGCATGCCTGGGCCGCGGTGGAGGATGATCTGACCAATATCATCGACCGGCTTAACAAAAAAGTAATTTCTAATACACAGGGCGAGCGTTTTATCACTCTCTTTATCGCTAAATACAACGAGCAAACCCGCAAGCTCAATTATATTAATGCCGGGCATAACGCTACCATTTTATATTCGGAAGGCGAGGTTATTCAGTTAAAATTGGGCACCACCATGATCGGCGCGTTTGACCAGTTGCCCTTTTTAAATGAAGGCGAGATAGATATTGAGCCAGGCACACTTTTAGTAAATTATACCGACGGACTTCTTGATTTTGAGCCTTACGGCGACAAGACCTGGAACGAAGAGACCTTAATGGACTTTGTTGCTGACAATGGTGAGCTATCACCCGATACTTTCAATAAGAAACTGATGGACCACCTCAATATCGGTATCAAGGGTAAGCCTATTGATGATATTACGATTTTGACGTTGAGAATATTTTAGACCTCACCCTGCCCTCTCTAAAGCAGAAGGTTCTGATTAGCAATCTATTTATGTTACTATTCGTTAGTTAAATTGACAGGTGGCTCCTCTTCTTTGGAGAGGCGGGGGAGAATTGGCATATAAATAAAATAAAGCGAAATTTGAAAAAGCTGAGTAAGCAACCCTTAACTCAATATTTTATATGAACGTACAAGAACAAATCAAGGCGTATATTGACAGTCAGCCTGAATCAAAAAGCAGTGACATGCAAGAGTTGCATCGCATCATTCTGAAAGTAATGCCAGCATGTAAGTTATGGTTTCTGGATGGTAAAAACAGTGAAAATAAAATTGTTTCCAATCCTAATATCGGATATGGATCTTACATCATAAAATATGCTGATGGAAAAACCAGGGAGTTTTATCAAATTGGTATGAGCGCAAACACAACCGGCATCTCCATCTATATCCTTGGTATCGAGGATAAGAAATACTTAGCCCAGGCGTATGGGAAAGAACTAGGCAAGGCAAGCGTGACCGGGTATTGCATTAAGTTCAATAAGCTAAAAGACATAAACACTAGTATACTTGAAGAGGCAATACGATATGGGGTTGAGGCTACAAGTGAAAAATAAATTTCAAACTGGGACACTACCTGTTTTCAAACTGATACACTAACCTAAAAACCGTATCCCATAAAATAATAATTTTGTACCTATCGTTTAAGAATCAATGTTACTAGCCAGATATCAGCATGAATTATTAGAAGCGGGTTGCGACGAAGCTGGCCGCGGTTGCCTTGCGGGCCCTGTGTTTGCCGCTGCTGTTATTTTGCCGCATGATTTTGATCATGAATTGTTAAATGATTCTAAACAGATAGCCGAGAACCTGCGTTATGCGCTGCGTGCAGAGATCGAGGAGCGTGCTATAGCGTACGCGGTAGCCTCGGTAGATAACCTGGAGATAGACGAGATCAATATCCTCAACGCATCCTTCCTGGCTATGCATCGCGCCATTGAAAAACTGCATCTGCAACCACAATTTTTAATTATTGATGGCAATCGTTTCAACAAACATGCCACCATACCCCATGCCTGTGTGGTGCAGGGCGATGGCAAATACTTCAGTATAGCCGCCGCATCGATCCTCGCCAAAACCTATCGCGACGATTACATGAAGAAGATTGCGGCCGAGCACCCGGAGTACGACTGGCACAACAATAAAGGTTACGGCACTTTAAAACATCGCCAATCTATTTTAAAGAATGGTTACACGCCTTATCATCGCCGCTCGTTCAATGTCAGCGTGGAAACTGATGGCGTAATCATACAAGTACTATAATATTACGTTGATATTATCATTAAGAGCAGGTTGCGGTTTGGTACTGTAGCCTCAGAATATTATTTTTGGTAAAACCCGTAAATCATTGAAAATCCTGATACTAAGTCATCGTGTTCCATTCCCACAAAATGGGGGCTATGCTATTGTGGTGGCCAACACCATCAAGGGCTTGGTTAATGAGGGTCATGATGTATCGCTGGTGGCGTTAAATGCCAAACGCAATAGTCATGACAGCAGCCTGCCTGATGAGGATTTGATGGGTAAGATCAACTATCGTGCTTACGACATAGATACTACCGTAACCATACTTGGTGTAGCTATGAATTTGTTCAAAAAAACATCTTTCAACGTCGACCGCTATTATGACCCCGAGTTTGAGACTTTGCTTATTCGCGAGATGCGCAATACGGAGTACGATATTATTCAGTTTGAGGGCTTGTTTGTTACGCTTTATATGCCTGCCGTGCGCAAGCACTCCAAAGCAAAGCTGATTTACCGGGCGCACAATATCGAAAACCAGATCTGGTGGCGCCTGTCACAACAAAAGATCGATCCGTTTAAAAAGTCATACCTGCGCATGCATGCCGGGCGTATCAAAAACTACGAGCAGCAGCAATTAAATAAGTTTGATGCCATTACGGTATTTACCCCTCAGGATAAAGAGATGCTTACCGAATACGGCATTTCCGTACCAATCGAGATTATACCGGTAGGCCTGCGCCTTGAAAAATATCACGTCGATATCAGGAAAACCGAGTTTCCGAGCTTGTTTTTTTTGGGCTCGCTGGATTGGCTACCTAACCGCGAAGGTATGGAGTGGTTCCTGGATACTTTTATTAATGATATCACCAGCGGCGACCTGCCCGTAAAGCTATATGTGGCCGGCAATGATATTCCAGACCGTTTTGATGATTATGAAGCCTTAGGCAAGATTTTTATACAAGGTGAGGTGGATGACGCGCTTGAGTTTGTGAATAGCAAATCCATCATGATCGTTCCGCTACTATCCGGCGGCGGTATGCGGGTGAAGATTGTAGAAGGTATGGCGATGCAGAAATGCATTATCTCCACCTCGTTAGGAGCCGAGGGCATTAACTTTACTAACGGGCATGACATCCTGATAGCTAATAACCGCGACGAGTTTTATGATGCCATCCAGCGATGTGCCCGGGATGAGGAGTATTGTATCCAACTGGGCCAAAACGCTCGTTTATTGGCCGAAAAAGAGCATGACATTAATGTAGTTATCAAACATTTGGTTGAGTTTTATCAGGCTTGCTGCGAGCAACTGCCTAAAACTATAGCTAATAGCTAAAAATACTTGTTACAAAGCGCGTACCCTATTGCATTTTTACTACCTTTAGGCCAAATAAAATTTTGTACCACTGTTGTGATTCGCACAAGCTCAAATCACGATAAATTTTGTCTTCATTAAAACATTTCAGCAATGAAAAACACAGCGCTATCCCAAATTCATATTGATCTTGGTGCCAAAATGGTACCCTTCGCCGGTTACAACATGCCCGTACAATATGCAGGCATTAATGCCGAACACGAAACCGTACGTAAAGCAGTAGGTGTGTTTGACGTAAGCCACATGGGCGAGTTTATTTTAAAAGGCGATAAAGCGCTTGACCTGATACAACGCGTTACCAGTAATGATGCCTCAAAATTATACGATGGTAAAGTGCAGTACTCTTGCCTGCCTAATAAAGACGGCGGTATTGTTGATGACCTTTTGGTTTACCGCATTGACGAAGCAACCTATATGCTGGTGGTAAACGCCTCGAACATTGAAAAAGATTGGAACTGGATCAGCCAGTTCAATACCGAAGGTGTACCGATGAAAGACATTTCTGATCGTACTTCACTATTAGCTGTACAAGGCCCGAAAGCTGCTGAAGCGCTGCAAAGCCTGACAGATATAGACCTGGGCTCCATGGAGTACTACACCTTTGAAAAAGGCTCATTTGCAGGTATTGATAATGTGATTGTTTCGGCGACGGGTTATACCGGTGCAGGCGGCTTTGAATTATATGTAGATAATGAACATGCCGAACATATCTGGAACAAGGTATTTGAAGCAGGTGCGCCATTTGGCATTAAACCTATTGGCTTAGGCGCCCGTGATACGTTGCGTTTAGAAATGGGTTTCTGCCTATATGGTAATGACATTGACGATGCTACATCGCCATTGGAAGCCGGCTTAGGCTGGGTGACTAAATTCAGTAAAGAATTTACCAATTCGGCCGCATTGGCCGAGCAAAAAGCTGCCGGCGTCAAACAAAAGCTGGTTGGTTTTGAAATGATTGATCGCGGTATCCCACGTCATGATTACGAGATTGTTGATGCCGATGGCAATAACATTGGTAAAGTAACCTCGGGCACGCAATCGCCCTCTTTGCAAAAAGCTATTGGCATGGGCTATGTAAAAAACGAGTTTGCTAAAGAAGGCACCGAGATCTTCATCAAGATCCGAGACAATGCCGTTAAAGCAAAGATTGTTAAACCGCCATTTTATAAAGCGTAAGCCCAATCTTTAAATAATTGTCATTTCGAGCATAGCGAGAAATCTATACATTCGCTAAGCTTTTCTGTGTATAGATTTCTCCTCGTTCCTCGTCGAAATGACAGATGGGTTATTGGGAAACAAAAAATTGATAATGGATAACACCACACCTGACAAGACCTTTACGAAACCTCGCCTCGAGGTTTGCCTTACACCGGCATTGATACCTCTTTATGATGTAAAAAATTACGTCGTGGTAGTGATCGATATTTTCAGAGCGACCACCTCTATCTGCTATGGTATTGAAAACGGCGCAGAGGCCATCATCCCGGTATCGCAGGTAGAAGAGTGCAGCGCATACCGTGAAAAAGGATTTGACTATTTGCTGGCAGCAGAGCGTAATGGCGAAGTTGTTACGGGTTTTGATTTCGGCAATTCGCCTTTCTCTTATACCAAAGAAAAGGTTGCCGGTAAAACCATAGTGTTAACCACCACTAACGGAACGCACGCATTACATTTATCCCGCGCAGCGAAAAAGATAGTAATTGGTGCGTTTATCAATTTAACGTCGATCTGTAACTGGCTTAAACAACAAAACGAAAATATACTGTTGGTGTGCTCGGGCTGGAAAAACAATTTTAACCTGGAGGATACCCTCTTTGCCGGTGCGGTAGTTGAACAATTGAAAGATGCCGGCTTTGTGGTTGATGATCCGGCCATTGCCGCTAATGACCTGTACCAATTAGCCAAAGACGACCTGGATCAATACCTCAAGAAAACATCGCACAGCGAAAGGCTTAAAAAACTGGGCATTGAGGCTGATATTGAGTTTTGTTTGAAAGTGGATCTGACTACGGCGATACCAGTGTTGGATGGTGAGCGATTGGTAAAGTTGCAGTAATCCTATAGAGGGCGGGTGTCACCCTGAGCCTGTCGAAGGGCGAGCGTAGGCCTGCCCACCGATGCTTCGAGTGCCTCAGCATGACAACGCTCTATTATAAAACCACGTCATTGCGAGCGTAGCGTGGCAATCTCCAGCTCGCTGACTCAGTCACTCGTTCAGAGATCGTCACGCTCGTACCTCGCTCACGATGACGGCTTGGTAATTATTTCAACTTCTCATTATTCTTATGCCTGTCGGCATCCCGAATACTTTTCTTCTCCAAATTTTTCTCTAAGGCCTCAGTTAGATTGATCCCGGTCTGGTTAGCCAGGCAAATCAGCACAAATAATACGTCGGCCATTTCATCGGCCAGGTTAACATCCAAATCAGATTTTTTGAAGGATTGCTCGCCATATTGCCGCGCCATGATGCGGGCAACCTCGCCAACCTCTTCCATTAAAATAGCTGTGTTGGTCAACTCATTAAAATAGCGGATACCGGTAGTACTGATCCATTTGTCAACCAGTTGTTGTGCTTCTTCTATGGTCATAACTTAATGATTGTCTTTATCTTTTGTATCCATTATGATAGTTACCGGCCCATCATTGATCAGGCTGATCTTCATATCGGCACCAAAAATGCCTGTCGCTGTTTTTTTGCCGGTGATAGTATCCAGCGTACGGATCATCTGCTCATAAAGCGGTATAGCTTTTTCAGGTCGCGCTGCGCGGATGAATGACGGGCGGTTCCCTTTTTTAGTCTGCGCAAACAGCGTGAATTGCGATATCAGCAGGATGCTGCCACCAACATCGGCCAGGGCTTTATTCATCAAACCATTTTCATCGCCAAAAACACGCAGACCGATTATTTTTTGAGCCAGCCATTGCAGGTCTTCTTCAGTATCCGCATCTTCAACCCCCAGCAATACCACAAAGCCCAGGTCTATCTCACCGGTGATATTTCCGTCAACCATACAGCTGGCCTGGGTTACACGTTGTACTACAGCTCTCATTGTGAGGGCAAGATAATAAATATCGCTAAGGTATTGTCGCGGCGACTGCCGGGCTGCGGTCGCTTTCGTTCTTCAGCCTATCTAATGCCGTGACCAGGTACAGGTAAGTTTTGCCGCGTTCGGCCGTGGTATCTATGAAAGACGGAGTTGCGTCATATTGGATATGCAAAATGTTATCGGGCGATGAAATATCGATTTTTTGTGTCCCTTCAAAACGATAAATTACATAGCCATAAACCGGCTCTTTGTCTTTTGCTTCCAACGGCACATCCCACTTTAATTGCACTTTTGTTGTATTTGGGATATTGGCTGCTACCAGGTTGCGCGGCACATTGGGAGGGATTGAATCTAACCATAACATTGGCGGCGGCAAAGCCGGATGCTTGTAATAGTTTACCCTTAACGAATCTGTAAACCCTTCCTTATTACCGGTAAGCGATTGCGAGCTAAAAAAAACGCTGCCTTGTACCCGGGGGTTGGTTCGCAGTAGTTTGATCTCGTTCGGCAACTCTGCCGGGTTTAAATAATTACTCTGTCTGCGCTCATACATGCGGTAAGGCGCCTGCCCAACATACAAATGCCGGTTATAGGTGTTATTGCTCCACCAGGGCATTAGTACTTCAAACGGATTTTGGCGGTCGCCAATTGGCCAGTACATCTGCGGATTAATATAATCAACCCAACCCTCCTGAACCCATTTACGCGAATCGGCATATAATTCATAATATGAATCACCTCCGCGGGTATCCGAGCCATCCACGTTTTGCCCTTTATTAGCCCAAATGCCAAACGGACTAATACCAAATTTCACTCTTGGCTTATGCGCATGGATACTATCGCTCAACATTTTGATCAGCTTATTGACGTTGTCGCGGCGCCAGTCGCGTATATCGCTAAAATCGGCACCGTATTGCTGATAGGCAGCGGCGTCATTGATTTTTTGCCCGGCTATCTGGTACGGGTAAAAATAATCATCCATATGCACACCGTCGATATCATAATTATCAACCACATCCAAAATCACCTTCACAATATATTCGCGTACTTCAGGCAAACCGGGATTGAATGTTTTTAATCCGCCATAAGTAAAAAACCATTCCGGGTGCTGGCGCGTAATATGGTCTGCACTTAACGCGCCGTAATTGGCATCGGTGGTAGCCCGATAAGGGTTAAACCAGGCATGCAATTCTATTCCGCGTTTATGCGCTTCGGTAATGGCAAATTCTAAGGGATCATAAAAAGGCACCGGCGCCTGCCCCTGTTTGCCCATCAACCATTTAGACCAAGGCTCGCGACCTTTGCTGTAGAAAGCATCCGCAGCCGGGCGTACCTGAAATATTATGGCATTAAGGCCGGTACGCTGATGTTGGTCTAAAATATTGATGAGTTGTTGTTGCTGCTGATCGACGGTGGAATGTGGTTGCGGCCAATCAATATTACCTATAGTAGCCACCCAAACACCCCGAAATTCGCGCTTAGGGTCCTGTTGCACTTTTTTTAGCGCTATACTATCAGCAGCTGTAAGTTTAGGCGTATCGAGCTTTACTTGCGCGCGTGCCTGTACAGTCAGCAATAAGGGCAACAGGTATGTAAAATGGCGTAATCGAAGCATCTAAAGGGTTTTATTTTAAGAAGTGCAAAGATATAAACTCCTTACTAGGACGCTTTATTATGATGCACAATTGTTGCGTATTATTCATTTTGTACATACATTTAACGCTACAAAACCAATTATTATAGTCTTTTTAAAAAACATTATCATAAAATATTCATTATTACGTATAGTTAATAACTAACAATAGTTAAATTCGGGCCACAACTCAAGTGTTTTCGGACTGGTGGCCCAAACATTTTAACTATTATTTAAGCACCAAAAGGACAATTTTTATGGAGAACCAATCGACACAAGAGCCGAAAAAGAATTCGAATGTTATTTATTTCTTAGTGGTGGTAATTGTGGCTTTATTAGGCACCGACGTGTATTTATACATGAAGAAAAATAATTCAGATCAAAGAATTATTGTACAGAGTGATGAAAAAACGCGCTTGCAAACAGAGCTTGACAGCTTAGAGGCTCAAATAGAGCAAGTAAACGTTGGCAAGACTAGAATGAGCAAAGACCTGCAAGCAAAAAATGATTCATTAAGAGCTAAGATCAAAGTATTAAGAGGTGAACTGGCCAAAGGCACTTTAACCGCAGCCGAACTAAGCAAAGCACAGGAAGACGTGAAACAGCTGCGTTACTTTGTTACCAAATATACTGCCGACATTGATGAGCTTAAGAAAGAGAATGTTTCTTTAGCTACCGAAAGAGATACCTTAAAAAGCAACTTAAGCACCGTTAGCGAAAAAGCTACCACTCTTGAAAAACAAAATCAAGACTTAGACAACAAAGTAAAAGTAGGTTCTGCTTTGAAAGTGGCTACCACCAGCGTTGTAGGCTATAAAGTTAAAAAGAATGGCAAAGAGGTTGACGAAACCAAAGCCAAAAACGTTAATAAGTTAAAAATAAACTTTACTGTTGCCAGCAATGATATTGCTACCAAGGGTTCGCACGATGTTTATATCCGCATTATTGACCCTATTGGCAACCTGATCACCGGAACCGACAGCGGTACTTTTAACGCCGATGGCCAGGACTTGCAGTCGACCTACAAAACGTCTATAGACTATCAGGATAGCGGCGCAGGCTACACCGTCGATTGGGTTTATGATCAACCATTCCAAAAAGGTACTTACACTATATTATTATACGCCGACGGTTTTACTATGGGTAAAACAAGCGTTACTTTCAGATAAAAACATTTAAAAAGCGATAATTTCGTTTTTACAAAGCGGTCCTTTTTTAAAGGCCGCTTTTTTTTTGCGTTGTGTCATTGCGAGGAGGAACGACGAAGCAATCGCACGCGTTCTCATCCTCCTTGCGATTGCCACGCTACGCTCGCAATGACAATTATATCTTCTTTTTGGGTGCCGATAAATAGAAATGCCACAATATCATCGTAGCCACCGTGCGATAGGGCGACCAACTTTCGGCCATTCCGATCATTTCTTCCCGTGTAGTGGAAGCCGGTAAACCCTTTAGCCTTTTCAATGCGTTAACCGCCGCCAGGTCGCCGATGGGGAACAAGTCTGCCCTTTGGAGGACAAACATCAGGTACACATCCACCGTCCAGTTGCCTATGCCTTTGAGGGCGGTAAGTTTTAGGCGGATCTCATCATCCGGCATTTGTTCAAAATGTTCCAAATTTATCTGACCGTTCAGAATAGCCTCTGCCAGGAATTTGATATAGGCTGTTTTTTGGCGGCTGCAGTAACAAGCTTTAAACTCTTCATCAGTCAACAACATAACCCGGGCGGGCGTAATTTCCTGCACCCTTTCGCGCAGTTTATTAAGTGCCGACAGCGCCGATGCCAGCGACACCTGCTGCTCCAGGATAATATGCACCAGTGCCTCGAAGGTGTTGGGCCGGTTCCACATCGGCGGGTAGCCGTAGCTGTCGATCACCATCGCCAGATTAGTATCTGCGGTGGCCAATTGGTCGCAAATAGCAGGAAAAGTAGATTGGGTAAACTTGTTGATCATCTAATTGTTATTTAAAAATACTAAAATATTTAGGATTTGCCGTTGGCTTTTCAGATTTTTACTACATGAACAATTTGCCGCCTTTAGCAGAGCGCATGCGCCCCAAAAACCTCGACGACTATGTTGGCCAGAAACACCTGGTGGGCAAGGGCGCGGTATTGCGCAAAGCTATCGAGTCGGGCGCGCTGCCATCTATGTTGTTCTGGGGGCCGCCCGGGGTTGGTAAAACTACGCTGGCTTATATTATCTCGCAAACACTGGACAGGCCCTTCTTTTCGCTTAGCGCTATTAACTCCGGGGTTAAGGATGTGCGTGAGGTGATCGAGACCGCCTCCCGGCTTAAAGAGGATGGCAATACGCTGCCCGTTTTGTTTATCGACGAGATCCACCGTTTCTCCAAATCGCAGCAAGACTCGTTATTGGGCGCTGTTGAGCGCGGTATTGTAACATTGATTGGCGCTACTACCGAAAATCCTTCGTTCGAAGTGATCTCGGCTTTGCTGTCGCGGTGCCAGGTTTACATTTTGCAACCTTTGGAGGAAAACGACCTGGTAAGCCTGTTACAAAAGGCGATGACCGAAGATGTGGTGTTGAGCCAAAAGAAAATCGACATTAAAGAACATGAAGCTTTACTGCGGCTGTCAGGCGGCGATGCGCGTAAGTTGCTCAATATATTCGAGCTGCTGGTTAATTCCCTATCTGGTAAAAGTATTACCATCACCAATAAAATTGTGCTTGACCATGTGCAGCAAAACATGGCGCTGTATGATAAAGCCGGCGAGCAGCATTACGACATCATCTCGGCCTTTATCAAATCTATGCGGGGCAGCGATCCTAACGGCGCGGTTTACTGGCTGGCGCGAATGATTGCCGGCGGCGAGGACCCACTGTTTATTGCCCGTCGTATGCTCATCCTGTCTTCAGAAGATATTGGCAACGCTAACCCTAACGCTTTACTATTGGCGCAGGCCTGTTTCAATTCGGTGAATGTTATCGGCATGCCCGAATCGCAATTGATCCTATCTCAAACTGCAATCTATCTGACTACCTCGGCTAAAAGTAATTCGGCTACCACGGCTATCGGCGCAGCCATGAGCCTGGTTAAACAAACCGGCGATTTGCCAGTGCCACTACACCTGCGCAATGCGCCAACCAAGCTCATGAAAAACATTGGCTATGGTAAAGACTATAAATACGCCCATAGCTATGACAATAACTTTGTCGACCTGGATTTCCTGCCGGAAGCCATCCGCGGCACAAAAATTTACGAACCCGGTAACAACCCACGGGAGCATGAGTCCAAAGAGAAATTAAAGAAACTTTGGGGCGACCGGTATAAATATTAATCGCGTTAGCTCTAAATCTTTCCTTAATTATTCCTATAATTACGGTACAAGTATCTTATTCCTTAGTCTGGGTCGTGTATGATAACAACTTTCCTTAAACACGAGTTTAAAGCCCTCGGGCGCTCAAAAAATGCAGGCAAAACGTTGGCCGTACGCATCATCATGTCATTATTGATATTATTGTTGATGTTGTATGTGGTAGCTGCGGGATTTTTCATGGATATGATCCTTAAAAAAGTATATCCGCATCAGTCTATCATTATCCCATTTTGTGGCTTAGTGCTTATTTATTTTTTAGGCGAGCTGTTCTCGAGGATACAACTGCAGGAACTGCCCACTTTACGCGTACAACCCTATTTGCAATTACCCATAAAGCGTAACACTATTGTTGGCTATCTAACGCTTACCGGTTTATTTTCGGTTTTTAACTTGTGGCCCTTCCTGTTGTTCTGGCCATTTATTTTTAAACAGATCTTGCCTTCGGCCGGTGGGCTGGCTGCCTTTAGTTTTATTATTGCCCTGATGGGTCTATCGGTATTTAACAATTACCTGGCGCTATACATCAAACGTAAATCAAACTTAAACGGCTGGGTGTTTTTGGTAACTACCGGCGTTTTGGTCTTGTTGATTTTAGGCGATTTTAAGTGGCACTTCTACTCTATCCGCGATATATCCTACCTGTTTTTTGGCAATGTATTAAAGACACCGATATTGGCACTCATCCCATTGGCCTTAGGTATCTTCATGTTCTATTTCAATTTTTTATATCTCAAGCAAAACCTTTACCTGGAAGAGCTGCAGACCAAGAAAGATAAATACAAAAGCAGCACAGAATTTCCAATACTCAATAGCTTTGGCCCGGTAGGTGATCTGGTGGCAAACGAGATCAAGCTTATCCTTCGCAATAAACGCCCAAGATCTGCCATGACGATGTCTTTGCTTTTTTTATTTTATGGGCTGATGTTTTATTTGGGGCCAAACAAACATGGCGCCGGTAGTGATTACCTGAAGGTTTTTTCAGGGATGTTTATGACGGGTTTCTTCATCATCAGTTATGGTCAGTTTATGTTTAGCTGGCAGGCATCGCATTTTGACGGACTGATGGTAAGTAAGGTAAGTTTTTCAGACTTTTTAAAGGGCAAATATCTGTTGTTTACTACAGCATCAACCGTAGCCTTTATTTTAACCACGCCTTATGCCTATTTTGGCTGGCGCGTATTGCTGGTACATGCTATGATGTATTTATGGAACCTGGGCGTAACCACCAACATTGTGCTATATTTTGCCAACCGCAACGCCAAACGTATAGATTTAAGCAAAGGTGCATCTTTTAACTGGGAGGGTGTCGGCGCAACGCAGTTGATCCTCTCGTTCCTGCTGTTTATACCGCCGTTTATAGTATACGTGCCTTTAAAACTGTTAGGCTTGCCTGATGTGGCCCTGGCAGTATTAGGCGCCATCGGTTTAACAGGCATATTAACCCGCGGCTTCTGCATCAAATTTTTGGAGGCCGATTTTCACAAACGCAAATTTGCAATATTAGAAGGTTTTAGAAACAAGTAAGCATGATACAAGTAAAAGAGCTTAAAAAAGTATATAGCGGTGTTACCGTAGTCAACATCCCGGCTTTAGAAATTGGCAAAGGCGAAAGCATTGGCCTGGTGGGCAATAACGGCGCAGGTAAGACCACGCTTTTCCGCATGATTCTTGACTTGATTCGTCCGGAGTCTGGCCAGGTAACATCCAATGGCGAACCTGTTGCGGGTGGCGAGAACTGGAAAACCTATACGGCCGCTTACCTGGATGAAGGTTTCCTGATAGACTACCTGACACCCGAGGAATATTTCTACTTTATAGGAGGACTGCATCAACTGTCGCACGCTCATGTCGACGACATATTGAACGGCTACGCTGATTTCTTTAACGGCGAGATCCTGAAGAAAGGCAAGTATATCCGCGATCTTTCAAAAGGGAATCAAACAAAAGTGGGTATTGTATCCTGCCTGCTGCAACGCCCGGACTTGCTTATGCTTGATGAACCATTTGCTAATATTGACCCGACGACGCAGTTCCGACTTAAAAATATTATTAAAGAACAGGCTGCTAAAGGCGTTACTACCATTGTATCCAGCCATGATTTGAACCACGTTACCGATGTTTGCGACCGCATTCTGTTGATGGAAAAAGGTAAGATCATTAAAGATATGGCTACCAATTCATCAACATTGGGCGAGTTGGAACAGTACTTTGCCATTGGACAAACAGTGACGGCACCGGCCGCTACTGAGTTAAACATTGATCCCGAAGAAAATCATTAACAAATTTGTCATTGCAATAAGAAAACTTTAACGCGTGCGATTGCCACGCTACGCTCGCAATGACAGATATGCGTTTGTCATTGCGCGGCCGGAATGACGAAGCAATCGCAAGGAGAAAGGTCGCAGCTCTCTCAATGACAGCTAATTATTATGTATACCATTAAAGAAGCAACCCTTGCTGATGTAGAGACCATCAGGCAATTGGCTCACGAAATTTGGTGGCCAACTTATTCGCCCATTTTAGAGGCCGACCAGATCGGATTTATGCTGGCCGATCGCTATTCGACCGAAACGTTAACCAACCAGCTAGCCAATAACGAGCAAACATTTTTGCTCTTATATGCCGATGAAAAGCCGGTAGCCTTTGCCGCCTATTCGCCCCACGAAAGCGACCCACAAGTTTACCGTTTACAGAAATTGTACAGCCTGCCATCAACTAAGGGCAAAGGCGTAGGTAAGGCATTGCTCCATGAAATTTATGACAGGGTGCGTGCGGCAGGCAAAAGCGTTTTAGAGCTTAATGTACATCGGCAAAATCCAGCTCGTAGCTTTTATGAAAAGATGGGGTTTGTTATCGCCTATGAGATTGATATTCCCTTCGATAAGTATTTTTTGAATGATTATGTGATGCGGAAGGATTTGTAAGGGGCTTCTCTCTCGCCATGCCGGAGAGCGCCCCTTACCACCACGTCATTGCGAGCGTAGCGTGGCAATCTCCGGCTCG
>NZ_JAAVVB010000004.1 GCF_018449775.1 Mucilaginibacter sp. dw_454 | reverse complement strand
CGTGACGATCTCCGTAACGCGTTCGTGTATAGATATCTCGCTATGCTCGATATGACAATTTTGTTTTATATCAAAAGAGAAAAATTTGAGCACATTATTACAACGCGCTACCCTGCACTACACCGGTATTCAATATTTTTTGGTCGATGTAATATTGGATCTCTGATTTTTTTAAACCCCAGTTTGGTGCAATGAGCAATTCACGGTCGCTCAGGCCGAAAAGACGCTGGATAACCACATCAGGGCGCACCAGCGGAAGCAACTCGCACAGAAATTGCGCGTACTCATCCAGTTCAAAAAGCTTGAAGGGTTCGCGTTTGTATTTTACGCCCATTACCGAGCCTTCAACAATATGCAGGTGATGGAATTTTACAAATTTTATCTGCGGATGCTTGTTAATCTCATCAGCATATCTCAGCATCATTTCCTTAGTTTCCCAGGGGAAACCGAAGATGGTGTGTACGCAAATATCAAGTTTGCTGTTCTCTACCAGTTTCAGGGCAGTCAGCAAATCTTCATGGCTACAGCCACGGTTAATCTGGTTCAGCGTATCGTTATAAATGCTTTCCATGCCCATTTCCAGGTCCACGTCGAAACGGTCGGTATAGCTTTCCAGCAGGGCTATCTTTTCGGCGTCGATACAATCAGGGCGGGTACCTACCGATAGGCCTACAATATCCTCGGGGCAATAGCTCAGCGCTTCATCGTACATCATTTTTAAATAATGTACCGGCGCATAAGTATTGGTATTAGGTTGAAAATAGATAATGAATTTATCGGCCTTGTTGCCTTTGCGGGCGCGTTCCATACCCTCAATAACCTGCTGTTTCAAATTAGAAGCGTTGCGACTAACCGACGGCGTAAACGAGTCGACATTGCAATAGGTGCAGCCACCATAGCCCTTGCTGCCATCGCGGTTAGGGCAGGTAAAGTTACCATCAACAATAACCTTAAACACACGGTGCCCCGGGTACTTTTCTTTAAGCCACGGCCCGTAGTTATTATACCCCTTCTCCCAAATACTTGCTGATGTGTCTGTTAACTGCATTGGGGCAAAGATAGGGAATAGAGACTAGAGATTAGTGATTGGAGGTTAGAGATTAGTTTTTTCTTTGTCATTCCACACTCAACTAAAGAACGTCATGCGAGGAACGAAGCAATCTCTAAGCCGTTGTTGGTGTTATCACCAACAACGGCGCGGGGGCAATGCGGCTAATCATTGCAATTAAACTTGTTGGTGATAACACCAACATTTTGCCGAGTCCCCCCGCGTTAGTGATTGCAGCGGATACCGGCCCAGCGCTTAAGGCCTTGCGGCGTATGAGCGAAAAGCACGGCCCGCCTAAAGGCGGGAACGCCCTAATAATTAAGACGCTCACAAAAAAACATCTTCAAACCCGGCATGCAGGTCATCGCCCCAGAAAAAAGAACTGCCACATATACTTATCCCCAAATAAAATCGCAAAATCACAATAATCACCAAACGAATGCTTTACAATTTCGATTTGACGGCAGAATGTGTTAATTTTGCCGTTCAAAAACAAATTAAACGCTATGTCATCAGTAGAGACCGCTTACACCAAGTACAAAGTAAAAGACATTTCTTTAGCCGAATGGGGCCGTAAAGAAATTGGTTTAGCAGAAGCAGAAATGCCGGGCCTTATGGCTCTGCGCCACGAGTTTGGCGCTTCAAAACCATTAAAAGGTGCGCGCATTGCAGGCTGCCTGCACATGACCATCCAAACCGCCGTGTTAATTGAAACATTGGTTGAGTTGGGTGCCGAAGTTACCTGGTCATCATGTAACATTTTTTCAACTCAAGATCATGCTGCTGCGGCTATTGCTGCTGCCGGTATCTCTGTTTACGCCTGGAAAGGTTTAAACGAAGTTGATTTTGATTGGTGCATTGAACAAACATTATTCTTTGGCGAGGACCGCCAGCCATTAAACATGATCCTGGACGATGGTGGTGATTTAACCAACATGGTATTTGATCGTTATCCTGAGCTGGTTGCTAACATCAAAGGTTTATCAGAAGAAACTACCACCGGCGTACACCGCTTATATGAGCGCGTTAAAGCAGGTACATTGCCTATCCCGGCAATTAATATTAATGACTCTGTAACCAAATCAAAATTCGACAACAAATACGGTTGCCGCGAATCATTGGTTGACGCGATCCGTCGTGCTACTGATGTGATGATGGCCGGTAAAGTTGGTGTTGTTTGTGGTTATGGCGACGTAGGTAAAGGTTCTGCTGACTCATTGCGTAATGCAGGTGTCCGTGTTATTGTTACCGAAATTGACCCTATTTGCGCATTACAAGCAGCTATGGAAGGCTTTGAAGTTAAAAAATTAAGCACTGCAATTGCAGAGGCTGACATTGTAGTTACTGCTACCGGTAACATGAACATTGTACGCGAAGAGCATTTCCGCGCGTTGAAAGATAAAGCTATTGTTTGTAACATCGGTCACTTTGATAATGAGATTGACATGGCCTGGTTAAACGGCGCTTACGGCAACACCAAAATCGAGATCAAGCCACAGGTTGATAAATATACCATTAATGGTAGCGACGTTATTGTTTTGGCCGAGGGCCGTTTGGTTAACTTAGGTTGTGCCACCGGCCACCCTAGCTTTGTAATGAGTAACTCGTTCACCAACCAAACTTTAGCTCAATTAGAGCTTTGGACAAACGCCGGTGCTTACGAAAACCTGGTTTACACTTTACCTAAACACCTGGACGAAAAAGTTGCCCGTTTACACCTGGCTAAAATTGGTGTTGAACTGGAAGTACTTGACCAGGATCAGGCTGAATACATCGGCGTGACTGTTGATGGTCCGTTTAAACCGGAGTATTACCGTTACTAATTAGATTCAAGAGACGAGAGTCAGGAATCAAGATAAGAAAAGGGCGTGATTTGAGGATCATGCCCTTTTTTGTTGGGTGATGTTTTTATTTTTTGTCATTGCGAGCGCGGCAATCGCGAACTATGTCGATTACTTTTCTCCTTGCGATTGCCACGCTTAGCTCGCAATGACAACAGGAGAACGAAAACCAACTCTCTCCCGCCACGTCATCCTGAGCGTAGCGTGAGGATCTCTAAACGAGCGGACGGGAACGCGCTCCGGAGATCGTCACGCTCGTTCCTCGCTCACGATGACGTGATGGTGAGTTTGAAAAACGTTTGCCCTTTCTCCCGCCACATCATCCTTAGCGTAGCGTGAGGATCTCTAAACGAGCGGACGGGAACGCGTTCCGGAGATCGTCACGCTCGTTCCTCGCTCACGATGACGTGATGGTGAGTTTGAAAAACGTTTGCCCTTTCTCCCGCCACGTCATCCTGAGCGTAGCGTGAGGATCTCTAAACGAGCGGGGAACGCGCTCCGGAGATCTTCACGCTCGTTCTTCGCTCACGATGACGTGGTGGGGAGTTTGAAAAACGTTTGCCCTTTCTCCCGCCACGTCATCCTGAGCGTAGCGTGAGGATCTCTAAACGAGCGGACGGGAACGCGCTCCGGAGATCGTCACGCTCGTTCTTCGCTCACGATGACGTGGTGGGGAGGGCCTTAAACAAAAAAGCCTGCCACTTCATGTGTGGCAGGCTTTTCTATATTGATTAAGCTGATTACAACTCAAACTTTATCGCATTAAATAACAACAACGCGTCAATAGGTTTGGCTTTGTCGTTTTTGAATACGAAGTAGATATCGTGGATGCCCGGCGTATCTTTCACATCGGTTTTTGTCCAGTTTTGATTTTTAGGTTTGGCCTCCAGTTGCTCAAATGCTGCAGAGCCAATTAGCGTACCGGTTGGCGAATCGATATGCACCTCGATAGTACCACCCGGGTTGTTCTCCAATGCAGTGGCATAAGCTGCCAGCTCCATATGTTTAATGGCAGTCAGGTCGATTTTTTTAAACTCAACATAACCATCTTTACGGGCAACCACGTTGGTCGAGCCATCTAAACCGTTAACCTTGGTAAATGCGTTTTTAATAACCGGTGCAGTAGCTGCGTAAACTACCGGGTTATGCAGAATAATGGTTGTTGCTGTGGTTTGTTTAGGGATGTTTTTATTGCCCTTATCGGTATAAGCTGCGCGGATCAAATAACTGCCGTTACCATTATCATCAGCAGGAACATTTGGCGTAAAGCTGCCTTTAACCGGCATGGTGTTAATATTGTTGTTGGTGATGTTGATGATGTAGTTAACAATAGTACGTGCATCATTCAGCGTAATGCCAGGGTGAGCAGGCATATCTACCGGGCGGTTCCAATGGCCACGGCCACCACCACGAATAACGTGGGCAAGGCGTTCAATCTCAACCGCATTACCTTTGTATTTGTTAGAGATATCGGTAAAGCTTGGCGCTACGTTAACGGCGTTTATGCTGTGGCAATTTTTACAATCGGCATTGCCAATTAAGGTGCGTGCCACGGCAAATTGCGTTGAAGCGTCGACACTGCTTTGCTCTTGCGCCACTTGTACGTAGTCAAAACCCTCAGAAGTATAGTTGATACTCATAGAAACCTGTGCCGGGGTAATACCGCCTGATGCCAGGCTGCCGTCTTCTTTATCGCTCACGGTTACGTTATAGTCGAACGGTTTGCCGTTGAAATAGAATGAGCTGTTGCTGCTCAAATCAACCGCAACCTGCGGCGCTTCGTTACCGGCAATGATCTTAACCGATTTACTGTTCTTAGCACCGTGCGAATCGGTTACGGTTAAAGTCGCCATATACACACCAGCCTTAGTCATGGTAACTGCCGGGTTAGCTACAGGGTAGATTTTAGGCGCAACACCCGGAGAAGTTACTTTCCAGCTGTATTTCAAAGCATCGCCGTCAGCATCATAAGTACCTGCTGATGATAACGTAATTTTCAACGGAACGGTACCACCTTGTTTATTGGTTGATGCCATTACAACCGGCTTACGATTACCTGAGTTATACTCTATACGAACCAGTTTTGCATTATCGCTCTTACCGAACCATACACTGCCGTACTCTAATACATAAAGATCACCATCTGGACCAAACTTCATGTCGATAGGCTCAATAGGGTGATAGCTTGGCAAGAATTGCTCCATGCCTTCGTAATCGCCATTCAATTTCATAGAGATTGCCATGATCCAGCCGCGGGCCAAATCTGTAGCTAACCATTTGCCCTCATAATATGCGGGCCATGGGCGTTTAGCCAAGGGACGGTCGCTGCGGTGATAGATAGGGCCACCAACTGAACAGCGGCTACCACTACCCACCAGCGGGAACTCAGGCGAAGCCGAATATGGATAATAAATAAATGGGGGCGCAACGGCAGGCAATTCTTTTAAACCGGTATTGTTAACCGAGTTATTCATTGGCTTTTTAGGGTCTTTACCGGGACCGGCTTCACCATCTTCATAGTTAAAGATAGGGTATGGCGCATTCGGACCAACAAAGTATGGCCAGCCAAAGAATCCCGGTTTGCGGGCCTGGTTCAGCTCGTCATAACCTTTAGGGCTGATTTCGCTGTCTTCGGTAGCGTCAGGGCCGATATCGCCCCAATATAAAAATCCTGTTTTGCTGTCGACAGATGGTCTCCATGGATTACGGTGACCCATGGTATAAATTTCAGGCCGGGTTAACGGCGTACCTTTAGGGAATAAGTTACCGGCCGGGATAGTATAAGAACCATCAGCCTCGGGGTGAATTTTCAAGATCTTACCCAACAAGCTATTGGTGTTGGCAGTACCACGCTGATCGTCCCAGCTTGATTTTCCCGGGCGCTCATCTGTTGATGATGAAAGCAGTGCAGCTGTGTTGTTACCAACCGCCAAATACAAATCATGCTTAGCATCCCAGGTCATGCCACCACCTGTGTGGCAGCAAATTTCGCGCTGGGTAGCAAACTCCAGTATAGTTTTTTCTGAGCCTTTTACCAGGGCATCATCTTCAAATTTCCAGCGGGTAAGCATCCATTTCTTTTCTGTCGCGTGAGCATAGAAAGTATAGATAAAATGATTTTTGTCGAAGTCGGGATCAACCGTTAAACCCATCAAACCTTCTTCGGCTTCGGTAACCTTACCTGTTGCGCTGGTGTACTTGGTATTAACCGGCAGCGTGGCTATGGTTTTCACCATTTTGGTGATCGGGTCAAACAACTTAATGGCGCCTTTACGCTCGCTGATGAGCACGCGGCCATCACTCAATACCTCAAAGGTATTTGGCTCGTCCAGTTCGCCGGGGCGGGTTAGGGTAACCGGGGTAAAACGGCTTTCGTCTGGTTTCTTCGGGTCGTCATTAATGAAAGCGTAAGAAACCGCGGCAATACTCAATAATGCAATAGCAGATATTTTTAGGATGCTTGTTTTACTAAACATGATACTCTTTTACAGGATTTATACGGGCGGTAAATATAACAATTGCACCGTAACACTTCAACGCTTATTTGCCTTAGTTGTTGGCAAATGCCTGTTTGTAAGCAAAATGTTATGATTGGAATGGCGGTGACTCACCCGGTCTTTGCTTCGCTCGACCACCCTCTCTTCCGCAAGCGGGAAAGAGGGTTAGTAAAAGATATTGTCATTGCGAGGAGGAACGACGAAGCAATCGCACGCGTTTAAGCCGTCCTCCTTGCGATTGCCGCGCTACGCTCGCAATGACAAGAATTTTTCACCCTCTTTTCACCGAAGGTGAAGAGAGGGTCGCCCAGCGAAGCGTCGGCGGGGTGAGTCCTCCGTGCGATAAATTCACATCCTCCCTCAAATTCGCTATTTTTAACCGGCCAATTACCGTAACCATGAAATCAACCTTCGTACGGGCGACGCTTACAGCGTTTTGCTTTTCGCTAGTATTTACCACGAACTTGCTTGCGCAACAACCTGCTTACTTCATCGATGGTTATCATGGCGGCGTTTGGGGCCATTACCCGGATTGGAACACCCGCTTCATGGCCGACCAACTGACCAATCATCCCGACTGGAAGATCAACCTCGAGATAGAGCCTGAAACCTGGGCCGTAGCCAAACAAAAAGATGAAAAGGCTTATAACGATTTCCGTGCATTGTTTGCCGATCAATCCATTACCGGTCGGCGCATTGAATATGTTAACCCCGCTTACGGTCAAAGCTATCTATATAATATTAGTGGTGAGAGCATTATCCGCCAATTGGCCTACGGCATGGAAACCCTGCACGAGCATTTCCCGTCGGCGGTATTTACCACTTATTCATCAGAAGAGCCTTGTTTTACCAGCGCTTTGCCGCAGATCTTGAAATCGTTTGGTTTTAAGTACGCGTCTTTAAAAAATCCCAACACTTGCTGGGGCGGTTATACCCGTGCACATGGCGGCGAATTGGTTAACTGGATAGGTCCGGATGGTACTTCTTTAGTCACGGTGCCACGTTATGCAATAGAGGCTTTAAAGCCAGGCTCAACCTGGGAAACTATTGGCAACAGTAATAACAAAGCATTTATTGATGCAGCATTTAACGCCGGGATTCAGCATCCCGTTGCTTTTACCTTACAGGACGCAGGGTGGAAAGGCGGCCCCATGATGGGCGATGGTAAAGGCGGCTACCAACCAACCCAATACAAAACCTGGACAGACTACATCGAAAATTCATCCATCAAAATCCCAACCGAAAATTGGAAATTCTCGCAAGAGGATGTACTGACCAGCCTGGTGTGGGGATCGCAAATCTTGCAGCGTATTGCACAGCAGGTGCGGGTATCAGAAAATAAACTCATCACCGCCGAGAAGCTGGCTGCCATGGCCGCAGTTTATAAAAAGTCGGCCTGGCCAAAAGCTGCGCTTGACGAGGGTTGGACGCGGTTGCTATTGTCACAACATCATGATTGCTGGATAGTGCCTTATAATATGGGCCAGGGCAACACCTGGGCAGATAAGGTGGTAAACTGGACCGGCATCACCAATAAAAATACCGACAGCATTGCACAACATTCGAAGGCTTTACTTTCAGGGAGCACCGGCAATAAGGGCCAATACATCCGCGTATTTAATACTTTGGGCGTAAGGCGTAATGAAATTGTCAAGGTGGCTTTACCGGCAAACCTAGGCAGCAAAATCAGTGTATGGGATAACAAGAATCATGAAATATCAAGTCAGGTAGTTCGTGATACAGCCGGCTACTCCATGTTATTTAAGGCCGATGTTCCTTCAATCGGCTATGCCTCTTATCGCCTAAAAAAACAAAAACCAACCATTACCCCCGGGGCCAAAGCGTTTACGCAAACCGATGGCAGAGTACGGGTGGAAACCGATTTATATACTGCTTTGATTGATCCCGCCAAAGGTGGCACCATTCAAAGCCTGGTTGCTAAACAATTAGGCAATAAAGAGTTCGTTGACAAAACCAATGCCCGTAAATTCAACGAATTACGCGGCGACTTTTTTAAAGATGGCGGCTTCCATTCAAGTGCAGACCAACCTGCCACAGTTACCATTTTAGATAAAGGCCCGGCGCAGGTTAAACTGCAAATTAAAGGCATGATTGATCGTCATCCGTTTACGCAACTTCTGACTTTTACCCAAAGTCAAAGGCGCATCGACGTGCATTTAAAGATCAACTGGAAGGGCAATCCGGCGATAGGTAATCCGTACGGACAAACCGGCAAATACGAAGCAACATCGCTCCAAAAAGCTTTTTATGATGACCGCGATAAATTACTGGCTCTGTTTCCGCTCAATTTAAAAAATCAAAAAGTTTATAAGAATGCGCCGTTTGATGTTACCGAGAGCCGGTTGGATAATACCTTTTTTACCCGTTGGGACAGCATTAAAAATAATGTAGTGTTAAATTGGGTTGATGTAACTGATGCCAACAACACCTATGGTATGGCCATGTTGACTGACCATACAACCAACTATGCCCATGGCGAGGATTTTCCGCTGGGAGTGGACATTGCCTACTCGGGTGTTGGTTTGTGGGGGCGAAACTATACACTGAAATATCCTACCGAGATGAATTACGCGCTGATACCTCATGCAGGCAAATGGGACAAAGCCGGTATCTGGACGGAAAGCACGCGATTTAATGAGCCGCTGTCTGCTGTCATAACTGATAAATTGCCGGCGGCAAATGATTGGTCGCGTTCGATGATCTCAGGGACCCCTGGTCTGGAAATTTCGTCGGTAACGGTAGCTCGCCATGATTTATTGGTGCGCATATTTAATGCAGAAGGTGACGATCAGCCCAAAAAAATCAAACTAAATTTAAGTGTCGATAAAGTAGAATTAATTGAATTAAACGGCAAAATAAAAAAAGAATTGGCGGTTAATCAAACCGAAAAATCAGCCACAGAAACCAGCGTTAATTTACCCAGATTCGGCATCCGGACACTTAAGTTTGTCAACGCCATTCGTTAACTATTAATAAACCTAACAGGTAATATCACTTTATAAATGTTAGCTTTATTATAGACAACAACCAATTGCATTAATTAATTTAACCTTACGTAAAAGTCCTTATGATGCAACCGAAAGCTATACCCACAGCTAGATCATTCACTTTATTCACTTTTTGTTATCGCGATAGTAAAGAATAATTGTACCTTTAATATATCAAACCTATCTGAATGAAAAACAAGGAAACTACCATTCGCCAAATGAAATCAGATATCCAGGAGGCCTTAGTTCAGGAGCTTGAACACGCCAGGAATTTTTTATTGATCCAGGAAGAAGATATTGAACTAATCAAACAGCGTTTGCAGGTTTTAACACCGGCGGGCAGGTAATTCGCAATTAATTAGATTCCGCCTCCATTGCATAACGGTCATTATCCTTGATGGCCCAATCAACCATGGCACTCATAACCGGCGTTAATTCCTCGCCAGATTCACTTAACTTGTAGGTTACAAAAGGCGGCACTACCGGCTCTGCTTTACGAATCACCAAATTATCTGCCTCCATTTGTTTTAAATGTTGTATCAACATTTTCTCGGTAATAGTCGGTATCGCTCTGCGTAATTCGCTATAGCGCTTTGGGCCGCTAATTAATTGATACAGAATGATAGGTTTCCAATGCCCTCCAATTTTATTCATTACATAAGTAACCGGGCATCGCATTTCTGCATATGTTTTATTAATGTTTTGAGTGGAGCTTTCTTTTACCGCTGTCATAATTCCCTTCTACTTACTTTGGGGTAAGTACTTGTATAAAAGTAAGTACAAATATACCTTTGTCTTAACAAAAAACAAATAAAAAATTATGAAGATCATTATCACAGGTTCGTTAGGCAATATCAGTAAGCCGCTAACCGAAACATTAGTAAAGGCAGGGCACCAGGTAACCGTTATCAGCAGCAATGCCGATCGTAGCGAAGACATCGAAGCGCTAGGCGCAACGCCGGCCATTGGCTCAATAGAAAACGTTAACTTTTTAACGCAAGCCTTAGCCGGTGCCGACGCAGTTTACGCTATGGTACCGCCAAACTTTGGCGCCAGCGAATGGAAAAACTGGATAGCCGGTATTGGCCAAAACTATGCTGATGCGATTACCGCCAATGGCATAAAAAAGATAGTGCACTTAAGCAGTATAGGCGCGCATTTAGAAAATGGGACCGGCCCGGTTACCGGCATCCATCGCGTTGAAGAAATTTATGATAAATTGGCAGGTGTTGCCGTTAAACACCTGCGCCCGGGTTTCTTTTACACCAATTTTTATGCAAATGTGGGCATGATTCAACATGTGGGCATTATTGGTAGTAACTGGGGAGCAGACACCAATCTGATCATGGTACACCCTACCGACATTGCCGCGGCAGCAGCTGAGGAATTACAAAGCGATTTCACCGGTAAAAGCGTACGCTACGTTGCCAGCGACGAAAGAACAGCTGCCGAAGTAGCCAAGGTATTAGGCATCGCCATCGGTAAGCCAGAATTACCATGGATTGAATTTAGCGATGCCGATAACATCGCAGGAGCCGTTGGAGCGGGCTTACCTGAAGAGGTAGCCAGCAATTACACCGAAATGGGTGTATCTGTACGCACCGGTAAAATGTTTGAAGATTATTACAAGCACAAACCCGTATTGGGTAAAGTTAAGTTGGAAGATTTTGCGCAGGAGTTTAAGCATGCGTTTTAGCCCCTCCTAAATCCTCCCCGGCAGGGAGGGCTTCAAATGTATTCCATTTAAAAAGTCTCTCCACCTATAGATGGAGTAGATTCAGAGAGTAATGACAAATAAAAAAGCCCCGCTCGCCGGGGCTTTTCAATTATAGAGATCAGTTTTTATTAAATAACAGTACCGTTTGGTATTACCGCACGCTTTTTAACCACCACAATGCCGTCCTGTACGGTGTGGGTAGGGTAGTCACCATTAGGCAATGGCTCGCCGCAGTTAATAACTACGTCATTGCCTATATGGGTGTTTTTATCGATGATGGCATTTTTGATCTGGCACCGGTCGCCAATACCCATAATTGGCTGGTTGTTTTCATGGCACTCTGCCATTTGCTCCAGGGTTTGGTAGTTATCGCTGCCCATTATATAGCAGTTCTCGATAGTCGTATCAAAACCTATGCGGGTACGGATACCTATTACCGACCGAATAATATGATCGGCATTGATGATGCAACCATCTGCAACAATAGCCTTCTCCATGTGCGTACCTGAAATTTTTGACGGCGGCAGCATACGTGCACGGGTAAATATGTAGTTCTTGTCGAACAGGTTAAACTGCGGGATATCATCAGTCAAACCTAAGTTGGCGTCAAAGAATGAAGGGATGGTTCCAATATCGGTCCAGTAGCCTTCATACTGATAGCTCAATACTTTATGATTACCTATAGACTGCGGGATGATCTCTTTGCCAAAGTCGGGATGGTTATTGCTTTGCAGCGTATCATACAACAGCTTACGGTTAAATATATAAATACCCATTGATGCCAGATAATTGCGTCCCTGGGCCTTCATCTCTGCGCTGGTTTCTGATTGTAATTTCTCGAAATCAGTCTTCGGTTTTTCAACAAACTCGGTAATGAAACTTTCCGCATCAGTTTTTAAGATTCCAAAGCCCGGCACATCATTGGCATGCACAGGTATGGTAGCGATAGAGATATCGGCCTTTTTCTCAATGTGCTCACTCAACATATGGTCAAAGTCCATCTGGTACAATTGGTCGCCCGATAGGATCAACACATAATCAAACTCATGTACAGCAAGGTGATGCAAGCTCTGGCGCACAGCATCGGCAGTACCCTGGAACCAACCACCGCTGGTAGGGGTTTGCTCGGCCGCAAGGATATCAACAAAAGCCTCGCTAAAACTACTAAAGTGATAAGTGTTTTTGATGTGCTTATTCAACGACGCCGAGTTAAACTGCGTTAACACGTAAATACGGGTAATGCCCGAGTGTAAGCAGTTAGAGATAGGGATGTCAACCAAACGGTATTTGCCTGCAATAGGCACGGCCGGTTTGGAGCGTGTTGCAGTAAGGGGATACAAACGGCTGCCCTGGCCACCGCCAAGTACAATACAAATTACTTTAGATGTCATGTGTTGTTGTTGTTGAAGTGATGCTGTTATATAGTTCCATATATTGTTTAGCAGATACATCCCACGAAAAATCGAGGGCCATCATCCGCTTACGTAAGGTTTGTAATTTTTTAGGGTCGGCATAAAGCTCAATGGCTCGGCCAATCGAGTAACAGATATCCTCGACACTGGTTTTAAGGTAACGGATGCCGTAGCCGCCTGTATCGCCAAAATCAATAACGGTGTCTTTCAAACCGCCGGTACTGCGTACCATAGGCATGGTGCCGTAACGTAACGAGTATAGTTGGTTTAGCCCGCAAGGCTCTACGCGGCTGGGCATCAGCAAAAAGTCTGAGCCTGCATAAAACAGGTGTGCCAGTTCTTCATTATAGCCTATATACACATTGCAATCTGCCGGGAACTTTTCTTTAAGCTCCTGCAGTTCCATTTCAGTATCCGGGTCGCCGGCTCCAAGAATCAGGAAGTTTACTTTACCGGCATAGTCCTCCAAGCTGGTTTCCAGCGCTTCGGCCAGTAAGTCGGCGCCTTTCTCAACTACTAATCTGCCGATAAAGCTAATCAACGGCTTAGTCGGATCCAGATTAAACCGGGTGCATAGCGCCTCTTTGTTTTTCTGTTTACCGGCAGTTACTTTGGTCGCGGTAAATTTCTCCGTAATCATTGGGTCGGTAGCCGGGTTCCATACCTCGGTATCAATACCGTTGATAATACCCACACCTTTGCCGCGCTCTAAAAAGAAGAGGTATTCTAATCCGTTCGAGTTATGAGATAACTCATCCAGATAACTTGGCGATACGGTAGTATATCTGTCAGCACAACGCACAGCCGAGGCCAGCGGATTAATGCCCCCGCTCCAGTCCAACAGACCAGTTTTGGTGAGGTCTATCTCTGGCAGATACGATAATTTATCCCAGCCAAAAGCGCCATGATATTGACCGTTATGAATAGTAAATATGGTGTGCGTTTTTGCAATACGGGTATATAGTTTGGAGTATTTTAATAAAAACGGAACCAGGCCCGAATGATGGTCATGGCAATGAATAATATCCGGCGATTGCTGTGAATAGCTGATCCAATCCAGAAAAGCAATCTGGAAAGCAATGAACTGCTCCGTTTCGTCAGGGTAACTGTAAATATTTTCGCGATCAACAAGTCCCGGGATCTTAACAAGGTATAAAGAGAAGCCCAGTTTGTCAGTTTTTTCTTTCAGAATCTCAAAATACAAACGGCGGGTGCCCAGCAAGGTAGCGCTCTGGAAAACGGTTTCAAACTCGTTCTCGCGCGTAAATTTGCGATCGTAAAAAGGCATTACCACGGCAGCGTCAAGCCCGGCTAAGTTTTGGTATTTAGGCAACGCGCCAACCACGTCGGCAAGGCCGCCAACTTTGGCAACGGGGTAACATTCGGCACTTAGGTGGTAAATTTTCATTAGTTTAATATGCTGTGATCAAGGTACTAAACAATAAGGTAAATAAACAAACACATAATTTGAAAAAAGTGTTTTTTTAAGTGTAAATATTTAGGCTAACAAGCGGTTGAATTGCAATAATGGCAATTTTGGCATTTATGAGATGGTTGAAATTAAGATAATTGTAATTTTTGGAGGTAAGGTATTGAGGGTGAGGTGTTGTGATTTGGGCGTTTCCGCCTGTCGGCGGACGGGCTATCCGCTCATACGGCTTCAGGCATTAGGCACAGGCCGGTATCCGCTGCTATCCCTAACGGGTACTAGCTAGGAATCACCGTTTGTCATTGCGAGGAGGTACGACGAAGCAATCGCAAGGATGCAATGTTCGCGATTGCCGCGCTCCGCTCGCAATGACAATCGGGTTATTAAAGCATTCGCAGGTAGTCGTTTTAAACTATGTCTATTTCTCAAACAACATTATCCCATTAAAACTAGCCCCCACATCCTTCCCAAACAAACCAACTTGCGATGCAGGCCATGTGCCTTTAATTTCGGCTACCTGTTTGCCGTCCAAAAACAGGATCACTTTATCGGCTAATTTAACCGCACGTAAGTTATAGTCGGACGTTTGATCTTCAGTGGCATAGAGTTTATAAACATGTACAGAAAAATCAGCGGTAGCACTTACCAGCCTGATGGCGTCGGCAGTGATCTTGTCGAATTCGATTTTGTTAACCGCCATATCATGGCGCGATACTACTTTAAACTTGAGCGGATACCAAATGCCGTTGTGGCGGTAAGTTACATTCAGCGAATCGAAAGTATTGATCTTAAATTCATGCCTGTCGTAAACCGATTTGGCAATTTCTAACGATGATAATTCTGTGTTTTTCTTCAGTGGATAAAACTTAGTGATTCCGTCGCCATTTTTAGGATCGGGATATTGGGCCAACGTTCTTTTTAGCGGCAGTTTTAAATTGGTTATTTCTTTACCCTTCAATTTGCCCGACACATTGAGCATGCCGCTTTCAAAATCGATGCCCGCCCGCAGGTAATTATCTTTGTCGATGTAAACGGGGTATATGCCGGCGATCCCTTTATCCGGTTTTGCATCTTCGCTTTTATAAAGCTGTGTTGCAAACTCATATTGATTCAGTAAATCTCCTTTAAAAACTGAATAGCTGGCTTTTTCTTCTGCATGTGATATCCCTTGATTAGATACCGTCCACTTGCCGTTGGCGTTTCCATCATTAACCGATTTGTTCCAGCCGGTGATGGTCGAATTATATTCATCGAAGCCAGGCGTATAGATAGCGCCATCAAACGATGCACTGCTTTTTTCTGTAAATATCCCGGGAATGCCTGGTGCAGCGAATGATGCATAGATCTTGTTGCTGCCCGGCGCCGGATTATCGTCTATCAAAACATCAAACCGATTGTCGTTTTTATAAACCGATAAACTGTGGTAAACATCAAAATTGAATACGTTAGATAGCTTATTCTTTTTGATTGACACTTTGCCATCTTTTACCAATTTAGAAAACCAGGCCCCTTCTTGTTGGTTAAAACCAATTTCGAGCGAATTACTGACATCGCAGTAATAAGCGACAATACCCGAATTACCCTTTTTCGGCGAGTTGTTTTTAACGCCGATTTTAAACAGATAGTTGGTGGCCTTATGGCTTTTAATCAAAGCGACGGTTTTGGTTGATACCTCGCTTTGGTTAAGTTCGTCATTTTGCACTTGCCATTTGCCGGCCTTCACAGCCCATTTGGTATCGAAGCCGGCTTGGTCTGCAGTATTAAATAGGTCGCCAAATACAGGTTGTGATGGATTGGGGTGATAGCCATTGGTCTTGTTTCCGGTTATGCCGTCAACCGTTAATTCATGATCGTTAAACAAAACACGATCTACAAATTGTCCGCGGCGGTCACCATTTTTAATGCCAAAATAGATGAGCCACCATTCAAAGCCGTTTGGCCCTTTTAAAATATTAGGTTGGCCGGGATTGAACAAAATGTCGTCGCCGGGTTTGTTTAGCGGATCTACCAGTTCTATATCCAGGTTTGAACCTCTCCTGCTTTTTTTGCTGTGCATGGCAATTACATTATTGCCCGCTTGTAGTTTTTCTATTACTTTTTCGTCAAGATCGATAGTAGCATAGTTGGATTTTTCATTTTTATAAACTAGCTCGCCATCAATGTAAATCTCTGTAGGTCCGGTATGGTTAACCAGTAATTGCAGGTAGCGGCTAGGCGCAGGCTTCATGCTAAATTGTTTTCTTACCCATATATCTTCGCTATCCCAATTGTTTTGCGGCCTTATAACGGTGCTGCCTTTCATGTTTTGGTTGCCAAAACCTTTGTCGCCGCTTTTCCAGCCAGAATCTGTGAAGCCGGCACTGGCCCAGTCATTAGCCGGAGCATCAAAAGTATATTTCCAGTTACTAAAAGTTTCTAATGACGAAGTGAAAAAATACCGCTGTTCTTCCGGGTTATCCGTTAAATTTTGCTGCACCACCGGATAGCCGTATTTAGCCCCACTATTAAATCCCAGCGGATCATTAGCCTCAGCCACACCCAAAGCATAGTTACCGTATTGGGTAGCCGTATGATTGGCATTGTACATGAGGTAGTATTTAGAACGATATTTCATCACCCATGGTCCCTCATTTACATTGTTGTCGTATCGTTCCCAGGTTTCGGGCAGCGAGTTAAACAAATATTTGGGCTGGCCAGTCAATTTTCCAGGCTCAGACATTTGCTGCCCCCAAATGGTATTGCCATCGGTAAACTTTACGGTATAAAAATAGAAAGTGCTATCGGTATTGATAAACATATTGGCGTCTATCCGGCTATCAAACCAGGTTTTCTTGTCGGGTTCTATATAAGGTCCCAGGATATTGTCAGCAACAGCATGCCCCACATGTACCACTACATCTTTACCTCCCCAAAAATTAACCGACCAGTAAAAATGGAATTTGCCATTCCAGTAATGAATGTCTGCGGCGTGGATTTGATTGTCGCCGAACGGTTTGCCCCTGGTCCAGTCATTATCCATCGAAAAAACATGAACCGGGCCGGTCCATTTAACCAGATCGTCCGAAACATAATATCCGCCGTTGGTAGCTACCCCCGCCAAATAGTATTTGCCATTAAAGTTGATGGCGCCGGCATCAGCAATTCCTTCTAATACCGGGTTGCTCTGCGCAAATAGTGTGTAAGTTGAAGCTAAGCATAAAACAAGGGCAAGTAGTTTTCTTTTCATGATGAAGATCTGCCTGGCAGACGGTTAAGAGATTGGCTCTCACAAATCTAAAATAGATGAGGGTATATTTAGTTGGGTAACTAAAATATTATAGTTGAGGGAAATACAATCCCGCGCGTCATTGCGAGCGGAGCGTGGCAATCTCTGCTAAAGCGACATTGAACGCGTGCCGGAGATCGTCACGCTCGTTCCTCGCTCACGATGACGTAGTAGGAATATGGGTATGTTATTGGGAAAAAGGCTTCTTATTTCTTAATGCGCCTCCAACCAATTCACCCCGGTCCCAATCTCAACCAAAATAGGCACAGTAGTTTTAATCGCATTCTTCATCCGGTCGAGGATGATGGGTTTCACAATCTCCAACTCATATTTAGGTACGTCAAACACCAACTCGTCATGCACCTGCATGGTCATTCGGCTATCTAGTTTAAGGTCTTTAAATTCTTTATGGATGTTGATCATAGCAATCTTGATCATGTCGGCAGCCGAGCCCTGGATAGGGGCATTGATGGCATTTCGCTCAGCAAAACCGCGAACGGTTTGATTGCCTGAATTAATATCGCGCAGGTAACGGCGACGGCCCATCAGCGTGGTTACATAACCATTTTCGCGGGCGAAGTTCATGGTGTCGGTCATGTATTGTTTAATACCCGGGAACTGCACGAAATAGTTCTCAATGATCTCGGCGGCTTCTTTACGCGGGATGCCAAGATTTTGCGATAAACCAAAAGCCGACTGCCCATAAATAATACCAAAATTTACAGCCTTGGCATTGCGGCGTTGGGTACCGTCCACATCGTCGACAGCTACGCCATAAACATTGGCGGCGGTAGCGGTATGGATGTCGAGGCCTTTTACAAAGGCATCCATCATATTGGCATCTTTGCTGATCTCGGCAATGATACGTAGTTCTATTTGCGAATAATCCGCAGAAACAATTACATGGTCATCATCGCGCGGAATGAAGGCCTTACGCACCTCGCGACCGCGCTCGGTACGGATAGGGATATTCTGTAAGTTAGGGTTAGTAGAACTTAAACGACCCGTGGCCGCAACCGCTTGGTTATAGCTGGTATGTACGCGACCGGTTTTTTGGTTTACCATAGTCGGCAAGGCATCAACGTAAGTCGACTTTAATTTTTGCAGCTGGCGGTAATCCAAAATATCGCGCACAATGTCGCTCTTATTAGCCAGCGACAACAGCACATCCTCGCCGGTTTGGTATTGGCCGGTTTTGGTTTTTTTTGCCTTCGGATCAAGCATTAGTTTTTCGAACAATACCTCGCCCAGTTGTTTTGGCGATGCGATGTTAAAGCGCACACCCGCTTTTTCGTAAACTATTTTCTCCAGTTTGGCAATGTCGCCTTCCAACTCTTTCGAAAACTCGTTTAACGTATTATGATCTATCCGTACGCCTTCATGCTCAATGTCGGCCAATACGTAGATTAATGGGTTCTCTATTTTATGTAACAGATCTTCGGCACCTACCTGTTTAATTTTTGGCTCGAAAACTTCTTTTAATTGCAGGGTGATGTCGGCATCCTCGGCGGCGTATTCTTTGATCTTTTCGATCTCTACATCGCGCATGCTGCCTTGATTTTTGCCTTTTGGTCCGATAAGTTCAGTGATTGACACCGGTTTATAGCCTAAATAGTTTTCACTCAAAACATCCATGCCGTGGCGGGTGTCAGGGTCGATGATATAATGTGCCATCATGGTATCAAACAAATCGCCACAAATGGCAACGTTGTACCATTTCAGCATCAGGATGTCGAACTTTAGATTTTGGCCGATCTTGCCGATTGCAGGATCTTCCATTACGCTTTTAAATTCATCCACAATGGCTTGTACTTCCTGCTGATCGACAGGTACAGGTACGTACCAACCCTCGGTAGCTTTAATGGAGAATGAAAGGCCAACCAGCTCGCAGTTATTTGCGTCGGTACCCGTGGTCTCCGTATCAAAGCAAAAGCTTTTTTGTTGTTTCAGGATACCGATCAATTCGACGCGTTTCTCTTTGGTATCTGCCAGGTAATACGTATGTGCTACGTTATTGATATTTTTAGCGGCGGTTTCAAAAGCAGGTTCTTTAATATCCTGGATATCTACTGTTAAAGTTGTACGGCCCTCGGCAACAGGGGCGCCAAACATATCTATTTGTGTGCCTGCCGATACTGCTTTTATTTCAGTTATGCTAAAGTCGTCACCAAAAACACGGCGGCCCAGTGTTCTGAATTCCAGTTCAGCAAACAAAGGTTCTAACAACTCTCTGCTAGGATCGCACATTTCCAGTCCAGCTTCATCCAGTTCAACGGGCGAGCTCAGGTTGATGGTCGCCAGTTTCTTGGACATCAGGCCTTGCTCGGCAAAAGCCTCTACGTTTTCTTTTAACTTTCCTTTTAGTTCATGGCTGTGTGCAATGATGCCTTCGACCGAGTCGTATTGTTTGATCAGGGCTTTGGCGGTCTTTTCACCCACACCCGGAATGCCGGGAATGCCGTCGACAGCGTCGCCCCATAAACCTAAAATATCAATTACCTGCTCGGGGCGTTCAATTTCCCATTTGGCTAACACCTCGGGCACGCCCAAGATCTCCATGTCATTACCCATACGTGCGGGTTTGTACATAAAGATATTCTCTGACACCAGCTGCGCGAAATCCTTATCAGGCGTCATGCAATAAACTTTGTAGCCTTTTTTCTCCGCTTTTTTTGCCAGGGTGCCAATAATGTCATCGGCTTCATAACCATCTGCGGTAATTACCGGGATATTGAAACCTAAAATCAACTTAACAATATAGGGTAATGCCGAAGAAAGATCTTCGGGCATTTGCTCGCGATGTGCTTTGTACGCAGCAAAATCGGTATGGCGTTCGGTTGGCGCTTCGGTGTCAAACACCACGGCCATGTGGGTTGGTTTTTCCTTTTTTAGTACATCCAACAGGGTATTGGTAAAACCCATCACCGCCGAGGTATTTAAACCGCCCGAAGTAAAGCGCGGGGTTTTACTCAAAGCAAAATGAGCCCGGTATATCAGGGCCATACCATCTAAAAGGAAAAGCTTCTTCATTGTTTTTATGATTTCACCGATTGATTTATGATTTCACCGATTTCTCAAAAATACAATTTATGTTGGTTAAGCGAATAGATTGTTTGAGGATTACGGGGGACTCACCCGGTCTTTGCTTCGCTCGACCACCCTCTCTTCACCTTCGGTGGAAAGAGGGTTCATGAAACTGCTTTAACAATTAACAACCCTCTTTCCCGCTTGCGGAAGAGAGGGTGACCAAGCGAAGCGATGGTCGGGTGAGTCCCTGCTTGCTATTTAAACGAACAGCTCGGTATATGATCATTCACCATGCCAACCGCCTGCATATAAGCGTAGCAAATCGTACTGCCAAAAAACTTAAAGCCACGCTTTTTCATATCCTTGCTAATCGCGTCCGATTCGGACGATGTAATCAAAGAAGATGTATTGACGATAGTTTTACCATCGGGCATAAAGCTATACAGGTATTGATCAAACGAGCCAAACTCCTTTTGCAGCTCCAAAAACAACTGTGCATTTTTGATTGCCGAGATGATCTTTAAACGATTGCGGATAATGCCTGCATCCTGCATCAATCGTTCCACGTCCTCATTATCAAAAGCCGCCACTTTATGTACATCAAAATCAGCAAAAGCCTTTTTATAGTTTTCACGGCGACGTAGGATGGTTATCCAACTCAACCCGGCTTGTGCTGCTTCCAGAATCAGAAATTCGAATAGTACCTTATCATCATGCGTTGTTTTGCCCCACTCTTTGTCGTGGTATTCCATGTATAGCGCATCGTTGCCGCACCAGGCGCAGCGGGTGAGTTCTTTGGTCATTGTGATATGATTTTACTTGGGTAAAGTTATGAAATTCGATATCTTTATCTGGTCATTAAACCGCAACAAACCTCACAAAATGGAAGCAATATCACCCAATATTTTTACTTATGATATGAAAGCAACGGTAGCTTTTTATGAGCTGCTTGGTTTTAAAGTTACGATGTCTGTACCCGAAGAGGGTGATGACCTTGTTTGGGCAATGATGGTTAACGGCGCCGTAACCATGATGCTTCAATCTTTTGAAAGCCTGGCGGATGACCTGCCGGAAATATCAAGAACCAATGGAGGCTCTTTATTGCTTTATATCGACGTTAAAAACATCAAAGCCTTTTATGAGCGTATTAAAGATAAAGTTACCGTATTAAAAGGTTTGGAAAAGACTTTTTATGGCGCTACCGAATTTTCGATAAAAGATAATAACGGCTACGTATTAACTTTCGCCGAGCACGCGCAAGCCTAATTTTTATCTCAGATAAACTGCATCTTCCTGGCCGGTTTCGCTTAAAACCACATCAATATGTTCTTTGATGATGGTGGATAGCGCGATGCCCGAATAATCGGTATTAATGGGAAAGTTTTTGTGATTACGATCAACCAATACCACAGTACGCAATTTCTTTAGCGGTACATCAAGGAAAATGCCAAAGCCGTAGGCTAATGACTTGCCGCTATTTAGCACATCATCTACCAGGATAACTACCTTGTTGTTGCAGATTTCAATGTCAAAATCAACTTTGGCGTTTAGGCTGGTGCTAAAACGGTCCAGATCTATAGTTAATAGCGTGCTGGTAAAAGGAGCAATTTCATCCAATACTTTTTTCAATCGGGCAGCCAGGAAACCGCCACGCGGCAACATGCCGGCAATGATCAGCTCTTTCTCTTCAAAATTGTCTTCCAGTATCTGGTAGGCAATCCTGTCAATTTTTTGCTGTATCTGCTGTTTGTTTAGTACGAGTATTTTTTTGTCTTCCATGGCTTCGCCGATGTTCGTCATCCGGAGTAAAGTTAAATATTTCTAAGAAAGAATTATGCCATTTCGAGATGACAAGACGTTTTGTGCGTTACTGATAAGGTACAAACACAAAGTTTGCCCCTTCAGGAACCACTACAAATACACACATAAAGTCGTTAGGATTTTTATAGCTGGAGATGAAGCGATCCTTCAATTCTTTTTTGATCACACCTCTTTCTACAAATTCCTCCAATGTAGAGGCGTGGATGCTCCAGTCGGTGTTCAAATCGTTACGATCTAGTATCACCTCGCCGAGTTTCAATTCATGCTGATGCGCTACAAAAATGGGGTATTTGGATAGGCCCTCCACCATAATCTCTACAGCTACCTCGCGTATAGATTCGCTAAACATTTTCAGCTCGCGCTGTAAGCCAACTAACGGACTATCAGCCGCGGGCTGCTGTTGCTGCTGACCCCGGCCTTCATTAAATAATTCTTCAGGATTCATAAGTCTCACCCCTCTAAATCTCCCCAAAGGAGAGACTTTTTTGTTAAATAGTTTTTAATCCTCTTTAGCTCTTCTCCTTTGGAGAGGCTGGGAGAGGTCGTAATTTCAATAAAACCACGTTCTCCACATGTTGTGTATGCGGGAACATATCTACCGGCTGTATTTTAACCGTGTCGTATTTTTCTTTCAGCACCAGCAGGTCACGGGCCTGCGTAGCAGCGTTACAACTTACGTACACAATCTTTTCTGCTTCAATCTCCATTAAACGTGCCACCACATCGGGGTGCATGCCGGCACGCGGCGGGTCGGTAATGATCACATGGGGTTTGCCATGCTCAACTACAAACTCGGCCGACAGGACATCTTTCATATCACCAGCGTAAAACTTAGTGTTGGTAATATTATTAATTGCGCTGTTAATTTTGGCGTCTTCAATAGCACTTGGCACATATTCAACACCAACCACTTCTTTAACATTTCCTGCCACAAAGTTGGCGATAGTGCCCGCGCCGGTATATAGATCATAAACCAACTCATCACCCTTAAAGCCGGCAAAGTCGCGGGTTATTTCGTACAAACGTAAAGCCTGTATGCTGTTGGTTTGGTAAAATGATTTCGGGCCAATACGGAACTGAATGCCCAGCATTTCTTCATGGATATATTCCGGGCCTTTCCAGGCTACAACATCCTGGTCAAATATCGTGTCGTTTTTCTTTTCGTTGAGGATGTATAATAGTGAAGTGATCTCCGGGAATTCAGCCTCAACAAAGTTCATCAGTTTGTTTACCGCTTCTTCATCCGCGTAAGCAAAAACAACTATCACCATCAGCTCGCCGGTTGATGAGGTGCGGATGATCAGATTACGCAAGTTGCCCTCATGGCTGCGCAAATCGTAATAGGTATAACCGTTTTGCTTGGCAAATTCATCTATCTTGTTACGAATGTCGTTACTTGGCTCTGCCTGTAAATAGCAATGATGTACATCCAATATTTTATCAAAACGACCGGGGATATGAAAACCAAGTGCGTTCATATTCAAGGTTTCGTCTTCACGATTTTCGCCGTCGTATAGCCAGCGTTTATTGCTGAAGGTAAATTCAAGTTTATTGCGGTAGTACCTGTCGGCAGGCGAGGCTATGATAGGCAACATGTCGCCAACTTCTATTTTAGCCAAACGGCTTAATGCGTCTGATACAGATTTCTGTTTAAACTGCAGCTGCGCATCATAAGTCATGTGCTGCCATTTGCAGCCGCCGCAGGTGCCAAAATGTTCGCAGAATGGTTTAACGCGATGTTCGCTGGCTTTTTTCAGATCGACGATCCTGGCTTCGCCGAAATTCTTTTTGGCGCGATATACCATCACATCCACCACATCGCCGGGTATGGCTTTTTCTACAAATAATACAAAATCATCTGCCTTGCCTACACCTTTGCCTTCTTCGGCAATGTCAATTATGCTTACGTTCTCGAAAACCTGGTTCTTGGGTCCTTTTCTGCTCATTGCGCGCAAAGGTAAGGCTTTTAGTGATTGGTTGAATACAAGATATCTGTCATTGCGAGCGAAGCGCGGCAATCGCGAACATTGCATCCTTGCGATTGCCACGCTTCGCTCGCAATGACAGATCTGTAAAAGACAAAGCCGGCATCAAATAACATTACTGTTGCCTGATGCCGGCTTAATTAATAACTAACTCCTCTACTTAGACACCGTAACCAGCAATACGCCATGCGGCGCAACTTTACCACTAACCGCAGTTAAGTTTTGCTGACGCCATGCGTCTCTGTATTTGGTGAAACCTTTCAAAGCAGCATCGCTTTTTGGCAGGCTGATGGTTTGATATTTGTCAGAAGTATTAAACAAGCCAATTGCTTTGCGGCCATTGCTCAGTTGTTTAACCCAGATCTGGTAGTCGTCTTTTTTAACGTATTGGCGGGCTTCTTTACCCAAAGCATCCTGGCTAATGGCAATCACCTCGTCATTAGTTAACAGGTTTAGTGTAAACCTATCTACGTGGCCCATATCGCAGCCAATTAATAATGGCGATGCCAACAGACTCCACAAACTGATGTGGGTGTATTGCTCGTCAAAAGTAAGGCGGGTATTGTGTATGGTTGGTCCCCAGCCTACTTTACCAACTACCAGCATATCAGGGTCATTAAAATGGCCCGGGCCTGCATAAGGTGCGGCTTTGTCCTGGTTAAAACCAATGCCAGACATGCTGCTCCAGGTATCGGTGATATCGCCTGTAGTTCTCCAGCTGTTACCGCCGGCTTCTGCGCCCCACTTCCAAACATCGCCCATACCATATTGGCAATAGCTAAATAATATATCACGGCTAGCTTTATCTAATGATTTACGCATTACCAGGTAAGGCTTTTTCATATCATCCAAATCAGGATGGTTTGGCGCAATTTCGCCATACGAGCACCAGTCGTATTTCAAATAGTCAATACCCCAATCGCCATAAGTTATGGCATCATCATCATCATGCTGATAGCTGCCTAGGTACCCACCGCAAGTGCGCGGGCCGGGCGACGAGTAGATACCCATACGCAAGCCAAGGCTGTGCACATAATCGGTCAAACCCTTCATATCAGGGAATTTGTTGTTAGTAACGATCTTGCCATTGGCATCACGGCTGTCTGCTTCCCAGCCATCGTCAATGTTGATGTATGACCAGCCGTGCGAAGCTAAGCGTTCAGACATTTCGCGCGCAGCGGTGCGTACTTTTTCGTCGTTCACACTAAGGCCCCAGGCGTTCCAGCTGTTCCATCCCAATGCAGGGGTTAAGCCAATTTTGTCGCCAATAGCTAAAACGAACTTTTTGGTGGCAGTACCTTTACGGTTAGTTACTGTAAAAGTCAACGGATAATTGCCGGCTTTATTAACCACACCGGTAATGATCCCTTTTGATTTATCAACCTTTAAACCGGCAGGTAAACCTGCTACTTTATAAGTTAGCGGTGTTAAACCAGTGGCCGGTATCAAAAACAATACCTCGTGGCCGGGGCGCACACCAAATGTCGACGCTCCGTTGATGCGTGGCGCTAAGCCAACAGCAGGCGTAAGGATATAAGGAGTAGTTTCGGTTTCTGAGATCTCTGTACCTGTTTTTTTATCGTGAAAGGTATAAATGATATTATATGATTTTTTTTGCGATGTGTTAAAGGTAAACCACCATGAAAACGGGCTGCCTTTAGTGAAATTAGCATTGTCTGTTGTTTTGCTTAATATCACCGCACCGGTTTCTGGATCTGTTACTTTTAGTGAAAGTGTGCCCGCATATTTGTAAACATTTTTAGTTTCTAACTTGATGGTTTTGCCCAGCATGTTTTTGTCGCCATAACTAAAATCGGCGCTGGTGTTATATTCCACGCCTTCCATAATGTCGGCCATGTGGATCTCGAATTTTTCACCGTAAATACCGCCGTCGCCACCGGTATCATAAATACGAACGGCTATTACGTTGTCTTTATCCCACAAAAGTGCAGGGTTGTTGCTTGCAATTTTATAAGAACGGGGTCCATAATGACCTTCTTTAATGTTGCCTCTGTGGCCGCCATATTTACCTATAAGTGTGCCGTTTAAAAAAACCTCATCATTGTCATCAACGCTGGCCAGGTTTAACAATAAGCTGTCTTTTAAAAAAGCTTTTTCTTTTAAGGATGAGGGTATAACTACATGCGTGCGGTACCATCCAAAACCATCGTAGTTTTGATGGCCTTGTTGTTCCCAGGGGCGGTTCAGATCGGCAGTTTGCCAGCCCGAATCATTAAAGCCGGGTGCAGACCATTCCGGGTTATCGCCAATCATTAATTTCCAGCCTTTTTTAATAGAGATACGCTGCGCGTTTACGTTTAAAAACGGTACAAGCAGCAGTAAAAGAATCAAATTTTTCTTCATCAGATTTTATTGCTTTACTAAGGTTAATACAAATCGGTTTTGAACATGGCTTAAGGGCAGCCCGCCCGGCAATAAATGTAGGGATAAATTTTTATTTAAGTAATGGGCCTGGCACATCCTTTTAAATTCTATAAACACAATGTTAAATTTAAAAAAACTATGCGCCTGTAAGCTTCGTATCTTATTGTACATCTATAATAAACTATAAGAAAACGTTATGTATAATAAGAGTGTCATAGCTGCGAATATTAAAACTGCCAGATTGTATAGAAACTACTCGCAGGAATATTTGGGTTTGCGGCTAAATATATCTCAAAATGCTTATAGCAAAATTGAGATTGGGCAATCAAGCATCAGCCTGCAAAGGATCTTTGAAATTGCCGAGGTGTTTGAGTTTGAAGTGTGCGATTTGATTGATACCCAAAAACCGCTCGCACAAAAAATCAACAATAATTAGATTGTTCTATAAACAGCAAAAGCCCCAACGTCGTTACCGGCATTGAGGCTTTGCGGTTTACGCTTTAGCTATTTTACATTTTTCAAATAGGCGCTCATATCGTCTGTCAATCCTACATTCAGGCTTTTTAATTTGGCTGTGTAAAATTTACGCAGATCGCCCCAGTTGTAGTATGGGTAGGTAGTGGTTTTAACGCTGAGAATGTGCACTTCTTTTTCATTCAATAAAACTTTTACCAAATAATTGCCTGCGTTGTTTTTATAAAATATCCATTGGATATTTGCACTTAACGGAATAACATTGGCAGCCTGCCATACCCCGTGAACATCCGTTATAAAAGCATAGCGCGAGGCTATATCAATATCCATCAAAGTAGCTATTGGCGACACCGTCTCGGCATGCGCAAAACGCAGATTGGCGTTATAGGTGCCGTTTTTTACAAATTCGTCTGATGTGTTAATGAAATCAACCAGTAATGGTGCGGCAATGCGCACCTGTATTCCATTAGGGTCTATACCCGGGCCTTTTGCATAAAAATCGTCGGCTTCCTCAATTTTTGAAAGTGCCTTCATCTCTGAAGGGATAAATAACATATTGAAAGCCACGTCGGCCTGTTTTAAACCAATTTTTGAGATCTCGTGTTTTAGTGAAAAGGTGATAGCATAAAATCCATAAACATCACTCACCAATTTTTCGCGATTAGCGGCGCTTAAAGTTTTTAAAAATTTTGGCTTAAAAAAACGCTGAGTCGTGGCGTTATACACATCGGTTAAATGGTTTTGTTTTGCGATGGCTTCGCGATATTTAACCCAGGGGCCGTCATCTTCATACTGCGTATATGTTGGCGAGAAATCGTAAAAACGAAGGTCGGTATCATCTATATATTCTTTGATAACAGGCTCGGCAGTGAAGCCTTTCCTCAGGCCAGTGAGGAAGGCATCGGCACTTTGTTTGGTGCGGATCTCTTTGGTTTCGGTAATATTTAGTTTAGGTGCGCCGGCAAACACAGTAGGGTTTTGCATATACATGCGTTCGCCAATATCCTGAAGCTCCTGTATACCTTCGGCCGATATAGATTTGACCTTTCCCCGCTCAACTACATCCAATGCTTTGACCATTTTTAGCAAGGCTTCGCCTTTAGGTGTTAGCGCTTTGGCGCTATCGGCTTTAATCAATAAATTATAAGCATATGAAGTATTAACCTCTTTGGTTAAATGCCTTGCCCCGTGGCGGCCTACATGATTAATAAATACGGCTTTGTATCCGGCCGGGACAGGTGTTTGTGTTTGGGCAGGAGCCTGGTACAGCGACTTGGTTCCTAAGAACTCCTGAGCCTGGACCGTGCCGGCCAGTACACTTGCAAACAAAGTTAACAGGTAAAATAGCTTCTTTATCATTACATCAAAGTCATCTGGTTTAAAAATAGGAAAGGATCGGCAAAAGCCGACCCTAAATCTTCCTTTATTGTAAATGTTTTATTAGTGTTGGTTACCGGTACCATCTGTTTGGTAAGCACCAAGGTCCTTACCTGGTAGTGTGATGGTGGTTCCATATACCCCGGTAGAGGTTACGGTACCCAAAGGTGAAAAATCAACTTTGCCTTTACCCACAGCGGGCGATGTGCCTTGTATTTTAAAATTGCCGTTACCTATAGCAATAACAGCATATGGCTGTAAGCTGGCTGTCATTGGGGCAGTTGGATTAGCATAGGTAAACTGGTCAATGTCGTAGCCGTAAAATAATGGAGCATTAGATTTAGGAGTTGTTGATATAATATCGTTAGCGCCTTGTTTAATGCCGGTATAGCTATCAGTGCTGTAAAACTGGCCTACTATGCTGGAGTTTTGACCATAGAAAAGATTGTTATTATACTTCACGTTCGGATCGTCAGCATCACTGGTTACGCGCAGGCTGAAACGGCAGTTAATAAACAGGTTGTTATAGCAATTACCTTTACCTAGTTTTTCAAAATCCACGGCGCCGCCACGGCCCGCTTTTGTTTGACGGTAACCACCGTTAACCATAGTATTGTTATACAGGTTTACATAAGCCTGTGTGCCGGTGCTGCCCGCGTCGCTCACTTTTAATGAATTGGTTGCAGAGCCAATACACATGTTGTAGGCAACATCGCCCACGGTACCGCTCTTCATGTTCAGAAACTCGCCGCCTACACCGCCGCAAAGCTCGAAGGTATTACGCATTACGCTGATCTTGCCGCCATCTGTGCGAATGTTATCGTCTTTTGAACCAAAGAACCAGCAATCTTCAATGATCATGTTTTTGGTAATGTTGGCAAAATAAACGTTATAACGCGGGCTGCCTGTTGTATAGAAAGCCTGGTTGTCGCTTGCGCCGGCAGGGCCACCACTAAACTCAACGTGTGTCCATTTCAAAATCAAATCGCCGCCTTTAGGGCTTGGGTTTGATGATGTAGCGGCAGCAGGTGTGCAGGTAATACCACCCCACCAGCCCAGGAATACGTTGGTGTATTTTTGCTGGGTAGCCTGGGTATGTAAATCGGCTGCGTTTGGTACAGTGATATAGTTAGGGTTGGCCGGGGTACCCAAGCTAATAAATGTGCCGTGCATAAAAATCTCCGGTGATGTTTCAGGAGTCAAGCCGTCACCAATAGCAAGTAGTTTTACACCTGCTTGCATCAACAGCGTGTCGCCATCATTTACGGTGATGTCTTTGTTAAAGTAATAAGTTTTACCCGCTAACATAGTGCCTTTAACTGTGCCCGATAGCGTATCAGATTTGATGCCATTGGCGGTAACAATTAATGCAGGCGATATCCTGGCGTCCTCTGCTTTGTGGCAGGCACTTAGGGCCATCGACAGGCCCAATATCACCAGTAATTGATTAAATATCTTTTTCATCGTTATTAAAATTTATAATGTAAGCCAAGGATGTAGTATTGCTGGTAAGAGTCTTTACGGATAAAGGTATTCTCGCCCGCTTTTTGGTATTCAATGGGTTGGCCGGTAGCGCCAGGTAAACCGGTTTGAGGGTAAGGTAACTTGATAAACAGCTCGTAAGGCGTGTTGGTTAAGTTAGTGGCTTTAGCATATACGTACAGGTTCTTGAATAATCTCTTCTCGGCAGATACGTCAAGCGTTACGAAACCCTTTTGCCAAACATCATTATCATAAAAATCAGATACCGAGTTAATACGCTCGCCGGTGTAAACTGCAGAGATCTGCGCGTCTATACCATTCTTGGTGTCTTTGTAGAGGAATGAAGCATTACCAACGTTTTTAGACTGGCCCTGCAGCGGGCGGGTTTGCTCAACCTGGCGGCTGGTAATGTTGCCACTGCCATCGCGGAAACGCTCTGCCTTTGCAGTAGTGATCTGTGAATTGGTATAAGAGTAGTTGGCACGGAAACCAAAATTGCGAATGTATTTGGTATAATCTGCCTCAAAACCATAGTTGTTGGCCGTACCAAAGTTAGCGGCCTGCAAAGCATAGCCGCTTGAGCCGGCAGCCTGTAAGTTAACTAAAGCGTATTCAATTGGGTTAACTATTCTTTTGTAGAAAACACCCACCAATAACTGGTCTAACGGTTTAGGGAAAAACTCGTAACGCAGATCGTAGTTATCGGCAGTAGCGCGTTTTAGGTTGGGGTTGCCAATTTCCTGGTAATCTGCATCCGGGTCGCCACTGGTATGCGGAACAATCTCATAAAAGTTTGGACGGCTGATAGCAGAGTAATAAGAGGCACGCAGATTTTCTTTGTCGCTTAAAGCATATTTTAAGTTTAAGCTTGGCAATATATCAAAATATTTGATTGATCCGGTTTTACCGGCTTGCGTGGCAGGCAGAGCGTCAAAATAGCTTTGATCGGTGTGCTCATAGCGAGCGCCGCCTAATAATTCTAATTTGTCGATATTAAATTTAAACTGACCAAAACCTGCACCAATATTCTCAGTGAACTGGTAGTTCAGTGGGTCAGAAGCGGTGCCTTGTAAGGTAGAAACCACAAAGCTATTATGGTCGATGTTTCCATCGTAAGTTTGGGTTGATGCGGTTAACGGCAGGCCCAGTGTATATTGGTCAAAAGTGCTGTTACGGGTTTTGTTACGATACATGCCGCCTACTGTAAACTCTACTTTGGTGTCGCCAAATTTTGGTGTATAAACTAAATTCAGATAGCCGCTTTTATCTTGATCAGAGTTGTAAGAGAAAGTTTGTGTCTGGCCCTTTAAAGCATCTAAGCTAACCGGAGCCTGGGTAACAGATCCGTCAGATTGCAAAGTCCTGCTGGTTAATAATGCCAGGTCGTAACGGTTTTCGTTAGCGGTAGCTTTTGAGTATTTACCGGTATAGTTAATGCTGAAATTATCGGCTAAGCGATTGTCGCCATGTAAGGTAAAGTCATATACCTTTTGCACGTCTCGCTGGCTGCGTGGGTCTTGCGTTACACGGCCCTGGCCGGCACCGGTGCGCGCTAATGTAAGCGAGGTATCAGATACAAAACGATATTGATTTTGTGACAGGTTGATATAAGAAGCATCGAAATTTAACTTGTTACGCGAGTTGAATTTATAATCAAAACGGCCGATAGCGCTGGCACGTTGTTGCTCTATATTATAAGTACGGGCCTGGATATCTGTAACTACCGGTTGGTTATTTACGTCAACATCCGACGCAAAGAAAACCCCTTTAGTGTCTTTAGAGATATCCTGGTAGCTTAATGAAACCAGGGCGCCAAATCTTTTATCAGCAGTACGGCCGCCAACACTCAGGTTAGCAATTGTACCCACGGGCAACTTCGAATTGCTGAAGTGCTGCCCATCATTAGTGAAATCTGAAATAGTAGCATTGTAGGCAGCTCCGTTAGTAATGCGTGGCGAGCGTAGCGTTTGGTTGTTGGCGCCAAAGTTAGTGAAGCCATGATCCATAACGCTTTGCGACATACCAACACCTACGTTAGCGCTAACTGTAAAATCATCTGGTGCTTGTTTCAGCACGAGGTTAATACCACCTGCTATCGCATCGCCTTCCATTGACGGGGTTAATGATTTATAAACCTCCAGACGGTCAATAATATCCGCAGGGAAAATATCCAATGGGATATAACGGTTTTTGTTATCAGGGCTTGGAATTTTAAACCCGTTGATCAGCGTGTAAGTATAGCGCTTCTCCATACCGCGGATAATGGCATACTGGCCCTCGCCGTTGTTGCTACGTTGGATTGTTACACCAGATACACGTTGCGTAATGTTGGCTACGGTAATATCCGGCGAAATCTCGATAGCGTGGGCAGATACCGCATTAAGGACCTGGCTTGAGCGCTGCTCCAGCATACGTGCGCTTTGGTCGCTGGTACGATCTGCTGTTCCGCCTATTTTTACCTCATTCAAGTCGGTCGACTTGCTGGTTAACAATAGTTTTACGTTTTCGGTTACGCCATCCTGAACGTTTGCGTTTGCCTCGTCATCTTTATAAGAAACGTATTTGGCCTCTACTTCATATTTACCGGGCATAACGTTTCTGAAAACGAAACTGCCGTCAAGGCCCACGCTTACAGATTGTTTAGCGCCTGCGCTGTTTTTAATAGTAACCGTAGCGCCAATAAGTGGTTCGCCGGTTGCTTTGTCGGCCACGGTGCCTTTTATGCCTTGTGCCGAAGCAGTAACATAAGTTCCTGCAAATAATAACAGCAACAACAGGTGCCGTTTAAATTGTAAAAGTTGCTTCATGAATTTTTAATTACCATTAATGAATTTGAATGATAACTAAAGCGGCAAAATGAGTCAGGGGGAATAATTGTAGTAGCTGAACTTTTTACACTAATATCCGCTTTAGATATTGCGCAAAAGAACACGTACAGTATAAGCCAAACTTAAACTAAATGTTAAGATTGCATTAAGGAGCAATAGAATAGCTTAAAAGTTAATATGTCATAAAAGTATGACAAGCAGTACTTTGTAATTGGATGTATTTACAAGTTTCATTTAACGGTTAAAGCTCAATCACTATTGGGTGGTCACTTAAAGTTAATACAACACTGTTGGCATTTCTTAAAGTGGTTTGTGCCATTTCACTGATAGTCGGATCATAAACGTTAACAGTGCTGTATTTTTTACTCAAGTTTATGATCAGGTTATCTGTTCCGCTGGCTTTTTCATCCCAGATCACCAGTTGAAATTTGCCATTGCTGTTTTTTAGAAGCAGGTCATGCACAGTTTCGGGTTGGTTGGCAATAGTATAAGCCAGTTTGCCGGGTTGCTTTGCCCGGCCCGTATCCGTCAAAATAGTGGTGAGGTTATGTAAGTAGACGGCAGCTTTACGCGGCGTATAATCCTTTTGATAAAAGCCGAACGTTTGGTTGCCATCCTCGTCAGATCGATCGCGCAGCAAATAAACCGAAGTATAGCTCCATTTGCGTTTAAACTGCGCCAGATAAAGATTAAGGTATAGGCGAGCCTGTTTTTCCTCGGTAAAATCGCCTTGAATGGTTACGCCGGTTTCGGTAGTCACTTTGGGCAGATTAACCAATTGTTCTTCTGTATAGCCCATGAATTTGTTGGCCCAGGTTTTACCGTAATTGCCATACAATCCATCTACTTTACACAAATGACCCGGATCAGCAGCGTTCCAGGTTTGATTATCGTATACGCCAGGATGGCTTGGGTGCGAGAAATAGTTATGGCAAGTAGCGTAATCGGCATATTGAGTACCGGCGGGCATGACAGTGTTAGCACCAGCCGGGATGGTTAGGTATTGCAGGCCGGCATTATCTTTCTGCGCGCCGCTTTCGGTGAGGCTCCAAACGGGATATTTCTTTAGTGCTTTATCGGCTTTTACGGCTTTGTATAGTTCGTTTTGCAGCTTGGCTACGCCGATCCAACTTTCGTTCTTGCCACTTTTTTGGCCATTGTAAGTAATGGCCCAGTTGTTAGGTTCATTATTGCCTTCGAAAGCCAGCAGCGCACCTGCATCAGCCAGCACACGTGCACCGCTTAATAAACGCGGGATATCCGTGCCGCCACTCATCAGCCCATAACTATATTTTAAGCCGGTTGCCTGGTGCAAGGCTAAAAGATCGGGCGAAGCCACATCGCCCTCATAGCCAGCACGGATCCAACGGATGCCGGTGTATTTGATGGCCTCAATCGTCTTCTCCAGTTTCTCACCGCGCGTTGATATGGCCGAATTTACGCCGATGCTATTTAAAAAGTCAGCAGTACTAACCGCCGCGACAGGTTTTATCGGGTCGGGTTTATTGGCGCATAAACAGAACGCTGTAACTAAGGCAGCAGACAGGCTAATGAATTTCATAAACGTAGATTTTTGGCTGTGCGAAAGATAAGGAAAAGCAGTTTAGGTAAAGCTGGCGGGTTTATTTTAGATTGTAAAAATGTTATGGTGTGATTGGGCGTTTCCGCCTTGGGGCGGACCGCGCCATTCGCTCATACTGCGCAAGGCCTTAGCGCGGGGCCGGTATCCGCTGCTGTCACTAACGCGGGGGGACTCTCCCGCCAGTAGCGACGTTTGTTTTGTTTCACGTGTGTATGTGTCAGGTGAAACAAGTGAAACACTATTTTAATGTAAAACTCTGGTAATGAATATATTGAGAAAACAAAATGAAACAAAATGAAACAGTATTTATGACTTTTAAGTCTTTTTTTGTTTCATTCTGTTGTTTAAGAGATTAGCTTATAAAAGCAATTATCACTTGCGAAACAACGGTAATCGAGCAGAAAAAAGCTCATTGAAGCATTTAAAAACAGTTAAACAATCATCTCGCAAAGCAAGTTGAAAACTTGCTGCATTTTGGTTCGAAGTTGAAAACTTCGACCAGTGACGGGGCACCCGGTCTTTGCTTCGCTATTTTAATATCGAATAGTGAATTCTGAATTTCAAATTAAGAAGTACTTCATCATTCACTATTTAACATTCGGTGTTCGATATTCTTATCCTCTTTCCGCCCCGTGCAAGGCCGAATTGATCCACGCGAGAATGTGGATCAATTGAATCAGTTGGATCACCTGGAAAATACAAATAATTGAAAATGAAATAGTTGCATTGAAACTATTTTAATAATTGGATCACTTTTTCTGACTTTAAGTGGGTTTGGATCCACCCCGTTTGCTGGCCACCACGCTATAGCTGTAAGGAACGCAGCCCTGTTATGTCAGGAATTAAGCGCTATATAGGCCGATAAATACGTTTTCCGAAAAGGCGTTAGTGACATCAAAAATATTAACTATTGTTAAAATATTAACCTTTATTCATTTTATTCACAACCAGAGTGTGTTAAATTTTAACTATAGATTTATAATAAGCAATAACGCTTACTCTAAATTTTATCATCATGAAAAAAAAATCCGTAATGGGCGTTGCCTTATTTGCAGCTGCCTCAATTTCTTTCATCGCTTGTAAAAAAAATAGCGCACCGGGTACAGCGTCAGGTATCGTAACACCTAACACTGTATCGACAAGCTTTGCGCCGCTGGCAACGCTTTCAAATGGTTTATTAGCTTATTGGCCCGGTGTAAGTAACACCGGCTACGATTTTTCGGGGAATGGTCATACCGCTACCTTAAGTACTATCAGCCCGGCTGTCGACCACTCGGGCCACACCAATGGTGCATCGGGCTTTAACGGCACCAGCAGCTTTATGTCTGTGCCAGATAATGTGCCTTTCCGGCTAAGTGGAACAGATTACACCATCAATGCCTGGGTAAATTTAACAAGTTATAATGCAGGCTTTGGTTCGGTGATTGCCGGTAAACGCAGCAGCACGCCTAACGACGGCTGGAGCTTTGGTATAACAGGAGCCCTTGCGTCGCCGGGAGGTTCGGGTTTTGTTAACTTTAACCCCGGCACCACGCCCTACGGAGAAGGATTTACCCATGTAAATACCGGTGGCTGGCACATGGTAACCAGTGTATATAGCAATACGGCGCATACAACAGATACCTATGTAGACGGCGTTCATTATATCCCTACCACACCCAGTGTGAATACGCCGGTTGCTACTAATGCCAATACATTTTACCTGGGAAAAGACGATCCTACTTTGGGCGGATCTTTCCTGAATGGCGCTCTGGACAATGTGCGCTTGTATAATCGTACCGTAAGTGCTACTGAGGTTTCTGCGCTTTACGCTTCGACCACGCCACCTACAAACGACGTGGTAGCCTATTGGCCGTTAACTCAATCTACCAATGATTTTTCGGGAAATGGTAATAATGGCACCGCTACAGCGATTACCACAACAACAGACCGTTTTGGCAACCCCGTAGGCGCTTATGCATTCAATGGTACTACCAGCTCTATTGTTGTGCCCGATGCCACTGATCTTCGCCTGGCTAACAGCTCATTTACGCTAAATGCCTGGATAAATTTACACGCGCTTAGTACTTCGGCTTCCATTATTATGGGTAAAAGAAATTTCGGAATTGGTAATAGCGGCTGGAGCTGGGGCATTACCTCAACCGGTCTGGTAAACTTTTCAAATGGCGTAGCTAATACCTCAAGTTCGACGGCAATATCTACCAATGCCTGGCACATGGTTACCATTACGTACGATTCTGCTGTTAGCCGCCGCTTGAGCGTTTATATAGATAATGTATTGTCTAATTCTGTTATTAATGTTGCAGCTCCAGCCGCGCTGGTTTTTGCCAGTTTATATATAGGGCAAGACAATCCGGCCGGCACCTACTTTTTTAACGGCGCCATGAGCGATCTGCGAATCTACAACTTCGCGTTCCAGGCTTCAGATGTTAGTAATTTATACAATGCGTTAAACTAATATTGTTATTGAAATTTATAAAAAGGCCGCTTATTAAGAGTGGCCTTTTTTGTGAGACGCTCCTCAGTGCCAGATGCTTTTACTGCCGAATTTTTCAACCCTCGCTGCCGCAAGCGTCTCGCTTGTGGAAAATCTGCATATTGATTAGCAAGTGTAGAGATTGCTTCGTTCCTCGCAATGACGTGACGGAGAAGTAATGCTCCTCCATCGCTTAAAATTAACAAAAAAGCACAACAGCTTACGCCGTTGTGCTTTTGCAGGTTTAGGGTAAAAGTATCTATTGTATTTTAACCGATGTTACCACGTCGTTGGCGTTTGGCGTCAGGTTAGGGAAGTGTGGGGTTTCGCCGCTTGGCAGGGTCCACACCTGGCCGGTAAAGTTATCATCTTTGTACATAGTAACGGTCCAGCCGGCCGGTACCTTGGCCGACGAGGCCCAATCGTTCACAAAACCATAAGGCGTTAGTTGCGATAATGTGTAGGTGCCTTTCGGGATAATGCCGGTCACGGTGCCGCCAAACATGGTGTCCTGGTAAAATGTTACGCCGGGATACAGCTGCATAAACGCCACCAGGCTGCAAGCCTCGTAAGTTTGAATGTAACCGGTAGGGCAGGCCACGGCATAATTACGGTAAGTAAGGTTTCGAGACGGATCGCGGTTGGCCCAGCCGGTATCAATATTGGTTTGAATCCAGCTTAAGTATTGAGTTTGGCCGCCGTCGTTGATCAACTGCATAATGTAATCGGCAAAAATAGCTTTCATGGTACCCTGTTCGTTAAAGTCGCCTTCGGCAGGCAAGATGCCGTTCACATCACAAAGGTTGTTTTTCACATAGTCGGCATAACGCTGGGCGTCTGACAGGTAAGCGCTGTTACCGCTTTGTTTATATAAGGCATAAGCCGCGCCTATGGCCGTACCCGCGTTATAAGTGTAGGCTTGGCCGCCCGGAGGATTGGTGCCTATCTTATTATCGTAAACCTCGCCGGTGCTGGTGTTGGTTAAATTGGCTTTGGCCCAGGTATAAATGGTCTGCGCTTTGGTTAGATAAGCGGTGTTGCCGGTTATAGTATATAAACGCATGGCAGCAATAACGGTAGGAAAGTTAATGCATGAGTTTTTACCCGTATGGTTAAAATCCCAGAACATACCACCGCCGGTAGGGTCGTAAGAGCCAGCCCAGACATGGTCGAAACCAGCCTCGGCATTAGTTAAATAAGCCGCGTTACCCGTGATCTGGTTGGCACGGGCCAGGGCCATTACCCACCACATCATATCGTCATAAATAAACCATACGGTGGTGTTGTTCCAGTTATAGCTATCGTATTTATTAAAGCCGCCGGTGTACATGTCGGTAACGCGCGTAAGCGCTGCCGAAGTGCGGGTGCGCAGGTAATTGTCCATGGCCATATCCCAAAATATAGCGTTGGTCCAGATGGCAGCATCGGCATCTTTTAATGTGGTACTGTAATAAAGTTTGGTTGTTGGATTGTAACAGGCATTGTTAAAAGCGGTGTAGGCAGTGGTCGCATCTACCGGGTCCCAGGAATTGAAAGCCTGTTTAGAATTAATGGGCGGTGCAGAACCCAGGGACATGGCCCCTTTTGTTTCGTCCCTTTTTGTGCAGCTTAACATGGCCAGGCAGGCGCCCAGCGTCAGGATAATTGTTCTCTTCATCATTGTAGGAATTAGTGGTTTATTGTTGTTTTGATTAATTGTAAGCTTTTTAAAAAACAATAAATTGTAGTTCCACTACCACAAGTAATTCTAACACAAGGCAAAATATCGCGCACAGCGAAAGCCTGCTTAAAACAACTTATTCAACAACATTTAGTATGGGTCTGCGAGGGGCGATAGACCTAGGTTATAATTTGTTCTGTTATACGTTGGGCTTACAATAAAAGGTTATAGCTAAATATTAATTAATTAAAATATTGTAACTAATACTTATAAACCTGGCCTGTGCAATAAAGCAGGGATAAAACATTTAACAGGAAATAAAATTTAATGTTTGTTTAACAGTTTTTTAGGTCGGAACGACCCTGCCGTATGATTGAATAGAGCAGTAAATCAATGTTAATTTAAGATTAACCGAGAAAGTATTTTGCCTGATGAAATCGATTGTATTTTATATTATTCCTGATAGGTGTAAATAATATTATAAACCAAAAAATACATAATAACGGCTCTTGCTTTTCCTTCAACGTCAATTAGTATCTATTTAAGAAATTCATATCCAAGACAATAGTATTAATTAACGTTTAAGTTTTGGCAACCAATTCGGTTATATATTGAAGAATTTCTATTAACTGGTGATTTTCTTGTCGGTTGTTGTAAAATATCAACATTTGTGAGTTAATTGGGCGCTCAGTTTTTCGTAATGTTAGGTTCGTAGCTTAATTTCTAAGAAAATATTAATTATTTATTGTGATATTTTACATAAAGGCTAAAAGTCTGGTTATGTGTGAGTATTTAATACACAAATTGTTAATAATAATTTAACACTAGCGGTTGGTAAGCCGGCTATATTTGTAGCAATTAATTGATTTCACTATTAACTCTTAAAAAACAAGTATGAAAAAAGTTTTACTTTTTATTCTGCTGGTCACGGGTGCATTGTTTACCATCGCTAACAAGGTAAATGCCCAAGGTGTAACCACCGCCAGCATCAATGGTACAGTAACTGACGAAAAGGAAACCGTTCCAGGTGCAACAGTAACCATTACCCACGTACCAACCGGTACTGTCTACTCAACCTCTACCCGTGCCGATGGTAGATTTAACTTGAATAACTTAAGAGTAGGTGGCCCCTACATTTTTAAAGTAAGCTTTATAGGTTATAAAGATTTTACCGTAGAAGGCATCAGCTTAACTATTGGCCAGGATCAAAACATTAAGGTTAAACTAGAAACCAGCACGGCTACCTTAAATGAGGTTACCGTTACCGGCACCGGCAACAAAGTAATCAATTCATCACGTACCGGTGCCCGCGAAACCATCAGCCGTACGCAAATTGATAACCTGCCAACCATTAACCGTTCATTACAAGATTTTACCAAACTTACTCCATCAGCTACGCCTAATGGTTTGAACTTTGGTGGCCGTAGCAGCACTTACAATAACGTAACTGTTGACGGTGCCTTATTTAACAACTCGTTTGGTTTGTCTGGTACTTTGGGTGGTCAAACAAGCTCACAACCTATCTCTTTGGACGCTATCGAACAGATCCAGGTTGACTTAGCTCCTTATGACGTACGTCAGGGTAACTTTACCGGCGCAGGTATTAACACCGCGGTAAAATCTGGTACCAATGAAGTTAAAGGAACTGTTTATGATTATATCCGTAGCAAAGGTCTGCAAGGTTACCAAACCGGTACTGCGGGTGTTGCTAAAACGCCGTTCACTTATCGTCAAACCGGTTTAAGTGTTGGCGGTCCTATCATCAAAAATAAATTATTCTTATTCGTATCCGGCGAGCAAGAGCGTATCAGCGCACCGGCTACAGCTTATGTAGCTACAGCTCCTGGCGTTAGCGGTTCGCAGGTATCGCAAGCAAAAGCTTCTGATTTGGATGCTATCTCTACTTACTTAAAAGGTTTAGGTTATGACGAAGGTGCTTATCAGGGTTATGCTTATAAAACCTCAAGTGATAAGATGACTGTTAAATTAGACTGGAACGTTGATAAAAACAACACCATCAGTGCTAAATATTTCTACTTAAAATCATTTAAAGACCAGCCTGCAAGTAACTCTGGTATCGTAGGTATCAGCAACACTACACGTGCGCCGGGTACTACTACCTTGCCATTCTACGGTTCAGGTTACCGCATTAATAACAACTTTAACATTGGTATTGTAGAGTGGGATAGCCGTATCAGCAACACCATGTCAAACAAACTGACTGTTGGTTACCAGGCTCTGCGCGATTACCGTGCGTCATTAGGTGCAACCATCCCGATGGCCGATATTGGTAACGGTAGCGCTACTACTACTGCTTCTGCAGTTGAAACCAGCGTTGGTTATGAACTATATACTGCAGGTAACTTGTTAAACACCAATATCTGGCAGTTTAATGATGACTTTACCATATTTGCCGGTAAACATGAGTTTACTTTTGGTACAAGTGATCAAGGTCAAAGCTACCTGAATGGTTTTGCGCCAGATTATAACGGTTTATATACCTTTAACTCGGCAGCCGACTTTACTTCGGGTGCTGCAGCTACTGCTTATACTACCCGTTTCTCTGCTTTGCCTGGCGGTCAGTTCCCTTATGCAAAAATCAAAGCCAATACTTATGCTGTATATGCAGAAGATAAAGTGCATTTGACAGATCAATTCAGATTAACTTACGGTGTAAGAGCTGATTATAATGTATTCCCTACGCAATTAGGTTATAACGCAAACGTACCTGCATTAACTTTCCAGGGTGGTACCCATGTTGATCCTTCAAAACTTCCAAAGAACCGCTTGCAAATTTCTCCGCGTGTAGGTTTCAACTGGGATGTTAATGGCGATCAAACTACCCAGGTGCGTGGTGGTTCAGGTTTATTCACCGGCCAGGTTCCATTTGTATGGATCTCTAACCAGGCGTCAAACAACGGTTTATTGTTTGGTTCATACACCATCACCAAAGGTGCTGCCGGCAATACACCAGCTCAAAATGCGCAGTTAATTTACAATCCAAACGTAAATGCTAATCGTCCGGCTGTTGCAGCGGCTAACACTTCATATGAGTTAGATGTTGCAGACCCGAACTTAAAATATCCAAAAATCTGGCGTACCAACGTTGCTATTGACCAAAAGTTACCTGGCGGCGTTATTGGTACAATCGAGGGTGCTTATACCAAAGATATCAACGCTATCTATCACCAAAACTTAGTATTGTCTAACACCACTACTACAGCTCCTGGTGATGAGCACCAGTTGATCTATACGTCAAAAAACACTACGCCGGCCGCTTCTGCAGCAACTTTAGCAAACCCGTCTATCAGTGGTTTATATTACATGCGTAATACTAACCAGGGTTACTCATGGTTTACAACTGCGCAGTTACAAAAATCATTCAGCAATGGTTTATTTGCCAGCGCAGCTTATACGCACACCGTATCAAAAGATGTTAACGATGGTGGTTCAACAGCATCTACAATCTGGAGCACCCGTTATGTAGCAGGTAATCCAAATTTAGATAACTTGTCAAATAGCTCATTTGTAATGCCTAACCGTGTTATTGCTACTTTAGCTTACAAAAAAGAGTATGCTAAAAACTATGCATCAACTATCGGTTTAGAGTTTGAGGCCGCTAACAGCGGTGCTGTATCTTACATCACCTCTGGCGACCCTAACAATGACGGCGCAACCAACGACCTGATGTTTATCCCTTCTTACAAAGGTCAAATCAATTTGGTTAAAGCTGATGCAAACGACCCACGTACACCAGATCAGATCTGGACTCAATTAAACAACTTCATTAACCAGGATCCATACCTGAGCAAACACAAAGGCGAGTATGCTCAACGTAACGGCGTGATCCTGCCTTACTTTAAACGTGTTGACTTGCACCTTGCTCAAGATTTCTTCGTGAAATCAGGTGATGGCAAACGCAACACTATCGAAGTTACTTTTGACATAATTAACTTTGGTAACATGTTAAACAGAGATTGGGGTCAATACTATACTTCATTTACCGGTTTCAACAACGGTTCTTCAACTGTGTTGAAATACATGGGCACCAAAGATGCTAATGGTAAATTGAACTATACTTTCCCTTACCTGGACAATGCTAACCAGGTTCCGTTAACTAGTTCATTCAAAACCGACTTGAGTATCTTCTCTCGTTGGCAAGCACAAGTTGGTTTAAGATATATCTTCAACTAATTTGAAATAAACTAAAGCAAAAGCCCCGCTCCATTTGGAGCGGGGCTTTTTTTATGCCTTTGTAACAGGTTTAATGCAAGCCAACGCCTAAACATATCTGCCCGTATATTGTATTAACTAAGCAATAAGCAAACATTCATACAGCTATGAAAGCAATTCAAATCAAGAAATTTACTTTAAGTGCGATATTTCTCGGCGCATCGGCAGTGGCTATGGGTCAAACAGCAGATACTACAAACCATGTAGAAACAAAGGCGCCTAACAGTAACTATAAGCCGGCATTTGTTGGCCAAACGCGCATACATGGTGTTCAAACCAGTGTGCCCGTAAAAGCTACAGTAATTAACAGCAGCTTAAAAAACCCATGGGGGATACATGTGTTACCCGGCGGCCGGTTTTTAATAACCGGCAAAACCGGCACCATGCAGATCTTAAAAATAGATGGTACATTGGATAAGCAGATTACCGGTTTCCCGGCTGTATTGGCACAGGGACAAGGCGGTATGTTGGATGTAAATATAGACCCCGATTACGCCCACAACCGCATAGTATATTGGGACTACGCCGAACCGGGTGCTGATGGCTCGACGCTGGCTGTAGCCAAAGGCAAATTATCTGCCGATGAAACCAAACTGGAAAACGTAACGGTGATTTATCGTGCTACACCAAATTACAAAGGCGATCTGCAATACGGATCGCGCATTTTGTTTGATAAAAAAGGCGACCTATTTGTGAGCACCGGTGAGCGGGGGGCCAATGACATCCGTGTTAAAGCGCAGGATTTAGGTGCTACAATAGGTAAAGTAATACACATAACCAAAGACGGACAACCAGTGCCTAATGGCCCGTTTGCCCATACTGCGGGTGCCAGGCCCGAGATATATGCCTACGGTTTCAGAAACCCGGAGGGTATGGCCTGGAACCCCGTAACCGGTGAGCTTTGGGAGGACGAGTTTGGCCCGCGCGGCGGCGACGAGATCAACATTGTTCGTGCAGGTAATAATTATGGCTGGCCCTATGTAACTTATGGTATTGAATACAGTGGAAAACAGGTTTACGATGGGATACAGCAAAAAGATGGCATCACGCAACCCGTTTATTATTGGGATCCGAGCATCTCGCCGTCGGGCATCACTTTTTACACCGGCGATATGATTCCGGAGTGGAAGAATAATTTGTTTGTTGGTGGCCTGAGCGGATCGCATATTGCGCGGCTGATAATTAAAAATAACAAAGTGGTAGGCGAGGAACGCTTGTTTAAAGAGTTGAACGAACGCTGGCGCGCGTTGGTTACCGGTAGAGATGGCGCCCTATACGGACTGACCGATAATGGTAATTTTTATAGGATTGCGAAACAGTAGTTTAGAACATCTTCGCAAGATTAGGCTAAAGCCAGAATTTAATTTATTTAAGTTCCGTCGGCTAAAGCCGGCGGCAATGAATATTAAATAAATTAATGAAGTTTTATATTCATTGCCGTCCCATTTATGGGACGGGTAATTATTAAATTTGCTTTGGCTTTAGCCAAATTTAATCAGCCCATAAGATTTGTTCGCTAAGAAACGGACGTTTGGTTATTTTTGCCTTCAGCTATGATCATTACTGCTTCTTCAATTTCAGAACTACCGGCCGCGGCTAAGCGGCTTATGGAGTTTGCCGGCAATCAAAAGGTATTTATTTTTCAGGGGGATATGGGCGCAGGTAAAACCACGTTTATTAAAACTATTTGCGAAGTACTTGGAGTTTCGGAAGCGGTTACCAGCCCTACGTTTGCTATTGTAAATGAATATAACGGGCCGGGCAACAAAATCTATCACTTTGATTTTTATCGGCTTAAAACCCAAACCGAAGCTTTGGATATGGGCGCAGAGGAGTATTTTTACTCTGGCGATTATTGCTTTATTGAGTGGCCCGAGAAAATTCCGGATATGTTGCCGCTCAATTATATCGGCGTTAATATTCAGGCTTTAGCTAACGGCAGCAGGCAAATATCTGTTGAAAAAATCTGACGGATTTTTATTATCTTCATCATTCCTAAATATAGAATATGAGTTCAGGGAAATACAGCGGTTTTTCAGACGTCGCGAAGCAGGCCATGATGCAGCCCCAGGAATCGATGCTTGAGGTCAAGAATAAAAAAAACAAACTTTACATCGGCATACCCAAAGAGATTTCCTTCCAGGAAAACCGTATCCCGCTTACCCCGCTTTCTGTAGCTTTATTGGTAAACAATGGCCACGAGGTTATGCTGGAAAGCAACGCGGGCAAGGCCGCTAAGTTTCTGGATAAAGATTATGCAGAACAAGGCGCCCAAATAGTTTTCGATACCAAAAAAGTTTACGAAGCCGATATCATCATTAAAATAGCTCCGCCTACCATGGAAGAGATAGCGATGATGAAACCCGGCCAGATCCTGATATCAACGCTGCAATTGTCATCGCTTAAGCCAGAGCTTTTAAAGGCTTTGCTTAAAAAACAGGTGACAGCGTTATGTTTTGAACACCTGCGCGACGAAGGCAACTCATTGAGCGTAGTACGTGCCATGAGCGAGATTGTGGGTGCTACATCTATCTTAATAGCTGCCGAATATCTGAGCAATATTTTTGATGGTAAGGGACTTATGCTAGGCGGCATTACCGGCGTGCCACCAACAGAGATTGTTATTTTAGGTGCCGGCACCGTAGGTGAATATGCTGCCCGTACAGCCATATCATTGGGGGCCGAGGTAAAAGTATTCGATCCGTCAATTTACAAGCTGCGCCGCCTGCAAAATAACATTGGCGCAAGGGTATTTACATCGGTGGTACAGCCTATAGTTTTAGAGAAAGCCATCACTACCTGCGATGTTGCTATTGGCGCTATGCGCGCCGAAGATGGCCGAAGCCCTTGCATCGTGTCCGAGTCGACGGTTAGCAAGATGAAACCTAACTCGGTGATTATTGATGTAAGTATTGACCAGGGCGGTTGTTTTGAAACGTCAGAGATCACTAACCATACCCACCCGGTATTCCGTAAATATGATGTAATTCATTATTGCGTACCTAATATAGCGTCGCGTGTAGCACGTACTGCTACTTACGCTTTAACTAATATTTTCGCACCTATTTTATTAGAGGTTGGCGAACAGGGGGGGATCAAGAATGTGATCTGGCAAAAACAAGGTATCCGCGAAGCGGTATATATTTACCAGGGCCATTTAACCAATAAACATATTGCCGAGCGTTTCAATATTCCAAGCAAGGATCTTGATTTACTGATTGTGTCGCAGCATTAATGGTTATTAATGGGCGCAATATATGATGGATAATATTTTTCTATCAGATACTGCTGCGGGATCTCTGATACATGGTGGGCTTTACCGTAATAGCTAACCATCATATCCTTTTTGTCATTATTATCAATAGTGATAGAAAAAAGCAGATCATAATCCTCATCATTTAAGGCATCAAAAGGCGGCTCTGCGCCAAGCTGGCTTATTAACGGCAAAATATCTTTCAACTGTGCTGCAATCAATACATTAGTGCCTTGAAAATTGCGATTAAGGGTTTTTACAAATGCGCCAACACTATCCGTATAAACCCTGGGCAGCAGTTTTACTTTGGCTGATAAGGGATAAACAGTTTGTTGGGCGGGGGTGCCTGAAGGTATGTAAATAGCCTGCAGTTTTTCGTGTTTTAGCGCTTTTAGCAGGGCGGTTGCGCGTTCCTGGCCATCGGCAGACAGGCCCGGTGATACGTTAGCAGCTCCTGGTACCACCGGATTTGTTTCGGCCACTCTAACTATCCAAATGTTGGTTTTTTGAGCAAAGGCATTAAAATTGCTTAGATTACAGCAAATAAATGTTAGTATCAAAAAGCCGTTAAAAGAATTTGTTTTTTTCATGGCCATGCTGCACAGATTTTAATCGTCGTGCAACACAAATATATTTGATTTACAATGAGATTATTTAACAAAATACACCTCAAAAAACTCTGGAAAGTTTTAGTAGCTACGTTTAGCGGTTTTATTAATGATAACGGCCTCAAGCTAAGTGCCTCATTGGCTTACTACACGGTGTTTTCTTTGGCGCCACTTTTAATTTTAGTGATATCATTAGCAGGTTTGTTTTTGGGTAATGATGCTGCAGCAAACAGGCTATACCCGGAAATTGCCCAGTATGTAGGCCCCAAAGCTGCAGTGCAAATACAAGATATGTTAAAGAGCCTGGCGCTGTCAGGCAAAACCGGTATCGCAGTGGTTATTGGCATAGTTACTTTGATGCTGGGTGCCAGCAGTATTTTTATAGAGATCCAGGATTCTTTAAATATGATATGGCGGGTTAAGGCTAAGCCTAAAAAAGGTTGGCTTAAACTGCTTCAAAATCGTTTCTTGTCATTTTCACTGATTGTGAGTCTTGGTTTTTTATTATTGGCCTCGCTTATTGTTAATTTCCTGATGGATGCCTTGAGTAAAAAACTGGAGCACTTTCTGCCATACGTTACTAATCTGCTTATCAAAGGCATTAACCTGGGTATTACTTTAATTGTTATCTCAACGTTATTCGGCATTATATTTAAGGTACTGCCTGATGTTAAGATCCGCTGGAAGGATGTACGCTCGGGGGCTATTTTTACAGCGCTGCTGTTTATGCTGGGGCAGTATCTTATCGGCATTTACTTGCAGTATTCTGCTCAAAGCTCGGCGTATGGCGCCGCTGGTTCTATCATCCTGATTTTACTGTGGATTTATTATACCGCCGCCATACTTTATATAGGCGCCGAGTTTACCCAGGTTTATGCCGAAGCAACCGGCTGTAAAATTGAACCTGCGGAGTACGCAGTAGCAGTAATACAAACCGAGGTTGAGCATGAGGTTAAAACGCTCCCCGCGCAAAACCCGGAATTAAAAGGAGAACTGAAGGACCCGCCCAAGGAGTCGACAAAAAGTAGTTGAATATTAGTTAACAAATATTCCCTGTTATGATGTAATATTTTGTTAATTTTAATATCCAATTAGAAAATCCGGTTTCGGGCAATGTTTTACTTAAAGCGTTATCGATTTGTTATTCTGGCAATTGCACTCTGCTGCTTTTGGTTACCGGCTAATGCGCAGTCTTTCTCCATGGAGTACAAGGGGCAGGTAGAAACTATTCCATTTCAATTGGTACGCAACCTGATTGTGGTTAAACTAAAGATCAATAACCACGGCCCCTATAATTTTGTGTTAGACACCGGCGTGGGTTATATGCTGATTACAGAACCCTCATTAATTGATTCTATAGGCGTTGAAAGCAAACGCACATTTAAAATACATGGCTTTGGCGTGGGCAATGATTTTGAAGCCTACATTACCAATCCACTTAAAATTGATATTCATGGTGTGGTAAGTAATAACGTAAGCGCGGCTATTTTCAAGCAGGATAATTTTGGCCTTTCGGCTTATGCAGGCGAAACGATACATGGTTTATTAGGGTATGAATTTTTTAACCGGCTTGCTGTAAAAATTGATTTTATAGATACAACGCTGGTGGTATCGGCCCCCGAGGATATGAGATACTATAAACGCGGGGCCAAAATCCCTATTAGTATTGAAGATCGTAAACCTTACCTAACCTCGAAAGTTACCTTTGCCGACGGTACTGAAAAACAAACTAAACTGATTGTTGATCTGGGCGCGGGCCATTTTATTTCATTGGAAAATTTGAAGGATAAAGAAAAGCTTCAAAAGAAGTTTATTGATGCTAATTTAGGGGTAGGGATTAATGGGTTGATCAGCGGCGAGTTAAGTCGTATTAAAGAAGTGCAACTGGATAAATATAAGGTAAAGAACGTTATAGCAGCATTTCCTGATGATGATAAGATTCCGAAAGCAATATCGCGCGATGGCAACCTGGGTATTGGCCTGCTTAAAAAATTTAATGTAATATTTGATTATCCTAACAACACACTTTATCTAAAGCCGGGAGCGGAGTTTAAAAGGCATGATGAGCACGACATGACGGGCTTAACCTACTACACATTTAAGGACGATTATGTACATGTAGTAATTGAGAAGGTTGAACCCGGATCGGCGGGTAGCGAAGCTGGTTTACAAAAAGGCGATGAGATTGAGATGATCAACGTCAACTCGGTATCAAATATGTCATTGCAAGAGATCGATGATCTCTTTAAATCAAGAGACGGTCGACCATTTTTTTTATTAGTATTTAGGGATAAAAAGTATATACCCATGCACTTAACCCTAAAACGCAGGGTTTAACAGCAGTAATACTCAAATTACTTAAGCTGGCTGATATTCTCAAAAAAGGCAGTTTGCAAATCAAGTAGTGAACGCACGTTTATTTTTTCGCCGTACATATCAAAACATAAAAATTTTGAATTACCAATATCGCCATCCTTATTTCTTTCGATAAAATTAAAAGTCTCAAAGAAATAATGGTTGGTAGTTACCTTATTTCTCTTGTCAGTTTGCGAGGCATTTAGCCTAAATCCGATGGAATCAATCCATTTGTGCACTTTTGCGTGCAGGGTGCGTATGTTACTCATAGGTTAAGTATTTAGTGTTTTAACGAAAAGAAAAAATATAAGTTTTAACTGATTCGTTTTATTTTATAAACAGATGTTAACCGTTGGTAAAATTAGCTGTGTTAAATAACTATAATCAAAAGAAATTAATTTGCGCGCCTAACAAATAATTGAAACCAAAATGAATAATGTTTCGTAAAAACCCTGTATTTTAGCGTAATTACATTCATTACTATGAAGATTAAACATTTACTATCAATATCGTTAATAACTATACTTAGCCTGGGCGCTTGCAAAAGCACCACTAACCCGGGCCCAACGGGGGCAACCGGCTCTACAGGTGCAACCGGCGCCACTGGAGCAACCGGTGCCGATGGAGCTGCTGGTGCAGGCGGCCCGCAAGGGGTGGCTGGTGTAACCGGCGCAAACGGCAGCAATGGCGCAAACGGAGTTAATGGTACTACAGGCGCTACCGGTGCGACAGGTGCCACGGGTGCTACAGGCGCGGGAGCAAATGGAGCAACGGGCGCTACCGGAGCAAATGGTGCAGTTGGAGCAACAGGCGCTAAAGGTGCAACGGGCGCTACAGGTGCAAATGGCGCCAACGGGGCAACTGGTGCTAATGGCGCGACAGGCGCAAATGGTGCTACCGGCGCAAATGGCGCAACCGGGGCCACAGGTGCAAATGGTGCAACGGGCGCTACTGGTGCAACCGGCGCAGCAGAAATAAATAGCTATTTGTTCACCAATCAGAGCGTCTCTTTGTTAAGTGCCACCCGCCTTTCGGTGCCTGCTATTACGCAGGATGTTGTTGATAAAGGTATTGTATTGGTGTATTGCCGTACTACCGGCACATCAGCGACATGGAACCCGTTGCCATTTTCTGATTCAGGAAATACTTTAAGTCTGCAAGACTTTGGTGTTGGTTTCCTGGATATTAAATCAAGTTTTACATCAGGAAGTCTGGATTTCAGGGTTGTAGTAATTCCGGGAACAGCACTAACTAATATGATGCTGCATAATCCGGGTATTAGCCTGAATAACTATAACCAGGTGGCTCACGCCTTAGGCATTAACTAAAAAATCATAGATAACGTACAAAGGGCCCTGATAATTTCAGGGCCCTTTTTTATTTAAGCTGATTTAACCTAATTTGGCGCCCATGCTAAATAACGAGACAAAGTTTACCCGCACCCGAATAGCCCCTACGCCCAGCGGCTATCTGCATTTAGGTAATGCTTTGTCATTCGCGCTTACTGCGGCCATAGCCCGCAAAACCGGCGCGAAAATTTTGCTGCGTATTGATGATCTCGATCAGCAGCGGGTAAATCATTTATACGTTCAGGATATTTTTGACACCCTAAATTTCCTGGAGATACCCTGGGATGAGGGTCCACGGAATGTAATTGAATATCATGATGAGTGGTCGCAATTACACCGGATGGATATGTATGATGATGCGCTGCAACAACTGGCAGAACAACGTGGGGTATTTGCCTGCAAATGTTCGCGCTCCCAGTTACAAGGTGACAGTTATCCGGGCAATTGTATCAATAAATCCCTCCCTCTGGATACGCCCGAAACTGCCTGGCGACTTTATACCGACGACAGGCCCATCGATCTGAAAACCTTAACCGATGGCATTACTACAATCCGCCTGCCGGAAACTATGAAAAACTTTGTGGTAAAAAAGAAAGATAATTTTCCGGCTTACCAGTTAGCCTCAATAGTTGACGATCTGCATTTCGGTGTTGACCTGGTGATACGCGGCGAGGATCTTTTCCCCTCAACGCTCGCGCAGCTTTTTTTGGCGGATGTATTGGGCGTAACAGCTTTTGCTAATACAACTTTTCATCATCACCCTTTATTGATGGAAGATGATGATAAAAAGCTGTCTAAATCTGCTGGTTCCACTTCAATCAAATATTTAAGAGAGCAGGGGAGAACGGCGGCAGAGGTTTATCAAAATATAGTTTCGATGCTTGGCATATTAACTCCGGTTAGAAGTTTTAAAGAACTTGAACAATTGCTTTAAAAGCTGTAAATTTATTAAAACGTTCCGCCATGAAACCTTATATCACCGCCGCGATAATTGGCATATCTGTTATTATTGCTTTTGCTGTTATTGGCCATGCCTACAGATCGAGATCAACCGATATGGAAACTATTGTAGTTACCGGCCTTGCCGAAAAAGATTTCAATAGTGATCTGATTGTTTGGAATGGCACTTATTCTCGCAAATCTGCTGATTTAAGGAGCGCCTACACGTCACTGAAGGCTGATGAAAATACTATTCGCGATTATTTGCTAAAAAAAGGAGTTAACAGTACCGAAATTATATTTTCGTCTGTAACAATCAATAAAGAATTTGAACCTGTAACAGATGACAATGGGCGTAATTTTGGCCAGAAATTCTCGGGATATAACTTGATGCAAACTGTTACCGTGCAGTCAAACGCAGTTGATAAAATAGATAAGATATCACGCGAAGCGACAGAACTTATTGAAAATGGTGTAGAGCTTAATTCAGCCCCACCTCAATTTTATAACACCAAGCTAACCGAAGTAAAAATGGACCTTCTGGGGCGTGCTAGTGCTGATGCAAAGGCCCGAGCCGAGACTATTGCCAATAACGCAGGCGGCTCACTAGGGAAACTCAAAAAAGCTACTATGGGGGTGTTCCAGATTACAGGAAAAAACAGCAATGAAAATTACAGCTACGGTGGCGCTTTCAATACCTCAAGCCGTCTAAAAACCGGGTCTATAACTATAAAAATGGAGTTTCAGGCTAATTAAGCCCGATGATTTATTTTACCCGTTTAAGCACACCTGTAAACGTAGTGCCTTGAAAGCCTATGACAACGTTCATTTTATCGCCGTCAATTTTACCCTTCACGTACTGCACGGCAAAACCATTATAAGTAAAAGGTTTAAACACAATATCGTTACCGGTTATTACGCCATTTTTTAGGGGGATGTCGCCAATCTCGGTGGTAACGGTGCCGTTAACTACGCCTTTGTCTTCTTTCATGTTTACGGTAACATCATACAGTAAAGCAATAGTACCAGACCATTTCCCTGCTGCGCCTTCGGCATAACAAACTGCGGTAGCAATTAACACCGCCAGTAATGATATAAAAAGGTACTTCTTCATCTCGTTATTTATGCTTTTTGTAATTATAGACAAATTTAAAGGTTTGCAGTTTAATGTATTTAAATTTTTATACAAGCTAATTTAAAAAAGCGTAATTTTAATTATTATGAGATCATCCCAAAACCGCAGATCGGCCATTAAAAACATTGTTGCCGGAACCGGGGCCATAGCTGCCGCCGGTGCATTATCTGCATTTAAAACCTCGCCTGTGACCAAGGACGAACCTGCTAAATTAAAAGGTAATATCAACCACTCAGTATGCCGCTGGTGCTTTCAAAATATAGACCTCGACACGCTTTGCGGCGCTGCCAAGGGGATGGGTATGAAAGCCATTGACCTGATAGGTCCTGAGGAATGGCCGATAGCTCAAAAACATGGTTTATATTCATCAATGTGCAACGGACCGGGCGTGGCTATAACTTTTGGTTGGAACGACCCTGCAAAACACGAAAAGCTGATCAAAGACTACAGCGACCTGATTGTGAAAGTTGCTGCTGCAGGTTATAAAAACCTGATTTGCTTTAGCGGAAACCGAGAAGGTAAAGACGATGTAACCGGACTAAACAATTGCGTAGAAGGTCTTAAAAAGATCCTGCCACTTGCCGAAAAACATGGTGTGGTACTTTGCATGGAGTTATTAAACAGCAAGGTTAACCACCACGATTACCAATGCGACCGTACAGACTGGGGCGTGAAATTATGTAAAGCTCTGGGATCAGAAAATTTTAAATTACTGTACGATATATACCACATGCAAATTGATGAAGGCGACGTAATTGCTACTATCAGAGCAAACCAACATTATCTGGCGCATTTCCACGTGGCAGGTGTACCCGGCCGTAATGAGCCAAATGATACGCAGGAGCTATACTATCCGGCTGTCATCAAAGCCATCAAAGACCTGGGCTTTAAAGGCTATGTAGCGCAAGAGTACCTGCCAATAACTAATGATCAGGATAAAATGATAGCCTCGCTGCAAGCATCAATGATGATTTGCGATGTGTAAGAACAAATAAAAACATGCTTGTCATTCTGAGCATAGTGAAGAATCTTATACGCTTGAATTAAAAGTTTGATAAGATCCTTCGCTCCGCTCAGGATGACAAAATAAGATTAAAGAAAAAGCCCTTCTGAATATTCAGAAGGGCTTTTTCTTTATATCCGTTATCAGGATTTATTACTTAGCAACAGCAGGTTGCTTTAAAGTCAACTTAACAGGTGCATTGTTAAAGGTAGTGGTTAAAACCAATTTACCTTCAGTAATGGTGCCTTTGTAAACAATTGGTTTACCGTTAAAAGTTGTAGTAAATTGAATGTTATCGCCGTCAACTTTACCGTCAGTGATGGTGTTTTTACCCATTTGGGCAGCAACAAACGGTGTGTAACCAGCTTCATCAGGATTTTCTGATTTTGGGTTGTTATCTACTAAATTGAAAACACCTGTTAATGCAGTGCCATCAGTTTTCAAAGTTAACGATAAATTATACTGTCCTTCAACTAAGCCTTTCCAAACACCGTCAACACTGGCTGCTAAACATACGGTAACTGCAGTAAGTACCACAACGGCTGCTAATAATACCTTTTTCATTTTTTTTATTTTAGTTTTTATTGTTGTTATTCGGTTACAAATATTATTAAAATAACGCAGAACTACTGTAACAGTTTCGTTTAAAACTGTAACGTTTGTGTATCCCTGCCGGCGGCTTCCTCTGCTTCAATGGCTACTTTGTTAGGGAGAACGCCATTTTCATCAAAAATTACTACCGTATTTTTTCCGGGTTTTAACCAGCAATTGGGCAGGTACATTCCGCTTACTTTTATTTTTTCCGGGTATCGCCCCAGGTTATGCCCGTTAACCCATACCGAACCCGAACTTAAGCTGGTAGTATTAACGCGCCATATAGCATTTGAGTATTTTTGCCCGGTAAGGTTTAACGTCGACCGGTAAAATTGAGGTTTGCGGCTTGTTGTTGCGGGTAATTTAGGCCACTGTTGTTTTTCATTATCAAAGCCGATAATACAGCCGTCTCCTTTTGCGTCGTTACAGGGGCCGCCCTTCATGCGCCAGTTATTTACTATTATAGGCGGTGTTTTGCCATCTGCTTTTTGCAAGGTAACCTTTCCCCAAATGCCTTTTCTATCCAGCGTATCTATCTCACCTATTTTAAAGATGAGTTTATTACGCCCAATATGCGAAGTGAAAATTGCCAGTGTATGCATTTTTCCCGCGCTTATGGTTAAGTATACTGTGTCCGGGAAAAAAGCCGAAGTATCTACCCGCTTACCATCCAAAAATATCGCCCCGCCTTCGGGAGCTTTTTTTAATTGCAGTAAATACTGTCCAGTACTATTTACTTTTATTTTGGTGCGATACCATGCATAAGCTGTGACATCGCCATCTGCACCCATTTGCTGCGGATTTGTAGTATGCAACCAAGCTTTGTCATTATAATTTGGCGATGCCGGCGATGACGCATCCATTACTTGCCAGGCCCCTGATTTTAATTGCTGCGGATGAGGATCTGTTATAAAATGATAAAGCTCTACTATCGGATCGTCAGGCTTATAAATCCACAGGTGATAATCTTTTTTAATTTGCCACGGGCGTTCTATTGTAACGCTGCTGGCTGTAGCATCTGCCAGGTAATCCGGTCCTATGATGATGTTGCTATTTGCGTCGTCAAACCAACTATGGGTAGCCAAATCATTGTCTGCAGTAATAATTTTTATGGTTTGTTTTCCTGCTATGAAGCTATAAGATGATGGCTTTGCACCAATAACTGTATTAAATTCGATCAAGCCATTATCTATTCCAAACGCTACAGAATCGGCTGTTAGAGCCTCCTCTTTATCAGCTGTAAAATACAGTTGCGCCTTTGATCCCACATCGCCATAAACCAATAGGGTGGTAGTTTTACCTTGCGGGATAACGCTATATATGCGGGTAGGCGCCCAAACCAGTTTTATGTTTGGGGCGATAACGTAATTCTGCACCAAGGGCATGATCTCGCCTGCAGCCAGTTTTATTTGAATTGACGTTTTTACCGGTACACTCGCCGGAGGTCTTACCTCAAACTTTACTGCAACCGAATCCGGGTTATCTAAAAAAGCAATTGTCCCCGCCGGGCTTTTGCGGGCGGTTACTTTAATAATGGTGTCAGACACCGTAGGTTTGTCTTGTTGCTCATCTAAACTATTCTCTAAAACAGATTGAAAACTGCGCGCAAACCAGTTGGCACGTTTAAAGCTATAGTAAATAGGACGCAGATCGCCGGTTTGGCCAATGGCCGCGCCGTAATCGTAAGAGGCCGCATTATCACGGTCGTTATTATAATCGAAGTTTGAGCCGCCATGCGCCATGTAAATATTGTACCCATTACCACCATGAGCAATGATCTTCCAGGTGCGGCGGTCGTACAGGGTTGAATCTGTCTCCTGTGGGCCGTAATTTAAGAACCACACGCCCCAATATTCGGCACTAAACCAGGGATTGGGCCGATCAGGATCGTCCAGGCTGGCATAGTCGCTTGCAGGATCATTGCCGGAATGCAATCCGCTGAAAAAGTACGGCACCTGTAAACCCAACGATAAAGATTTTGCTCTTAAATGTTTAAAGTAGTTATCGGGCATTACGGTGCCCCAGCCGGCGCGATGTTCATTTTCTAACTGCACCATGATTACCGCACCGCCATGGTTAATTTGGTTTTGCGATACGATCGGCATCAGCCTTTCAAAATAATGATCGACAGCCGTCAAAAATTGCGGATTATTCTCGCGTACGCGCAAGTCTTTTTTAAATCTTAACCAAATGGGGTAACCGCCCATATCCCATTCGCCGCAATAGTATGGTCCTACGCGGACAATAGCATACATGCCCATGCTTTTGATTAGCTTTAAGTAAGCGTCCAGGTCATGGTCACCGGTAAAGTTGAACTGCCCCTCTTTGGGTTCATGATAGTTCCAGAAAGTATACATCTCAATAGCATTAAAGCCCGCGCGTTTTAAGCGCAACAGACGGTCATGCCATAAAGCACGCGGCACACGCGAATATTCCATGCTTGCCGAGACGATGAAGGTGCGTTTGCCATTGATCAAAAATCCGCGGGCGTCATAGTCAATAAATGGTTTGGCAATTGGCGCTGATGGAAACAGGTGGTCGTTGCGGGTTGGGGTGCCGGTGTTTGGTTGAGCGCAGACAGCGGAGTACATTACCAATAAAAACATAATTAACAAACTACACTGAAGTCTTGATTTTGTTGTCATTGCGAGGAGGGACAACGAAGCAATCGCAAGGACGCAAAGTTCGCGATTGCCGCGCTTCGCTCGCAATGACAGTAGTGTCTTTTTAGTACTTGGTATCATGGCGCAATTTAGTATAAAACAAAAAAGGAGGCAACCTTTAGGGCGCCTCCTTTTAATATGGTTATACGGTTATATTAAATACCGCTCAATTTCCATGGATCTCTGTAATCGCGTTTTACAAATTGGTTAACCTCGTCAACGTTAGTAATTTTAAGGTTAGCTGCATCGTAAATCAGATCAATATAAGCCGCAGGGTTTGAGTTACGCATGTGTTTGTTGCCATCTCTGCCTGTTACTTCTTTGCTGGTGGTTAAGTTTACACCTCTGATAGCTAAATTACACATTAACATAGCTTCGGTTAATAAAGCAGCTTCTTCAAACGGAGAGCTGGTTTGCATATTACCGTAACCTGCCAAGCAAGACTCAACCCACTGAGCGTAGTGACCTTCGGTGCCGTTTTTAACACGGGCAAATTTCTCAGGAACGTTCAGATCGTCCATTCTTGATACCGGTAATAAACGAGCGCGCGATGCGTAGCAACCTGCAGTCATTTTACCTTTGGTACCAATAAACAGCATACCGCCGTCACCTTCACCCCAATGCTCAGACGGATCTAATTCTTCAGGACGAGGAGGGATCATGCCGCCATCTAACCAATGTACTTTAACCGGTCCACTGGTTTTGTCAGTTTTAGGGAAAGTCATGGTAGTAAAGCTGGAAGCCGGGCCGGTTTCTAATGATCCGCCCTGACCAATACTGGTTGATACTTTCTCAACATATTTAAGACCTAATACTTTCATTGGGCCGTGCAGAATGTGTGCACCCATATCGCCCAATACACCAGTACCAAAATCCCACCAGCCTCTCCAGTTAAATGGCAGTACTTTTACGCCACCTGGTTGGTCTGTTCCAATTGGATATGGTCTGGCTTTAGCAGTGCCTTGCCATAAATCCCAGTTAAGGGTGCTTGGCGGGGTACTTGTTTCTTTTGGCCAACGCAAGCCGCCCGGTGTGTTAGCACCATGGGCACCTTGAGGCCATACAGGGCGGTCTGTCCAGCACCAAACTTCAGTAACATCGCCAATCAGGCCTGCATCGTACCATTCCATCATCTGGCGTACACCATCTGATGATGAACCCTGGTTACCCATTTGGGTTTGTACTTTATATTTTTTACCCATGTTAGCCATCATACGTGCTTCGTACACGTCGTGAGCCATAGGTTTTTGTACATAAACGTGTTTTTTTAATGACATGGCAGCTGTAGCAACTACAGCGTGGGTATGATCCGGCGTAGCGCAATGCACTGCGTCAAAGTTTTTATGTTCTTTGTCAAACATTTCTCTCCAATCCACATATTTCTTAGCGTCAGGATATTTATTAAATACGTGTGCCGCATAATCCTGGTCAACGTCGCATAAAAATGCAGGTTTAGCTTTACCGCTTGCTACAAATGCATCATTATCGCTGGTACCTTTACCGCCCAAACCTACGCTGGCGTAATACAAGGTATCACTCGGTGCCCTGAAGCCTTTACCCAGCACAAAGCGAGGCACAATAGTAAAGCCGGCAGCAGCAAGAGAGCTTTGTTTCACGAAATCTCTACGTGAAGTACCGCTTCCCTTTTCTTCCTTTTCTTTCATGTTATTAGTTTTAATGTTGGAATGTATTGTTTGTTAAATGTTGTTCAAAATCTTAGGCAACCGGGCTTTGTTCAAGAAAAATATTTAAGATGGGTTGCGGCGCTCAATTTGGTTTTTGTTCGGTGTTTATTAATAACAACCATACAAAAGTTGAAATTATAAATTAAATACGAATAACTAAAAAAAATACAGTAATAGAACGTAACAATTTTATCATAGAAAATAGCAACTGGTATATACAAGAAACTATTCTGTCATAGATTGCATTATTGGGGGCGGCGAGATCACCTGTCTGGTTATTAACATTTCAGTTATAATTGGCAGATATTTGTAAATTTCTCTCTGATTTAACATGTTTTAAACAAATGTTTACGTTTTTAGTGTCCGTTTAACACTATAAAAGGCTCAATTTTAGTGCAGAAACATGGCTTACTCTACTATTTCTGCCGATTATCTGTTTGATAGCCTTATATATTGACCAAAAGATTGTTATATATTTCAAAATACATATTACTTTTGCCCACCACAACTATCATGAGCAATACAACTCCACAGCTAAAAGTTCTTTCTATCGACATAGGCGGATCACACATCAAGGCTACTATCCTGGATAAGGATGGCGCACTATTAGTAGAATACAGCAAAGTGGAGACCCCACAACCCGCTAACCCTGATAACATAGTTAAGGCTATAAAAAAACTGGTTAAAGGGCTTAAAGACTACAACAAAATTTCTGTTGGGTTTCCGGGTTACGTACGCGACAGTATTGTTAAAACAGCGCCTAATTTAGATAATGCCGCCTGGGCCAACTTTAACCTGGGTAAAAAACTGGAAGAAGAATTAGGCTGCCCCGCACGTGTGGTAAACGACGCAGACATGCAAGGTCTGGGCGTTGTAAGCGGCAAGGGCCTTGAATTGGTGCTTACCTTAGGCACCGGGTTTGGAACCGCCGTATTATTAGACGGTAAACTATTGCCACATCTTGAGATTGGCCAAAGCCCAATTACCCGCCATAATAGCTACGACGCTTATATTGGTGATAAAGCCTTTGATCTGGAAGGTAAAAAGAAATGGAACGAACGAATGGAGAAAGTTTTGAAAGTTTTAAAAACACTATTCAATTACGACTATTTGTATATAGGTGGCGGCAACGCACGCGAACTGACTTTTAAACTGGATAAAAACGTAAAAATAGTAACTAATCAAGATGGTATAAAAGGTGGGGCAAGGCTATGGTCTACAGAGCTTGAACCTACTCCGGTTATGCCGTCATCAACAATAAAAAAGTAATATCATCTAAACATTCATAAAAAAAGAGGAAAATGGATTCAAATAGTAAAAACATTGAAGAATTAGCAATTGACACGGTAAGAATTTTGTCGGCAGATGCTGTACAAAAAGCTAACTCGGGCCACCCGGGTACCGCTATGGCTCTTGCACCGGTAGGCCACGTGCTTTGGAAGGATTTTATCAACTTTAACCCAAAGAACCCTAGCTGGGCTAACCGCGACAGATTTATCTTGTCTGCAGGTCACGCTTGTATTTTACAATACAGTTTCTTACACCTTTTAGGTTATGATCTTTCTTTAGAGGATATCAAAAACTTTCGCCAGCTGCACAGCAAAACCGCAGGTCACCCTGAGTACGGTTTGGCTCCGGGTGTTGATGTTACTACTGGTCCTCTGGGCCAGGGTTTCGCTAATGGTGTTGGTTTTGCCATTGCACAAAAACACTTAGCCGGTTATTATAATAAACCAGGTTTCGATTTATTTAACTATCACATCTACGCTATTTGTAGCGATGGTGATATGATGGAAGGCGTAACTTCTGAGGCTGCTTCATTAGCGGGTCACCTGGAGTTAGGCAACATCATTTATGTATATGATGACAACAAGATCTCTATTGAAGGTAGTACTGATATAGCCTTCAACGAGAATGTTGACGAGCGTTTTAGAGCTTATGGCTGGCACGTGCAATCTGTAGACGATGCTAACGATATCCATGCTTTACATCAAGCTTTAGTTAATGCTAAGTCTGAAACTCAAAAACCATCGTTGATCCGTGTGCGTTCATTAATCGCTTACGGTAGCCCTAATAAATCAGGTACTGCAGGTTCGCACGGATCTCCACTTGGTGCTGATGAAATTAAACTGGTTAAAAAATTCTTTGGCTTTGATGAGGATAAATCATTCTATATCCCTGAAAAAGTAGAGAAATACTACCATGAAATTGGTGCACGAGGTATTGACTACGAGAAAAAATGGAATGAGCTATTTGCGCAATACGCAGAGAAATTCCCTGAACTGGCTGCCGAATATAAAGCTGCAGTTGCAGACGAATTACCAAAAGGCTGGTTAGATAAAATTCCAACTTTTAAAGGTTCTGACCCTAAAATGGCAACGCGCCAGGCATCTGGTAAAGTGTTGAACGCAATTGCAAGCAGCTTCCCACATTTAATTGGCGGCGCTGCGGATTTGGCTCCATCAACAGAAACTAACCTGAAAGAGTACGATTCATTTACTTCAGAAAACCGTAATGGACGTAACTTCCACTTCGGTATTCGTGAGCATGCAATGGGTTCTGCCTTAAACGGTATGGCTTTAACAAAGGGTATCAAACCTTTTGGCGCAACGTTCCTGATGTTCTCAGAATACATGCGCCCGCCGATCCGTTTGGCGGCGATTATGAAAATAAGCCCGATCTTTGTTTATACGCACGATAGTATTGGTTTAGGCGAGGATGGTACAACTCACCAACCGGTTGAGCAATTAATTTCTTTACGCTCTATCCCTAATATCACCGTTATCCGCCCGGCTGATGCAAACGAAACTGCACATGCATGGCGCGTAGCTATCGAGAAAAAAGGTGGCCCAACCGTATTAATATTTACCCGTCAGGGTTTACCTATCCTTGATCAGGATAAATATGGTAAAGCAAGCCAGTTAGAGCAAGGCGCTTACATTTTGTCAGACTCTGACAAAACTCCCGAAGTTATCTTGATAGCGACAGGGTCTGAAGTTGCTTTGATCATGGATGCCCAGGCTAAATTGAAAGAAGAAGGTATTGCTGCACGTGTGGTAAGTATGCCATCTTGGGAATTGTTTGAAAAACAAGACGAAGCTTACAAAGAGAAAGTATTGCCTAAAGCAATTAAAAAACGTTTAGCTGTTGAAATGGCTTCTCCGCTGGGTTGGCATAAATATGTTACCGACGAAGGTGATACTTTATGTATGACCACATTTGGCGAATCGGCACCGGCAGAAGAATTGTACAAATACTTCGGCTTTACGGTTGACAACGTAGTTAAAAAAGCGAAAGCGCTTTTGAAATAGATTTGAGTATTGAGATGTGAGATTGGAGAACTTTTTTCTGTCTCACATCTTAAAATAACCTCTTATCACAACCTATATCAATGGATCTTAAAATTAAGAACATATACTTTCCAATCCTTAGCGTGATCATACTTGGTATGGTTACGCTTTCGGGTTTGAAGGCGCAGGCTCAACCTAGTGATAAAGCTGAGGCTAAAGCGTTTGTTCAGAAATTTTATGATTGGTATGTTCCGCTTTACAACCAATATGTGCCCGGAAAAAGGAACCAAGTGCCATCGGAAAAAGTCGCATTGGTGAAACAAAAAGATTGTTTTGACGCAAAGCTTTATAGCGTTCTGTTTGACTATTATAATAAGCCCGCTCCTAAAGGAGCGGAAGATGTTATGGGAATTGATATGGACCCATTTTTAGCAGCTCAGGACAATGGTTTTCAATACGTGGCGGGGAAAACAACGCAATCAGCTGGTGACTTTTTTGTAGATGTTCATGGCGACTTGGAAAACAAGCCAAGATCAGAAGTATTAAAAGGACAATTGGCAATAGTTGTGGAACTTGCAAAAGTGAACGGACAATGGAAATTTCTTAATTTTTGGTACGATAAAAAAAGTAATCTTTTAAGTATGATCGCATCCTACAATAAAGATGTTAAGGCTGAAGTTGCAAAAAAACATTAATTGCTCACATCTATCACGAAATGAACTGGAATAGCGACATCATCACAAATCTAAGCTGGGCAGGCGCTATCTCGAATATTGCCGGCAAGCAAAAGGTGGCTGATCAGATCGTCAGTAAAATAAAGGATGGTGATGTAATTGGTGTTGGCTCTGGCAGTACCGTTTATCTGACCTTGTTTGCTATAGCCGAAAAAATAAAAGCTGAAAAGCTGAACATTAAAGCAATACCTACCTCGATAGAGATTTCGCTATTCTGTGACAAACTGGGCATCCCTTTGACCAGTTTATTTGAGCATAAGCCCGATTGGTGCTTTGACGGCGCCGACGAGGTTGACCCCAACAAAAGCCTGATCAAAGGCCGCGGTGGCGCTTTGTTTAAAGAGAAATTACTGATAAGCAGCAGCCCGGTAAATTATATTATTGTTGACGACACTAAGCTTGTAGATAAGCTGGGTTCAAAATTTCCGGTGCCGGTTGAGGTTTTTCCACAGGCGCTATTGCACGTAGAAAAAGAGCTTAAAGCCTTAGGTGCGACCAATATCATATTACGGTTAGCCGGTGGCAAAGATGGCCCGGTAATTACCGAAAATAACAACTTGTTGCTTGATGTCCATTTCGATGAGATCGACACGGACATGGAACGCAAAATTAAAAGTATTACAGGCGTGATTGAAAGCGGCCTGTTTATAAATTATAATATAGAAGTTTTAGTAGCGTCAAATAATTCTTAATAGGAATGTTGCATGACATTATAGATTATTGATGGTACACTTATTGACGAAAGAAAGACAACCACTCACAATTAATAAATAGATATTAAAAACAAAGTATAATGGAAACTAATAAAGTAAAACAGATACACAGCTTTGGTCAGAGCATTTGGCTTGATTTTATTGATCGCAAGTTTATTGGCGATGGCAGGCTTAAAGCTTTGATTGACGATGACGGTATCAGAGGTGTTACCTCAAACCCAGCAATTTTTGAAAAAGCTATCAGCAGCAGCGACATGTATGATGCTGACATCAAATCACTTTCAAAGGGCGATAAGACTAACGAAGAGATTTTCTTTGGTTTAGCTATTAAAGATATTCAGGATGCTTGCGATCTGTTTAAAGGCTTATATAACGAAAGCGCTAAAGGCGATGGTTATGTAAGTTTAGAAGTATCTCCATTTTTGGCATTAAAAGGTGCAGAAACTTTCGAACAAGCAAAATTGCTTTGGAAACAAGTTGACCGCGAAAACGTAATGATCAAAATCCCTGGTACACAACCCGGTTTAGATGCTATCCGCAAATCAATCGCTCAAGGTATCAATATCAATGTTACTTTATTGTTCGGCTTGCCACGTTACGAAGAAGTTGCTTTGGCTTACATTGCCGGTTTGGAAGATCACTTAGCTGCAGGTCATGAAATTGCACATATCTCTTCAGTAGCTAGTTTCTTCCTGAGCCGTATTGATGTGTTGATCGATCCGATTTTGGACGAAAAAGGTTTATCAGACTTGAAAGGCGAGATCGCTATCGCATCTGCCAAAAAAGCATACGAAATTTACAAACGTGTATTCAGCGGCGAGCGTTGGGAAAAATTAGCTGCCAAAGGCGCTAAACCACAACGTTTGTTATGGGCAAGTACCAGCAGCAAAAATCCGGCATTTAAAGACACTAAATATGTTGAGGCTTTAATAGGTGCGGATACTGTTGATACCGTTCCTTTGGAAACTATCGTAGCTTTCCGCGATCATGGTGTTGCTGCCAATACTTTAGAATTAGACTTAGATAAAGCTACTGAAGCATTAGAACGTATCAAAGCTGCCGGTATCGATATCGATAAATTAACCCAGCAGTTAGAAGACGAAGGTATTGAGAAATTCAATCAACCTTTTGAAAAACTATTGGCGTCAATCGAAGAAAACAAAGGCAAATAATCTCGGCCATTCATGGAAGCAAGTAATCTTAAGATCCTTTTCTTTGATATTGGCGGTATTTTGCTCAGCAATGGCTGGGGGCATGAGTCGCGTAAACTGGCCGCCGAGAAATTCGGGCTGGATTATGCCGAAGTAAATGCCCTGCACACTTTCATATTTAACGTATATGAAATTGGCAGCGTAACGCTTGACGAATACCTGGATACCGTTATCTTTAATCATCCGCGCGATTTTACCCGCGAGGATTTTAAAGAGTTTGTTTACCAGCAGTCGGTCGAGCTACCCACTTTAAAGTGGTTAAAAGAGTGGAAAAAAGATTGCGGTTTCCGCATTATTTCCATCAATAACGAGGGTAAGGAGCTGAATGATTACCGGGTGAAGAAATTTAAGCTGCATGAGTTTTTTGATGCGTTTGTATCATCATGCGAGGTTAAATTACGCAAACCCGATCCAAGCATTTGGCAACTAGCCATGGGTATAGCGCAGGCGCAGCCCAACCAGTGCGTTTATTTTGACGACCGTATGATGTTTGTCAATGCCGCGCAGAAACTGGGTATCCGTGCTTATCAGCATACCGACCTGGAATCGACCAAAAAAATATTACAACAATTAAAAGAGGAAAACCACAACAAATAATATGAGCACACCAACCAAATATGATTTCGGTATGATAGGCCTGGGTACCATGGGCCGCAACCTTTTGCTAAACATGGGCGACCATGGTGTAAAAGGTGCCGGATTTGATAAAGACGCCAGCAAAGGCGCATTATTAGAGCAAGAGAGCACAAATGGTAACCTGAAAGGCTTTAGCGATGTAAAGGAATTTGTATCGAGCCTGAACAAGCCGAGAGCGATTATGATGTTGGTGCCTGCAGGTAAAATTGTTGATGACGTTATTGAAGAGTTATTGCCGATAATTGATAAGGGCGACCTGATCATTGACGGTGGTAACTCTTACTTTGCCGATACCAATCGCCGGGTTGATTACCTGGAAGGTAAAGGCATTCACTTCTTTGGCATGGGTGTTTCCGGTGGCGAAGAAGGTGCGCGCCGTGGCCCAAGCATGATGCCGGGTGGCGACAAAGAAGCTTACGCCGTAATGAAACCTATCCTGGAGTCTATTGCCGCTAAGGTTGATGGCGCTCCCTGCGTTACCTACATTGGCCCTGGTGCTTCTGGACACTTTGTTAAAATGGTGCATAACGGTATTGAGTATGGTATTATGCAACTATTGGCAGAGACCTACGATATCATGAAAAAAGGTTTAAAAATGGATAACGAAGCCATTGGTAAAGTATTTACCGAGTGGAACGAAGGCCGTTTAAAATCATTCCTGGTTGAAGTTACACGTGATGTATTTCAATACAAAGCGCCGGGTACAGATCATTTATTGTTAGACGATATTAAAGACGAAGCCCGCGCAAAAGGTACCGGTAAATGGACCTCGCAAGTGGCTATGGATCTTCAGGCTCCAATCCCTACGGTAGATTCGTCAGTAGCCATGCGCGACTTGTCGAAATACAAAGAACTGCGTGTTGAGGCATCAAAATTATATGACGAAGGCGATCTGGCTTTAGACGTAGATAAAGACGAGTTTTTGAAAACCTTAGAACAGGCTTTCTACTTTAACCTGATCATTACTTACTCGCAAGGTATGCACATGCTGTTAAGAGCATCTGCCGAGTATAAATACGATTTGAAACTGGATGAGATCGCTAAGATCTGGAGAGGTGGCTGTATCATCCGCTCATTGTTCCTGAACAATATCTACGAAGCTTACCAGGCTAACCCAGGCTTAGAGCACCTGTTGCTTGATGCAGGCGTACAAAAAGAAATACAGGGTTCTGTTGCAGGCGCACGTAAAGTGGTTTCAACAGTTACTGCCAAAGGTATTGCTGCACCATGCTATGCATCGGCATTAAGTTATTTCGATGCGTTCCGCAGTGCGCGCATGCCATCAAACTTAATCCAGGCACAACGCGACTATTTTGGCGCACATACTTACGAGCTGATTGGTAAAGAAGGCACCTTCCACACCCAATGGGTAGCTAAAAATTAATCACAACAACTGAACGTTAGCACATAAAAAAATGGCAACAATAAAATCAGAGCCTACCGTATTTATTATTTTCGGTGGCACCGGTGACTTGAACGCGCGCAAACTGGCGCCGGCGTTATACAATTTGTTTTTGGACGGATATCTGCCCAAACAATTCTCTATTATTGGTACCGGTCGTACCAAATTATCAGACGAGCAATTCAGAAAAAATCTGAACGAGGACATCAACAACTTCTCGCGCAGTGGCAAAGCCGACAAAGAGAAATGGGCCGAGTTTGAAAAAAATATTTTCTACCAGGTATCAGACGCTAAAGACGCGGAGACCTATAAAGAGTTTGGTAAACGCGTAGAAGCACACAATGCGGAGTGGAATACCAAAGCCAACGTTATTTATTACCTGGCGGTATCACCTACATTTTTTCCTATTATCACAGCAAACCTGGCTAAAGCTAAATTGACTACTGATGTAGAGCGCACCCGTATTGTTATTGAAAAACCATTTGGTCATGATCTGGAATCAGCTAAAGAGCTGAACAAATTATTGGCCGGTCTTTTCGCTGAGAAACAGATTTATCATATTGACCACTATTTGGGTAAAGAAACGGTACAAAATATCATGGCGTTCCGTTTTGCCAATTCATTGTTTGAGCCAATCTGGAACCGTAATTATATTGAGCACGTACAGATCTCGGTTACCGAGTCGTTAGGTGTTGAAGATCGTGGTGATTATTACGATGGTTCTGGCGCAATGCGCGACATGATCCAGAATCACCTGCTGCAATTACTTTGCTTAATATCTATGGAAACCCCGGTTAATTTTACTGCGGATGAAGTGCGCAACCGTAAGGTTGACGTATTGCATGCTATGCGTCGTTTCTCTCCGGAAGATGTGCGTATGTCTGCGGTACGCGGCCAGTATGCAAAAGGCTGGATGGAAGGCAAAGAAGTACCGGGCTACCGCGAGGAACCAAAGGTTGATCCGAATTCAAATACCGAGACATTTGCGGCTATTAAATTCTTTGTAGACAACTGGCGCTGGCAAGGGGTTCCTTTTTACGTACGTACCGGTAAAAGGCTGCACCAATCATCATCAGTAATTACCATACAGTTTAAAGACGTACCGCATAAAATCTTCCCTTCTGAGGCTGCCGAAAGCTGGACGCAAAACAGACTGATCATCAGCATACAACCTGAGATGAGTATCCGTTTACAGGTGCAGGCAAAACGCCCGGGCCTGGATATGGTCTTGAACACGGTTGATATGGTGTTTGATTATAAAGGTACCTACACTAACCAGGCACCAGAGGCTTATGAAACCCTATTGCTAGACACCATGCTGGGCGACCAAACGTTATTTATGCGTGGCGACCAGATAGAGGCGGCCTGGGAATTGATCATGCCGATACTAAGCACGTGGACCAATAAGAAAAGCTTAAACTTCCCTAACTATTCTGCAGGTTCATGGGGCCCTGAAAGCGCCGAGGCATTAATAGCCCGCGACGGTTTCACCTGGTTCTCGTTGCCATTGAAGAATACGAAGAAGTAAAAACAACATTTAACCTGTCATTACGAGGAACGAAGCAATCGCGAATATGTAATATTGATTTGCATCCTTGCGATTGCTTCGTTCCTCGCAATGACAGTTTCATAAAGTTTACCCATGACACTAAACATCTTCCAAACCCCAGACGAAGTAATTGACGCCATTGCTCAATACTTTGTTGAAACAGCTAATAATGCAATAACTGCCCGTGGTAAATTTTCGGTAGCGTTATCGGGTGGCAGCTCGCCTAAAAAATTGTATGAGTTGCTGGCTTCCACCACGTATGCAGATAGTATAGACTGGACTAAAGTTTATTTCTTTTTTGGCGATGAGCGCAATGTGCCGCAAACCGACCCGGAAAGTAACTACCTGATGGCTAAGAATGCGCTGTTCATCCCGCTTTATATTGATGCTGCTAATATTTTTGCGGTAGATACTTCGCTTACTCCAAATGAAGCCGCACAAAAATATGCCGAGCAAATAGCCGAGTTTTTTGATGAGGACGAAATGAGCTTCGACCTGGTATTATTAGGTCTTGGCGATGACGCACATACTGCATCGTTATTCCCGCATACCGAAGCGCTGAATGAGGTTACCTCAACGGTATTAGCCAACTTCCTGCCCGAAAAACAGATCTGGCGCATTACTATGAGCGCACCTATGATCAATGATGCTAAAAACATTGCCTTCCTGGTTTATGGCGAGGGTAAAGCCGAAGCCGTACATCATTGTTTAGAGGATGAAGAAAATATTGAGATGTATCCTTCGCAATTGATAGATTCCATAACAGGTGAAACCGTTTGGTTTTTAGACGAAGCCGCCGCCGCTAATTTAGACATTGACACGATTGAATAATTTTAAGATTATTCAGGATTTATAAACGCGAAAGGCTTTCCTAATGGAAAGCCTTTCGCGTTTATAACCAATACGTCATTGCGAGGAACGAAGCAATCTCTATAACAGACAGTCAAAAGCACAAAGCTTATTTGGCGTTAGCCAGCAAAACCCTGCACATTGATTAGCAAGTGTAGAGATTGCTTCGTTCCTCGCAATGACGTGGTGTTAGAGAGATCGTCACGCTCGTACCTCGCTCACGATGACGTGGAGGAGAAGGATCTAGGCTAAACCCCAGCCTTTAACCTGGTAACAATCTGCGCAGCGCTAATTTTTTCCTGCTCGCCGGAAGCCATGTCTTTAAAGGCCAGCAGCCCGCTTTGCATTTCTTCGCTGCCGATAAGTACGGTGTAAGGAATGTTCTTGTTATTGGCATACTCCATCTGCTTTTTGATTTTGGCACCAGCCGGATAAAGCTCTGCGTTGATGCTTTCTGCACGCAGCTTTTGCAGCAGTGGTAAGGCGTAGATCTCGCCTTCTTTATCAAAGCAGCAGATCAGGACACGGGTAGTTTGATTGGCATCCGCCGGGAAAAGGTTTAGCTCTCCCATTACGTCGTAGATCCTGTCGGCACCGAAAGAGATGCCGGCACCTGTTAGACCTTTCAAGCCGAACATGCCGGTCAGGTCGTCATAACGACCACCGCCGCCTATGCTGCCCATAGCTACTTCATTAGTTTTTACCTCGAAGATAGCGCCGGTATAGTAATTTAGTCCGCGAGCCAGGGTGATATCCAACTCCACAGTCGCGCGTTGTATTTTGAATTTACTGATGTAATTGAAAACGGTCTCAATCTCGTCGCAACCTTTCAAGCCAATTTCAGACTTTTCTAAAGCCGAACGCAGGCTGGCCAGTTTATCTTCATTACTACCTTCCAGTAAAATAACCGGTTTTAGTTTTTCGATGTCAGCCTCGGTAAATCCTTTTTCTAATAATTCTTTGATTACGCCATCCAACCCGATCTTGTCTAATTTATCAATGGCGACAGTTAGATCGATAATACTATCGGCTTTGCCAATTACTTCGGCAATGCCGGATAAGATCTTGCGGTTGTTGATCTTGATGGTAAAATCTTTCAAGCCCAAAGCGCTCAAGGCTTCATCATAAATCAAAATAAACTCAGCCTCGTTTAATAAAGAATCAGACCCAACCACATCAGCATCGCACTGAAAGAACTCGCGGTAGCGGCCCTTTTGTGGCCTATCAGCACGCCACACCGGCTGCACCTGGAAGCGTTTAAAAGGGAAGGTGATTTCATTTTGGTGCATCACCACGTAGCGGGCAAAAGGCACCGTTAGGTCATAACGTAATGCTTTTTCGGAGATATCCGGAGTGATTGCATTTGAGTTTAAAGTAACCAATTTCTCTGGGTTAACTTTTGACAAATAATCGCCGCTGTTTAGTACTTTAAAGATCAGTTTATCGCCTTCATCACCATATTTGCCCATTAGCGTCGACAGGTTTTCCATCGAGGGAGTCTCTATCTGCTGATAGCCATATTTGCGAAAAACGGCCTTAATGGTATCAAAAATAAAATTGCGTTTTACCATTTCAGCAGGCGAAAAATCGCGCGTGCCTTTTGGTGTAGATGGTTTAATTGCGGCCATAGCGGCAAAGGTACAAAAAACGAGGAATTTGCCTTACCCCAATGTCATGCCGAACTTGTTTCGGCATCCCACATGCTAAGCAAGCGTAGACCTATCGCTGGAGATCCTGAAACAAGTTCAGGATGACATTAGGTTTTATACTCCAACAACTCCATCCTATTCCCAAACGGATCTAAAAAAGTAAACCGATCGCGTCCTGCAATAACCGGCTCTTCGCAAATGGTTATGCCACTAGCTTCCAGGTGGTTGCGTACAGTGGCTAGATCATCAACCTCAAAAGCAGTATGCCTGAAAGTAAAACCCACAGGTGTTTCAACGCCGATATGTAATTCAATATCGCCAATTAAAAACCAATAGCCTGGTGTGTCAAAAATATGATCGGGGCGTTGGATGGATTTGAGGCCCAGCACATTGGTATAAAAAGCACGCGCAGCCTCCAAATCTTCGGTGGCTACGCATACATTAATGTGGTCGGTACGTTTAAAGTTGATCAACCTTATACAGTTAGTTTTTTATACTTAATCCGTTTCGGGCCGATATCGCCTAAACGTTTTTTGCGGTTCTCTTCGTAGTCGCTATAGTTACCCTCGAAGAAATAAACCTGCGAGTTACCTTCAAACGCCAATATATGCGTACAAACGCGGTCAAGGAACCAGCGGTCGTGACTGATGATCACCGCGCAGCCGCCAAAGTTTTCTAAGGCTTCTTCTAAAGCGCGTAAAGTATTTACGTCAATATCGTTGGTAGGCTCATCCAGTAGCAGTACGTTACTTCCTTTTTTTAGGGTGATAGACAAGTGTACGCGATTACGCTCGCCGCCCGACAGTACGCCGACTTTCTTTTGCTGATCGGCACCGTTAAAGTTAAAGCGCGATACATAAGCACGCGAGTTTAGCGGGCGATTACCCACCATAATAGTTTCCAGTCCGCCGGTTACGTTTTCCCAAACAGATTTGTTGGGGTCAAGGTCATCATGCATCTGGTCTACATAGCCTAAAGCTACGGTTTCGCCTACGCGGAAAGTACCGGCGTCGGGCTGATCCTGACCAGTGATCAGACGGAACAAAGTAGTCTTACCCGCACCGTTCGGGCCAATGATGCCTACAATGCCTGCAGGCGGTAAGGAGAAACTCAGATTATCAAACAATAACTTATCGCCATAGCTTTTGCTTACGCCATTAGCCTCGATAACCACATTACCCAAACGCGGCCCGGGCGGAATAAACAGCTCCAGCTTTTCTTCGCGTTCCTTAGTTTCTTCGGACGCCAATTTTTCATAGTTTGATAAACGCGCTTTCGATTTGGTGTGGCGGCCTTTAGCCCCCATGCGTACCCACTCCAGCTCGCGCTCTAAAGCTTTTTGGCGCTTGCCCTCGGTTTTGTCTTCCTGCGCTAAACGTTTCGATTTTTGATCTAACCAGGAAGAGTAATTGCCTTTCCATGGTAAACCTTCGCCCCGGTCAAGTTCTAAAATCCAGCCGGCAACGTTGTCAAGGAAATAACGGTCGTGGGTTACGGCGATTACGGTTCCTTTATATTGTTTAAGGTGTTGCTCCAGCCAGTCGATCGACTCGGCATCTAAGTGGTTGGTAGGCTCATCCAGTAAAAGAACATCAGGCTCCTGCAATAACAAGCGGCATAGCGCCACCCGGCGGCGCTCGCCACCCGATAATACCGAGATCTTGGCATCAGGCTCCGGGCAACGCAAGGCATCCATGGCGCGCTCCAGTTTGGTGTCCAACTCCCAGGCGTTTGTTGCGTCTATCTGGTCCTGCAATTCGCCCTGGCGGGTCATCAGCTTATCCATTTTATCGGCATCGCTGTAATATTCTTCCAGGCCAAATTTTTCGTTAATCTCTTCGTATTCTTTAAGCAGGGCGGTAGTTGCGGCAACGCCCTCCTGCACAATTTCAAGTACGGTTTTGTTAGGATCAAGTTCGGGCTCCTGGCTTAAATAGCCTACGGTATAGCCCGGCGAAAATACAACCTCGCCAATGTTGGTTTTATCTATGCCTGCAATGATTTTTAACAGCGATGATTTACCAGAGCCATTTAAGCCGATAACGCCAATTTTAGCGCCATAGAAAAACGACAGGTAAATGTTTTTTAATACAGTTTTTTGCGGGGGATATACCTTACTGACCCCGGCCATTGAAAAAATTATTTTTTCGTCTGCCATATATTAATGAGTAAATGAGTGATTTTTGAATGGATGAATTTCTACGATAGAAACATCGGCACAAATATGAGCATTAGCCCAGCCAAGTGCAAGCTTAAAAAACCAAATTCTAGCTGGTAGCGCCATACGCTCAATCAAGGTTACGCGGTACTTTACATGCCATCATCCCGGTTAAATAATTTTAGCCATAAAATACGATTTAACTTTTTTTAACACGCAAAAAACGCCCTCAGGGGTATTAATTATCAATTTTTTATCTATTATTGATGTCAGATACCCCAATCTAGGCCAAACCAACACAATGAACCTCACATCAATAGTTAAAAAGCTAATTGCCTGCTCTTGCCTGCTTTTTGGTGCTGCTTTTTCTACGTCGGCACAAAGAGTTATTCCTGTTGATTCAAGCAAAATGCAAACACTGCGCATTGATCCTTCTAACGCTATGGGAGGTAATGTTTCCGACTTTTTTACAGAGGTTAACTACATACCCCTTGAAACTACCGATGAATGCATATTTGGCAGCATCTCTAAACTAGAGATAACCGATGACTACTTTATTATATTTGATTATAATACCCACGCTATCCTGATCTTTAACAAGAACGGAAAGTTTCATGCCAAAATTAAAAGTAATGAAACCACGCCAATCTGGGGTTTCACGCTTAACCGGTTTGCCAAACAAATAGTTTATAGCAGGGACAATTATAAAACCATAATCTATGCAGATTATGATGCTAAAACCATTAAAACTGAAAAATTTCTCAAGTCGGATTTAGCAAAGGATGAGGTAAGCGGATCAAATTCATTCTATTTCTCGGCCGACAAAGCATTAACCTATAGCTACGCAAACCGACTTGACACGAATGATAAATATTATAAGACCTATTCAAAATCATTGATTGTATTTTACAATGATAAAAATAAAGTATACGCGCATGGCTTGCCATTTGACCCACGAGAAGCGGATATGCAACATATTGGCGGCGGTGTTGGCCCGCTTAGTAGTTTTGGTGTAGACACTGCATTTTTTTATTCTAAAGTATATTCCGGTAAAATATATACTATAACACCTAATGCTATTCAGCTCACTTACAAATTTATTTTCCCGTTTTACTCCAGCATCCCCGCCGATTTTGCGGTAAACCCCATCTACAAGCAAAAACAGGTAGAATATGTAAGCAAACACCCTAAAGAGATTTTTAACATAACTAATTTTTATCAGATCAATAACAATCTGATTTTTAGAGCGCAAACCTGGGGTTGGGGCAATAAAGAAGATAACCTGATATACAATTTAAAGACCGGGACCCTGATTGCTTACAAGCATATCCTACAGGACGAAAAATCTTATTTTTTGCCGCTGTATGACGACTTGAACGGCGGCGGTTCTTTTGATCAGAGCGGTATTCTGGCCTGCCAGGGTGGATATTTGTATACATCAGCATCGTCTTTGGCTATGTTTAGTTACCAGGAAAAATATGGCGACCCAATAACAAAAAGCACACCGACATTTGGTAATGAAACCAAGAAATCAAAATATCCACCGGCGCTTGAAACTTATTTCAAAAAAGGTTCGCGCCGGGATAACCCGGTAATTATGCAGCTTAAACTTAAAGACGACTTGTAGCAGTACGCGCTAAACCATATTCTTAATCCACCTAAATCTTATCACAAACCCTCATCACCACGTGAATAAATACCTGAAACTTGCCGTAGCTTGCTTTATTTGTACGTTGCTATTTAACAAAGCCGAGGCTCAAACTCAAGCCGTTCAAAAAGACACCATAAATGTGGGTGCCGTTATTGGACTGGTACGCGATAGTGTACATAATTACGTTATGGCCGCCGCCACTATGGCTATTTACAAACAGAAAGACAATGAGTTGGTGAGCTATCAGCTAACCAATAATTTCGGGCGGTATCAATTTAAAAACGTACCGGTAGGTACGCCTTTGTATGTATTGGCAACACACGTTGGTTACCAGTCTACCAGGAAGGAGTTTATTATATCGCCCAAGACAAAAAGTATCGACCTAAAGACTTTAAACATGGAACGTGTAGATATGTCTTTAAAAGAGGTGGTAATAAAAGGCGAGCAGGCCCCCATGCAAATGCGCGGCGATACCCTGGAGTTTAACGCCAGCGCTTTTAAGCTGGACAGCGATGCCGTAGTAGGCGATTTGTTGCGCAAACTACCCGGCATAACTGTTTGGGCCGATGGTGTGATTACCGTAAATGGCAAAAAGATTAATCAGTTACTGGTTAATGGTAAGCAATTTTTTGGGGGCGATAACAAAATTGCGCTGGATAACCTGCCGAAAAATTCGGTGCAAAAAATACAGGTTTACCAAAATAAAGACGATAAAGACCCCGTGAACCCTAAAACCGATATGAACATTGTAACCAAAAAAGATAAGCAGGACGGCATGTTCGGTAAATTTGGCGCCGGTTATGGCAGCAACGGGCATTATGCCGGCGACGGTATGTTCACCTATTTTTCGCCTAAAACCCAGGTGAGCCTGGTGGGTGCTTTTAATGACGTAAATAAAACTGCTTATGATGTAAATACGCTGATGCGCTTTAACTCATTTAAAGGCGAGGGCATTAATGACGATTATCATAGTGATTTTACCAAAACCGGTGTGAATGTTTTTAGAGGTGGCGGAGCCACGTTCTCGCAAGACTTTAGTAAAGACTCAGATCCGCGGCAATCGTACTATAAAACTAATCAACTTAAAGGCGAGGTATTCAGTAATGACCTGGATAATAAAACCCTTACCAACAGTACAACGGTGGTTTCGCTAAGCGACGATTCGCATTTAAATCAAACATCAGCTCATACCGGCCATAGCAATGATTTTAGCCTGCGCTCAAATGGCAGTTATGAAAAAAGAACAGAGCATAATTATATCACCGCAGATTATAATATTACTAACTCGCAAAATACTTCGTCGTCTACGCAGAAAGACGAGTCTGTTAATGACGTGACCGGAGATCAAAGTCAAAAAATTGCAGAATCAAACAGTAATCGGAATTCAACTAACGCCAGTGGCTCTGTCGGCTTTAACACCAATAGATATTATGACTTTGTTAAATTCAGATACAAATCTATAGAGACCGAATTTAAATACACCTTCAATGTTAATCGCGGTACCGACAATAGTATTAATACTACAGACTTTACCGCCTCAGACCCTACGCAAGATCAGCACTATAATCGTCAATATTTAAAGAGTTTTGATGGCGGTACCCATACCTTTGTGAGTAATTTAAAAGATATTACGGAGCTGTTTAGACACAATAGGGGGAACAAATTTGTACAGATTGATATTGACAACACCATCAGCCTGAATCATCAGAATGAAAATGATAATGTTGGCGATTTAGCAGTGGGCGCTACAACTTACACGCCCAACACCAGCTTGACCAACATTAGCCATTATACCACTGTTGATGAAAAGCCGTCTGTGCAGTTTGTTAAAAGTTTTTCGAAATATTTAGATAATCGTTATAATAAATCATGGCGTATTACCTTAAATGCACAGGGGCAGATATTTGATCAGAAAAATGATGCTTTGCAAACCATTCAAAATATCGACAAGTCATACAGCTATTTCATACCGGCGATAGACTTTACATCGTACAATTACCAATATGGCGAATATTCGAAAAACTATAGCTTTGGTTACTACAGTTCTGTAATTTACCCATCGGTTAACCAGATAGCCCCGTTGACAGATAATGCCGACGTTTATAATGTTTACTTAGGTAATATGCATTTAAAGCCTGCTTATAAAAATGATGTATATGCCAACTTTTCTTTCTACGATCAGAAAAGGAAAAATCCATTGAATTTTGGTGTTTCGTTATCTGCCAACCTCATTAAAGATAACATAGCCGATAGCGTAATGTATGACGCGCTTGGCCGCTCGGTACACCGCTCGGTTAACATGGGTACCAGCAGAACAGCCAGCTATTACAACTGGTTAAACAAAGCCTTTAATTTTAAAGACCATCAGTTCCAGCTTGATAATAATACCAACTACAGTTATTCAGAATATACTACCAGCGTGAATGCTAAGGATTACCTTACCCGCGCAAATTGGTTTAAGATGCAAGCATCAATACTGTATAGTTATAAATCTATCTGGAAGGCTGATATTGGAGAAAAGTTTGAAGGTTCAAAAACCAACCAGGTTGGTTTAAGCCGGTATACCAACTACAACTGGCAAACAAATGCGGGCTTAGGTTTTGCATTTCCCCGAAGTGTATTCTTTGATACCCGTGTCGCTTTTAATAATAACAAAAGTTCGGCCGCTACCAGTAATATTTACTACACCATATGGAACGCCGACATTGGTTACCGGTTCCTGAAAGGCTCGGAGGGCGAGATCAAATTCTCGGCATTAGACTTATTGCACCAAAACAGATCATTAGAGCATTACATTACCGCTAATAGCATTACCACAACACAAGCCAATGTGCTGCAACAATATTTTATGGTGACGCTGGCTTATTACCCGCGCCATTTTGGGTTGCATGGTAAAAAGAAGTGATTAGAGATTGGTAGCGAATGCGATCCTATAAACTAATTAAAAATCTTGCTAACTAATCTCTAATCACTGTTCAACCAATCCCTCGTCATGCCGTAATGGCACAATTACACGCCGGGTCTGTCTTTTTTTCCACAGTTGGGTACTTTTATTCCTATAGAGGCTAAACTATTGGCGTTTACCCATATCAAACACATAATTAGCAGCGTTATAACATCGATTTAACATAGGATTAAGTTAAATTCTGGTAATAAATGTTGCATAAAGTTTAACTTTTAATAGATTGCACATCATAATAATGTCTGTTTATTGCTAAGAATTAATATTGGCAGCAATATTGTTGATAAAATAGGAAAAAGAAGGCGTTCTAAGTATAGTAACTAATTAATATATTAGGACGTATAATAGGAGTATATATGGAAGCAAAATTTTCGCCACGGGTTAAGGATGTGATACAGTACAGCAGGGAAGAGGCATTGCGCCTTGGACACGACTATATTGGTACAGAACATCTTTTGCTTGGCCTTATCCGTGATGGAGACGGTGTAGCTATAAAACTGCTTAGAGAACTGGCAGTTGATACAGCAAGATTGCGTCGTTCTGTCGAAGACGCTGTGAAAGGAACTATAGGAACTAACGTACATATTGGCAGCATCCCGCTAACTAAACAAGCCGAAAAAGTATTGAAGATAACTTACCTTGAAGCTAAAATATTTAAAAGCGATGTAATAGGTACCGAGCATTTATTGCTATCTATTTTGCGCGATGAAGATAACATTGCATCACAAATACTGATGCAGTATAACGTCAACTATGAAGTGTTTAAAGGCGAGGTTGAATCGCACAAAAACAACATAACCGACGAGATGCCGGGATCGCCGACAGGCGGTGATGACGACTTCAAAGAAGAAGAAGCATTTAATCAGCCTAAAAAGGTTTCTGACATTAAATCAAAAACACCGGTGCTTGACAACTTTGGCCGCGATTTAACCCGCGCTGCCGAGGATGGTAAACTTGACCCGATTGTTGGCCGTGAAAAAGAGATTGAGCGTGTTTCGCAAATCTTATCACGTCGTAAAAAGAATAACCCAATTTTAATTGGCGAGCCGGGTGTTGGTAAATCTGCCATCGCCGAAGGTTTGGCATTACGTATTGTGCAGCGTAAAGTATCGCGTGTATTGTTTAACAAACGTGTGGTTACTTTAGACCTGGCTTCATTGGTAGCAGGTACAAAATATCGCGGCCAGTTTGAAGAGCGTATGAAAGCCGTAATGAACGAGCTGGAAAAATCGCCTGATGTGATCTTGTTTATTGACGAGATTCATACCATAGTTGGTGCAGGTGGTGCCTCTGGTTCATTAGATGCATCGAATATGTTTAAACCGGCTTTGGCTCGTGGAGAGATCCAATGCATTGGCGCAACAACTTTAGACGAGTATCGTCAGTTTATTGAAAAAGACGGCGCTTTAGATCGTCGTTTCCAAAAAGTGATGGTTGAACCGGCTACGCCTGATGAAACTGTTGAGATATTAAATCGCATTAAAGAAAAATACGAAGAGCACCACGGTGTAACTTATACCGACGAAGCTATTTTGGCTTGTGTTACTTTAACTACAAGATATATTACCGACCGTTTCTTACCGGATAAAGCTATTGATGCTTTAGACGAATCAGGATCGCGTGTTCACTTAACCAATATCCATGTTCCACAAGAGATTTTGGATATCGAGAACAAGATAGAGCAGATCAAGGTTGAGAAAAACAAAGTAGTACGCAGCCAGAAATACGAAGAGGCCGCTAAATTGCGCGATACGGAAAAGCACCTGCTTGAAGAATTGGAGCAAGCCAAATCTGCGTGGGAAGCTGAAACAAAATCAAAACGCTATACGGTAACTGAAGACAACGTTGCCGAGGTAGTATCTATGATGACCGGTATCCCGGTGCAAAAAGTTGGACAAACAGACAGCCAAAAACTGTTGAACATGTCTGGCACCATTGGTAACAAAATTATTGGCCAGGATGATGCTATTAAGAAACTAACCCGTGCTATCCAACGCACCCGTGCAGGTTTGAAAGATCCTAAAAAACCAATTGGTTCTTTTATTTTCTTAGGCCCTACAGGTGTTGGTAAAACCGAGTTAGCTAAAGAGCTTGCGCGCTTTATGTTTGATACTGAGGATGCTTTGATCCAGATTGACATGAGCGAGTACATGGAGAAATTTGCGGTATCTCGTTTAGTAGGTGCGCCTCCGGGCTATGTGGGTTATGAAGAAGGCGGACAGTTGACCGAAAAGGTGCGTCGTAAACCGTATGCAGTAATATTGTTGGATGAGATTGAAAAAGCTCACCCGGATGTGTTTAACATCTTGTTACAAGTGTTAGACGAAGGACAGTTAACTGACTCATTGGGCCGCAAAGTTGATTTCAGAAATGCAATCATTATCATGACCTCAAACATTGGCGCACGCCAGTTGAAAGACTTTGGTCAGGGTGTGGGCTTTAGCACCAATGCTAAAACTACCCAGGCAGATCAGCACTCGAGAGGTGTTATCGAGAATGCTTTGAAACGCGCGTTTTCACCAGAGTTTTTGAACCGTATCGATGACGTGATTGTATTTAACTCGTTAGGCGAGGATGAAATCTTCAAGATCATTGATATTGAGTTAGCCGCTTTGTTTGGCCGAGTTAACAGCTTGGGTTATAAAATTGAATTAACCGAAACCGCTAAAAAATTCATTGCCGAAAAAGGATATGATTCGCAGTTTGGTGCTCGCCCTTTAAAACGTGCTATCCAGAAATATCTGGAAGACCCAATTGCCGAAGAAATATTAAAAGGCGAATTGAACGAAGGCGATATCATGCTGGTTGATTATGACAAAGAAGCTGAAGAGATTAAAATCTCTCCCAAAAAAGCTTCGGGCAAAAAACCTAAGCAAGAAGAGCAGAATTAATATTTAATAATATAAAAAATACCCGCCCCACAGCGGGTATTTTTTATAAGATATTATTGTGGTGCGTTTATCCCCGAGAAAATAAATCAAAAAAAAATAAACTAAGTATTAAACCTTTTCGTTCTACAAGTATCTTACTTCTGAAAAAAATAATATTGCTATGAAAAAAATCTTATCTATCGCTTGTGTGGCCATTGTAGTGGCTACTTTAGCCTCATGTAAAAAAACGTACATAACCAATGTGGTTCCAAATCAAACTTTTAATGCAACAATTGCTGCGTCGCAATGGACTCAAACTACCGATGGTAAGTCAGATTCAATTTCAATTAAACTACCTAATGCAACGCAGTTCTTTTTAAATGACAGCGATGCTACCTTAGTTTACTTCTCTTATTTTCAAGGTGTATACGAGCAAATTCCAGAAGTGTACAATGGTGTATCTTATAGCTATTTCCATTATACCAACAACGGAAACCTTTATATGGTTGTTTACGCACAACCAATTGGGGGCGGCGTGCCTGTTAAACCAACAAACGACATTTTAGTGAAATTGGTATTAATCCCGTCAGATTCGGGTAATTGATATATATTAGTTTATTAGGGAAAGCCGGTCGTTTACGATCGGCTTTTTTTGTTGATTAATAATTCGAAATTTCATGATTTAGCTATGGGGCGTTAAGCCCACATTAGAATAATATTAGAATTCTTCAAAAGTTTCATATTGTCATTACAGAGTCATAGATTTATAAAAGTAACAAAAATGATACTTTTATAAATGTTGATACCCCTGACTGATACTGTGAGAAAGATTTTTATTGCCGGCTTGATCCTAATACTCCCGATTATAGCCAATGCGCAATGTGTGATGTTGGAGAATGGTTTTGCACATAACGATTATTTGCACAAGCGGCCGTTGCTTGATGCCGAAAATAATGGTTACACGCACATTGAAGCCGATATTTTCTTACACCATAATAAACTGGTTGTAGCACATATCAATCCTTATTTTAAGGGTAAGCGTACGCTCGAGAATTTATACCTAAAACCCTTGTTAGCGCAAATAACCGCTAATAATGGCTGCGTTTACCAGGGGCATAAGGAGCCGGTAACATTAATGATTGACATTAAAACCGATGCTAACAAAACCTATGCTGCATTAGAAGACGTACTGGAGAAATACAAATCTATACTTTCAAGTTATGATAACGGCAATGTTACTACAGGTGCGGTAACCATTGTGCTGTCCGGGCATAAACCTTACGATGAGGTGAAGGCAGAAAAAAGTCGCCTGGTATTTATTGATGAAGACCTTCGTAAAGTAGACCGCGATACTGTAGCCAATGTGGCCCGCATGGCTAGTTGTAAATACTCAAAATTATTAAAGTGGAAAGGCAATGGCCTTATATCTCCGCGTGAAAGGCTGCGTCTGTTAAATTACGTAACCATAGCGCATAAAAACGGCGATCAGGTAAGGTTATGGGCATCGCCGGATAATAAAGCCGTCTGGAAAGAAATTTTAAGCTGCGGCGTCGACTTAATTAATACCGATAAGCTGGCCGCTTTAAAAGACTTTTTGGTTGCACAACCTGCCAGGCAAACTGCAAACTAATACTTCTTTATTAAGGGATAATAATATCGCGCCGCTCTGTAGTGTGTGCGCTAAAATAGCCTAACACCGGGGGGCTGTCAAAAAAATCGCTCGCGGGGTTACTGGGGGTGGTAGAGCTAAACCCGTTAGCCGATTGTTGAGAAAAGGTGTACCAGTAGGTATACATATTAATATCAATGCATTGCATTTCAATATTTACGTGGTCGCCGCTTTTTAATTTAATGTCGTCCTGATATAAATAGGCTTGCACAAGCTTGCCATCGTTAAATTGATCATTCATAGCAAATATTTGCTTTACACGCACGCCGTTTACTGTTAATACAAAACGATATTGATTAGCGGTGTCGGGTTGATCCTGGTAATAAACAATGATGGTTTTTTCGGGCGAGGTACCTATTTGCTGCACAGAAAGCGCAACCGAGTCTATGGCTACTTTAATCGGCATGGTTGAAACGGCACGGTAAGTTTTACCATCCACAACTGCTCTTACCTGATAGGTTTGATTAGGTTGGCCTGTAAATGAAGTAGAATAATAAAACCCGGGCGAGCGCTGTATGGTTGAATAAACTTTTCCGTTGCGGTCAATGATCTCAACATCGGCATTGGTAACCGCCGGGAAACTATTTGTACTATCTAAGGGCAACGTCCGGCTTATGGTTACCAATTGGGGGCCAGACTGGTCTGTTACATTACCCTCAATAACTAATTGCTGTGCTGCATTGCCTAATTTAAGATCTATCACCTTTTTGCAGGAAGCAATTGCCAGGCTAAGAAAAATTAAAATCGCTAATCTGTATTTCACCGCCATATCCTAAAAATTAAAGTTATAAGTTATTGATGGTATCCTGCCAAACAAACTTGTTTTAACAGCTTGTGTACGGGTAGGGTCGTCAGGATTTTCCTGGAAAGTTATGGTATAAGGGTTTTTACGGTTGTAGGCATTATATAAGCCGAATGTCCAGCTGGAGTGATAATGTTTATGCGGCTTTCCCTCCAGGGTAGCACCTAAATCCAGGCGGCTGTAAGCCGGTAAACGGTCGGTGTTGCGGTCGGCATAATAGAAAGTAGTAAGCCCGCCAACTACATATTTACCATGCGGATAGGTTACCGCATTACCGGTTGCGTATACAAAGGTGCTGGAGAGTGTCCACCGGGTGCTTAATTTGTAAATACCCACAACAGATACGTCGTGCGTCCTGTCGTAAGTGGCGGCAAAGTAATTGCCGTTGTTTACGCCGTCAAATTTGTTTTCGGTTTTTGATAGGGTGTAACCAATCCACCCGTTAAACTTGCCGTAGTGTTTTTTAAAGAAAAGCTCCAAACCGTATGCGCGGCCGGTGCCGTAAATCAATTGCGACTCCACATCCTGGTTAGCTATCAGCTCGGCGCCATTTTTATAATCTACCTGGTTTTGTAAAGCTTTATAATACACTTCCGATGAAAACTCATATTGGTTATTGGCAAAGTTTTTAAAATAACCCATAGACAGCTGATCAGACACTCCCGGCTTAATGTTATTGCTGCTCATTACATATAAATCAGTTGGAGAACTGGCCGTTGAGTTTGATATCAAATGGATGTTTTGCGTATTACGGTTATAGGATGCTTTCAGCGAGTTTTCATCATTCAACTTATAGCTTAAAGAAAAGCGTGGTTCAAGATTGATATAGGTTTTTACAATGTCGCCCCGGTTGTAGTTACCGTAAAACTCGGCTACGTCGGCTGCGCTGTAGGTTGTAAACTTACCTGGCCCAAATAAAGAGAATGTAGAAAATCTTGCCCCATATAAAAGATCAACCTTGCTGCCTAATTTCCATTCGTCAGAAACATAAGCAGCTGATTCGAGCCCATAACGTGGCTGGATTTTTTGTGGGTTAATATCTGATGAATTTGATGATTGAATATCGCCCGGCGATATAGTATGATGCGTGCCATTAACACCAAATGATAAAGTATTGTTATCAGAAAAAAAGTATTGGAAATCTTCCTTCAGGTTAAAATCCCGGATTCTGGAGGTAACCTTGAAATCATTGTTTGTGGTAAAACTTTCTACCAGGAAATTGTAATCGCTATAAATCAGTGACGAATTTAAAAATAGCTTGTTATTGAAGATATGCGTAAAACGTAAGGTGCCCGTTTGGTTGCCCCAGTTAGTGGCAAAGTTATCTTTCAAACCCAATACATCTTTACCTAAATATCCCGATAGGTAGACCGTGTTTTTATCATCAAAACGATAATGGAACTTAGCATTCAGATCATAAAAATACAGGCTGGCGCCCCGTGTTGACGAGTCTGGCGATAGCTTCAAAAAAACATCGGCATAAGTACGGCGCGCACTGATCATGAAAGAACTTTTGTCGGCCACTATTGGTCCTTCAACTTTAATGCGCGACGATATAAGGCCTATACCACCTTGTACAGTCAATTTCTTGTCGTTACCATCCAGCATCTTAATATCCAGTACGGATGATAGTCGCCCGCCATATTCGGCCGGCATGCCGCCTTTATATAAAGCAACATCTTTGATAGCATCTGAGTTAAAAGTAGAGAAGAAGCCAAATAAGTGCGAAGCATTATAAACCACAGCCTCGTCCAGCAAGATCAGGTTTTGGTCTGAATTTCCTCCCCTTACGTAAAAGCCGGTATTACCCTCGCCGGTCGATTTTACACCCGGTAGCAGTTGGATAGTTTTAATAACATCCTTCTCGCCAAAAATTACCGGCACGTTATTTACCTGGTTCAGATCGAGCCGGTTTACCCCCATTTGCGGGTTATCTATGTTCTCGCTTTTATGAGCCTTACTGCTAATAGAGATCTCCTGTAGCGTATTATTGCTGGCTAATAAAATATTTAAAGAAGCGTTTTTGTTTAGTTTGATCAATTGGGTGGTGGTAGCATACCCTACGTAGCTTATAACCAGGGTGTAATCGCCGCCCGGCGCCGTTAGCGAGAAAAAGCCGTAATTGTTGGTTGTTGCGCCGTTTTGTTGTATTTCTTGCAACCTTACGGTGGCGCCAATCAATGTTTCGCCGGTGGCGGCGTCTTTTACGCTTCCATCAATAGTATATTTTTTTTGAGCATATGCAAGATTGCCAAAGCAAAGCGGTATCAGCAAAAAAAGTATATAAAGAAAGCGTTTATACATAAAGGATTGGTCGGCCTGCAAAAAGCAATAAATATTTTTTAATGTAGGCCGCAGGTATATTGGTCTTAATAACTCAAAGATATCACTCTGAGTAAATTATAACGCACAAAAGCAATAATTTACATAAGCACGTTAAACTTTAATTAGTACGGGTAGGTGGCTTTTAAGGTTGTTTGATACCGGTGCTATATTTAAGCACCACAACGCCCGATGGTAGCGTCTGCGTATTTATAAGCTGCAAGTTTTGCCGCTGCTTAAAAAGTTGCATGCCGCTGCCAATACTTACCGGGTACAACCACAGTAAGTATTCGTCAATCAAATTATGGCTGTTAAGGTATTGCACCAGTTTATGGCTGCCATAAATCAAGATATTTTTACCCGGTTGCTGCTTGAGTTTCAAAATCTCCTGGCGGATATTTGCCGAGATGAGTTTAGAATTTGCCCATCTGAGGGTTTTTAGCGTGCGCGAGCAAACCACTTTTGGGTAGCGGTTAATCATGTCAGCATAAGCCAGATCCTCGCGCGAGAGCGAAAGGCAGGTACTTACAGCGGGCCAGTAACCGGCCATTGCGCTGTAAGTATTTTTGCCTAGTAATATGGTGTCAGCGGTGTTGAGTTGTTGGGCCAGTAAGTCAGACATATCGGTGCTCCAGTTTTGTAAGTGCCAGTCAAGCCCGCCGTCCGGCCCGGCCATAAAACCATCAATGGTAATATTCATCGATACTATTATCCGCCTCATGCCAACCCGCCTTTTATTAGTTATACCGGTACGTAGTTCAACGCTACAATGCCAACTTCAAACGGATGAGCTTTTACCAGTTTCAGCCCCAGTCTACCCTCCAATAGTTTAAATATCGGCATGCCGTTGCCAATGGCTGTGGGGTTTACAAACAGATGGAAATCGTCAACCAACCCCGCCTTAATTAATGACGATGCAAAGCCTGCACCGCCATAAGTAATGATATCGCCGCCGTTTGTGGCTTTTAGTTTTTTGATTTCTTCAACCAAATCACCGGTAGCCAGTGTCGTATTGTCCCAGGCAGATTGGGTTAATGTTTTTGAGAACACAACTTTTGCAGTGTCAACCATTTTGTGGCTAAACTCATCATTGCCTTCGGGCGTTTTTACTGCTGCGGCCCAATGCGGTATAAAGCCTTCGGCTAGTTTGCGGCCCATCACTATCGTGTCAACAGGAGCCGTCAAATCTTTAACGTAAGCTTTGATATCGTCGCCCCACCCCCATGACATCCAGTCCATTTCGCCATTTGGCCCGGCAACATACCCGTCTATAGATATTTGCATCTGCAACTTTAGTTTTCTCATGATATGCTATTTGGGTAGATGTTAGGCTTGTTGTTTACCTAAGGCCAGTTTCTTGTGGTAATAAATGTAAGCTGCTGCGGCCAGTGCAAGGAAGATAATCATGAAGTACCATGGGCCATCAGGCTGCGGCACACTATGAATAGAATAGGTGGCAGCAATTAAATCGAAAGTTAAACCAGCATACGCCCATTCTTTTAATCTCGATGGTAAACCCGGTATGATAATAGTTAAAGCACCTAATGCTTTTGCTACACCCAAAAACGGAATAAAATATAGTGGATAGCCCAAGCCGCCATGCATGCCTTTAACGGCATCTGGCGACGACATGATATCAGGAATAGCGGAGCCAAACATTACAAAGGCAAATAATCCATTAAATACCCAGTATAAAATTTTTGTTGTTTTCATTGTTTTTAATTGTTGTTTTAAGTTTATGGTTGTTTTAATGATTTAACAATACAAATGTACATCAGCTGTTTAACCCGCGTGACGTTGAGTTGAGACATTGTAAGGGGTGATTTGAGACATATGGTTTTTTCTTTAATCGATTTTATTAAATTTGATAAAGCACTTGTATTGATTACAAGTGAATATAAAAAAATAAGATGAAGCACGTATCAATCTTAGTACCCTACGATGCCGTTTTGGCCGCCATTTTTGATCCCCGCTATATATTTAGCGCCGTGAACCAGTTTTTAATTGATGCCGGAAAAGAGCCCGCATTTGATATTAAATTAGTTGGCCTGTCGCCACAGGTGCAGCTAAGCGGCGGCGCATTTGCTGTAAATACAGATGCTTTATGTGCCGATATTGAGAAAACCGACCTGGTGATTATTCCCGCTTTAGGGGGCGATATGAAAACCAGCATCGAGCGTAACCGGGAGTTGGTGCCGTGGATCATTGATCAATATCATAAAGGTGCCGAAGTGACCTCGCTTTGTGTAGGCGCTTTCTTATTGGCAGAGACCGGTTTGCTGGATGGCAAATCATGCTCAACACACTGGTTGTTTGCCAACGATTTCAGAGCGATGTTTCCAAACGTTACATTAACTGATGGTAGCATTATTACCGAAAATGAGCGCTTGTTCTCAAGCGGCGGTGCGTCTTCTTACTGGAACGTGCTCTTGCATTTGGTTGAGCGGTATGCCGGCCGAGAAATGGCTATCCGTGCTTCTAAGTTTTTTGCTATCGAGATTGACCGTAAGAGTCAATCGCCATTTATTATGTTTAACGGGCAGAAGCGGCATGAAGACGAACCTATAAAAAAAGCGCAGGAGTTTATTGAAGAAAACCTGACCGAAAAGATCTCTATAGAGGACCTGGCAACCCGTTTTGCCATCGGCCGCCGTCATTTTATCCGCAGATTTAAAAAAGCCACTAACAACACACCTGCCGAGTACATACAACGTGTAAAAATTGAAGCAGCCAAAAAACATCTCGAAAACACGCCGAAGAATATTAACGAGGTAATGTATGATGTTGGCTATACCGATGTAAAAGCTTTCCGCACGGTATTTAAAAAGATCACCGGCCTGTCGCCCATTGATTATAAACACCGTTATAATCGCGAAAACGCAGCTTAGCTATATATTACTGACCGATTATTTGCCGCATTTTGGCCAGCCCTTGTAACGGCGGACTATTTGCCGGCAGCCAGCTTTGCATGTCATTGGCCCAGGCATTAAATTTCTCTTTATTTTTTTGTTCGAAGTAGGTGTAGGTAATATTGTAAGCCATCTCGGTTTTAAGATCGGCACTACAAAAAGTTATGGCTTGTTTGTAACTGTCTTCTGCCTGTTGCATTTTACCTGATTTTACCTGTGCAAAAACCAATTCCTTATATAAGTTACCGTCTTTGGGCGTTTTCTTAAGTTCATCGTTAATGGCCGCTTCCGCTTTGCTGTACTGTTTAGTTGCATTGTAGGCATATATAAATTCAAAAGCCAGGCCATGGTAATCCGGATTAGCTTTTTTTACCCGGTTTAAATAGTACAGTGCTCTGTCAGTCTCGTTTCCGGCGTTATAGGTAAAGCCAAGTCTAAATAAATAGTCTGTAGATGTTGTGTCGGTTTTGTAGCCTTTTAGCCAAAAAGGTTCTTCGGGTTCTTGTAGCTCTTTAACCTTGTCGGCAGGTATCCAGGCAAACCTTACCGGCGAATTTTCTTGTAATCGCTGTAATATGTTTTGTGTAATTGGCAGTTTCGCTCCTGTAAAAGTACCGTCTTTATTAATTTTAAAACTACCCCCCGCATGTATTGTTGGCCCCGCCGATATGTCCATATAAACAAAACCATAAAGGTAGGCGCTATCAGTTTTGGTTCTAACGGCAACCCATTTATCAACGCTTTCTATTACACCTTTATTAAAGCTTAACGGAGTTTGCGCGCTGGCGCCAAGTGTAAGGCAGGTGAATATGATGAATAGGTATTTCATAATCGCAGTGTTTAGGCATAATTGATCAACCCTAAAATAGCTACTCAATTATTATCTTACAAGTAACAAATGTATCACTAACCGAAGTTAAGGCTTACTGTATGGGTGTTGCTATCATTTTATTAAGCCCATCCATTTGCTTTGAATTGGGTTCAATCCATTTCTTAGCCTCGGTCGCCCATTGGTCAAATTTCGGCTTGTTTTTTTGCTGATAATAAATGCGGCAGATATTATAAGCCAGATCGGCTTTTTGTTCGGTATTGCTATAGGGCAGCGCCGCCTTGTAGTTTTGTTCGGCCTTGTCCATATTGTTAGAGAATACCTCCTCATAGATCAACTCTTTATAAATACGCTGATCAGTTGGCCGTGCTGCTAATGATTTTCTTAAAAGGGCTTCAGACTTATCAAACTGGTGCAGGGCATTGTAGGCGTAAGCATATTCGAAATCAAGGCCGGGGGTATTTGGATTTATTTTTTTAACCCTATCCAGGTAATACAAAGCTTTCTGGGGTTCGTGGCTTGAGTTATAAGTAAATCCCCATTTCAACAAATAAGCTGCCGATGTGGTATCCATTTTTTTAGCACGTAGCCATTCAGGGTCGGCAACTATTTCCAGTTCTTTAAATTTACTTTGAGGTACCCAGGTTACTTTAGTTTGATCGTCTTTTAGCGGGATGGTGATCAAACTGCCCAATGCTAATTTGGTAGGGATATAGTTATTGCCGCTGATGATAAAAGTTCCTTCGCGGTGTACGGCAAGGCCAACCGCCGGGTCAATGTAAATGTAGCCCAGGTTGTATACGTTGTCTTTACCGGTATAAAGGGCTGTCCAGTGGTTCACACTTTCAACATATTTTTTATTGCCAATTAACGTAGTTTGCGCGTTGGCATGCAGGGTTGCTATAGTAAAAAGTATCAGGAAATATTTCATTTCAATTGGCTGTGTTGATCTTATAATCGGGTTTTAAAATTAGTAAAGCAGAGACATATATACAAAAGCTTAAAACGCTATTTTTGGCGGATGAATATCCGCCTTGCCAATATAGCCGACATACCGCAGATCATGCGTTTAATTAACGAGGTTGTCCCGGTTATGAATGCTGCCGGCAATTATCAGTGGGATGGACACTATCCAAATCCGGGTGTATTTGAGGCTGACATAGCGAAAAATCAACTCTGGCTTGCTGAGGAAGACGGATCTATTGCCGGCATCATTGCTATCACTACAGACCAAAGCCCTGAATACGTAGAAGCCGGTTGGGATATTAGCGAGATTACCATTGTAGTGCATCGGTTAGCGGTAAGCATCCATCACCAGGGAAAAGGTATTGCTGCAAAACTGATGCAACAGGCAGAGCTGGTTGCCCAACAACAAAACCTAAGCAAAGTAAGGGTTGATACCAATGTGGTTAATGCGGCAACCAATAAACTATTTCCTAAACTAGGCTACGTGTACGCGGGAGAGATACCGTTAGCGGGTAAAGTGGCGATGCGTTTTAACTGCTATGAAAAGGTGCTGATTTAAAGTTCAACAGCCTCAAAATGTTCCACCACCGGGAATGGGTCATAGTAATGATGTAGTAATTCCTTCCAGCTTAAATAAGCGTCAGATTGCCTGAAACCTATGGTATGATCTTCCAATTTCTCCCACTCTACTAAAAGGACGTACTTGTCTGCCTGTTCTATACACTTCTGCAAGGTGTGCTGCTGATAGCCTTTAGCAGAACTGATGTATTTCCCGGCTTCTCTGAAATCGTTTTCAAATTGAGCGCTTTGCCCGGGTTTTACGTAAAGAATAGCTATTTCTAAAATCATTTATTCAATTGTTGGATAAGTTAAAACGGGTTGTTGATTATTGCATTTTCTGCCGCTTTGTAATAATACTCTTTTTATCGGTATTTGCCGTGTTTGTTCAAGCAGTTACTTGCCGAAAACAGCCTCCTTGATAGTTTAAACCGCCTTTTTTAAAAACAGCCTCCATTTAAACAAATTTTAATTTATTGATTATTAATTAGTTAAACCTATTTGATAAATAATTATAAGTTAATAAAAACCACTCTTAAGTGCTATTGTTATTAACCCATAGGCATGCCAATTTGCCTGCAAAGCAATTATCTATTAAAACGTAATCCAAACGCGCTGTTTAAAACAACGCTGAACGGTAGCATGTGTCACTAACCGGCTAAGCGCTGCGATAGATAATTGCTTGTCAATTTTTGAAACCAATAGTTCCCCAAATCCAATTAATCTACCCTGATTAATTAAACTGTATTTTAAAGTCCGTTAAGGGCAATAGCCTGCGTGTGTGCTTTGTGTATCAACACCTTGTAGCGATCCGTCTTGCATTTTAATTAACCCTTTTATATGACCATCCATCTTAAAACCATCAATAGCCAATGAAAAAAACCATCAACCAAACTTAAAAATCTAAGTATTTGTCTATCACATTAATTAAACCGATATGAAAAAACATTTAACAACTAAAATACCTATCGCAAAACTTGGGTATTTAAGTAGCATTATATTCATCCTGTTAGCAGGTGTAAGTTTTGCAGGAGCCAGACCGGCTGTAAAATCAACCAAAAACCTTTTCGCCCCGCCAATTACCGTGAAGGGTAAAGTAACAGACGCCACTACCGGCGAAACACTGATAGGTGTATCTGTTAAGATCAAAGAAACAGGTGAAGGTGTTGCTACCGACGCCAATGGTAACTACTCTATTTCTGCGGACGGTGCAGCAACGCTTGTATTTAGTTATATAGGTTATACTGCTCAAGAGATAATGGTTAATAACAAACCTACTATCGACGTTAAACTGGCGGCACTTAATAAAGCTTTAACCGAAGTGGTAGTAGTAGGTTATGGCACGCAAAAAAAGATCTCGCTAACGGGCGCGGTCGACCGTGTTGATGCCTCAAAAGCTGTCGAAGGTCGTGCAGTTGCTAATACCTTCCAGGCTTTACAAGGCGAGTCGCCCAATTTAATTATCCAGGAAAAAGGTAATGACCCTACTAACCCCGACGGAAACTTAAACGTAAACATTCGCGGTACGGGTACCACTGGTAATAACGACCCGCTGGTGGTTATTGACGGTATTATTGGCGGTAACATCAATACGCTGAACCCGAACGATATCGATAATATATCCATATTGAAAGATGCGGGATCGGCGGCTATTTATGGGTCGCGTTCTGCCAATGGTGTAATTTTGGTGACCACTAAAAAAGGTAAGCTGAATAGCCCGCCAAAAGTAACTTACAATGGTATTTACGGCGTGCAAACACCGAAAATACAGTTTCACCCGGTTGACGCCTGGGTTAACGCAGAAGACAAGAACATGTCTTTAGAAAACTCCGGCAAGCCTGATCAATATACGCCAGAGCAAATTCAAGCCATTAAAGACAAAGGCAATGGCGATTGGCGCCTGGAAACCATTTTGCATAATGCACCACAAAACAACCAAAATTTTAGCGTAAGCGGTGGTTCGGCCAATAGCACCTACCTGATGTCGTTTGGATATCTGGATCAGCGCAGCTTTCTGGAGCAAAGCAATATCAATGGTACCTACGGTTTAAGGCGCTTTAACTTCCGTTTAAATCAAACAGCAACCCTGGGTAATTTTAACACCTCATGGAATTTAACTTACGCAAAGGTTCAAACTAATGCACCTTATAATGATGTTATTGGCGATGCATTGCGCGCTCCATTAACAGATAGCTTCCAGGATGCGCAAGGGCGCTACATAACCGGATTTGTAACTGACAACCCCCTGGATATGCTAAGAAACGGTGGGTTCAATTATAATAATAACGATGAGATCAACGGCAGCTTTACCGTAGGCTATCATGTTACACCTGCCTTCCAGATCAGGGCGGTATTTGGCGGAACAGTTAAATCAAACTCGCAACTGGTAAGGGGCGTGCCTTTAACTTACTACCCGTCAGGTCAATCAAATACCGATGCCTCAACTGCAGATTATAATGCAAAAGCATTAAGTACCAACACCAACTTATTGGCCGAGTATACCAAAACGATAGGTAAACATGATATCAACGTGTTGGTGGGTGTAGCTAACGAGTCGTATTTGTTTGAGGCCAGCCAGTTTAGGCAAACTTTAACAGACTCGTTATTGGGCGTTCCCACTTCGGCTACCCAAACAGACCGGACTAATTCTTACAACTCGGTATCAAACACACAAGAAACCAGTTTGAACTCTATTTTCGGTCGTCTGTCATATTCATACAACAACAAATATTATTTGGATGCTTCTTTCCGGGATGATGAGTCTTCAAACTTTGCAGCAGGTCATCGCTGGGCATTTTTTCCCTCAGTTGGTCTGTCATGGCGTGCTACGGAAGAGGATTTCATGAAAGATTATAAAGACCAGGTTGGTGATTTGCGGGTACACGGTAACTACGGTATCCTGGGTAACCAAAGCGTGGGTCCATACCAATATATCACCACTTATGGTGTAAATACAGGTACGGCGTATGCTTTTAATAACTCATCGGTAGTGGGGTACACGCAAACTTTGGCTAACCCGGGTATCACCTGGGAAAGTGCTGCAACGTTGGATCTTGGTTTGAACGCCAGTTTCTTTAAGGGGCATTTCTTAGTAGATGCAGATTATTTTAATAAAACAACCAGCAATATATTAGCGCCACGGCAAGATGTACCGTCATTATTTGGCTCAACTTTGCCTACCTACAATATCTCAAAAGTGCAGGATAAAGGATGGGAAGTAAAACTAACCTACAACACCCGCGGCGAGTTGTTTAGTCATAGTGTAACGTTTAGCCTGTCAAACGCTACCAGTAAATTGCTGGCTTATAGTTTTGATCAATCAGAAAACGTTTTCCAGCGCGAGGAGTTTGAATTTGTACGACGTGTAGGCTTGCCAATTACCGTTTACCAGGGTTATAAAACCAATGGCTTGTACCAAACTACTGCCGATGTAGCCAGCTATCCGCACTTTGCCAATTACCCTACAGGTTTGGCACCGGGCGACTGGAAGTTTGTGGACAAGAATCATGATGGTGTTATTGACGCTAATGATAAATTTATCCTGGGCGATCCGTTCCCGCATTATACGTTCGGTTTAAACTATAATGTCACCTTTAAAAACTTCGACGCTACTGTATTTATACAAGGTGTGTTAAAAAGGCAGGAGCTTATCCGGGGTGAGTTGATTGAGCCATATCACTTTACTACTTATGGCGGTACTGTTTACGATAGCTCAAGCGATTTCTGGACGCCAACTAATACTGGTGCCAAATATCCGCGCCTGGCCGAAAACGGATCTGTGCCTAACAACAACAACTTCCGTACAGGGTCTGACATGTATTTATTTAACACAGCCTATGGCCGGTTAAAGAATATACAGGTTGGCTATTCTTTCCCTGCAGCGATGTTGAAAAAAGTAAGCATTTCAAGAGCAAGGATTTATTTCACCGCCCAGAATTTGCTGACCATATCACCGCTGAAATTTACCGATCCGGAAGGAACCGAGTTTGGCAACAACCTGGATAACACCGTAGGTGCAGATACCCCAAGAGGATATCCGCTGGCCAAATTTTACGGTGTGGGTGTAGACTTAACTTTTTAACAATTAAAATTTAAAGATCATGCGTTTAAGCTTTTTAAATAGATCGGGTATCATCATTCTGGTGGCAGCGGCTTTGGCTAGTTGTAACAAAATTAACCTAACCCCAACCAGTAAATACACCGACGATCAATTTTGGCAAGTAACTGCTAATGCATACGTTGCCTTAAACAACTGCTATAGCCAGCAAATAAGCGGGGGGTATCCCGGCTCAAGCTCGGCTTCGCAAGCCTACTTTTATAATGAGGCCCTATCAGATAATGCGTATTGCCCGCTGGATGTTAATGTTGGTACCCCAACCGAAATATCAAGTGGTAACGATGCTAACTTTAATGCGGGCATTAACCGTGTAAAGTATGAGTGGGGTAGTTATTACTATAATATCAGGTCATGTAACCTGTTTTTAGAGAACATTGACAGAAATACCAGCTTAGACAAAGCGCTGATAGCCCGTATGAAAGGTGAGGCGCGCTACCTGCGCGCACAAGCCTTATTCAGGTTAACCAACCTTTATGGTGATGTGCCACTAGTTACCCATGTGCTGAGTATTGATGAGTCTAAATCCATCAAGCGGACGCCAAAGGCTGATGTGGTAACTTATATTTTGAGTGAGTTGGACTCGTGCGCCGCCGTACTGCCAACCCGCGATGCGCAGGCAGTTTCAGACCGTGGCCGTATTACCAGGGGCGCTGCATTGGCTATGAAAGCCCGGGTGTTGCTGTACAATCAGCGTTGGCAGGAGTGCGTTGCTGTTTGCGAAGATTTGATGAATAATCAGGGAACAAACGGTACCTATTCGTTGGTGCCCAGCTATCCTAATGTATTTGCTACCAACAACAAATATAATTCGGAAGTTATTTCTGATTTAGAATATGCGGCGCCCGACAGGGTCTGGACAGACTGGGGAGACTTCGGTCCGTTTTATACAGGTAATGGTGCAACCGCGTCAACCAACAGCAATCTGGTGCCTACACAAGATCTGGTAGAAAGCTTCCTGACGCTGGATGGTAAAGCTATCACAGATGCCGGTTCGGGTTATGACGAAAGCAACCAGTATGTTAACCGAGACCCTCGTTTAGGATATACTGTGGTTTACGATGGCTATCAATGGGTAAACAACCTGAACACTACACAGACTATCCATATTAAGCCCGGCACTGCCGGTGCTATCGATATCAGAAATGAGTATGGCAATAGTACGGGCACGTTTACCAGTTCGGGTTATTTTTGGCGCAAATATTACGACCCAACAGCAACGGTGTTCCAATTTGGCGAAAACATTATTGTGATGCGCTGGGCCGAGGTGTTGCTGATGGAGGCAGAGGCAAAAACCGAGCTTGGGCAAATGGATGCCGGTGTGTGGGATAAAACCATCAGGCTGCTACGTACACGCGCCGGCTTTACCAATCCGCTGGCGCTCACCTATCCGGGTAACACCAGCATGAGCATGATTGACCAGGTAAGGAATGAGCGCCGCAGCGAATTGGCGCTCGAGTCGTTACGCTATGATGATATCAGGCGCTGGAAAATTGCCGAGACGGTGCTGAACCATCCTGTTGGTGACGAGGTGCGCGGTGCCAAATTTGCCGGGCCTAATCATGATCAATACATTAAACTGGTGGTAAGGTTATTTAACCCGGCCAAACATTATCTGTGGCCGGTACCTACAGAAAGTTTGCAAACCGACCCTTCATTGCTTCCGCAAAATCCGGGTTGGTAAATTAATTATCATTACTTAATAAAAGAGCTGCCTCTATACCAGGCAGCTCTTTTTGTATTATGCTGATGTACTGCAAACGTTTGCACAAAATAGGCTTTCGCTTTGTTTTAATTTGGATATTTTAGCCGCCTGATTTCCGCTAAGATCATTTATCAAACTATAATAAAATTATTACGAATGTGGTTGGGTTAAAACCGGCAAAAGCCATACTTTTAACATCGATACCATGAATACCTAAAATGCGGCTGTTTAAACCATCGCATTGATAATTATAATCCCAATAAATTAAAAATTACGTTAATTATGAACAAAGTCTTATTTAAAAAAGAAGTTGTGGTGATGCTGTTAATGCTTGTATTTGGTTTTAAAACCACTATGGCACAGCAAGACGCGGCAAAATATCTGTCGGCTAAAGACACAGCTTCTGTTCCGAAAGAAATTGAAGACCCCGAAAATATCGGCATAAACAAAGAGGCGGCTCACGCTACGCTGATGCCTTATGCCACCCTGGCCGAAGCATTAAAAGCTAATCGCCGTGCATCGTCACTAGCCATAAGCTTGAACGGCATGTGGAAGTTTAACTGGGTTGACTGGCCACAAAAACGCCCTGCCGATTTTTACAAAACTAACTACGATGTATCCAAATGGAAAGACATTAAAGTGCCCGGCAACTTCCAGGTGCAAGGTTACGGAACGCCGTATTACAGCAACTTTACTTACATCTTCCAAAAGGATTTCCCGCATGTAATGTCTGAACCTAAGAATAAGAAATATACCGCTACGCAAGAACGTAACCCGGTAGGCAGCTACCGCCGCGATTTTGATGTGCCTGCAAATTGGAACGGCCGTCGCATCTTCATCACTTTTGATGGGGTGGATGCGGGTTTCTTTATCTGGGTTAATGGTAAAAAAGTGGGTTACAGCGTAAACAGTCGTAACGCTGCCGAGTTCGACCTGACTAAATATGTACATCCTGGCAAAAATATGTTAGCTGTCGAAGTGTATCGCTTCACTGTAGGCAGTTATCTGGAAGATCAGGACATGTACCGCTTAAGCGGGATCTTCCGTAACGTTACTTTATGGAGCGCTCCGCAAGAACACATCCGCGATTTCTTTATCCATACTAACCTGGATGCGCAATACAAGGATGCCGACTTAGCAGTATCAACCAAAGTTAAAAACTATGGCAAAGTTGCCACACCGGCGCGCCAGGTATTGGTTACGCTTTACAACGGATTGGTAAAAGTACCGGGTGCTGCCGTTAAGAAAAATGTACCTGCATTACAGCCGGGCGAGGAAATAACTGTCGAGACGACCATCCATGTAAGCAATCCGCAGAAATGGACTGCTGAGACGCCTAAGTTATATACTACGGTCATCAACCTGAATGAAGGTGCTAAAACTATCGAAACTATATCTCAACGTACCGGTTTCCGCAGTATTGAAATAAAAGGCCGTTTGTTTTTGGTTAACGGTGTACCTATCAAACTAAAAGGTGTTAACCGCCACGAAAACTGGCCGGACGATGGCCACGCCATTACCGAGGAGCAGATGGTTAAAGACATTATCCTTATCAAACAAACCAATAGCAACCACGTACGTACCTGCCACTACTCTGACGACCCACGTTGGTATGAGCTATGCGACGAGTACGGTATTTACCTGGTAGCCGAGGCTAACTTAGAGTGTCATGGCGCCTGGGATGATTTTAACGAAGAGCCAAGAATAAAAGCAGCGCTGATTGACAGAAACGTTGCCAACGTAGAGAACTTTAAAAACCATGCCGCTGTAGTTATCTGGTCGTTAGGTAATGAGTGTGGTAGTGGCGGCAGCAACTTCAGGGCCATTATCAAAGCCATTAAAGATATTGATACCAGCCGCCCTACGCATTATCAGGGCTTCGGCATAGGCGCTAAAAATCCTGCCGATATGGACAGCGAAATGTATACCAACGTTTACGACCTGGAAAAACATGCAACTGATGCCACCCTAACCAAACCATTCTACCTGTGCGAGTATGCGCACTCTATGTTTAACTCAATGGGTTCGGTAGATATTTATAATGACCTGTTTGATAAATATCCAAACCTGTTAGGTGGCGCTATCTGGGAGTGGCAAGATCAGGGTATTTACAACAACCGCAACCCTAAGCACCCTATCACCGCATTTGGTGGTGGTTTTGGCGAGTATCCTAATGATCGGTATTTCATTCACAAAGGTGTTGTTTTCTCAGATCGCAAACCAAAACCACAGTATGCCGAGTTAAAGCATGCTTATCAGTGGATCTCTATCAAAGCAAAAGATCTGGATAAAAAGATCTTCACTATTAAAAACCGCTACCAGTTTATCAACCTGAATAATTTGGATGCTAAATGGGAAGTGAGTGAAAATGGTACTGCAATTTCGTCTGGCAATATTAATGTTGGCTTGATCAATCCCGGTCAGGACAAAGATATTACCGTGCCTTTCGTAGTTAACCCAAAACCGGGTGCCGAATATTTTGTGCGCATCTCGTTTCAGTTAGGTGTTGATAAAATCTGGGCCAAACGCGGCTTTGAAGTTGCCGAGCAACAATTTGAGTTGGGTACGCTGGTACCAGCGGTTGCCGATAAAATGCAGGGTGCTAACCTGAGCTTAAATAACGGCAGCAGCGATATCAAGGTAAAAGGCGCAGACTTCGCCTTGGTATTTGATAAGAACAAGGGCACTTTCACTAAAATGGAGAAAGACGGCGATAACGTTTTAAGAGACGAAGGCGGCCCGATGCTGCACTTATGGCGCGCGCCTCATCAAAAAGATGATATGTGGGCCTATGAAGACTGGATGAAAAACGGCTTGAACGAAATTAAATGGACCGCCAACGATGTTAAAGCAATCCAACTTGCGGCAAACGTAGTGCAAATTAGCGCTAACCTTACCGGCGTGGGTAAACAAAACTTTGTGGTGCACCATAATGTAACTTACACCATCAATGGTAAAGGCGAGATCAAATCAGAAAACAAGGTTGATTTTAGCGACCCTAAATTAGTATTGGCTCACATAGGTGTGCGTATGTTCCTGAATAAAGACCTGAACCAGGTTGATTACTTAGGCCGCGGCCCAATGGAAAACTATGCCGACCGTAAAAGCGGTTACAACGTGGGCCATTTTGCAAGCAGCGTTACTGCGCAAATGACCGGTTACGAGAAACCAATGGAGCAAGGCAACCACGAAGATGTGCGCTGGGCAAACCTAACTTCGGCCGACGGCCTTGGTTTACATGTTAAACAGGTTGATTCTGTAATGCAAATAAGTGCGTTGCCTTACAGCGATGAAGAAATGACACCTGTTGAGTATAAAATTGACTTGCCAAAAAGTAAGGGAACAGTGCTTTGCATTGAACATAAAACGTTAGGCGTAGGTTCATATGGCTGCGGTCCGCGCCCATTAGAGGGTTACAGGCCTTATGCTGTGGCTACTAATTTTAGTTACGAGCTTGACCTGTCTAAAAAGAAAAAGCAGTAGAGATTTTAGTTGTATATACAACAACAAACAGAAAAGGGCGCAATTTGCGCCCTTTTCTGTTTAACGACGCTTCCGTTTTATGTTACAATATCCTATCTTTAAAAACCGAAGATGGCCAGCCATCTGCCGACTGTTAACCAATTGTACGTATTAACCACACAAATCATGTTGCGTAATAAACTGATCGTTATTTTATTTTTATTGCCTGCTCTAAAAGGTTTCGCTCAAAAAGAAGCTGCACCTACTCCGCAGTGGCGCCCAAAATATCATTTTACACCCGATAAAAACTGGACCAACGACCCCAACGGCTTGCTTTTTTTAAATGGCGAATTTCAATTGTATTATCAGCATAACCCATTCGAAAATAAATGGGGCCACATGAGCTGGGGCCATGCCACCAGTAAAGACCTGGTAGCATGGAATCACCTGCCGGTTGCCATCCCCGAGATCGTTCATCCCGACACCATTACCTGGATTTATTCAGGATCGGCCGTGGTAGATAAAAATAATACCAGCGGATTCGGCATCAAAGGTAAGCCGCCTATAGTCGCTATTTTTACCGGCGATCAGCCTAAGCAACATAAAGAGTCGCAGTTTATAGCTTATAGTAACGATAATGGAATGACGTTTACGCAGTACAGTCATAACCCGGTTATCGACCTCAATAAAAGCGATTTCCGTGACCCTAACGTGTTCTGGCATGAGGCCAGCAAGCAATGGATCATGACCGTATCTATGGTTAATGAACATATGGTTCGTATTTATGGTTCGCCAAACTTAAAAGAGTGGACCAAACTGAGCGATTTCGGTCCGGCCGGCTATACGCGTAATGGCTGGGAGTGTCCGTCGATGTTGCCATTGGTGGTTGATAATGATCCGACTAAAATTAAATGGGTGCTGTTTGTATCCTCGGGTGGTGATCATGGCCCGTTGATTCAATATTTTGTGGGCGATTTTGATGGCACCACTTTCAAGGATGATAATAACGGCACTAAAGTTTTACAGGTTGATTATGGCGATTGCTTCTATGCAGCCATAGCCTGGCGCGATGCCCCGCAAAACAAAAAGATCTTATTAGGCTGGCTGCAAGATGGCCGCCGCGAAACTTACCCGTGGAAAGGGCAAATGTCTATCCCGCATGATCTGTCTTTAAAGACGACAGACGAAGGCTTAAGATTGATCCAGGCGCCATCATCTATAGTTACCAAAGCTATGCCTAACTATGCTACCCAAAAGTCGCTGCTACAGAAAAATTTGCCAATTAACAATACACGCATCAGCCTGAATAAAGAGCGCCCGCACAGCGGTAATTCTTATTGGATAAATGCTGAATTTGACGTTAGTAAAGACACCAAAAAAGTGGGCTTCAACGTAGTCGAAAATCCGGATATCACCAAAAATGTAACCGTGGGCTATGACGCCGAAAATGGCCAGTTATTTGTTGATTGCACCATTGCAGAAATGGGCAATAAATCGCGCCGTAACTTAACCCAAACCGCACCCATGAAACCGATAGACGGTGTTGTTAAAATACAAGTACTGGTAGACAATTCATCGCTCGAAGTATTTGGTAATGGCGGCGAAAAAGTGATCTCTACCATGATCTATCCGGATATTGACGCAACAAATGTTTCTGTATTTGCAGAGGGGAAGGCGGTGTTGAAATGGATGAATATTTGGGATGTGAATCAGAAGAAATAAGACATTTATTTACTACTCTCCCGCCCGTCGAGGTACGAGCGTAACGATCTCCGGCAAGCGTTTATTATCGCTTAGAGATTGCGACGCTACGCTCGCAATGACGTGGAGGCGATAGGTTTCAAACTAATATATATACCTACCACGTCATCGTGAGCGAGGTACGAGCGTGACGATCTCTTTACGCCCCGCAATTACTCCAGTTCGAAATCAGGATACAGATCCCTCCATTCGGGATTGAAGTCAGTTATCAGGTTGTTTTTGTAATCTCGTTTTCTTTTCTTTAATGACTTTTCAGCTGAAATTGCTTCCTCAATGTGAGGGTAAAAGCAATAGTAAACTAAGTGGTTGCAGTTATATTTGGCAGTAAAGCTCTTGGGGTGAACTTTATTCTTGTGTTCCCAGATCCTCACGCGAATATCTGATGTAACACCGATGTATAGTACGGTATGCGTTTTGTTGGTTACTATGTAAACGCAGCCGCCTCTTTGAAACACCATAGTGCAAAATAGAAAATATATCGCTTATCCGGAGATCGTTACGCTCGTACCTCGCTCACGATGACGTGATGGGGAGTTTAGTTTTATATTAGTGCAGATTTGTAATCCGGACTAATATTGCTTTACTTCAACTTCTTAATCCACATATTCCTCACTCTAACTTTAGTAATAGATTCAATCTCAATACCAATATAGCCGGCCATGTTATTGGAAGAATGCGGATCATCATCAATCATTACCGCCATTACCTGGCCATTGATGATATGGATACACACACCATCACGGGCTATGACGGTGTACTGGTTCCAGTCGTCTTTCTTGACGATTTTGGACAGGTCCATGATATCGCCGATGTTACCCATCAGGCGTTTTGATTTGGTGCCGAAAGACTCAACCACCTGCCCGCGCCAGGCTACAATACGTAGCGGTGTGTTTTCTGAATAGAACTGCCCGGTCCAGAATTTTGCCGACGGCCAGAAATCAGCCTGCGGGCCGGTCATCATCCAGTTTAACTTTACCGGTTGCAGTTTCTCATCTATTGGCAAGCGCCAGGGGATGCCGGTTAAACTGCGATACTGGATGCCGCTGCCGCCCTCGCCGTCAACTTTAATCTCAAATTTTAGCGTGAAATTTTTGGCCTTCATCCCACGATAAACGATGTAACTGTTACCGCTTGGGTTTGCAGGTGTCGACTCGCCTACTATAGCGCCATCCTCAACGCGCCAAAATTTGGGGTTGCCGTCCCAGCCGTCCAATGTTTTACCGTCGAACAGAGAAACATAACCCTCGTGATCATTAAAGTCAAGTGGTGCAGGTTGGGTGAAGGGGTCATTATAGTAATGCGGTTTTTTCTTCGCGTCCTGAGCTTGCGCCAAACTTGCGACAGCCAGCAGGCCGATAACTAGTTTCAGTTTCATCATGTTATTTTATATCAGCCGTATTCAAAACAATACTATTAGTCTCCGGCGACAACCTGAAAATAGAACTGTTGCCCGGTTTGCTGAAAATACCTTTTATAGCTTTTAGTTTATAGTCGGTATCCTCAAATTTGCAGTCCAGTTCTTTGGTGTCGATTTTCTCGAATGGCAGTTTATCTGTCGGCGGCGTGTTTAGCTCCAGGTACCAATCGCATGTGGTTTTGCTGCTCAGGTTTACTTTAATCTGGCCTTCAGTTAGGTCGATCTCTAATGATCCTTTAACGGTTGTCAGCGGCCATGATATGTGTAATCCACCAGCAGCTGTTTTACTGAATTTCGGATCGCCGCCGGCTAACAATACCTCGCCGGCATCGGTCTTAACTTTAAAGCGCAGCCCTGACAAATTATTCCGTTTGCTCCAGATATAACCATCGACAATAGGTAGCGTAAAAAATGTACACTCGTTGGAGGTAACCGGCTGCGTTTCATAAACCGAGGGGAAAGCCTCGTCAAACAAATGGATATCGCGAATGCGCAGGTTGTTGTGCTCCCACAATAAATTAATACGGTAAAAACGGCTGTTGTACCAGCTGGTTTTTAAATCGCTGCCCTCGATATCTTTACCAACCGAGAACGAGGTTGGCGGGGTAACTTTATATTTCGCCTTGAACCAGTTGCCAGATTGCTCCATGGTTTCTACACGTAATTTATGTTCGTCGCGCAGTTTGGCAATCAGCGGCATCTGGATCTCGAAACCTTTCTTCATGGCATCCCAGGTAAACGAGTTTTCCTGACCGGCCTGGGTGTAGTTAAAGTTTACCGATTTATCATCAACCAAAGCCTTAAAGAACCAATTAACCCAGGTAGAATCGCCACCACCAAAATGATAAACAGGTTCGAGTGTAATCACACCCTGGCGGGTCGAGCTGATACCTGTATCATATTGGCGCACCGGGTCGCTACCCAATAACCTGAAAATAGGTACCGGTATCTGCGCCTCGGCATGCTGCGCAGGCATGTAAGAGTTAATCTTGCTTGGGTAATAAGCCTGGTTCCAGTAGCCGCCCCATAGGGTATAGCCATCGGTGCCGTACTGGTCCTTACAATTTCCGGAAGCCACGATATGGTATTTCTGATACATATAATTCAAGCTATAAGCATCAATAAACCAAGAAGCCACGGTTTTTGGATAATAGCCGAAAATCTTTTTAAAATCAGTAAAATAAGTGTCTATCAACTTCTCGCGCTCGGGCAGGGTATAGCCGGTAGAGAAGCCAATATTTGCCCGCCAATCCCATGGATAGCGGCCGCGCCAGGTCATGCCTGCGTTTTCAACCAGCGGCTGCGGTATTTCCCACCAGGCGCCAATTTCAAAACTTCCTTTGGGTAATGAGGCCAGCAGCGTTTGATAGCGTTTATCCATCAAAGCGTCGTATTGCAATAAGAAGGTACCACCCAAATGATATTTCTTCATGATCTCCACCTGTTTTACAACGGTTTGGTAAAGCACATCTTCGGTGATCTTTTCGTCGCGGGGTTCAAGCAGACGAATGAAGTTGACAATATTAACAATCTTAGGCGCAGGCTGCGCCACTTTAACGCCCTGAGCTAATACAGAAACGCTAACAAGGCACAATAAGCATGCGATCAGTTTTTTGCTGATTTTATTCATAGTAAGTAGTATAAAGTATAGCGATAAATTGCTAAGCATATATTTGGTTAACAAACATAATACAAGATAGATAATTTGCCGTCCTGTACTGTCTTGGTAGCAAATGTTAAATTATTTGATATATGAATTCAAGCGCAGCAATTTTGGTGAGTGACACCATCATTAATCAATTGTCATTGCGAGCGTAGCGCGGCAATCGCAAGGATGCATTATTCGCGATTGCTTTGTCGTCCCTCCTCGCAATGACAAAAAGGTAAAATTTATTCTATTATATTAGCGCACCATTTATAACAGACACTACAATGAAAATAATAAAAAATCTGGTATTAACCGGCGCCCTGTGCCTGTTAGGCGGAGTGACAGTAAATGCGCAGTCTAAAACTGTAGTTAAAGATAAAATCTGGTCGGCGGCTAAAGCTAACCGGTGGTATAGCCAGCACCGCTGGCTGGCCGGCGCTAACTTTATTCCGAGCACCGCTATTAATCAACTGGAGATGTGGCAGGCCGATACTTTCGATCCTAAAACTATCGACCGCGAGCTGGGCTACGCCGAGGGCATTGGCTTTAACACCGTGCGTGTTTTCTTGCACAGCGTTGCTTATGCCGAGGACCCGAAAGGTTTTAAATCGCGCGTTAATGAGTTTTTAGCTATTGCGGCTAAACATCATATCCAGCCCCTTTTTGTGTTTTTTGACGATTGCTGGAACAACGACCCAAAACCGGGCAAACAGCCGGAGCCAAAAATAGGCGTACATAATTCAGGCTGGATGCAGGACCCGGGTGTACCGGCTTTGAAAGACCCAAAAGAAATGGAGCGCTTGCATCATTATGTAAAAGATATCCTGACCACTTTTGGTCATGACAAACGTATTTTATTGTGGGATTTGTTCAACGAGCCGGGTAACAGTGGTAAAAGAGAAGCCTCATTGCCTTTACTGCAAAATGTATTTGCCTGGGCACATGAAGTGCGCCCGGACCAGCCGGTATCTGCGGGTTTGTGGGATTGGACTTTCGAGAAATTGAATGCTTACCAGGCACTAAACTCCGATGTAATTACCTATCATAATTATGACGAGGTGGATGCCCACCGCCGTGTGGTACAGCTACTAAAAACGCATGGCAAACCGGTTATTTGTACTGAATATATGGCCCGCCCGCGTAACAGCACTTTCGCTACCGTACTGCCGATGCTGAAAGCCGAACATGTAGGAGCGATTAACTGGGGCTTTGTGATGGGCAAAACCAACACTATTTACGCCTGGGATACCCCAATGCCAAACGGCGACGAACCCAAATTGTGGTTCCATGATATCTTCCGTAAAGATGGTACGCCCTATAAAACTGATGAGGTTGAGCTGATTAAGAAATTGACTTCGGAGAAATAAGATATATACAATAAATAAAAAGAGCCCATCTGCAATAATTGCAGATGGGCTCTTTTACAATAAGCTCGTCATCGCGAGCGTAGCGTGGCGATCTCCGGCTCGCGGACTTAGTCACTCGTTCAGAGATCGTCACGCTCGTTCCTCGCTCACGATGACGTAGTGGTGTATAAATATTTTACAATTTCCCTTCCGCTTTCTTCTTTAAATTCTCTAACCAGGTGCGCAAGGCTTTATTTAAATCGTTTTGATAGGAATCTACCTGCTCAACTATCGGGTCGCCTTCTAATGATTCGGCGGTATTTACCAGCACACCATCGCCCATGTCGCGCAGCAACCAAACGTGAATACCTAATACGCCATTTACAGTGCCCGACCAGGCTATTTTTTGCCCGGGGATCAGTTCGCTGATAGTCGAGGTGATCTCCATGCCGCTAATCGTCCAGCTAAAGGTTTTGCCAATAGCAGCAGGTGCTTCAATTTTTGAGGCCGTAATCTCGTTGTTCCAATCACTCCAGCCTGAAATATCGGTATGAATGTTCCATATATCAATCAGCGGCGCATTGATCAGAATCTCGTCGTTAGTAATAACCGGGGCTTTTGGGTTGATGTTCATGTCTATGCTGTTGATAGTTGAAATAGTACAAATATCTTACCAATGCAACGGACTAAGCACCTGGTTGTTTGAAATAATCCATACAGAATATGCCATGCGTTCGCTAAATGACGATACCGTGTATAATAACTATTTAGTTGCCATTTGTTGGTGCCGACATTGACGGCGGCGCATCGCCTTGCTTACTGCCCCAGGCCATATTAGGTTTCGGCCCCATCACTAATACTAAACTACCACCATTTACCAGATCCTGGTGATAGACCCAGGGTTTAGTGAGCGGCTTGCCATTAAAGGTAGCCGACTGGATATATCTGTTTGCTTTCGATGTATTCTTAGCCTCGATAGTAAACGTTTTGCCTTTATAGTAATGATTATCTAAAGTAATAACAGCCTTGGGGAACAGCGGACTACCAATCTCATAAAACGGTTTGATAGACGAGCCGCCGTCTGTCTCAAACAAACCCATGGCAGCCATTACAAACCAGGCGCCCATCTGGCCCTCGTCCTCATCACCCAGCCAACCGTGGTATGGGGTTGAGCCGTAATATTTATCCATGATCTCGCGGCTCCATTTTTGGGTAAGCCAGGGTTTGCCCGAGTAATTAAACAACCACGCCGCCTGCATATTAGGCTGATTGCCATGGTTTACCGGCACCAGGTCGTACATATCGCCATCGGCATTAAAATCAAATTTTGACGATTTTACAAAACCCGAATCCAACCGGTCATTAAATTCTTTTTTACCCATCAGGTTGATAATGCCCTGCACGTCGTGCGGTTTAAAAAAGCTGTATTGCCAGGCATTGCCCTCCAGGTAACCCGGCCCGTCGAAAGCGGTGCAGCAGTAGGGACTCCACTCTTTTACCCAGGTACCGTCGGCGTGCTTCATGCGGATGTATTTTACCGATGGGTCCCAGACTTTTTTAAAGGCATCGGCACGCTCCATCAGCATATCAGCCTCTTTGGTTTTGCCCAAAGCTTTGGCAAACTGGCCGGCGCACCAATCATCATAAGCATATTCCAAAGTGTTTGATACCTGGCCTACTTCGTTGGGTACGTAACCTAACTTTAGGTATGATTCATAATATTTATTCCCTGCAAAGCCACCTTCGGGGGTTACCACGCCGGGCGTGGTTTGTTGATGCATAATAGCCTCGAAAGCCAGGTTCGCATCAAAATCGCGGATACCTTTCTGGTAAGTGCTGGTAATCAAAGCTATCTCGTGCGAGGCTTCCATAATGCCGGAGTACTCAATCCCGGCCGGACCTTTGGGCAGCCAGCCGCCATATTTATAGATCTGTAAAAAAGATCGTGTCCATTTACTGGCGACGTCAGGCGTAACCAACGTCCACAGCTGGTTCAGGTTCCAGAACGTGTTCCAAAACGCATCCGAGCCTAAAATCGGTGTGTTAGGGTCCGACTGTCTTTCTATTTCATTCGGGTCTATCCATTTGCCGTTGACATCGCTCCAGGTACTGCGTGCCACGTACGATCGGTACATGTTGCTGTAAAATTTCTTTTTGTTCTCCTCGGTGCCGCCTTCAATTTTGATCTTGCCCAGCAGGTTGTTCCACACGGTTCGCGCATTGTTATGTACCGCCGCAAAGCTCCATTTAAACGGGTCCATTTCGGTGTGCAAATTCAGGCGCGCATCTTCAATACTAACTAAAGATATGGCCGTTTGCAATTGGATCACTTCGCCGGGTTTGGTATGGAAATCGGCATAAGCGCCCATTGCACCTTTGCCTTTTAACTCGGTGATATCTTTAGAGATCTTGTTGCCCACCCAGCCACCAAAGCCTTCCATCGGGTGGTCAAACCGCGCCACAAAATGCACAATGTAATCTTGCCAACCCCATTTTTGGTGCGAGTAGCCCTCTATCTCGGTGCTGCTTACTTTGGTAAATTCGGCCTCCAGGATCTCGGCTGTATTTTCAAAAGGGATATCGAGATTAAATAGTATGTGCGCATCCAATTCGGTAGGGTAGGTGAATTTGAAAAAGCCCGCGCGGGTGGTGCTGGTGAGTTCGGTGGTAATATCGCCATTCATCAGCTTAACGGCATAATAGCCGGGGCTGGCTTTCTCCGTTTCTTTGTAGATGCGTGAGCGATATCCCGAGGTCCAGCCGGTAGTTGGGTTATCGGTCGAGCCGCGCTTGATGTTCAGCACACCCACCGTTGGCATCACCGAAAGCCCGGCCATGGTCCAATCATGGATATGGCTAAAACCGCCTATGTTGTTGATGGAATATTCGTACCCCGATTTCCAGACACCTTCCTGGTTATCTGGCGCAAGCTGCACCATACCAAAGGGCATGGTAGCGCCGGGGTTCAGCATCCAGCGCGATTCGGACGTGCCCAGCAACGGGTCGGCATAGTCAACAGGTAGCTTCTTTTGTTGGGCATGTGCAGGCAAAAGGGCTAAGCAAAAAGCCATAGCCAGCAATGATGATCTAAGGGTCATTACGGTAAATTAAGTTTATAAAGTATCGCACATAAGCGGCGACCAGTATTTTACAACCGAAGCTTTTGTTGGTCCCACCACGTCATCGTGAGCGAGGTATGAGCGTGACGATCTCTGACATGTTGCGCATTACCGCTTATCCGGAGATCGCCACGCTACGCTCGCGATGACGTGGTGGTAACATCAGTATTTCACCACCGAAACTTTTTTGTTGGTCCCCACCACGTCATCGTGAGCGAGGTATGAGCGTGACGATCTCTGACATGTTGCGCATTACCGCTTATCCGGAGATCGCCACGCTACGCTCGCGATGACGTGGTGGTAATATCAGTATTTCACCACCGAAACTTTTTTGTTGGTCTCCACCATGTCATCGTGAGCGAGGTACGAGCGTGACGATCTCTGAGACGTTGCGCATTACCGCTTATCCGGAGATCGCCACGCTACGCTCGCGATGACGTGGTGGTAACATCAGTATTTCACCACCGAAACCTTAACCGGACCCAATAAACCAGACGACTCTAAACCTTTACCTTCATTCGGCATTACAAATGCAGTTGCTTTACGCTCTGCCGCCGGTAGTTTGCTATCGCCAATTAAACGGTTGTTCCAGGTGTTAACCACCTTTACCTCAATTTTATTAGCGCCGGGTTTTAAGGCTTTTGTAATATCCAATTGGTAAGGAGGCGTCCACACACCACCCACATCAACGCCGTTAATTTTTACTTTAGCAATGGCCCGGGCCAAACCCAGGTCAAGTATATAATTGGTTCCTTTTACTAAAGTAGCAATATTAAAGCTATTGTGATAAAAAGCGGTGCCCGAATAATATTTAATGCTATCATTAGCGCTTTGCGACCAATCTGTTAAATTCTCGAACGTTACCGGGTTTGCCGGACCGCGCATTTTGCTGTCAAAATTTACCGTCCACGGTTGATCGATAGCGATAGATGCCGTAGCACGCGGATAATTTGAACGGCTGGTATCCCGCTTCATGCCCGCCTTGCGGAACACGATAAATGCACTTTCATAAGGAGCGAGTTTCATCGGAACAGTAGTGGTGCCGTTGGCTTGATAATATGATGGGAGATCGCGCCTGTCGCCGGTTACGGCATCCCATAACTCCGGCTGTTTGCCGGTGATGCGGAATTTAGGCGAAATATTTACCGTGCTGGTTCTCTGGTTAGAAATAAAATAAATAGAACCGTCTTTTAACTGACGATGGATAAATAATATCGAATCGCTTTGCGTGATCTTAGCATCCGGAATAACTTTTACCAGCTTAAGTGCTTGCTGCATACTCATGCCCGAAATCACCATGCCTTTGCCATAACGGTTTACGCGTACGTTAACGCCATCAATATTGCCCCAAAGCTGGCCAGCTAACTTTTGCACTTGTTTATCAGCTAAAGGGAACCCTTGCAAACTTGGCGAGCGACTAGGTTTAGGTCCTAGAATTACTGCGCCTTGTGCTACCAGGTCCTTGATTTTAGCCAATAATTCCGGGCGTATGGTTTCCAGTTTTGGCAATACCAGTATGCTGTAGTTAATGCCATTTGGCAGCGTTAATTTGCCGTTTTTAACGGTGATGCGGTTTTTAAGCACTTCGCCATTGATGTAGTCGTACGAATAGCCTTGCGGTAAGGCAGGGTCGGTAATACCGGTCATTTTTGGTGCGTCCTCACCAATAAAGTAGGCTACGTCTGCCGCGTAAATACCTTGCTGCAGCATTAGGTTACAACGTTTGCTGTATTTCAGAAATACGTCCATGTCAAAGAACCAGGTGTTCAGTCGGTTAAACTCTACGCCAAACCAGGTATCAATTCCCGGTGCTTTGTCAGTAGGTTGTTCTATGTAGACGTGGAGTAAGGTATTGTTAATGCCTTCGGTAAAAAAGCGATCGCCACGTTTTTTAAACATGGCGGGATAGCGCCAAAAGGCATCGCCGGCAGCGGTGAATGATTCGGCGGATACCTTAGTTTTCCCATAAATATGTGCCGATGAGGAGGCTGCTTTATTTTCGATATCGCCCAAATCGCCCTCGCTCCAAAACTCGCCGCCAATCTCATCGCTTTGTCCGCCGTATTGTAAAAACTCGCCCGGATAACCCCAGTGGCCGTAGTTCTCCAACCAGGTCGTCAAACCATGTTTATGGCTGATGTCGCGCAGGCCGCCCACGTATTTATAGGATACATCGTCGGCAATTAAACGACGCAGATCCCAAAGAAAACGGTCTGACTGATCTTCGCTGCCCACAACTTTGCCTTGCATTACGGGGATAAAAGGCACCGGATCATAATGGTACGCTTGCTTAAATTCATTAATCAACTCGTCTGTCCAGTTTTGACCGCCGGTTTCGTAGCTGTCCTCAACGGTAACTTTCCAGCTCTTGCGGTCTTCGGCCGGGATACGGCGCTGAATTTCGCCCAAAAAAGCATCAAAGTGAGCAGCGATGTGCTTAGTACTCATCTTGTCGGCTTCCAGGCCGGTACCCTCAGGCGTAGCCGGCGAGTTTTTTACACCGGTTGGTGTCATGCCGCTGCGCTCAATGATCCAGTTACCGGCTGGTACGTTCCATTTCAACGTGCCATCGGCAGCCATGTATTTAGTAATGTCGATCACTTTGGTAGGATCAATTACATATTTATTATTGTCGATAACCGGTTGAGGTACCCATTGATAGGCATCCCAAAAAGGATGCGGTGTGGGCCACATTTTAGCTTCGGTTTTCTCGATATAATTTTCAACGACCGGCGTTGCTGATAATTTGATCTCGGCGATCTTGCAGTTGTTGGATACCCGATTAAAAACCACCCGGAAATCATTAGCTGTAGTTGCCGGAATAGATACAGCAACCGGGCCGAAAGGGGAGAAACCTACATTAAGCGCGGTATTGCCCCTGTCGATAGAAAAATGTTTGATGATGGTGTATTCGCCGTTAACCTTTGCTTCGATATCGCCCGAAAAACTAAAACCCTCATGACCGGGAACGATTACCAGGCTGCGTGCGGTAAATTGCTGCGGGGCCGAAATATTAAAAGAAAACGGCTGTCCGCGGGGAATAGTTACGGTAGTAGCCTCGTTGTCATCTGTTAAATTATTCAGCGCATCAATCTGTGGAGTTGAAGACAGTGTTGGCTTTAAATCGGTGATAGATGCATTATAATCAGCTGCTACGGGGTAGGCAATTACCCGTACATCCTGGAAGACATCAATAGGCTTCGGCAAAACCTGGCTATAAGCCAGCGGACCGGTAACCCGCGTTTGCGACGAGGTCAAATAACGCATAGCTTGCCCTGGCTTAACCCATGGCCCGCCGGATTGGCTCCAACCCGGACTGTTGAACAAACCGATATCTATATTTAAACGGGTGGCTGTTTTTAACGCGGTGTGCAGGATATCCCACCATTCAGGCGTAAAGATCTTGACCTTACCAAAGGGCATATCGTCGATACCAATATTGCCTATAAAGGCGCGGGTAATACCCACGCGTTTCATCGCCTCGAGGTCTTTTACCACCCCCTCTTTAGAGATATTGTCTGACAGCCAGTACCAATAAACGCTGGTTTGGATATTATCGGGCACGGTAATGAAACCGGTTTCGATAGATTTAAAGTTTGGCAGCGATGCATCAGGCACAGCGACAACCTGGGCATTAACATTAAAAGTTATTGCTAATAGACCGGCAAAAAAAAGATTGGATAAAATAGCTCTGTTTAAGCGCATTTATAATGATTTAAGTAGATTTTAATTGGTTTATATAAAAAACTATGCATTGGTAAGGCACAGCTTAACAAACATAAAGTTAGTAGATTTTAAATCCATCCTGTACTGTCTTGCAAAAAATGGGTGTCACCCTGAGCCTGTCGATGGGTGAGCGTAGGCCTGTCGTACGTTATTGGGCTTTACCCACATGCTTCGACGAGTTCAGCATGACACCCTCTGTCGTGAAACAAAAAATGACTTAAAGGTCTGAAATAGTGTTTCATTCTGTTTCACTGCGAATTTGTATTTAATTAGATATCAATTGGTTGGCTAGGTTTACTGTTTCACTTGTTTCGGATGTTGAACACTTAATTGAAACAAAACAACATGTTCAAACAACCCTCTTTCCGCCGCAGGCGAAGAGAGAGGGTGGTCCAGCGAAGCGTAGACCGGGTGAGTCCTCGCTTGGCAGGTGAACGCGCGCCGTCGACTCACCCCGCGGCCCGCAATGGCGGGCGCGACCCTCTCTTCGACTTCGTCGGAAAGAGGGGAACCGCGCAAGGCCACCCCGGCGGAAAGAGGGTGCTTTCATTGCCGTCGGCTTTAGCCGACGGATAATCAACAAAACCGACATCGGCTTTAGCCAAAATAATTAACTTCGCATTAGCCGATTATACATCGACCAAAACACAACATGAGCACACCAGACGAAAACTTCGCCCAAACGGGCTTGAACCTGCCGCCGGCACCTGCGCCGCTTGGGGTTTATAAACCTTATTTAATAGATGGTAAATACCTGTACGTATCGGGCCACGGCACCGTACAGGATGATAAAAGCCTGATCATTGGCCGCATTGGTGCCGATATGGATATGGAACAAGGCAAACTGGCCGCGAGACAAGTGGGCCTGGCTATCCTGTCAACCATCAAAACCAACCTGGGTAGCCTGAACAAGGTAAAACGGGTAATCAAGGTGCTGGGGATGGTTAACTGTACGCCCGAGTTTGAAAAGCATCCCTACATTATCAATGGCTGCAGTGAATTGTTTGCGCAGGTTTGGGGTACCGAGTACGGCATCGGCGTGCGCAGCGCGGTGGGCTTTGGCTCATTGCCCGACAATATCCCGGTAGAGATTGAAGCGATGTTCGAACTGGAGCAATAACAACACCATGGCCAACTGGTTTGACATAGCAAATATCAATGAGCTGGACACCCCGGCACTGGTTGTTTATCCCGATAGGGTAAAGCAAAACATTGCCACGCTGGTAGCCGCTATTGATGATGTGGACCGGCTAAGGCCGCATGTGAAAACGCATAAGTGCAAAGAGGCTACGCAGTTGTGTATGGATGCCGGTATCCGCAAATTCAAATGCGCTACCATTGCCGAAGCCGAAATGCTGGCCCTTTGTAAAGCGCCGGATGTGCTGCTGGCTTATCAGCCGATTGGACCTAAAATTAAGCGGCTGGTTGCGCTGATTAAGCAATACCCGGATACTCAGTTTAGCTGCCTGGTTGATAACTATGAGGCCGCGACAACGATAGACAAAATCGCGTTAGCAGAACAAGTAACCCTAAATGTCTATATCGACCTGAATGTCGGTATGAACCGCTCAGGCATAGCCCCGCAAAAGGCTTTTGTTTTATATGAGCGATGCGAGTTGTTGCAAGCCGTGAAGGTTATCGGCCTGCATGCCTATGATGGCCATATTCATAATGAAGACCTCGACATTCGTAAGCAACAATGCAATGCCGCATTTAAGCTGGTTGAAGAGTTGATTGCCGAATTACATCAATCGGGCATTGACCCTGTTGTTATAGCAGGCGGCTCGCCAACTTTTCCGATACATGCCAAACGCAAAGGTGTAGAATGCAGCCCCGGCACCTTTATTTATTGGGATAGCGGCTATGGCAAGGAGCTTGGAGAACAGACCTTTTTGCCTACTGCTTTGGTGGTAGCCAGGATTGTTTCTTTGCCTGATGATACCAAGATCTGTGTTGATTTGGGGCATAAGTCGGTTGCTTCTGAGAATGTGCTGGACAAGCGGGTCACTTTTCTGAACTCACCTCAACTCCAACCCGTAAGCCACAGCGAAGAGCATTTAGTGCTCGAAGCCGGAGCCAATCACAATTGTAAAGTAGGCGACGTGCTGTACGGTGTGCCGCACCATATCTGCCCAACGGTTGCGCTGTATGAGCGCGCCATTACTATTCAAAACAACAAAACCAGCGGCGAGTGGCTAACCATAGCCCGCGACCGCAAGATCAATATCTAGATACTATGTTTATCATCGACGCCCACCTCGACCTAAGTATGAACGCGCTGGAATGGAACCGCGACTTAACGCAGCCTGTTGCCGCCATTAACGCCCGCGAGGTTGGCCTGAATGATAAGCCTGATCGTGCTAAAGCTGTAGTGAGTTTGCCCGAATTGCGTCGGGGTAACATCGGCTTAGTAATAGCTACGCAGATAGCAAGATATGTCGCTCCTGATAATCATTTACCCGGATGGCATTCGCCCGAACAAGCCTGGGCGCAAACACAAGGGCAGGTGGCCTGGTACAAAACCATGGAAGACGTGGGCGAAATGACGCAGGTCCATGATCTGACCACACTTGAGAACCATTTGAAAGTTTGGGGCGATGGGGACGATAATTCACAAAAGCCAGTTGGTTATATCCTGAGTTTGGAAGGTGCGGATTCGCTGGTCACAGTTGGGCACTTGGAGCGCGCTTACCAGTATGGGTTGCGTGCGGTTGGCCCGGCGCATTACGGACCGGGCAGGTACGCGCAGGGTACAGACGCCACTGGTTTTATGGGGCCGAAAGGCCATGGGCTGCTCAAAGAAATGGAGCGACTGAATATCATTCTCGATGCCACGCATTTATGCGACGATAGCTTTTGGGAGGCGCTCGACCATTTTAACGGTAACGTTTGGGCCAGTCATAATAACTGCCGCGCACTGGTGAATCATAACCGTCAATACAGCGACGAGCAGATCAAAGCACTGATAGATCGCGGGGCTGTAATTGGCGCGGCGTTGGATGCCTGGATGATGGTGCCGGGCTGGGTAAGAGGGGTGTCGACCCCTGAAGGGATGAATTGCAATTTGGAGGTAATGGTTGATCATATAGATCATATTTGTCAGCTAGCCGGTAATACACTACACGTGGGTATTGGTTCTGACCTGGATGGCGCCTTCGGGCGGGAGCAATGCCCCTATGACTTGGAAACTATTGCCGATTTACAAAATATGCCAAACCTCTTGGCAAAACGGGGCTACACCAGTCATGATATCGACAACATGATGCATGGTAATTGGCTGCGCTTTCTGCGCAATGCCTGGGCGTAATAACCACTACGTCATTGCCTGCCATTTTTGTCATTGCGAGCGCAGCGTGGCAATCGCAAGGAGAAAAGTTCGCGATTGCTTCGTCGTCCCTCCTCGCAATGACAATTGTTGTTTACTAGCTACGGGTTAAGATGTCGATATTTTTGTGGCGATGTTGGCCTCTGCGCTCATACTTCGAGTGCCTCAGCATGACACCGTCTGCGAATTTTATCGCTTAAACAACTTATCCTTCAACAACCTATCCAATACCGGCTCATAAAAACTTTGCCCTACGGTTATCTTGGTGCCTTCAATATTGAGCATATTGCCCTCAATGGTTTTGATCTTATCGGTATTAACAATATAGCTTTTGTGCACTTTCAAAAACTTGTCGGCAGGCAGTTTTTCTTCAATGCCTTTAATGGTTAGGTAAGCTACCAGTTTTTTGCCGGTGGTGTACAACGTAACATAGTTAGCCATAGCCTCTACATAAAGCAAATCATTATACGCAACACGTTCTATTTTGCCATCGCATTTAACAAAGAAATGGTCGGCAGCAGGTTTTTCTTTTTCTGCGGATGAAGGCTTGTTACGCAACGTCTTTAACTCCAGCGCCTTTTGCGCAGCTTTTAAAAATCGCGCCAGCGAAAACGGTTTTACCAGGTAATCAACAACCGATAGCTCAAAGCCATCCAGCGCATATTGGCCATAAGCGGTGGTCATGATCACCATGGGTAATATATTGGTAGATCGCAAAAACTGCAGGCCATTCATTTTAGGCATGTTAATGTCTAGGAATATCAGGTCCACCTCGTTATCATTTAATAAGGCTGTTGCTTTAACCGGGTTTTCGGCGGTGCCAGCCAATACCAGGAAATCGGTCTCTTCGAGATATTCCTGCAAGAGCTTGCGGGCAATAGGCTCGTCGTCTATGATGATGCAGTTCAGCTTCATAGTTTTTCCAATGTCAGTTCAACCTCGTAATTCTTCTCGTCATTATTGATCTTTAGCTCATGCCTGTTGGGATACAAAATCTCTAAACGACGCTTAGTATTGGCTATCCCCAGCCCTGATGAGCCTTCGGTATGGTTGATGTAGCTATCCTTGGTGTTAAATACTTTAAAAATCAGCTTATCATCCGCGTAGCGCAAAGATATCTCTACCAGGTTGGGCCTGTCCTCATTAAAGCCTACGTATTTAAAAGCATTCTCCACAAAAGTAATGAGCAGTAAAGGTGCTATGTTTGGCTGCCCGTCAACCTCATCGGCACAAAAATTAACTTTTACACGTTCGTCAATACGGCCCCTTTGCATAGCAATGTAATTGCTTACATAATTGATCTCGCGATCGAGCGAGATCTCCTCGACGTTACATTCATACAACTGGTAGCGCAGCATTTCTGATAGCACCAACAGCATCTCGCGGGCCTCTTTGTTCGATTTATCAATATGCCCATAAATGGAGTTGATAGAATTAAACAAAAAGTGCGGATTGAACTGTGCCCGCAAAAAGTTCAACTCGTTAGTGGCTTTTTCTTTTTCTATCTGCTCGATGTATAATTGCGAACGCATGCGGTCGGTTATCATTTTGGCAGCGACAATAACCACCACCCAGAAAAATATGTTGACGAACGAGTTATAAAAAACAGTTACGGGGTCAAATGGTGCGCCGATTATTTTAAATAGGTGTATCGTGACAAATTTAGATACCGGTATGCGCAACAGCGCCGTAACTATTATCCCCAGAATAAACAGTATCCCAAACCCTAAGTAGTATTTTTTATTGAGGTTTTGGGGGATGTTATACAGCGTATTAAAATAATAATTGGCCGAGATAAACGCCAGGTAACAAAATTGTATGGTAAGGCTATGGGTAAGCACCAGCGTGCCGTTTCTGAATATAAATATCCAGAACAGGTACGCCAGCAGCCAGAACCCAAGGTGATATGCTATCTTTTTAGTATTCAAAATTTTAAGCTGATAAATATATGAACTATTTCGCCACGTCATCAGAGAAAGGTGCACCCTTGTGACAGGTATAGCACGACACCACCATCATGCTATTACCTATCCGCGGGTGTTTTATCTTCAGGTATTTTTTGCTGATGCCCAATGTCATGCGCATCATTACCCGTGTAATTTCTTTTTCGGCTTTTGCATCGCTTGCAAAATCAAGCCCGTGGCCGTTGGCGTTGTTAGCGTGGCAAAAGCCACAGCTAACGCCAAGGGCATCTTCAAAGTCATCGGTCATGATACTTTGTAACTCTTTTGAGCTGATATCTTTAGGCAATACTTTTAAGTTGGTGTAATGAGCCGGCTCAGGCGGCGTCCGCAACGCCGCCCCCGATGCTATTGTTATACTTAGTACGCCGCCCAATATCACAGCCGCTTTTTTATTCAATTTCATTTCTTAGCTGTTACGTTAAGAATAACCTCTAATTCGTCAGACACGGTACTGGTACCGCCTACACCAAAATCTTTACGTTTAATCTTGAAACCTCCTTTAAACAGATAAGAGTCGTTTGCCTCTGTAGCCGTGAAGGGGAAACTAATAGGTTTGGTAGTCGACTTGATAGTTAACAACCCGGTAAAAACATAGTTGCCATCTTTACCACCCAGTTTGGTTGAAGCCAGGCGAATCTTTGGATAAGTTTTTACCTCAAAAAATTCATCGCGCACGTGGCTGTCCCGCAAGTTGTTGTCGGTATTTACAGTAGCGGAGGTAATGGTCACGTCAAAATTGCTGGCCGCTAGGTTCCTGGGATCAAAATTGATCAGGCCATCAAAACCTTTAAATGATCCGGCAACATTAAAGCCCAGGTTCCTGATATTGAAAGTTAACGTAGAAGCGGACTCAACAGGTTTATATTGAGCTACTGAAAGCATCGGAATAAATAATTGTGACAATAAAAACAAGGTACGTAGCTTCATTATTTCTGATCGGTTGTATTAGCGGCTTGAATTAAAGGCATGTCGGTAATGGCCAGCGTGCTGTTATGCTCTACATAATTTACCTGGGTTAAGCCCAACATGGTGCGTAGTTTTTCTGCAGGTACTTTCAATGGGCCGGGGCCTGCCGCAGTACCCGGTGCAGGCTGCGGGAAAGCGGTAGAGTTAGCCGTATGGAAAGTAATATTACCTTCAACCTTTTGAATAGTTTGATGGATGTGACCATTCAATACCGATACCGAGCCAAAGCGTTTTAATAAAGCTAATGCTTGTGCGCTGTCGTCAGTTCCCCAGCCCCATTGCGGGTAGATTGCCCAAAGCGGGATGTGTGCAAATACTACGATAGGGGTGCTATTGGTTAATGGCTTCAGGTCGGCTTCCAGCCATTTCAATTGCTCGGGGCCTATGTAGCCAAGACCACCATCAACGTGATTGGTGACGTTAACCAAACCAACAAAATGCACGCCGTGCGAGTCGAAACTGTACCAGCCGTCGCCGATGGTGCCTTTGCCGTAGCGTTCCATATATAATTTACCGTTATCGGTCATATCATGTTCGCCGGGAACATAGAAGATCTTTTCTGTTTTTACAGATTTTAACGCTTGTTCAAGTGTGTCAAACTCCTCGGCTTGTGCAAGGTGAGAAAGGTCGCCGGTGTGCAGCACGAATGAAGGTGCGGACGACATGTTGTTTATTTTATCAATGGTGGCATTCAGGGTACCTAAGACATCAGCATTAGCCGGTTTATTAAATCCAATGTGGCTATCGCTAATTTGTACAAAGCTAAAATCAGACTTGGGCATGACCAGGCCACTCTTTAGTTTGCCGCTGGCTTTATCGATCATATTGCTCATGCCGTATGATTTCATAATGCCGCCAGACATCGTCCATAAAACGCCGGTACCGGCCCAGGCCATACATTCTAAAAATCCGCGGCGGTCAATGCCGTCGTGGTCGTTAAGTTGATCATTGTGATGATGATCGTGGTCGTGAAAGTGATTTCCCATGATGTTGTGTTTAAAGATTATGCTTCAAAACAACACAACGGCACCCACCTGCTCAATTATTTTACATGAGATGGAGGATTTTCTTGACGAAATAGGAAATTACACGATTTAACGATTTTTGGATGAGCAGGATTATAGAACGGAAGTCTTAAAACCGCCTCAAATAAATCGGGTTAATCAGCTCACCATAAGGCAGGTTATTTGCCCGGGCAAGGCTAAACCACGGCGATCCATCTTGCAGTACCTGTAGGTTTTGTGCCGGCATAAAACTTTGAGCCAGCAAGAATTGCTTGTTATGCTGCGCATCTTCAACAACATCCATCACCATAAAACAATGGCCCGGCGCACCGCCGCGAATAAAAACATCGCCGGTTTGTAAGGTGTGAAAATCTTTGACGGGCTGCAATTCTTTCTCTAACGATAGGGTGCCGGCGTAAGTGAACACCAGGTTCATGTAGTTTAGAAAAGTTTTGTAGCTGTAATCTTTATCGGCTTTTAGTACCCATTTGCCATTTTCATAGCGGTAGCCATTGGCGTAGTGTACATAATCGCATTTGAAACCGCTCACAAAATTAAAGCTGATGGCATCGTATTTTTTCTGCTGATAAAGGTATTCGCCGCGCAGGCGCATTACTACGTCGGCACATTGCTGCAGGTCATGGTGGCCTATGCTTAGATCAACTACGGCAGCAGTATTATGATCGGTACGGGCTATGGTACCGTTGAAAATTCGGGTATGGGTTCCGGCTGGCTTTAGTGGTAAATTTTGCAGCCAGTCGCCAAAGCTTTCGTCGGGAACCGGTTGTTGAGTATATCCTTTGGGTGTTTTAAATCGGGTGAGTACATTCTCAGCACGGTCTGAGCGTATAAAACTGCAGCATAATAAAATGCAGTAAACAATAACAAGGTTTTTCATAGGTCGCTATTCCAGCAATTCGGGGCGATATTCAAAGTGCATAGTGTCATAATGATACCATTTGCCGCCCCAAATAAATCCGAACTTCTCAAAAGTAGCTATTATAATTGCCGGGATACGGTTTTTATAATCAATTCTGACGTTTTCGTCTGTGCATTTACAGGTCCATTGCCAATAGTCGGCGTATTTGGTGTTGATATCCAGCGTCATGCCAAAACTATGCAGACTTTGTCGTCTGGTGCCTGCTATATAACGCCAGTTAAAGGTGCCGCCAATATTGCTCAAATATTTTTTTAATTCGGGATGCTGATCTAATTCTGCCGAGACCTTCTGTAACTGCTTATCCACACCATTGACGCTGCTGACCATGATTTTTTGGCCAACAGTTTTTGGGCACCAGGTAATCTGTACTAAGTTTTTCTCCACAGCAGCTTTCGTAGCGCCATACATTTTCTTAAAAAATGCCTCATTTCTTATCCGGCCGGGATCAAAGTTTCTGGTAGGCGAAGATACTTTTCCCGCTGTGTATGGCTGTGTAAACATGTCTTTCAGATCCGGCTCATCCAGTAATTGCTGATAGGTTTTGTTGGCTATGCCGTCGTCCCACAATAATTTGCTGCCATCTTTAAAAAGCAAATGATTATCAGCATAGCCAGCGACAAAATCAGGATAACAGCGAATAAGTTTCTTAGCCGCAGGCGGAATGGTGTCGCGATTTTTTGACGATAAAGTCTGTTTATCTGGCAACAAAAATCCCATCAATAAAAATAAAACGACTATGGTAGCTCGCATACGCAAAAGTAAGAATCGAATTGGTTGACCTGGCAAATTAATATTAAGTCAATAAGCGGTTAATAACCTGTCGATTACTCTTGTTTTGTAACAGCAATAATACTTATATTGGAGTACCAATTATAAACTATTGATTGCCCTTGCAATGCAGAAGTATTTTCGCACTGTTGTATGTATAACATTTATTTTGCTGTGGACGAATATCGTTTTTGGGCAGGCAGGAACGCCGAGCGAGCCGGCACCTGTTGTTAATGTAAGCGATGCAATTGGTACAAACATAGCTTGCGGTGGCGATCCGTCTATGAGCCCCAATGTTCAGCATTTTACAATAGAAGGATATCATTTAACCGAGGATGTTGTTTTAAGGCCCTCGCCCAATGTCGAAATATCAACAGACCCCTCAACCGGTTATACGCGTTCAATTACGCTTAACTTGATAGACGGGACGTTAGCTAAAACTGATATTTACGTTCGTTCGGCGGCTTCCACAACTGCCGGCTCATGGACGGGTAAAGTAGTAGTTATAACCGGGGCAATCACTAAAAGAGTAAGTGTAGATGGTAAAGTGTATGGCAATGGTAGTTTAGATCAGATTAATGACAAGATCTGGGTTGCCGGGAGTACAAACGCTATTCACTTCACCGGTACGGCTAAAGATTTTACCTGGACAAATGATAACCCGGCTATTGGTTTAAAAGACCATGGGGTGGGTGATATAGCATTGTTTAAAGCGACGAACAACGGCACAACGGCAATTAAAGCAATTATAACAGCAACACCTGTTAACCCATCAGCTTGCAGCGCCGGGCCTATGACCTTTACCATTACGGTTAACCCGTCAGAGCCGTCGTCAATTATAACGTCGGGAAGTTTGCCGCAGCTCAATACGGTATATGGTACGCCATCAACATCGGGTACTTTTAAGGTGTCTGGTAACGATATGACATCCGGCGTAACGGTAACTCCGCCTACTGGTTTCGAAGTGAGTAGTGATGGTATCAAATTCACTAACACGATTGTCGTCAAGGCTGTGGATAATATATCGCCTGTGACGGTTTACGTCAGAATTTCAAAGAATACTCCGGCAGGCATTTTTGGGGGAAACGTTACACTTACCAGTGGCAATGCGGCTGAAACCGTTGCCACTGCTACCAACAATATTGTAACGCCTGCTTTGGTAACCGTAACTGCAGATAATAAAAGCAAAGTTACCGGCACGCCAAATCCCGTGCTTACGGTTACCTACAAGGGTTTTGTAAATGACGAAAATTCGTCAGTGTTAACTACAGGTCCTTCAATTGGCACCACGGCGGTGTTGTCATCTGCCGTAGGTAATTACCCTATAACCGCAGCCGGGACACTGGCGGAAAATTATACGTTTAATTATATTGATGGTGTTTTACAGGTTACAGCCGAGCCTCCGAGTATTGTAGTCAACACAGCTTTTACACCTAACGGCGATGGTATAAATGATACCTGGATAATTAAAAATATCGAAAACTTTCCTAAGACAGAAGTGCAGGTTTACAATCGCTACGGTGGTTCTGTATTTCATTCTATAGGTTACCCGGTGCCCTGGAACGGGCGTTTTAACGGAGCCGACCTGGCTGCCGGCACCTATTATTATATTGTAGATCTAAAAAATGGCTCAAAGCCAATTTCCGGCTGGTTAGCTGTTATTAAATAATTTCTTTTTGTCATTGCGAGGAGATACGACGAAGCAATCGCACGCGTTAAGCTGTCCTCCTTGCGATTGCCACGCTACGCTCGCAATGACAACTTCCTTTTAAAGACCCTCTTCCGCAAGCGGGAAAGAGGGTCTTTGAATATCGAACACCGAATGTTGAATAATGAATGATGAAGTACTTCGACGTTCGAAATTCAGAATTCATCATTCGATATTACATCAAATTATCCTCTTTCCGCCGAAGGCGAAGAGAGGGTCGACCAGCGAAGCGTAGTCGGGGTGAGTCCCCCCACGTTAGGGATGGAAATGGATACCGGCCCAGAGCCTAATGCCTCGCAGGCGTATGAATGTACAGCCCGGCCCAATTTTAATCGGGGAACGCCATTTATTTGATCTATAATTTGGTAGAAACATTATAGTTTTTAACTATCCGGTATAAAACTAAATGATTGTGAACTTCATTTTATATCACCTAACTTTACTTTAGTCGTGCCAACCAGGGGCGCAGGCAAATCAATTAATAAACTTATTACTATGGAAAACGAATCAAATGACATCAGTAAATGTCCGTTCCACAACGGCAGCATGAAACATAACACCGGTGGTGGCGGTACCCGCAACAACGATTGGTGGCCAAATCAGTTAAAATTAAATATCCTGCGCCAAAACTCTTCACTGTCCGATCCGATGGGTGATGGGTTTAATTACGCCGAAGAATTTAAAAGCCTTGATCTTAATGCTGTAAAAGCAGATCTGCATGCGCTCATGACCGACTCGCAAGATTGGTGGCCGGCAGATTTTGGCCATTATGGTGGTTTATTTATCCGGATGGCATGGCACAGTGCGGGTACCTACCGCGTAACCGATGGCCGTGGTGGTGGGGGTGCGGGCTTGCAACGTTTTGCGCCACTGAACAGCTGGCCGGATAACGTTAGTTTAGATAAAGCACGCCGTTTGCTTTGGCCCATCAAGCAAAAATATGGTCGTAAAATATCATGGGCTGATTTGATGATCCTGACCGGCAATATCGCATTAGAATCAATGGGCTTTAAAACCTTTGGCTTTGCCGGTGGCCGTGCAGATGTTTGGGAAGCCGACGAGTCGGTTTACTGGGGATCTGAAACTACCTGGCTGGGTGGCGATCTGCGTTATGCACATGGCTCGCCTGGTGTGGTAGAAGGTCACGGTGTTTTGGTATCTGATGATGATGCGGATGGCGATATCCACACACGTAATTTGGAAAAGCCGCTTGCTGCTGTACAAATGGGCTTGATCTATGTAAATCCTGAAGGCCCGGATGGTAACCCGGACCCAATATTGTCCGCTAAAGATATCCGCGATACTTTTGGCCGTATGGCGATGAATGATGAAGAAACTGTGGCACTGATTGCCGGCGGACACAGCTTCGGTAAAACCCACGGTGCGGCATCTGCCGATAATGTGGGCAAAGAGCCGGAAGCAGTAGATCTGGAAGGTCAGGGTTTTGGCTGGCATAATAAGTACGGTTCTGGTAAGGGGCCAGATGCCATTACCAGCGGACTGGAAGTAACCTGGACAAAAACGCCAACGCAATGGAGCAATAATTTCTTTGAAAACCTGTTTGGTTTTGAATGGGAGCTGACCAAAAGCCCTGCGGGCGCACAGCAATGGGTAGCTAAAGACGCTGAAGATATTATTCCTGATGCTTATGATAGCGCAAAGAAACATCGCCCTAAAATGTTAACGACAGATTTGGCTTTGCGATTTGATCCAGCTTATGAAAAAATCTCCAGAAATTTCCTGAATAACCCTGACGCGTTTGCCGATGCCTTTGCACGTGCCTGGTATAAATTAACCCATAGAGACATGGGTCCTAAAGCCCGTTACCTTGGTCCGGATATACCGGCTGAAGAGTTATTATGGCAGGACCCGATCCCGGAGTTAGATCACCAGGTAGTGAGCGAAGCTGATGCAGAAGCGCTAAAGGCAAAAGTATTGGCATCTGGATTAACTGTTAGCGAATTAGTTTCAACTGCCTGGGCATCGGCCTCAACTTACCGCGGATCTGACAAACGTGGCGGCGCCAATGGTGCCCGCATTCGGTTGGCTCCGCAGCGCGACTGGCAGGTTAATAATCCTACGCAAGTACAGAAAGTTTTAAGTGCGTTGGAAGGCATTCAAAAAGAATTTAACGGGGGGCAATCAGGTACAAAGATCTCCTTGGCCGATTTAATTGTTTTGGCCGGAAATGCAGGCGTTGAAAAAGCTGCTAAAGATGCAGGACAAGCTGTGTCTGTTCCATTTGCGTCGGGCCGTATGGATGCATCGCAGGAGCAAACTGATGTAGAATCATTTGGTTACCTGGAGCCGCAAGCTGATGGTTTCCGCAATTATCGTAAAACAAAGGCTCCGGTATCAACCGAGGAATTGTTGATTGACAAAGCTCATTTGCTGACGTTAACTGCGCCGGAACTTACCGTGTTGATTGGCGGCTTGCGTGTATTAGATACCAATTTTGATGGTTCTAAAAATGGTGTTTTCACCAAACGCCCCGGCCAGTTAACCAACGATTTCTTTGTAAACCTATTGGATATGGGCACTGCCTGGAAAGCTGCCGGCATGGACCGCGAAGTTTATCAAGGTACAGACCGCAAAACCGGCGACTTAAAATGGATTGCTACCCGTGCCGACCTGGTATTTGGCTCTAATTCAGAACTAAGAGCTGTCGCCGAAGTTTATGCCGGGGCGGATGCACAAAGCAAATTCACTAAAGACTTTGTTGCGGCCTGGACCAAAGTAATGAACGCCGATAGATTTGATTTAAAATAGAAATCACCAAAAAATAAAAAGTGATGGAAATGCCGTACAGAGAAATTTGTACGGCATTTTTTATGCTGCGCGATAATCAATAGAAACTTATTTCAATCCGCATTGTTATTGTACTGTTAAACCAATAAATCTTATGAAAACTATAACAGTTCCCGGCGATCCTCGTTCTGTAAACTCACTCATGGTTAATAAATCAGAAAAGTTTCATGATCATGAATATGTATTGATCCAATCGTCTGACGGCAGCCAGTCTATCGAGAAAAGAATTTTCCGCGTAGTTGATGCAGGTGACGGCAATTGGGAATTGCAGTTTGAGTAATCTCGTCTGCCGGCTTAATTAGTCGATACTTTTATTAAGTTTGGATGTGCGGGATATCTGCCCGCTATACATCCATGACTGAAATTACAACGAACAAAAGACACTACGGCTTTGATGTGTTGCGGGTGCTTGCCTGCTACATGGTGATGCAAATACATACCGGCGAGTTTTACTATATCGGTAACGGCGGTGCCGTCATTAATTCGCCTGACTCGCATATGGTGGGTTGGTATAATTCTGCGTTCAGAGCTTGCGTGCCATTGTTTGTAATGCTCTCCGGCTATTTTATGTTCCCGATCATAGATACCGGTGCATTTTTCAAAAAACGATTAAGCCGGGTTGCAATTCCGTTTGTGTTATGGAGCGTACTTTATGCATTCTACTATTATTTTACCGGGGGCACCTCTTTGCAAACCGCTTTAATTAATATCTGTAAAATTCCGGTTAATTACGGTGTAGAGGTGGGGCATTTGTGGTTTGTATACATGCTGTTGGGCATTTATTTATTTGCTCCACTGATATCGGCCTGGGTGCAAACCTGCAGCCGCAGAAACATGGAGTTTTACCTTTTGTTGTGGGTCATAGCCTTCTCAGTACCCTACATACATTTGATTTTCCCGGCGATATTAGGCGAATGTTATTGGAACCATACCCCAACACTCTATTATTTTTCGGGCTTTTTGGGTTATGTTATTTTGGCCAACTACATCAAACGTTTTCACCTTCAACCTAAACCCTGGAACTACGCAGTTGGCGCTTTACTGATCATCGTTGGATATTTCATTACCGCTTATGTTTTTGAAACGCGACTGGCAACCGAGAAATCAACCGATGCACTTGAGCTAACCTGGGGCTTCGAAACCATTAATGTAGCCATGATCGCGGCGGGTATTTTCCTTATCCTGAAGAACATTTCCTTTCAAAATACATCATCATTCGGTATTAAACTCCTCTCAGATGTATCTGCAAAAAGCTACGGCATGTATCTGGCGCATATCATGATCTTAATTGCGGTACATAACTGGTTAGATCCTCATTTTGTAAGTGCAGCCGTAAAACTGCCATTAATTGCCGGCGTTACTTTTGTGCTAACTTATCTGTTGATCAAAGCGCTTTCCTATCTACCGAAAAGTAAATGGCTGGTTGGTTAAGTTGACTAGCACATGAAGGTTATAGCCAAATCCTTTGCAATTTGAATGTCAACTGATAAAATATTTATTGAAAATTAGACCGATCGGTTTATATTTGTATCGTAATGACAAAAGCAGAGCGTACCCGGCAGTTTATTATTGAAAAGGCAGCACCTATCTTCAATCAGAAAGGTATTGCCGGTACTTCTATGAGCGACGTTATGGAAGCCACCAAACTGGCTAAGGGGGGAGTTTACGGAAATTTTGAAAGTAAAGAAGCTTTGTGCCTGGAGGTTTTTGCATACCTGAGTAAATTAACCCAGGATGAGATTACCCTGAAGGTAAACGCAGTAGACACAGCGAAGGACAAACTATACGTGCTGCTTGACTCTTATGCACACCGGGTGCTGAAAGAAAACTATGGTGGCTGCCCCATCCTGAACTTTGGTGCCGAGGCTGATGATACTAATCCGCTGATGAAGCAAAAAGTTAACGAGGCTATTATCCGCTTTAAAAATCGATTTTCTAAAATCATTACAGATGGCCAGGCAAGCGGCGAATTATCTGAAAAATTCGACGCAGAGCTATTCGGCTTAAAGGCCTTTACCATGATTGAGGGGGGCATCTTGATCAGTAAGGTGCAGAACAATCCGGGGCATATGCACACCATCATCGCTTTGCTGAAAAAGGAGATCGATCAATTTATTAACTAATTTTTTTTACCCTAAAAAAGACCGATCGGTCTAATAAATATGAATAACCTGAAACGCAATCTCCTCATCGTCACCGTACTGCTGGCCGCGGTAATGGAACTGATAGATACTACGATAGTTAACGTGGCTTTATCCCACATGAGCGGTAACCTGGGCGCCACTTTAGAAGATACAACCTGGGTAGTAACGGCCTATGCTATTGCTAATGTGATCATCATCCCTATGACCAGCTTTTTGACGGCCATCTTTGGCAGACGGCGCTATTACATAGGTTCCATCATCATATTTGTGATCTGTTCATTTATGTGCGGCAGTGCCGGTAACATCTGGACGCTGGTGATCTTCAGGTTTCTGCAGGGTTTAGGTGGTGGCGCTTTGCTTTCCGTTTCGCAGGCGGTAATTTTTGAATGTTTCCCTAAAGAAAAACAGAGTGTAGCCAGCGCAATATTTGGCATCGGGGTTTTTATTGGTCCAACTATTGGCCCTACCATGGGTGGTATTATTATCGACAATTATTCATGGCCGCTGATATTTTATATTAACGTACCTATCGGTATTTTGGCCGCAACATCATGTTATTTCTTACTCACCGAACCGTCCATCAAGCCCACAGTTAATAAAGTAGATTGGTTGGGCATTATCTTACTGGCTATAGGCATTGGCTCCCTGCAAACTGTACTGGAACGCGGCCAGACAGAAGATTGGTTTGCTACTGGCTATATCACCTTCCTCAGCGTTACAACCGTTATTTCGTTGACTGCTTTTATACTGTGGGAGTTGCACGTACCACACCCGGTGGTGAACCTGCGTGTTTTTAAAAGTAAATCGCTCACTATAGCTGCCATCCTGACTTTTATTACGGGTATTGGTATGTTTACCTCGGTGTTTCTAACGCCGGTAATAGCACAGCGTTTACTTGGGTTTTCGCCAACACAAACCGGGTTTTTATTGTTGCCGGGAGCTGTTATTGCTATTATCGGCTTAATGGTTTCGGGTAAACTGATCCAGGCCGGATTATCGCCGTTAATCGTAGTAGCTGCGGGGTTTGCCTGTTTTATCTTCTTCAACTGGAATATGTCGCACATTAATTTCGATACCTCGGCACACGCTATAACCATAAATTTGATTTTCAGAGCACTGGGCATGGCCTTCCTGACGGTGCCACTTACTTTGCTGGCGGTGTCGTCTTTAGCACCGGCGGATATTCCACAAGGCGCATCTTTAAATAACATGATGCGGCAATTAGGCGGCGCGTTTGGCATATCGGCCATCAATACTTATGCCGCGCGCAGGGTTGCAGTTCACCGTACCGATTTGTTGGCTAATATCTCCAACTATAATTCAGAAGCGGTGAGCCGACTAAATTCGCTTACTGCCTATTTTCAACATAAGGGTATTAACGCTATAGATGCTAAGGCAAAGGGTGTGGCGATTATTGAACAAACCGTCATAAAACAGTCGGCTATGTTAAGTTATGCAGACGCATTTTTCCTGATAGGTTTGCTATTTGCAGTTACGCTGCCTTTATTGCTATTTGTGATACGGGCGCCTAAAAACGCGGCAATAGGTAAAATGGTGATATCTGATCATTAAAAACAAAAGAACCCGGCTTGAACAACAAGCCGGGTTCTTTAGTTTGGGTGATTGCGTTATATTGTTGTCGTATCTCTGCGCAGGAAACCCAGCACTAAAGAAATAATAGCAATAACCAATAAGATGTGGATTAAGCCACCTGCTGCGTAAGCAAAAGTTCCGATTGCCCAACCAATGATCAGGATAACAGCGATAATATACAATAATGATCTCATGACTTTATGTTTTATGTAAGTAGATGACCTATGTCATACAAAAGCAATACCACTTTGGGTTGTAGTTCAATTTTGACATTTTTTGGGAATAATTACTGTATTAAAACGGATACTTCGCAGCATTTTGAGGACAGCGACGCTAAATTCGATTTGTCATTCTGAGCGACAGCGAAGAATCTTATACGCCTATAAATTTATCGCCTGGGTATTACTAACCTATCAATGTTATAAGATCCTTCACTACGTTCAGGATGACAAAAGTGCGCTGTTGAATGAAGCCGTTATTTCTTTTGATTTAACAACAGATTCGCCACCAATGATCCTTCTTTGCTGATCATATCGGCAATACTGGTGCCAGATAGTATTTTAAAATCAGCTTCGCGGATATCAATAAACAGGTCGCGGATGCTGCAGGTGACTTCTTCGGCGCATTCATCACATTTATGGTAATGGAAAATGCTGGCGCAGGAAATGCGGGCAATGGGGCCGTCAATTTGCCGGATGATCTTATCCAGTGTGATTTTTTCGGGTGATTCGCGCAGCGAGTAACCACCATCTACACCCTTCAAACTATAAATATAGCCGCCAATCTTCAAATCAGACAAAATACTTCTCAGATACCTTTGCGGGATATTCTCCGCGTCGGCAATCTGCACCGCATTCAGCGATCTTTGTTTGTAGTTTTTGCCCAGTAAAATGAGCGCCTTAATGGCGTATTTAGCTTTTTTTGATAACATATCTCTTCGGTGACTGCGACCCGCACCCTGCTGATTGAAACTAACGAATAAAATGCAGTCTCAATCTTCGCTTACAAAGCTAAAATAATAAAATTGGTCTGTGTTTAGTAAATGTGACGTTTTGATATACTCGCCAGGTCGGTTTAAACTTCCGGTACCTTTACTTCAGCTTTAGTGCCCGGTGCATCGTCTTTGAACAATAGTAAGAACAGTATCAATACCACTACCGCTATGCCGCCCGGAATTAACCAGATAGACTGCCAGTTATGCGTTGTTGCCGAGGTCTGATAACTGTCAACTATTGGCCCCGAGATGGTAAAGCCAATAAACATCCCTATACCATAGGTAGCAAAAGTGATTAAGCTTTGCGCCGCGTTTTTATAACGCTCGCCGGCCAGGTTGTCGGTATAAATTTGTCCGGCCACGAAGAAGAAATCATAACATACGCCGTGAATGATGATACCGCCCAATAGCATCCAGTAATTATGATCGGCATTGCCAAAAGCAAACATTACGTAACGCAGTCCCCAGGCTAACATGGCCATGGCCAGCATTTTTTTGATGCCTAATCGTACAAAAAAGAATGGCATGGCTATCATGAAGAACAGTTCAGAAAACTGCGCGATAGATTGAATAGCCGCTGCTTTTTTAACCCCCACCTCGTTTAAAAACGGATTAGTGAAGTTGTAGTAAAATGCCAATGGGATACAAATACTTACCGATGCAATGAAGAATATCAGGAAAGATCTTTTCTTCAACAGGCCAATCGCTTCCAAACCCAAAGTGTCATACAATGATGTTTTTTGTCCCTTTTTAGCCGGAGGGGTATCAGGCAATGTAAATGCCAGCAAACCCAGAACCAAAGAGGCCCCGGCAGCGGCAGTGAAAGTTAAAGCCAGGGAGTTGCTCTGTTCCCAACCCAGCCAGCCAATTAGTAATCCGGCAATGATCCAGCCAATGGTGCCGAAAGTACGGATTGGTGGAAACTCCTTGCTTGGGTTCAGCATTTGTTTAAATGATACCGTATTTACCAAAGCCAGTGTAGGCATGTAAATAATCATGTACAATAATATGAAGGGATAAAAACTGTCGAAATTTGGGGCCTTGCTCACAAAATACATTAACACAGCCCCTGCGATATGTAAAACGCCCAGTATTTTTTGTGCCGAAAAATATTTGTCGGCTATAAACCCGATAAAAATAGGGGCGATGATAGCGCCCAGTGCCTGGGTTGCATATGCCGTAGCATTCTGCACGCCGGTAGCATGCAGGTTTTTACTCAGGTAGGTCCCCATGGTTACAAACCATACGCCCCAGATAAAAAACTGGAGAAACATCATGGTGGATAGTTTTACGCGGATGGTTGCTGTCATGGTTATGTGTATAAATTGATTGGCAGATTTGGTAAATATATCATCATCCGCCCAAAATAAAAATAGGTGCTGTTGCAATGTTGGTAAAAGCTGCTTAAATTCAACCTTGTATAAACAAGTAATTATGAGCCTGACCAATAAACAAAAACCAAATTCGCGGAGAGACTTTATCAAAAAATCGGCGGTCGGCGTGGCTGCTTTTAGCATTGTGCCCCGTTATGTTTTAGGCGGAACCAAATACATTGCGCCCAGCGATAAGCTAACCAAAGCTATTATTGGCGTTGGTGGCATGGGCCGTAATCACATTCCTTACGAAGATACGCAGGTAGTTGCTATTTGCGACGTAGACACCAAACACCTCTCGGAAGTTGCAGGCATGCTGGACAAAGGCGTTAAAACCTTTACCGACTATCGCGAACTGATCAGGCTGCCCGAGGTTGATATTGTGCATATTGCTACGCCACCGCACTGGCACGGCATTATTTCTGTGGATGCACTAAACGCAGGTAAAGATGTTTGGTGCGAAAAGCCCATGACGCACACTATTGGCGAGGGTAAACGGGTTAAAGAAGCCGTGCAGGCCAATGGCCGTATGTTCCGGATCAATACTTGGTTCAGGTATAAAGATGTTTTTTACGGGATGGGCACCACCACAAAGCCGATCAAAAAATTGGTAGACAGCGGTTTGCTGGGATGGCCCTTAAAGGTTACCATAGGCAAATACACCGGGTACGACTGGAAATTTTATTGGGTAGGGCAAGAGAACCTGGTGCCACAACCGGTACCGCCCGAATTGGATTACAATACCTGGCTTGGCCCGGCGCAATACAAACCTTACCACCCGCACAGGGTGCACCAAACTTTTAGGGGTTACTGGGATTATGATGGTGGCGGCCTGAGCGATATGGGCCAGCATTATATGGACCCGGTACAATACTTTTTGGGTAAGGATGATACCAGCCCAATATCGGTAGAGGTGGATGCACCGCAACAACACCCGGATGCTGTGGGCACCTGGAGAAGGATAACTTATACGTATGCCGATGGCTGCCAGATTATTTTAGATGGTGAGGGCAAGGATGATGGTACGCCTTATATTCAAGGGCCGAAAGGGAAACTGTACCCGGGCTTTAAGTCGGATATTCCGGACCTGGAGCGTAAGCTTGCACAGTTTCCAGATCCGCCGGCGCAGATGACCACCTTTACCGACTCGGTTAAAACACGCCAGAAATTTACCTTGAACGAGGAGAACGCTTTCCGCTCATGTACGATAGTCAACATGGGGATGATTGCCTTGAAGCTGGGCCGTTCCTTAAAATTCGACCCGGTTAAATTAGAGTTTATTGATGATGAGGCTGCCAACCGGTTGATGAATCCGGCCATGCGCGCACCTTACAGTATTTAACCGTTAGCTATTGTAAATATGAAAAAAATATACATTCTATTCATAGTAACCGCGCTGCAAACCACCGTTTGGGCACAGGATAAAAAGGCAGCAACGGTATTGGCCGCTATGCCGGCTGATAATGCTGCCACACTTAAAAAGGATCTGGCCAATGTAATTGATCTGGGCGAGGATGGTTACGTAGACCTGATCAGCGGCCTTAAAGCACCCGGCACACCAACTAATGCAGCTATACAATATACGGTGAGCGGCTTTACTGCCTATGCTGCACAAACCGGTAATGAGAACTTACGCAAGATGAGCGTTGCCGCTTACATCAAGGCCCTGCCTAAATTAATGGACGAGCAGAGTAAACAATTTATCATTAGTCAGTTTGATTTGGTTGGCCGTGATGATGCTGTTGCTTGTTTAGCCGGATACCTGAGTAATACCGAGGCATCAGATGCTGCCGCTGAACTGGCAGACGCGGCTTGCAGGGCTTTGGTTAAAATAAATTCGCCTGCATCAAAAGCTGCTTTGTTAACGGCATTACCCAAGGCAAACGACGGCGTGAAGCTTTCGGTTATAGAAGCGTTGGGTAATTTGCGTTATAAGGCAGCTGCTCCGGCTATTAATAAACTGGCGGTGACCGGCGATGCAGTGCTGGCTAAAGTTTGTTACTACACGCTCTCGCAAATTGGCGATCCGTCATCAGAAATGGTGCTGGCATCCGCGGCAGCAAAAAGTGGTTATAAATACGAAAGCACCAATGCCACTAAATTATACCTGATCTATACGGAACAATTGTTGAGAAACGGCAACAAACTCATCGCCCAAAAAAATGCGACTAGTTTATTAACTAAAGCCAAAGCAAACGACCTGGTGAATGTGCGCATCAACGCCATGAAAATCTTGTTAGAAGCAGGCTCCAATAAACAAGCGTTATTGCTAACCGCCGCAACTGACGCCAATGCCGAATATCGCGCGGCAGCTTTAAGATTTGCCTTGCCTTATGTTAATGCGGCAACCGTGTCGCTTTGGACAAAGAAGTTAGCTATAGTTAACGATGCGGTGAAAGTGGATATTTTATACATGCTGGGTCAAACCGCTAATAAAGCGGCATTGCCTGCTATACTTGCTCTATATCAAAGCAAAAGCCCTGATGTAAAACTGGCAGCCATTAAAGCCTCGGTAAATATTGGGCAGGAGCAGGTGCTTGGTTCATTGATTAAACTGATGAACACCAGCAGCTCTGATGATATCGATAACATTGTCGAAGTCATCAGCCATATGAAAGGTTCAACGGTTACGCAACAAGTTGCAGCTGCAATTCCATCTGCGAAACAAACCGTTCAGGTTGCCTTGATTGGGATCTTGGATACCCGTGCCGCTAATGGCCAGTTTAACGCGGTTTTTGTACAGTTGAAAAGTAGTAACGCGCATACTAAATCGGCTGCATTTTCTGCATTAAGAAGTGTATCAGCCTCACAAAATTTATCGCAGCTGTTTACGTTACTCAACGAAACAAGCGGGGATGAGCAAGCTGCCGTACAGGATGCTATCATTGCGGTAACTATCCGTGCCGATAACAAAGCGCAGGAAACTGATTCGGTTTTGCAGCAGATGTCATCGGCTCCGAAAAATAGCAAGTCTGCCTATTATAAAATATTAGCAAATTTGGGTGGCGATAAGTCATTGAAAATAGTGACAGAAGCTTATAATTCTGGCGATGCTAATACTAAGAAAGCGGTGCTTGGTGCACTGGCTGTCTGGGCCAATAGCGGTGCTATTCGCCCACTCAATAAAATAGCGCACCAGGAGAAAGATGCGGAGTTGCTTAACCTGGCTATAACCGGCTATTTAAACCAGGTGAGTCAACAGGCTGATGTACCGGCAGAGCAACGCTTATTATTGCTGCGCGAGGCCATGACCGCCGCGCAAACCGTCGACCAAAAGAAACAGATCTTAGCCAACGCTGTCGATGCCAAATGTTTTAATACCATCATCTTTGCCGCTAAATACCTGGATGATGCCGATTTGAAAGAGCAAGCGTCTACCACGTTGGTAAAGGTTGCTTTAGCCGGCGAATACGATGGCGACATGATCAAAGGTTTCCTAACCAAAGCGGCTCCCTGGGTGAGCAATCGACAAAGAGATAACGTTAACAAATACCTAGCCGCTATGAAACCGGGTGAAGGCTTTGTATCGATGTTTAACGGTACCGACCTGACCGGCTGGAAAGGATTGGTTGAAAATCCGATAAAACGCGCCGCCATGGATGCCAGTACCCTGGCCACTGCGCAGGCCAAAGCCGACGGCGAAGCTAAAAACGATTGGAAAGTGGTGAATGGTGAGTTGCTATTTGAAGGCAAAGGATTTCAAAACCTGTGTACGGTTAAGAAGTACGGCGACTTTGAAATGTATGTGGACTGGAAGATTATTAACGATCATAAAGGAGAGGGTGATGCGGGCATTTATCTGCGTGGGTCGCCGCAGGTGCAGATCTGGGATACCACCCGGCACAATGCCGGTGCACAGGTAGGCTCGGGTGGTTTATATAACAACCAGGTTAACGAAAGCAAGCCGCTTAAAGTTGCCGATAATAAACTGGACGAATGGAACACTTTCCACATCATTATGAAAGGCGACCGCGTAACGGTTTATCTGAATGGCCAGTTGGTTACCGATAACGTGATATTGGAAAATTACTGGGACCGCAAACAGCCGATCTTCCCGATAGAACAAATTGAGCTGCAGGCTCATGGCTCGCCGGTTGCTTATCGCGATCTGTACGTTAAAGAACTGCCGCAAGTGAAGCCGTTTGAGCTGAGTGATGAAGAAAAGAAAGACGGCTTTAAAGTATTATTCGACGGAACCAATATGTTTAACTGGATTGGCAATACCGTTGATTATACTACCGAGGATGGCGATATCGTGATCCACCCCAGACCAGGTAAAGTCAACGGCGGTAATTTGTATACCAAAGAGGAGTATAGCGATTTTGTGTTTAGATTTGAATTTAAGCTGACGCCGGGCGCTAACAATGGTTTGGGCATCCGCGCACCTTTAGAAGGCGATGCGGCTTACACGGGAATGGAATTGCAGATATTGGATAATGAAGCGCCGCAGTATAAAGATTTGCATGTGTATCAATATCATGGCTCGGTTTATGGCACTATTCCCGCCAAACGCGGTTTCCTGAAACCTGTGGGCGAGTGGAACTATGAAGAGGTAATTGTAAAAGGTCCGAAGATTAAAGTGATTCTAAATGGCACGCTGATCAATGATGCCGATATTACCGACGCCCGAAAAAACGGCGCCGCCGACGGCAAACCGCACCCCGGCCTGCAACGCGACAGCGGGCACATTGGCTTTTTAGGTCATGGTGACGTGGTGTATTTTAGAAATATCAGGGTGAAGGATTTGAAGTAGACCCGACCCAACCCTCTCCGCCAACAGGCGGAAGGGCTTTTAATAAAAATTCAATAATAAATAACAAAAACAAAATTCTCCCTTACCGGGGGAGTCCCGATAGCTATCGGGATAGAGGGGGTGGTTATATATGTCTGAAAATATAAAAGTATTAGTAGTAGGCTGCGGTAATATGGGTGCCTCGCACGCCACTGCCTACCATAACCTGGATGGATTTGAAATTTGCGGTCTCGTATCAACGGGCAACAGCAAAGTGGTGCTGAATGAAAAATTGGGCGGTGGCTATGCCTTATATACAGATTACGACGAAGCGCTGGCAGCCACTAAACCCGATGCGGTTTGTATTTCAACCTACCCGGACACGCACGAAGAATTTGCTATCAAGGCTTTTGAAAATGGCTGTCACGTGTTCATAGAAAAGCCATTGGCCGATACGGTTGAGGGTGCCGTCCGCGTAGCTGAGGCGGCAAAAAAGGCCGGAAAGAAATTGGTGGTTGGTTATATCTTAAGATACCATCCTTCTTGGGAAAAGTTCATTGAAGTTGCACAGCAAATGGGCAAGCCGTTAGTGATGCGGATGAATTTGAATCAACAGAGCCATGGTTATATGTGGACCGTGCACCGCAACCTGATGAAGAGCCTGAGCCCGATTGTGGATTGCGCCGTACACTATATTGATGTAATGTGCCAGATGACGCGCTCAAAACCTGTACAGGTAAACGCCATTGGCGCAAGACTTACTGACGAGATTCCTGATTGGAACTATAACTATGGTCAGTTGCAGATCAGGTTTGAAGATGGCTCGATAGGCTGGTACGAAGCCGGCTGGGGGCCGATGGTGAGCGAGACGGCATTTTTTATTAAGGACGTATTCGGGCCGAAAGGTGCGGTATCGATCGTTGCTAAAGAAGCTTCCAAAATTGGGCAGTCTGATACAATAGATTCGCATACCAAAACCGAATCGATCAAAGTACACCATGCCGACATTGATGCAGACGACGAGTTTACCAAACCCGATGAATATATAGATATGCACGATGAGCCAGACCACCAGGAATTGTGTAACCGCGAGCAACGCTTCTTCCTGAAGGCGATTAAAGAGGATCTCGACTTGAGTCACCCGACCGAGGACGCGATCAATAGTTTGCGGATAGCCTTCGCCTGCGACGAATCGGTAAAAACCGGTGAGGTGGTGAAATTATAAACTTTCATTAAGCTGATTTAAAAGAAATAACTGCTTTTAATTGTTTTAAACTGCTTTTTAGTGAATTATACTGCGTTAAAAGGGTGAAATAAACTCGCCTTTTTTTAGGTTAGATTTGCATCAATTCAAAAAAATAAATTTGACACTTTTTTATTTTTGTCAAATAATTTATACCTTTGCTTTGTGATTAAGACAGTAAAAGCGGATGATAAGATCCAGGAAGAGATCCTGCGGGCTGCAATAAACCTTTATCGCAAACATGGTCCGGCCAAAGTAACTATGGACGAGGTTGCCAATGCTACCGGCCGCAGCCGCACCTCGCTTTATTATTACTACAAAAACCGGGAAGAGATTTTCCGGGCAGTACTGGATACGATTGTTGATGATGTGATAGCAGAGATCAAGCGCGATGTGAATAATGCCGGTACTATCCACGAAAAGATCCATGCGTTTTGTTCGGCCAAGATCACTACTTCAGGCAGGTGGCGCTATGTTTTTAAAGCAATGTGGGATTCCATGAATGCCGAAGAGCAAACCAAGCACACCAAGATCATGGAAGCGTTGCACAGTAAACTAGTCTACAAAGAGGGACTGATTATCAAAGAGATTTTATCAGAGAGCATTGGCAAGAATGAGATTCGCCCCATTACCGCAACAGAGCAGGATATGCTGGGGTTTATTCTGTCAAGTAGCGTCCGCGGTTTGCGCAACGAGATCCACTATAAAAACGATCCGCACGATATGAAAGAAGCGCTTAGTATGTTGTCGGACATCATTAGTAGTTGGATTTTGAAGTAATTTTTTTTGAAAAATTTTCGACGTTTTTAATTTTCTGTCAAATTCAATGAAAAAACTAAGTAATTATAACCTTTTTAGAGCTTTTAGGAGTAAAAACTATTCGTTGTACTTTGTGGGCAGGGCGGTGTCGCAATTTGGCACCTGGATGCAGCGTACCGCGGTGGTTTGGGTAGTTTATTCTATCACCCATTCGCCGTTTTTATTGGGCCTTACCATCTTTGCCGAGACCTTCCCTTCGTTCCTGTTCTCGGTATTTGGCGGCGTGGCTGCAGATCGGTATGACCGCTATAAAGTGCTCAAAATTACGCAGATATCTTCTATGATTCAGGCGGTAATATTAGCGGCGCTGGTTATCAGCGGCCATGTAATTATATGGGTAATTATTTTATTAAGTATCATACTGGGTATTATAAACGCCTTCGATGTGCCGGTTAGGCAAGCCTTAGTAAATGAGGTAGTTACCGATAAAGAAGACCTGCCTAATGCCCTGGCGCTGACCACTGCAACGGCCAACCTTGCCCAATTGCTTGGTCCGGCACTGTCGGGTATTGTGCTGAATGCCTTTGGTGCAGGGGTTTGTTTCCTGATCAATGCAGCAAGTTTTGGTGCGGTAATGATCTCGCTGATTTTGATGACCCTGCCTGCCTATATCCCTAAAATAAAAGAAAAAAAGATCATGCAGGAATTTGCAGAGGGCTTTATCTATTTAAAACAAACGCCAGAAATCGGGCTGATGGTGGTAATGCTGGCCCTGGTTAGTTTGCTGGTGTTGCCATACAATACCGTCATCCCCATATTTGCTAAAGTTATTTTCAAGGGTAACGCCTCTACGTTTGGTTATATCAACAGCTGTGTAGGTGTGGGTGCTGTAACAGGTACTATTTTCCTGGCTTCACGAAAGGCCGGTTCAAATTTGAAAAAGATCTTGTTTATCACTTCTATTATTGGTGGTATAGGGCTTATCGGTTTTTCACAGATCAGGATTTTCCCTGTAGCAATGATCTTTGTTGCCCTTGCGGGTTTTGGCGCTATGGCGCAGTTTACTATCAGCAATATTACGGTTCAATCCAGGTCGTCTGCCGAAATGCGGGGCCGCGCAATCAGCATTGTTTTGATGGCGATTTTTGGGATGATGCCTTTGGGTAGTTTGTTGGTTGGCGCCGTTTCACAGCGTATTGGTGCGCCAACTACGGTGCTGTGCCAGGGTATAATTGGCCTGGTCATAGCGATAGTTTTTATCAGGTTTTTGCTGACTAAACCTAAAAACACTATCACAAACCGGGAAATAACTGAAGACATTATTCAAGAACAATCGGCCTAAACAGGCCCGGGATATAGAAATCTATTTAGAAACATACAACACTTTTACTATGCAACAAAACACCGCTCTTTTAGTCATGGATATGCAAACTGCTATCCTTGGCATGCTACCTTCGTCAGAGGCTTTAATTAACAACAATGTTAAAGCCATTGCAAAGGCCCGCGAAAACAATGTGCCCGTAATTTACGTGGTAGTTGGTTTTCGCCAGGGCACGCCGGAGATAAGCGATGACAATAAAACATTCGGCGCAAGCAAAGCACTCTTTGCCAATGCTGATATGCAGGAGTTTATTAAAATACACCCGACTGTAGCACCCAATCAAGATGAAATCACGGTAATAAAGCGTCGCGTTAGCGCATTTACCGGCAGCGATTTGGAGGTTGTACTAAGAGCCAAAGGCATCAAAAATTTAGTTTTAACCGGGATTGCTACCAGTGGCGTGGTGCTTTCTACTATCCGCGAAGCGGCTGATAAAGATTACGGCTTGACTGTATTGGCAGATTGCTGCGCCGATGGCGACGAAGAGGTTCACCGCGTATTAACAACCAAGATATTTGTGCGCCAGGCGGATGTGCTTAACGTAGACGACTGGAAATAATTCATAAACATTTAAACTAATATTATGCAATGGTATCATTACTTCAGCGGCTTTTGGGCTGGCATGTTCCTGGCCAACTTTGTTCCGCATTTTATTAAGGGTATAGCCGGCGACGCTTTCCCAACACCTTTTGCCAAACCGCCGGGCAAGGGGCTGTCTTCGCCAATGGTGAACGTATTATGGGCCTTGTTCAATTTGGTAGTGGGCTACCTGCTTTTCCGCGTCGGTAAAGTTAATGCTGATAACTGTTTATCTATGCTAATATTCTTTGCCGGCATTGCGGCTATCAGCATTATGGGTGCTAATAACTTTGTGCATAAGGATAAGGCTTGAGATTCTTTGCGATGACATTTAGAAACAAAAAAGCCACTCAATTGAATGGCTTTTTTGTTTAGTTATTAGTCGGTTGACTATATCGCTTTTCGATCAGGCAACACCGAGGGCGGATACCCAAACCGTTTCTTAAACGCATAAGAAAAATGCGATAGGTTTTCAAAACCTACTTCCAGGTAAATATCTGCCGCTTTACGTTTCTTTTCGGCCAGTTGGTAATGTGCCAGTTCCAGGCGCTTTTGGGTGAGCCACTTTTGGGGCGTGGTGTAAAAGGCTTTCTTAAAATCGCGTTTAAAGGTGGTGAGGCTGCGGCCGGTGAGGTATCCAAATTTATCCATAGGCATGTTGAACATGTAGTTGCGCTCCATAAATTCGGTTAGGTTGATCTTGCCAGGCTCCTCAAAATTACCCAGGCTATAAAACAAATCCTCATTAATTTCTTTGAGGATGGATATAGCCTCATCCACTTTGTTTTCTGCAATGGTTTCGGGCAGTTCATTTTTCAGCTCGAAGTAAGGCAGTAGTGAATTGAACAAGCTATCCAGCAAAGGGTGAGGATCAAACAAACTGATGCCCGGTTTTTGATTTTCCGGGAATGGTTTCAGATGATGCCTGGCAAAATAATGCTGTACAGATTCGGGCGTAAAATATACCGCCGCCGAACTATAGGGCTTTCCATCTTTCGGGAGCTTCATAACCTTAGCCAGTTCAAGTCGAGGGAAGAAAATTGTATCGCCGGCGCCAACCGACAGGGTCCTGTCGGGCAAGATGATGCGCATCTCGCCCGACAGCATTCTGATCAGCGTATTTTTCTGTACGATGAATTGATCGCTGTGATACTTCCCCTCGGTACAGGTCAAAAAAATACTGGCCTTTGAAACGGCTTGTATGTTATGGCTAATCACTCTGCAAAATTACGGGATAAAATCAATACTTACCGGGCTGCATATCAGCTAACATTGGTATTGCCGCCGGTTTAAAGCCGTTGATCTCGATATCACCATGCTGCAGCATCGGGATCATGTCTTTATACTCCTGAAGGAAAGTAGCCGGGGGTACCGATACTTTGTCAAGCGAAGCCGTTTCTTCGGCCGACAAATGAATATCTGTAGCGGCAATATTAGCGTTTAACTGTTCTACAGTGCGCACGCCGATAATGGTAGATGTAACGCCTGGTTTATTGTTCACCCATGACAGCGCTATTGCTGCAGGTGTAGTTTCATGGATCTTAGCTATGCGGTCCAGTTCGTCAATAACGGCCCATTGTTTTTCGGTCAAATCCGCACCCCCATTTCGGGTGGCAAAACGGCCATCTGCTTTTCCCTGATTGGCACGGTTGTATTTGCCGGACAGCAGTCCTCCCTTTAAAGGTGACCATGGTGTAATGCCCAAACCCAGCTCCAACGCCATTGGCACCAACTCATCCTCTACAGTACGCTGTAACAACGAGTATTCAATTTGTAAACCGATGAACTGTGTCCAGTCTTTAAACCAGGCGGCAGTTTGCGCCTGTGCTACTTTCCAGGCCGGGGCATCGCTCACACCGATGTAGCGTATTTTGCCGCTTTTAACAGCGTTATCCAACGAGCGCATGGTTTCTTCCATCGGGGTAGAAAAATCCCAGGAATGAATCCAGTATAAATCGATATAATCCGTCTTTAGCCTGCGCAGTGAATGTTCCAGATTAGTCATTAACGAGCGATTACCGGTACCGCCCGTATTTGGATTGCCCGGGAAGACATTGTTGGCAAACTTAGTGGCAATTACCGTTTGTGTACGTACCGATGAATTTGCACCAACAACATCGCCAATAATTTTTTCTGAATGATTATTGGTATAAATGTTGGCAGTATCGATGAAGTTGCCGCCTTTTTCCAGGTAGGTGTTGATCATCCTGGTGGTATCGTCCACATTGGCGCCCCAGCCCCAGTCCTCGCCAAAGGTCATTGCCCCTAAACACAGCGGACTAACTTTTAATCCTGATTTTCCTAATGTTCTGAATGATTGTAATGACATAGTAGATTTGTTTTATTTGACATTACAAAATTACCCCATATCATTAGCCGCTACTTTGTTTTAAAGGCCGATTTTACTTTGTTTTACGGGCCATAAGTTATGAAACAAACCACTTTTGTACCGCCTGTTGCAGTTCAACGAGGTCCAGCTCATTGTCAGCAGCCCAGGCAACAATTCCATCAGGGCGGATTAACACAGCGCTTAAACCTAATTGTTCTCTCGCTGGCCCTGAAATATATTTGATTTGATTAAGATATTGATTTGCTAAAGATTGGATGGCATCATCGGCAGTAAAATCAAGCAATATGCCTTTGCCATTATGCATCAGATCAGCAATAGTTTTAACATCTTCCAACTCAAAATTAGGTGTGCTTCGGCCCACCAAAGGATGATCACTCCCCAGGTCATATTTAGTATTAATGCCCCAAACCCGTGCGGCAAAATAGGAAGCACCGTCACTTGTTTCCATCAAATCGCTGATGATAGCATGCAGTGCGCGGGACTCTGGCTTTGGCCCCATAATGCCAACCTGCGCACGCGACCAGTTCAATACTTGTTCACCAACGGGATATCGCTCGGTATAATAGGTGTCCAGTAAATCTTTTGGCGCTTTTTGATGGATGGTTGCGGCGAGTTTCCAACCCAGGTTCATGGCGTCGCCTAATCCAAGGTTAAGTCCCTGTCCGCCTAATGGTGCATGGATATGTGCGGCATCGCCGGCTAAAAGTACCCGTCCGTTGCGGTAGGTTGTGGCTTGCCTTGCCCGATCTGTCCAGGTGGTAGTAATATGCAAGGTATTTATGGTAACATCAGTACCAGAGACACGGCGCAATACCTCTTGCACGTGCTCAATTGTAATGGGTTTATCTGAACCGTGGAAGGCCCCACCGTCAAAATCCTGGATCACTACATACCCCGGCTGCGATTGCATGTACATGCCTTTGGAAGTTACAATACGACCTTGACCCAATTTTTCCGGGTCGGCAATATCAATTTGAGTAGTGTAGCCAGTAAATTCGGGTTCGGTACCGGCAAATTCAAAGCCGCCTAGCTTACGGACTATACTGCGTGCCCCGTCGCACCCTACCAACCATTTGGCCTCGAAAGATTGATCGGCGGATTGGATGGTTACCAGATTCTCTGTCTGCTGAAAATTGTTGATTGCAAATCCGCGCTTAATCTCTACGCCCAACGCCTCTGCACGGTGGGCAAAAATAATTTCAAGCTCCGCCATTTCAGAAATCAAACTGGGTTCGGTCGAACTCGGCAGGCGGTATTTCCATTGCGATGCATCAACATTACCCTCGCGAAATGGAATACCGGCAAAATGCCCAATTTGCCTACGGCCACCTTGCTCGGCCTTTTGATGCGGATTTTTAACGCGTTTATGCACTTCAAGTTCTTGCAGCAAATTGCGGCGGTCAAGTGCTTCAATGGTAGGGGCGGACAGCCCCCGGATGCCGAAAGGTAATTTCTTTAATGATGAATGTGGATCGGCAGTCTTTTCCAGGATGAGGACAGAGCATTTGGCCAGGGCCAGTTCGCAAGCCAGGAATAGGCCCACTGGCCCTGCGCCTGCTATAATTACATCGTATGTATTATGATTTTGTGTAGTTTTCATCGTTTATGATTTGATACACAAAGGTCCGTAAAGCTTATACCTTAGGATTGTACAAATGCGACAAAATGGTCGCCGACGACTAGCTTGCCTTTTCGGGCGTTACGGGCGAAAGCTGCCGGGGTAGTACCGCTGTATCGCTTAAATTCCCGGCTTAAGTGCGATTGATCTGTATACCCAAACTCATGCGCCATGGCGGCAAGATTGATATCCGGCGAATGCCACAATTGATTACGTACCTGCTCAAAACGCATCAGGCCAGACACGTCTTTAACGGTATAGCCCGAAGATTGCTTGAACTTCCTTTCCAGTGTACGCACCGTGGCGTGAGCGGCTTCTGCCACTTGCCCAACCGGTAGGGTGCCTTTGGTTTTATTCATTGCGACGCCTGCCTTAAACAACAGACTATCCATAGCGACGTGCGACCGTACATTTAGAAAATATTGTTTTAATTGATCCAGCGCTTCGGCTATCGCGCCGGCTTTGACTAATTTATCTAATGTGGGTTGAAGCCGCGCGATAGGATGTTCAAAGATCCGCACGCCATCTTTGCCGGATTTCAGCCCGAGCAGATCGAATACTGTCCATGGAAAGCAGCGGATCGCAATAATTTCCAAACGGCGATCTGTATGGAACCTGGCCGGCTGATTAAGCAACCCCATCATAAACGGCGAGGGTAATGGCTGCAAACCGTCGTCGCCAGAAATATGAAGGGTATTGCCGAAGTAAAAGATAATTTCGGCATAACCATCGGGTTGTACCTCAAAACTCGATTCCGTTCCGTCCGGATCTCTTACGTTATGCCAAAAACATTTGATGGTATCGCCTAACTCGTCAGGAGGTGCAAATTCTTGATGCTGCATTTTTAAAGATAGCAGGTAATAAAGGTCTTTTTAAAAAATCTTTAAATTACAGTCAGGGTAGCCGCTGGTTAGTGTGTCTTAGCTTTAATTAATTCAAAAAGCATGAAAAGGCACATCTTAATTTTAACAGCTACCCTAAGCATGGGCATTAGCGCTTTTGCTCAGCAATCGACAGAAAGAAGAATAAATATTGGCTTGGTGCCGCCGTTAAGCAGCAATGGGGCAGTCGCTTCAAAATACACTAATTCATTTTCGCTAAACGCGATAGCAGGTTTGTCAGCCGGTGAGACAGGCTTTGCATTGGCAGGCTTCGGCAATTTTGTACGCAACAATGCCGATGGTGTATTGATAGCAGGATTTATGAATACATCTGGCATTGGGCATGGGTTTGAGCTTGCGGGTTTCGGTAACTTTGTCAAAAACAGCAGCGCTACGCAAATAGCTGGTTTTATCAATGTTGGCGGTAATGCATCGGGATTTCAGCTAGCGGGGTTTACTAATGTTGCCAAAGCTGTTAACGGTGTGCAGGTAAGCGGATTTGGCAACAAAGCCGACAATGTGCACGGCACCCAAATCGGTGGATTTTTTAATAAAGCTAAAACTGTACATGGTACCCAAATTGCAGGTTTTATTAATATCGCCGATACGGCAGATTGCCAGATAGGCCTGGTCAACCTATCTAAAAATGGTGAGGTTAGTTTGGGTTTTGTTGTCGATGAAAATCGTACAGCATTGTTGAGTCTGCGCTCGGGTGGTAAATTGATCTACGGCATTATTGGCATGGGCTATAATTTGGCCGATATAAAGAATGAATATGCTTATGAAGCAGGCTTTGGCGTGCATTTGCTTAACCTGGAACCATTCCGTTTAAACGCCGAACTCACCAATACGGCTTTATTAAACTTTAAGGGGTCGGATTATTACAAAGCAGCGTTTGCGGTGCTGCCATCTATAAAATTGGGCAAAAATGTCGACTTATTTGCCGGGCCGTCATTTGCTTTTGTGCAAAGCAACTCGAATGAAGACATAATGCGGCAAAAACATTATATATCATCGTGGGGTGGCAGAAAAGATTATGATTTTCGCGGATTTTACATCGGTTATGATGCAGGCATCGCCTTCCGATTATAATTATATTTGGCCAATGCAAATAGGGAGTTCATCCATTACCGAGACGGAATTTGAGGCTTTATTTAAGGCGCACTTCAGAGAATTGCATGCATACGCCTACTCGTTAGTGAACGACTGGGATAATGCCGAAGAGTTGGTGCAAAACCTTTTCTTGAAGTTGTGGGAGCGAAACGACTGGGCCGCTATACACACCTCTGTCAAGTCGTATTTGTATAAATCGGTGTACCATGAGAGCCTTAATTTAATACGGCGTGAAAAAGTTCATTTACGTTACCAAACGCTAACTAAGCCAGCTATGGAAAATAATACCGGCGACGCTGCCGAAAATTTAAAACTGCGCGAGGTAGAAAAGCACCTGGCAAACGCATTAAACAAGTTGCCTGAAAAATGCCGAGCTGTATTTCATCTAAGCAGGTTTGAAGAACTGAAGTATCAACAAATAGCAGATCAGCTTAATATATCAATCAAAACGGTAGAAACGCATATGGTAAAGGCGCTAAAAATACTAAGAAAAGAAATGGCTGAATTTTTACCCGCAATGGTTTTGTTATTACTTAACCTGTTAAAAAAATGAAAGAGGATATCAAAGAAGATCTGTTGATCAGGTATATTCTGGACGAAGCGGACGCTCACGAACGCAGGCAGGTTGAAACCTGGCTGGAAGGCGGCGATGCTCCTATTAAACGGTTTGAACAAACCCTGTTCCTGTTAAATAAGAGCAGAGAATTGGCTAAAGTTAGTCCGCTGACGGAAGAGGAGGCTTGGGAAAGTTTCAAAGTCAGGAGAGCTAATGCGGAATCTGTGCCTGTTAGAAAGTTAAACCCATCTTTCCGGTGGCTGCAGGCTGCCGCGGCTGTACTCATAATAGCTGCTGGTTCATGGGCTGCCTGGTTTTACCTGCATACGCAACCTAATCAATGGTCTACCTTAACGGCCTATGAAAAGGCGGTAAGCGATACCTTGCCTGATGGCTCGATTATCCGCTTAAATAAACATTCCGGCATCAGTTATTCAGGACGGACTGTCCGCCTTAAAGGCGAGGCTTTTTTTAAGGTAGTGCATAACACAGATAAGCCTTTTGTAGTGCATACCGGTGATATTACCATTACAGATATCGGCACGGCATTTAACGTAAAATCTGAGGCCGGCACAATAGAAGTTATTGTAGAGAGTGGAATAGTAAGGGTGAGTAAGAAAACAAATGCTGTGATATTAAAGGAAAAGGAGATGGTGCTGGCACAACCCGGAAATGATACTTTAAAATCTGAAACTAATCCTGATCTGTTATACCAATATTATCGTACCGATGAGTTTGTGGCTGATCATACACCGCTCGGTCGCCTGGTAAAGGTTTTGAATGAAGCTTATGGAAGTAATATCCAATTAAAAGGAAGCGATTTGGCTGAGCTACCTATCACCGGTACTTATAAAAGAGAATCGCTGGATAAAGTATTGCAAGTCCTGTTGCTTACCACACCAGAAATTCACCGGATAAATAAGGGTACCCAAATCATACTTACCAGGTAAGTTGCAAGCCCCCGGTTACGCCGGCGTATACATTATTGATATCGGTTTTGCCGATAAATGTATGCACCGGCCAGCCGTGAAGATCTAAGGGATTGCTGGCCGGATAAGAAGCAGTACTAATTTCGGGGCCGGCGAACAACTGTATTCGCTTGCTCAACTTTAAACCGGCCAACAACCTGAACGAACTAATTTGGTCGGGATCTTTTTTGAAATCGGCCAGGGCTGCATAAGCATATTCTCCATCCAATGTAAATTGATGTTGATTGATCAGATGCGCGCCAAACCCAATATCAAAAGCACACCGGTTGGGTTCACCGGGGTTATAACCGGCACCAATTAAGCTATAAAGCACCCTGCCGCCTGAACGATAGTCAACATGGATATACTGTGTTTCGTCATAACTAACAGACAGGCTTTTGCGCCCGTTTTTGATGAAATTGATCAAGGCTACCGGGTAATCACTACTATCGGCAACGTTAAAAAGACCGGCCAGCTGCACACCTTTTACTTTTTTTGCGACGTTGAGTAATCCAGCGACCTGCAGCCCATTAACATCTCCTGTCGAATTGGCCAGACCAGCCACCTGGAAACCGCTAACTTTACCTGATATCTGATTATACAAACCAGCTACATGGAAACCTTTGGCCTGGCCAATGACCTGGTTATATACACCGCCCACCTGGACACCATGCATATTGCCACCAACAAGGTTAAATAGTCCTGCTGCCTGAAAAGAGCTAACATCCCAGCGATTAACATTAAACAGGCCTGCCACTTCAGTGCCCTGCACACCTGCAGTATAGCCGCCCAGCACGTTTAGCGAGAAATGATCAACCACCTGGCCACTGTACATGCCATGCGAGCTTAAACCCGGCGTTAGCGATACCTGGTACGGGCTAAATGCAAAAAAGCCACCCAGGTTCATGCTTTGGATCTGTTGTTTCGAGCCGATAAAAAACCTGGCAAAGCCCCGGCCCAATTTGTTAACTGCCTGGTCGGGGTAATATTTATAATATCTTTTTTTCTTTTTGGAGTTGACTTTTACTTCCTGCAAAAAATATAGGCTGGTGTCCCGATAATTTTCTTTACTAGCAGTTAATAAAATGGGGCCGTTTTGATTTTTGAGCGATAATTCAAACCTGCCCTGATCGTCTGTTAATGTAGAAACCAGCTGATCTTTCTCATAAATGCTTACTTGCCTGAGCGGGCGCAAACCTGCGGCATTAATCACCTGGCCCCGAATAGTTACTTCCTGATCCTTTACCTGATCTACCGCGGCATTTAATACCATTTTGTTGGGTGCATGGCGCAATACGATGTAGCCGGGCACTTCTTTAAATTCATAATCGGGACCCAGCGTATAGGACAAAAACGAATAGATGGTACCGTTAAAAGCCGTTATGGAAATAAGGCTATCCGCAGGAATAGTTTGATTATTATAAGCAAAGGTAAACTGTGCATTATTAGAGATCTTTTTTAGCACGGCGCCAATGCGCTGATGTTCAATGCGGCCAATGGTTACTTGCCCCGTCAGGTAATTTTGAGCACTAACTCGGGTAGAAAGAATGATGAAGGAAAGGCAAAAAAAGAATATTCGTAATCTTATTATCATAGGTAAACTATTATCCGGCAATAAGACACTTTGATTAACCTTTACCCTTAGTTGTTACGAAATAAATGATCTGAAGCTTTAATTGCCTGTTTCCGGAGTAAACGCTTCGCTCACTCATTTTTTAAATTATATTCATCGTTAATTAATTGCAGCAGTGCGGTGGCTTGGTTTTTTGCTTTATTAAGGATAGTTACGTATCCCCAATTTCGCGCATTATAATTTACAGCTGCATTGGCAAGCCGGTTACGCATTACCGGGTCTTTAACAATTAACCGCATGTCATACGTGCCGGTACTACCCAATGAATCGTTCGATATATCGGCCAGCAGATTTCTGTTAACCACCTTATTAAAATCGGTTTCATCACACATCTGGTCTTCCAACGCAAATACATTATTAGCAGCAGCATATACATAAAAAACATCCTGTTTGTATTCGCCCTCAACAAAGGTTTCGTACTGTATAGTTTTTTCGGCTATACTCTTGTTGCCAATCAGTCTTAAATTTCCTGAGGTTTTTAATTGTTGAATAATGGCAAGTTCTGGCGTATAAGCCACCACAATTTCATTGATAGGAGTATTCCATTTGCCGGAAAATAAATAATTGTATTGTTCAGGATAATGTGCGGCTGTAAATAAAGAATCCAGATATGGCCTGAGTTTGAGCGTTTCTTTTAACGCCACGTTGTAATGAAGTGTATCATTCTTCAACTCGGCAGCTAATGCCGACATGTACTCCTTTTCTTTCGACTTTTCGGATATATGCTCCCTTAAACTCTCCGCAAAAAAGCCCAATGTTACCGCCAGGAATATCATCAGAAACTCTAAAAAATATTCTCTAAGGTGCTTCTTTTTGTGGTGAAGATCGGGATGATGATGTACTTCCATGGTTTGGGTGGGCGGTTGTTTTATTTCAGAATTTGAATCAACCTCGTTGTGTATTTCGCCGTTTTCGTTTACAGAACTGATTATCTGAGGTGTTGGCGTAAGGTTTTCATCGGGTGAATTGATTTTTGCTTTTGATTTTCTGCGTGTCACTTTGGGGCCAATAACACCTTTCGGTTTTTCGCTTTTAGTACTATCGTCCATTTGTTAAGCCTCCAAAAAATTGATAAGAAATGAGAATACTGATAAACAATGGGCAACTATCATATAATTTAATTAAAAGTACCCGTGGTTAAGCAGTTTACTTAAACAGAAAACAGCTTGAGTGTTGATACTCAGTCGCATTGAAGATACAATACAAAATCAAATCCAACAAAAAAGTCTTCAGGCTTGCGACTAAAGACTTCAACTTAATGTGCGTAAAAGAAATCAATGTAAGGCTGTTGAGCTTAAGAATACCGATCTAAAAACCAAAGCTTAACCTAAAGCCACCTTGAGTAAAGCGGACATTCTGCGAAGATACCGGGTTAAAAGGGACTTTGAGAAATGGCCCAAAGTCGATCAGGTTTTTACCCACAGATTGTTTCTTTCCTATTGTGAATGTATAAAACCCTAAATAACGGGACAATTGTTCAGTGCTTTGTTCTGTGCTTTTAATATTCACCACTTGCAGCGTTTGTTGAACTATACCAGCGCTGGTAAATTGCGGGACGGTTTGAGTGTTCTGTACCAGGTAATTATTTGATAATTGATTGCTCAGCACGGCTATGGCAGATACCCCCGCATTTAAGTAAAATCCATTTTTTACCCGGTAGCTTAAGGTTAACGGAATCTCGATACCCGTCACGTCCAGGTCACTGCTTTGCAGTTGTTTCAGGCCGCTTTCGCTGCCCGGCGTTGTTTCTGCATGGAGCGACGCGAAGCTTAGGCCGCTGCCAAGCGACAGATGCTCATTGAATGGATAGGCAACCTCCAGCCCTGCACCAATACTCATTTTTTTATTCCCTACTGCCGGGTGCACGGCCACAGCATAAAGCAGGCTGGTTCCGGACTTTTTAATACTTTCCGTCGGACGCTTCACCAGGCTGTCATATAAAGGATGACTGTTTGCAGGGATTTTTTTTATCGGCATATCTGCTAATACAGGTTTGTCTGCCTGTTTTTTATTAAGCTGGCTGCTGTCTGTCGCAAAATTATTTCCGCCGTTGTTGCGGTTACCCAATGCTAAACTATTTGTTGGTGAAGGCGTTGTTCCAACGTTTGTTGCGATTTCATTTTTAGGCGTAAGCAAAGACTTGCCCCTCGGTACATCCTTACGACCAACATAACCCCCAACAGACTGATGGTTGTTGCTATTAACAGCTATAGCCTGGCGGCTTTCCGTGTCAGGATCAGCAACAGCAGGTGGAGTTGCAGCACCATGATTAAGCGTTTTATCCGCTGGTATGCGCTTTACATAGTTGGGTTTGGTTTGCTTGGCTACATGGTCTGAAAACCATAAGCATCCCAACATTAACAAGAAAACTGCCGCTATGCCGGCATAGCGCCATAAAACAATAAGGTCGTCTGTACGCTTACGCTCCCGGCAAAACTCCTCCCATGCGCCCTCATCGTACGGCTGGTGCCTATCGGCAAGCGTTTCTTTAATCTGGCCAAAAAAATCTTTATTTTTCATAGCTAACTTTCATCATTTGTTGATAATTGGCCATCAGCCTGATTTTTGCACGGGTAAGATATACCCGGCTGGTAGAAGCCGGAAACTGCAGTTTTTGGGCAATCTCTTCGTGATTGAATCCTTCTATTTCATATAAATTGAAAATAATTCTTTGGAGCGGCGGCAAAGTATCCAGCAGTGCAATCACTTCCTGATAAGCCAACCGGTCAGAGATTTCAATAGTCAAATCGCCTAGCTGCTCCTCGCTCATATCATCTACATAATATAATTTCTTCTGACTGCGGAGATGATCAATCGCGATATTGGCGGTGATTTTACCAATCCAGCCTTTAAAGGCTTTCTCCAGTTCGGCCGGCTGTCCGTCAAAACGAAAACGGTCTAACTTTTTAAAAATACGCAGGAACGATGCATTAACAAGCTGGCGGATCTCGTCGCGCCCGCTGACATAGCGAAAAGCCACGCCCGCCAGGTAACCGTAATACGATTTGTATAACAACTCCTCGTATTTACGGTTACCCCGAACGCACTCTTCAATCAGTTGATGTATTTTTAGTTCCTGTTTTCCCACGTGTTTTTAGAAGCAGTGCAAAGATAAATCAAACTGCCGTTTTAATTAATTTTGCCGAGTGGGATAAATCGCCGCCGCTTTACCCAAAGCATTAATAAGGTATGTAAGCATTACGCAGATTAATAATTTTCAATAACAGCGCCCCCTAGTACGTTTGAGCCGGTAGCGGTGTAAAGGCCTTTTGCCCAGATGGTATAACTGTGACCTGAATTAAGCGTGCCTGCCGGCATGTCTACTTTTACCGCAGTTGCACCATGTTCTCTGATTACAAAATGATAAGATTGGCCGCCATTAACCGTAATGTAAGCGCTATTTTGTTTGTAAGTACGGCCGCTCACTAATGTGCTGCCGTCAGCCAAGCCAAGATCAAGCGAAGGTGCATCCACGCTCATATTAACGAAACGGATATTTGCCTTACCTGTACCGGGATTAACTAAACTGTCTTGTAATAAAACAAATTCGGCACTTTGAAATTTTCCGGCAAGAAATAGCGAGTAAAATTTACCCTGATCCAAAGCTATGGTACCCGAAAGCTTTTTGATTTGCCCGGCGTAGGCAGTCACTTGCCGGCTGCCTGAATAGGCGTTAACATAACCGGTATGGTCGCTAAAGTGCAGCGAATCGCCATTAACCCGGTTTTGATCCAGGTAAACAATTAAGCCCGGCGCGTCGGCAGAGGCTCCGATAATAGACACTGCAGATACCGCCGGCACCGGCCCGTTATCATTTTTTGAGCATCCCGCTGCCATTAATAAAATCGTAGCGGCAGATAAAATCACCTGCCATGGTTTTAAATGTTTCATGTTTTTCATTTTTAATGATAAATATGGCTGGCCAGCCCGTTTTAATCATGAAACGAGTGGTCTGGAGTTTTCGCTACACCTGCCGTTAAATTTTTTTGAAATGGACGATGGACGCGGCAGTTTTGAAAAACTGACGTTTAAGAAACGATGCCCCAGGTATTAATCGTTAATTTTGCAGCGTTAAAAATGATACCATGTCTATAACCACCGAAGACGAAAGAATTGGAATGCAGCAAGCCAGCGACGCTGTTGCCATTACGCTTAAAAAGATGCGTGAATTTGCCAAACCCGGCATCTCAACCAAAGAACTTGACGAGTATGGCGGCGAATTGCTGGTACAAATGGGTGCGCATTCTGCGCCTAAATTAACCTATGATTTCCCCGGTTATACTTGTATCAGTATTAATGAAGAAGCTGCGCATGGGATACCATCGGCAGATAAAATTCTGAAAGAAGGCGACCTGGTAAATATCGACGTATCGGCAGAATTAAACGGATATTGGGCCGACAATGGCGGCTCGTTTGTATTAGGCGACGATATCCATGGCCATGGCAAACTGGTAGAAGCATCGAAAGAGATTTTGAGGAAGGCGATCAGCAACATTAAAGGCGGTGTCAGGATCTCAGAGATAGGCAGATTGATTGAGACAGAGGCCAAAAAAGCAGGCTATACGGTGATAAAAAACCTGACCGGACATGGCGTTGGCCGCAGCCTGCACGAAGAGCCACATGAGATAGCCAATTACAGCGACAGATTTAACACCACGCGTTTCAAAAAGAATTCGGTGGTAGCGATAGAGACATTCATTTCAACACGCTCGACAATTGCCGAAACACAGGCCGATGGCTGGACACTAAGCGGTAACAAAGGTGGTTTTGTTGCGCAGCACGAACACACCATTATGGTAACCGGCGGCGAACCGGTGATATTCACGGCGCAGAATGGTATCTGGGATTGATTAAGGCTTAGTCAAGCCGGTAAATAAATTCCTCTATTTCTGCCTGCCTTGCAGTGGCGAAACCTTTATCGGTGCCGATTTTTATGAACCCGTATTTTTCTAAAACCCTTTGCGAACCATAATTGTCAAAAGCTACCCGGCCGAATAATGGTCTGGTAGTTTCAATGTCCAAAAACGCTGTTAAGGCCGCCGATGCGACTCCTTGTCCCCAGAATTTCTTGTCTATCCAATAAGTAATTTCTGCATCACCGTACATCACAAACTTTGCTATGCTGCCGGCAATCGCATTGTCAACCAATATGGTTCTTGAAGTTATAGTAGGATCTTTTAAGAACCTGGTATGCTTAGCGAGGTAGGCTTCTTCATCATCACAGTTTTCAGGCATAAAAGCTGCCAGATATTGGCCCTCTTTATCCAATTGAAATTGAAAAAGCGAGTTTAAATCTGTCGCTAAAGTCTGTCTTAGGTTTATTTTGTTATGCGTTGTCACTTGTCAAAATAGTTGGATTACTAATTTACAAAAACATCCAGATAACTTGCAAAATCCATATCTTTAAGTTCCTGAATTATACCAACGTTATGAAAGCCATTTACTTTACCCTTCTATTTGTGGGTGCTTTGTTGCCTGCTACCATTTTTGCTCAGGCTCCCATTAAAAACGGCTCATTTGCCGACATTAGCTTTATTGAGGGCCACTGGAAAGCGAAAGCAGACGACGGGCGCGGCATAGAGGCTGTTTGGCTGGGCACCAACGGTAACAATATGCTGGGCTTCATGCGCATGATGAACGGCGATAAAGCCGATTTGTACGAAATGTTAGCCTACGAGCAAACCGACCAGGGCCTGGTATCCCTGGTAAAGCATTTTAAACCGGGCCTGATAGGCCTGGAAGAAAAAGATAGCCCAAACCGCTACGTTTTTGTAGAAGCCAGCAAGGACCGCGCAATATTTCAAAGCACAGCCGGCGATTTACGCATCCTTTATGAAAAACGTTCTCCCACTCAGTTTGCCATAGCTCGCGCCAGCAAAGAAAATGATCAATGGGTTTTTAAGGATTTATTTGTGTTTAATAAGGTGAAATGAAGAAATAATCACGTTAGGTGAAAAAGTAAAGGAGATCTAGAAATTTTGCCTGCCACCAAAATTAAAAAGCTGATTTCGATTTTCGCGATGTCTTATTGTAAGCAGTCGTTTTTTAGGTCTGACTATATTTATCTTCCAGTCTGTATAAAATATCAACCAATTTATCCGGACGTTCTTTCATCACATTGTGCCCGCAATGTATTGTTTCGACATGCCAATCAGGAGAATTTTTTAAGTTCTCATATTGTTTGACAAAGGGAGACTGTTCCCAACCACTGAGATAAATAAATGTACGGTTAAGAATTCGTTTATAATTTCCATTCAAGTTTAAGCTTTGCATGAATGTTGCCAGTGGATGCGGTCTTCTTCGATTGTCTAACCCGGGCCGGTCTGCGACGGTGAAACCATCGTTGCCGGCCCCGGCTACAAAACGTTGCCGGTATACTTCACTCGTCAAACTCCAGCAAGAATCACCATCTTTGGGAATGTAGGCATCAATGTAAACAAGTGCATGTATCCTTTCCGGAATTTTATCTGCAACACCTGTGATAACCAGTCCGGCATAGCTATGGCCACATAAGATCACATCAGTGAGGTTTTCTTTTAAGAAGACATCTATGACGAACTGGATATGCGTATCTAAATTTATAATCCTGTTTGGTATCCCGGATTGTGTTTCAAGGCCCGGTAAAGTTAATGAGACACATTTTTTTCCTAGCCGTTCCAGGTTTTCAGTTATCGGGTCATAAACCCAGCCACCGTGCCATCCGCCCGGAATAAGCACATAGGTTTTTTCATTTTTCATAAGAGTTTGCTGCTTCTGGTTCTAAATATCCAGGCCTGAGGTAGATGAATATAAAGTCGTTAAAAAAGTCTCAATTTCCTTTAATGCCTTTTGCGACGCCTCACTATGCACATTAGCTAACGGCCACACATGGACCTGGTTCTTGTAAATACTTAACTTGCTATTGGTTTGTTTGTCTTTAATATTGAGATAAAAGTTTTTGCTGTCGTCTAATAATATTTCATTGGTGCCAACCATAATCAATACAGGTGGAAATTGATTCAAATTAATGTACTCCGGGCTGGATGTTTCAAGAGATGTATCGCCAGTATAAAGTTTGGCATTTGCCAACAGATATTCACGTGAAAGGATGGGGTCTATTGTCCTGTTTTCTTCCATAGAAGGATTGTCACACGAAAGATAAATCCAGGGGGAAATCATCACAACACCCTGGGGCAGCTGAATATTTTGATCCTGCATTTTTCCTATGGCAGATACGGTCAGGGCCGCACCCGCACTATCGCCCATAAAAACTATTTCGTAATCTGGAAAGTCGGAAAGCAATCTTTCATACACCCCCAAAACATCATTTAGACCATGCGGGTATGGATGTTCCGGTGCCAACGCATATTCAACAAACAATATGCGGGTTTGTAATTGTGCGCAAAAGTGACTGATCATGCTCTCGTGCGATTTAATGGAACCCACCACAAAAACGCCGCCATGAAGGTGGACTATTATTTTTTTAGATACCTCATTTTTGGGTACAAACCAATAACAACTTATACCATTCATTAAAACAGGTTCTACTTCAACAGAAGTGTTTTTAGCATAGTTTTGACCCAGGCCGTTAAAGAAATCTCTTCGCTTTTGTATCTCGTTCATTTTTTTATTATTAATTTATGACGAGACAAAGATGGTCGCTAATAGCTGAAACAGCACATAAGGTAATTTAAGAAATACCCTTAAGGTAAATTAAGGGTAATGCCTATTTTTTGAGGAGATCTTTACGAACTTTACTCAAAAATTCAGGAGTAATCCCTAAGTATGAGGCAATTTGTGTGTTTGGAAGCCTTGACAGCAAGTGTGGGTATTGCTTAATGAAAGTAAGGTAGCGCTCCTCGGCGGTTGAACTGATCGCCTGTAAAACCCTGTTCTCTGTTTCAACTAAACGGTTTTCTACAATAACCCTGAAATTTCTGTCAAACTTAGGGTTATTGGTAAACAGGTGATAAAGATCAGGCCGGGAGATTTGGAATATAACAGATGGTTCTATGGCTTCAATATAAACACGGCTTGGCTTTTCGAAGTAAAAGCTAGCGATCTCCATAATCCAGTCGCCCTCGGCAGCAAACTGCAGGTTATGTTCTGTGCCCCTGTCATCCACCTGGAACTTTTTGAAACAACCTTCGGCCACAAAGGTATAATGCTTGCAAACATCATTTTCCTGTAATATGAATTGTCTCCGCTTAATCTTTCGTTGGATAACCCGCCCCGCCAAATCATGCTTTTCCGCTAAATTAAGTGGCAGATAATTATCGAAATTTGAAAATAGTTTGTCTATAATCACAGGCTTTTATGCAATATTGTTGTGGCCAATATAATGAAAAATTAAGGCCTTAAACCGACTAAATGTGTTTGCGAATTCAGAACTAACAATCCCTGTCAGTCCGGATGTTCCATCCCGGATTATATAAGTATAACAGATTTGCAATCTGCGGACAAAAACAAAAAGGCCTTGGCTATGTGGATATAACAAGAAAAGCCACTCGAAAGAGTGGCTTTCTGCCAATGTAGTGGGGAGCAGGATCGAACTGCCGTCCGCCTTAAGGCGGATATGAATACTACGCTCTAACCACCTCAGTTACCAAATTTTTCGTGCATAATAGCCCAGGCAAGCTTTCGACCCTGTGTGCTTTTCAAATAGTTCTCTCTTTTTATTGCATTTGTTTTGAATTCAAAATCTTCGGTATGCGCAATGAGCCATGGCCGATATCTGATAGTGTGACCTTTTGTAGCCAGTTCGTTATGCGACAGCATACGATTGTCTAGATCAGAACTATAGCCGATATAGATTTTATCGAACGTAGGAGAATATAGTATGTACACTTTATACATACTCAAATATAACAAGAAAAGCCACCCAAAGGTGGCTTCTTGCCAATGTAGCGGGGAGCAGGATCGAACTGCCGACCTTAGGGTTATGAATCCTACGCTCTAACCATCTGAGCTACCCCGCCGTTTATGTTTTTCAGAAATTGCTTCTGAATATGGTTCAATTTAAGAACTGCCGTCCACCTTTAGGTGGATATGAATCCTACGCTCTAACCATCTGAGCTACCCCGCCGTTTATTTTCTTACGTTATTATCAGGCTTCAAAGCTAAATGGTTGATTGCTTAGCGCTTGATAATAGCGGTCCCTAAAAAAGGTTTGCAAATATAGGATTAATTCGTTTCCTTTAGAAAAAATGTTAATATTGTGGCTTAAGCCTGAATTATAAACCCTATGTCTGAGAAGAAAAAGTTTACTATTGAGTATGAAATAAAATCGTCGCCACGTATATTATATACTTTCTTAAATGAGCCTAACGGCCTGTCGCAGTGGTTTGCCGATGATGTAAACGTCAGAGATCAGATCTATACCTTTACCTGGGATGGCGAACAACAGGTAGCCAAATTAGTCAACGCAAAAGAAAATAAATTAGTGCGGTTTAAATGGGTTGATGACGAGCCGCAATGCTATTTCGAGATGGAAATACTGCAGGATGAGCTTACCAACGACGTGGCCCTGGGCATTACCGACTTTGCAACCGAAGACGCTATTGGCGAGCGGAGGTTGATATGGGACAACCAAATCAGATACCTTATTAGCGTGATTGGCGCATAAAGCGTGATTTTTTTCGTTAGTTTTGTAACGTGAAAAAACTGCACCTTTTACTGCTCAGAGCTTTCATACGCCCATTCCTGGTCACTTTCGTGATTGTGATGTTTGTGTTGCTGATGCTATTTCTATGGAAATACATTGACGACCTGATAGGTAAAGGCTTTGAGTGGTATGTGATTGCCGAACTGATGGTGTACGCATCAGCCACGAATGTGGCTATGGCGCTGCCGCTGTCGGTACTGCTATCATCCATCATGACTTATGGCAGCCTGGGCGAAAACTATGAACTGGTGGCCATTAAATCGGCAGGGATATCTTTAACCCGTGCCGTGGCGCCCATGTTTGTGGTGGTGATGCTGTTGAGTGTCGGCGCCTTCTTCTTTTCTGACTATATGCTGCCCCGGGCCTATCTAAAATACTATTCTTTATTGTATGATGCGCGTCAGCAAAAGTCGGCTAACTTTTTGCCGGAGGGGGTGTTCAGCAATAGCTTCCCTGATTATACTATACGCGTTGACAAGAAAGATGAAGACGGACAGACATTGCATGGCCTTACTGTTTACGCCAAACCTTTAGCGAATGATCCGGGTTATGTGTTGAAGGCAAAAACGGGCCGTATGTACCGCTCGAATGATAACCGTTACCTGGTTATTGAGATGCAAGACGGTGTACGATATGCAGAATCGCCCGGCGGCTCGGCGTTTAATCCTAATCCGCATCAAATCCTTACCCGGTTTCGCTTTAAATCGCAACAAACCAAACTCGATTTAAAAGGCCTGGCCTTTAACCGTACAGACGAGAATAGCTTTAGTCGTGCTTTCCCCATGATGAACCGCAGGCAGCTAAAAGATTATATGAAAGCTACCAGTAAATCTATTGATAGCGCAGACAATGTTAACCTGCCCTTGGTAACCAATTTTATCAAATACTATTCTGTTCCTAAAAAATCAGACAATTTTAAGACCTATCAAAAATATAATACCAGTGTTATGAACTATGGCGATAACATGGCCAAGTCTAACTACATCACCAATGCCTTAAGCGAAGCGCGTTCTGTTCACGACATGATGAGGAGCCGCTCTGACGGTATGGATCAGATGGTGAAAAACTTTAGGAGCGCGTATGCACAGTACCAGGTTAAATTTACCTTATCAGTGTCTTGTATCGCGTTGTTTTTGATTGGCGCACCAATGGGTGCCATCATCCGCAAAGGTGGTTTGGGTTTGCCGGTGGTGATATCAGTGGTCTTTTTCCTGATCTTTTATATTGTTAAAACTATAGGTGAAAAAGCTGCGCACGAGGGCAGCATGTCGGGCATTGTGGGGGCGTGGATCTCTATCTTTGTGATTACGCCTATCGGGATATTTTTGTCCTATAAAGCTGCAACCGACTCGGCTCTGTTTGATATGGAAATATATCGTCGTTTTTTTGAGGGCCTGATCAAACGGTTTAAAAAGCAGAAAGCTTAACCCTAGCAACCATGCCTGCCAAGCAACTTACCCGGCCATTTTTGGAAAGAAAATTTTTATGGCTCGCCGGTTTTGTGCTGTTGATAAACCTGGTGCAGGCTTATGGCACAACATTATTAAATGACGAATCTTACTATTGGGTTTATGCTAAATACCTGAGTTGGGGATATTTTGATCATCCGCCGATGATTGCTCTGCTGATTAGAATTGGCGCATCTGTATTAGGCGGTGAAATTGGTGTACGCTTGCTGCCCTTGCTATTAGGCAGCGGTACCTTTTACCTCATCTGCAAACTCATAGCCGGCGAAACCGAAGGCGAGCTTAATTTGAAATTGCTGGCGCTGCTGCTGCTATCGTCGCTGTTTCTTAACCTGTACTCCTTTCTCGCTATTCCCGATACCCCCTTACTTTTTTTTGCGACCCTGTTTCTATATATATACCGCAACTATTTAAATAAGGATAGTTTTATTAACGCTGCTGTTTTAGGTGTCGTGGCTGCGTTGTTACTGTATTCAAAATATCACGGTATACTGGTAATAGGCCTTACACTGATATCTAACCCGGGGCTGTTTAAAAGGCGATCATTCTACGTTACCACGCTGGTAGCTTTAGTACTTTATGCGCCTCATATTTACTGGCAAATTCAGCATGATTTCCCTACTATCCGTTTTCAGTTCGGCGGCAGATCCGGTAGTATTGGTATTCGACATACGCTTAGTTACCTGGGCGAGCAGGCTGCAGTGACAGGCCCGGTAATATTGTTGCTGTTCAGCATCCTGTATCGACCGAAAGATCAGTTTCAAAAAACTTTAAAGTACATCGTGGTCGGGATATTTATTTTCTTCCTGGCATCATCTTTAAAAGCCATGGTCAATGTGCATTGGACAGCCGTTGCCTGGCCACCGATGCTTTGCCTGGCTTATTTATATATTGAAAAGCTAAAAGCCGGTACCCGGTTTACTTATGGCCTGCTAATATTTAACCTGCTGGTGGTACTTGTAATGCGCTTAAACTTTGGTTTCAATTGGTTTGGGGTTTCTAACTTCAATGATAAAAATCCCCGGTTGATGGCGTCAACTTTAAAAGCTCATACGGCCGGCCATCCGTTGGTTTTTGATAACACGTATAATGAGCCGTCTTACTTCAGTTTTTATACGGGTCAGGATGCCTTTGCCGTGAACGACATTTGGTACAAAAAAACCCAGTATAACTATCTGCCACAATTAGAGCAGCGCTTCCAGGATAAAGCAGTTGCCTACGTTTCTGACAAAGCAGTCGACAGTACCAGCCGCCAGATCATCATCCCCCACGGGAAAAAATATTATATAACTTTTATTAACCATTTTGCGTCTTTTAATAGCATTAATGTTGTTTTTTTAAGCCCGATAAACAATTTAGAAGCTAATTATGAGTCGACGTTTCAGATTGCTATCAATGGCGTAACACCTGCGCTAATGAGTCAGCTTAAATCCGAATCGGCTTATTTGGTTTTAAGTTTTACCAATAATCAAACGCAGGCAACCAGTTATTACAAATATCCGCTGCCGGCTGTTATTGTCAATAACCAGCCTTTTAAGATCAACTTTAAAGCCCCTGCGCGGGCTGGCGATTATCATTACCAATTTGCTGTTGTAGCTAAGCAGCAAATAGGCATTGGCTATAACAGTAATGTCTATAATTGCCGCGTTAATTAAACATTACACAGCAAAGACCAGAATATTTTTGCGATGAGTTAACTTTGTTACTAAAAGCTACGTTATATCAATAATAAGCTACCAAAATTTAAAAGATGCTAAACACTATACCTGAAGCTATTGAAGCTATAAAAAACGGGAAAATAATAATTGTGGTTGATGATGAGGACAGGGAGAATGAGGGTGATTTTTTAGTTGCTGCCCATTATGCTACGCCAGAGGTTATCAATTTTATGGTACACCACGGCCGTGGACTGGTTTGCGCGCCCATAACACAGCAACGCGCTACCGAGCTGGAGTTGGAGCCAATGGTGAGCAATAACACGACATCGCATGAGACTAATTTTACGGTTTCTGTTGATTTACTGGAAGGTTGTACTACAGGTATCTCGGCTACAGACCGTTCAAAAACGGTATTGGCTTTGATTGATCCGGCTACTAAACCAGAAGATCTTGGCCGCCCGGGACATATTTTCCCGCTGATTGCCAAGAACGGCGGTGTATTACGCAGGGCCGGGCATACCGAGGCTACTATTGACCTGGCTGTATTGGCCGGTCTGGAACCCGCCGGCGTGATCTGCGAGATCATGACCCAGGATGGCGACATGGCGCGTTTACCTGAACTGCTGCAAATAGCTAAAGATTTTGATTTAAAGATAGTGTCGATAAAAGATCTGATTGCTTACCGCTTAGATACCGAGACACTTGTTCAAAAAGAAGTGTCAGTGAGATTACCTACAGAGTGGGGCGACTTTGAAATGATTGCTTATACGCAGGTTAATACCGGCGAAAACCATATGGCATTAGTTAAAGGCACCTGGGAGCCTGACGAGCCGATATTGGTGCGGGTACACAGTTCATGTGTTACCGGGGATATTTTTGGCTCTTGCCGTTGCGATTGCGGCCCACAGCTGCATAAAGCTATGGAGATGATTCAGAAAGAGGGCAAAGGCGTAATTATATACATGAACCAGGAAGGCCGGGGCATTGGGCTTGTAAATAAACTAAAAGCCTATAATCTGCAGGACAATGGCTTTGATACCGTGGAAGCTAACATCCAATTAGGCTTTAAAATGGATCAGCGCGATTATGGTATAGGTGCCCAGATTTTGCGAAGCGTAGGTGTAACCAAAATGCGTTTGATGAGCAATAACCCTAAGAAACGTGCAGGCTTAATTGGCTACGGTTTAGAAGTGGTAGAGAATATCCCTATCGAGATAGCAGCTAATCCGCATAACGAGGCTTATTTAAGAACCAAGCGCGACAAGATGGATCACACCATTATGCGTAATCACTAATTTTCTTCTTCCTCGTCTTTTTTAGCAGGCTGTACCGTTGTTGGGGGTGGAGGTGGTGTGTTGCTGCCGTTTGATATCGGTGTGACAGTTGGTATTGCCGCCGCCGGTGTCGATTTTTTAGAGCCAGAGCCGCGACGAGTGAAGATATATTTTAAAAACTCGCCAAACGTATCAAAATCATGTTGATAAACCAGGCCGACACCGTTTACATATTCTACGGTATTTAAATCAATCACATTTAAATTACTGTTTAATACGCGGTAAGAGTAACGGCCGCTCAGCGAGCCGTCTTTCCTGATCAGGTATGATGCCTGGAAATCTTTAGTAAGCGTGTTGAAGTTTGAGTTTAACAGTGTGCTGTTGATGGACAGTGAGTTACTGCCCGTGGTATTAAATAAGCTTCCGTCAAGAATAATACGCTCATGCGCCAGCTTTAACGATGCGCTCACATCATTAAATGACCTAATAGTTAAATCGAGATTTTTGACAGCATTTGATTGCGCAATGAGGTTACTTAGCTTATTGAAAGCAAACTCATAGGCAGCGTTTTGCGCGGTACCTAACACCTGGTTAGTTAAGTTGTTGCTACCAGCGCCCGAAGCAAAACTGCGGGTAACAATAACACTTAGCGCCTGCCGGTTACGGTTGTTGTTATCCGATAAATAGGTGGCCAAATCGTCCTTAATTGATGGGTCTGTCGGGAAATTAAAGTCGAAGCTAATATCCGGTTGGATCAGGGAGTTAGTAATTAATAACTCGGCTTGCACCAGTTCTGTTGTAGAGCCTTTAGGGCTCGGAAAACCAGCAGCATCATATAATGGTTTGGTATCCGTCCTGACCTCGTAAATAGCGCTTAGATTGATCTGGGCATTGCTTGGGTTGCCCGTCCACCGGATGGTACCACCCTGGTTTATGGTAAAGTTTTTACTGATAAAGTTTTTCGCCGTAAAATCGAATTTACCCGTGGTGATAGTATACTCGCCAAACATGTCAAAATCGCCCAGGCTGTTAATGCGCAAGCTTAGATTTCTTGATTGCCCGTTGCCCTGAATTACACCGTAATCGGTAGTTATTTTAACTGTGCTTTTTTCATCAACATTCAAGTTCAAATTCAAGGTAACACCGTTAAAAGCTTTGGTATGATCTATTTTGGTTACGGCCGTATCCTTATGGCTAACAAAATTAATGAAGTCATAATCGCTCACGGTTGTTGAGGTATTAAGCGGGATGTTAAACACCGTACCTGCCTGTGTAGAAGCGTTGATATTGATATTCATGTTATCAATAGGCCCAACAAAACTAAAATCGCCGGTAGCAAAGGCAGTACCAAAATACAGGTGATTATCTTTAAACGTAGTGTTTAAGGCCATTAGGCTTTTAGTATTTAAGGCGACGTCGATAGTAGGGTTCGACAAGTTATTTAGATCAACCTTGCCATTGGCGGTACCTGTACCGCCTCTGCTGTCCTTCAAGACCATGTTATTGATGTTGATCACGCTGTTTTCTACATTAAGCTTAGTGCTTACTGTGTAGGGCGTTTGCAGATAATTTACCGTAACACCGGTATTATCTAAGGCAAGATCGCCGTTTAGTTGGGGTTTAGACAGCGAGCCGGTGAGCTTGAGGTTAGTTGATACCGTACCTTTCAAATCGGATACGAGATCTTTAACAAAGGGCTCAAAAATAATGGCCTCGGTTTGGGTCATTTTTACATCAAAGTCCAGTTTGTCTTCGGTGCCTTTGCCCAGGTAATAGGCGCCGCCAATATTTAATGTTTCCAAACCGCGATTTAGGATATTTACGTTCACGTTGGCGCGGCTGCGTTCGTTATCCAGGTTTGATACCACTTTAATGTTACCCACCAGCGTGTTGTTCATCTTAAATGTGTCAATATTCAAATGCGCATCAACACCCGGCGACTTCAATATCGAACTTAAAACTACATCGCCATCCATCGTGCCGTGCAATTGAATAGCTGCGGATTTGGTGAGTTCGTTAAGTGTGGACATGCTGAATTTACTGAAGGATACCTTTAACTGGTCTGCCGCGTTATCAGAAATAAAGCCATTGATACGTGCTACCTGATCGCCGTTTGAAAGCTCAAAGCCCGAAATTTGTGTCTTACCATCCAGCAAACGAATGCGTACCTGTTCCTGCAAGCGCCATGTTTGATGCTCAATGATAACGTCTGATGGCAGCAGTTTAAGCTTGGCTGTAGTGTCGCGCCCAAACTCAACCAGGCCGTAAAGGTCTAACTGGTTGGTGGCATCTTTGTCTGCCAACTTAACGTTGAATTTTAAGCTGTCGTTATTTACAAAATTGGTAATGTCGATATTCTTGATGAACAGGTCCTTGCTCAAATCAATCCGCTTTAACGAAACGTTTAGGCTCAGGTTGTCGTCGCTGGTACTCTCGTCCAAAATGAAATCATGGAAAAGAATCTTTTTATAGTCGATGGTTTTTATATAACCGTTGATGGTTGCCGTCTTATCTGCCGAATTAAACTTTCCTATAAAATTACCCTGGTCGGGTATTTTTAAATCGGGCAGAAAAATAGCAGTCAGCGGGTCCAGGTTCTTGATTTGCACACTCAGTTCAAAGTTTTGAGGCTTCGGTGTTACAATATCTGTTTGTAAAGAAGGAATATATTTTTTGGCGATGGTCTTGAAATATGAAGGCAGGGTAGCCAGGTCATAACTGCCTTTAATGCTGCCATCCAAAGCGTCAGAGCGTAAAGCAATGATTCTTGAATCGCCCTTGCCGCTGGCCGAGAAATAGACCGAATCTAACAGGTAATTATTACGCGGATCAATGATCCGGATAGGTGATAGTAGTACCTTGCCTTCAAAATTCTTTAGATTGCTGCCAGAAAACGTAGTATTCAGTTGTGCGCTGATAGTGATAGTATCGCCCAGTAATTTCAATTGATGCAGATTGGCATCATGCACGTTAGCAACAACACTGTAAACCGGTAGCGTTGGGTTTAAATCGACACTGCCATTGCCGTCAAACTTAATGTTTTTGTCGTTGATGCTTAGTTTAGCGGTGATCTTTTTGCCGGCAAAATTTCCGTTTACAGCAATGTTTTGGTAGTTATAACCTTTCAGATCAAAGTAATTTACATTGGCGCTAATGTTGGCGTTCAAGTTCTTCAATGCGTCGCCGCTGCCGTTAATGTTGGCTTTAAAGGTGGTACGGCCAAAAGTATTGTCGTCCAGTAACCCGGCTAAATTAAAATTGTAAGCGCTAATGGTACCACCATAGCTTGGTGTCCCGGCTTTATTCATTTTTAGTTTGATATCCGGATCGAAACGCCCCAGCTGGGTTTTAAATGTGCCTGCCACCGCAAAATTACTTTGTAAACCTTTAAACTTACCGGTAAAATTAATGTTGCCAAATTTTCCAAGCAACGCCGGCGCGGCAGCTTTAGGCGCCCCGGTGAAATGGCCATATAAAAAATCGAGATCCTTTTTATTGGTGGCCAATTGGTCAAACTTTAAGTCGAGGTAAGTATGGTCCCAATCCGGTAATCCTTTTAAGCTAAAATCACCCTTAATAAAAGTAGCCTGCCCGGCGGTTATGGTTAAATTATTGGCTTTTAGATTATTTACAATGCCCTGTATGCGGCCGTTTACACCCAGCTCAAAACTGATTTTTTCCAGTCCGCTGGTAAAGTAGGCGATGTCGGTAGATGAGATATGCGATTCACTAAAATGCCCGTCCATATCTACCTTGCTGGTAAAATCGCTAAAGTCTTTAAACGACTTAAAGCTCATATTCAGATAATTGCGGATCAATGAGTGCGGTGTTTGGAGGAACAGATGTTTAGCCAATATCCGGTTGCTGTCTACCGTGGTTAGTGCTGTGAAATTTTTGAGGTAAAAGCCGCCTTTTTCCCTTAATGTTAAGCGTCGAACATCGCCCATAAAAAGGTGATTTTTAAGGTCCATGTTGTTTACCGTCACACTAAAATTGCGCACGTCCAGGTCGTCAAAGTTTATGCCGTTAACAATTTCATGCTTGCGCAGATCTTTATATCTGAAATGGAAGTTATTAACTACCGTTTTCTCAAAAATCATAGTCCAGGGTTTACCGGGGGCGGTTTTGGTGGTATCTTTTGATTTCAGATGGTCGAGAATAAACTGTAGGTTGGTGTTGCCGTCGATTTGATTTTTTAAATAAGCCGAGCCATTGTCCAATTGGATCAAGCTAAAGTCAAGTTTGCGATCACTGATGCTGTGAAAAAGCGAGAAGCCATTCAAATCAACAGTTAGCTTTGGTGTACGCACCAGCGTGTCGCGGCTTTTATCTAAAACATAAAAATCTTCTAAAACTACTGCCGTGAAAGGTTTGATATACAGGCTCTTGATATTGACCTCGGTACCCAGCTTTTTAGAAAGATAAGCCGTAGCTTTTTTTGCCGCCCAGGTTTGTACAGGTTTATATTGAAACAACAATACCAATACGCTCGCCAACAACAGCAGGAACAATACCAGGCTAAGCGCTATTTTTAGTACTTTTTTAATAACTTCGCAGTTTAGTTATTGGATTATGATTTGTCGACTCAACCTTGTGTCTGTCGGCTAAAACCAATAATCCAATAGAATAGTTTTTATTAATAAAATTTTGAGCTTGTTGGATGATTTAATTATAGGTTGGTTTAATACCCAATTTAATCACTCATTCACTCATTCACTCATTCACTCATTATACAAGTGCCCGTAATATTAGCCATCGAATCTTCATGTGATGATACCTCTGCATCAGTTTGTGTTGACGGAAAAGTATTGAGCAATGTTATTGCCAATCAATCCATCCACGAAGCTTATGGTGGCGTGGTCCCTGAGCTTGCCTCAAGGGTGCATCAACAGAATATTGTTCCGGCTGTGCAACAGGCCCTCGCGAAGGCAAAAGTAAGCAAAAATGCCGTGGATGCGGTAGCTTTTACACGCGGCCCCGGACTTTTAGGTTCTTTATTAGTAGGTGTATCATTTGCCAAGGCTTTTGCACTGGCCAGAAACATTCCGCTTATTGAGGTTAACCACATGCAGGCACACGTTTTGGCTCATTTTATTGGCGATAATAAGCCCTCATTCCCATTTTTGTGCCTGACGGTATCTGGTGGTCATACCCAGATTGTTTTGGTAAAGGATTACTTTGATATGGAAGTGGTTGGCCAGACTTTAGACGATGCGGCGGGTGAAGCGATGGACAAAACCAGCAAAATATTGGGCCTCCCTTATCCCGGCGGGCCGCTGATTGATAAGAATGCGCGTCTGGGTAATCCTGCTGCTTATAAATTCCCTGAGCCACAGATCCCGGGTCTTGATTTTAGCTTTAGCGGATTAAAAACATCGATATTGTATTTTATCCGTGATAACGTAGCGCAGAACCCTGATTTTATTGCGGAGAACATTAATGATATTTGCGCTTCGGTTGAGCATCGCATTGTGACCATCCTACTTAATAAATTGAAAAAGGCCGCTGAACATTATGGTGTGAAAGATATTGCACTGGCAGGTGGCGTATCGGCAAATACAGGTTTACGGTTAGGCACCAAAGCCATGTGCGATAAGTACGGCTGGAACTGTTTTATACCCGAAATGCAATATTGTACAGACAATGCCGGTATGATAGCCATTGCCGGTTATCACAAATATTTAAAAGGCGAGTTTGCGCCGCAAAGCGTAGCGCCGCTGGCAAGGATGCCGATGTAAAACAGCCCCACCCAAACCCTCCCCGGTAAGGAGGGCTTAAAAAAAGCCTTTTAATAAAGTCTCTCCGCCACATGGCGGAGGAGATTTAGAGGGGGCTAAAGAGAAATGATAAAAACGTAAAAAAAAAAGACCAACATATGAGTGCACCCTCACTAATTTTCTGGATAATATTTGTAGTCCCAATGGTGGCTTTTTTAATTTGGGTGATGCGCCAGGATAAACGCAAAGGCTGGATAGGATTAATTGTGCTGGCTGCACTGGTAATTGGCGCTGTTGTTTATACCATTGTAAAAAACGACGGCAAGCAAGATCCTAATGTTGTTCAGCAGCCAGGGCACTAAAGGTATAGCCCTGTTTACTCCAATATTCCATTGCTTTAGGTAAAGCATATTCTAACCGGTCAAAGGCTTTAAGGCTGTCATGAAACAGCACAATGTCGCCACCTTCGGTATTATTGGTTACGTTTTTGAGACATTCCTCTGGTTTTACCGAGGGGTCAAAATCGGCGCTCAAAACATTCCACATCACTACTTTTAAGTCGGGTTTAGCCTTTTTCAACAGGGCCGTTTGCGACCGCTTAATTCGTCCATGTGGCGGCCTGAAAAGTTTGCTGTCAATAACTTCATCGGCCAGCAAAAAATTATCCAGGTAAGTCCAGTCGTCCGTATCCCAACCTTTTAAATGATTATACGTATGATTGCCTATAGCGTGTCCATCGGCCTTTACCTGTTCAAATATTTCAGGATGCTTGCGCACGTTATCACCTATACAAAAAAAAGTAGCCTTGGCATTGTATTGCTTTAAAATATTTAATACGAATGGTGTAACAATGGGTATGGGTCCATCGTCAAACGTCAAATAAATGACACGGTCGGCACGGCCTGTATCCCAGGTTAATAGGGGATACAGCTTTTTAAGAAGCCAGGGTGTTTTTACCAGGTACATTTATTGTTAGTTAATTGATGATAGATTTTAGGGACTGGATAATCAGGAAACCAAATCTAATATCTAATACCTACATCTCAAACTATTGTACGGATAAAGTTTATGATAAAAGATATTTTAGGACGAATAAGTATGTGTTGCCTGTTGTTTTTGGCAATGAGTAGCCTGAAAGCAAATGCCCAGGAAAAAATCACCCTGCAAATTGCGGTCGACCGTACGATAGCCAATAACCTTACCATTAAGCAGGCGCAAGTTAACGAGCAGTTGGGTATTGCCGATTATCAGCAGGCAAAAAATAACATGCTGCCAAGCTTAAACGCTACTACAAACGGCGGCTATAATTTTGGCCGCAGCCAGGTTGCGGGTGTGTTTAGTTATACCTCGTCAACTTCGTTAAACATCAATGGTAGCGCCCAGTTGGATTTTACACTTTATCAAGGCGGGCAACTGCGTAACCAGATTATCCAGAATAAACTATTGCTGGATGTTGATAAGGGCCAAACTTCAAAAATCAAGAACGACCTGATCCTGAATGTAGTTACAGATTACCTGCAGATATTGACCAACCAGGACCTGGTTACTGCGGCAAAACAGCAAATAGATTTAGCCAATCAAACTTTAGAAAAATCAAACATCAGCTTTAAGGTAGGCAACCAAACCCTGGCCGATCTATCGCAGGCAAAAGCGCAGGTATCAACCGCTACGTTAAATTTAACAACAGCACAGAACCAGTTGGATCTCTCTATCCTGATATTGAAACAATATATGGAGATGGACCCATACGCGCCGATCACCATCGAGCGCCCGGACGTAAGCAAACTAAACGATGTTAAAACAGCCTATGACCCTAACGATGTTGTAAAAACCGCACTAACCGTTAACCCCGATGTATTACTGGCTGAGCTACAACAAAAAACATATGAGCAGGCTATCTCGATAGCCAAAGGTTATTACTATCCAACTGTCACCTTATTTGGCGGCGCCTCATCAAGTTATTCAAATCAACTAACTACACACGTAGTAGGCGAGAACGATATCGCCCAACTAATCGGTATTGTGCAGGCCACAAGCCAGGCGGTGGTTGTTCCTAATTCTCCTGTTTATGCACCATACTCGGCCTTTAACCAGATCAGGGATAACTTTAACCAGAGCATTGGTTTGAATATCCAAATCCCGATCTTTAATAAATTTAATACCCGCACCGGTGTGCGTAAGGCTCAATTAAATTATCAGAACGCGCAGCTAAATACGCAGATCTCTAAAAATAATTTAAGTAAAACTATTATACAGGCCGTTTTAGATCTGTCGGCTGCCGAGAAACAATATCAATCGGCACAACAAACTTATGCAGCTAACAAAGACGCGCTGAATGTTACCAAGCAACGTTATGATGTGGGCCTGGTAAACTCGTTAGATTATAACACCGCGGTTACCAACTTTAATAAATCAGAAAATGATATGATCGAGGCCCGGTACGCTGTTATTTTCAGAAGCAAAATTATTGATTACTACCTGGGTAAAACCATCACACTTTAATATACCAAATCAATCCATCATGGGAAAGACTACTAAATATATCCTTATAGCCGTGGGCGCCTTAGTTGTACTGCTTTTAATTGGCAAGGTGACTGGCATTATCGGCAAATCAGACAATACACAGGTGGCTACAGAAAAAGCTGACGTACGCGAGATTAACGAAACCGTATCGGCCAGTGGCAAGATCAAACCGCATGTTGAAGTTAAAATCAGCCCTGAAGTATCGGGCGAGGTGGTGGAACTGCCTATTAAAGAAGGCGACGTGGTGAAGAAGGGCCAGTTGATCTGTAAGATCCGTCCGGACGTGTTGCAATCTGGTTATGACCGCGCTGTTGCATCGTATAACACGCAAAAAGCCAGTGTAGGTAACTCTGCGCAAATGCTAAAACAAGCCGAAGCTACTTTTAACAACCAGGCATCGACCTATAAAAGAAGTAAGGAGCTGTTTGATAACAAAGTGTTAACCGCTTCTGAATTTGATAACGCCAAAGCCAGTTATGAAAATGCCAAGGCTGGTTTAGAAGCCGCTAAACAGAATGTAATTGGTTCGCGTTATGGTTTGGCGCAATCGTCGGCATCAGTTAAGGAGGCGCAGGATAATTTGTATAAAACTACTATCTATTCGCCGGTTGATGGGGTAGTGTCTAAACTTTCGATAGAAAAGGGCGAGCGCGTTTTGGGTACTGCCCAGTTTGCCGGTACCGAGATTATGACCATATCTGACCTGAGCCAAATGGATGTAAATGTTGACGTGAACGAAAACGACATTAACCGCATTGTACTTGGCGACTCATCAAAAATTGAGGTGGATGCCTTTTTAGGCAAGAAATTTAATGGCGTGGTGACAGAGATTGGTAGTTCGGCCAATGTGGTGGGTACTACTGCCGACCAGGTGACTAATTTTACTGTTAAGGTGCGCATCGACCCAAAATCGTACGTAGCGCTGCTGAATAAAACCGCTGCTAACCCGTCGCCATTTCGCCCGGGATTGACAGCTACGGTTGATATCAAAACCAATAATTCAAAAGGTTTAGCGGTGCCTATCCAGGCCGTAACAACCCGCGACGAAAAGAAAAATACCACCGGGACAAAAAAAGATGATAGCAATACAAAAACTGCAAGCACTGCACCAGCCAAAGAATACGTTTTTGTATACAATGCTGGTAAAGTAAAACAGGTGGAGGTTACCACCGGCATACAGGATGATATGTATATCCGCATACTAACCGGTCTTAAGGCCGGCGACGAAGTAGTAGCTGCCCCATACCCCGCCATATCTAAAACATTAAAAGATGGTTCGCTGGTTGATAAGGTAGATAAGTCGAAGTTATTCGACGCCAAAGATGGTAAGTAAACTCATTGTTAAAATAAAAGAAAGGCCAGCCGTTGTGTTGGCCTTTTCTTTTTAGTTTAATTTCTAACTTTGTTGTTGCCGGATATGCCCGGCCGTACTATTAATGCAGAATAAAAACAACAAAATACTAGTTGTTGGCGGGGGTAGCTGGGCTACGGCCAATATCAAAATGCTGACGGATAACCCGGTCGAAAAAGAGATTTTTTGGTGGATGCGCAACGAACAAGCAGTTGAACACGTGCATAAATTTGGCCATAACCCCAATTATTTAAGTTCGGTTGAGATTAAGGTTCCTGCCGAAAATATTTCGAATAACCTGAAAGTATTGGTAGCTAAAGCTGATGTGATCTTACTAAACGTACCTGCTGCGTTTTTAAAAGAAGCGCTGATAGATATTACCATTGATGATTTTAAAGGCAAAAAGATAGTGTCTGCCATAAAAGGCATAGTGCCCGATGAGAACCTGATCATCGGCGAATTTATGCATAAAAAGTATGAGATCTCTTTCGATAATTTTATAGTGATTAGCGGCCCATGCCATGCCGAAGAGGTTGCTTTGGAAAAACTATCTTACCTCACCATTGCCTCCGGCGACCCGGACTTGGCAGCTTGCTTTGCCGGGATGCTGAGCACACGTTATATTAAAACCATCGTGTCTGACGATATATATGGTACCGAATACGCTGCTGTATTGAAAAATATTTACGCTATAGCCGGCGGTATTTGCCATGGTGTTGGTTATGGCGATAATTTCCAGGCGGTATTAATATCAAACGCTATCCGCGAGCTGATGCGCTTTGTAGATGCCGTACACCCCATTACCCGCGACATTAAAGAATCTGCCTACCTGGGCGATTTACTGGTAACAGCTTATTCGCAGTTTAGCCGTAACCGTACTTTTGGTAATATGATAGGCAAGGGCTATACCGTAACCTCGGCCCAGTTAGAGATGAATATGATTGCCGAAGGCTATTACGCCGTAAATTGTCTGCATGAGGTTAATAAGCAATACAAAGTGAATATGCCGATTGTCGAGGCGGTATATGCTATATTATATGAAAAGCGCTCGCCGGCTTTTGAGATGAAGAAGCTGGCAGAGCAGTTGAATTAAGCTTTAGCTATATATACCGGCAGATACGTTATGAAAAAATTTACTCTTTCCCTCTGTGGCGTATTTTTGTGCTTTATTAGTGCAGCTCTTGCTCAAAGCACCAAGCTAACAAATAGGGTGCTGGTGGTTAAAAATATCAACAGCCCTGTTTCTGTAGCGGTAGCCGACGATTATATGAGCCGCCGCCATGTCACCAATTTTTTAAATATCACCTGCCCGGATGGTGCTGTTAACCATGACGCGGAAACCATTGATTATCCCAGTTACGTCATTAGTATCGAAAAGCCTTTACTGGCCTACCTCAAAACGCATACGAAGATTGATTTCATTGTTTTTACAAAAGGGGTTCCTATCCGTTTACGTAATACACCGGGCAAGCCGTATGGCGGGGTCTGTTCATTAGATAGCCGCGTAGCTACGCTAGGCTATGATAAGAGTACCGCGTCAAGCATAATCAACGTGAGCGATCCAAGCTACGGGCCCACCTATGTTGGAACAGCCTGGGCCAACAAATTCTTCAACAGTCAAACCCGGTTTAGTCACGCTATATTTGGCGGTTACCTGGTAACGCGGTTGGACGGATATACACAGGCCGACGCTATGGCCGTTACTACCAGATCGTTAGAAGCCGAACGCAATGCCAAAAAAGAAATTTATAATAAAGGCCAGATCTTGCTTGATGCCTGTTCTGATTTCGGCTTCCCTAATAAAGCGACACAACCATACACCTTGGTGCCGACGAATTACACTCCCGGACAAACAATCAGCATCGTCAAAGAAAGTGTATACGGCGAATATAACTCAGACATGGGCGTTGCCTACCATTACCTTGCTTCAAAAAATATCCCGGTTTTGTATGATACTGTCGCCGATTTTGTTGGGGGGAAGAAAAATCTTGCAGGTTATATTTCCTGGGGGAGTAATGATACTCATTACAACGCCGCGGGTTACAATTCGCTGAGTTTTTCGCCGGGGGCGCTTGCTGAGACGGCGGTATCCACCAGCGCCCGGACCTTTTTGCCAACCAGCGGCGGGCAGTCGTTAATTGATGATCTGGTTGCGCAGGGCGTGACTGGTGTTAAAGGCTATACCGACGAACCGTTACTACAGGGAATAGCTTCGCCCAGTATATTATTTAACCGCTACACCCGTGGCTGGACATTAGCCGAGAGCTTTTATGCTGCATCGAGATTAGAAGGCTGGATGGGGATAGTAATAGGCGACCCGATTTGCAGGGCATACTAATTATTTTAAACCGAATGGTGTTGGAGGAGTAAGCACTACGCTAATAACCTTGGTATGAACCGACCCCGCCGGTGCCCGCAGGCGTGTGATTATACCTTCGAAAGAAACTGAAGTGTTTTTACTTACAAACTCGGCCTTTTCGTTGTCCAACCAGGTTAAACGGAAACAAACCGTGGATTTTAAAGCGCTCTCTAACGCCTCTAATTCTTCTATACTGAGTCCGGTATCCACAGAAGTAACAAATTCAATTTCTAATATTTTTCCTTCTGTTGATATCCAATAGGTTATGGAGTGCAGGTCTTTATTGTCCTCAAGCTCTTGCAGTCTCTCTAAACCAAAGGCTTGATTAAAAGCTTTAGCCACCGCGTCAAATTCAAAAGGATCATCGAATTTATACTTTACGGTTTTTGGGTGAGCATAGGTTAGAATATTTGCAGTATTCAATACCCACAAATTGTTGTACTCGTCTGCACGGGTTTGATAAGATGAATGTTGGGCTTTGATAATAGTATTAACTTCCATGCAATTGTTTTAACAGGTGGTTTTACATAAATATAATATTTTTGAAATAAAAGTGGCAGCAAAATTGCATAGCTTCGGGTATACAAAAAACAATATCATGAAAAACTCACTTAAAATATCACTAGTAGCCGCAGCTATGTTTACTGCAAGCCAAACATTTGCACAAGAACATCATGAACCCGTAACCAAAAAAGTAGGTCACGCTGCTGTAGTTGTAGGCCATAAAACATCTGAAGTTGCTGTTAAAGGCACTGTTGCCGTTACCGGTAAAAGATATTCAAACCATTGGGCGCCAGGTGGCGAATTGGTTTATATTGACAAACATTCTCGTTATTATTATGTAGATAAAGCTGGTCATTATCAGTATCTTAAAAAATCTCAATTAAGAACTAAACCTTACAAACACTAAAAGGTCAAAGCGTTAAACTAACATCTGCCGTGTTATGAAAACATACGCATTAATAGCAGTACATGTAGCAACCGCCATATTGTTGGCAAGCATGTCGTAGGTAAGAATTTGACTCAGGTCAAAAAAAGATCAAAAGCCGGTTTTCACAATTGTTTACCGGCTTTTGGTCTTTTTTTATGTCTGATTTTAAGGACGGTAATTAGTGGTTAGTTAAAGAGGATTATACAAAATACGAAAAACAACCCTCTTTCCCGCTTGCGGAAGAGAGGGTCGACGAGTGAAACGAAGTCGGGGTGAGTTCCCGGCGGGTAAAGCTTAATTATAATTATCCCCAAAAAACAAAAGCCCTTCCGATCAATCGAAAAGGCTCTGTTAACTAAAACTAAACTAAAACTTATTTTTTGAGTGATTAGCGTTTAGTGATCAGAGATAAGTTAAATCACTCCAACTAATCTCTGACCTCTAATCACTGATCTCTTTAGAATCTGCGTTTGCGTTCCGGGCGATCTTCGCGGCGTTTGCCTGAAAAATCGCGGAAACCAGCGTTGCTTGGGTTGCCACCACCACGGTTGCCGCCATCTCTACGATCGCCGCCGCCACTACGGTTATAACCACCACCGCCTTCGCGGCGTTCGCCACCACGGTAGCCGCCTTCACGGCGCTCGCCACCGCCACTACGGGTAGTGCTGGTGCCTTCGCCAGATATTTCTATCCTTACTTCGCGGCCTTTAAAATCAACACCTTTAAAGTTGTTGATAACGGCTTCGGCTTCGGCGTTAGGTACTTCAAAGAAAGAGTAAACACCCTTAACATCAATTTTACCTACAGTGCGGCCACTTATTTTACCATTGTTGCAGATATAACCCAGCAAATCGCCACGGTTAAACTCATCAACAGAACCTAAGTTTATAAATAAACGGGTGTATTCAGATTTACCACCTTCGCCACGTGGAGCGCGTTCACCGCGTTCGCCACGCTCACGATCGTAACGGCCTTCTTCAACCGGCGCGTTCAAATCTGGTGCGTTTTTGTAATAATCTAAAAAGCGGTTAAACTCAATAGATGCAAAACGTTTGATAAAATCCTCTTTTGAAAGATCTTTATACTCTTCCATAATACGCGGCAGGTATTGTTCTATCTGCTGCTCATTAACCTCTACATCATGTATTTTATGAACGATAGAGAATAATTGTTTTTCGCAAACATCAAAACCTGTAGGTATCTCTGCTTTAACAAACTTTTTGCCTAAGCCGCGCTCAATCTGGCGTATTTTGCCTAACTCTTTAGCGTTGATGATAGAGATAGATACCCCTGTTTTACCGGCACGTGCAGTACGGCCGCTACGGTGGGTATAGTTCTCAACTTCGTCTGGCAATGAATAGTTAATAACGTGTGTTACGTCGTTAACGTCAATACCACGTGCAGCAACGTCTGTAGCAATTAACAACTGCAGGTTACGCTCGCGGTAGCGTTTCATTACTTTATCGCGTTGTTGTTGCGAAAGGTCACCATGTAAAGAATCGGCGTTATAACCGTCTTTCATTAATGACTCGGCAATATCCTGGGTTTCAATTTTAGTACGGCAAAATACAATACCAAAAATGTCAGGGTTAAAATCAACAATACGTTTAAAGGCGGCATACTTATCACGGGCACGTACTATGTAGTACTCGTGCTCAATATTAGCGTTGCCGGTGTTTTTAGTACCCATGGTAAGCTCAAACGGCTCATTCATGTACTTTTTAGCTATGCGGCGTACTTCGGCCGGCATAGTTGCAGAAAACAACCATGTTTTCTTAGTGTCTGGTGTGGTAGATAGGATACTGTCAATATCTTCCTGAAAGCCCATGTTGAGCATTTCATCAGCTTCATCCAATACTACAAATTTCACCTTTGTAAAATCAATAGCCTTACGGTTAATGATATCAAGCATACGGCCAGGTGTGGCAACGACAATTTGTACGCCGCGTCTTATCTGGCGTAATTGGTCAGAAATACTAGCTCCGCCATAAACAGCAACAACGTTAACGTTGCCCATTTTTTTGGAGTAATTATTAATGTCGTTAGTAATTTGCAAACAAAGTTCGCGTGTTGGGCATAAAACAAGCGCCTGTGGATAATTTTCTTCGAAATCCAACAGTTCTAATAATGGTAGGCCAAAGGCAGCAGTCTTACCGGTCCCGGTTTGGGCTAATCCGACAAAATCGTTGCTGCCTGTTAACAATACCGGGATTGACTGTTCCTGGATTGGTGTAGGGTTTTCGAACCCTAACTCAGAGATGGCATTAACAATATCTTCACGGATTCCCAGATTAATAAATGGGTTCATGATTTAAAATAACGGATTTGACTACATCGCCAAATCGGCCGCAAAGGTAGGGTTAATTATTGACAATTCAAACAGTTAGCGTAAAGGGTTTTGCATGGGTGTGATAATTGGGAGATATTTAACTATCAGCAAGATATTAGTATATTTGATTGTAGTAAAATTTATGTCATGACTGGAGCAGCAATAAAAATGGAATTGCATGATCGGATAGAGCATGCTGATGAAAAGCAGATCAAAGAATTGTACGGTTTGATGCTGAATTATTTTAATGGTCAGGATGATGATGAGGGATGGGGTACATTATCGCTATATCATCAAGAAAGATTAAAGCAAAGTATTAAAGAGGCCGATGCCGGTTTAGGTACCTCGGCAAACGAGATTATAAAACAATCACGAGAGAAATACGGGTTAAATGGCTAGGGAAGTCGTTTTAACTCCAACAGCAAAACTCGACTATTATAACGTTTTAGATTATTTGCTATTTGAATGGGGAGATATTGCTGCAGACAATTTCATTGACCGTTTTGAAAAAGTTATCTTGCTGTTAGCAACTGACACATCAATCTTCCAGTATTTTGATATCTCGCAAAAAATACAAAAATGCGTGTTGACAAGGCATAACGTATTATACTTCAGGGCAACTGACGAGCAGGTGTTAGTTTTAATGATTTTTGATACGCGACAAAATCCTGAAAAGTTAAACTTTTAAGTCAAAATTACTGAACCTTATCCGGCTTCAAAAATCTGTTATTAGTAGCCAGGTACACAATAAACAGCCCAATCACTCCCGCAGTAATACAAACATCGGCCACATTAAAAATACCGGTGCGCAGGCTGCCGATGCCTAAGTTCATAAAGTCGGTAACGTGGCGGTCATAAATAATACGGTCAATGATATTACCCAGCCCGCCGGCTATGATCATCGCGAAGCAAAATAATTTGAAATTGCTGAAGTCTTTCACCTGTCGCAGCACATAAACAAACAGCGCTATAATAACGCCCAATGGAATGATGCTTAATAACCAGAAACTATAAGGCTGCGGCAGGCTGTCGCCAAAGCTTAAAGCTGCCCCGGTGTTTTCTACATATTCAAACACAAAGGTGTCGTGAAAGTAAGATTTTGGGGCGCTGTACATCAGGTGTTCGCGGGCCAGCTGCTTGGTTATACGGTCAAGGCCTATAAATACAATACAGGTAAGACAAAATGTAAATACTTTTAGTCGAGTGCTCATGCGCTTATCTTAACCTGTCGGCAGATTTGACCAATTTTTCGTCTTTCTGTATGGCTTTCTGAGCCATCACAATAAGCAGCAGGCTTAACGACAGCAAAATAATGCCTATACCGTAGTTGCTCATGCTTAAATAAGCGCCCGCAATGGCATTTTTAACTACTTGCGATACCCAATAGCTGTAGCCAATAATAACCACCATTAAGCCATAACAAAGGTTAATTTGCTTGCGGCGTTCTTTGTAAAAGAAGATCACACTAATAGGCAGCAATGCTGCAAAGGCAGTGCCTATAATTAAAGGTAAAAACACTTGAGTATGCGTCGACTGGCCGTTTACATCCTGGTAAACACCGGTTACCATAATAGTTTGGGGCGCGCCATTTACATACACGCCGTGGATAAGCGGGAAAACAAATAATGCCGCTATTACCAGCCCGGCAGCTAAAAGATATATGGATTGTATGCGTTGTATCATTGCTTTAAATTTATGAGGCAAATATAATGTGGTTATTGATAAATTATTATAACCGGGGCACAATAATATAAACTGTGTTTTTTTTGTAAGTTTATTGCTTCTTAAACTATTGACTTAGATGGCTGATACCCCTGATACCCCGCTTAGCCCAAAAGATGTGAAACTGGATGATAACCACATTAAACGGATCTTCCTTGAGCACCTGAACAGCATTTATTTTGGCAAACAACACCTGCTTGATTTTTTCAACGAAATTGAAACCATAGCCTCATTGCAGCAATTAAAACTGGCTGTTGATGAGTTACGTACTGACACGCATAATCAAATAGCGTCTATGGATGAGATTTATGAAGCCATCAATGAAACACCGTCAAAGATTAGTGTACTGGGCATAAAAGGCATGACGCTGGAAGCATATTTATCGGTAATTAAAACCGGTAAGACGCCTTTAGAGCGCGATGTTTTTATTTTGTTTTACCTGCAGATCATTGAGGGTATTGAGATTACCTACTTTAAAGTGTTAAAAAACCTGGCAAAATCCGCCAGCTATAACCATACTTTCCTTGATCAGCCGTTTGATTTGGCCGTAGAGAATAAGTTTTTATTTGAGGCGATTTATAGGGAATATATAAGTTAGGTATAGATTGGATGGCGTAAGTGGTTTGGGCGGTTGTGCATAGATCTGTCCGCCGGGGGACTCACCCGGTCTTTGTTGCGCTCGACCACCCTCTCTTCGACTTCGGCGGAAAGAGGGTTATATTTTTTAATATCGAATAATGAATGTTGAATGTTGAATATCGAAGTACTTCAACATTCGATATTCAACATTCAACATTCGATATTTCCTTACCCTCTTTCCCGCTTGCGGAAGAGAGGGTCGATAAGCGAAGCGATGTCGGGGTGAGTCCTCCGCATGCTAGTTAAAATCACTAACTTTGCCTCGTGGCAAATCAACGCTATTTTATTGAACTTTCTTACGATGGTACCCGCTATCATGGCTGGCAGGCACAACCTAATGCCCTTGCCGTGCAGGAGGTTTTGGATAAGGCGCTATCGACGGTATTACGTACCGAAATTGAAACCGTAGGTTGCGGCCGCACGGATACCGGGGTTCATGCTAAGGAGTTTTTTGCACATTTTGATTTTGAAAAGTCCATAGACGATGGTCCATGGTCCATGGTTGAACGTGATAAGTCTATGGTCTATGGTCTATCGACGATGGACAAAACTGTTCGAAGTTTAAATAGCATCCTCCCGCACGATATCGCCATAAAAAATATTTTTTTGGTTGATGATGAAATGCATGCCCGCTTTAGCGCTACACTGCGATCATACCAATACCATATCCATTTTAATAAAGATCCCTTTAAACAAGGCTACTCCTGGTTGCTGCGCGAGGAGCCGGATATGGAGCTAATGAATGAAGCAGCAAAGATTGTTACAGAGTATACCGACTTTAGCTGTTTTAGTAAATCAAATACCCAGGCTAAAACCAACAACTGCAAAATAAGCCGCGCCGAATGGGTAAGGGTTGATGGCGGTATTGTATTTCATATTTCTGCGGATAGATTTTTGCGCAATATGGTACGTGCTATCGTAGGTACGCTGTTGATGGTGGGTAAAAAGGAAATTTCGCCGGAGGCTGTCCGGGGCATTATCACCAGTAAAAACCGTAGTAATGCGGGCACATCTGTTCCGGCGTGCGGATTGTATTTGACGGAGGTGAAATACTAAGCCCCCTAGCCCCTTAAGGGGGAACAATAGTTCAATTACATTTTATTTCGATTATTAAAAAGATAACTTTGCTATAGTGAGCAATAAAGAAAATACTTCACAAAAAGATACTTCAAAAGTGCCCCCTCCAGGGGGCGGAGGGGGCAAAGTAACCGGCAAAGCATTTGATTGGACGCTGTTAAAACGGGTGATGCATTATGTAAAGCCGTATAACACTACGTTTGTTATATCTGCGTTTCTGACCATATTTTTGGCTGTAAATGCGCTGGTGCAGCCTGTCTTAATCCAAAAGACGCTTGACGATCACATTGTAATAAACGACTATAACGGCTTGCTATTTATGGTGGAGCTGATGATTGCCCAGCTTGTCATTCAAACCATGGCGCAATACTATCAAACCTATATGACCAATGCACTTGGCCAATCGGTTATTCGCGATTTGCGCATTGATATTTTTAATCACATCACCAGCCTGAGGCTTAAGTTTTTTGATCGTACACCAATCGGTGTATTGATAACCCGTACGGTGTCTGACCTGGAAACCATTGCTGATATTTTTTCTGAGGGATTAATCTCCATCATTGGCGACTTGCTGCTGGTAGTAGCCGTTATTGGTCTTATGCTTTATGATGATTGGAAGCTGGCCCTGATCACACTGATACCTATGCCTTTGTTAGTTGCATCGACCTATGTTTTCAAGGAAGCTATTAAATCTTCATTTCAGGAAGTGCGTACCCAGGTGGCGCATTTAAATACCTTTTTGGCCGAGCATATCTCTGGCATAAGTATTATTCAAAACTTTGCCCGCGAGGAGCAGGAAATGCGCAAGTTTCGAGATGTTAACATGAAGCACCGCGATGCCAATATCCGCTCTAACTGGTATTACTCTATTTTTTACCCCGTGGTTGAGGTGTTGTTTGCCATATGTATGGGCCTGCTGGTGTGGTACGGCTGTAAACGCATGCTGTCTGACGAGGAACTGGCGCATTTAAGTGCATCGCCTAAGGGCATTACTTCGGGTGTAATTACCAGCTTTATTTTGTTGCTCAACATGCTTTTCAGGCCGATACGTCAGATAGCCGATAAATTTAATACACTGCAAATGGGTATGGTAGGTGCCGATCGTATTTTTACTATTTTGGATACCGACGAAGTTGCGCCAAACCCCGGCACACTGCGCCCGGCCAGATTGGAGGGCGAGATAGAGTTTACAGATGTTTGGTTTGCTTATAACGATGAGAATTGGGTGCTGAAAGACATCAATTTCAAAGTTAAACCCGGCGAAACACTGGCCGTGGTTGGTGCTACAGGCGCAGGCAAGTCCTCGACTATTAACATTCTGAACAGATTTTATGAAATCGGCAAAGGGCGGGTAGAGGTGGATGGCCATAACATCATGAAGTACGATGTAAACTACCTGCGTTCGCAAATTGCTACGGTGATACAGGATGTGTTTTTATTTACAGATACCATAGCCAACAATATCAGCCTGAATAATGAATTGATTACTCGTGAGCAGATTATCGCGGCAGCAAAAGATGTAGGCGCACATGAATTTATCGAGCGCTTACCCGGTGGTTACGATTACAATGTGATGGAACGCGGTTCTACACTATCTGCCGGGCAGGCGCAGCTGATTTCTTTTATTCGTGCCTTAGTTTATGATCCCGCGATATTGGTGTTAGATGAAGCTACCTCATCAGTAGATACGGAGACAGAGATCTTAATACAAAACGCCATTAATAAACTGATGCAGGGCCGCACAGCTATTGTGATTGCCCACCGGTTATCAACCATACAAAACGCCGATAAGATCATTGTTTTAGATCATGGCGAGATCAAAGAAATGGGTACCCACCAGGAACTACTTCGTATTGATGATGGCTATTACCGCAAACTTTACGATCTGCAGTTTAACTCGACCGGGATAGCCAGATAAAAAGAGTTGTCATTCTGAGCGACAGCGAAGAATCTTATACGTTTAACTGTCGCCTTGATAAGATCCTTCGCTGTCGCTCAGGATGACAATATCGCAATTAAGCCTTACTCCCCGGATTAACCGGCTGCTCTTCATTCTCGTGTTTTTTGGCAATGTCGCCGCCGTGTGGTTTGTCGGCATCGTATTGCTTGTCGGCGGCGCGCACTTTGCTTTTATGGCCGTTATCATTTGGTCTGTGGGTAGGTGTATCCGCAGGCGATGCTTTGTCTGTTGAATTTGCTGGCTTTGTCATGATGGAATAACAGGTGGGATGGTGATTTGTTTAATGTATCAATACCATTACGTCATTGCGAGCGAGGTACGAGCGTCGCAATCTCCGGATAAGCGATTGTCGCTTTGTTAGAGATCGTCACGCTCGTTCCTCGCTCACGATGACGCGCGGGGTGGATGGAGCAACCCGTTAAATTATGTTAAAGTCCTATCCAAAACCCAATTAAAAAAATATAAACTTTTACCTTTAGGCTTGGTTTCTTAATTTCGCAGAAACTAACCAGCATACAATGGAAGAATTTGAAGTAAGCGAATCGGCTAACAAAACTAAAACCATCTACATTTCAACCGTATTTGGTATTTCTATGGTATTGCTAATGGTTGGTTTATTGGGCCTGATATTGGTGCATGCCAATAACCTTTCGCGCTATGTGAAAGAAAATATCGTTCTTAATATTTTTGTGGACGATGCGGCCCACGAGACCGATGTACGTCAATTACAGAATCAGCTGGAAAGTAACCCTGCGGTTAAGCAAGCTATCTACGTAAGTAAAGAGCTGGCTGCCCGTAACCTGCAAAAAGACCTTGGTGAGGATTTCGTTCGCTTTTTAGGTTATAACCCATTGTCGCAATCGCTGGATATTTATTTGAATGCCGATTATGCCAATAACGCGCAGATCACCAAATTCAAAACCGATCTGCTGAAAAATCCAATAGTAAAAGAAGTTAAATACCAACAATCACTGGTAGACCAGATGAACTCCAACATTACTTCAATATCATTGGTGATCTTAGCCTTTACCGGGATCTTTGTGGTAGTATCGGTAGCGCTGATCAACAATACAATCAGGCTGGCAATCTACTCGCAACGATTCTTAATTAAGTCGATGCAGTTGGTGGGGGCCACGAAATCATTTATCCGTAAGCCATTTATTTTATATGGCATATGGCATGGTTTATTAGGCGGGCTAATAGCGGTTATTATACTGGTAGGCACACTTTACTTTGCTAACCTGGAGATACCTGATTTGGTTATTTTACAAAACAATACCGAGTTCGGCATTGTGTTTTTATTAGTAATTGGCCTCGGGATATTTATATCGGCTTTCAGCACGTTCCTGGCAGTAAATAAATTTTTAAGATTAAAAATATACGATCTATATAGATAGGTGAAAGGCAAAAGGAGAAAGGTAAAAGGTTGCAAAACCGCCAAACTAACGTTCGCTCATTCACTCAAACACTCATTCAATCATTAAAAAAGACATGGCAAAAACTACACAACCGGCAGCAAAAACAGCCACAGCAAAAGCTCCGGCAGCTAATACCACACCGGTAAAATTTATATTCGATAAAAGCAATTACACCTGGTTTATCATTGCTATTGCAGTGGTGGCATTTGGTTTTGTGCTGATGGCCGGTACAACTGATATTTACAGTACCACTAAAATTGTGATTGCTCCTGTAGTGGTATTGGCCGGCTTTGGAATAGGTTTTTATTCTATTTTAAAGAAATCTGACATTAAATAGTCTGATCCTCGGGATCGCACCAAAACCTTAGCCCCTAAAAAATGAATATCATTCATGTAATCGTCCTTGCTATCATAGAAGGACTGACCGAGTTCTTGCCGGTATCATCAACCGGGCACCTGGTAGTGGCCAGTGCCATTATGGGTATTGGTAAAGATGAGTTTGTTAAGCTTTTCGAGATTGTTATTCAGCTGGGCGCTATCCTGGCGGTAGTGGTGCTTTACTTTAAACGCTTTTTCCGTTCGATAGATTTTTATGTTAAACTCATCATCGGGGTTATCCCGGCAGTGATATTTGGCCTGCTGCTTAAAAAGAAAATCGATATTTTATTGGAGAGCCCACTGATTGTTGCTATAGCTTTCGTTGTAGGTGGTGTTATCCTGCTGTTTGTTGACGAATGGTTCAATAAACCTACGGTAACTGACGAAAAAGAAATATCGCATCTTACAGCCTTTAAAATAGGCTTGTTTCAATGCCTGGCCATGGTGCCGGGTGTTTCACGCTCTGGCGCAAGTATAGTTGGCGGTATGACCCAAAAGCTAAGCCGTAAGGCAGCTGCCGAGTTTTCATTCTTTTTAGCGGTACCTACTATGTTTGGCGCAACGCTTAAAGATTTGTATGATTTTTATAAACACAATGTAATCTCGGCTACAGAGATGCATCATGATATTAAATACCTGCTGATAGGCAGTTTGATCGCTTTTATTGTGGCCCTGGCTGCTATCAAATCTTTCATCACATTCCTGGAGCAGAAAGGCTTCAAAGTGTTTGGGATCTACCGCATACTGGCGGGTATTGTGATCATTGTGTTGTACTATTCTGGCAACGTACTGCACACAGTTTAAGACACTTAACTATTAAGCATAAGAGCGCGTGATTGCAAAATCCGCGCTCTTTTTTTATGCGTAAGTCTGTGTAAGTAACAAAAGTGTTATGTCTGTAAAAGTGTACAATTTATCACTTCGGCATAGCGTTTGTATCATAGTTTACAACAAACAGAATTAAGGCAATATGCCGAGTTGATGGTTGTTCAACAAAGCATATATTTCTCATATATATTGGTTTATAATTGGTTAGTAAAGGCCCCTGCCCATCAGGGGCTTTTCTTTTTTACCTCTCCCCGGCCCTCTCCTTTGGAGAGGGAGAACTGCAAAACTTAAAATAAAAAATTGTCATTGCGAGCGTAGCGTGGCAATCGCAAGGATGCAATATTCGCGATTGCTTCGTCGTTCCTCCTCGCAATGACACGCTGTTATAGTAACGCAATTAATTAAGCTTCTTGATATTTTTCCTGATCTGCGTTTTCTCTGCAGATGTCTTGGCCATTTTTAAAGCCGTTTGTAAATGTTCCAGTGCTTTGTCATTATCGACATCGGTGTAGAGATAGCCCAGCAATGAGTGGTACAAATGGCCGGTCAGTTTTTCAGCTTCGATGATAGCCTTTTTTTTCCCTTCGGCCTTGGCCAGGGCATAAGTACGGTTAAGTGCTGCCATGGGCGAATATTCTAAAATAAGTAACTTGTTATAGAGTTGTAATATGTTCTCCCATTTATTGGCGCTGTCAGCCTTTTGGGTATGCCAATAGGCAATGGCTGCTTCCAGGTGATAACGGGTTAATTGATCGCCTTTGGAGGCGCGGATGAGGTAGTGTGTACCGCGCGATATCAACTCGTCGTTCCACAGATTACTGTCTTGTTCATCATAAATAATGATCTCGCCGTTTTTATCTATCCGGGCCTCAAATCGAGAAGCATGGAAGCACATTAATGAGAATAAGGCATTTACTTGTGGCAGATCTGTCGCGCGGTTCTCGACCAACAAATAAGTTAGTCGCATGGCTTCCAAACAAAGGTCTTTACGCAAATTAGTGTTACTGCTTACCGAATAATAACCCTCATTAAACAACAGGTAAAGCGTAATTAAAACGGCCTCTAACCTTTTATTAATTTCCTTGCTATCCGGAAATTCAATTTTTACCTGTTGCTCGCGCAGCTTTTCTTTGGCGCGAAACAGTCGCTTGTTAATGGTTTCTTTGTTGGATAAAAAAGCGTCGGCTATTTCATCAATACTAAAACCGCAAAGAATGCGCAATGCTAAACCAATCTGCGCCTCGACCGCAATTATGGGTTGGCAGATAGCGAACATCATTTGCAGCTGGCTATCGTTAATGTTGGCTTCAGAAAGATCGATGTTTAGCTCCTCGGCCCGCGCTGTTTCAATTCTTAAATGCTGACTTACCTTTTGCTCAAACACCGTGTTGTGTTTCAAGTAGTCCTTCGCTTTGTTTTTAGCTACAGTATACAGCCAGGCCGTTGGGTTTGGCGGCAGTTTGTCGTTGGCCCAGGTTTCTGAGGCCAGCAAAAAGGTGTCGCTGGTCAAATCTTCGGCAATCTGGATATGCTCAAACCCAAACAGCCGCGCCAGCACTGCAATGATCTTGCGGTATTCGGTACGGTATAAGTGGGGTAGTAGTTGATGGTTTTGCATAAAACTTTAGTCACATCTAATCCTTGCCGAGTAATGCGACTATCACATTTGAGCGTCACTTTTAGAAGGAGGCACCTACGGAGCCATATTAAATATTATCTGGTTAAGCTACAAACAGGCAGTTCCTACGGAACTATAAATGTTCAAATAAATAACTCCGGAGGAGTCGCCTGTTTGTAGCTTAAGTCAACCTGGTTATTGGCTCCGTAGGTGCCTCCTGGCAATCAGTTAGATTGGGAGGTCATTAATGCGCCATCGGCAAAATCTGTCTTACTTCAACAGTGCCGTTAGTGTCTAAAATGGGGCATCCTTTGGATAGCTCGGCAGCTTCATCAAATGATGCCGCACGAACCACAATGTAACCACCAATAGCCTCTTTAACCTCAACATAAGGGCCATCGGTAACAATAGCGCCAGGTTTAACCACGCGGCCATCGGGGTGTAGCCTGTTACCGCTGTCGGCTAGTTTGTTTTGAGCCGCCAGGCTGCCCATCCAGTCTTGCCACGGTTTGTTGATGGCTGTTAATTGCTCCGGAGTCATTTGCAAATCGACGCTTTCATCGCGTCTGAAGATCAATAAGAAATCGTTCATTTTGGTTAAGTTTAATTGTTTTAAAACCTAATGACGACCCACCCATGAGAAATAGGACAGGTCGCCATTAAATTTTTTAAACCGATAAAATGAAGGTAGTAAAAATTAAGCGCTTTGGTTTAATGCGCTAAAAGCGTCAACCGGCGAAAGTTTATAAATATGAGCGGTATCGCCCACGTGGATCTCGTAAGTGTCACTCTCAAATGCATCAATCAAATCTTGCGCCACTACAATCGGAGCTACCCCGTTTTCGCCGCCAATATCTTTCGAAAAGTCGGTATTAACCAAAGGAGGCATCAATTCAAACACTTTGATACTGGTTTGAGCTAAACTAACCCGCAGCGCTTGCGTATAGAAATGTAGAGCAGCTTTACTGGCAGAGTAAGTTGGCAAGCGCAGGCCCGGTGTTAAGGCCACTATAGAGCTTACGTTAACAATAGCAGCTTCTGGTGAAGCGCTTAAGGTAGGTAACAGTTCTTCGCTTAAATGAAGTATGGCGAAGAAATTGGTTTCAAATTCATCCCTGGCTTTTTGGGCGGCATTAGCAGTGGCGCTTAACTGGTATGCGTAAGCAGCACCGGCATTGTTAATCAAAATATCTAATCCGCCGAATTGCTGTTTAACGGTTGCTATCAATCTTGCCACATCGTCGGCATTATTAATGTCGGCAGCAATAGGCGTTACGTTGGCTAGTCCTTCGGCTGCTTTTTGCAGCTTGCTTTCGGTGCGGCCGGTAATAATTACTTTGTTATTTTTTGCACTTAAGAGTTTGGCTATTTCTAAGCCAATGCCCGAGCCACCACCGGTTACCAGGACTGTTTTGTTTGTAATATTCATTTTGTTGTTTGTTTAATTATTATGATTATAAAATATACCAATCGGTATATTATTGATTAAATTTTTTTAGTCCCTCAATTGATCGATGATAGATTTTACCACAGTTAGCACACTTGCCATATTAGCATGGCTGTCGGTAACCTTGGCTATCATAACCCCGCCCTCAATCAGCGCAACAATGGATAAAGCGGTTTGGTTAACATTGATATCACTTTTAAATTCGCCGGCATCTATACCGCCTTTTATTAGGCTGGCTACTTTTGCCTGCCACCGGGTTACTGCTTTAGCAGCCTTATCTTTTAGCAGGTTGTTGGTGTCGTCTGCTTCGACAGAGGTATTTAAGATAGCGCAACCACCACGCTCGGCCAGTGTTTGGTTGTTATAAACCCGGGTGTATACCAATAGTTTGTCGTAGTAAGTGGGGGCATTATCAACCAGCGCGGCAATTTCGTCGGCCACTTTACGGTTGTTATAATCAAATACCGCCAGGGCAACTTCTTCTTTGTTTTCAAAATTACCATAGATGCTGCCCTTGGTAAGGCCGGTAGCCTCAGTCAGATCCGTTAACGAAGTACCCGCATAACCCTTCTTATTGAAAATAACCGCGGTTTTTTCAATAATGAACTGGCGGGTGCGCTCTGCTTTTGATAATTCTTTATTCACGATACAAATATACCAATTGGTATATTATATTATTGTTGTGGGATTGTCATTTTGAGTGGGAATGTGGTTGTATGCAAAATCACATCGCGCGGGAGACGCAAAATATTGCGTCTCTACATAAAGGTCTAAACGTAGAGACGATATATTTTGCGTCTTTATCGCTTCCTCTCACAATGAAACTTATAGCGCTCTCTTCACCTTCGGCGGAAAGAGGGTTGGTTTTTCTCTCGCCCTTGTTGGTGAAAACACCAACAAGGGAAAACGTGTAGAAATAAAGTATTAGAAACGAAAAAATGTTTTTAAGTGATTTAAACGTTTTATAGGCGCTTAAAAAAGCTTTTTCGCTACACTTTAAATGTCAAATCTTAAATTAATCTGTCATTGCGAGCGTAGCGTGGCAATCGCAAGGAGAAAAATAAACGCGTGCGATTGCGTCGTCGTTCTGGCCGTGAGATTACAAAAGGGCAATAAAATTTGGTTCAGCGCCAAGAAAACGCCGTTTCACCGTGAAACAAAAAAATGACTTAAAGGTCATAAAAACTGTTTCATTTTGTTTCACTCATTTTTTATATTTAATTGATTGTCAAATATTTAATTAAAAATACTGTTTCACTTGTTTCATCTGTTGCATACACACGTGAAACAAAACACGGGCTGCGTAACTAAGCATACTTAGACTCACCCGATCGTCGCTTCGCTCGATCACCCTCTCTTCCGCAAGCAGGAAAGAGGGCTACAAGCCAAATTGGTAAAGCAATAAATAACCCTCTTTCCGCCAAGGGCGAAGAGAGGGTCGACCAGCGCAGCGGAGTCGGGGTGAGTCCCCCGCGTTAAGGATGGCAGCGGATACCGGCCCAGAGCCTAAAGCCTGCAGGCGTATGAGCGTACAGCCTGACCCGCCTTTAGGCGGGAAACGCCCCACAACATAACAACCTTATTATTACCTTTGCGCCGTGAACACGGATACATTGAATACCACACCTGCAAAACACAAGGACTTTAAGTTTGCCGAGGGCGAGTTGCTGCTTGTGAACAAGCCTTATGAATGGACAAGCTTTGACGTGGTGGGTAAGCTGCGTAATTCGTTTAAGCCGCTGAAGCTGAAGGTTGGCCATGCAGGCACTTTGGATCCGCTGGCTACGGGCTTGCTGATTATCTGCACAGGTAAGATGACCAAGCAGATTGACAGTTTCCAGGCCGAAGAGAAGGAGTACACCGGTACCATGGTGCTGGGTGCTATCACGCCGTCGTACGATATGGAGACCGAAGCCAACGAAACTTTCGACACAAGCAACCTAACCGACGAGCAGCTACGTAATGCCTGTGTGCAGTTTACCGGCGACATACAACAGTATCCGCCCGCGCACTCGGCCATTAAGATTGATGGTGAGCGATTGTACGAGAAGGCGCGCAGAGGTGAAGAGGTGGAGTTAAGGCTACGCAGCGTTACCATCAGCGAGTTTGAGATAACCCGCATTGCCCTGCCCGAGGTTGACTTTAGGGTAGTGTGCAGCAAGGGCACTTACATCCGCTCGCTGGTGCATGACTTTGGCAAGTCGCTGAACAATGGCGCATACCTGTCTAAACTTACCCGCACCCGCAGCGGCAGCTTCAAGCTGGCCGACGCCTGGGAGGTGATGGACTTAGTGCAGGTGATAAGAGCAGAAAGCGCAAAGCCAAAAGCTGAAAGCTTATAATAGACATAGACACTTAAGGGCTTTTAGCTTTATGCTTTTCGCTCTAAGCTTAATAACAATGAAGACATATCATCATATTGATGACTTTAAGCCCGTTAAGAACGCCGTGGTTACCATTGGCACGTTTGACGGGGTACATCTGGGCCACCGCAAGATCATAGCGCGCATTAAGGAGCTGGCAGCGGCCTGCGACGGCGAAACCGTGATTCTTACCTTCTTCCCGCATCCGCGGATGATACTGCACCCGGAGGATGAGCGTATCAAGCTGATCAATACCATTAATGAAAAGGCCGAGCTGCTGGAGCAATTGGGCGTTGACCACCTGATTATCACGCCATTCTCGCGTGACTTCTCTAACCAAAGCGCCGAGGACTACATCCGCGATATATTGGTGAATAAGATAGGCACCCACAAGATTGTGATTGGCTATGACCACCGTTTCGGTAAAGACCGCCGCGGAGGACTGGATGATTTACTACGCCTGTCGCCGGTGTATGGCTTTGAGGTAATTGAGATACCCGAGCAGGATATCAATGACGTAGCCGTTAGCTCAACCCGTATCCGCGAAGCATTGCTGGTTGCCGATATTGACTTGGCTAAGACCTTCCTGGGCTACCCTTTCTTCATTACCGGCAAGGTTATTCGTGGCGACCAGATCGGTCGGCAGATAGGTTACCCAACCGCTAACATCCAGATAGAAGAGAAATACAAGCTCATCCCTGCCGATGGCATCTTCGCCGTAAAGGTGACCCATGACGGGCAGGAGTATACCGGCATGGCTTATATTGGCAGCAGGCCTACCATAAACGGTATGACCCGCAACATAGAGGTTAACCTGTTCGGCTTTAATAAAGAGATCTATAACGAGACTATCCGTATGGCGTTCTACCACTTTGTGCGAGGCGATATAAAGTTCAACGGTCTCGACGAATTAACGGCTCAAATAGCTCGTGATAAGGAGGATGTGTTACGTCTAATGGCCGATGCTTGATAAGTTGGTTCAAACTTTGTTATAATTGCAAACTGCAAAACCAGCATACGCATGCCAAAGTTAAACATCGACAAAAGCGATAGCGAATTCCTGAACAAAACCATTGCCCATTGGCAAAAGGAGGGTATGCTGGGCGATGACACCGCTGATAAGCTTCGCAGCTCGTACGAAGTGAAGGGTTTTGATTGGATGCGGTTGGCTAAGTATTCTTTCTGGGTAGCGTTGATCTGTGGCGGTGCGTCGTTTGCCTTCCTGATAGTCAACGATGCGGTGGTTAACTGGCTCAAGCATCTGTACTATACGCCCGACATTGTCATCAGTATTATCTCTGCCGCACTTGCCATCTTTCTGTTCTACTGGGGCCGCCGCCGCGAAAAGCTGCATCCCGAAAAGATCTTCAGTAACGAGGCTGTGATCTTTACCGGCATACTGTTTACCGCCTGTTGTATTGCTTACCTTGGTAAAGCGTTGGATCATCATTCAGGGCATTATTCATTACTTTTCCTGCTATCTGTATTCGTCTATGGCTTTTTGGGCTGGCGAATGGATTCGAGACTGATCTGGCTATTTGCACTCATATCGCTGGGCAGTTGGTTCGGCACCGAAACGGGTTATCAAACGCATTGGACAGATTACTTCCTGGGGATGAACTATCCCCTGCGCTTCGTAATCTTCGGGGTAGTGCTTATAGTAGGTTGTGCAATACTTAAAAACCGCAAATGGTTTGCCTATTTTTGGGAACAGACCTATGTAGTGGGGTTGCTATACTTGTTCATGTCGCTATGGCTATTGAGTATATTTGGTAACCTTGGCAATTTAGACGTATGGTATCAAATCAAGCAGATTACTTTATTTTACTGGGGCATCATATCCCTGTGCGTAGCCGGTGCCTTCCTGTTTTACGGGTTAAAAAGCAAGGATGATATCTCTCGCGAGTTTGGTATCACTTTCCTGATCATATTCATCTATACCAAATATTTTGAATATTTTTGGGAGAGTACCAATAAGACGCTTTTCTTTGCGATACTAGCAGCTTCATTTTGGCTCATAGGCCGTAAAGCCGAAAAGATCTGGAACCTAAAAAGTAAAAATTCTTCTGTACAATAACTTAATGATCAATTAAATCAATGAAAAGGTGTGTTATTTTCTTCGTGTTATTTTGTTTGTTTACCAATCTGCTACATGCTCAAAAATTTTACCCCAGCTATTTCAAAGATGCCTATAACAAAGGTTTTATCACTAAAACTAAAGATTCGCTGTATTACCAGCGATTGCTCTTTGAAGCTCTCCCATCAGACTTTAAATCGTTTGATAATTTATACGGTTGGGACGAGGTGGCTCACGTGGGTAGGCCATTAACCGCCACCGGCCCGCATTATTTCCCTAATATCTTTTACTCAAAAGCTTATAGCCGGGCTAAAATGTTAAAAAAGATCATTAGAATTTCGGTAAATGGAGAGTTACGCGAAGGTGCGATAGGCAGGTTTCAACAAGATTGTTTTCAGCTTGCTCTCGCGCACAACGCACAATTTGTTCGCGTACTGCAAGCCTTTAGCAAAAAAGATATCATTTCTGTGTGGAAGTTCTATTTCGATCAGCCAAATGAAGGCTACCGGAAGAAGGTATACAGAGAAATTGTTGCTATAACCCAAAAGAATGACGAGGCTATGGTAGCAGAGATTAAAATTGCTTACAAAAAGGCCAATGCAAAATGGGCCGATAAACACTAAGCCTTCACTTGGGTAGCTTGCTTTGGCTTGACAGCCAGGTAAATTCTTTTTACCAGGTGATATCCGGCGAAGCTGAAAAATAAAATAGCAATAGCTGTATTGATAACTCTGGTACTCAATGCAAACTTGCTCTGAATATATTTAGCAAATCTTGCATACAACATCAGGCATATAAATGCCCCGCCGGCTGAGCCAATACTGAATATTACCAACGCTAAGTTACCATCCAATATCCACTGGTGGGCTATCACGTAAGTTCCGCATATCATCCAGAAAGGAACTTGCATGGGGTTTAAAAAGCCCAGCAATATGCCATACTTTATACTGGCGTGTTCGCTATATTTGGTTTCGGGTGGTTTCTTGCGATTTAGCCAGGTGATGGTTCCTAACACTAAAAACAGGGCGAACATTATCCAATCAATCACCACATCTAAATGCACCTGTTCTGACAACCATTTGGCCGCGTGCATAATAAAAAACGTAAAGAAAAACTCTACACAAGAAAAGGCAATCGTAAACTGCAGCGCCTCTTTTAAGCCACGGTTAATGGTGATGCGAACCAGTGTAAGATTGATGTTTCCGGGAGGGATATAGCCAATAAAGTTGGCGATGAATCCAATAAAAAAAGTTAGGAATATCATTAACCCCAAAGATAGCTTTTAGGTGCTTAGATACAAGTATAGCCCTATGTAGTTATAGTTATTTTAATGTTAAGGATTTAATAACAGGCTTGAGCACACCTAAAAAAATACGCACCTTTGCAATATGACAGCATTGACCGAAGAACAACAGGAACGCCTCGACATTATTAACCATAAGCTCAAATTTACGGAGCAAAGGCCGACGGTTGCGGTGATAAGATCGTTGGATCCGATAGTCTTGGCTGCGGATGATATGACTAAGCTAATTAACATGGCCGGCGGCGTGTTAATTGAGGGGGACGAACAAACGTTATTGTCACTTAACTCGGATGTGCTTGTTTTAATGCCTGATGAAACGCCAATTGCCCAAATTATGGCCAGCATAGATCAGTTATTGCAATTGCCGGGTTTTACCGATTTAAGTGCGGTAAAAAATAATCGCCTGTACATTGTTGATAGCGAAACCGACAATGATGATGCGGCGGAAAGTACAGTCGAAACCATTGAAATGCTGGCTGAAATGATCTACCCCAAACAATTCATGTTTGGTTACGAAGGCACCCGCTGGATTAAGTTTACAATCTAAAATTTTACATTAAATCCGGCGTAATAATTACGAAGCGCCGACGGGTTGTAAAAGCGATTGCCTACCGCATCTAAATCGGCCCCCAGGTTATAATATTCATTCAACAGGTTATCTACCCCCGCAAAAATTTCAAGATGCGATTTATTGTTTAACTGGTGTTGCCAACCAACTTTAGCCTGCACTAAATTATAGCGCGGCGCATAGAAGGTATTTGCCTCGTTTAATGGAATACGGGCAGTGGCATTATATTGAGCATACAGATAAAGCGACTGTGGAAATTTAACTTGCACACTAGCTACGCTTACATCACGCGGTACGCCGGTTAATTCATTACCCGCATAGGCTGTAGTAGCATCAGCGTAGTTACCAAAAGTAAACTTGCTTAAAGTAAACGACTCGCCTATTTGCAGACCACGAATAAAGTCGCTGCTGTTTTGTTTAATCAACCAATCACTAAAATAAAGCTCCAGGCCAGGTTGTTTGATGTCGCCCGAGTTGACATAATATTCTGTTTCGTCGGCATTTAGGCGGCGTACAATAGCATTATTCAAGCGGTAATAAAATGCGGATATATCCAGCAAAAAGCTTTCGTCATTACTTCGCAATCGGAAACCGGTTTCATAGTTCCAGCCATACTGCGCCTGTAATGTCGTGTTAATGATATTGTCGGATGGACGGATTTCGGCAGAAGTAGGGGTTGAATAACCACGGCTGCTCGATATGCGCCATACAAAGTTATTGTTGATCTCGTAAGACAAGGCTAAGCGCGGCATGATCTGCGGAGAAAAAGTTTGCTTCGTAAATGAAGTCTGCATTTTAGGATATATATTCTCAAAATCATACCCATAGAAGTTTAAACTAGCTGCCGCTTCTACATGCAAATGGTTGGCTATGGTTTCTTCATATCGGGCAAAGAAAAAGTGCGTACCGGTATTTACTTTATCCAGGCTTTGGGCCGTGTCACGCACGCCGCGGCGGTTGCCGTAATCATTATTGTCGGCATTGGTTTGCGACCATTCCATGCCCACATTGGCTTTCCAGTTAAAATTGTCTTTCTTTTCGCCGGTAAACTCAAAATAGGTACGCATGCCATAAGTGTATTCGTAACGTTGTTCGTAATTGGTAATGAAAGGGTTGGTAAAGTCGACATAAGTACCGTAAACCGCGAAAATATTACGGATATGATCGTTTAGGTGCCACTCGTTTACCGCGCCGCCATAAGTCATTTTGTTGGTAATGCTGGCATGCTGAGCAATTGAACCGGGAACGGCTGGCGTTGACGGGCGAGCCTGGGTTGGATCTACAGCTACCTGAGCTAATGTTAAGCCACCCGGTGTTTCGTAGCTCAGATCTGAGTAAAATCCCAGTACTTTGATGGAATTGACGCCGCCGTAAGTCAGCTTATCGCTTAACTGAAAATAATGGCGATACATATCGCTATGTACGCGGTACCCATGAGCAGTTTCGTAAGACTGATTAAAATCAAATTGATTGTTTTTGGTGACGTTTTGAAGGCCGACGTTTTCATGTACCAAGCCATAAGAGCCGGCGCTAAATCCTGCTGTCGCAAAATTGGTTTTATCAAGGGGATCAACCGGGCTAATTAAAACCACACCTCCTGAGTTTGCGCCAAATAAACTGCCATCGGGTCCTTTTAAAACTTCGATACCTTTTACGCTGGTAAAATCAACAGAGTTCAGGTAAGTATTACCTCCCGCATCTGTTAAGGGCAATTCGTCGTAATAGATTTTAACATCGCGTATACCGAATGGCGAACGCAGTAAACTACCTCTTATAGATAATCGATAACTACCCGGCGAGCGCTCTTCCATGCGCACCCCCGGTACCGTATTTAAAGTTGATATGGGCGAGGCATCCGGCTGTACCTTAAGTTGGTCGGGCGTTATCACACTTACCGAAGCCGGAACGCTTAGTAAAGGCTTTTCAGAAAGATAACCTTTAACTGTAACAGGTTTTAACCTGGTGGTATCGGTTTTTGAAGTATTGTTATTGCTTTGAGCCATGGCGACAGTAGCGCCAAACAAAAATAGAGTTATAACGAAGGGGATTTTGAACACGTAAATAGCATTAGGTACGATCAAAAATAGTCCTTTGTTAAGTAAAAGGACTATTTTTATTGTAAGATGTTAGATACGAATGGATGCTTTGTTAATTAGCCTTTTTGCTAAGCAATAAATTGATGCCCGCCCGATAACTTGCATAGCTTACCGTGTATTGTTCGGCAGTTATAATTTGGCTTGACGGGTAATACCCGGCGTATATTTCTACCCGGTTATTGAGTACTATACCCGCTTTGGTAGTAAAGCCAAAGTAAGAAGACACTGCGTTGGGGAAAATTACGTCGTAACTGGTTGATAATTGGCCACCAAGATATATATTGTGTACATATTGTTTATTACTGTATGAGCACAGATTGGCGGCAAAACCACCATCAATAAAAAATTTAAAGTTTTCGCCATTGTAAATATTGAAAACAAGCTGCGGATTTGCAGAGAAGACATACTGATTGTACTTGAGTTTTTCTGTTTCGGAAGATGCGGTATAAGTGCGATCGATATCGCCTTTGGTACCTGAGAAGTTTAACTCTGTCCTGAAAATTAGTTTGCCGATGTTGTTTTTGAGATAAATATCATACCCAACATTTATCGCCGGTAAAACCGATGAAGCCGCTCTGTCGGTAATTAGGTTATTTTGCTCAGTCGTACTTATCGAAGCATCGTTTATGCCCGCTCCTAAATAAAATCGGTTTGCCAGGTGTGATATAGCAGGTGCTTTAACTATGCCAGCTGATCCATTTATTCTGTATACCAATTTGGCGATATCGTCTGCATCATACCTTACCCTTTCAATGTCTTTAAAAAGCTTACTGTCGCCCGGTTGGTAGGTTTTGGCCGATTTTTGTAGTTGAAATACGTAGCGGGCATCAGTTAATATTCTATCCTCACCCACCAGGTAAAAATGCCTGATCAATGATTTTGGCGGCTCATTACCCTGCTGAATAAATAGCTCTTCCTTTTTATCGTTGTAAGAATATAAGCTGACATGATTGCCTGTTGCAACCACTTTCAAAAATACGGTATCAATAATTACAGTGGTATCTATACTGTGCGACAACTCAGAAAGATTTATTTTATCCTGAGCTATAGGTACAACAAAACGCTGAAAACGATCATAGCCGGTAACGCCAAATCCTGTACTATTTAAAACATTATATTGATTGACTTTGGGCGCACCATCTGCCTTGAATTTAATTTGTCGTGGGTTGCGGTACCATTCCTTAAAATCAATCGAGCCTTTGATAGTATCGCCGGTTAGAGTAACTACATAACCTTTATGGAAATTGCTTTGTGCTTTCAAAAGCACCGGAAAAAAAAGCAAGGCAATTAGCGCCTTCTTAAAATAATTCATTGTGACTGTTTAGCTTTGCTAAGCTAATCAAAAAGAATTTTCTTTAAAATCTGAAAGTGCTATTGGCGAAAATATTTGTTAAATATAAGCGCTGCCCCAGCCAATAATAAAATAATGCATTGGTTTTCATCGCAGTTACAGATGTTTGGTAATATAAGCAACTTGCCAGCCAATTTTGTTTGAATTAAATGGAGTGATTAGAACTTTATAAGCTTATCTATTTGTTCGTCGGTAAACTTTAAAGTATCCTCTTTAAAGAAAGAGCCTTGCTCATCAAATTCAGTTTTAATATTGGCAATGTGAAGTTTCAGTGCCATAATGTTTAAGTGCACGTAATGGCAAACCCCGGTAAAATGATCAATACCGCGAATGTTGCCATATTTGCCGGATGATATACCCACCAATGCTGCTTTTTTGTCGTAGAAACTGTCCGGAAAGGAGCAGGCGTCAATAAATACCTTTAGAGCGCCCGGGAAACTGCCATTATATTCAGGTATTATAAAAATGAATTTATCTGTAGCGGTAACGATATTCTGGATAACCTGGAATTCGGCGCTGCGTTTGCCGTACAGATCTGTAATTAATAAATTGGGTGGCAACTGTTCAAGTGACAAAATTTGTGCCTCGACACCTTTTTCAGCCAGCTGCTTCTGGTAGTAACGCGCCACTTTCAGCGTCGAACTGCCGGGGCGATTGGTAGATGATATAATGGTGATCATGCTCTTTATAATGAGTGAATTAGCGATTGTATGAATGAGTGAATGTAGCTGGTCGTGCTACCAGTTTGTAGTGAATTGCAATGGGTTTATTCACTCATTCGCTAATTCACTCAATCACTCATTTCCACACAATATGTTTGTAAATCGGCTAAAACTGTGGATTTCTACAACGTTTTAATCTATATCTTAGCGCTGGTAAAAAGTTTCCCGAAGGTAGAAATTAAAATTTCTATTTTCCGTTGTAATAAACACTGTTATAAATTTTGGAGATAGATAATGAGTAAGATAATTGCATTAGCCAATCAAAAAGGTGGTGTCGGTAAAACCACGTCATCCATAAATCTGGCCGCAAGTTTAGCCGTATTAGAGTACAGAACGCTATTAGTTGATGCCGATCCGCAGGCCAACGCCACATCTGGTATTGGTTTTGATCCGCGCAATGTAAAGAACAGTATTTATGAGTGTATCATCAACGAAGTAGATCCGAGCGAGGCTATTATAAAAACCGAAACCCCAAACCTTGACCTGCTACCTGCGCATATTGACCTGGTAGGTGCCGAGATTGAGATGATTAACCTGGAAAACCGCGAGTATAAAATGCAGGAGGTTTTCAACAAGATCCGCGATAATTATGATTTCATTATAATTGACTGCTCGCCATCTTTAGGTTTAATCACCATTAACGCTTTAACCGCAGCCGACTCGGTAATTGTACCGGTACAGTGCGAATATTTTGCGTTAGAAGGATTGGGTAAACTATTAAACACTATTAAAATTGTACAAAACCGCTTAAATCCTCAGTTAGAGATAGAGGGTATATTACTAACCATGTATGATGTAAGGCTGCGCCTTTCAAACCAGGTTGTTGAAGAAGTGAGAAATCATTTTGAAGACATGGTGTTTGATACCATCATACAACGTAACACCCGTTTAAGCGAAGCGCCAAGCTTTGGCTTATCGGTAATTATGCACGATGCAACTTGTAAGGGAGCCATTAACTACCTTAATCTGGCCCGCGAAGTGATACGTAAAAATGGTTTAGTGAAAGATGAATTAGCGGAAACTACAGAAACAGCATAAAATGAGTGCAGAAAAAAGGAATGCTTTAGGCAAGGGATTAAGTGCACTATTGAATGATTCTGAAAACGTTCTTCCCTATAAAAAAACAAGTAGTAGTAATAACGGTAACAATATAGGTGACGTTAACAGTCTTGGCTCGGTAAATGAAATCAAGATTTCTGAGATTGAGGTTAACCCTTTCCAGCCACGTACCGAGTTTGACGAGCAGGCATTAGCCGACTTATCGGCTTCGATAAAGCTGCAAGGTTTGATACAGCCTATTACCGTTAGACGTGTTAGCGCCAATAACTACCAGCTGATATCTGGCGAACGCCGTTTGCGTGCGTCAAAATTGGCTGGTTTAACCCAGATCCCGGCTTACATACGTACCGCAAACGACCAGCAGATGCTGGAAATGGCGTTGATTGAAAACATCCAGCGAGAAAACCTGAATGCTATCGAGGTAGCGCTAAGCTTTCAACGGATGTTGGACGAGGTAGGCCTTAAACAGGAAGAATTAGGTGAGCGTGTAAGCAAAAACCGTTCTACTGTTAATAACTATCTACGTTTATTGAAATTACCCCCAACCATACAAGCCTCTATTCGCGATGGCGAGTTGAGTATGGGCCATGCCAGGGCATTAATAACTATGGATGACCCTGCACAACAATTATATTTGCATAAACATATCATTGAACAGGGTTTATCCGTTCGTAAGGTGGAAGAGATGGTGCGCGATCTGCAAAAATCACGTACTAAAAAGGAAGGCAAACAGCCTGATGAAGTATCATTTCATTTTCAAAAGATACAAGACGATCTGGCTACCAGGTTTAGCTCGCAAGTTAAACTTAAGGTAAACGGCCAGGGCAAGGGTAGTATTGAAATTCCTTTTTTATCAGAAGATGATCTTGGCCGCATACTTGAAATGTTGGACTGGTAACAAATGCAGAAATACCTTTTTATAGTTGGCTTTATCATAGTTTTTAGTTTTTCGGCAAGTGCACAAGCACCTGTTAATCCCACTATGCCTGTAAAAACTAAGAAAGATAGTTTACAAGAAAAGCGCGACTCGGTGAAATCAAAACCATTCGTGCCTAAGATTAACAGTATCCCCAGAATTTATCACCCCGATAGTACGCACAGTCCTACAAAAGCCTGGAATCGCTCTGTTTTTGTGCCGGGGTGGGGCCAGGTTTATAACCATCAATATTGGAAAGTGCCTATAATTTATACAGGTTTAACTTTATTGGCGATTATGTATCGGTACAATGAAAATGCCTACTCCGAAGATTTGACTTTATACCGGTACCTGCATACAGGCACAGCGCCCAAATTAGGCGATAAATATTACGATCTTTATAATCTATACTCCACACACGGTGTTACCGATGTAACCGTTGGTAATGCTGTAAGAAGTTATGAGCGTTACCGCGACCTGGCAGTCTTGCTATTTGCAGCAAGCTGGGGCATACAAACTATCGATGCATACGTCGATGCTAAGTTTCAACATTCTTACTCGATGGATAATGATTTCAATGTCGGTATCCGCCCTACACTAATGAACAATCCGGTTTACGCGCAAAATTTAAGCAGTGCATTTATTCCGGGTATAAAACTTACCTTTACACTTCGATAAAGCGGGTTATATTTATCTGTATATAAAAATAAAACGAATGAAGATTGCATTACTGGGTTACGGCAAAATGGGTAAGATCATTGAAAAGATTGCACTTGATCGTAAACATGAAATTGTATTAAAAATTGACCAGGACAACCAACACGATCTAACTACAGAAAACCTGCAACAAGCAGACGTAGCTATTGAGTTTAGTACACCGGGCACCGTACTTGGCAATATTGAGCATTGTTTTAAAGCAGGTGTCCCTATTGTGGTTGGTACTACCGGTTGGTATGAACAGATAGACGAAATTAAAGAGCGCTACCAGGAAAGTGATAAAGCGCTTATCTACGGCACTAACTTTAGCGTTGGCGTAAATATATTTTTCCATATTAATAAGGTTTTAGCAAAGCTGATGAATAACCAGCCGTATTATGATGTGCAGGTTGAAGAGATTCACCATACTCAAAAGCTGGATTCGCCGAGTGGTACTGCTATTACGATAGCCGAAGGTATTATTGAACACCTGGATCAGAAAAAGCACTGGGTTAATATTTTGACCGATGCCGGTAACCCTGTTGATGATAATGCAAAAGCTGAGGACGTACTGATCGAATCGCTCCGCATTGACAGTGTACCAGGTACTCACACTGTGATCTACGACTCTGAAGTTGACACTATAGAAATTAAACATACTGCACATAACCGCAATGGCTTTGCTTTAGGCGCTGTTTTAGCTGCCGAATGGGTTAAAGAAAAGAAAGGCTTCTTCTCTGTGGCAGACATGTTTGATTTATCCTAAATAATAAATTAACTAAGCGATATTTAAAAGATAATGAACTGGAAATTCTGGAATAAGAACAGCACCAAAACTAAGGCTAAAAAGAAAACTAAAACCCGCGAATGGGTTGATGCCGTTGTTTTTGCGGTGATTGCCGCTACACTGATCAGAACCTTTTTTATTGAGGCCTATACTATCCCTACGCCATCAATGGAAAGATCATTATTGGTAGGCGATTTTCTGTTTGTAAGTAAGGTGAATTACGGGGCACGGACACCAATGACACCAATAGCTTTCCCGTTTGCGCACCATACCATGCCACTGATTAATACTAAAGCTTATTGGGACGGTTGGGAACTGGGCTATCACCGCCTGCCGGGTTTCAGCGAGGTTAAAAAAGGTGATGTTGTGGTATTTAATTACCCGATGGATGCCGATTCGCCATACTATCGTCCGGTCGACAAAAGAGAGAATTACATTAAACGTTGCCAGGGCGCACCGGGCGACACGTTAAGCGTTGTGCAGGCACAAGTTTATATCAATGGCAAGGCTGCTCTAAACCCGCCAGAGAGCCAGTTAGATTATACCATTACTTCTAAAACCACTTTAAATCCGGATATCGAAGATCAGCTTCATATTACACGGTATGATGAAAATCCTTATCCGTTTATGACTAAGGATTCATATAATGCCCTTAAAGCTTATTCTGGGGTTACCGTTACCCCAAATATCAGGAAGCCGCAAGAACCTGATTATGTTTATCCAACCAATCCGCAGCACCCGGTTGGGCCGCTAAGTTTGCAGTTGCCGGGTAAGCAGCATGATTTTCATTGGAACGTAGATAACTACGGCCCAATCATCATCCCTAAAAAAGGCTGGACCGTAAAACTGGATAGCGTTACGTACCCGTTGTATGAGCGTTGTATCGCGGTTTATGAAAACAATAAAGTACAGATTGTTGGTAATGATATTTTGATTAATGGTAAAAAAGCAGACACCTACACCTTTAAAATGAACTATTACTGGATGATGGGCGATAATCGTCATGACTCTGACGACTCGCGTTTCTGGGGTTTTGTGCCCGAGGATCATATCGTAGGCAAGGCCTTGTTTATATGGTTAAGTCTGGACGACCAGGGTACTTTCCTGGGTAAGATCAGATGGAGCAGATTCTTTAAGATTATACATTAAGCCCCCGGCCCCTAAAGGCCGAGTGATTAGCATAAAAAAAATGGCCCGAAACTTCGGGCCATTTTTTTTATGAAGTTAAGAAAACTAGCGCTTCAAAAATTTCCCCTTCAGGGAGCTAGGGGGTCAACATTTAGTTTCTGCGCCACCTCATTTAAATCCTTCACTACCGCGTTAACTATCGGTATGCCATTTTTACGTCTATCTTGTTCCGCCTCATATTCAGGCTCGCCGGGTATGATCACTTTTTGATCAGGATGAACAGTTGAAGCCGATTTAAAGCGCGTTACCCAATTATCCAGATGATCTTTAAACTCATTTACGGGTCGGAAACCATCCACGCGCATAGCGCCTAGAAAGTGCCCAATGCCGGAACCTACCGGATCGGCAGGTGGTTCAAGGAACGACACAAACGGCGGAACCCAGGGCCCATAATTAGCACCTGATAGCACAGCAGATAAAATGTCAACAGTAGCACTCAAGCCAAAGCCTTTATGACTGCCATGATCGCGGTCGCTGCCTAAAGGCAAAAGCGAACCGCCATTTTTTAGAGCATGTGGATCGGTAGTGTAATTGCCTTCTGCATCCTGGATCCAACCTTCGGGCACCGGTTTACCTGCTCGCTGAGCAATTTCTAATTTGCCATTGGCCGCCGCCGATGTTGCCATATCAATAATAACCGGCGGGTATTTACCTGCCGGGAAAGCATAACACATCGGGTTGGTGCCCAACATACGTTCGTTCGAAAAAGTGGGCGCCACCAGCGGGCTGGCGTTGGTCATGGCAAAACCTATCATGTCTTTTTGCACAGCCATCAGTGCATGATACCCGGCAATCCCAAAGTGGTTGGAGTTGCGGATAGAGATCCAGCCCGAACCATACTGCTCAGCTTTTTGCATAGCCACCTGCATGGCAAAAGGCGCAACTACCAAACCCAAACCGGCATCGCCATCAATAGTAGCCGTAGTAGGTGTTTCATGCACTATGCGGATATTGGGTGTCGCATTGATACGTTTCTTTTCCCAAAGGCGTACGTAGCCGGTTAAACGGGCCACCCCATGCGAGTCTATGCCACGCAGATCAGACAATAGTAAAACATCGGCGGCAAGCACTGCGTGTTCTTTACTGCAACCTATTGACAGGAATACGTTCTCAGTAAAATGTCTTAAATCAGATTCTGTTACAATCATTCGCAAAGATACGTACCATGATAAAGCGGTAGTCTATTTCAGAACGATTTTTCTGATATAATTACCGTCAGTCACATAAATATTGCCGGCAGCATCTATTGCGATACGTTGCAACGCACTAAATCTGGCTGTGGTTTGATCTCCATCAACATGACCGGATTTGAGATCGCCCGCTATTATACTGACCTTACCCGTAGTTGGATTAATCAATTTTATTCTGTTGTCATTTCCGGCTTCTGTGATTAGCAAATTATTATTTTTATCGAATGCCATCCCGAAAGGATATTCCTTAAAGAAAACACTCACTTGTTTTGTTGGAGTGATTTTTTTGATAGAATAACTGTTATCTTCAGCTACGTAGATATTACCGTTTAGATCAACAGCTAAAGCCGAGAGCTGAGCAAAAACAGATGGATCGGGGGATTGATAAATTGGAAAACCACTAGGATTGCCAACGACCATCTCCAAACCCGTATCAGTTAGTCTATTTACCCATCCACGAACATTGTCAGTATAATACAAATTGCCACTTTTGTCGAAGCACATGTCACTGATATCATAATTTTGTATTGCTGATGGATATGTTGCCGATGGTTCCCCAATATAAGGTACTATACCACTTGGCGTGATTTTATATATAGATCCCCCGGCTGAGAATAAAACTAAACCATCTTTACCGATTGTTATTCCTTGTGGGTTTGACACGCCGCCCGAAAAATCTCCATTTCCAGCAAACGTGGTAACTACGCCGCCCGGCGTGATTTTACGTATTCTGGCATTTTGAAACTCGGCAACATAAACATTTCCGACATTGTCAACTGCTAAGCCGATAGGAGTATTAAAGAAGGCCTGAGACCCGCTTCCGTTTACAGCACCGCTATTACTATTTCCTGCAATTGTGGTAACAGTAGCAGACAGATAATAAGTAAATACCGGTCCATCAACTGTCTTCCCGTCTACGGTTACAGTGATTTTGCCTACACCTGCATCGCTGGGTACTTTAACCGTCAGCTGCGTACCTGTTGCAGCAGTAACGGTTGCTGCGGTGCCATTAAAAAACACTTGGTTATTGGTTGGTGTCGTACTAAAACCTGATCCTGTGATATTTACTATGGTGCCAGCCGGCCCTTCATTTTTGTCTATTAAATTGGCAGCCAACGGTTGTAGGTACGTAAAAATTGAGCCTGTTGCCGATTTATTATTAATAGTTACAATAATATTCCCTGTGCCGGCATTTTGTGGGACTTTAACTGTTAACTGAGTTGCCGTGGCTGCAGTAACTGTTGCAGGGAAAGCGTTAAAATAAACCTTGTCATCAGCTAATGTTGTGCTAAAATTGGTGCCTGTGAGAGTTATCACAGCATCAGCCTCGCCAGATGTTGGACTAAAAGAAGTTATTGTAGGTGCAATATTTGTCTGATCCGGAGGTGTTTGTTGGCCGGTATTTGTGTTACTGTTCGGGTTAGGATTGCTTTGTTTTGAACAAGCACAAATAAAAACAAATATAAAAGCTGAAACAGCAGTTCTAAGATAAGTGTGTGTCATGTGATAAGAATAGTACACTAAAGTAGCTTTCTTACCTGAGAAGTTCAAATTCGGCTTAGGTTTTTTCTACTCTGTCAATACCGCAAATTCAAAATCCAGGGGTTGGAAATTGCGAATCAATTCATCAATAAAATACTGCCCCCATTTTACGTACAATAAACCAAAATTTTCATTACGCTCCTGTAAGCTTTCGCCGGGGAAAAGTTCGGCTTTGATCTGGTCTATCTGTTCTAAGCGGGTGTGATAGTTTTGCTTTTCGGCCCTGATTAACTTTTTCTCCAGGTTATCAATAGCCTTTTTTAAACGGGTTTGTACCGCTTCTGTTGATGGTCCAAGCGTTGGGTCGATCTTAGCGGCTTTTTGTTTAAGCTGATCAAATATTGCATTTAACTCGGCCCACTCGGTTTGTAAAGAAAGCTCGTGATCACTATGTTTTTTGATCCAGTAGTTTTTGAGTGCGTCGGTTGATTTAAAAAGATCGGCAGGAGCCAGCTCCATGCGTTTTATTTTTGCTGCCGATTCCTTGCGGATGATCAAACCTGAATTACGCAGGATCAGCACAGGAAAATCAACTTGATAATAATCAAAGTTCGATTTCAGCTCCAACCAGTAAACCACCTCGGCACCGCCGCCTATGTAAGCAATGTTAGGTAAGATACATTCCTGGTACAAAGGGCGCATCACCACATTCGGACTGAATCTTTCAGGATAAGTTGCAATTTCTTTTTTGATCTCGGCTTCTGTAAAGCTAATCTCTGTGTTTAATACTTTATATTGACCATCTTCAAAAACCAAACGTTCGCGCAATGCATTTTTTAGGTAAAAGAAATTAATCTCCCGCGGGTTTACCTGGATATGTACGCCAAGCTTTACCAACTCTTCGTTGGTGGCACTTATATTTTTGAAGCTGTTTTGTTCGATGATGTCTCGCTCGATGATAGGCGCAAATTGCTGTTTCAGTTGCTTGTTGTCAGCATCTATGATCACTAAGCCGTACCGGCCAAATAAAGCGTTTACCATGTAGCGGGTGGCGTCAGCAAGACGGTCGAAGTTGGTATAAGCTGTTTCAACTATCTTGCCCAAATCTGCCGAAAAACCAGCAGTGCCTAATACGCCTTTGTATTGGTTCAATGCCTGGCGCAGGGTCTCGGGGTTTATCCGACCTGTTGCACCGGATGCCTCGTGCCACCAATGCACTTTTTTGCCACCAATGGTAGTGTAGTTGATCTCGGCGAAGTCATGATCCTCCGAAGCCATCCAATAAACGGGCACAAAATTTTTATTGGGAAACTTTTCTTTGAGTTGCTGGGAGAGTTTTATCGCCGTAACTATCTTATAAATAAAATATAGCGGGCCGGCAAAGATATTCAATTGGTGGCCGGTGGTAATGGTATAAGTATTATCGTTCCTTAAGCATTCAATATTTTTCCTTACCGGTTCGGCTATACCAAATAGTGGGTCCCAGATGCGGGCGTATTTAACAATAATTTGGTATTGATCAGTTAAAGTATCGGCCAGTAGGTTGCGGTCGGCAATAACTTTCTTGTTCTTAAGAAATTCGGCAAAGCCGTCAAAAGTAGGGCGATAGCTATAAAAAGGTTTTAATTCCGGCTTGTCTTCCAGGTAATCAACAACCGTAGGGGAAAAGAATCCCGTTTCTTTATAGCTTATACAATCAACGTCCATTGGTCAAATGTAAAAATCATTTAACCTTTTACGCAATGGCTTTCGTTTATTTTACAATATGTCCATAAAGATCAAAATCTTCGGCCGAGTCGATCTTTACATTCACAAACGTACCAACAGTAGCGTAATCAATCGAAGCGGCCAACAAAACCTCGTTATCAACTTCAGGCGAATCAAATTCTGTACGGCCCACAAAATATGGTCCGTCTTTTTTGTCTATGAGTACTTTGAATGTCTCGCCAATCTTCTCCTGGTTTTTTTCGAAAGAGATGCCTTGCTGTATTTCCATGATGGCATCAGCGCGTTCCTGCTTTACTTCTTCCGGTACATCGTCAACCAAAGAATGTGCATGCGTTTTTTCTTCGTGCGAATAGGTAAAACATCCCAGGCGATCAAATTTGGTGTCTTCAACCCAGTGTTGCATTTCTTCGAAATCTTGCTCAGTTTCGCCCGGATAACCGGTAATCAGCGTGGTGCGCATGGCAATGCCCGGCACGCGGTCGCGGATCTCGTTTACCACATCGATAGTTTTTTGTTTGGTGATACCGCGGCGCATAGATTTAAGCATATTGTCAGTAATATGCTGTAAGGGCATATCCATGTATTTGCAGATGTTAGAACGTTCATTCATTACATCTAAAATCTCCATCGGGAAACCTGAAGGATAAGCATATTGCAGGCGGATCCATTCGATGCCGTTAACATCAGAAATACGGCGAAGCAACTCGTCCAGATTACGTTTGCCGTATAGGTCAAGACCGTAATAGGTAAGGTCCTGGGCAATTAATATCAGTTCTTTCGTACCGTTTTTAGCTAATTTTTCAGCAGCCTTAACCAAATCTTCCATCGGTGTGGTTAAGTGCTTGCCACGCATCAACGGGATGGCACAGAAAGAGCAAGGGCGATTACAACCCTCGGCAATTTTAAAATAAGCAAAGTGAGATGGAGTGGTCAGCAAACGCTCACCAATTAGCTCATGCTTGTAGTTGGCACCAATAGAGGCTAATAAGTTTTGCAGATCATTAGTGCCGAAATAGGCGTCCACATTAGTGATCTCTGCCTCCAATTCAGGCTTGTAACGTTCAGATAAACATCCGGTAACGATAACTTTGCCAACTTTACCTTGTTCTTTCAGCTCACTATATTGAAGAATGGTATCGATAGATTCTTGCTTGGCATTGTCAATAAAGCCACAGGTGTTGATCACGATGATATCGTCTTTACCTACTTTATTAGATTCATGCACCACATCAAAAGCATTGCCTTTAAGCTGACCCATCAAAATCTCAGAATCATAGGTGTTTTTAGAACAACCTAAAGTCACCACGTTTACACGGGGCTTCTTAGTTAGTATCGGCTTGCTTATTTCTTTCGTCCTCATATCTCATGTGTGTCATTGCGAGCGATAGCGTGGTCCCGAACGTTCGGGACAAGGAGAAAAGTGTTCGACTGCAATGCTCGCGATTGCTTCGTCGTTCCTCCTCGCAATGACAAAAATTAATCTTTAAATAGCGAATCTACGAACGCCTTCCGATCAAACAATTGTAAATGATCTACGCCTTCGCCAACGCCTATATATTTTACGGGTATTTTAAATTGATCTGATATACCTATCACTACACCACCTTTAGCGGTGCCATCCAGTTTGGTTAGTGCCAAAGCATTAACCGCAGTGGCCTCGGTAAATTGCTTGCATTGCTCAATAGCGTTTTGACCAGTTGATGCATCAAGTACCAGCAAGATCTCATGCGGCGCGCCGGGTACTACCTTTTGCATCACGTTTTTGATCTTGGTTAGCTCGTTCATCAGCCCAACTTTGTTATGTAAGCGGCCTGCGGTATCTATAATAGCCACGTCGTCGCCACTAGCAACTGCAGATTTTAGGGTATCATAAGCCACAGACGCCGGGTCAGACCCCATTGCCTGAGCCACAACTTTAACGTCTACACGTTCACCCCAAAGTTTAATCTGGTCCACAGCGGCAGCGCGAAAAGTATCGGCGGCGCCTAATACTACTTTATTGCCTGCTTGTTTTAGTTTATATGCCAGTTTGCCAATGGTAGTAGTTTTACCCACACCGTTAACACCAACCACCATAATTACATAGGGTTTGTGCGTGCCATATTCAAAACTTGAAAAATCGTTGCTGTTATTTTCGGCTAGTAATTGTTGTATTTCATTGCGCAGCAAACCGTTTAAATCGGCAGTGCTTACATATTTATCGCGCGCAACGCGGGCCTGGATGCGGTCAATAATCTTGAGTGTGGTTTGTACGCCAACGTCTGACGTTACCAGTACCTCTTCCAACTCATCCAGCACATCATCATCAACGGTTGATTTACCGGCAATTACTTTGGTAATTTTTGAAAAAAAGTTATCCTTGGTTTTTTCTAAACCGGTATCAAGCACTTCCTGTTCTTCCGGCGTGCTTTCCTTTTTCTTGAAAAAATCAAATAGTCCCATGTGTTTTTAGATGTGCAGATATGCAAATATGCGGATGTGCAGATTAATAAACATCAGCTAAAAGTACTTTTATTCTAATTCATTTGCACATCTGTATATCCACACATCTGCAAATACAAAAAAAGCCTTCTCGCGTAAACAAGATGGCTTTAATATTATAATAGATTATTCCTCGTGGAATTATAATTTTCCGGCGATTGCGTCTTTAACAAAATCGTTAGCTACGATTTGCTCTTTGAATGAATAAGCACCAGTTTTTGGAGACTTAGTCATTGTAATAACTTTTGAATAATCTTTGCCTTTACCGGCAACTTTAAGGGTTGCAACTACTTTCTTTGCCATTGTCTTTAGTGTTGTACGTAATACGTTAACCGTTTACGCTGTGTTTTTAAATGAATTATTGCTGGTTACGTATAACGTAAAACGTCCAACGTATAACCTATTTAATTTCTTTATGAACAGTAACTTTCTTTAAAACCGGGTTGAATTTTTTCAACTCTAATCTTTCAGTTGTGTTCTTTTTGTTCTTGGTAGTGATGTAACGAGACATACCTGGTAAACCAGTTGTTTTATGCTCTGTACATTCTAAAATTACCTGAACTCTATTACCTTTCTTAGCCATCTTCTTTATTGTTATACGTACTACGGTATACGTATTACGTTATTTTCAAATTGATGTTATCTGTTAGCAGTGTTACGTATTACGTAAAACGTTTAACGTATAACTACTATATGTATCCTTTTTTTACAAACTTGTTGATACAAGCTGTTATCCCGTTTTTGCTGATAGTTTTAACAGCTGATGTAGATACTTTTAAAGTTATCCATTTATCTTCTTCAGGGATATAAAACTTTTTAAGCTTAAGGTTTGGATGAAACCTGCGTTTAGTTTTGCGGTTTGAGTTAGAAACGTTGTTACCAACTATTGACGCCTTTCCTGTTAGATCACAAATTCTTGACATGACAATTGTTTTTAAAACCCTTTTATTAAAGGGATTGCAAATATCAGGATTTTAAGTGGAATAGACAATACTGTTTTCAAAATATTTTAAAAAATATCTTGATGGTTCCGTTTAAGGCCTAATACTCAAGTTGCAGCGCCGTTTAATATGTTGAAAAAACTAAACTTTTAAAGATAAAATGCCGTTTTTATATAGAAATACTTAATTTTCGCTCACCAATTTACCCAGTTATGAAAATCACCTCGTTCGACCATTATAAAGAAGTCTATAAACATAGTGTCGACCAGCCCGAAGAGTTTTGGGCCGGTATTGCCAATACATTTAAATGGCGGAAGAAATGGGATACGGTTTTGGAATGGAACTTTAAAGAGCCCAACATCAAATGGTTTCAAGGTGGAAAGTTGAACATTGCTGAAAACTGCCTTGACCGGCACTTAGATACCATTGGCGATAAGCCTGCCATTATCTGGGAACCGAATGATCCAAAAGAAGATCATCGCATATTGACTTATCGGCAGCTGCACGATAAAGTTTGCCAGTTTGCCAATGTACTTAAAAATAACGGTGCCAAAAAAGGCGATCGCATCTGTATCTATATGCCCATGGTGCCTGAGCTGGCTATTGCTTTGCTGGCCTGCGCCAGGATAGGGGCTATACATTCAGTAGTTTTTGGGGGATTCTCGGCACAATCCATAGCCGATCGGATTCAAGACGCCGAATGCAATATCGTAATCACTGCCGATGGTGGTTTTCGGGGTACTAAAGAAACCCCACTCAAATCAATTATAGATGATGCGCTGGTACGCTGCCCATCGGTACAAAGGGTCATTGTGTTAACCCGTACCCGCACACCTGTGGCGATGATAAAGGGCCGCGATGTTTGGTGGGAAGACGAAGTTAAGAAAGTAGAAACCCAGGGAACCAAAGAATGCCCGATAGAAGAAATGGATGCCGAGGATATGCTGTTTATCCTTTATACATCTGGCTCCACCGGCAAACCTAAGGGGGTGGTACATACCTGCGGTGGCTATATGGTTTATGCGGGATTTACATTTGACACCACGTTTCAATATCAACCTGAAGAGGTTTACTTCTGCACTGCAGATATCGGCTGGATAACCGGGCACTCTTACATTGTATACGGCCCGCTGTCGCAAGGCGCTACGTCATTGATGTTCGAGGGCGTACCAACCTATCCGGATGCAGGTCGTTTCTGGGATATTGTAGATAAGTTTAAAGTTAACATTTTATATACAGCGCCAACGGCTATACGCTCATTAATGAGTTATGGCGACGACTTCCTGAAAGGTAAGGACCTGAGTTCATTGACCAAGCTAGGATCAGTAGGCGAACCGATTAACGAAGAAGCCTGGCACTGGTTTGATGAAAAGATTGGACATGGCCATTGCCCGATAGTTGATACCTGGTGGCAAACCGAAAATGGCGGCCACATGATTACTCCTATAGCCGGCATTACACCGCTTAAGCCCGGCTATGCCAGTTTGCCACTGCCGGGTGTACAGCCCGCGCTTTTTGACGAGGCTGGAAAAGAAATTGAAGGTAACGGCGTAAGCGGTAACTTGTGTATCAAGTTTCCGTGGCCGGGTATGCTGCGCACCACTTATGGCGACCATGAGCGTTGCCGCCAAACCTACTTTGCAACCTATCCGGATATGTACTTTACCGGCGATGGTTGCTTACGCGACGAGGATGGCTACTATCGAATTACCGGCCGCGTGGACGATGTATTGAACGTATCTGGCCACCGTATTGGTACTGCTGAAGTGGAGAATGCCATCAATATGCATAGTACCGTGGTTGAATCGGCTGTGGTAGGCTATCCACACGATATAAAGGGGCAGGGAGTTTACGCCTTTGTGGTGTCGCCTACTAAAAACGATGATGAAGAGCTTACCCGTAAGGATATCATGATGACCGTATCGCGCATTATAGGTGCAATAGCTAAACCCGATAAGATCCAGTTTGTGACAGGCTTGCCTAAAACCCGTTCAGGCAAGATCATGCGACGCATACTACGGAAGATAGCTGAAGGTGATACCTCTAACTTAGGCGATACTTCGACATTGCTTGACCCGGGTGTTGTTGACGAGATTAAAGAGGGTGCTCTTTAAGATAGAGTCGAGAACCAAGAGTCAAGAATTAAGATTCCAAGCCCCTTTTAGGGGCTTTTTTATGATATAAGCTTAAATGCTGACAGCGTTTTCTTAATTTTGAACCATCATGACAAACGCCAAACCCAACATATTAGTAGTAAACGACGACGGTATAACTGCCCCCGGTATCAAAGTGCTCATGCATGCCATGAAAGAACTGGGTCGTGTGGTGGTGGTAGCACCGGATAGTCCGCAATCTGGAATGGGGCATGCCATTACTATTGGTAAACCCTTAAGGTTGGATAAGGTCGACATTTACGAAGGTATAGAGATGTACAGCTGCTCGGGCACCCCGGTAGATTGTGTGAAGCTGGCGGTTACCAAGATCTTTAAAGGCAAGAAGCCTGATCTGTGTGTGTCAGGCATTAACCATGGCTTGAATAATGGTATCAATGTGCTATACTCAGGCACCATGTCGGCAGCGGTTGAGGGTGCTATTGAGAGCATTCCGTCTATCGGGTTCTCATTGGATGATTACACCATGCAGGCCGACTTTAGCCATTGCATCAAATATGTTAAGGAGATAGCGCAGCAGGTATTGGCGAACGGTTTACCTCCCGCCACCTTGCTCAACGTCAACTTCCCGGCTGGTGCGCATTTAAAAGGTGTCAAGATCTGCCGGCAGGCTAACGCCAAATGGGCCGAGGACTTTGACGAACGCATGGACCCATACAAACGTCCCTACTACTGGTTAAGCGGCGTGTTTCAACTGAATGACCATGGCGAGGACACTGATTCATGGGCGCTGGATAACAACTATGTATCGGTAGTGCCTATTCAATTTGATATGACGGCGCATTATGCCATACCGGTTTTGAATAGCTGGAAGTTTAACGTTTAACTATGAGATACTACCTGGTAGCCGGCGAGGCTTCGGGCGATCTGCACGGAGCTAATTTGATGAAGGAACTCAAGAAGCTTGACCCTCAGGCCGAGTTCCGCTTCTTTGGCGGCGACCTCATGCAGGCCGAAGGTGGCACCCTGGTAAAGCACTATGCCGATATGGCCTTTATGGGTTTCCTGGAGGTTGTGGCTAACCTGCGTAGCATATTAAAGAACCTGGCCTTCTGCAAGCAGGACATAGCTGCCTATCACCCAGATATCCTGATACTGATCGACTTCCCGGGCTTCAACCTAAAGATAGCGGCCTTTGCCAAACAGCAGGGACTGCCGGTATACTACTATATATCGCCCAAGGTTTGGGCCTGGAACCAGAAGCGGGTGCTCAAGATCAAGAAGGTGGTCGATCACCTGTTCTGCATCCTGCCATTTGAGGTCGACTTTTATAAGGACTGGGGCATGGAAGTAGACTATGTAGGTAACCCACTGCTGGATGCCGTTGCTGCCTTCAAACCAGACGCCGACTTCCTGCAAAGGCACAATTTAGGTAGTAAGCGCATCATCGCCCTATTGCCCGGCAGCCGCCGACAAGAGATCAACTACTTGTTGCCTGATATGCTGGCCGTCGCCGATCAGTTCCCCGGTTATCAGTTCGTCATTGCCGGTGCACCGTCCTTTAACGCCGATTACTATCACCAATACCTGAAAGAACGCGACATTCCCGTGCTGTTTAATTCAACTTACGACATCCTCAATAATGCCTATGCAGCTATCGTAGCATCGGGCACGGCTACTTTAGAGACGGCCTTGTTTAACGTGCCACAGGTGGTGGTTTATAAAGGTAACCCGGTGTCTATAGGTATAGCCCGTGTAGTGGTTAAAATCAAGTTCATATCGCTGGTTAACCTTATTGTTAATGAGGGGATTGTTAAAGAACTCATCCAGCAAGACTGCAACCCTACTGCAATCGGTGCTGAAATGGACCTGATCTTGAACGATGCCGCCTACCGCCAAACCATGCTGGCTAATTACGACACGTTAGACGAAAAGATGGGCCAACCCGGCGCATCTGCCAAAACCGCTGCGCTGATCAGGAAGTACAGTACGCAATAACTCCCCTGTTTTGTTTCACGTGCGTATGCAACAGTTGAAACAAGTGAAACACTATTTTTGATTAATTATCTTATAATTAGATAGTTATGAGAATTTAGTGAAACAAAATAAAACACAAATCCATACTTTTAAGTCATTTTTTGTTTCACCCGGGGGGGAGTTTTTTGCCCTCTCCGCCACGTCATCCTGAGCGTAGCGTGAGGATCTCTGTACAAAGGACAGGCGAAGCGCTCGGGAGATCGTCACGCTCGTACCTCGCTCACGATGACGTAGTAGGATTGATTTCAGATATCGCCACACCCATACCTCGTTCGAGATGATGTCTTGGTTTTTCCTCGTCATCGTAGCGGAAGCAATAGGATAACTTTTATTGTCGCATTTGCCCGTTTAAATTGTCTTGAAATACCCTGATTAAGTTAATAGAACATTTTATTTTTGATTTCAAATTTTTGAAGCCATGGAACTAATTACCGATAAACTTATTGCAGACCAGTTAATTAACCGCATAAACCTATTACAGCAAGACACTAAGCCGCAATGGGGTAAAATGAATGTTTACCAAATGCTAAAGCATTTAACCATGTGGGAAGAAATGGCCATGAACAAAACGCTGTACAAACAAGCGTTTCTTGGTCGCCTGATTGGAAAATTTGCATTAAAAGATATGTTGAAAGAAGGCCCCTTGAAACAAAGTATGCCTACAGTTCCGAGTTTCAAAATGAGTGGCGATGGAGATATCGGCCCCGAAAAAAGTAAATTAATCGACTTGATTAAAGCCCATATAGATTACCCTAAAGGCTTTTTGCATCCATTTTTTGGTAAACTTACTGCCGAAGAGGCAAGTCGCATGGCTTACAAACATGCTGATCATCACTTACACCAATTTGGTGTTTAAAACATTTTAAAGCACATAAAAACAGAATTATATGAGAAAAATAATTTCATTTATGCACGTATCGCTTGACGGTTTTGTGGCAGGACCGAACGGCGAAATGAACTGGATTAAAGTTGATGAAGAAATTTTTGACTACGTAGGTAAGCGAATAGGCGAATCGGACACCGCACTATACGGCCGTGTAACTTACGACATGATGGAAGGTTATTGGCCCACTGCAGGCGATGGGCCGGACGCGAGCAAGCACGACATTGAGCATTCGGCCTGGTATAAAAAGGCTCACAAAGTGGTGTTGTCAAAAACACTAAAAGGCCAGAGTTTGCCTAACACAACAATTATTAGCGACGATCTTGTTGATAGCATAAATAAACTCAGACAACAGCAAGGCAGCGAAATTCTGCTTTTTGGCAGCCCGACAGCTACACACGCACTTATTCAACAAAATTTGATTGACGGTTACTGGCTGTTTGTTAACCCGGTTATTCTTGGGCAGGGCATCCCGTTGTTTACAGGCATCAAAGACAAAGTAAAACTGCAACCGGTTATTGCTCCAAAACAATTTAGTTGTGGTGTAACGGCGTTGAGTTACGTAGTGGAATAAACGTAGATACGCAATAGTTTGTGTCTCCACCTAAATTATCGCCTGTACGAACGTAAAACCTGATTTGTCATTGCGAGCGTAGCGCGGCAATCGCGGACTTTGCAGCGTGCGATTGCTTCGTCGTTCCTCCTCGCAATGACAAATTATCTCACTCAAAATCCACCACAAAAAAATAGAGCCTCGCAAATTGCGGGGCTCTATCGTTTTCATAGGTAATAGATTTTTATAGGTAGATGTATATGTTGATCAGGCGGCTTGTTGTTGTGGGGCCGACTGGTTGTTGCTGGTGAACTGACCTTTATTTCTGAAAGCTTTAAGGTCTTGCATTAACAGTGCTTTTAACTCGTTATCAAAACGGATCAATAATTTGCTGGTTGCTGGTTTTTGTGAAGTTTTCATAGGTAGATGTCTTTAGGGGGTGATATTTTTAATTAAGCAACAGATAATTGCTCGTTTTTAATAGCTCTTAAAAATTGATTTTTAGCACCTTTTAACATTTTCAGATCATTCATTATGATCTCTCTTAGCTGGTTGTCAAACTGAGCAACTAACTTACTTACTGCTGGCTTCTGATTAATAGTTTTCATAATGTATGTTTTAAATATCTTGTTATTTCGTTTTGTCTTTTTGGTCATCATCCTCATTCAGGTTGTCGTGGCGGCGTTTGGCTTCTTTGTATTGTCTTAACAATTGTTCCTTGTCTCGCTCGTCAGTCGGTTTGTTCGGGTCCGTTGGATCTTCCCATTCCTTTTCTTTACCCTCTCGGGGTTTTTTATCTTCAACAATCATGATGTAATAGTTGATGGTTGCTCAATACTATTCCAATTAAGTGCCAAGAATTTCAAATCAGCCAAAAAAAGTCATCTGTACTTCAGAAATATTTTACAATGCTGTGTAAAATGTTGAAAATTAGCTCCTTGTTAAATTGTAACAAAAAAGGTGAGAAGATAAAAGTGTCTGGAAAAACAGAATATTGAAATTTTACAAAGTACTTAAGACTGTACAACTGTAGGCTTATTCTGTATCTTTTTGCGATTAGCCAGGTGCAAAACAGTGGCAATGGTTGATACAACGATACCTAGTATACATACGCCGTTCCATTGATACAGGTGCCAAAGCTGGGTGGCTATAAAAGTACCCAGCGCGCCGCCCACAAAATAGGTTACCATATATATTGTATTAATACGGTTGCGTGCCCCGGCATTTATAGAGAATATAATAGCCTGGTTAGATATATGGGTGGCTTGTACGCCCATGTCCATTACAACAACACCGATGATTAAGCCAACCATACTATGCGCCGAAAATTGAAATACAATGAATGATATAATAACAAGGACTAAAGTAAAGGTGGATAAGTGATAAGGATCCATTTTATCGCTCAATCGGCCCATGGCGCCAACAGCCAGGGCACCAAAGGCACCCACTAAGCCAAATAACCCGGCCACATCACTACCCATTTGGAAATTTTGCTCCAGTAAAAAGGTCAATGTACTCCAAAATGCGCTGAAACAGGCGAAGCACAATGCGCCGCGCACGGCCGCCAAACGCAATTTAGGCTCATCGCGAATTAGATGTACCAGCGATAGCATCAGGTTTTTGTAGGTGCCTTTATAGTCGGGTTCAACCTCGGGCAATAAAAAATAAATGAGCGCCCACATTAATAACATTAAGCCGGCTGCTATATAAAACATGGCTCGCCAGCCAAAATGCGCGCCTATAATGCCGGCAAATGTTCTTGATAATAATATACCAATGAGCAGGCCGCTCATTACCACGCCTATTTTTTTTCCTCTTTCTGTGGGATGTGCCAGGTGCGCTGCCATGGGTATTAATAACTGCGGTATCATGGACGACGCGCCTATGAGTAAGCTGGCTATAATTAATGTGGTGATGTTGGGCGCAATAGCGGCTAATAATAAAGCGGTTACCACAAACGCAAAATCAATCAGCATTAGCCGTTTGCGTTTAAACATATCTGCCAGGGGGATGATAAAGAACATACCTACCGCATAACCAATCTGCGTAAATACCGAAACCTGCCCTGCTTTTGCGGCGCTTACTTTAAATGTACGCTCAATCTCTACTAATAATGGCTGGTTATAATATAGATTGGCAACCACCAGCCCCGTAGCAATGGTCATTACCCATAAAGTAGTTGTAGTTAAATGCGGTTTTTGTGCAGACGCGGCAGTAGGTGTCATTATGTTAATATAAGTTTACAAAAATGTAAAAGCAATTTAATATGGATGTAGGCTTTAAGTAATAATTTAGCGCCGCGTTAAAAAAAGCTTTTTAGAAAAATAAGCATTTGATGTAATGATCTATAAAAAAAGCATTACGAAAATATTTTTTCTTATTAGTGGGGGTTGTTTTTTAATCAAATTGGTTAAGAAATCACGTTAAAAATCAAAAAAGATATAAATGGTGTAATTTTTTAAGTGTTTTTTCAAAAAAGACTTAAATTTTATCAAATAAAAAGCCTGAAAAAATATTTTTCAGGCAAAATTTGTTTTGTAATGTGTCTAAAAGGTTAATTTTGAGTTATTATTGTAACAATGTTAACGTTTAGATGGATAAATTAGGAATGTGATAGGTGTCAATCTCGATTTTACAAAAAAATTACAAAAATAAATTTGCACAGTTAAAATGTTAGTGTTACCTTTACACCATGCAAACGGGATAACATCCTGAGAGCAACATAAAAAAGTCTTCTCATAATTTAGGTTTATAATTGGTTTAGTAAAGGTCCCTGCCCATCAGGGACCTTACTTGTTTTATACCTTTTTGTAATTAACTCCCTGGAAAATGATTTGTAAATGCGCTGGTTATTTAATAATAACTACAAAGCCCGAAAATGGAGGTTTTAATATTTTGGTATCTACTATGTAATAATAGGTGCCAAATGGCAGGGGTTTGCCATTAAATGTGCCATCCCACGGGGTGCCGTAACCTACGCTGTGAAATACCTTTTGGCCGTTACGGTCAAATACATCTACGGTAGCATTGGCATAAGCAGTAAGGCCCGGAATAACCCAATAATCATTTACGCCATCATTATTGGGGGTGAAAGTGTTAGTTATAACAATCTTCGGCGCTATTTTAATCTTTACCGAATCTGTCGCTATACAACCCAACGCATCGGTAATTGTCAATTTGTAAACCCGGTCTACATTGCCGGTAATAACTGGATTTTTAACGTTTACATCATTAATATCAACATTTGGCGACCATTGATAGGTTACCGCCGGATTGCTCACCGTGGGTGTAAGCGTGGTGGTATTACCTTTTAATACAAATTTATCAGGCCCGGCATCAACGGTTGGCGGCGGGGCAAGGGTGACGGTCATGTCATCAGCCGGCATATAACATGGGTCGGCGGTATTACTGGTTAGCGTAAATTTAATGGATGATAATTTTTGATCGGCAGCGCTTAAAATATAGGTTGGGCTGGTAGTACCTGTTTGTATAGCCGATGGGGGATTAAACGTACCTGTGCCGCTACTTGTCCAGGTGCCATTGTAAGGCGCCAGCATTTTGGCGTTAAAAGTGATAACAGGGTTTTGTGAGCATATGGTCTGATCCGGCCCCGCATCTGCCGCAGGCGATTGCTTAAATGTGATGGTCATATCATCGGTAGATATAGTACAATCATCATTGCTGGTTGATGCCAGGGTAAGTTTAACAGAACCTGTTGCAAAATCTTGCGCCGAGGGCAGATACTGTCCGGGCAAAGTTGTAGCCGATGGCGAAAATGTGCCGGTGCCAGATGTGGTCCAAACGCCGGTAGTGGTGCCACCGCTAACGTTTCCGGCAAGTTGCACGGCCGGCACACCCGGGCAAGACACAGTATCCGGCCCTGCATTGGCTACCGGAAGTGCATCAACCAAAACTGTTGTTGGGGTAGCATTGCTTGTGCAGGAATTTGCCAGTATAGATAAGGTATAAACCCCCTGATTTGCCGCGGTAACATTGGTAATAACCGGGTTTTGCTGGTTAGATGTAAAGCCATTTGGCCCCGCCCACACATACGTAGCGCCCGGGAACACGGTAGGCGTGGTCAGCTTAATAGTACTGCCCGTACAAACCGGCGAATTACTGCTAACAATAGGGGTAGGCGGTTGCGGGTTAACGGTAACCGTATAAGTAAATGTACCAATCATACATCCGTTAGTGACCGTTATAGTATAGGGTACCGATATAGCCGCAGCGGTGGTATTGACCAACGCCTCGTTTATTATGCCGGATGTGTTGTTGGTAACCGCGGCATTGCCCGCCACCGCAGGCCGGCTCCAGCTATAAGTAGCTGTAGATAACTGCGATGTGATGACATAACTTTGCGGAACACCGCTACAAATGGTACCCGTTGCCGGGCTGGATATTACAACGGAAGGATTAACGGTAAGTGTATATATAAACGTTGAACCGCTGCAACCGTTAGCGCTATAGTTAAAAATATAGTTCACATCAACAGGTACGTTGGTAGTGTTAATTAAAGCTTCATATATGGTATTGCTGGCTTGTGAGGCGATGCCGGCATTACTAATGCCGGGCTGCACTGCCCTGCTCCAGCTGGCAGATGTACCTGCCGTGTTAAATTGTATAGTGTAATTAGGGCTGGTGCCGCTACAAACAACACCGCTGTTTGCGCTGGTAACAACCGGCGTTGGGTAAACCGTTACCACATAATTAAACGGAACGCCGTCGCAGCCATTTGAGTTTGGTGTGATAACGTAGGTGACATTAACGCTTGATGCGGTGGTATTGATCAAAGTTTCTGATAAAGTGGTAACCGGCTGATTAGCCACCGCAGCGTTGCTGATACCGGTTACCGCGGCCCGGCTGAAAGTAAATGTAGTGCCGGTAATATTTGCAGTAGGTAAGTAGTTAAGCGCATTGCCGCTACACACAGTGCCTGTAGTGGCGCTGGTTACACTTGGCAAAGGGTTTACTACTACGTCTACCTGGGTGCGTGTAGTGCTGGTACAAGTTGCAGATGTTGTTTGCACATAGTACGAGGTATTTGCGGTGAGAGGTAAAGGGCTGGTATAAGTATCGCCGGTAAATAATAAGTTTCCGCCCGTAGGCTTATCATACCAATCATAAGTGCCACCCGGCCCGGTGGCCGTTACCGTAGCTTGTGTGCCGTAACAAATAGGAGCCACCGGGGCAACGGTCGGTGCAGCGGGGATTGGGTTAACTGTCACTGTCACCGCTGTACGGTCGCTGGCAACGCCGCCAACCGTGGTTTGCACGTAATAAATGGTCGTGGCTGTTAAGGCCCTCACATTAAGCGTAGTATTGCTACCTAACGGCGTACCGCCGACCGCCGCATTATACCATTTATAGTTACCGGCATAAGGCGGGTTCACCGATAAAACGGTTGAACTGCCTGAGCAGATAGGTAATACGGGAGCGACAATTGGTGCTGCCGGTTTGGGCGCGAATGTTATAGTGACAGTTTTAAACTGCGATCCGCATGCGGTACCTGGATTGTCTGACGTTAGGGTTAACACAGCGGTAGTTTCGCCGGGACCGCCGGTATAAGTTGCGTTTAAATCTGTATAGCTTGAAAAATTGCCCGTGCCGCCAGACCAGGTGCCGGTACTTACCGCCCCGGTTATGGTACCGGCTAATTGAGCCGGTGTGCCTATGGCGACGGTTTGATTGGAGCCTGCACTAACTATAACACCTTCATCAATAGTTATATTGGTTGATACAGAAACCGGTGCACAACCACCGCTATTAATAGTATTGGTTACCAGATAAGGGCCTGGTGTGCTATTTTTTATATCGATAACGCCGCTCTGCGCGTTAACAAAAACCAACCCGGCCGACGAGCTAAATATACCTGCACTGCCGGTTGCTGTAAAAACAGGCGCGGGGTTGGCTCCGTTTTGACAAAAATCTGGCGCGCTATAGCTAAACCCGGCATCGGGGGTAACTACAATTGCAATTCTTTGGGTGGATATGGCACAACCGTTGGTGTAAGTGATGGTATAATGCCTAACGGTGCTGGCTGTAAGATCGATTTCGCCGGTGCCGGCATTGATAACTAAACCCGCCGGAGCAGCACTAAATGTACCGCCCGGCATAGTGATCGTAGGAACCGGATTGGTGCCCGATTTACAATACGTACCCGACGAATAACTAAATTGATTACCGCCTGGAATAACATTAACGGTTACAGGCGTAAGCGTACTTGCGCAGGTTCCGTTATCGCTTCCTACATAGTAGGTTTTAGTGGAGCCTAAGGCTGGTGTGGTAAAGGTAGATGTGTTTGAAGCTAACGGGGTACCGCCGCTTGCCGCGCTGTACCAATTGATAGTGCCGGTGCCGCTGGCAGTCAAGGTTGCTGTTGTGCCTGCGCAAATTGGTGTAGTGCCTGAAACTGTCGGCGCGGCAGGCAATGGATTAACCGTTACAATTACCGGTGTACGCGGGCTTATACAGCCGTTAGCGATGGTTTGCACATAATAGGTGGTAGTTGTTGTTAATGCGGGCGTATTAAAGGTAGCTGTTGTAGCCACTGCTATGCCGCCCGTAGCTGCCTTATACCACTCAAATGAACTGCCGGTACCCGTTGCCGTAAGCGATGTTGATGAGCCTGAGCATACCGGGATGCCTGTTGCTGTCGGTGCGGCAGGGATAGGATTTACAATTACTTTAACCGCTATTCGCGGGCTGGTGCAATTGCCTACTGTGGTTTCTACGTAATAGGTTTGACTGGCCGTAAGGGCCGGCGTGGTGTAGGTGTCGCCGGTAAAGAGTGGGGTAACCGCTGTTGCGCCTGCATACCAGGAATAAGTGCCACCCGGGCCCAATGCCGTTAGCATCGCGACAGAGCCTGAACAAATAGTTTGATCTGACACTGTTGGCGCTGTGGGGGTTGGGTTTACAATTACGTGTACCACAGTGCGCGCACTGGTGCAGGTTCCGCTAACAGATTCGACATAAAAATCGGTATTAACGTTCAGCACAGGGGTAACATAGGTGTTGGTGCTACTTAAAACTGCTGTACTGGTTGGCGTAGCGTACCAATTGTATGAACCGCCAGGCGCCGTGGCTGTTAATGTAGCTACGTTGCCCGAGCAGATAGTTACATCGGCAACTGTTGGTGTAGCCGGTAAAGGGTTTATGGTAATATTTACCGCTGTACGACTACTTACGGAGCCATCTGTCGCGGTAAGCTCTACATAATAAGTTGTGTTTGCCGTTAGCGGCGGTGTTGTATAGTCAGGACTCGATATGATAGACGTGCCGCCGGTTGGTGTAGTGTACCAATTAAAAATGGCGCCCGCCGGCCCCGAGGCATGCAGCGCAGCACCGGTACCATAACAGGTACTGGTGTTAGACGCCGTTGGGGCAGGTGCAGTTTGGCCATATAGCCGGATAGTAATCGCCAGAAATAAGAGAACCAGTATTTTAAATTTCATTATGCCAACAGCTTAACCATAGGAGGATTATCTGCAAAGCGAATACCGGCCCGTTGCGTATTAATTAATACAGTTAATAATGCCTTAATTTGCTAACTGATAATCATTTATATTATAAAAGCGCATAAAGATACTGCTAAAAAGTAAATTATTTGCCACCGGCTTACAAACGTAAGTTGATAGTTTTAATTATAATTTTACTTGCAAAGTTAAGTAGTAGCCCCTGGCATCGGCAGGTATAATGCCCGGGCCAGGGTAACTTTCTGCGCGGCGGGTAAAATAGCTTGCATTTGCCAGGTTGTTGCATGAGCCTGATACCGAAAAAGTTTTATTAATTCGATAACTGGCAGAGAGATCCATTACCGTATAAGCCGGGATCTCTCCTATAATAGCATCTGCTGAAGCCGGGGCGTTAGTGGCATCAGTAAATTGCTGGCTCGTGTAAGACAGTTGGTAGCTGATGGAAAATTTAGGCTGGCGATACGTTAAGCCGGTTTTTAAAACCACATCGGGTGCAAACTCCACTTTTTTGCCTGCGAAAGCAGTTTCCTGGATATTGCCGGTATATTTTGCATCAATAAAAGCCAGGTTGCTGAATAGCGACAATTTGGTATCAGACACCGCGCCGGTTATAAAATGTAATAGCTCCAACTCTGCAAACGATTCGATGCCTAAGTTTCTTGAAGCGCCAATGTTGGTGCGGTATCTGAAATCGTTAAAGCTCGAATCGGCTTTTTCTACACTGCCTATGCGGTTATTGTAATGGATCATAAATACACTTAAGTCGTAATCCAGCACACCATCAATATTTCCTCTGATACCCGCATCTGCCGAATAACCGGTTTCGTCTTTAAGATTAGGATCTACCCGTAAGCCTTTTATACTTGAGTTAAGGTCATTAAAATTGATGGCCCGGTAATTTTGTGAAATGTTGGCGTAAAACTGCAGCGCCTGGCTTTGGTAATAACCCAAACCTAATCCGCCTATAACAAAGTGGCGGGTACTGTTGCGATGATCGGTACTATCCACTAATCCGATGACATTATGCGCCAAATCTGTATTAGCCTGGGTGTATGATCCGTTGGCTTTGGTTACAATGTCCTCAAATCTCACCCCGGGAATGATACTCAGCTTTGGCGTCAAACGGAAAATGTTCTCGGCAAAGAAAGCCAGGTTGTAGTTAGGGAACAGGTAGTGCGAGTAATAATTGTTTTGATAATTAAACGTCGGGTTATAATTAAACGTCGCGGCACTGCCGTTGTCGCCATAGCCTTGCTGGCGGTCGGTATGGCCGCTGTAAAACCTCATCCCCACCAATAAATTTTGCTGCTCATTACCCAGTTTGTAGTTGTATAGCAAACGGCTTTCGTTGCCATAGTTATGATAAGTATCCATATATAAATTACGTGGATCAGTACCATTGTCAGACCGGTTAGCATAATCTATTTTGCCTACTGCGTCGCGCCCTGCATATAAACCAAAAAAGCGCGAATTAAACTTCAGGTTGTCGCTTATCTTATAATCAACTATGGCTGCGCCCAGGTTCCAGTTTACTTTAAACCAGTTGCGCGCACGGGTAGACTGACCAGGGTCTGTATAAAATTCATCATCAGTTAAGCCGCCCGATTGCTGTGCCAAATAACCCATGTAAGTGTATTGCAGCGTAACAGAAAATTTATCGCTCACTTTATAAGTTAATGAAGTATAGGCTGTGTTATCGTTAAAATGGCCATTTGGTCGCCAGCCATCACCTTGCTTGTGCTGGTAATAGCCATAATACTGCAATTTGCCGCTGGTGCCGCCAATGCTGGTAGCGGTGTTAAAGAAGTTCCATGAGCCTGCAGTTTCGTTAGCGGTTAGCTCGAAAGGTTTATCGGTAGTGCCTTCTTTTAGTTTGAAGTTGATGATGCCGCCAAATTGGGTGCCATATTGTAAAGACGATGCGCCACGTAAAATTTCTATACGGTCGGTCATTTCAGCAGGAGGGGTGTAATAGCTTTCCGGATAACCCAATGCGTCGGCACTAATGTCATAACCGTTTTGGCGGGTGTTAAAATTGGTTACCCGGTTAGGATTCAATCCACGCCCGCCTATACCCAATTGTATACCGGCACCGCCGTCGCTTTCCCAGATGTTTAGTCCGGCTACTTTCGAGTAGATCTGGCGGGTATTATTGGTGGCTTTATTGGCCGTGATATCGTCCAAAATAATCACCTCGCTTTTTTTGCCGGCGTTAATAGTGGTACCCTCAACCGCTTTCATGCGGGTAATGCCAAAACTGTTTTGTTTTGCGGCTTTAACGTCCACATTTTTCAACTGCTGAATATCTGCAACCAGCACAATATTTACACTGATATTTTTCTCCAGCCTGATTTCATGACTTGCCGATTTATAACCTACAGCGCTAATTACCAGGTTGTATTTACCTGTAGAAGCTTGCAGGCTAAAATCGCCAGTAGTGTCAGCATGAGCGCCATAGTTTGTGCCTTTCAAAGTAACGCTCGCATTGGCTACGACTTCGCCCGAGGCATTTTTTACGCTACCGCTAATGGAATAGGTTTGTGCCGACGTATGTAACGCGATTGAAATCAGGAAAAAAGATATAAGCAGGTATTTCATGTTTTTTATTTGCTGTTAAATGGACGGATCCATTTTTTATGACCGAAACCTTCTTGCTGGGTAGCCAGATTTACGGTACTGTCTATGTATAATTTACTGCCGCTGCCGTTTAAAGTCACATAACTATCGGCGGTGACAATTGGGTTTTTGATGCCTTTCTTTTCATACTCGGCCGCCAGGAAATGAGCAAACTGCAAAATCATATCCGGCTGGGTAGACATTTGCGTTTCCTGGAAATTGTTTAAATATTGTGCGTTGATGATCTCTGATCTTCGGCCCGTAGCCGGATCTTTTACGTGAAAAAATATGGTGCCTCCCTTTTCCATCAGCATTACCCGCCACGAAAAGCGATAGCCCTCTTCTGTCCAATATAACTTACCGGGATAAAGCAAAAACCTAAATGGTAAGATGGTTTGGATGATGAAATGGATCACCAATACCGTATAAATAAATCGGGATTGAAAAGCAGGCAGGCGGTAATCTTTAGCTGCAACGTAATGCCCGGCCTTTGGCAAAAGCATTTTCAGGAAGTTAATGAGCTTGATATGCGTCTTCTCTGAAAAGAAAATAATGGTGACAAAGATCATGATGTATGGGAACATGCCGATCTTAAATAACAGCCCGGTAGCCAAATGGAAAACTACCACTAAAGCATAACCTAACTTACGATAGCGTTTACTCAGTAATAAAAAGCCAATAAAAATATCAAACATCGCCCCAAACCAACTGAAAGCATAAGCCACCCAGGTTTGCGCCAGTAAGCCGCCAATAATAGGTAATGAGCTACTGGCCGGCAGCCAGATTCTTAAGGGCATGGCTGCTATCATCCAGTCGTAATTTAATTTAGATAGGCCGGCAAAGAAATAAACCATCAGCAATTGAAGCTTGAAAATATTGATGGTCCAGGCCGGTACGCGCGAAATGGTTTTGTTGGGCGATATTAAAACATCGACAGAAAAATAACGATGCGCAGGTACCCAGATCATTAAAAAGGCCATTACACTAATAAAGTAGTAATGGTTCAGATAAGTTGTTTTGTCAAGCAGCTCTACATAGGTAAAGCACAAAAAGAAAGCGGTAATGGCAAAGCGGTAGCATAAGCCGATGGTTACCATAATGGCTGTTGCAACCAGCAGCCCGAACAGCAGATACATACCAACGCCCGGTGGTACTTTTACCCAATCGAACCCGTAAAATGTAAAGTGAAAAGTTGGTTTGATATAAAAGGATTCTATCCATCCTTTTAAAATAAAACGGATAGTGCTAACAAGCATAATGCTCCCGAATGCTATTCTTAATACAGCAAGGGGAGCAATATGCACCGGTGCTTTTACCCACCGGTTAAAGTATGCGCTGGCAGAGTTGGACATGAATTAGTCGCCGTCGTTATCACCGAAGGTTATCAAAATGCCTAAGCTTGAGGTCATATCGGTTTTTAGCAATACCGTTAGTTTCTGCAACTCGGTATAGGTTGCGGTTACTGCAGCTTGATTGCTGATAATATTTGCCGACAATGGGTCCGTTAGCCCGTTAAGTTTAGCAAGCGAGGTAGCAAATTGTGCCGTAATAGCATCATTTAAGCTGCCGCCATTATATTGTGCTTTAACGAACACCAAATAATCATCTAAACCCTGGCCGCTGGCACCCATATACAGGTTTTGTACAGCTTGCAGGTGCAATTTAGCTAAAGCTAATGATATTTTTGAATAATAAGCCTGAACCTTAGCAGGTAAGGCTTGACCACTGGTTTGCACGCCGGCTGGTACCCCTATTTCATAATTTTTAAGATTTTCGTAATCATAGATCAACTGATTTACTAACAGGCTGGTAGAGCTGCCTGCATCAGTACCGGTATTGCTTGCAAAGGTGGTTTTGTATGAGGCAGTCCATTGGTTAAGCACAGTCGTGGCATTGGTTTTAACCTCGGTAGTTAAAGTAGCCAGGTATGTTTTACGATGCGCGGCCTGGCTATCTGTAGTGTATTGAGCCAGGATAGCGGTATTGTCGGCGCCTGTGCCAAAAAGCAAATAATCTAAAGCCGGTAAACCTTTTGCAGGCAGGTTAGATAATAAAGCCGGATTATAAGTTCCCGAGGTTATGTTGGCATTAATAACATCGACAGAAGCGGGGAAGGTGTTGGTGTTAACCTGCAACTGTATAGCTGCTGCCGGGCCAAACTCGTACATCGAAACTGATTGCCACGCTTTATACGTTGCAATAAACGCATTTTGAGCGGCTGTTAAGTTAATAGCATTCGGGGTTGTATTAAAAGTTGTTACCGCTGCATCAAGGGTAACGGCGTCGGCCTGGTAAGCAGTGTAGCCGGGTAAAATAATGTTGGTGCTGATGTTGGTCAGCATGGCCCCGCGATCAAAAGACGAACCGTTATTTTTATCGGGCGTACTGTTGCCCGACTTTGAGCAGGATTGAATTAACGTAAATGTTGAGGCGGCTATTAAAACCAGGAATGCAATTTTTTTCATAGTGTTGTTATTTACAGTAAAACCATCCGTACGTTTTAGGTGCGGATGGTCTCGTTTTTATGATATGTTTTGACGTCGACTTATAATATGTCCTTCACGTCGTTAAATCCGTATTGGTTAGCTACCGCATCGCGGATAGCATTCACCTGGTCAAGCGTCAGGTCCCAGAATGTTTTAGCAGGGAACAAGGCTAACAAGGCATTGTATTGTGCGTCAGTGATTACACGTTTCGGGTTGTATTTTAATGAATAAACAAATCCATACATTTCAGACATACGGCTGTTTCTTACTACCGGGTCGCTGATAGCTGCTTTAGTTTCCTGAACTTCTTGTAAAGCTGCAGCACCGGTTAGTCTTTCCATGGTAGTGATGATGATCTTAGCCTGCGCAACGAAAGTTGCATTGTCTTTTGCGCTGATAGCTGCACGACCTTTAAGGAAAGCATCCATTAAGATTTGATTGGCATGATAACCTGCATCAACCTGGGTGCTGTAGCTGCCCCAAAGTTTTGCGCCGGTTTTGTTGGTAGGGAAATCTATAGGCACGCCCCAGTAACCGAAAGCCATATCCCAGGCATGTTCCATAGCAGTTTCGCCGTTTACAACGGTTTTGTTGTCTATAGTTTGATTAGCTATTGCATCCATGGTGGTAACAATCTGGTAAGTAACCAAACCGCCCATCAGGCCTTTATTAAATACTTGTGCGTAGTTAAGGCCAAGGCTGGTTTCGGCATATATGGTAGCAGCATTTGCGTTACTTACACCTACACCTGCAACACCGCGGCTTGCGGCGGTTGGGTAAGCATTGCTTGCTTTAGCCAGGCTATCAATAAAATTATTAACATCAGCTTTAAAACCCGAAGAAAATTGATCTGCTAACTGAATGTTTGATGTATTATAAGCTGCAGTAGCAAATGGCGCGCCGGTATTAGTTAACATGGCTTTTGCTTTAGTAGCATCAAAAGTGCCGGTAAGGGCATTTTTCATCAGGTTTGAAATTTCGGTATACATGCCCAGGCGGGTAGTTGCGTCGGCAAAGTTTGCATTACTGAAGTTATAGGTGGTAGGTACAGAATAGGTTGGCGGATCAACAATCGGCGAAGGCGTACTGTTTTTTGAGCAGCTTGCCATTAACATTGATGCCGTAATTACTATGCATGCAATTGATAGATATTTTTTCATGTTGTATTAAGATTTTATTTACATCGCAAAAGTACAGGGCCGCCCCATGGCAGGCAATACCCCCAAAGAGGTAATTTATAATAAGTCTAAATAAACCTACTTTTTCAGTAACTGGGCAAGTTCGGCGGTGTTTTTAAAGCTAAAGCCCAGTTTTTTAATGATATTTTTACGATGCGTTTTAATGGTATGTATGCTTAAAAATAGCTTATCGGCAATTTCTTTATTGGTTAACCCCTCGGCTATTAAGTGAATTAACTCGGTTTCGCGAGGTGATAATTGTGGCAGGGATTCCTCTTTTTCGGGGATAAGCGTATTGCCAAACAAGGCTTCGAATGTCTTCTTACAAAAAAACTGCTCGCCTTTAGCGGTAGAATAAACGGCGTTGATCAGTTCTTCGCGGCTGCACTCTTTAACAACATAGTTTTTAATACCCAGGTCTATGATCTCTTGTATACGCTCGCGGCTTTGCCGGTTTGACAATATCAGGATACGCACCGTTTTGTGCTTAGCCAAGATTGTCTTTATATCATCAGCCGTAAAACGCTGGCTGTAGTTGGGGTCCAGAATAATGACCCTGGGTTTGCGGCTGGTGATTAATTGTTCAAGCTCAATCATATAGCCGGCATACCCAACAACATTCATATCAACGATACCGGCCAGGGTGGTTTTCAAACCCTCGCGCGTTAAATTCTGGTTATCGGCTAATAAAATATCTATCAACTTATTTAGTCTTAATCTAAACAAAGGTGCGAAAATATCCAGTATCGCAAAAATATTTTGTAAGCGACTAATAATCATGGACCATATTATGGGACATTTTTGAAAAAGGTTTACCGGCGTATTTGAATTTGTTGTATATCTCTTTGTACTTTTACGAGAATGCCGCGTTTAGCCATTATCACCACACATCCTATCCAATACTACGCGCCGGTTTTTAAGCTGCTGCATGAACGTGGCCATGTGGAGATCAAAGTTTTTTATACCTGGGGTGAAGGCGCACAAAATAATTTCGACCCCGGATTTGGGAAGCAGATTAAATGGGATTTGCCCTTGCTTGACGGATATCCTTACGAATGGGTTCGAAATGTGGCTAATGATCCGGGATCGCATCATTTTGGCGGTATTGTAAATCCATATCTCAATCAGCAAATAGTCGATTGGCACGCCGATGCAGTATTGGTTATAGGTTGGGCGTATATTGGGCACTTATTAGCAATCAGATATTTTAAAGGAAAGATCCCTGTTTTTTTTCGGGGCGATTCTACATTGCTCGATGAACAGACAGGGTTCAAATCGAGCTTAAAAAAGTTATTTTTACGCTGGGTGTACCGGCACATTGATTATGCATTTTATACAGGTACCAACAATAAAGCATACTTTAAAAAATATGGACTGAGCGATGAGCGGTTAATATTTGCACCACATGCAGTAGACAATGACCGTTTTAAGTTAGATAGGACCGAAGAGGCGTTGGCTTTAAGGGATAAATTAAAAGTGGCGCCAAATGATATACTGCTAACATTTGCCGGTAAGTTTGAAAAGAAAAAAAATCCCATCATGTTAGTAAATGCGTTTCGGCAGCTAGAAGGGGCGAATACACATTTACTGCTTGTAGGTAACGGGGTTCTTGAAACAGAACTTAAGCAAATGGCCAAGGCTAATAAAAACATCCATTTTATGGATTTTCAGAACCAATTGGCTATGCCGGTAATTTATCAATCGGCAGATCTTTTTTGCCTGCCTTCTTCGGGTCCGGGTGAGAGTTGGGGGCTGGCTGTTAATGAGGCTATGGCGGCTGGTAGAGCTGTGCTGGTATCAGACAAGGTTGGCTGTGCAATAGACCTGGTTAATGATGCGGCAAATGGTGAGATTTTTAAAAATGAGGATGAAGCAGCGCTCACTAAAGCCTTGCAACGTTTAACGGCTGATAAAGAAAAATTAAAACAAATGGGTGAGCACTCTTCACAACTAATAGCCAGGTGGAACTTCGAGGCTATTGCGCTTGCCCTGGAAAATAAAGTATTGGAGAAATAAGGTAAATGAAGCGGAACTTTGTTGTTGAAAAATTTATTTTGCTTTACCTGCCCTGGCTTATTGCCACTATTTTTCAGCATGATTTGGTTTTTTCCTACCTCGCAGCCTGGTTGGGTTCTTTCTTTATTTTCTTCATGACCTTAACCGGGCAAATAGTGCCACTGCCTGATGACCGTAGCTTTGCCAATCAAATAATGCGGCCTATAGTCCTGGTGCAAATCATCTTTGCAGGTTATATGTGCTGTACGTCGATATTTTATTTTATGTCGCTTTTTGGCTATAATAATTTCCAGGCGGTTCCTTATTATTTAGTCGATGAGCATAAACTGCAGTTAACAGCGCAGTGCCAAAGATATTATTGCCTGGGTCATGCCGCTGTAGTTACCGGTATGTTGGCTTTTATGCGATACCCCAAACCCAAATATAAAATTGAAACGGCGAAATTAACCAGCCTGCTATTTTATACAACTATCCTTTCGTTCCCTTTAGCTATTTTTTTCCTTGAATTTCCGGGTTTGGGCCAGTTTTCTACTCAATTTAGCTCGCTTAGTTTTATGTCGTCTGCACTGGGGTTAGCATTTGTTATACCGCAAAAAAAGGCATTTAATATTGCGGTATGTTTTTTCTTTTATTCGCTCAATTTCTATATCGCGCTAACGTCGGGTTTTAAAGAACCTATTATATTGAGTATCCTGGTGCTCGGCCTTTTTTTATATCCTGTATATAAAAAAATAGTGCTTATAGTTTTTGTGCCGATGTTATTGTTGCTTTTTTTGGTGTTGCCCACCTATGTAAACGTTATCAGGCAGAATAGCTGGTCGGGCGAGGAGGATACGGATGTTGCAGCCTCTGAAGCCCTGGACGTGGCTATTGACAGAGGAGCGACAGCCGATGAGACCACCTGGCAATTCTTAACGAACCGGCTAAGTGAAATAGATATGTTTACGCTCTTTATAGAGAGTACGCCAGATAAAGTTGACTATTATCATTTTCAGTTACTGGAGCAATCTGCAATTGCCCTGATACCAAGGATTTTTTGGCCGGGAAAAGCCAGTACCGAGCAAGTAGTAATGCAACGTGTTTATGATGCTGGTGTAATTAATCAGTACTCTAAAGTTTCGGCAAAACCGGCTTTTGTTGTCGATGCTTATTTATCGTGGGGTGGGTGGGGGGTATTTATATTTCTTTTTTTATACGGAGCTGCTGCACAAATTATTTCGCGAAAAGCCGAGTCGCTTTTTGGGGGATATATTTTAGGCACCGCACTAGTGTTTTCCGGGCTGTTTCAAATATTTTGGCGCGGATTAAGTTTTGAATTTTTGGCAAATAACATTTTTTGGGGCTATATAAGCATGCTTGTATTAGCTGGGATTTTAAGACGAATGAATATTTTGCAGCCTGCCTGATTAATATAGACCAGAAACGTGGGTGCTTTTATCTTACAATACACCCTGTCAACCACTCTGCAAGTTTTCTGTTACACTACATTTTATTAAGCATATCATCATCACCTTTGTAATAATTGTGTTAGCTAATCATGTCTGCAACAAAAATTAAATACTTACTATTTTTAGCACTGGTTATGCTGGTTGCTAAACCTTTTGTAGGTTTTACTTTACGATATGAGCAGTATTTTAGAGCCAGCCATAGTGGTACACCAAGTATCCTGGTTAAATCATTCACCAAACGCAAACAAGAATTTTCTGAAGATAGTGAGCATAACCCGGTTAACATCAGCAAAAAACTGGCCGACCCGGCATTGCCTGTTATTGCCTTGCTGGCCCTTGCGCTTAACGTATTTTTACCACGCCTTTTCAAATCTGTAAAAGCAACTACCCATAGCGCTTTAGCTGCTATAATATACAGTCTGTATCCGCCGCAACCGCTTTACCTGCTTGGCGGCAAGCTCACCATTTAAACTTCCCGCATCTTTTTAAATCTGCATAGCTGCCAGAACGGTTTTGCTATGCCCTGTCATTTCATTTTTAAATTTTAAGCTATTAAATAATGCACTATTTAAAGTATAAGTGCATGGCGATATTATGTTTTTGTATGATATCTGCCTATGCACAGCAATCGCCTCCCCTGGGTTTAAAGGCCTTGCTAACTACGGTCGGCCAAAAAGCGCCCGCGCTTTTAACAGACTCGGCTGCTATCAGCACTAAACTGGCGCAGGCCAATGAGGTACGCAGCAACTGGCTGCCAAATCTTAAATTAAACTACCAGGCCGATGTCGGCACAAATAATAATACTGCCGGGCCTTATTTTGGTTTCGGCGTAGTTCCATCAAATACAAGCGGTGTGCGCAATCAAAGCAACACCAGCGCTGCCCTGGTAAACCTGGGTGTAGCCGCACTGGATTGGGAGGCTTACAATTTTGGCGCTTATGCTGCCCAGAATAAGGTGGCCGGATCTGACGTAATGATAGAGCAAAATCAATTTCAAAGTTCAAAATATCAACTGCAGACTTATGCCATTGACGGATACCTGCAACTAATGCGTTTGCAGGATTATCTGACCATACAATCGCGCAACATACAGCGTAATGAGCAGATCAGGAAATCAATACAATCATTAGCCGAAAGCGGCGTACGCCCCGGTGTAGATACCAGCATTGCCGAAGCCGAGCTATCAAAGGCCCGTTTAAATTATATCGAACTGGATAATCAATATAAACAGGTACAATTGCAGCTATCAGCAATCAGCGGTTTACCGTATCAAACCATCATTCCGGACACCTTGGCCGGGGATAGGTTGATTGACGAAGCCGGCGCGCCACTTACCATCAATGCCGATACTGCTAATCACCCTTACCTCAACTACTATAAATCAGTAGTACAAAACAGCCAACAACGCGAGGACCTGGTGCGCAAGCAATATAACCCTAAAATATTGGTAGAGGCAGCAGCCTGGGGCCGCGGCTCGAGTATAGAAAATGATCAGTTTGGCGCCTTATCAAACGGTTGGGGTTTTGACCGTAATAACTACCTGGTAGGGGTAGGGATATCCTACAATCTGTTCGACCTGCGCCGCAGGCAACTGAAACTACGCACTCAAAAAACAGCTACAGATTATGCCCGGAAAAAACTCGATGAGCAGCGCTCTCTATTAACGTTAAGTATTAACCAGGCCGATGTCGAGCTGAGTACCGCCCGTCAGCGTTTGCAGGAAATTCCTCACCAGCTTAAAGCGGCTACGGCCGGATATCGCCAAAAACTATCGCTTTATAAAAGTGGCTTAACCGATATCATTGAACTAAACGCAGCGCTAAATATTTTGTACCGGGCAGAGACTGATTACGCACAGGCTAAATATGCTTACACCAATGCGCTGTTCCAAAAAGCTATCACCGGTAATCAGTTACCGTCAGTTTTAAACCTTTTAAATTAATCTAAAATGTCAATGGTCACATCTGCACTTAAAAGGCCCATCACCACAATTGTGATTACGATGAGTTTGCTGATATTTTCAGTGCTTAGTGCAATAAAAATACCGATAGATATATTCCCGCAGCTTAATCTGCCCACCATATATGTTATCGAATCGTACGGCGGTATGTCAGCGCAGCAAATGGAGGGCTTTTTCTCCACCCGGTTTCAGGATCAATTTCTGTACATCAACGGTATAAAAAGTATCACCAGTAAAAACATACAAGGCTTAACCTTAATTAAGCTATCCTTCTATGAAAGTACCAACATGGCCGAAGCTTCGGCACAGGTTGCTTTGCAGGTAAATCGCGCTTCAAGCTTCTTTCCACCGGGTGCATTGCCGCCGCAGGTGGTGCGTTTTGATGCTTCTTCATTGCCGGTTGGTCAATTGGTATTCTCAAGCCCAACCCGTTCTTTGAAAGATATTTATGACATGGCAGCCACCAAAATCCGCCCCATGTTTGCAACAGTGCCCGGTTTGTCACCATCGCCTCCATTTGGCGCAAACGCACGTTCCATTACGGTTAACCTTGATCCGGATAAATTACGCAGTTATGATCTCACCCCAGATCAGGTTGTTGACGCGCTGGCCAAGTTTAACGTAACCTCGCCATCTGGTAACCTCAGGCTCAACAACACGATGTTTCTGACGACGATGAATACGCTCGTCAAGCGGTCGGACGAATTTGGCGATATCCCCGTAAAAACTAAAAATGGCGTACCTGTTTTTATTAAAGACGTTGCCCGCGTTGCAGATGCAGCCGACGTTACGGTCGACTACGCCCTGGTGAACGGTAAACGTTCAGTTTATATCCCCATAGTTAAAACCGCCGATGCTTCTACCTGGACAGTGGTTAACGATTTGAAAAGCAAACTGCCCGAAATGCAGAGCCTGTTGCCCGACGATGTAAAGCTGAGTTATGAATTTGACCAGTCTGTGTTTGTGGTAAACGCCGTGAAAAGCTTAATGACTGAAGGCGGCTTGGGTGCCATATTGACCGGTTTAATGGTGCTGCTCTTTCTGCGCGACTGGCGCAGTAGTTTGGTAGTGGTAATCACCATTCCCGTTTCCATTTTAATCGGGGTGTTTTTGCTGGGGATGTTTGGGCAAACCATTAATATCATGACCCTAAGCGGGTTGGCTTTGGCAATAGGCATCCTGGTTGATCAGGCTACGGTGACGATTGAAAATATACACCAGCATCTGGAAATGGGCAAACCCAAACGGCAGGCTATTTATGATGCTTGCGAGGAAATTGCCTTCCCGCTATTATTGATCTTACTGTGCATCCTGGCGGTGTTCGCACCGTCGTTCATGATGTCGGGTGTGCCAAAAGCTATGTTTTTGCCACTGTCGTTGTCTATCGGTTTAACCATGATTGTGTCTTATGTGCTGGCACAAACCGTGGTGCCTATCTTAAGTAACTGGTTAATCAAGGCCGAGCAATACCAGCACTATCATCATGAAGGTGTACATGCCCATGCCGGCGAGGCTTTGGATGAAGCCGAAAAGGATCAGGTGAAAACTCATCTTCAAAAAGAAAACACGGAGCCTGAAAAAAACGACTTCTTTGAACGGGTGAAGCTTTGGCTCATTGAGCTGTTGAATAAGTGTATGCCGCGCAAAAAAGGCATCATACTGGTTTACCTGGTTAGCGTAATTGCACTGGCGGGTTTATGCTTTGTTTTTATTGGTAAGGATATGATGCCCAAGCTCAATAACGGTCAGTTCCAGATCCGTATTAAAGAACCTGATGGCACCCGCTTGGAGCGCACGGAAGATGCTTTTAAACAGGTATTGCAGGTTATTAATCAAACGGTTAGTAATCATGTTCAAATTACTTCCGGCTATGTGGGTTTGGTGCCTACTGCCTACGGTACCAGTAACTTGTACGTATTTAATACCGGCACGCAGGAAGCTGTATTGCAGGTAAACCTTGACGAGAAATACAAGGTAAATATGGATGATCTGAAAGATGCTTTGCGTAAAAATATCCATTACAAACTGCCCGAGTTAACTATTTCTTTTGAACCGATAGATTTAACCGAAAAGATCATGAGCCAGGGAGCGTCGTCGCCTATCGAGGTGCAGGTGGCGGGCAAGGACATGCAGCAGATTGAAACCTATGCCGATAAGGTAGTTGGCAAATTAAAAGGCATCAACTACCTGCGGGATGTACAGATTGCCCAGCCCCTTAAATTCCCGGTGATTAACATTACACTTGATCGTTTAAAGGCGGCGCAATTGGGGCTTAATATTAAAGACATTGCCCGGTCTGTTACCGCCAGTACATCGTCAAGTCGCTTTACTGATAAAAACCTTTGGTTGGATGAAAAAGGCGCTTATACTTACCAGGTGCAGGTACAGATTCCCGAATACGTGATGAATACGATGGATGAATTGAAAGAGATTCCGCTGGTTCAGGGGCAGAGCACACCGGTGTTAAGCGACATTGCGACTTTTAATACGAGTTATGTTCCCGGAGAATACGACCGCTCAGGCCCGCGTCGTTTTGTAACCATCAGCGCTAATATTTATAAAAAAGATCTGGGCACAGCTACTGCCGATGTGCAAAAAGCCATCAACTCATTAGGTGCGCCGCCAAAGGGTTTAGTGGCCTCGCTTAATGGTATGTCAAACCTGCTGACTGAAACATTGAGTAGCTTACAGAATGGATTAACATTGGCTATCCTGGTGATATTCCTGCTCCTGGCGGCTAACTACCAATCGTTCAAATTATCCTTAACGGTGCTGTCTACCGTGCCTGCGGTAATTTTAGGATCATTGCTAATGTTGCTGATCACGGGTTCTACACTCAACCTGCAGTCTTATATGGGTATGATCATGTCCACAGGGGTATCTGTTGCTAATGCGATTTTGATTGTAACCAATGGCGAGAAGCTCCGGTTAGATTACAGAGATGCTACGCGGGCCGCTATCACCAGCGCAGCTATCCGCTTGCGCCCAATCCTGATGACAAGTTTTGCCATGATTGCCGGGATGATTCCTATGGCGTCTGGAATGGGTGAAGCCGGAGAGCAATCGGCACCGTTAGGCCGCGCGGTGATTGGCGGTTTGTTTGCCTCAACTTTGGCAGCATTGTTTATTCTGCCTATGGTTTTCGCCTGGATCCAGGGAAAAACAACCTACGAATCATCATCATTAATGCCCGAAGACGATACTACATCCCTTAACCCCTCAACTATATAAAGACATGAAAAGTAAATTGATCATATTAGGTACGCTAAGCTGTTTTCTGGCAGCTTGCGGCGGCAATAAGCCGGTAGACCTAACCGAAACTAAATCAGCCAGCCCCAAAAAGGCGGATATCGGTATAATTACAGAAAAAGCACTCTCCAGTTATGCCCGTTTACCGGGGCTACTGGTACCTTTTAACTCGGTGAACCTGTTCCCGAAAGCTAACGGCTTTGTGAAGCAAATTTTTGTTGACCGCGGCTCGGTAGTTAAAAAAGGGCAATTGTTACTGGTGTTAGAAGCACCCGAAATGGAGTCGCAGTTACAAGCGGCTAATTCACGGTATTTGCAGGCACAAGAAACGGCCACAGCCAGTAAAGAAAAATATGCCCGTTTAAAAGAAGCCGCTGCCGAGCCGGGATCTGTATCTCCTTTAGATCTGGATAACGCGTCGGCAAAAATGCGTGCGGATGATGCCTTAACGCAAGCAGAAAAATCCAATGTGCAATCGGTAAGAACCCTGCAAGGCTACCTGCGTGTGTATGCGCCGTTTGATGGCACCATCACCGAGCGTAATGTTTCGCCAGGTGCTTTGGTTGCGCCCGGTAAAGCTACAGACCAGCCTATGCTGGTACTGCAAGATGCACACAAAATGCGTTTAGAAGTGGCAATTCCAGAGGATTATGTCGATAACGTCGACCTTACACAAAATGTCGTATTTACTTTTAATGCGATGCCTGGAGTTGAGCATAGCGCCAGGATCAGCCGATCGGCCAATAGTTTAAGCAGCATGCGTTCAGAAACTATTGAGATTGATGTAGACAGCAAAAACGATTTGAAACCGGGCATGTATGCCGAGGTTAAAATACCCATGCGATCGGGGGCAAAATCGTTACTGGTACCTAATAATGCCATAGTGCGCTCAACCGAACGCCATTATGTTGTTACAGCAAATAATGGCAAAGCTAAACTCGTGGATGTCAAAGAAGGTATGGCCGGTAAAGATTCGACAGCAGTGTTCGGCAATTTATCGCCGGGCGATAAAATACTCAACAATGCCAATGATGAGGTGAAGGATGGGGACACCGTCCGCTAATTGTAAGCCGCTTAGTTAATGCTAAGCGGCTTTTTACATCACCTCAAATTGATAATCGATGCTATCATTTTGAAAATATTATGATGTTGATAATGTCTGCCAAAAAAACAATTATACTCTAAAACAGCTATTTAAACATTTAATATAAAATAGGCATATCTTTAGTTAACAGCTTTATATGGAAACTAAAAACACCTCATCGGCAAACGTTCTGATTATAGATGATGAACAAGGTTTGGCCGGATTGATATCGCGCATATTGGAATTAGAGGGCTTTCACCTGTTTAAATGTTATACGGCTAAAGAAGGCTTAAAAACATTGATGCTGGAAGATATCCATGTGGTGATAAGCGACGTGAAACTACCGGATATTAACGGCATAGAACTGGTTAAACTCATTAAAGAAAAGAAACCCTATGTTGAGATCATCAGCCTTACGGCGCACGGTACCATTGCAGATGGTGTGCAGGCTATTAAAAATGGTGGTTTTGACTACATTACCAAAGGCGACGACAACGATAAGATCATTCCGCTGGTTTATAAGGCTGCCGAGAAGGCGCTTTTACAATTACGGGTGTTTAACCTGGAAACACGCATTACCGGCAAATATAACTTCGACAACATCTTAGGGAAATCAAAACCAATCAGAGAAGCTATTGATTCTGCCAGGAAGGTTGCACCTACTGATACCACTGTTTTGCTGCTTGGCGAAACCGGAACAGGCAAAGAGGTATTTGCCGAAGCTATCCATTATGAAAGTAAACGTCGGCTGCAACCTTTTGTGGCTATTAATTGCAGCAGCTTTTCGCCAGAATTATTGGAAAGCGAACTGTTTGGCTACAAAGCGGGTGCATTTACCGGGGCGGTGAAAGATAAAAAAGGCCTTTTTGAGGAAGCCAACACAGGCACCATATTTTTAGATGAGATAGGCGAGATGAGCCTCGAACTTCAGGCCAAATTGTTGCGCGTGTTGGAAAGCCATACCTTTATTAAAATAGGCGATACACAAACCACTAAAGTAGATATCCGCATACTGGCGGCAACTAACCGCGATTTACAAAAAGAAGCAGAAAACGGCCATTTCAGGCTTGATCTGTTTTACCGTTTATCTGTTTTTACCGTCAATCTACCCTCGTTAAATGAACGCAAGGCCGATATAGAGATTATTGCCAGGCATTATCTTAAACAGTTTGCGGGTAAAGTGAACGCGCGCATAGAGCGCATGAGCGACGAGTTTATCCATGTGCTGACCCAACATCAATGGAAAGGTAATGTGCGCGAATTAAAAAATGTTATTGAACGGGTTGTAATTCTTGCAGAAAAAGATACCATCGGCGTGGAATTGCTACCCATAGAATTTAGAACTACCCATGTAGAGGCTGATGCGCTTGATCTTGAATCGATAGAAAAACAACACATCTATAAGGTATTGAGCTACGCGCACGGCAATAAAACCGAGGCTGCCCGCTTATTGAACATCGGTTTAACTACCCTTTACCGAAAACTAGATCAATATACCATCGCTTAGCACCTAACGTCATTAGGTTTATGGCATCAAAAAATAAAATTTGTCGACCGAGGTACGAGGAAGAAATCTATACAAGACAGGTCGACAACATTTCTGTGTATAGATCTCTCAAATCGTTCTAGATGACAAATTACTTAATTTATACCATTGCTTAATACCCTACTTATTTGGTAAAAGAACCCTTCCATTTTGGTAGGGTTTTTTGTTTTTCAACCATTGGTAGTCGTATGTATAATGATAAGTTGCTGAAAATAAGTAATTTAGTTAAACGGGTAAAATGCTGGCATTTGTTTGGCATATTCCCTTTTCGATAAAATAGTGATCTGAGATATAGATATGCAGATCAAAGTTTTTTAAGTGATCGTTGACATTTAATAAACTAAACGATTTTCAAAGATTTATGCACTACATAATTCAAAACAACAAATAAATAATATGAACACAATAATTCTTTTCCTGGCCATCATGCTTAGCTGGTGGTTTACTTTCAAATCAATCGACTGGTTCGAAAAAATCTAGAAACTATGTTAGCATTATTCATCATCTCAATTGCGGTTTTCATATACATGATATATGTACTGCTTAAACCCGAAAACTTTTAATCAAACACACAATGAACACAGAATTATTTGGAATCATTGCAACCTTCGTCATCACGCTTTTAATTGCTGTCCCTCTGGGTAAGTACCTGGCTAAAATGTTTGCCGGCGAAAAGGTTTGGACTGATTTTTTGAAACCTCTTGAACGGGGGATCTTCAAGTTGTCTGGCATTAACCCCGATGCCCCGATGAACTGGAAACAGTTTTTAAAGGCCATGATGACCATCAACTTGTTTTGGTTGGCGTACGGCTTTTTTGTATTGATATACCAGGATAAATTACCGTTAAATCCGGACGGAAACCCGGGTATGACCGCCGACCTTGCTTTTAACACCATTATCAGCTTCGTTGCTAACTGTAACTTGCAGGATTATTCAGGCGAGACAGGTGCCACTTACTTGATACAGCATTTTATTTTCATGTTTTTACACTTTGCAAGTGCAGCAACGGGCATAGCCTGTGGTGTTGCGGTGTTTAAAGCATTTAGGGATAAAACCACTACAGATCTGGGGAATTTCTGGAATTATTTTGTAAAAACAATTACCCGTTTATTACTACCAATAGCTATGGTGATAGCGTTGATACTAACCTTTAACGGCACAACTTCAAGCTACGCAGGTAAAGATCAGTTTATGTCGTTGCAAGGCGATACGGTGCATATGTCACGCGGCCCGGCAGCGCCAATGGTAGCCATAAAACACTTGGGCACTAATGGTGGTGGCTGGTTTGGCGCTAACTCTGCGCATCCGCTGGAAAACCCTAACTATATGACAAACATGACCGAAATTATAGCGCAGTTTATTATTCCTGTGGCTATGATATTGGCTTTCGGCTATTACATCCGCCGAAAAAAATTGGGCTGGATAATTTTTGGGGTAATGATGCTGGGCGTGATGATGTTGATGATCCCTTCGATAACCAGCGAACTGGGCGGTAATCCGCTGATCGCAAAAATGGGCGTTACCCAACATACCGGTGCCATGGAAGGCAAAGAAGTGCGGTTTGGCCCGGCTGCTACGGCTTACTGGAGTACCCTAACCACCGTTACCTCTACCGGCTCTGTAAATGGTATGCACGACAGTTTTATGCCGCTTACCGGCTTATGGCAAATATTAGCCATGATGATAAACGGCTTCTTCGGTGGTTGTGGTGTAGGTTTGCTTAACTACTTTATCTACCTCATTATAGCCGTGTTTATTTCGGGTTTAATGGTTGGCCGTACGCCTGAGTTTTTAGGTCATAAGGTTGAGGCCCGCGAAGTTAAGATCGCAGCTTTAATTACACTGCTCAGTCCTTTCCTCATCATGGCAGGTACCGCTGTATCGACCTGGGTATTAACTGCTCATCCTAATATCAACTGGGCCGTTAAACCTTCCACCTGGCTCAATAATCCCGGCTTCCATGGGTTTTCTGAAATGTTGTACCAATACACCTCATCCAATGCCAATAACGGCTCGGGATTTGAAGGTCTGGGCGACAACAATATCTTCTGGAACGTATCGGCCGGGCTGGTTATATTTTTTGGCAGGTTCTTACCAATCATCGGCCCTGTAGCCATAGCAGGTTTGCTTGCGCAAAAGAAATACGTTCCCGAATCGGCAGGTACTTTAAAAGTAGATACCGTAACCTTCGGTTTAATGACGTTTGCCGTGATCTTAGTTTTAAACGCGTTGTCTTATTTCCCGGCATTGGCTCTTGGTCCGATAGCTGAATATTTTTCAATGCTTAAATAATTGATATACAATGAAAAATCAATCTAATAAATTATTCGAACCGGCTTTAGTGCAAACCGCATTGGTACAGTCGTTCGTAAAACTTAACCCTAAGGTCATGCTGCGTAACCCGGTAATGTTTACCGTGGAGATAGGCACTGCTATTATGCTTTATATGAGCATTTATAGCTACGGTCATCGTGATCAGGGTTCATTTATCTATAACCTGGCTATTTTTATCATCCTATTGCTTACCGTGTTGTTTGCCAATTTTGCTGAAGCGATTGCCGAAGCGCGTGGTAAAGCTCAAGCTGACAGTTTGCGTAAAACCAGGGAAGACACACCGGCTAAAGTGGTATTAGCAGACGGTACTATCGTCAACCGTTCATCTAACCAATTGGTTAAAGGCGATATTTTTACTTGCGAAACCGGCGACACCATCCCTACTGACGGTGAAATCATTGAAGGTTTGGCAACTATTGACGAGTCGGCCATTACCGGTGAGTCGGCCCCGGTTATCCGCGAGGCAGGCGGCGATAAATCATCGGTTACCGGCGGTACCAAAGTTCTGTCTGACCAAATTAAGGTTAAAGTAACCACCGAACCCGGCGAAAGCTTCCTTGATAAAATGATTGCCCTGGTTGAAGGTGCATCACGCCAAAAAACGCCGAATGAGATAGCCTTAACTATTTTGTTGGCCAGCTTTACCGTGATCTTCATCATTGTGTGTGTTACGCTTAAACCATTTGCAGATTATGCCAATACGCCTATTACCATCGCGGCGTTGATCTCGCTATTCGTTTGTTTGATACCAACAACCATCGGCGGCTTATTATCAGCCATCGGTATTGCGGGGATGGACAGAGCGCTACGCGCTAACGTCATCACCAAATCTGGTAAAGCGGTTGAAACTGCAGGCGATATTGATGTATTGCTGTTGGATAAAACCGGTACCATCACTATTGGTAACCGTAAAGCCACTCATTTTTGGCCGGCTTTAGATATTGCTCCGGACGATCTGGTAAAAGCCGCGGTATTATCTTCTTTAGCTGATGAAACGCCTGAAGGTAAATCTATTGTTGAACTGGCTTCACAAAGCAAAGCAAACATCACACTTACTCCACCAGACGGTGCAGAATTTATAAAATTTACCGCCGAGACACGTTCAAGTGGTATTAATACGCCCGACGGTTTGCGCATACGCAAAGGAGCGTTCGACTCTATCCGTAACTTATCTGTAAACGCCGGACATGCGTTTCCTGAAGACGTGACAGAGCGCGTAAAAATAATTGCATCTAACGGCGGTACACCACTGGTAGTTTCACAAAACGAAAAGGTTTTGGGTACTATAGAGTTGCAAGACATTATTAAACCCGGTATTGCCGAACGTTTTGAACGCTTGCGCAAAATGGGTATTAAAACGGTAATGGTAACCGGTGATAACCCGCTGACCGCTAAGTTTATTGCCGAAAAAGCAGGTGTAGACGATTTTATTGCAGAGGCTAAGCCGGAAGATAAAATGCGTTACATTAAAGAAGAACAGGCTGCAGGTAAACTGGTAGCGATGATGGGTGACGGTACCAACGACGCACCGGCATTGGCCCAGGCCGACGTAGGTGTTGCCATGAACAGCGGTACACAAGCCGCCAAAGAAGCCGGTAACATGGTAGATTTGGATAATGACCCTACCAAGCTGATTGAGATCGTAGAGATCGGTAAACAGTTGCTCATTACCAGAGGAACATTAACAACCTTCTCTATTGCTAATGACGTTGCGAAATATTTCGCCATCGTTCCGGCCTTGTTTATGGCATCAATACCGGCCTTGGCCAGTATCAATATCATGGGCCTGCACAGTCCTGAAAGTGCTATCCTTTCGGCAGTAATATTTAACGCCATCATTATCCCGATGCTGATACCGCTGGCATTAAAAGGCGTAGAATATGTACCTATCGGTGCCAGCGCTTTATTACGCCGTAACCTGTTGATCTATGGTTTGGGCGGTATCGTAGCGCCTTTTATCGGTATCAAATTAATTGATCTGGTTGTTTCATTAATGATATAATAAGAAATCATGAAAACTTACATTTTACAAGCCATAAGGCTTACATTAGTACTAACTGTACTGTTATGTGTCATCTATCCTGTCTTCATCAGCTTTGTGGGCAAATTATCAAAGGGTGGCGGCAATGGCGAAACCATTATTGTAAATGGTAAAGTGGTTGGCTATGCTGCAGTTGGTCAAAGCTTTACCAAACCACAATATTTTTGGGGCAGGCCGTCTGCTGTAGCTTATAACGCTGCCGGTTCTGCCGGTTCAAACAAAGGGCCAACCAATCCTGATTATTTAAAAGACGTGCAAAAACGCATCGATACACTTTTAAAATATCATCCGTATTTAAAACGTAGTGATATCCCTTCAGAAATGGTTACTGCATCAGGTAGCGGCCTTGACCCAGACATATCACCCGAAGCTGCACAAATACAAGTTAAACGGGTTGCTGCATTTCGCAAACTGGACGAGAATAAAGTAGCCAAATTGGTTGCCGATCATACCGAAAGCCCACTTTTGGGTATGTTTGGTCCGTCAAAAATCAATGTACTTAAATTGAATGTGGCGCTTGATCAATTGAAATAATATTCAAGATATGCATGTGCTTTATCGTTAACTTGTTTGTTGATTTGGCGAGCGGGCGCATGCAAAGGGGATGTTTATGGCATCCCCTTTTATAGGTTAAAATTATGGCTGAAGATAATAAGGAGCAATCGGTAACGCATTTCCTTGAACTGATTAAAAGTTCAAGGCGTGGTAAGTTTAAAATCTACATTGGTATGAGTGCCGGCGTAGGTAAAAGCTATCGTATGCTGCAGGAAGCTCATTCTTTGTTGCGTAATGGCATCGATATACAAATAGGTTATATTGAAACCCACAACAGGGCTGAAACGCATGCTTTGCTGGCTGGTTTACCCATGATCGCCCGGCGTAAAATATTCTACAAGGGTAAAGAATTGGAGGAGATGGATTTGAAAGCCATTCTTAACCGGCACCCCGAGGTAGTTATAGTGGACGAGTTGGCGCATAGTAATATCGAAGGCAGCAAAAACAGCAAACGCTGGCAGGATGTGATGGATATTTTAAACGCAGGTATTAATGTAATTTCTGCAGTAAATATTCAACACCTGGAGAGCCTTAACGAGGAAATAGAAAAGATAACCGGGATAAGTATTACCGAGCGTATACCCGATAAGATTTTGGAAGCCGCCGACGAAATAGTAAATATTGATTTGACTGCAGATGAGCTGATAGACCGGTTGAAAGATGGCAAGATCTATGATAAATCGAAAGTTGAAAGAGCTTTGGACAATTTTTTTCGCAGCGAAAAGATATTGCAGTTAAGGGAAATTGCGCTTAAAGAAGTTGCGCATCACCTGGAGCGAAAAATCAATATTGAAGTTCCAAAGCAAATTAAACTTCGGCCAGAAAAATTTCTGGCTTGTATCTCATCTAACGCCGAAACGTCAAAAGTGGTTATCAGAAAAACTGCACGTTTGGCATCTTATTACCGCTCGCCATGGATTGTTTTATATGTACAGAGCAGCGGTGAAAGTTTAGATAAGATTAAGCTGGATAAACAAAGGCATTTGATTAATAACTTTAAATTGGCTACCGAATTAGGGGGCGAAGTTTTGAAAGTTAAAAGCGACCAGATAACACAAACTATTATGCAGGTAGCGAAAGACCGGGAGATAACCACAATCTGTATTGGTAAACCCCATTTAAGCCTGTTCCAGTTAATTTTAAGAACCCCTGTTTTTAACGGATTGCTTAAAAATATAGCATCCACAGAAATTGATTTAGTAATACTGTCATGAAAGTAAAAAATAAACTCCGTTTAGGATTTGGCTTCTTGTTTGTGGTCGTCCTATTTTTTGGTTTGGTATCGTTGTTTTACATCAACGAGATCTCTAACAGCGCCAAAGTGATTTTGAAGGATAATTACGAGTCGCTTAATTTTACCCGGGATATGCGCACTATACTGGATGAGCAGGATTTTCCGCTAAATGCGCAGGCCGCAAACCAATTCAACACCCAGTTGGTCAAAGAAGAGCATAACATAACCGAGGTAGGAGAGCGACTAGCCGTTGGAAATTTAAGGGAAGCTTTTAATCAGCTCCAAAATAAAACAGCGAATGGTGCACAGCTTAAATTAGCCGAAAGAAACGCGCGTAAATATTTGCGTACAATTGATGTGGTTAATATGCGGGCAATTGTTATTAAGAACGATAAAGCCCATGAGTCGGTTAAGGATGCGAGCTTGTATCTGGGTTTAGCGGGTACACTAACTTTTTTGATACTTTTTAGTTTCAGTGTAAATTTTCCGAGTATCATTTCTAATCCGTTAAACTCTTTGTTAGATGGTATCCGTGAAATTGCTAACAAAAACTATAGTCAGCGCATACACTTTGACCAAAGCGATGAGTTTGCAGAAGTGGCAAATGCTTTTAACGACATGGCTTCGCGATTGGATGATTGGGAAAATAGTAACCTGTCAAAAATACTATCCGAGAAACAACGTATTGAAACCATTATTGAGCAAATGCACGATGCTATTATTGGTATCAACGAAAAGCAGGAAATCCTTTTTATCAATACAGCCGCCAAAAGTATATTGGGTTTGAATGACGATCAGCCTAAAGGTAAATTGGTAACTGCCATTACTAAGAACAATGACCTGTTCAAGTCCATCACCGAAGATAAAAAAACAGGCGAGCCGTTTAAAATTTATGCCGATGGTAAAGACTCTCATTTTCAATTGGAGACGAGAGAGATTGTTATCCCAGATCTGTCACCCGACAGATCATCGCCTGTTATAACAGCGCAAAGATCGGCCGGAAAAGTATATATCCTGCGTAATATAACCGAGTTTAAAGAACTGGATGAAGCAAAAACCAACTTCATCGCCACGATATCGCATGAGCTTAAAACCCCGATAGCAGCTATAAAAATGAGCGCGAAATTATTGGCAGATAATCGGGTTGGCGAGTTGAATAATGAGCAATCCGAATTGGTGCAGCACATCACCGGCGATGCCGAGCGTTTGTTAAAGATTACTTATGAACTGCTGGATCTTTCGCAGGTAGAAACCGGCAATATCCAACTAAACTTTGTGCCAACCCACGCAGAGCAGATATTGGAATATGCCATTAAAGCCGTAAAATTTGAGGCAGACCAAAAAGACATTGTTATTGAACAAAAGGTTGCAGACAATGCTCCTCAATTACATGTTGATGTAGAAAAAACAGCCTGGGTTATGATTAATTTGTTATCGAATGCTTTGAGATATAGCCACGCCAAATCAAAAATATTGGTTAACGTAGGTGTTAAAGCAAACGTGGTTGAATTTTCTGTGCAGGATTTTGGGAAAGGCATTGATGCGCAATACCAGCAACGTTTGTTTGACCGGTATTTCCAGGTACCAACAGACGGGCAAAATAAATCGGGCTCAGGCCTGGGATTGGCTATATCGAAGGAGTTTATTACCGCACAAGGCGGCGATATTGGCGTAGAAAGCGAAATAGGCGTAGGCAGCAGATTTTACTTTCACTTGCCGTTTGCAACAAGCTAGCTAAATTTACTGTTTGTTGATTCTAACAGCTTGCAGTTGGCTCAGCGTTTTTTGCTTGTTTACTTGCATGGTGCGTATTAAAGATAAACTAATCAAACTGGTAACCGGGACTATCAGTTTGGTATAGTCGCTTGCTGAACCAAAAACTGTAATCAGTACCAGTGTTAAAACAACAACCGCATCGATAATCAGGACGATATTTAAAAGAGTAAGAATTTTCATAGCCTTAATATTTAAAAGCAATATAAGTATATTTTGTTGAAAATCAATAGTTATTAACATTTGTTTAATTTGTTGACAAATGATGAGGTGATGGATCAGAATTTGAAAAATAGTACAGGTTTCAATTGCAGCTATTGTTAATCCACAACTTTTTATTAGTTTTGCCATCCCGCAAACGGGGATTAGCTCAGCTGCCTAGAGTGTCCCGATGGAAATCGGGAAGGTCAAGAGGCCGACATTATAAATAAAATAAAAGGGGGATTAGCTCAGCTGGCTAGAGCGCTTGCATGGCATGCAAGAGGTCATCGGTTCGACTCCGATATTCTCCACCTGATAATAAGGTACTTACAAAGCAAGTAAGTGCCTTTTTTGTGCGATTTTTTTTCAGTAACCTCCCAGTAACCTCCAAAAGTCATTTAACCCGGTACAAACTGGTTTTAAGGAGAGTTTAAATGAATACCATTTAGTTAAAAATTTATTGTAAGGGTCAACGGGGATCGACCCCTTGTTCCACTTTTGACCTTTATTGGAAGTATTGATTTAAATAAAATAATTGAAAATAAAGCGGGGAAGTATGATGCCATTTACGGACAACAAATGAAGGTGAAACCTGTAAGGTAAGACAAAAAGAAGGTTATGTTTATAACAAACGATGCCAAGCTTTTAAGTTGTATAGTATTAGCAAAGCATACAAGATTTCTATGGAATATTAATATTATTGCCATTCAGAACGCTCAATGCTAAGTCCTAACGGGCAGCCCAGACGGCGCGTAGCTCACGTCGCTTTCTTGACGATTTACGGCTGATATGTGATATTGTGATTTGACAAGTTTACTAATAGTACACATCCGAAACACCAAAAAGGGCATAATTTTTCATACAATTTGGGCATCTATAACTATGCCTTTCGCTAGGTTTCGATCTATTTAATTTTTATACCATTTTTTTTCGTGACCTCACAGAGACCTCCAAAGTCAGTTAAAATGACTTTAAGGGGCTAATTTCATTTATAAATGATTCATGTCCACCCGACCAAGGTGAAAGCGATAAGTGATCCTGCTTGCGTAAATAATGGTATTCCCTTCAAAAATAATACATACATTTAACCTTACGACCTTATACAACATGAAAATCGTTAATGCACATATTGAAAATTATAGATTGTTGCAAAGCTTTAATCTGGATTTAGAGGACAAGCTTTCTTTAGTAATAGGAAAAAACAACTGTGGTAAAACATCCCTTCTTTCGGTTCTGGAGAAGTTTTTAAGCAACGATGTGTACCAGGCCGAATTTGCTTTTGATGATTTTAATATTGAATTTCAGCAACAAATTAAGGCAATTGTAGAGGCGGATCACTTACAGGAACTACCCGACCCATTTGGAATTGTGCTCAAGCTTTATATTCAATATGAAGAAAGTGATGATTTAAGTAACATCAGCCAATTAATGTTAGATCTTGATCCAGAGGTAAACAAAATCATATTGTCTTTTGAGTATTCGTTAAGTACGGAGAAACTAATGTTGCTTAGGTCGGACTACACAATATTCAGAGCCAGTTTAAATGCTGTTACTGCCACTAAACAAGAAGATGAAGCTATTGCCGAACCAGCCGTGGCAATGGCCGTAGCAGATTTAGAAGCTGTACCTGTCGCAGAAGCACTCGTTACAGAAGCCGAAACGCTCGATGATTTAGCAAAAAAAGATTCCATTTATTATTTAAAAAAATATCATAAGAATTATTTTAAAATCTTTAAAAAGTCGCTTGAATACAACAACGAGACAAACTTTATTGACCTAACTAAACAACTAATCAAACTTGATAAAGTAATCAATTTCAAAAGAATAAAAGCAAAAAGGGATGTTGCTAATCAAGAGGGTAACGTAAATAGATCTGATAAGACTTTATCCAGGATGTCTTCCAAATACTATGAAAAAATCTCCAATCCCATTAATGAATCGGAAAGTATACGTGAGCTGATCGATCAGCTTGGTAAAACGGATGTGCATCTTACCGGGATATATGAGAAAGTGTTTGCAAATCTGATTAGCAAAGTAAAAAGGTTTGGCGGTATTGGGGCTGAAGATTCGATCATAAATATTATTTCTACGCTTGAAGAGAAAAATATTTTGAAGGAAAATACCACAGTGATGTATAATCACAATGCGTTTTCGTTGCCTGAAGATTATAACGGCCTTGGTTATATGAATTTGATAGCTATGATTTTTGAGATAGAGGTGTTGCTGAACGATTTTAAGAAGATTAAAGATCCAGACTCAAAGCCGGCTGATATTAATATTCTGTTTATAGAAGAGCCGGAAGCCCACACCCATCCTCAAATGCAATATATCTTTATTAAAAACATTAAAAATTTGCTGCACGAGGCCAGTACTGGAAAAGATGCGGACGGCATAACCTTTAATTTACAGACAATCATTACTACCCATTCTTCTCACATTACTGCGGAAAGTGAGTTTGATGACATTAAATATTTTTTAAAGGAATCTAAAAACCGTGTCGTTGCTAAGAATCTAAAAAAACTAAGGGAAGAATACGGGGAAAATATTGATCAATATGATTTTCTCGCGCAATACCTTACCCTGAACAGAACAGAATTGTTTTTTGCTGATAAAGCGATACTTATCGAGGGAGACACGGAACGTTTGTTGTTATCTGCAATCATGAAAAAGATTGACATTGAACATAAAGCAGATGAAATTATCCCACTGCTCTCTCAAAACATTTCGGTCGTTGAGGTTGGTGCACATTCACACGTCTTTGAAAAATTTATCCATTTTTTGGGTATCAGGTGCTTAATCATAACAGATATTGATACCTGTAAAATGGAACAGGTTATTAAAAAAGGAGCACCGGCTTTTAACAACGACGGATCACCTAAAATGGCGCGAAATAAATGTCGTGTTGCCGAAGGGACATTATCATCCAATGCTGCGATTAATAGTTTTTATGCAGGTAAAAGCCTTGATGATTTAAAAGGGTTGACTCTTGCCGGGAAAGTTCATAGCAAACTGAATGATGCCTGGAATGTGAACGAAGATGGTAAATTGTGCATCGTTTTTCAAACCCATGAAAATGAATACCATGCGCGAAGTTACGAGGACGCGTTTATATCGCTCAATAAACAATTTATAAAGGATAACAAAGACAATTTCAGGAGCCTTAAAAATGTCGATGATTTGGATGACGACGATTTAGATGCTTATGATATTGCTGCGAACTGCATTGATAAAAAAACATCGTTTGCGCTGGATGTCATATACAACAGCGATGGCACCTATAGCAATTGGCAAATTCCAGGATACATTACAGAAGGATTATTATGGCTAAGGAAATAGACGAGATTTTTGACGTTATATCGGAAAGCAAAAATTTCCTGTTGAGTGGTGGTGCCGGAAGCGGCAAGACCCATACGTTAGTACAGGTTCTTAAAGCCATATTCCTTAAAGATCCATTAGCTGAAGTGGCCTGTATTACATTTACTAACGTAGCAGTCAAGGAAATTCTTGAAAGAACTGCATTTGAGAATTTAAGGGTACTTACCATTCACGATTTTCTATGGGATACGATCAAGTCTTTTCAAAAGAATTTAAGAACAAGTTTATTTAAACTGATCGAATCAGAAAAGATCACAGATAGCAGTGGGTTAGCAACATCGGCTGAATATTTTGATGATAAGAATATTGATTACCGAGAGTGGAGAAAAATAAGTGATGGCATTATTTCTCATGATGAGGTGTTATTGATCGCTGAATATATGTTTGAACATTTTCCTTTGCTATGTGATATAGTCAAAGATAAATATGACTTTATATTCATTGATGAATATCAGGATACTTCGTCAAGTGTTATCAGAATACTTCTTGACCATTTACAAAAATCTGAAAGGAAAAATGTATTAGGTTTTTTCGGGGATTCTATGCAAGCAATTTATGGCGGGAACGGGGATATTCAATCCTATATTGATCAGGGCATCGTAACCGAAGTTGTCAAGAAGGATAATAGGCGAAACCCTAAGCAGGTTGTCGATCTCGCGAACTTCCTTCGTACAGATACTTTGCGTCAGGAACCCGCCGATGATGATAAGGCCCCCAATTATAATAAGGTCGGCAATATTAAATTTTTATACGCTGATCACACCGATTTTGAAGTAATAAAAGCTTCTGAATACTTTCAGGGATGGGATTTTTCAGATAATAAAGAAACCAAGGAGTTATATTTAACCCATAACCTGATAGCGCCAAAAGCTGGATTTCCTAATTTAATGGCTGTTTTTGCAAGGGACAGGATAATTGAGTATAAAAATGCAATACTGCGTAATATAAATGATAACAATACCGATATACCTGAAAATATAACTTTTGGGCAAGCTGTTGACTTTGTAGGTTTGCGTATGGCTCCGGTGGTAAGGGCGTTCGTAGAAGAAAATCCAGTGTTATATGAGGAAGCAAGGCAATATCCATTCGATACGTTCAAAAGCATCTACTTAGAAACCGATCAGTTACTTGGTGACAAAAAGGGTTCGGAAGAAGAGGAGCGAAAAAAGGGCACATTACGCAATCCCATCATTAGACATCTTTTTCATATTCAGGACTGTATTCATTTTTATGAAAGGAAACAGTACAATGATTTTATAAGGAAGACCGATTACAGGATTTTTTCCCTGAAAAATAAAAGGGAATTGAAAGAAATAATGGATGGGTTGCATGCCCTGATTAACAGTCCAATCGAAGAAATGATAACTTATGCCCATACGCATGGTATTTGGTATATTAATGAACAATTGACAGAATATATCGCCAGTTATTCTTATGTATATAATCGGGTAAAAGCAGTAAGTTATCGGGAATTTTATAACTGTTATGCCTATGTTGAGGGCTTTACGCCATTCTCAACCCAACACAATATCAAGGGTGCAGAATTTAATAATGTATTCATTGTTCTTGATAATGGAAGATGGAACAAGTATAATTTTCAGAACCTATTCCTGAAAAATGGCAATCCAAACGTTCTTGCTGATACTGAGAAGCTGTTTTATGTATGTTGTACACGCGCTAAAGAGAACTTGGTTGTGTTTTACCATCAACCTGATGCGGGTGTAATAAGTAAAGCACGAACATGGTTTGGGGAAGATAATGTCCGAAGGCTCATATAATTTCGATGTGACGTATTTTAAAAATATGGCTCAATTAAGATCCGATATCTGCCTGAGAGGCCGGATAACACCTGGCAATTTTGAAAATGCATTTTCCAGAGCTTCGGAACGGCTCTCAAACATTTCTTTATTTTTAGCGCCGCCAATTGTCAGGTACTTTTCAAAACTTCTAAGTAAGGATAATTTCCATCCAGTCTGATGAGCATAATTATCTGCGTATAATTCTTTATTTAAGTTATTCTCAGCGTTCACTTTAGCCGCCACGTTTGGATCGTATGGGATTTGTGTACAGACACTGTCAAGTGGATTAGGGACATGTTTCACCTCATACATATTCAGGACATGCCCAAGTTCATGAACTACCACTGCCTCCGCTTCCTCATCAGTTAAATTTGCTGCGCGTATCAGGTCATCATCGATTACAATCAGATTGACTAGTTTATGCTTCTCTTTCCAATAGTGATTACCTTCAGTCCCACCGAAACCTTCCAATATTAACGAGGGAACAGGTGTTAGAAGCAAATGAATATCCTTTTTAAGTACATACAGAATGTTGGACGCTTGAGACGTATAGCTGCTTCCAGGACTAAGTAATACTGAATGAACATTTTTAATTACTTGATATGCCCACATTCTTTCGTCTGTTTCAGGCAATGCGAATTGTGGTGACATATTTTCTACAATGTTTTTTATCGCCGGTTCATTAAGCCGCTCTTTTATATAACTTACTGATATTGCCCCTTCTTCCCCTATTAACATACCCACAACTTTATTATCAAGTAACAAGGGGCCTCCGCTATAGCCATGGGGTTCAGGTACATCCAGTTTTATTGTGAATCCATTTAGAAACTCATACGGATACTCTGAGTATTTGTTAATATGTCTGAAATTATATCTTACAAATTTAGCGTCCAGAACATCAGGTATTAATTTTGAAATTTTAACCATTTCATTAGTGCTCACTGTGTAGTTGCCGTCATTATCTGAATGCAGGTATGAATGCAGATCGTCAATTGTAGTCAGTTTGTCTTGTTCAACTAAGTTTAAATTTAAATCATTCTCATTGTCGGTCGACTGTAAGACATGTTCGTCATCATCTTCTTGATAGTCGGAAATTACAGATTCGAACAGGTCATTGGCATGAACAGGTGCCGTCGGTTTACTGTAATCGGTCGTGTTCCAGCCGCTTACCTCCAGGCTTTGTCCGGTTTTCATATCGACATCACTGCCGAGTTCCAAAATATCATTCGGCACATAAGAATCTACCATTCCGATAAACAAATCTCTATAAAGTGGTGCCGACTGATCGTCGTTTGGTAAATACTCCTGCCAGATTTCAGTTATAGTGTAAACTTTGCCATTTAAGCTGGCAAGCATCTGGCGTTGCGAGTTTTTAAATGTATGTGCCGCAGTTATAAATACCCCTTTATTATTAATAAAAAAGGCACTCCCGTTTGCTATATGTTCATCCTGCAAGCCATATGATAATACAGGGAAAACTGTTTCAGATCCTGACATAATAATTCTTTGTTAAAGATACCCAAACGTAATTGGGTTTACGTTTTTGCGATAGCAGAAAATTAATACATTTTTTTATTGCGCAAGAAATTAGTATATTATAATATAAACATATATAAATGCCACTATGCGCGATATGCCTTCAAAGAGAAGCTGACCAAACCGGTTCTCATATGCTTTCTGCTTTTATCATTGAAAGCACCGTTGGTGAACGGGGTAAGGAAAAAGGATACTTGATTGACGATGAGCCAAATTTTGACTATCGAAATAACACAGGGGCAGCACCTGTTGTCGAAGATTATCTTTTTTGCAGGGGATGTGAGCAACGTATGTCATATATTGAAGGTTATATCTGCCGTGAATATCGCGATAAGATTAAGACCGAAAGATTTGCTCAGGGATTCAGAGACATTCACTTACCCGAGCAGCAGGATTTTATCAGAGAAGCAAAAAATGTTGACCCGCTTGTCTTTACCTTATTAATTGCTACTCTTTTATTCAGGATTTCTCTTTCCTCATCTAAGCTTTTCAGGGAATTTGAACTTAGGCCGGATGAGCAGGAGCAATTGAGAGTTTTAATAAATGAAGCGTTACCTGCATATGAAAATTTTAAGGTTAAGATAAAGAACAATAAATACATTTCTGAACTCAATCAGAAACGGGAGCTTTTCGAGGGCCTATATTACATTATTTGTACCTATGACCATTTAGAAAATCCAACTGAAGGATATAATCTGGCGCATCCTGAATTTCGCCTTCCGTATAATATCATGTTGGGCCAGATAATTGTTTTCTTCTTTTTTGAAAAGCCAAGAGCGGGCGCGAGATATCTCGATTATTTTAAAGTCTTAGATAGCCATGATATCACCGCTATTACGAATGCTCCGGGCGACAAAATTAAAACGTTGATTATTGCCGAGGAAAATTGGAAAGCGATACTTGAGCGCGAGAGAAACAAATTAGTTGAGAAGAAGGTGCCTGGCCTGATGAATAAGTTTGTTGCCGATTTTATCAGGGATCATAACAGGGATCCAACTAACGATGATTGGCTAAACTATGTGAAAGAAAATTTTCCTGAGGAATAGTATTACTTAATATCATCGGCGAAGATTTATTTACTTCTGGCTTTCTGCCAGCCTTAAATGCGCTATTAGTGCATGATAAAGATTATATGACAATTGCTCTTTTCTTTTTGCTGTAATGTATTCTTCGGGATCTACTTGCCGCAACTTCAGGCCGAAAGCAATGTGGCCGGATTGAGCTCCTGTTTCGCGATAAACGATGGTTTCCATGCCGGAGTAGACAGTGGCGAAAACTGCGGTCTTGTCATCGAATGACCATCGCTGATCAAATGGCACAAGATACGGGATGAGCTTTGGAAATCCGTCTGACAGTCCGTCGAATATTTTACCCGCCAATAATTCAGCCTTCCCTGTTTCGCTGTACTCCTTGATCGCGCCGGTAAAAGCGGCAGCACAAACTAAGTCCATTAAATCCCAGAACGTTCCTGGTATGGAAAAGTATGGTGTAATTAAGTGATCGACATACCTGGTAGTAAAATAGGTGCTGCGGAAAGCCCCGTAAAAATTCATTTGCAATAATGTCGAAGACGCTGTCTCCAGATCAAAGTCAATCGATACAAGTTGTTCGTTAGTAATGCGCTGAAATAAAGGAGTATGCTTTTGAAGCAAAGGCAAAGCTTCCCCAAGATCAAGCCCGAGCAGCTCAATCAAATGATACAAACTCCTCAAATCATTCTCCAGTTCAAGACGGTAATTAAAAAAATCTTCGGCGATTTGTTTGAACTCGGGATGGTATCTCCAGTTTTTTGCGAGCAAATTGGATTTAAAGTTTAAAAAGCTAAGATCTGTTCCTCTGAAATTCAAACCATAGTCAATCCAGTACAAGGCTGACGTCAGGTCTCCTGTTTGTTGATAAGCCTCAGCTACCCATGTCAAGCCTAAAATATAACCTTTTATCAGATCATCACCCTGAGACAAAACGCGGTTGAACAGAACGAGAGCATCATCATAGCGTTGGAAGCGTTGAGCTAACGTAATACCCTTACTGAATAAAGCCTGCGGGAGATCGGGATTGATAGATAAGGCGACATCGTAGCATCTCAATTCCTCACTAAACTTCTCCAGATGTCCTTGAGCTGTTCCTAAATTCTTCCAGCATTCTGCAACATTCGGGTCCGATTCGATACTTTTCAGGTATTCCGTTACAGCTGCTTCATAATCGCTCAGTTCGCTCAATGTATTTGCATAATTATAATGCATTATGGCACTCGGAGATTTTTCGAGTGATTGCCTGAACAGATCCCTTGCCTGAATGATCTTGCCTTTATCCCGGTCACTAAATCCGAATTCGGCCAAAATGCAAGCTTTAATCTGAAGATAGTTAAGTGATGTGCGTAAATTCAAAAGTTGATTGATTATGACAAGCGCATCTGCATACCGGTAACATCTGTAAAGACTCCAGGCTAATGCCTGCCTGATATTAAGGTTATCTTTACTATCGATTATCAGACGTCGGAAAAGATATACAGCTTGTTCATAATCACCGTCATTGTAAACTTTCCACGCAGCTAATTCTACATTATCATGGATCTTTGACAAATCAAAGTCACCGATAAAAGAACGGTTATTGAATATGGTCTGAACATGTATCCTGATCTCATCCCAATTGATCGAGCTCAATAAATTTGTTTTAGGAATGCTTAACGTATATGTCTCCTGACCTTTTGACAAATCAATATTCAGATCGTCGATCCAGGCCCAATACGCTTTTTTACAATTATCTTCATAGATCACGACCATTACCGGCTCTAATCTGACCTGATAATAACTTAGCGTGGTATGCTTGATTACTGTCTTGGCGAGATTGCCTGCAGTTCCTTCAGACTGGCCTTTCAGCTGTATCGAAAAGTTCAATCCTGTTACCTGATGCCCTAATGATATTTCGACCTGATAATCGATTCCATAGTCATGCTGTGGTACATTGTAGTGCCATTCATCGGGTATCTGATACTCCAGATATTTCTTCGCTTTGGTGTCAGTTATATGAGTCTCGGGTCGCTGTGGCTTATCCATTATATTCCTTTAAAATGTTCAACATCATATTTCGAATAAATACGCGAAGTGATGGCTTTGGGTATATCGCTTTCGGTAACTTCTTCAGCTATGTTGACTTCGCTATCGTACCGTTGCACCGAATCAATTTTATTAAAGTCTTCAAGAAAGCGATTTACATGTCCAAGTAATTTCACAATCTGATTGACTTCTACCGAACGACTGAGGTAAGGGTAGAATACCTGCACTTTATTTGAGAAATTAAGATCCTGGCTTGCTATAAGCCTTCGGTAGCTCAGCGAATTGATCCGGTCGACCCTACCCGTTCTTTGTTCTATGCTGCTCGGATTCCATGCGATGCCGTAATGATAAACTGACTGACAATAAGTATGGAGATCTTCACCTTCGTGGAAAATATCCGTAGCGACCAGGGCGTACGGGAAACCCGGCATCCTGAACCGTGCAGCGATAGCACTGCGGTTTTTATCCTGACCACTGGCTCCGATTACCGGAGAACTGTTTTTTAGCCTGTCGATTACCTTTTTGGGATCTCTTTCCTGGAAGTTGACCGAAACGATGAGGCTGAAATCCTTAATGATCGTCTTCACCTCTTGCAACACAAAGTGAAACGGAGCTTCCGGCTCTTTCAACAGACCGATCAGATCTCTTGTAAAATCTCCCTCTTTTGCGTCGGCCACAAAAGAGGGCAACAACCCGCTGCCATGCTGAAAAACGGATTGTAACAAGCTGTTAAGTACGGCGAGTTCATTCAGAAGCTCAGGCCATTCTTTATTGCGGTGTTTATTTTTCCACTCTTCCCATTCCTCCTGGCAGCAATTGAGAAGTAACTCTGTTAAAAAGGTTGCTTTCGACAAAGGGTTGCCACCTTTGTGCGTTTTCAGCCGATAGGCCGGTGTTTCCGGTTTTGTAAGCGCGATATTGAAGGCATCCTGATAGGCTGTAAAAACCTGATGAGGCCTTTTTCCCTCCAGTTCCGGAAGGAATGTACCAAGACTTTTTTTAGCTGAAAGAGCAGCTGTTTTCCAGTTTTGGTCGGCCAAAAGCAATTGGTAAAAATTAAAGTCATACCAATTTTCCCGGTATATTTTTTTTCTGAAATTAAATCCATCTCCGGGACGTCCTTTTTTAAAATAATCTTTAAAAAAGGAATCTGCGCGGATCTCTGATTCTTCATCTTCCGAGATATCTTCATCCGTCCTGCCAAGTTGTTCCCGCCAGACCGGTAGCAATGCTTTAAGGCTGTTCAATGCTGTTTGTTTCTGACTCCGCCTGAATTTGCCATGGACCAGATGGTCATCCAGAAGGTTAATTAACGGCACGTTCTCATTAGCATATGCATAACGAAGCAGTTCGATCCTTTCCAGATATGCAGGCAGGTCCAATTTTCGCCACCAGGCATCCAGCTCCCCTGATTCATTCAAGAGAGTCAGGGTATCGGAACGTTTTCGGTCATTATAAAATTTCTGGCATGCTTTTCGTAACGCTCTGACCTTTTCGGTCAGATAACGCGTCCATTTTCCTCCCAGTGATAAATAGCCGCTATTAACCAGTTCCTGATCGTAACGTTGCAGCAGATGTCTTAAAAGCTCATCTACAGTCGCAATACGACGGACGAAGATCAGGGCCTTTTCCTGATTTGCAAACTGTCGCAGCAACTCCGTTTCCAGCTTTGACAGTTTGGGATGCGGTGGGGGTTCATTGCCAAAAGCATCCTTATAAGATCCTACCAGAGATCTTACCACATTGGCATCCTGGCTGATTTTTTGACTACGGCTTTGTAATATCTCATATTCTTTGCCCGGATCGACAGAGTCCTCGTCATCTCCCTGTTCAGCGACCCGCTTATCCATATCCAATTGATAACTTTCAAACCCTGCAAGCATCCCGATCTCAAAAGAGGCATTGGCTTTCTGTGAAAGATGCCGGATTGACTTATATTGCAATAGTTGCCAGAAAACATTATCCAAATTATCTTCTAAAGTAATCGGCTTGCCTTCCGGGTCCTTAGTTACATTGCCTTGACGGTGTTCGTGTCGACATTGATTGCGCGAATAATCTATTCCGTTTAACCGATATTCCATATTTCCGCGGATCAAAAACGATGGGAGCAAAGCTTTGATATCTTCCGTTGTGGCGACATCTTTTAAAAGATGTCTGGACATAAGACAATCCAGTTGATTCTTAATCTCCCACAGCTGCCTGTCTTTAGGCGTGGCAGATAAGCAGATAATTTTTTTTGCCAATGGATATTTCATTTTTCCCTGCAAATCCGGAAAGGCTTTCAGGATATCCTTATCTTTTATCGCCCCCAGGAAGCGGGCGGTGACCTGGTTGCGGACAGCGCCGTCACCATTTTCTCCACCTGGCCCGTATTTGAAGTTGTGTGCCTCATCGACGATCAGGCAATCGACTTTGGAAGAAACCGCGTTTAACAGACACGCTACCAGTCGCACTAACAAGCCTTTATTTGGCTTGTTGAAATATCCCTGGTCATAAGCCTGCCAAAGTATTCCTTTACAAAAAGGATCATTACTGAAAACCTCATCCTGTAAATATTCCCTGACACGGTGCCTGGAAGTGATCAGGCTGCTAAAGGATGTCATCCTGAAAATAGTGAACAACTGTTCAGGAGATATTGGTCTCAGCCGGTTATGAATCACATTATCAATACTGGCAGCGTTCCTGAAATAATCCCCGCCTTTATAATTGTTTTGTGCAAAGTTCCGCAGCTCTTTTAACCATTTATCCTGCAGATTTTTTTTAGGCACGATCATCAGGTCGACATGTTTTGCAGGATTTCGACCGGAATGCCGGAGCAGGGCGGCGATACCCAGGCCGATATAGGTCTTACCTAAACCTACTTCATCCGCAATATAGATGATATTGTTGCCAGGCTGTGAAAGATAGGCATACGCCTTACTGATGACTGCCAGTTGCCGGTTGGCGATCACAGCAGCGATTCCTTCAGACTGCAGGTCGATCACCGCATTAATTTCTTCGCGTTGTTTAGCCATGATCGATTCGTATTTGTTCAGTAAACCACTCTGCTTTTTCTTTTAAACCCGTTACAGACCCTGCAATCCGGTCAGTTTCCGAAAGCAATCCGGCGCGCTTTTCCGCTACTGCCGTTTTAAAAGAACGCCATGCTCCTCCGGCGGCATTTTTGTAAGGCCAGGCCAGTGCCCGCTCATAAAAACGAATCATCAGTAATTGTTGAATCATCCAGAGGAAACTGACCCCTTGTTGCTTTTCAGCCATTTCCCGAATTCCCTTGAGGTAAAACGGCAATGTGTCAAGGTTCTCAGTCAGTAAATAATATCGTAAGGCATGAAACTGTTCAGTCCGGTCCCGGTGTTGTTGATCAAAAAGCCGCTTCTCCAGGCTGATCAGTGCTGTAAAATGCCGCGCCATCATATTAAGGAGGGAAGGTGTTTCAAATTTCTCCGGATCGATATTTCCGGACTCATCTGTTACCGCTTCAGCGACCGTGCCGCTTAACTCGTCTTCCACATAAGGGTCATCTCCCGACAACCAAAAATTGAGGATCGTGTCAGGATCGAGCTTGAAATTGAGCGGCCGGCGCTCGATCTCCAGCTGACAGGGATAATAGGCAAATATCTGACCCGGATCGGCCAAGTCAACTAATTCTATAAGAGCATTTTTAGAGAGTTGTTTAATATCTGCAGATTGCAAGGTGAATGTTTCCTTTGCCCTGGTCAATTCCCGCTCCAGCAGCAGGCTTTTGAAACGTATCCGCTGCCCTTTTTGCAGCTTTCCTGTACAGGACAAGTGATTGGTCTTCCAGTTGATCGTAAAATTCAGTAAAGGGGCATTTCTACCGGCATGGTCAGTTTTTTCTGTTGTTTCCAGATCTTCCTTAGTAAGGAAAAGAAACAAATCCAGATCGATATTGTGCAGTGGTTCCAGCCAATGAGTTTTAAAGTCTTCAACATGTATCATGGCGGATTCGACGTTGGCTTCATTAAAATCGTCACTAGTACATTTGCGCCAGGCTGGCCCTGTAAAATTAACAGAACCCGTGACCGTAATTGTTTTCCTGGAACCGTATAGTCTGTAGATTTTGGCATGCAGGTTCCTCGGTTCATGTGCCAGAACCTGATCTTTCCAGGCGCACCAGGCCACACCTTTTTCCATCATGCCCGTAAAAACCTCTTTACTTAACAGTACTTCATTGGTTTTCATGGAGGGCACCAGGCAACAAATCTGTTTGAACCCTTTTTGCCATAGCTCATCGATCAGCTCACCCTCTCCATACATATAGGGCGCAATGACCTCGATTCGTTCCGGCTGGTAACGGTCAACCAACTCATTGATCCGTTCCCGGAAAGAAGTTTCCAGGCTGGAAAAAAAGTCATCGGTTTCATCCGTGTAACGTAAGAAATATTGGATCTCTGCCTCCGCTTCGCTTAATTGTTGTTCGGCGGACAAGTCGGAAATATTTTGCAGCATCCGTTGCCTTTGATTCTGAGCAACTGTTTTTGGGAAAGAGTTTTTATAAAATCGCTGTACCGCACAACATTCGAGATTGTCGCACCATCCGGATGAGGTGAGGTTCGCTGAACCATTAACCTGGATCAGCTCGCCTCCCTCCAGTAGCAGCCAACACTCTTTCGGATGAAAATTCACAAGGTTTCTTTTACCTTTTAAGCGTACGCAACGTACCTGGTAGCCTAATGTGGGCGCCATGGTGTTGTTTTTTGCGTAATGGTCACAATAGACCGTTACAGGTGGGATAAGTCCTTCTTTTGCACAGCGACGCCATAAAATATGATTGTAGATCGCCTCATCCCGAAAAACTTTACCAGGCAGCAGTAGTGGCATCACATAGTTCTCAAAGAAATAGGGGTCAAAATTGAAAGTATAAAACAACGCAGCTTTGACTTTCCGGTCCCCGATAAGCGTTTTGAGCTGTTCCTTTAATACATGTCTTTCCATTTAATTCAGTTGACGGTATATGTGGAACCAGGTATTAAGGAAATAGCCATAATCATTATCAGTAAGAGGGTCATAACCTTCGTGTGTAAACGCGCCTTCAAAATGATTAATATCTATACCGTCCGAGGTGACCGTTATCCAGGGTTCTGAACCTCTGCGTGCACAGACCTCACTGTTTCTTTTAACCAAGCCTATCACAAGTTCCCGGTTATCCAGATCAAGCAAACCCGCCAGTTCAGCGGTTAAAGGAACAGGGCCATTAAGCGGGGCACTTTTTGACCAGTTAGTTATGAGCATATCTTCATCTAATTCAGCAAATGTCCAGTGAGACTTATTCTGCAAATAGCGAAATATCCTGTTCAACGGACTTAAGACCCGTTCTGTATTTCTTAACGAAGCCAGCTGCTCAAGAAACGCCGGATCAGTTGTACGGACGCCCAATATATCCAGCTGTTCATAAAAACCCATACCGGCTAACTCGGGTGATTCGTTGGTTAAACGTAACAATTCGCCACGCGAATTGTCTGCCAGCAGATATTGAATATAACAGATTTTTTCGTCATTGGCCGGCTTTGCAAACAGAAACTCAAATTCTCCCGGCCATTCTCTGGCTATAGTCAAAGGAGCTCCTTTCTTCGCCACCAGTTTTTCTACAGTCTGTTTGAAATCTTTGCTTGTCTCCAGCTTTGCCTCCTGGGTCTGGAAGAAGCGCAAATCCGAGCTGATACCCATATCCCTGAACGGCCGGTTATACTTACCCCATATCCCGTAGCTTTTTTGACTGGATAGCAGCTGATCACGGTTGTTTAATGACAGCGATAGTTGTTTATCGTTGCCTGACATAACCCGACGGACTTTGTCGATGCCATTAAACCCATCATAACCCTTAGATTCAATAAAACGGGTATAGGCCATCAGCTGCTCGAAACACAAAAAAAAGGGAAGATAATCGCGGTCATTAATGCGAAAAACCTGCCGGCAATAGTCAGCCAGGGCCATAACCTGAAAGTCACGGATATTGCCCGAAACGGTCGACAAATGCGGAATAAGCTCCCGCCCGGCATCTTGCCATAATACCTGGAAGCCGAGCGGATCACGGGATCCTTTAACCAAATAATTAGGGTCCTGCAGCGTTAAAAAATACATGTGATAAAGATATCTGCTAAAATAACAACAAAATACCTCATTCTTACGGTCATTATATATCACATCTCCCGGGCAGCATAGAAGTGAACGTCACTTACTTAGGAATAATATCCGCAAAATACAGCTCGATCAAAGTTCAATCATCAAAATACGATCCATAGGCACTATCGAAGCTTGCAGACTATAGTCCGTTGAAGAGCTTGATTAAAAACTTCAACTTGTACAGATTATGCTGGAAAAAATATTCGGTCAAGTTTTAAAAAATGTTCGTGAAGAAGCAGGTATTACGCAGGAAGCACTTGCTTTAAGCAGTGAACTTGACCGCACATATATTTCCTTACTTGAAAGGGGCCTGAGAACTCCAACTATAACTACTCTTTTCAAAATGGCACCCTCTTTAAATAAAACGCCATCAGAAATTATTGCCATCGTAGAAGGAAAAATAAATGAAAATATAGTTTAATAATCATTCGATCATAGGCCATCCAAAACACATCATCTGCACTCATTTATGGAACAAAAACTATGGATATTGAAGTCAAAAGGAGAAAAAAGCGCCTTCGGAGGCAATGATGGGTATGCTGATAAGCCGGATGCGTATTATATCTATGATAATTTCGTTAAAAATCACAATAAATTAAAACGGGGTGATTACGTCGTTATTGCTGATAAAATGTATATCAGCGGATTTGGCATTGTTGATCAGATAGAAATTAAAGGAGGATTGCAAAAGAAGCGCTACAGTTGCCCGATCTGTGGTATAAAAGAACATTCGGCCAGGAAAAATAAAACCCCGAAATATAAATGCAGGAAAGGACATGAGTTTGATAATCCTATAGAGGTGGAAACAGAAATTCAGGAATACACAGCCGATTACAGCAGAAAATTTATAAGTGTGCCTGAGAAAACCAGTGTGCATCTCCTTGAAAATTATTATATCAACCGCAACCCATACTATTCTATTCAGCAGGCGAATGCGTCCTTTCTCATGGACAAGTTTCCTGATCTGCTGACCCAACTCGGTTCACCTGCAGGGATTAGTTTAACCGGACCAGGTAATGGTCCTCCCTATGTACCATCAGCAAAGGATGAAAGGGATTTCCGCACAGGCAGATCCTATTACAGACCTGAGCAAAGCAAATTCAGAAATGATCTTTTTAACCGTTACGGCGAAAAATGTATGCTTACCGGCTGCACGGTTGCAACTGCGATTGAGGCCAGTCATATCTGTCATTATCGCGGCCCCGATGATAATCATTGTGAAAATGGTATCTTACTCCGTCGGGATGTCCATTCTTTGTTCGATGCAGACCTGCTTGGAATATGTCCCGCAGATCTAACAATTGTGCTTAATACAGAACTGCAGAATACCGAATATGCGGAATTTCAGGGAAAAGCATTAGATTTTAACAACTCAGGCTGCAGGCCGTCAATTGCGGCGTTACAAATACGCTGGGATGTGTTTCAGGAAAAAAATCATGAAGAAACGACTGCATTACGATAAATTTCCAGCAGAGTGGCTGCCTGTTCGCTCAATTGTTCCGTAAATGGCCGGCCAAGTTTCAGGCGCCGGATCACATTTCTTATGATATTAATCTGAAACAGGTCAAAGCCCAGTCTTTCCCTGCCCTCTGTTTCTATTCTTTCCCAGTCTGCGATCTTCAACCCATTCAGACTATCCACGCTCTTATTCATAACTGTTCCTGATACGCCGGCGTCATGAAGGTCTGCAGTAATAAGATCAAAGTCAATTTCCATTTCTTCGGGCCCGATCGAGGAAAGTGAGTTCCAGCACTCTTCGCGTTTTGCCCATTCGCTGATCAGCGCAAACTCTTCCGGTTTCTGCTGAAAGAATTCATTTACTTTCAGTAATACGCTCCGTATTAATTGCTTAAAAGGTCCGGACAACTGCTGGTTATCCCAAATCTTTGAAAGGTTCAACCTGTTTTCGGTATGATGGTTTATCCATGCCACCGCATAGGGCACCACGAGATAACGCAGGTCACCCATAGAGTTTGGTTTTTTTCCATAAATAACCTCGGCAGCTTTAAAAAAAATGGCTATGGCGACATTTTCCTTGAAATACTGACGTGAGGGCTCTGTCTCTTTTTCCTGACCTATAAACTGAAGATAGTTCTTCTGACTTCCTCTGGCCACCCAGTAAGGTAAAAGCTTCCAGCTGTTCCGGTATTTCGCAAATTCCTCTTTCAGGAGTACCTGTCCTGACGGGTTTTTTGTTTTGAATGCGGTTTTCCGGGTATTGGTATGCTCTTTATTCAGCTCTTCTTTATACTGGCCTTTTACCCGTTCATAAAACCAGCGTGTCTGCTGATTACCACTCCCTGCCGGATTGGCCCAGGTTGTTCTCGACAACTCTTCCAGTTTAATCTGAAATGGCTGATTCGAGGTCAGGTCAATTTCGCTCACTTTATTCTGACTGTTTGCATATTTTGATATGCGGGAAACCAACCCTTCCATTTGCCTGTCGTCGTGGACCTGGGTAATTTTCATCTGAACGTGAATCTTCGAAAGATCTGCACGATCTTTTTTCCGGGCATAATAAATTGATGAGGTCGTCTGTCCGCCGTTGACGATCTGCAAACCTTTTATATGTCTGATAAAGACCTTCCCGGTGATCTTATTTGTTTCAAAAATTACATCAGTGGCCGTAGCGGAGATGCCGTTGTTGTACGCCATAAACATCCCAGGGCTATCAAGAATGGTTTTTCTTATCTCACGGTTAACTTTTCCGAGATTCTGGAGGTATACGCGTACATTCTGTTCCAGGAGCCGGGTTCCGTATATATTATAGAGATCTGCAAGGAGGTCAGCCGGAACCACCGCCAGATAAGCAGAATAATGATCCTCCTGCTGTCCTATGGACAAACATTCTATATGATGGCCAAACTGATGTGGAATATCAATTTCAATCGGCTCTCTTTTACCCTGTGATGACCAGACCTGATAAATGCGTTGCAGATCCCAGACTTCATAAATCAGTAACTGACCATCGGTCTGGGTCGGGGCAGAAGGTAATTCGGTTCGGATAATGCCGTCTGTAACCAGAATAATCCTGGTCCTTAAGATCTTTCCGCTGAATTCTTTAAAATTGCTGATAAATTCCATTTCTGCGGCGGATTCTTCCACGTTGCTGAACTCTCCTTTCTGCAAATACTTCAGGTATTTAAAAGCGAGATTGAATGACCCGGCTATCCGGCTCTTTTCAAGCGTATAAATTTCTCCGGTACCTCTGTAGTCAGTAATAAACAGATCGAGTGTTTCGTAATCATCCCATAGCGCATATGCGTTTATCTGTCGTACCCGGTTGCCTGCCTTATTCCTGTTGATGCTCGTGCAGACCTGGCAGTTACCGGTTTCATCCGCATCGGAAAGATATTCGAGAACAAGTTGTGTGAAGGCAGCTTCGCGGAATACACCGTCCTGGCTGGTTTCCATAATTTCTCCTACTCCCTGAAAAAGAAGTGTACTGAAATTAATGATCTCAAAATTCTCTGCTGCCATTCTGTTATTGCTGGTCTGTTAAAGCTTCCGGATCTTCCTGTGCATCTTCTGGCGCGCCGAACATAGTTGTCAGTTCATCAATATACTGTTGATTAACCATATAAGAAACTCCCTTGTCATGGTCAATAACCGGCAGACTGATAGCATATCCGATTGCTGGCAGATCATCGGTCCCCGTAAAGCCCGATGGGTCCAGCACATAGACAAGCAATAAACCGTACCGGGGGCCGCGATGCTTACGCACGTATTTACCTATCGAACGGGTTCCGTCTGTGTCGGCCTGCTTTTTTGCCTGCTGCCATCTGTTGTCGTCAGCATCCATATCAAGGTATTCATGCGGCGGGCTGATAATATGAGATTTTCTGATCCAGTAGATATCAGGATCAGTGAATTCACGGCCATCAGCATCTTCAAAAACCCTTTGCTGACGAAGTGTTCTGCCGATATTATAGTTCCCGTGATCCGTCCGGAACTGATAAGCAGCCTCATCCTGAGTATTGCTGATAAACACCACGGTCCAGTTGATCAGATGTCCTCTGGTCGCCTGTAATGCGAAATACCCCCGCAGAAACTGCGGATAAATATTGGTTTGTTCCGTTCTGTAGGCCAGCAGGAACTGGTCCACGAGATCAACATGTATATTCTCCCATATCAGCTTTTGCCCCTGACGTTCTTTTCCGGGGGGCAATCCGAGGTTTTTGAGCAGCGTTCCTGCTGTTTCGAGATTCCGTGAGAGTACACCTGGTGACTTGGATAAGATATAAGTTTCCAGAAGTTCGCCGGAAAAACTCATTTCAAGATCCGTTGCGCCCCTGGTTTTTATGGCTGAAGATATCATCAGCATTTTCCCGGGAGTTTTTCTGACCTTGAGTCCGTAGTTCTGCGGTGTACGCTCCGCCAGCTCCATAACATCAAACTGCTCTTTCAGCTCCTCGGTAGCACCGGCAATATACTGATACCAGAGAATAAGCTCACTGGTTGTGAACAGCCGGCAAAGATCGGCGTAGCCGGGCCTGTAACCGAACCACCGTCCCATCTGCAGCAGCGTGTCGTAAAATTTGGTGGCCCGCAGAAAATAGCTGATCGAAAGACTTTCAAGCGTCAGCCCGCGTGAAAGTTTGTTGCCGCCGACTGCGATGACCCAAAGACCATTTTCATGGTCCTCATAATTCAACGGCTGCATATTTTCGTAGGAAAGGCCTTTTTGAGGACCATGTACGGCCCTTACTTCGATTTTTTCCGCCGCCGCAGTCAGATACTGGCTGATCTCCTCCCAGGTATGTTCCATTACCCGGGGATCGCTGTAGCCCATCTGCTTCATAACGGCATCGCTTTTTCCGGAGAATTCGGCAGACCATATCTGCCGCATTCTGTCAGAGAATTCACCATCGGTGTCATATCGTATCAGATTACGCACCTCCTCCATGTATTCATTTACCAGGCCGGCGATGTGATTGATCCAGCGCACATACCAGGAAACATGGACCAGCATTGAATTGTGGTCCTTTTCCTGGCCACGTGCCATTCTGGTCGCGCAGACAATTACAAAGCAGCATACAGCGGTTTTCAGATCATCAGGAATACTGACGGGAAGTTCATCGTTCTTACGGTGGCTTTTTGGAATACTGGCATCATCGCCACCGATAATATTAACCGTAAGCAATTTATCTTCACCTTCCTCTGCTTCATCCAGTTCTGTACCGAATATTTTTGTATAACCGATATAATTCGACGGCGGGGGAATATTAATAATAAAATCTTTCGGAAAAAGTTCATCTCCGAGTCTGATCCTGTTACCGTTTACGGTAATAGTCTTTTCGCGGGTTTCATTAATGTCAGTAATGAAAATATTTGCAAACGGAGTTGCAGTATACCCCACAAATGCACTCTGGTCAAATAATCCAAGTAACGCGCGTATCTGACCATTGATTGTTGATACAAAATCCTTGCTGATATTTAAAGAAGCATAGTCGGCTTCGTCATCAATTACCAGCAGCGGGATGTTTCTTATCAGCAACGTATCGCCAGCCTTTTCAGCATTGGTACTATTGCAGAACCAGGTCAGCAGGCTTTTCAGCACTGTCGGGTTTTTTTTGATCACCAGAGCATAATAATCATTGGTGTTCAGCGGATGGTTACGCAGGTTCCGTAATTTCAGATCGCCGTCTTCGCCACTGTGTGTGATCGGGTGTACCGGGGGCAAAGTCGTTTTTCTGTATTTACCGGAACCGATCAGACCCGGTTTATCTGTCATGGAATGATGACCTGTAAAGCCTTCATCTATCCGTTGCTGGGTCTGTTTTCTCAGCGTTTCATACAGACCTGAAAGTACGATAATGATCCGGTAACCTGCATCTGCGGCTTTATTGATCAGGCCGATATAATTACTGGTTTTACCTGATTGTACATCTCCTACTATCATACCCCTTTTGTCCCAGGAGCCGCCTTGTAACGGGTTACCAAGCCGGTTCAGGATGTCGTTGGTAAGCAAATCCAGCTTTTTTATAGTAGGCTGGGCGATTTCCTTATCGCTCAGAAAAGTTTTATAACTTTCCCAGAAGTCGCCCTCCTGACTTGGCCGCTGATCTGCCCAGCGGTCTGTTAAACTGATGCTGTCAAATATCTGATAGTCCGGAACATTAACCTTGTTTATCCTTTCAAATGTTACTTCGAGCGCAATTCTGTTCAGCAGATCATCTATGTTTTCTCCCGGAAAATAATTTTCTATCCCTCTGAAAGAAGAATAGAGCGCCCGCCTGAGACCTGTATCATCGATGGGTTCTTCTTCTTCCAATTCCAGAAATCCCTGTGCATCATGTAATACTTTTTTCCTGATGCGTTTTTTACGGGCTATGGTCGCCAGGAGCCCCTCCATCTCTACCCGGATCTCGGCCGGCGGATTACCGTTGAGACCTTCCTCCAGTAATTTTTCGGCCTCGTCAAAAGAGTCCAGACTCAGCGCCAGATAAGCCGCACTTTTATACAGAACAGAGCGGCTGGGCTCTGCATCGCGGACATTTTCCAATGCTCTCGCAGCAGCTTTTTCCAGATTGAGCGCCTTTTGAATAAATTTCCAGTAATTATAAAATTCATTTCTCCTTTTCGCAAAGAATGCCATCTCCGCGAACTCCATGGACTCACCGTGACGGCTGTTTACCTTGTTTTCAAGTTCGTTCATCTTTTTCCGGTTAAAGTTCTTGGGTTACTGAATTCTACAATAATAGCGTATGCCGGAAGATAAGGATCAGCATCGGATAGTTTGGTCTGATCGAGCTTCTTCCCTAATCGGTATACGGCCTGCTCCTCGGTGCCGCTTATTATACCGCTGACCTCCAGTCGTGCGCTGTTCTGGAACGGCAGGCCGTCATCCTTATTGCCGAGCCAGTAATCGAAGCCTGTCCCCTTCCATGATCTTTCTGCCTGAAGAGATAATTCCGTTGCGATGATAGAGAGTGCAATTCCGCAGGCACCATATTCGGTCGTTTCCTGCATATCGGCAAAGCTGCTCACCGCATCATCGCCTACCTCATAGCAGGTAAGCTCATAAGTTTCCTGAAAATGGCCGCCGGACGGCATGGCAATGGTAACGGGGTGCCCGTTATGCTTAAGGCAGACGGATGCAGCTTCGCCAAGAAAAGCGCCGTTTCGCCGGGATAAACCAGTCGAACCGTCCTCAAGCATATTTAAATTGATCAGTTTCATATCAGTTCAATTGTTCAACAAGATGGGGGTAGTTGCTGAATGGTTCAATAAAATATAATTCCTCAACCGCTTTTTCAGGCGTCAGCCCGTCTTTCAACAACCTTTTGTAAACGGATCTCATCATGTCAAGGACAAGGGCATCACCAGCAGAGAGTGCCGGGACAGGCTGGTCTGCATATTGATTTTCATTAAAGACAATGGCCGGTACAGGCAGTGTCATTTCCAGCAGCCTGGCGAACTTCACAAAATCTTTGGCTTCAGCACCGAGCTGTTCCTTTACGATCCTGTAAGAGGGGTGCTTTCTGTTAATCCTGAAATACTCCCGGCCGCCTTCTTCTACAGTGACCCATACAAATTCAAAATGGGAGTGGTTTATTTTTCTCTGTTTCTGTTTGCCCCTGTGGCGATAAACATCAATAGCAAGCTTTCTGATTTCAGCACCATATCTTTTAAGAATATCCTGAAACATTTTAGGCGGAATGGCACGGGATTTTCTGATATCAAGCTGCCAGCTGAAATCAAGCGAGGAATCTATTTCTACCATGATCCTGGCAAGACGGGTAAAATCATCCTTCTTAAATAAGCCGAGCCAGTCACCAGCAAGCAGTATACGGTCTTTCCGGTAAATGTAGAAACCCTGTTGTGCCGTCCAGCCCATACTGCCGGCAGCTTCATTCCATTTTTCGGTGTCTATTTTTGAAACATGAGGCAGTACAAATCCCGTCAGACTGATCCTTCCGTTATCATAGGTTTCCGTAGGAAATGATTGTGTTGCCTGTTCAGTGGTAAGAAAAGGATTCCAGGCCGCTACAGTATTACCATTAAGTAAGAGTGTTAATTTCCCTTTTTCAATAAAGCGGTGAAAAACCATCGACAGATGCTGTTCAACCTCACGTACTGACTCCCAGAATTTTTTTTGAGTTATTACCTGCTTATTCTGATCATAAACAATTCTGTCCAGAAGTTGCCAGTGAATAATGGTACCACCTGCATACGGGCTTAATATTTCAAGCAGACCCGGATCTGATAAATATTTTATAATCTGCCATTGATCATGCTTCTCAACGTAATTCAGATCCCAGGCGCGGTAATTGACTTCCTGTGTGATTTTACTTTTAGAAATTACAGTTAATCTGCGGCACTGCGAAAATGACGCTGTCTTCAGTCCCAGACCGAATCTGCCCAGATCACCTGAATCGCGGTCAGAGAGCGGATTGTCGGTCCCTGGTCTTAAAGCCTCAACAAGTTCATCCTTTGTCATTCCGTTACCATCATCCCTCACCATAACTGAGGAATTATCTGCGGCCCAGTTAAAATTAACCCATACGTTTTTTGAATCTGCCGAAATGCTGTTATCAATAATATCAGCAATGGCAGAAGGCAGGTTATAACCAATTGCCCGGAACGTTTCAATAAGCGCGGCAGGTTTCGGAGCTACAATTTCAGCTCCTATACCATCTGGCAGTTCGGTATCTGACATGGGATTGCGGTTTGAATAAGGTTTAGTATTCGGGTAGCAAGTTTTTCAGCCATAAGAGGAGGTACCGCGTTACCGATCTGCCGGAACGCCGCGTTCATTGCCCCTGAAAATTCAAAACCATCCGGAAAAGACTGCAACCTGGCAGCTTCTCTGACGGTGATTGTTCTGGCCTGAACACTGTCGTAATGTATATGTGAGTAACAGTCTTTACCCAGATGTGCCATCAATGTCCGGGAAGGCATGTCCGGCTCCATTTTCCGCCATTTATTAGGGAATTTTCCGGCGTCATAAGGAGGTATTATAGTCTTTCTGATTCTTTTATATTCATCAGAATCAGGGTCTGCAGCAATACCTGATTCGGCGAGTTTTGCTGCCAGAAGCTGTTCCGCACGGGCAATCGCCTGCGGATACTGGTCTCCCGGCTCCATGATCCGGAATATCGGATAATCTCTAGGCAAAATACGGGTAACGCAAGCTGTAACACCTTGCCCGCCACTGTGCTCAGGCCAGTTACGCAACAGCCGCTGATAAGCGTTCGCCGGTTCGCACAATAAATAGGGAACTTCAGTATTCAGTTTTTTGATACCCCTCTTCATTTTTGTCGTCAGATGTTCAGTGATCACAGGCAGATCGGAAAGCGCATCCTGTGCGCTTACTGCGACAGGCAAATTTGCATCAGGCCGGAAATTTTCAAAATGACCGGGATTCTCCAGATCTATATGTTTCAATGCTACATTTCTTGATCCGTTATACCCCCTTGGCAATTCAATGAAAGTGGTAGGTACAGGAAAAGAAATCTCTCCGTTAAATGTGTTATGTACCGCGACCAGAAACATACGTTCACGCATCTGCGGGAGACCAAAATATGCAGTATTCAGCAAGGTGTATTTACATCTGTAGCCATATTGTTCCAGATCAGCACATACGAATTCGGCAATATTGGCACCACCATAATTAAGCATATCAGGAACATTTTCCATCAGAATAGCCATCGGCCGCAGCTCTCTCACGTATTCAAGATATCTTTTATAAAGCTGGCTTCTTGTATCATTCAAAAAAGCGATCGCATCTTCTTTGACCTCGCGAAGTTTGGCCCGTCCTATACGTGTGAATGCCTGGCAGGGGGGACCGCCGATAATTATATCAACCTGTTCATCAATAGCTCCGTTTATTTTAAGGTCTTTAAACAGATCTGCCGGAGAAGTGTCTTCTATATTGCGTGATTTTGCATATTCCTCAAATAATTCGTGCCCTTTGTGGAAATTTAAAGCATGTGATCTGGCAGCTTCCTTATCAAGTTCCACCGATCCGATAATGTCGTAACCCGCCCGCTGAAAACCAAGCGACAGGCCGCCGCAACCTGAGAACAGATCAAGAACTCTTAATTTTTCACCACTTATAAAACGATTAATTTTAGATTGCATGTAAAGATTTTTTCCATGAAAAACCTTTCATTACGTTCAAAATGAGCATAAGAAGGGCTTTCTGATTTTTTTGAAAATTAACAAAAAATCAGTGCCCGATGAAATACGGGATTCAGGTTGATTGCAATGTAATAATTAAATCCTGTAAAGTAGTATCGATCTGCTTTTTTTTCAACTGGCACCCCCATACCGTAATTACCTTATAACCTTGCGCTTGCAGTAAAGATAAGGCATTTAAATCGTTTTGCTGATTCTTGTGTATTTTGTTCAGCCACCACTCTGTATTGGATTTAGGAACTGTAAAATACCTGCAGTCCTGATGGCCATGCCAGAAACAGCCGTGAATAAAAATGACAGTTTTATATTTCGGAAGGACAATATCAGGCTTTCCGGGAAGCCGTTTATCGTAAAGTCTGTACCTGAAACCTTTCGCAAATAAAAATTTTCTTACAACGATTTCCGGTCCGGTATCCTTTCCGCGTATCCGGGACATATTATAACTTCGTGTTTCCTTAGAATGAACATCGGCCATATACAAACACGCGTTATTAATCCTCCCTGGTCTTTACCCAGTTTAATACTTCAGCTTTATTCATTTTGTGTTTATGAATATAATCATGATGCATATTGCAGATAGTGATCAGGTTGTCAAGGTCATTTGCGCCTTTATCTGCATGATAATCCAGATGATGTAATTCCAGGAACTGTCTCGGATCTTCCGGTCTTCGCATCGACAGACTCCATCCGCATTTTCTGCAACTGTAATCATCTCTCTCCAGCACCGCTACTCTGATTATATCATCAATTTTCCGGTCATGTTTTTCCGCCTGCTTATCTTCCTCCAGAACGTATACTCCGACTGGCAATTCAGGGTTACCGGTATTTTTGGTTTTTATCGGCCAGCCTTCCTCTGTTCTCAGCTCCCGCACACGTCTTGCCCATTCTTTGGCATCTTTCGCCAGGTAGCTCAATTCCTCTCCGGTTATTTTTCTTCCGGTATTTTTTCTGAAATACTCCAGCAACTTATCTTTTACGGAGATGTCTTTATTGCGTATCTCATTACTGAGTTTCCAGCGGTAAGCCGCTTCCTTATCCTGTCCCGAAGTTAAAAAGAAATACTGATCAGGTTTCATTCCGGATACGTCTTCCGTTGTTGCGCTGTCCCATTCACCTTCCTTCAACATCATCCTGACGGTTTTCCCGCTCAATACCGGCCAGCCCATCTCCGAACGCAATTCCCTTATACGTCGCTGATAATCGGTAATTCCGGAAACAACCAGCAGTTCCTCACTGTCGATAATTCTTTCCGGATACCGCTGAAGATAAGCAAGTATCCGCTCCCGCGCTGATAATGCAGCTCCGCGGGGAATAATATTAGTACCCAGCTTTCTCAGCAGGTGAAAAGCAGGGATCAGCGTTAATACCCGTTCCCTGATATCGGATGATTCAGAGGAAACAAGGGTACTGAAGTTATTCAGCAGATCGGTCAGATCTTCCTTTATTTTGATCAGGTCAAACGCTGACTGAGATTTTTTTGCCATTTAATTGCTCGGTATTTGCATTAATTCTGTTTTTCTTTAATTGCTGCCGGTATCGTTTAAAATGTTCATAAACGATATTGGCTATCTGCCGGGCCATTCCCACAGCGACGGCATTACCTATCTGCCGGGCAACCTCAACTTTACTTCCCTTAAAGATGAAATCATCCGGAAATTCCTGAAACCTCGCTGCCTCGCGGTGTGTTATCGGCCGGTGCTGCTGCGGATGAAGGTACCTTCCTTTTTCGGGTTTAAAAAATTCCGTTCTGATAGTAACCGACGGACGATCCCACCATAATCTGCCGAACAGATCCGTTCCGCCGCTTTTTTTATTTATCCAGCAGTCGGGTGTAAGTTCGGGCGCTACCCGCTGAAGGTCAAATCGATTCATTCCCTCTTCGGGAATAGCATGATAACGGTCTATACTAAGTTGTGTCGGGTTACGGCCAAAGTGAAGTGCTTCAGCACCATTCTCTCCGCGGATATCCGTTCCTTCCGGGAAAGGCAGATCAGCTATGGCATCCCGCACTGTTCTCCACGGCCTTGCATTCTGTTTATATAAACTGTCATCCGTCTTTTTTGTATTCCTGGGGTCGCGATGAGTCCGTAACGGCGGGAAAACATTTTCAGGGTCTGCAAGTCTTGAACCCATAATAAATGCCCTTGTCCTTAACTGGGGGACACCGTAATTGGCGGCAATCAGTTTAGCTGCCCGGATAGTAAATCCGCGGCTGTTCGCTACCTTTTCTATTTCAAGAAATTCATCCGAAGTCAGCAGTTCCGGTACGTTTTCCATTACAAATACCGACGCCTGTGAACGTTGAACAATATCCATGAAAGGCAGCCAGAGCGCCTTCCGCGGATCCAGTTCCCGGTTCCGGTTCAATAAACTAAAGCCCTGACAGGGAGGGCCTCCTACTACAACATCTGCTCTGGGTATCCTTACCCGCGGATTGTTCAGTATATCGACAATATCGCCGTACACACAATGCTCACCAAAGTTTGCGTTATATGTTTCAGCTGCATCTTTATTAAAATCATTTGCCCAGACCGTATCAAAAACCGGTTTTCCGCTCGTGTTTTTAACCTGCCTGAATCCGAGCGTAAAGCCACCTGCACCTGCAAATAAATCTATTATTTTTAATTTCATTTCACAACAATCCCAACTTCAAAACTAAGCAAATCCGGTCATTTAATCGCTAAAAACCATGAGTAATAATGAATGACAACCAACCTTATACCAGGCAGTATATTGATATTGTAATATACCACGACGTGCAAGCGGCTTATTGATACCTGACGCAAAAAAACTATTAGCTAATACCGCAGTAGCAAAAACAGATTTTCAGGTTGTACAATTTTGGGTCGAACAATCGTGTACTGGTTATGAAAATCGAATTAAAAAACATACACCACAGTGAGCAGCTAAGTCAGGAAACCAATGCGTTCTCCGCCACGCTGTATATTAATGATATCAAAGTCGGAACAGCTACCAACCAGGGCCATGGCGGCCCGACAGATTATTACGGTTTCAATGAACGCGACAGACAACTGATCAAAGAGGCGGAAGAATATTGTAAAAACCTGCCGCCTGAAAAATTCACATCAGCAGGAAAAGAATACACACTGGATAACAACCTGACCATGTATATTGATAACCTGCTTTATAAACATCTGTCACAAAAGGAACTGCAAAAATTCAGAAGGAAGGTTGATAAAGCAATGGAACAAAGCATTGTGGTCGGTGTACCCGATCATTCCTTTCGCACACTGGCATTTAAAATGCCGATAGGCATGCTCCTGGTTCATCCCAACGGGCCGAATATCCTTAAAGATGTGATCGCCACGAAAATTATTCCGAATCTGAAGGAAAGGGAACAGGTACTTAATACCAATATTCCTGAAAAAGTATTACAGGATGCCGGACTGAAGCCGGAACGATATGTAAAGCCAGCTGAAACCCTGCCGCTGAAAAAAAACATTCAAAGGAAGAAAGGACGTGGGATATGAACAGCGAACAGGAAAAGGAGCTGATCGACTACCTGGCAGGTATTGGTTTTGCCGGACAGGAGTTTACAGATAAACTGAAGGAGAAGATCAGGCTGGATACACCGAACTTTACCGTGGGCCATACGATACCCTTCGGCGAGGAAAAGATGCTGTTCAACCTGCAGTTCCGCAGAGACCGGCAGTTCGATGCCTACCGCCTGGACGGCTATCAGGCTACGCTCCGGCAGGGTCCGCCCATCGAACATGCGGCCATCAATGGCATCGACACAGCGAAACTGGAACAACGTTTTAAAGCAGTCAACTGGGACCAGTATTTCAACGATCCGAAGGGCAGGTCGACTGAAAATGAAAGGCAGGAGATCAAGTCCCTGCTCAGCGATCTCTGGCAACTGACCGCCGAGCCATCGCAAAAAGGAAAAGAGATCCAGGACCAGCTGCAATACCGCTACTGGCCTGAACATGCCTGGGATGACGCGGCGAGAGATTTAAAACAGATATATGACTGGAACCGGTCGTTTACTGTATCGGAATATGGCGTATGCAATACTAACTTAGCTTACAATCTCCTTTCCGGCAAGCTTGACGACCTGCACGAAAAATTAGCGCCCCTGGGACTCGAGCAATATCCGGGTGCAGATATATACGGACAACTGGAACGTACGCTGTCAGGCAGACCGGATCAATTCAATTTGATAATACCCCGCAATGAACCTGAAGCATCTGTTGAATACTTTATTCCTATTGCATTTAAGGATGGTTATTATTCTGTCCATCCATACAACGTAACCGTCGTACCTCATCCGCCAATAGTGCATGGAACCTACAATGGCATTGACAGTGAAAAGCTGGAGGAACAGATGAAGCAGATTGACTGGCATAATGACAAGCAGCTCTTTATCTTCAGTGGCGATGCCGAACCGGAATTTCCACCAAAGGTTAATGACGTACAGGAACAGATCTACCGGTTAAGCCAGGACATGGTGGGTGCAGAAATCGCAGACCGGTTAATGTTAAAATACTGGTCGGATGCGACATTTTTCAGCGATAATATTTTGGAGAGCGCATGGGACTTACAAACAACTTTTCCAAAAAGGGAACATCAATTCCCAATTGAAACGGACGCCAGGTCCGCGTTTAATCTGCTCTGCGGAAGAGCGGTCATGACCACGCCGCTGAGCGAGACTCGAGACGAGTCCAACGAGTGGATGAGACTCGATCTGAACCGGAGAAATGACCAGAGCAGGTACTCTGAAAAGCTGATCACCGGCTTCAGCAAACAGGATATGGAAGATCAGTTAGGACTGCTGCCGATCAACCAATCCTGGTATTATGGCGTAAGAAATTCTCTATTGCGCGGCGACCTCACTTCCGTTCCCTTACGCAACGGAAGCCGCCTGCTGATGGAAGCCAATCCGGAGCAGAAAACGCTTAATCTGTACACACCGGATATGCGGCTGGTGCCGGCTAACCTTCGCCTTGATCCGGACTGGAAACCGGCAATAAACGAAGAGAAGAACATCAGACAAACCGAACAAACAAGGCCGATTAAAGCTAACCAGTACCCGACTGTTAAAAGGTCTCAAAAGCGAAAAGGAAGAGGACTATAAAGCCGGAATAAGCCTGTTTATAAGCACCAAACACCTTTTTTCAGTGTGTTTAGCCAGATGTACGGTTGTCGACAACCGCATCCGGCCCGCGCCACGGGTGCGGGATAGGAAACCGCTTCGGAGTCGCGGTTTCTTCAAGTTTTAACCAATAAAAATTAACCGTATGAGCAAAGGAACAAGTGAAACAGAGAAGCGGTTACCATGCCGGATCCATACCCGGCTGACGCAGGAGAAATATGATGAGCTATCCGCCATCCTGGAGCAGAGTACCGGCATACGTTCGCACAGCGAACTGCTGCGGCATATCCTCGACCATCAGCAAATTGTGGTGCAGCATTATGACGCTACGATAGACAAGATCCTCGAGAAATTCTCGGGCATCCAGAAAGAGCTGCAGGCCACCGGTGTCAATATCAATCAGATCACACGGGCAATTCACCAGCTAGATGTGCCGGAAGATAAAGCAACGAAGATCATAGAAGTCCTCGAACATTTGCTGCGAAACGAGCGGAAAGCAAACGAACTGTTTGAGATGATGGCTGATCTTTCCGGGAAATGGTCGCCCGCATAATCACCGGCAAAAGCATCAGGGGGGTGCTCAGTTATAATGAAAATAAGGTAGCCAACGCGGAAGCGGAATTAATACTGGCCGCTGGTTTCATTTACCAACCCGAACAGCTTTCCTTTAAAAGCAAACTACAATGGTTTGAAAAGCTAACCCGGCAGAATGACATGACCAAAACCAACGCGGTGCACATCAGCCTTAACTTTTCAAAGGATGATGTGCTCGACGATACACTGCTCAGAGGCATCGCATTCGATTACATGAAGGGTATCGGTTTCGGCGGTCAGCCTTTCCTCGTCTACCGGCATTTCGATGCCCCGCACCCGCATATTCATATCGCGACCGTGAATATTGCCGATGGCGGACAGCGTATCGAAACGCATAATATCGGCAGGAACCAGTCGGAGAAAGCGCGGAAGGAATTAGAGATTGAATACGGGCTGATCAAAGCGGAAGACCAGAACAAAGAAATGGCTTATATGCTCAAGCCGGTCAGCCTGCAAAAGATCGAGTACGGAAAAACAGCGACCAAAGCCGCCATCTCCGCTATTGTCAGAGAGGTGACCGGCAGTTATAAATTCACCTCCCTGCCGGAGCTGAACGCGGCGCTCCGGCAATTCAATGTGCTGGCCGACCGGGGAACGCCGGGCACCGGCATGTATGAGAACAAAGGATTGGTTTACAGCTTGCTGGACGAACAGGGAAAGAAGATCGGCGTACCGATCAAGGCCAGTTCTATTTACAGCAGCCCGACTATCAAAAACCTGGAAAAAAAGTTTGCGCCGAATGAAACCGCGCGGAAACCATACGGGCAAAGGTTGAAACATCTGCTGGACAAAGCCATTGCAAAAGCTCGTAGTACCGATGAACTGAAAGCACAATTGCAGGCGCAGGGTATTCGCATCCTGCTGCATGAAAACGTGCAGGGCAATATTTATGGCGTCACCTTTATCGACAACGCCACACGGGTAGTTTACAACGGATCCGATCTCGGCAAAGCTTACAGTGCAAAAGCATTTCTGGGAAGACTGCCATCCGGCGCCACGACAGAAAAAGAACAACAGGCGACTATCCTGCCTGACACAACGATAAAATCAATTCCTGCCGATCAGAAAAACTATCCTGCCCACGATCAGCCGGTAATTCAAAGGCTGATCGATGCTGCATTCCGCAGCAGGAATGAACAGAGCATGCCCGACCCGTTCCGCAGGAAAAAGAAAAGAAGATTATTGGCAGGGTAAAAATCATTTAACAAGTCCTTCCTACCGGGGAGGATATAGGAGGGGCTATGAATACCGGAGAGAACGCAGAAGCTTTAAGAAAGATAACCGACCTGACGAGAAAATGCAGCATCATCTTATTATGCCTGCACTTTTATATTTACTGCTACGCCGCTTTTGAAAGCTGGCATCTGACGCAGCCTTTTGTTCAGCGCATTTTATTAAACCTGGCCAAGACAGGCCTGTTTAAACATTTCTATATTTCCAAACTCGCCGCGCTTATACTGCTGCTGGTCTCGCTGGTCGGAACGCGGGGTAAAAAAGATGAGAAACTGAAATTAGCTACCGCGCTGCGTTACTTTATTTCCGGTTTGCTGACCTACTGGCTGAGTTATCTGCTGTTGTTATTATCCGGCCCGACGGAACTGATCGCTGTGCTGTACATGACGGTAACTTCTGTTGGGTTCCTGCTCACGCTCAATGGCGGCGCATTGCTGTCCCGGCTGATCAAACAGCAATTAGCAGGTGACATCTTCAATCGCCTGCAGGAAACCTTCCCGCAGGAAGAACGGCTGCTGGAAAATGAATATTCCATTAACCTGCCTGCGCAATATAACCTTAAAGGCAAGATCAGGAAGTCCTGGATCAATATCATTAATCCCTTCCGGGCATTGCTGGTGTCGGGCACGCCCGGCGCCGGTAAATCGTACTTCGTCATCCGCCATGTGATCACCCAGCATATTAAAAAATGTTTTACGATGTTCATCTATGATTTCAAGTATGATGACCTATCTATTATCGCCTATAACACCTTTTTAAAATACAAACACCTGTACCCGGTCGAGCCAAAATTCTATGTGATCAACTTTGACGACATCCACCACCGCTGTAACCCCCTGTACCCCGAAAGCATGGAAGATATCACCGATGCCACTGAAAGCAGCCGGACAACGATGCTTGGTCTGAACCGGGAGTGGATTAAAAAACAAGGCGACTTCTTTGTCGAGTCTCCGATCAACTTCGTCACCAGCGTGATCTGGTTTCTGAAAAAATACAAGAACGGCATGTTCTGTACGCTGCCCCATGCTATTGAACTGATGCAGATGAATTATGAGCAGTTGTTCCCGGTATTGCGGACCGAACCGGAGATCGAAGTGCTGATCAACCCGTTCGTTACCGCTTATGTCAACGGCGCGATGGAGCAGCTTGAAGGCCAGATCGCCAGCGCTAAGATCAGCATGGCTCGCCTTTCTTCGCCAAAACTCTACTACGTTCTGAGCGGCAATGATTTTACGCTGGATCTGAATAATCCGGAAGCGCCTAAGATCATCTGCGCGGGCAATGACCCGCAGAAGCAGCAGGTTTATGGTGCGGTCCTATCTTTATATATCTCGCGTATGATCAAGCTGGTCAACCGGAAGAAACAGGTTAAAAGCAGCCTGATATTTGATGAGTTCCCCACTATTTATTTTAATGCTATCGACAGTCTGATTGCAACTGCCAGAAGCAATAAGGTAGCTACCTGTCTGGGCGTTCAGGATTTCTCGCAGCTCAGAAAGGACTACGGCCGCGAGCAGGCGGATGTGATCGCCAATATCGTCGGCAATATCATTAGCGGCCAGGTCGTTGGTGATACGGCCAAGCAATTAAGCGAACGTTTCGGCAAGATCATGCAGGAACGTGAAAGCCTCTCTATCAATAGCCAGGACACATCTATCAGTCGTTCAAAGCAGCTGGAAGCCGCCATACCGCCATCGAGGATCGCCTCATTATCGTCCGGTGAGTTTGTGGGTGCCGTTGCGGATGACCCCACAGAAAAAATAGAATTAAAAACCTTTCATTGTGAAATATTAAACGATCATGAAACCTTAAAAGCCGAGGAAGAATCCTATGTACCCATTCCCAAGGTTCGGGAGATCAGCCAAGCCGAGATAGAGGAGAACTATATCCGCATCAAGCAGGAAGTGGTCGCGATCATCGATACCGAAATGGAAAGGATTTATGATACACCGGAACTGGCGCATCTGTTAGTGGTCAGGGAAGAATAAATACAGGCAGGAATTTCCAATTTTTACATAAAATAATTAACTCAGTTGCCGTTATTTTATCACAAATGATAAAATATGGAACTTCAATTCAACGCCCTGGAGGCCATGCTTTACTGTTCATACAAAGCATGGAAAATATCAAAGGAAGAAATTCAGCAGCATACTGATCCCTCGAAAATAAATAATCCAATAGCCATAGCAGCCTGGGAGATGAGTTACTCACCAGATCAAAGTAAATTAATTAAATCTTCCCGTAATCACATTCAGGCTCAGCAATTATTAAATAATACAATTGCTGTTCTGAGCAAAGATCAGCCGCCGCCTTATTATAAAATATCCCATTGTGCGGAATGCCGGTTTAAGGATGACTGCCATCGAAAGCTGGTCGAACGGGATTGTATTAGCCTGCTGCCAAGCATGAGTTTGAAGTCGTTATTAAAATACCATAACAAAGGAATTACCACTATAACGCAACTTTCCTATCTGTTTAAACCGCGAAGACGGCGGGCGCCGAACCCGCAAAGCAGTTATTTATGGGAACTGAAAGCTTTAGCGATCCGCGAACAAAAAACATTTGTGATAGAGCCGCCGGTATTGAACAATACCACTACCGCGATCTACCTTGACTTTGAGGGTACAGCGAATGAGCAACATATTTACCTGTTAGGCGGCCTGGTCATACAAGACGGAAAGCCGGAAGAAAAGTTTTCCTTTTGGTCGTATACTAAAGAAAGCGAACAAGCCAACTTTAACCGGCTTTTCAAACTATTTAACGAATATCCAGATGCGGAAATTTATCATTACGGAAGCTACGAAACCAAAGTCCTGAGACTGGCCGTTAAAAAATCACCGTTTCTTAAATATTGGCCGGCCATTGAAAAAAGAATGGTCAACCTGCTGGCTTTTCTGCGAACTCATGTTTACCCGCCGACCTATGGTAATGGTTTAAAGGAGTTGGGAGATTACCTGGATTTTAAATGGAGCGATACCCAAGCCGATGGGTTCTTAAGCATGGTCTGGCGAAAGAAATGGGAAGAAACCGGCTTGGACGAATGGAAAGATAAATTGCTTCAATATAACCATGATGATTGCAGAGCATTGCGTGTTGTTCATCAATGGTTCGATAAATTGGCATCAGACACTAACCGGGACGATGTGCAGCAGGTCGCCCAAATGAAAAAACACACCCCTTACCGCCTGCAACATAACAAGGAGTTTGGCGATGATTTCCAGTTGATCACCAAAGCATCTTATTTTGATTACCAACGCAACAAAATATATTGGCGCAACGAATTGAAAAAGCAAACGCCGTCTGGCAGTTCGGCCAGGGAAAGACCGGAACAATTGGGTCAGGGACACATGGCATGGCGGCCTAAAAAGATAAACGAAGTAGTTATTATGCCGCCGCTTAAAGCCTGCCCTGGTTGTGGCCACCATAAATTATATCAAAGCCATGAAACCAAATCTTCGGTTCTGCAAACCGACCTGAAGTTTACCGCTTCGGGTATCAGGACACACGTAACGGAATACCGGTCAGGTACGGCCAAGTGTGCGAAATGCGGCAAAAAAACCATGAATAAAACGTTGCGCATCATGCACTATGGCGATAACTTGTTTGCACTGGTACTGGATTACTATGTCAATTTTCATATCAGTAACGAGGCAATCAGCAAACTCATACAGGAACACTACCATATTTGGGTAAGCCCGATGTACCTGGTGATGTATAAAAACAGGTGGTGGAATAAAACGTGGGCACCGGTTGCAACTTATATCCGGAGCATCGTATTGAACAGCCCGGTTATCCATATTGATGAAACCACGATCAAGCTTTCCAGGGAATCGGGTTATGTATGGGTATTTGCGACTACCCATACCGTATTTTATTATTACGCCTCTACCCGCGAGGTCGGCTTTTTGCAGCAGCTATTAAAAGGTTACGAGGGCATCATCGTTTCTGATTTTTATCCGGGCTATGAAACCTTGAATGTCAAAAGCCAGAAATGCCTTATCCACCTGATCCGCGATTTGAATGATGATCTTTTTAAAAATCAATTTGACCAGGAATACAATAAACTGGTTCCTGCCTTTAATCAATTGATGCGCAGGATCGTTGAGACGATAGATAAGCATGGCCTAAAGCAAACGCATTTGAACAAGCACATTAAGGATACCGAGTATTTTTATGGGGCGTTTGTTGAAAGGAACTACAAAAGCGAGACAGCCGGTAAATATGCCAGACGATTTAAAAAGCATTGGGAGCAACTATGGACTTTTCTGCATCATGATAATGTTCCGTGGAACAATAACAACGCGGAAGCTGCGGTTAAAGCGTTCGCCCAGCACCGGCGGGGCGTAAAGGGTCAAATGCACGTTAGGGGTATCACAGAATATTTGGAAATGTTAACGGTCGCGCAAACTTGCCGTTACCGTAATATTTCTTTTCTCAGCTTTTTGCAGAAAAAGAAAGGTATTTGGGAAAATGTGCCGCCGGAAGTGATGACGGGTTTTTTGCCGTTTGAACAGGCTAAGTTGTATGTTCACCGCCAGGGTTTTGAACGGCAGATACAATGGACAGCATGGAAGCAATCGGGTAAGCGCCCGCCATTTATACCTTCAAATCCACAGGTAACCTATTCAAATAATGGCTGGGTGGATTGGCATGACTGGCTCGGTTTTGACTTCCTTCCTTTTATACAGGCACGGACATTTATACGCAGACAGCAATTAAAAAGTGGGAAAGATTACCGCGAATGGTTAGCAAGTGACCAACGGCCCAAATTTATCCCAACATTACCTGAAAAGGAGTATCAGCATACCGGATGGATCGGTTTGAAAGACTACCTGGGCATAGGTAGTCTTTAAGAGTAAGTCATTATTTAAAAACTTTAAAATCACGTTCCTGAACTTTTGATTTGATGGTGAACTCCAGGTCAATTTCCCGGTTCCTGACCCTGTTAATACAACTTACAATAGTTTGATATAAAATTTCGTAAGCCTTATTAAAATCTGTGGTGCCGGGAATAAACACCACCAGTTTTTCACCTGTTAATGTGATATGTTCCCGGTAAATTTCCGGTAATTCCTGCTGTAAGTAGATCAGTACCCTGTTTAAATATGGTGTGTTCATTAATATTATCTAAAATTCCTTCCTTTATAAAATACTTCTTTTTGTTTGACGGCTTGTTGCTCGCCTTTATTTGATCCACCTGATGGCGTTGTTGTTTCATCCGCCCTTGCCAGCGTTAACAACGGTAAATTATCTTCATTAGCAATAGTCAACCCACACAACAAATTATTCAAATTAAAACAACGTTTAGCCACAACATGGATCACTTCTCCCTCGATCTGCAATTTGCCTTCCACCATAAATAACCGCGACTGGATAATCTCTTTACGGAATTTGTCAAATAGCTTTTCCCAAACAACAATATTAGCCGCGCCTGTTTCATCTTCCAGCGTCATAAACAAGATGCCTTTAGCAGTGCCTGGCCGTTGGCGAACGGTAATCAAACCGGCAACCCTAACTGCATCTCCATCCTTCATCGTTTTCAGATCACTAATTTTTGTATTGCGCAGCAACTCCAGCTTTTCACGCACCAGTGCTACCGGGTGGTTTTTCAGGGATAATCCCACAGTCGAATAATCCTGTACTACGTGCTCACCCTCGGTCATTAACGGTAATTGTATCTGTACTTCTTTTACAGTTTCTGATTGTTGCCCCTCGAACAAGGCTATGGGCCGGTCACCTAAAGCGGACACTTCCCATAACGCTTGTCGGCGGTCGGCACCCAATGAGCGGAAAGCATCGGCATCCGTTAATTTCTCCATTGTCGCTTCGGAAACGCCAACACTCCGCAATTGATCGATATGCGTATAAAGCTGATCCCGGCCCGCAATCAATAGCTGCATGTCTTCCTCGCGTAAACCTTTGACCTGCCGGAAACCCAAACGTACCACATAATAAGCACCTTCTTTTTCTTCCAATGTATTATCCCAAAAAGAATAATTGACATCCACCGGCACAACTTTAACCTGATGATCTCTTGCATCACGGACAATTTGTGCAGGCTGGTAAAAGCCCATAGGCTGGCTGTTTAATAATGCAGCACAGAACACATCGGGATAATAATATTTCAGCCATGAAGAAATATACACCAGCAGCGCAAAAGATGCCGCATGGCTTTCAGGGAAGCCATAACCTTCAAATCCTTGCAACTGCTTAAAAACCCGCCTTGAAAAGCCTTTCTCGTAACCCCGCGCAACCATGCCATCTACCAGCTTCTTTTCATATAATCCTAATTTTCCATTGGCTTTAAAGCTGGCCATGCTTCGCCGTAATTCGTCTGCTTCGGCGGGTGTAAAACCTGCGGCAACAATGGCGATTTCCATCGCCTGCTCCTGAAAAAGCGGTACACCCAATGTCCGGCCCAAAATATCTTCCAGTTCTTTGGACGGATATTCTACTGGCTCCTCACCGTTACGGCGGCGCAGGTAAGGATGCACCATATCGCCCTGTATCGGCCCTGGTCGTACAATCGCCACTTCAATAACCAGGTCATAAAAACAGTTTGGTTTGAGGCGTGGCAGCATGGACATTTGCGCCCGGCTTTCAATCTGAAATACCCCGATGGTGTCAGCATGGCAGATCATCTCGTAAACTTTCGGGTCGTCCTGCGGCACATTGGCCAATGTCAGCTTTTTACCGTAGTGCTGTTCAACCGTATCAAATGCCTTGCGGATCATGGTCAACATACCCAGGCCCAATACATCTACTTTCAGGATGCCCAAATCTTCCAGATCATCTTTGTTCCATTCCAGTTGAGTACGGTTTTCCATCCGCGCATTCATCACCGGGCAAAGGTCGGATAGCTTATTATCTGTAATCACGAACCCGCCGGTATGTTGGCCTAATTGTCTCGGAAAACCCATCAACAACGAGGTTAATTCCAGCACCTTGTAGATCAACGGATCGCGCGGATTTAGTCCCTGTTCCATTAACCGCTTTTCGTCAAAGCCTTCCTCGCTGAAATCCCAAATGGTGGCGCCAATACGTTTAATGGTATCTTCTGACAAACCCATCGCTTTGCCTACATCCCGGATCGCCCCCCGGTGCCGTTCCTGCGTAACCGTAGCTACAATAGCGGCATGTTCACGCCCGTAATCTTCATAGATATATTGGATAATCTCCTCACGCCGCTCATGCTCGAAGTCAACGTCTATGTCAGGCCACTCTTCGCGCGCGTCGGACATAAAACGGGAAAACAACAGCCGGGACTTCATAGGGTCAACGGCGGTAATATCGAGGCAATAACAAACCGTTGAGTTGGCCGCAGAACCGCGTCCCTGGTGCAGAATACCTAATTCCTCTGCTTTTTGTGTGTATTTATACACCCGCAAAAAATATGGTGCAAGCTTACGTTTCTCAATAAAAGCCAGTTCAAATTCAAGTTGGTCGCCAACTTTCTTTGGTATTTTTTCGCCATACCGTTCTTTTGCACCTGCCCAGGTGTATTTAATTAACCGTTCCTGCGGTGTCAGGCCATCCATCATTTTTTCTTCCGGCTCAATATATTTAAGCGTATCCAGCGAAAAAGTACAGGCTTCGGCTATTTTTAAAGCGTTTTCAATGGCTTCGGGATATTGTCTGAATAAGCGGTGTAGCTCATCAACCGGTTTAATAAACCGCTCTGCATTTCCATGAAGTCGGAAACCTGCGGCATGGATCGTGCATTTTTCACGGATACAGGTTAATATATCCTGCAATTCGCGGCGATCGGATTCATGGTAATGTACGTCGCCTACGGCAACCATTGGCACCCTTAATTGCGATAGCCGGTATAGTCTTTTGGCATCATCCCCGCTATAAGAACGGGTTGCGGCTATATAAAGAGCTTTACCGAAAGCTGCGCGGTATTCGGTTACCTGCTGTTTAAAATCGGCCTCATAGTCAAAAAGCTCGTTTAACGCATCAGGCGGCACAACGACAAATTGAATACCCGCTTTGTGTGCGTAAACATCCGCTTTATACAAATGGCATTTGCCCTTTTCGGCCCGCAGGTTCCCTACAGTCAGTAAAGCAGAGAGTCTGCTGTAAGCATCACGGTCGGTCGGGTAAGCCAGTAAACTTGGGCCGTCTAACAGATCCAGGCGGCAGGCCGGAATAAATTTAACGGCCAATTTTTTTGCCGCCACATGCGCCCGTACTATTCCGGCAAGGCTGTTCCGGTCAGTAATAGCGATGGCTTCATAACCATAGGAATCGGCCTGTTCGACGAGTTCTCCGGGGTGTGAACCGCCTCTTAGGAAGCTGAAGTTGCTGGTTGCCTGTAATTCCGCGTATCTCATATCGTCTATGCTAAAAATCCGTGTAAATACCATTGAGGCGCCGCATCATAATGCCCCAAACGAAACAGCCAGTAACGCTGGCCGCTGGTATCTTCAACCGCATAATAATCCCGGTGTTCGCCTTTATCCCGCCACCATTCCCGCTCGATGCGTTCCGGGCCGTCCGCTTTTTCAACTACATGCCGCCTGCCTTTATAGGTGAAGACCTTTGGCGGGTAATCCGGCAGTAATGCCATCACTTCAATGGGTTCAGGTTCACGGAGCATTCGCAGCGGTCGCAGCCGGTCCGTCCGCCATATGGTTGCAGGCGTTTCCTTTAACGAAGCCGCTTCTTTAACCGCGCGTTCCGGCCAGTAGTGTTCCGCAGGCAGGTAACGGTGAATAGCATGGGCACCGATCTTACCCGCCAGTTTGTCCAATAGTTCCGCGAGTGCGGTATCTTGCAGGCCGGGGTTTCCTGCCCATAGTTTCTCCTGGAGCACATCAACATCTTCGACCCGGTATGCTTCCAGTAAAAACAGTTCGATACCTAAAGCGGGTTCAATCTTGTTTATTTGTAATTCAAACAGCTTAAATAAATGGGATACACTATGCGATCCCCGGTTGGTGCTAATACCAGCCTGTACCAACTTGCCATCAATACGGTAACATTTGAGTGTGGCTTTGCGAATACCCTTGCCTTCGGACTGCAAGCGGGTACACAAGCCTTCCAATAGTTTTTGGATAGCGATCTCTATCGCTTTTGCCGTTCTGATGGGTTCCAGGCATGGCAGCCGTTCGGCATAAGGCACCGGCGGCACTAAAGGCGTAATATGCTCATTTTCCAGTCCTAATGCTTGGGCCAGCCTCAATAAAAATCCCTCACCAAAACGCCTGCGCAATACGGTACGCGGTAGCTGCATAAAACTTTTAATAGTGCTGAAACCCAGCTTTTGCAGCTTTTCCAATATAATGGGTTCCAAACGAAGCGCAATGGGCGGCAGGTTTAGCAGGGCCTGTGCCTGCATACCGCTTTCGATTATGGGTGTCTTTTTTCCAAAACGTGCCACAGCCCAGGCAGTGCCAACGGTATCGGCTATAGCTGCACGGGCATCATAACCCGATGCTCGCAACTTGTTAACGATCTCTTTTAAATAGCCCCTTTCGCCGCCCCAAAGATGCGCACAGCCGGAAATATCCAGGATCAGGCCATCCGGCAGGTCAACAGCCACAATGGGTGAATAGCGGATGCACCACAAACCCAATTGCCGTAACAGCTTTGCTTCTTTGCCTGGAATATGATCCAACACCTGCAAATTGGTGGTAATCGCTTTGGCATCTGCCGCCGCCATGCATCTGTAAACGCCTTGTGCTTCGGCAACAGCGTTAGCGGCGGTAATGATGATCCGGTTACGTTCGGGCGCGGCAAAAACAAAAGGCAGGTCTTTGAGTTCCGGCTGTTTCAGGGTCAGCCAGTCTGTCGTCAAATGACGAAACCATATAGCCATAAAGCGTTTTTGCATAACTCATCCGGCCATTAATTCCTGATGTTTGACTACCGGCTTGCTCACCGGCTTAAACCTACCCTGCGACCACTCCATGATCCAGTTACCCGGCTGGCCGTTACGTACCCGTAATAATTCGATCTGCCAACGGGGAAAACCCAATCCCGGTAGGCCGTCCAAAGTTTCGCTTGGCAAAGGCTTGATCTTCCATCGCGCGGCACAAGCGGTAGTACCCATTTTATTTGACCAGTTACGCAGGATAAACCCTGTTACATGGCTTTGCTCAACCGCCAACTGTAACCGCCGTGATTGCTTAAAGTCAATTTCCCGTACTTCACCGACAACCGCCGCCAGTCCCGCGCACTTCAGCGCTTCTTCCATTACCCACAGTACATCCTTATCCTTTGAAAGATTTATAAAGATCACCCTGTCCGGGTCAACGCCGAATACTTTTAAAGTTTGAGGGAAAACATTGCCTGAAAGTCCTATCCATAAGCTGGCCCCGCCGTTTTGCATCAATACCGATAACAATCCGCTTACAAAGCCGCCGCAGGCTGTTGCCTGTTCGGTATTGCCGCATACCAGTTCATGCACAGTGCCCAATGGAAATACACCATTCGGAAAAGCGCCTTCCACCGGGCCTAAGCCTACCAATTCCCGTGTACCTGAAGCCGGTGCCTTATAGCCTTCCCATTGCAAAATATCTTTTTGCAACCGGCTGATCAGTTCTTTTCTATCGGGCGCAGCGGTCATTATCATTAATTCTAAAACGGACAACAAACATAATACTAAAAATATTAGTATTTTAATTAAATTTGAAAAATTATTCAGCGCAAATTGTTTTATCGAAAGGAACAGCGAAAATGAATGCAGAACAATTATGTTTTTTTCCCGAAGCCGGGCAAAGCAAGGGCTTGCCAACCGACTTTTTAGAATACTATCCCGGCTTATTTGGTAAACAGGAAGGCGACTATTTATTACAAAAGTTTATTGCGGGATCGCCCTGGAAACAAAGGGTACAGAAAATATATGATAAGGAAGTGATCACGCCCCGGCTGACCGCCTGGTACGGCGATCCCGGCACCGATTATTCGGTGCTCGGCAAATCCAACCCCTTACCCTGGACGGAAGAATTATTGATGATCAAAAATAAAGTCGAACCCTTAGCAGGTATCAGATTCAACAGCGTATTACTGAATTACTATCGAGATGGTAATGATTCGGTGGCCTGGCACAGCGACCGCGAAAGTGTTTTAGGCAGAAATCCAATCGTTGCTTCGGTGAGTTTCGGACAGGTACGCAGCTTTGATATCCGAAGTAAAACCGATCACAGTGAGAAATATTCAGTCAGGCTGGAGCATGGCTCTTTTTTGCTCATGAAAGCGGGTTTGCAGGAATATTGGGAACACCGGATCGCTAAATCCGTTAAACCGATGAAGGCAAGGGTTAATCTTACTTTCCGGGTTGTGATCTAATTCAGGGAAACAGCTATTTTTCTTACTTCGCAGTTATTTATGCTGAAAAACTGGCCTTTGCATTCCCATAACTTATGGTTTATCCTGCAATTTAATCTAAAAGCAGAACGATCAACTGAAGTTTGCGAATAGATAGCTTATGCTAACAGATGTCCTCACCTTTAAAGAACAATAAGAAACATCACTAAAGCATGAGTGGTGGTAAATATTTCCCTGAAGTTGATGACTTCAGAGTTTTTCACGTTCAACACCGCTTTTTCATAATATTTCATTGGCAATCTCTACTGCTTTCCCAAAGCTCTTTCGGTTGGTTTTATAAAATGGTGGTTAATCTACGTTAGCTTATCCGTATTTTCGCTCTATGCTTAGTCCCGACGATTTTAATACGCTTACCGAAACTGAAAAGGCTGAAGCCGTTTGGCAGGGTAGCTTTTTGGCTGACCGCGAAGAAAACGGGCTAATTATACAATTGCACGCCGTTTCCACCTTTTACGTCGAAGTTTTTTATGATCCCGCAGCGAATAAGATATTGTCATTTCGTTCGTTTACTTCCAAGCATTTACTCACGCCTTACCTGGCGCATATCAAATTTAATCTGCACTGAATGAAAAAGACTTTCTTTTATGCGCTGGCTATCGGCGCCTTATTTCTAATCTCCTGGGGCTTTAAAGGCCACCAGGCCGTAGCGACCATTGCTGAAAACCATTTAACACCGCAGGCGAAAGCCGCGGTAAAAGAATTATTGGGTACGCAAAGCTTATCGGATGTGGCTACGTGGGCCGATGAAGTAAGGAATGAACCTGCCTTTAAAAGCACGGGTGGCTGGCATTTTGTGGATTTACCGCTCGGACTGACCTTCGAGCAGTTCAGTGCCGAAGTCAAAGGGCAGGGCGAGGATAATGTTTACGGAGCGATGCAAAAAGCAAGGATCATCTTAACCCATCCGAAAAGCACCAAAGAACAAAAGATCGAAGCGCTGAAATTCCTCGTCCATTTTGTCGGCGATGCCCACCAGCCCATGCACGTTAGCCGAAAGGAAGATAAAGGCGGTAACACAATTCAGGTACGCTTTGATAACCAGGGCACCAATCTCCATTCGCTTTGGGACAGCAAGCTGATCGATCATCAAGGTTTAACGGTGACCGAAATGAGCAAGCAATACGATAAGGCCACGCCAGCAGAGATTAAGCAATGGCAGGCCGATCAACCCATGCAGTGGCTATGGGAAAGCTATCAAATCACCACCAAACTTTATGCAGAAGTGGAAAAAAATAATAGCCCCGATGATGATTACTATAAAACTCATATTGGGATCATTGAACAACGGATCGACCAGGGCGGTATTCGCTTGGCGGGTGTCCTCAATGATATTTACAGCGGCAAAGTGTATAGCTATACTTTTGCAGCGCCTGTATTGCCCCAGGGCGAAGAGGCAAAACCAGCGGCTCAAACCGGAGGCCCCGCAAAAACTATCGATTTAAAAGACGTGGCTAATCATCTTAATGAAACAGTAACGGTTATCGCCAAGGTTTACGGCATTAAGGATTTCAGCAGCATGATCTTAGTAAACGTAGGCGCAGCTTATCCGGACAGCCCTTTAACCGTCGTGTTAAGAGGCGACGCCAAAGCGTTAAGTACACAAATTGATGGCAAGGCCATCACCGTTACCGGGCAGGTGATTGATTATAAAGGCAAACCGGAGATTGTCGTAACGGATAAAAGCCAATTGAGCATCCGGTAGCCGGAATTCAGCGGTTGATTTCCACCAGCAATACCCAGGAATCGGTCAGCGCCTTAATGATTGACATGGTAATGCCGGGTATCAGCCAGTAAAACCATTAGGATCGCTGGTGAGCAAAAAAACACCGGCCACCAGATAAGGCAATACGGCCAGCTGCGTGAAGACCAGGTTGCGATAAAAATGGTTTTTATACAATTTGATCATTTCCGGGTACATCCGGATATCCATTCGGATACCGGAGATCCAAATGATCAGCCCGCAAACCAGCACTTCAGTCCCCAGCCAGAACGAAGGTTGTTCTTTAATCAGGCAAAAGGAAGATACGATCAGGATATTGGTCATCAGCATCAGCGAACTCAATGCTCTTGCGGGTAAGTGTTTAATGGATAAGATCCGCTGCAGGTTCAGCGAAAGTCCGACGAAGATCAGGCCGGTCAATGTCGCCGCCGCCTCGGCAATGGTTGAAAAGTAACTATCCATGATTGTGACATAAATTTACACAAAATGCTGAAGTAGCCAAAGAGGTATTGTCTAAGTTTGTCTAATAGCTAATGCGGGAACTTCAATACAATCCCATTGCGAACGTAACGCTCACAAGCCAGCAACTAAGCGTAAAAATCATAAACCGTTGGTAATACCCGAACGGCACGCGCTTGTTTTGTCCTCCTTGCCCACGTCCGGTGCGGACTGTCGCCCCGATAAAGCCGAAGCAGCCAATCCATGTCAATATCGCCAGTAGTATTATCCAGCTATGGGCTTGACTCCAAATATCCGTATGCAGCATATCTGTACTTAGAACGGTAACCATTACCGGAAACAACAATATAGCAATAGCGGCAAAAATGTTATGCAAATTGCCACTACGTGTGGTGTTTTCATTGGCTGTAAATACAAGATCAGTCACAAATATTCCTGCACCGGCAATGCTCAGGCCAATTATGGAAAGCAAGATTGACCCAAAATGATGAAGATACGGCCACGTGGCAAAGACGAATACAATACAACCCGTCGCCATGCTTAAAAAAGCCAGCTGCATTATCCAACCATGCTTTCCGCGCGCATATTCGCTACACATGCTGACAGCCGGATTCAGCTGAGGCTTGACGAAGTGGAGCAGCACGATAAGCAGCATCCAAAGCAATGCCGCAGCCCCCGAGATGAGGGCCGCCAGGCGGGATGCGGTGGTAATGTGTTCTTGCATACTGCGCAAAGGTAGCCTGTTTCTCATTGGATTTATTTGAAAAGTTTGTTCAAAATCCACGTCTTAACACTTAATTTACAATAGATTATTTACTTTGCACAGAAGTTTATGTAAATTCGTTTTAAGAAAAAAGCACCGTGGCGAAGCTCAGTAGTCTTTCAGATGGAGAATTATTTGACTTGTTCAAGTCTGGGAGTCATGCTGCATATGAAGAGATTTACAACAGGTATTATGCCGCCCTTTACATCCATGCCTTTAAACGCCTTCAGGAAAGAGAAGAGTGCAGGGATATCATTCAGGAACTTTTTACTAATCTTTGGCTAAAGCGGGAAGAAACCGAATTAAGCGGTCAGCTTTCCGGTTATCTTTATACTTCCGTAAGAAACCGTATTTTCGATTTGCTGGCACGCAAAAAAATAAAATCATCTTATCTGACTTCTATTCAGGAATTTGCGTTGGATGGTCAGGTAACTACAGATTACCGGGTTAGAAAAAATCAACTGGCCGCGATCATCGAACAGGAGATCCAATTACTGCCACCGAGAACCCGCGAGATTTTTGAATTAAGCCGTAAAGGGCACTTTACCCATCGGGAAATTGCCGAACAATTAGAGATTTCCGAGCAAACGGTTAAATCTACCGTAAACAATGCCTTAAAAGTGCTTCGTGTTAAGTTAGGCACAATGTTCACACTCCTTTAATTTTTTTCAATTTCCTTTACCCCCTGGGCCATGGTTCTTCGTCTTTAGGGCTATATGGAACAAAAGGACATTGAAGATTTATTGAAAAAATACCATGCGGGTGAGTGTTCAGCCGAACAGGCGACATTTCTGGAAAGCTGGTATGCCCAATGGAATGAGAAAATTCCAATAAAACTCTCACCCGAGCAACTTGCAGAGGATCTTCAAATCATCAGTAACAATGTACAGCCACTTCAACAGGAAGCTAAGCGAGTTACCTTATGGCCGCGTATTGCCGCCGCAGCTTCCATTTTACTGGTCCTTTCGGCTGGCGGTTATTTTATCCTACATAAGGACAAAGCGCCGGAGCAAGTGGCACAGGTGCAAAAAGTTGATGTATTGCCGGGCAACCAGTCCGCGGTACTGCAATTGTCGAGTGGTAAACAAATTAATTTAAGTACCGCTAAGACCGGTAATATCGCCCAACAGGGTAATACGAATATTACCAAGACGGTTGATAATAAAATTATTTACCAGGCGGGTGCTCCGGCAACCGAATTGGTTTATAATACGGTGACTACCAAACGCGGTAATTTTTATCCGCTGACGCTTTCGGACGGTACGATAGCGATACTGGATGCGGGTTCATCAATTAAATATCCGGTTAGTTTTGTAGGCAATGAAAGACGGGTAGAAATTACAGGACAGGTCTATTTTGAAGTAACACATAATTCAAAAATGCCATTTAAGGTAATTGTCAAGGGCCAGACTATAGAAGACTTGGGTACGCATTTCAATATCAATGCTTATGATGATGAGCCAAATATCAAAACAACGCTAATCGAAGGTAGCGTAAGAATTAACGACCAAAAAACTTTAACACCGGGACAACAGGCCGTTATTGTTAACGGCAATATTAAAATCGAGAAGGCAGATGTCGCACAAACCATTGCCTGGAAAAATGGCTTGTTCAATTTTGACAATATGCCAGTAGCTGAAGCCATGCGCCAGTTATCGCGCTGGTATGATGTGAAGATCGAGTACCCGCAGGGTATCCCGCAGAACGTAATATTCAGCGGTGGTATGCACCGCAATATTAATGCCTCCCAGGTCTTAGACCTGTTAAGTTTCTTTAAAGTACACTTTCAAATAGTAGCAGGATCTGGAGAGAAGAAGATCCTGGTTAAACCATAACATAACCTAAATAGCAGTAAACAGATTGATGAACCCTAAATCCCCAGACAATGAAAAGATATTTACGACAACAAGGCTAAGGCGAAACTAAGGGTTTCCCGCATAAAAACGGCGTAGCCCTCTTGAGTACCCTTGAGAAAAAGAGACTACAACGAAAAAAGCCGCAGCAGTGGTTCGAAGCACTCCTACGGCAAAGTCCGGGTTAATCCTATCCACCGAGGTGGATGAAAACAATTTGTGCAAACTATTTACAGCTTTAACCCAAACGTTACAAAAGTAATGAATTTTACTGCTATTCAGGCAGCGATACGATCGCGTGCCCACCAAATCTATAAGGTTATGAAACTAACGACATTTTTGTTGATCATAGCCCTTGTCCAGGCCAGCGCTAAAGGCTTCAGTCAGAAGATTACTCTTCATGAAACTAAAGCGCCCTTAGAAAAGGTCATCACCACCATCAAGCAACAATCCGGCTATGAATTCCTGTATCTTGACCAGGACCTCAAAAAAGAAACCATCACCGTACAGGTAAATAATGCCAGCATCGACGATGCACTCAAAGCCTGCTTTACCAATACCGATGTGGACTATAAAATTGTAGGCAATAATATCGTATTAAAAAAAACAGAACCAAACTTCCTTGACAAACTCAAAAATCAAATCAAAGCCGAACTCGCTCAGGTAGCCGTTACTGGTAAAGTCACTGACGAACAGGGCAATCCGATGATCGGTGTCACTATTAAGATCAAAGATACCCAACAAGCGACTGCCACCGACAAAAACGGTGTTTATAGCATCACTGTCCCTAATGATAATACTGTAATTGTGTTTTCCTTCATTGGTTTTGAAAGTCAAGAACTAAGGGCAAGAGATATTTCATCCGGCTCTACAATAATGCTGAAAGCAACAGCAACTAACCTTCACGAAGTATATATAAATAAAGGACCCTATACCGAAAAAGAAGAACTATCAACCAGCAGCACAAGCAGGGTTACAGCAAAAGAAATTGAACAACAACCGGTGACCAATATATTACAGGCCTTAGAAGGTCGCGTACCAGGTTTACAAATCACTCAATTAAATGGACAGCCTGGTGGAGGTTTTACAGTACAAATACGGGGTCAAAATAGTATCAGACAAGGTAATAATCCTTATTATATAATTGATGGAGTTCCTTTCGATTCAACTTTGCCGACTACAAGTAGCGGTAATGGACTATTAAATAATTCTCTTGATAAAGGCAATCCATTGAATTTCATTAATCCTTACGATATAGAAAGTGTTGAAGTTTTAAAAGATGCTGATGCAACTGCGATTTACGGTAGTCGTGGAGCTAACGGTGTAATTCTAATAAAAACCAAAAGTGGAAAGGCCGGCCCAATGCGGGCAGACGTCACATTTAATTCCGGATTTAGCAGCCAAGCCCGTAGTTTACCAGTAATGAACACTCAACAATATATAATGATGCGGCAGGAAGCATTCAAAAATGATGGCGCATTGCCCGTTTCGTCCGACCATGACATTAATGGGGATTGGGATATGAACAGCTACACTAATTGGCAAAAAGTGTTGACTCAAAACCCAGCCCCTTATTTAAACGCACAAGCTTCAGTTTCGGGTGGCAATACTAACACTCAGTATATAGCCAGCACAGACTATTACCGTCAATCTACCCCGTTTCCAACACAAATCGCAGGTGACGGTGCAGATCAAAAAGCTTCTTTCCATTTGGGCTTAAATACCACTTCGTCTGATCAAAAGTTAAAAATAACTTTCAATGGCTCTTATGTGTCTGATAAAAACACAGTGCAATCAGCCGACCTAAGCGGGTCCCGACTTTTGCCACCAAATGCACCAGAGATATTTAACTCCAATGGGACTCTAAATTGGGCACCGCTTATTCCCGGACAAGCGGGTACTTGGACTAATCCATATGCCGGTCTTTATGTTGGCTATAAGGGAAATACATCTAGTTTAGTGGCCCATACGGTTTTAAGTTACCAGATATTGAAAAACTTAACAGTAAGTACAAGTATTGGTTATACAAACACCCAAACAGATGAGGTACAAACAACGCCGACAATAAGCATGGACCCGGGCACCAATCCGACTTCAGGAAGCTCAAAATTTAACGAAATCAATTCACATTCTTTTAATATCGAACCTCAAATTAATTATAATTTGAATATAAAGAATGGTAGACTTAATACATTGCTTGGGGGTACATTTCAATCAAATAATGCGTTTGTAAATCAATTAAACTCTAGTAATTTTTCGAGTGATGCTGTGCTTGCAAATCCCCAGGCAGCTGGGACAACTACCATTGGCAGTAATGCAACACAATATAAGTATGAATCGGTTTATGTTCGTTTGGGATATACATTAGAAGATAAATACCTAATTAATTTAACTGCTCGGAGGGATGGTAGCAGTCGTTTTGGACCAGCCTCGCAATTCGGTAATTTTGGTTCCATAGGCGCAGGTTGGGTCTTTGGAAAGGAAAAGTTTATTGAAGATAATTTTCCTATTCTGAGTTTTGGTAAAATCAGAGGCAGCTATGCAGTTACCGGGAGCGACCAAATACCCGACTATAGCTTCATAGAATTATATAGTATTACTGGGAGTCCTTACAATGGGGTTAAAGGTACATATCCGTCAGGTATTTTAAATCCATCATTAGCGTGGGAAATAGATAAAAAACTGGACGGTGGTATTGAATTGGGTTTTTTTAATAACCGGATCAATATATCAGCCAGCTTTTATCGCAATCGTTCAAATAATCAATTATTACCGACTCCGCTGCCTTCTGTGACTGGTTTTGGCACAATCAATTCTAATTTACCGGCATCAGTCGAAAATACCGGACAGGAATATGTATTGCAAACCATTAACATAAAATCAGGTAGTTTCAACTGGCAAAGCTCTTTCAATATAACATTAAATCGAAATAAATTAATTTCATTTCCCGGTCTATCAACTTCGACTTACTCTAGTCAATTGGTTATAGGTGAACCATTGACTGTTATCAAGGCATTTAAAATGATTGGGGTCAATCCCGCGACTGGACTATATCAATTTGAAAATGCAAGTGGCCAGCTGACATATAATCCAAATTCTGCAGTAGATAAAATAAGTTATATTAATACAAATCCTCAATTTTTTGGAGGCTTCGGCAATACTTTTGACTATAAAGGATTCAGTTTAAATTTTCTTTTTCAATTTGTCAAGCAAACTGGAAAAAACCTATTTAGTGGCTCTATAATGCCAGGTAAATTTGGTAGCAACCAGCCTTTAGATTTCTTAAACCATTGGGAGAAACCTGGCGACCAGGCAAAATATGAACTATATACTCAGAGCCAAAGTGGTTCAAACCAAGCTTATAGGGATTTTATCTATGCACAACAGTCTGATTTTAGTTATAGCGACGCGTCATTTATCCGGTTGAAAACTCTGCACTTTTCCTGGACATTACCACTACAACTGGACAAAGCTTTACATTTTCAAAGCGGTCAATTATTTATAGAAGGGCAGAACTTATTAACGTTTACCAACTATATCGGCATCGATCCAGAAACCCAGGCATTTACGCTTCCTCCTATGCGCATCTTTACTTTAGGTTTTGATGTGAGGTTTTAAATAATAAATAATTAAAAAGTAATTTATGAAAAATTATTCTATTTGTAAGAATGTCCGAAAGCAAATAAGCATTCTTAAAAAACATATACAACGCGTATCAATCGTGCTATTTACAGCACTAACTTTTACCGGTTGTAAAAAATGGATAGCAGTTGATCCACCGATTACCCAAGTGTCTGCTGGCAGTATTTATGCTAACAACGCAAGCGCCTCCAGTGTAATGACTGGTGTATACGATCAAATGATTAGTTCAGCAGGATTAACAGATGGAACAAATAGCATCAGTTTTCTTGATGGTTTAGCGGCTGATGAACTAACTAATTATACTACCAACACAATTCAAGTTCAATTTTATCAGAACGCGCTTACCAGTAGTGCAGCAATTGGTGGAGGTTCCAATGGCTATTTTTGGACGGAGTTATACAAAGAAGTATACGCCTGTAATGCTGTATTGGTAGGATTGAATGCATCTTCGAATGTTACTCAGTCTATGAAACAACAACTTACCGGTGAAGCCAAATTTATGCGGGCTTTTCTTTATTTCTATGCTGTTAATCTATACGGTGATGTGCCTTTGGTATTAACTACTGATTATCAAACTAATAAGCAGATCAGTCGAGCATCAAAAACCGATGTTTTTAAACAAATCATACAAGATCTTTTGGATGCACAGTCAGCCTTAAGCGACCATTATGTTGATCAAAATGGAAATATAACGACAGAAAAAATCCGACCAAATAAGTGGGCAGCCACTGCGCTTCTGGCAAGAGCTTATTTATACTTAGGCGACTGGAAAGATGCTGAAATTCAAGCTACGAATGTAATCGGTAGTACAACCTTTAGTCTCCCCACAGATTTGACCCAAGTATTTAAAATGAATAATTCAGAAGCTATACTTCAATTTCATCCGGTTTTAACGGGCATTACAAATACGCAGTTAGCTTACTATTTTGTATTAACTTCAGCTCCCGGAACTGGAGTTTTTTGGGTAGCCATGAGTCCACAGCTTCAAAATGCCTTCGAACCCAATGACAAGCGCTTCAGTAATTGGGTGGGTTCGCTCACAACTGGTGGAAAAACTTATCTATATCCTTATAAGTATCGGGCAAATGTCCAAGGTTCTCAAGTGTCCGAATATCTTGTGATTTTGCGTTTAGCAGAACAATATCTCATCCGTGCTGAAGCCCGAGCGCAACAAAACAACGCTTCTGGTGCACAGGCGGATTTAAATACTATCAGGACAAGGGCAGGATTGCCGAATACGACAGCAACCGACCAGGCATCTTTGTTGACGGCGGTGCTTCATGAGCGACAGGTCGAGCTTTTTACAGAGTGGGGCCATCGTTGGTTTGATCTTATCCGTACGGGAAACATCAATTCCGTTATGGGGTCACCGGGTAATATTTGCGCTGCAAAAGGTGGAACCTGGAGTTCCAATTCAATATTGGTGCCTCTGCCACAGCAGGAATTATTGCTTGATCCCAATTTAAAGCAGAATCCCGGATACTAAATTATTCATTTTAACCAGTTCTGCAGGCTATTAGCATGTTGAGCTAAACAGCACCTATATTTTATGGGTATAGGAACTTTTTTATTCAAAATTTAAACTAAAAAGATGAAACAGCAAAAATTAAGTGGTTGGATTTTAGTAATTTTTATTGTATTCCTGCTGCCAGCATTAAGTCTGGCACAAACTCAAACTACCGGGATCAAGTTTGAAACTGGTCTAAATTGGGAACAGGTAAAGGCCAAAGCAAAAGCTGAAAATAAATACATATTTATTGATTGTTATGCGACTTGGTGCGGACCTTGTAAAATTATGGACGCAGAGGTTTTCCCTAAAAAAGAAGTAGGTGAATATTTCAATGCTCATTTTATCAATGTAAAGGTACAGATAGACAGGACTGTACAGGATGCCGCTGCCGTAAAGGCTTGGTACAATGACGCCAAGCAATTGGAAACAACATACGAGATACACGCGTTTCCCAGCTATTTATTTTTTTCTTCAGATGGGAATGCTGTCCATTATGTAGTCGGTGCAAGAGATACGAAAACATTTATCAGCCGGGCAAAAGACGCATTAGATCCGGATAAACAATATTATTCGATGATGGCGCATTGGAGTGAACACACTACGGATTCTGCTTATTTATATCGTGCAATGAATGTGGCCCATGATAATTACAACGAACGGGCGGCAAAGGTGATAGGTGACGCATATTTAAAAAATTTAAAAGACCCCTTCTCAATTGATAATCTGGTTGCAATTCGCAAAACCATTTCCTCTAGTAACGACCCGGGTTTCCAAATTTTTGTTAGTAATGAAGAAAAGATCAATGCTATAATGAAAAACCCGGCGGCGACTTTTTTTGTTATTGCGCCTATTATTTATAGCGAAGATATAAAACCACAAGTGCTGAAAACCGGTATTGAGACAAATTGGAAAAAGTTAGAAGGAATAGTTAAGGTTAGATACCCTAAATTGGCTATATGGAAGGCAACCTCAATAGACTCTGCTTTTTTTTCTTATTTCCTTGCATCGGCGGAACAAGCCGAAGACAAAGAAATTGGTAAAATTATAGGAGGGGTTTATTTAAAATATTGTAACGGGACACTTACAAAGAGTGAGATTCAATTAATCGTTAATTGTGTAACAAGTTCACAAGACCAAGGCTTCCAATGGCTGGTAAAAAATAGGCTAAAAGCTAACAAAACTATTGGGAAGAACTACGTCGAAACTATTTTGAGCCGTGTTGTTGTTAATGAAGAGGTAGCACCTCTTTTTTCAAACACTTCTGACCCTATCAATTATAACGCATTACTAACCAGTCTCCGCCGAAAATTTCAATATCTCGATACAACACTGAGGGGAGCTATTGACGCAAAATTTATGGGTCAAACTATATCAGAAATAGGTGACATGACCAAACAAAAATCGCTCTCAGTGACCGATTGGGACAGTATTGTAAAAAAATTGGCGGTAAGATTCCCTGGCTACGACTATCAATTTCCTTTATTAGTGTTCCAAATGAATTATTACGCACGCAAGGAAAAGTGGCCGGAATGTGAAAGACTTACTTTCCTGTTACTTCAAAAGTATGGTAATAAGATAAGTCCTCCTTTATTAAATCATTTGGGTTGGTATTTTATTTTCTTGCACGCCTCGGATGTAAACGTTATTGAAGAAACGAGCAAATGGATGAGGTTAGCGCTTATTCAGTATCCAAAAGAGAGTGCTTATGTGGATACCTATGCAAATTTATTATATAAAATAGGCCACGTATCTGAGGCTATTCAATGGGAAAATAGGGCGATTGAAATGGTTTCAAGTAGTGATCCGGATAAATTCATTAGCCAATTTCAAAATACGCTAATTAAAATGAAGAAAGGAGAACCGACATGGTCGCAAATAAATTAATTTATGTCAAACATCCTAAATTTAATCTTCCATTGGATATACCGCTGATTTTTACTGTTTGCAAAACTAATTCACTTTTTATGTTTTTACTGTTGGTTTTAACATTGACGGCAAATTTTTCTACCGCGCAAAATAAGCCAATTGACGTTGCTGCATGTTCCAATTGGCCGAATATTATTGCTCCAGCTATTAGTAACAACGGCCGTTATATAGCTTATGTCGTTGATTCTGCTAAAAAAAATGAAATAGTAATACAAGCAGCCAACAAATCATGGAACAAGAAAGTTTCTGTAAATGCAAGTTCTACTCAGAAACTCTCCTTCTCAGATGACAGCCGTTGGCTTATTTTTAATAAAGCAAGCGATACTATTGGGATAATTGACATAAACACTAAAACGGAAACTTACATAAGCCAAATAAGATTAGGGAAATTCAGATTATTGAGTATAAAAGACGATCAATGGCTGGTCTATCAAAAAAGCAATTCCATCAATGAATTAGTGCTATTTAACTTGAATAACAGGCAAAATAAAGTCTTTGCAAATGTGGATGATTTTTTTTTCAGCGAAGATGGAGTCACTTTGGTTACTAAAAATAGCTTGGTACAAAATGGTACCAAAAGATACGATGTATCCATTAGCAATATTTCAACAAGTAAATCGTCTATCATCGCCAACAATTGTAATCCTTCCAATTTTGTCTTAGACAAAAAGGGGCGCTCACTTGCTTTTATTGATGAAATGTCGGTTAACTCGCAAAGCGCAAGGACGATTCGATACTTCAACTCAACCCTAGATAGTGCTGAAATATTAATTAGCCCATCGACAGCCGGAATGAATGAAATGGAATTATCAAAAGCAAGTATTGTATTCAACACTTCAGGTGACAAGATTTTCTTTAATATTCAAAACAGGAATTTTTCCACCCGCCCGCAAATGCCGGATACATTTGCAAAAGTTGATATTTTAAACTACAAAAATAATCTTAAACATATTTCCAAGGTTAAAATCGGGTCGTTTTTAGCATCTTATGATTTAAACAGCCCATCAAGACAAGTTGTTAGGCTCGGCCAGGATTCAGATATCGTTCTTGATAATAATGGAAAATACTTGCTGGTTACTAATATATCATGGACTTACCCTGAATATGATTCAAAGACTACTGCGCATGCCAAGGTTCAACTTGTTTCCACCACAGATGGGTCAAGGACTTTAATTATGTGTGGATTATTTGGATATTATCCCTCTTTTTCCTTAAATGGGAAATACGCGATTTGGTTTGATAGCAAAAAAAAGGCTTGGTTTACCTATAATCTTAAAAACAAAGCTGTAACAAATATAAGTAAACGGCTAAACCTACCTACCTATCAGGAATCAGATATTCCATCATTTGCTCGTCCTTATAATATAATTGGATGGACAAAAAACGATGCCTCAGTATTAATCCAAGATCGGTTTGATATATGGTCGGTCGATCCCACCGGAATTGGATGGCCGGTTAATATAACCTTGGGAATCGGAGTTCGGAATAATATTCAACTGCGATATTTAAATTTCAATGATAGCAGTAAGGATCCAATTAACCTAAATGATACTCTGATCTTTTCGGCATTTAATATTCATACTAAGCAAAATGGTTTTTTAAAAATCTGCCTGCACAATAAATTTAAGTATGAGAAATTAAAAATAGAATCTAAGCTTTATTATTTGCCTGATGACCTCTATATCCCTGCAATTTCTGGTTTGGCAAATCGGATGTTGCCATTGAAGGCAAGCCTGGCAAATACCTATTTATTAACCTTTATGACGTCGACAGATTATCCTAATCTGGTTTTAACTCATGATTTCATCGATTTTACTCCCATGACTGAGTTCGCACCTCAAAAAAATTATAATTGGTATACTTCGGAGCTGATTAATTGGAAGCTGCCAAACGGTAAAAGCGCTGATGGCATATTGTATAAACCGGAAAATTTTGATAAACGTAAGAAATACCCGCTTATTTTTTATTATTATGAAAGGGCTTCGGCTTTTTTAAATGCATTTATATTCCCGGAATTATCTAATGGGTCGCTGAATATTCCATGGTTTGTAAGTAGGGGATATTTAGTGGTGGTGCCAGATATATACAATAAATCCGGCTATCCTGGTAAAAGTGCTTTCAATTCAGTTGTTTCTGCAGCAAATTACCTCACTAAATTTAAGTGGGTTGATCCTAAACGTTTAGGATTGCAGGGGCATAGTCACGGAGGATTTGAAACGAATTACATCGTAAGTCATTCATCTATTTTCGCAGCTGCGTCTACCGCAGAAGGTGTTAGCAATTTGATCAATACCTACAATCGCGATAACAATAGTTGGAAGTATTATGAAAGTGGTCAAGGCCGGATGGGCATCTCAGTATGGAAACGACCAGATCTCTATATTGAAAATTCCTCAATATTCAGCGCAGATAAAGTAACCGCCCCACTCCTTATCCTTCATAATAAACAGGATCCTATTGTGCTTTATAGTCAAGGGTCGGAATGGTTCAATGCTTTGAATAGTTTGGAAAAAAAGGTATGGATGTTATCATATGATGGCGAGCAGCATTCATTAAAACAGGAAAAGAATAAAGTAGATTATACAACCCGATTACAGCAATTTTTCGACTGCTATTTAAAAAACGCTCCACCCGCAAAATGGATGACAACTGTTATTCCAACGGAATCAAAGGGCAGGTTGTCTGGGTTAGAGTTGGACACAACAGGAACTCAGCCTTAATAGCAGCCTCTCACTTTTTTGCTTTCTAAATACTAAACAAATGAACATAAAAAGAAAATAAAGTAATGAATACCCATGATATAACAAGTTATTCAGCACTGATTCCCCCCCAATTAAGAAATATTTAACGATTAGTATAACACGATATCTAAGACAAAAAAATTATATGAAAAAATTAATCTTTATCCCTTTAATTATGATCGCAATAATTGCGATTACGTCTTGCAAAAAATCTGCAACTGTATTCATTCCCGCTGGCAGCTTACTAGTCGCCAATAATGTGACCAATGGTGGGACGTTGACTTTCAATTCTGACAATTCAACAATAAGTAACAATGGTATAGGACAGTATCCGCTCTCTATTGGTATGAATCAAATTAATTTATACACTGCGGCAACCTCGACAGTACCGGCAGTAACTTATTATAAGCAACCGTTGACCATAACCAATTCAGACAGATACTCATTGTTTTTGGCTGGCACCTCGCTTACAGCCATAGATCCGGTATTAATCAAGGAAAGTTATATAAACCCAACAGATAGCTTATGCGGCGTACGTTTCATCAACCTGTCGCCCAACAGCAGTCCGATTAGCGTGAATATCACCGGGCAGACAAACGGTTCCGAAGTAAGCTCATTGGCATACAAAGCATACAGTAGCTTTAAACAATACCCGGCCAAAAAAGCAAATGCCAGTTATGCCTTCCAGATCAAGGATGCTACGACCGGAACAACGATCACCAGTTATACACTGACTACACCGCGTTTTCATAACGTCACCATTGTTTTGCGTGGTTTAGTCGGTGGTTCCCCGGCAGCAGGCGTCACTTTAGTAACCCATCCATAAATACTAATCATCTAACCTAACATACTACCTAAAATGAGGCATTTTTTAAAGGCTTTAGCGATAGCTCTGCTCTGTTTGTTCGCTTTACCAGTCAGCGCACAGATCAAACACGTGATACTGATCTCTATAGACGGTTTTCACCCAGATATGTATCTGGATCAAAGCTGGCCCGCGCCTAACCTGCGCGCATTGATGAAAAGTGGCACTTATGCGGATCATTGTTTAAGCGTATTTCCCAGCTATACCTATCCGAGCCATACCGCCATGATCACCGGCGCTTTTCCGGCCAGTAGCGGCGTTAACTTTAACCAGCCTATCGGCAGCAAGGGTGAATGGTTCTGGGATTATAATGCCGTGCGGGTTCCCGGCTTATGGCAGGTTCTAAAAAGCAAAGGAATGACCACCGCAGCAGTAGAATGGCCGGTCAGCGTTAATGCCCCGGTGACTTATAATATCCCGGAGGTATGGGCGGACGATCATCCGGACGACCGGGTAAGCGAGGCGCGAAACCATGCGACCCCTGGTTTAATAGCCGAAGTGGAACAAAATGCCACCGGCAAGCTGGACAGCACCAACTTTAATGACAACTATTTCAGTTTGGATGAAAACGCCGGTAGGGCCGCTGCCTATATTTTCCAGACCCGGAAACCCGCCTTTATGGCCGTGCACTTTGCCTGTGTTGATGGCGAGGAACACGAGTTTGGCAGGGACGCGGATTCTGTAAGATTGGCTTTGGCCGCCAATGACCGGGCCATCGGTGACATTTTGGAAGCTATTAACAAAGCTAAGTTGAAAGATAGCACGGTTGTCATCGTTACCGGCGATCACGGCTTTGCGACCATCAACCAGATTATGCGCCCAAACCGGCTAATCAAAAAAGTACCCGCCAAATTTATCGCTTCCGGCGGCAGCGCTTTCCTTTACCGCTATGCGGAAACTAAAGCAAGTGACGTCCCAGGCATCATTAAAGAGGTGACCGATAGCCTGAACGCGCTACCCAAGGATAAATGCAAATTGTTCCGGATCATTGACCGCAGAGAACTGGATAAAATGGGTGCCGATAAAGATGCCTTATTGGCCCTGACCGCACAACCCGGCCTGGTATTCAGTGGTTCGGTGGGTTCAGCGCAAACCACTAATCACGGGCCAGGGACGCTGATCCAACAAAACAAGCTTGATGGTTTATTTATACCCACCAGCGGCGGGCATCATGGCTATGATCCGAACATTGCCGAGATGTACACCGGCTTTATCATTGCCGGGCCAACCATTAACAAAGGCGGCCATATCAAAGAAATGCGCCTGGTAGATATGGCCCCGCTCATTTCAAAACTATTAAACCTTGAATTTCAAACGCCGGACGGGAAACCCGTGCCGGGAATTACTACACCATAAAATCAACAACTCATGAAAATCCAAAAACTATTTTTAATGTTCTTATTAACCGCGTTCAGTCGTTTAGCTTTTGCACAGGACGTCCCTGCCGATGTTTTTAAAGCGATCAAAAGCGATGATGCGGCCACACTGGCAAAACTGGTCACCAAAGACAATATCAATAACTGTTACCTGGAAGGCAGCTGGTCATATACCTTGCTATCCATTACTATCCGTTCCAGCGCCAAAAAATGCTTTGACCTGCTAATCGAAAAAGGCGCGGATGTGAACCATGCCTGCGAGGGTTATGTGCCGCCGCTGATGCATGCCGCCAAATACGGCAGCCTGGACATGGTAAAAACCCTGGTCGCCAAAGGCGCCGACGTAAGCTATACTTATCACGGCGATTACAGCTTTGCTGATGGTAAAAACCCAATCACCTATGCGGAAGATAATAAACAACCGGCAATAGCCGAATATCTGAGATCGGTAAAACCAAAGCAATAAGCTATTCATGCGAAAACTGATCATCCTGTTCCTTTTATCCGCTAGTGTGGTTGCCAGTGCCCAGCATCGTTTGAATACCAGCTATTCTGGCACAAACACCGACCATATCGCTTTCCCTATTGGCGGTATCGGCGCAGGTATGTTCTGCCTGGAAGGAACGGGCACAGTCAGTAATTTTTCGATCTTTCACAACCCGGCAGTTTTTAATGAACCGCCGGTCTTTGCCACCTTATCGGACGGCCACAAAGCGAAAGTAATAGAAGGCCCGGTACCCAATAGGAAGAAATTCGGAGCGCCCAACGCTGCGATGGGTGTGTATTATACGACCTGGGGCCTGCCCCGTTTCAGAAACCTGCAAAGCTTTCAAAGTCGGTTTCCCTTTGGAGAAGTTAAACTAAACGATAAAGACTGGCCGGTACAGGTTAAAATCACCGGCTGGAGCCCCTTTATCCCGACAGACCAGGATAACTCCGGCCTGCCCGCGGGCGCGCTGGAATATGCCTTTACCAATAACAGCAGCAAAACACGCCAATACACCTTCAGCTACAGCGCCAAGCTATTCAACGGCTTTAAATATATGTTAGCTGCGCCCGGCGGTTTTATCTTCCGCCAGCCCGGCGCTTCGCTGGCTATCTTTACCGATGATGCAGGCGCGCAAACCGACCGTTACTGGTACCGCGGCGAATGGGTCGATCCCATGACCGTTGCCTGGAAACATATTCAGCAAGGTATGGTCAGGGAAACCCAACCGCAGGAAGGCGGCACCGGGGCGACGATCAGCGTACCTGTTAACCTTAAACCGCATGAAAGTAAAACCGTCCGCGTCCTGTTCTGCTGGTATGTACCGAACAGTAACCTGCGCTTAATGGGCGAAGAGCCGGGAAAGCCTATTAAACCGGAAGATGCCTACCGGCCTTGGTACAGTTCCATGTTCAAAAATATGGACGAGGTGATCGCTTACTGGAAACACAATTACAACGACCTCAAACATAAAACAGAACTATTCACCAAAGCATTTTATAGCAGTACCCTGCCACCGGAAGTTACCGAGGCGGTAGCAGCTAATCTCAGCATCCTGAAATCACCCACCATTTTGCGCCAATACGATGGCCGTTTCTGGGCCTGGGAAGGCGGACAGGATAATGCCGGTTCCTGTCCCGGTTCCTGTACCCACGTCTGGAACTATGACCAGGCGCTGCCGCACCTCTTCCCCCAATTCTCCCGCAGCCTGCGCGAGAACGAGTTTAACGAGAACCAGGACAGCACCGGGCATCAAATGTTCCGTACCGCTTTACCCATCCGGCCTGCCGTTCATAACGTAGCCGCCGCCGCGGACGGGCAATTAGGCGGCATCATCAAAACCTACCGCGACTGGCGCATTTCGGGGGATGATGCCTGGCTCAAAAAGCTCTATCCAAAAATCAAGCAAAGCCTCGACTATTGTATCAAAACCTGGGACCCGACAGGCAAAGGCATCATCGAGGAACCGCATCATAATACCTATGATATCGAGTTCTGGGGACCGGAACCGATGTGTACCGGCATGTACTTAGGCGCGCTGGAAGCTTTTATTCAAATGTCCGCTTACCTGAAAGAAGATAACAGTATATACCAAACGCTATATGTTAATGGCAAACACTACCTCGAAACTAATTTATATAATGGCAGCTATTTCCAGCAGCATATCCAATGGACAGGCTTACAAGCGCCTGATCCCTTAGCGGCCTCTAAAACTTCGCTCTTGACCCGCTATGCGCCTGATGACTTGGATATATTACAAAAGGAAGGCCCGAAATACCAGTATGGCAGCGGCTGTTTGAGTGACGGCATGATCGGCCCCTGGCTGGCCCTGAATTGCGGACTGCCTTCTCCCATAAACGAAACCAAAGTCAGGTCACACCTGCAATCCGTCTATAACAATAATTTTCATACTGACCTGTCCGAACACAGCAACCCGCAACGGGTTACTTACGCCATCGGAAAAGAAGGCGGTGTCTTATTATGCACCTGGCCGAAAGGCGATAAGCCGTCGCTGCCCTTTACCCACAGCGATGAAGTATGGTCGGGCATCGAATATGAAGTCGCCAGCCACCTGATCTTTGAAGGCAAGGTCAGTGAGGGCCTTAACATTGTCAAAGCCATTCGCAAGCGCTATGACGGCAGCGTCAGAAATCCGTATGATGAATATGAATGCGGGCATTGGTATGCCAGGGCTTTAGCCAGCTATGCGTTGATCGAAGCTTTAACCGGCGTTCGCTATGATGCCGTAACTCAAACTTTATTTGTGAATAGCAAGGTTGGTGATTTCACCAGTTTTTTATCTACGGATACCGGCTTTGGTAATGTGCGCTATAAAAATGGAAAAGCCAGTTTAAATGTGGTTTACGGAAAGATTGAAGTCAAACAAATCAATATAAATAAAAGAATCATATGAAAGAGCAATTTGTGGTAAGCCTCAAAGCAGAGGACAGACCAGGTCTGTTACACCTGGTCACCGGCGTAATAGAAAAACGCTTAGTAAAGATCATTAGTTTAAGTTCAGCACCAACGGATATTCACGGTATGATATTAATTACCATTGAGGTGAATGGTGAAGAAAGTGTCTTAGCGCAACTGGCTTTCAAGCTGGAAAATATTATTGAGGTATTTTCCGTAGAAGTATCCCGGTACAGCAGTTATGTTTGTTTACGCGCCGCCTATTTTAAAGTGGATAAAACTTTCCTGGAAAGCCCCAAAGCAATAGCGATGTCGAAGTACGACACGACTATTGTCAAGTTTTACCCGGAAGCAATTCTATTAGCCAAATATGGCACAGATGAAACCATACTGAAACTTTATAATGACCTGGACGGCCCGCACTTATTAGGCTTTAGTCAAACAGGTTTAATTACAGATACTAAACTAATTGGTGAAGATCAGTCATCGGTCATTAACCGGCTGGCCGCCTAACGGCCATAGATAATTATGAAAAAATTATTAACGATCATTTTATGCCTATTTGTTGCAGGAAAAGTATTTGCACAGATCGAGCATCCTGTTAAATGGGCTTATGCCGCTAAGCGCGCCGGGAAAAACGAAGCAACAGTTATGCTAAAAGCTACCATCGAGGACGGCTGGCATATCTATAGTGCTTACCAGGAGCCGGGTGGGCCTGTTAAAACTTCGTTTGTTTTTGATGTATCAAAGGATTATGGATTTATAGGAAAAATCACCGAACCGACACCAGTAACCAAATTCGAGCAAGTCTTTAACATGAAGGTCAGCTATTTTGAAAGCGCGGTGATTTTCACACAAAAGATCAGTTTAAAATCGCCGCATCCGACAGTTAAAGGAACGCTCACTTTTATGGTGTGCAATAAAAAAAAGTGCCTGCCGCCGGAAGATATCAACTTTGAAATACCTGTAAAATAACAATAAACCACTATTAATTTCTGCAAATGCTTTCTACTCCAACCAAAATAAAAGATAAAATAAATACCCTTTGGCAGCGTGTGGGTAATACTCCTATGATCGAGATAACTTATAGCTATCGCGGCGGCCCTGAGCAAAAAATATTGGCCAAGGATGAGCGGTATAATACGTTAACAGGAAGCATCAAAGACCGAATGGCGCTTTATATTATCCAGAAAGCCTACGAGCAGCAACTGATCAGGCCGGGTGATATGATCGTGGAGGCCACTTCAGGGAATACCGGAATTGCCTTTGCTTTTATAGGAAGTGTTTTAGGTAACCCGGTTAAGATCTTTATGCCGGATTGGTTAAGCAGGGAGCGAGTTGAACTCATTAAAGGCAATAAGGCGGAATTACAATTGGTCAGCAGGGAAGAAGGCGGCTTTTTAACCTGTATCCGGCTGGCTGAGCTGATGCAGCATAATGAACGCGTTTTTTTACCCCGGCAATTTGAGAATGAATATAATGTGGAAGCGCATAGGGAAACCACCGGGCGCGAGATCGGGCATCAACTGCTGCTTATGCAAATCAAACCCGATGCGTTTGTGGCGGGTGTCGGGACAGGCGGCACTATAATGGGGGTAAGTAAATTTTTAAAATCCTTATATCCCGGAATGAAAGCGCATCCCCTGGAGCCTGCGGAAAGCCCTACACTATCAACAGGTGTGAAAGCAGGCAACCACCGCATACAGGGGATCAGCGATGAATTTATACCCGCTATTGTAGACCTCAAAGATTTAGACAAGATCATTCAGGTCAACGACGGCGATGCGATACTGATGACGGAAAAGCTGGCCCTGGAACTGGCACTCCCGGTCGGTATTTCATCCGGTGCCAATTTGCTCGGCGCGATTAAGATACAACAGGATTTGGGCAAGGACAGCGTAGTAATTACCGTACTTCCTGATAGTAATAAAAAATATTTGAGTACCGATTTATTTGATGATGAACCGGAAAAAGACGGTTACATCAGCCCGGAAGTCAAACTATTACAATGCAGGACTTTAAAAACAAATTAAGCGTTATGCGCAACCTGGAAATATCTTCTGCCGATCACGGTTTGCTGCTTTACCGCATCGACTTTCTGCCTTTTGACGAGGCACAGGAGATCAGAGAAGTTTTTATAAAAACCTACGGTGAATATTTAGATCAGGTGTTTAAGCTTCAGGAAATATGCAAGGCTTATGAAGCACTCAGTAATTGTATTAAATCAAGGGTTCCTCTAAGCGAAAGCGACCGGCAGAGAGAATGTATAATTAAAGAAATTGCGGACTACCGCAAAAGGAAGTTGATAGTAAGTAGTTGACAGTTAGTTAAAAAGTGTAAAGGTGGCCCCTGTGCGGGGCTGCTTTTATTTAAAACGAATGAAAACAGCATTAAAAATTGGCTTAGTTCTATTGGTTCTTTTTATCATCCGGTTTATCGCCTGGTTGATCAAAGACTTTAAGAAAAACGGTCACTAATGCTTTTACATACGCGCTTGTTCTTTATCGTCGTCATACGTTAATGATAAGATCAATTAATAAATTTGAGAAGAGCGCCCGGCGTAGCGCGGCGGGTAGCTTTTTAATAGGTAAAGTCCCGGAAATACGGGAGATTACTTTTTTGGATGCCAATGTTTGTATTATGAACAAGCTCGGAAAACAATTGAAAGCATATCGTTTACAACATGATTTGAGTCGTGAGGATGTGGCATTGATGTTGAACATTCCGGTCGGTTTATACGAGGAGATGGAAAGTGACATTGCCGAAACAAGTTTAAAGCATTTGCTGACGCTATGCCGGTATTATGATATTAAACCGGATGTCTGGCTAAATTATTCACCGGAAGCGGTTGAAACTCCGCCGGTCATTACGGAACCGGTTCCTGTTAATGAGGAGAGTATCCCTGCCGGGGAATTGGTTTTTGAAGATGAGGAAGAGGACGACGATTTTCCATCATTGTATAATCTCGACCGCTCGAAGCGCACGATAAATGCAAAGGAGGTCATCGAGACATACAAAAAGCAGGGAACGGAGCTTTCAGAAGAAGATGCCGAAAAGATATCGGACTTTATGTATCAGATGGCGCAGATATCCCTTAAGCAGGCTATGCGCCAGGTGAGGCGGGATAATAAGTTGGAGCGGTACCCGAAAGGCTATCCGCTCAGCGGGAAAAGTTTTACCTGCTGGCTTTGTCATCATGGCGGTGACGGGCGGATGTGGTATGACCGTTTTGGCCTGAAATGTATGCCCTGTCAACATGCAGTTGAGCAGGGTATTGTGCCGGGTGAGATCACGCAGGACGATACTTTGTTTTATTCTGAGTTTGACCTAGAGCATTATTTTAGCCTGAAGGGAAAAGCCTTGCGGGAATGGATCAAAAAGGGGTTGTTGAAACCGCGAACGATTACGCGTGAGAATGGCAAGAGTAAACATTACCAAGTGTTTTTGATGAGTGAGCACGAAGGTTTTTTGCCGCCCATCAAAATGATGCGGATCGGCGGCTTGGTCGAAGACGAGGAAGACGGGAAGAAGTTTTACCGCAGCAGTCAATGGTACGAACATGTTGACCCTTTTGAATACCTGAAGGATTATGGCATTATCAAGTACATGAAATATAAAGAAACGCCTCAAAAAGAGGATGAAAAAAAGGATGAACTTAACTTAGAAGAATGAAAAAATAAAAAAGATAAATTAAAATATATGCTTTCTTAAAGCTTCCCTCCATAACATCATACCGGCAAGGTCTATAAAAGAATAAGGTGGAAGCAAGTTAGAGTCCGCAAAAACGTGGGCATGATTTGCGCTACCTTATTCTTGACCTTGCCGGGCCGATGTAAGAGAGCCTCCTGGTCATCGCCCGCGTTTCCGCGAACTAATTAATGACCACGGTCTTTTCCCCGGAGATCGACCTCAAATCTATCTATATGAACTTATTTAACACGCAAATGCACTGGCTTACCGCCGTATTCATTATTATTGAATCGTATCTTTTTGCGGTACAGCTTTTTCACTTTCTGAACCAGCCGCAAGACCGGCGGCGCTTATGGTATCTTATTTTATTGGGCTTATTGATCAAGTTTAATATCGCCAACGGTCTGTTCCCTGATCCTTCATGGCGAATGGATATTAAGCTTCAGAATATGATCGCCTACGGGTTTGCCTACCTGATGGGTGCTTACTTCCCGTTCTATTTTTATAAGGCTTACAGGTTACAACAACTGCGCTTTCATGCGACCTGGGGCGTATTTCTTTTCTTAATCCTGCCCTACCTGCTCTTTGATGTGATACTATATGCCTTAAACGACAAATTGATACCTGACCGCGAACTTGGCGTACTCATTCCGGGGACTTACGGGCTTGTTGTTCTGGCTGTCATGTTACGCGCCATTATAAAGAAGCACAAAGATGGAGGCGATATAGCGCAATACCGTTGTGAGTTGCTGGTTTGGTTCACCGTGTTGCCCTGGGAAGCAATGTCCGTATTTGCGTTCTATCCCGCTCCGCAATGGTTGCGAATTGGGTTAAGCAACCTGGGCTGGCTGGTAATTACCATTCTCCAATTTGAAAAAGGAATAAGATCCAATCACCATCGTGACCGAAAGCTAAAGGAACTGACCCGTCAGATCACCACAGAAGAATACGAGGCGGCCTGCCGCGCCCTGCCCATCAGCGAGCGGGAACTGGATGTGGCGCTTTTACTCCGCGAAGAACTAACCACCGCGCAGATGGCAGAGCGCCTCTTTATCGCGCCGAATACAGTCAAGGACCATATCACTGCTATCCTGAAAAAGACCGGCTGCCACGACCGCAAAGAACTGCTTGCCCGGCTTCTGACCCCACCCCCGCCGCCTGCGGGAAACTAATTTCCGACCCCTGTATGATCCAATTTCCGACCCTGCGCTGATTGGAATTTTCCAAAATAGCTTCCAGTTTTGCCTTTAATCATTGGTTAAAAAAACAAGGCTTATGGAGAAAATTTGACGCATTCCTGCCCGAGTAAAAGAACCGCCGGTGAACAGGCTACGGCAGGGTTTATAACAATGTAAAGATAAGTGCTATGGAAGACTTTATGAACCATGAACATGCCCGGCTCCAGGAAACGCTGGGCGAGATTGCCCTGACCTCCGAAACTCCGCTGCAATGCGCGGAACGCTCCTACAACGCCGCGCAGCAAAGCCTGCAAAAGATCAAGGAGTTTATCACCACCTATACCTTTTACGACCAGGCGGAAGAGATCCGCTTCTTTAAAGTATTAAAACCCCAATTCTTAAAACAACTGATCTATTACTGGAAGCTTTTCCATATCGAGGCTGAGAAACTCCGGCAAGACGGCAAAGAGCTGAAAGCCTGGTATAAGCAAAAGATCGAACATATTAACCTGTGCTTCCAGCAAAATCATCATTTCCACCTCTATTGCCGCCTGTCGCGGAGCGACAAGGACGAGCGTTATTTTACCCGCGAAGCGGACGGCTACGAAGTCCTGCCGGAATATTCGCTGGAAATCGACAAACAGTTCTGCACCGTACACAGCCTCAAGCTGGCCAAACTCCAGGCTTACGAAATGCTCAGCGAATACCTGCACTCCAAACTCTACGCCCTGCAAAATCCCTCCCTGACAAAGTTGAATGACCGTCCAGACGCCAACTGGACGGATTCCAAGGTCGACCTGATCGAACTCGGCTATTCCATTCAATCACGCGGTTCGGTCAATAACGGCAAGGCCGATGTCAAGCTGGTCATGACCGCCCTGGAGTACGCCTTTAATATCAGCACCGGTAATTATTACGCCGTTTTCCAGCAGAATATCCGCATCCGCAAAAAAAGCCGCACGGTCTATATTGACAAGCTGAAAGACGCCCTTGACAACCGTATGGACGATACGGATGAATGAAAAAAAAACTATTAGCTAATACCGCAGTAGCAAAAACCTAATTCCGGCCGGTGCAACTTTGCCTCTGTAATCGCCGGGGAAATGGATCACCGGCGGCAAATCAAAAGCATATGTTACAAGGGATATCATGGAGCGCGTACCTGGAAGCAGCAATAATAGTGACCGCCATTTATTACGCCTGCGTTGCTGCTGTTTTTTATCGCACCGAATTTAAAGCACTGCTGCAACCCAAAGCGAAAGCAGCAACATATGCTGTGACAGATGGCAGCGACAAAACCGCCGCCTTTGAAAACCTCGAATCCCTGGTACACGAAATAGACAGCATCCTGGAACAGGCAGGCAACCAGGCCACGAAAGATCAGCTGCTCCCGCAGCTGAAGGCAAAGCTGGCAAGCTACGGCGGGCTACGCCAGCCTGCCTACCGGGCTGCTGTCTTTAATCATATTATCAAACAAGCAGAAGAAATAAGCGGGATCCGGATCAGCGAAGAGGAACTGGCGGGATAGCACGATCCGGGCACCGCTTATAAATTAACGAACCAATAAAAAAAGAACAGATGAAGCCAACGAAGAATGAAAGATTAGTAGGGAAAGCATGGCTGATTACCCTTGTGATTTGCTTTTGCGAAATGCTCGCAGATGTTTATAAAGCTTACGCCCAGACAGGTGACGGGAACGCCGGTATTTCAGCAGCTACCAACTCGGTCAAAGGTTATTTCGCCTCGGGCACCAGTTTAATGTACGCCATCGGTGCCATTGTGGGACTGGTCGGCGCCGTGAAAGTGTATAACAAGTGGTCGGCGGGAGAACCGGACACAGCCAAGGTAGCCAGCAGTTGGTTCGGCGCCTGTATCTTCCTGGTCGTGGTGGCTACGGTGCTTAAAAGCTTTTTCGGGGTATAGTAAAAAATGATGAACGATGAACAGGCCATTACCAACAGTGGATATTGCAGGCACCGCATTTTATGTAGATGTGCTGCACGAGGAACTCCGGCAAAAGGATAACCCGGAGAACCGGTTCTCCTTTAACGTCTTCGACCAGGACGGAGACGGTTATACCTTCCTGTATGACCGCAAGCGAAAGAACGTCCCGGAAAACCGCGAACAGATGGAAGACAGCTTCCAATGGGTAACGCTTCCGGCACTCATGGAGCTGGATCCGGAGGGCATCGCACAGAAGTATCATATACCGCTGGAAATACTCTGCCCGGAACGCGTCGGTTCAGACGAGGATGAGGAAGATGACGATGGTTTTAACGATGACTTGCTATGACGGAACTAACCTACGGTATCAACAAAGGCATCAACCGTCCGATAGAATTTCGCGGACTGAAAGCGCAGTATATCTATTACCTGGCTATTGGACTCGCTATCCTGCTCGTCGACTTCGCCATCATGTATATCTGTAAGCTGCCTGTGTATCTCTGTGTAGCCGTGGTTGGCCTCGCCGGGTCAGGCTTATTCTTCGGGGTGTACCGCTACAGTCACAAATACGGTGAACACGGTCTGATGAAAGCCATCTCGTTCCGGCAGGTGCCCGCGGCCATTAAATGCAGAACAAGGAAACTATTTAAACGATTAGGGAAATGACGATCATACTCATTATAGCAGGTATTGTGCTGGCAGCAGTCATGTTGCAGAGCAGGGATGCGGCGGATAACAGCCGTGATCTCGAAAAGCTGCTGCCTGTCTGGAAAACGGAGCAGGACTGCATTCTATCCAAGAACGGTGATGTGACGGTAGTGCTGAAAGTTACATTGCCAGAGATATTTTCACTGTCCAATGAGGACTACGAAGCCCTGCATTTCGCCTGGTTAAAGGCGATCAAAATATTACCGACCGGCGCGGTAGTGCATAAACAGGATTGGTTCATTGAATCCAGCTACAAGGCCAATTTCTCGGAAGAAAGCCCCAATTTCTTAATGGGCAGCAGCGAACGCTTTTTTAACGAACGGCCTTATCTCGATCATGAATGCTATTTAATGGTCACGCTAAAACCCAAAGACCGGAAACCGGCCAGCTCAGCGTTTTCCAACCTGCTGCGCAAAAACATCGTGCCGCCCGAAACGCTTGACCGCAAACTCCTTCAGCAGCTCCAGGACAGCGTGGGGCAGTTTCGCCGGATTCTGGCCGACAGCGGTTTTGTGCAAACAGAAAGGGTAAAACAGGAAGAACTGACCGGAATGAATAGTCAACCGGGATTATTGGAGCGTTATCTCTTTCTGCTGGACAGGCAGCAGTCCCCTGTGCTGAAAGACATTGTCTTTAAACCTGACTGGAAGATCGGCGAGAATTACTGCCAGCTCTATATGCTGGCCGATACCGAACACATGCCCGGAACCTGCAGCCCCCGTGTCAATTATGATAAATACTCATCCGACAAAACGAAGTTCTCGGTGGGCTTCGCCACACCTGTCGGCCAATTATTACCTGTCAATCATATCTATAACCAGTATATGGTCATCAGCGACGCGCCAAAGACCATTAAACGGCTGGAAAGCAAACGCGCCCGTTTGCAGTCGCTGTCCATGTACAGCCGGGAAAATAGTATTGGCCGGGATGCTGTCGCTGACTTCCTGAACGAGGCCATCTCGCAGGGCAGGCAACCGATCAAGGCGCATTTTAACCTGCTTTGCTGGACGGATAAAAAAGATGAATTGAAAGAGCTCCGCAACCAGACCGCCTCGGCATTATCCCGGATGGAGGCCATACCGCACCAGGAAACGCACGGCGCACCGCAATTATGGTGGGCGGGCCTGCCCGGCAACGAGGGCGACCTGCCGGAAAATGAAACCTTTGATACGTTCGCCGAACAAGCCGCCTGTTTCCTCAATATGGAAACGGCCTATAAATCCTCCAACAGCAGCTTTGGTATCCGGCTTGGCGACCGGCTGACCGGGGTGCCGGTTCATGTCGACATCAGCGACGAACCTATGCGGCGCGGTATTATTACCAATAGAAACAAGATCGTGATCGGCGGCTCGGGTTCGGGTAAATCGATGTTCATGAACCATTTGCTGCACAGCTACGTACAGCAGGGCGCCCACTGCATCGTGGTGGATGTCGGCCACAGTTATGAAGGGCTTTGCCAACTGCTCGGCGGTTATTATTTTACTTATAGCGAGGAAAACCCGATCAAGTTCAACCCATTTTATATCGCGCCGGGTGACGTTTTAGACACTGAGAAGAAAGAGAGTATTAAAACGCTATTGGTCGCCTTATGGAAACATAGTGACGAAACGTTCCGGCGTAGTGAATACGTGGCGATATCCAATGCATTGCAGTCCTATTACGTTTACCTCGACAACAATCCGGACGTGTTTGCCTGCTTCAATACTTTCTTTGAATTCCTGCAAAACGACTTTGTAAAGGAACTGGAATCGGATGGCGTCAAAGACCGGGATTTCGACCTGCATAATTTCGTCTATGTGCTGCGGCCTTATTATAAAGGCGGCGAATTCGACTACCTGCTGAACGCGACCGAAAACCTGGATATGATGGAGCAGCCCTTTATCGTGTTCGAGATCGACACGATAGCAGGGCATCCTACTTTGTTTCCGGTCGTGACCCTGATCATTATGGAGATGTTCATATCAAAAATGCGCAAGCTGAAAGGCGTCCGCAAAGTGATCTGCATCGAGGAAGCCTGGAAAGCCATTGCCCGCAGCGGTATGGCTGAGTTTATGAAGTATTTGTATAAAACGGTCCGGAAATACTTCGGGGAAGCCATCACCGTAACGCAGGAGATCGACGATTTGATCAGCTCGCCGATCATTAAAGAGGCGATCATTAACAACGCCGACTGCAAGATACTGCTGGACATGAAAAAGTTCCAGAATAAGTTTGACGCAGTGCAGGCTGTGATGGGTATGACAGATAAAGGGCGTCAGCAGGTGCTCTCTATCAATAAGGCCAACGACCCCGACCGGAAATACCGCGAGCTCTATATTGAATTAGGCAACCAGCTGATGAAAGTCTACCGTTACGAGCCATCAGTAGAGGAATACTACGCCTATTCCACCGAACAAACCGAAAAGTTGAAAGTACAGGAATATACCAGGAAGTATGGCGACATCCGCAAAGGCTTAACCGCGCTTGCAAGGGATCTGGCCGCATAAATAATAAGACCATGAAAAAGATCATCACGATAATCGTATTTATCATCACGCTGCTCCGCTGCTGCGCCGTACCGCAGGTGCAGGCGCAGATACCAGGCGTAAGTATTATTACGGGCCTCATCAGCAAAGTCATCAGGGCCATCGACCTGCAGATTCAAAAACAGCAAAACCAGGTGATCTGGCTGCAGAACGCGCAAAAGACGCTGGAAAATACGATGTCGCAACTAAAACTGAATGATATCTCCCAATGGGCGGATAAGCAGAAACAACTGTACGCAGATTACTTCAACGAACTGAAAAAGGTAAAAACGGCTATTACTACTTATACGGAAGTAAAAGACATGATCAACCGGCAAAAGCAACTGATCAGCGAGTATAATACCACCTGGAATGTAATCAAACAGGACAATCACTTCACTCCGCAGGAGCTGCAATATATGTATAGTGTCTATTCCGGTATCCTTTCGGAAAGCCTGAAAAATATCGAGCAGCTTGATCTGGCGGTGACCAACCTGACCACCCAGATGACCGATGGCAAACGGCTGGAGCTGATCCATCGCGCTGATAAAAGCCTGGATAAGAACGTCAGCGATATGCGCAGCTTCAACGACCGCAATATCCGCCTCAGCCTGGCAAGGGCGAACGACGAGCAGCAAGCTGCGGAATTGAAACAATTATATGGTGTACAATAAAAGTTAAGACAATGAAAAATTATGTAAAAACCGGTATTATCCTCCTGCTGCTACTGGCAGCACTGGTTACCTCCGCACATGCGCAGTTTTTAGGTGGCTTTTTTAGCCAGGGCGCAACGCAAAATCAATACTTGGAACAGCAGATCGCCGCTCTCCAGGTCTATGACGGCTATCTGCAAAAAGGTTATTCGATTGCCAAAGAAGGCACGGGCGCGATCAGTACAATCAAAAACGGCGACCTCAACCTGCATACCGGTCATATCGATAGTCTGAAGATCGTCAGTAGTAGCGTCCGGAATTATTCTCGCGTTAAGGGCATTACAACTTTACAGCAGCAGATTATTACCGCCCACAATAATGTTTATCCGCAACTGACCAAAAGCAAACAGTTTACGCCAGCCGAGCTCACTAATTTTAATACGATTTATCAATCGGTGCTGCAGCAATCCCAAACCGATCTGGAAGAACTGCAGCTGGTCATCACCAACGGTAAACTGTCGCTCACCGATAATGAACGGATCTCCAGGATCGACAAGCTGTACAAGGAAATGCAGAATTTATACGGTAAGGAACAAAGACTGAATAACCAGGCGCTTGCTTTGGCGGCGCAACGCAGCCGCAAAAGCAAGGACAATAAAACGCTGAAATCCTTATACGGACAATAAGCGGATAGCCGGTATAAAAATAGTGATAACAATAAGTGAAGGCGATATGATGAATATAATATCACTGGGTCTTGGTGTGCAAAGCACAGCCCTTTACCTGATGTCCAGTATGGGCGAATTACCGAGGGCAGACTTCGCTATTTTTTCAGATACGGGGAAAGAGGGTAAAAAAACGTATGCCTATCTGGATTTCCTGCTGGACTGGAAAGAAAAAAATAGCGGGATACCGATCATCGTGCTCAGGGAACGGAATCTGTACGCCGATCTGCTTAACACACAAGGTAACGGCCGCTTTACATCCATTCCCGCGTTTACCCAAAATGAGAATGGCTCGGTGGGTATGCTCCGGCGGCAATGTACAGCCGATTACAAGATCACCGTGGTGGATAATTATATCAGGGATCACATATATCGGCTGCCCAAAGGTGCAAGACGGCCCCAAACCGCGGTATGGCATGGCATCACCCTGGATGAGATCGAACGCATGTCCGAGCCGCGGGAAGCCTGGAAAATCAATACCTATCCTTTCCTTGGCCATGCGGTGCATAAGAACGGGAATACGGATAAATTGGATTGGGCTAAATCGATGGACAGGAATGAGATTGTCCAGTGGTATCAAAAGCACGGTTTGCCGGTACCGCCCAAATCAAGCTGCGTGTTCTGTCCTTACCAGTCAGACCGTTCGTGGGCGATGAAGAAAAAGAACGCGCCCGAAGATTTCGCAGCCGCAGTTAAAGTGGACGAGGCCATCAGGAACAGCACCCGCAAGGGTATCAAAAACCCTGTTTACCTGCACCGTTCCTGCAGGCCATTATCCGAGGTAGTATTTAATATCAAACAGGACGAGGAATGGGGTGAATGTTCCGGTAACTGCCATATCTAAAGGCAAGGACGAAAGCGAAACAAATCTTCCCAAACCCGCATCGCGGGTTTGGGAAGAACGGAATGCAGACAAATGAAAAAAGATAACATAAGGTAATGGCCAGGCTGCAATATGCAGCTACAACTGGATGCCGCCGGACGGCGGCGTGGATGGGAACGACAATTAAAACAGGATATGAAAAAGTTAATCTATGTATTGATCATTATGCTGGGTCTCGGGCTTTCTGATAAAGCATTCGGTCAGGCGCAGGACATTGAACAGTTGACGCTGGACATTGAAAAGCTGGCCCAGTTCAAGCAGATACTGGCCGATATGAAAAAGGGTTATGACGTTATCAGCTCGGGTTATTCCACGATCAGCGGCATTTCGCAGGGCACGTTCAACCTGCACCAGAGTTTCCTGAACGGACTATTGGCAATAAGTCCCCCTTTAAAAGCTTACAGCCGGGTAGCGCAGATCATCACCTGCCAGGAAACCATTTTGTCGGAATACAAATCGGCTTACAGCAGCTTCAAAAACGGCGGCCGGTTTACGCCGACAGAGATCAGCTATATGGGAACGGTTTATAAAAACCTGTTCAACCAAAGCGTCAACAATTTAAGTGCGCTGACCATGGTCATGACATCCAGCCAGCTGCGGATGAGCGATGACGAGCGCTTACGGCAAATTGACGGGATCGACAAGGACATGCAGGATAAGCTTTCCTTTTTACGGAGCTTCAATAACCGGCAGGCCGCCCTGGACACACAGCGGGCGCGTCAGCAGCAGGATTCGAAAAGTCTGCAGCAACTATATGTTCCGCAGTAATAAGCCTTAAAATAAACCGGAGTAAAACATTTAAATAGAATATAGTATGAAAAAGATCATGGTTTTAGCCGTAGCTTTTTTGCTGGTGCCGATGCTCTCAAATGCGCAGGGATTTGGCGCCGAAGTCACCGGTCTGAACGGTGAGTTGGATAAGCTATTTAACCAGATGTTGCCCTTATGCAGCCAGCTGATTGACGTAGGACGCGCCATAGCAGGCTTTGCCGCCCTATGGTATATCGCCCTGCGGGTATGGAAACATCTGGCGCGTGCAGAAGCCATCGACTTTTATCCTTTGTTGCGGCCATTTGCCATCGGCATCGCCATTGCCGGTTTTCCTGCACTGATCAATTTGATGAATGGTGTACTGTCACCGACCGTTGCAGCTACCGCCGCGATGGGACAGCACAGCCAGGATGCGATCACCTGGCATTTGCAGCAGGAAGCCAAAGCTGCAACGCAAACACCGCCCGGAATTTATAATAGCGGGCAGGATAATAACTATGAGAAATACCAGCAGCCGGACGGCACGACGGCCGCCAATGGCCAGTCAAATGACATGGGCAGCACCTTCGGATTCTTCGGGTTAAAGAGCATGTTTCAGAGCTTTATTAAGAACGTGGTGCAGATACTGTATGAAGCGGCTTCCTTGTGCATTAATACGATACGCACGTTCTACTTAATCGTCCTGGCCATCTTAGGCCCGCTGGTTTTGGGCCTGAGCGTATTCGATGGTTTCCAGCATACGCTTGCCAGCTGGTTCGCCCGCTACGTACATGTCTATATGTGGCTGCCGGTAGCTAATATCTTCGGAGGCATTATCTCTACGATTCTGGCTAATATGATCACGCAGGACCAGGATTTCTATTCAAGTTCGGTCTATGTCGTCTTTATGATCATCGCCATTGTGGGCTATTTTACCGTGCCGACCGTAGCCGGTTATATTATACAACCCGGTGGCAAGGATACCTTGCTGCACAAAGTTTCCAATATGTCCGGCCAGGGCGCATCCGCAGGCGCTTCGGCGGCAGGCACGGCAGCAAAAGCATTAATTTAAAGGAGGTAGTATGTTTCAACAATTCAAAAATATCGAAACCGCATTCAAGCACGTCAGGCTGTTCACCTTTGTGCTGATCGCCGCTGCTATGGCCATCTGTTGCTATACGGTAACCGAAAGCTACAAAATGGTAAGCAAAGCGCAGGGACGGATTTATCTGCTGGCTAACGGAAAAGCTCTGTCCGCTTTATCGGCCGAACGCAAGGATAACGTGGATGTGGAAGCGCGCGATCATATCAAGATGTTCCACTACTATTTCTTTACGCTCGACCCGGACGATAAAGTGATCGACAACAATATTAAACAGGCGCTTTATCTCGCGGACGCTACTGCGCAAAAGCAATACGAAGACCTGAAGGAAAACGGCTATTATTCATCGGTCATCGCGGGAAATATCAGCCAGCAGGTGGATATAGACAGCGTCCAGCTGAACCTGCAGAACTATCCTTATTATTTCAAATACTATGCGACCGAAAAGATCGTCCGGCCCACGGCCATCGTCACGCGGAGCCTGGTCACAGAGGGCTACCTGCGTAACGTCAGCCGCAGCGAAAACAATGCGCACGGCTTCCTGATAGAACGCTGGCGCATACTCGAAAACAACGACAAAGACCTGCAAAAAAGATAAAGCGATGTGGAAATTAAAAACTAAAAAGGAGCAGCAATCGCGGCCTTACAGGGATGCTATTGCCCGGATAATCGCGGAAAAGATCATTGCGCTGCAGCAATGCATAGTGCGTTTGCTGCAACAATGCGAACGTCGGTATTCGGTTGCGCAGAAGAAAATCTTGTTTTTGCTCTTCTGTATGCTATGCAGCGCCTGGTGCAGCCATCTGTTTTTTCATGCCTTGTCCGGAAAAGCGAATATACCGCTATCCTTTGGCCACGTTCCGCCGGTTACCAAGCCGCCACCGACCGTGCGCCCTAAAGACAGCATTCAAAAATTTAATCACCAATAAAAATCCTTATGGAACATTCAGAAAAATACCTCAAAAAAAGAAAAGCCCTGCTGGTACTACCCTTGCTGGCCTTACCCTTCGTAACGCTGGCATTCTGGTCGCTGGGCGGCGGGAAGGGCGTAAACCAGGCCCAGGCGCAGGAAAAGCCGGGCATTAACACATCCCTGCCATCCCCACAACTTTCCGGCGCTTCGCTGGACAAGATGAGTTTGTATAACAAGGCCGCCATCGATTCTCAAAACTTAAAAAACCAATTGAGCCGCGACCCGTTTGCCGGTGATACCATTCCCGGCAAGACCGATACCAGCCACCTGAAGCATGGCGGTATAACAGGCCCTAATTATTCCGACCCTAATGAAGCCAAGGTGCGAACAAAGCTGGCACAATTAGAACAAAGTTTAAATCAGCCACAGTCACAACCTACTCCTGTAAATAATGCCCATGATCCCGCCATCGACGCGCAGCTCGCCCGTTTGCAGCAATCCATGCAGCAACTGAGCGGAAATAACGAACCGGACCCGCAAATGCAGCAGATGAACGCCATGCTGGAAAAAGTGCTCGATATCCAGCATCCGGAACGCCTGCAGCAGCAACTACGCCAGCAATCCCTGAAAAATAAAGGTCGCGTTTACCCGGTCACCGGCCCGGACGAAATACCGCATAGCGGATTTACAACGACCGGCTTTTATGGCCTGGATGATAACGCCGTTGCCGACTCATCCGCATTGCCGGCGATACCTGCCGTAGTACAGGAAACGCAAACGGTCACAACCGGCGCCACCATCAAATTACGCCTGACCGAAGACGTGATGGTCAACGGTACACTGATCCCCAAAAACAACTTTGTGTACGGCAGCTGTAACATCGACGGCGAAAGGCTAAAGATCAGCATTACGGGTATCCGGTATAATAACAGTGTCTTTCCAGTCGGACTGTCTGTTTATGACCTGGATGCGCTGGAGGGCATCCGGGTGCCAGGTGCCATTGGCCGCGATGCCAGTAAAGAAGGTGCAGACCGCGGCGTGCAGAGCATGCAGCTCATGAGCCTTGACCCTTCATTGGGCGCGCAGGCCGCCAGCGCGGGTCTGGAAGCGGTCAAAGGTTTTGCCAGTAAAAAGGTCAAGCTGGTCAGGGTAACGGTAAAAGCCGGTTACCCGGTGCTGTTGCTCGACGGCAAAGCGAAACAGGATTCAGGCAATTGATCAAATTAAACATTTAAACATGAAATACTTACTGATTATAGCGGCGCTATGCGCCTCCCTGAGCGCCACGGCGCAGCAAACCGACAGCATCAGCAGCAAAGCTGTATTGCCGTCTTACCACCTCGATATCACCACGCATAAAACGACCTTGCTGATCTTTCCGGCGGCCATTCAAAGCGCAGACCGCGGCGACAAATATGTACTGGCCGAGAAGGTAAAAGGTGTGGATAACGCACTTAAAGTGAAAGCAGGCCAGAAAGGATTTGAGCCGAGCAACCTGCATGTGATCACCGCTGAGGGCAACGTTTACGATTTTAATGTGAGCTATGCCGATCAGCCCGCTTACCAGACCGTCGATTTGCGCAAACAGCCGCCATTTGCGGCTGCTACGTTTGATGGCGTTTCGCTGAACAGCAGGCAACTGGAAGATTATGCGGGCATCGTAACCGGCAGCTATCCGTTTTTAAATGGTGTTCATTACCGTAAGCACGGTATGGATTTCAGGTTGGACGGTATCTATATCAAGGACGATGTGCTGTTCTTCAGCTACAAGGTAAAGAATACCACCGCCATCCGCTACGATACCGGTTCTCTCCGCTTCTACATCCGCGACAAGGATAAAGCCAAAAGAACCGCCGAACAGGATAAGGAAATATCGCCGCTCTATGTACAACATACGGGAACTGCCGAAAATGATAAAGGAGAAACCATCGTGGCGGCTTTCGCAAAGTTCACTATAGCCGAAAATAAGAACTTCGTGACCGAACTGATGGAACAGGGCGGTGACCGTAACCCAACCTGCAAACTGGACCAGGACAAGCTCCTGCAGGCAAAAACGCTTGTGCACTAAACACCGGGCCCTATGGAAAACGCATTGCAAACGTCCAGGCCGGAAACGCTGATGAGCGAACTCAGTAACTGGAATCAGCAGGAGAACAAGTTCGGGGCGCTGTTCGGGCAGGAGGCACTCAAAGACCGCGAGTTCCTGAAGATGAAGCTGGAAAACTACGATCAGCTTTATTACAAATATAACGGCAAGGCGCAAACGCCCGATGAAAAGGCCATGATGACCATGCTGCGCTTCCAGCGTCGAAAAATGGAACGTTCGCTGTATCCGGGATTATTGCGGAGAATACTGCACCGGGGACGCGCAAGGTTAAGGGCCATGTGGACCGGTAACCGGGAAAACGTAACCATCAACCGCGAGCAGGCTAACCGGCAGGCCGTTAACCTGCCGCCACTGGGACGCGACACGAAGCCAGAACAGCAACAGCAACAACAGGCTACTGTAAGGCAGATGACGCCCGTGTCCAAATACGCGCATCAAAACAACCGGCAGAAAAACAACCGATCAAAAAAGCACCGGAAAGGCCGGTCGATTTAAAAACTAAAAAACAAGGGATTATGAACACAGAAGAATTAAAAGAAGGCTTATACCGCAAAGGATTCGGTGAAAGCCTGAACAGCCAATTAGATGAAGCGATCAAATCCGGGAAGCCGGAATTCCAACTGGAACATGCAGTAAAGATCGGCGAAGACGATGTCAATTATAAACTGCATTTCCGCCGGGACGATGAACGCGACAAAGTCTATTTTAATAAATATGATGTCGCCATTACCAACCCGGACAGGAAGGTAACCGAGCATACTTTCCCGACCGAGAAGCTGATCACCGCTATGGAGGCTTACCGCCTGCTTACGCACGGCGAACTGGTGGCCGTTAACAAGAACCTCTACAATAAGGAAGGCCAGCAGTACAATACCTGGATCAGCATCGACACAACCGGCAAGAAGGACGATTATAACAATTATCCGGTCAACAGCTACCACGAGAACTATTACCAGAAACAGCCTTTTGAACTGAAGGATTCGCTGAAAAAACTGTCCGTACCTGTGAAGGAACTGGAGAATCCGCAAACGCTGGAAAGGATAGAGAAATCGCTGAAAAAGGCCAACCTGGTGCCGGTTACGATTATGGTTAACGGCGAGCAAACCAGCGGCACGCTGGCCGTTAACCCTAAGATCGGCCGGGTCGATCTTTATGACCAGGACATGCGGCTCGTGGAAAGGCAGCAGCAAAAGGCCGAACTCAAAGCAGAAACGCCCGGACAAAACCAGGACGATCTAAAAAAAAAGCCCTGGGAGAACCAGCGGGTGAACTGGGAGTCGAAGAACCAGCGGAAGGGGATGTCGATCTAAACCCAGCAGCCGATGAAACCGGAGCAAATTAAAAAATACACGCAGGCATCCGAAGACGGTACTATCCCCGACTATGACAATCCCATATTCCTTTTTTCTATTTCTTCTACCAAGTTACTGGTTATGGGACTGAATAAGGAGTTCAGCTTTGCGGAACTGGCAAAAATGGAACTGGAAAATCGTGGGCTGAATTTGAAAGGCGAATGGGTCGGCTTTAACCGGCAGTTGGGCAGGAAAACGCCTGCCCGGAAAAAAGGGAAGCATTTGTAACTCTAATAAATGAACCATGACAACGGAACAGATCAATAAATACAAGCAGGCAGCCAAAGACGGCAGCCTGCCCAACGAGGAAAACCCGCTTTTCCTGTTTTCTACCACCAGCACCAACTTGCTGGTAAAATTATTAGGCAAGGAGTTCAACCTCGCCACGCTTGTTCGCATGCAATTGCGCGAACGGGGGGTCAATGATAAGGGCCAGTGGATCGGCTTTGAAAGAGCCATGCAGCAAATGCCAGGCACCGCCGCCAAAAAACAACCGGCAAAGCCAAAGCCTCTCATTGAAAATAAGTCATGAACGAAGCCGAAAATCTCGACAGGCTGATGGCCAGCTTGGTTGAGTTAGGCTTTCACCGGCCTGATCTGTATAGTTACCTGGAAAGTTTTGGAGATACTGATATTATTCTTCTCCGGCAGCAGGAAAGGATCGGCGATGACCTGATGAACTATCAGCTGACCATTAAACGACGGGAAGAAACCGGAGAGCTATTCCCGGAATCCTACCAGGCGATGTTGTTAAAAACACATCCCATACCGCATGGGAAATTCGGTGAGATCGATACATCGGAGCTGGAAAAACGGATGAAGGGCACTGACTGGCAAAATTACGTTCAGCAGGTCATGGCAGGTGATTCGAAGGTCAGCAAAATCTTCGACGATGTTTTCGAGCTGTCGCTGAACCATAGTCATCAGGCTAAAGATATTGCCAGGCGATTGAAACTGCGTTACTGGCTGAATACGCCCATCGAAAAGCATTTGCAGGTGACAACCTATGCGCCCGATTATGAAAAAACGCGGCACTTCGATCTCAAAGGCGACTTTTCAGATATCTCTGCCAGAGAGGCTTATAACCTGCTATCCGGCAGAGGTGTGCTGAAATTCTATCAGAAGGAGAATGAGCCTACGAATCTTTATACCCATTGGAAGGCAATTGACAATGGAAAGCTTATAAAGTTGCCTGACTATGATTTTATGAAGCTGCTGAAGCAATTGCCAATAACGGAAATGCAACTGGACCGCACCGGGCCGCAACTGATCTACGACCTGATCCGGGGAGAACGTTCCCCGGTCAGCCTCCTCAAAGACAACCTGCTGGTGTCTGCCTTTATAGAAGCCAATCCGCGTGAACAATCGCTGGCGCTATATAACAGTAAACTGGAGAAGATTGAACTGAACGAGTTTTTACCAAACCAACCCCGGCAGGTTAAACTGCTACCCAAAATAACCGGCCCAAGGCGAAAGCCGGGCAAAAATAAAGGCCGGTCGATCTGACCGCCTCTCATTTTCGTGAACAAGATAACGTGAAGTATGGAACAAAAGAAAATGAAACCGCCATTAACCTATTACGGCGGAAAGCAAAACCTAGCGCCTTTAATCATCTCGCTGATTCCCGAGCACATCCTTTATGCCGAGCCATTTACGGGCGGCGGCGCCATATTCTTTCACAAGCCGCCGTCAAAAACGGAAGTGATCAATGACACCAACGGCGAGCTCATGAATTTCTACCTGGTCACCCGGGATCAGTTCGCGCCGCTGCAAAAGATGATTCAGCGAACCCTGCACTGCCGGAACTCCTTCCGGCAGGCTGAGGTCATTTATAACAACCCCGACCTGTTCGATGAGGTCAGACGGGCTTGGGCCGTCTGGGTGATCTGCGCGCAGGCTTTCTCGGCCAAGATGGACGGCCCCTTCGGTTTTGACAAGACCGACAACACCACCTCCAAGCGCATCGCCAACAAGCGGAACAATTTTACGGAGGAATATACCAGGCGTTTGGAAATGGTGCAGATCGAGCATGCCGACGCCTTATATATCATCCAAAGCCGGGATCACGAAGGCGCATTTTTTTACTGCGATCCGCCCTATATCGGCTCCAACTGCGGTCATTACAAAGGCTACACGGATGCCGATTACGAGGCGCTGTTGCGCCTCTTAGCGGGCATAAAAGGCAAATTCCTCTTGTCGTCCTATCCAACTGATATACTCGACCGGTACATCAAGGAAAATGGCTGGCATTCGATAAAAAGAGAGTTGTTTGTAACGGTCAACGCCAAAGGCGGTAACCCCAAAAAGAAGACGGAAGTATTGACTGCCAACTATCCCTTGGACAAACCTATTTAACACTATGGGAGAATATGTGAATTATAAAGGTAACGAGATCAAAGTCGGCACGATGGATAATCTCTACTATGTAACCTACGAAAAATATTCCAGGGCCTTAGCAGCAGGGCTGCTGTCCAAACTGGACGGTAGCTCAGCACCGGCAGAATATGCACGGCCGGATTCGGGCTTTTGTTTCCGCTTCCCCTTTCCGGACGAAGACAAACTGCCTCTCGGAGATATTGGCCGCTCTGATTATAACAGGGGATTGCCGGTAAAAATTGACCCCGGCATCTACAATGGCGCCGGTGACGGGAGTTTGAAAACGGTCGAGATCGTGCAGCAGAAACTGGTACACCGTGAGCAGGATGGTAAACTGATCCTCGCCCTGCTGTTACGCGATCCTGCCGATGGCAATAAATTCCGGATCGAAGATGATGCGTTTATCGGGAAGTTTTGCCGCGAGATCATCCGGAACCATGTAATGAACGAGAAAGATAAAGCGAAGAAGGAAGCGTACAGACAGGTCGCGTCCATCATATCGAAAGGCTATCATCATAGTCTGCCGAAGAAAAAAACACAAATAAAAAGACGCGGCAAAGGATTGCGGTGATCTGCCGCTGCAATGGAGCAAAGATTAAAGTGAGAGAGAATGATTGCAGTAAACCAAATATACCATTCGGACTGTTTGACGGGGTTAAGATCCCTGCCGGATGACTTTGTGCAATGCTGTATCACCAGCCCGCCTTACTGGCGGCTGCGCGACTACGGCGTTGCCGGACAACTGGGCTCCGAAGATACTCCGGAAGAATACATAAAAGCGTTAACAGAAATATTTAGCGAGGTCAAGCGGGTCTTAAAACCCGAGGGCACCCTTTGGCTAAACCTCGGGGATGCCTATTGGGGCTCCGGCAAGGCAGGTAAAAACTCGGCGTACCAGGCCAAACACCGGGAGTTTGGCAAATCATCTAAAAACATCGCGCGGTTTGGCCAGCCCACCACCGGCAAACATGCCGAGATCAAGAACAAAGACCTGATCGGCCTGCCCTGGATGGTCGCCTTTGCTTTGCGGAAACAAGGCTGGTATCTCCGGCAGGACATCATCTGGCATAAACCGAACCATATGCCCGAAAGCGTGACCGATCGCTGCACAAAAGCACACGAATATGTTTTCCTGTTCTCCAAAAGCCCAAAGTATTACTTCGATCACACCGCTATTAAAACTCCGGCGAAAGGAAAAACAATTGCAGACAGAACCTCCCGCATGGCCAGGAAAGCACCGGAAAATAAGCTGGTCAACTGCTTCCGCAAAGAACGAGGACCTTACGATACCGCCAACCGCAGATCGGTCTGGAGCATCATTACCGTACCGTTTAAAGGCGCTCATTCTGCAGCTTTCCCGCCTGAGCTACCCGAACTATGCCTCAAAGCTGGAAGCCGTGAAGGTGACATTGTTCTCGATCCTTTTATGGGCGCCGGAACGACGGCATTGGCTGCCACCAGGCTCAACCGGCAATATATCGGATTTGAGATCAACCCTGGCTATATACAGCTGGCGGAAGAACGAATCAGTTCATCAATTAAACTTTAACATCATGGGAATAGAAATACTGACGGTGGCGGACCTTGAAGATTTCCGTCTGAAAATGCTGAGAGACATCGAAAAACTTATAGGAACAAATAAGCCAAAAAAATGGCTGAAAACGCACGAAGTTATGGAATTGCTCGATATGTCGGAAGTCACCTTGCAGACGCTCAGGAACAAAGGCATTATTCCATATCGCAAACTTGGAGGAGTCTGCTATTATAACATCGAAGAAATAGAAAATGCCTTAAACCAACTATAAGTGAAGCGCGAGTTCACAACGAATACCGATCATGGAAGTAACCCCAATGCTTTTTACATATCGCGTTGTAAAGAAAACAGGACTGCGATTTAAGGAAGGCGAATACGAAGTTCGAATACGCCTTTCCCAATTGAAGGAAAAGGAATTCGTACCGCTTGGGTACAGTTCAACTCCTGAAAATTGGAATGAAACGCTGAGGCTGCCTCATCCGTCGCATCCCTACTACAGGGAGTTAACAGCCAAGATTAACAAGTACCTGGAGGATATACAATTTGAGCTGAAAGTGGCTGAAAAAGCCGGACATTACCCGAACTGCCTTGACATCAAACGTAAAGTAACGCACAGCGAGAACGTACCTTTAACGCAGCGCGGCCAGTTAAAAATACTGGAATACTTTGATAAAGTGATCAACGGACTGGAAGAGGCCGGCAATCCGGGTTATGCGGATGTATTCGATAGCACGAGATCGAAAGTGAGCAAGATTTTAAATAACGGTAAATTCATCTCCAAAGAAGAGCGCGAAAAAGAAAAGGACAAATCTTTTCTCAGCTTCACTAAAGAAGATCACCAAAGATATGAATGGCTCATATCAGATGGCACTACCGAATCGACAAAGAGCCTGTATCTAAGAACCTACTACCGGATATGGAACATGGCTATCAAAGACGGCTACTGCACGCGGGATAAACATCATCCTTCCAATTTTATCAAATACCAGCCGTACAAACGGATAAGAACCAAAAAGCGTTCTATTAAAGAAGATTATCTGGAAAAGATACTGGAGCTGGATTTTGAACCTCACACCCGTAAATTCCGTTCCCATCAGCTTCTTCAGTTTACCTATTATGCCAGGGGTATTAACTTCGGCGACCTGTGCAAGCTGAAGAAGGAAGACATTGGCAACGGAACTATCCATTATACCCGTTCAAAAAACCATCGGGAATACGATTATATATTGCATCCGCAGGCTATGGAAGTCGTTAATTACTTCCTGAAAGAATACCCCGTAAAAAGCGATGCGGGGTATGTTTTCCCTTTTCTTTTTGCTATCCACAATACGCCCAGAAAGATAGACCAACGCGTAGAATCAGCGTTACAGGATTTTAATGAGGATCTCAAGGAAATGGCGGAAGCAGTTGGATGGCAAAGAAAATTCACCAGCTATTCGTTAAGGCATGGATTTGCCACGCATCTAAGAAACAACGGTGTCGATATCTCGATTATTAAAGAAGCACTGGGTCATGAAATCGAACAGCAGACCAATGTATATCTGGACGATCTGGACGACAAGCCGGTGGCCGATGAAGTAAACCGGGCGCTTTTGAAATTACCATCCAAAAAAAACAAAGGAAAAAGCAAGGGAAAAAAGCTGTGATTTCCAAACCTTTGATATTTGTATTTATAAGTATTTATGCCGATTCGAGGGTGTTTGACGGTTTAATAAACGACTGAGTGGCCACCGAGGCGTAATTTCCAGTAACCTCCTATAGCCATACCTCCATCAAAGGATAGCTTTGCTATCTTCCGGGAAATTTGTAAGTGGTGTTACTCACGATCTAAGCGAAAAGATCGATTTAAAAGCCTTTCATTGCGAGATCATTAACGATTAAGAGGCATTAAAAGCGGTAGAAAATTCTTATGTGACAATGCCAAAGATCAGGGAAATTACGTAGTCGGAACTTGATGAGAATTATCTGTGTGTCAAAACAGAATTTGTCGCCATTTTAGATGGTGAAATGGAAAGGATTTATGACACTCCCGAGTTAGCATACTCACTTATCAAGAGAATAGTGACATACGATGTTGCGTGACAAACACCTTTTTATATGGCGGGAATTTTTTTTATTATTAATTTACTCATTTAGAAAAATGTATATAATTGATTAAGTTTACATCACATGAAATCCATTTCTAACGAAGAAGCTTTATTTAAAATAATAGGTCAAATTATCTCTTACCCTAAATCTCAATTATTACCTGTAGGTGTTGAAAGCATGGACGATTGTGCACTAATTAAAATCGACTCAGAGCGATCAATGGCTGTTTCTAGTGATTTTGTTCGGGGTTCGGGTTTTACACTCTTCCATTTAGGTCATATGAATTACTATGACGTTGGCTACTATCTTATCTCCGCAAATTTAAGTGATCTGGCCTCCGTTGGTGCAAAGCCTATTGGACTAACTACGATAGTGCGATATGCCGACATGGACGATGAAGATTTTAGGGCCGTCTTTCAGGGAATGAAAGACTCGGCCGATAGATTTGATGTGCAGATTATTGGAGGAGACATAGGGAGTTATAAAGCAGATGTTTTTGCAGCCACTGCTATGGGTATTGTAGATACTGCAAAAGCATTGTTGCGAAAAAATGTGAGAGATGGTGATTTGTTATGTTTAACCGGAACTGTTGGTAAACCTATTACTGCTTTACTTTACTTCAAAGAAATTCGGCAACTAGGACTAACGTTGACTAAAGAAGAAGAGGAGATTATTCTTCAATCCTGGAAGCGTCCGGAACCTAGAATTAAGGAAGGGCTGATATTGGCAGATAATAGTATCGGTAACGCCTGTCAGGATGTATCCGATGGACTGAAAGGGACAATTGATCAGCTTTCCAAAGCAAGTGGCAAATACTTCACTATATTCGAAAATAATATTCCCATCGAATCGGCAACAAGAAGGCTTGCCGAATTTCTAAATATCAATCCGGTAACAATAGCGATAAGTGCATCCGTTGACTTCGAGTTGACATTTACTATAGCCAAAGAAAATAAAGAATTATGTGAGAGACTATTTAGTGAAATAGGCTCGAAACTAATAGTTATCGGAGAGGTAAATAATTTGGGTGAAAATATAATGATTGATCGATATGGAACTTCCTGTCCATTACCTGGAGTCAAATTTGATCAAAGACCTATTCAGGAAATTATTAAAGACATTATCAAAACATAACCTTTATGGGAGTAATTATACCTGTAGACAATGATGATCTTCTATTTGTCGAAGAATTTTTAAATAAAAAATTCAAAAGTAAATTAGGAGCAATCAATGAGATTACATATAACAAACTCAGTAGGGTTGGGTATTCTGGTGTTAGCATTTATATCATCGATTATTTAACTACCGCAACTGGAGCAAAGAAGAAAAAAGTAATTTTTAAAATAGCTCGAAGAAAAGGGGGGAGTAAGTTAATTGATAAATTGACTAATGAAGAAGCAAGCTATAAAGAATATGTTTATAATACGTTGGATCATGCACCTACAGCAATCGAATTTTACGAAAATTCCGCTTATGCCGGGATAGCTTATCCATATAAATCTTTTGCAGAGGCCAACACTTTAAATCTCCACGAACTTTTCCAACAGGCGTTTATTGAGGAAAATTCGGGAGTGCCCGATGCAGAAGAAAAGATTTATAATGAGATAAAAACAGTAATTACCGCTGTTTATAAAGTGAATTTGAAAAAGTGGATGAATGATTATCAAATTATTTCAACCGACTGGAATTCTCAATACGATTGGTATTTGAGGTGGGAAAGATCAAAAAAAAGAATATTATCTATTCTAAATTGCGAAAATGAAGATCAGGAATATGTTTTTTACAATGAACGGAAATTCCATAATCCGGTAAATGTTATAACGAAAATAAAATCAGAGACTAACGATTTTATAACACGGGTAATACATGGAGATTTACATCAAAGAAATATTCTATTAAACGGAAAAGACCATGTAGAGCAACCTTGGATCATAGATTTTGAATGGACTAAAGGTGATATGCATTTTCTTGTAGATTATGCTCTTCTGGAGTGCTCGATTAAATTTCAATATTTGACTTCACTAATGGTAGATAATGAAATATTTACTTTTGAAAAATGTTTAAATAACCACCTTCCAAACCCTCCATTTAAATACCGTAGAATCAAAGAACTTTATATTCAAATATCAAATATCAGAGCTTTGGCGCTTGAAGAATATATGTCCGCCTGCAAAAAATTAAAACTTCCAATATCTGAAAGCAAATTTCAATCAGAATATTTGAGATCGGTTATTCTAATGACTACGGGGTTATTAGGCGTTTCTAACTTTGAAGAGGTGGATAAAAGAGGCCTAGTTAGCTCATTGATTTTTTTGTGCAATGAATATGGATCAAATACGGAAATATCTAAGAAGCTGAACGAGATTGGCGAAACGAGCATAGTAAGGAAATATATTTTTCCAGCGTTTAAAAATGACAAGTTTCCCCAGATATATATTGACAAAGGCGATGATTGTTCTGCATTTTCCTTGAGAGAGGATAGCAATTTAGTAATAGCATCTACTGATCCCTGCCCGCTTCCTGTTGCTTGGCTACTAGGAGACCTTGATTTCTCAATCTATGGCTGGTATTCAGTATTAATCAACTTAAGCGATTTGGCATCAATGGGGGCTGCGCCAATAGGTATACAATTATCTGTGGAAATGCCCGAGGATATGCACATTATCGAATTTGAGAAATTTTTATCCGGTGTAAAAGAGATATCGGAACTCTTTAGCTGTCCCATAATTGGTGGAAATGTGAAAGATGGCAGTCGATTTCTATCTACAGGAACAATTTTCGGTGAAACGAGCAAACATAAACTATTGTTGAGGAATCAGGCACACGATGGAGATTATATAATTGTTATAGGCACAATGGGGCTTTTCTGGTCAGCAATATTAGACTATAATGATAGGTTGTATTTTAGTGATAACGAAATTTACAAAATAATAAATCGCCCGATACCTAGAGTCGAAGAAGGATTGTTACTCGTTGAAAACCGATTGACATCCTGTGGAATGGACAGTTCTGATGGTTTAATCAGTTGTTTTTATGAAATTGCCGGGCAAAGTGGGGTTGATTTTTATCTTGATTTTTCCCTGATTTTGGAATCCTTGGATCAGCGTGTTATTGATTCAGCAAAACATTATGGAATTAATCATCTCGTCAATATAGCCTTAAGTTGGGGAGAATGGCAGTTAGTGACCACGATTTCTCCAAATATGTTGCCAGAGTTTCAAAAAGTGTTCAAGGAAAATCCGTACCATATTTTAGGAAAAGTTATTGCCGGCGATGGTCATGTGAGAATTCATAAAGAAGATGTGGATTATACAATAAAGGATTTCGGGAGTAAAAGATTTAATTCTAATTCCTATTTCAGCAATGGATTAGACGCATATAAAGAGTATTTAAAAAATGATTTTCTTTCACCTATTTGATAAAAGCTTTTAAAGTATTTAATTATTAATTCCAATGAAACTCGTTAGAGATAATATACCCGAAATTATAAGTAGGTCAGGGAAGATACCATTATTTCACCTTGCTAACGAGCATGAAATAAGGCAATTATTAAATGAAAAATTACTGGAGGAGGTTAATGAGTTTTTAAGCGCCCCCTCGGAAGAAGAATTGGCCGATATTTATGAAATACTTGATGCTATCGTCGGAGAATATAATTACGATTCTAAATCGATTTCTGCCATAAAAGAAGAAAAAGCCAAAACAAATGGCTCTTTTAATAAGAAACTAATTTTAGAAGGAATTAAAGAATCTGATGTATAATGACCCCTTATGTCCCTTTTGTGACATTACGACGGAAAAAAAGATTTTTCGCTGGATAAATGCCATCCCAAAAGATTTAATATCATTTAATCGTATAATACTTTATGAAAATGAGTATTTTGTCATTATCCCAGACATCAGTCCAATTGTGGAATATCATGTTTTAATAATTCCAAAGCTTCATTATCAATCCATTTCAGAAATTCCGATAGATTCGGATATATATATAGCTGATGCCAGGGAGTTCATTAAGAATCTTTATCTTGATATGCCCGATAAAGAAGTAATATTTTTTGAGCATGGATCATGTAACATAACCGGATCAGCATGTATAAATCATGCGCATTTACATTGTTTGCCGTTAGAAAAAAAAGAAATTAGGCAGTTGCAATTAAAGGTGGATAAAATAAATGATGGTTCTGACCTATTCGTCGAAAACGAAAGCTATCTCTCTTTTGAGATTAGCGGGAGAACATATAAATGGGCTGATAACTGGGGAATAAAGCAATTCTTGCGAAAAACAATAGCGGAAACGGTAAGACGCCCTAATCGAAATAACTGGCAGGGCTCTCTATCGGTAGATAGCGAGAAAGAAATAACAAAGAAATGGTTAAATAATGTTCTAATTAAATTCAAAAAATCACATGAGGATCAATGAGATTTGGGAAAAAGCTGAAAAAGGAGTAATCTATTTTATTCTTGTAGTTTTTATAGCGACAGAACTGCTTTCAGTTTTCATGAAAGGGTTGGCAGATTTCATGGATGCACACGGCAGTTTGCTATTAATCTCATTAATCCTTCTTTCAATTTTTAGATACCTAGATAAGAATATTTCGTTTGCACAAAAAACAGGACTAAAAGCAGTTGAAAGATTTACAACGGATGTTCTTTCTCTGTTCAATACGCCAAATCTTCACGAGGTAAAGATATTTGCAAATAGCAGTTATAAATATTTCAACGCTATTTCGGAAAGCAATATAAGGATTGACTCTGTTTATTTGTTGATAAGGGATTTTCGTGACGCTAAGTCAATACAGTTTCCAACATCCGAAACCGGAAAAATGGATTTTGCCAATAATTCAAAACAATTAGTAAAAGGCTGGAAGTCTTTGCTGGAACAAGGAAAAATAAATAAGCTACATATTTATGCTTATCCTTTTGACAGCATTCTACATTTTATGATTATTGATAATTGCAAACTTCATTTCGGACTTTTAAAACCTAAACATGAATTTCCTGGTAGTGATTTAAATGGATCTTTTATTGTCGACAATACTTCGGAAGATGGAAAGTCATTGATAAAATCGTATGAAATGGAATTTAACTCCATTATGGAAAATTTCAGCGAAGAATTGTCTTAAGTCAAAGGCCTGAATACAAATATTAATAAATGTGAAAATTGCGTGCAACGCCTACTCTTGGAACCACAGTAACCTCCCAGTAACCTCCAAACATGGTTTAAGTTAGTTAAAAATGACTTTTCATCGGATTTGAAACTGCCAAAAGGCCCCTTATTAAAGGGTTTTATAACTTATTGGGGGTCATTTTAAATACTTGGTGTGCGGCATGGCATGCAAGAGGTCATCGGTTCGACTCCGATATTCTCCACAAAGCCCACCAAAAGGTGGGCTTTTTTTATGATCTATTCAGTTTACATCCTTTATTTTGCAGAAATACCTGATCATGCGCATTGCGCCAGGCGGCCAGGTCACGGGAGATTATGCCGGAATTAGCCGTATTTAGGTAAGCGTAATTGTCCAGTACAGGAAACTGAGCTGAGAAGTCCATGGCGCAAAAATAATGGGAATGCTGATCAATTCTTGAAAAATTCGCCGTTAACATTCAAAGTGATCTCATCGCCAAGCATGATATCCGCAAAACCTGCCCCGATATTAAAATCAGCACGCTTAATAACGCCGCTAACCTTAAACCCTGCTACAGTCTTCGTCAAGCCTGCCGCTGCCGGAGGGATGCGCACCAGCGCATCTAAAACGATAGATTTGCTAACGCCGTGCAGTGTTAGATTGCCTTTAATTTGATAAGCGGAAGCATTCTTCCTGATTACGGATGTACTTTTGAAAACCACTTTTGGGAATTTGTCTACGTTTAAAAAATCTGCGTTTCTGATATTTTTATCCCGGTGCTCGTTATCCGTGTTGATGCTTGCCGCATCAGCGCTAAAATCAAAAGTTGCGCCCGAAAAATCTTCGCCTGGCGTTGTAATGGTGGCATCGAAAGATTTGAATGAACCTTCCACATCGCTGGTCATATTATGCGTGATGCTGAAACCAACCTTAGCATGGTTTTTATCAACAGTCCAGTTACCCGGGGCGATAGGTTTAAAGGAGAACAATAAGGCTGATATAGCTATAGCCGAAGTAATAAATAGTGTTTTCATGATCTGTTTTGTTTGATTAACTCTGGTACAAAGCTAAATGCACCTGCTGCAACCTAACATGCAAAAATCAAAGGATAAGTTGCATATATCAAACGTTTGATTTCCGCATCTTTTGGTTTGATTTCCGCAATCTCCTGCGCCCCTGCCTTATTAATTTTGCTTATTCAAATCAATTAATGTCTTACGCAATCTTTAAGCAATCATGGAAAATAAATTATTTTTAAGCATCGCAGCCGGTTTAGGCTTAACGCTTTCTTTCGGTTTATTGTCATTCAAAAGTGGTAACACAGCGGATACTCCAGCATCCTATCACTATGGCTCGGTTAAATTGACGAGTACTTATAAGTTCGATCATCCGGCCCCGGGTGCTGCGGAGGCTTTTGCTCGCGTTGTCTATCCCATTTTCCGGGATAATAAACTAAACAATATCATCACAAGTGCCGTGCTTTCGCCCTTGAAAGTAAAATATGATTTTCAAAATACGCTTGCAGCAGAACATCCGACACTTTCTAATATGGACGCAATTAACACTGGCGCTGCAGGTTACCCAGAGCTGGGTCATAATTTTCTACAGCAATTTGAAGCCCAAGCCTCACAAGATGATTTTAAAGCTTATTGGTATGCGGACATCCATGTTAAAGTACTCGCAGAAAAACAAGATTATACCGCCCTGTTATGTGAGAAAGATTACTTTACGGGTGGCCTGCATGATCTGTATGATCACATTTACCTTAATTACGATAATCGTAATCACCAGTTAATCACATTAAATTCACAGTTTAAACCAAATATGCAAAATGAGTTAAAAGTGATCGCCGAGCGCATCTTTCGTAAAAATGAGGGACTGGCTTCAACGCAGGAACTAGATGGGTATTTCTTTAAAGATGATCAATTCAATTTGCCGGCCAATTTTACGATTACCGATCAGGGTTTGCTATTCTTTTATGATTATTATGAGATAAAACCTTTCGCTGCCGGCACCACACAATTGGTTATTCCATTTGCCGATTTAAAAGACCTGGTTTTACCCAATTCGGTTTTAGCTGATCAAATGGATAAGAAATAAATAGAAAAGCAGAAGATGCCGGCAACAAGCTGTCGGGCATCTTTTGTGTATAAAATAAAGTTTATTAACTAATCAAAAAAAAGAAAATATGAAAGCACTTGTTTTAGAGAACTATGGTTCTCCATTTGTAATAAAAGAAATTGAACGCCCGGTCCCGAAAGACGGCGAAGTATTGGTACAGATCAAAGCCGCCAGCGTTAATCCACTGGATACCAAAATAAAGACCGGCAATGCCGGCCATGCAAAAACCAAGCTACCTGCTATCCTCGGTATTGATATGGCCGGGATAGTTGTCGAAGTGGGTAAAGATGTGAAAAACTTCAAAGCAGGTGATGAGGTTTATGGAATGACCGGCGGAATAGCGGGTGTACAGGGATCGCTTGCCGAATACGCTGCAGTTGATGCCGATCTGTTGGCTTTGAAACCCAAAAACCTGATCATGGGCAAAGCCGCAGCTATCCCGCTTGGATTTATCACTGCCTGGGAAGGTTTAGTAGACCGCGCAAAAATAGAAAAAGGTAAAACGGTGCTGATCCATGGCGGCACCGGTGGCGTAGGCCACATGGCGACGCAGATCGCCGTTGCCAAAGGTGCAAAAGTATTTACAACAGATAGCCCGGCAAAAAAAGAACTGGCAGAAGCTTTTGGCGCGACTTCCATAGATTACACGTCCAGTTCAATTGAGGACTATATGACTAAACACACAGACGGGGAAGGTTTTGATATTGTTTTTGACACCGTAGGTGGCGCAGTATTGGACGATTCCTTTAAGGCAGCTAAAACCTACCATGGTCATGTGGTGAGTATTTTGGGTTGGGGAACGCACAGCATCGCTCCCTTATCTTTTCGGGGTGCTACCTACTCAGGTGTGTTTACCTTGCTGCCGCTTATCACCGGAAAACACCGGGCACATCATGGCGAGATTCTTCGCGAAGCCACCGCGATTATTGAAGCGGGTCAATTGAAGCCGATCATTGATCCTTCACATTACACCTTTGAAAATATCGAAGAAGCCTATCAGGCGGTAGCATCGGGAAAAGCGAAAGGGAAAGTAATTATCAATCTTGGTTAAGATCAATAATTTAATTGATGAAAGCCGCTGTACTTTACAGCGGCTTTTTTATGGATAAACGATGCGTTCTGAATGCCCTAACCACCATATTTTCGACCATAAATAAAACCAGCCGATTGCCTGGTTTGAAAGTGCAGTTTTAAAGAAGTTAAGCTTTAACAGGAACGGCCTGGCCCCATTCAGAACGAGTTATCGTGTGTCCGTTAAGTGTTTAAACAATTTCTTTTGAACGTCTCAAGCTTCCCTCCAGCGATTTCGGGCCTGCAAAAGCCGGGCCACCCATATGCCAGCCATCCGTGTGCAATTTCTTCTATCAGCACCCAAACTACCTCGCGGAAAGCTTCATATCCTTCAAATTTTCACCATCACATCGGTCAGTGCGGCTGCAAGTGCGTGTTTTTCTTCAGTGGTGAAGACACCGTCAACCAGTTTTACATTTACAAAAGGCATAATAATTTAATTTAGTGTTAATGAATATATGTATGTGAATTATTGATTCACCCATCCGGCGAAAGCTTGTTTAATGAGTTCTTTATTAGTTTTCATAGCGTGTTTTTTTATGGCATAAATGAAGGTTGCAGGGCGTTCGGCTTATTAATCAACTTAATGGATTGAAGTTTCCCGGGAACGTTGGCCCCAAACCAGTTTTCATCGCTTTTCTGTTTCCAGGTGACTAAAGTCCGGGTATTGCCGTTGGTGTATAGGACCGACATCGTACTTGACTTTTTATTGATAAAAGAGGCCATCATTTTCAGATGCGAATCATTGAATCCTACCGGTTGTGTAAAAACGAAGTCTTCCTTTTTCTGTGGGCGGTGGCAATTCAGACATTCATTAGCAAACAGGGCGGTTTTACCGTAGGGTACTAAATTGGCAGTTTTGAACCGCGCGAAGCCCCAGCCTTTCGTGGCTGCATATTTCCCGTCATTCTTAATCATATATTCAACCTGTTTAAAGGCACCGGTTTTTATATTCCCGTCCTTGTCTTCCAGTTGATCCCAGGCAACTTTCGCCAATATGGTTCCGTTCGGCCAGGGACGGATATGGTTTTGCTGAATGGCTTTAACCGCGATATCGTTAGCGAAGATTACGCGCATGGTGCCGTTGTCAAACCGGTCCGTGGTGCTGATCACCTGCCAGTTTTTATAGTCAGGCATATAGTTAATACCGTTTAAGGCAACAGGTAATTGGTTTAGCGGCGCTTGCTTATTTTTGAGCTGTGTTGCTAAAGCATTTATTTTCGCGGTATCTCCGGCTTTGTTTTTGGGAACCAGGCTCGACATATAAGCTTTTAAAATAGCCAGGTCATGTGTGGAAACTTTGGCGTCGCGATGAACAAACGCATAGCTTTTCAAAGGCATCGCTCCGGCAGCAACCTGGTTGATTGCTTCCCAGAATTTCGCATTCCGCTCGGCGGGCATCATCTTTTCCATAGTGGAAAAATTGAGTCCTTCCCGTCCTTCTTTGACATGCGCCGCAACCTGCCAGTAAACCGGCGCGATCTGATCGTACCACCGAAGGTTCGTTTCATCGGAATGACAATCATAACAGGCCCTTTTAAAAATAGCTTTTACCGCAGTCGGTACTTGAATTTCAGCTACCGGCCGGGAGTTGATGATAACCGGATGCTTAAACTGAATGGCTATTGCAACCGCCAGTAAGGTTATCAAAGCCAGTGTAAATTTGCGTTTTGTTTTCATAGGAGTTGTTTTAAGCAGCCAGCATAGACCTGGTCATTTTGCGGTAAGCATTCGGGCTCATTTGGGTATGTTTCCTAAAAAAATTGATAAAATGAGGGCCTTCTTCAAAACCGAAGCAGTAGCCGATCTCACAGACATTCCACAGGGAACTGTGTAATAGCCTACCGGCTTCCCGGGTGATCCTGTCGGCGATGTGCTGAGAGGTCGTTTTACCGGTGCTATCTTTTAAGCACCTGTTCAGGTGATTCACATGTATGGAAAGCGCTGCTGCGAAATCCACCGGATATCTGCAATTCATCTTACTGTAGGGTGAACTAACGGGGAACTGTTTTTCCAACAGTTCAAAAAACAGCTCGGTTAACCTGAGCGTACCATTGGAGTTGAAGATTATTTTTTCCATTATCTTAATAATTGGGTAGCTATTTGCAAGCCGATAGTCAATATGTTGATGATCAGCGATTTGAAAACCAACCGCTCTTTCAAATTCTCGAATGAGAACAGGCCGTTTGTCAGGTCAAATATTCTTTTCATGTAAGCGATTCCGTTTTCCGGCAGCGATGCCGAGATAACGACTGCAATGCACGCCGTCATGATCAGGTGCGTGGCATAGAACAGGTACGTTTCCATTTTTTAATTTTAAGCTTAGCGTCCGGGAACAGTGATTAGTTAATTAGTTGATCAGGTTTTGAGTGATGTAAAGGGTATTTACTCCGGCAGGGATATCGAGTTTTATAGGGTTTGCTGCATTGGAAAAAAGGCGCAGCTCTTTGGTGCCGGCCATATCGGTTAAGGGGTCAGGGTCAGGGTCAACAAAAGCAATTCGTGTTTCCCATATCGGCGCGATACGTTTCATGACTGTTTCATCGGCAGTGAAATTTGCTGCATTAAGTGTGGCGGCGTAGTTGCTGATTAATTCACTTTCAATAGCTGTGCCACTGATATTTGCCATTGACTGGTTATTCAGTTTGATGTTGGTGGCAAAGCAATCCAGGTTCAGATCCGCTTTTGCTTTATTGAATAATTCGACATCTATTTCCAGGGTCGAAAATCTGCCTTCCGTTTGCACCAGTACGTTATCATAAGCAGACAGTGCGCGCAGGTCGTCTACTGTTACCCAGACCTGGAGTCTTTCCGTTCTGTAGCAGGTAATGCGCAGCACACCGTTCTCTACCTGTACCAGGGCGTTGTGATCATAATAAGTGCTGTTCATTTCCACCCTGTTTTTTTCGCCGGATAATAGATGCAGCTGGACATTACCATGTACCTCGATCTTATAGAAATGATTGATCCAGGTTAGTTCGGTGTATTCCTGGTGGTTTCCTGAATTGGCTGCAAATGAATTGTTGGCTGCAGTGAGCATTAATAATAGTGTTGCGATTGTTAAAAGTGTTGTCTTCATGATTTCTAAAGTTTTGATAGTTTTTGTTTTTTCGTTGAGCAAATTTGCCTCGAAAACAGCCCCGGTTTCGTTAACTGATTGCTAATGAGTGTTAACTAAACTTAATTCGGATTCAGGTATTTAAGCTGTTTTTGAAGCGGAATCGCGCTGTAACAGCGGAAAGCACTCTTGAAATGGATTGTTAACTAGTGTTAACTGTATAGACAGCCTTTGCAGATATGGCTATCTTCGTACAATGAAACCCGGTTAAAATGCTTTGTGAAGCATCCAAAAAGGGTAGATCAAGGAAATAAAATGAAAAGAAGATTTAAAATAATAGCCTGGTTAGCCGCAGTCACCGTACTCGGTATCCTGGTCTTTCAGGTGTACTGGGTCTATAACACTTATAAAACCGGCGAACGGAATTTTAATACCACCGTTTTAAATGCCTTATATAAGAGCATAGATAAATACCCCCTGTCGGTAAGTAAGCTACCCTATGGCTTGCAATCAAAGACGCCGTATCTGCCACTGATCAATCTGATCCACCAGTCAAACCCGGCTGCATCAAAATATAAAAGTATAACCGGAGACGCTGTTACGGTAAAAAAGAGTGACCAGGTATTCAGCGGCAACAGCGTTTCGCTGCTACCGGTTTCTTCGGATAATCTATTAGCCGTCCAACAATTGGTCGCCCAGTTGCTCACCGAACAGGATGGGAAACCGATCATATTGGATACATTGACGAGACTCTTTAAAAAAGAGCTGCTGGAAAAAGAAATCAAGCTGCCATTCAAACTTACCCTCTTGAAACCTCATGAACATGCTTCACCTAGGCAAATAGCATCAAATGTCCCATTTACAAAGGACGATAGGTTGGTAGCAGTGGAAATGGCGCATACTTTCCAATTTTTACTGTCGCAAAATATTATGCCTGCCCTGGTATCACTATTATTGATCATTTTATCCGGCGGCAGCCTGATCTACATGGGACTGATCATCAACAGGCAGATGCAGCTGGATGGACTGAAAAACGATTTTATTAATAACATTACCCATGAATTGCGTACCCCCATTGCCATTCTCAGGTCCTCCAGCGAGTCGCTGTTAAAATTCGGGGATCTGAAGGACACGGAAAAAACCATTCGCCACTTAAACATCAATCTAGATATCCTGGATAAGCTCGATAAAAATGTGGACCGGATACTGGATATTACCCGCTATGAACACGGCATTAAATCAATCAATTATGAGTTGATCCATATCGACCAGCTCATTGAGGGTATCCTGGGGAGGTTCAGTATTAACAATGAACTGGCCGTTCACTATCAATCCGAATTGACAAATAAGCTGGTCACCACGGATGCTTACATCATCGATACGGTGATCAGCAACCTGGTAGACAATGCGATCAAATATGCCGAACGACCTCCTGAAATAAGCATCATCACCTCTTCCTTATCCGGCGATGGCTGGCAATTGCAGGTTATTGACAACGGCATAGGCATTAGTGACCAGAATATTCCCTATATTTTCGATAAATTTTACCGGGTCGGGTCAGGTAACCTGCACAATGTAAAAGGTTACGGCTTAGGCTTAAGTTATGTGAAGCAATTAGTAACTTCGTTGAATGGCAGTATCAGCGCCAAAAGCAAATTAGGCGCAGGTACGGAGTTTATCATTAAATTTCCGGCACATGAATAAAATTAAGGTACTGCTGGTTGAAGATGAACAGGTTTTGGCGTCGATCATCAAAGAAGCGCTGGAAACCCGTGATTTTCTGATCACCCTGGCCGGCAATGGCGTAGAGGGCTGGACCCTTTATCATCAGATCAAACCGGATCTTTGTGTAATCGATGTGATGATGCCCCGCAAAGACGGGTTTTCGTTGGTGCATGATATCCGGCAGATCGACGGGCAGGTCCCCATTATTTTTTTGACCGCAAAAACGCAGAACGAAGATGTTTTGAAAGGCTTTGAAATGGGCGCTGACGATTATATGAAAAAGCCTTTCAGTATGGAAGAACTGGTGTACCGGTTAAAAAGCCTGATCCGCCGCAAACTTCCCGAGGCTTCTAAAGAACATATCGCGGCGCAAAAGATCACTACGATCGGCACCTATCATTTCACCTATTCCAGGCTGGAGCTGACGCATGATCAGAAAACAGCCTATCTGTCACAGCGGGAAGCCGAATTACTGGACCTGCTGCTGCAACACAAAAACGACCTGCTGGACAGACGCACCGCGCTCTTGAAAATATGGAATGATGACAATATATTTAACGGGCGGAGTATGGATGTGTATATCACCCGGCTGCGCAAGTATTTTTCCGAAGACCCAAACGTTGAAATTCAAAATGTCCGGGGGCTAGGATACCGATTAATTGAGCACCGGAATTGATGAGCATCAAACTTTATTTAAGCCTGTTTATACTTGCTGTCAGCGTTACCGCAACCGCGCAGATCGTGACCTTAAAAGGCAAAGTGACTAATGCGAAAACAGGTGCAGCTGTGCCGGCCGCCTCGATCCTTTCGGGTTCTTTCGGGACGTCTGCCGATGGTAACGGCAACTTCGTGTTTTATGTGCAGCAATCCGTTGCCGAAGCGTCCGGCATTACGATCAGCAGCATAGGTTACCAAACCATTCATATCTCGGATTTCTCCGATAATTTTAATGTGACCCTGAAACCGGCTATACAAGAGTTGGCGGAAGTAAATATTCCCCTCGGCGCGGAATTTATTGTGCAGAAGGCCTACCGGCAGATCGCGCAAAACTATTTGAATAAAGGGTTTAACATTACCGGCACGCAAAACATGATCCATAGCGTACGTGATACCTTTGGTTATCAATATTACTATGTCAACAACGCCAAAGTCAAAATTTATATGTCGGCCTATGCAGATACACCGGCAGTGACGCAGGTTGGTTTAATGGAAAAGGACGAAAGAATAAAAAGTAACCCGAAGGCTCGCAAGGTCGCCTTTATCAACGGTTATTCGCTCGCACTGACCCATGATGATGTACATTTGAATGCCGTTCCGCTCAGGGGGAACCCTGCCAGATTTAAGTATAAGCTGAACAGAAAAGAACTGATCGATGGCAGAAAAACTTACGTGGTAAACTTTTATTCTAATGGAAAAGATGCCAATGCCGGCATCCTGTATATTGACACCGCGACATATGCATTTGTGCGCGTACTGAATACTAAATATAATGTAAAGATCAACAGTGCCATAGACCTCAACAAGCTCACCTCGTTTATACAATACCGGAAATATGGAAACCAATGGGCTTTAGATGCAGTCAAGTTTAATTCGGTCACAGAAGCAGACGGCTATGCCGTAGAGCGGACGGATGAATTTCAGGCGGGCGTGATTACCACAGACCAGGCGGCACAACTCCCTCCCGGGGCGGTTATTAAACCACGGGAAAAAGATAATGAGGTGAAACCTTATGACGGTTTTAGCACTGCCGATAAACAAATGCCCGCGACGCTTCAAAAGGCAGCGGACAACGCTTTCCAAAAAACCAAAATCCCTGTTATAGCCGATAGGGTACATCATAACTAAAATTCCCGTTTTCTCTCTCCTTCCTGATTGCAGTTAAGAATAGTTAACACTCGTTAGCAGTGCGTTAACAAAACCGCGTCTTGATCCGGGGTATTTTTGCTTAACACAAAAATAAAATCAGATCATGAAAAATTCCTTTATTCAGTTTATTGCCGGGCTCGACCAATTTGGTAAAAATGCCGTCCGTTTTGGTATAATCGTTGTCTTTCTTTGGATCGGCGGCCTCAAATTCTTTACTTATGAAGCTGACGGTATTGTACCCTTTGTAGCCAACAGTCCTTTTATGTCTTTTTACTATAGCCATCCGGAAGAATATAAAAAACATATAAATCGCGAAGGTGAACTTATCCCTGCCAATCACCTATGGCAGGAAGCGAACAACACCTACGGCTTTTCAACCGCGCTTGGCATCATGCTGGTAACCTTCGCGGTATTTATCGCCTTATATAAAGTATTTCCAATACCTAGTATGATTGCCAGCATCCTCATTTTTATCATGACGCTGGGCACGCTGTCTTTTCTTGTAACAACACCGGAAAGCTGGGTGCCACACCTAAATGACCAAAACTGGGGCTTTCCCTTTCTATCCGGCCGTGGCCGCCTGGTCATCAAAGACATTGTTATTCTGGGCGGCGCAATTATCACCATGAGTGAAACAGCCACACTTTATTTAAAACGTAAAAACCAATAATCCGCTATGAGAAAAATAACTGTCCCAACCCGCGATCAGGTAAGTCCTGAATCTCAATTATTGTTCGATGTTCTGCAAAAGCGTGCAGGCAAAGTTCCTAATCTGTATGCCACCATGGGCCACTCCGCATTCGCCCTTAAAGGTTTTATGAACCTGGAAGAAACGCTTAACGGCGGTGTCTTTAGCGCAAAGGAAAGGGAAGCGATTGCCTTGGTAGTTTCAGAAGTAAATTCCTGCGAATACTGCCTGGCAGCCCACACCATACTGGCCATAAAGCGGGGCTTCACGAAAGAAGAAACGCATGATATCAGAAGAGGCAAAGTAGCAGATGCGAGGTTAAACAGCATCATTCAACTGGCCAAAACAATTGCAGAAACAAAGGGGAAATCTGCCGACGAATACTTGACTGCATTTTATGATGCCGGTTTTGATGAAGGCGCTGTGATGGAACTGATCGGACTAGTGATGGTAAGGTTATTTACCAATTATGTGTTTGCGCTGACCAACGTTCCGATCGACTTCCCACTGGCAGAACCACTAAACTAAAATAACGATGAATACACAAGGAATTATCACCCGCACAAGTCCATTTGGGGTTAAGGAAACAATAGACCGGTTGGTCATTTTCCTGGAAAAGAACGGGGCAACCATTTACAGCCGGATCGATCAACAAAATGAAGTTCGCCATTCGGGCCGGGAAATCCTGCCAATGGAGTTCATACTGTTCGGTAACCCAGCCACCGGCGGGGCGATCATGGCGGCGAACCCGATGGCTGCGCTTGACCTTCCCTTGAAAATATTAGCCTGGAAAGATGAAGATCAAATCGTGCGGATAGCTTTTAATGATCCGGTTTATATTCAAAACAGGTATACACTGTCTTCAAAACTGGTAACCAGCCTGGATCTCACGCCAATAATCGAAAAAGCTTTAACCATAAATCAATGAAAACAATCAAACACCTGCCGGAAATACTGGTCATCGTACTCCTGCTATTTTTTCACCCACTAAGGGCGGAAATCACTTATTACTTTAAAAAACCAACCATCATGAAAAACGACGAAGCAGTTCATTACCGCAACATTAAGGTCAAAGGTATTAACATCTTTTACCGCGAAGCAGGCCCTAAAGATGCGCCTGTAATTTTACTCATGCACGGGTATCCTACATCCTCTTTTATGTTCAGGAACCTGATCCCTGTTTTGAGTAAAAAATATCATGTGATCGCACCAGACATGCCTGGTTTTGGCTTTTCGGATGCACCTGCACGAGAGAATTACGCATACACATTTGACAATATTGCCAATACCATGCAGGGCTTTATCGATGAGCTGACCCTGAAACGTTTCACGATTTACATCTTCGACTACGGCGCGCCCGTAGGTTTAAGACTTGCCGTGAAAAATCCTGACCGGATCACGGGTATCATTACGCAAAATGGTAATGCTTACGAGCAGGGCTTGCTGGACTGGAGCCACGGCTTGGTCAAAGCTTATTGGGAACATGACACGCAGGAAAACCGTGATAAAGTGAGAGCATTCTTTACACCTGAAGGTACTAATTTCCAGTATCATGAGGGCGTAACTGATAAATCATTGGTGTCTCCTGACGGAATCTTCCAGGACCAGCAATTAATGGACCGCCCCGGCAATGTAGAAAAGCAGCTGGACCTTTTACTGGATTACCGTACCAACATCAAATTGTACCCGGTCTTCCAGAAATATTTCCGTGACCGTAAGCCGCCGATATTGGCGGTATGGGGAGACAAAGATCCTTATTTTTCTCCTCCGGGTGCCGAAGGATTTAAAAAAGATGACCCCAATACGACCGTAAAATTTTATGATACCGGCCACTTTGCCCTGGAAACACATGGCAAAGAGATTGGGCAGGATATTTTAAAATTTATGGCAAAGCTCCCTAAATAATAAAGCATCATTTAATACAAATCATTATGGAAAATAATAATCGAACCCCGCTTTGGAATTTTTACTGGTCAGTATCTTCGGTGCGGTAATGGGCCTTTCAGGCCTTAGTTTCGCATGGCGGCTGGCTAATGAACTTTGGCATTTAGATTTTAAGATCAGTAAAATTATTGGTTGAATAGCCATAATATTATTCATCATTCTTTCTATTGCTTTTATAATTAAATTCAAACGAAACTCGTCTGTTTTATTGAAAGAGCTTGAACACCCGGTGTCTATTAGCTTCTACGCTACTTTTATTATTCCCCTTTTGCTGATCCCCGGTTTATCTGAAGTTACATTGAAAGCCCCATGGCATGCAAGAGGTCATCGGTTCGACTCCGATATTATCCATAAAGCTCACCGAGAGGTGGGCTTTTTTTATACTTTATTACTACAGATCAATATTAACGGTAAACTTTACGCCATATTTAGAAATCCCGGGGTGGTCAAGGTAAGTGAAGCGTTCTATACCATCTATCCTTAGCACTTTGAATATATTGCCTATACCCACACCAGCTTCGGTATAGGGTGTATTGCCTAATGCATAAGTTCCGGAGCCGCTGGCTGCCGGGGCGGGGAAATTATACAAGTTGCTGCTCAGCGCCGGGTTGTTTTCGGCACGTAAACCGCCATATAACACTTTAAACGTTAAGTATTCGCGCCATTTCAGGTATTTGATCAGCGGTACTTTGTTCAGGAAGAAGCCATTAAAGTTTTGAGTGATATTAAGCCCGGCATAATGATCATTTACAAATTCTAAATAATGCATTTGATTATAAGCATCAGGCTCATATACAACAGACTGGTTAGCAGCACTTACATTTAACAAAGGGTAAGGAACTTTACCCAGAATTTCGCCGCTAGTCAGGGTGAAGTCCATACGCCCAAGTTGCGACAGGTAAAAGCGCTTCGTTATTGACGCGGTAATTGAGCTGTAATTATTGGTGCTGTTGAACACATCTTTAATACCCTGATTATATACCAGGGTGAAAATTGGGTATTTGTATTTTATAGTATTACGACCGAAGTTATTCTGGTAAATCTGCTCATGCGGCGCATAGCGTAATGATACGCTTAATACGCTGGAGGTGATATGATTTACTACTGTTTGTTGCAGATCATTCAATGTATATTTTAATGTGCCGGCTGCACTCTGATTCCGATTGTAAAATCCAATGTCAAAAGAAAAATGGTTATCGTACTCTTTTACGTAATCTATCCTAACTATGTGCGTATAAAAATAGTATCGGCTTGAGCCTGTCTGAAAGGAAGATACCGGCGTATGGAAGTTCCTGCCTGCCTGATCATCGCCCGGCAAACCAATGTCGTATTTCTGGGTAAGCTTTAAATAGTTATTTGGATAACGGTATTGCGGTGTGTTGTTAAAAGAATAATAAGCGGTGGCCTGATGCTTAAATTGATGATCGCGTGTTCCTTCAGCAACATAGCCCTCCAAATAAATCGTCTTGTTGAATTTAGGAGTAGTGCGCCCGCCAAGGCCTAAACGTAGGCCTTCTAATGGGCTGTAAGCAGCAAGTTGACCCAAATCAAACTGAAAAGCGCCAGCATCGGCAAAGCCGCCTGTAAAGGTGGTGGCTAGCCAGGTTGCTCTTTTAAACGACTTCATGTTTTCAAGCCGGCCAACTTTGTGGTAAAAGCGGGCATCTGTTTGCGACAAGGTATCTGGTCGGCCCATGGCCCAATAACTACTGTCTGCCTGGTTAAAATCCGGTAAAACTTGCTCGTCTTTGCCTTGATAAAAGGTAGGGGCAAGTGGCTTATCTACCAAGTAGTTAGAATAGTAGATGGTTCGTTCGCCTTTCACACCGAAACCTTTGTTTTTTAATATGCCAAAATCAGCCTTTGCATCGCTTTTCACCAGGAAATAGCGGCCATTAGCCTGCTTTTGAAAATCTAAGTTGACGTTAAGGTTACGTAAAAAATTAATATTAATCTGGTTATTTACATTTAGCTCGCAAGCTGTAACGGCATATGATCCGTTTAAAGAAACCATTAAATGTCCTTCAAAAAGCAGGTCAGTTTTATTGCGGGGCGTAAAGCTTAGCTCAACCATGGTATCTTTTGCTGTCCGGATAGTATCCTTGATAAAAAATTTATAAAAATCAGGCGCGTGGTCGGCTATGGGGCTTAATAGCTGATTTCTGATAATGAAAATATTGTTCTCGTAGATGTCTATTTTGTCGCCATAGATACGGTTTACATAAATATTCACGCCGGCGGTATCAACAAATTTAATTATGTTACTTTCTTTTTGGGCCTGCAATACGCTGATTGATTTTTCAGGGTCCCTGCGCGAATATTGCTTGTATTTTTTTTCGGCAAGATACACTTCAGCAGAAAGCTTCCCATCGGCAGCGGTGTCCAGCATAAACTTGTAAGGCTTGAACAAAAAGTTATTAACCAGTGGAGGGGGGATGCTAAAAAGGGTCAATCCAATCCTTTCGTACTGGTCGTACTGTACATAATTTGCGCTTTGCGGGCGGTTATCATCCTTATGCGCTATCACTTGCCTAATAAGCTCGACAGCCGGATTGCCCTTATTGCGGTAACGTCGGCGTGCAGAGATAGCCACTTCTTTAAGTTGCGTGGTGCTTTTCCCTAATTTAAGATCCAGCTTGTTCTGCGTCCCGGGGACAATGTTCCGGGTGAGGGACTGATAGCCGATTGCCGAAATAACAATCTTAGAGAAGGTGCCGTTGCCGGTCAATGTAAATTTGCCAAGGCTGTCTGTGCTGGTCCCGGTATGGGTATTCAAGAAAAACACGCTGCACTTCAGCAGCGGTTGCCCGGTTGCCGCGTCGCTAACCCTGCCCTTAACTGTGGTTTGCTGTGCAAAACAAAATTTTGACAAGAGCAGGCACACACAGCTCAGTAATAATTTCCTGCTAAATCGTATATAATTAGTCACTTATATTAATAGATCAATAATTGTAACGTAATCGTCGGGCCATAGTTTGTGTTTAACTCAAAAATAAGCTCGAAATCCGTTTAAATTTTGAATAAGGTCGTAAAAAATATTCATAAACAAATAGTTTTAAAATAATTGGAGACATTTAATGGCGACGCAATATTTTTATCGCCTTACATGTTAAAAGCGAACTCACTGGACAGTAGGTATCCAACTTGAAAATGTTATTTTTATAAACTGATATCCTGTCATGAAAGAAAAAAACCTTGAACTGGAACGCCTGGTATTCTTTAGCGATGCCATTGTGGCTATCGCCATCACCATATTGGTATTTAACTTGAAAATTACAGGCGATGAAGGCAAACATCTCCTGTTTAGCAATTTGCTGCAGGCCTGGCCCAAATTTTTAGCGTTTTTACTGTCTTTCTTTATTATCGCACTTTTCTGGAAAGTGCATCATCAGTTCTTTTTTTACATCAGGGCCGTTAATGATACACTGCTATGGAATAATGTGGCCTGGTTGCTTTTTATAGTGCTGCTGCCATTTAGTACTACACTCATTGCTACACACTTTAGAGACCCTGCGGCAATGATGGTGTACTGTTTAAATGTGTTTTTTATTAATATTTTTCAAAATAATATTTGGGATTATGCGTCAGAGCGGCCGGAGTTTTTGAAGCCCGGTCTGGAGGAGCGTATCATTATATTTTACCGCCGTGCTTGTAATGTAGCTATGATCAATTCGCTTATTTCGTTAGCGCTTTCATTCTTTTTCCCGATAGCGGCATTTATTATACTGGTAGCCAGGTTCCCGTTCATTTTGACGGCCAGACAGCTATTTAAGATGATGAAGCTAAAAGAGCACGAATAGCCAGATTAGCGATCTTGGGGTAAATGGATAGGGATCATCAGGATATTCCCTTTGTTATTGAATATCGCGGTATTTCTTGCACCAACTATTTCACAACTGGACAGACGCGGCAAATGGGGTAATCAAAGCAATAGTTGAGCTGAATTAATAATTATTTACCTCTTTGTGTAGACGACCTTACAATTAACTTGGGTTTGATGCTGATGGTTTTTGTAGCGACAGCAGTCTCCTCATCTTTACCGTCTAATTCGTCAAAATAAGTTTGGGCTATGGTTTTACCCATATCTACGCCAAACTGGTCGATAGTGGTTATTGATGGCGATGTAATACGGGTAAACCGTTCGTTCGAGTAACCGCAGATACCTAGCTGCTCCGGCACTTTCAGATTCAGATCATTGGCAGCCTCCAATACACCCAGTGCTAAAAAATCATCCCTCGAAGCAAAGATTGCGTCGGGCGGGTTAGGTAAAGCAAACAGGCGACGGATAAGTTCTGCATCATGCTCATTATTGGTGTCAGCATCCAGAATCAATTCGTCTGCAATAGTAATTTTATTGGCTCTTAACGCTTTCAGGTACCCGGCTTTTCTATCCCGGAAAATATCCAGGTTCTGCGGCCCCGCTAATAAAGCAATACGACGGTAACCAGAGGCAATTAAATGTTCAACCGCTTCGCGCGATGCCTCTTCGTTATTGTTGGTTACTTTAAGCGATTCTATTTTTTCAACCACACGGTCAAACTGAATTAGTTGGATCTGATGATCAATAACATTTTGCAGGTGCGTATAATCGTCGCCTTCGGCAGATACAGAAATAACAATGCAATCTACATGCTGATTGATCAAGGTATTTACACACTTGATCTCTTTTTCATGCGATTCGTTCGACTGGCAAATAATCAGGTTATAGTTTTTTTCGTTGGTGATGCTTTCTATGCCTGCAATAACATTAGAGAAGAAATTCTGATTAATACGGGGTACCACAATGCCAATGGTTTGAGATTTGCCTTTACGCAGGTTTGATGCCAAACTGTTGGCGCGATAGTTCATCTCCCGCGCTTTGGCAATCACCAGTTTGCGGGTGTCTTCATTAATACGCGAGTTATTATTTAACGAGCGCGACACCGTGGAAGCCGTGAGGTTTAGCGCCCGGGCAATGTCGTAAATAGTTACTCTTTTCTTCTTCAAATCCATTTTAAAAGTAATGATACCAAAAAATTTACAATTTTATTTGGCAATCGATTGCGCAAATCAAAAAATAAATTTAATTTCGGCCTATAACTTATCTTAGTTGAACCTGTTAATAAACCAGCTAAATAATTAATATAAACCAGTTAATTACCAGATGATTGACGCGTCTTGACGAGCCCGGTCATTATCAAAAAAAATAAAACTTAAATCATGAAAGTATTAAAAGGCGACACAGAATTTTTTAAAGGAATAGATCAAATAAAATACGAGGGTTTAGAATCCGATAATCCGCTGGCTTTTCGTTGGTATGATGCCGACAGAGTGATTGCGGGTAAACCAATGAAAGATCACTTGCGCTTTGCAGGCGCTTACTGGCATTCGTTTGTGGGCAATGGTGCCGATCCGTTTGGTGAGCCTACACACATTTTTGAATGGAACAAAAAATCTGACCCGGTTGAGCGTGCTAAAGACAAAATGGATGCAGCGTTTGAGTTCCTTACCAAAATGAACTTGCCGTTTTATTGCTTCCACGATGTTGACGTGGTTGACTATGGTAATGATATCGTAGAAAATGAGCGTCGTTTATCGGCACTGGTTGATTATGCTAAACAAAAACAAGCCGATAGCGGTGTTAAACTGCTTTGGGGCACTGCCAACTTATTCTCGCATCACAGATATATGAATGGTGCAGCTACTAACCCAGATTTTCACGTATTATCGCATGGCGCCGCGCAGGTTAAAGCTGCTTTAGATGCAACCATCGCTTTGGGTGGCCAAAACTATGTTTTTTGGGGCGGTCGCGAAGGGTATATGACCTTGCTGAATACCAACATGAAACGCGAGCAAGAGCATTTAGCTAAGTTTTTACACGCTGCGAAAGATTACGCCCGCAAACAAGGTTTTACCGGCACATTCTTTATAGAACCAAAACCTTGCGAGCCTACCAAGCACCAGTACGATTATGACTCTGCTACCGTATTTGGTTTCCTGCAGAAATATGATTTGCTGGGCGATTTTAAACTAAATATCGAAGTTAACCACGCTACATTAGCCGGTCACACATTCCAGCATGAGTTACAGGTTGCTGCCGATAGCGGTTTGCTGGGTTCGATAGATGCTAATCGTGGCGATGTGCAGAATGGCTGGGATACTGACCAGTTCCCTACTGATATTAATGAGCTAACAGAATCAATGTTGATCATCTTAGAAGCCGGCGGTTTCCAGGGCGGTGGCATCAACTTCGACGCTAAGATCCGTCGTAACTCTACAGATCCGGCTGATTTGTTTTATGCACACGTTGGTGGCATGGATACTTTTGCGAGAGCTTTGATCACTGCGGATAACATTCTGCAAAAATCAGAATATAAAAAACTGCGTAAAGATCGTTATGCCTCTTACGACGCCGGTAAAGGCAAGGAGTTTGAAGAAGGCAAGCTTTCTTTGGAGGACCTGCGCGCTTACGCGGTTGAGAACGGTGAGCCAAAAGTTATCAGCGGCAAGCAAGAGTACATTGAGAATTTGATTAACCGTTATATTTAATCCAAACAGTATTAAATTTGAAATCCGCCGCGCTGAATAGCCGGCGGATTTTTTTGTTAGATAAAGATTGCTATCCATAAGGCAAAACTTAATATGGCTGATAGAACCCTGAATACATGAAATTTGAGCCATCGATCGCGTTTGACTTGCCAGTTAGCGGGTAGGATAGCGTCGGTCCATTGCTCAACGTTTTTTACGATAGGTACCTCTACAGCAACGGTTATAATTAACGCTATGACGATCAAAGCTATCGCCGGCAGGCTTAAATAAAGTGAGCTGGTTTGTTGATAAAAGCAAGTAGCTGTAATCATCGTTAAAATAGCACCCGGCAAAAGGAATTGCATGGTTGGCCCCAGGTTTTTGGATAATATTTTAGTGATTTTGATAAACTCGGCTGGCTCAAACATGCTTAATGATCGCGTTAGCGCAAACCATGGACCCCAGAATATGCCGGTTACCAGCATGAGTAAAAACGTAGCAATGAGGTTGATGAGGCGCGTCATATATAAGGGTAGACGATCGTCAGCCTAAAACCTTTTAATTTAGTAGTGATTTAATATTGTTACATGCTCATTTTGTTACTTCATCTATATTTGGAATGTTTAGGCAGAATTTTTAACCCCTTAAATATCAATTAATGAAAAAAATAGTAATAATGATTTTAGCCGCTGCCGCATTTACGCAGGTTAAAGCGCAAGATCAACCGCAAAAGCCGCGTCAACATCGTCAAAGATCAACATGGAACGATGGCAGCGCGCTTTCAGTAGACTCGACAACCCGCGATGGCTATACGTTAGTGTTCGCCAATAATGACACCACGTTTGAAAAAGAAGGTGTCGATATAAAAAAACGGATGATCGAAACCTTCTTTAAGGTATATGAGGAAGAAGCCAATACTTACAATAAAAACACGGCAAAAAGAGTGGTGTTTTTTGTTGATCGTAATTATAAAGGTGTAGCTGCAACAGCAAACATGACTGTCCATTTTAACCCGCCGTGGATGTTAAAAAAGCCTACTGATATTGATGTAGTTACACACGAAGTAATGCACATTGTTCAGGATTACGGTAATGGCGCCGGCCCGGGTTGGTTAACAGAAGGTATTGCCGATTATGTACGCGCGGTTTATGGCGTAGATAACGCCGGCGCTAAATGGTTTTTGCCCGAGAAGTTAAGAGCAGACAAGGATGGAAAAATGCAGGATTACACCGCCAGTTACCGTGTGACCGCCCGTTTCTTGCTGTGGATTGAGAAAAACTACAAAAAGGATCTGGTTATAAACCTGAACAATGCCATGCGTGAGCATACTTATACAGATGGTATCTGGAAAGATCAAACCGGTAAAACTTTAGATGAGTTGTGGACCGAATATGCGGCTACTTTTCCGAAATCGTAAATGTATTGAACATAAACAAAAAAGGCCTGATGACATCATCGGGCCTTTTTTGTTGTTAACTGTCATTGCGATTGCCGCGCTACGCTCGCAATGACAATTAGATTAATGCGCACGGCCTTGCTCGTCATCGGCACTACCCACCTGGCGTTTAGGCGGGTTGTTAAGCGTCTTGCCAAAATTATAGGTAAAGGTTAGTGTACTTACACGGGTATCTATCAGGTTATGGTAAGTAACCTCGCTGTTATTTATGCTGGTTATGGTACCGCTTGGGCTAAAGGTTTTAAACATGTCGTTAATAGCCAGTTTTAAACTGCCCTTGTTGTTTAAGATCTTCTTTTGAAGTCCCGAGTTTACCATCCCGGTAGGAATAGATCTAAATTGTCCGTAAACCCCACCTGTGCGGAAGAATCCGCTCAGTTCGGCACTCCAACCTTTACCTATAGTGAATTGGTTGTTGGCGTTTGCCGAAAACGTATAGCCGGATTGATCAATAATACCAGTAGCAAGTACACCTTTATAGCTGTTATGTGTTTCATCAGCATATATGTTGGCTGTCCACCATTTTGTGGGGTGAAGGTTGAAATTTGCCGACAGGTTAAAATTTTTCTGGTAACCGATGTTACCCGGCGTACTCACAAATATGTTTCCGTCCTGAAAAATAGTCTCATTTTGTACATCAGTAGCATAGTTGTAAAGCAATGCTACGCTAAGCAGGCTTTTATAACTGTATTGTATTTTGTAGGTATCGGTAAAAGTTGGCCTTAAAAATGGATTGCCACGGAATTGTGTAAACTTATCTATGATTTCTATAAACGGATTTAATTGTCCATAACCGGCGCGGTCTATACGGCGACCGTACGACCCACCCAAAGTATTATGTCCTGCTGTATCTAGTTTATAAGATAAATAAGCGGTAGGGAAAAAGTTGGTATAATGATTAACAAACGATGAATCTGGCCTTTGCGCATTGCCTAATTGGTGGCCGTTGCCATTGGTATTCTCCGCACGTAAGCCGGCTTGTATACCAAAGCGTTTCCAGTTTTGGTTATAATTTACATAAGCCGCGTTGATATTCTCTTTGTATAAAAAGTGATTGGTGTTATCGTAATTAATGGTGCTTACACCGTTAACAACATTAAAGTAATTGGCGGCGTCGTCGGTATTTACATAACTGCTTTTAATGCCGGCCTCAAACTTGCCGTCGTTTTTTAAAGCTTTAACAAAATCAACCTTAGCGGCGTAAATATTAACTGCCCCAGGCAGATTATTAGCAATGGTTTGCGAACTGAGTAGGGTGCCGTCGGTAGCAATTGTATTGTTAATGAATGTTTGATTAGCGCCTGCAATGTCGCGGATGTAATCCAGATCGAACGTTAAAGCGGTACCTGTCGTATCATATTTATGGCTGTAATTAAGGTTAATGCCGCCGCTGTTAAATTTATTGTGCGATATATTTTGGGTATTGATGGTCGAGTCCAATCCGCCGCCTACATTGTAAAACGAGCTGTATACCGGGCTGTTATCTTTTCCATTTGATAAACCCCCGGTAAGTACTACGCCCCAGGTAGTTTTGGGCGAAATAAAGAAATCTGCTCCTACTTTAGCATTGTAATCATTCTCTGCCGGCCTGAAAATAGAAATATCCTTAAAGCTAAAATCAGGAGATCCATCCGGATGGAGATAGTTGCGGTCTATCTCTAGTTTACGATAGTTATTATTATAGTTGTAAGAAAGATTAGCAAATAGGTTAACCTTATCTACCCGATAATTCAAATTAAGGCTTTCTCTTAACCGGCCATAAAAGCCAACGCCATAGCTACTGCTAAATGATGCGTTAAAACCCCTGATGGTATTTTTTTTTGTTTTGATGTTGATAACACCGGCGGTACCCGCCGCATCATATTTAGCCGGCGGATTATCCATCAACTCAATCTTATCCAATGATGACGATGGAAGCGAACGCAGGTAGGTAGCCAGGTTAGCAGCCGACAGATAAGTCGGCTTATCATCTATCATGATCAGAACGCCGCTTTTTCCTTTAAAAGTAATATTACCATCCACATCTACCTGTACGCCCGGTGTTTTTTGCAAAACTTCGAGCGCATTGCTGCCTGTGTTAGATATTAGTGCGTTTACATTAACTACCGTGCGATCTATTTTTTGCTCAACAAAATCTTTTTGCCCGGTTACCGCGACTTCTTTTAACGAGGTGCTGGTTGATTGCAATTGAATAGCCGGAAGTATGATTGATTTATTGTCAACAGAAAAATTTGCGCTTTTATAATTTTTAAAGCCAACAGTTGTTACGCGCAACTGGTAGGTGCCGGTTTTAATATCTTCGAAAGTAAACTTGCCGTTTGCATCGCAAACCAATGATTTAACAACAACGGAATCTTTTGTAGTTAGCAAGTTTACAGTTGCGCCATCGATAGGTTTATTGCTGATATCGGTTACAGCGCCCGAGATTTTGATACCGGTGGTTTGTGCCTGCGCGAAATTGAATGCAAAGCATATCCACACGGCTAATAAAACCGTTTTAAAAATTTTCATGATAATAAGTTAGTTTGTTATAAGACGACGATAATATTAATTAGTTACAGAAATCGCCACGTATACATTATCGCCAGGATCGGTCTGGTATCGTTTAAGAAATGTTTGATGGACGCTCTCAGGCTGCTTAACACCATTAACAGCAAATTCCTTGTTGTTTAAAATGATGTCAAAATTCTTTTTGTTGTTAATCAGATGAGCATCAAGCAACAGGTCGCTAATATCCACCGGGGCAGGTTTTGGTTGGGATATGTAGATTTCGGGCCTTGAATAGTTTGCATTTAAGTGTGCCTTAGTAGCTGTTTTCTTGTTAGTATCGGGCATAATAGCAGAAAAACGAGTTACTGCATGTTTTTCGGAAATCTTACGATTGGCCGGTATAACAGTATTTAACTTGGAGCCATTATTATGAGTCCGGTTCGGCACATAGATTCCCTGGCTGTTAACAGAATAAACTACAAAAGTGGTTTGTGCCCGGGCAAAATTTAAGGTAAAGCCAGCCCATACGGTTAATAAAACCATTTTAAAAGCGTTCATGATTTTGGGTTAATTTGTTATAAGAAGACTATAGCGTTAATTAGTTACAGCAATCGCCACATCCACTTTGTCGCCAAGTTCTTTCTGGTATTGTTTTAGATAAGTTTGATGTATGTTTTCGGGCTGTTTTACACCATTGATAACCATCTCTTTATTGGTTAGGGTTACTTTATAATTCTTTTTGTCTTTGATGAGATGAGCATCGTACAAGGCGCTGCCCAGGTCGCCCGCGTTTATATAGAGGTTAGTGTTTGTTTTTTTAACCCAGGAAGTGTTGCCTGATTTAGCTATGACCGCTTTGGGTTTCTTGTTGGTATCTGGCATATTAACAGAAAAACGACTGACTACGTAGTTCCCGGTAATGTTTGATGAATAAACCGGTATAGAGGTATTCAACCTGGAACTAGCATTATAAGGCCTGTTTGGTTCATAATTTGCCTGGCCGTTAGCCGAATAAACTACATCGTGAGTTTCTGCATGAACTACCGGCGTATCAATAGTTACACTCACATTAGAGTTTGTGTTTGCACTCACTTGTGAATTTGCAATAACATTCACCTTGGCGTTAGCAGTTACATTCATTTTCTGAGTAGAAGTTACGTGTGTCACTCCTTTAGCATCCACCTTTACTACGGCATTGGGGGCAGCTTTGACAGCGTATTTGTATCCTGCGGGCACATTCACTTCTACGCCAGGGTCGACTTTAACAGTCATTACGTGTTTGGTATCAATTGCTCCCAAATGCGTTTTTATAGTGTCGAGCCTGGTATTCAAATTCATATTACTGCTATCGCAGGGGCCGCAGCCGGTGCTGTTTACGCCCAGTGGTTGCAAAACATCTTCAAGCGTTTGTACGCTTCCACTGTTATCCTTTAACAACTGCGTTTGCTGTGCTAACTTTTTAGTTTCTGAAGAAAGAACAACCGGTTTTGCCGGTTTTAAACTTTGTACTTCCCGGTGGCTAATAGCTTGAGCTACCGCATCGGTTATGCGGTGTATTCTTGCTCTTTGTGAAAACGCCGACAAGCATAATCCAGATATTACCAGGCATATCGCCAAGGCTGTTTTTTCGAATAAATTAAGGGTATGGTTACGGTTACTTACCATGCGTTTAACACGGCTCACCAGGTTATTATTCTTATCGCCCGCAAAGCCCATTGCATAGGCCGGAACAGCAGCCTGGTACTCTTCGCATGATACTAACGCACGGATGTAGTTCAACTTGTTGCTGCTTTGCGCTACAGCCAGATCATCGCAGCAATTTTCCCTTTCGGTTTTAATTAATTGTGAGATCCAAAGCACCGCGGGGTTAAAAAAGAACACAATCTCCATTAAGCTTTGCAGCAGATTTACTAAATAATCGCGACGTTTAATGTGAGCAAGTTCATGTACCAAAATTGCTTCAACCTCTTCGATACTCAACGTAGTTATCAAACCTATCGGGATCAATATCACCGGTTTAAATGCGCCGATAACCAGCGGCACCTTAGCCAGTCCAGATTCAAGCAGTGCAATGCTTTTATTAATATTCAGATTTTCTGCCAATTGTTGCAGGCGCTGATACCATTCAATATTTACCTGGTGCACGTTGGTGTGTTTTAATCTGCGTACGCCTAATAATCCTACAATTAACTGGATGCTTTTGGCACAAATGATCAGGAACCAAACTAATACAATGGTATTATGATGGTCATTTAAATAACTGAAAACACTTTCAGAAAAGCTCTGAACAGGAGCTGTGGATGATACACGCACAATTTCAAGATGGCTACTAATCGCACCCACCGTATTGACAGGTGATGTTATTGACCGGCCCATTTGTGTTGCAAAGGTTATTATAACCCCAACAGTAAATAATGCCAGTGCCGATATCAGTAAATTGTAACGCAACGCCGCACTCGATTTGCGGGTAAGCAATACAATTAAACCGGTTACGGCTGCCAATATCAGGCCTTGCCATAATGAATGCACTAAGGTGTTGCAAAGCGCGCCAACAAGGCGGTCGGTTGCAAATGATGTGATGGTTAAAAATTCCATAATAATTTAGGTTAAGTATTATTGATTATTGGTCTTCTCAATTTCGTCCAGCATTTTGCGGATGCCTTCTAACTCTTCTTTGGTTGCTTTTTTGTTGCCCAGCAACTGCATGACCAGTTTGCTTGACGATCCCTGGTAAACAGAATCTACAAAACGATCTAACAGCTGATGCTGAGTTTTCTCCTTGGCCTCAACCACATGATAAATGTGTTTCATCTGGCTCTCATCTCTTTTCAGGATTCCCTTGTCGGCCATGATCTGCATGAGCTTTAGGGTAGAGGTGTAAGCAACATCGCGCTGCGCTATCAATGCATCATTTACAAAACGAACGGTTGACGGGCCGTGCTGCCACAATACCTGTAATATTTCCAACTCGGCCTTGGTGGGCTCGGCTTTCTTGATTTCGTCGTTATTTGGGTGTTCCATAAATCAAAGGTAGGAAAGTTTTCGTACGATGCAATAGGTAGGTTGATTTTTTTGAAAATAAATTTATTTTAAACAAAAAAGCCCAAACCATATGGTTCGGGCTTTCAATGATTTATACTTGAAAAGCTTAAGCTTTTGCGGTTTTAACTTTATAGAATTTGAAGCCGAAAAGGAAGATCACCACGTAGCAAATAATTGGCATATAGTAAGCCTGTGCCACATTATGATTAGCCACCTGGCCCATAATGTACGGGAAGAACGCACCGCCCACAACACCCATTGCAATGAAAGATGAAGCTTTTTGGGTATTGGCGCCCAGGTTTTTCAATCCTAAACTAAAGATGGTAGGGAACATAATGCTGAAGAAAAAGTTGATCATCAGCAGCGCAATGTACGATGTCCAGCCTAAATGTTGTGCAACAATCAGGCACATTACAATGCTACCGGCGGCAAATGTTGCTAATAATTTATTAGGTGCTATAACAGTCATCAACGATGTGCCAACAATACGGCCAACTAGCATCATTACCATAAATAAACTAAAAAAGTAAGCTGCTTTGGTATCGCTAAAATGCATAACATTAGTGCCGTAATTGATAAAGAATGCCCAGGTGCCTGCTTGTGCAGCAACGTTGAAAAATTGCGCGGCGCATGCCCATACAAAATGACTGTGTTGTATCAACGGTTTTTGTGGAGCTACATCTACATTAACTGCTTCTGGGTCGTCAGAATGTACAACCTCGTGAGGATCTGTTAACGCTGGGATCTTTAAGAACACAAACGCTACAGCTATTAATAATACTACAATGCCAATGCTTACGTAAAGGGTTTTAACCGAAGTAAGATCTGTGTTTTTTACTGTATCGCCACCTAGCAAAAAGAAGCCACCAATCAGCGGGCCGATAATGGTACCTACCGCATTAAAAGTTTGCGCAAAGTTTACGCGCAGGTCGCTGGAGCGTTGGTCACCAAGCGAAGCGGCGAAAGGGTGAGCAACTGTTTCTAAAGTAGCCATACCGCAGCCTACTATAAATAATGCAATCCTGAAAAAAGTAAATGATGCTGCATTAGCCGCAGGTACAAATAAAAACAAGCCTGCTGCAAAGAGCAATAAGCCCAAAATCACGCCTGGTTTATAGCCGTACTTCTTCATGAATAAACCAGCAGGGATACTCATGACAAAATAGGCGCCGAAAACAGAAAACTGAATTAATCCTGAATCGCCAATTGAGATATTTAATACGGTTTGAAAGTGTTTGTTCAATATGTCACTCATAGAGTGCAATACGCCCCACATCAGGAATAGCGACGTGACAAAAATTAAGGTAACAACGAATTTCTTCTCGGTAAATGCTGCTTTTTGGCTCATTTGTTTAATTGGTTAAGTTGAATTAATTGCAAGACACTGCAATTGATGCATCAGTAAGTATTATGAATAAAAGGTGTTTAATAGTTAAAATTGGTTATAAGTGCCCGCTGGTTGGGCAATAATTTATATCTAAGCCAAAAAAACAAATTTTATCTAGCATATCATAATAAAAGCCACATTAAATAATTGTTGGTAAAGCTTACATTTGGTAATACCAATTATACTTTCTGTCGATGAAAAAAAGCGTATTTGTGCTGGCTTTTGTGCTGGTTGTTTCGAGTCTTTATACCGTTGTAGCTCAATCGAAAAAACTGCCGCCTGTCGGGATGATAGACTTGGGTTTTACTTTACAGTTTGAAAAGGGAGATCAGCGTGCTATTAACAATGCCTGGGATTATGTACATACCATAGCTTCGTTGCAAGGTATTGTAAACAGAAACACGCCGCAGCTTTATATCTTCCTGATTAAGAACGGTAGTGCCGATATCGACAGATACTGGTGGAACAAATATCGCGCGCCGGGTAAATGGCTAAGCAAGCGCGATACCGTGCTGTATCAGAATGTGGTGGATGTTATATCGGCCTATAGAAATAAAATTAAGGGTGCTGTTATTTATGATCCAAACGTGGCAGCAACCAGTAACGTAGCTTCATCGATAGCTGGCGTGGAAGATTTAATTGTTGTACGATACGATACAGACCCTGAAAGTTTGTATTCAAAGATCATAACCAGCGGACCGAAAATCCCGGTGCGTATCAGCTTGGTTAATAAAGATGGCTCATCAATCTTTACCGGAAAGGGAACAATTCCAGGTACAACGCGTGCATCAAGCGGCTCTGCTAAGGACGATGCCTATCTATGGTTCCTGGAAAAGTATATGAAGACCGGCAGGGTCAATACTAAATACGGCGCTTATTATATCGATCAGCAATGGTTGAAACAGCCTTTCCTGGTTAATCATAATCATCATACGTTGTCTAATCACGATTTCTTTATCAGTCGACGTGGTTTCTTTTTTGATTTGAGTCCCTGGGCGGACGAGCCTGCTACTGATGATCCCGGTCAGGCTGTGGGGACAGACGTAAATACTTTAAAAGAGATTTTGCTCACTGCTTATAACCAAAACAAAGGCAAAGATTATGCTTACCTGGGCGGCTTCCCACCGTGGGCGTTTAAGTATACCCAACACGCTAATGGCAAGCACGAGGATGTTGCAACGGAGTGGGAGTACTCGCGTATCATAAGCGCATACAACGCTTTTAAGGACGCCGATGCTATTGGTTATGGGGCATTGGCTAATGCCTCGTTCTGGCAGCACTATCCGCTTAAAAAAGAATACAAACAAAACTGGACAACGCCTGCCGAATTACAAAAAAAAGGCTATTTAACGGCAGATGGTAAGATCGACTACAAGGGACGCAACTTCCTGATATTTTATGTGGGCGATTATGATGCTTCATCGTGGGTATCACAAACTACGCCGACTTTATGGGACAGCCCCGACCGTGGTAAAGTGCCGATGATGTGGTGCATTAGCCCGGTATTAGCCGAGCGTGTACCGATGGCGTTAGATTACCGCCGCGAAACGGCAAGCGCTAATGATTATTTCGCTGCCGCGGATAATGGCGCGGGCTATTTAATGCCAGGTATGCTGCAGGTACCAAGGCCGATATCTGGTTTGCCTGATGGCCTGGATGCCTGGGTAGCCCACAACAAGCCTTATTACCAGCAATGGGGGTTAACCATAACCGGCTTTATCATTGACGGACAGGCGCCGCCGCTAAATCAAAAGGGACTGGATGCTTACGCGGCTTTTAGTCCGAATGGGATTGTACCGCAAAAAGTGCCGCTTACTTTGTTGCATGGCGATATGCCGGTAATGCGGTCGGACGCTGATGTGAACCAGGACGATCCCAAGGTAGCCGCCCGGATGGTTTATGATAGGATCCGTGATCGTAAGGTGCCGTTCCATTGGTTCCGTAATATATTGAAGAGTCCATCATGGTATGTGCAGGTAGTGGCCGAATTAAAGAAGTTGGATCCTAACATTGAATTGCTTACCGCGCCAGATTTCTTTGAGTTGTACCGTATCTACCTGAAGCAAAACCCTGATGCGGCTAAAGGCAAAATCAAGTAATGAAATGCATAAAAGGCTGAATAAACCAATGCCATAATCATTTAGTTTTGACAGATACCATTATACTAAATTAGCACACATGAAGCTGATCAGCCATAGATTGTTCGTTACGGGCATCGCATTATTATCGATTATTGGCAACGCCCAAGCTCAAAAAATGTGGGATAACCAGCCCGCAAAAGCCTGGATGACGGATGCCTATCCTATTGGTAACGGCCGCATAGGCGGGATGATCTTCAGTGGGATTAGCCAGGAACGGATTCAATTTAATGACAATACACTTTGGGTGGGCGACGAGCAAAACCGTGGCGCATATCAGGCGTTCGGTAATTTGCTGATCGATTTCAATAATGCGCCAGAAAGCGACATCCCCGCGGACTACCGTCGAGAACTGGATCTGAGCCGTGCAATACATACCACAACTTATACCAAAGGCGGTATCAAATACAAACGCGAATACTTTTGCAGCTTTCCGGATAAGGTGATGGTGCTACGCTATACTGCCAGTAAAAAGGGAGCATTGTCTGGTCTTCTGCATTTAAAAGACGAGCGTATGAATACCGCAACTGCAAACGGCAATCGTTTAACGTTTAGCGGCAAGCTGTCAAGCGGTATGCAATATCAAGCCACTGCATTAGTAAAACTGGAAGGCGGCACTTTGAGCAAGCAAACGGATGGTACCGAAGGCGATGAATTGAAGATAAGCAAAGCTGACGTAATCACGATTCTGTTTACTGCTGCTACTGATTTTAATAACAGTCGTGCTACACATTGGCGAGGCCAGGCACCGTCTATTAAAATCGATAGTATCCTTAAGTCTGATAATGTTAAACCTTATGCTGTGCTATTGCAAAGACACATTGCCGACTATCAACACTTATACGGCCGTGTGCATTTGAACTTGGGTGCGACGCCATTCTCGACCTTAATGCTACCCACCGTTCAACGATTGGTCAACTATAAAAAGACTTTAGACCCGGACCTGGAAGCAACTATATTCCAATATGGCAGATACCTGCTCATTAGTTCATCGCGCAAAGGCGGGCTACCGGCTAATTTGCAAGGCCTTTGGAACGACAGCAATAACCCGCCATGGGGTGGCGATTACCATACCAACATCAACATCCAAATGAACTATTGGCCGGCCGAACCGACTAATTTATCGGAGTGTGCCATTCCGTATCTGGATCATATTAACGCTATCCGCGAGATCAGGAAGATCAATACACAAAAGGAGTACCCCGGCGTACGCGGCTGGACACTGCGCACCGAAAGTAACCCCATGGGCGGCGAAAGCTATTTATGGAACCCACCGGCCAGCGCCTGGTATGCCCAGGCTATCTGGGAGCATTATGCTTTTACTAAAGACAAGAGCTATTTAAAGAACTTTGCTTATCCTATACTGAAAGAGATCTCTGAGTTTTGGGACGATCACCTCAAGCATCGCCCGGATGGTACTTTGGTATCGCCAATGGGCTGGTCGCCGGAGCATGGCCCGACAGAAGACGGTGTGACCTACGACCAGATGATCGTTTATGATCTGTTTACCAATTACATTGAATCTGCAGATGCGCTGGGCATAGACAAAACCTATCGCGACCATATCGCCGACCTGAAGGATCACCTGTTGAAACCAAAGATTGGCAAATGGGGGCAGCTACAAGAGTGGGAAACCGATCGAGATGATCCTAAAGATACACATCGCCATGCATCGCACCTGTTCGGCTTGCATCCGGGCAGGCAGATCAGCACCATTAAAACACCTGAACTGGCGCAAGCGGCTAAAGTGAGCTTGTTGGCTCGTGGCGATGTATCAACCGGTTGGTCAATGGCCTGGAAGATCAACTTTTGGGCGCGGCTGCAAGATGGCGATCATGCACATACCATCATTTCTAACTTCATTACACCTGTTGGTGGCAACGGTATCGACTACAATAACGGTGGCGGGATCTATGCCAACCTGTTATGTGCGCATCCGCCATTTCAGATCGATGGTAACTTTGGTTATACTGCCGGCGTTGCCGAAATGCTGCTGCAAAGCCAAACCGACGAGATCCAGATCTTACCGGCGTTGCCCAAAGCATGGTCCACCGGTAGTGTGCAAGGCCTCATGGCCCGCGGCGATTTTGAAATTGCTGATATGGAATGGAAAGACGGTAAGCTAACTAAGCTGGTAGTCAAGTCGCTGGCAGGAGGCGAGTGCCGGTTGCGTACTTTAAGTGCGTTAAAGTCTACTATACCGGGCGTAATCAAAACAACTAGCGGTAGTGATTTTAAATATAGATTTAATACCCAAACCGGTAAGATATATACCTTCATTAATTAACTTTGAATGCAGGCATGCTGAGCTTGTCGGGGGATTTTGCGGGCGGGGGTTGTTATCCGCTTCTGTAAACCAATACAAACTATCCTTCGGCAAGCTCAGGATGACCCTTGCTGCTATAGCAGTAGTATATCAATCCTGTGTGCATGCACCATTTGCAGCGCTTCAGACCAGGCAAAGATTGTAAACCTGCCATCCTGTGAAGCTACCAATGCTATAGCATCTCGCTGATCAAATATAAACTGTGCCGCTGCCAGGTGTCGTGTGCCGCCGTTTTGGCTGGGGTGCAGTATGGTAGGTGTGCCTCCTAAAACCGGCTCTGTAACTATGATTTGGTCAACCGGCGAACTCATGCCTGAGCGGGCCACTTTAGCGCCAAAGGCTATTAGTTCGTAATTGCGGTTCATTACGGTAGCACCGTCTACTGCGGTAAATCCGCCTACAATGTCTATGGCACGTACCAATGCATCGCGCCAATCGGTTTTAACACGTTCGCATCTGTCTATCAGCATTAATTTAGTGATACCTCTAAACCTGGGCGTTACCGCATAGTTGATAGGTTGTACAATGGACTCCTGCCATTTGTGACCGTCTTCGGGGACAATTAGCACCAGCCCGCCGCGGCCATGTTTACGCATAGAACCGGCCAGCTCCAACATCAGGTTGATAGAGCCGCTAACAAAGGGCGTCGCCATTTTGGGTAGTGAGTCTAGTAGAGCGGGGTGGCTCTGCATGCCCGTGTTCTGCTCGTCAATGATCTTAATGTCGTCACCCTTTAATACCGCAATGTTCAGGAACTTGCCGAAGCCGTCTGTACGGCTGTGCTTGATAACCAACAGGCCTGGCTCTACCACTTCCAGCACAAAGCAAATGCCCGGTATGGTAAGCGTAGTGCCCCAAACGTACAGTTCGTCATCATCATACCAAACCCCCAGGTGTATACCGGGGCTTTCAACGGCAGGCGCCAGTTTGGTTAAGTTATCGGGCGTTAAGCGGATACGGTTACCAAATATCAACGGGTGGCTGGCCTGTTCAGGTTGTAGTATGGCTATGGATATTTTAGGGGGATGACCTTCTTCTTTACGTAAGCTTGCCCAAAATGCCACATCAATGACCGATTCGATAATAGCCGATTGCGGCGGATGCGCCAAATTATCGCTACCCTGCTCCCTTGCTACCGACAAATGTTTGACGAAGTGCAACTCAAGCGATGTAGCTACTATGCGGGCCGGTATGTAGGTTGGTTCTGACAGCATTGATTGTAATTATACTTCAAATGTATCTTTAATGTTTTAAAGGTCGCGACATGCAATGGTAAAATTTGACATTTGAGCACACACGTGTTTTGTTTCACGTGCGTGTGACACAGATGAAACAAGTGAAACAGAATTTTAGATTAATTGATTGATGTATAGTATTTTATAAAAATATGGTGAAACAGAATGAAACAATAAAAATGACTTAAAAGTATTTTTTTGTTTCATTGTTACCTTTTACTCCCCACCACGTCATCGTGAGCGACAGCGTGACGATCTCTATGCGAGCCATCCGGAGATCGTCACGTTCGTACCTCGCTCACGATGACGTATTGGGGATTATATTGAAACTTCTTATCACTTCGCCGGTGGCTCATACTCAAACGGTAATTTATCGCCCACACGTTTGGTGGCCATATCGCCATGAATAAAGAAAGCGCGGTAGTTGGTGTAATTGCCTTTCCGGTCTATGATGGCTTGTTTAAAAGGCAACTTAACCATAGTAGCCTCAATGCCTTTTCCATCCAATGGGATATCTTTTTCATGAGGCTTGTTATCGCCCGGTTTTAATGAAGCCGCCTTTTTTGGATCGTAAGTAACATACAGCTGGCTGGTTTTAAAGGCTACAAAGGTTGTATCTAAAACTGTCAATAACGAATCAAAATGAACCGGGCGGGTATCAATGGTTATAAACGGCACATCTTTATCATCCTCGGCCTTTAAAAACCCTTTAACCAACGAATTAGCGATAAAACCCTGCTTTAAAGCGTTATTTGCATAAATGCTTCGCAAGAAATGCATTAACGAACCTTTATAAGCATCATAACGATTCCGGGCCCAAGCCTCATGTGTACTTTTAGAACCCACCATTTCCTCAAAAATGGCATCACCATCAAAAATGGCGGTATTGCTGTTGATAGTGAATTGAAAATCGCGCAGCAAATATTTGATATGATAACCCAGTCGCCGGTTTTCTATTAATATAAAATCGTCGGCTTCGGCGGTCAGGATGCCTTTGCTTTTGTTATAATTAAAGCTTAGGATTTTAGGGTTAGTGATTTCGCAGCCATCTGCAAAGCGCGAGGTGCCCAAAAACTGCCCCTTAAACAAATTATAATAGCTATCCCAGCTATCGCCGGGGCCAATGGTTACTGCGTTAAGCATTATGGGCTTAATAATCAACGCTACGTTTACATCAACGGGTTTATTTTGTATGACGATGTTACGATCAAATATCGCGTAGCCCATCATTTTTACAATTACCTGGTAAGATCCGGCCGTAAGGCTGTTAAAATAGAATTTGCCTTTATTGTCGGTTATGGTAGTAAGCTGCGACCCGCTAATAAATGCCGTAGCGCCCTTTACTAAATCGCCCTTTTCATCAACCACCGTACCGGTAATAGGGATAAATACCTGCGCCTTTACCAGCATCGCGAAGCAAATACTAAACAGGGTAAGTAATAGGGGCTTGGTGGTCATGATTAGCCAAATATATTACAATTATTACGGTTGTTTTGGCCATAGCGCATAATTGCGTTATCCAGCGAGGTTTCCTTCACGTCACCCTGAGCGTAGCGTGAGGATCTCTGTACAAAAGACAGGCTAAGCGCTCCTGAGATCGTCACGCTCGTACCTCGCTCACGATGACGCGGTGAGGTAATGTGCAGCCTCCATTGTCCGGGCCAACGCTCATGCTTCGAGTGCCTCAGCATGACATCCCCGTTTGGACGATAGAAGTGGTTACTCTTTCGCCTGCGGCAGATACTCAAACGGCAGCTGATCGCCAACGCGGTCCTTAGCTAATGGTCCTTCAATCAAAAAGTCACGAAAATCCTGATGTGCACCGGTACGGTCGATAACCGCCTGGTTACTGTATAATTTTATGGTACTGATGCGGTCGGTTATCCTAACTACTTTCATAATAGGGTAAGCGCTATTGGTTTTTGTCGATCTTGCTTTCCCCGGATTGTAAGTAAACATCAATAATTTAAATTTTAAGGCTATAAACGATGTATCTATAACGTTCACCAACGTATCAAACTTAATGGGCCGTTGGTCAATTAACAATCTTGGATGATCATTATCAGAAAAAACGGGGTCATCATAAGCTTTATAAACCTGGTTAATGATAAAACCTTCTTTTAAAACATCATTCTGATAAACTGCTCGCAGAAAATGCATGGTGGAACCTTTGTAAACTTCCAAACGGTTTTCATTCCATGCACGCTGTTGGCTTGGGGTACCGTCCATGGGTTCAAAACTGGTTTCGCCATTGTAAAGGGCCAGGTCGCTGCCTGCGTTATAACCAAAATCTTTTAAAAGATATTTAATACGATAGCCAAGCCTTGGGTTTTCAATGATCAGGAAATCGTCTGCATCTGCCAATAGCACGCCCCGTTTCGTAGTAAAGTTAATTACCTTGGGATTGACGATCACACACGCTTTGGCATTTTTCGATGTGCCGAGGAACACCTTCCTGAACAATTTAAAGTGTTCTGCCCAGTTATCTTTGCCGCCTATATTTACCTGCTGCAATACGGTTTGTTTAAGTTTTAACTTAACCATTACTTGTACAGATTTGCCTTGCACCACTATGTTCTGCGAAAACGGAGCATAGCCCACCATAGTTACGGTTAACTGGTAGTTACCTTGTTCCACTTTATCAAATCTAAACTTGCCGGCCCCGTCGCACATCGTAATCAATTGCGAGCCGCTGATAAACACCGTGGCGCTTTTTAAAGGTTTACCATCTTCGTTGCTCACTATGCCGCTAAGGGTATACTTATTTTGTGCAGATGCTGTAAAACCTATCAGCAATAACCCAACACACAGTAAGATTAAATATAACTGTTTCATGCCGTATTAGTGTGTTTCAGGTGGTTGATATTCGAAAGGCAGCTGATCGCCAAGGCGATTATGACCAAACTGGCCATCTAATAAAAAATCGCGGAAATCGCTATGGGCGCCTTTGCTGTCAATCAGCGTTTCTTTACCGTAAAGTTTAACCAAACTGGTGGTCTTGTCTATCACATCGCTTCTTTTAACAGCTACCGTATCCTTTCTCGGCGAAGCGGCCCTTTTAGGATTATAATAAACAAAAAAGGAATTAAATTTAAGCGCCACGAATGAGCTGTTAACAACGTGAGCAACAGTATCAAAATTTACCGGTCGATAATCTATATCCACAGCCCTTATGGCTTCTGCCGTTTGCATGTTAAAAAACTTGTAATCTCTGTAAACCGGGTTAACCACAAATCCTTCTGCAGCCGTGTTGTGATGATAAACAGATCTTAACCAGTGCATAAATGAACCCTGGTAGGCATCAAGCCGGTGCTCGTCCCAATCGGTTTGCTGTTTAGGCATCCCGGTCATGGGTTCAAAGCTAATTTCGCCGTCGTACAATGCTATCCGGCTTTTATAATTATAGGTAAAGTATTTTAAGAGATATTTTATGCGATAGCCCAATCTGGGGTTTTCAATAACCAGAAAATCATCGGCGTTAGCAATCAAAGTATCTTTCCTGGTTGAGAAATATACAGTGGTTGGATTTTTAATTATGCAATATTTGCCATTGATAGAAGTGCCCAGAAAAGCCTGCCTAAAAAGCTCATATTGGTCGTTCCAGTGATCTTTGCCGCCTACGTTAACGGGTTTAAGTTCGATATGCTTTAGCTTAAGTATCACTTTAAAGTCTGTAGATTTGTCCCTAAGCGTAAAGTCTTGTGTGTAAGGTGCGTAGCCAATCATGGTAACAATTAACCGGTAAGACCCCTGGTCCATCTGGCTAAACCCAAAACGGCCGGCATCGTCACTAATTGTTATGCTTTGCGATTGGCTCAGGAAAACCGTCGCGCTTTTTAAAGGCTGGCCCTTTTCGTCTTCGACGGTTCCGGTTATGTTATATTTATTTTGTGCCGACGCTGTAAAACCGCTCAACACTAAAATACAAAACGATAAGGCAAGGTATAGTTGTTTCATGACAGTATCAAGGTGCTTTTGGTGGTTGATATTCAAAAGGTAATTGGTCGCCAACGCGTTTATAGGTCCAGGGTCCTTTGATGTGGAATGAAACCACGTAGCCTTTGTTGATGGCGCCCCTGGCATCAATAACAACACCGTTTTTAAAATACGCTATCAGGCTTGATGACGAATCGTCGCCGGCATATAATGGTTTGAAATTTGTAATCGCAGGTGCGCCCGACTTTAATAATTTTGCGGCCTTAACCGGGTCATAGGTTATATACAGCCTGCTGAATTTGAAAGCAATAAACGAGTTATCAGTAACAGTTGTTAGCGTATCAAAATTGATTATCCTGGGGTCGTAGTAAAAACTGTCATCATCCCGGTCGTTGTCGCGGCCGTAAGAATCATTATAAAGATGGTGGGTAATAAACCCTTCCTGCAATACCGTTTTGTTATAAACCGCGCGCATAAAGTGCATCATTGAACCTTTGTAGGTTTCTAACCGGTTATGCGCCCATTTGAGTTTTTGCTTATCTGTTCCGGGCAATTCTTCAAAAATGGCATCTCCGTCATAAGCAGTGTGTCTGAAAATGTTATGCTCAAAGGATTTAAGCAGGTATTTTATACGGTACCCCAGGTTTTTATTTTCAATGATCAGAAAATCATCAGCCTCGGCAGAAATTATGCCTTTCCTGGTGCTAAAATTAATAACATCAGGGTTTAATATTTGGCACGAGCGTGCATTTTTAGTTCGGCCTAAAAACTCTTGTTTAAATACAGATAGGTGATACCGCCGCTCCTTATCGCCGCCTATGGTAACCTGGCGCAATACGATGGGTTTAACTTTCAAGATAATATTCAGGTTAATATCCCTGTCCTTTAATAGCACATCCTCACTTTCAACTGCATAGCCCAGCATTTTAACCAGCAGATGGTATGCCCCGGCGTTAGGCATTATAATGGCAAATTTGCCATCGGCGTCGGTTTGGGTTACCAGTTGTGTGCCGGCTATAAATATAGTGGCACCGATAATTTGCCCTTGGTTTTCGCCGCTAACTTTGCCGGTAATTATCAATTTATTTTGTGCCGATGCATTAAAACCCATCAGCATCAGCAGCATGAAAAATAATTGTTTCATGGCGATGATGTATTGATGTATGGCCGATATTCAAATGGCAACTGGTCGCCTACGCGTTTATTGATCCAGTCGCCTATCACAAAAAAGGTTGTTAAATAACCCGAGGGCACGCTACCCCTTGCATCTACAATGGCTTCGTTTTTTAAAGGCAGCAGCAATTCAGACTCGTACGAAGGTGGTTTTTTTGACAATAGTAAGTTTTCTACCACGGCCTTGTCTTTCTTAGCCAATTTATTGGAGCGCTTTAATAAGCGTGCTACTTTTTTGGGGTTATAAGTAATGTCAAGATGCGTAAATCTGAATGAGACAAACGACGTATCGAGCGGGAATGCTAACTCATCAAAATTTACAGGCTGTTCATCATAATGCTTATTGCCGTTTAACAAATAAACCTGCTTAACTATAAAGCCGTTCTCCATAACTGTTTTGCTAAAAACAGCTCTAAAGAAATGCATCATAGACCCCTGGTAAGTGTCCAGCCGATTTTTCACCCATTCCTTTTTCTGCTTACCCGTGCCGGGTAATTCTTCAAAAACAGCATCGCCATTATAAGCCGTGTTAATGGTATTTATTTTGTGTCGAAAAGTTTGCAGCAGGTATTTTATGCGATAACCTAATTTATGATTCTCAATGATCAGAAAATCATCAGCATCGGCATAAAGCTGGCCTTCACGTGTGCTGAAGTAAATTACCTCGGGATTCAATATCGTGCATCCGCCGGCATTGATTGTATTGCCTAAAAACTCCTTTTTAAAAATTGCATAATTCTTAGCCCAGTTTTTATCAGCGCCTATATTAACCGGATGCAATTGAATGGGCTTAACTATCAGGTTAATAGCTAAATCGATAGGTTTGTCTCTTAACATTACGTCCTTACCAGCGGGCGAGTAACCCAGCATATTAACCAATAGGTGATAAGAGCCGGCATTGGGTACCGTTATCTCAAACCGCCCATCGGCATTAGTTGCGGTGGCAAATTGGGTGCCGCCAATAAATATGGTGGCGCCGGCAATTGGCTTTTGGCCTTCGCCGGTAACTTTACCCGTAATACTCAATTTATTTTGGGCCGATGCGTTGAAAGCTATTAACAGCATCAGCATAAAAAATAACTGCTTCATGGCGATGATGTGTTAGTTGCATCGGGCTCATATTCAAATGGCAGCTCGTCGCCAATTCTTTTATTGGTCCAGTCGCCCCGTATTAAAAATGTGCGATAGCCTGAAAACACGCCGCCCTGCCCGTCAACAATAGCCTCTTTCAGATACAAGAAAAGCTCTGAGATATTTTTGGTTACATTATGACCAACGATAGGAGTGGGCGTAAGTTTAGCCTGGCCCTTACTGATAGCAACAGCGTTTTCAGGATCATAAATAATATGCAGGCCTACAAATTTCAACGATATAAATGAGGTGTCTAAAGCGGTTACCAAAGTCTCAAACTTCACAGGTATGGTATCTATTCGCATAAAACCCAAGTTTGCTTTGATTGATTTGTAGGCAACAAAGCCCTCGCTGGCAGTTTTGTTATTAAAAACAGATCGCATAAAATGCATCATGGAGCCTTTATAAGCCTCAAGGCGTTTTTTAGACCATTCTTTTTTTTGCTCATCTGTACCTTGCAACTCTTCAAAATTGGTGTCGCCGTCGTAAGAGGTTACTAACTCGGTGGTGTTGTGAGTAAAAGCTTTGAGCGCGTATTTTATACGGTATCCCAGGCTTTTATTTTCTATGATCAGAAAGTCGTCGGCCTCGGCGCTTAGTAAGTTTTTATTGGTTTTGAAATTAAGAACTTCGGGATTGAGTATTTCACAATTCTTAGCATTATCTGACGTACCTAAAAATTGAGATTTGAATATAGCATAGTTTTTTGCCCAGCTGGTTTTGGCGCCAACATCTACCGGCTGCAACATAATTGACTTAACAGTAAGCTCAATATTAGCCACGACAGATTTATCTTTTACCCTTACATCCTGGCTGTAGGGGGCATAGCCCATTACCTTTACAGATACCTGGTAGGAGCCGGGGTCTGTAAGTGCTATTTCAAATTTCCCTTCGGCATTGGTTGTGGCAATCATCTGGCTGCCGTTAATAAATACGGTAGCGTGATTAACAGGGAGGTTGTTTTCGCCGGTAACCTTGCCGCTAATGATATATACATTTTTCTGCGCCGATACCCTGGAGCAGATGAGCAGCAACAAACAGAAAATGAGGTTACGCAACGTAGGTTTCATACAGAGGAATAGGTGTTAGCTAAATTAGACTTTAAACCTGCTTATTGCAAGTATGTTGCACTGACTTTTATGTCATTTTTTAAAAAGAGATTAAATATGATTTAAATAATTAAAAATTGAACTATTTATAATAAATAACTAGTTTTTATATGATATAAAATATAAATTTGCACGATTTTAAATATTCAAAGATCTCCCCGATCGCGATTATAATTCGCTTTTTAATTATGAAAAACGCAGACACATCCAATGGCATTCCTGTTGCGCCATTATTAAACAGTTTAGAAATAGCTCAGGGCAACCCTAAAAAGGCCCTTATTGTAAAAGGCAGATTGCTTACCATTTGCATTTATTGCGTGGCCGTTGCCGTTGCCATAAGTTTTATAGCTAAAGTATTGGTATCATTAATTAACCTGGTAACCAATATAGCCTTTTTTGGCTCAATAAATCTGGCTTTTCATAGCCCGGCTAATAATCATTTGGGCGCCTGGGTAATTGTTATCCCGGCGGTAGGTGGCATTGTGGTGGGTTTTATGGCGTTGTATGGGTCAAAAGCTATCCGCGGGCACGGCATCCCCGAAGCTATGGAACAGATATTGGTTAATGAAAGTAATATTAAGCCGGCCATTGCGCTGTTAAAACCGCTTTCGTCGGCTATAGCCATAGGCACCGGCGGCCCTTTTGGTGCTGAAGGCCCAATCATAGCTACGGGTGGCGCGCTGGGTTCGACCCTGGGGCAGATCTTCAAAGTTACTTCAAACGAGCGTAAGATCATCCTGGCGGCGGGTGCTACGGCGGGTATGTCGGCCATATTTGGTACGCCTATAGCCGGAGTTTTTCTGGCTATAGAGCTATTGTTATTCGAGTTTTCGCCACGGGCGATATTGCCGGTAGCGCTGGCTTGCATTACCGGGGCGGCCGGTCATCATTTACTGTTTGAGTCGGGGCCGGTATTTGCTATGCCGGATGTTGCCATCCCAACTAACCAGGCATTGGCTATTTACAGCGGCATGGGGATAGTAATAGGCTTTCTTTCCATCGGCATTACCAAAATAGTTTATTGGGTTGAAGACCTATTTGAGCACCTGCCCATCCACTGGATGTGGTGGCCCGCCATTGGTGGATTGGCAGTTGGCCTTATCGGGTTTTATTTCCCCCACACTTTGGGTGTTGGGTATGATAACATTACCGGTTTACTAACTGGCAACTGGCCATTAAAGCTGGTGCTTACGCTGTGTATTTTTAAATTTCTGTCATGGGCCATTGCTTTGGGTAGCGGTACTTCGGGTGGTACGTTGGCGCCATTATTGACCATGGGCGGTGCGGCCGGTGCGGTTATCGGTATAGTTATTTTAAAAGTATATCCTGATGCGGGTATTAATATCCCGCTGGCAGCGTTAATTGGCATGTCGGCCATGTTTGCAGGTGCGTCCAGAGCTTATTTAACCAGTATCGTTTTTGCATTAGAAGCCACCATGCAGTCGCATGCTTTATTGCCCTTGCTGGGTGCCTGCACCGGGGCCTATATTGTGTCTTTCTTTTTAATGGAGAACACCATCATGACCGAAAAGATCGTTCGTCGCGGTTTGACCGTGCCCGATTCATTTAGCCCCGATCTGATGCAGAAAATGACCGTAGCGCAGGTAGTGCAAGGCGCCGAAAGCCTGATCAATGCAGGCACCAGTATTTACGATGCACAGCAATGGGTTAGCACCAATCACCGCGACGAAAGCCAGTTTGTAGCGATAAATGATCAAGGCGAATATGCGGGCATCATCCGTCTTGCAGATCTGTACAATACATTGTTAGATGTCAATCAGCCCATCAAAGCGTTACTTGATACACAAGTCAAAGAATCGGTTATTAGTGACGATTCCTTGAGCCGGGCTATAGAACGGATGTCGAAAAACGACATAGAAGTTTTACCGGTAATGGCGTCGGTTAATCGCAATATCGTAATCGGCGTGTTGTCTTATAAAGACCTGATCAAAGCCTACACCCAAAATATCGAAAAGAATGAATCTGCTCATGTAAAGATATCATTGAAGCGCCGCAGAATTAAGATGATGGTGAGAGGTAAGCAGGCGAGTTGAAATACTGATAATAATGTTAACCCTCTTTCCGCCAAAGGCGAAGAGAGGGTGGTCGAACGAAGTGAAGACCGGGTGAGTCAACGACGCTGCTTGTCTAGCCTGTCCGCTAAGACTTACCCCGACATCGCTTCGCTTGTCGACCCTCTCTTCCGCAAGCGGGAAAGAGGGTGATGAAGATGTTGTAACAATCGGTATACAAAAATCGCATAGCTTGGTTTAATGGTATCTTTATCAATCAACTAGAACGCCATGCTCTTCATCCGCCTCAAAAAAATAACCGTTTGTTTTTTACTGTCGATGTCATTATCGGCTGTATTTGCGCAGACACCGCAATATCCGCCAGCAAACCAGGTAACCAAAGATTTTAAGGCGCTGCTTGATCGCCCAAAAGTTGACCCAAAGCCTGAGTTTACCGTTGTGCGTAAAGATTCTATCGAGGTTGATCGCGGCTTTATTTATACCGAAGCCAGGGAGCGTATGCCGGTGCTGATATATAAGCCGGTACGTGCCGGGCAAAGTAAATTCCCGGTAGCGATATTTTTGCATGGCACCGGTGGTAATAAGGATGGCGGCGATACTAAAGCCTTATTTACCCGCCTGACCAAAGCCGGCATTATGGGTGTAGCTATAGATGCGCGATATCATGGCGAGCGCATTCCGGGTGGGGCGCATGGTTCAAAAGAATATACTGAAGCCGCCTATCAGGCTTTCAAAACTAACGATGCGACGCACCATGCTTATCCGTTTTTATATGATACTTCCTACGATTTGTGGCGACTGGTGGATTACCTGGTTACCCGCCCCGATGTAAAAGCCGACCGCATTGGTATGGGTGGTATATCCATGGGCGGAATTGAAACCTGGATGGCAGCATCTGTCGACACACGGGTTTATGCTACGGCGCTGGGTATCTCAGTACAAAGTTTTAAATGGTCGCTGGATAATGATAAATGGCAGGGAAGGGCCGGCACCATTGGCGATGCGCACAAAAAAGCAGCCCGCGACCTGGGCGACTCGACCGTTAACCAACGAAATGTAAAAGCAGTTTGGGACAAGATCTTGCCCGGTATTACCGGCGAGTTTGATTGCCCGTCTATGCTGCGCCTGCTGGCCCCACGGCCATGTTTAATTTTAAGTAAGGATAAAGATCAGAATAATCCATATCCCGGTGCGCAAATTGGTTTTGCTACCATAACAGAAGCTTATAAAAAGGCAAATTCTTTAGATAAACTGGATATTGAAGTGCAGCCCAACCTGGGCCACGTTTTTAACGCTAAGGATACTGAACTTACTTATCAATTTTTCTGTAAATATTTGCTAAACTGATCTGTCATAACTGAAATGCTTTGAGATAGGAGTGCCCCCAGGTCCCCCAATCTTTCAGTGCTTTGTTAAGCGTTTCTACAAATAATTTATTATCTACCGGCTTGCCTTTTTTTGGTGGGGCGATCTCGTTTTCGGCAATGGTCATGTCTGTAACTTTACTGGCAAACCAGGCCACATTTTCATGTGGCAAAGCTACGCCCAGTATCATACCCGGTAAACCGCTGAAAGATTCGGGACCGCCGGTTACCAGAATCTTATCGGTATAAAAAGCTACTACGTAAATTGAATCCATGATGATAGCGTTAGCCCGGCGGCAGGGATAACCGGCTATATCGCGGGTTTCATCGGTTATTTTCCAGTTGATCTTGCGGGTGCTGTCTTTCAATAAAAATGTTTGCTCAAATACTGTTTTCTGCGCGGTGCTCATGCCCAGGTTAAAATCGGTATAAATGGTTGAGTTTTGATCTGCTATTACTGTGTTGAAATTGTTATTGCGCTTTTCTTCATCGGCAACCGGTGCAAATAGGGTTTTATTGTTACCAAACTTAAGGGTGCTTTTTGATACTTTAAATTGTGGGTTATTTTTTTTGTATTCCTCAAAAGGTTTCTCGTACCAGGCTTCGTTGTCTTTGTCTATTTGCTTGCTGATGATAGCGAACATGTTCGATTTTTTCTCAAACTCAATAACGCCCGATGTAGTGAAATGCGCTTCCTGTGCCAGGCAGCTGCCGGCCAGTATAACAAAGCTGCAAATGGTAATGATCAAGTTTTTCATTGTTGTGTTATTTGGTAGCTCCAATGCCCATTTTTGAGAAGTCATAAGACACAGTTAGCATAAAATACCTTTTAATGGTTGAGTAGCGTTGCTCGGTTATGATGCCGCCGTTGGCGTAACGATTAAAGCCCTGGTTTTGGTTCAGAATGTCATTTACCGTACCTATAATCTTTAAGGTTTTCTCCTTAAAAAAAGTTTTGCTTACGGAGGCATTTAGCAACGTGCGTTCAAACTGCGGCAAAGCTGCGGTTTTGGCCGTGTAAGTATAGTCGGCATCAGAACTAAGTTGCCAGTTGTGCAGAAAATATATACCCGCCCAATAATGCCCGTTAAAGCCCCCGCTATTGCTGTTGTACATAGCTTGTAATGAGCTTTGGTTAATTGTATAACTTGGGCCTGCCGATATGTAAAAATTATATTTATTTTCAACATACCTGCTTAAACTTAAGCCACCGTTATAAGAGTTGTTTTTGGTAGTATTTAACTGGCTAACTCCATTAACCGCATTGGTTACCGTGTTGTAAGTGGTCCAGCTACTGAGGTTGCCATTAATACCGATGTTGAAGCTACCTACCTTGCGGTCATAATACACATTGCCACGATAACTGTGTTGCGTTTTACCCTTAAGGTTAAAATATTGACTGATGGTTTTGCCAGTAACATCGGTAGAAGTATTGTTCACGATAACATTGGTTGTAAAACCATAATCGCCACTTATATAAAGGCTTTCGCTACTGATAACTTTATAAGAGTTGTAAGAAGTGGTAAAATGGTTGTAAAATGAAGGTGTAAGATTCGGGTTTCCTAAAGTAACAAATAATGGGTTGGTGTTGTCTTTAACCGGTTGTATCTGTGTGATAGTAGGCTGTTGGGTAGCGCCATTATAGTTTGCCCTGAACCAGCTTTGCTGCGAAATTTTATAGGTATAGTTGATTTGCGGAAACCAATTAATAAATTGGCGTTTTAGCTCGTTGCCGGTATAAAGATTAAATTGATTGAACGATACATCGGCTATCCGGGTGCCAATATTGGTGGTTGATTTGCCTTTAACATAATTAAATATAGCCCCTGCCTGTTGCGAAAATTGGTTCAGTTTAAAATAGTTACTCAATGAATCAACCAGTACGGTGTAATCGCCATCGGCAGTGGGACGGCTGTAAGCACGTTGGTCTGAACTTGAATGATTAATGGAAACACCATAATTGAATATGATAGCCAAAGCCTTACTCAGCGGTTCTGTATAAGTTATATTAGTACTTAACGTTTGGGTTTTATTGGCGGATATTTTGTGCTGATCTGTTAACTCGGTAGTACTTAAAGCCCCTGCATCATCAAAATAATTGAGTTTCGATTTCAAAAAGCCCGAACTAGTATTTTCATCAGACGAACCATTGATCAATGCCGATAGCGTCCGCCCCTTTTTCTTAAATTTCTTGGTGTAAAAAGCGCTGGCATCAAATTTATGATCGTCGACACTGTTAATATTGCTGGTATTATTCAGGTTTAACAGCGTGTTGTCGACCCTGCGGCTGGTATCTGCGCTATTGGTGTTGGTTTTATTGTTTTTATAAGCACCGTCAACCATCACTTTTAAATTCGCACTGGTATCCAGTGTAAAATTGAATGTTGCATCCAGTTTTTCTCGAAAGACTGAGTTGTGATTGTTCTGTATGCTGTTGGTGTTAATGACCCTGTCTGGCAGGTTATTTTGTGTGATAGTGCTTTGCGTACCATCAATGCTTAGGCCGCCTATTTTGTAGTTGGCGTTAACAGATAGTTTGTCTTTATTAAACTTGTTATCGTAATGGGCGCCCCCCGTGGTTGCTTTAGGTAATCCCCGCCCATTATAGGATAAGTCGTTGTTATTGCTAAAATAGGTGAAGCCGTCGTCGGTGGTCTGCGCATTGCTGCCGTCGCCGTATTTTTGGGCATCATCCCAGTCAAGGCCGGTGGTGCCATTGTTTGAGCCAATGCCGTAAAACGACATTTTTTCCTTGTTCTCAAACTTGTTGTACATCAGCTGCCCGGCGTAATACTTGTCAGTGCCTTCGCTGGCTATTGCCTTACCAAAGTAGCCGGCCTTTTTGCCATCTTTTAGTTTAATATTCAAGGTCTTCGTTTTTTCGCCGTCGTCAATACCGGTAAATGTGGCCTGGTCGCTTTTCTTGTCGTACAGCTGCACCTTGTCAACCATATCCGCGCGGATATTTTTGGTAACCAGCGTAGGGTCGTCGCCAAAAAACTCTTCGCCATCTAATAATACCTTGCCAACCTTTTGGCCCTGTGCGGTGATTTTGCCATCTTTATCAACCTGTATGCCCGGAAACTGCTTAATCAAATCCTCAACCTTATCATTGGGTTGTATCACATAAGCTTTGGCGTTAAATTCTGTGGTATCTCCCTTTATTTTAATGGCGGTTGTATGGCCCTTAACAATAACATCTTTTAATAGGCGCGATGTTAACACCATACCTATTTTGCCAAAATCATGATCCTGGTTTTTTTCGTCCAGCGAAAAATTTTCCGAGTAATCGGCATAGCCGGGATAGGATAGCACCATTATAAATTTTCCGGCCACCAGGTTATTAATAATAAATGAGCCGTCGGCTTTTGCACGGGTAAATTTTCTAAGGGTCGAATCTTTTGCGTTCAAGACCATGATGTTGCTGTTAAGCAAGGCTTTCTTCTCGGCTGTATCAATTGCCAGGCCTTTAACAGCATAGTTGTTTTGTGCGTAGGCAGTGGTAAAGCTAAACAACACCAACAGTGCTGCCAGCCAGGTTGTGATTTTCATAGGTTAGTATCAGGCGATGGCCAAGGTATAACTAAGTTTTTAGTAGTGCAAGCGATTTAACATTTATTAACGAAATTTAACATTGTGATATGCCCATATGACGTAAGAAAGAAGCGACCGTTACAGTTTAGGATATAAAAAAAATGCCTCCTGAAACAGGAAGCATTTTGGTTAAAGGTTTGGGTTGAAATTTATGCTATAGTTTAATGCGAAAACTTATGCCACATTGAGCCAGATAATGTTACCTGGCTGCTATCGTCAAGATTGTAGCTGGTTTTGGCCATTTTTATGTTTCCAATATTGAGGCTGCTTTTATTATGGATATTAAAATTAGCGGTTTCTACATTGCCGTTACCGCCAATGTTTAACGTACCCTGATTCATGGTGACATCTATCTTTTTAACATCCACGGGCGTAAAATTCACAATACCCGGTACGTTATTTTCTATACGGATAGAGTCTTGATTGATTATAGCAAGCGTAGTATTGCCGCCCACCTGCACAGCCATATCTCCCCGAATCATTGCTGTTTTTAAACTATTTAACCGCTGGCAAGTGATATGGATAGCATACACCCGGTTTTTGTCGGTACTAATTGTTTTGAATCTGATCTTTAAAATGCGGTTTTCGACTGTAAAAACCAGGTCATTTTGGGCTTCTTTCCCAACCCATATTTCCTGTTTTTGGCCCGAGGAAATGTCTGTAAAAGTGGTGTAGGTCGTATAATCTTCTATGGCATCAAAATCCTTAACCGGGACAGATACTTCATTGTAATGACGGCCACTGTAATCGCCTTTTTTATACTCGGCACGTAATGCGATATCAAATGATACCAGGGAGAGAATGATCAATGCCGCTATGGCTATCAGTAATTTATTACTTGTTTTCATTTTGCGTGTCCTTAGTTTTTTTAAAGTCTTCGTAATATTTCAAAACCTGGTCGGGCTGTATCTCTAACAGGTACAGGCTATTTAAAAAGTCGGGCAGTTCCTGCTGTAAAAAGCGCTCGCGTCGTATGGTCTTGATCTGGGCAATAGCGTTGGCCATTACAAATAAGCCCAGGCCGCGTTTGTTAAATACAATTTCTTTTTGCTGCAGATACTCATAAGTGCGCATCACCGTGTTTGGGTTTACCTGCAACTCGGTAGCCAGCTCGCGTACCGACGGTATTTTAGCTTCGGGCAGCCATTTACCCAGGGTGATACGTTCGCTCACGTAGTCGGCTATTTGCAGGTATATCGCTTCTTTATCTTTAAAGTTCATGGCTTAAACCTGTTTTTCTTTTAGTTTATAAAAGGTGCTCACGAACAATAAAAGTTGAGCTAATCCAAAAATAACCCATTGCACAAGGTGTATATTATTGCCAAGCGTTAACCAGTAGTTGTTGTTATTTACAGTAATGTTACTTTCGAAAAATAAACTGGACGAAGAAAATTTGCCGCCACTAATCAGCCATAAAATAACCTTATTAAGCAGAGAAACTATTAAAAGCGCAAGGAAGAATGCAAACGCTGTTTTTATAAAATGCAAACGCTTAAAATAAATTGCGCCCCAGAAGCAAAACACTTGAAATAAAACAAACATGATCAATGCTATGACTATAGGCGATTGGGTAATTAACGAGTGTACCAGTTTAAAGGGCGTAACGGTTGGGTGATTAATGCTTAACACCAAACTATCTATAATAAAAAAACAAGCGTTGACCGAGATCAGGAAAATAGGGAACGTGTATAACCAGGCTACCAAAAATTTCTCCAGGTGAGAAACCGGCAGGGTTAATGGTAAAATGGCTTTTTTCCGATCGCCAAGTTCTGCAAAAATGGTGCTGGTAAATATGCTGCCGCCCAACCATATCAAAACCAGGTACATGGTGTACTGGTAGCTATCGCTTACTGGGCCGCTGCCTACCAAAGCAGGTATCGCCAAAAACAAAAAAACAATACCCATAGCTACCGCTAACGATAAAACGTAAGTGCGGCCATGGTCAAGGGTATGTTTTTTAAAGTACCAGCTAAAGCGTTTCAGGTTAAATGTATTGTTCATGGCCGGGTTGGTTTAATAAGGTGATAAGGTTTGGGTTATTACTTATAATAGCATTAAACAGTAGTTCCATGTCTACTTTGGTAAAGCTGCCGTCGGTATTTTTGGTGATGGCATTCAGGCCATTCAGGTGCTGCTCGGCATAAATGTAATCGGTACTGTTGGTTTGGATAATGCCGAAATTCAACTTTTCGCTGATCAGATCGAGCGTTTGATTGAGCACAATTTGGTTGTTATGCAGCACCAATACGGTGTCTATCAGGTTATCCAGATCGCGTATTTGGTGGGTAGATATGATCAGGCAACGATCATCGGTTAACACAGATGCCACCAGTTTTCTAAACTGCGCTTTTGAGGGAATATCCAGGCCATTAGTAGGTTCATCCATAATAACCAGGGCGGTATTAGTTGCCAGCGCAAAAGCGATGTAGGCTTTTTTTTGCTGCCCCAACGATAGCTTGGTTAATTTCCTGTCGGCGGGGATATCAAAATCAGTTAACAACTGCTCAAACTGCTTGCTGTCAAACTTTGGGTAGAAATGGCCGGTACTTTTGGCAAATTGTTTTGCGGTAACGGGTGGCAGGTAAATTTCTTCGGGCACAAAAAACAACTCTTGCAGAAACGATGGATTACGCCTGGCTGCTATCTCGCCGTTAACGGTGCAGCTGCCAGACCATGGTGTTGCCAGGCCCGCAATATTTTTTAATAGCGTGGATTTGCCGGCGCCATTCATACCCAGCAGACCGTAAATAAGCCCGGGTTTTAACGACAGGCTCAAATTGTCAAGCAACTTATGTTTGCCGTAACCAAATGATAAGTTTGAGATTTCGATCATTGTGTATGTGTATTAGTTTAATAGTACACTGCAAATGTAGATCAATAAAATTAATATCAAAATTTTTCTGAAAAAATATTTTCAAAAGGTTTAGATTGACGCTACTTTTCATAGCGCTGAATATTATCTAAATTGCGGCTTAATGAACCAGATCATAGAGTGTGTCCCTAATTTTAGCGAAGGTGTTGATCATGACATCATCCAAAGTATTACCGCTGCCATAGGTTCGGTAGCAGATGTTCAGTTATTAAATGTCGACCCGGGCCGCGATGCCAACCGTACGGTAGTAACCTTTGCCGGCGAACCTGAAGCAGTTATTGAAGCCGCGTTTCTAGCCATAAAAACAGCCGGCGAACTAATTGATATGCGCACCCAAAAAGGCACCCACCCGCGTATGGGCGCAACGGATGTTTGCCCGCTTATCCCGGTTAGCAATATTACTTTGGATGAGGTGGTAGTGTATGCCGATAGATTAGCTAAACGGGTGGGCGAGGAGCTGCAGATCCCCGTTTATTTATATGAAGATTCTCAGCCCGATAAAAAGCGCAGTAACCTGGCTGCTATTCGTGCCGGCGAATATGAAGGGTTCTTTAAAAAAATAGCACTGCCCGGCTGGAAACCCGATTATGGCCCTGCCGAAATGGATGCCCAAAGAGGTGCTGCCGTAATAGGTGCCCGCGATTTTTTGATTGCTTATAATATCAACCTAAATACAGCTTCAACCCACATTGCCAACGAGATAGCGCAGGACGTGAGAGAAACCGGAAAAATTATTGTTGATGAAAGTGGAAAAAAACGCATCCCCGGAACATTAAAATACGTAAAAGCCATTGGCTGGTACATTGATGAATATCAAAAGGCCCAGGTATCTATGAATTTAACCAATATTTCGGCAACGCCCATACACGTGGTGTTTGACGAAGTATGCGCCAAAGCAGCTGATTACGGCGTGAGCGTAACCGGCAGTGAGTTAATTGGTATGATACCCTTAAAAGCAATGACAGATGCCGGCCGATATTTTTTGCAGAAGCAAGGCATTACCTATGTTGTAAACGAAACCAAACTGATTGATGCCGCCATACAGGCTATGGGGTTAAATGAGTTGGCTCATTTTGAGCCGCAGAAACGTATTATCGAGTACCAGCTAGGCTAGTGCTGTTCAGTTTCATCCAATTGTTTAAATATTAAATTGGTATTAAAATTTATTAATAAATTTATTATAGAATACTATAAAGCAAAAACATAGCGTTTTTGAATTTTTATCATGAGACTTATCACAGTTAAGGTTAATTTATTCCTCCTTACTTTGATGCTGCTTCTGGCAGGATCGGCTTTAGCACAAACTAACCATAATGGTATAGTAACTCAAAGTCAATTAAAAAACTTCAATACTTCATTAGCACAAATTGATCTTACTTTTAACTTCCCCGAAGGGTTTAAAGAAATAAAAGCGCCTAACACAGATAGTTACCAGTTTGATTATGCCATGATGCTGCCCGATGCCGATTTCGAGATTTGGTTTAGGGTAAATACACAGAAAGAGAACGAAAAATTACTGACAGATAAAAATATCCGCGTCAGTAACCCCGATTCGCTGTTTGTAAATGTAGCTCAAGATCAAATAACGTCCTTCACATCAGAAAAAGATTATTCAAAGAGAACTTTGCCCCAGTATATTCTTGACAGATACAATGCCGATGCCGGCTGTACTTATTTAATGAGTATTGACGATAGCCCCATAACCAGGCACTATAAATATGCTTTTGTTACAGTACTGCAAAAAAATAGCGTCGGCACCGTAATGGCCATTTGCTTTACCAATGATAAAGGGCCTGAGTTTTTCAAAAACATGAACTCAGCCGCCAGCTGTTTGAAGTTTAAGGAATAGTGATTGGAGATTAGTTATTCATCTCAACTTTATTCATCAAAAACTAATCTCTAATTAACTAATCTCCAATCACTCACCCAAAGTGTTGATAAGTTAAAAGTTTCTAACACGTATTTTGGTTAATCAAACTTTATTTTTGCTTTAGGGCTTATTCTTGCCCTTTCTATAGAATTAAAAAATGGCAGAACCAGTAAATTATAGTGAAGACAGCATCCGGTCGTTAGATTGGAAGGAACATATACGCCTGCGCCCGGGTATGTACATTGGTAAACTGGGCGATGGGTCGGCAAATGATGACGGGATTTATGTATTACTGAAGGAGATTGTAGATAACTCGATCGATGAGTTTGTGATGGGTTCAGGCAAAACTATTGAGATTAACATCAGTGACCATAAAGTTACCGTACGCGATTACGGCCGCGGTATCCCGTTGGGTAAAGTGATAGATTGCGTATCAAAAATAAATACCGGTGGTAAATATGATAGTAAAGCTTTTCAAAAGTCTGTAGGTTTAAATGGTGTGGGTACTAAGGCGGTTAACGCTTTGTCGTCTTCGTTCATCGTACAATCATATCGCGATGGTCGCACCAAAATAGCCGAATTTGAAAAAGGCGAATTGACAAAAGAAGATCCTGAAAAAGATACCACTCAACGCAATGGTACGGCCATTAACTTCCTGCCTGATGACAGCATTTTCAGGCATTACCGCTACATCCCTGAGTTTGTAGATAGCATGGTTTGGAATTACGTGTATCTTAATTCTGGATTGACCATTAACTTTAACAACCAAAAATATTTCTCGGAGCGGGGACTGTATGACTTGTTGACCAAAAATACCGATGCCGAGACTATTCGTTATCCTATCATCCACCTAAAAGGCGAGGACATAGAGATAGCCATGACCCACGGCCAACAATATGGTGAAGAATATTACTCATTTGTAAACGGGCAGAACACTACGCAAGGCGGTACGCACCAGGCAGCTTTTCGCGAGGCGGTAGTAAAAACTATTCGCGAGTTTTATAAAAAAGAGTTTGATGCTTCAGATATCCGGGCTTCCATCGTATCAGCGATTTCAATCAAAGTGCAGGAGCCGGTGTTCGAGTCGCAAACCAAAACCAAGCTGGGTTCATTAAATATTGGCCCGGAAGGGCCATCGGTTCGTGGCTTTGTGAATGATTTTGTTAAAAAAGAGCTTGACAATTATCTGCATAAAAACCCGGCAGCAGCTGATGCGATGCTTAAGAGGATCATGCAGTCTGAACGCGAGCGTAAAGATATTGCCGGTATCAAAAAACTGGCTAATGAGCGTGCCAAAAAAGCATCATTACATAACCGCAAGCTGCGCGATTGTAAATTGCATTTCGAAGATAACCACGAGCGTAAACAAGACACCACGCTATTCATCACAGAAGGTGACTCGGCAAGCGGGTCCATCACCAAATCGCGCGATGTGCAGACCCAGGCGGTGTTCAGCTTAAAAGGTAAGCCGCTAAACTGTTTCGGCTTAACCAAAAAAGTGGTTTATGAAAACGAAGAGTTTAACCTATTGCAACACGCGTTGAATATTGAAGACGGTCTTGACAATTTGCGTTACAACAATATCGTAATAGCTACTGATGCAGATGTAGACGGTATGCACATCCGTTTGTTGCTGATGACGTTCTTCCTGCAGTTTTTCCCTGATTTGGTAAAGGCTGGCCATGTATCGATATTGCAGACCCCGCTGTTCCGCGTGCGCAATAAAAAAGAAACCATTTATTGCTATAGCGATGAAGAACGTCGTAACGCCATTGCCAAATTAGGCAACAAGCCAGAGATAACCCGCTTTAAAGGTTTGGGCGAGATTTCGCCGGATGAGTTTGGCTTGTTCATTGGTAAAGACATACGCCTTGATCCGGTGATATTGAAAGATGCCAATATAAAAGGCCTGTTAGAATATTTTATGGGTAAAAACACTCCGGCAAGGCAGCAGCATATTATTGGTAACCTGCGCGTAGAGAAGGATGACGAAACGGTGAATCCTACTATTGTTGATGACACCGCAGACAATAACTCAGAAGAGTTGCCAATAGCAAGTTAATCGATACTGTCGTTGCGAGCAAAGCGCGGCAATCGCACGCGTTAAAGCATCCTTGCGATTGCCGCGCTTTGCTTGCAATGACAATTATTTTAAACTTTATATCAAAATTTTCCTTATCTTGTTTCCCCTCCTTTTTTCAGAGGGGTTGATAAATGACTAACCACGAAATTAAAATAGCTTTTCAAGAGTATTCTTCAGTAGATGAATTAGCTAACATAGATCAGGAATTGTGCGCCGGGGCAGTAAAGGCGATGGAAAATTCGCATTCGCCATATTCAAAATTTAGCGTAGGTGCAGCTTTGCGTTTAAAAAGCGGCAAAATTATACATGGCAGTAACCAGGAAAATGTTGCTTATCCATCAGGCCTTTGTGCAGAACGGGTGGCTTTGTTTTATTGGGGCGCTAACCACCCAGATGACCCTATAGAAAGTATGGCTGTTACTGCACATACAGATGAGTTTGAACTGCAAAAGCCAGTAACCTCATGCGGCTCATGCCTGCAGGTATTGGCCGAGTGCGAGAAGATGCAGCAGTCACCCGTAAAAGTCATCCTGTTTGTTGCTAAGGGTCCGGTTTGGGTAACTAATGGCATAGAAAGCTTTTTACCATTTTTGTTTTTCGAGGACAGGCTGTCGTAAGCAGGCATAAAAAACAAATGCCCACCTAATGGCGGGCATTTAACTATAAACAAAACTAAACTAAATTAAGACTCGCTTTCAATTTTAGTGATTTGGAAATCGCCTTTATTCATAGCGATAGTGATCATGGTGTTACGGATGTAACCGTCATAACGTAAGGTTAATTTTACAACCATTTTTTTATCGCTTTCGTCCATAATTGAAGTGGTGTAAGTACAATTTTGGTCAACGTTTTCTGAACCTTTTAATGTTTCAATAATTTGTGCTTTATTAAGATCAAATTCTTTTTCGTTACGGTAAATCACATATTTAACATCTTTAGCCAATACACTCTCAACACCGTCTACTTTACCGTGTACTACGGCATTTACATAAATATTTAATACGTCGTTTTTAGATAAAAGCGCTGCCGGTGGAGTTGATGCATTTGCTATTGTGGTTGCTACTACAAGAGTTAAGCCTAACAGGATTGATTTTAGAGTTTTCATAATATCTGGTATTTAAGGTTATTAATTAAATTTTATATCCATAAGACAGTGCTACTTGCTGAAACGTTACAGTAAAAAAGATATTTATTTGAGAATTAACAAAGATTTAACATTTGAACGATTTTGATAGAACTCAATTTTAAGCCATATTTATAGCATGATTGAGTTCGAAACCACGATGTTACAGTTTGGCGAAATGGGCGAAAAAACCGGTTGGCGATATATTGAAGTGCCTGCAGATCTAGCGCAACAGTTAAAACCCAACAATAAAAAGTCATTCCGTGTAAAAGGTTTTTTGGACAATTACGCTATAAGCGGATTTGCATTAATGCCCATGGGCGAAGGTAAATTTATCATGCCTATCAAAGCCGATATCCGCAAAGCTATCCGCAAGGAAGCCGGCGCGACGCTAACTATAAAGTTGGAAGAACATGCCGATTTTAAGGTTTATATCCCATCAGATCTGCAAGATTGCTTTGACTTTGACCCTGAAGCCTTAGTTCAATTTAATAGCCTGGCTATGTCGCACCGCAATTACTTTATTAAGTGGATAGAAAGTGCCAAAACGCAGGAAACAAGGACAACACGTATTGTAAATACCATGAACGCCATGTTACGCAAGTGGCCTTATAATCAAATGCTTCGCGAAATAAAAAAAGAAAGAGAGTAGGCTATTTATACATACCAAATTAATAGCCGCTACGTTAACTAAACGTAAAAATCTTGTTAATATAGCTTTAGCAGGCTGTGGTGCCATGGTAATTATTTACGTTTGCTTACCCCTATTTTAATACTACCCCTACCTAAAGTTTATTATGAAAAACCTATTACCAGGTCTGCTGCTGATTGTGGCATTGACCGGTTGCAAAAAAAACTCAGTCGAAACAAATCCGATTACCAAAACAGAGGTGACCGCCGTTGACACCACGGTCAAACTTTTTTTGGAATCAAAAAGTAATAACGGCAACATAGATTCAGCGGGTATTCAACTTAGTTTGGTTGGCGACTCTGTAAATGTTAACGTACCTGGCATTTCAACTAATCGTTCATTTGTACTAAGTTTTGAACCTGTTAATGCCAACTTGAAGGTTAACGGCGTATCGCAAAAAAGCGGTGTTACAGTAAATGATTTCACACAACCCGTTATTTATACCTATACCAACCCAAATGGTGAAGCTAAAAATATCAAAGTATCTATTACAAACTTTACCGGTATCCCAATATTGTTTTTAAACACGTCGGCACCTGTGGTTTCAGAAGATGATTATGTAACAGGTAGTTTAAATATTAACGTGAATGGCCAATTTGCTACCTTCCCCTCAAACGTCGGATTAAATATAAAAGGCCGTGGAAACACTACCTGGGCTATGCCTAAAAAGCCTTATCGCATAAAATTCAATAATAAGCAGTCGATGTTAGGTTTGCCGGCTGCAAAAAACTGGGTGCTTTTGGCTAATTACAGTGATAAATCATTACTACGAAATGCAGTTGCATTTGATATGGGCCACCAGTTTGGTGCCGATTTTACACCGCACTACCGTTTTGTTGAAGTGGTAATGAATGGGGTATATCAGGGAGGCTACACGCTTACAGAACAGGTGGAGGTTGATCCTAATAGAGTAAATATTAATGAATTGTCAACTATTGATAACGATGACAGTAATATCAGCGGCGGATACTTACTGGAGCTTGATCAAAGGTTAGACGCTGATTACTATTTTTACTCAAACGCAGGTTTGCCGTTTACTATTAGTGATCCTGACGCCATTACAGCGCAACAGTTAGCTTACATTGACAACTACGTTCAACAAACAGAAGACGCTATTTTTGCAGATAATTTCGCTGATCCGGTTAACGGTTACACAAAATATATCAACGTCGACTCGTTTATAGACTGGTATTTAGTAAAGGAGTTGATGAAGGATAATGATGCGGACGATTTTAGTAGTATCTATTATTATAAGGATTTGAACGGGAAATTAGGGATGGGCCCTGTGTGGGATTTTGATATTGCGGCCGGAAACTATGTGGGTACAGAATCTAACGACCCGACAGGTTGGTGGGTAAGAAATGCACACTGGTTTAGCCGGTTGTTTCAGGACCCGGCTTTTAATGCCAGGGTAAAACAACGCTGGCAGGCACTACAACCCACACTGCCTCTTATCTTAAACAATATTGATAAAAATGCTGCCTATCTTAATTTATCGCAGCAACAAAATTTCGCTACGTGGCCAATACTTAACGTTTATGTGTGGCCCAATTCGCAGATCGCTGGTTCATACCAGGGCGAAATTGACTACCTGAAATCATGGCTCAAAACCCGGATTGACTGGATGAACGCCAATATGTAGCCGCGTTATTTCTTTTATAAGCTTTAAGGCTGATGTTATTTTAGGTAATAGCATCAGCCTTAGTTTTTAACGTGTAAAACGTAGTAAATGTGTATAAAATCACGGCAATCCGGCATCGACAGATTTGCACATTTAACTATCTTTACCAATCCAAATAATTTTTTGTAAGTAATGAGTGAAGATCTGAACGAAAACGCGACACCTGATAACAAAGACGAAAAAATACACAACGTAACCTCACTCGACGGACTGTATGAAAACTGGTTCCTGGATTATGCATCATATGTAATTCTTGACCGTGCCGTTCCGCATATTAATGACGGCTTAAAACCCGTGCAGCGCCGTATCCTCCATTCGCTTAAAGAAATGGACGATGGCCGCTTTAACAAAGCTGCCAACGTTATTGGTAATACCATGAAGTATCACCCGCATGGCGATGCTTCCATTGGCGATGCCATGGTGCAGATTGGCCAAAAAGATTTATTAATAGATTGCCAGGGAAACTGGGGCGACCCGGTAACCGGCGACTCGGCGGCGGCCCCACGTTATATTGAGGCGCGCTTGTCGAAATTTGCCTTAGAGGTTGTTTTTAATGCAGATACTACTATTTGGCAGGCTAGTTATGACGGTCGTAATAAAGAGCCTATTACGCTGCCTGTTAAGTTTCCGTTGCTGTTGGCGCAAGGAGCAGAAGGCATTGCTGTAGGTTTAGCTACCAAGATCTTACCGCATAATTTCATAGAGTTATTAAATGCTTCGATAGCGGTTCTGAAGGGCGAAACCCCTAATTTACTGCCCGACTTCCCAACGGGCGGTATGGCCGACGCTTCGGCTTATAACGATGGGCAGCGCGGGGGCCGTGTACGTGTACGTGCAAAGATCCTGGAGCGCGATAAAAAGACGCTGGCAATTACCGAAATACCTTTCACCACTACTACAGGTGGTTTGATAGACAGCATTATATCGGCCAATGATAAGGGTAAGATCAAGATCAAAAAGATAGAAGACAATACCGCTCAGAATGTTGAGATTGTGGTTCACCTGGCGCCGGGTATTTCGCCGGATGTAACTATTGATGCGCTGTATGCATTTACTGACTGTGAAGTTTCTATATCGCCAAACACCTGCGTAATACAGGACGACAAGCCGCGCTTTATGAGCGTGAATGACATGCTTACCGAAAGCACGCATTTTACCAAAGAGTTGTTAAAGCAGGAGCTGCAGATAAAACTTAAGGAGCTGATGGAAAAGATTTTCTTTAGCTCATTACTTAAGATCTTTATCCAGGAGGGGATGTACAAGCACCCTGACTATGAAACATCAGGCACTTTTGATGAAGTGTTGGTGGTACTAAACCGTTTATTTGATCCGTTTTTACCTTTATTCTATCGCCCTATCCTGGCCGAGGATTACCGCAAGCTGATTGATAAACCAATGAGCAGCATTACCCGCTTTGATTTTAAGAAAACAGATGAGCAGATCAAGAACCTGGAGAACGAGATCAAGGCCGTAAAAAATCACCTCAAACATCTGGTTGAATATACTATCGACTGGTTTGAAAAACTCAGAGAGAAATACGGTAAGGGCCGCGAGCGTAAAACCGAGTTGCGCACATTCGACAAAGTGGATGCATCGCAAGTTGCGTTGGCTAACGTTAAGCTTTATGCTAACAAAATTGATGGCTTTATAGGTACCGGCTTAAAGAAAGACGAATCTGTAACTTTTGTTGGCGATTGTTCTGACATTGATGAGATCATTGTTTTCCGAGAGGATGGACGTTGCGTGATCACCAAAGTGCAGGAAAAAGTTTTTGTGGGGAAAGAGATCATCCACGTTGCGGTATTTAAAAAGAACGATGAACGCACCGTGTATAACATGGTTTATAAAGATGGCACCAGTGGGGTAAGTTATATCAAACGTTTTGCCGTGACCGGTGTAACCCGCGATAAGGAATACGATTTGACCAAAGGTAGCAAGGGTTCAAAAGTACTTTACTTCTCTGCCAACCCAAATGGCGAGGCCGAGGTAGTAAATGTTCAACTAAAACCTCATGCCAAGTTAAAGAAATTGCAGTTTGATGAAGACTTTGCACAGCTGGCCATCAAAGGCCGCGGATCAATGGGTAATATCATTACCAAATACCCGGTTAAAAAAATCATTCTGAAAAGTAAAGGCTTATCAACGCTGGCAGGCCGTAAGATTTGGTTTGACGAAATATTAAAACGCCTGAACGTGGATGGCCGCGGTAAATTCCTGGGAGAGTTTGATGGCGATGATCGTATCCTAACCGTGTTCTCGAATGGTATTTACGAACTAACCAGTTTCGATCTGAACAATCATTTCGATGATAAAATGGTGGTGATAGAAAAGTATAATCCTGAAAAAGTGTACTCGGTGGTGCATTACGAAGGGAAATCTAAAAACTACCTCATCAAACGTTTTGTATTCGAAAATACAGCTATTGGTAAGCAAGCAAGTATAATTAGTGATGAAAGCGGGTCGAAAATGGTGGTAATTTCCGGCGCATCGCAGGTAGTGGTAAAGGTTGACCAATTGAAAGGTGCAACAAAGATACCAGAGACTGTTGAGCTTAACCTGGTCGATTTGATTGACGTAAAGGGGATGAAAGCCATGGGTAACCGCCTATCTGTACATTTGGTGCAAAGCGTGACCCTGGAAACCGAACATGATGATGAAGCCGACGTGCCGGATCCAAGCCCGGATTCGGTAGCCGATACAGAGATAGTTATCACTCCTGAGGCTAAAAATGTAATTGATGAAGAGCCAACTGCCGAAGTAAATGCACCGGATGATATCGACGAGCTGGTTGAAGAAACTCCGGTTGCGCAGAAGCCTGAGAAAGCGCCTGAACCTGCATCAGAAACAGCTCAACCTAAGAAGATAGATTTTGAGATCACCAACCCGGACGACATTGACATAGATGACACCGGGCAGTTGGGATTATTCTAAAAAGTAAAAGAAAGGTATAATCGCGATAAGCTATTATACCTTTCCTAAATATACCTCTGTTTGGTACACAAAGTTAATAGTGCCGTCAGCCTGATTTTGATCAAAAAGCGCTGTCAGGTCGGCCAAAAAAGCCTGACCGGCTTCTGTATCTTTTGGTGGGATATATGACGACGAAAATGCACGGCCAATTAGCCCCTCCTTATCAAAAACCTGGATGTTCTGGTACTTTCCGGTTTGATACTTCCCGTTCTTAAAGAAATTGGTAAAATCTACATCTGTTATATTGCGATGATTTACTTCAGCGTAGTCAGAGCTTTGCTTTTGCAGCAATAGTTCGTAACCAACCGCAAAAGCATCATATTCTGTTTGCCTGTTGTTCCATATCAATGCTACCTGGCCCTTTGGTTTTAATATCCGCTTAAATTCAGGCTTACAAGCTTGCTGATCAAACCAATGGAACGCCTGCGCGCATACTACAAGGTCAACACTACCGTCTTGCAGATTAGTTTCTTCTGCAGTGCCGTTTACTGCCTGAAATTTATCAAAGTCGGTTAATTGTTCAACCGAGCTTTTGCGCATGGCATCGTTAGGCTCGACAGCGTAAACGTTGTAGCCCTTATCTAATAATAATTTGGTAAATATGCCTGTGCCCGAGCCTACATCGGCAACAATTGAATCAGCCGATAGCCCTGCCTTTTGTCGTAAAAAATCTAACACTTCATCGGGGTATCCCGGACGGTATTTTACATAATTGTTTACACGGTTGCTGAAACGTAAAGTAGGGGCTATGGTCATAAAATGGCTGAGTTACATGCTAATAAAGAATGCGGCTTCAAAAACATGGCCAACTTGTAATTTTTGTATCGCTTCTTTTCCACTTATGTCAACATGTTTATCTACACTATCGGCACAACCCAGCCATGGTTCTATACAAACAAAGTCTGCACCGGGCTTGGCCCAAAGGCCCAGGTAATTAAAATGCGGGAATTCGACTGTAAGCGTCTGATCATGTTTAGTGCTTTTGATGCTAACCACTCTCGACTTCAAATTTTTAAATACCAGCGCGTCTTTGTTAAACATATCACGGGTAAGATGCAGCTTTCCGCCGTCTGTAGCTACCGGCTCTGTTTCTCCGTTAAATAATCCCTCTGTCGATAATAAATGAGTCTTAAGCTTTTCATCAACCTCAAATTCCAAATAATAATCTTCATAATTCTCGCCTTTATTAAACGGAACGTTAAACGCCGGGTGCCCGCCGACCGAAAAGTAAATAGGCTTTTTATCGAGGTTGATCAGTTTATAGGTTACGCGCAAAGCGTCATCTATAAGGTCGTAATGGATTTGAAAATCAAATTTATAAGGATATTTTGCCAACGTTTTTTCGCAATATGGCAAAGAGAACCAGGCAGACACCTCGTTAGATTGTAATAACAATAATTCCGATGTACGGTTAAAGCCATGACGCGGCAATTCGTAAGCTTGCCCAGCAACCAGTAATTGATTGTCTATCAATTGCCCAACAATAGGGAATAGGTTTGGTGCATGCCATGGCCACACGCTTGGGTCGGCTTGCCATAGGTGTTCAACTCCTGTGGTTTTGTTATAAAACGAGGTTAATTCGCCGCCCTGATTGCGGATGGCTACCTTAAAAAGATGGTTCTCGATAATTGTCATTGGTATACGGTTATTAGTGGTTGAAACAATCCTGACATATCAGAATCTTAGGATAAAATTATCAATATATATTCAATAAAATCTACCTTAGCTCAAGCTATTCTTCAATCACTATTTAACACGTTAATCGTCATCCTGTTTCGTTTTTGTTAAAACAGGCTTGTCGTCGCGCTACTATCTGTCAACCTTAATCAATGATTTGATAATAGAATCTTTTTGCGCACCACTCAGCTTATAATTGTAATTGAATAAAGCATTCTCAAAATCACCATAAGCTGCGTTTGGTATCACAATATATTTACTACCAAATTGCTTTTTTAAGTGCTCGGTAGTTGCCGCGCGATTTTCTTCGGATGGTTTAGTATCGTACAACGCGTCAAAGTCGGCCAGGTTATCGCCACATAATAAAACGATATTGTATTTAACCAAGACCTCTTGGCGACGTGCTTCTTTGCTGGATGTATTTTGTTTCAGGATGATGTGTTGGTTGTCTGCATAAGGCAGGTTATATAGTTTCAGGTTTTTGGTGGTACCCGGGCGTTCATCCTCATCACGATTGGTAATATAAAATACCGCAACACCTTTTGAGGCTGCATATTTAAAAAATGACGGTGCCCCCGGAACTGTATCAGCAATACCTTTAGCGGTCCATTGTTTCCAGGCTTTCAGATCAAACTCACGGTTATTAATAGCCAGCGCTGCATCCAGCGGGCTGTTATCCAATAAGGTTTCGTCTATGTCGGTTACCACGGCCAGGGGCTTCTTGCCTTTATGCCTTAAAGCTTCGTCTAACCGTAATTTAGCTATATTGTAAGCCTGGAAGCATAAGGCCTTATATTCGGCCGCCCGCTGTTGATATAATAACGACCAAACTTTACCGGCATTGGCGGTTGATAAAGGAGTGTCTTGTGCTTGTGCTGCGAAAAAATACAAGCACGAAATAGAAAGGAGTAAAAGTTTTTTCATTAAGGCAAGTATAGTAATTCGAGCTTAATGTTAACAGTAAATTAACAATCAACCTTTAACTGTTTTTCGCCGTATCAGTAATATAACTAAACAATGACATTGCAATTTGTAAAATACTTGTTTAAACATGTATTTTTGAGAAACTTTAAAATGAATTATTAGTTTAACTTATAAAACCACCACATTATGAAAATTGCAGTATTAATTGCCCGGATATTACTGGGTTTGATCTTTGTAGTATTTGGACTGAATTTCTTCTTCCCTCAAGTTTTACATATGGCTCAACCTCCCATGAGTAAAGAAGCTATGGCCTTTTCTGGCGGGCTTTGGGGTTCTGGTTATTTTTTCCAGTACATGAAGGTTCTTGAAATCTTAAGCGGTATATTCTTATTAATTAATCGTTACACCGCTTTCTTTCTATTGGTACTATTGCCAATTAGCTTAAACATTTGCTTGTTCCATACCATATTAGCTCCTGCAGGTGCGCCGATGGGCATTGGTATATTAGTATTGAATATCTTTTTATGTATAGCTTACATAAAGTACTATACCACCATTTTTACAGCAAAGCCAACGGTAGGCTAATATAAGCTTAACGATATATATTGCGCCCGGTAATAAAGCTCAACTTGCTTTTTTTGCCGGGTGCATTGTTAGTATGTTTACTGTCAAAAGCTGGCGCGGCGATATTTTTAGGATCTCTGCAATTTCACAAAGACGCTCTACAGACATTTTAGTTTTGATCATTTCAATTTTGCTGTAAGCATTTTGAGTAATGTTCAAGAGTCCGGCCATCTGTACTTGCGACAGGTGTAAATCAATACGTCTGTTTCTGATGTTGGAAGCTACGGCTTGTAATTGGTTGTCTACGTTCATAACAGTGCTTAGTTTGTATTATAAAATTATAATATGGCAAGCAACTATTTCGCCAATGAACGATAATGATTGATAATGAATAAAATGAACATTGTTGGTTTATGTTGTTGATTATCAGTCGGTAATCTTGTGGTGTTTAATCGTTTTGACGATTTCTAACAAAAAAGAGACGCCAGGGAATTCCCTGGCGTCTCTTTTTTCATAGGTAAGTGAGGTAGTTTCTTTATTGCTTGGTGTAGGTGCCGTTAAGTAAATTAATGATATATACCGACGCGCCTATAGTTAGGGTAGCCTGGTTGTTGCCATTAAATACCAAGGTGCTGTTAAAGCTAAATGCACCGGCAGGTACGGTGCCTGACACAGTAATATTTGCACTGCCGCCCGTAATAACGCGGCCCGGTTTGCTTAGCGTAACATTAGTTACAGTAATAGCTACCACGCTGCTTCCGCTGGATTTGGCATCAACTTTTGAAGTGAATGACCCTTTGCGGCTGTAAAGGCCGTTTATGGTAAAATTGTTTGCGCTACTTGCTAAGCCGCTGATGGTAACCGCAGAGGTACCTGAAACAGATGAAGATAAGCGCGGGCCGTCAAACGTTCCATGAAAGGTTATCACGTTAGCCAGATTGTCGGGACTGTCGTTGTTACAGTTTAACGTTTGAGAATATTTATAAAATGCATCAATTGATACTGCATTTGTGGTGCCAGAAAAACTTAAGCTATCAGATATTGTACTTCCGCATGTTTGACGGATTACAGCGTTAGGCGCTGTAGAGTTCACTGCCTGGCCATTACCTGCCGAACTAACGGCTTGCGCATTGGCACTAATATTATCGGCCACACTTGCAAAACCCAACGAGTTTGAAGCAACCGAACTTACTGTGAGATCAGCAGCAACATCTACAGAGATATTAGAGTTGGCGGCGGTTTTGTTATTGTCCTTTTTACACGAGATTGCAAAAAGCAACATCGGTACAATTAGAACTAATTTTATTGTTTTCATTGTTTCTAGATGACTAAGTTTCAAGACATTTCTATGACTAACTATATGATTAATGGTTTAACGTTCAAAAAAGTTTTTAGTTTTTTTAAATAGATCACCCATTATGAAAAGCAAACGCATTAACATTCAACACCACGTAGAAATACCTGTTTTTGAATTATATATCGACAAAGCCAAAGATTATCGGTAAAATTGAATAACCTAAACCTTATCACATTTAAGGTTTCACTGAGCGTACCTGGCTCACAATAAATGATTCTTGATTTTTAGATAGTAATAGCCGCCCTTACCAGGTAAGGCAATATTTCTTTTTGGAAGGATACAAAGTTTTTGCGCACATCCGAATCGCTAACCGAAGTAAATGCGAAGCTGAAAACGATGCTTTTGCTGCATTTTATTAAAAAGCGCATCCGCTGATGATAGTTTTCAATTTTACGAATAGCACTGATGCGGATGAAAGAAGCCAGCAACAAATCTTCTAACTCATTACTTAAATTTTTTAAAAAATCTTGAGAGTTGGTGCTTTCGCGAATGAAATCCCAACCGATAAACTCATTGCAGACTGTGTAGCTCAATCTGCAGGTTTTCATGATCAGGTTACCCAGGTGGGTTTCTTCGTCGGTTTCGGCCGCGTTAGACAGGATCAGCTCATCAACGCTGGTGCGGATATAATCCATTAGCAGCGTATGCAGTACGTGCTCTTTGCTGTCAAAATATTTATAGATAGTAGCCTTGGCAATTTTGGCCCGTTTGGCAATTTCGTTTACGCTGGTTTTATGGTATCCAAATTTGCGAAACAGCTCTTGCGCTGCACGTTTAATGCTATCTTTAATTTTATCGGCTTCCATTCAGATCAGTTCTGTACAAATATCTCAAAACCATTGGTATTTACAGCATACGCTTTCAATGATTTTATAGCCGGGGCTTTAGTAGGAGTACCGTCTTCCAGTATCCATTTAGAACCGCTGCATGGGTCGGTGCAGGTAAGCGAAGGATTGTCTAAAGTAACAGCACATTTGTTTTGAGGCAAATAAGCGCTGCAACGGTCGTAAGCGGCATAACTTCCATCCGCTTTGCGGTATAATATTAAGCCGGCTACACCATAGCCGTTAACAAGTACAGCGCCGCCGGTGTTATGCAAAGCATTTAAACGTGGGTCTGTCAAAGCCATCTGGAAGTTAACCGAAACATTAGGGACATAGTCGCTGGCTTTACCGCAGGCAAGGCTACTTAAAATCAATACAAATACTACCCCTAATTTCTTAACCATCGTTTTTATATAATTTCAGTTTGGAACTGTTTCAGGAAACGTTCGTCGTTTTCACTAAATAAACGCAGATCACGTATCACATATTTTAAGTTGGCAATACGTTCCATACCCATACCAAACGCAAAGCCGGTAAATTTCTTACTGTCGATGCCGCAGTTCTCTAAAACGTTCGGGTCAACCATACCGCAACCTAATATCTCTACCCAACCGCTGTATTTACACATATTGCAACCTGCGCCTTTACAAATAGTACATGATACATCCATCTCTGCAGATGGCTCAGTAAACGGGAAGTAAGATGGACGGAAGCGAACTTGCGTGCCCTCGCCATATAATTCTTGAACGAAGTGATACAGTGTTTGTTTCAAATCGGCAAAGGAAACATTCTCGTCGATATATAAACCTTCTACCTGGTGGAAGAAACAATGCGCACGTGCAGAGATAGCCTCGTTACGATAAACGCGACCCGGCATTATAGCGCGGAACGGCGGTTTGCCATTCTCCATCATACGCACCTGTACCGATGATGTATGGGTGCGCAAAGCGATGTCGTCTTTGCCATTGTTCTTTTTGATAAAGAAGGTATCCTGCATATCGCGGGCCGGGTGTTCCTCAGGGAAATTCAGGGCCGAGAAGTTATGCCAATCGTCTTCGATTTCCGGTCCTTCGGCAACAACAAAACCCAGGCGTTTAAATATATCGATGATCTCATTACGCACCAATGATAATGGGTGACGTGAACCCACCTGAAAATTATCGCCCGGCAAGGTCAAATCCAGATCAGATTTTTGCGAACCCTGATCGGTGCTGAAATTCTCTTTCAGATCATTATACTTTGCTTCGGCCAGTTGTTTAAACTGATTCAAGACTTTACCAAAGGTGCGTTTCTCTTCAGGGCCAACAGTTTTAAATTGCTCAAAAAGATCTTTGATGATTCCCTTGGTACCTAAAAATTTAATTCTGAAGGTTTCCAGTTCATCTGCGTTAGCAGGCGAAAAAGCGTTAATTTCGGCGGTATATTGATCTATTTGTTCTTGCATTGTATTAAGTTTCCTTTTGTGCCATCCATCTTTAAAATGAACGAGTGGCAAATTTAATATATTTTGTCATTGCACCAGAATCGCGAATTTTACAGCGTGCGATTGCTTCGGCCCTCGCAATGACAAACCGAATGTCATTGCGCGCGATAGCGCGGCAATCGCGAACTATATCAGATAGATAGATTCGTTTCTCACAGTGACATCCGGGTATTATTTTATCACTGCCAACTCTTTACCAACCTTAGTAAATGCAGCAATGGCTTTATCCAAATGTTGCTTATCATGCGCAGCAGAAATTTGAACACGGATACGCGCTTTACCTTGCGGAACCACCGGGTAGTAAAACCCGATTACATAAATGCCTTCGTCCAGCATTTTGGCAGCAAACTCTTGCGCCAGTTTAGCATCGTACAACATCACTGGGACGATAGGATGCACACCTGCCTTAATATCAAAACCCGCATCGGTCATCGCTTTGCGGAAATATTGAGTATTACTTTCCAATTTATCGCGCAGTTGTGTAGTCTCGCTCAACATATCCAAAACCGCAATCGAAGCGCCGGTAATAGCAGGAGCCAGGGTGTTCGAGAATAAATACGGTCTTGAACGCTGACGCAGCATATCAATAATTTCTTTACGACCAGAAGTAAAACCACCAGACGCACCGCCTAAAGCTTTACCCAAGGTGCCGGTAATGATATCGATCTTACCCATTACACCATGATGCTCATGCGTACCACGACCGGTTTTACCCATAAAGCCAGAGCAGTGACTTTCGTCAATCATCACCAAAGCGTTGTATTTGTCGGCCAAAGCGCAGATCTTATCCAGTTGGGCAATGGTGCCGTCCATAGAGAACGCGCCATCGGTAACAATTATACGGTGACGTAAACCGGCAGTTTCCTGTAGCTTGGCTTCCAGGTCGGCCATGTCATCATGTTTATAACGATAACGTTGTGCTTTACACAAACGCACACCGTCGATGATAGAAGCGTGATTCAACTCGTCAGATATGATCGCATCCTGTGCATCAAACAATGGTTCAAACACGCCACCGTTGGCATCGAAAGCTGCTGCATATAATATAGTATCCTCGGTGCCTAAAAAATCGGCAATCTTTTTCTCCAATTCTTTATGGATATCCTGCGTACCACAAATAAAACGAACAGACGACAAGCCGTAGCCATGCGTATCCATTGCATTTTTAGCAGCTTCAATTACCCTTTTATCGCCCGAAAGACCAAGGTAGTTATTGGCACAAAAGTTTATAACTTCTTTGCCGCCCTGCACGGTAATGTCCGCACCCTGCGGCGAGGTAATAATGCGTTCTTTTTTAAATAGGCCTGCTTCTTCAATACCTGCAAGCTCTTGTTGCAAAACCGGTTGTAGTGTGTTATACATGTTTACAGTTAATTTTTGCAAAACTAAGCATTAATGGGCATTTAGCTTCAAAGCGCCTGCGTTTTAAATAATAATATGTGTTTGCTCAAACATTTAGGCGCTAAAAACATTATTTGTGGAACTACATGAAAAGATATTTACTATTAGTCTTATTATCACTCAACGCTTTTGTCTTTAAGGCGTCGGCACAACAGTATATATTATCGGGCCATGTTACTGATAGCAAGGGCGCGCCAATTTCGTTCGTATCAGTCTATATCCGAAACAGTACTTATGGAACCACCACTAACGAGCAGGGTGTTTACAAATTTAACCTAAGTGCCGGCGAATACGATGTTATTTACCGCTATGTGGGCTATCAGGAACACATCGACCATATTACTATCACCGATGGGGCAATACTACATAATGTCCAACTACAGGATGAGATCTTTCAGCTTAAAACGGTAAATGTTGTCGATAAGCGTAACCGCGACACCGCTGCCTCCATGATTATGCGTAAGGTTATTGCTAAACGAGAGTTTTATTTGAACCAGATCAATTCCTATTCGTGCGCAGTATATGTTAAAGGTGTGCAGAAATTAACCAGCGCACCAAAGAAACTGCTAACCAACGGCGTATCAAAAGTGCTTGATCTGGACAGCAACGGCCGGGGGATTTTATACCAGTCAGAATCGATATCTGATTTTAGTTACCAACGTCCCGATAAAAAGAAAGAGATAACACTTTCATCCCGTGTAGCGGGTATTTCGCCAACGTTTAGCTATAATAAGGCGTCAGATCTGCAAGCCAATTTCTATGAGAATTTATTCACGATACAGGGACTGAGCAGCCATGCTTTTGTATCGCCGGTCGCGAAGAACGCTTTTAGCTATTATAGATTTCATTTAGAAGGTACGACAGTAGAAAACGGCCGAACTATAGATAAGATTAAGCTAACGCCTCGTGGCGATGGTGAATATAGCTTTGAAGGTTATATCTATATTTTAGAGCGCGACTGGCGCATTTACAGTGTCGATCTGCAACTCACCAATAAAATAAATCGCCTGAATTTGGTTGATACCATGAAAATTAGCCAGCAATATATCCCGGTTGCAGATAGCACCTGGATGCCGGCTTCTGTTCAGTACGATTATAATGGCGATGTGCTGGGTTTTAAATTTGAAGGATACTATATCAGTATATATAATAATTATAAGTTTAACGTAACCTATCCGCCGCATTTCTTCAACGGCGAGATTATGCGTTTGGACACTGCTGCCAGTTTAAAGAATGCCGATTATTGGTTTAAAAGCCGCCCGGTACCATTGACTTTGCAAGAGACGCGCGACTATCAGAAAAAGGATAGCATAGCCCGTCTGCAAAAAACCAAGCCTTACCTTGATTCGCTGCAAAAAAGCAAAAACAGGGTGTTAATCATTCCATATACCATATTTGGTTTTACCATGACCAGCAGGGATAGAAAAGATTCGCTTTATGTTTTTCCATTTAACCAAACGCTGTTTTATAATACGGTTGAAGGCGTTGGTTTGAACTTAAAAGCACGCTTATCTACAACTTCCGACGACTTTAAAACTTTAAGTGTTACACCGAACTTACGATATGGTGTATCCGATAAATTATTTAGCGCCAACATACATTCTTATTATAAGTATGATCCGTTTAACGAAGGGCGTTTCTTCCTGGATTTTGGTAACGATATATTAGACCTGAATAATGTTGGTACACGCTCGCTATATTTCAATACGCTAAGTACGCTCTTGAGTAATAATAACTACGTAAAATATTACCGCTCAGAATTTGGCGATGTTGGTTTTATGCGCGAACTGGCCAATGGTGTGCTATTCAAAGCATCGCTCTCATACGCTAATCGTACCCAACTTTATAATAACTCGTACGCACACATTTTCAAATCATCAAAGCGGACTTTTACCTCCAACAACCCGCTGGCGCCTGATAGCGTACCGGCAACCGATCGTTCAGAGCTGTTCCCGCAAAATCAGGCATTGACGCTAACTACCTCCGTTAAATTTACGTTCGATCAGCAATACATCACCCGGCCAACCGGGAAGATCTACTTGCCATCGGCTTATCCGGTGCTAACGGTTAATTATCGTAAGGCTATCCCGGGTGTTTTTGGGTCTGATGCTAATTATGATTTTGGATCGATAGACTTATCACAGGATAAAATACGAGTAGGGTTGATGGGCTATTCTTCGTTCAAACTCTCGGCCGGTGATTTCTTTACCAAAAAGAACTTGTACTTTATGGATTATAACCACTTTTTGGGTAACCAGGGTACCACCTTCGACCCAACCTATGTGGGCAGTTTTCACTTCTTGCCATTTTACCAGTTTAGCGCCAACAGCGCTTACCTGGAAGCGCATTACCAGCACAATTTCGCGGGCACGCTGTTAAATAATATCGGTTTTATGCGTAAACTAAAACTAGAAGAAATTATCGGCGCCAACTACCTGACGGAGAAAAACAATAAAGATTACCGCGAATTTTATGTGGGCCTGCAGCGCTTTATCTTCCGTGTTGACTATGGTGTATCTTATGCCGGCGACAAGAAATACATACAGGGGATCAGGATATTTTATGGTATCAGGTAAGCCTAAAGGCGAAAGCTAAATGCATAAAGCTTTTGATAGCGCAGATTAGCTTTAGACTTTCAGCTTTCAGCTCAAAACCCTATCTTTGCCCTTCATTTAACACCGTTTGCAGCGGCATCAATGATTTTATGGCACAATACAATACACTATTATACTATTGTTATTCGACAATAGCCGATGCGGAGCAATTTGCTGCCGATCATTTAAAATTTTGCAAGTCACTTAATTTAACCGGGCGCATTATTGTGGCCACTGAGGGTTTAAACGGTACAGTTTCCGGTTCTGCAGAATCCTGTAAAACCTATATGGATGTCGTGCATGCCGATCCGCGTTTTGCTTCAATTGATTTTAAAGTCGATGAGGTAGATACGCCATCGTTTGTGAAAATGCATGTGCGTTACAAGGACGAGATCGTTCACTCCGGCCTGCGCGACCCTAACATCATCAATCCCCAACAAAAAACCGGCATCCATCTGGAACCAAAAGATTTTTTGGAGATGAAGGATGAGGAGGACGTAATCATTTTAGACGTACGTTCAAACTACGAGCATAATCTGGGCAAATTTAAAAAGGCTATCACGTTAGATATTGAAAACTTCCGCGATTTCCCGGATATGATCAATGAGCTGGCGCAATACAAAGACAAAAAGATTATTACCTACTGTACCGGTGGCATCAAATGCGAAAAAGCATCGGCCCTGTTACTACACGAAGGTTTTACCGATGTATACCAGTTGCACGGCGGTATTATAAAATACGGTAAAGAAGCCGGCGGCGAGGATTTTGAAGGCAAATGTTATGTGTTCGACAATCGCCTTGCGGTGGAGGTCAATACCATTAACCCGGTAGCCATATCAACCTGCTACAATTGCGGCAAGGTTACCGAAAAAATGATCAACTGCGCTAACCCTGAGTGCAACGAGCACTTTACGCAGTGTGACGAATGCGGCACAGCTATGGAAGGTTGCTGCAGCGACGCTTGCAAAGAACATCCGCGCAAGCGAGTTTACGATGGTACGGGTTATTATGTTAAGGTACCACAGCCGGTAAATAAAAAGGAAAAAGTAATTTAGCTTAAAAAAAGAGGCTGCCTGATTGGGCAGCCTCTTTTTTTGATTGTCATTGCGAGCGGAGCGCGGCAATCGCGAACATTGCATCCTTGCGATTGCTTCGTCGTTCCTCCTCGCAATGACAGTTTATTTTATATAATAGTAGAATAACGAAGACTCTATTTGAAAGCGCTCAAATTTATACCCCCCAATGCCGCCAATATCTCCTTAACAGAGAACTTCGCCCCGCAAACAAACTCATCTGAAGCACCATAATATATAGTAATAGTATCACCATCTACAATATGGCCATTGGTAAATACCACGTTGCCGAAAAATCCGCTTAACTCATACGGCTCAGTAGGTTTCATAATTGGCGCATCCGTACGGGCCAATACTTTTGACGGGTCATTTAAATCGAGTAAAAAAGCGCCCAGGCAATACTGATGTTCTTTATTAGCACCATGATATATTTCCAGCCAGCCTTTTTTTGTTTTAATCGGTGCGGCACCTGCCCCAACGCGTTCACAATCCCAATTATCCTTGCGGGTTTTAACTATACATTTATGATTGCCCCAATGCTCACCATCCGGCGACTCGGCCAGCCAGATAAAGTTACCGCCGATATCAACGCTGCTTGGGCGGTGCAGGCAGTAATACATTCCATTTATCTTTTCCTCAAAAATAGCGCAGTCTTTATTATGTGGGGGCAAGATCATGCCGTGGTTTTTAAAAGTTTTCCAGTCGGTGGTGGTACGCATGCCCACGCCTACACCACTGCCCGAAACTGCGGTGAACGTTAAATGGTATTGCCCTTCTAATAATGTCACCCGGCAATCCTCAATGCCAAAAGCTTGAGAAGCGCCAATGCCAAACAAGGCTGGGTAACCTTCTGGTTCATAAAAATGAACACCGTCGTCGCTACTCAACAAACGCAGGTGCGATAGGGTGGTTAGGTAATCTAATCCCATATAACGAATTACCCGAGGATCGGTGGTGATCAGCTCAGGGTGTTCTGATGGTAGTTCCATGATCTCGGTCTTACCCAATTCATTCAACACCGGGAAGAATATAGATCCTTCCTTTTGCACAGCATTCTCAGCCACACGAACGATGAGCCAGGTCTTTCCCTCAAAAGTAAAAACGCCAGGGTTCAATAAACAGATTATCTGCAGGCCGTCTTCGCTGCATTTTAAATCAATGGGAGATAACAATGGATTTTCAGGAAAACGCCGGGCAATGTCTTTCATACTATATTATATATACTGTTTGTTTTTTTAACAGTATTATATAGTATAAGGTTTGGAGAGATTAGTATAAATAGTTTGTCATTCTGAGCATGGCGAAGAATCTGCCGACAGGTTATCGAACGCGCGCAGATTCTTCGCTATGCTCAGAATGACAAAGGGGTCGGGATTACTTTGGCCCTTGTGATAATATCCTTAACTCCTTCGGGTAATAATTATTAACCCTGTTCGGCAATAATTTCGCCCATCCAAGCGGCTGCCCTTCAAAGTTCATCAAACTCCAGCCTTTTTTTGCTTCATCAATATCCAAGTTCTCACGTCGCAGATAAAGTATTGCCTGGTCATAATCTAACTCGGTTTGCGCCACGTTATCTTTATTGACGATATTGCTTAGCGCCAATTCATGATCCGGTATCAAATCACGGCCCGCTATTTTGCCAATCCGTACCCCCGATTTTTTAATATACAGGTGATGTTGCAATAAATTGAGGCTCTCTTTATGTTGTTGGTTAATGGCCATCCAGTCATCATTTACCTTAAAAAAGTAAAAGGCGGATGGATCTTTGATATAAGGTTTGATCAGTTCCAACTCATTCATTGGCACCTTTTGGTTCTTATTATTTTTAAAGGATACAAAGCTGCCGCTGCTTTCGCGCTTAACTAAAACCGATGCAAACAAACCCTCGCCCTTAACCTTACCCGGATAAAAGCGATACCCCCAGGCTTTCTTTTCCGGCGATTGCGTTTCGACAATTCCCCACGCTGCATTAATAGGTATGCGGATGCTCTCCAAGGCAAAAGTATTGCATAGCCAATCCAGGATATCCTCATTTTCCTGGCGCGAATAAGAGCAGGTACTGTATATAAGGTATCCATCCTCTTTTATGGTAGGATAAATGTCTGCCAGGATACGCTCCTGCCGCTGATGACATAGGTTAACATTTGCCTCGCTCCATTCGTCCATCGCATCCGGGTCTTTACGAAACATTCCGGAGCCAGAACATGGTGCGTCAACCAAAACGATATCAAAAAAACTGGTTAGCCTGCTAAAGTCTCTCGGATCGTTGTTGCTAACAATAGTATTAGCAGTGCCCCATCTGGTCAGGTTATCGGCAAGCACGGGCACCCGTGTTTTAATAATTTCATTAGCCACAAGCAAATCATCAGCAGTCATGGCCGAATTAAGCAGGGTGCTTTTACCACCCGGGGCGGCGCATAGGTCAAGGATATTCGCTGGCGCATCGGGCTTGATCTGTTTTAATATATGATCAACAAACATAGACGATGCCTCCTGTACATAATAGGCTCCCGCGTGAAATAAGGGGTCGAAAGTAAAGGATGGTCGTGTACCTAAATAAAAACCTTCGGCGCACCAGGGCACTTGTTCATCGGTTTTTTTCGCATTTTTTTTGAAAGGATTGATACGAATAGACGTCGGTGCATCATTTTTTTGATGTACTTCGACAAAATTTTTATGATCAAAGCCTGGCTCGTCTGCTAACGATTCCAGGAAATTTGCAGGAAATGGATGGTTTTGCATGTGATTTCAAATATACGAAATCAAAAATTACTCTATTGTTTGCCTATTGATGTGATTTATAATACTTGTTTTTCAGCACGTTATAAACATTGTTGAAAAAAGCGAAGAATTTCTTTGGCGGATGACAGATTCTTCCTACATTTGCAACCCGCTCAGGAAGAAAGAGCGGTTGTTTTTTGAAATTGCAAGGTTGAAAATAGATATAAAAAAAGTAAAATAACACTTGGTAGATATCGAAACGAATGATACCTTTGCAGCCCGCCAGCGATTGACGGGAAACACTTGGAAATTGAGATTGCAACCACCAAA
>NZ_JAAVVB010000003.1 GCF_018449775.1 Mucilaginibacter sp. dw_454 | reverse complement strand
GATCTTGGCCAGCTGGCCATTAAATAAAAACTGCAGTTTATTTTTATACGGTAACAGCCCCGTAGCATTGATGCTTACTATCGTGCCCTCGCCGCCTGATGCCGGCACCGGTATTTGCTGAGGATCTGAAACTATGCCCAATGGCGCTTTCGCATCTGCATAAGGATCTGGGAAAACTGTTTGTGATTTCTTGCAACTGCTTACCAATAGAGCGGCAAATAAAATAAGTATTAGATTCTTCATGGTTTATATGAATTATGGTCTTTTTATACATCATCGTATCGGTTTTTAAAAACGTTGGGTACTCCATGCATTTTTTTAATTCACCTTGTTGCTTAAAATATGTAAACAAAAAAAGCCCCGGTTGCCCGGAGCTTTTTGCTTTAAACTTTTAACAGGGGTTAGTTAGTTTTCTCCCTCATTGCCCATTCAGAGATCTGGAATAACGATTGACTTGAACTACCTGTACCTACTTGTAATATTACCAATCTATAACCGGTATAAGCAGTTGTATTTACAAAGTCAAATTCTTTTTGCTGATAATTGGTTGTCCAATCCTGATCCTCACGAACATCCAACTGCACCCAAACCGCATCTGGATTTGGCGCTTTTATAGGGCCATTAGGGCCGGTTGTTGTAATATATGGATTTGGATCAAGCGTAGCTTCCAGTTTAAAATCGCGCGGGTCACGATCCTGATAAAGCTTAGAGTCATTGGCAGATATCATAGTATATGCGTTTGATACAGTTGGCTTAGCCGGACACCAGTATAATGACGGATAATAATTGTTAGTAGCATCGACATACGACGTCATCTTAGTTAAAACCGAGCCATCCAGGATTTTGGCAAAAGTCTCTCCTGCAGAAATCTGGCCATCATAATATCCTGAAGCCGTAGGCCAATATGGAAACAACACATCATGTGCAAGGTCAAAAACAACCGGTGGCGGTGGTATGTAGGTCATGTCTGCAACATAATCATCAAACCCAAATACATGGTCATTTCCTAACAAATGCACATAACCATTCTTGGTTTTGATATTAACCGAGGTAGTTTGCGCTATTGACCAAAAGGCTGTAAATAAGCTTCTTTTTGTGTCGGCAAAATTGATAGTTTCAACGCCTCCATTCTCAAAACCTTCTGCGTTAGCAAAAACGCGCTGACCGTGCATTGGGTAACCGCCGCGTACAGAATTGATAGTCAGGCCATCGCCTACTGCAAAATCATTAGCTACATATAAGCCTCTGATAATATACTTAGATACCAACGTATCCAAAGCCATGCTATCTCGTCTGGCCTTATCAATATCACTAGCATTGGTAAGCCCTACAGATCCGGCGACTATCTGGCTTAAATAAAGCGGGGGCTGCCCCTTGGATTTAAGCAACGTATTTAAATTTGAAACCGCCAGTTGGAAACTTGCATTTGACGGTGCAAACAACGTAACTGAGCTGTCAACCAAAATTGTTTTCATTCCGGGAAACTTATCTACAAGCATTGTTAATGAGTCGTAAACCCCGGTTTTACTTTTCAAATAATCGTAAGTGGTCAAATTAGACGTATTTACCACAGGTGTGGAGTTGTAATCACCTTTCTCGGGCTTACAACCGGTTTGAAATATTGCGGCAATAAAAGCTATTGCCACAGCGTACTTAGCAAGTAAAATTGTTTTTTTCATTTGATAATGATTTAAAGTAAAAAGTTGATATACGTGTATATAAACAGGCGGTGGGGGCCGGCTATAATTGGCGTCGCAATTGGTCTAAATCTTAGGGTGGATTTATATTATGCTACAACAGGTATTTAACCAATTTAGTACATTAGAATTCTCTAATGTGGATTAGAATTTTCTAATATCTAAGCCTGCCATATTCCTTTTTTAAAACATTGGCTACCAATATTTCAAAATATGCAGGTACATCAGTATAAAACCTGTAGTTGGAAATATTACAGACAAAAAAAGGCCCCGGTTGCCCGGAGCCTTTGATATTTTTATCCACCTTTCCTTCAAGAAAGGCAGTCTACGACTAGTCGTTTATTGCTTTAACACCTGGTAATTCTTTGCCTTCCATGTACTCTAACAAAGCGCCACCGCCTGTTGATACATAGCTTACTTGTTTGGTATAACCAAATTTGGAAACCGCAGCAGCAGAGTCGCCACCGCCTATTAGTGAAAATGCGCCGTTTTGGGTTGCTTTAACAACCGCATCGGCTATTGCTTTAGTGCCTACTGCAAACTTGTCCATTTCGAAAACCCCCATAGGGCCGTTCCAAAGAATAGTGCTTGATTTTTCGACTACTTCACTGAAAAGCTTAGCAGTTTCAGGGCCAATGTCTAAGCCCATCCAGTTATCGGGGATTTCGCCTGTTTTAGCAACGTTAGTATTAGCGGTTGGCGAGAAGTCGTCTGCAATTACATTATCTACAGGCAACAGCAGGTTTACGCCTTTATCTTTGGCTTTCTGGATAAGGCTCAAAGCCAGCTCCTGTTTATCCAATTCAACTAATGAGGTACCAATGTTACCACCACGGGCCTTGGCAAAGGTATAAGCCATGCCACCACCAATAATCAGGTTGTCAACTTTATCTAAAAGACGCTCTATCAGTTGAATTTTGTCAGACACCTTTGAACCACCCATAATAGCGGTGAATGGTTTTTCGGCATGATTTAATATTTTTTCGGCATTTGCCAGTTCGCTTGCCATTACATAACCAAAGTATTTGGCATCAGGGAAAAACTGGGCTATGATAGAGGTAGAAGCATGTGCACGGTGTGCAGTACCAAAAGCATCGTTTACATAAACATCGCCCAAAGCTGCCAGTTTTTTGGCAAACTCAACGTCGCCTTTTTCTTCTTCTTTGTAAAAACGAAGGTTCTCTAACAACAATACCTCGCCGCTTGAAAGCGCTTTAGCCTTCGCTACAGCTTGTTCGCCAATACAATCGTCAGCAAATTCAACTTGCTGGCCCAACAGATCAGACAAATTAGGTATTACGTGTTTTAAAGAATCTTTCTCATTGGGGCCATTTTTTGGTCTGCCCAGGTGCGACATCAGGATCACTGCGCCACCATCAGTTAAAATTTTCTTGATGGTTGGAATAGCTGCTGTTAAACGGTTATCGTCAGTAACATTATTATGCTCATCCAACGGAACATTAAAATCCACGCGGATAAGCGCCTTTTTGCCGGTAAACTTAATTTGATCTATAGTTTTCATGCTTTTCAGTCTCAATTAAAAGTCCGCCAAATTGAACATTTAATTCTGAAATCGAAACCGAAAATTAAAAAAAGACACTTTAAGTAAGTAAATACTTATACCGTTTACATTATCTTAACATACATAGCATGGTGCGGACCAATGCCTGGTATATCAAATTCGGGCGATACAATCTCAAACCCTATATTCTGATAAAACCTTAAAGCTTTTTTGCGTGCATGGCACCACAGGTAGTTAGCTCTTTGTTCGCCCAGATAAACCAATCCAAAGTTCAATAATTTGGTGCCTATACCCTGCCCTCTAAACTTTTCAGATGTTGCCATACCGCGCACCTGATAGCCTTCGCCTTTAAACTGTGCGTAGCTTTGCGGATGAAATGAGGCAATGCTGGCCAATTCGCCTTTAATAAAATAACCTAAATGGAAATTGCCATCCAGTTTATCAGTGGGGAAACGGCATTCATTGGGTGTTAACCTGCCTTCGCGCAATACGGTATTTCTAAGCGCCAACAGTTCTTCTACGGATATAAATTTGATCATGTAAGTAAATGTATTTTTTCAACAAGGTCGGCCAAACGGCTCGAGTAGCCCATTTCATTATCATACCAGCCCACAACTTTTACCAGGCCGCCTACTATGGATGTTAGTTGGGCATCAAACACGCAACTATGGGTATTACCTACAATATCGGCAGATACTATAGGGTCTTCAGTATATTCTAATATGCCTTTCAGCTTGCCTTGTGCAGCATTCTTAAAAGCAAGATTAATTTCTGCTACAGTTGGCTGCGATTTAAGGATACAGGTAAAATCTGTCAGTGAACCATTTAATACAGGTACGCGTATTCCTGCTCCACCCAGCTTTCCTTCCAGATGCGGAAAAATAGAGGTTATTGCTTTGGCCGCGCCTGTAGTGGTAGGAATAATGGATGCCGATGCTGCACGTGCTCTGCGCAGGTCTTTGTGTGGTGTATCGTGCAGGCTTTGGTCGCCGGTCATAGAATGTACCGTGGTGATGTAGCCGTCTATAATTCCCCAGTTCTCATCCAGTATTTTAACCATGGCAGCCACATTGTTGGTGGTACATGAGGCGTTGGATAAAATATTGGCATTAAGGTTTATCTCGTCATCGTTAACCCCTAAAACAACTGTCGGGACATTTTTATCTGTCGATGGAGCGGATATGATCACTTTTTTTGCCCCGGCTGCCAAATGCAATTCTGCTCCGGCCCGCGAGGTAAATTTGCCTGTCGCTTCAATCACCAGGTCAATGCCTAAATCTTTCCAGGGTAGTTTTAAAGGATCGCGCTCAGCCAGAATTTTGATTTTATGATTACCGACGATGAGATACTCGTCGTCAAAAGACACTTCGCCGCCAAAACCGCGGTGCACAGAGTCATACTTAAACAGATGAGCCAGCGTGCCGGTATCAGTTAGATCGTTAATAGCCACAACCTCAATACCGGGTTTGGTTAAAATACGCCGCAAAAAAATACGGCCTATCCTGCCGAAACCGTTTATCGCAATTTTCATAGGGTGATAATAGTAGATAACGCAAAATTAACCAAAACAGTTTACCGCGCCTAAAATTAACACGTAAACAGACATAAAGGTTATAATTAGAATTGCTGAAATTAGATAAAAAGGTTACGCACAGCCACCGTTTCGCGTTCTTTAGATCTAAGGATGAAGGTAATGCTCCAGTTAAATAACATAGAGATAATGAAGATAATTGTAATTAAAGCAAAGTTGCCAATACTACCCAGCAAAAGTGCCAGCGCTATACAAACAAGGTTATAACCCGACAGAATCATGGTAGTTTGAAAATGGGTGTAACCCAACCTTAAAATGCGGTGATGGATATGGTTACGATCTGCAGCAAAAGGCGATATACCCTTCATGATACGGACAAAGAAAATACGAATGGTATCAAAAATAGGCACTACCAATATAGCTACCGTTAAAGCCGGGGTTGAGTTGAGATGAGGCGCACCAGACATAGTTAACTTAGTCAATTCAATTAATTTAATAGCCATAACTACAGATATTAAACCAATAAATAACGATCCGGTATCGCCCATAAAAATTTGAGCCGGGGTGATATTATATCTCAGGAAACCTAAAATGGCCCCTACCAATATTAAAGATATCACGGCATATTCATATTGGTGAATGTAAAAAAACAAGGCTGCAAACGCCAGGTTAGCTAAAATGCCGGTTATGCCTGCTAAACCGTCAATGCCATCAATTAAATTAAAAGCATTTATTACCATGATAATTACCAACACCGATAAAGCAGAACTAATTACAAAAGGCAACTCGTATATTCCGAAGACGCCATACATGCTGGTTAAACGGATATCGCCCAACACTACTAAAATTAATGCTACTACAAACTGAACCATGAATTTAGTGCTGGAGTTGACACCGGAAAGATCGTCTTTAAGCCCCATTATAAACAAGATTATACTTGCGGTAAGTAAGTATCCAACAGGGAAATCTCTATCTATAATAGTGAAAACCAACGCAGTAACACTATAACTAACAAAAATGGCTACACCACCCAAACGAGGTATACCATGATCATGTTGTTTACGGAAATGACCTATATCGTCATATAAATGCCTGGAACGGGCAACGTGTAAAATAGAAGGAATGGCAATTATTGAAAGTAAGGCAGCAAAAATAATGACACACAAATAATACAGTATCTGATAATGAGCAAATATCTCCGGCATGTAGTAGTTAAGTTGAAACATATAAGTCAACGACCAAATGTATTAATAGTGAATGTATTACGATAAATATATTTTTAACTTATTAACAATTATTCAGCCTTTTCTTTAAACATACTGAAAAACCTTTCTTAATGGTTTAAAAACAATGCCCAATAGTGGCAAGATGACCCCATTTTTCCTCATCGCTTTGTAATCATTTTTCCAGGCTTTTAGTCTGGAGAAATAATTTTTGTTACTAGCACCACCTGTGGTCATATTAACCATTGTTTTACTAAGGTAATGAGCATCTAGCTTGTTGAAATGCAAAAATCTAAGCATCAATTCATAATCTGCTGCAGTGCCGTACCCTAAATCGTAACCCCCTAATTTCTCAAAAACAGCGCGCTTACAGTAAAACGTTGGATGGGGCGGCATCCAGCCCCAATTAAACATTCCATACTTATAACTACCAGAGGTCCATTTACGTAAAACTGCTCCGTTAGGTTTCAAATAGTTTAAATCTCCAAAAACAACGTCCGTATTCTTATTGATAAAAGCCGTTGCCACCAGATTCAATATATCATCGGCAGCAAAAAAATCATCCGCATTCAATATCCCTATTACGTTGCCGGCGGCCATTTGGATGCCTTTGTTCATGGCATCATAAATTCCATTGTCTGGTTCTGATATAAAATGGGTAATGTTAGCGGCGTATTGGCTTATTATTTGTACTGTATTATCGGTTGATGCACCATCAATTACAATGTATTCAAGGTTGTCATAATTTTGTGCAATAACAGATTCAATACAGCGGCCAATTGTATTTTGAGCATTACGGGTTACTGTAATTAAAGAAATTTTTAGCTGCTGCACTTCTGAAAAAATACGCCGGTTATAAGGACAAATTATGTAGTTTTGGGATATTGCCGATAGTATGGCATTACCAAAGCCGATTTTTATTAAATGTTATGCGCTATTTAGCAGTTATATACTTGTTTGCCGGAATCCTTTTAACATCATGTTCTTATAAGCAAGATCAATCTTTGTTTGAGCAAAAGGGTCAGACTACTGATATTAAACCAATTGACAAGGCAAATATAGCTAATTATCATATCAGGGCGGAGGATATTTTGCAGATCACCAACATGAACAACAACAAAAGCATCGTTGATGTATCCGCCGGTACTGCAGTGAGCGCGCCGGCGACACTAAGTAGTCAGGCTTCAATAGAAGTTGGAAACACCTATACTGTTGATGATGACGGCACTATCGCCCTGGCCGGATTGGGCCGCGTGCAGGTTGCTGGTTTAACCCGTATAGAGGCCAGAAAACACATAGAAGAACTATACGCCAAAGAATTAAAACAACCATTGTTAGAAGTAAAGATCATCAACCTTAAAGTTAACATAACCGGCGAGGTGAAAGCACCAGGCGTTGTACCTCTAATAAAGGACCATACTACCCTAATTGATGTACTGGGCCAGGCGGGTGGATTGACAGAAAAATCTGACGAGAAAACGGTAAAAATTATCCGTACAGACCAAAATGCTAAAGTGGACGTATTGGACCTGAGCGACCTGAAAATATTGGGCGATCCGCGGATAATGGTGCAAAACAATGATATTGTGTACGTTGCCCAAAATCGCAAAGCAATAAAAAATGCCAATATTCAAAACTTTTTCACCAATGCTCAACCTTTTTTGCTGTTGATCAATACTACATTAATAATTTTCACACTCTTGCGCAGATAAATGGAAGAGCTTGCCAAAACTCAAACAAATCAAAAACTACCCCACCAGGAATTTGACTATTATAAAATAGGTAAAATACTGTTAAGCCGATGGTATTGGATTGTGGGTTCTATAGTAGTTTGTGTATTGGCTTCTAACTTATATCTCTGGTATACGCCGAAAATATATTCTACCTCGGCTATTATGAAATTTGAGGACAAGAAATCAGAAATAGGTGATTTAGTAGGCATGCCCGCTACATCTGATCGGGCAAGTGCTTCAAGAGTGCAAACCGAGACCTTTGTAATAACCAGTACGCCCCTTTTGTTGAACGCCATTAAGCAGCTTGATTATCGTATAAGTTTTTACGTAGTGGGCCGGGTACTTAACAGAACATCAGAATTGTATCCAAACAAACCATTGGATATCAAGATCTTAAAACTTGACTCTACTAATTTTTATCGGGACATTATAACGTTTAGGCCACTAAACAGAAACTCGTTCAAAATCAGCTATAAAGAAGGCGACAGAGAGGTACAAAAAACGTACGCCTATAATAACCCTTTTGTAATTGGAGCAACGGCGTTTAGTATAAATTACCCCGGCAATTTGTCTGGAAACTCACAGATATTGTTTAAGATAAATGCGCCCGAGGATCTGGTAAACCGAATACGTAGCGGTTTACAAACTAACGAACTTGCCAAAAACTCAAATATGCTGGCGCTACGCGAAACGGACATGAACCCTCAGTTTGCTGCCGATGCACTTAATGCGGTTACCAATGAATACCTGAGCTTTGACCGCGATCAACGATCAAAGTCAGCATCGCAGATGATTAGATTTATTGACAGCCAGCTAGAAATACTATCAAATGATGTAAAAGGCTCGGAGAATTCTATAAAAGAATATAAGCAGAGTAACAAGATGATGGACGTAAGTTCGGCGTCAGAACAGGTTATCAGCAAAGCGAAAGATATTGAATCTCAAATAAATTTATTGAAGATTGACCTATTGTCAATTGATCAGTTAAAGCAGGATATTATAAGAGGGAAGGATAACGTAAACCTGAACCTGGTTATCGGCGGTGGCACCGTTGATGCACAGTTAGGCAACTACGTTAACAGCTTAAACAATCTTTTATTATCAAAAACCAACTACTTAAAAACGTATAACACCACATCGCAGGTAATACAGGATATTGATAAGCAAATATTAGATGTAAAAAACAATGTAGTTAACAGTATTAACCTGTCGCAGCGGCTTATCCAAAATAAAATTAAATTTTTACAAGATCAGCTAAGCCCCGTAAATAAACAAATAGCGCAACTACCTGCTGCCGAACGTGATTTGGTTGGTTTAAAGCGCGATTTTGATGTTAACGATAAAGTTTATTCCTTTCTCTCTGAGAAAAAGATCGATCAGGAAATATTCAGAGCAGGTATTTTACCAGGTGCTACTATTGTTGATGAGGCACAGGCTAATTTTTCGCCTATCTCGCCGGATGAGCACGGCACCCATCAAAAAGCATTTATACTCGGTTTGGCTATAGGCTTAGGCGCTATTGTATTAATAAGGATCTTAAACCCTTACATTTATGATAAAGAAACGGTTGAAAGCCTCACCAATATCCCAATTATCGGTGTTATACGGAAATACCCTGACGAGATAGACGAATTTAGCACCCAAATCCTTGCTTTGAGCAAGCCTAAGTCGATATTTGCCGAATCAGTAAGATCAGTTCGTACTAACTTAAACTTCCTGGCATCCGAGAAAAAGAGTAAAGTAATTTGCATTACCTCAGAGGTAGCAGGCGAGGGTAAATCATTTGTAGCGGTTAACCTTTCAAGCACACTGGCACTCATTGATAAAAAAGTTATTTTAATTGGTGCAGATTTAAGACGATCAAAACTCCATAAAACGTTTCATGTACCTAACGATTTGGGGCTGAGCAGTTATCTTGCAAACCAGTGTGTTTTGGACGACATTATCAATCATTCCAACCAAAGCAACCTTGATTTTATTCCGTCCGGTCCCGTACCGCCAAATCCATCAGAATTACTGTATTCTGATAAGATGAAAGAATTAATTGCCACCCTGTCTGCAAAGTATGATGTGATTATGATAGACACCGCTCCTATCGGATTAGTATCAGATTCAGTACCATTAATCAGGATAAGCGATATCAATCTTTTTGTGATCCGCTCTGGTAAATCAAAATTTTATGCCGCAACTGTGCCCCAGCGTATAGCGCAAGAATACAATTTAAATAACACAGTTATTGTGTTAAATGCCTTCGCACAAGATTTGCTTCATTCAAGATATTATACCACCAAGGCAACCGGCGACACTAATGGTAAGTACTACTATTATTCTGATTATACCGGTTATGAAAGTTCAGGCTATTATTTAGATAACGAAAACGAGCGTAAATGGTGGCAATTTTGGCGCAGGTTTAAAAAGTAAGGTACGCTGGTAACTTATGGATCAAATAAAAAATCCGGGCACTTACCGGTGGTATCCGGTCTATACTAACGCAAGGGCCGAGAAAAAAGCACACCAGGCTTTACTGAGTAAAGGCATCGAAGCTTACTTACCCCTGCAAAAACAACTCAAGCAATGGAGCGACCGGAAAAAGTGGGTTGAGGAGCCGTTGATCAAATCTTATATATTTGTTTATATCACAGATTTGCAGCGAACAGAGGTTTTAATGACCAAAGGTATTGCACGGTTTCTTTATTTTTCTGACAGGATAGCATCAATGCCCGATAAACAGATCAATGATTTGAAGCTGCTGATGGCGAGTGCGTATGAACTAACGGTAACCGAAGAAAATTTGCAGCCCGGCGAAAAGATCCTGATTAAAGCCGGACCACTTAAGGGTATGATTGGCGAAATAATTTCTCATCGTACACAAAAACAATTGATTTTAAAACTCGAAAACCTGGGGTATTCTGTAATAGTTAACATAGCTGCAGAGTTAATTGACAGATTTTAGCTATTATAGCTCATTGTAGGTTAGGCCTGCCTGTGCATGCCTGACATTTTATGCCGTGGTGTTTTTAACAAACACCTTTAACTAATAAGTTTAAACGCCCATGTAACTTACGGGGCGAAGCTATAACCAGAGTCCAGAATATGTGTAGAATTGCGGGGATAATTTCTAATAAGTTGAGCCATGACCAACGGCACAATATGGTATCGTTAATGTGCGATGCGCTTAAGCATGGTGGCCCTGACGACGAAGGTATATATTCGGCTGATGACGTTAATCTAACATTTGGCCACCGGCGGTTATCTATTATTGATTTGACGACCAACGGACATCAGCCCATGACAGATGTTAACCGAAAAGCCTGGATAACTTACAATGGCGAAATTTATAATTACCCCGAACTGCGCAGTCAACTTATCAAAGAGGGCGCCACATTTCATTCTGATACCGATACCGAAGTAATTGTTCAGGCCTATTTATATTGGGGTACCAAAGCATTTTCAATGCTGCGGGGCATGTTTGCTTTTGCTTTGTACGATGCGGGCAAAGCCCTAACCTACCTGGTGCGCGATACCACCGGGATTAAACCATTATATTACCATATTGATGGCGGTCAGCTTAGTTTCGCCTCGGAAGTTAAAGCTATAAAAGCTGCAGGCATAACAATGCAGGAAAACCCACAATGGGCCATTAAATTTTTGGCCTATGGGCATATACCCGAACCCTATACAACGCTAAACAATGTATACAGCCTGGTTAAGGGCGAGATGCTATGCTGGAACCATCAAAACAGTAGCGCCGTTATTAGCGCATATGGCACAACGGCCCGAGGCACGGCAATTACCAATCTGGCTGATGCACATGCAGCCATTGAGCATAGCTTAAAAACAGCCGTAAAGCGCCAATTGATAGCCGATGCGCCAATTGGTGTTTTTTTAAGTGGCGGTATCGACTCGAGTCTGATCACACTGCTGGCCGAAGAGCAAAAACATCAGGATTTAAAAACCGTATCTATTTTCTTTGATGAAGATGCTTATGATGAACGTGCCTTTCAGCAAAAAGTTTTTGAACAAATAGGCGGCGAAAAATTTACGCACCTGGTGCGCCAGCAAGATTTTAATCAGTTTTTTCCGGATGCGCTTGACGCTATGGATATGCCAACTACAGATGGTATTAACAGTTGGTTTATCAGTAAATACGCCCATCAGGATGGTTTAAAAGCTGTATTGTCTGGCATTGGTGCCGACGAGCTTTTTGGTGGCTACCCTTCGTTTAACCGGATAGCTTATATCAAGTATTTACGGAGCCTGCCTAACACGCTTATTAAAACGTTTACTAACGTTGCTCCCGACCGGTACAAAAGGGCAATGTTTTTAACTCAAAAACATGCCATAGCCGATTATCTCTTTCTGAGAGGTTTATTTACACCGCCGGATATAGCCGCCCTATTAAATTGCGACGAAAGCCAGGTTTATCAAGCTTTGTTTAGCGACGAGGACAAATTAAACATTGAGTGCTACAATCAAGAAACGGCCTCATGGTTTGAAACCAATTTGTACATGCAAAACCAACTGCTGCGCGATACAGATATTATGAGCATGAATCACGGATTGGAAGTGAGGGTTCCGTTTTTAGACGAAGATTTTCAGCAAACCGTCAACAGCATTGCGCCACAACTGAGATTTGCTAAAAATCAACCCAAAAAGATTTTAATTACTACCTTTAGGAATATTTTGCCTAAAGCAGTGTGGGACCGGCCTAAAATGGGGTTTAGTTTTCCATTACAACAATGGATGAGAAATCACCCGGCTATTACCGATTTAAACTTATACAACAGCAATAAAGGTAAAAGTATTATAACCCTATTTAATAAAAACAAAATTCACTGGTCAAAAGCGTTTGCGCTTTACCAGATACAACGTCATGTCTAAACGCATAGTACTTTTTACCTTGCAGACTTTTAGTACCACCGGTGGTATTCAAAAAATGACGCGCACTTTGGCCAACTCACTACAGAGTGTAGCGGCATTGCACAATTGGGATTTCAAGCTATGGTCTGTATATGATAAGGATCAGGATTTAATGCCACGATACCTGTCATCAAAAAGATTTAAGGGCTTTAATGTAAAACGTAATGCGTTTGTATTTAAGGCCACTAAGGTTGTTAACAATGCTGATGTAGTTATTATAAGCCACGTTAACATGGCGGTAATAGGCCTTATTACCAAATTTATAAATCCTAAATGCGAGCTTTGGTTAATTGCACATGGTATAGAAGTGTGGCGGCCACTATCGAGAGCACGAAAGATGTTTTTAAAAAAATGCGACAAGATCGTCTGCGTAAGTAATTTTACCAAGCAAGAAATGATTAGGTGGCACGGTATAGACCCGGATAAATGCGTAGTACTTAATAACGCTGTCGACTCATTTATGATACCGCCTACCAGCTTTGATAAGCCTAAACAGCTGCAACAAAAATATCATCTTGACGATGACGATATTGTATTATTTACGCTAACGCGATTGGCTGCCAGCGAACAATATAAAGGTTATGAGCAGGTAATTAAGATTTTAGGCAACTTAAAAGCTAAGATCCCTTCTTTAAAATATATATTGTCTGGCCAGTATGATGATACAGAAGAGGCACGCATTAAACAAATGCTAAGGCAATACCACGTTGAGGATATGGTGATTTTAACCGGGTTTGTAGATGAAACAGAACTGGCCGACCATTTTTTGCTGGCCGATTTATTTGTTTTACCAAGTAAAAAAGAAGGCTTTGGCATTGTGTTTATCGAAGCAATGTCATGCGGATTGCCGGTTGTTTGCGGTAAAGTTGATGGTAGCATGGATGCCATCCGTAATGGCGAATTAGGAAAAGCCATCAATCCGGACGATTTGGATGAATTGGAAGATATTTTGGAACAATACTTAAAGAAACCATTAACTGCAGCTGCCAGGCAAGATCTGCAAGAACAATGCTTGCAATATTTTAATCAGGACCTATATACCCATAAGCTGAATCAATTATTAATAGATGAGCCAGTTTACTGAAGATCATTGGGATATTGAAATTTCGGCTAAAAACGAAATTTTCAGCCTGAAGTTAAAGGACGTATGGCAATACCGCGATTTGCTGTTGCTTTTGGTACGCAGGGATTTTGTGGCCTTTTATAAACAAACTATTTTGGGGCCGCTTTGGTTTTTTATCCAGCCTATCATCACTACGGTGACGTATACACTTGTTTTCAGCAATTTGGCAGGCATACCTACTGATGGCGTGCCGGCGCCGTTATTTTACCTTGCGGGTATAACTTTATGGAATTACTTTTCTGATTGTATTACCAAAACTTCAACCGTATTTAAAGATAATTCGGCCATGTTTGGCAAGGTATATTTCCCACGGTTAATTATGCCTTTAAGTGTGGTATTGTCAAACCTAGTGCGTTTTGGCGTGCAGTTTATTTTGTTTGTTTTGGTATTAATTTATTATGATTTTAAAGGCTTGTCTATTACCCCTAACTTATCGGCACTGCTTTTTCCGCTTTTAATATTAATGGTTGCCATCCAGGGCCTGGGCTTGGGCATGATCGTATCGGCGGTAACCACCAAATACCGCGACCTGGCCTTTGTGGTAACTTTTGGCGTACCCTTATTAATGTATGCAACACCGGTTATCTACCCGCTTTCAGTTGCTTTAGCTAAATATCCTAAATATGCCGGCATCATCAAATACAACCCCATTACCGGTATATTAGAAACCTTCAGATATGGTTTTTTCGGCAAAGGCAGCTTTAGCTGGGAGCTGCTGGGCTACAGTTGCAGCATGACTATTATGCTGTTTTTATTGGGTACCTTCATTTTTAACCGCGTCGAGAAAACTTTCGTCGACACGATATAGGTTTGCATTTCAAGGTACCATTTCAAAGAATTTCTTGAAAATACTACAAATAAACGCTTCTTATAAACCCGCCTTCATTTATGGCGGCCCCACTATGTCGGTTGGCAAGCTGTCAGAAGAGCTGGTTAAAGCAGGTGTCGATGTGGAGGTGTTTACTACCACAGCCAATGGCGCTACAGAGTTACCGCTTGCACTTAATCAATCTGCCATGCTTGAGGGCGTTAAAGTAACTTACTTTAAACGCATTACTAAAGATCATACGCACCTATCCCCCGCGTTATTAAGCGCATTATGGCGCAATGCTAAACAATATGATGTAATACATATCCATGCCTGGTGGAACCTGGTATCTGTGTTGTCGGCGCTAATAGCATTTGTTAAAAGGGTGCCTGTTATTATATCGCCGCGGGGCACTTTAAGTGCTTACTCATTTGATTATAAGAATAGCGGCCTTAAAAAGCTATTGCATAGCATACTGGGCAAACCATTGTTAAACAGCTCATATATTCACGCCACCTCTCCTGCCGAGCAGCATTCGCTGGCAAAGATCACCAAACCAAAAGCTTTTTTTGATATACCCAACTTTGTGAGCCTGGCTCCATCGGTAAAGCAAAAAGCTGATGATGGGACAGTTTTAAAACTGCTGTTCTTTTCAAGGATAGACGAGAAAAAAGGGCTGGATATTTTGTTGCATGCGCTGCCGCATATCACAAAACCCTACCATTTAACCATTGCCGGCAACGGCGATGAAAGTTATATAGACGTTTTAAAAAAAATAACGCATTATAACGGCACCGAAAAAAAAGTTAACTGGATTGGCTTCCAGCACGAAAAAAAATTCAACGTCCTGGCAGATCATGATTTAATGGTTCTGCCTTCGCACAACGAAAACTTTGGTAATGTAGTAATAGAAAGCCTGAGCGCCGGCACGCCGGTATTGATAAGCAATGAGGTGGGCCTGGCCGATTATGTGTTAAACAAACAACTCGGCTGGATCTGCCAGACAAACCCCGAATCCATAGCCGGTACGATCAATCAAATTGCTGATGACCGGCAAAAACTACAACAAATAAGCACCGATGCCCCTGCCATTATCCACGCAGATTTTGATGATGACAAATTAGCTCAGCGCTATATTAATATGTATCAACAAGTTATCAATAAAACATCAAAACAAAGGTGATTTTTCAATTGATTACCTTTACAAACATTCAATTACGTCAATTTGAGCGCACCTTACTCATTTATAGTTTTAACTTATAACGAAGAGCTGCATTTGCCGCGTTTCTTAAAGTCGATAGCCGGTTTAGAAGCACCGGTTTTTGTTATCGACTCGGGCAGTACAGATGCTACCTTAAGTATTGCCGCAGCGTATGGCGCACAGGTGTTTTATAACCCGTTCCAAAATCACCCCATGCAATGGGATTTTGCTTTGAACAATTGTCCTGTACAAACTCCATGGGTAATTTGCCTGGATGCAGATCAGATAGTCACATCCGAATTAAAGAAGCGCTTATTAAATTTCAAAGACGATGATTTTGCGGGCATCAACGGCATTTACTTTAACCGTAAAAACTTTTTTAAAGGCCGCTGGATAAAGCATGGCGGCTATTATCCGTTCTATTTATTAAAGATGTTCAGGTTTGGTGTTGGCTACTCTGACATTACCGAAAAAATGGACCACCGCTTTGTAGTAACCGGCAAGACCGAGGTATGGAAAAACGGGCATATATTGGAAGAGAATTTAAAGGAAAACCAAATCAGCTTTTGGATTGAAAAGCACAACCGTTACAGCGATTTAGTGGCACAACAAGAAGTAGAGCGTATGCAATCAGGTTTGACGCAAACAGAGCGACCTGCATTTTGGGGTTCGCCAAATGAACGTAAGGCCTGGTTTAAAAAAATATGGTTCAAATTGCCCAGGTATGTGCGCCCAGCGCTTTATTTTACGCAACGTATGACTTTGCAGTTGGGTATTTTAGATGGTCGTACCGGCGTAATTTTCCATTTTTTGCAAGGTTTTTGGTTCAGATTAATTGTCGACATAAAAATTGACGAATTATTAAAACAACAAAAAAATAATGGCCAGCCACAATAGCCCTTTACGTTTCGCAATTCTTTTTATAGGCCTGTTTTTGGCGTTTTATTATTTTAACATTGGCTTTTTTGGTATTACCAGCCCGGGTAAAGTTTACAGCCCTTTTCTTGCAAACCATTTGAACTATATAGCAGTTTTACGCAGTTTTTTACTTTGGTGCAGTGCAGCAATTTTAAAATGTTTTGGTTTCGCGGTGATAACTAATGACAACAGCTTACTACTGGCTGGTCACGGTGAAATTACCTTGGTTTATACTTGCCTGGGCTTGGGTGTATTGAGTTTTTTTGGTGCATTTGTTATTGCTTACCCTAAACCAATCGGGGCCAGACTCATTTTTTTAGTGGCAGGGATTTTGGGTATTCAGTTTTTGAATATTCTGAGGTTTGTAGTACTAGCCATATTTTGGGATAAGAAAAGTAACCATATAGTTGATCACCATACTATTTTTAATGTATTGATTTACATAATCATTGGCATAAGCTTGTATTTTTGGGTAACGGCCGATGCTGGCCACAAAACAAATCATGTCAAAAACTGATCTCAAATTTTATAACAATCACCCCTATCATCCCGGTGGTGGTATGATTAAAAGATTGCTATGGCATTATGTAAATGGCTTTGTATTTAAAACCAGCTTATTCCCGGTATACGGTATTAAGGCGGCCCTGTTACGTTTGTTTGGAGCAAAGGTGGGTGCCAATGTCCAGATCAAACCTAACGTCAACATTAAATATCCATGGTTACTCACTATTGGCGATGAAGTTTGGATTGGCGAGCAGGTTTGGATAGACAACCTGGTGATGGTAACTATTGGCGCTAATGTTTGCCTGTCGCAAGGGGCGACTATATTAACCGGCAGCCACAATTATAAAAAGACTTCGTTTAACCTGATAACCGGATCGGTTATCTTTGAGGATGGGGTGTGGATAGGTGCCAAGGCAGTAGTAAACCAAGGGATTACTGTAGGATCGCACACGGTATTGACCACCGGCTCCATCGCCACAAAAAACCTGGAACCACATAGCATTTATCAAGGCAATCCCGCCGTGAAGATACGCGACCGCGTAATTGGTTAGTTATTGGCTATGATCTCGTGCCAAAGCAAATCCTTCAACACATCAATATTTTTCTGAGCCACTGATGAAATGAATACCGAGGGGATATCCTTAGGTACTTGTGCTTTCATTTCGGCAATTAACTCATCATCCAGCATATCAGACTTGGTCACAGCCAAAACACGCGGCTTGTGCATTAGTTCAGGATTGTATTCGTTGAGCTCTTTTAAAAGGATATCATACTCCTGCTGAATAGTGCGGGCCGTATCGGCAGGCACCATAAATAACAATACTGCGTTACGCTCTATATGTTTCAGAAAACGGATACCCAGTCCCTTCCCTTTTGATGCTCCTTCGATAATTCCCGGGATATCAGCCATCACAAAAGATTTATTATTTCTGTAGGCCACTATACCCAGGTTAGGCACCAAGGTAGTAAAGGCATAGTCAGCAATCTCAGGCTTAGCTGCAGATACCACCGAAAGCAAGGTTGATTTACCCGCGTTAGGGAAACCTACCAAACCAACATCGGCCAGGATCTTTAACTCTAATATATTCCAAACCTCTTCGCCTTCCTCGCCTGGTTGGGCAAAGCGCGGCGTTTGGCGGGTTGCGCTTTTAAAGTTAGCGTTACCTAAGCCACCGCGGCCGCCGTTGGTTAAAATGCGGGTTTCGCCATCAGTATTAATCTCGAACAGAATCTCGCCTGTTTCTGCATCGCGGGCTATTGTACCCAGCGGAACTTCCAGTATTTCATCACGGCCGGTTTTGCCCGAGCTTAATGAACTACCGCCAGAATCGCCATCGCCGGCTATAACGTGTTTACGGAATTTTAAGTGAAGTAAGGTCCACAATTGGGCATTACCCTGAACAATGACATGGCCGCCACGACCGCCATCGCCACCATCTGGCCCACCCATCGAGGTATGTTTATCGCGGTGCAAATGTGCCGAACCAGCCCCTCCCTTACCAGAGCGGCAGCATATCTTCACATAATCAACAAAATTTGAACCTGACATTTTTCTTTGGGTTTTTAGTCCGAAAGTCGGAAAGTCCGTAAGTAATATATCTTGAACGATAACAAACGTACGGACTTTCTGACTTTCCGACTTGCGGACTATTAATATGAAGTTACAACAGCGTCAATGCCGGCCGAGATCTCATCGATAGTACCTATGCCGTTAATGCTTTTAAACTTGTTTTGATCTTTATAGAAACCTGCAACCGGTGCAGTTTTTTCATTGTATTCTTTAATTCTTTTACGGATAACTTCCGGGTTAGCGTCATCAGAGCGGCCAGAATCTTTACCTCTCAATAATAACCGGTGCTCTAACTCGTCATCATTTACCTCTAAAGCTATCATGCCTGATATAGCAGATTTTTTGCTCTTCAGTAAATCATCCAGCGCAGAAGCTTGTGCTACCGTACGCGGAAAGCCATCGAAAATAAAGCCTTTAGCATTTTTATTGGCATCCAGTTTATTGCTGATCATACCTATAACAACGGCATCGGGCACCAATAATCCCTCATCCATCAGTTTTTTTGCTTCAAGACCAAGTTCTGTCCCCTGGCTAATTTCGCCGCGAAGCAAATCACCGGTCGACAAGTGGATCAAGCCGTAATGTTCGATAAGTTTTTGTGATTGAGTACCTTTCCCAGCTCCGGGCGGGCCAAATAACACTAAGTTAAGCATGTGCGTTTTAAAATTAAAAGCCTTCCGGTTTGTATACTGAAAGGCTTAACTTACTGGTGCACTTGTAGGGATTCGAACCCCAAACCTTCTCATCCGTAGTGAGATGCTCTATCCAATTGAGCTACAAATGCGTTTTTTAATGGACTGCAAAAATAGGATTTCTTTTTAAAAGTCCTTAAAATATTTTCAAATTTACTTTACTATCTCCGCAATGGCCGCAAAATCAGGCAAATCGCCTGCAGATTCCAATACCTCGGCATAAATAATTTGCTGGTTTTCGTCGATAACAAAGGCCGCGCGTTTAGATACCCCCTTTAATCCGAATACAAATTCGGCGTAAATAGCACCATAAGCTGTGGATACCTCTTTGTTAAAATCAGAAAGCAGATCAAACTGGTAATTATTCTCTTCTTTAAACTTAGCCAGCGTAAAAGGCGAGTCGACAGAAATACCCAGTATAGTAGCGTTCAAGCCTTCATAATAACCAAAACTATCGCGCATGGTACACAATTGCGTGGTACAGGTACCGGTAAAAGCCATGGGGAAGAAATGGATAACTACTTTTCGACCTTTGAAATCGGCCAATGAAACTTCTTTTAATGCTGATGAATATAGAGTAAACTGTGGTGCCGGTTGGCCTATTGTTAATGACATGGTGGAATGTTTTTTAATTAGTACAAAGAAATAATATTTAAGCACATCAACTGCAACCGGCCTGTAATAATTAACATTTTCGCTATATTTAATTCGATTTAAACCTTAATCTAATGATAAAGAAACTCATTCCCGCTTTTGCTTTGCTGTTGGCCGCCATTAGCAGTAGCAGCGGACAAAATGCAAAAGTTAATATTGTTACGTACAATGGTACCAGTAAAAACTACATTTATGTTACCCAGACCTTACCCGTTCCGCAATATTTTGATAAAAACTATTTGATAGATGAGAAAACCCAGGTAAGAAATGCAACTATCGAATTTACATTAAAGCAACCGCTTGCATTTACACTCTACTATAATACGGACAATGACAGATCGAAATATAAAAGCTATAACCTGTATATTTCGCCCGGCGATAATGTCACCTTAAAAGCCGACTTACAAAAACCCAGGGACATTGTTACAGTAACGGGCAAAGGCAGTGCAAATAATCAGTTTCTGGAAAGCATTGGCGATATTGATGACGAAAAAATTTATGGAGATACGGTGCCTAATCGTATCATAGAGTTGGTAAACCAAACGGCTGCTGTTAATAAAAAACAACTTCAAGCCTACATTGCCAAATACAAGCCATCGGCCGATTTTATTAAAAAGCAGCAATACGAGGCGATATACTTTGCAGCTTTAAACTACTATAGCTTTAAGGAGAATAACAAATACAGTATACAGAAAGCCTACAAGCATACAAAACCCTTGTGGCAGGCGCTGCAAGACAGTTTATTTATTACTGCCGGTATCCAGGCAAATAAGTTAACAGGCAAAATTAGCAAGCCTGCTATTAAAACTAACGACCCTGATGAGCGGGAAGAATTTGCAATTAAAAGCTTGAACAATGACGATGTACTGATAGCCGGCAATTACCAGTTACTTATGCGTATTGCTTTATTAAGAATTAAAGAAAGCTTATGGGATAAATTTGAAAACAACCCCGACAAATTTTACAGGAAATGGTATGATACAGATGCCAAAAATGGCAAGAAATTATTTGAAGATGACAGGCAAAATTTGCTTAAAGAAAAAATAATTAAAGCTTATTTTACTGGTCAAACAGCCGAATTTTTGTATGCCGTTTTACTTAATCAAGCTAAAGACGAAAGCGACCCTAAAAATATACCGGCAATATTTCATCGATTTAAAGAGCAATATCCACAGAGCAAATTCATTAGTCAATATGAGCCATTTGTTGCCAACATTATTAAAAAGGATTCATTACCGTTAACCGACAAAATGATTTTTACGCCCAACAATGGAACAAAAATTCAGAATCTGGATGAAATATTGGCGCTAGCTAAAGGCAAAACTGTTTTAGTTGATATGTGGGGTACCTGGTGCGGCCCCTGCCGTCAAGAGATCGAGAAAAACTCGGCGGCTATTAAGGAGCACTTTAAGGACAAGGGACTCAACTATTTTTATGTGGCAAACGACGACTTAGGCAACGAAGAAAACTGGAAAAAACTGATAGCCTACTTTCATATGGAGGGCACGCATATTTTAGCTGCAGAAAAGTTAACCGACGACATTATGGCTAAAGTTAAAAGCAATAGTTATCCAACTTATTTCATTATAAAAAAAGACGGCACTTACGAGCTTTCAAAAGCCGGTTATCCGATGAATCGCGAGGTATTGATTAAACAACTGGAAGAAGCGTTAGCTATACAATAAACAATCAAACAATCTAAATACCGGCTAGTTATAACAGCATGAAAGCCATCGTCATCACCAAACCCGGTGCACCCGAAGTTTTGCAGATTATCGAAAGACCCATCCCTGCTTATAGCCCTGATGAGGTATTGGTAAAAGTAGCAGCCGCAGGCGTGAACCGGCCCGATGTGGCCCAGCGTAAAGGCAACTATCCGCCACCGCCCAATGCGCCGCAGGACATCCCCGGTTTGGAAATAGCCGGAACCGTTACTGAGGTCGGTGACAATGTTAAGCGATGGAAAGTTGGCGATAAAGTTTGTGCGCTGGTTATTGGGGGTGGCTATGCAGAATATTGCAATGTGCCCGAAGGTCAGTGTCTGCCGATACCTGATGACTTGAGTTTGATTGAAGCGGCATCTTTACCCGAAACCTTTTTCACCGTTTGGAGTAATGTGTTTGATCGTGGTAAGTTACAGCCGGGCGAAAGCTTACTTATTCATGGCGGTTCAAGTGGTATCGGCGCTACCGCTATCCAAATGGCAAAGGCGCTAGACAGCAAAGTTTATGTGACAGCAGGCAGCGATGAGAAATGTGCGTTTTGTAAATCACTAGGGGCCGATGAAGCGATCAATTATCGAACTCAGGACTTTGTTACTGAACTGAATCGTATCACCGACAAAAAAGGCGTCGATGTAATATTAGATATGGTTGGTGGAGACTATACGCCGCGCAATCTGAAAGTTTTGGCCGAAGAAGGCAGGTTGGTTTTGATCAATACCATGCAAGGCAAAGATGTACAGATTGATCTATCCATTGTGATGCGCAAACGGATCAACATAACCGGCTCCATGCTCAGATCAAGAAGCGTGGAGTTTAAGGCCGCTGTTGCCGCATCGCTCGAAAAAAATATCTGGCCATTAATAGCTTCCGGGAATATCAAACCGGTGGTTAACGCGGTGTTCGCAGCACACCAGGCTACCGACGCCCATGCACTGATGGAAAGCAGTGAGCATACCGGCAAAATAGTGTTGCGTTTTGATGCGTAACGTTATATTCTTAAACAGCTATATATTAATTACTTATAAACAATCGTCGGCTTTTTCAAAAATAATCCTGGATAACTCATAGTATACGCCGGTTTTAATAATGATAAGGGCAAAAAAATCTTGCTTTAAGTATTTTAATATTCTATTATAAATCTTAACTTTGCGCCCTGAAATAGCGCGAAAAGGTTTCAAACTATTTTAACAACGTATATTTAAAAAATTACCCGGTTATATATGCCAAACATTGGAAAAATATCACGGATCATCGGTCCGGTAGTAGACGTTAGCTTTGCAGAGAATGCACATCTTCCTAAAATTTACAGTGCGCTTGAGATCACCAAAGAAAATGGCCAAAAGGTTATTTTAGAGGTGCAGCAGCACTTAGGCGAGGACCGCGTACGTGCGGTTGCGATGGATTCGACAGATGGTTTATTACGTGGCATGCCAGTTCTTGATTTAGAGTCGGCAATTAAAATGCCTGTAGGCGACAACGTAAAAGGCCGTGTGTTTAACGTAGTAGGTGATGCTATTGACGGTATTGCTAACTTAGATAAAACCAATGGCAGGCCTATCCACGCTGCTCCTCCGCGTTTTGAGGATCTGGCAACAGAGGCTGAGGTATTATTTACCGGTATTAAAGTGATTGACTTATTAGAGCCTTATGTAAAGGGTGGTAAAATTGGATTGTTTGGTGGTGCCGGTGTAGGTAAAACTGTATTGATCCAGGAACTGATCAACAATATCGCGAAAGCATATGATGGTTTATCGGTATTTGCCGGTGTGGGTGAGCGTACACGTGAAGGTAATGACCTTTTACGTGAGATGTTGGAATCAGGCATTATTAAATATGGCGATGCATTTATGCATTCAATGGAACAAGGTGGCTGGGATCTTTCTAAGATCGACCCGGAGGCTTTAAAAGACTCAAAAGCAACCTTCGTATTCGGACAAATGAATGAGCCTCCTGGTGCACGTGCACGTGTGGCGCTTTCTGGTTTAACTGTTGCTGAGTATTTCCGCGATGGTGATGCAGAAGGCAAGGGCCGTGATATATTATTCTTCGTTGATAACATCTTCCGTTTTACACAAGCCGGATCTGAAGTATCAGCGTTATTAGGTCGTATGCCTTCAGCGGTAGGTTACCAGCCAACTCTGGCAACAGAGATGGGTACCATGCAGGAGCGTATTACTTCAACCAAACGTGGTTCTATTACATCAGTACAAGCGGTATATGTACCTGCGGATGACTTGACCGACCCTGCGCCGGCCACAACCTTCGCTCACTTAGATGCTACTACGGTATTATCCCGTAAAATTGCTGAGTTAGGTATCTACCCTGCGGTGGATCCATTGGATTCGACTTCACGTATCTTAAGCCCGTCTATTTTGGGCGACGAGCATTATAACACTGCTCAACGCGTTAAAGAAACTTTACAACGTTACAAAGAGTTACAGGATATCATCGCCATCTTAGGTATGGATGAATTATCTGAAGAAGATAAATTGGTGGTGTCACGTGCACGCCGTGTACAACGTTTCTTATCTCAGCCTTTCCACGTAGCAGAGCAGTTTACCGGCTTAAAAGGTGTATTGGTTGATATTAAAGAAACCATTAAAGGCTTTAACATGATCATGGATGGCGAAGTAGATCAATATCCTGAAGCAGCATTTAACCTGGTAGGCAGCATTGAAGATGCTATTGAAAAAGGTAAAAAATTATTAGAAGAAGCAAATTCTTAATTAGAATCAAGAGACAAGAGTCAAGAATCAAGACAGTAAAATCTTGTATCTTGGTTCTTGACTCTTAACTCTCACAAAAACATGACATTAGAAATCCTTACTCCCGATAAAAAAATATACGAAGGCGAAGCTACTTCAGTGAGTCTTCCGGGCACATTGGGTTCTTTCGAGATCTTGAACCACCACGCTCCTATTATCTCAACCCTGCAAGACGGTAAGTTAACCGTACGCGGCGGCGGTAAAGAAGAAGTTTTCTACATTAAAGGTGGTGTTGTTGAGGCGCTGAATAACGTAGTTACCGTTCTTGCTGAAGGCATTGAGCAACACTAATCTCTTTTAAGATATCTTTTAAAGGCCCGGATAAATCCGGGCCTTTTTTGTTTATGCAGTCCAGGTTGAATATTCTATGAACATGTCAAAAACACCTACGTATTTACTACCCCATTCATCAAAACCATCGCCGGTGTAAGCCTCATAAATAGAAAAAAATACATATCCTTTTCTTTCAATTTTAACTGTGTGCAAAAAACCCTTGGATTTTACAAATCTTTTAAAATCCCGCATTGACGGGTTAGTAATAGCAAGTAATAATATTACGCTAACCATTAAACCCGCAAACCAGTAGAGATACTTTTTCATTAGTTAAAGATATCGTTATTTAATGACTCTTACTTTCCTGATTTTAGAATGAAAAAAATATCTAATCATTTTCTAACATTAATTTAGGTGATCCAAAAAAGACTTAAAAGTCATAAAAAGTGATCCAACTATTAAACCAGTTTTCATTTAATTTATTAATTTACAGATAGTTGCAATTTTATGGTGATCCAATTGATCCAAACTGATCCACATTCCCGCGTGGATCACCATTACCTTAATAACAGCGCTAATCAGCTTACTAACCTTTAAACATTTTTTTGTCAATGCCGATATTTTTCTAAATTAGTGGTAACCAATTATTACCATTTCATGCACCTTATTTGCAAGCGGTCGGCCATTGTTTTGGCTTGCGCCTTCGTAGCTATTACCTTTAGGGCAAACACTGCGTTTGCCCAACGCGACACCACTGCCCAAAACGTCACCCTCCCTGCTGATGGCAAACTAATTGACGACAAACCCATTGGCCAGGGCTGGACCAACATGCTTGACGCCCAAAAGCTGAACCTGCAACCTGAATATTGGAAAATAGCTAACGGCACGTTGCATGGAGATTGTAATGATCCCTCACAAAACCATTATAGCTACAGTAAGCGGATCTATAGCGATTTCGAAGCCAACATCCTGGTAAAGATCAGTGGCGATGATGATGCCAATTCAGGCGTTTTCCTGCGCGTGCATCCGGATAATTTTGATAAAGCTGCCGGATACCGCATAGATATGGGCAAGGGTTATTGGGGTTCACTTTCAGAAGAGGGCCGTGCGGGTATGCTGCAACGTTACCCCGGCCGTGCCGCATCAAGGCTGGTAAAGGCTAATGAATATAACCATTACTATATCAAAGCACGCGGCCATCACATTGAGGCCTGGTTAAACGGCGTTAAAACAATCGACTCTGATTACGAAGGCGCATTCCTGGATGGCAACATAGGCTTTCAACTGGCCCGCGGACCAAAGCATACTACCGTCGACATCAAGGATTTTTATGTCCGCGAATTGAATTTGTAATAACATGAAAAGGACGACGCGATCGTCCTTTTTTTATGGACATTATTTCATCACTTTTTTATTCCCGGCAGGCATTTCAGGCAGAAAAATGGCCATTTACTATGCATGCATAAAAACCATACCGAATACCGTTTTGAACTTTGGTATAGTATGATACAAATTAAATATTAATATTTATAATTAAAACAAAATATAATACACTAATTAGTTGTATATTTAAGAATATAATACTTAATTGAAAAATTAAGTATACACTATTGCCAGTTCTTAAGGTCTTACTTATCTTAAGGGTAACAAAAAACACCAGATAGGAAACCTAAGGTCCTACAATATAAAAACAGACTAAAAAATGAGTTCATCTAACAGCACCACCGGCGTAGAGTTAAACAAGTACAGCAAAACTTTTACGCAGGACCCTACCCAACCCGCCGCACAGGCCATGCTTTACGGCATTGGTTTGACAGACGACGACATGAAAAAAGCACAGGTTGGTGTAGCAAGCATGGGCTATGACGGCAACACTTGCAACATGCACCTAAATGACCTGGCTAAATTGGTTAAAGAAGGTATTTGGAACGAGGATCTGGTCGGACTTATTTTTCACACTATTGGTGTTAGTGATGGTATGGGCAACGGTACCCCGGGTATGCGTTACTCATTGATCAGTCGCGATGTTATTGCAGATTCAATTGAGGCAGTTACCGCCGCACAATATTATGATGGTTTAATTACCCTGCCAGGCTGCGATAAAAACATGCCGGGATCTATCATGGCCATGGGACGCTTAAATCGCCCTTCTATTATGGTGTACGGTGGTACCATTCATCCGGGTCATTGGAAAGGTGAAGACCTGAACATCGTATCGGCATTTGAGGCTCTAGGTAAAAAGATTGCCGGCACGATAAGCCCCGAAGATTTTCTAGGTGTTATAAAAAATGCGTGCCCCAGCGCAGGTGCCTGCGGTGGTGTTTATACAGCCAATACCATGGCTGCAGCTATTGAGGCATTGGGCATGAGCCTACCTTACTCATCGTCAAACCCGGCATTGAGCGACGAAAAACGTGCTGAGTGTTTAGCTGCAGGTAAAGCCATCAAGATATTATTAGAGAAAGATATTAAACCAAGTGATATCATGACCCGCAAAGCATTTGAAAATGCAATGGTGGTAATTATGGTATTAGGTGGTAGTACCAACGCAGTATTGCACATGATAGCTATGGCAAAAAGCGTTGATGTTAAACTAACCCAAGACGATTTCCAAACAATCAGTGATAGGATACCGGTATTGGCAGATATGAAGCCAAGTGGTAAATACATGATGACCGACTTGCACAATGTTGGTGGTATACCTGCGGTAATGAAATACCTGTATCAGCAAGGCTGGCTGCATGGCGACTGTATGACCGTTACCGGTAAGACACTGGCCGAGAATCTGGCGGATGTTCCTGAACTGGATTTCGAAAAACAGAGCGTCATCTGGCCGGTTGAAAAACCAGTTAAGGCCACCGGTCACCTACAGATACTTTACGGAAACATTGCCGAAGGTGGCAGTGTAGCTAAAATTAGCGGTAAAGAAGGCGAGCGTTTTACAGGCCCTGCCCGTACGTTTGATGGTGAATTTGAGTTAATTGAGGGCATTCAAAGCGGCCGAGTCAGAGCCGGTGATGTGGTAGTTATCCGTAACGTGGGTCCTAAAGGCGCGCCGGGTATGCCCGAAATGCTTAAGCCAACATCAGCTATTTTTGGCGCAGGTTTAGGCGCATCGGTCGCACTGATAACCGACGGGCGTTTTAGTGGCGGTACCCATGGTTTTGTGGTGGGCCATATCACCCCTGAAGCTTTTGACGGGGGCGCAATAGGCTTGGTTAAGGATGAAGATATTATTGAAATTGATGCCACTACAAACAGCATCAACCTAAAAATATCTGCCGAAGAACTGGCCGCGCGTAAAGCCGCATGGCAACAACCCGCGTTAAAAGTAACCAAAGGCTTATTATATAAATATGCAAAAACTGTATCAAACGCTGCCGAAGGTTGCGTAACAGACGAGATGTAAAAGGTTGTACGTGGGACGTTAAACGTTGTACGTAGGCCAATTAATAATAATAAAAACAAAACGTATAACGTAAAACGTACTACGTCCAACACAACAAAAACGTATTACGTATAACGTACCACGTATAACAAAATATAAGGTATGGAAGTTGCACAACAAGAAATACTAGCACAAGCTGCTCCGATAGAAACCAAGAACGTTTCTGGCTCGGTGGCTTTATTAGAAGCATTAATTGCAGAGGGCGTTGATACCATCTTTGGTTATCCGGGTGGTGCCATTATGCCTATTTATGATGCTTTATACGATTATAATGATAAGCTTAACCATGTGTTGGTTAGGCATGAGCAAGGCGGCACACATGCCGGCCAGGGTTATGCACGCACCTCAGGTAAAGTAGGTGTTGTATTTGCTACCAGCGGCCCCGGTGCTACTAACCTGGTAACAGGTTTGGCCGATGCGCAGATAGACAGCACACCTTTGGTTTGCATCACCGGCCAGGTGTTTGCGCACCTGTTAGGTACCGATGCTTTCCAGGAAACCGATGTAATCAATATTACTACCCCGGTTACCAAATGGAACTACCAGGTAACTGATGCTAACGAAATCCCTGAAGTTATTGCTAAAGCATTCTACATTGCTAAAAGCGGTCGTCCAGGTCCGGTTTTAATTGATATTACCAAAAACGCACAGATCCAGTTATTCGATTATAAAGGTTATACCAAATGCGAGCATATCCGCAGCTATCGGCCAAAACCAATTGTTCGTACGCAATATATCGAGCAGGCGGCCGCATTGATCAATCAGGCTAAAAAACCTTTTATCTTATTTGGCCAGGGCATTTTATTAGGTAGCGCCGAGCAAGAGTTTAAAGCTTTTGTTGAAAAGAGCGGTATTCCGGCAGCGTGGACCATTTTGGGTGTCGGCGCAATTCCTACAGATCACCCATTGAACGTGGGTATGCTGGGCATGCACGGCAACTACGGACCAAACGTATTAACTAACGAATGTGACGTACTGATTGCCATAGGTATGCGTTTTGATGACCGGGTGACCGGTCGCTTAGACAAATACGCTAAGCAAGCAAAAGTTATCCATCTGGATATTGACCCTGCCGAGATTGACAAAAACGTTAAAACTACGGTACCTGTTTGGGGCGATTGCAAGGAAACTTTGCCAATGCTAACTGCCCTGATTGAGGAAAAGCAACATACCGAGTGGGTGAATTTATTTAATGATTATACCCGCAAAGAGGTTGAAGCCGTTATAGAAAAAGAACTAAACCCAACCAGTGGCGAAATGACCATGGGTGAAGTGATCAAACAATTAAACGAGCTAACCAAAGGCGAAGCTGTGATTGTTACTGACGTTGGGCAGCACCAGATGGTGGCTTGCCGTTATGCGCAGTTTAATAACACGCGCAGTAACGTTACCAGCGGTGGTTTAGGCACTATGGGTTTTGCCCTGCCGGCAGCTATCGGCGCTAAATATGGTGCTCAGGATCGCACCGTAGTAGCCATTATAGGCGATGGCGGTTTCCAGATGACCTGCCAGGAGTTAGGCACTATTATGCAAAGCGGTGTTGATGTAAAGATCATCATCCTGAACAATCGTTTCCTAGGTATGGTGCGCCAATGGCAGGAACTGTTTAATGATCGCAGATATTCATTTGTAGACATTCAAAGTCCCGACTTTGTTGCGCTGGCTGCGGCTTATCGCATTCCCGGCAAAGTGATCAGCGACCGCGAAGACTTGCAAGGTGCTTTAAAATTAATGTTAGATACTAAGGGTTCATTCCTGTTAGAAGTGATGGTTACCAAAGAGAACAACGTGTTCCCGATGGTGCCTCAGGGCTGCAGCGTTAGTGAGATCAGACTTAAATAAGGTAAAAGCTCAAAGCTGAAAGGTTAATGACCTAATGACAGCGAAGCGAAATGACCAATGACTAATTAATTAAGACAATGAGCAATCAAGATATAAACGACAGACAGGAATATAACATCACTATCTATACCGAAAACCAGGTTGGTTTACTGAACAGGATAGCGATCATATTCACCCGTCGTAAAATAAATATAGATAGTTTAAACACCTCTCCTTCCGAGATTGAGAGTATTCACCGTTTCAACATCGTTATTACAGAATCTGAAGAAGTGGTACGTAAACTTACCCGTCAGATTGAAAAACAGGTGGAAGTTTTGAAAGTATACTACCATACCAATGAGGACGTGGTTTGGCAGGAGCTGGCGCTGTACAAAGTATCGACAGACGTTATTGCCGAGAAAGTAAGTGTTGAACGTTTGCTGCGCGAAAATGGCGCACGTGCTGTGGTGATTCGTAAGGATTATACCATCTTTGAAACAACAGGCCATCGCGAAGAAACTGACAACCTGATCAGCATTTTACAGCCTTACGGACTCATAGAATTTGTTCGCAGCGCACGTATAGCAATCATCAAAGACAGCGAAGGGTTTAACGCCAAACTACGCGAATTTGAAAGACTGGAACCGGGCGAAGAGGTTGTAGAAAACGAATATTTAAACAGAGGCAGCAAGGTGTTTACCATGTAGTAAATCTGTCATTGCGAGCGAAGCGCGGCAATCGCACGGAGAAAATTTCGCGATTGCTTCGTCGTTCCTCCTCGCAATGACAAAAAAGAAAGTATTAAATTAGTAACCACATAAAACAATCGGTGAATCAAAAAGCATCGGTGAAATCAAAATCAATAAAAAAACAAAATCATGGCAAAATTAATTTTCGGCACTACTGAAGAAAATGTAGTAACCCGCGAGGAGTTCCCTTTATCAAAGGCACAAGACATTTTAAAAAACGAAGTAGTAGCTGTTATCGGTTATGGCGTGCAAGGCCCGGGCCAGGCGCTTAATCAAAAAGACAACGGTATCAACGTAATTGTTGGTCAGCGTAAAAATTCAAAAACCTGGGATAAAGCTATCAGCGATGGTTTTGTACCGGGCGAAACTCTTTTTGAGATCGAAGAAGCTTTAGAAAGAGGCACTGTAATTTGTTATTTATTAAGCGATGCTGCACAGATTGCTTTATGGCCAACTGTTAAAAAACACTTAACTCCGGGCAAAGCATTATATTTCTCTCACGGTTTTGGTATCACTTTCAACGAGCAAACCGGCATCATTCCTCCTGCTGATGTTGACGTATTTTTGGTTGCTCCTAAAGGTTCAGGTACTTCATTGCGTCGTATGTTCTTGCAAGGTCGCGGCTTAAACTCAAGCTACGCTATCTTCCAGGACGCTACAGGCAAAGCATTTGATCGCGTTATCGCTTTAGGTATTGCTGTAGGTAGCGGTTACCTGTTCGAAACAGATTTCCGTAAAGAAGTTTATAGCGATTTAACCGGCGAGCGTGGAACGCTGATGGGTTGTATCCAGGGTATTTTTGCTGCACAATACGAAGTGTTACGCAGCAACGGTCACTCTCCATCTGAGTCGTTCAACGAAACTGTTGAAGAGCTAACGCAATCATTAATGCCTTTAGTTGCAGAAAATGGTATGGACTGGATGTATGCTAACTGCTCAACCACTGCACAACGCGGTGCATTAGACTGGTGGAAAAAATTCCGTGATGCTACTAAACCGGTATTTGAAGATCTATACAAAAGCGTTGCTACCGGCGTTGAGTCACAACGTTCTATCGATTCAAACAGTAAAGAAGATTACCGCGTAAAATTGGATGCTGAATTAGCAGAGTTACGCGACAGCGAATTATGGCAAGCAGGTAAAACCGTACGTAGCTTACGTCCGGAAAACCAGGCTGTAGAAGCATAATTAGAGATAAAAGCTGAAAGGCGAAAGCCAAAAGCTAATTGTCATTGCGAGGAGGTACGACGAAGCAATCGCGAGTAACATCCTTGCGATTGCCGCGCTGCCGCTCGCAATGACATATTTTAATATTTGAATAATTAAAAAATCAAAACATGTTACACGATCCCAACCGAGTCTACGTTTTCGATACCACGCTTCGCGATGGCGAACAGGTACCGGGCTGCCAGTTAACTACCCCCGAAAAAATTGAGATTGCCCGCGAACTGGAGGCATTAGGTGTTGACATAATCGAAGCGGGCTTCCCTATTTCAAGCCCCGGCGATTTCCAGAGTGTGGTAGAAATATCAAAGGCTGTAAAAAATCCTACCGTTTGCGCACTAACCCGTGCCAACAAAGGCGATATAGATGCTGCTGTCGAATCGCTCAAATATGCCAAACACCCACGTATACACACTGGTATTGGCTCGTCTGATATGCATATTAAGAACAAATTTAACAGTACCCGCGAAGAGATTTTGGTGCGTGCTGTTGATGCTGTAAAATATGCCAAGAAATTTGTTGAGGATATTGAATTTTATGCAGAGGATGCAGGCCGCGCCGACGTGGTGTACCTGGCCCAGATGATCGAAGCTGTAATTGCAGCCGGCGCTACTGTGGTAAACATCCCCGATACTAATGGCTACTGCCTGCCCGACCAATACGGATCGAAAATTAAGTTCTTAAAAGAAAACGTTAAGAATATAGATAAGGCCATTATATCTGTGCATTGCCACAACGATTTAGGTTTAGCTACGGCTAACGCTATCGCAGGCTTGCAAAACGGTGCCCGCCAAATTGAGGGTACTATTAATGGTATTGGTGAACGTGCCGGCAATACTTCTATTGAAGAAGTTGTGATGGTATTGAAAACACACCAGGTTTTGGGTTTGCATACCGAAATTAATGCTAAGAATTTTTATGAGCTAAGCCGTATGGTAAGCTCGCAGATGCGTATGCCGGTACAGCCCAACAAGGCAATTGTTGGCAGCAACGCTTTTGCACACAGCTCAGGCATCCACCAGGATGGTTTCCTGAAAAACAGAGAAAACTACGAAATTATCAGACCAGAAGACGTTGGTTTCCCAAGCGCAAGTATTGTGTTGACTGCACGCAGCGGTCGCCATGCGCTGAAGTTCCACCTGGAGCGCTTAGGTATTAACCTGAACAAAGATGAGCTGGCAGATGCTTACCACCGCTTCCTGACTTTGGCTGATAGTAAATTAGATATAAATGATGAGGATCTGTTAACATTAGTAGGCGATAAAAAGACCGCTTAAACTATACTTTTGTAAACCGATCTGTAATAAATTACCATAAAAATGAGCAATACATTATTTGATAAGGTGTGGGATGCACACGTAGTACGTAAGATTGAAGGCGGACCCGATGTGCTTTTTATCGATCGTCATCTTATTCACGAAGTTACCAGCCCTGTAGCCTTTTTAGGCTTAAAGAGCCGCGGCACAACTGTTTTGTACCCTAACCGTACATTTGCTACTGCCGATCATAATACACCAACCATTCATCAGGATCAGCCGGTTGCAGATCCGCTTTCGGCCAACCAATTACAAATGTTGGAGGCCAACTCGGCCGAATACGGCATTAGCCACTGGGGCTTAGGTCACCAGAAAAATGGTATCGTACACGTTGTAGGCCCTGAGTATGGCATTACCCAACCGGGCGCTACCATTGTTTGCGGCGATTCGCACACCTCAACACACGGTGCATTTGGCGCTATTGCTTTTGGTATAGGTACGTCTGAAGTTGAGATGGTACTGGCTACCCAATGTATTATGCAGCCAAAGCCTAAAAAAATGCGCATTAACGTTAATGGCAAATTAGGTAAAGGTGTTACGCCAAAAGATGTGGCTTTATTCATCATCTCTCAGTTAACTACCTCTGGCGCTACAGGTTATTTTGTAGAGTATGCCGGCGATGTTTTTGAGAAGATGACCATGGAAGGCCGGATGACCGTTTGTAACCTGAGCATTGAAATGGGTGCACGTGGCGGCATGATCGCTCCTGACGAGACTACCATTAACTACGTGAAAGGCCGCGAGTTTACACCAAAAGGCGAGGCCTGGGACAAAGCCTTAGCTTATTATAAAACTTTAAAAACTGACGAAGGCGCAACCTTTGATAAAGAATTAAGTTTCGATGGCGCGTCGATCGAGCCGATGATCACTTACGGAACCAACCCGGGTATGGGTATGGGTATATCGCACAACATCCCCGACGCTGACCAGGTTGAAGGCGGTGCGGCAACTTACGAGAAATCATTAGGCTACATGGGCTTTAGCGAAGGCCAAAGTATGATAGGCAAACCTGTCGACTTTGTATTTGTAGGCAGCTGTACCAATGGCCGGATAGAAGATTTCAGAGCTTTTACCTCACTAATTAAAGGCAAACACAAGGCTGATAATGTTACGGCCTGGTTAGTACCCGGATCGCACATTGTGGAAGCACAAATTAAAGAAGAAGGCTTGCTGGATATTCTGCACGAAGCCGGCTTTGAATTGCGCCAACCGGGTTGCTCGGCTTGTTTAGCAATGAACGATGATAAAGTACCTACCGGCAAATACGCGGTAAGTACCTCAAACAGAAACTTTGAAGGCCGTCAGGGACCAGGCTCACGCACCATGCTGGCTAGTCCGCTGGTTGCAGCAGCAGCAGCAGTTACCGGTGTAGTAACAGATCCGAGAACTTTAATTGAAGAATTAGTATAATCAGTCCATAGACCATAGTCGATAGTCCATAGCAAAAACTATCTATCGACTATGGGCCATTGACCATCGACTTAAAACATTATGGCTTACGATAAATTTAACATACTAACAAGCACCGCGGTGCCACTACCTATTGAGAATGTGGATACCGACCAATTAATACCTGCCCGCTTTTTAAAAGCGACAGAACGTGTTGGTTTTGGTGACAACTTATTCCGCGATTGGCGTTACAATCCGGATAATACCCCAAAGAAAGACTTTGTATTGAACGACCCTACTTATACCGGTAAAATACTGGTTGGCGGTAAAAACTTTGGTTCAGGCTCATCGCGCGAGCACGCTGCCTGGTCTGTATACGATTATGGTTTTCGTTGCGTGGTGTCTAGTTTCTTTGCTGATATTTTTAGAGGTAACTGTTTAAATATTGGTGTATTGCCGGTACAGGTTAGCCCTGAGTTTTCAGAGAAGATCTTCGCCGCAATTTTTGCAGACCCTAAGACAGAAATTGAAGTGAACCTGCCTCAGCAGACTATCACTTTGCTGTCAACAGGCGAAAGCGAGAAATTCGAAATCAACTCCTACAAAAAGAATAATATGCTTAACGGCTTTGACGATATTGATTATCTGCAAAGTATAAAAGGCGAGATCAAGGAATTTGCAGAGCAGCTTCCGTTTTAACCCACTTCGTCATTGCGAGGAACGAAGCAATCTCTACACATGCTGGGCGGCAATACAAGTTATCCGCCGGGCGCGCAGAGATTGCTTCGTTCCTCGCAATGACGGCTTTTTTATGGCTGACGATTTTTATCGCCAGTATTATTACTAGCCGAACCCAACCAAATGGAACGCAGGAAAATAGAGATCATGGATACCACCCTTCGCGATGGCGAACAAACGTCGGGAGTGTCGTTTTCCATATCTGAAAAATTGACCATTACGCAGTTACTGCTTGAAGAGCTTCAGGTAGATCGTGTGGAGATCGCTTCGGCACGTGTTTCTGAGGGTGAATTTCAGGCGGTAAAATCCATTATGAAATGGGCTGATGAGCATCAATATACCGAGCGTATTGAAGTACTGTCTTTCGTGGATAATGGCGTTTCTATCGATTGGATGGTTAATGCCGGTGTGAAAGTGCAGAACCTGCTTACCAAAGGCTCGTTGAATCACCTCACCCATCAGCTTAAAAAAACACCCGAACAACACTTCGATGAGATTAAGCACGTTATCAAACTGGCTGCCGAAAATGGTATCGCTACCAATGTTTATTTAGAGGATTGGAGCAATGGCATGCGTAACTCGCCGGAGTATGTTTATCAGTATCTTGATTTCATCACCCAACAACCGGTAAAAAGGATTTTATTGCCTGATACATTAGGCGTATTAACTCCGACGGAAACCGCTACATTTTTAACAGAATTGCTGGCAAAATATCCAAATACGCACTTTGATTTCCACGCGCATAATGATTATGACCTGGGCACTGCCAACGTACTGGAAGCAGTAAAAGCAGGCGTAAGTGGCTTGCATTTAACCATCAATGGAATGGGCGAGCGGGCAGGAAATGCCGCCTTAGCCAGTGCGGTTGCTGTCATTAACGACTTTGCGCCCGAAGTTCAAATCAGACTAAAAGAATCATCGATTTACAAAGTAAGTAAGTTGGTCGAGACCTTTTCTGGCGTACGCATACCGAGCAACAAACCTATTGTTGGTGATAATGTGTTTACCCAAACTGCCGGTATCCATGCCGACGGCGACAATAAGAATAACCTTTATTTTAATGACCTGCTGCCTGAGCGTTTTGGCCGCAAGCGCGAATATGCGCTGGGTAAAACGTCGGGCAAAGCCAATATCGAAAAGAACCTGCAGGAACTGGGCCTTAAACTCAATGATGCCGATCTGAAAAGAGTTACCCAACGCGTTATTGAGTTAGGCGACAAGAAAGAAACGGTAACTAAAGAGGATCTTCCTTATATCATATCTGACGTACTGGACAGTAACTCGTACGACCAAAAGGTAATTGTCGACTCGTACGTGTTGATGAATGCCATGGGCCTGCGCCCATCGGCTACTATTTCTATGAGTATCGACGGCGAAAAGTTCGAAGAGAATGCACAAGGCGATGGCCAGTTTGATGCTTTTATGAACGCGCTGACCAAAGTCTACAACAAGAAAAAACGGACCTTACCAAAACTGATCGACTACGCTGTGCGCATTGCGCCGGGCAGCAGCTCTGATGCGCTTTGCGAAACCATCATCACCTGGGAAACGCCCGAAAAGAAATTTTTAACCCGCGGTTTGGATTCAGACCAAACGGTTTGCGCAATTAAGGCTACGCAGAAGATGCTGAATATTATTTAAATCGCCCCCAAACGCATCATTGCGAGCGAGGAACGAGCGTGGCAATCTCTACACAGGACATTCCAACCTGAAAAGTTCAGAGATCGTCACGCTACGCTCACGATGACGAGGTGGTAAAATGGATACAATTTATAATCACACAATAAAACATAAAATGAAACTAAATATCGCCCTTTTGGCAGGAGACGGAATCGGTCCGGAAGTAATTGACCAGGCCGTTAAAGTATCAAATGCTATTGCAAAGAAATTTAACCATGAAATTGCCTGGACTGCGGCATTAACCGGCGCTGCAGCTATTGACGCTGTTGGCGAGCCTTATCCCGACTCGACCCACGAAGTTTGTATGGCTGCTGACGCGGTGCTTTTTGGCGCTATCGGTCACCCCCGTTTTGATAATGACCCAACTGCTAAAGTACGTCCTGAACAAGGTTTACTAAAAATGCGTAAGGCACTAGGCTTGTATGCTAACGTACGCCCTACGTTTACTTTCCCATCATTAATTGACAATTCGCCTTTAAAAAGAGAGCGAATTGAAGGTACAGATCTGATCATTTTGCGCGAATTGACCGGTGGTATCTATTTTGGCGAACGCGGCCGTTCAGAAGATGGGAATACCGCTTTTGATACCTGTACTTATACTAAAGACGAAGTGGTGCGTTTAGCTAAACTGGGTTTCGAAATGGCTATGCAACGCAGCAAAAAATTATGCTGCGTAGACAAAGCCAATGTATTGGAAACCTCACGCCTTTGGAGACAAACCGTGCAAGGCATGGAAAAAGACTATCCTGAAGTTACGGTAAGCTATGAGTTTGTTGACGCGGTTGCTATGCGTCTGGTACAATGGCCAAGCAGCTATGACGTATTGATTACCGAAAACTTATTTGGCGACATATTAACCGATGAGGCATCAGTTATTTCCGGTTCGATGGGATTAATGCCTTCTTCGTCAATCGGCGTTCATACGTCTTTATTTGAGCCTATACACGGTTCTTACCCGCAGGCAGCAGGTAAAGATATTGCTAATCCGTTAGCAACTGTTTTATCGGCAGCTATGATGTTTGAGGATGCTTTTGGTTTGAAAGAAGAAGCCGAAGCTATTCGTACCGTGGTTAATAAATCATTGGCCGAAGGTATTGTATCTGAGGATTTAGCCGGTAAAAACAAAGCCTACAAAACCAGCGAAATTGGCGATTGGTTGGCGGCGAATATTTAAATTATCCTAACACTACTGTCATTGCGAGCGAAGCGTGGCAATCGCAAGGAGAAAAGCAAAGTTCGCGATTGCTTCGTCGTCCCTCCTCGCAATGACAAAATGGGTTAGATTGCGCTCTAACTGCATCATATTTGTTTTAACTTTGCACCCAACGTAAAACCGTTATTTACAATAAATAACGGTTTTACTTTTTAATACCCACGCCCATGAATACTGAATTAGATTTTGAAGCCGCCGCCGCTCGATTAGCCAATGTTGTAAAACATACGCCACTGATTTATAACCCGCGGTTGTCTGAAAAATATGATTGCGAGATCTATTTAAAGCGCGAGGACCTGCAAGTTGTGCGCTCGTACAAATTGCGGGGCGCTTATAACATGATCAGCCAACTGTCTGCAGATGAATTGAGTCGCGGTGTGGTTTGCGCCAGTGCGGGTAATCATGCGCAGGGTGTCGCTTATTCCTGCGATAAATTGGGAACCAAAGGCGTAATCTTTATGCCTGAAATCACGCCAAAACAAAAAGTGCAACAAACAGAGATGTTTGGTAATGGCAGCGTCGAATTGATTTTAGTGGGCGATACTTTTGACGATTGCTTGAAAGAGGCCCTGGCTTATACCGAAAAACACCACATGACTTTTATCCCCCCTTTTGATAATTACAGTATTATTGAAGGACAAGGTACGGTAGGTGTCGAGATCTTGCAGGATTTGCCTGATACCGATATCGTGATCATGCCGATTGGTGGTGGCGGCTTATCAGCGGGTGCCGGCACTTATCTCAAACAGAAGAATCCGCAGATAAAATTAATTGGCGTTGAGCCGCTTGGTGCACCATCCATGCTGGAAGCCTTCAAACATGGCGGACCAGTTACTTTGCAAGAGATCGACCGTTTTGTTGACGGTGCATCTGTAAAACGCGTAGGCAGTTTAACTTACAACCTTTGTGTTAACACACTTGATAATGTAAAGTTGGTAGCTGAGGGTAAAGTATGTACCACGATCTTAAAACTTTACAATGAAGAAGCGATAGTTGTAGAGCCTGCGGGTGCTTTGTCTGTAGCGGTTTTGGACGAATGCCGGGAGGAGATCAAAGGCAAAAAAGTGGTGTGTGTAATTAGCGGTGGCAATAACGACATTGCCCGTATGCAGGAAATCAAAGAGAAATCTTTATTATATGAAGGATTAAAACACTATTTCATTATCCGTTTCCCGCAACGCCCGGGGGCTTTGAAGTTATTCGTGAATAATGTTTTGGGGCCGCATGACGATATTACCCGCTTCGAGTTTATTAAGAAGACCGAAAAAGAACAAGGTCCGGCTTTGGTAGGCATTGAATTAACTAATAAAGAAGATTATAAGGGCTTGCTGTCGCGATTAGCAGAACTTCGTTTCGAGGTTATTGAATTGAATAAGGAACAGACTTTGTTTGAGTATTTGGTTTAATAAATCTTTTTGTCATTGCGAGCGTAGCGTGGCAATCGCACGCACTAGGGCTTTTCTCCTTGCGATTGCCGCGCTACGCTCGCAATGACAACTACCTTTAATTACTCGTCAAACTCGGCATTTTTCTTTGATCTGGCGGCAATGCTTTATATTTCTGATAAGAGTCATTAATATAAACTGCTAATGATGGGCCGGTATTACTTCTCACGTATTCATAGCTTGGCCGGTACATCGCCATAAAAACTTGCAGATCGGCGCCTTTTAATGGCACCAGGCTAGACACATAGGTTCTGGTATAAACCTGATCTATATACCGCTCCCGCTCCTCGGTGGTGAAGAATTTCTTAAGTCGGCGGGCATTCTTTCCCTCTCTGGAGAACCAGGTACTTGGCGAAAATATTGCGACCTTACTCTTAGTGTAAACCTCGGGATATTCCTCGCGTGGATTAAAAGTTGGCGACCTTGTTGAAGTGATGGTTACATCTTTCAAAATTATACCCAATGGGCGCATTTCTACTTTTAACGGCCTGTTATCTACAATAAATAGCGTGTCAGACACATAACCGGGCGAATCAAAAATTAATGTGTGCCCTAAAGTCGACTGGATCTCAAACTTACCGTCTTTGTCAACCAGTGTTATTTTTTTATTGTTGACATCTTTGATAAAGACATTGCTCAATCTTTGATTAGTACCGACTTCGTTAACAGTACCTTTTAAATAGTCTTGCGCGTTGGCGGCACACGCAGCAAGCAACAGACCGGCAAATATCAAATAGCGTTTCATAGGTTTATGTGTTATCAGCATAAAGTAAATCAATTATAATACCAATAGTTGACTTTATTACTTATTTGACAAATTAGTAGCAAACAAAAAACCCGGCCTTGTGGGCCGGGTTGGTGTTTATTGTTTCTTCCAAACGTTGTTGGATGGATTATAGTCTGGTAGAGTTGAGTCGGGGTTGTAAGTCACAGATTCAATTTCTTCGTTTGACGGATATCTGAATGACCAGCTTACGTTACGTTCCCAGATCTCGCCTGTAAAGTTTACACGCTCGGTCTTGCCGCTAACAGTTTTGATCTCTAATACAACTGGCATAGCCATTTTCTCTAGATTATCTATAGTGATAATAGCGCCTTGTTTAGCGTCGCTGTTAATGTATTTCACATCGCGTACGGCAACATCCAGGCGCCAGTTGTTTTCGAACCAGCCTCTCCAAAACCATTGCAGGCTCTCGCCGGCAGCATTTTCCATGGTGCGGAAAAAGTCATCGGGTGTAGGGTGTTTAAATGCCCAGCGGTTAATGTAAGTTTTAAACGCGAAGTCAAAACGCTCGGGGCCCAAAATCTGCTCGCGCAGCATCACCAGGCCTGCGCTTGGTTTGCTGTACAATAGTGTACCATTGTTTATCTCCTTCAGGTTATCCGGATTGCTCAGGATTGGCTCCAATCCCGGACGGGTCCATGATTTCCAGTTACGTAGCAGTCCTTCGGCAGTAGCCGGTTTGTAGAACTCGCCACCTAATGAGTTTTGGGTAGATAAGGTATTGATAAAAGTATTAAAACCTTCGTCCATCCAACCATATAAGCGCTCGTTCGAGCCAACAATCATCGGGAACCAGGTATGGCCAAACTCGTGGTCGGTTACACCCCAGCCACCGTTTAAGCTACAAAATACCAGGCCCGGGTACTCCATACCACCGGCTTTACCGGCAACACCGGTTGCATTAGGATAAGGGAACTCAAACCATTTCTTTGAATTGTACTCGATAGAAGCTTTGATAAACTCGGTGCCACGGCTCCACTGGCCCTTGCCGTATGCGGCGCTGCTTTCTACCGGATAAGCAGATATAGCCAGACATTTTTTACCGCTTGGCAAGTTAATTTTAGCCGCATCAACTATAAATGCTGATGACGCTCCCCATGAAGCGTCGCGCGCGCTATTGATCTTAAAGTGCCAGGTTAGCTCTTGTTTTCCCGCAGGGCGTGACGAGGTACTGGTTACCTCATCGGCGGTACGAATCATGACCGGCTTATCGCTTTGCGCCGCCTCTGCCCAACGTTTTTGTTGTTGAGGCGTATATACTTCGGCAGGGTTTAATAGTTCGCCAGAGCATACCACAATGTCTTTAGCCGGTGCGGTAATGTTGATATCAAAATCGCCGTATTCTAAGTAGAACTCACTTTCGCCGGTATAAGGCAAAGTATTCCAGCCTTGCACCTCATCGTACACACACATACGTGGGTACCATTGCGCCACCTGGAAGATCTTACCGTTTTTAGATTGATCTGTATTGATGATACCCATACGGTCAGACCCATAATCGGGCGATACAAATGAGTATTCTATTTTCAATTTCAGTTGGCCACCGTCTGCAGCAAGCTGCTTAGGCAAGAATACCTGCATACGGGTATCATTAATGAGGTATTTAACGTCTATCTCGTTGGTTCCTTTAGCGCCTTTAATGGCGCTTATAACTTTGATTGATTTGATCTTGAAGCCGGCATCAAATACCTGGCCCTGGCCCCAGTTACGGCTTTTTGGATTGCCATTTGCATCAAGCGGCACCTGCGCAATACCGCGCGAGTCTTGCTTGAACAAGTTCTGATCAAGCTGCATCCAGATAAAGCCTAATTTTTGCGGGCTGTTATTGGTGTAGGTTAATACCTCGGTACCAACAATTTCGTTGGCATCTTCATGCAAAGTTGCGTTCAATTGGTAGTCGGCGCGGTTTTGCCAGTATTTCGGGCCCGGCTGTCCATCTGCCGCACGAAACTCGCTACCGTTTTTGGTGTAAAAGAAAGGCTTGAAAGTGTCGTGATAATCGTACTTGGTTGGCGGAGCGTTTGGATCTGTAACCTCCACCGCGCGACCAACGCTTATTTGTTGGCCCTTGCCCGTAGCGGGTGTAGTTTGAGCATTAGCGGTGCTCAAAGCGGCGCAGAAAGCCAGCGCTAAACCGGCAGTAATGTTTAATTTCATCAGCTAATATTTAGTTTGAATGGTAAAAATATAAAAATAGCCGGGCAAATTATGTAAGAAAATCATTACAGCAATTAGCGTCGCAGGTGATCCACCTGAGAAAGTGGATCAGTTTGGATCAGTTGGATCGCCATGAAAATTTAATACATTGAAAATTAATTCGTTATAATTAAACTACTTTAATAGTTGGATCACTTTTCCTGACTTTTAGGTTTGTTTTGGATCAGCAATTTTAAATAAAAAAGGGCTATATCATCAATGTCATGTCCCGGCACGAACCATTTTTTTTATAATTTGCGACAGTTTCAATGCATAGTTTGTATATCCCATTTTATTAATGAATAATAATCAGTTGGCCACCAAGCCACACTACCCCATATTAGATGGCCTTCGTGGTGTGGCTGCCATCATTGTTGTAACCTTCCACTTGTGCGAGCCATTAGCCACCGGAAATTTAGATAAATTGGTTAACCACGGCTACCTGGCTGTCGACTTTTTCTTTTTATTATCAGGTTTCGTGGTCGGCTATGCTTATGACGACAGATGGAATAAAATGACGGTGGGCAGTTTCTTCAAGCGCCGGATCGAACGTCTACAGCCTATGGTGGTTTTGGGGATGACGCTGGGCGCTCTTGGATTCTATTTTACGGATTCTACGCTATGGCCGCTTATTCATACCGTCCCCGCCTGGAAGATGCTGCTGGTGATGCTGATTGGTTATACTATCCTGCCTGTACCCTTATCGCTTGATATACGGGGCTGGGAAGAGATGCACCCGCTCAATAGCGTGGGGTGGTCATTATTTTTTGAATACATTGCCAACATTCTTTATGCTGTATGGATCAGGAAATTTTCTAAAACGGCGTTAATAATCCTGGTAAGCATTGCTGCCATCGCGCTTGCACAACTGGCTATTACAAACGGCGATGTTAGTGGCGGCTGGACACTGAATGTAGAACAGGTGCGCATTGGGCTAACCCGCACCATATATCCCTTCTTTGCCGGTTTGTTACTGTCACGCGTAGTAAAACCTGGTCAAATTAAAAATGCCTTTTTATGGTGCAGCCTTTTAATAATTATCATACTATATATGCCACGCATTGGCGGCGCCGGGCATCTTTGGATGAACGGAATCTATGAATCTGTATGCATCATCATCGTTTTCCCGCTTATTGTATACGTAGGTGCCAGCGGTGTGATAAAAACGCAGACAGAAAACAGGATATGCAAATTCCTGGGTGCTATCTCCTATCCACTTTACATGGTGCATTATCCACTGGTTTATTTTTACGTTGCCTGGGTCAGCAACCATAAGGGCATTACAATTGTACAGGCGTGGCCATATGCGTTACTGATTTTAACAGGCGCGGTAGTTTTGGCCTACGCTGCATTGAAATGGTATGATGAGCCGGTTAGGAAATGGTTGCGGAAGAAACTCGTTTAGAATTTCAATTGGCAAGGACGTGGAGCTAAAATACGTATGTCTCCTGTTAATTAAAAGAGACGCAAAATATTGCGCCTCTACAGTGATCATTTATTTCTTAAAATGTTCTTTGTAAGCGTTCTCATCAAACCCAAAGAACAGAAAACCGCCGTCTTCAATAACCGGGCGCTTGATCATGCTGGTTTTTTGCTGTAATAGTTGCAGCGCATCTTCTTTAGTTTTCACAGCATCCTTAACAGCCGGATCTAATTGTTTCCAGGTAAGGCCCTGCTTGTTCATGAACTTTTCGTAGCCGGCTTTGCTATCCCACTCCTGTAATTTTTCAGTACTTACACCTAATTTTTTAAAATCCTGAAACTCGTAGGCCACCTGGTTTTCTTTAAACCAGTCGAGCGCTTTTTTAACTGTATTGCAATTGGTAATGCCGTAAACTTTCATGTGGTTATTTATTAAACTTCGTCATCGTTAATTCCGTCCCTATCGTCGCAAAGCTTTTTATCATTTCTATTGATCTGTCTATCAGGGCAGGCAATTCGGGTTGTTCGTCGGCATCAAAACCGCTTAATACATAATCTACCTGGCGGCCTTTTGGGTAGTTATCGCCAACACCAAAACGCAAACGGGCGTATTCATTATTACCTAAGGTAGCTTCGATATGTTTTAGCCCATTATGGCCGGCCGCGCTGCCTTTGGGTTTTAAACGCAGCGTACCTAAAGGCAGGGCTATGTCATCTACCAATACCAAAACATTTTCTACAGGGATTTTCAGCTCTTTCATCCAATGGTTCAGCGCTTTACCACTCAGGTTCATGTAAGTGGTAGGTTTGATCAGGTGCAGCGTACGGCTTTTGTGTGATACTTCGGTGTAGTAAGCCAGGCGCATGTTATTAAACTTCGCCCCTTCTTGCTTGGCCAGCTCATCCAAAATCATAAAACCAATGTTATGCCGCGTGTCGGCATATTCCGGGCCAATGTTACCTAAACCTACTATCAGATACTTCATATTGTTATCAACTGTATTAACCGGAGCCACTGCCGGCTTTTTGGCTGGTGCCGCTTTTTTAAAATACTTACTAAAATATGGCATAGCCCCTTAACCCCCTAAAGGGGGAATGTTAAGTTGCGAATATATTAAAAAACAAAAAAGCGACAGGTATAAACCTATCGCTTTTAATTTCTCCTCTTATTCCCCTTTTAGGGGGTAAGGGTCTTATTTTTTACCGGCTTCTTGTTCAGCCTGACGTAACGCACGTGACGTGGTTACAGATACAATAGTATCTTCTTTGCTGTTCAGGATAGTCAATTTAGGAACGCTTATTTCGTTAACCTTTACAGATTTACCTACTTCTAAAGCTTCGATGCTTACGTCGATAAAATCTAAATGATCTTTAGGTAAAGCTTTGATGCTCAGTTTACGTAACTTTTGTACCAGTTTACCACCTACTTTAACACCCGGAGAAGTACCTGTTAAACGTACAGGGATCTGGATAGTGATAGGTTTTTTCTCGTCTAACAACAAGAAATCTACGTGAATGATCTGCTCAGTTAATGGATGGAACTGTAGATCTTTAATAATAGCTTGTGATTTAACACCAGCAATGTCAAGGTCGATGAAATGAACAACCGGAGTATAAACTACGGGTTTCAAATCAGCTGCGGACACTGAAAAGTGGGTCTGTGTAGCACCACCGTAAAGCACTGCCGGTACCAAAGCCTGGTAACGCAGCTCTTTCGCGTCTCTTTTCCCTACGTTCTCTCTTAGAGAACCGCTAATAGCAATTGATTTCATTTTTAATTATTTATTTGTTTTTATTGTTAATTAGTCCATGGTCGATAGTCCATGGATTTATTTTATATATCTATGGTTTATGACCACGGATGTAATTCAATTATTTCAAAAAACTATGGACCATGGACTATCGCCTATGGACCAACTTAAATCAGACCATGGACTATCGACCATCGTCTATGGAATTCTCAGCCCTACTCCACCTTAAACAGCTGGCTTATTGAGCCATGCTCGTTTACGTTGATGATAGCCTTTGCAAACAACTCGCCTGTTGACAATACGGTTATTTTAGGGCTCTGGCGTTTCAACGGTATAGTATCGGTAACAATCAACTCGGCCAGGGCAGAGTTTTCAATCGTTTCGTAAGCATCGCCAGACAATACCGGGTGCGTACAAACCGCTCTTACACTACGTGCGCCACGCTCCATAATTAACTCGGCTGCTTTAGCCAGTGTACGGGCAGTGTCGCAAATATCATCTATCAATACAATGTCCTGACCGGTTACGTCACCTATCAGCGTCATTGATTCAATCTCATTAGCACGTTTACGGCGTTTATCGCAAATAACCACCTCGGCATTAAAGAACTTGGCAAAACCACGGGCCCTGTATGATCCGCCCATATCTGGCGAAGCAATGGTCAGGCTTTTTAAACCCAGGCTTTTAATATAAGGTACAAAGATGATCGACCCATCCAGGTGATCTACCGGGATATCAAAAAATCCTTGTATCTGCGCTGCATGCAAATCCATGGTCATGATGCGGTCAATACCAGCCGCAACCAATAAATTAGCAACCAGCTTAGCGCCAATAGCAACACGAGGACGGTCTTTTCTATCCTGCCTGGCCAACCCAAAATATGGTATAACAGCGTTAACGTGGTGAGCAGAAGCACGGCGGGCGGCATCTGTCAGCATTAATAACTCCATTAAATTATCGGTAGGCTGATGGGTAGACTGGATCAGGAAAACATCGCAACCACGTACAGACTCGTTGAAATGCGGTTGAAACTCACCGTCACTAAAACGCGATAAACCAGACTCGCCTAACGGCTGACCATAAGCATCAGCAATTTTTTGCGCCAGTTCTGGTGAACCGGACCCTGCAAATAACTTAACCGTGTTAAACTGTAATGGCATCGTTTGATATCGGATTTCGGATTTTCGGTTTCGGAATTAACGCCGGCCTCAAAATCCAGATCAGTATGTTTATAAAAAAATTCGGATTTGAATTTCCTCCGGAATAAATCCGAAATCGAAAATCCCAAATCCGAAATTTTTATGTTGCCCGACCAGGATTCGAACCTAGACAAACGGTACCAAAAACCGTCGTACTACCATTATACTATCAGGCAATCCGCTCCTTCGAAACATACGTCCCGAAAAGGAATGCAAATATAAGACGAAAATTCCAACTTCAAAACCAAAATTTCAAAAAAATACCCCACCAAACCCTCCCCGAGGGGGAGGACTTGAAAATCAGGCAGAAAATTTCACTTTTTTAATAACAAACTGGCAAAAAGTCTCCCCCTTTGGGGGAGATACAGAGGGGGTGGAATGTTAAAATATGCTAAATCATGGCGCCTGCAATACAACATTGCGCTTAGTTTTGCTATTTTCGGACCTTGTTTTAAACCAAACCGTTTATATCTTCTGATATGAAATACAATAAAATCAATAATTTATTTGGCTGGCTGGCATTTATTATCGCGTCGCTAACCTACATTTTAACGCTCGAGCAATCTGCAAGTTTCTGGGATTGCGGCGAATTCATTGCTTGTATCTACCGCCTGCAGGTGGCCCACCAACCAGGTGCCCCATTATTTACCATGATAGGTAAAGTGTTCTCGCTCCTATCATTTGGTAACGTTACCAAAGTAGCTTACTGGACCAACGTTGCATCGGCATTGGCCAGCGGCGCCACCATCATGCTGCTGTTCTGGACCATCACCGCCCTAGCCAAAAAGATTTTAGTTAAAAAAGAAGAAGATCTGCATCTAACCAACATCATCCTTATCATTGGCTCGGGTTTAGTGGGGGCGTTAGCGTATGCCTGGTCTGATACGTTTTGGTTCTCGGCTGTCGAGTCGGAAGTTTACGCGCAATCATCTTTGTGTACCGCCATTGTTTTTTGGGCGATATTAAAATGGGATGCCCATGCCGACGAACCCCATGCCGACCGCTGGATAATTTTCATTGCCTATGTAATGGGGCTTTCTATAGGTATCCACCTGCTAAACTTGCTGGTTATTCCGGCTATTGCATTGGTTATATACTTCCGTAAATCAAACAAAGTTAGCGCCTGGGGTACCATTAAAGCATTTTTAACAGGTGTAGTGGTATTGGCAGCTGTGTTATGGGGTATTATTCAATACACTGTAAAAGGCGCTGCATTTTCAGACTTATTATTTGTAAATACCTTCGGTTTGGGTTTTGGTAGTGGCGCTATCGCCTTCTTCCTGTTGCTGTTCGGCACCATCGTATTGGGTATTATTTATACTATTAAACCTGCAAAAAGCATCATCATAGCGGCGGCAATTTGCTTTGTATTGACACTGACTATCAGCGGCGGCATAGCGGGATTTATAGCCGGTGCAGCTATCGTCGCTTTATTAGAATACGTTGTCAAGATCCGCGAAAAGCGCTTTGCGCTAAACAGCTTTTTGGTCTGTACCGCCTTTATTTTATTTGGCTACAGCTCTTTCGTGATGATTGTCATCCGCGCTAAAGCCGGCACTAATTTAAATAATAGCAATCCGCAGGACGCGTTTTCGTTAAACGGTTATCTTAACCGCGACCAGTATGGCGATACGCCATTGTTGTACGGGCAATTCTTTGATTCAAAACCGATTGACCAAACCGACGGCGCCAACATGTACCGCAAAGGCGATACTAAATATGAGATCACTGGTAAAAAGCAAACCGTTATTTACGACCGCAATACCATTTTCCCGCGTATGTTTAGCGACAAACCGGGGCATGCACAGTTTTATCGCGACTGGCAACATTTAGGACCAAACGACAGCCCTACGTTTGGCGATGATATTTCGTTCTTTTTGTCGTGGCAGGTTAATCAGATGTATACCCGTTATTTTTTGTGGAACTTTGTGGGCCGCGCCAACGAAATGGACGGCCAGCTTAAAGGTGTTGACGGCGACTGGATAAGCGGCTGGAACTTTAAGAAAACACTACCCTACTCGGTAACTAAAAGCAAAACCTATAACCGCCTGTATTTTTTACCGCTGATATTAGGCTTGCTGGGCTTTTACTTCCATTTTAAAAAGAACCAGAAAGATGCCGGTGTGGTTGCCGTGTTATTTTTCTTCACCGGTATCGCTATCCTGCTCTACCTTAATCAGGACCCACTGCAACCGCGCGAACGTGATTATGCCTACGCTGGCTCCTTCTATGCCTTTGCCATTTGGATAGGCTTGGCGGTGCTTTGCGTTGCTGATCTGCTTTCTAAAAAAGAGAAAGCGGTTAATGCGGCCATCCTGTCAACCGTAGTTTGTTTAAGTGTTGGGCCAATCTTAATGGCTAACCAGGAATGGGATGATCATGATCGCTCGACTAAAATGACACCGCATGATATGGCCTATAACTATTTAAACTCATGCGCCAAAGACGCCATTTTATTTACTTATGGCGACAATGACACTTACCCGCTCTGGTACATACAAGAGGTAGAAAATGTGCGTCCGGATGTGCGTATTGTGAATCTTAGCTTGTTGGGTACAGACTGGTACATCAAACAAATGAAGCAAAAAATGAATGAGTCGGCACCATTACCACTCACCATGGACGACAGTAAATACAAGCTGGGCACGCGCGACATGATCCCTTATAATGATGCCAAAATACCGGGACCATTAGAGTTGAAAGATGTATTTGAATTTATCACTTCGGACAATAAAGATGCGCTGGCTACAATGCAAGACGGTAGTTCAATCAATTATCTGCCAACAAAAAACTTTAAATTGACGGTAAACCCTGACGTTGTGATTAGCACCGGCACGCTGCCTGCAGCTCAAAAAAGTCAGATTACTACGGATATGGAATTTACTTATCCGAATGATATGATCACCAAGGATAACCTGGCCATGATGGATGTTATTGCGCACAATAACTGGAAGCGTCCTATCTACTTTACTATAACATCGCCGCCTAGCAATATGTTGGGTATGACCAAGTATATGTATAACGAAGGCTTTGCCTACCGCTTGTTGCCATTAAAACCCGACACTGCTATAGCAGCAGAAAGCGAGCAAAGCGGCTCATCTCAAGCAACCAACAGCTTGTTAATGTACAACAACATCATGAACAAGTTTAAATGGGGTAATTTTAAAACCGCAAGTTATTTAGATCATGAATCGTTAACCCAGTTCTTCCCGATGATTGGCCGCATTTGTTTGGATTTGGCAGGCAACCTGCAAAAAGAAGGCCACCCTGATCTGGCTAAAAACATTTTGAATAAATACAATGATGTAATGCCGGATATTATCCCTGTACAGGAAACTGCGGTGCGTAAATATTACATGGCCCAGTTGGCTTACAGTTTAGGGCAAACCGTACTTGCTGATAAAATGGTAGTTCAAATTGAAGATTACCTATCAAACTCGCTTGATTATAACTACAGCTTGCTTAAAGATAATCAACCAATGGCGCAAAACGAGGTGCAATTTGGCATATCGTTAACCAATGGCCTGGTAGGCTTAACCAAAGCTAATGGCCGCACAGCACTAAGCAGTCAATACAAAGCGAAACTGGACAATTACGTTAAAGAGTTTGGCGTAACCATGCGGCAATAGGCTGGTGGTGATACCAAATAAAAAAGGCTGCTATAAAAAATAGCAGCCTTTTTTATTTGGTATCAGGGTTATCCTTAAATCCTAAAAATCAAGGTCGATTATTCGCTCTCAAGCACTACGCCCATTGAGCAGAATTTATCTATACGCTCTGTTACCAACTCGTTAACATCGCGCTCTTTTAGCACTTTCAGATCTTTTAATAATTGTTTTTTTAAGATAGACGCCATAGCTACCGGGTCTTGATGTGCGCCGCCAAGCGGTTCTTTAATTACGCCGTCAATCAGCTTGTTTTTATACATCTCGGTCGATGTAAGCTTCAGCATCTCTGCCGCACGCTCTTTTTGCTCCCAGGTTTTAAACAGGATGGTCGAGCAATTCTCTGGCGATATAACCGAATACCAGGAGTTATCCAGCATCATTACTTTATCGCCAATACCAATGCCCAAAGCACCGCCCGACGCGCCCTCGCCTATCACCACACAAATTATAGGTACTTTTAAAACAGCCATTTCTAAAAGATTGCGGGCGATAGCTTCGCCTTGCCCACGCTCTTCGGCTTCTAAACCTGGGAAAGCTCCCGGGGTGTCAATTAAAGTAACCACAGGTTTGCCAAATTTTTCGGCCAGCCTCATCAGTCTTAAAGCTTTACGGTAACCCTCTGGATTAGCCATACCGAAGTTACGGTACTGACGATCTTTAGTGTTACGGCCTTTTTGATGACCAATAAACATTACGGTTTCGCCATTTAAGGTTCCAAACCCGCCAATAATAGCTTTATCGTCACCAACAGTACGGTCGCCGTGCAGCTCGATAAAATCGTCGCACATCAACTCTAAATATTGTAAAGTATATGGTCTTTCCGGGTGACGTGAAATTTGAACTTTTTGCCAGCCGGTAAGGTTACCGTATATCTCTTTTTTGGTGCTTTCCAATTTGCTTTCCAACTCGGCCACCGTTGCAGACATGTCTAACTTATTTTTGTCCTCAACCTGCTTCACCTTTTCTATCTGGCTCATCAGGTCGGCAAGGGGTTTTTCAAAATCGAAAGTAATCTTCATATCTTAATATTGAGGCCGCTAAATTAAATAAATCAAACGGCATATCCATCAATTACGTTTTTGCAGGCTCTCAAACTTGGCCATTTGCTGGTCTGACAGTAGCTTCCGGGTTGATAAACAAGCTTGTAGAAAAGCATTTTTTAACTCTCCCTGGTATAAACCGTAACGGTTGGCGTAAAAAATCAAGTTACCGTCTTGCACATGGTTATACCTGAACATGCTATCCAACTGATGTTCTGTGTCAATAATTGAGCCACCAATCTGTAACCTGCGACGATGCAGATAATCTTTAGCTTCGGTTAGCTTCTTAACCTGGATGGGGCTCAAATCAATTTCATATTTGTATTTCAGCACCTTTTCGGGCAGCGGGTAATGATTCATTTCGGCAACGCGGGCCATATCTTCGTCGGCCTCGCCTTTTAGCAAACCCTCGTATTGCTGATAAGTTAAGGTACGTACCGGAGAATGTTTACCCGTATCGGCTGCAGACTGTGCATAGGTTGTTGTTGCCACGAGTATCGGCAAAAAAGTAAATAAAGTTTTGATCATAATAAATGGTGTGATTCTTTTCAGTAAACATGATTATTAACGTAAAGTTCATTTATTTTGGTAATTTTCTATCACACTACATATCAACATGAAGGTACAAGAAGTTATAACCCTGCTCAAAGATAAAGCCGATGCCAAACATCACGCCGGTATGTTGCGTTTTGGTGTAAGTAATGAAAAGGCGCTGGGTGTGAAAATTCCGGAGGTAAGAAAGATCGCCAAATTGATCAAAAAGGACCACGAGCTGGCGCAGGCTTTATGGGATACCGATATCCATGAGGCGCGCATCCTGGCTTCGATGATTGATGATCCGGCACTGGTTACGCCTCAGCAAATTGATAGCTGGACCAAAGATTTTGCCACCTGGGATGTATGCGACCAGGTTTGCGGTAACTTGTTTGATCGTACATCTTATGTGGTTGACAAGGCGATAGAGTTTAGTGCGCATAAAGAAGAATTTATCAAACGCGCCGGCTTTGTTTTAATGGCCGAATATGCGGTGCATGGCAAGAAAGCAGCAGACGATGTTTTTATTAGCTTCTTCCCTATTATAGAGCGCGAAGCCTGGGATGACCGAAACTTTGTAAAGAAAGCGGTGAACTGGGCATTGCGCCAAATCGGTAAAAGAAATGACGCGCTCAAGCCTTTGGCTATACAATGCGCTGAACGGATTTTGTTGCAAAATAATAAAGCGGCAAAGTGGATTGCAGGCGATGCTTTAAGAGAGTTAAGAAAGTAAAAACCACACTGCTACAATTATTCCCTATCCAAAATCAAAAATTATATATTTGCCGCTATTATGAGCAAAAATACCGACGAATTGTTTAAAAATGTTATAGCCCACGCCAAAGAGTATGGCTTTGTGTTCCCGTCAAGCGAGATCTATGATGGCCTTAGCGCTGTTTACGACTACGGCCAATTTGGCGCCGAGTTAAAAAACAACCTTAAAACTTATTGGTGGAAATCAATGGTGCAATTGCATGACAACATTGTTGGTATTGATTCGGCTATTTTTATGCACCCTAAGATCTGGAAAGCAAGCGGCCACGTTGACGGCTTTAGCGACCCGATGATTGACAATAAAGATTCAAAAAAACGTTATCGTGCAGATCAGTTGTTGGAAGATAAAATAGCCAAATACGACGAAGAAGGTAAAACCAATGAGGCAGAGGAGTTGCAAGTGGAAATGGACAATGCTCTTAAAGCCGAGAACCTGCCACGCCTGCGCGAATTAATCATTGAACATAATATTAAATGCCCGCTAAGCGGCACCGCTAACTGGACCGAAGTACGCCAGTTTAACCTGATGTTTAGCACACAAATGGGCGCTGTAGCTGACGATGCTGATGTAGTATACCTTCGCCCCGAAACCGCGCAGGGTATTTTTGTAAACTACCTGAACGTGCAAAAATCAGGCAGGATGAAAATTCCGTTTGGTATTGCGCAAATTGGTAAGGCTTTCCGCAATGAGGTTATTGCCCGCCAATTCATTATCCGTATGCGCGAGTTTGAGCAAATGGAAATGCAATATTTTGTACGCCCCGGCACGCAAAAAGAATGGTTTGAAAAATGGAAAGCAGCGCGCTTAAAATGGCACCTGGCTTTAGGTACCGATGCCGCTAAATATCGTTACCATGAACATACCAAGCTGGCCCATTATGCCGACGCTGCTTATGATATTGAGTTTGAATTTCCGTTTGGCTTTAAGGAGGTTGAAGGTATCCATAGCCGTACCGATTTTGACTTGAGCCAGCATCAGCAGTTCTCGGGTAAAAAAATGCAATATTTTGATCCGGAGGTTGACCCAGCGACGGAGAAACCTTACGGTAACTATATCCCTTATGTTATAGAGACATCAATCGGTCTGGACCGTATGTTTCTGCTGACGATGATCAACGCTTACGAGGAAGAAGATTTGAGCACCGAAGAGAAACAAGACAGCCGTACCGTGTTGCGCCTGCACCCTTGCCTGGCTCCGGTTAAGGCTGCTATTTTCCCGCTGATTAAAAAAGACGGTCTGCCCGAAAAAGCACGCGAGATCATGGATAAGTTGAAACTTGATTTTAACCTGCAATATGAAGAGAAAGACGCTATAGGTAAACGCTATCGTCGTCAGGATGCTATTGGTACGCCGTTCTGTATTACTGTAGACCATCAGACGCTGGAAGATAATACCGTTACCATCCGTCATCGCGATAGCATGAAACAAGAACGCGTTGCTGCCGACGATCTCGACAAGATCATTGGCGATTTGGTAAGTTGGAAAAATTTGTTGAAATAACAGATAAAACTCCTGAACTAAAAGTTCGGGAGTTTTTGTTTAAATTTGTTATATGGAAACCGTGATAATGCATCCTAAAAACAATGAACAACTTTCGGCATTGAAGGCTTTTGCAAAAGCATTGAAGGTTGAGTTTGAAACTACTAAAAGTCCTTACAACCCTGATTTTGTAAAAAAGATAAAAGCCAGTAAAAAGCAGGTCGACGATGGCAATTTTATTACCCTTGATCCTTCCAAATCTATATGGGAGAATATAAAGTAGTTATCGCTCCAAATGCTCAGAAAGATTTATCAGCAATACAGAAATCAGGCGATAAAGCTTCTATTAAAAAAGTAGAGCAGATTATTGACGAATTATACACACATCCCGAAACCGGCACAGGTAAACCCGAAAGATTAAAATTTGAATTAGCCGGCTATTGGTCAAGACGCATCAATAAAAAAGATAGGTTAGTTTATCTAATAGAAAATAATACCATAACAGTTACCGTAGTTTCTGCAATAGGGCATTATGGAGATAAATAGCTTACATCAAGGTTATGGGGAACATAGTTGATAAAAACGGAGTATCATTAAGAACACCAGTAGCTTTTCACCCGGGTGAATTTTTATTGGAAGAAGTTGAAGAGCGGGGATTAAAAAAAACAGAACTGGCAAAAGGTCTTGGTTTATTACCCGGTAATTTAAGTGAATTATTTAGAGGCAAGCGCCACATAAACGCCCGCCTGGCGGTGAGGTTAGAGAAAATATTAGATATAAGTGCTGAGTACTGGATAGGTTTGCAAACTACATACGATTTAACACTTGCTCGTGAATTGGAGCACGTTTAGCAATTTAAAAAGCACATCAAGTAAAATTTATTAAAAAAGAGTAACACCTTTTTAACTAATACGTACAAAGCCTGGTTAAGCAATTAATCGGGCTTTTCTTTTCTTATAGCTTATAGAAGTAAATAATAAGTTATACATTTATGTCTGTTATTAACTATTAATAATATAAGCTTGCGCCCTTATTTCTTTCTATTTATTTTTTTTAATTTATACGGCCTAAATCTATCAGCCAAACCACAAGATCATGGCACTGACAGTTTGAAGAAATTGGTCATGTCATCGCTCCAAAAAACCGGCAGCAAGCCTGATACGTTCACTATCAAACAGATAAACAAGCTTGCCGCCAGCTATTATGGATCGCACCCGGACAGCACCTTATATTACGGCAAACTGGAAATCAATCTTTCTAAAAAAATCAACTATCCCAATGGTATAGCTAACGGCACTTTGCAAATAGCCTCGGTTAATACTTTTAACGGCAACTACCCGGAGTCTATTAAAAATTATAATGCTGCATTAAAGATCTACCAGCAACAAAACAACAAAAAAGGCATTAGCGATAGCTATAACGGTTTGGGCCGTGTAGAAGATTTTATGGGTAATTATGATATTGCTATTGCCTATTACCAAAAAGCACTGGCCTGGTGTGTAATTACACCCGACGAAGCTGACGAAGGCGAAGTATACAACCTATTGGGTATCACTTACGACAATAAAGGCGATTTCTCCAAAGCGCTTGACTATTATTTCAAGGCCCTGCTCATCAACATTAAACATAACGATCAGGATGCCGCTGCCAACAAATACAGCAATATTGGCGTGATCATGCAGGAGCTGGAAATGTACCAGAAAGCACTTAGCTACTATAACCGCGCACTGGTTATCTGGGAGAAAAAAGAAGATCAGCAGGGTATTAGTACCGCTTGCCAGGATATTGGTGATCTGTACATCACGCAAAAAGATTACAAGCGTGCTAAGCCTTATCTCGACCGGGCGCACGGCATATTCCGCCATATGAAGGATAAAGAAGGCCTTGCATTAGTCTATTACGATATGGGCCTTTATAAGTACTATATCAAACGTCCTGATAGCGCTATATACTATTTGCAGGAATCTTTGAAATTAGGGAAGCAAAGCAACTCAAGTTATGTAAGGGCATATGCCTATCAAGGCCTTGCGGTTGTGTATAACTGGGATAAAAAATATCAGTTAGCTTATAATTATGCGGTGAAGGCGGAAGATACCGGCATTAAATTAAATAACCTCATCTTAAAAACTGACGCCTCACAGCAACTCAGCATGGCGCTGGCCGGTTTAAAGCGCTTTGAAGAAGCCTATAAAGAGCATGTTGCGTTTTCTGGTTTGCGAAGCGATCTGAAACACAGCGAAAGCATTCATAAAGCCATATTTTACAACCTGGAGCTTGAATTTGCCAAAAAGCAAAACGAGTTGATGGATCGACAGCATAAAAAAGAGGAAGTTTACAAAGCGCGTATTGCCAACCAAAGCAATGAGAACCTTATATCAGCGATAATCATTTTGGTGCTGATTATTATTGTTCTGATTTACTATAACGCCAAGATCAAGCAACAACGCATTAATAAATTGCTTGCAGGCAAGAACCAAGAAATTACCCAGCAGCAGGAAGACCTAAATTCGCAGGCCGCAAAGCTAAATGAGCTTAATATATTAAAAGACAGGTTGATTGGCGTGTTGGCGCATGATCTGCGGGCTCCTATTAGCACATTGCGCGGTTTATTTACGCTGATGACCGATGCGAGCATCAGCGGCGAAGAATTTATAGAGATGACGCCTAAAGTGTTCAACAGGTTGGAAAACACGTCTGACTTTTTGGATACGCTGTTGTTCTGGATAAACAGCCAGGTTGATGGGACCAACAATAAAGCTGTCAACTTTTCATTGGCCGACTTGACCAGTCGCGAAATACAACACCTGGAAGATAAAATCCAGCAAAAAAATCTCACTATACAGCAAGATATTCCGCAGGATGCTATTGCACTGGCCGACCCTAACTCGGTGCGTATTGTTATTCATAACTTTTTAACCAATGCCATTAAATTCTCAAACCGCGATGGCACAATTGAAATATCATCCTGGATAGAAAACGAGGGGATAGCTTTCTGCCTGAAAGATCATGGTGTAGGCATGAGTGCCGAATATCTGAATACCTTATTTAAAAGTCAGGTAAACAGTTCTGCAGGCACAGAAAATGAAGTAGGCACCGGCATGGGTTTGTTATTTTGTAAAGATCTGATTCAAAACCAGGGCGGTAAAATATGGGCCAGGAGCGTGTTGGGTACAGGTACTGAATTATGTTTTATGCTTCCTCTGGGCAACAAAGCTGATTAGCTGAAATTGTAATTAGAAGAAATGAGCCTGGTTTAATATTAATATCCCGCTGCGTCATCGTGAGCGAGGTACGAGCGTAACGATCTCTAAACGCTTAATAATACGTAATGCAACCACTCTTTAGACATCACAAATAATATTGCTTTGATAGAGATCGCCACGCTACGCTCGCGATGACGTGTCGGTTAGGTTGTAAAATGATCAACGATATTATATTCCCAGTACCTGCTTTAACTTCACGTAACCGGTTTTACTCACCGGTATTTTAGCGCCCGATTTTAGAATAGCCAGATGGCTGTCTTTCTCATAAGGGTCAATACGCGTTATCTCCTGCACACTTACTATATAGCTACGGTGTACACGCACAAATTGGCGGGCATCCAGCGTTTGCTCGAAAAAACTCATGGTTTTATTTTTCAGGAATGAACCTTCAGGTGTAATGATGCTTACATAGTCATCATCGGCTTGCAGGTATTGCACATCAGCCACGGGGATGATCTTAACCTTAGTACCGGTTTTTACAACAATACGCTCATGTTGCGCCGGCGAGTGTGAGGCCGTCTCCAGTAATTCTTCTTTTTTAGCAACGGTGTTACCAGTACTTGGAGCTTGTGCTAAAAACTTATCTACAGCCTTGGCAAAACGTTCCATGCTGAATGGTTTTAGCAGGTAATCTGTCGCGTGAGCTTCGAAGGCTTTTATGGCGTATTCGTCAAACGCGGTGGTAAATATTACGGCAGGCTGCTCGTCAACCAATTCCAGCATTTCAAAGCCATTTATTTTAGGCATTTGCACGTCCAAAAATATCAAATCGGGCTGATGTTGTTGTATAGCTTTAAGGCCTTCAAAACCATCGCCGCATTCCTGCAAAACCTCTATCTGCGGGTAGGCTAACAAATATTCTCTCACAACCATGCGGGCCAAAGGCTCGTCGTCAATCAATATAGCACGTATCATTTACTGTGGTATTTTTATTATGGTTGTAAATATATTATCATTTGCGTGAGTTTCCATCAAATCATTACGCGCATACAGCAAATATAGACGGCGTTGCACACCACTCAAACCAAAACCGGTTCCCTGGCGGGGACGTGAGGTTTTTGGGTCATATGGATTTTGCACGGTCAGTTCCAGGTAACTACCCTCTACTTCGCCGCGAATGCTTACCACCACTTCTTCGGTAGTATCATACAATCCAAATTTTATAGCGTTTTCAACCAAAGGCTGTAGCAGCATGGCTGGCATGATGCTCTCGCCGCATTGCGCATCGCAGCTTATTTCTGTTTTAAGGCGATGACCGAAGCGTACTTTTTCAATCTCAAGGTATAAAGCGAGATGTTGCAGCTCTTCGTTTAAAGTTACTTGTAGCTGGTCGTCTTTTTTTAAGGTGCCCCGCAAAAAGTCTGATAGCTGGTGGATCATTTTACGGGCCTCATCAGGTTTAAAGCCAATGAGTGCGTTAATAGAGTTTAAGCTATTGAATAAAAAATGCGGTTGTAATTGCTGGCGCAAGTTGTATAGTTCCGCGTCGCGGGCCAGTTGCTCAGCTTCGGCTTTGCGGCGCTCATTCTCTTTCTGATCAATTTGCGAATACCAGATCATGCTGATCATGGCCATCCACCCTATCGCCAAAAAATTGGTAAAAAAACGTATTACCGTAGATTGCGACATAAAGTTGGCATATATAGGGCCGTGGTTAATAAACGGCAAAATATAACGGGCACCTGCAGTACCGGCGGCGGCCAGGGTAACTATCCAGATCAAAATATTGATATAGCTCCCCTTCCCCGGCTGATAATAGCGCAGGTTATTATTAATGAGCCAACACGCTGCGGTAAGCAATACAGAGCTTACCAGGCTATCTGTTAAAGCGGTATACCACTCAAACCCGAAACTGTGAATAATGTAGGCTTGCAGGCCTGCCCAGGCAAGTCCGCAAGCCACAAATGCTAAACGCAGTTTCTGAAAAATAAGTGATTGTACTACAGCCAAAACGTGCTTATTATAAGTTTTAAGGTTGAATGCGATTAATAACTACGGATGTCTACTCCGGCAAATATCGACACGCCTTTTAGTACCAGTACTTTACTGCTATCCGGCGGGGCGTTGGTTTTAATCCGTTTATCATCTACCCCGGCAAACACGGCTGCCATGTCTGATACCACCATCCAGTGCGATGGTACAATAATTTTGGTACCACCAAATATCTGAGTAATGTCTACATAAACACGGCCATTGATGTTAGCCTGGGTAAAGTCCAGTTCGGTGCCACCCATCACGTTTACGATTTCGCCGCCTTGAAAGTTCTTAGAAAATATAGTCTTTTTAACACTACCAAAAACTGATACAGCGTCCAGGTGCTCGTCGCCGGTAAATGTGTTGCTGCTTGAACCGGTAGCACTGCCGGTATTTGGAGGAGGCGTCTGGGCGTCATCGGTTTCGGGTTTTACAGTATAATCAACCACGGGTTCGGTTGGGTTATGAGTACCAAAGTTATATTTACTTCGCTCCCATTTTGCTTTCCAGTCTTTTTTATCCCAATCGTTGCTATTACGTTTACGTAATATGAGGTATACGCCAAAACCTATCATAGCGGCAGGCCAGAAGAAATCGCTCACATTAACATGCGGAAAAATATCGTCTAATAAACTTGCGAAGCCCACTATGGTTACAATGATCCAGGCTATATTCTTAAAGTTAGTTCTGGCGCCTATATATAAGCCAACCACTATCATCGCCATCGGGAAACTTATTAACCAGTGCGGCGGAGAAAATATATCAAATTGTTTAAAAAGCAGGCATGCACCCACTACCAGCAAAACAATGCCGGCCACCGCCTTTCCGTTATTCCGCACGGGTGGGTTTGTATTATTTATATCGTTGTTCATTTTCTTAGTTTTAAATTATTACCTCAAAAGTAAGGCACTAATATAGGCAGCCAAAACTAAAATTGGCGACTGATGGACAAGAACTCGGTGAATGCGGTAATTTTCTCGGTAGAAAAGCAGGCCTGGATTTGCCGGTGATTAAAAATCTCTAATCTTAATGAAACAAAGCAGTGACAACATAGTCAAATAGCAAAATAAACCACCTAATTACTTACCTTGTATCATCACAATTAAACCACCATGCAACGCGAATTTACAGTATCAACCTTTCTAAAAATAGTAAACTTTATATTGGGCGCAGCCATGATCAGCTTCGGCATCTTTCTATTTAACAAGCCCAATAACGGCGGAGCGGTTATTTACTTTGTGCCCTTGTTTATGGCAGCTATGGGACTGTTCGTCATTATCAATGCCATCCGTAGAAAAGTAACTATTGAAAACGGCACTATAACCTTTACTACTGTTTTTAAAACGCTGGATATTGCTGTTGACGATGTGAAGGGAGTAAAAATTGACAGGAAGGTATTAGTGATTGTATCGAATACGCCCGGCACACCGAATATTGTTATCAGAAATTATAATGACCTGAATAACAATAACGAATTAACCAACTACCTGACAGGAACTTTCTCCGACCTGGATGCCAATGAGTTGGAAGACGAAAAGAAAAATCTGTTACAAGACCCTAACCTGGGTTTTACGCCGGAGGAGCGTCAGTCAAAGTTAGATAACGCTAAAAAAATAGCAATAACCTATACCGTTGCAGGTATTGCCGTGGCTATAGCTACCATAGCTTTGCGTCAGCCCATATTTACCATTTTAGCTTTGATCTGCCCTTTGTTGGCCATCCCGATCATCATTACCAGCAACGGATTGATCAAATTTTTATCCAACGGTAAAAACAGCGTATATCCTTACGTAATATTTGGATTTATAGCACCCACAGTAGCATTATTTGCCAAATCATTAGCTGCTTATCATTTTTATAATTATGACAGCTTTTGGTTGCCCTTTATTGGTATAGGCGTGGTTGTTGGCGGGTTGTTGTTTAAAGTTGGAGTTAATGAATCACTAAGCAACGGTATAGTAAGCCAGGGAATTTTGATGTTGTGTTTGTCGCTATTTTATGCTTTTGGCGCTGTGGGGCAAATCAATTGCGGATTCGATAATTCGCCCGATCAAATCTATAAAGCTTCAGTATTGGGCCACCATATAAGTCATGGTAAAAGCACTGCTTATTACCTGTACCTAAGCACTTGGGGGCCATGCCATGAAAATAAACAAGTCGATGTGGGCAGTAAAATGTATTACAGCACCCAAATTGGCGACAGTGTTAAAATAGATCTTAAACCAGGCTTATTGCATATCCCCTGGTTTGTAGTTAAAAAGAGCTAGACTTCCGGCTCCTGCTGGCTCAGGCAATGGAAACTACCTAATCCCCAGATAATATCTGTCGAATCTATACCGATAACCTTACGATCAGGGAAACAGTCTTGCAATATTTGCAGCGCTTTATCGTCTTTATCGCAACGGTAAGTTGGTACCACCACCGCGGCATTGCCGATGTAAAAATTAGCGTATGATGCCGGCAAGCGCTGATCGTCATAAATCACTGCATCGGGCATTGGCAGTTCGACGATGTCAAGTTGTTTGCCGTTTAACAGACGCATAGTTTTCAGGCTTTGCAGGTTTTCTTGTAGTAAGTGATAGTTGTCGTCGTTTTTATTTTCTTCGACTACGGTTACCACGGTATCTTCATTCACAAAACGGGTAATGTCGTCGATGTGGCCATCGGTATCATCGCCAACTATGCCATCGCCCAACCATAAAATTTGCTCGGCACCGTAGTAATTGTACAAGTATTCTTCTATTTGCTGCTGATTTAATTGCGGGTTACGATTTGGATTTAACAAGCATGCCGTCGTAGTTAAGATAGTGCCTTTACCGTTAAAATCAACCGAGCCGCCCTCCATCACAATACCCGGATGATAAACATCCAATCCATAATGCTGGCCTATTTTAGTCGGGATCACATCATCCAGATCAAACGGCGGATATTTGCCGCCCCAGGCGTTGTAGCCCCAATCTACGATAGCTTTTTCTTTAGTCGCCCCATTAATCAAAAACGCCGGACCATGATCTCGGCACCAGGCGTCATTGGTACCAAACTCAAAGAATTCAATTTTGTGCAGATCAGCACCAACCGACATTAATTGCTCTTTAGCAAAAGCGGCCATCGGTTCATCCTTCACAATAATGCGCACCAGTTCGCCGGCGGTTAAGGCTTTGATAAACTCGCAATATTGCGGATAAACGGTCATGATCTTGCCCGGCCATGATTCTTCTTTATGCGGCCAGCTTAACCAGGTAGCTTTGTGCGGATGCCATTCTGCCGGGAAGTATAAGCCTTTTTGTTTTGGATAATTCATGGTTGATATGTTGCATTTGTCATTGCGAGGTACGAAGCAATCGCACGCTGCAAAGTTCGCGATTGCCGCGCTCCGCTCGCAATGACAAGATTTCTATTCGTCGTCTAAAAGGCGTTTCGTAATCGGTTGATAAGAATCAATTCTCCTGTCGCGCAAAAACGGCCAGTGGGTACGGTAGTAATCCGTTTTATTCAGATCCAGTTCTTGTACTATCACTTCTTCCTGATCGTGCGTAGTTTGGTGAATTACAGTCCCAAATGGATTAGCAAAGAACGAGCCGCCCCAGAATTTAACACCGGCTTCCTCGCCTACCCGATTAACGCTTACCACATGCACGCCATTAGCCACAGCATGCGAGCGCTGAATGGTTTGCCAGGCGTTGTACTGCTCTACGTTGGTAGCCTCGTCTTGGGTAGTTGCCCAGCCAATAGCTGTTGGGTAAAATAATATCTCTGCACCCATTAAAGCGGTGATACGTGCTGCTTCAGGATACCATTGATCCCAGCAGATGAGTACGCCGATTTTAGCAAATTTGGTTTGGAATACCTTATAACCCAGGTCGCCCGGGGTAAAATAGAATTTCTCGTAAAAACCCGGATCATCCGGAATATGCATTTTGCGATACTTGCCAAGGTAAGCACCATCGGCATCAATAACCGCGGTAGTATTGTGGTAAAGGCCCTGCGCGCGTTTCTCAAACAACGACGCAATGATCACCACACCCAGCCCGGCAGCAACCTTTGATAATTCATCAGTTGATGGACCAGGGATAGCCTCGGCCAGTAAAAAATTATCATGATCTTCAACATCGCAAAAATAAAGCGATGTAAAAAGCTCCTGCAAGCAAACTATCTGCGCGCCTTTGGCGGCAGCATCTTTTACTCTTGCAATGGCTTTCTGTAAATTCTCGTGCTTGTTGGCAGTGCAGCTCATTTGCACTATGCCTACCTGTACTTTGCTCATCCTGTTAATTTTGGGGCAAAAATAGTAATTAGAGATTAGTGATTGGTGATTAGAGGTTTTTATTTCAAAATTATTAGTCACCGGTATCTAATAATTGAAACCATTGATTAGTGATCGATGATTAGATATTAGTTATTTTTAATCTTTTACAATCATAGCGGGTGTATATTAGTTTTAAGTTTAGCAACTGTTACCTAATCACTAATTAACCAACCTCTAATCACCAATCACTAACCATTAATCTCTAAAAAAGCTACCTTTGCACGCAATGACAGAAATTGAAGAAGTTGTAGACGAAGGCACCGAGCATAAAACCTGGAAGGGCAAGCTCTGGAGCGTTGTTAAAATAATATTGATCATAGCAGTAACCGGCGGGCTGCTGTATTATGTATTTAGCAAGGTACCGTTTGCTAAAATTAAATTCAGGCTAACTCACGCTAACCGCGCCTGGCTGGCAGCCGCTATTTTATGCTATGTAGGCTCTATGATATTCTCTTCATGGCGATTACTGAGCTTCTTTAAGTCGATAGGTTTAAAGTTAGACTGGCGCTTTAACCTGCGTTTGTACTTTTTGGGCCTATGCTACAATGTATTGTTACCCGGAGGTATTGGTGGCGATGGCTACAAAATTTACCTGCTGCACAAACGCTATAACCTGCCTACTAAAAAGGTTTTTTGGGCGATATTATTTGACAGGCTAAGCGGTTTTTGGGCCATTGGCGCTATAGTAGTTGGGCTGATTATTCTGATCCCAAATTTTCCTTATCATTTGGCTTACCCTTTAACTATTGTTTCTATCGGGTCGGTTATCTATTATATTGTTGCCCGTAAATTTTTCAAAGAATATACCCATAAGTTTTTCCAGGGCCATGCTAAAGCTATTTGCGTACAAACTATGCAATTGTTGTGTATTGTTTGCCTGTTAATGGCACAGAATTTTAGCGGAAAATTTGCTCCGTATCTGCTGTCTTTCCTATTCTCATCGCTCGCTGCCGTTATACCGTTTAGTTTAGGCGGCGGCGGTATCAGGGATGCGTTATTACTTAGAGTAGCGCAAGGATTTTCTTTGCCTGAGGATATGGCCGTTTACCTTAGTTTTGGATTTTACCTGATCTCGATTCTTGTAGCCCTGCTTGGCGTTTACTACGTATTGCGACCTAAGCGTTTAGAAGAAGGCCTGCACGGTATCAACGAAGATCAGAAAGATTAATAGTGTATGAATATCGTTATCACGGGTGCCAGCAGCGGCGTAGGATTTGAAGCGGTTATCGAACTGATATCCGCCGGAAAACATCAGGTTATTGCCCTGGCGCGCTCGCAAGATAAATTAACCCGGTTGGCAGAGATCGCACTCGGACTTAACCCTGAAGGTGTTCTATACCCTATCGCTTTTGATATTGTGCATGACGATTATGACGGTCTGGAACAATTTATCAACAGCCATTTTGATAGCAAAGTGGATATCCTGATCAATAATGCCGGTGTACTCATCAACAAACCATTTACCGAGCTTGGCGAAAGCGACTTTGTAGAAATGCTGCAAAGCAATTTCATTGGTCATGTACGTATGATACAAAGCCTGCACCAGTTCATGCCCGCGGGTTCGCACATCCTTAATATCGGCAGCATGGGTGGCTACCAGGGCAGCGTCAAGTTTCCGGGGCTATCAGCTTACTCGGCCAGCAAAGCCGCTTTACACACGCTTACAGAGTGCCTGGCGCAAGAATTCGCGGAGAAAGATATCAGGGTAAATTGCCTTGCCCTGGGTTCGGCGCAAACAGAGATGCTGGAGAAAGCATTCCCGGGCTATCAGTCGCCGGTGATGGCTTTCGAAATGGGTAAATACATAGCCGACTTTGCTTTAACCGGGCATAAGTTTTTTAACGGCAAGATCTTGCCGGTGGCTACGGTAACGCCGTAAAAAACTTATAATGTTGTCATTGCGAGCGTAGCGTGGCAATCGCAAGGATGCAATATTCGCGATTGCCACGCTTCGCTCGCAATGACAACTAGTAAGACCACCTGAGTTAAAATAAGATGACATCTACCCAAAAAATAAAAGCCGTAATATTCGATCTGGACGGCACCATTGCCGATACGCTGCCGCTTTGCATAGCCGCTTTTAAACAAAGTGTTGAACCTTTGCTGGGCAAAAGCATTAGCGAAGAAGAAATCATCGCCACCTTCGGGCCATCAGAAGAAGGTACTATCCGCAAACTTATTCCAGGTCATGAAGACGCAGGCGTGACCGCTTATTTAAAATACTATGAAGCATTGCACCATACCTGCCCAGCTGCATTTGCCGGCGTGAGGGAGTTACTGGACCTTTTAAAAAACAAAGGCGTTTTGCTGGCTATGGTAACCGGCAAAGGTAAACACAGCACCCGTATTTCTTTAAAGCAATTCGGCCTGGAATCATACTTTGAAACATTAGAAACCGGCTCGCCCGAAGGACCAAATAAAGTTAACGGCATCCGCACGGTGCTCGAGAAATTAGGCACCTCTAAAGCTGAAAGTTTGTATGTTGGCGATGCACCAAGCGATGTTAAATATTGCAAAGAAATAGGCGTACCCATAGCAGCAGCAGCCTGGGCAAGTACGGCTGATGAAAGCGAATTAAAAAAGCTTGAACCGGAGTATTTGTTTACATCAATTGCTGATTTTTCGAACTGGATAAAAGATCAGATATAACTCCACCTATAAAAAGAAAACCCGTTTACAATGTAAACGGGTTTTCTTTTAGGTTTTAATTTCTATTTGTTAAACAGAATAAAGAAGATTAACCAGGTAGCTACAATCTGGCTAATTGCGAAAAAAGCATCCATCTAATCATAGCTACTTTTGCGTTATTGATATCTTTTTTCAGATCAATCAAGCAATCTTTAGTAGCAATTTTATCTAATCCGTTAATCATACTACTTTTTCATAAACAGGGCTATTATCGCTAAAGTGGCACCTACCTGACCCACCCAGAAAATAAACATCCATTTAATCATTTCTGCTTTGGATTCACTTATGTCTTTGGCATGTTCGTGTTTTGCAGTACCCAGCTCATTTTTAATAATAAGCAAATCGGTTTTCAAAGATGCTATATCTCCTTTTGTAGCTAATGTTTGAATAGTTGACTCCACAGCTCGTTCGGTTTTGTTATCGATGTATTTGAACATGGCCTCGGTGGTGTCGTTACCCAATTTGTCTGATAACAACTGATATAGCCGGGCGGTTTCTTTTGCTTCTAAGTACATAACAAATATAGTGATAAGGTTTAGGAAATGTGATAAGGTTAGGTTATTGGTAATAAAGGTTTAGGATAGGATATTTTGAGTGATTGATAATTAAAAATGTTTTGTCATAGTGAGCAACAGCGAGATAAGCCGGGCATTTGAATAGACGAATAGCAGACAAGTTCAAAACTATTATCTCCCAAATCCGTCATCGTGAGCGAGGTACGAGCGTAACGATCTCCGGATAAGCCGCTTTTAACACGTCGGCAAGAGATCGTCACGCTACGCTCACGATGACGTTATCGAAATATGCTCATCCCCATTCATTAATGCCACTTGGGTTTTTAATTGCGGCTGCTGGTTTTCAAAAATTCATTCACGACAATTTCTGAGGTGTATTTTTTATTGCCATCTTTATCAATATAGCTGCGATTATTTAGCCGGCCCTCGATTGCTATCTCATCGCCCTTTTTAAGCAAATCGCCGGCTATTTGTGCCTGGGCGCCCCAAATCACCAGATTATGCCATTGGGTGTCTGTTATGCGCTCGCCTTTTTCGTTCTTGTAGCTTTCGCTGGTAGCTAATGACAGCTTGGTCAGCTTTTTATTGGTGTCAAATACTTTTACTTCAGGGTCCATACCCAGGTTACCTACTAAGCGTACGCTGTTTTTTAATGAGTTCATGATTTTAAGTTTATCGTTTATACTTCGTTTCTGTTTGATGATACAAAGGTGCAGGGTAACGAAAACATTAGTCGGATATTAATTACTTATAAACGACAATATCCGTTTGCAAACGCTTGCAGACGGATATTATATTCATTATCTTAGCTTTATGGAAACCGAAAAAGTATGCCTGGACTGCGGCACTACCCTACATGGGCGCGCCGACAAAAAGTTTTGTAACGATCTGTGCCGCAACAATTATAACAACAAGCTCAACAGCAACAGCTATAATATGGTGCGCAACATCAATAATATTCTGAAGCGCAACCGCCGTATTTTGGAAGAGTTAAATCCAACAGGCAAAACCAAAACCACCAAAGCAAAAATGACGGCTAAGGGTTTCGATTTTAAATACCTTACCAATAAATACGATACGCAGAACGGCAAGACCTACCATTTTTGCTATGAGTATGGCTACCTGCCTTTAGAGGGCGACGACATTTTGCTGGTGAAGCGTGAGGAGAAAGTGGAATAGTTTATCATTTAAATAACACATCGGCACATTCTTACAAAACCATGAGATGAGTGCCGTTGTTAACATCCATATTTGGCAAAAACATTGATCTATGTCACACCTTTTTTCTCCTTTAAAAATAAAGGACATCGAATTAAAAAACCGCATTGTGGTATCGCCTATGTGCGAATATAGCAGCGAGGATGGTTTTGCCAATAACTGGCACCTGGTACATTTGGGTAGTCGCGCCGTAGGCGGAGCAGCATTGATCATCACCGAAGCAATTGCAGTATCGCCCGAGGGCCGGATCAGTTATGGCGATTTGGGTGTTTATAAAGACGAGCACATTGACAAACTAAAAGAAATCACTGATTTTATACATGAGCAAGGCGCATTTGCAGGCACCCAATTGGCGCATGCCGGCCGCAAAGCCAGCCATGAAGTGCCATGGAAAGGCAATGCTCAAATTCCTTCAGATCAGCCTAATGGTTGGAAAGCTGTAGGGCCAAGTGCCATTGCTTTTAGCGACAAAGAAGAGGCTCCCCTGGAGCTGGACAGAGCAGGCATAGAAAAAATTAAAGCCGATTTTAAGGCTGCTGCAAAGCGTACCCTAGAGGCTGGTTTTGATGTGATAGAAATTCATGGTGCACATGGTTATTTGGTGCATGAGTTTTACTCGCCATTGAGTAATAAACGTACCGATGAATATGGCGGCTCATTCGAGAATCGTATCCGCTTATTATTAGAGATTATTGAAAGCATACAGGAAGCCTGGCCGGCGTCAAAACCGTTGTTTGTGCGCATTTCGTCAACCGACTGGACCGAGGGGGGCTGGACTGCTGATGATTCCATCGCGTTAGCAAAAATATTGAAGGATAAAGGTGTTGACCTGGTTGATTGTTCATCGGGCGGTAACGTTTTGGCGCATATCCCATTGAAACCGGGGTACCAGGTTGAGTTTGCCGATGCCTTGCGCAAAACCGGAATATTAACCGGCGCAGTAGGTTTAATTACCGATGCAAAACAAGCCGATGACATTATCAAAAATGGTGAAGCCGATCTGGTGATCATTGCCCGTGAGTTTTTGCGCGATCCGAATTTTCCGCTCCGCGCGGCACATGAATTGGGAGACGATAGTGTTAAATGGCCGGTACAATATGAACGGGCTAAGTGGACTAAGTAGGTCATTAGTCATTAGTCATTAGTCATTAGTCATTAGTCATTAGTCATTAGTGGGAAACAGCTTTTAAGATTTATGTTTTAAGGATTTGTTAATCTTTGCTTGATCTGTTTGAAATTAAAAACTTATATATTTATATACACAACAATAAAAAAATTAAACTATGAAACGTACCGCACATGCTCACTGGAATGGCACCTTACAAGAAGGTAAAGGCGAAATTTCAACCCAAAGCACCACATTAAATAACACCCAATATTCATTCAAAACCCGCTTTGCGGATGGTGTTGGCACTAACCCGGAGGAGCTAATCGCAGCTGCTCATGCAGGTTGTTTTACCATGGCAGTTGGCGCGGCTTTAACGCAAGCAGGCTTTACGCCAGGCGATTTAACTACCGATGCCATTCTTGACCTGGATATGCAGGCGCTGGTTATCGTAGGTATCCACCTGGAGTTAAAAGGTTCTGCTATTGACGGTGTATCTGAAGATCAATTCAAAGAAATAGCCGAAGGTGCTAAAGCAAATTGCATTATATCGAAAGCTTTGAGCGTACCAATTACTTTAACTGTAAGTTATCAGTAATTAGTTGCTTTATATTGTATAGAAAGGCTCAAACGTTTGTTTGAGCCTTTCTTGTTTCAGTGGTATTTGCTATCCCTGTTTTGGTGGAGATGGCCTAGGCGATGAAACAAAAAAATACTTATAGGTCTTTTTTGTTGTTTCATTTTGTTTCACTCATATTTTACAATTAATTCATTATCAATATTTTGACTTAAAATATTGTTTCACTTGTTTCATGTGTTATACATCCGCGTGAAACAAAACAGGTTAGGCATAAGCTTGCATGGCTTCCAATTCGTCGGCACTCGGGCCATAGCTGCCTGGGATAGGTACATTCAACAGACGCAGGTACACGCCCAACTGCGCACGATGGTGAATGGTTTGAGCGATAGAGATACGCACAGTCTCGTATTTATTCATATTGCCCAAAATCATGTCGCCGCTGCGGAGTATCCAGGGTTTATCCAGGTCCTCTTCTTTAACGCCTTCTAAATGAGCGCGACCGTCGGCATAGGCATTCTCGAAGATCTCCAGCAAATCGGCAACATTAGCTGCATGGGTTGACTCGTATGGGTTAGCTTGAAAGTCCAGTCCATCGGTAGTGATAGCCAGGCTTACCCATGCCGGTAGTTCGGCAATATGATTAGTTAGCTGCCCTATAGTCATGCTTTTGGGATGCGGCTGCCAGTCGAATTTATCGGCCGGTATAATGTTTAAGAACTTGCGGGTGGTTTGAGCTTCCTGCTCAATTTCCTTTAACAACTTTTTGATGATTGACATAATGTTGTGGTTTTAGTGTTTGTTGATACAAAGAAACCACCGGCTAGTGACAGCCCTATGTCAGCAGGAATAACAGATAATTCATTTTCTCCACCTATTATCATAAAAAAAGGCGGATATCGCTATCCACCTCGTTCAAATCACAATTACTATTTATCAATCATTAATCTTCGGCCTGGCTGCTCTCGAAGTGCTTTAGTATTTTAGCCTCTACGTAAAAGATGATCTCTTCGGCTATGTTCTTAGCCTGGTCGCCTACTCTTTCCAATTTACGGATCACCGACAGGATGTATAATGCCTCTGGCAACGATTTTATGTCGGCTTTAATCAATTCGCCGACAGTAGCAGGCGCTGCCATATTGATATCGTCAAGTACATCATCGCGCTTAAATATACTGCGGGCAAGTATGGTATCTTCTTTTTCAAACGCAGTGCGGGTATCCATCAATATATTGATAGCCTCGTCATACATACGGATCAATGAAGTTCTTTCCATAGCGTCAGTGTCAAAATTCACTGTCGACTCAACCACGTATAGCGCAATACCTGCAGCAATATCACCGATACGCTCCAAATTAGTATTGATCTTTAGGGTAGCCAGCAAAAAACGCAGATCAACCGCTACCGGGCAATGCAATGCAAATATATTTTCGCAATCGCGGTCTATTTTAAGTTCGTAAGAGTTTACTCTTTTTTCTTTGATCAAGACTTCGCGGGCAAGGTCCTTATCAAATTGAATCATAGCCTCTCTTGATTTATTCAGCTGTGATTGAACTAATATCCACATGCTAACCAGCTCTTTTTTTAGCGCGGTTATTTCATTTTCTAATGGTGTCATATTTTTCTTGTTAAAGTCTAAGTCCTCTGGTTTAGCTAAATCTGCCGGTTATATAGTTTTGCGTGCGCTGATCTGCCGGGTTGGTAAACATTTGTTTGGTATCGTCAAACTCCACCAGTTCTCCCATATAAAAGAACGCTGTTCTGTCGCTCACACGCGCAGCTTGCTGCATGTTATGCGTAACAATAATCAAAGTATAATTTTCTTTCAACTCGTGAAACAACGCCTCAACACTTGAAGTCGATATCGGATCGAGCGCGGAGGTTGGCTCATCAAACAAAATCAACTCGGGTTGCATAGCAATTGCGCGTGCAATACACAAACGCTGCTGCTGGCCGCCAGATAAGAAAGTACCTTTTTTATGCAATGAGTCTTTAACTTCTTTCCATAAAGCGGCGCTGGTTAATGAGCGCTCAACAATAACATCTTTATCGGCTTTTGAAACCTTGATGCCGTTAAGTAAATAACCTGCAACAACGTTTTCATAAATACTCAAATTTGGGAACGGGTTAGGGCGTTGAAACACCATACCAATTTTAGCACGTACATATATGGCATTCATATCGTATACGTTTTCGCCTTCAAGCAATATTTTACCTTTTGCAGTTGCATTAGGTATCAATTCATGCATGCGGTTAATGCCACGCAAAAATGTAGTTTTACCACAGCCTGACGGACCCATTACCGCTATAACCTCGTTTTTGTTAATGCTGATATTTACATCTTTAACAACGTGATTATCGCCAAAGTAAGCGTTATAATTTTCGGCCTTTACAATTGTATTTTCCATTTTCTTGTTAGCACTTTTGTGACTATATTTAATATTAAAACAAACATTAGAAGTATAAATGATGCGCCCCACGCCAGGTTATGCCATTCGTCGTACGGGCTTGTGGCATAAGTAAATATAAGGTGTGGTAAGCTTTCCATTGGTTTAGTTACTGCCGATGATAAATAAGGGTTACCAAACGCGGTAAACAGCAATGGTGCAGTCTCGCCTATTACACGGGCTATTGACAATGTAATACCAGACAAAATACCCGCAAAACCACAAGGTATAACTACCTTAATAATAACACGGTGATAAGGCACCCCTAATGATAAAGCGGCCTCTTTAAGCGACTCTGGCAGTAATAGTAAAGTCTGCTCTGTAGAGCGGATAACTATTGGCAACATCATCATGGCTAAAGCTATACTACCAGACATGGCAGAGAAAGTTCCTAATGGCTTAACAATCCAAAAGTAAACTACAATACCTACTACAATTGATGGCACACCCTGCAAAATATCCACACATAAACCGCTGTATTTAGCCAATTTGGTGCGTGGATTTTCGCTTAAATAAATACCGGCCAGCATACCTACAGGTATAGCAACAACCGATGCCATTAAAACCATTAAAAAACTACCCCAAAGGGCATTTAATATACCACCACCGGTCTCGCCTACCGGCGCAGGTACGTTAGTTAAAAAATGCCAGTTAACCTGACTCGCGCCCTGCTTAATTATATAAAGCAAAATGATAATTAAAGGTAGGGTTATTAAAAAGGCAAAAAACACTACAATGCCCTTAAAAATAATGCTCTTGGTATTTCTGAATCCGATTTTTGCTTCCATAAGATTAGTTATTAGTAAATCGGGTAATTATTCTTCTGCCAATAAGGTTTATTACAACCGTTACCAGGAAAAGCACTAAACCAAGCTCAATAAGCGCCGAAAGATATTCTGTATGATCGGCTTCGGTAAACTCGTTAGCAATAACGCTGGCCATAGTGTTGCCCGGTGCAAAAATGCTGGTTGGCACCGCGCTGGTATTACCTATAAGCATGGTTACCGCCATAGTCTCGCCCAATGCGCGGCCTAATGACAATAAAATACCTGCAAACAAACCAGAACGGGTATAAGGCATAATCACATTACGGATAACCTCAAAGCGGGTTGCACCTAAAGCGTAAGCGCCTTCTTTTAAAGGAGAAGGTACCATTCTAATTAAAGTTATACCTAATGATGCACCATATGGAATGATCATTACAGCCAAAATTATCGAAGCTGTAAAAATACCAATACCATAAGGCAGCACATGTATTTTACCTTCAAATTCGCGCACCAGGGGTACCAATACAAACAGTCCCCAGAAACCGTAGATGATTGACGGTACGGCAGCTATCAGTTCGACCGTGTTTTTCAACAGATCTGACAACCAGCCTTTAGGATTATACTCACCCAGGTAAATTGCTATCGCGTATGAAAATGGTATGGAGATGATGAGCGCGATAAACGAAGTCAATAAAGTACCTATCAAAAAGGGATAAGCACCATAAATATTCTGAACCGGGTCCCATACCTTTCCCCATAAATAACCTATCCCTAACGCCTTGATTGATGGCATGGACTCTATGATCAGGGTGGTTAACACGCCTAATATTATAAGCACCAGGATTATGCTCATAACTATCAACAGCTTCTTAAAAATGGTTTCCCACTTTAACTGGCTATCGGATAATTGTAATCTTTTATTTTCCACAAATTTTTGAGGTTTTGTTGTGTATTGTACCAAAAGCAGAAAGCTAAAAGCAAAAGCGCACTTTAATTTGTGCTGCCCTCGCTTTTAGTTTTCTGCTTTAGCTATTATCGTTTAAGCGTTTGCTTATAAGATAGATTTACCGTCGAAAGTAGCTGACTTCAAAATTGATTCAGCAACTTTAACAGCTGATTTTGAAAGAGGTGCATAGTTCAAAGCAGCGCAAAAAGCCTGGCCTTGGTGAATGTTCCACCATAATAATTTAACAAGCTCTGTAGCTCTTGCTTTTGAACGACCGTTATAGTTTTGTTCTTTGTAAATCAAAGCCCAGGTAAAGCTGGCAATTGGGTAACCTGCAGCATTATCAGTATTAGTAATTGAAACTTTTGAGTCAGCAGGGATAGTTACATTGCTGGCTAAAGTAGTAGCTTCGATTGTTGGTTTGATAAATTTACCGCTTTTGTTTTGGATGTTAGCATAAGGCATTTTGTTTTCGAAAGCGTAAGCTAACTCAACATAACCTATAGCGCCCGGAGTTTGTTTAACCAAACCGGCAACACCTTCGCTGCCTTTACCACCTAAACCAGCTGGCCAGTTAACAGCACTTGCTTTACCTACTTTAGTAGCCCACTCAGGGTTTACTTTAGTTAAGAAATCGGTAAAGATAAATGAAGTACCGCTACCGTCTGAACGGTGAACAACTGCTATAGGAAGATCTGGCAAGTTAACCCCTTTGTTAGTAGCTTTGATTTCAGCGCTATTCCAGTTAGTAATTTTACCTAAGTAAATGTCGCCAACGATTTTACCGCTTAAGTTTAAAGCAGCAGTAACACCTGGGATGTTATAAGTAACTACAACAGCACCAGAAGTCATTGGGATGTGCAGAACAGCAGCGCTCATTTTTTTGGTTTGATCGTCATTTAACGGCGCATCAGAATCACCAAAATCTACAGTTTTGTTAGTTAACTGCAATATACCACCACCAGAACCAATTGATTGGTAGTTAACTTTAGAAGCTGTATACTGAGAAAACATTTTTGAGAACAGTGGATATACGAAAGTACTACCAGCGCCTAAAAGAGTGTTGTCTTGAGCCGAAGCTGCTAATGATAAGCAAGATGCTGCAAATGCTACAACTGCTAACTTTAAACTTTTTGAAAAATTCATAACGTTTTTTAATTTATATTATTAATCAGGGTTTACTTAATTATTTACCAAAAGTGTAATAGAAAGTAGCTCTGTACACTAAGTTATGGCCATCACCTACGTAACCTGTAGTACCAACTGGTCTTTGATCTTTATACTGGATAAACCAAACGTTTGGAGAGAAGTGAATTTTTGGAGCCGGTGTAAAATCTAAACCACCTGTGTAGAAAGTTTCTTTAACAGTTGGGTTGTAGCTTCCGTAGTTAGTATTAACTGTGTAAGCGTCAGCGTCAACATATTTAGTGTCTGGATTGTAACCATCACGACGAGCGAAGAAGCTCATTTTGTCTTTGATGATAGCACCTTTTACCCATACAGATAAACCAGTTGCTCTTGAATCTTCAACAGCTTTAGTAGTTGTGTTGTTTACACCATTTTTAAATTGTTGCATGTATGCTTCTACACCAACAGAGAATTTTGGATCAACATAAGCAGCAAATATTTTTTGCATGCTATGGTTTTGCTGACCAATAGTTATAGTACCCGGAGCAGTTGGAGCGTAGTCACCATAGATATCTACATATAGGTGTTTGTCTAAGAATTTAGCCCATAGATCACCATAAAATATTTTATAGAAACCAGTGTTAGCATTAGCTGCCGATAATAAGCTAGCTGTACTGTTGTTACCAACCATTAATACGTAACCGTAGTTTTTAGTATTAGGGTCAAATGTACCTTGTAATGAAGCACCTACATCGTACGAGTTATTTTTGTGGAAGTCAGTAATGGTTTTTTCGATAAAACGATTACCCCATGTTGCTTCCGACAATGAATTTGGAGCATTGCCTCCATCATTTAAAGCGAAACCAGGGGTCGACATTTCACCTACTACGATATCAGTACCGGTCCAGATGTTTTTGTAACGTAAGTTGAAGTTTTTGATAAAGAAACCCATTTTACCGTCAACAAGGTTGTCTCCGTTCTGGATAGAAGTAGTACCGTTAACACCTGTGTTTGCATTTGGCTCTGATGCCAATAATACGGTTGCGGTGAATTTTTCGTTGATGTCATAATCGTATCCTAAATAAATACGACGGAATTGAAAAGCATTTCTGTTTGCCGGAACGCCATTGTACATAGTTTCTGCACCTCTGTTTCCAGCATCTTGGTGTTGGTTAAAATAAAGATCGCCGAATGCATAACCCCATAATCTTCTTACAGGCACCCATGCAGCAGGATCTGCTTTAGCTGCAGGTTTTGCAGTAGTAGTGGTAGTAGTAACTGTTGAATCTGCTTTTACTTCAGATTTTGTGTTTAATGTGGTTGCCGATGCAAGCACTGTTTGCTGAGCCTTAGCTGTTACAGCCAACACGGTGGCTGACACTAACACTGCACTAAAAACTTTTGTAAACATTTTTTTCATAATTGAAACGAGGGTTAAATAAATTTTGATCCAAAAGTGCGGACGCAGCATTACCTAGATGTTAAGCAATGATTAACATTTGATAATGTTATTTAAACATTATTTCATAGTTGAATTAGGTTCAGGGAGTATATTTTTAATTAATATTACATATTAAGTATTTGATTATTAGGTATTTATATAAAATACATTTTTAATTCATCCATAACAAATACTTAACATATCATCATATTCATTTAATATTGGTTTAACATTCCGCTGTTAATTTAGATTTTCTTAAAATACTAATACTAATGCGCAGGTTGTTTCGTAACTATCTATCAAACAGAACGTTATTTTATAATTTATTTGATGAGGCCGCTAAAAATGTGGTAGATATGGCAGAATTACTGGTAACAGTGGTAAACACCGGTAATTTTGAAGATAGAGAGATTATCTTTAAAAAAATTGACACTTTAGAGCATAACGGCGACGATTTAACCCATAAAATTTACCTGGCGCTTGATCAGGTTGTGTTTACTCCAATAAATCGTGGCGATATACATACGCTGGCGTCATGTATAGATGATGTTGCCGACACCATTAATGAAGCAAGCAACAGAATGTACCTATATAATATAAATGAGTTTGTTGTAGCGATAAAAGAAATAGCATTGTTGATACAGCAAGCCGGCGTAGAAATTCAGAAAGTGGTGAATTTATTAAGTGTATCTAATAGCAGAACTGCTACCGATGAGGCTTGCAAACGCATTAAGGCTTTGGAGCGGCAATCTGATCAAATATATTATCATGCAGTGGCGGAGTTGTTTGCCAACGAAACCGATGCGATAAACCTGATCAAGTACCGCGAGATCCTGTCGTCATTAGAAAACACCATGAATCGCTGCAAAAATACAGGCGATGCTTTAGAAGCTATTTTAATTAACCGGCAGAATTAACTAACCCGCCTTTTGGTGCTGGCCGGCTCTCTCCTTTATTTCTTTCATCTCCATCTCGAAGGCACGCATACGGGCATGTAAAATATCCAGCTCAGTACGCATCATTTGAATCTCGGTAATTAGCTTGGGCGATTCGGCTTTATTGATCTTCTTATCGCCGGTTCCCAGTATCAACCACTCTGGCGAGTATTTTAATTGAAAACAAAGCTTACTAATCAGATAATAGCTTACCTCCTGCTTTTTGTTGATGACTTTGCTGATAAAGCCCTGGTCTACACCAATAGCGCCGGCAAGGGCCAATTGGCCGCCGTAATCTTTAACAATTATCTTAATGCGTTTAACTATACCATCGTCTGCCATACAATGCAATTATAAGCAAACAAGGAATATAAGCAAGTGCTTAATTAAAAATAGCGAACTTTCTGGTTCTTTAAGCCACCACAACTAATTTGTTAGCTTTCTCTAACAAATCAAATAATTGCTCGTCGTAAGTTCTGAGGGATATTTTTTTGGCGGCAAACTCTTTTTCCAGCTTTTCAAGTTGCTTGATCAGCATGTCTTTGTGTGTGGTGCCGGTATTGGCAGCTGAAGGTTTTATACCACCATCGTACAAGATGTCTGCTAAAGCTTTGTTTTTTTTCTCGACTGCCTTTGTCAGAAAAATAAGCTGCGTACCCCCAGCCTCGCCCAGCATGGTTTTCATCTTGTTTTTTTGTTTTTGATGATTAAGTACGATAATGGCAACGATAACTACCGCGCCCAAAGCTATGTAAATGTTTACGTCCATGAGTTTAACCAGTTTAAATTAGGTTAAAAATATAAATAAAACATTTATAGTTAAAATATTTTCGCCTGGTTGTATAAACAAGTTGCGTTTACAATCCGTAGCTATAAACTATTCCCCATTATTTTCGGCTCCCGGGCCAAATTGATCAAAATACGCCATGACCTTGCTACAAATTTCGCCATCGCCACCTGCCACCCATCGCAATGAAATAACAATATCACGCCCGTGGTCAGATTCCCACTTAAGCCGGATGACCAATAGCGATGTGCTGCGCGTACGCCTGACGCGGATGCTTTCTATATCCTGCCAGCCGATGGTGATGTTTTTAAGATAATCTATTAACTCTGTTTGATTTAGTTCCAGTATAGGTTCATTCTTAAATGCCGGAATCAATCTCTTAAATACTAATAATACCAATAGCGCAGCCAGCACCATTACCAGTGCGGCAAACAACACTAAGTTAAACCGGTCATTAGTATAGTATGCCCGATAAACGTTAGATATGAAAAGCCCGCCCAATATCAGCATCATCACAATAGTAACTATGCTGTTCTTTCTGCTGTAAGTATAAACCGTTGTTTCCATTAGTGATTATGCTTTTTATGGATATCCTTAACCAGGCACAATTTTTTAATATCTGCTATCTTAATAGGGAACGGCGCATATTTCAGTTGGGCGCCCACCATCTCCGTAGTATTATCAGAGTGTGCAATCACCTCATCTTCTTTATCACTTAATAGTAAGCGCTTGTACATGCGGTAATCTCCCCACTCTATATAATACACCTCGCCAGGTAAGATTTTTTTATCGTGGATAACCTTTAGCGCCACCCAGCAACCATTCTCTAAATATGGATACATAGAATGCCCCCAAACCGGCAAAGCGAAATCGCAGTCCTCAATGCCTGGGAAATTCATACGGCCAACCGGCTGTGTATCATTAATATCATTATACACTTCAACGCCCGACGCTGTTGCAGTAATCTCGTACATAGGTATACCTTCAGCCACCTTTGAAACCTGCGCAGCAGGCGCGTAAGCAACTCCTTCAATAAAATCTTTATATTTCTCTTTAAAAATCCTGAATTTTTCAGGATCAATGTTTTGACGGCTCTTGATGATCTCTGTAATAGAACTGGCCGAGTTGAAACCCAAGGCCTCGGCTAATTGTCCATTACCGCTAAAAGCCTTCCCTTTAAGTTGATTATATAAAATGATAAACTCCAGTGTTTCAGGGCGTACAGTCTTTATTTTGCTGGTTTTTTCTGGCGATTCCATGGGCTGTTGAAAACTAATTTTTATTTTTTCTTGATTTTAAATAAAGATTTTTCTTTATATTTGTATCGTTAATCAGCCACTAAACTAACACATTATAATATACAATCCAAATAATATTAAAGAATATACAGAAAAATGAATACAGAAATACGGAAACTCGTTTTAAAATACAGGGAACGCCCTTATCCATAGTCAGACACAGAAAATAATTGCCGACACCTATAAAATTAATTGCCTAATAAACCGACCGATGCACATAGCCTACACCAAATTAAAAGATAATAAGTCACGCCCAACCCAAGGCAACACTACCGACAACAACCAGCTAAGCATCCGCTTTAAAGCTTATTACACGGTTTGCAATAAGTACAGCAAAGAAATTACCGCTATACAAAAATACCTGCCCGGATGGGTACCACCCTACCCGGCTGTCTAAACCGGGATTAATAAAAACCAACAAATAAATTCTGCTGTCAGCAAATGACGGCCTAACCTCTTATTGAAAAAAAATGATAAAGATTGCACAAAAACTAAAAGACAAACTATGGTGGATGATCATTTCTGTTGATTATGACTATAGCCGCATTTCGGTAGCCGACCATGAGTTGAACGGCGAAACCCTGACCCTATGGCTGGAAGACAAGCACGATTTTAAAAACTCGCTCGAAGAATGCTTACAGGTAGATCTTAAAACCAAACAATTCGCCACGGTAATCAGAGCCGAGGGACTAAATAGTTACGAAGGCACCAAAATGCATCCAAAGAAAAACTTTATTTACAAAACCCGTATTGAGATAAATGAGCCGATTAGATGGTACCAGGAAGACGCCTCATTAACCGAACAACAATGGGCGCGCGAAGCCGTAGTGAAAACTATATTAACACAATTAGTAGAAAACGAGGTAGCCGAAGAAAAAATCCGGTAAAATACTATGCCAAATAGCATATATATCATAATTATTACTTATCTTTGTATGGTCCGGTGATTAAAGGACGAAAGACTAAAAACCTATTTGCGTTGAAGATTAAAACTGCCGGTGACCACCTGTGCAGCCTGCGTACCCTTTTTAGACATTAATGTAGTGAACGTACCTTTGGTAAGCACACTGTCTTGCATATATTGTTCCAGGTAAATAGCATTCGAGGGATTGTTACCGGCCTCGGTAGAAAGCGCGTATTGCCTGGTATTCTTACCATCGGCAGTAACCAAAAGCTGGCCGCCTGCAATGGTATTTTTTAAATCAGGGCTGGCAAATCCGAGCGAGCTAATACCAAAGCTTACCGTATGCGCTTTGTTAATAGCCGTTAAACCATAGTATTTATTACTATCGATATTAACATTAATAAAGGCAATTGAATCTTTAGCAGCATCAAAAGTATAAGTTGAGTCGTCAACCTCGATGGTGAGGGTCCCTTTACTTGCAAAAAAATTACCCGAATTATCGCTGGTATCAGCCTTGATACCGGTCTTTGTCAAAGAGCCGTCGGTAGACTGCGCATCTTTCTGGCAGGATGCTATCACAGCCGAAAAAAGCAAAGCGATTAAGGTAAATTTTAAAAGTTTCATATAGGCCTATGCAAGCTTAGATAACTATTATACGAATATAAAACGCAAACGGTTGTGCTACCAATCATTTAACACAATTTAACTTTTAAAACCGTGCCAGTTGCTCCACAAAGGCCTTTTAACGCAAAATGAACAGCGGCACAGCGAACTCCAAAAAAACTGAATAAACTTATGGGCAGAATTAAGTTTGCATTTTACAATCATGCATCATTAAACAGACTGATTGACGAGTATTTTGAATGTTCAAAAAACGATACAGATAAAACAGCCGAACCTATTACGGTTACCGGCCTTGCATTGTACCTTGGCTTTTATAGTAAAGATCAGTTTGACAATTACTTACAAAGTGGCAGATACGCCTGGACCATTAAGCGGGCTTGTTTTAAGGTGATGGCTTATTACGAAAGCAGGTTACATTACCCTGCCCCTACCGGGGCCATGTACGCTTTAAAATGCATGGGCTGGACCGAAAAGCCAAAACTGTCAAAATCAGCCAAAAAGCCCACCTCATTAAAAGTAAAATTAATTGAAACCGGCCCGCAACCGGCCGCCAGCGAAAAAGAAGTGACGCTTTAAAAGCACCGAATAAACAACCAATATGATAAATGCAAATGATTACGAAGCCTCGGTATTGTTCAGGTGTAACTATGCCTCGCAGGCGCAGGTAGTAATTAACCAGGGCGGCAGCAGCGCCGGCAAGACTTATGCCATAGAGCAAGTGCTGTTTTGCCTGGCAGCCGAAAAAGACAGGCAGGTGATAACCGTTGTTGGGCAGGATATTCCTAACCTTAAGGCCGGCGCTTTGCGCGATGCTTTGAACCTCTGCAGCTTATCTGATCAGCTAAAAAGCCTGATCAAAAATTTTAACAAAACCGACCGCGTATTTGAGTTTCACAATGGATCTATTATTGAATTTAAAAGTTACGCCGACGCGCAGGACGCCAAGTCTGGCAAGCGCGATTATCTTTTCATTAATGAGGCTAATGGTATTGACTGGAATATTTATACCGAACTGGCACTGCGTACGCGGACGAGGGTATTTATTGATTATAACCCCAATCATGAATTTTGGGTTCATGAACATTTAATTGGCAGGCCCGGCGTAGAATTAATTATCTCCGACTACCGGCATAACCCTTTTATAGACCAGCCAACGGTTGATAAAATTGAAGGTATTAAAGAAACCGATACGGAAAGATGGAAAGTTTATGCGCGGGGACTTACCGGCAGGATTACCGGCCTGGTGTTTACCAATTGGTTTGTGGTTGATAAAATTCCTGAAGATGCCAAATTAATTGGCGTGGGTTTAGATTTTGGTTACAGTAATGATGAGTCTGGCTGCCTGGAAGTGTATTTACAAAATGGTGAGCTATGGATTGACGAGTTATTTTATGAAACCGGTTTAACCAATACAGATCTTTCTAAAAAATTAGCTGCAACAGGCGTCAAAAAAACTAATGAAATTATCGCTGACGATGCCGAGCCAAAAACCATTGAGGAGCTAAAACGAATGGGCTGGTATGTGTCGCCAGCAAAAAAAGGTAAGGATAGCGTGAATAATTCTATAGACATTTTAAGGCGCTATAAGCTAAATGTAACCCGCCGTAGCGTAAACCTGCGTAAAGAGCTGGAGCGCTACAAATGGCGGGTAGACAGGGCCGGCAAACCCCTGAATCAGCCGGTAGATACCATGAATCATTTGATAGATCCGTTGCGCTACGTTGCCCTCAATAAGCTAAAAATAACGCCAACATCGGCTACCAAATCTAAACTGCCTTACAAGCAAACTTATGCTCCAAACCTTAATGATTTATTTAAGATATGATAGAAAGAACAGTAAAAACCTTAACAGGCAAACTAAACGTCAAGATCCCTTCGCGGCTTGACGAGCTTACCATGAGCCAAATGATGCAGTTGCAGGAAAAAGAAGATCTGAGTGACTTGGATGCCATTAGCATATTATCAGGCATTACCATTGATAAGCTTAAAAACGTAGTTCATTTTAGTGAGTTTGATGTGTTTGGCGAGGCTGTATTGACCTTATCTAACGAGATCAAATACCTCTATAACAGCGATGCTATACCCGAAACAATAAACTTCAATATCGAAGATAAACAGGTAAAGGTTAAAGTGATCAGGAACCTATCTATGGAGCCTGCCGGCGCTTTTATGGCATCGCGCGATATTATTGCCGAGGAGATTAGTAATCACATTAAAAAACACGGCGAGGAAAATTGGCAGGAAAACTTCAATCCATCATTAAAAGCTTGTTGCCAGGTATTAGCGCAATATTTTTATTGCCGCGCTACCGCCAATATTTATAATGATTACCAGGCCGAAGCCTTTACCGAAATCATTAAAACACTTAGGGTAACGGAGGCACTGCCCATAGCTAAACATTTTTTTATGAGCTATCCAAACTTATCGAAACCGAAAGCAGGCTACTCGCATCGGCTACGACAATTTTGGAAAAGAAAGCCGGCGTACAGGCCTTCGAGAAATTTAAATACATCAACACCGTCAATTCATTAGCCGGCGGCGACATCACCAAATGGGGCGAAATATTAAATATGCCCTATGAACGGGTGCTCACCAAACTACTACTCAATAAAATCGAAGCAGCATATCAACACAAATATGCAGAACTGTTGCAGGCCCAACGCTAAAATTTATTAATCATTAATCATCAAACCAATGCCTATACGCAATCAAATAGAAGCCGTGGTGCAAAGCTTAACCAATAGCCCTGCATTTCTTTATGGCACAGCTAACGAACTAAATACCCTGGCAGACGATGCCACGTTTCCCTGTGTGTTTTTATATCCCCCACAAGCCATTAACTTGTCGCCACAAATCAACGGATCGGTAGATAATACCTTTGCCATTACACTCGATTTTCTGTTTAAAACAGAGTTTGATCAATATACCAGCGATAACGAAACCTACATAAGCCAGGCTTTATTCATGGCTAACCAGTTTATAGCTAAGGCGGCAACCTACCGCCAGGGCGATGGCCGCTACTTTAAAATTAAAGCCGGCGACAAAGCCAAATGCGTACCGGTATACAACAAGTTTGATGTAAATACCACCGGCGTTAGCTTAACCATTACGTTGGCTACTATGTATTTCGACAGTTTTCAATAATCAATCCTTATTAAAATCTTTAACTCAATCACCGTATGGGATTAAATTGTAATATCGTAATTGTAGACAAAGTCTACACCTTGAGTGGCACCGACAAGATAGCTACAGCCAAAGTTTATGCAGATATAATTGACAGCGACGGCCAACCGGCCAACGGCAATGGTTCGCTCGTAAAATATAGCGTAGACGACAACGGAACGGTAACCCGTGCAACTACAGTTGCTATGGGTCAGAGTGTTTTATTATTTGACGGTATCATTGAAAAAGCCAGCGATGCAGGCGGTGGCAACTATACCGTCTATTACACCAAAACTTTCGGTTTGGCAACGGTGCTTACTTTAATAACTACCTCACCGCCGGTTAACAACTGCGACCTGGTAATTAACAGCATCAGCGTTGATAAACCAGAATCTGCACCCGGCGCTGCCGATGGGCAGATATCCGTTAGTTCTTCATCAAGTTATTTGCCGCTTCAATACAGTATAGATGGTACCAACTTTCAATCGTCTAATATATTTATCGGCTTAACAGGTGGCGCAAAAACCGTTACAGTGATGGATGCCAATACTTTTGGCTGCGTGGAGACTATGCCGGTTAACATGCCTATATTAGATAGATTGTTGATCAAAGACCCATCAGTAACTATCAACGGCAACATCAGCCGCTGGAGTGCCGCCTTCAATCCTGTCGTATTTACCTACCAACGTAAAGATTGTGAAGTGGTAAGTGTTGTTCAAGACTCCTCTTCGAGCTTACCCATAGTAACCGTAAACGCCAATCTGACTAGCCTGGTAAACGGCGACCAGATTTATGTTAACGCAGGCCCATACCAAGGCGTTTTTAATTGTAATCCGTTGGCACAAAACGCCTTTACCATCAACGCGCCTTTTACGGTGTCTGCATCAACGGGCTTTGCCAACTCAAATAAATTGAAGCCCTATTACCGGCTGGTTACGCAAATCACTTATCAGGATGTAAAAACGGGCACTACCCAAACCATTCAATCAATTAACAGGCCGGATAACACCGGACTAATCAAAGCTGATTTGTCCAACTTCCTGCAATCGCTATTGACCATACAAGACGACAGCGATTATACGCAAGCCAATTTCAGAGACACCAACCTAAGCGCCAGTTACCAGATTGCCTATGCCGAGCAATGGGATATAGACCCGGCTACGTCCGTTACAGCTAACGACGTAAACGGCGTGCATACCTCTAATTGGGTAACTATTGCCGAGCCTTATTACATAGTTTACGCCGCCAAACAATTAGGCGAGCGCTACGGCGGCAATCTGGCGGCTTATGTACCGTTTGCCAATGGACAACCACCAGCTAAGTGGGTTACTGATTTTGCCGAACCGGCCTATTCCATTGGTTATCAGTTTGATATCGGTTTTATTTATAGCGACGAGATCGTCGGTTTAAATATATTTTGCGAGTTGACGATGCTCGACATCAACAGAAACCCTTTGCCCGGTGGCCTGCAGAATCATAATTTATTGAACGAGGATGGCTCCTGGCTGCTTAACCAGGATGGTAGCAAACTATTAATATCCCGGCAAAACCCCACCGGCACCACCCTGCTTCAGCAATTGGGATTGAACAGACTGCTTATCGACTACGATTTCCCGGCGGATGCCAGGTACTTTAACGTCGTTATAAAATATACTAACGGCACTGATACTTTAGCCATCACCCAAACGCAAACCATCCGCATTGATGACGCGGTGGACGAACAATCTGTTTATCTGCGTTGGATAGGGCTTTCGGGGTCTTGGAACTATTACCGCTTTGTTTATAATCAGGAAGTGTCGTTAGATGTGCAAAACGCCACCATCATCAAAAACTTTGTGAGCGATTGGGAGAACCAGCAAGGTATTGAAGAGGTGATTAGTAAAACTGCAGGTCAAAAAATGAAAGTAATGGCCGAAGATCTTTCGGTAACCGATATAAAAGGCTTACAATCCATCAAATACTCGCCCAAGGTGCAAATGCTGGTTAACAAAAACCCGGTTAAATGGCAAACCGTAGTGCTTAACACTGCCACTTTTAGCGAATACGAAACCATTAATGGCCAGGCACCTTTCAGCGTAACGTTTAACATGCCAAGCATCAACATACAAACACAATAGTATATCAAAATGAATGATCTTCAGCTTTATATAAATGATGAATTGGTTGATCTGAGCGACGATAGCCCTATTGCCCTCACCTTCCAGATAAATGACCTGGCCGAGGTTAAAAACCAGCAGGGTAATACTTCTAACCAGTTTAAACTACCACTTACCCAAACCAACCGCCGCATCCTTGGTTTTCCGGACGACGTTGCGTTTTGTAACAACTTGCCCTACACTCAATATCAAGCTAAATTAGTGCAAGACGGATTGGAGATCATCCCCTATGCAATTGCCGAAATGAACAGCATAGACCAGGATGCCGCCAACATCACCGTTCTATCGGGCAATGTCGACTTTTTTGATGCTCTTGACGGGCAGCTTTATGAAATGGGCGATAGCACCAGCATTTGGTACAGCCCACTTTGGAAAAACTACGACCATGCCTGGACACTCGACAACGTAGCCACTTCCCAAACTAAAACTGACGGCTGGATCTATCCGGTGGTAGATTATGGCAACTTTACCGAGGACGTTAATCAAACTATCAATGTAACTACTTTGCGCCCTGGTTTTTTTATTAAATCGGCAGTGGATATTTTGGTGAAGAGCACGGGGTATAAAGCCACCGGTTCGTTATTGGCTGATCCGCTCTATCCTTTATTGATAGCGCAGTTTAGTAACGGCGATTGGGAGCATGGCACTGACTACCAGAATCAGCCGGCAGTTTTTAGCTGCTCGGCTACAAATGGCAGCGCAATTATACTTAACCACCCTAATGACCGCGACCCCGCAGGCCGGCTGGTGTTTAGCCCGATATCAGATCCTTCAAACCAATTGGTCGACGGGCTTTTTACCGCCGCACAACGCGGCGACTACCAGGTAAATGTTAATTTCCCCAGCGCCTATTTAAGCGGGAAAATTACCGGCAGCCATCCCACCTATTTGCACGTGGCCATAACCGTACATACACCCGGCGAGCCGGATGTTGAAGCAACATCATTAGACTTTAACTGGGACATGGGTACCTGGGTGCGCGACCCGGGAACCAGCGGCGGCAGTATAACAGGCCATTTAAGCATCCCTAAGCAAACCATTTCGTGCGAGTTGGAGTTGGCCATTGGGCAAAGCATTGAGGTTAATTACACCTGGAAAGGCGATAACCCTTCTTATTTCTCTATCCCGGCGGGGTGTACTTTTAACGTACTGTCGCAAAACAACATAGTTAAGTATACCCAGCCGGTACAATGCGAACGGATTTTTCCGGACATTTCGCAAAAAGACCTGTTGAAAGACGTGTTTCAGCGGTTTGGCATAATGTGCCAGACAAATAATGCCGCTAAAACCATATCATTCAACACATTGAAAGATATTGTAGACAATATACCGGCGGCAAAAAATTGGTCGGCCAGGTGTTTGGACCAGGGAAAAACCATCAGCTTTCAGTTAGGTAATTATGCGCAGGCCAATAATTTAAAATATAAATCTGATGATGCGATAACACCTGTAGCTTTTGCCGATGACGTAATTAAAGTTAACGATACCACTTTACAAGCTACTGTAGATTTATTTGAAAGCCAGTTTGCGCCAACACTTAACCGGTCCTACATCGGCGGCACTATTGCCCAGATCAAAATGATAGATACTGATAGTGACAGTACTGATTTCAGTATCGGGGTATCGCCGCGTATTTTGGTTGATCAGAAACTCAATATCAACAGCCTGCAAAAAACAGTAACATTTACCGATGGCAGCTCCATCAGGGTGGTAAATGATATTATTAGTACGCCTTATTTTTACAAACCCGATGGCCAGTATAATCTTTGTTTTGGCGACATGCCCGCAGCCGGGCAAACCTCCAAACTGCAGGGATCAAGAACAAAGTACTACCCCGAGCTGGAGAAAGTATTAAAGCAAACCAAAAAGGTGGTACGCTACTTTTTATTAACCCCGCGCGATATCCTGGAAATTGATTTGCTCATACCTATTTACCTGGAGCAAGACAGCGCCTATTATTACATCAATAAAATTGACAGTTGGCGCAAAGGGCAACCCACTAAGGTTGAGTTGGTGAAGTTGGGTTGAAAATTAGTAGTCTATTTTATGTAAAAATTTGTAACTATCGGTTGTGCTCTTTTTAATATCACTTAGTAAAAGGTCAATATTCCATGGACCATATGAATCGTAAAAAGATGCAAAATTAATTTTGCCATTGTCGTCAAAATGTGTCAAAGCTCCAGAAACAGTAACCACATCGCCTTTATTTAAGGTTTTGATAATTGTTAATTGCTTTTTCAATGCATCGCCTTTCGGATTTTTGGGGATAGTATAAGTAAAATCAACGCGATTACCAATAGACAAGGAATCAACCGATTTATCGATTTTAATCAGGCAATACACTAACTGGCGTGTTAGATTCAGATGATTTAGTGAAGCATTACGAAAATAATGATCTAAGTATCGATTTTACTCGAGATAAACCAGGTCTCAATATCTTCTTTAAAGCAACTCCAAAAAGTAAGATCGTTAATGCCCGGTATCACAAACAAACAACAACTCAAAATAACATAGCACAGTCTGAAAAATCGCAATCTCGCGTTGGTAAAAAATCAGAATCAGCACAGGACTCCACTTACAATCACTTAATTGATCATCGTGATTCAAGTTCAAGTATCAGCAGTATAAAATCCGTGATTATCTGGAGTGTAGTTCTGCTTATCCTCGTGACGGTTATTTACTATATAATAGTAAAGAAAAAGCTTATTTGATTAATGTGCCCGGAACGAGATTCGAACTCGTACATCCTTACGAATGCCACCCCCTCAAGATGGTGCGTCTACCAATTTCGCCACCCGGGCTAATGAAATGAAAAGCCTTAAGTTTGCTGAATTGAATATCTTTCAACTCAGCAGACTCAAGGCTTTTTTATTTTGGATGTGCCCGAAGAGAGACTCGAACTCTCAAGAGACAATTCTCAACGGCTTCTGAGACCGCAACGTTTACCAATTTCGCCATCCGGGCCTGTAAGCAGGGTGCAAATATAAATTTTCTCTATTTAATTTACGTATTAAAGTGTAAGTCTGTTGCAAAAAAAATATCATACAGATACCTTAGTAGGCGAACTACTTTTCAATGAGAAAAAACATGAAATACCTGAAAGCAATTATCTACACAAACTTAATATTATTATTATTTCCGTTTAGCGTGATTGCACAACATATTGAATTGATAAAGCAAAATCAAGTGGTTAGTATCCGTGGCTTATCAGTAGTTGATGATAAAGTGGCTTGGATAAGCAGCAGCAAAGGCCATGTAGCCCTTTCGATTGATGGTGGCCGATCATGGGACTGGCAGCAAATAAAAGGTTTCGAAAAGTCTGATTTCAGAGATATCGAAGCGTTTTCTGACAAAGAAGCTGTTGTTATGAGCTCTGGAACTCCGGCTTTAACTTTAAAAACTACGGATGGCGGTCACACTTGGAAAGTAAACTATCGCAAAGATGATTCTGCTTACTTCCTTGATGCTATGGATTTTGATACACCTAAACATGGATTCATCCTGGGCGACCCAATAAATGATAAATTTATACTGATAGAAACCAATGACGGCGGCGGTAATTGGAAGACTATTGCAGGCCCTCCAGCAATAAAAAGCCAGGCGGCGTTCGCGGCAAGTGGCACTTGCATCATTAGCAAAGACTTATTGACAATAGTTACCGGCGGCAGTGATGCCGAATTTCTTATTAGAAACGAAACGGGCTGGGTAAAACAATTGTTACCCCTATTGCATGGTCAAAGTAGTCAGGGGGCTTTTTCTGTAGCTTCTGGCAAAAAAACATGGGTGGTTGTTGGTGGCGATTACCAAAACAAAAAAAAAAGAGACTCAACGGCATGTTATTCTATTGATAAAGGATTGACCTGGCATTTGGCAAAAGGCTTTCCGACTGGTTATCAATCATGTGTGGAATATATCAAAGCCGATACTTTTCTTTCCACGGGTACATCGGGCACCAATATCAGCGTTGATGGCGGTAACAACTGGACAAAACTTGATGATCAAAGCTATAACGTCTGTCGCAAAGCAAAACACGGAAACTTGGTTATTTTAGCGGGCGATAGTGGGAAAATTGGGCTATTAAAACTATAGATTACTGTAAATGAAGCGCTTAAAAAAAGATGAAAATAAATTAAAATAAGCCTTGCACAGATACCCAGATAACCCTATATTTGCACCACTTTAAACGGAATTGGAAATGATTCCGTAGCTCAGCTGGTAGAGCATAACACTTTTAATGTTGGGGTCCTGGGTTCGAATCCCAGCGGGATCACAGAAGCGGACAGAATACCAGAGTTCGTAGTACGTTTAAAGTAAGAGCCTCTTTTTCAAGAGGCTCTTTTTTTGTTTATGACTTTTGTGTTAAACATTCTAATTTATAAATTACAAATAATTAATATTGAGTTGATTGCAATTTATTAGCTTTGCGAGCATCTCAGTAGCCCCGGCACCGTTTATTGATACGGATCAGGGTTGTTACCTAAACTTTTTTTGATTGCACATTGGTTAGCTTATGGTGAAAAATTTACTTACTTTTTGCTTCTTTTTATTTATTTCCAGCTACGTTTACGGGCAAGTTATATCTTCTTTCTCGCCTACATCAGGTGCCATAGGCGCTATTATAACTATAAACGGAAGTAATTTAGACAATATCACTTCGCTAAAAATAGGTGGTGTAAATGGCATCGTGATATCTCATGCAGGCAATAAGGTTATTGGCATGGTGATGCCTGGAGCTATAACCGGCAATTTATCAGTTACCACATCAAATGGCGTTGCAAATGCAAGTAATACGTTCACCATTACGACTACACCTGAACCGGCAACGCAAAAAGGTACTGGAATAATTTTACCTACGGAAGCGGGCTATTCGGCCATAGGAAGCAGTTTAAACTTAAGTGCGGATGGAAATACACTGGCTATAGCAGGATCAAGTGACCCTAACTACACTGGCGGGGTATGGATATTTGTTCGTAATGGCAATGAATGGGTACAACAAGGTGGTAAACTTACTGCGCCGGAAGCTGGCTATATTAACTTTAACAGCGGAGCTATAAGTGCTGATGGTAATACTCTATTAACTTTTGCCGGACAAAATGCGGGCAATGATGCAAGTTGGGTTTACACCCGCAATAATGGCATATGGGCAAAAAAAGGAGATAAACTGACTATAGGAGAACCTATAAGATTCACCTTATTAAGCGCCGATGCAAACACAGTGGCTGTAGGTGGAAAAAAGACAACTTCAATTTTTGTAAAGAACGGCCAAACGTGGGTTCTACAAGCAAAACTTAACGGTGCTCCCGGGCAAAATGATGCGGTTGCATTAAGCGCTGATGGAAACACTTTAGTGCAATCGGGTACAGGTGACGGCCTCCGTTATCCTGATGGAACGGCTGCCGCCGTTATTTATGCACGTAACGGCACAACCTGGGTTCAACAGGGTGGGTATTTAAGCGGCACAAATCCTGATAATCAAACCTTTTTTGGCAATTCGGCAGCTATAAATGCTGACGGCAATATTTTGATAGTCGGGTCTGATATCGACAATTATTACCCTAATCAACCCAAATTTTGGGTGTTCATGCGAACCAACGGCATATGGACACAGCAAGGCAGCGGCATAGCGCTTCATAATGAGGTTGGGGACAAGGGAGCGGGTGATAACTCTGCTTTAGCAATAAGTGCTGACGGCTCGACAGTATTAATAGGCGCTCCCCGAGACGGCGCAAGTGAAACCGGCGCAACGTGGATATTAAAGCGTAACGGAAATACATGGAGTGATATAAAGAAAAATACTGCCGCATTTAATGCTGTAGGCGAAGACTGGCAGGGCTATGCCGTCGGTATGACATCTGACGCAAGCTATGCTGTGGTGGGCAACGTACGAGGCGGTATATTCTGGGAATATACTTGGCAAAAGTTAGCAGATCTGTATACCTACGAGTATCCGAATAATATTACAACAACAAGTGCTACAATATCTGGTACAGTAAACAGTAACGGGAGCGATTGTACGGTAAGCATGGATTATGGTATCAAACCTGATTTGTCAGCCTCAATCAACGCCACGCTGTCGGGGACCTCAAACGTGGTTACAGCAGCCTCAGCAACCAAAACATTTAGCGCCAAGTTAACTGGTTTGACGCCTAATACTACCTATTATTATCGTATAAACGGCGTCAATTCGGCGGGTGCAAATACAGGTAGTATTCTAAGTTTTGTTACACTTGACTCACCTCCCGTTATTAAGTCATTTTCACCTACATCTGCCGCCAGGCTACAGAAAGTAGTAATTAAGGGTTCTAACCTTTCAACTGCTACAGAAGTACGTTTTGGGGGTTACGCAGCTTCGTCGTTTGTGGTGGACTCTGCAACTCAAATCACAGCAACCTTAAACTATGCTGTTAGTGGTAATGTATCAGTAACTACTTCAGGGGGTACAGCTTCACTGGCTGGTTTCACGTTTTTATCTGAGCCATCTATTTCTTCATTTTCGCCAACAACGGCTGCAATGGGCCAAACCATAGCTATCAAAGGATTGAATTTCAATGGCGTAACTGATGTAAAAATCGGTGGTAGTTCGGTTGCTTCATTTGTTATTAATTCATCAACCCAAATAACAGCAGTAATAGGTAACAACGCAAGCGGTATGGTAACAGTAAACAGCGCTGGTGGCAACGCAAGTTTGTCTGGTTTTACATATATAAGTACAGGCAATTCGAATGTGGTAATCACGTCATTTACTCCACCTGCTGCCGGTACCGGTCAAACCATTGTTATTAATGGCGGTAATTTCACAGGAACCACTGCAGTAACCATCGGCGGGGCGGCAGCTAAGTCGTTTACAGTTGTCTCGGCAACTGTTATAAACGCACAAGTGGCCAACAATACAAGTAACGGAAGTATATCGGTGATAACACCTAGCGGGACAGCCACGTTAACGGGGTTTACCTATATTCAAACCCCCGTAATTAGCGCATTTACACCTAAAAGCGGTGGTGCAGGTACAAGTATAAGCATTACAGGTACTAATTTTACCAATGCTACAGCTGTAACATTCGGCGGTACCCCCGCTAAGTCGTTTATTGTAAATTCTGCCACCAGCATTACCGCGATAGTTGCCTCCGGTGCCAGTGGATTGGTGTCTGTCACCACACCTGGTGGGACCAATACCAGCAGTGGTTTTGTTTATACAGAACCACCAAATATCACGTCTTTTTTGCCTTTAACTGCAAGTGCAGGCCAAACTATTACCATTAACGGGGCAAACTTCACGAATGTTACCGGTGTTAAAATTGGTGGCATTGCGGCAAGCTCATTCACTATAATTTCAGACACCGAGATTACAGCAATTGTTGGTAATGCTGCAAATGGCAGCGTTGTGGTAACAAACGCAAATGGCTCCGGTACACTTGCCGGTTTTACTTATCAAAACAATGGTGGCACGGCGTTATCGATTACCTCCTTCACACCAAAATCAGGAGGGATAGGCACAGTAGTTACTATTACCGGCTCGCATTTTACCGGCACAACTGCGGTATACTTTGGCCAAATATCGGCGCAGAGTTTCTCGGTATTATCAGACAACACTATCGTTGCTATCGTTGGTAAAGGAGAAACAGGCAACGTAGCGGTACAAACAGCCACTTCAGCAACAGGTGGTGGTGTATTTCAATATACCGAAAATCCATTGCCGGTGGTCACGTCTGTTACACCAGCAATAGGTACTGAAGGTACAACTGTTATCATTACAGGCTCAAATTTCAGTGATGTTAAGACGATAGTTTTTGGTAATACCGGTACAAGTAACTTTAAACAAGTCACCGCAACTTCAATAACGCTTGTACTTAACAATATGGCAACTAATGGCCCGCAACCTGTAACTGTAGAAACATTAGAAGGAAATAGCAATCCTGCCGGTATATTTACTGCGGTGCCTAAACTTGACATTCGTCCTTCAGGTACTATTAACGTAAATCCGGGCGAAAATACCTTACTGCAAGTAACCAATTGGCATATAATTCCTTACACATACCAATGGGCTAAAAACGGGATAGATATACCCGGTGCTACAGATACCTCATATATGGCCACAGACACAGGGCATTATACTGCAAAATGCATTTATCAAGGCTATAAATCTATTTCCGACCCCGTGTTAGTGAGGTTAAACTCTATAAGCGCTTTGCCAACAGTGATATCTGTTGATAATCTGGCCGGCATTGCCGGATCAACCATCAACATTACCGGAACAAATTTTGTGAACGTTAAATCTGTAAGTTTTGGCAATACACCCGCTGCATCGTACACAGTAACATCTTCGTCGAACATACAAGTTGTGGTTGGCACCGGCTCCTCGGGAGATATAACCGTTACAACGGCAACAGGGTCGGCCACCTATGCGGGCTTTACATTTGTGCCGATACCTACCGTCAGTGCAGCTTCGCCCACCACAATTTTATCGGGCAAAAGTGTAGTACTGCATGCAAGCCCTGATAACGCTGATTATATTTACAAATGGTATAAAGATGGTATATTAATTGACAGTGCCACCACAGCTAGTTATAAGGCAACCAAAGGTGGCAGCTATTATGTGATGACGACTTTTAGTGGCGTCTATCAACAATCTGCACCTATTACAGTAACCGAAGTATTTGATTTACCGCCAACCAATTTTAGCTTAACCGTAAACAGTGTAACCTGCAAGGGATCTGCCAATGGTATTATAAAAATAGAGGCCGCTCAAAAGCTCAATTATACCGGAACAATTACCGGCGGGGGCTTAAATAAACCCTATCCATTTGACACCTCGACTCAGATAACAGACCTAGGCCCGGGCACCTACAACATTTGTATAACAGTTGCCGGCCAACCAACATTTCAACAATGTTTTACGGCGACTATAACAGAACCAAAAGACCTGTCTGTTTATACGAATGTCATTAAAACCGACAACCAGGTTACTATAGGTTTAAACGGGGCATCAACCTATAACATTAATTTAAATGGACAAAATTATACCACCGATAAAAGCGAGATCACATTACCACTAGCAAAAGGCAATAATAAGTTAACTGTTAGCACTGATAGATTATGCCAGGGTGTAGTGCAAAAAATCATCAATAATACACAGATGGTAATAGCTTACCCTAACCCTGTTCAGGATATTGTAAATCTTGATATTGGCACTTATAAAATACAAACAGGAATAATTACCGTTTATACATCTTTTGGAAGAGTGATGTACACTACGCAGTTTTCAAACAAATCTGGCATTATACCTTTAGATCTGACCTCATTACAAAGCGGCGATTATATATTAAAACTGTCTGCCGACAATACTGATACCGTATTAAAAATTATAAAAAAATGACCGGGCGCATTATAAACACAAAACATTTGTTGGTGCTTTTATTACCGTTGATGGTTGTATGCGGCTGTAAAAAAGACAATGGCACCGCTCCTAATCCCGGCATCACAGTTTTGTCGTTTCCGGATCAAAATTCAATATGCACTACAGGTACCATTATATCAGACGCTGAAAGTTCCATTACATTTAAATGGGCGGCAACGCAGCATACTGAATTTTATGAGGTGCATGTCAAAAATTTACTTACCAATACAGAGAGTAGCAAAAATTCCGACTCTAATCAACTAACGGTTAATTTGCTCAGAAACACACCTTACTCCTGGTATATCGTTTCAAGATCATCAAAGTCTTTGGTGTCATCAAAAAGCGACGTGTGGAAATTTTATAATGCCGGCGCCGGCGTTGAATCGCATGTGCCTTTTCCGGCAGATGTGATAGGCCCATTATACGGTAACACGGTATCTACAGGGGTAACTACTTTGAGCTGGAAAGGTAGCGACGTGGATAATGATATTGTTGGATACGATGTTTATTTGGGAACCAGCGCCACCCCGCCACTATTTAAAAGTGATGTAAAAACGCCCTATTTAAATGATGTGCCCGTAACGGCAGGCAACACCTATTACTGGATGATCGTTACCAAAGACTCGCAGGGCAACCAATCTAACTCGGCAATATTTCAGTTTTCAGTAAGATGATGTTATAAAATGTTAGTTAGTTTTAGGAGCCGTGATGCGCTTAAAAATATAAGATAGCAATGCGGCAAAGAGAACATAAGCGGCGAAAATAATGTAGCCTGGCTGCAACGACGTTCCATTGGCCGTCTCTGCCGTTAAAGAAGCGGTATGAATGTTCAGGTCAGAGAGCTGACTTTTGACAATAGTATTCAAGCCAATATAAGTCATGAGCATACCCACAATCATTACGTCGGCCATATCCCATTTACCTGATTCAAAAGCCAGATAGCGTAGGGCTTTGTTTTTTGCCAACCTTTGGTTGCTTAGTATATGGACACCTTTGGCAAACAACCTTACAACAGGCAAAACCACAACAAACAAAAGTATTAAGGAGCCTACTACTATTGCATCCGGTTTAGGCTGCCCAATCAGTGTATTAACAATACCTAAGATACTTTTGCTTTGAAAAAATAACTCCTGGTCTGCAAACTCCACTTGCTTACCCAAAAGCATAAAATGAAACGTTTTGATACTCGCATCTACTTCAATCACAGGTGTAGCAATGCCAACCAATAGCATTACAAAAGCAAATAACAACGAAAAAATGAATAGCGGCGTCTGCAACTCTACCTGCTTTCTCATTAGCCACCATAAAATCACCGCAAATATTACGCAGCCCAACATAGCAAATACATATTTATAGGTTAACAGTTTGAGCAACGATAACTGACTATCAATTACATTATTAAATTGAACCGGGTTAGAAACATGGTATTTACGGTACAGGTATTGCGTTACTTTATAATTAGCAACGCTTGTACTATCGTAAGTTTGCTTTTCTAATTGGTTGATTTTGCTGGCGGCTATATTTTTTAATCTGTCCTGGTTCTCGGGGCTGCTTATTTTAGCGATGATGGTTTTGGCGAATGGCCGCACCTGTGCCTGGATCGAGCCAGAATCTACTATGGTGTTAAAGGCCAGTTTTTTAAGCTTACCACCTATTGACTTTTGTGGTTTATTAATGTCCCCAACGGTTTTAGATACTAAGCCATGCAACTCTTTTTCAACGGCGATTAAGAGCTCATGCTTTTGTTTATCAGTCATTTGATAGCCTTGTACCTGGCCATTAATCACTGCCGAAATGCGGTCGCGCCATTGATCGATAGAAAAAAGGCCAAATGTGACATTGTTCGACATGCTAAAATCTTTTTTGATCAGCTGCCTATCGATAGAATGCGTATAAACGCTGTAACCAAAATAAGCCTCACCACAAAGCAGCAGCGCTAATCCCGCTAATAGTATGGCGTTGAAGAATTTGAAATTTCTACGTGGTTTATTTTGCTGATGAGTACTCATTAATGTGCGTCATAAGGTGTAATAAACTTCAGGATAGTAGATAAAATCAGTCCATACAAAACAAAACTGATGAAGATAATATAACCCGGCTGTAAGGCTGTGTTATTGGTAGTAAGAATAGTTAACTGGTCGCTTTGAATATTAAGGGCGGATAATTGGCTCTCCAGCAAACCGTTCAAACCGATATAGGTCATCAATATGGCAATAACAATCACATCGGCCATGCTCCATTTGCCAGATTGAAAGGCAAAATATTTGATCACCCTATTCTCGGCTAGTTTTCGTTTACTTAGTAAATGGATACCGGTCGAGCTTAGCTTCATTAATGGGAAAAGAATACTGAAACAAAGGATCAATGCACCCACCAGTATTGAATCAATACCAGGTTGCTTAACCAGCACCTTAACCACATCCAGGATGCTTTTGCTTTGGTAAAACAACACCTGGTTTTCAAAGTAAACGTGCTGTCCCAAAACCACAAAATCAAGCGAGCGGATGCGGGCATCAACCTCGATCATTGAAGCGGTTAAACCTACCGCTAAAAGTATGAACGCAAAAAACAGCGACATTACAAAAAGCGTAGCATGTAATTCTACCCGCGTTCTTACCAGCCACCATACAGCCAAAACCACCAGTATACAAGCCAGCATACCGAAACAATATTTATAAGTTTCTATGCGCATGCTTTCTAACACTGAAGAAAGTTTGCGATTAAGGCTATCCGGCGAGTCGACGTGATATTTGTGATATAAAGTCGCAGTTAACTTGTGGTTGGCATCCAGGGTACTATCAATTGAACCACTATGTTGCGCTTGATTAAATTTGCTCATAGCCATATTGCCTAGCTGAGCTTTATTCTCAGGATTGTCAACTTTAGCCAGTATTGATTTCGCAAACTCAGGTACCTGTGCCTTGATCTTGTCGGTTTTGACAAAGGTTTTTACCACCAGCTTTTTCAGTTTACCACCGATAGACTTTTGTGGCTTATTTACTATAGCTTCGGCTTTATTGATGAGCGCATAAATAACTTGCTCAACCTCGGTTTGCAATGATCGCTTCTGTTTGGGGCTAAGCGTAAAATGGCGCACCTGGTGGTTAACAATGCCCGCTACCTTGTCGCGCCACTGCTCTACCGAAAATAGCCCGAGCGTAATATTATTGACATTAGAATAGTCGGTTTTGATTTCTTCCTGCCGGGCAGAAAGCACATGCAGTTTGTAGCCAAAATAACCTTCGACACCCAGAAGTAAGGTAAGTCCCAGTATCAATAATAACCTGGTAATGGATGTTTTTTTAGTAGCCAAATTGGTGTAAGCTTAAAGTAGAACGGTTAGATAACTACCACCTGGCTTAAATTGTTTTGCCCCTCGTCGGCAACATCTTTTGTTTTTGGAATATATGGCGTATGTTAGTATCAATATAAGCCTGATTTAACACTCTGACATGCGTAAATTTCTATTACTGATTGTTGCATTGGCAATGGCTGCTCAAACATGTCTTTTTGCACAGGATATCGCCAACAAAAATTACCCGGTTGAACCTGCCTCTCAAACATGGCCCGATGTGCCTAAGGGCGAAATCTTACAGTTTAAATTTAAAAACTCAAAGATTTATCCGGGCACCACCCGCTCCTATTGGATCTATATCCCCAAAGCGTACCGGCCCGAAAAACCGGCCTGCCTGTACGTTTGCATGGATGGCATAATATTTAATGCACCTGCGGTGTTTGATTACCTTATCGCCAAAAAAGAAATGCCGGTAACCATCGGCGTGTTTATTGAGGCGGGCACGGTTACACAGAATGACGGCACCGTAGTACGCTTAAACAGAACGAACGAATTTGACAACATGAATGGCCGCTTGGCAAAGTTTATCGAAACCGAAATTTTGCCGGATGTAATTAAACAAAAAGCAGCTGACGGCAGGGCAATTAACCTGTCGCCAAATGCCAACGACCATGCTATTGCCGGTGCCAGCAGCGGGGCTATCTGCGCGTTTACCGCTGCGTGGGAACGCCCCGATCTGTTTAGCCGGGTGTTTAGCGCTATCGGTACTTATATTGGTATGCGCGGCGGCGACCAATACCCGGTGTTGATAAGAAAAACCGAACCAAAGCCTATCCGGGTTTATTTGCAGGATAACAATAATGACAGCTGGAATCCTTTATTTGGCAATTGGTTCAAATCGAACATCGATATGGAAGCTGCCTTGAACTTTGCGGGCTATGAAGTGACCAATATGTGGCAGGAAGGCGGGCAGGAAGGCAGCCAGGGCACAGCTATTTTTGCTGACGCGATGCGCTGGCTATGGAAAGGCTGGCCGCAGCCTGTACAACGCCCTTGGTCGGCCAATGATATGTTGAAATCTATTATCGACTATAATGAAAATTGGCAATCGGTAGCCGAAAAGCCGGCAGCCAGCACACAGGCTTTTAACAGCGCCACGCTTCCAGATGGCAGCCAGTATATTTTGCAGGCCGGAATACTTAATTATAAAACAAAGGGTAAAAAGATTATCGCAGACCATGATGAAAACCTGGGCTATGCCTTAGCTGTTTCGCCCGATAAAAAGCAGTTGGTGGTTAGCGTCAGGCACTCGCATTGGTTGTATGATTACACCATTCAACCGGATGGAAAGCTGACAGATAAACAAACCTTATACTGGCTGCATAACCCCGGTAATAACGACACCACCGATGTGCACAGCATAGCCTTTGACACCAACGGCAACCTGTATGTCGCCACGGAGATCGGTGTGCAGGTTTGCGATCAAAACGGCCGGGTAAGAGCCATATTATCACTGCCCGATGGTGCAATCAATACGCTATGGTTCGGCGGCGAAAAGTTAGATACGCTGTTTGTAATCTGCGGAAATAAATTATACAGGCGTAAACTGAAAGCAACAGGCGCTGTGTCGTCGCAAAAGGCTATTACCCCCCCATCGCAGGGTGCCTGATATTATCCCATAGTTAATTTTTAAGATACAGCTTGGCAATTTTTAGTATTATTGTCATTATAGCACTATGACAGAGCAAGTACTAACCGTTATCATTCCTGCCTATAACGAAGCAGCTAATATCCCGCTGGTTATACCCGGTGTAATTGCTTTTTGTGAACAGAACGGGTTTAACCTTATTGTGGTAAATGACGGTAGTACAGATAATAGTAAAGCGCTGTTAAATGACTTTATCAACCATCCCTGCTGTACGGTGATCCACCACAAACTTAACCGGGGTTATGGCGGCGCTATCAAATCGGGCATTGAAGCTTGCCAAACCGATTACCTGGTTACGATAGATTGCGACGGGCAACATGTTGCCGAAAACATCCACGACCTATATCAAAAACTGATTGTTGACGATGCCGACATGGTAGTTGGCAGCCGCAAAGGTTTAAAAGCCGATACCACTGCACGCTCTTTTGGTAAACGCATTATCCGCTCTATTATTAAAATGCTGATGCCCCTACCCGTTTATGATATCAACTCGGGTATGAAAATGTACCGTACTGATCTAGCCAAACGCTATTGCAAAATATGCCCCGACAGCATGGCTTTTAGCGATGTAATTTGTTTAACCTTTATCAATAAGCGCCACCGTGTTACTGAAATACCCATCCATATCGAACCACGTAAAATGGGCAAAAGTAATGTTACCGTAAAAACGGCTTTTCATACCGTGTACGAGGTCTTTAACATGGTAGTGTTGTTTAACCCTATTCGTATTTTTTTGCCGGTTGCTTTACTTTGTATCATTTGCGGTATAGTTTGGGGTATTCCCATTTTACTGGCCGGGCGCGGCGTATCTGTAGGATCAATGCTGGCTATTGTGCTTGGGGTAATTATCCTGTTTTTTGCCGCCATAGCCGAGCAATTATCGCAAATACGTAAAAGAGATCTATAGTTGGCCGATGTCAAAATCCGATAAAAATATCACCGTTCTTGCCGTAGCCTTGTTACTGGTTTTGGTTGGGGTTTATGCCAATCATTTTAATAACGGGTTCCATTTTGATGATACGCATACCGTGGTTGACAATGTGCATATCCGCAGCCTGAAAAATATCCCGCAGTTTTTTACCGATCCACGCATGTTCAGTGCCGATCCGGCTCACTGGAGTATCAGGCCATTAGTAACCACGTCGCTGGCTATTGATTGCTGGTTTGCCGGCGGCTTGTATCCCAGCTACTTTCAAACCTCAACTTTTATTGAGTTTGTGTTGATGGGCGCTATGCTGTTTTTCATGTTCCGCAATTTATTGAAGAATGCATTTAAAGCGCAATGGTCTTCCTATGTAGCCCTGGGCGCAACGGCCTGGTATATGCTTAACACCGCCAATGCCGAGACCATTAATTATATCATCTCCCGATCTGACGTACTATCGACCTTTTTTATCGTCGCCTCATTTTTGATCTATATTGCCTATCCGCGAAAGCGAAACACCTTTCTTTACCTCATCCCGGCGGCTATCGGCGCATTTGCCAAGGAAACGGTGTTGGTGCTGGTGATCTTAGTGTTTTTCTATACTTTGATTTTTGAAGACGAGCTTTCGCTGGCCGATCTATTTAAACCAACAAGCCTTCATAAAATTGGTAGGGCGATAGTTAAAATATTACCACTATTGATCGTAGTTGGTGCTATTCAGTATTACATCATCTCCAAAGTAAGCTCATCCTCGCTTTTTATTACCCATTCCTTTTCCGACTATGTAATCACCCAATCCTGGATCTGGGTGCACTATTTTATCACTTTCTTCCTGCCGCTTAATTTAAGTGCCGATACCGATTGGACTATCATACCAAATGTATTTGACGAGCGGATCATCATCGGTATCTTATTCATCATTGCGCTGATAGTTACCATATTTAAAACGTCAGCCAAAAAAGAAACTAAACCCATAGCATTCGGATTGATCTGGTTTGCCGCTGCTCTGCTACCCACCACCTTAATGCCGCTGGCCGAGGTAACGAACGATCATCGTATGTTTTTCCCATTTATAGGTCTGGCGCTTAGCGCGACCACCTACATTGCTTTGCTCATTAAAAAGAGCGAAACTAAAATTGCGTCAAGTCCGGTACTACGCAACCTGGTATTAATAGCCATTATATTGGTTTTAGGTTTGAATGCTTACGGCATAACCAAACGCAACCAGGTATGGCGCAATGAAGAAACACTTTGGCTGGACGTTACCCAAAAAAGCCCGCTCAACGGCCGTGGGCTAATGAACTATGGTTTAACCCAAATGACCAAGGGAAACTATGACGTTGCCGATAGATATTTTGAAAGTGCTGTACCGCTACTACCTACATATCATTTACTCTATATCAACATTGGGATCTTAAAGGGAGCTATGGGCAATCATCAGGAAGCCGAGACAAATTTCCAAAGGGCCATATCGCTTAGCCCAAACACCTACGAGGAATATGCTTTTTACGGCCGCTATCTGCAGCAAATAAAAAATAATACTAAGGCTATAACCATGGCTCAAAAGGCTCTGCAAATTAATCCTTATGCTACCGTGGCTTTATATACTTTGATGGATGCTTACAATGATTTAGGCATGACGGATAAGCTGCACGAAGCCGCCCGCCAAACGCTGGCTATTATACCTGATGATGCTACCGCGTTAAGTTTCTTAAATGCAAAACCCCAATCCGCAACAGCTATCCCCACAAATCAGCATACGCGCGAACTTGAGATTCATCAATATCTGGACCAGAGCGTATCGTATTACAACGGGCACTATTACAATCAATGTATTGCTGCCTGCCTTGAAATATTAAAACTCGACCCGCAAAATGCCGATGCTTATAGTAACATGAGCGCTGCCTACAATCAAATGAAGCAATGGCAATTGGGTGCCAATGCCGCTCAAAAAGCTTTAAAGATCAACCCACACCACAAATTTGCTTTGGGTAATTTAAACTGGGCCAAAAGCAATTTGAAATAAACCCTGCTATTTCATGCCAATATAATTTAATGTTTGGCCAATAGGCATCAATGGGGGATTATAAAAATTTACTTGATTTGGTTATGTCTAAAGTCGCTTGCCTGATGAAATTATTTTGTTGCCTGTTAGTGCTGCTTATCAGCAGGCTGTCTTACGGGCAGGGTCAACGAATAAAATCGCAGGGCGAGATCAACTATTACATCGACCCCATAAAAGGCAACGACCATAACAAAGGCATACAGAAAACAGCACCGTGGCGCTCATTTGCGCCGGCAAATAAAATAAATTTTAGCGCAGGCGACAGGTTGATCATTTTATCGCCCGGCAGCTTTCATAATTCGTTGGTGTTAACTGGCACCGGCACAGCCAAACAACCCATTCAGGTAATTTTCGCACCAGGGCAATATGATTTTTATGATACCGGGGCTTATAAAACCAAACTGGCTATATCCAATACCAACGATGTGCCCGACGGCTTAAAGGCTATTGCTTTATACATTGTAAACGCGCATCATGTACAACTCCGGGCTAAAGGCGCCAAATTGATGTTGCATGCCAAAATGATTGAAACCTGCGTGGATCATAGCGAGGATGTTGCGATTACAGGGATTAGTTATGACTATAATACCCCGACTGTCTCCGAATTTAAAGTAACCAGCCTTCAGCAAAACTACGCCGATCTGGCCGTCAACATCAAAACCAAATACAGCATTAAAGATAGCCTGCTAAATTTTGAGGGCGATGGCTGGCAATACCAGGCCAGTTGGTACTGGCAAGAATATGATCCGGCAACCAGCTATGTCAGCCGCAAAGATTTATCGTTAGACAAAGCCCGTTTTGCTGAAACCGGGCCAAATAAAATCCGGGTCTATTTCCCTGCAAACCCCGGGTTTAAACAAGGCTTTATTTACCAAACACGCGATGTAACCCGCGACTGCACCGGCATTTTCATGCAGCGCAGTAAAAACGTCAGCTTAAAAAATATCCGCATTTATTTTATGCACGGCATGGGGGTGGTGAGCCAGTTTTGCCAAAATATAGATATAGATTCGGTGGTAGTTAAGCCTGATACAGCAACCGGCCGCACTTGCGCCGCCTGGGCAGATATCCTGCATTTTTCAAGCTGCCGTGGCTTAATCAATATTCGCAATAGCTATCTGTCAGGAGCAAATGATGATGCAGTGAATGTACACGGTGTTCACCTCCGTATTATGGAAAAGGTATCGTCAAATCAACTTAAAGTACGTTTTATGCATGGGCAGACTTATGGTTTTAACCCCTACGTGCCTGGCGATAGCATTGAGCTGGTCCATGGCAGCAGTTTGTTATCGTTTGCAAACAACGTGATTGTATCCTCTCAAATGCTCAATGATAAAGATGTGCTGATCACCCTGAAAAATCCGGTATCTGATGCGCTGCTCAATGATGACGCGATTGAGAATACCACCTGGACACCACAAGTACATATTCAAAACACGACGATTACCGGCATACCTACCCGCGGCATTTTAGTTACCACACGCCGGGCGGTAGTAATTGAGCATAACAACTTCCTGCGCACTGGTTCGGCCGGGGTGTTGGTAGAGGATGATGCCGAAGGCTGGTATGAGTCGGGCATGGTGAAGAGCCTTACCATTATTAACAATAACTTTTATAAATGTGGTGAGCCTGCTATTGGCATCCATCCGGAAAACACCCGAAACGATGGCCCTGTTCATCAAAACATCACTATCAACGGCAATAAATTTACCCTAAACGGCAACCAGGCGCTGGCTGCTAAAAGCACGGCTAACATCAGCTTTACCAACAATATATTGTATACGCCTATCGCCGGCAATCAATTCACTAACTTTAAAGATTGCACAGCTATCACGTTGAGCAATAACCGCATAATGGTTCAGAAATAACTACACCACCCTCCCCATAAACGGATCAGTAAATCCGGCCTTACCCGTCTCCACCCTACCTGCAAATCGCTTCTCGAAACTATTTGCACCACTTACCTTCAACGTAAAATCATACCAGCCCATGCTTTTGATCAGGTCAACAGCAAAAGCAGCCTGCGATTTGGCCAGCACAATTTTTTTCTGAGCGCCGGTTTTATAGGCATTGTCAGTCAAAGTAACCACGTGCTGACCCTGGCTTAAATTCTTTACATATAGCGTTACATTGCCGGTCAGTACTTTTTTATTGAGGCGATTACGCTGATACTCTAAACGGGTTTCAATCTCGGGGTCGGCATGGTTGCCTTTAAATTCGCGATAAAATCCATTCGGGCCGTATAAACGCAAGTGGTAATTGTTGTTTTCAAACTCATTTACCGGCCAGGCATCGGCCAACGTATCGCCGGGCTTTACAGCATAACTCCAATTGCGAAGTGGTTCAAAGCCGTCGGTTTTTAATGATTTATAATTATCAGGTGCGTAAACAATAAATGGCGTGCCTATGGTTTGGCTACCCCAAACTTCGGTAGCGATATTCAGGTTAAGTTCAAAAGCAGTTTTATCGGCATTCAATTTACCGTCGGCATAAAGCTGATATGGCAACGCGTTTGAATGTTTGATGCCTTGTTCCTGCTGTGGCAATAAATTCGAAGTATGCGGGTTCAGTTTCACCTGCTCAACATCCTGTGCGGTCAGCATTTTAAAGTTAGCCGGCAGATCTTTGAATTTGGCTTTGTGTATTCCTTCCAAAAAATTGTTACGGGCCAAAAACTCAGGCAGTGCCGATTGCTTGGTTTCGTAAGGTCTAAAAGCCGATGTCAAATCGCCGCAAACCGTGCGTCGCCAGTCTGATATATTGGGCTCGAAAACTTTTTTGCCTGTTTTGTGCGACAGGAATTTTTCCAAGAACTGCAAGGTCGACGTATGATCGCAAACTTCTGAGTTTACCCATCCCCCTTTGCTCCACGGTGAGGCGATCACCATTGGCACACGGAAACCTAAACCTATAGAACATTCACGGTCATATTTAGTCGGGAAACCTTCGCGAGCCTGCTCCTGCTCTAAAGTCACGTAATCGGGCCGGGTATCTATCCCTGCCGACACCTTACCCGTACCCGGTTTATGCGAGTGTGGTGCAGTAAACGGCGGCACATGGTCAAAGTAACCGTCGTTTTCATCATACGTTAAAATAAAGATGGTCTTTTTCCATACCTCCGGATTTTGGGTCAGGATATCCAACACCTCCGACACATACCAGGCCCCATACCATGGCGCCGATGGATGATCCGAGAAGTTCTCAGGCGCTGTTAACCATGAAACTGTAGGCAGTTTACCATTCTTCACATCCGCTCTAAACTGGTGGAGCACATCGCCTTTTGGCGCCTGCATAGTGCGTTGGGTACCGTTATCATCATAATTTAGCTCGGTAAGCTTACCAAATTCAGGGTCGGCATAGTTAACAGTAAATGCTTTTTTGTGGATGCTTTGCTCGCGGGTAGTCAAATCGTCAAACTTACGGCTGTTGATGATATCCAGCTCGGCTTTTACTTGCTTATGCTCTTTTTGGCGTTGTTCCAGTTTCTTTTTTAGGGTAATACCAGTATCGGTTTCTGCCTGCTTTTGTAAGCTGGCTATTTCTGTATTTAAAGCCGATAAGCGCTTGTTCATTTGCGCCACATGCCTTGGATGCAGTTGGATATTATATTGCCCGAAAAACTCCAAAGGGTTATCCTGGTAGTTGGATAGCCATGGGTCCTCCTCACCTTCAAAACCCGTATCAATACTCATTTCATTTTGATAGCATCGCCAGTCGATACCTGCGTCTTCTAATCGCTCAGGAAAAGTTGGCCAGTTCAGCGTACCATAATCCATATCCTCGTTCCAAACCAAAGCCCGTGAGCTTTCATCTTTATGATCGCGGATGGTGCCGCTCCAAAAGTAAAGCCGGTTTGGGTTGGTCCCGGTAAGCGACGAGCAGAAATGCTGATCGCACACCGTAAAGGCATCAGCCAGGGCATAGTAAAAAGGCACATCATTACGGTTATGATAGCCCAATGTAAGTGGCATTTTACGGTAAACTTTATCGCCCGAATGCTTTTCGTCCAGCCATTTATCATGGCGGCCATCATTACGGGCATTCACCTGGTTAGACCACGAATGCGGCAGCGAGTGCATCCAGGTGGCTTTGGTATTTTTAATATCTAAATGGAAAGGCGCATAAGTTTCGCCGGCGGCATTGGTTTGCAGCCATACCGGGTTCTTATCAGCCAGTTGTATGGCCCGCGGGTCGTTATAACCACGCACTCCGCGCAAAGTACCAAACACATGATCGAACGAGCGGTTCTCCTGCATCAATATTACTACGTGCTCGGCATCCAGGTAGGTACTGCCCTCCGGCGCATTAATGCTCATGGCTTTGGCTATTGATGAGGGCAATGCGCCTGCAAGGCTGGCCGTCCCGGTTAAAAGGGCGGCTTTTTTGATGAAATCTCTTCTGCTATCCATTAACATCTAAACTAATTATTTTTCGGTTAACAAGATTAATTATTGCCTATAAATCGACAAGTAATTTGGGGTTATGATTAGGTTAAGATACTGTCCGGAGACGCAAAATATTGCGTCTCTACATTTATGTCCCGTTTGTAGAGACGCAACATTTTGCGTCTCCCGCCCTGCATTCAATCATTATTCCCTTGTTAAATTTTTTTACAAACATTATTAAAATACTAATATTTTTAGTATTATGTTTGTAAATAGATTTTTATGGAAGAGTTTTATATAGATGTAAAATTAAACCACGGCATGGTAAGGCTGCAGGTTGATGAGGTACCCGCCGAGCAGTGGGACATACCTTATATGCCCCAGTTTATCGTCGAGTTTCATGATGGCCGGGAGTTTGTTACCCTCACCCTGCGCTTAGAGCAAGGCAAATGGTATGATAACAATACCCATTTAAATGAGGAAGAATACCTGCGCTATTTTGATACCCGACCGGATAATTGGGACCCTTATTACCAAAGCCCGCTTTGCCGGGAAGAGATCAACGAGGTTGGCAATGCCATTGCCCGGCACATGATTGTTCACCTGCAGGCGTATATGAGTTTGTTTGTCGCGGCATTTCCCTGTCCGGAAGCTAATTAAAATGAGGAATGAAATTTTAGTTACCGGCAAAGGAAAAGACCCTCTTTCCGCCGCAGGCGAAGAGAGGGTGGTCAAGCGTAGCGAGGACCGGGTGAGTCCCCGGCGGTTTGTTAACCTGTCTACATAGGCCTCACCCCGACTACGCTTCGCTCGTCGGCCCGCTCTTCCGCAAGCGGGAAAGAGGGCTGGAAGTTTTTGGAGTTAACGTTGTCTGGTAATGATAGACAACTTATAAAGAATGATTAAAACCCGGTAGGGGTTAAACGTCGGTAGAAAACATGAACAATAAACATCCGCTCCGTAGGTGCGGTACGGAAGGAAGTCTTAAGTTAAAGAGAGTTGAGTGATTTTAATATCGAACACCAAATGACCAATGTCGAATAATGAAGTAAAATTCGGTATTCGATGTTCAAAATTCATTATTCGATATTAAATGTATCGTTTTAATATGGAAACCAGTAAAAAGGACATCATCAACCAACTGCAAAAAGATATTTTGCTGTGGCAGGGTTTTACCCCGCCCCCGGCCGGGCAGGTTAAGGGTATTGGCCTTGGCCCGCTGGAAGATGCTTTTCCTAATGGCGTGTTCCCCACCGGTTCCATACATGAAATGATCTGCCCTACGCCCGAGCAAACCGCAGCAACAGACGGCTTGATCAGTGGCGTACTATCTACCCTGATGCAGCAAGGCGGCGCCTGTATCTGGATCAGTACCTCGCGCAGGCTGTTTCCACCTGCGCTGAAGGCGTTTAGCGTTACGCCAGACCGCATCATTTTTATTGATGTGCAGCGCGACCGCGACGTGCTCTGGGCCATGGAAGAGGCACTAAAGTGCGAAGGCTTGGCAGCCGTAGTTGCCGAGGTGCGCGAGATCAGCTTTGCGCAATCAAGGCGATTGCAGCTGGCCGTTGAGGATAGCAAGGTGACTGGTTTTTTATTGCGAAATGATCCCAAAAAGTTGGGCAGTACCACCTGTGTGGCACGGTGGCAGGTTAGTCCGCTGCCCAGTAAGCCTGAGCCAGGTTTGCCCGGAGTAAGTTTCCCCCGCTGGCAGGTTGATTTGTTGCGGGTGCGCAATGGTAACCCCGGCAGCTGGCAGTTGGAGTGGGTTGAAGGTAAGTTTGTACCGATTGTGGAGCAGGGAGAAGAGCAATTGATTATGCAGCCGGAGCGGATGGCTGGCTAATCATTGAAATAAAAGGGCGTCACCTCCTTTAAAACGTTTGTCATCTCGAACGTAGTGAGAGATCTATACACATGCTGAGAATTACGCGTGTACAGATCACTCCTCGTTCCTCGTAGAGATGACAAGCTTTTTTGACCCTCTTTCCGCCAAAGGCGAAGAGAGGGTGGTCGAGCGTAGCGACGACCGGGTGAGTCCCCGGCGGCTTGTTAACCTGTCTGCATAAGACTCACCCCGACTACGCTTCGCTGGTCGGCCCTCTCTTCCGCAAGCGGAAAAGAGGGCTGGGAAAGTTTTTAAATCAAAATTGGTATGCAAAGGCGCTTTATCTCCTTATGGTTTCGTCACTTAACCACCGACTGGCTCACCCTGCGCCGGCCGGAACTGAAAGAAGTACCTTTTATTTTGGTAACGCCTGTGCGCGGGCGCAATACCATTACGGGCGCTAACCTGCTGGCCGGGCAGCAGGGCATTACCGTAGGCATGGCTGCCGCCGATGCCAAAGCCATCATCCCCGAACTGGAGGTTATTGACGATATCCCCGGCCAGGATTATAAATTGTTGAAAGCCCTGGGCGAGTGGTGCATTCGTTATACGCCTATGGTTGCTATTGATATGCCTGATGGCTTATTGCTGGATGTTACCGGCTGTACACATTTATGGGATGGCGAGCGGGGCTATCTGAAAGAGATCGTCACGCGTTTACGAGGTAAGGGCTATGACGTGCGCGGGGCCATGGCTGATACCGTCGGCACCGCCTGGGGCGTGGCCCGGTTTGCCAAAGTTAAACCCATTATTGAGCCGGGCGGGCAGGTTAATGCTTTGCTCTCCCTCCCGCCTGCCGCCTTGCGTTTAGATGCAATGATTTTAGAGCGGCTGCAAAAATTGGGCTTTTATCAAATCAAAAGTTTTATTGGTTTGGGGCGATCTGTTTTGCGCCGACGTTTCGGGCAGGAGTTTTTAACGCGATTGGATCAGGCTTTGGGTAATGAGGATGAGCCTTTGCAACTGCTGCAACCCATCGAACCTTACTCAGAGCGGCTACCCTGTTTAGAACCCATCCGCACCGCTACGGGGATTGAGATTGCCATAAAAATTTTACTGGAAGCAATGTGTAAACGACTGGAGGGTGAAGGCAAAGGTATGCGCACCGCTATTTTAAAATGTTACCGGGTTGATGGCGAGATCCTGCAAACCGGCATCGGCACTAATCGCCCCTCAAATCATATCGAGCATTTATTCAAGCTATTTGAGTTGAAGATCCCGACTATCGAACCTAAACTCGGCATTGAACTGTTTACACTTGATGCGCCAAAGGTTGAAGATACCGACCCCGAGCAGGAAATCCTATGGAGCGCCGACAGCTGCGGATTGGAAGACAACAGCCTGGCCGATTTACTGGATAGATTGGCTAATAAGATCGGCGCAGGCAACATTCGCCGCTACCTGCCGCAAGAGCGTTACTGGCCCGAGCATTCTATTAAACTGGCTACCTCATTAAAAGACAAACCCACCACCACCTGGCGTATGGACAGGCCAAGGCCATCGTTGTTGTTACCTAGCCCCCAGCGCATTGAGGCTGCGTTTTTAACACCCGACAACCCGCCCATGTGGTTCATTTACAAAGGCGAGCGCCACACCGTTAAACGTGCCGACGATGCCGAGCGCATTGAACCCGAATGGTGGCTGGCTGATGGGCCGCACCGAGATTATTATGTGGTAGAGGATGAAAAAGGACAGCGGTACTGGCTTTTCCGCTCGGGGCATCACTCGGCAGAAGAAAAGCCACAATGGTACATTCACGGATTTTTTGCCTAGCTTATGAGATACGCAGAATTACAGGTTACCACCAATTTTACCTTTATGCTGGGCGGCTCGCACCCACATGAACTGGTGGAGCGTGCCTTTGAATTGGGTTATACCAAAATTGCCATTACAGATCAAAATAGTGTGGCTGGTGTGGTCCGCGCGCATATCGGCTTAAAAAAAATGATAGCCGAGGAAACCGACAAGGCCACCATTAAAAAACTAAAAGCATTCAACATCATTCCTGGTTGCCGGTTGGAGTTGATGGATGGCACCGGGCTGCTGGCCTATCCCATCAATATAGAAGCCTGGGGGCGCATGTGCGCCTTGCTTACTAAAGGAAATCTACGTACAGAGAAAGGTAAATGCGAACTTTATAAGCAGGATGTTTATGACCATAAAGAGGGCATTATATTTATCGCGATAGCGCCCAATCAATTGAATGCCCGTTTTGATTTTGATGATAATTTTAAGGATTGTTTGCGCGAGTATCAGGCTCAGTTTGGCAATCAATTATACGTAAGCGCCACCCGCTCTTATTTAGGTAGTGACGATAAACGTTTTTACCGCCTCTCTAAATTAGGTGTGCCGATGGTGGCTACTAACGATGTGCATTACCACTCGGCCAAGCGGCGCGAATTGCAGGACATACAAACCTGCGTACGCGAAAAATGCACCATTACCACAGCAGGCTTTAAGCTACATGCCAATGCCGAACGTTATTTAAAACCGCTTGATGAGTTGGCGCGCTTATTCATTCAGTATCCTGAGGCTATTGATCGAACCATAGACATTGCCGAAGCCTGTACTTTTTCTTTAGATACCCTGAAATACCTCGAACCCGAATGGAAAAGCCCGGACGGCCGCACTGCTGACGAACATTTGGCTGGCCATACCTGGGCCGGGATAGAAAAATTTTTTCCTCACGGGATCTCTGATAAGCTGCGCAAGCAGCTTCATGAAGAGCTGGCTTTTTTCAAGAAACGTAAACTAGCTCCCTATTTTCTGCGGATCTATGAATACGTTAATAAAGCTACAGAACTGGGCATTTTGCACCAGGGACGTGGCTCGGCGGCTAATTGTGCGGTTTGTTATTGTTTGGGCATAACGCCCGTGAATCCGGAAAAATCAAACCTGCTTTTTTCTCGTTTTATGTCAGACGCGCGCGATGAATGGCCCGATGTGGATGTAGATTTTGAGCACGAGCGCAGAGAAGAGATCATGCAATGGATCTATGAAACTTATGGGCGAGACCATGCCGCCATAGTAGCTACCGTAACGCAGGAACGCCACAAAGGTGCTATCCGCGATGTGGGTAAAGCCATGGGATTATCTGAAGATACCATCAAACGTCTGGGCGGTACCATTTGGAGTTTTTCCGAGGAGGGTTTTGATCGTGAACGGATTTTAGGTCAGGGGTTAAATCCTGATGACCCGCATCTGTATAAAGTACTGCAGCTTACTGAGCAAATGATGGGCTTTCCACGGCAATTGGGGCAGCATAGCGGTGGCTTTGTGATTACCCAATGCAAGCTATCAGACATTTGCCCGGTGATGAACGCCCGTATGGAGAACCGCACCCAATTAGAATGGGACAAGGACGATTTGGAAGCCCTCGGCATTTTAAAAGTAGATGTTTTGGCGCTGGGTATGCTCACCTGTATCCGCAAGGCCTTTGATCTCATTAAATTGCATTATGGCCAGACTTTTACACTCGATAACGTCCCGCAGGATATTCCAGAGGTTTATGATATGATCTGCGATGCTGATACGCTGGGGGTTTTTCAGATCGAAAGCCGCGCGCAGATGTCTATGCTACCGCGGCTAAAACCGCGTGAGTTTTATGACCTGGTGATTGAAGTGGCCATTGTGCGCCCAGGCCCTATCCAGGGCGATATGGTGCATCCTTATTTGCGCAGGCGCGACAACATTGAACTTGAAGAATATCCTAACGAAGAATTAAGGCCGGTTTTAAGCAGAACCAAGGGGGTGCCTTTATTCCAGGAGCAGGCCATGGAGATTTCCATGGTTGCAGCCGAATTTACAGCCGCCGAGGCCGACCAACTGCGCCGCAGCATGGCAACTTTTAAAGCCAAAATAGGCGAGGTAAAAAAGTTCAGAGACAAATTAGTGGGTAAAATGGTAGCCCGTGGCTATGAACTGGACTATGCCCAACGTATCTTTAAACAATTGGAAGGCTTTGGTAGCTACGGATTCCCCGAAAGCCATGCGGCCAGTTTTGCGCATTTGGTTTATATCTCTTCATGGCTCAAATGTTTTTATCCTGATGTTTTTGCTGCATCGTTATTAAATAGCCAGCCGATGGGCTTTTATCAGCCCGCTCAAATTGTCATCGATGCCGAAAAACATGGCGTTGTAATGCGCCCGGTAGATGTTAATTATTCTGTGTGGGATAATACTTTGGAGGAAAAAGACGGCAAATATTGCACCCTGCGCCTCGGTTTCAGGCAGGTAAAGGGTTTGAATCAGGATGATATGGAATTGTTGATTGCCGCGCGCGGAGCAGGTTATACCGATATCCATCAGCTTAGCAATGCAGGTGTGCCGCAAGCTGCCATCGAAAAACTAACCGATGCCGATGCTTTCCGGTCTATGAATCTCGATCGGCGCGAGGCTCTGTGGGAAGTGCCGGCGTTGAATGATAAACCTATTGGGCTGTTTAAAGGGCAGGCTTCGGAAAGCGCAAGTGAGGGGCAGATCAGTCTGCCGTTTATGTCGCAGGCCGAGCATGTGGTGCAAGACTATGCCGCAACCGGCCTGTCATTAAAAGCGCACCCGGTTAGTTTTGTGCGCCCCGAGTTGGACGCGTTGCGTGTGACGCCTAACGGCCAGCTCCCTAATTTAAAAGATGGCGATGTGGTAAAATTAGCCGGGCTCATCACCGTGCGCCAACGCCCGGGTACAGCAAAGGGCATTGTATTTATTACTATTGAAGACGAAACCGGTTTCTCTAACCTGGTAGTTTGGGAAAAAGCCTTCGACACTTTTCGTAAGGAAATTGTGCAATCGCGCCTGTTAATGGTGGAAGGCAAGGTACAAATTGAAGGTAAAGTAATCCATGTTATCGTAAAACGCTGCTTTAATCTGAACAAGCTTTTAAGTAAGATGACGACACTTAATGACGAAAACGTACCTGTCATCACTCTATCGCGCAGCGACGAAACTACCTCGCCTGCTCCTGTTGATATCAAGCGAAAACACTGGCAAAATGAGCCTTTTCATAAAGGACGAAATTTCAAATAACTATTATTTTCTATCAACAAGCTTATTTAATATTATTTTTAATTCCATTTAAACGTTTAAAAATGACTTATAAGTCATTTTTAAATAATAGTTATTAAAACTAAGTAATAAGTTATCTACATTAGATTGGGCTTTCAACCTAGATCCTATTTCGCATGTTATCAACCATTTATAAGGCATCCTGCACGCCTTTTTTACTATGGACAATTAAAATACCCGGCTTTACCCCTATTGCTACGAAATGAAAAATAGATTTACTTTACCTATCAAGCTACTGCTGGTTTCATTGCTTGCAGGCACGCTGGCCTTTATCAATAAGGCTGATGACCCGGTAGATAAAATAGTGAGCGCACTGCAAAAATGGTCGAATGCTAATCCGCAGGAAAAAGTTTATCTGCAAACCGATAAGCCTTACTATTTAGTTGGCGATACCATTTGGTTCAAGGCCTATGTAACTACCGGGGCCAAACATCAGCTTTCGGCTATAAGCGGCGCCTTATATGTCGATCTGATCAATGAGGGCGACTCGGTAGCTGCTTCGCTTAAAATACCCATTACCACCGGTATGGCCGTGGGCGATTTTATTTTAAGTGATGATTTGATACATGATGGCAATTACCATATCAGGGCCTATACGCAATGGATGCGCAATGCCGGTCCTGAATATTTTTATGATCGTACTTTCACCATCGGCAACTCTTTAATTAATAATGTCTTTGCCAAAATTGATTATGTATACACTACCAGTGGCGATAAAACCCGGGTAAAAGCTATCCTGAAATATACCGACCAAAAAGGTCAACCTTATGGTAATAAACACGTAAGCTACCTCTTACATAAAAGTTGGGATGTGATCTCCTCGGGCGGCGGTAATACCAATGCAGCGGGCGAGTTAAGCATCGAACTACCTAACAAAAAAGCCGGAGAGCTGAGCCAAACCTACTTATCTACCAAAATTAACTTATCGGCAGAAGAAACGGTGGCCAAAACCTTCCCTATTAAAACCGCGTCGCTGCAAACCGATGTGCAGTTTTTCCCCGAAGGCGGCAACCTGGTTAACGGCGTAAAAAGCCGCGTGGCGTTTAAAGCGGTTGCCCCAAATGGTCTTGGTGCCAACATCACCGGCAGTGTTATAGATAATAGCAATACCGAGGTTGCCAAAATCACCACCAGTCACCTGGGCATGGGCTATTTTTTATTGACTCCCGAAGCCGGCAAAAGCTATAGCGCTAAAATCACCTACCCCGACGGTACCTCAAATACGGTTAAATTACCGGATGCTGCAAATGATGCATATGCCCTCTCGGTTTATCAAACCTCAAAAAACGACTCGGTATTGGTAAAAATCAGCGCGCCGAAAGGATTAAGTGGTGGCAGCCTTAGTCTGGTGGGTCAATCAAACGGCAAGGTCTATTTTTCGAGTCCGGTGCCGATAAGTAAAAGCGGTGCTTTATTGTACCTGCCCATCAGCGATATACCATCGGGCATTATGCAGTTTACCTTGTTCAGCGCCGATGCGCAGCCATTAAACGAGCGCCTTATCTTCATCCAAAATAAAGACAATAATAACATCAGCATCAGCAGCGATAAACAGGCCTATACCCGCCGGCAAAAGGTGCAGTTAAATATTGATGCGAAGGACCAAACCGGCAAACCGGTAGGTGGTAATTTCTCGGTTTCGGTAGTGAGTGAAACGGCTGTACCGTCCGACGAAGCAAACGAAAACTCAATACTTTCGCAATTGCTGTTAAGCTCAGATATCAAAGGGTATATCGAAAAACCCAATTATTACTTCACTAATCAAAACGAAGAAACCCGCGCCAACCTGGATATATTAATGCTTACCCAGGGCTATCGCCGTTTCTTATGGAAAAATATATTATCGGGCAGCACCGTAGCACCTTATTACAAAGCCGAACCGCTGGGCACTGAGATAAGTGGTACGCTTACCACTGCTAATCATAAACCTATCCCCTTTGGTAGAGTGGCTATCGTAAGCAACAAATCCGGCTTTTTTAAAGATACCGTTACCGACAAGGATGGGCGGTTTAAGTTCAAAAAGATCTTCTTTACAGATGGCAATGAGTTTACCATCCAGGGTTCGCCGCCAAAGGGCAGCCATACCAGCGTGGTTACTCATGTTGATCAATATGCTAAGGTTGGCCCCGGCAACAACCCAAACCTGGGCGATGTAAACCCGGACATCCCGCAGCAAATCAAAGCCGCGGTTGATAACGAGCTTAAACAAGACGAGGAACTGGTTAAATATGGTATGCTTAGCCGTATGCAGCAGTTAAGAGAGGTTAGAATCAAAGCAGCTAAGGCCCGATTTGGCACCGCAGCTATTTCTGAAAGCCAGGCAGATGAAGTTTATCGCCCGGACAGCCGTGCGCCATGCGGCTCTTTAAGAGAATGTTTGGAGGAACTGTATAAAAGCCGGATAAGGTTCGTGCAGGAAATGAATGATATATGCGGCCCGGTTTGGATACCCACAGTACAGCGGGACCATATGGTGGTGATTATAGACCGAATGGTGGTGAACAACCCTTGCGATTACCAGACTTTACTGACAGACAGTGTAAGAAACATCAGTAAGATTTACGCTGTACATGAAAGCCCGGCTATACAGGCAAAGTTGTTAAGCGCATCCGGCGTACAATTTCAGAAACCACCGCCGGTACTGGCCATTTATACCAAAAACGGTAATTACCGGTATGGCGGACCAAACCCGGCAACTGTTTACTACGCGCCAAAAGGTTATAATGTGGTTCAACAATTTTATACGCCTATGTATGAGGAACCAGAAACAGGGCCGGCACCGTCAGACCTGCGCAGCACAGTTTACTGGAACCCTGCTGTATTGACACATACTGCTGGTAAAGCCAGCATAAGCTATTTTAACAGCGACCAAACCGGTACTTACCGCGTAACCATTGAAGGCATAGACGCCAACGGCCATTTGGCCCGGAAAGTTTACCGATATACCGTACTATAATGAAATAACAGCCGGACAGCAAAAACACCTAACCTTGACCTTACACTACATGAAAACAAACGTCCGCTGTTATTTCATTTAATTACGGCTTTTAAAGCACCTTTACTAAACCACAATATAAACCTAAAAGGCCCCCAAATCCGGGGCTTTTTTTTGTTAGGGTAAATTTAAAATAATAAATATTTATTGATTATCAATAAATATTTATTATAATTGAAGACTAAATCAAATCAAGATGAAAATATTAGGCAACAAATCTTTATCAGCATTCCTGGCAATTGTAGCAACCTTACTTTTTTGGGCCGAACTGGCGGCCGGGAGCGTATTTGTGGTTATGTTATTTACAGCAGCACACATCCGCAAAGCATTTGCGTTGCAGGTACCCATTTCGTATTCGTCAACCTCCATGCTACAAATTTATTCTGCTAAACGCAATGGCGATTTCAGCATCCTCAATACAACCGATGGTATATTAAGCATACATATCGGAGCGAGTTGGCAAAACATAATGATATTGTTAACAGGATATGGTTTGTTGTTTGCCGTTGTAGTAATGATAACTTATCAGCTAAAAAAGATCTTTGGAAGCTTTAAACAAAACCAGCCTTTTCACAAATCAAATATGTACCGGGTAAGGTATATCGCTTTTGTATTAATAAGCTATTCAGTTATACAGTGGCTTTTTGTTATCGCAGTAAATAAAATTCTATTGCAGATCTTCATTTTTGATCACCTTGACCTTACCTACAATTTTAATATTAACTGTTTTTTGATGGGAATTGTGCTGCTTGCTGTTGAAGGTATTTTCAGAACAGGATTGGCATTGGAAGAAGATAAGGAACTGGTTATATAACGATGGGTATTATTATAAATATGGATGTAATGATGGCCAGGCGCAAAATGTCGCTCAATACTTTATCAGAAAAAGTTGGCCTTACGTTATCAAACCTGTCAATACTTAAACAAGGCAAAGCTAAAGGAATCCGGTTCAGCACCTTAGAAGCGATATGCCATGCGCTTGATTGCCAGCCGGGTGATATTCTTGAATATAGCAGTAGGCCTGCTGAAACCGAAATTGAATAACGGCTATTTTAAGTGTCGATTATGGGCATTAAAAAGGCCCCAAATCATTTTGACTTGGAGCCTTTATTTTTTATAGCATAGACTTTATTTCAGGATCTCGTCAATCAGCTTCAACTCCTCTGCTGTGAACTTGGTATTGTCCAGGCATTTTAAAGAGTCGAGCAGTTGTTCGGGTTTGCTGGCACCGATGAGCACCGAGGTAATACGATCATCCTTCAAGATCCATGACAGCGCCATGTGCGCCAGTTTCTGGCCGCGCTGTTTGGCAACTTCGTTTAGCTTTTTAACTTTTTCAATTTTATCCGGGGTGATACTATTTTCAGTTAGCGAGTCGCCAACTTTAAGGGCACGCGAATCTTTGGGGATACCATTCAGGTACCTGTCAGTGAGCAGGCCTTGTGCGAGGGGCGAGAAAGGGATACAGCCTATGCCCTCTTCTTCCAGTACATCAAGCAGGCCATCCTCAACCCAACGCTCAAACATAGAATATTTAGGCTGATGGATAATGATAGGCGTACCCATTTCTTTTAACAGGGTGATGGCTTTCTTAGCTTCGGGAGCTTTGTAGTTGGATATACCCACATATAAAGCTTTGCCTTGGCGAACGATCAGATCCAACGCAGCCATAGTTTCTTCCAGCGGCGTTTCCGGGTCGGGACGATGATGATAGAAAATATCTACATAATCCAGTTTCATGCGTTTCAGGCTTTGGTCCAGGCTTGATACCAGGTATTTTTTGGTACCCCAGTCGCCATAAGGGCCGTCCCACATGGTGTAACCGGCTTTTGATGAGATGATGAGTTCGTCGCGATGATCGCGGAAATCAGAATGCAGAATCTGGCCAAACTGTTCTTCTGCGCTACCCGGAGGCGGCCCATAGTTATTAGCTAAATCAAAATGCGTAACGCCGTGATCGAAAGCCGTTTTCAGGATATTACGGCAATTTTCAAGCTGATCATAATAGCCAAAGTTTTGCCAAAGGCCCAATGACACAGCAGGCAGCTTCAAGCCGCTTTTGCCGCTGCGTTTATAAGGCATTGACTGGTAACGTTGGGGTGATGGTTGGTAAGACATGTATTTGTTGTTGTTATGTTCTATTAAAAATGGCTGTCCGACGTTTGCAAATCAGATCAATATGCGGATAGTCTGTGACTATCGGGCAGATTGTAGTTACAAAACTACAGTCATAGTCGTCCGAAGTTGCAAACTTCGGACAGCGTGATTAAAGCTTTTCACTCCTGCCACGTCATCGCGAGCGTAGCGTGGCGATCTCTGAACGCACGATTGCTGCTTATCCGGAGATCGCCACACTCGTACCTCGTTCGCGATGACGTGGTGGGCGAGTTTACGCCTTTGGTGCGTTCTTCTTAAAGTAATTATTAAAGAACATCAAATGATACAAAACCGAATTTGCCCAATAATCTGAAGTATGCGCGCCCGGGCGTGAAGTAAAATCATGCGGAATGTTACGCTCTACCATTTTATCGTGCAGAATGCAGTTTACGCGATAAAAGAAATCATCAGTACCGCAATCAAACGTAATAGCTAATGAGTTTGGTTTGATGAGGTACAGCAAATTGGTTACCGTAGTTTTCTCCCAGATGTCGGGGTTTTGGTCATAAGAACCCAGGCGTTTGGCCATATCCCAATTATTCGGGAACGGGCGGATATCCACCCCACCGCTCATGCTGCCTACCGCACCGAAAATATCCTGGTGCCGTATCGCCAGATAAAAAGCACCCTGGCCACCCATACTCAAGCCGGATATAGCGCGACCGGTTTTGTTCTTAATGGTCTTATAATTTTTGTCGATATAGCCTACCAGCTCTTTCGATACATAAGTTTCATACTTAAAATTAGGATCGACCGGGCTATCCCAATACCAGCTGGTAACACCACCATCGGCACAAACAATCATCAGGTGATAATGGTCGGCCCAATCGGCAATGGCGTGGTTCAAGTCGTAAAACTGCTTATAGTTACCACCGGCGCCATGCAGCAAATACACCACCGGAAATTGCTTACCCTGCTCATAATCAGCAGGGGTTATAACGATGGCTTTGATCTTTTTATGCATGGCATCGCTGTAGGTTTCTACCGTGTCAACCTTGGCTGCTTTGGCAAAGCTTACCGCGAATAACAGGCATGCTATCAGGAATATATTTTTCTTCATTATTATTGAACAGGTTTAAAGGTGATGGCGCGCATGTTTATATGTTCCCAGTTTTCAGCAATCGGAGTAACGGTAATGGTGGTTAAGCCAGCCTTGTCAATTTTGATCTGGCCAAGTTTGTTTACCACATATTTACCATCGTTACCGGTAGCCTTAGCAGTTGCTTCTAATATTTGATTGCCAACTTTAATAGTAAACTTATTGCCATCGCCAACAGCTCCTATAGGCGCTTCCACATTGTAAGTACCCGGTTTAGTTATTTTGATCTGCCATGAAGCGGTTGCCTCAGCGCTGGTCCAATACCCTAAATTCGGTATGTCGTGTTCTGACTGCACACCGCCTTTCGTATCAGCATCCGCCGGGCTCAATACAAACGAGCCATCAGCGTTAGCAGAAGGAATAACATTTTCTACATCGGGCTTCCCTTTGATCACCAATTTAATAACCGTCGCATTTTCATCCAGCGCAGCTGAAGGAACAGAAACAGAAAGGCCATCGGCTACTTTTTTAAATTTCAAAGCCGAACCATTAGCCAATAACTTAGCCGATAATGCTTCGTTTTTCAATCCCGGCACTAACAATTGTCCATCAGTAGGCCAGTTAAATACCTGCAAGTAGAGGGTGGTATTCCCATCAGCCATTTCTTTGGTGGTGCATCTGCCCCAACCCAATTTTTTAAACGGACTAGCTGTTGTACCATAAATGGCCTCGCTGTTTACTTTCATCCAATCGCCCATATCTTTTAAGCGATCAACAATAGGCTGCGGAATTTCTCCCGTTGATTTTGGGCCGATATTTAACAAATAGTTGCCCCCTTTCGAAGCAATATCTACCAAATTACGGATCAGCGTTTGGCTTGATTTCCAATGATCGTCGTAGGTTTTATAGCCCCAGGTATCGTTCATGGTCATACAAGTTTCCCAATGGCGGCCCGGGAATCCGGTTGCAGGAATGTATTGCTCCGGCGTTTCCAAATCGCCTTGCACATCGCCGCCTAGGCGGTTGTTGGTGATGATCTCCGGATGAGCAGCCAATAGCGGAGTGATCTTAGCGGCGCGCTCTTTGGTCATGTCGGTTGGTACGTCCCACCATAATTCGGCCACGTCGCCATAATTGTTTAGTATCTCTTTGATCTGCGGGATAGCTACTTTATCTAAATAAGTATCAAAGCTGCCGTCCTGCTTTTTATCCCAATGACCACCGGCTGCGGCACCGCCCGCATTGTTCCAGTCGTTAGCTTGCGAGTAGTAGAAGCCCAGCTTCATGCCGTATTTGCGGCAAGCGTCGGCCAGCATCTTGATCACGTCTTTATGGTATGGCGATCTTTGTACAATGTTCCAGTCACTGGCTTTTGAGTCGAACATGGCGAAACCGTCATGGTGCTTGGTGGTAATCACAATGTATTTAATGCCGGCAGCTTTAGCCATCAGCACCCATTTTTCAGGGTCGTATTGTGTTGGATTAAAATCTTTGGCGTAAGCCTGGTAAGTGTCAACCGGAATTTTAGCATCGTGCATCAACCATTCGCCCAAACCCGGGTATTTTTTGCCATCATAAACACCGGCGGGCACACTGTACACGCCCCAGTGAATAAACATACCGAAGCGGGCCTTGCTCCACCAGGCCATGCGGTTGGTTTCAACAATAGCATGTTTAGGCGTAATTTTCTTTGGCGACGGCTTGCCCGGCACCTTAGCATCGGCAAGGCCGCTATTTAATAATAAAGCAGCAGCCGTTAACACGGCGCTGCCAAAAGCAGTATATTTTCTCATCTACTGAATTATTGGTTTTCTACTAATTTATAAAAAATTAAACTTTTGGCGCCCATCCCGGCTCATAGGTGCGGCTCCATAGTTTTGCTGCTTCGGGGTCATTCAAAATATGCGCATTTGTTGGGTCTAAATGCAAATCGCGACCAACGCGCCATGAAATATTACCCAACTGCATGGCCACCACACTCTTGTAACCCAACTCCACATCGCAGTTAGGTTTTTTATTATCGCGGATACTCTCCAGGAAGTTAGCCACGTGCTGCGCATCCATACCCAAACTTGGGCTGGCTGTGTTACGACCCTGGATACCGGCATCCTCTGCCGGGCCTTGCTTTTTAACCTCTTTGATCAGTTTGCCATCCAGGTCAAATACCTGGTATTCTTCACCATCGCTGTTGATGCTGCCTTTGTCGCCGTAGAAAATGACGCCACGCTCCTGGCCCTCAATTTTCTTACCGTTCGAGCTGCGGTTTTCCCACATCAGCATCACGCGGTTAGGGTATTCTATAGTCACAATCTGTGTATCCGGGGTCTCCCAGGCATCCTGGTATTGATAGCGGCCACCCATAGACGACACGCGGACAGGCAAATCAACACCCAAGCCCCAACGCGCCAAATCCACCTCGTGCGTACCGTTGTTCAACGCCTCGCCGGTACCGTAGATCCATTTCCAGTGCCAGTTATAATGAATCAGCCCATCCTGGTAAGCCTGGCGCGGAGCCGGGCCCTGCCACAACTCATAGTTCAGCCAATCTGGTACCGGTGCAGGTTTCAGGAATAATGGCTTCCGATTATTGGTATACCAGGCCTTGGCAAACCCAACCCTGCCGATAATCCCGTCATGCAACTCCTGCACACATTGTATAGCCAGTGGCGACGAGCGGCGCTGCGCACCCATTTGTACAATACGGTTATATTTACGGGCCGCCTGTATAGCCAACTCGCCCTCATGTGGGTTATGACTTAGCGGTTTTTCTACGTAAACGTGTTTACCAGCCTGGCAGCCCATAATAGCCATTGGCGCATGCCAGTGGTCGGGCACGGCTATGTATATGGCGTCAATATCTTTGTCCTGCAAAACCTTGCGTACGTCGCCCTCGCCTTTCGGGGTATTTCCGTTTGCAGCTTCAGCTACTTTTTTCTGAGTTTTCGGGATCGTACGCGAATCCACATCGCACACGGTATTTACCAGGCAGTTAGCCTGTTTGGCAAACGTAGTACACATACTGCCACCGCGGCCGTTAAGCCCCACAATAGCTACGTGGATACGCTCATTAGCGCCAATAATGCGATTGTAACTTTTAGCCGTAAAGCCAAATGTTTTACCAGCCAAAGCAAGGCCGCCGCCGGTAATAGCCACCTTGCGGATAAATTCTCTTCTTTTTTCCATGGTATTGGAATATGTTAGTTTACGTTGGGTTTGTTCGAATAATAAAGTTACAATTAATTAGCTACGAGGGGCAAAAATCGGCCGTTCGTTTTGTAATAATTTGGATAGGGAGTGGCGGATTGTGAGTTGCAGGTTATAAGTTAAAGGTTGCATGTGGCGCAGACTGGTTCCCCCCTTAAGAGTGGCGCGACTGCAGGGGTGTGTTAATAAAGCGATAAGGATAACATGGGCGTTCCCTTCGGGCCGCGCTATCCGCTCATACTGCGCGAGGCCTTAGCCACAGGCCGGTATCCGCTGCTATCGCTAACGCAGGGGCATCCTCCCCACCACGTCGTCGCGAACGAGGTACGAGTGTGGCGATCTCCGGATCCGCGTTTATATATTAGTTGTTAAGAGCAAGCGAGACCCATTCTGGTCGAAGTTTAGCGATAGCGTAACTTCGACCTAATATGTCGCAAGCATTCTGCTTGCATATGAGCACTGCAAAGCAAGTTGAAAACTTGCCCTATTTTAGGTCGAAGTTTTCAACTTCGACCAGGGGGGGCGGCCTTTATATTTTAATAATAAATAGCCTCAATAACCACAAGCGGGGTTTTTACTATAGCCCTGAATAATTTATTATGTGCCTCATAATATTATCTTTGAAGTATATAATTACAAACACCTATGATAGATTGGTTAAAGCGTAACGGGATACATTTTGCTGTTGCGGGCGTTTTTTTCGTATTATGTTTCGTCTATTTTGCGCCCGCTTTTCAGGGGAAAGTGCTGGGCCAGGGCGATGTACTGGGTGCGCAATCAACCACCAAAGAAATTATGGATTATCGTGCCCGCGATACCACCATTTTATGGACCAACCAAATTTTTGGCGGCATGCCTGCCTACCAGGTTTGGGCACCTTACAAAGCCAACATCACTACACATATTGTGAGTGTGCTGGCTTACGCTATTCCCAGTCCGGTTGGTATTATATTGGTGTTTTTACTAGGCACCTACTTTTTGTTTAACGTTTTAAAACTCAGCCCCTGGCTGGCAGCAGCGGGTGCCGTTGCTTTCACCTTTACGTCCAACAACATCATTTTACTTGCAGCGGGGCACGCCAGCCAGGCTTTTGCTATCGCTTTTTTTGCACCTATCATTGCAAGTATATTGTTAACCTTGAGAGGGCGGTATTTATTAGGCTCGTCATTAATGGCGCTGTTTTTGGCGCTCGAAATTAAGGTTAACCACCTGCAAATGACTTATTACTTGTTGTTTGCTATATTAATTTTAATAGGCTTTGAGCTTTATCATGCCATCAAAAATAAAAACACCGGCACGCTGTTTAAATCGCTTGGATATCTGTCGGCAGCCTCATTATTGGCATTCACGGTAAATGCATCTACCCTATGGAGCACTTATGAATATGGTAAAGACAGCTACCGCGGCAAATCCAACCTAACCAATAATGTTAAAGAGCCGCAAAATGGTTTGGCCAGAGATTATATCTATCAATACAGCCAGGGCGTGGCCGAATGCTTTACTTTTTTAGTACCAAATGCCTCCGGCGGAGCCTCGGGTCCTGAGCTATTTAATGAGGACTCAGAAATGGTTAAAGTGCTTACCGATAAAGGACAATCTGCAGAACAAGCATTAAATATAGTACAACAAATAACCACCAACCCAAACATGGCAGGGCTATCGCTCTATTGGGGCGATAAACGGCCAAGTACCGCCGGCCCCTATTACTTTGGCGCAGGCATTTGCCTGTTGTTTGTGCTGGGGTTAATCATTGTTAAAAACCGGCTTAAATGGTGGTTAATCATTACCGTAGTGCTAACTATGTTATTATCATTCGGCGGCAACTGGCCGTACTTGCCTGATCTGTTTTTAAAATATGTTCCATTGTATAATAAGTTTCGCGCACCCGAATTTATTTTGGCTTTAGCCGGCTTTTGTGTATCGATAATGGCCTTACTGGCTATACAGGAAATTATCATTACAAAAGATAAAAAAGTGCTAACCAAAAAATTATTGCTGGCCCTGTATATCACTGGTGGCATTGTTTTGGTATTGATTATTATGCCCGAATTGCTGTTGAGTTTCAGGCCAGGCGATCAACAAAGCAGCGTGGCTAATTTAACCCAGGGATTGAGAGGCGATGCTGCAATGGCCAACGCCTTAGCTAATGCTGTGATAAAAGACAGGACCAATCTTGAACGTGCCGATGCGATCAGATCGTTGGCTTTTGTATTGGTAACCTTTGGTATTGTATGGCTATTTATCAAGCAAAAAGTAAACCTTACCACGCTTTCGCTGGCGCTACTTGCAGTGACACTGGTTGATCTTTGGCAGGTAGATAAGCGTTATTTGAAGGATACCGACTTTACCGATAAACAAGACGTAGCCTTGCAGCCAAGGCCCGTTGATACAGAGATAGCCAAAGATACCGACCCCGATTTCAGGGTGTTTGACGCTACGGCTTCTATCAAACAAGACGTACAGAATCCCTTTTTCCACAAATCTTTAGGCGGGTATTCGGCCGCGCGTATGAAGCGGTATGATGAGTTGATTGACAACCAGTTTGCTAAAGAAACCAATCCTGCCATATTGAACATGCTGAATGCCAAATACATCATTGCGCCTGATTCAACCAAACGTGGCGAAACACTGTATCCTAATAGCGAAGCCTGTGGAAATGCCTGGTTTGTAAAAAACATCAGGTACGTAGCAGGTGCCGATGCCGAGATGGAAGCACTCAGTCATTTTACACCGAAACATGAGGCCATTATAGATAAGCAATATCAAAACCTTTTGGGCAGTGAAACGCCGGGAGGCGATACTACTGCCGTGATAAAGCTTACTAATTATAACCCGGATCATATGGTTTATCAATCATCAGCCAAAACCGCTCGAGTGGCCATTTTCTCTGAAATCTATTATAATAAGGGCTGGAAGTTATTTATTGACGGCACAGAGAAACCCTATTTCAGAGCCGATTACCTGTTAAGAGCCGCCGTCATCCCCCCGGGACAGCATAAGGTAGAATTTATATTTCACCCTGCATCCTATTACACCGGCGAAAAAATTTCAATGGCCGGTTCTGTGCTGCTGATATTGCTTTTAATAGGTGCCTTGTTTGGCGATGGTATACGTAACGCTGTAGTTGGTAAAGCTCAAAAAGAGAAGTAGCGGGGAAATAAAATTATTTTTAAAATGGCCGACATGTCGCAAGCATTCTGCTTGCATGCGCACTGCAAAGCAAGTTGAAAACTTCGACCGGTGAGGATGGGTTGCCCTCTTGAGAAGGGACGCGGTGGGCGATGCGGTTGCAGGTGTGTGTTAGTGAATCGATAAGGGCGTTCCCGCTGATAGAAGCGGGCCGCGCTATTCGCTCATACTGCGCAAGGCCTTAGCCGCGAGGCCGGTATCCGCTGCTATCGCTAACGCGGGCATTCATACACACACGCTCACCACCACGTCATCGCGAACGAGGTACGAGTGTGGCGATCTAGGGGTCGCGTTTATCTATTAGTTGTTAACAGCAAGCGGAACACTTGCGGTAGCGGGTGCAATCTGATATTGACACACGCGTGCACAAGCGGTGGCAGTCTCTTCACCACGTCATCGCGAACGAGGTACGAGTGTGGCGATCTCCGGATCGCCCATTCTAGTCGAAGTTTAGCGATAGCGTAACTTTGACCTAATATGTCGCAAGCATTCTGCTTGCCTATGAGCACTGCAAAGCAAGTTGAAAACTTGCCATATTTTAGGTCGATTTGAAAACTTCGAGCAGTGGTGGCGATGAATCTAGTTAGTGTCATATCATTTAAAATATTATTTTAGCAAAAACCTAAATTTATGGAAGTAGAAGTAATCCCTATCGGATCTGTTACTATTTACACGGGAGGAAGCTTTTTACGTGAGCGCTATGCTGATGAAGGCCTTCAACTACAAGTATCAATGTTTATTGCGCAGCTATTGGAACGACGGATTACTGACGTTATGGGGGCAAATCGCGTCGTGATATTGAAAGTAAATACACATGTTGGTTGCATTGTAACGACTTTGACGTTAGGCATGATTGGTACCGGAATTTTTGCAGTTACTAAGGACTACGAGAAACTTAGAGCAAATCTGCCACTCATTTTAAAAGATTTAAAAAATGGATACCTTTGGATTAGAACAAAAACAGAAGGTGAAGTTAATTGGGAGGTAACTCAGCACAGCACTGAACTTTCTGACACGGATAAACAATCATATGAGCAAGGGCTACCTGCGTCGAATCCTGATTTAGGTGAGCGGTTATTCATAACCAACACGGCAGTAATGCGTGAAGATCTATTAATAACGTTAATAGAAGAAAACAAGCAAATTCTAACTGACATTCATTACACATTTGGTCCGACGTCTCAATCAGATTAAATTAATTTCCCATACCGGTCGAAGTTTAGCGACAGCGTAACTTCGTCCTGATATATCGCAGGCATTCTGCTTGCATAAACGTACCAAAACAAGTTGAAAACTTTTTAAATTTGGAACACAGTCAATTACTGGAATTATCTCGCCAATCAATGAAAGATTATAAATACTGGATCATTCAAGAATGTTCTACAGGAATTTATTATTACTACTGTGGTTACTATGAAACGGGGAAACCGGTTTTTAATATGGCTATTGCAGATGCATTACATATAGCGTCACTAGATAATGCCAAAATGATTTATAAAATTTTAAATCCGATTGTACCTTGTGATATATTAGTTGTTGAGAAAAATCTCATAACAAAAGTATTCCCATTATAGCCCATATTGATCAAAGTATAACGATAGCCTAACTTCATCAGTAGCCAAATTAATTAGCATGTGTAGAGATTGCTTCGTTCCTCGCAATGACGCGGCGGGGAGGTGTGGCGGCCTACTTAGCACGTGGGATGCCGAAACAAGTTCGGCATGACGGTACTGGATGTAAAGGCAATGGATGAACAAAAAAGCGCGGGACCGTCAGACGGACAGCTTCGGGCGAAATCAGGTAAAACAATGATGGCCTTGTGCGGCTGCAGGGGTGTTAGGAATGTTGCCTGAAGCGTTGGCCCATGCGCGACAACCGGCGGCAACAGGCCCCCTCCCCAGGTTTTACCTGATTTGCGGGGTAAAGGCCTTGTACGGCAAAAGAAGCATTCCGTATGACTTGATTTTTGATTACTTTGTATCAAGACAAAGTAATAGCCCTAGCGGCGAATGAGCGACATCAAGCGATAAGCCAACCAAGCGATCCGGAGATTGTTACGCTCGTATCTCGCTCACAATGACGTGGTGGAGAGGAGAAGGCACAAGTAAACCTATACACACGTGCCTGGCCCGTCATACTTGCGCCAGCTGGAGATATGCTAACCGAGCGATCCGGAGATCGCCACAATTGATTAGCATATGTAAAGATTGCGTAGTGGCCGCGCAATGACGTGATGGTGAAGAGATCGTCACGCTCGTACCTCGCTCACGATGACGTGGTGAGAGAGTCACGAGTAGCCTTTTCACACAAACCCAACCCCTCATACTTGCGCCAGCTCCTCAACAAGCGATCCGGAGATTGTCACGCTCGTACCTCGCTCACAATGACGTGGTGGGGCGTGATATTTTGCCGAGCATATTCGCGATTGCCACGCTCTCGCTCGCAATGACAGTTTGATTATTGAATTTGACTTAATTACACCGCCCCTACCCGCTCCAATTTCCTGATCAACCTAAAAACTGTACTATAAGCAATCCCCGTTTCCGACTCGATAGCGCGGACGGATATACCTTGTTTGTGCAGTTCGAGGATACGGTTTTCGGTGAATTTGCGTTGCTGATCGGTGTAGTGCAGCAAGTGCGCGGCTTCATTGGCCTGGCCGGTAAATTCAAAATGCAGGAAGTTTTGGGGCTTGACCAGGCGGCACAGGCAGACATTGTCGGCACCGTAAATTTGATTGCCGCTGCGTTGCTTGATCTGTTTGATATAGCGCAGGTCTTTTTGTGTTTGGCTTTCGCCGATGGCAAAAGCACTGTCGGCAAAGTTGATGAGCATTTTGCTACCCTGCAAATCATTCCGGCTGAGCGGTTTTGCGGGGTTACGCTTGGGCGTATGTGCCAATACCAAAATAGACAAACCATATTGTTGTTTAATGGCTTGCAGCTTACGCATCAGGCTTATGGCGGTGGCCGCCGCCTCGGTTCCGCTGCGCAGGCAGGTAATGTTATCGATGATCATGATCCGTGCTTTGCTGGCCACCAGCACATTTTCGATGGAATTATTGAGGTACTCGGCATAAGTATCAAACTTGCGCGAATTGGCATCCGGGTTAAAAACCAGGCGGAGAAAATCGTCGCTGAAATAATGGTCGCCGAGATCATCGTTACTGTAACGCTGCCTGAACTGCGCGGCGCTCAGCTCGAAATCAAAGTATAAAACCATTTCGGGTTTGCGGGCTGTGCTAAAACCGGGAATAGCTTCGCTCCTGCTCAGGCTGTCGCCAATTTGTACGGCCAGGATAGATTTACCCACGTTAGTATCGGCAAACATAATGGCCAGCTCGCCCTGGTACCAGAAATCGCCAAATAACATATTGCTGACTTTAGGGCCGTCGTTAGCTACTCGCAGCCAGTCGCCGGCAGTCTTGGTTATGAAAGCATATTTATAGTCTTCAGGGCCGCGAAAGTACTCGTTAAGTTTTTTGGTTTCTTTTTTGGTTAAGGGACCGCGGACAGATTTGCGGAGGAGCTCGATCTCGGGCGGACGCTCGGAGGAAGGATTGTGAATGGGATCGTATTGCATAATTTAAGATTTTATGCAAGATACCGGGTATTTTTCAGCGAAGTGGTGACAGTGTTTTGTCAGTAGGGACCAAGACGGCCGTCGCACCCTCCACCCCGTCATCGTGAGCGAGGTACGAGCGTGACGATCTCCGGATCGCTTGTTTACCTTCTTGTCGTATAGAGATCGTCACGCTAGCGCTCACGATGACGTGGTGGTGAAAGTAATGTCATTTAACAACAAAATGAAACAAAAGAGTACTTAAAAGTCATTTTTACTGTTTCATTTTGTTTCACTTAAAAATCATAAAATCCTAACAATCAATACCCTAACAGATAAGGCTGTTTCACTTGTTTCATTTATGACACACACACGTGAAACAAAACACTATAACGAAACACCGCGCTTCCACGGGATGAAGTCATCCTGCCCTAACTGTACCGATTTTGGCTGAACCACACCGCTAGCTACGTCGATGACATAGTTGAGAATGCGCTCGCCGGTTTGCTCGATGGTTTCGGTGCCCTCCACAATGGTACCGCAGTTAATGTCAATGATATCCGGCATCCGCTCATAAATGCGGGTATTGGTAGATAGCTTGATCACCGGGGTTATAGGGTTACCGGTTGGAGTACCCAGGCCGGTAGTGAATAGTACAATGTTAGCACCCGAGCCTACCTCGGCAGTGGTGCTTTCCACGTCGCTGCCTGGCGTGCATAACAGGTTAAGGCCGGGTTTAGTCACCTTCTCGGGATAGTCCAACACAGCAGTAACCGGCGAGTTACCACCCTTCTTAGCCGCACCTGCCGACTTGATGGCATCGGTAATCAAGCCATCGCGCACATTGCCCGGCGAAGGGTTGGCGTAAAAGCCGGAACCATCTGCCTCGGCGCGGGCATTGTAGGTACGCATCAAGTGCATGAACTTCTGTGCGGTATCAACATCTACACAGCGGTCGCTCAGCTCCTGCTCTACCCCACAAAGCTCGGGGAACTCAGCCAATATCACGCTGCCACCCAGGCTCACCAGCACATCAGACACATAACCCAAAGCCGGGTTAGCCGATATACCCGAAAATCCGTCGGACCCACCGCACTCCAAGCCAATACAGATCTTGTTGATCGGCGCCGGGCGGCGTTCTTGTTTATTAGCTTCTATTAAGCCGGCAAAGGTTTGCTTCAGGGCCTCCTGCATTAACACGCTCTCTTTACCTATCTTCTGCTGCTCCAGCATGATGAGCGGCTTGCTGAAGTTAGGGTCGCGCTTCTTGATCTCGTCTTCCAGGATACTGGCTTGCGCGTGCTGGCAACCCAGGCTTAATACGGTAGCGCCCGCCACGTTAGGGTGCGTAATGTAGCCAGCCAGCAATCCGCATAAAGCGTCAGAGTCTGACTTGGTGCCACCGCAACCCATATCATGGGTCAGGAATTTGATGCCGTCTATGTTCTCAAACAGCTTGCTCCGCCCTTTCTCTGCCGATTGCATCTGCAAATCAGCATTCAATATCGATTCAACCGAACTGCCTGTCTTATACAGGTCTATCAGGCTGTCCACCTCTGTCTCATAAGTCTTAGCCTTGCGGAAACCCAGTTTCTCTACCAATGCATCCTTTAACACCATGATATTGCGGTTCTCGCAAAACACCAGCGGTATCACTAACCAGTAGTTAGCCGTACCCACCGAGCCATCACCACGGTGATAACCTAAGAAGGTGCGCTGTGCAAACTTGTCAACTTCGGGCTTGTGCCAGTTGAGCTTGCGTTCGCCCAGTTTGAAGTCGCTGGCAGCATGGTGGATGTTATCTACCGTGATAGCAGTGCCCTTGGCTATAGGCCTGTTGGTTTTGCCCACCAGCACGCCATACATGTAAATTTCGGCATCGGTATCCAGGTCGCTTATGGTAAATTTGTGTTTGACGGCTACATCGGTCGCCAGCGTGATGCTATCCCCGTTAAAAGGGATAACAGTACCGGCAGGCAGATCTTGTAAGGCCACCAACACATTATCATGTGGATGTATTCTTAAAACAGTTTCTTTTTGAACAGACATTGTATCAGTTGTATATATGATTTATGTGATGCTATTGCAGGCTAAGCTCCACAACAGGTATCTCATAAGGGGGTTTATTCTTTGGCAAAGTTACAACCAAATCATCATTATTTGCTTTATTAAGCACTTCTGAGTGATCATTCAAAAACTGTGCATACTTAACCTTGCCGGCATAGCCCGGCAGTGTCAACACACCATCGGTTGGGTAGTTGAATAAGTGCAGATACAGCTTCTTGGTTATCGGGTTATAAGTCAGCCTGTCACCTTCAGGCACTGAGAAAGAACTCGGCGCATAAGTACAGTTATAGATAGACTGGTTATTGGCGTGCATCCAGTACGACATGCTATCTAAAGCGTTGGTAGCACGGTAATCGAACTCGCCGCGGGCGGTTGGGCCTACGTTCAGGATCAGGTTACCCCCATTAGCCACCGAGGTGATCAGCAGGTCAAGTAGCTGACGGTGTGTTTTCCAGGTGTTCTCATCGCGATAGTATCCCCATGAGCCTGAGAAGGTTTGACAGGTTTCCCAGGTATGGCCACGGTATTTCTCTAACTCTTTGGTGCTCACTTGCTCAGGTGTTTCAAAGTCAGCACCGTCTTTATATTGATCCAGGTTCAAGCGATTATCAATAATGATACCCGGCTGCAGTTTCCTGATCAGTTTCACCAGTTCCACAGCGCCCCAGTCATCGGCATCCTTACCACGCATCTTGTCTTTCTTATTAGGGAACGAAAAATCTAACCAAAGGATATCTATTTTACCATAGTTGGTTAACAGCTCGGTGATTTGGTTGCGTAAGTACAGGCGATATTTAGCCATATCACGGCCTTTGTTTAGCTGCGCATAGTGCTCTTTGCTTTTATCTTTTTGAGTTAGCGGGTGGATATCATCCATCACGTAATCAGGATGGTGCCAGTCAAGCAGTGAATAATAGAAACCCACCTTTAAGCCTTGCCCTCTGAAAGCATTAACATACTCTCTAACCAAATCGCGTTTGGCTTGGGTGTTGGGTGCTTTATAGTCGGTATATTTTGAGTCGAACAAACAAAAACCTTCGTGGTGTTTGGTGGTCAATACCGCATATTTCATACCTGCGGCTTTGGCTTCTTTGGCCCATTTAGTGGGTTCAAACAAATCGGGATTAAATGCATCGAAATACTTTTGGTATTGCTCGTTGCTCAGGGCCTCGTTATGCTTCACCCATTCGTGACGGGCAGCACCCGAGTAAAGCCCCCAGTGGATAAACATACCGAAACGGCTGTCTGTCCACCAGGCCATTCGTTGTTGCTTTTGCGCATCGGTTTCGGTGCCTATCATTTTCTGAGCCCTTGCGGCCGAGAAAGAAAGCATCGCAATTAATAATGCCGGTAATAGTTTTGATCTTCTCATGGTTTTTAGTTTGATCATGGCCACTTAGCGTGGTTTGGTTTATAATTCGGTTATACCAAAGAAAGCAGAATAAGCGTTTAAAAAACTTTACGTTATTGTCTAATTATTAAATTATTTTGGCATATTTTCAATATAATGTTTATTATTAAGAATAAATTAGATAATATTATCGTCCAATGAAACCGCAATTACTCAAAGTATCTAATGACCTGGTGCACTCGTTCAGTTCAAGGCAAGACAAAGTGCCTTATGTGAACAACCACTGGCATTATCATCCGGAGGTAGAGTTAATCTACTTTAGAGAGGGCAATGGCACGCGCTTTATTGGCGATAGCATACAGCATTTTCAGTCGGGCGATGTGTATTTGGTAGGCACCAACCTGCCGCATTATTGGCGCTTTGATAACGTATATTTTGAGGACGAAGAGAATAACCATGCGGACGTAAGCGTAATACACTTTAACGAGAATTTTTGGGGTGACAGCTTTCTGCAACTGCCTGAAAACACTGTTATTCGCAACATACTCGAAAAATCGAAACACGGCATTAAGATCAATGGCGACGATAGACATTCATTGGGCAGGCTGATTGAAGCAACCGTAAAAGCAGAAGGCCCACAAAAGATCATGCTGCTGATGGAAGCCCTGATGCGTGTCGGCAGTGCCAAACAGGTAGAGGTGATCTCATCTATTGGCTCGCGGGTTGATTTTGCGACCTCAGAGAACGATCGTATCAATGCCATCTATAATTATTCGATAGCCAATTTTAAGCGTAAGATCCAGATCGAAGAAATGGCAGAGGTGGCCAATATCAGTCCAAATTCTTTCTGCCGGTACTTCAAATCGCGCACCAGTAAAACCTATTTGCAGTTTATTAATGAGATCCGCGTTGGTCATGCGTGTAAGTTGCTGATTGAAAACAAAATGAATTTAAAGCAAATTTGCTATGAGAGCGGTTTTCATAATTTCACCAGCTTTCATAAATACTTTAAAAGCATCACCGGTAAAAGCCCGCTGGTTTATCAGAAAACGGTATTTAAATAGGCTTTAAGAATCTTTCTTATTCTGCTCCTGCTCTTCTTTTTTTACCTGCAGACGTTCCAGGTTAACATCCACTTTAATGAGCGCAAAGATGGCCATGTATAAATTGGCTATCCATACTAAGGCAAAGCCGGCGAGCACATATCCGCGCCAATCGCTCAGCAATAGTTTATAGTCTGTAAAGATCAGCATTAAAATAGTCACATAGTGACTAAAGCAATACTCACACGTAAAAAGGTAAAAGAATTTACGTTTCAACAAGCTGCCTTCGCTTTTACTTTGTTTGATGCAATAATCGCGCGGCTCGCGAAATACTTCTTCATGCGTAACGGTCCAGGCAATGCAGGCAACGGGAATAGCAATTATAAATAACCAGGCAACCTGGGTAGCTAAGGGCATCATATTTTTTAATTTATCATCTTAAGTACAATTGGGATGGGTTATGGTTTGGAGGTGGATGCTTTTGCACAGCGGAGGGACTCACCCGGTCTACGCTTCGCTGGACCACCCTCTCTTCCGCAAGCGGGAAAGAGGGTTATTTGACTTTTCACATTTTATATTCACCCTCTTTTCGCCAAAGGCGAAGAGAGGGTCGACGAGCGAAGCGACGTCGGGGTGAGTCACCCGCGTTCCTTCAAATATTTCATCGCCTCCTTCGCCACAATCTGCCCGGAGATAATAGCCGGTGGCACGCCCGGCCCGGGCACTGTCAGCTGCCCTGTATATAGCAGATTCTTAACATGCTCATTGCGCATGGCCGGTTTAAAAAAAGCTGTCTGGCCTAAAGTATTGGCCAATCCATAGGCATTACCTTTAAAAGAGTGATAATCAGCTTTAAAATCATTGATGGCATAACTGCGGTTCACCACAATGCTATTGCGTATACTTTGCCCGGTAATGCTTTCAAATCGTGTTAGCAAAAGCTCAAAGTATTTTTGGCGGATGTATTTATTGTCCTCCAGTCCGGGCGCTACAGGCATTAAGAAGAACAGATTTTCACAACCTTCTGGCGCTACAGTGATATCAGTTCTTGAAGGGCAGCAAACGTAAAACAGCGGTTCATCCGGCCATTGTGGCGAGGTATAGATTTGCTTAGCATGCTGCTCAAAATCGGCATCAAAAAATAGGTTGTGGTGTTGAATGCCCTTTATTTTTTTATTCAGGCCGATGTAAAATATCAGGCTTGATGGCGACATCGTCCGCTTATCCCAATATTCGGCGGTGTAGTTTCGGTAAGGTTCATCCAGTAACTTTTGCTCCACATGCGCATAGTCTGCTCCGGCTATAACCATATCGGCATCGATATCCACTTTGTTAGTTTTGACTTTTGTCGCCCGATTGCCGGTCACCTCAATTTTAGTTACTTCGGTATCAGTTTTGACCTCGACACCCAAACTTTCGGCCAGGTTAATCATAGCGTTAACAATTTGGCGCATGCCGCCCATCGGGTACCAGGTGCCCAGTACCAAATCGGCATAGTTCATGAGACTGTACATGGCCGGAGTATTTTGCGGTGTCGCCCCTAAAAACAACACCGGAAACTCCAGCAATTGCCGCAGCTTCGGGTTTTTAAAATACCGGTTTATATGGCTGCGCATACTGCTGAGCAGTTGCATTTTCAGGCTTTTTTTGATCAGATTAAAATCCAGAAACTCGCCAAGGCTGTGCGATGGGCGGAATACGTAATCGCTCATACTCACGCGATATTTGTATTCGGCTTGTTTTAAAAACTCGTCGAGTTTAACACCGCTGCCGGGTTCGATACTTTCAAAGAGGTGAACGAGTTCCAATCTCGTTCCGGGCACATCCATTGAATCATCTTTGCCATAATAAATTCGATAGCCAGGGTCAAGTCTTTTCAAATCATAATAATCCGATGGTTTTTTGCCAAACAGCGCGAAGAAATTCTCAAAAACATCGGGCATCCAATACCAGCTTGGCCCCATGTCAAACGTAAAACCATCCTGTTGCCAAACCCGCGCGCGGCCACCGGGCTGGTCGTTTTTTTCGAGGATGGTAACCTTATACCCCTCTTTAGCCAAAACACAGGCGGCCGACAACCCGGCGAAGCCGCTGCCTATTACTACGATATGTTTTTGGGGCTGCATAAATTTGACGGCCTAAAGTAAGCAAATTGTTTTGCGGGCGGGTTGAAATATGTACTTTTGAAGCCCAGCGCACACGTGAGACAATGGATCTGTATGACGAAGCCTGTTTTGAATGCAGTAAATTAATAACCACAAAATACAGCACTTCATTCAGCAAAGGTATTAAGGCATTTAGTAAGCAATTCAGGTATCCTGTTTATGCTATTTATGGCTTTGTACGCTACGCGGACGAGATTGTGGACACTTTCCATAATCACGACAAAACCGCACTCATCCACGATTTTAAGCAGGATACTTTTAAAGCTATCGACCAAAAAATAAGTTTGAACCCGGTGTTGCACTCTTTTCAACTGATAGTCAATCAATACGACATCGACAGCCAGCTTATTGAAGAGTTTTTGCGCTCGATGGAAATGGATCTTGATCATCAAATTTATACGGATAACGATTACGAAACTTACATCCATGGCTCGGCCGGTGTGATTGGTTTGATGTGTTTGCAAATATTTTGTGAGGGTAATAAAGCACTTTACCAGCGCTTAGAACCTATGGCGCTAAGCCTGGGATCGGCTTTTCAGAAAATCAATTTTTTGCGGGATATTAAGGCTGATTATGTTGATCGCGGCCGCACGTATTTCCCCGGTGTCGACTTCAATAACTTCACTCAACAGGATAAACAGACTATCGAGGCCGATATCCAAAAAGATTTTGATAAAGGGCTTGAAGGCATCCGGCTTTTGCCAAAAGGTGTTCGGCTGGGCGTTTATACCGCTTACAGCTATTATCTTCAATTATTCAAAAAGATCCAGCGTATGCCGGTTAATGAGATCCTGGACCATCGCATCCGGATATCTAATACGCATAAAGTTGCTTTATACCTTAAAGCCATAGTTTTTAAACCATGAACGAACTGCCTGTATACACCAAATCTCAATTAGCTCTGCGCAACGGGCAAGATAAGCCTGAGGTATGGATTGCCTACAAAGGGTTAATTTATGACGTAAGCCGCAGTCGCCTATGGCGCAATGGCAAGCATTATGAGCATTGGGCCGGCCAGGATTTGACCCATGAACTGGGCGATGCGCCGCATGATGAATGGGTGTTTCAGAATTTTGATGCGATTGGGAGATTGGCATAACTATATTTCATAGCTATGTCATGCCGAACTTGTTTCGGTATCTCACCTGCTAAGCAACTCTGACAACCCGTCGCCGGAGATCCTGAAACAAGTTCAGGATGACTTCTTGAAAATAAATTTCTTTCCCACCCAACGTTCTCCCATCCTGGTGCGATGACACAATAAACACACCTTAAAAACATCAATTTAATACAGATCAAATGGAATTATTAGCTTGTATATCCTTCGCATTATTCTTGTTAATAACATTATGGGACCCTGCAAATGAGGCCCCGGGGTCCTCAACCTCTAAAAGTAATTTTACGGGTGAAAATCGTCAGCCAAATAAAATACTTGGCCGGTAAATCTGGCCAACGCATAGCTATTTAAAAATATTTTCAAATGGACCCAACGTTTCTCACCGACTCTACGATGATATGTACAAAAGGATGTCAGACACAAAAACCGTTATAGAAGAAATACAGCTTAAAAACATAAACACATCACACTTTAACCCGCATAATGACCGGCAATTGCGGGCTTGGGGAGTGGCTCAACCCTGCTCCCCTTATTTAAATTTCATTAGTAATACAAAAGCTTTGGTTTGAAGTTTGGCCAACTCATGTATATTTAAAAATATTTTCAAAATGGACCCAACGTTTTTGTAATTCGCGGCGAAGAGCGTCTTTGAGAAGCTATGTGATCGACTAATTTTGAATGAACCTGCCAAAACACCAAGCCAGCGAACTGGTTAGCGGATGCGTTAACAACAACAGGGCGGCACAAGAAGCTTTATACAAGCTTTTCTATGCCGATATGGTACGGGTATGTCACAGTTATTTGCCTGACAAGGAGTTGGCTAAAGAAGCATTCAATACCGGGTTTTTAAAGGTTTTTCAATCCATTAAAAATTTTGATGTCGAAAAAGGTGAACTGGGGGGCTGGATACGCAAGATCATGATCTATACGTCTATTGATCTTTGCCGTAAGGAGCTAAAATTCACTTCGCTTACACTGGTTGACCATGACCAGGATGACGATTTTTTCATCCAGGCGTCGGCATTAGAGAAGCTATATTTTGAAGATATCCTGGCCAAAATCCGCACGCTGCCCTATGCTACCCAAACAGTTTTTAACCTGTACGAAATGGATGGCTTTAGCCATAAAGAAATAGCAGAGCAACTGAATATCAGCGAGGGTACCTCGCGCTGGCATTTAGCCGAAGCTAAGAAGAAATTAAGAATCCTATTAACCGGCCTGACTGATGGCGGAGCAGAAAGGAGGGACAAAGCAGTATGAGCAATCGGAATCAACACCACGAGCTTTGGCAGCAAAAACGTAACGAGCTGCCGGTTAACGGCGATATAAAGACCGACTGGTCTGAGATGCATGATCTTTTGGATCAAAACATGCCGGTTGGCGGTTCTAACGGCGGCGGCTCAAATACAGGTGCCCAATTAATGCGCCTGGCTAAGTTCAAATTATTATATGTAGCAGCGGGACTGATATTGGGCGGGGCAATCACTTATGTGTTAATGCATCATGAACAGAACAATCCTATCAATAAAAATCACAAAGCAAATAAAACCGTAATCAGGAAAGATAGCACTACTACTAATAGCACTTTGCAAACAAACAGCCCGGCGGGTCAAATCAAACCGACTGCCGATTCATCTGCAAACGCTGCAAGTAATAGTGTTGTTGATGAACCCGAAGCCAATGCGGCCGATGTGAATGGTTCTTTAGCATCATCAAACAAAGATGCCAGTCATAGATCAACCGAAAACAAAGGCGCGTCGATTTTTCCCTCTAGTTATCATAATCACTTAAAGGGCTTGAGTAATAACGCGCGTTTAAATGATTATCACCAGGCAATTAATTATCATTCAGAAAATAATAATAATGGTAGCCCCCGCAGTTTGGTTTCTATCCCCCGGCAGGCGATTAACGATAGCTCATCAACCATTCAAAACCGGGCTAACAATAACAGTTTGCTATTATTGCCCCCTGCTCCTATTCCATCATTAACCTGGGAAGACATTGTCGCCAATACATCTAGTCAGCCTAAAATACTCGCTAACCCTTTCAAACCCGCCAGACAGTTATCAGTACGTAAAAAGACTAAAGCAACAAAACAGATGAGCGGTGACAAGCTTGATTGGGGATTGCTGTTAGGCGTTAATAGTAACGGCAGCTTTACGCCTAAGGTTAGAAATACTAACTTTTACGGCAGCCTTCCGGTAGATATTTATGTGGGTTTGTTTACTACTTACAACTTAAATAATCAATGGGCAATAGGTGCACAAGGCCGGTTTTTAACGCCCCATACCAGTGCCGGTAGTTATGATTATAGCCACACTATAGATGTAGAAGGTTTTAAAACGGTACAAACGTTCAAAATAAATAACTCGCGTAAGGCTTATACCATTGATGTGCCGGTGCATTTGATTTATAGGGCAACGCCAAATATCAGCATCAAAGCCGGACCATTACTAAGCATCCCTATGAAAGATGTTAACCGGATCACCTTTACTGACGAAACTTACGGAGATACCACACAGTATGTTAATGCCGTAAAAAGTTATTTGAAGTCTGTTAGTTATGAGAACAAGTTAAGATATGGCATATCTGCAGGCGCCGGATATAGCTATAGGCGTTTATCGTTGGATGCCACTTATAGCTACTATCCGCAATCGCAAAAAGTGAGTTCGTCGTTAGGCACGTTTACACAGAATACTAATAACCTGCAAATTACACTTGGCATTAAATTAAATAAACAAAAAAAATAAGTACCTAAACTATTCACAAACAAAAAGGGCGGCATGATTTAAACATGCCACCCTTTTGTTATAAAGTATTTAAGCTTATTTAATCTCGAAAGAAGATAGCTGAACAAACTCCTGGATACGTGCAGAAACTTCTGCTTCAGTAAGGTTTTTAATTTTTTCGGTGCCGAATTTCTCTACACAAAATGAAGCCAGCGCCGAGCCAAAAATGATAGCATTTTTCATGTTGTGGAAGTTAACATTGCCCACTTTGGCCATATAACCAATGAAGCCACCTGCAAAGGTATCGCCCGCACCGGTTGGGTCGAACACTTCAGCCAAAGGTAAAGCCGGTGCCGAGAAGATCTTGTCTTCATGGAACAGTAACGCGCCATGCTCACCTTTTTTAATGATCAGATATTTGGGGCCCAGGGTTAAGATTTTACGGGCTGCCTTAACCAATGAATATTCGCCAGAAAGCTGACGAGCTTCGGCATCGTTGATGGTTAATACGTCAATCAACTTGATCGTTTCCAGCAAATCGTCCATAGCAATGTCCATCCAAAAGTTCATGGTGTCCATTACAATTAATTTAGGGCGGTTTTTAAGGCGTTTAATAACCGTTTGCTGCACTTGTGGGGTAAGATTACCCAACATCAGGTATTCGCAATCCTGGTAGTTTTCAGGAATGATGGGATCAAAATCGGCCAGTACATTCAGTTCGGTTATCAGCGTATCGCGGCTGTTCATGTCGTTATGGTACTTACCGCTCCAAAAGAACGACTTCTCCCCCTTCTTGATCTGTAATCCTTCAGTATCAATACCGTGATTGTTAAAATCGGCAATTTCTGTTTGCGGAAAATCGTCGCCAACCACAGCAACAATTTTTACTTTATCATAAAAGTAAGAAGCAGCCAAACCGGCATAGGTAGCGGCGCCGCCAACAATTTTATCTGTTTTACCAAAAGGCGTTTCAATAGCGTCGAACGCTACGGTACCAATAACTAATAAACTCATTTATAAATTTTTATTTTTTGCGCAAATATTGCGAAAATCCGCCACTTATCATACGGCTACTTTCGCGGCGGTGGTTGAAAGTAAAATCATCAAGCAACACCTATTCAAAAAATAAATAAACTCATATTTAGCGACTTATATTTTTTTTAAAAAAAGATTGTGAAATAAGCGCAGAAATTATACTTTTGCACACTCCAAACCGGAAATGCACTCCTGAGTAGCTCAGCTGGTTAGAGCATCTGACTGTTAATCAGAGGGTCGCTGGTTCGAGCCCAGCCTCAGGAGCAGCGCTTAGAGCCTTTAAGTTCAAACTTGAAGGCTCTTTTTGTTTTTCAGTAATTAACAGGTTTACATATGTTTTGGTACGAGGACGAAATAAAACATTTAGAAAAGCAGCGCCAGGAGTTGACATCGCAGCCTAAATCCCTGTTTTACGGCAGCTCCTCTATCAGGCTATGGAAAAATCTAAAAACCGACTTTAGCGAATACGCTCCTATCAATCTTGGCTTTGGTGGCTCTACACTCGCGGCCTGTACCTGGTTCTTTGACCGCGTCATGAGTGATTATAAACCCGAGCGATTGGTTGTTTATGCAGGTGATAATGACCTGGGCGACGGCCGCCATCCGGAAGAGGTCTTTCTCTTTTTTCAGCAATTAGCGACGAGGGCCGAAAAACACTTTGGCTTAATACCTTGCTATTTTATTTCTCTTAAACCCAGTGCTGCACGCTGGCATATGGCAGATCAGTTCCATTTTACCAATCTCATAATTTCTGCCGAGGTAAAAAATCTCCCAAACTGGCACTGGATAGATGTTTATAGCGCCATGTTAACTGCGGATGGCAAACCCAATGCTTCTTATTTCCTGGAAGATGGCCTTCATTTAAACCCTAAAGGTTACCAGCTTTGGACTGCTATAGTTAAAAACGCGTTAAGCAATTCATAATTAACCGCAGGTTAATGTTGGCTTGATAAAAAAACAGGACATTTGGCCAAATTTTTAATTAGCAATGCATAGAGAATATCACCGGTGGTACAGCGATAGATTGGGCCGGGATATGGAGTTACTTACCTTTGGTCACGCAGGTAAGGTCGTATTATTTTTTCCACCGCGTATGGGCCGTTTTTATGATTACGAGAACTGGGGAGTTGTAGGTGCGCTTGAAGATAAGATAAACCAAGGCCAACTGCAGCTTGTTTGTGTTGACAGTATCGACGAAGAAAGCCTTTACAACAACAACGCACATCCTCAACAAAAAATAAATCGCCATTTACAGTACGAACAATATATTTTATGCGAAGTGCTGCCACTAATGCGCTCAAAGAACGCCAACAACGATTTTGGAGCAGCAGGTTGCAGTTTAGGAGCTTATCATGCTGCTAACATTAGCCTGAAGCACCCCGAACTGTTTAGCAAGCTTGTTTGCATGAGCGGCCGTTATGACCTTACCCGCGCGGTAAAATATTTTGAGGACCTTTTTCACGGCTATCATAATCAAGACATTTACTTTAATATGCCGCTTCAGTTTATGGCCAATATGGACAATGAAAAGCAATTGCAGCAAATACGCAATATTGACATTTTGCTTGCTATTGGTGAAACCGACCCATTTATTGGCGACAATTATGAGTTTAGCGAAATATTAGGCTGGAAAGGCACGCAGCACCGCTTTCACACCTGGGAAGGTTACGCCCATACCGCACGCAGTTGGCGAAAAATGGTTGAGTTGTATTTTTGATTACTTCATAACAGCTGTTGTGATGGAATAGATTTGATATAAAAAGCCCCGCACGTCCGCGGGGCTTTTTTGTTTAACATGCAATTTTATAAATTTTTATATAGTTACCCTTTTCTCCATATCAGGGTCACTTTAAACATTTTATCAGAAAGAAAGGATAGTTCTCTTTTACTTCAATAACCTCGACCAATCCTGCCTGACCGAATTCTTCGTCTATGGATTCCTGGTCATAAAAGAACATATTAACTCCGCCAAACAATTCAAAGCGATCTTTACCAATTGGTTTCCCCTGACCATAAGTTTGAGCTGTCTTCGAGATCACCGCAAATACCATCCAGCCGCCTGGTTTTAGTTGCGCGTAGCAATCATGGATTAGCTTTGCTCTTTCCTCACTATCAAGCAAATGAATTAAGGCATAACAAAAGACTCCATCATATGCGGTTTGGTCAAACGGCATATCCGTAACTGAGCCATGATAAATGATCATATCAGCATTATAATGCTGATGTGCGAGATCAATGGCGGTTTTTGATATCTCGATGCCCGTCACGTTCATTTTTGCATCTAGGAAAACCTGCGCATTTCTTCCATAGCCGAAACCCGGAATCAATACATCCTTTACAGATTGTTGCAAAAAAAAGTTTTTGGTCAATACCGCAGATTTTGCAGGTTCAAACCCCCACATTTCCTGTTTGTCGTTAAAGGCAGATTCCCAGAATTCAGTCATATACAAATAAACACATATTAATTTTTGGCACTGTTAATAACGAGTCAATTTACTCCCCACCTTAATGCAGGCTATTCCAATTTAATAATAAAGCCTCACATGTCTTTGAGGCTTTATTGTTTACATGCAATTTCTATTAACATTCATTACGCCTGATGCTCCGGCACACCGTTAGGGTCCATCCACATATATTCCCAATGGTGGCCATCCAGGTCGTCAAAGCCGTGCTGGTACATAAAACCATGTCGGTACCCGGATCAGGTACCGTTGCACCTGCCGCGGCTTTCATATGATTAATGAAGTACCGTACAACAGGTAGGATGGAATTAGCCGATTTTTTATAAAGAGGTGATTTTATTATTGAAAGTGATTGGTAAAAGCTTATTTTTAAATTGATCGTAATATAGAAACATAGGCACATTGTTTGTAGTTTTAAACACGCACGTCAAATAATGCTATTTTTGAATTTTACAGAGATTTGAAACCAATCATTTTAGGGGTATTACCCTATATCACACTTCTGCTATTTTTTTATCATCTGTTAAGAGATACAAATCCGTCGCGTGCTTATGTGGTATTTGTATTGTTGTTTTTTCCGGTCATCTATTCGCCCGATCACGTGTACAGCGTATTTGAGATAGCAACCTATTTCTTTTTCTTTTACTCGTTAAGGACAGATAAACGCATATTCTCCAAGCATACGCACCGTCTAACGTTGTACATATTAGGTGTCATGCTCATCGGCACGTTCCTATCAGATTTTATAGCCAACTCTTTGCTTTATATTATCAGGTTTTTACCTATTATCCTATACATCCATGTACTGCTTTATGAGTGTATAGATGATGAAAAGTTTTTGTTTAGGGTAATTGATCTTTTGAAAATAAACCTGGTTGTTTCGCTGGTGTTTTTGATGTTTCAGCTGGCTTTGGGCCTAGATTTCAGCTTATTTATTACCGATAATCCAAACATCGCTTTTGAGAGTATCAGATATCCCGGGATTTTCCAGGACCCGCAAAAATTTGCCCAGTTTTTATCCGCACTGAGTTTTATTACGTTGATTGATTCACCCTCGTCGCCTAAGTTTACCAGGTATAAATATTTGCTTTTTGCATTTGCTATTATCGGCTTATTTTTAACCGGTGGGCGTGCAGCATTATTGGGCTTAGTTGGCGGCATAGCTTTTATAGCACTGTTTAGCAGCCCTAAAGTACGCGCAGCAACCCTTTTAGGAGGCGCCACGCTATTTTTAGCGGGATTGGTATTAAGCAGCTACCTGGCTATTTTTAACCGTGGCGAGTCGTTAGAGAAATCGTACCTGGTACGGTATGAAATTTGGCAGCAAGCCTATAAAATAGTCGAAACCTATCCAATTTTTGGGATAGGCATGGGTAACTATTCAAAGTACGCCGAATTCTTTTTAAAAGATCAGTTTTGGCTGGTTGATGGACAAAAAGTATACTTTGACCAACCAGAGAGCGGTTATTTAAAATTTTTGGTTGAGCTTGGCTTTTTAGGAACCTTTGGTGTGTTTGCTTTTATATTTGGCGCTATTTATAATGCGCTTAAAGTTTTCTTTATCAGGGTGAAAGATTTCTATATCATCTTCCTTATTTCGGCCATTATTACCTGGCTATTCGGCTTTTACTCGGTATATTCATTGGGCGACGAACGGATAATAGTGCTTGTTGCAACCATTGTCTGTATCCTGATTGCATATAGTAAACGATACGACAAAGGCGTAGTCATTATTGAACAATAAATGAAAGGTGTATTAAAAAACAGCATATGGGGGCTTGCATCCCAAATTATTCAGAATGTGCTGCTGATGGTTTTCTTTGTGATTGTTGCCCGTAACTTTCCGAAAAAAGACTTTAGCTGTTATTTAATTGCCAACACCCTTTACCAGGTCATGGCTTCGTTTTCGGCTTTGGGGTTGGGCCAGTGGTTTATCAGGCAACTGCCGGACGAACCGGATCTGAAGGCATTTCTGAATAAGTTCCTCAAAATACAAATAAGTTCTGGCGTGTTCTTTTACGTAGTTAACGTTGTGGTAGCTTTCTTTTTGTATGACGACCCAATGATCAAAGTACTCACGGCATTGATTGGTCTGAATATTATTTTCGATAACATTATCTATACCGTTAAAAACTTAAACATTGCCCAATTTGAGCAAAACAAAACTTTTGTCGTTTTAACCATCGAGGCGGTATTAAAAGTCATTCTGGCTTGTGTGGTTTTCTTTTATCCGTATACCATCGTTGCTTTATCTGTTTTGCTGGTACTTATCCGGCTGTTTACGCTCAACCTGTTTCTTGCCATCTCAACCTCTAAACTGGCAACATTTAAATCAATCTTTAACCATAAAGTGCCTGCAGCTTATGTTAAACAATTGGTACGCACCAACTGGCCCTTTATTATTGTAGGCAGTATATCTGTTATTTACTGGCGCATAGGCAGTATCTTAATATCGAAATTTTTGCCGGTTGTTAATGTCGCTACTTATGAGGTTGCATTTAAGTTTTTTGCCGTTGCAGAGCTTATTCCGGTTATTGTGTCGTCAACAATCTTCGCTGTACTATTAAAATCATACCGCGAAGATGACCAGGCTACGTTTAATAAGCATTATCATTTCTTTTTTAAACTATACCTTCTTTACGGCTTTTTAACGTTTACGTTTTTATACTCTTTTGCCGATATTATTATCCAGCTTGCTTTCGGCAAAAACTTTGCCGACGCAGCTTTCTATACCAAAGAGATGTTTTTAACCATGCTCTTCTATCCTACCGTAATTTTGCAGGCCAACATCCTGATCGTTTTAAAATTGGAAAAAAAGGATATGTGGCTAAACATCATCAGCCTGCTGGTAAATGTGTCGCTGGCTTTAACCGGGTTTATTTTTCTTAAAAATTACGGTTCGTTTTTCAGGAGCTTGCATGTGGTTAATTTATCCATCTTGATCTCGTTTTTTGTATTCCACTTATTGCAGGATTATATCCTGATCAAAAATAAGGTCTCAACATTTCTGGAAGTTTGCTATGGGTATATTGCTTTGGTGGTCTGCTTCGCTTTATATGTGTTTTTGGCACCCCTACTCAACAACTACTTATTGTTTATTTCGTTCTGGATAATATTACTTACCGTGGTAGCCACAACTGATAAAAGGATCTCTGGATTTATCAAAGAAAAAACCGGAAGATACACCCCTCAGCCCGAATAACAACCTATAGATATTATGCTAACCGTTAATTATATAACACGCCCCTGGTTTCTTGACATTTCGGTTGAGTTTATCAAAGAGTTCAAGAAAAAAGTAAACCTAACCGTTATCATGGTAGTTAGCCCCGAAACTGCAAATTACCTGGGCATAAGCGCTGCCGATGCTAAGACTTATTTAGACAAAGAACTACCATTAGATGAAGTGCTTAAAGGTGAAACAGGCAACCGCCTGCGGCCATATTTTGAAGGCGCAAATGTTATTTGCAAGTTTGAACAGCATAAAGAAAGCAGTTATAAAAACGCACTGGGCTGGATGAGGCTATTACGAAAGTATAAAATACTTAAAGCCGACTTTAACATTATAGAAAACCTAAGCCTGGCCGACTGGTATTTTTTATTAAGACTTCGCCGAAAAAAAATATTTTATATCATCCACGACCCTAAACAGCATACCGGCGAAGAAAAGAGCCGTGTGGAGATAATTAAAAAATTATATTTTCCTTATATCCAAAAGTTTATAACGTATTCGGCCTATTCAACCCAGGAGTTTAAATTGCATTATCCGGATTATGCGGCAAAGGTATTGACTTTTAAAATGCCGGTTTTTACGCTCCAAAATCTCAACATAAAAACACCGGCAAAAAAAGCGGGAACAAAGAAGATAGTGTTCTTTGGGCGCATATCGCCATATAAAGGTGTAGAGCTGTTTTATGATGCCGCCACTACGCTTTCAAAAACAAATGATCAATTAACATTTATCATAGCCGGTAAAGCAAGCGATGAATATAATCCGTCATTTTTAACGGGTAATACTTATCCTAATATTGATATCCGTAATCGGTTTATTGACCTGGCAGAGTTGGCCGAGATTATGAACGATGCCGATCTATGCGTATTGCCTTATTTTGATGCCACGCAAAGCGGCGTTATCATGACCTGTTATGCTTTTAACCTACCCGTGCTGGTATCAGATTGCCCGGGCCTGCTGGAATATTGCATCGACAAAGAAAACTTTTCTTTCAAAAACAAAGATTTGCAAAGCCTTATCCATAAAATGCAAAATTTGGTAAATAACGATGCGTTATTGGAAAAAAACAGGCAGCAAATCAGCGAGTATGCTGTTCAAAACTGTTCATTATCAAACAGTAATCTTGTGCTCAATCAATAATCATTAAATTCGCAACTTATTTTGGTACGTGTCCGTATAACACCATTATACGTGTTCTCCCCTAAAAATAAGGAATATGAAGGCCCCAGCTATGCTATTGGTTAACCTAGTTTTTATGCTCTTGATTACTGCTTGTCAGAAATCAGACTTAAGGCCCGTTCCCCAAACCCTGGGCAGCACTATACAAACAATCACTTCAATAATTGCGCCAGCCGATACCATTGGTTCGCAAACGGTATATCCTGCAGAAAGCACCGAATTAATCACCAATCCGGGGAAAGGGTTTGTTCAATACTGGGGATATGATGCCACATATGCCGATAATGTTAATACCGGCTACATCAGATATGATTGGGCCGACATTGAGCCAGGTAACGGCGTTTTCAACTGGAAACTTATTGATGACCAAATACAACAATACAAAGCTGCCGGAAAGAAATTCTCGTTCGGCATTATGTGTGCAAACACTTCCCGCTCGTCTGACACGCCTGACGGAGGACAATACGTAACCCCCAAATGGGTGTTTAACATGGGCGCTAAAAGCAGAACGGTTACTACTGACTTTGACCCCGCTAACCCCATTGTTCAGGTTATCCCGGTATGGACAGATGCAATATTCCTTGCTGCTCTTGATAAATTTATATTACAGTTAGGATTACGTTATAACGGTAATAAAGACATTGCATTTGTTGACATAAGATCGTACGGCAACTGGGGCGAGCAGCACCTTTATGGCATTGATGGAACTGCCGTAACAGCAGACCAATTAAAATATCAATATCTGCAAGTTTATAAATCAGCCTTCCCAAATACACAGCTAATTACTCCCTGGGGAGTTGATGATTTTGACAGCACTTACGACTGGGCAGTAAATAACGGCATAGGCATGCGCGAAGACGGGCTGTTAAGATATTCTGATGGTAAAGAATGCACCAGGGCTGCAGGCAAAGAGCCATCTGTGTTTGAGTATGCATCGTCTTATGACTGGGACGTTTCGGCCGGAATTAATGTAAGCGATTTATTAAGTAGTGACGTTGAAATTGGCAAACCCAGCTATATTCAATTTGATAACGATATGTACAACGCCAATAAGGCGCTGTATACAAAAATAGGTAATCGTGTTGGTTATCATTTTGTTATGAAAAGCGTTGTTATTCCAACATCAATTAGTAATTACAAACGTTTTACTATACAAACCGAAGTTTTAAATAAAGGCGTTACGCAAATTTATCAGTCGTGCTTTGCTGCTGTTGCCCTTATTGATAATGCGGGCAATGTTGTTCAAAAACAATGGTTAAATGATTTAAAACCGTCGCAGTGGCTATCAGATACAGATGTTAAACAACAAAGTTCTGCCAGTTTTTTAGGTATTGCTGCCGGAAAATATAAACTGGCTATTGGTTTGTTTGCCAGCCAAACCGATGCTAACCCAGCTTATAAGTTGGCCAATACCAATAAGATAGCTAACAACTGGTATTTACTTTCAGATAAAGTAACTATTAATTAATGACCAGAAATGGGCGGGATTATTGTTTGAAATATTTTTATATTGAACACATTTAAATATTAAAAATATTAATACCCTTTAGTACGTTATTTGTTGGTATGAGGATATGTCATGTTATTTGCAACCTGTATGCGGGTGGGGCACAAACTTTTTTGGTTTTATTAGCCCTTGAGCAGAAAAAACTGGGCAATGACGTATCTATAGTTTTAATTGACAAACGTAAGAACGCTGCTTTTGAAACTTTTTTAATAGGCGAACTTGAAGCACACGATATACAGGTTTTTACACTGCAAAGAAAACCCGGCCGAAACTTCACCATTATTAAAAGCCTCACGCTTTTCCGCGAATATTTAAAAGAATTTAAGCCCGATATTGTTAACACACATTTGCCAATATCGCACTTGTTTGTGGGCCTCTATAAAAAAGCCTTCAAATTTAACATCATGAAGGCCAGGGTTATTGCAACAATTCACAACGCGCCAGAACCATGGAGCAAACCAACGTTATTGACAAATTTACATACGCCCGGCATCTACTGTTCAAACGCATCTATTAAAACCAGTATTGAAAGAGATTGCTTAAAAACGGTTATTGATAATGGAATAATTCCGCCGGTTGTAAATGATAGCGCGGATAAAATTATTGAAGAATATAAAGTCAATAAAGATCATAAACTGGTGCTGATGGTTGGGAAACTCTCAGAGCAGAAAAACTATCCCCTGGCGGTAGCCATAGCATCATTATACCAGGATAAAAAAGTATCATTCCTGATTTGCGGTATTCTTGAAGAAACCAGCGAGCGCGACCTGGCCCTGTTTAAAACCGTTAACAACATTCATTTCCTGGGTGTGAAGTTGCCGGATCAAATCCACTCGTTGATGGATAGATGTGATTGTTTTTTAAACACCTCGCTTTTTGAGGGCTTGCCTATTACTATTTTAGAGGCCTTTTTTATTGGGCAGCCTTGTGTATTAGCACCTATTTTGTCGCTTACAGATATTGGCGAAGAAATGCCTTATTGTTACATTGCCGATTCCTTTGATCCCGAAGCATTTGTCCCTAAAATTGATGAGGCATTAAGTTTGTCGTTAAGCAGGGAGCAGATTAAAAAAGAACGCGAAACCAGTTTAGAAAAATACCAGGTTGATAAGGCAGCAATAAAATATTTAGACTTTTACAATACGGTTATCGGTTCACAATAATCCGTTTTATCTCGGTACGGTTAACATACTCGCCGCTTGGCTTCAGTTTTCTTATCACAATCCAGGCAGGGCCTGCAAATAGCTTCAGTTTAAAGTAAGCGCTGCTTTCGTTATTTGAAACACCAATACGCGGGATACTGTAAATACTGTCTTTCCTTGAGAAACCTGTTGCTTCTGTCGAAAAACCCAGCTTTATTCTATTATCTCTAAGGCAATTACGTTCCCTGTCTGTAAAATCATAGTCAGGTATTCCGTTTGGATAAGAGAAACAGGTAATTTCATGACCTAATAGTTCGGCAAGCTCTGTTATAGAACTACCTATTTCGTCGTTGCTAACCTCGTCGGTTTCATTATGCAAAATAGGATGATTCATGGTATGCGCACCAATAGTTACAAGTCCTTCCCTATCTACCTCCCTAAGCTCATCAATGCTCATGTTTTGATAAGGTTTTAATGGTGTATTAGTACGTTTGCGGTATTCGGCTAAAATTTCATGAATTCTTTCAATCTTCATCACCTTCATCAGGTTATCATTGGGTAACGAATCCAGGTTTTTCAATGGTGTATTGGTAACTTCAGAAATGATTTCGCGCATAACGTGTTTATCATATCCTTCAATTTCCTGAAACCAATAATTTATTCGCTCTTTAAAAATTTTTGGAGAAACATATAACGAAGCCGGTATCTGGTGTTTTTTTAAAACCGGGTAAATAATACGGTAAAACGTTTCGTCGCCATCATCAACAGTGATATGGACGGCATTTTTCAGATCAACTTTACCTTGATAGTACAGATCAAGTGTGTCTGTACTCACCAGGTCAAACTTAGATTTGATATATAGAATGGTTCGTTCAAACCAATCCATATTATTAACCAAATGAAAGTTTAAAATTCTATTCATATTGATAAATGTTATTCAACAAATCAAAATACCGGGCCGGGCTGTATTCTTCAAAAATGGTGTTTCGCGCGTTGGTGCTTAATTGATGCAAAAATCCCCTGTCGCTACTTAATTTTATTATAGCGTCCGCAATATCCTCGCTCGATTTTGTTCTGACTAATATGCCGTTAATATCATGCTTCACAACATTCGCGATTGATCCAACATCGGTAGTAACAGGCACCAACCCAAATGACATTGCTTCGAGCAACGCAATAGGTAAACCTTCAAAAAAAGATGGCAATAAAAAAACATCGCAATCTTTAAATGCGTTTGATTTGCTTTTGCCGCCCACAACGCCTCTAAAGTCGAATGATTTTCCCAAAAGGTCGTTAAACTTCGTTTTGTATTCTTCTTCGTCAGGCCCCTTACCGGCCAGCACAAATGTAAATGGTAAACCTTGATTTTTCAATGCTTTTAATGCCTGAAAAATATATTCCAGCCCTTTATCGGTAACAACTCTACCTAAAAACAATAAAACTAACCCGTCGGTGGGGTGCTCTGTGCGTTCAAACTTCTCCGCCTCTGTCAAATCAATACAATTTGGTAGCGTATAAACGTTTTTACAGTTGTATTTTTTAATGATATATTCTTCCTCAACCGTACTTAAAACAATTTTGGGATTATTGCCTGACAGTATAGCCGGGATCATTGTTTTTACCCAACCCGGATGGTCATCATGCATTAAATATTCGCCGCCATGCAAATGCAGCAACATTCTTTTTCTAAACAGTTTAGCCAATAATATCATTGGGCCATCGCGAATGATGGACCGCTTATCTACAGGAAAATTGAAATGAATAAAATCACGACTGGTGCACATCAGGAAAAACCATTTCCAATACATTACCAGTAAACCCAGTAACCAGGCTAGTCCGCGGCTCTCGCCGTCTTTCTTGCCTATCTCAAAATGGATATAAGTATGTTGGGTATTGAGCTTTATAATAAAGTTAGTAACTGCCGATATACCGCTGACGTTGGTATTAATGTCAAGCGATGGAGAAGTAATAATTATTTTCATACAGGTAGCAGACAGTGATCAACTGTAGCCTAAAACTAAGCTATTTTTTTTAAAGCAGCTCAACGTTTCAAAGCCGAAATCAATATTGACTTAATTTTTGTCTTTTTTTAGCATCAACAGTGTAGCGTGTTTATTTGTTAATTCTTCAATTATTGGGGTCAACCAAATCTGCTTATAACTTTTACACATTGCATCTTCTTTTACACATAGGGTATTTTAACGGCATCTTATCTATATATTTGACTAATATCAGGCTTAATTTTAAGTATGCTGTGCCTACTATTTTTTCAAGAATAAGTAGACAAAAACAGATAAACAGCATGGTATTGATAATCAATACTATGCTGTTTATTACAAGAAGAAATGGCATCAGGTTTTTGCAGATAGCTTTAGTTTAAAATCGACAGTGGTTTTAATAATACAACCCAAATGAATTGCAATACTTTTTTCAATATACACCTAAACTCTTTGAGTTTAACTTCTAACTGTTGGGTTGATAACCGCCGGCCTTCTTTTTTAGGCGCTACCATTGAAAATCACAACTATTTTGGGTTACAGGAGTTAATGCTACATGCTGTCTAAACAACCAGATAATTATCCAGTAGTAAGGTCATTCGTCACGGATGATTCCTTTAAAATTAAGGATGTACTGAAAAAGTACACTTTTTATTGGCCCTGGTTTGTATTAACAATTGCCATTGCACTTTCTTTAGCCATTGTATATTCAAAACTTGCAAAGCCGGTTTATGAGGTAGATACCACCATCATTATCAAGGAACATAACGACGTCAATAACACCCCCAAGTCGGCCGGCTCTGTTTTACAAGAACTTGACGTAACCGGCAACGACAAAGTTGTTGACAATGAAATTGAACTATTAAAATCCCGAAACTTAATTACCGAAGTAGTTAATCACTTACAATTATATGTAGATTACTATAAGTATAACGAAATACTTGGTAAACAGAACCTGTACGGAAGAAGCCCTGTTACTTTCAAACTTTTTAGCAACCTGGCTAATTTACCTGCGGCAGTTAAAGCAAAGGGTTTTGTTATCTATATAAAAAACTCCGAGTCGTTTTTATTCAAGATGCCTAATGCAGATACAGCCGAGTATCAGTTTAAAGACACCATAAACAATGGCCTGGGGTCGTTTAAAATTGATCCTAATGTAAATATCAGAGATTATATAGGGTCAACTATGCCCATTAAAATCAATGATCCGGAAAGCACAGTTGATGGCTATCAAAAATCTATTGATGTTGTACTGACAGATAAACTGGCATCTGTGCTGGATATTTCGGTAACAGACGAGATCCCGCAGCGCGGCAAAGATTTTTTAAATAATTTAATTGTCTTTTATACCAAAGCAGACATTGCCGAAAAGAATGCCACTACGCAAAACACGCTTAAATTTATTGATCAGCGGCTTGATTCGCTTACACTTGAGTTAAACAACGCCGAAGGTAAGGTTGAAGACTTCAGGGCCAAAAGAGGGTTGACCAACATAGGCTTACAGTCACAGGTATTTTTGCAAAACCAGCAGTCAAATGATGGCCGTTTAAATGACATTAAAGTTCAATTAAACGTAATTAACAAAATTGAAGATTATTTTAATTCGCCTAACCCGGGCAACCGCGAAATTCCTTCAACTTTAGGTATTGCAGATGCGGGATTGCTCACCCTGGTACAACGGTTTGCCGAGCTGCAACAAGACCGCAGCAGGATGGCCGCAACCACGCCCGACAAGAACCCGGCTTTAGAACCTTTAGACAAGCAAATTGCAACTACTAAAAGTGCTGTAAAAGACAATATACAGAATATCAAGTCATCGCTTTTGGCCATGCAGCAGCAGTTGCAAAACTTTGGCTCGGGCTACAAATCGTCTATCGAACAAATTCCGGGTCAGGAAAGAGAGTTGACAAATCTGGAGCGCCAACAAAAAATTAAAGACGATCTATATACCTACCTGCTGCAAAAACGCGAAGAGATTGGATTAAGCTATGCCTCTACCCTTGCAAACGCCCGCCTGGTTGATAAAGCGCACGTATTACCATTAAAATCTACCAAAGCGCTTATACCTTTTGCCGCTGCTTTATTGCTGGGACTGCTGATACCATTGGTGATTATTTTTGCACGCGACACCATCAGAAACCGCGTGCTTACCCGCAGCGAGATAGAACAAGGTACCGGCCTGCCTATTGTTGGCGAGTTTAAAAAAGTTAAACTAAGATCGCCCATTGTTTTTGATGCAATAAATGAAAAATTAAGCATCAAGCTAATTGAGCAGTTTAGACGCCTGCGCGCCCAGCTTCATTATTTGCATGACAACGAAAATAAGGGCCGCATTACTTTGATTGCTTCAAGTGTGGAAGGCGAGGACAATGGCTTTATTCCGGCAAATCTGGCGGTTGCGTTGGCTGCATCGGGCAAAAAAACAATGTTGATTGAGTTGAATATATACAACCCGGTATTTCACGAGTTTTTTAATTTACCCGAGCAGCATCCGGGTTTGAGCAGTTATTTAGACTGGAACTCGTTAAAAGAAGATGTGATACAAACCTCTGCTACTTACCGCAACCTGGATATTATTACCTGCGGCGCTTATATTTCCAGCTTCTCAGAACTGCTTGACCGTAAAAGAATTGAAGATTTATTTGAATGGCTGCGTGCAAATTACGACCATATTATAGTTGATACCGCGCCTGGTAAATCAACTTCGGATGTTAGCATTGTGGCAAGGTTATGCGATATTACCTTGTATATCGTTAAGCAAAACTTTAGCTCTAAATCACTATTGCCTTACATCAAAAAGCTGAATGAAGACGGGCAGCTGCCTAAAATGAGCATGCTGTTTAATGGCATAGGGCGACGGATAAGTTAAGCAGGCTATTTCTCAGTGATATAAACCATTCTTAATGTCCTGAAAGTGCTTTTTGCCTTGTCAGGTAAAAACAGCCAATTTTAATTAAGTATAAATGTTGCTTATTACCGTTAGGTATTTTATCTTAGTAAAGATTAAATCCCGCGTGCGTGAAGAAGAAGGTGTTGATAATAGAGAATGACCAGGATATCCGGCATATCGTTGAGTTTGTTTTACAAGAACAAGGTTTTGAAACATTAAGCATACCAGAGCCGGAAGATCTCTCGGAGATCATCCCTTTTGGCCCGCATGTAATACTCCTGGATGAATTTATTAATAGCCGTCCGGGACATCGTTTATGCAGGCAGATTAAAAAAATCCCTGCTTTATCAATCGTCCCGGTTATCATCCTGTCTACAGCCAATAATATTGAATTAATTGCTGCCGAATGCGATGCAAACGACTATATCAGTAAACCCTTTGATGTTGAAGATATGGTAACTAAAGTTGTACGGATGGTAAATCATCAGCCATTAACTTATTAAAAGCCCCACATTTGTGCAGGGCTTTTGTTGTTAAGATTTTATTTCTTTAGGCGATTTGAATGTTACCCTTAATAGTTTTTGACAGACGAAATGCGGTAAGCAAGTAATAAAAAGCGCCAAATGCCGCATACCCGGCCAGGCTGGCTATTCCCTTTGTAGGGTCGTGCGCCAGCAGGATAAAAGATGTTCCACCTATCATAGATTGGCCGCCGCTAATTATCATGGGCCATTGGCCGCCCAAAAGTTTACGACGGCGTAAACCTAAAATCAGTTGGATCAGTCCTGTTCCGATTGCCCAGGCACCAAAAACAATTAATGCTTCTGGCACGCCCTTTTGCAAAGCAATCCCAACAGCCACCGTAGTGACAGCACTGATTACCACATTAATATATTGCGGCATTTTAGATTTAGATCCCCTATTTGCGCGGATATCAAGAAAGGTGCCTGCTACATCCCATGCAGGGTAAATAACTAGTAGTACGGTAGCAACATCCACCGATTTTTTTGAAAAAAGGGCGACGAGAATTACCCAAAGTATGGAAAAGCCGGCGCGGACAAAATAAAGTTTTTGCAATGATCTGGCAGTATCAACAGCCTGTACTTCTGCTATTGCATTGGTTGATGAGTTTGATGTCATGATTTTAATTATTGATTTCTGATACCAAAGGTCATGAGTATCGTTCGGCGCGTTTTTCACTTAAGTGAAAACAGTCTTAAAACTGACGTTTACATTACAGTAGTAATTTTAACTTAAGTGAAATTACCTGTGTGCTATTGATGTTATATTTGAAATATAACAAACGATGATACCTTTGAGCTTTAGCACCTACCCGGTATAGCAGAAAAAAATGAGTGATAAAAACGAAATCCTGGCGCAACACCTCAGAAATTTTGCCGCATTAACTGATAAAGACATCAGCGATAGCCAACCTTTTTGGAAGACCCGGAAGATGAACAAGGGCGATTTCTTCAATATGCAGCAAATGGTTTGTAATGATTTGGGCTTGGTTATTAAAGGGATATTCCGGATCTACTACCACGACCCAAATACGGAAGAAGATAAGAACATCTACTTTTTCTCTGAAAACCAGTTTGTAGTTTCTTTCAGGAGTTTCATATCGCGCAACCCTTGCTGGTATTTTATTGAAGCGATGGAAGATTCTGAAATATTCTTCATCTCTTATAAAGACCTTGACGGTCTTTATGAAACCCACCCCCATTGGGCTAAATTTGGCAGGTTGCTGGCAGAATCATTTTTTACCATTGCCCAATCACGTACTGAAGAATTTATTTTCTTCTCGCACGAGGAACGCTATACCCGGTTATTAGAGCAGCATCCGCATATTGTTGAACGTATCCCGGCTTACCATATATCTTCTTATTTGGGTATAACAAATCCCTCATTAAGCCGGATAAGAAAGCGCGTGGAAAGTAAAAACATTAAATAAATCGTCAGTGAAAAAACCAATGCCTTTTGATTTTTTGATAGATTATTTACCGGCTAGTGTAGTTATTAAACCGGCCATAGGCATGTATTATATTTACTGGGAGAAAAAGATTGTATTGATTTTCAGGAAGCTCAATAAAAATAGCCACCACAATGGCGTTTGGATAGCGACTACGCGCGAGCATCATGCCAGCCTTAAAGCCGACATACCGGCCATCACCGATTTTGTATTTAACGAAGGCGAAGTGTTTGATACCGCCTGGCTGCTGCTTAGCGATGAGCATGACGATTTTGAAACCGCCGCCATTCAGCTTTGCGAACTTGTATCGCGCAGGGATAAAAGGATAGGTAAGCCAACTGCCAAAGCAGCCGAGCTTACCCGTTAAAGTTATTAGTCCTTATATCAGCACATATGTTCGAAAGATTGGATTTATTGTCATTCTGAGCAAAGCGAAGAACTATTCTCTTGAACGAAGTGAAAAATCTTATATACCTGATGTATGAGCGGTAGACGGATATCCGAAACTTGTCAATTATATAAGATCCTTCGCTTTGCTCAGGATGACAACGGTCTATTTGATATTCCGAATACCTGTAGACTTTATATTAACACATATTTATTAAGCACTTTCCCATGGCTGAAGGCGGTCGAGCTTTCCAACTTCAATATTTTCTTTTCCTTAAAAATTGGAAGCCCGCTACCTAATGCAACCGGGTTAACATAAATATAATACTCGTCTATCAGGTTAGCGCTTATTAGCGAGCTTACAAAATTGGCGCCGCCATAAACCATGAGGTCTTTGCCGGGCTTATTTTTAAGCGCATTTACTGCAGTAGCCAGGTCGCCATTTTCCATTTCGGCGTTGCGGCCCTCTATGGTGGTTTGCGTGTGGCTAAAAATAATCTTGTGCATATCAACCATTCTTTTCGCCAAAGCCAGTTGTGGGCTGTCAGGCTGATTGTCTACCACGTTTTCCCAGTAAGTAATAAACTCTTCGCTCATGCCGCGGCCCATTAAAATGATATCACAACTATCGGCCAGGTCAATTACTTTTTGTAAGGCCGTTGCATCCGGCGGCCCTCCTGCAAATATCCAATCCCCTTCGCCATTTGGCCCGGCTACAAAACCATCAAGGCTCATTTGTACCTGTAATTTTAACTTTCTCATGATATTTTTTAGTGATTGTTTTTCTATCACAAATATCTGCAACAAGTAACTTAGCAATCGGGTGTAATTACGACAAAAACAGGGGGTAATTTGCGCAACAAATTACCACAGCTTAAAAAAATTAGCTTTATTTGTCCTTCAATAATCAATCTCTTGCATGAAAGATTTCTCTGCTTTAAAGAAAAACCTAAAAAGAGATTTTTCGCAGCTAAAAGCAATTAAAATAGCTTTATTGGGCGATACCGCTACCCAGTTTTTGCAAAATGCCTTGCGCGGCACCGGCTATGACTATGGATATGATCTACAAATTTTCGAGGCAGATTTTAACCAGATAGAGCGGCAGATTTTTGACCCTGCGTCTGAACTGTACGAATTTGCACCTGAAGTGATTATCATATTTCAATCGACTCATAAATTATTGGCCAGGTACGATAAATCGGCGGCCGACGCTCAGGCCACGTTAGCCGGGACCCAGTTGCAACTGATAGATAGCCTGTGCACGGCCATCCGCTCAAAAATAAGCGCCAAAATCATTTATTACAACTATCCGGAAATAAACGATAACGTATTTGGTAACTACGCCAACAAAACAGCACAGTCGTTTTTATTTCAACTGCGTAAACTCAATTTTGAGTTGATGCAATACGCGGCAAATACCGCCAACTTTTACATTTGCGACATCTCTTCCGTTCAAAACCAGGTGGGTAAATTATTTATGTTTCAACCATCGGTTTATGTTAATGCCGAGATGGTTTTGAGCATTGATGCCCTACCCCTGGTTGCCACCGCGACACTCGATATTATAGGCGCCCTGTACGGTAAGTTTAAAAAGTGTTTAATTATAGACCTGGATAACACCATGTGGGGCGGCATTATTGGCGACGACGGTTTAGAGAACATACAGATTGGGTCGCTGGGCATCGGCAAGGCTTTTACCGAGTTTCAATACTGGATGAAGAAGCTGAAAAACCGGGGCATCATTTTAGCAATCTGCAGTAAAAATACCGAGTCGGTAGCTAAAGAGCCTTTTGAAAAGCACCCCGATATGGTGCTGCACCTGGATGACATAGCGGTATTTGTAGCCAATTGGAAAAACAAGGCCGAAAATATCAAGTACATACAACGCACTTTAAATATCGGCTTCGACTCGATGGTGTTTTTGGATGATAACCCTTTTGAACGAAATATCGTTCGGGAGCTGATCCCGGACGTCACCGTGCCCGAATTACCGGCAGATCCTGCCGAGTACCTGGAATATTTGTACACCCTTAATTTGTTTGAGACGGCTTCTTACTCGGAGCAGGATGCAGAACGTACCAAACAATATCAAACAGAAATTAAGCGTACTGTTGAGCAGGCTTCGCACGGCAGTGAAAACGATTTTTTAAAAAGCCTGAACATGCTTTCGCTGGTAGAGCCTTTTAATAAATTTAACGCCCCGCGGGTAGCCCAGCTTTCGCAACGCTCAAATCAATTTAACTTACGCACCGTGCGTTATACCGAAGCCGATATCGAAGCGCTGGCGCAATCAAAAAACAATTACACCTTATCTTTCACCCTCGAGGATAAGTTTGGCGACAATGGCTTAATTTGCGTTATAATACTCCATAAAGAGAATAATGAAACCCTATTTATAGACACCTGGTTTATGAGTTGCCGGGTGTTAAAACGCGGAATGGAAGATTTTGTATTAAATTCGATAGTAGCCATAGCCGGGCAAAATGGTTTCAAGTATGTAAAAGGCGAATACATCGCAACAGCAAAAAATGAAATGGTACGCGATCATTATTTAAACCTGGGATTTAAACCTCAGGATAATTTATGGATATTAGCTACCGAAGATTATACCGACAAAGAGATTTTCATAAAAGAAAGATAACGAAATGGACAAAAGCGAAGCGCTGCAAAAGGTGAATGCTATTTTTATTGATGTGCTTGACGATGAAGATCTGGTGCTTGATTACACTACCAGTGCAGATGACGTTGAAGATTGGGACTCATTAAATCATATACAACTGGTGGTAGCTGTTGAAAAGGCGTTTAAAATACGCTTCACCTCGCAAGAGATACAAAGTTGGAATAACGTAGGCGAAATGTTAGATTGCATTTTGAGTAAAGGGGCATGATCTTTAAAAACGGCGATAGTTTTGACAGAAAGTTTTTGGTTACAGAGACTGTCTACAATGGCTTTATCGCGACCTTTAAGGATACCAACCCACTACATACCGACGAAGCTTTTGCCATAGCACATGGCTTTGAAGGCCGGGTAATGCATGGCAATATATTGAATGGTTTTCTGTCGTACTTTATTGGCGAGTGCCTGCCTGATAAAAATGTAATTATCCTTTCGCAGGAAATTCAGTTTAAAAAGCCGGTATATCTTCATGATGAATTGCTGTTTAACGCGCAGATAACCAATGTTTCGGAGGCGGTAAAAGCTGTGGAGTTTAAGTTTACTTTTAAAAACCCGGCAGGCAAAGTTGTTTCAAAAGGTCAAATTCAAATTGGTTTATTAGCATGAATGTATTCATAACCGGCGGATCATCGGGCTTGGGCGAATCAATAACCCGTTTATTGGCAAGCGATAGCGACAATACTGTATATTTTACTTACAGCAGTTCTGCCGACAAAGCCAAAGCAATTGAGGCTGATTTGCCCAACGCCGTAGCCATTAAATGCAATTTTAAAGCTGCTGACGAAGTCGAGACGCTCAAAGACAAAATAGCCGGACTTGATTTAGATGTTCTAATCAACAACGCCTACGCCGGGTCGTTTCTGAAAACGCATTTTCACAAATTGCCTGCTGATGACTTCTTATCAGAATTTGAGCAAAACATCATCCCCACCATAACTATTACCCAAGCCGCTATCCTGGCTTTCAGAAAAAAGAAAGCCGGCAAAATAATCACCATTTTAACATCGGCATTAGTAAATGTACCGCCGGTGGGCGCCTCCATATACCTGGCTAATAAAGCTTATTTAAAGCAACTGACCAAAGTTTGGGCAACAGAAAACAGTAAGTATAACATTACCTCAAACTCAGTTTCGCCGTCTTTCATGCTTACCCGTTTCACTAGCGACATGGATGAACGGATTGTCGAACAAATGACAGGTAATCACCCGCTTAAAAAACTCTTAACTACGGATGAGGCTGCGCAATCTATACTCCAACTGGTTAATGCTTCTAACCACATTAATGGTGTGGACCTGATTATTAATGCGGGTATGGATATCAGCTAGATATTCGGCAAAAAAAATCCGTGACCATATTAAAACAGCCACGGATTGCGCCCTTAAGCGACATGTTTGTTAATAGGTAACAAAACTCAAAGTATCTGCCTGCATAGCTGTAAACACACCAAAGCCGTTAATAATATTGGTTGGTGTTTGTATTAATGATTGTGACGTCGCCGTGCGGGTATTATTGCTGATGAGGTCGAAATATTCTTTATTGACACTGAACAAAATAGCCTGGTAATTACCCAGGTAGAAAAACGTACCATTGGTTATGTTGTAATACGATGCTTTAGCGGCATTTAGCTCAAGGTTAATTGGCCGGTTGCCGCCAAAGCTGTTGCTGGCCGCTACGGCACCGACAGCCTTAAATGCCAGGACATGGTACAACGAGTCGGGGTTTGACCAGCTAAAAACATTCAATACCGTGCTTGCACCGCCGGGCCCCTGGCCAGATGATATGGTAATACCGCCATTTTGCGATACAAAATTTACCGGCTTGGCAGGCATGGTAGAACTGGCCGACACGGGATAGCCATTATAATCAAACTGTAGCGTATACGTCTTGCCGGTAGCCAAAATGCTATTGTCGGCATAAGTATAAGTACCTTTTGTTGCCGATTCTGTAAGCGACACTTTCTGTGTACCGTCCGAAAGGAACATTTGTACACCGGTAATAGGGGCGCCGTACTGTGCAGTATCGGTCAGGGCTTTTTGCTGGTACAATTTAACCGATATGGGCTGGCCGGGTACCAGGTACGATTCAATAACCGGCAGGTTGGTACTCTTAACGTCGGGGTTATACTTGGTGCAGGCCGTAAAAAATATCGCGACAGCAAAAAGCGCGAATATGATTGGGGATGATCTTCTTATTTCCATCTTAAGCTAAGCGTTAGGTTTGGGGTAAAGCCCAGGTAAGTAACATCGGTAGTGATAACCTGGTTGTCTTGAAACTGGTACTCGCGGTACCAGATGTTTTTATGATTGTAAACATTAAATAACGACACGCCGATGCTGCCTATTTTGTTACCATTGATCTTGAGCAGGTCGTAAGTTGCCGATAGATCCAGGCGGTGATAATCCGGCAGTCGTTCGCCATTCTTTGCGCCAACATTAAACGCGGTAATTCGGTTGCCATCGGTGCCGGTTACGGTATAGCTTGACAATGGCGCGGTGTAAGGGTGCCCGGTGCTGAATAAAAATACTGCTGCAAAGTTCCAACGGTCATAATGATACATATTGATAGATTTGAACTCGTTGGTCACATCCTGATCGGCCGGGTAATAGGTATTGCCGTAAACCGCGAATTTATTTTGCGTCTGCGACAACGTGTAACTTAACCAACCGGTGTATAGTCCTAATTTTTTCTGCACCAACACCTCGATGCCTTTTGCATTACCGGTACCGGTATAAAAGTTTTGCTGTAAAGTTGCAGTGCCACCTCCCGGCCCGAAACCACCGCCGCCTTGCTGGCCAATGGTGTACTGGGTCAGCCCATCCAGTGTTTTATAGTAACCCTCTACATCAATTAAAAACTGATCATTTTCATAGCTGGCGCCGCCCATATAGTGCCTGGCCATACCTACGGGCACGGTGCTGCCGTCGGATATCACCCAAAAATTACGATTGCCGTTTAACAGATCCTCGCGCGTAACCTGGTTCATGAACTGGTAAAACTGGCCGGTTGCAAACTTTAAGGTGTAATGGCTATCTAATGTATAGCTAGCCGAAAAGCGCGGCTCGGTATACAATTTACCCGTAGGCTGGAACCATGTTTCGCGTACGCCGGGTTGCAGATGCAGCTTACCGGTAGGGTCAAGCTCCAGCTCAACATAGCCGCCGCCTAAAAATGCTTTATCGTGCTGATCTATCAATTTACTGGTATCGTTTTGTACATATTGATAGTTAACCTGCTGATGATTTGCAAACCCGCCATATGACAGTTTCACGGTGTTATTCAACTGCCACTCCCACTCAGACTTTATGCCAATGTCTTTTAAATTATTAGTCTCGTTCGTTCCGTTATCAAATGTCGTCGAAACACCATCGTCGGTATTGGTGCCCGATGTGCCACGATTACGATCATTAAAATAGGACGAGTAAGTGATGTAAGTATTTGAATGCAGATTTTTACTCCAGGTTGATGACCATTTAATACTGCTGGCTGTATTGCCATACTTGGTATAGTCAGTAATTTTACCATCGGTAATGGTCGAGGTGAAAAATGTAGGCAGATCGCGGCTATTGTCTGTATTGTCGTCGCCGGCATAAAAACTCCAGGCTATTGTATTATCGGCATTGATTTTATAGGTGTACCTGAAATCCACATCATAAAAATGCGACGCCGGGGTAACCTGCTCGCCAAAACCACCGCCGCCTCTGCGGCCGCCAAAGCCACCGCCCCCACCACCACCGGGAACAGTAGTAGCGTTAAATTGCTTAAAGATCTTATCGTAAAAAGGCCCCTGGTATGAGCGGCGAACGGCCACCAGTAATGATGAATTATCAGTTACCGGTGTTTCCAGGAAAGCATTGAAGCTTAACAAGCTCAGATCTACCCCAAAAATAGATTGTTTGGTATTGCCATCCTTACCTGTTATTTCTGTTACGCTAGATAGACGACCGCCATATTTTGACGAAAAGCCGCCTTTATACAACTGCACATCCTTAACTGCATTAGCGTTAAACGCGCTGAAAAAACCATACAGGTGATCAACCTGGTATACCGTAAAACCATCAAAAACCACCAGGTTTTGGTCCGGCGTACCACCGCGCACATAAGCGCCCGAAGACGACTCGTTGGTGCCGCTTACACCCGGCATTAACTGGAAGGCTTTTAAAACGTCCTTTTCGCCCATTACCGGCAGCTTATCCAGCGCCGCAGGGGTTAATTGTAGCACGCCTACTTTTTTAGCATCGGTATTCATTACACCGCTCTTCTTACCCAGGATGCTTACCTCGTTCAGGGTGTTCAATGAAGGGTACAGCGGAATAGTAATAGGAAGCTTAATAGTTTGAGCGGTTAGCCTGAAACGATCTGTCTGAAAGCCCGAATAGCTGGTCTCGATAACGCAGGTGTCAGACGGTATATTGAAGAACACAAATTGCCCGTCGGCACCTGTAGTTGCCGTCAAATTTGTACCCATGACCCGTATGGTTGCCGAGCGCACCGACTCGCCCGTAGTTTGATCGACCACTTTGCCAGAGATGGAGAAGTCGAAGTTTTTAGGAGGCGCTTCAGGCGGTGCTATTCGTTTTAAATTGGCACCCTGCCCGGCACTTGCCAGCGCATACATTTTCTTTAACCGCGAAAGGTCATCCATGTTTTTCAGGATGTAAATAGTACCGTCGGCTTCGATCCAGTAATGCAGCTTGTTATTGCCGCAAACCTCGTCTAATACATGCCCTAAAGACTCATTCAAAAAATGATCGACCACGTGATAACGACTTACCGAATCGCGCTCAAAAACAATCTTTAAATTGTAGTCCTTCGACAACGTGTCGAACATCAGATCGAGCGAACAGGTAAAGAGTTTGTTAATGGTGGTTTTTTTTAAAGCCCTTTGCGTTTGTTGGGCCAGTACATGGGTGGTTAGGGTTGCAAGTACCAATAGGGGTAGTAGTTTTCTCATCCTCTTTTATCAATATCAGTTTGGTTCAATCGCAAATAATTGTAATAATAGAGGCAATTATAGGCTATAAATTGGGTGCTGGTTAGCCAGTCTCCGCTATGCTATGGGTTTTTAACATTATTTAACTATAGCATTAAAATGAGATTAGAAAGGGGTGCGATTTGAGAGGTTTTTGGAGAGGACGACAGGTGATTAGGCAGGGTGAGTAAGCATAGCGGGGGACTCACCCGGTCTTTGCTTCGGCGGAAAGAGGATTATATTATTTGTCATTACGAGGAGGAACGACGAAGCAATCGCACGCGTTTAAGCCGTCCTCCTTGCGATTGCCACGCTACGCTCGCAATGACAAGAATTTTTCACCCTCTTTCCCGCTTGCGGAAGAGAGGGTCGACGAGCAAAGCGATGTCGGGGTGAGTCCCACGCCTTACACTACGTTAAATGCTCTTTAAAAAACTCAATGGTCCGTTTCCAGGCCAGTTCCGCGGCAGTTTTGTCGTAACGTGGCGTGGTATCATTATGGAAACCATGATTTACGTTTTCATAAACAAAGGCCTCATATTTTTTGCCGTTGGCTTTTAAAGCCTCCTCGTAAGCCGCCGCGCCCCCGGTTATGCGAGTATCTAGTGATGCGTAGTGCAGCATCAATGGTGCATGTATTTTGGGCACATCAACAGCTGGCGGTTGTGCGCCGTAGAAAGGTACAGCAGCGGCCAGATCAGGCAAGCGCACGGCCATTTGGTTGGCTACACCACCTCCATAACAAAAGCCAACCACACCTATTTTGCCATTGCAATCTTTGTTGTTTTTCAGATATTCAAAAGCATCGATGAAGTTTTGCAGCATTTCGCCCTGATCTCGTTTGGCTTGCATATCGCGGCCGGCATCGTCGTTGCCGGGGTAGCCCCCCAGTGGCGTTAATGCATCAGGCGCTATGGTGATAAAACCGGCTACGGCCGCACGGCGGGCCACATCTTCAATATATGGATTCAGTCCGCGGTTTTCGTGCACTACCACAATGCCACCCAGTTTGCCTTTGGCATCTTTAGGTTTTGATAGCAGGGCCTTGATATCGCCGCCGCCTTTTGGCGATGCGTAATGAATATAGCCCGATTCCAAGCGTGGATCATCCGCCTTTATCTGGATATTGTTTTTATAATCGGGCATCAGGAAACTCATCAGTGCCGGCACCGTTAATCCACCAACGGCGTATAAGGACAGCTTTTGCATAAATCCACGGCGATCCAAGCGATTGTGTGCGTAATCGTCATATAAATCAAAAACTTCCTGGCTGATGTCTTCTTTTTTAATCTGGGTCATGGTAAATGGGTTTATAGCGAATATAACGATTTGGTTAATGCAGTTCTGTTATGCAATACGACGATTATAAGGGATTTGGTTGCAGTCGGCTATAATAAATTACAGTAGTTTATAAATTTTGTTTTTGGCTAACGGGATTTGGGCTAAAGCCCTCTTACCAATTTAATTATTAACCGTTGGCTGAAGCCAACGGCAATGAATAGAAATGCTGACAAACAGCCCCCGCTATAGTAAGGCGCATTTCAAATTCATTGCCGTCCCATTTATGGGACGGATAACCAGGCAAACAAAAATGGCTTTAGCCAAATTGGCGCGGTCAACAATTTCGGCTACAACAATAGTCGATTTGGCTACTTCTGTTTTTCAGGGTCTGCCGATCTTTACATCATCTTAAAAAACAGAAAATTATGAAGATCATTGTATTAGGTTCACTGGGCCATATAGGCAGACCATTAACCGAAGATTTAGTAAAAAAAGGGCATGAAGTAACGGTAATCACCAGGAGCGCAGACCGCGTAGCAGAGATTGAAGCCTTAGGCGCTAAAGCCGCCATTGGTAATGTGGATGATATAGATTTCCTGACCAAAACTTTTACCGGCGCCGATGTGATACACGCCATGGTACCGCCTGATCTTTCGGCACCCGACCCGGTTGTACGTACCAAAGTAGTAGGCGAGGCATTGGTGCAGGCTATCAAACAATCGGGTGTACAGCGTGTGCTGTATGTAAGCAGTTACGGTGCGCATTTAGCCGAAGGCACGGGCTTAATTAAACATCACCATTTTATTGAGAATGATTTAAGTGATCTGAATTTAGAGTCGCTGGTGTTACTGCGCGCTACCTACATTTATTATAACACGTTTGCTTATGTGCAAATGATCAAAGCCACCGGTAATATTTACACTAATTATGGCGGCGACGATCTGGTAACCTTTGTATCGCCGTTAGATATTGCTGAAGCTGCTGCTAAAGAATTAGTATCGACAGCAAACGGCCGCCGGGTAGTTTATGTAGCCAGCGACGAACGCACCTGTAACGAGGCAGCCAAAGTTTTGGGTAATGCCATTGGCAAAGAAATTCAATGGATCATCATCAGCGATGAACAATTTAAAAGCAACCTGGAAGCCAATGGCGTATCGCCTGTACTGTCTGCCGAGCTGACAGAATTGTACGCGGCTTGCCATACCGGCCTGTTGCATGAGGATTATGAAAAGCATAAACCCACCTTAGGCAAAGTTAAATTGGAAGATTTTGCTCAAGAATTTGCCGCCGTCTATAATCAATAACGCGTATCTTTAAAATATCAGCATGAAACCACACCGGATAAAAACCATCAGCGAGTATCACCAGGTTATGGGCTTGCCCAAGCCTGAGCATCCGCTTATTAGCGTGATCGATCTATCGACTATCAATGTACCGATAGCCGAGGAATCGTATAATATGGTGTTTGATTTTTATTCGGTTTCGCTGAAGCGCGATTTTAACGCTAAGATAAAATACGGCCAGCAGGAGTATGATTTTGACGAAGGCATTATGTTTTTCATTTCGCCGGGACAAGTGTTTGGCATCAGTGCCGAGGTTGCTAAGGTGATAAAAAGATCGGGATGGTTGCTGCTCTTTCATCCCGATTTTTTATGGAACAGCGCACTGGCCAAAACCATCAGGCAGTATGAGTTTTTTGACTACTCGGTACATGAGGCCCTTTTTGTGTCTGAGAAGGAAGAGCTTACCATCATCGACATGATGAAAAGCATTCAGCAGGAATATGTGTCGAGGATTGATAAGTTTAGCCAGTCTATCATCATTGCTCAAATGGAGCTACTGCTCAAACATGCCGAGCGCTTTTATAATCGCCAGTTCATTACCCGGCAAATTGTTAATCACCAGCTATTGGGCCGCCTGGACGAAGTGTTGACCGACTATTTTAATCAGGACGATATCATGACCCGGGGCCTCCCTTCGGTTACCTACATCGCCGAAAAACTAAACATTTCTACCAGCTATTTAAGCGGATTGTTAAAAGTGCTAACCGGCCAAAGCGCACAGCAGCACATTCACGAAAAACTCATCGCCAAAGCAAAAGAAAAGCTATCTACCACAGGTTTAACCGTAAGTGAGATAGCTTATCAGCTGGGCTTTGAACATCCGCAATCGTTTAGTAAGTTGTTTAAAACCAAGACCAGCCTTTCTCCGCTGGAGTTTAGGGCAAGTTTTAATTAGGCGCCCCCTCCTAACCTTCCGCCAATTGGCGGAAGGCCGGGAGAGGTTATTCCTTTATTTTAGCAACAACAGCTTCTGTAGTACCCAACTCGCCAATACGCGGGAAAATACGACTCAGGCTATGCTCGTGTGCTTCCATGGTCAAATCGCTCATAGCATCGGTCACAAAAGTTAAATTGTAACCCAATACGCTCGCGTCGCGGGCGGTGCCTTCAACGCCTATGCTGGTAGCAATGCCTGCCAGTACAATGCCGGTGATGCCGCGTTTTTGCAGTTCGTCATGCAGGCCGGTGTTTGGGAAAGCGCTCCAGGTATGTTTGGTGATAAGCAGATCATCCTCTTTAACCTCCAGCGCCGATACGATATTGCTGAGACCGTTAGCATCCCAACCGGCTTTAGCTTCACGGATAGCTTCTTCGGTTTTTGGCAGCTGCGATACATCGGCGCGTACTAAGGTCCACTTAGCGCCTAAAGGGCTAACCCTGACAAAAACTACCGGTAGCTGTTTCTCGCGAAAAGCATCAATCAATAATTTTGATTTTTCGACAATGTCATTAAAAGGATGCGCGGGTTGCATACCGGCAATAGCGTTTTGTAAATCGATTAAAACCAGTGCGGTTTTAGGGTCAAGTGCAGTAATCATAGGATGCTTTTGTGTTGATGTGTTATAGGTAATCCGATCAGATTGCCTGTGCAAATATAAAGCATTGTAAACGGCAGATTGATTATGGTTTTGTAAAGTTGCTGTGATGTTAGGGGAAAACTCACGTTGTCATTGCGAGCGAGGAACGAGCGCGGCAATCGCACGCGTTTAGACTTTCTCCTTGCGATTGCCACGCTACGCTCGCAATGACAACGTGCTAAGGTAAACGTCTACCGCTCCACCCGTACCGTCATCATCCCCTTCGCCGGGATAACAAAACTGTTAGCCAGCACCGCTTTCTTATCCTCTGTCAAATTACTTTGCCAGATTTTAACGGCAGGCACTGTTTGAGGAGTAATGCTAACATGTGCATCAACACTACCCGCGTTTACCAACTGCGCTACCACACCTTTACCGTCATCGGCAGGTTTAATGGCTTCTACATAAACATTATTGCCGCTTAGTTTGAAGAACAGTTTACCGGCATCGGCAGAAGCAGCGGCAGCTATTAATGGCTGATGATTAGCTAAGCCCGTTTGTTCGGTCTTAAAACTATTAAAGGCTGATGCATGTGCGCTGAAAATATAGCGGAACGTAGCCGGACCCTCCTCCTGCTCTACACGGAAGTTAGTATGCCACAAGTTGTTCATCACCCAGGAAAAAATTTGTGACGACTGCGGTGTGTAAGTGATCCACTGCGGTGCATGATGCAGGCCGCCCAACAAATCGGCAGTGGTGATTTTGCCAATTTCGAACAAAGGCGCGTCAGGACTAGACCAGGTTACACCGAATCCGGCATTGGAAATATCAACCCAGCGCTGCATGGTGTACCAGTTGCGGTTAGCATTTTGTAGTTGATCCTTCTCGGCCTCTGCACTTCCCCAGGGAATGCTGTAACGCACCTGCGCACCCGGCACTTTAAACGGAAATGCAAAATGCACGCTTTCTTTACGGCGGATAGCTCTTTTGTCTATGGTATTGATCAGTTCGACTTTATCCAGGCTGCTTACTAAACGGATCTCGCGCGTAAGGCCATTGGCTCCGGGTGCTTTTGAAGTTACCGACAGGCTCACTACCAGTGGTCCGTTCTCTTTGATGCTGATAGTTGCACCGGATGTTGACTCTATCTTTTGCAATGAATCGCCGGGCATGTAGGTGTACTGGTTAAATCCGGCAGAGTCGACTAAAATTAAGTCTTTATCGGCTTGTGTTTTTACGATGTGGTCAATGTCCCCGGTTTGTGGGTCAATCTTAATAGCGTAAACGCCATTGCTTAACCCACTTTCAGAGATCCTGGCAAATCCTGCCGCAAAAGCCTTACCCGCGCTAACCGTATAAGTTTTTTTACCAAACGCCGGAACGCCCGTCGCCACAAAAGCCAGCTCACCGGTACTTAAGCGTTGCGATGGTACGGGTTTGCCCATTACATCTTTTACCAGATCGCCCGCCTTGCTTAGCTCCGCAGCAACATAAACCACATCTGTGCGCGGCCATGAAAGCGTGTTGTAAATATCAACGCCATTTGCTTTGGCCGATGTTACCGCCAGCACTTTAGCAGTCAACGTATCCGTCAGCCCTTTGGCGTGGATGGCATAATTCTTTTTCACCGCCCATTCACTTAATACTTTCTCGTTTTCGGGTTCGCTGGTGCTGTTGTAGGCGCCCCAGGTATGCTCGTTATACAACAGCAGGTTCTTCCAGGTTTCATCTACAATACTAGCCGGGTAAGCCGCTTTATTGCGGATAGCCCAGATGGCGTCGGCTTGTTTTAATTGGTCGGATGTTTCGCGGCTCAAGGCAGTTTCTTTTGCTGCGGTTGACACGCCGTCGGTCCAGTATTCGGTATAGTCGCCTTTTATATGTGGGATCTTGTCTTTATAAGCCGCTTCAAAATCGCCAAAAAACTGTTTGGTCGAAGTGATGATCAGTTTCGGCGATGCGTAGCGCTCGTTCCAGAGTTTTACGGCTTCGGGCAGTTCCGGGTCAATCGGCGCATTGTCGCTCATGGCCCAGGTCAGTATGGTCATGTCGTATGGGAAATTGGTCTTTTCCAGTCCCCCCAAATAACCAAACAGGTAAGGGTTCAGGAAATTTTCTGTAGGATGCCCGGTATAATACGGTTTCGGATCTTCCACACTAAAAAAGTTCGGGATCTTATCGCCTTTCAGCGCATAGCCTATCGAGTACGGCTGACACTGCCAGAATAGCAATTGCTGTTTGCCAGACGGCGACATCCAGTAAAAAGGTTTATCCTGCCACTTGGCTAAATTACCTATCCTATCCGAAGCGTTGGGTCCAGACAGGAAATACTTGATATTGGTTTGCTCTACCTGCGCAGATAATCCCCATGAAGCTCCCGGCACATCGCCCTGAAACATGGTATTGATAGTCAGTCCATGCGCCTTGGCTAATTGCTGCGATTTGGCGAACATCTCCATCAGTTGCTTCGAATCGGTCATACTGGTATTGGTGTTACCATAGGCGCCATCCAAACTGATCCAGCCTTTTTTCACCGCGTCCCAAAAGCGGTCGCGTTTGGCAGCGTCGGCACGTTTCAGGTAATTGTCTACCACCCACATCGCCTCGGTGGTCCATTTATATTGTGCCTCTTTGGGGTAATCGGCAGTTTTCTTCGCCAGGTCTATCGACTCATCAATATTATCCATGTGCAGCCTAAGCACCTTTTCCTGCACATTGGTATAACCAATATCTACGTGCGAGTGCGGCAGCACGTAAACCTTCCAATCGGCACGGCAAGGATTTACCGTGGCTACTGCGGTATAGGTTTTATCATCAGCTTTTAAAGTGACAGTGGCTTCTATAGGCTTAGTTACCGGCGCGCCGGGTAAAGCTATTTCAAAAGCATCTATGCCGTCCTTATTAGCGGGTATTTTTACATGAGTAGTTTGGCCGTTAAATTTTACCTCGACCTCGCCTTGGCTAAAATTCTTGCTGTTAAATACCAGCCGGGCCATGCGTTTATTACCGTCGGCGGTTTTTAAATAGGCTACGGTAGGTTGCAGCGTGATGCCGGTAAAATGTTTAACAGGCTGTTGTTGGGCACAAACAGTTGCGGCCAGGCATACAAACGTCAAGGCTAAAGCAGAAAGCTTTTTCATGGTTGATCTTTTATCTTCAAAAATAATTAGGGGTGATTAAATATCGCCCCTATTATTGGTTATCTGATGATAAAAGTATAACAATTTCATATTATGTACAAACATATGCACATATAAATTATGTTTTGTTGTTGTCTATCGGCGAAGACTCACCCCGACATCGCTTCGCTTGTCGGCCCTCTCTTCCGCAAGCGGGAAAGAGGGCAAATGCAATTTGTCATTGCGAGGAGGAACGACGTGGCAATCGCACGCGTTCAAACCTTCCACCTTGCGATTGCCACGCTACGCTCGCAATGACAATTTTCAATCACCCTCTTTCCGCCAACGGCGAAGAGAGGGTGGCCCAGCGCAGCGTCGGCCGGGTGAGTCCACCGCCGGATAAACTAAACCGTTCGCTATCGCCCGGCAATAGTGTAGTTGCAAACTACTGGCATAGTCGTCCGATTTGCAAACTTCGGACAGCGGCGCGTTCAAACCTTGCGATTGCCACGCTACGCTCGCAATGACAATTTTCAATCGCCCTCTTTCCGCCAACGGCGAAGAGAGGGTGGCCCAGCGTAGCGTCGGCCGGGTGAGTCCTGCGTTAGTGATAGCAGCGGATACCGGCCTGCGCCTAAAGCCTTGCGGCGTATGAGCGGATAGCACGGGCCGCAGGTAACGCCCACGCCAGGCAAAACTTACGATACCTGTCATGCTGAACTTGTTTCAGCATCCCACTTGTTAAGCAAAGCGTGCCGGTATGATGGGATGCCGAAACAAGTTCGGCATGACCATCGTTATAAATTTAAATGACTACCACCGAGGAAACCGACACCACCCCCACCTACTGGCTCACGCGCTTTGTGCTGCTGCGCCTGTTGGGCGCTGTGTATGCCCTTGCATTCCTGGTGGCTATCAATCAGCTTATTCCTTTAATTGGCGAACATGGCTTGTTACCTGTGGGTAATTACTTTGATGCCATCCGTCAATCTTACGGCTCAATAAGTGCCGGTTTTTTTAAACTGCCCTCTTTGTTTTGGTTTTGGCATTCTGATTTGGCTTTGCAAACTGTCGCCTGGGTGGGGTTTATCATTTCGCTCATTGTTATCGCAGGTTTTGCCAATGCGCCGATGATGGCGCTGCTGTGGGTTTTATACCTCTCGATAGTACATGCCGGGCAAGATTGGTACGGCTATGGCTGGGAAATCCAGCTAACCGAAACCGGTTTCCTGGCGATATTTCTTTGCCCGCTGCTGGATATGAGGCCCTTCCCAAAGCGGCGGCCGCCATTGTTTATTATCATTTTGTTCCGCTGGCTCATCTTCCGCATTATGCTGGGTGCGGGCATGATCAAATTTCGTGGCGATGCAGTTTGGCGCAATGCTACGGCTTTGTATTACTATTTCGAGACGCAGCCTATCCCCGGCCCACTGACGCGCTGGTTCCATTTCTTTCCACGATTATTACTGCGGATGGGTGTTTGGTTCAACTGGCTGGCCGAACTGATCGCACCTTTCTTTGCTTTTTGGCCGCGCAAGGCGAGGCATGTTGCAGGTATTATGATGATAGGCCTGCAAGTATTTATCATACTAAGTGGTAACCTTTCATTCCTCAACTGGCTCACCATTGTACCGGCATTGGCTTGTTTTGACGATGGTTTCTTAGAAAAGATCTTACCCAAAACACTAATTGCAAAGGCCCGTGCAGCGGAAGAAAATGCTGAAGAATCTAAACCAATGGTGATCACCTCGTGGATAGTCGCAGGCATTGTGGGGATTTTAAGTATCCAGCCGGTTTATAATATCCTGTCGCCCGATCAGGCCATGAACAGATCTTTCGAGCCTTTTGAGCTGGTGAACACTTATGGCGCGTTCGGCAGCGTGGGCCAGGAGCGTTATAATGTAGTTTTTGAGGGGACGATGGATGACACCACCGCCAACAAAGCGCATTGGATACCTTACCTGTATAAAGGACTGCCGGTATTGCTGAACAAACGACCGCCGCAAGTAGCACCTTATCAATTACGGCTCGACTGGCAAATGTGGTTTGCGGCGATGAGCACGGCAGAGCAATATCCCTGGACCTATAACCTGGTCTGGAAACTGCTGCATCGTGATGACACTGCTTTGAGTTTATTTGCTGCCGATCCCTTCCCCGGCAAGTCGCCGCGGTTTATCAGAGCCAGCATTTACAAGTATAAATTTGCCAAACCCGGCAACCCGCAGGGCCTTTACTGGACGCGCGAATTGCTGGGTGGCTGGATGCCGGTGTTATCTGCTGATGATCCCCGGCTCCAAAAATTTCTTCGGTACGAAGGTTGGATCAAATAAAGACGCAAAATATTGTTAGACGCAAAATATTGCGTCTCTACGTGTTATTTACTTACGTGATCGGCAACGGCTTTAACCGTTTTCTTAGAAATATTGGTCTTGTCGCTGATAAAGCCCGACACGATATTTTTAAACTCATCTTTCAAACCATGACTGATCTTGTCGATGGTATCGGCTAATGAGTCAGAAATTTTGTTGCGGGTATTATGGCCGCTATCGGTTAAATATAAGTAAGCAATTGCGCCTGCTGCTGCTGCACCCGTAACGCCTAAGGCAATCAGGGCAGTGTTATTTTTTCTTTCAAATGGATTTTTCATCGTGGTATGTTTTATAAGTTTAACATCGGGCCAACGCTTTGGTTTCTGTTAATTTAAAATTATGGCTGATGATAATTGTAGAGACGCAATATTTTGCGTCTCTATGAAAGCGATATATTGAAATAAAAGGAATTAAATGTTTTATAGCGCATTTAAACGCTTTAAACCATCGCATAGACGCAAAATATTGCGTCTCTACATTTGTGTTAACCCCACTCTTTTACGTCATCGCGAACGAGGTACGAGTGTGGCGATCTCCGGATCGCTTGTTTACCGTTCCGGTCGTTCAGAGATCGTCACGCTCTGCTCACGATGACGTGGTGGTTTAGCAGTTGTTGGTGAAACAAAAAATGACTTAAAAGTCATAAATACTGTTTCATTCTGTTTCACTAATTTTTTATAAAAATCTAATTATCAATAAATTAGTCTAAAAAACTGTTTCACTTGTTTCATCTGTTGCATACACACGTGAAACAGAACAACACGCACATTTGACAAACAAATACCCCGCTTCAATCATTGTATCTATACTATGAAAAAGCAAACCATGCCCAACGAACCCGATGAACGCCCGGTAAACCCGCAGCGCCCGGAGATACAACAACCGCACGACCCGGCCGAAACACAGGTCCCACAAAGAGAGGTCCCAGATGTACCACAAGAGCTGCCACCACCCTCAAACCCAGGCGAAGCGGGCAGCCCGTCACCAGGATTAGGCTTCCAGGCTACTCCTTTTATGTTTAGTTATTTTGGTGTACCTTAGTGCTATGCCTGTTAGCATCTTAGCTCACAGGCGGTACTGATCAACCGCTAAGATAATGACCACTATTGCCTTAACTCAACCGCAAGCCGCTGCCGAAAGCAGGGCTGTTAATGCTACCGCTACCCGTGCATTACCCATTTACGTGTATGCCGTAGTCTTTGCCTCGTTTTGTATCTGTATAGGGTTGATATGGGATATCTCCTGGCACATGAGCATTGGCCGCGACGGCCTGTTTGCGCCGCCGCACATGGTTACTTACCTGGGAGCCGTTACCTCGGGCCTCTTTTCGGGCTATTACGTATTGCGATTGACCTTCGCCGGTAAGACGGCCGAAAAGCAGCAATCTATCAGATTCTGGGGCATCTTCTACGGATCGCTGGGTGCGCTGTTCTGCATCTGGGGCGCCTTCACCATGATTACCTCTGCCCCGTTCGACGACTGGTGGCACAACACCTTCGGCCTCGACGTGCAGATCCTGTCGCCGCCACATACCGTGTTACTATTGGGTATGATCACTATCCAATTTGGCGCCCTGGTAAGCGTAATGGCTTTGCAAAACCGCGAAGCATCGGCAAACACCTACTCGCCCAAGGCATTGGCTACCTGCTTTATGCTGTCATCAGGCTTCTTATTAGTGATGTTGTTCACCATTGCGTCCGAATACCTTACCCGGCACGATATGCACGAAAGCTTCTTCTACCAGGTGGCCTCGGGCTTGTTTCCGCTGTTCCTGGTGGCTATCTCCAAAGCATCAACCAGCAAATGGGGTGCTACCCGCATGGCTGCCGTTTATATGGTGATGATGGCCGGACTGGTTTGGATACTGCCATTGTTCCATGCCGAACCTAAACTGGGGCCGGTATATTATCACTTTACGCATTATCAGCCTTTCCATTTCCCATTGTTGATGATCTTCCCGGCTTTGGCTATCGATCTGATTAACCACCGCCTCATTAACCAAAGTGCCATTGTGAAAGCACTGGCACTAGGCATAACGTTTACCCTGGTGCTATTGGCCGTGCAATGGCCGTTCGGCGATTTCCTGGCATCTACGCATGCGCAGAACTGGTTCTTTGGCACTACCTCATGGTATTTTGGTGCCGACCCTAACTACGAGTTCCGCTATACCATAGCCCCCTGGGCCACCGATACAGGCGTCGTGCTGGTTAAGGGTTTAGCTATCGCGATGCTGTTGGGTACGCTATCGTCCTGGCTTGGCTTAACCTGGGGCCGTTGGATGAAATCAGTTAAACGCTAAGCTGCACATGAAGAGATTTATACTTTGCTTAGCCCTGCTATTTGCAGCTTGCAGCAGCTATGCGCACGTTGGTAGCCCTGGCGTAACTTTCGAGGGCAATGCCGGGCCGTACAAGGTTATCATCAGCATAAACCCGCCTGATGTGATACCCGGTACCGCAATGGTTAGCGTCTTTTTAGAGGAGTCGGCCAAAGGCATTACCGTAAACGCCAAACCGGTTTACTGGACCGTAGGCAGCGACGGCACACCGCGCGCCGATGTGGCGGTACCATCAGAAAGCCAACCCGGCCGCTACGATGTCAAGATCTGGTTCATGAACATGGGCACCTCAAGTATTGATATAACCATTGATGGCCCCAAGGGCAGAGGCACGGTATTGGTACCCGTTATGGCCATATCAACAGCTAAGCGAAGCATGCCCGCCAGTTTGGGCTGGGGCCTGTTGGCCATGGCTGTGTTCCTGGTATTGTTGATGGTTACGATTATCAGTTCAAGTGTAGGCGACAGCCAGTTGGAAGCCGGCGAAGAGTTGACGCAACATATCCGCCGCCGCCGCTTTATAGGCGGCACAAGCGCTTTGATGATCTTACTGCTGATTCTATGGGGCGGTCGCTCGTGGTGGACTGCAGAAGCCGAGAACTACACGCGCTTTCTATATCACCCCCTTCAAGCTAAAACAACAGTTGATGCCGGAAACGGCGCATTGCGCATGTTGATAGATACTAACCAGTTAAACAACATGACCCGCTCCAAGCGCATGAACGTTACACGTAAAATGAGCTACCTTATCCCTGATCATGGTAAGCTGATGCACCTGTTTCTGATCAAAGCCGGCGATCTGGACGTGTTTGCACACCTGCATCCGCATCGTATAGATTCGGTTACCTTCGAAGCCAAGATGCCTGATCTACCCGCGGGCAAGTATTGGGTTTATGCCGATATTACCCGCCTGAGCGGCTTTGCAGAGACCATCGTAGATACCCTGGAGATCAAAGATCATATCTTTCGCACAGCCAGCCTGACCAACCATGCCAGCCCTGCGGCCGACCCTGACGACACCTACTACATCACCAACCCGGTAAACAACAACGTGCCTACCCGTACCGGCGCAGCTACTTGTGGCATGCCCGGCGTTGCCACCAAACTAAGCGATGGCTCAACAGCCATCTGGATGCAAAAGCCAGGCGAGCAACTAAGAGCCAACGAACTAACACAGCTTAACTTCGAGATACTTGACCCTAATGGCCAGCCCTCGAAATTAGAACCCTATATGGGTATGATAGCCCATGCGGTTATCTTGAAAGATGATGGTACAGTCTACATTCACCTACACCCGGCGGGGAGCTACTCCATGGGGTCGCAAAAGGCTTTGCTGGATAGGATAGCTTTCCATCAGCCATTGGACAAATACCTGCCGCAACCCAAAGAGTTTGCCGACAGCATAGACCGTTTTGTAGCGCATCTAAGCTCCATGACCGAGGCCGATCGCAATAAGCTACTCATGGCAGGCATGCCAACGATGACGCCTACGGAAATGGGTGGCATGCAGCATCAAATCAGCTTCCCGTATACGTTCCCGCAACCGGGTAAATACCGCATTTGGATACAGGCCAAACGCAACGGCACAATCATCAACAGTGCTTTTGATGCCGAGGTAAAGTAGTTGTTACTTACTAACTTATAGGTCTTTTTTTGAGCCACTCCTTTTTGGCTTTAGGCATATAGATATTACCTTTCCTGCACCAACACATTAAAAATGTGTTAGTTACACCTTAATTAAAAGTCAAATTCACAACAATTGACCTTATGTTTTATGTATTAATATTAGCAGCAGTGGTGTTTTTCATTGCTCACGTTGGCTTATTGATAGCCTCATTTACCGGCCCGCAGTTTGGCAGCTCAAGGTATTTTTACTCGCATTTAACCTTATGGATAACGGGTGCATTAATCTTTCTGATGGCGATATTGTACACCGGTTCCGGCCAATCACAATTCCTGGATTACTTTAACACACCTCTTAAAAAAGTGATGATATTGGTAGTGACCGGCGCTGTATCATTACTGGCGCATTGCATCGTTAAGTTTTTGGTGCTGCCTGCCGTTGGGAAGAGGTAAGCCTGCTTAGTTGATTATCCGCTGCGCACGATAAAGGTTATCCGCAGCCTGTAAGATCTTGTCTTTTAACTTAGGATTATAGTTAGGATGCGCCTTCAGGAAATCCTCCACTATCTGCCAGGCTTCCTTGCTTTGATAGCTGCCTAACACCGCAGCCAACCACGATTGGGGGAAGAACACATCGCCGGTACGCTGAATCTCCTCGACCAGATCCAAACTCTTGGGCAGGTATTTGATCGAAGTACTCTGTCTGAGCGGATGGTTCAAATAAGCCAAAGCAACAGTTACCCAGGCTTCTTTTTGTCGGTTTTTACGATCGCCCAAACTGGCGAAGAAAGCATCGCGCTCGTTAACATCTAACGACAAAGCGGGCATCAGGAATGAAAGTCTATTTTTACGGTCGACGTTGGTAATCCGGTCCTGCTGCTGTTTGATGACGCTGGTCACAGTGTCTGTTTTAAGCGCGATAGACAGCGCCAGGCTGGTATAATCATCCTCGGTCAACTTGATACCCGCGGGTGCCTGCTGCGTTTTCCAGATCTGGTAAATGCGGCTTTGGGCGGCATGGCTCAGGTAAATATCCTGGTAAGTTTTAAAGAGCACCTTTTTGTTATTCGGAGCGGTTTGTTGTTCCATGGCCGTCCATAAAAGCTGCTCCAAATCAGCAGTGTATCTAGGGCGGTCCCCGGTTTTAATAAAGCCCCAGTAAATACTTGAGATATAGCCGTTAATCAGGCGCAGATTCATTTCATCCTTTTCAATTGTCAAGCCCTTTTGCAGTAGCGCCAGTAGTTCGCCCGGTTTGTAAGAGCGGCTGGCCAGCATATTCTCATAGGCAATAATATATGCCGATGCCCTTTCCAGCGGACTTTTAATCGCGAAGAGCTCACCATCAATGCTTTTATCCGTAGGGAACAAACCGTAACCCATACCATCAGCGTTAAACAAAATATATTGTGGCTTTGGTAAACCGTTTGCTGCCGCGATGCTGATCTTCTGTTTATCCATATTGACAGCCAGTACCTTATCATAAGTGGCATAATGAAGTTTTATGGTAAACACCTGCGGCCAGATACGTGGTGCGCCGTTTTCAGGGTGTTGCGTCAAGCTAAAATCCCTGATCTTTCCGCCTGCATGCTTCACAGCATAATCAAACACCGGCCTGCCGGGTTGATTTACCCAAACCTTGTTCCACGCATACAAATCGGCTTTGCTGTATTTGCTCAGGATGCCGATCATATCGTTCCAGGTAGCATTGCTGTAAGCATACGTTTTCAGGTATTCGCGAATGCCTTTTTGGAAATTGTCTTTACCCATCAGTTTCTCCAACTGGCGCATCATGATGGGTGCTTTATGGTAGATGATATTGCCGTAAAGCGATCCTGCATCCTGCAAATTATCCAGTTGCTGGCGGATTGGGTTGGCGCCCAGCGTGCGATCTACGCCATACGCGGCCGGGTAATGATCCTGCAAAAACTTCTGACTGAAAGCCTCACTCCCCTGTAGTTTTTCGGCAACCTTATCGGCCATAAAATTGGCAAACACTTCCTTCATCCACACATCATTGAACCAGCGCATGGTCACCATATCGCCAAACCACATGTGGGCCGTTTCGTGCGAGATGACGTTAGCGCGCGAGATCAACTGATCTTTAGTAGCGCCATCATCCAAAAATAAAGCAGATGATTTATACTGCACCTCGCCGGGATGCTCCATGCCCCCAAACTGAAAATCCGGAATCCCCACAAAACCTACCTTTTGGAACGGGAACGGAATACCGGTCCATTTTTCTAAGAAAGCAATCGCATCGGCATGCGCTTTAAAAATCGAATCGACGCTTAGTTTGATCTTAGTAGGATCAGTCTCACGGTGAAGAAATTCGGCGGTGCGGCCCTCGCCTACCGGTTGCTTTACATCGGTGTATTTACCAGCAGTAAATGAGAACAGGTAAGTCGGAAGTTTATCAGTTTTATTAAAAGAATAAAATATATTCTGTCCTCTGGCTTCGGTGCTTTTTATATCGGCATTCGCTAAAACTTTCCAGCTCTTTGGCACCAAAAGATTTAGATTAAATACCGCTTTTAAATCTGGTTGATCAAAACAGGGAAACACCGTCCGCGCACGATCCGGAACGAACAGCGCATACAAGAAATCGTCATTCCTATTTAAAGATTCATTGCCAGCTATAAACTGAACACTAAATTGATTATGTCCGGGTTTTAAATATTTAGTATCAATAATAATATGTTCATCCTGAAAATTATACTTAACTCCCCAGTCATCTCCTCTTCCCACAAACCTGATATGGGTAGCGGGTTGTTTAAAATCTATTTGTAAAGGCTGGCCGGCATCTTTCAAGTCAAATTCCACTCGCATTGAACCATAAATGCTGTCTACACGATTTTCTGGTATTGCAAAAAACATGGTATACTTCACATTACTTATAACCGAAGCCCTGTAAGTAGCCAGTTCAAAAGATACCCCCGGCACGATAGCGACGGGTTTAGTTTGTTGTGCATGAGCAGCTGTCGTTAGCGCGACAGCAAATAAGATCAGTTTATACGTTAATTTCATTTCAAAAATATTAATGGCCAAACATCTGCATCAGCGCGCCGCAACTCATCCAGGTCATTACTCCAACTACGGCTACGCCTAATATCGTCAACAAAAGCGGTTGGCGGTAATCTGCAATTATTTTGGTGCGATAAGCGGCTATCAGCATTACGCCTAAAGCAATGGGTAATATAAAGCCGTTTATGGCTCCTACAGTTATTAATGTCTTAACCGGTTTGCCAATGATCTCAAAAATAATGCACGAAATCACGATAAAGGTAATGATGATCTCGCGGTTAAACTTCAAGATCATCGGGTGAAAGCTTTTGATAAACGACACCGAAGTATAAGCCGAACCCACCACAGATGATACCCCGGCTGCAAACATTACCAACCCAAATATCTTATACCCTAATTGACCGGCCGCTAACTGAAATACCGATGCAGCCGGATTAGCCGGATCCAGTTTTCCGCCTGCTGTAATAACTCCCAAAGCGGCGATAAACAATAGTAAGCGCATCAAAGAAGCCAAACCAATTGCGCTCAAAGCGCCCCTGTTAGTTTGAGGCAGATTTTCTCTACCGGTTTGACGTGCATCCAATAAGCGATGCGCCCCGGCAAAGGTAATATAGCCTCCAACTGTCCCGCCGACAATGGTCAACACCGCGGTAAAGCTAAAATGAGTTGGTGCAACAGCTCTTACAGCCGCCTCAATCAATGGCGGTTTGCTAATATAGGCCACAAACAGCGCCAGGCCTATTTTGAGCAGACCCATGGTTTTGGCAAAAGTGTCCATCACCTTACCGGCTTCTTTGTAAATAAAAATACCGATGGCCAAAATAGCACTCATGATGGCACCTTGCCCAACACTTACGCCTAGCAAGACATTTAAACCCAGTCCTGCACCTGCTATATTGCCAATGTTAAAAGCCATCCCGCCTAAAAACACCAGGAATGATACAAAATAGCCTAAGCCCGGAAACACCATATTGGCAATATCCTGCGCGGGCTTGTCGGCTACAGTAATGATACGCCAAATGTTTAGCTGCGCGATGGCATCCAATATCACCGAAAGTAAGATCACAAAACCGAAGCTTGCACCCAACTGCGCGGTAAAAACCGCGGTCTGCGTTAAAAAACCCGGGCCGATAGCTGATGAAGCCATTAAAAAAGCCGCGCCCAGTAAAATGCTCCAGTTATATTTTTTCTTCATTTATACGGCAGGCGCTTTAACGGTTACGCCTTCGCTTTTTAATTTTTGGTTGATCATTTTGGCAAATTCAACGGCATGTGCACCGTCGCCATGCAGGCAAAGGGTTTCGGCCTTGAGCTGGATTTTGTTATTGTTGACTGATATTACCTGTTGATGATTGACCATCAGCAATACCTGTTCAATGCTTTGTCTTTCATCCGCGATCATGGCATTGCTTTGAGTACGAGGTGTGAGCGAGCCATCATCCTGGTAGGTGCGGTCGGCAAATACTTCTGAGGCTGTGACAATGCCTGTTTTCTTAGCAGCTTCGATCATCTGGCTGCCGGCCAAAGCGTATAATATTAACGATGGGTCGAAATCGTGCACTGCTTGTACAATCGCTTTAGCTAAAGCAGGGTCCTTTGCAGCCATGTTGTATAATGCCCCATGGGCCTTCACATGGTGTAATTTACCTTCGGCAGCTTTTACAAAGGCATAAAGCGCCCCAATCTGGTAAAGCATCATCTGGTAAGCTTCACTGGCGGAGATCTTCATATCTCGCCTGCCAAAACCCTGCAGATCAGGCAGACCCGGGTGGGCACCTATGGCCACGCCTTTTTTGATAGCCATGGCCACAGTATGCTGCATCACGTCAGGGTCGCCTGCATGGTAGCCGCATGCTATGTTGGCCGAGGTGATGTAGTCCATTAAAATATCGTCATTGGGCATGGGGTAATTACCAAACGCTTCGCCCATATCGCAATTCAAATCGATGCTTTGCATGAATGTAGATTTTTATAAAAACTTGTATTGAACAGCCATTTGTAGCCGCCGCAGCTCCTGTTCACGTTCAAGATACAGTATTTCTGCTTCATGTTGGGTTATCTCTGTAAAATAAATGGCATCGCCCGGCTTTAGCTGGGCACAAAGGGGCAAGTCAACCGCGACCACCTGCGCAATGCGCGGATAGCCGCCGGTAGTCTGGCAATCGGCCATTAATAAGATCATACTACCCTCGCCGGTAACCTGGATGGTGCCGGGCATTACCGCGGTACTTAAAAGCTCGTCTTTTACCAAACGGTTCAAGGCAGGCCCTTGCAATTGGTAACCCATGCGGTTACTTTGTGTGCCAATAGTAAACGGCTCACTCAAAAAATCAACCACCGCCTGGCCGTTAAACCAGTTAAATTCATGTGCGGGCACAACCCTAATGCGCTTTCTATCAACTGGTAATAACAGGGTGATTGGAATACTCCAACTGGTGAAAAACACCTCATTACCTGATAGTTGTGTTAATATTTTTTGACTAACAACGGATAAATCATAACCTAATAATACATCACCCGCTTTCAATGCTCTGCCTTCCAGCCCGCCAAAACCGGCAGTAATAAAAGTACTCCTGCTACCCAAAATTTCAGGTACATTAAAGCCACCGGCAATAGCCAGGTAAGTGCGGCTGCCTATGTGGCTGTTAATCAGTTTAATGACTTTGTCTTTGGGGATGAATACCGGGCGCTCTGCGGGAAGCTTTCGATCGTTGATTGTTAAAATCGCGCCCTCACCCGCATAAGCTATCAACAGGTCGGTATCAGCTTTAAATTCACTATCGGCATAGGTAAATTCAATGACCGCCGCATTTTCGTCGTTACCCAAAACTATGTTGGCAATGCGGGCGGACAGCGTATCCATCGCCCCCGAAACCGGCACCGCCTGCGACAAGTAACCGCGCCGACCCAAATCTTGCACAGTGCTCAATAAACCCGGTTTAATGATGGTTAACTGCATTTAAAAACGGTTAAATACATTTAAATCCACATTAAAATCAATAAATTCTTTTTCAGTTATTGGTGTAAACATGATTTCATCGCCGGCTTTTAAAAGTGAGGGTTGCGCGCGGTTTACATCGAACAATTTCACCGGCGTTCGGCCTATCAATTGCCAACCGCCGGGCGTTTGCATCGGGTAGATCCCCGTTTGCATACCCGCTATCCCAACCGAACCCGCAGGCACCTTTTTTCGTGGCGAGCTTTTGCGCGGCGTTTCCAGTCGCTCATCCAGCCCACCCAAGTAGGCAAAGCCCGGTACAAAGCCTATCATATAAACTTTGTAAACCGCCTGGCTATGAATCTCGATAACCTCTTCTATTGACAAGCGGTGAAGATCGGCCACTTCCTGCAAATCGGGGCCATAATCACTACCGTAGCAAACCGGGATAGCAATTCTTGTTGCGGTTGTTTCTTTTAATTCTTTTTGATGCTGATTAAGCCTTTGCAAATAGTTAGACACCTTATCAAAGCAAGTGGCTCCCGACAAGTCGGCCTGGCTTACAACCACCGGGTCGAACAAAACAGTTAGCGTAGTATAAGCAGGTATGGCAGTGTTAAACCCATGGAAAGGCTGTTGGTGAAGCAACTGATTATATGCACTTACCGCATCCAGCAATTGCAGGTTAATGCTTTGCCCAAATTCCAGGGTTACAGCGCACTCGCTCAGGTAATAAATGGAAAATGCTTGTTCTGTAGCTATTGCACTGCTCATAACCAAAGCTACTACTTTGTTATTATTTGCGCCTGCTAAATATTTATGGTGATTGCGCATCAATTTTGAAATCCTGTTCATGACTTTTAAGTCATTTTTTAAATCTTAAAAAATGACATCATTCTATTTCAACTTAATATTTCATGACTTTTAAGTCATTTTCATAAATTACCCCTTTTTGGTAATGTAATATTCTGTTTACATTAGTACAGACCAATTGCCTTATAGCCCACTGAATATCTGCCTTTTATGGCAGACCGATCGTCTATGATGGTGATTGTGTCGACGTATACTTTTAACCCGGGTATTTGAAAACCTAACCTATAAGTAATGAAGACATCTGCCAAAACCATTATCATAATTGTGCTCTTAAGCTCGGTGGCACTCTTTGCGTTTACCAGACGTGATGGAGATCCGCTAGGTAAACTAACCTTTGCCCTGCAACACTGGACAGACAGCATCCCGCAGGAAAAAGTGTACCTGCATATGGATAAACCTTACTATGCCCTGGGTGATACCATTTGGTTTAAGGGGTATTTGACCATAGGCTCGCGACATCAACTATCGGCCATGAGCGGGGCAATGTATGTAGAGCTGATCTCTGAGAAAGATTCGGTATTGCAGCAGCTTAAACTGCCGGTAACCTCGGGCATGGTGATGGGCAATTTTACGTTGAAGGATGACTATCACCAGGGTAGTTATCGTATCCGCGCCTATACGCAGTGGATGCGCAATGCCGGCGAAGATTACTTTTATGATCACACCTTTACCGTGGGCGACGTTGCCGGTGGCGATGTGGTAGCCAAGGCAGATTTTAGCTATCGCGATGATCAAGGTAAACGCACATTGACCGCCATATTGAACTACACCAACGATGAGGGCAAGGCCCTGGGCGATAAACCTGTTCGTTATGAGATCTGGGCAAATCACAAAGTACTCTGGCAGCAAAACAGCAGTACAGACGCTTTGGGTAGTTTGCGGATCAACATTCCTGACGATATCAAGCAACATCCCGAGGGTGCCTATTTACATACCACATTGCAGGGCAGCGATAAATCTACTATCATTCGCGATTTCCCGGTTAAAGCCACCCTGGCACAAACCGATGTTCAGTTTTTCCCGGAAGGCGGCAGCCTGGTAAACGGTATTATTTCCAGAATAGCCTATAAAACCGTGGGTATTGATGGCCTGGGCGTTAACATGAAAGGCAATATTGTTGATAATGATAATAAGGAAGTAGCCAAATTAGATAGCATACACGCCGGTATGGGTAGTTTCCTGCTAACTCCCGTGCCAGGCAAAACTTATAGCGCCAATATTACTTTCGAGGATGGCTCGACCAAAAACATAGCCTTACCAAAAGCTGCAGACGAAGGCTACGTATTGCGTGTTTACCAACCGCACAAAGACAGCGTGCTGGTGCGTATCCATGCCTCGGTAGCGCTGCTGCAAAGAAGCGTAAATTTGATTGTTCACACTAACGGGGCAATTGTATTTGCCTCGTCATACATCACAGAAAAACCTATCACTTCTGTTTGGTTAAGTAAAAAGGCTTTTCCAACCGGCATAGCCCAATTTACATTATTCGATGCCGGCGGCGAGGCACTGCTTGAGCGCATAGCCTTCATCCGCAGTAATGATATGATGCAGCTTAATGTTAAAACGGCTAAAACCGGGTATAGCAGTAAAGAACGCGTAATGGCCGACCTGGAAGCTAAAGACAGCGAGGGTAAACCAACCGCCGGTAATTTCTCGGTTTCGGTGGTGGATGAGAGCAAGGTGCCTTTTGAGGAGAGCAAGGAAAGCACCATTTTCTCTAACCTGCTGCTTACGTCTGACCTGAAAGGCTATGTAGAGCAGCCTAATTATTATTTTACTGCCGATAACAAATTGGTAAACCGTGCCCTGGATAACCTGATGCTTACGCAAGGTTACCGCCGCTTTACCTGGAAGGAGTTGAATAATACCGTCAGCACCAAACCACAGTTCCCGGTGGAGGATCTGGGCACCTCGATTACCGGCCGGGTAACTACCTTAACTAATAACAAACCCGTGCCCAATGCCAACATCAGCCTGATAGCTTTAAGAGCAAACGCGGTAAAATCTGCCAGTGCCGGTGCCGATGGTAAGTTTCGTTTTGATCCCTTCTTTTTAATGGATAGTATCAAGCTTTCATTACAGGCGCGCACAAGTAAAGGCAGCGATAAGGTGATATTGCTTTTAGACAGCATCCCCACCATCAAAGTAAACCACAACCCCAACCTGCCAGATGCCAGTCTGAACATTCAAAGCAGCCTGAAGCAATACCTGGAAAGTGGCAAAAAAGAGGACGACACTTACGAAAAACTGGGCATGCTGGATAAAGTGCATCGCCTGAAAGAAGTAAAGATCAGGGCGAAAAAGGTGGTGACAGAACCTGCATATAACAGCATGCAGGGTCCGTTGCAAATTCCGGAGGGGCATTCTGATAAAACCATTAAACTATCCAACCCTGAGGGATGTTCCAGCCTGGCTATTTGCCTGGCGGCCAGCTTACCCCGCGTAGTCTTTGAGGGGAAGGACGTAATTGATCCGTTCGATAAAAACAAACATCAATTTTATCCCTTGTATCCCGTGGTTCATTTTGCAGGAGAAACCAGCCTGTTATATGTAGTACTGGATGGCAGACTACTTGACCGGTTTGAGGCGGGCGACCTGATGACTGACGGTGATTTAGAGCCGTCGGATATTGTGAAGATGGAATATATTTTCAGCAATCAGGCGCTCATGAACATGGTAGGTCGTCCGCCCGGGCCTGTATTGTTTATCTATACCAACCGCGGAAAGGTAAGGCATACCTACAACCCGTCAATGGCTAACATCACCCCAAAAGGCTTTGATAAGGTGCGCGAGTTTTATTCGCCACGCTATGATAAACCCAAAGCCAGTTTAACCCAGCCAGATCTGCGCAGCACCGTATATTGGAACCCTTACTTAAAAACAGACGTAGCCGGCCAAACCTCGTTTAACTTTTTTAATGCCGATGGACCCGGCACCTACAAGGTAACGGTAGAAGGTATCAACGCTGCCGGGCAACTGGGCCGCGTGGTGTACCGTTACACGGTTGGTGCCGGGCAAACCATGGCTTACACGGCACCTGTGGCCTCCAATGGTTCAAACCCTATCATTGCGCCGCTGGATAGTTTTAATAAACGCATGCCTATAGAAAAGGCTTATGTACAAACGGATAAACCCTACTATGTTTTGGGCGATACGATCTGGTTGAAGGGCTATCTGCCCGAGGGAGCGCGGCATCAACTATCGGCCATGAGCGGGGCTATGTATGTAGAGCTGATTTCTGAGAAAGATTCGGTATTGAGTCGGCTCAAACTACCGGTTAGCTCGGGCACCGCAGCAGGCAATTTTATTTTGAAAGAAGATTATCCGCAGGGAAGCTACCGCATCAGGGCTTATACCCAATGGATGCGTAATGCCGGCGAAGCTTATTTTTACGACCACACCTTTACCGTTGGCGATGTTGCCGGCGGCGACGTGGTAGCCAAGGCCGATTTTAGCTATCGCGATAATAAAGGCAAGCAGGTGTTAACGGCACTGCTTAACTACACCAATGATGCGGGTAAAGCTTATGGCGATAAAACGGTGCGCTACGAGATCTGGGCCGACCATAAACCCTTATGGAAACAAAATGATAAGACCGATGCGCTGGGCAGCGTGCGTATTGTTATCCCAGATGATATTAAGCTGCATCCCGGCGGCGCTTACGTGCGCACCATTATTGGTCCAAATGATAAGAATCCTATTATCCGCGATTTCTCGTTTAAGGCAAACCTGGTGCAAAGCGACGTGCAGTTTTTCCCGGAAAGCGGTAGCCTGGTAAATGGCATAGCTTCAAGGGTGGCTTTTAAAGCCGTTGGCGTTGACGGGTCGGGTATCCATATCAAAGGCAATATTGTTGATAACGACAAAAAGGAAATTGCTACACTGGAAACCCTGCATGCCGGTATGGGCACGCTTTTATTGAACCCGCAAGCGGGTAAAACCTATACGGCCAATATCATTTTTGACGACGGCAGTACCAAACCCATTGCCTTACCTAAAGTTGCCGACCAGGGTTATGTACTGAGTATTGACCAAGCTGATAAAGACAGCGTATTGGTAAAAATCCAGGCTTCGGCTGCTTTACAAGCTTCTTCGGTTAGCCTGGTGGCGCATACCAATGGCGAGGTGATTATTGCCGAACCGGTCAAGATCGATAAGCCGGTAACATCCATTAAACTTGCTAAGAAAGATTTCCCGACGGGCATAGCACAGTTTACACTGCTCAGCAATACCGGCGAACCTATGAATGAGCGTCTGGCGTTTATCCGCAGCACAGATATTACCCAGCTGGATATTAAAACTGCTAAAACAACCTACAATAGCAAAGAGCAGGTACAAGTTAACCTGGAAGCTAAAGATGGCCTGGGCGGGTTCACGCCCGGTAATTTTTCGGTTGCTGTGGTAGATGAAACTAAAATCCCTTTTGATGAAAATAAAGAAAGCACCATATTCTCGCATGTGCTGCTCACCTCCGATTTGAAAGGATATGTTGAAGAGCCTAATTATTATTTCGCCCAAAAAGGCGATGCGGTTGATATGGCTTTAGATAACCTGATGCTTACCCAAGGGTACCGCCGGTTTGCCTGGAAAGACCCGGGGAATATAATTAACACTAAACCCGCCTATCCGGTTGAAAATTTAAAAACCCTGGTATCAGGCAGGGTAACAACCTTAATAGGTAATAAACCCGTGCCCGATGCCAACATTAGCCTGGTAGGTTTACGAGCCGGTATAACAAGATCTGCCACATCAGACGCTGATGGAAAATTTCATTTTGAACCTTTCTATTTGGCAGACAGCGTCAAGCTTGCTGTACAAGCCCGAACCGCAAAAGGCAGCGATAAGGTGAAGCTGGTAGTAGACAGTATACCTGGCATAAAAGTTAACAGCAACCCTAACCTGGCCGACGTTAGCCTGGATGTACAAGCCACCCTAAAACAATATCTCGACAATGGCAAAAAAGAGGATGATGCCTACGAGAAGTTAGGCATGCTTGATAAAGTGCATCGATTAAATGAAGTGAAGATTAGGGCAAAAAAGCCGGATCCGTTTAGAAATTACGCCGAACAATGGGGGCCAATGGTTCCCGAAGGGCATGCTGATTATACTTTTAAACCTCCATACCAGGAAGACTACATGCCGCCGGGAATTTACTTACAAGGCCAGTTACCCAAAATTATTTTTAATAGCACCAAAGACGGTTTTTTGCCGGGGGCAGTAGTTTACCTGAATGGACGTAAAATTATTGATCATGACGAGCTGGTAGACATTTTTAACAATGGCGAATTGGACGTTGCGTCAATCATCAAAATAGATTTGATTTTTCCATCCAATCCTTTAAAAAATGTCTGGGGGGCGCCGGCTATGCTCATTTACACTAAAAAAGATTACCGGTGGAAAATTTCGAACCCAAGCCTGGTTAATATCATGCCCAAAGGCTATGACAAAGTACGCCAGTTTTACCTGCCGAAATATGACAAGCCGGGCGATTACCTTAAAACACCCGACTTGCGCAGCACCGTTTACTGGAACCCGGATGTAAAAACAGATATCAATGGTAAAACCTCTTTCAGCTTTTTTAATGCCGATGGCCCCGGCACCTATAAAGTAACGGTTGAAGGGATTACTGACGACGGACAATTGGCCAGGCAAGTATACCGCTACACAGTAGATGCACCATCCGTTAGTGCAACTGCCCCTAATTGATATTATGTCGTTCGCTTTTTAAATTTATCCATTGAAGATCATATCTTTAACCTTATCAACCCCATGAAACCAACCATTAAACTTACCATCAAATTAGCCTTATGCTCTCTAGCATTAGCTTTTTTAGCCTTTATTCCGCGCGATGAAAATCCGCTGGATAAGCTGGTATCTAACCTGCAGCTCTGGAGAGACAGCATCCCGCAGGAAAAAGTATACCTGCATACCGATAAACCCTACTACGCCCTGGGCGATACCATTTGGTTTAAAGGTTACCTCACTATTGGTGCGCGCCACCAGTTGTCGTCATTAAGCGGGGCGGTATATGTAGAATTGGTTAATGAGCGCGACTCCTTACTACAGCAACTTAAATTGCCGGTAACCGCAGGTATGGTAATGGGTAACTTTATTTTGGGCGATGATTTTCGCGAGGGTAGTTACCGTATCCGTGCTTATACACAGTGGATGGCAAACGCCGGCGCCGATTATTTTTATGATCACACCTTCACCGTTGGCGATCTGATAGATCATAACATCTTAACCAAAGCCGATTATCGGTACAAAGATGTCGATGGTAAACCGGCCTTGACAGCCACACTAAATTACAGCGATAAAAATGGGGGTCCGGTTGCCAATCGCGATGTGCGGTATATATTAATGATCAACAAAAAAGTAGCCTGGCAGCGCAACACTAAAACCGATGCGCAGGGTAACGTGTCGGTTAACATACCTAATACCCCGGGCGGTTTGGCAGGCGCTTACATCCATACCATCCTGCAAAGCGACGATAAAAGCACCGTTACCCGGGATTTTGCAGTAAAAGCGCAACTGGCGCAAAGCGATGTGCAGTTTTTTCCGGAAAGTGGTACGCTGGTTAACGGTTTATTATCAAGAGTAGCCTTCAAGGCGGTGGGTATTGATGGCCTTGGTGTAAATATCAAGGGCCAATTAGTTGATGAAACAGGTGCGGAAGTATTGCCGTTTGAAACACTGCACGCAGGCATGGGCAGCTTTCTGTTACGCCCGCAGGCAGGCAAAACTTATTCGGCTAAAATTACTTTTGATGATGGCTCGACTAAAACCCTGCCCCTGCCCGCGGTATCAAACGACGGTTATACGCTAAATGTATATCAACCGGGTAAAGACAGCGTGCTGGTAAGAATCCAGGCTTCAGCCGGTTTGCAGCAGTCAAATACAAATCTGATCATTCATGCCGGTGGCGAGGTGGTATTTGCGTCGCCGGTAAAAATAGAAGGGTTAATGACCTCGGTTTTGTTGGATAAAAAGTCCTTCCCCACAGGTATTGCACAATTTACTTTATTTAATGCCGCCGGCGATCCTATCAATGAGCGCATTGCATTCATCCGCAGTAATGATTTGATGAACCTGAACATAAAAACCGCTAAAACCACCTACAACAGTAAAGAACGCGTACAGGTAGCCCTGCAATCAAAAGATGGTAATGGCATGCCGGCAGCCGGTAATTTTTCGGTATCGGTAATTGACGAGGGCAAGGTGCCCATTGATGAAAATAAGGAGAGCACCATTTTTTCTAACATACTGCTAACGTCTGATCTGAAAGGCTATGTAGAACAACCTAACTATTACTTTGCCAATAAAAGCGATGACGTAGACCGCGCTTTAGACAACCTGATGCTTACACAAGGCTATCGCCGTTTTACCTGGAAGGCTTTAAATAGTACTGTTGCTGCTAAACCTGTGTTCCCGGTGGAGGGTTTGGGTACAACCATGTCGGGCAGGGTAACTACATTGGCCCATAGGCCACAGGCCGGCGCCTCTGTTATCATGATGGCGTTAAGAGCCGGTGTAACCAAGGTTACCACAGCCGATAGTAATGGCCGCTTTAAATTTCCGGGTTATTTTATTACCGACAGTAACAAAATAACCATTCAGGCACGCAATGGTAAAAGCGACCATGTGATTGTGATTATGGATACCATCCCGAAAATCAGGATGAGCCATAACCCTAACATGCCCGACGTAAGTACCAACGTTGCCGCCACCTTAAAAGAATACCTGGGCAATGTAAATAAAGAGGACGACGCCTACGAAAAGATGGGGCTGCTGGACAAAATGCATCGGCTGAGAGAAGTACGGATAAAAGCCAGGAAACCGGCACCGCCACCTTATAAAGACCAAATGGGCCTTAGGGTACCGGACGGGCATGCCGATCAAACCTATTTAATACCGGCGGATCACCAGGAAGGCGCCAGCCTGTTGATGTGTTTTCAAACCATGTTGACCGGCGTTGTTTATCAACAGCGAAAGACTCAGAGTACGGTTGTTAATAATTACCCATATGCCTTTGTACCCGGCTCGGGGTTAGTTCCCCTAAATGTAGTATTAGATGGCCGTCTGTTGACTTTAGACGAGGTTGGCGATATATTTGATAATGACTCGATTGACCCTGACGGTGTAGCGAAAGTAGATATTATAAGAACTAACCAGGCTTTAATAAACTACCTGGGCGGCCCAACCCTAATGATCTACACCAAAAGAGATTATGTAAGGAAAAACTACAATCCTGCCGTTGTTAATTTCACGCCGAAGGGCTTTAATAAAGTGCGCGAGTTTTATTCGCCGCGCTACGGCCGCCCGGGCAATGCCGAGCAGCTACCAGATCTGCGCACCACCGTTTTCTGGAGCCCATATTTAAAAACAGATTCGGCAGGCAATACCTCGTTTAACTTTTACAATGCCGATGGCCCGGGCAAATACCGGGTAGTAATTGAAGGTATTAATGCGCAAGGGCAGTTGGGCCGCGCCATCTATCATTACACGGTAGATGCAGGGCAAGCTGTCAACAATAATTTGTTATCAACTGTTACTGATAAAAACATAACCAAAATTACCACACCGCTTGATGCCTTTAACAAGCGCTTACCGTTGGAGAAAGTTTACCTGCATACAGATAAGCCTTACTACAATACAGGCGACACGCTTTGGTTTAAAAGCTACCTGCTTGACGGCGTAAACTTAACTGCATCGCGCCTAAGCGGATTAGAATATATAGAATTGGTTGATGATAGCGCTTCGGTTGTGCGACGCGTGAGTGTTAACGTCAAAGACGGCCTTGCCTGGGGACAAATACCCTTACCGGCTGCCATCTTTAAAGAAGGCGGTTATACCCTGCGGGCCTATACCAACTGGATGCAAAACTTTGGCGGCGATTATATATTTACCCAGCACTTCTACATCGGTGTGCCGGCAACTGACGCCTGGCTGGTAAACTCGGCAGCTAAGCTTGAAAAGGTTGGCGATAAGGACCAGGTACAAATCAACCTGAAACTAACCCAGGCTAATAACCCGCTTGCTCCTATCGCATCCAAAAAGGTAGAGGTTAAGTTGTATGATGAGTACCATTATATCAGTAAAGAGGAAGTGCAAACCGGCCCGGATGGTAGCCTCAATATCAGTCATGAGTTAGCAGCGAAGGCAGACGGTCGGCGTGTTAGGCTGCAAATAACCAGCCTGGATAAAGCCGATAACTTTAAAGTGGTACAGGTGCCGCTTGTTCTTAATCGTGATCAAAAAATTGACCTGCAGTTTTTACCCGAGGGTGGTAGCCTGGTAGCCGGACTCAACTCGGTGGTAGGCTTTAAAGCTATTGCCGAAGATGGCAGCGGCACCGCGGTTGTTGGTGGTATCTATGATAGTAAAGACAATGAGGTAGTATCATTTACGCCATTGCATAACGGCATGGGATCTTTCCTGTTTACTCCTCACGCCGGCGAAACTTATACAGCTCGCATTAGCCAGCCAATTGCCAAAGGCTATAAATTACCTAAAATACAGCCTAAGGGCACCGTATTGCACATTTACAACCCAGAGCAGGGCGACGACCTGAAGGTTGACATAGCCGGTGCCAATTCATTACCTACCGATAGCGCATGTTACCTTATAGGTACTTCAAGGGGTGTGATCTACTATTCGCAAAAAGTTGACTTGGCTAAACCTTCGTTAATGGTAGCTAAAAATTTGTTTCCTACCGGGATTGCAAAATTGACGCTCTTTGAGGGAATGACCCCATTGAATGAGCGCGCCGTTTTTATTGATAATGGCGACCAGTTGAAAATTAGCCTAAAGTCAAATAAAGCCAGCTATGTAAAGCGCGACAGCGTAGCATTGGATATCCAGGTAAAGGATAAAAGCGGCCTGCCGGTACAAGGAAACTTCTCGTTGGCTGTTACAGACGACTCGCAAATAAAACCGGATAGCTTAGGTAATTATGGCATTGCGCCCAGCCTGTTACTTAACGCCGATTTAAAAGGAAATATTGAATCGCCGGGCTATTACATCAACCGGAAAGATAACCAGGCCTGGCAAGCACTTGACAATTTAATGCTTACCCAGGGATGGACAGGCTATGATTGGAACGACGTTTTTACACGGGCAAAACCGGTAAAATATCAGGCCGAAAAAGAATTTAAAATAACCGGTTTAGTTAAAAACATTACCAACAAGCCATCGGCAAATCAAACGGTATTGATCTCGTCGCAAAAGCCAAGCTTTGTAAATACAGTAGTTACCGACTCGACCGGGCGCTATATTTTTGATCATTTACCGCCCATTGATAGCGGATCATTCTTCTTGCAGGCTAACAATGCTAAAGGCAAGCATATTAGCTTTGGCAGTATTTCTATTGACAATCGATTTAAGCCTTTACATCCCCGTGATTCTATCAACGTACCGGTTAAACCATGGTATGTAAATACCGACGCGAGAGAGTTAAACTTCGTATCAAAGCAAATCGAAATGAACAAAGACAATGTAAAGTATACCGGCAGGCTTTTAAACGAAGTACAGATCAAAGCAAAAAAAGTGATACCAGGTTCAAGGTATCCTTTTGGCGCAGGCTACGCTGATATGGCTTTTGATGAAAAGGACATTAAAGCATCAGCAACCAATGACCTATATGAATTGCTTAAACAGAAACTGCCGGGATTCAGGGTGCTTGGGGCGACAAAAACAGGATATAGAGGCGAAGTGGTATTCACTCCTCTGATGTCATTTAATGGCTACGGGGTCATACTTCATATGAATGGCGGGCCGGTAATACTAAATATAGATGCACCTGATGTGGAGGAAGATGTGAATTTGGAAAAAGCGGCAATCGCATCAACTCGTCCCGGCCGGCCGCATCCCGAATATTCTGTATTATCCCCCGAATCTGAAGTGATACAAGCCTTAAGAGATTATAAAATCCCTGATCTTACAGGATTGGAGGTTGCCTACAGCAGAAAATACACGAATAGATATGCGGGGCCTAAATTCATGGATGATATTGCTGTAGTAGAGCTAACCACCAAAGATGGCATTCTTAGTTATAGAGACCCCTCACCGGGCACTACTACCTACCGGCCATTACCAATTTTAAAACCGCAGTTGTTTTACAGCCCTAAATATAACGTGGCATCATCGGTAACTGTGCCCGATTATCGCGCGACGATTTATTGGGAGCCAAACATTACTACCGACCAAAACGGAAACGCACACTTGTCGTTCTACACGTCAGACATAGCAGGCAAATACACCGTTAAGATTGCCGGGGTTGATGTAAATGGCGGCATTGGCGATGCCAGCATAAAATTAAATCCAAAGGCAGCAACCGGACTTTAGATTAAAAAAATTATTAAGTTTGACATTAGTAAACCTGATGTCTGTATGAAAAAAATTGCGGTATTGTTGGCCTTGGTGGGCCTGTTGGCGGCCTTTGCCCCCCCAAAAGAAAAAACATGGATGGCCATAGGCGACTCCATAACCTATCTTAATGGCAGGCCAAACCTAACCAAGAACCGCATTACCAAAGGCTATATGGACAGGGTAGTTGAAAAACTACCCTACATCCATTTTAAAAATGAAGGATTCTCTGGCTGGACAATTAAAGCCATAGCAGACAACATTAATAACCTGGGACTTGAAAAGGCCGATTTTTACTCCGTGTTTCTGGGCACTAATGATTGGTGGACCAACCTGCCTGTAGGCACTTACGATGATTACAAAAATGCCACCGGCGATGCTACGGCTTATGGGTCTTACCGCACTGTGGTTGATAAAATCAGAAGTCTGAATGATCATGCGGTGATCGTTCTGATCACGCCTTTTCAGCGGGCTGATTATGTGGATATTAATAACATCCACAGTACTATCCATGGTTCTTATAAACCAAATAACTCGGGCGTGCCTTTAGTTGCTTATGCTAACGCGATCATCGACATCGCCCAAAAAGAACATTTTGAACTGGTTGACCTGTACAACAAAAGCGGCGCTACTGTTGCCAATGCCGTTAACTTTAAACGCATTCCGGACCCGAAAACCGGCGCGTACAAAAGCTATAAATACCCGGATTACATCGACGTACCTTTTAACCCGACTGACACCACCGCTTACCCCTACCCGCTTGATGCCATGAACTGGTGCTATGACGGTTTGCATCCTTCAGACAAAGGGCATCAACGTATAGCCGATATGTTGGTTAAGGTGATGAAGAAATACTAGAACGTCAACTATGTTTAAAAGTCCAAAAACCTTTATCATTGCCTTGCTGCCTGTTTTATTGATTGCAGGTTGCAGTGCAGATACCAGCAAAGTCATGCTATCATTAATGACTGACAACAGATTCAGAGCACTGCAGCCCACAGGACATGAGGAGTTTCAAGCCAGCAGCTATGATCGTCGCTCGGTAGCATTCGATCAGCCGGGTTGGTTCACTAACCGCGACGCGTCACAATACATCCGTACAGACGAAATAAATGGCCGCAAGGAAAATGTAATGATGGATGTTGACGGGCCGGGCGCTATCGTTCGTTTTTGGTTAACCACCTTTAAGCGACACGGCACCATCAGGATCTATTTTGATAATAAACCGGAGCCGGAAATCACCGTTCCTGCGTATGATTTGATGAAAATTGGACTACCGCTGGGTAAAGCATTATTACAAGCGCATTCAAGCTATGAGCCAAAGGAAAAAGGCGGCAGCACACTTTACCTGCCCATGCCTTATGCCAAACATTGCAAGGTTACTTTTGAGGATAAGGACCCCGACAACCAACCTCGCTATTACCAGATAAACTATATTAAGCTGGGTCATGCCGAGACTTTCTCCATCAAACACTTTAATGAGCTAAAAGCGCAAGTCGACAAAACGAATGACAGGCTGTTGCAACCCGACACTATAATCACCGGGCCAACAACAGATATCGATCAGCAAATAGCGCCGACTAACCAAGCTTCTGTTGATCTGCCCCACGGCTCATCCAGCATCCGCATGTTGTCTATTAAAATTAAAACCGACGATCCGGCGGATTATGCCCAGGCCCTGCGATCGACCGTATTAAAAATAGAGTTTGACGGCGAGCAAACCGTATGGTGCCCCATCGGCGATTTCTCAGGATCGGGCGTTGGTGGCAAGCCTTTAAAAAGCTGGTACCGCACCGTCAAGAATGATGGCGAGATTGTCAGTCGCTGGTTTATGCCTTATCAGCATACGGCCAGAATAACGGTGCTGAATTTGAATAATAAGCCTGTACATGTCGAGCTTAAAGCAAAAAATGGCGCCTGGAACTGGGTGAAACAAACTATGTATTTTCATGCCGACTGGAAGAACCAGGTCAATGTCCCGTTGCGTCAAGTAGATGTGCCCGTTTATCCGACAGACAAAAACTACCCTATGGACTGGGATCTGAACACCATTGAAGGTAGCGGTGTTTTTGTAGGCGAGACTTTTGCCGTATACAACCACATGCACGTTTGGTACGGCGAGGGCGATCAGAAATTATGGGTAGATTACGCTAAATTCCCGGTTGAGTACGGCACCGGTACCGAGGATTATTATAATACCTCATGGGCGCCGGTAGTATTGTATCAAACGCCGTTTGCCAATGCACCAAGGGCGGATAACGCCGACTCGTTTGGCTACAACACCTTTACCCGCACCCGTAACCTGGATGCAGTGCCCTTTCATAAATCGTTCCGCTTTAGTATTGAAACCCTGGGTTGGAAAGACGGCTTTGCCGACTTTGCGGCTACTACCTATTGGTACGGCTTTAAGGGCGCTAAAAGTAGTGCTGCAACTAATCAAACATTACCCGGCAAATTACCTTAATAGTATATATGGCTGATAACAATTTAGATTGCCCGGTAGATTTTATAATTATTGACGAGAACCGTGCACGCATGGTGGCTTTCCTGGTGTTGATTTTAGGTATCATCTGCTGGGTACAACTTAATTGGGGCGTGGCCATTTTTTTGATGGTAGATTTTGGCTTACGGGCATTTAAGTTGAATGCTTATAGTCCGCTGGGCTTTTTGGCCGGTAAGCTCACCACCCTGTTCCACATCAAAAATAAACCGACTGATAGAGCACCCAAACGTTTTGCGGCTTTAATGGGATTGATATTTTCGGGCATCATTTTCTTGACTCTGGTTACGGGCTTACTCACCATTGCCCAGATCATGTTGTTTATATTGCTGGTTTGTGCGGGACTGGAATCATTACTCGGAATCTGTATTGGTTGCTACGTTTATACTTATTTGAAAAAGCTGGGGTTCATCAAACAATAATGCATGGAGACGCAAAGTATTGCGTCTCTACCAACAGGTTCAAACGTAGCGTAGAGACGCGTACTTGCGTCTCCTGCTGATCCACGCGAGAATGTGGATCAGGTTGGATCACCTTAAAAATTAAACTATTTAACAATCAATAGTTTAATATAAAACGACTTTTATAGTTGGATCAGTTTGGATCATTTTTTCTGACGTATAAGTCTTGTTTGGATCACCTGATTTTCAATGGTTTTTGTAATTTTGATTATTCGTCGTGCTATCGACAATATTAACCTAACCAATGAAATCATATTTTTACCATCTGTTAATTTTTTTGACGTTGTTGATATGCCAATCGGGTGCCGTTTTTGCGCAAGCCTATTATGAGGGTCAGGTGGTGGATAAAAATACGGAGGCCGCTATCCCCTCCGTCACTGTCATACTATCTAAAACACAAACAGCTACCCGCACCAATGAACAGGGTTATTTTAGTTTGAACGCCCCTGCTGCGGTTGAAAAAGAAAGCCTGGTATTTACTTGCGTCGGCTATCAAACTTACACTTTGCCGGTATCGGCTTATAAGCGGGGGATGTTCATCGCCATGCAGCCAAGTTCTGCTAAACTGAAAGAAGTCGAGATCCGCTATAGAAAGAAAACGCAAAAGTTAGGAGAATTTACCCGAGGCGATCTGGATGCCCAAATTTCGTGGTCTGTTTCTTATCCATTCTATTCGGCAACCATGTACGCTAAATTATTCGAGACGTCAAAACAAGATGCAGTAATAACCAGCATAGATCTGGGGCGCTGGCAACCCGGCCCCGATGCCTGGGATATGCAGCCTGGGAAAACTTCGATGTTTAAGGTACATATTATGACGGTTAACCCGGCAAATGGCGCGCCGGATAGCATTTTGGCTACCAAAGAAATCTCTTTAGCAGACAGATCTCGTAAGGTAACCGTGCGGTTTGATAGCACCAATGTTGTCTTGCCCCCCAAAAAGTTTTTTGTTGCTATTGAATGGTTGCCTTTGCCTTATAACGAATATATTCTGAAGGGCGGTAATGCAAGGCTTGAAACTAGAGCAAACGGGGAAATAAGAACCTGGCAAAACGGTGGATTTGATCGGGTGATCTATCAGCCCATACTGGTACGATACGAGCGTTCAACAAACCCTATCTCATGGAAACTGGTCAATGGTGCCTGGACGCGATATAAGCATCCGGGGTCTGAGATCGCATTGTCGGCAACTATAAATTACTGATAGCGTATGAAAAGAATTTTGCTCCTGATTTTTTGCATTGTCTCTACGGTAAGTTATGCTCAGCAGGCGCCAAAGATCAATACATTTCATGTGGTTGATTTTAACACAAAAAAACCTATAGGGTATGCTACCATCAATATTTTGAAAGCTAAGTTGGCCATTGCCACTGAAAGCGATGGGGTTTTTATCATTCCGGGAAATCTGGCAGCAATGCGGGATACTATTATTTTAAACGCACAGACTTATATACCGCTAAAATTACCCATAAGTACGTTGGCGACCATGGATACCATTCGCCTGTACAGGATGATCCCAAAAAACCAGGGAATCCAAACCAAATTTTCTGCAAAGCGAACATTAAACGACTATCTGGCCGACGACATAGGCCTTTATGCCGGGGTAGCGACAGACGATGCGCCGTTTAATTATTTACAGATAGCGCAGCATTTTGTCACTGATGCCGCGACTAGTAAACTGGCAAGTATTACCATCAACAAACCCAGCGATTGGCTGCTGACGAAATTCAGGGTAAGGATATATGATACCGACCCGGCAACCGGCGGACCAGGAGCCGATCTTTATGACCGGATTATTGATATTGATAATGAAGAATACGTTAATGATTACCTGAATAGAAGATCAAGCTATGCCAGTTATGTCGAAAGCAAAAGCACGATCATAGATTTTCGGAAAGATAATATCATCATCCCAAGTAAAGGCTTTTTTGTTGCGGTAGAATGGCTGCGCGATTTTTTTAATGCCAGCAAGGCACCGGTTTATAACAAGGTTACCAGTAAAGTAGATACTGCTATTGTTTATCGTCCTTTCATTGGCATTTCGCCGGTAAAAGGTAACCAGCTAAATATATGGGTGATGCAATTGGACAGGACATGGAAAACATATGATCATTTTTATCCTTTTGGTACCGACCTGGCTATAAAGGCAACGGTAGAATATTAGGCTTGAGCACTGTGAGTTTTCTTCTGTTAGTCCGAATTTGCAATCCGGACTAACAGAAAAGACCTTGTTTGTCATTGTGAGCGAAGCGTGGCAATCGCAAGGAGAAAAGTAATAACAGCCATACATAGTTCGCGATTGCCGCGCTCCGCTCGCAATGACATATTATTGCTAAGACCAGCGGCGTCATCCATTTTCCAATAAATCTGCTTAAGTTTAGGGCCAAATTACTCCTTTCTATGAGACGTTTTCATTTGCTGGCTGTATTGGCCTGTTTCGTTATTATTCCTAAGATCGGCAACAGCCAAAACTACACTTTGGCTAAGGCACCTTTACGTCAAAATCCCTATATCCAATTGCCTTTAGGTGCTATTACGCCACAAGGTTGGCTGCGCCAAATGCTCATCAAACAAAAAGAAGGCGCAACCGGTAATCTGGATAAATTGTATCCGCTGGTAATGGGTAACCGCAACGGCTGGTTAGGCGGCGATGGCGACCAATGGGAACGCGGCCCATACTGGATTGATGGCCTGCTACCGCTGGCTTATATCCTGAAAGACAAAGAACTGATAGCCAAAGTAAAACCCTGGATTGAATGGACCATTAAAAGCCAGCAGCCCGATGGTTATTTCGGCCCGTCGAAAGACTACGGTTACGAGCCGGGCATACAGCGCGATAACAGCCGCGACTGGTGGCCAAAAATGGTAATGCTTAAAGTACTGCAGCAGTACTACACTGCCACCGGCGATAAACGGGTGATTAACTTATTGACTAACTATTTCCATTATCAGCTTAAAGAATTACCTAAAGAACCGCTTAACCACTGGACCTTCTGGGCCGAATGGCGCGGCGGCGATAACCTGATGGTGGTTTATTGGCTGTATAATATTACCGGTGATAAATCGCTATTGGACCTTGGCGATCTGATTCATAAACAAACTTTTGATTTTACCGGTGCTTTCCTGAAGGGAAAAATGTTAACCGACCTGGGCAGCGCGCACGGCGTAAACCTGGCCGAGGGCATGAAAGAGCCGCTGATCTACTATCAGCAACATCCCGAACAACAATATATCGATGCGATGGAGAAGGGTCTGTATGACCTAACCAAATACAACGGCATGGCGCATGGGCTTTTTGGTGCCGATGAATCTTTACACGGTAACAACCCAACGCAAGGCTCTGAGCTTTGCACGGCGGTAGAGATGATGTTTACGCTAGAAAACTCATTAACCATTACCGGTGGCGTTGATTATGCAGACAGACTAGAGAAGATTGCCTTTAACGCTTTGCCTGCCCAAACTTCTGAAGACTATTTGAGTCGACAGTATTTTCAGCAGGCTAACCAGGTAATGCTGACGCGAGATGCGCGTAACTTTAACGTAAATCACGCCGGTACCGATGTTTGTTATGGTTTGCTAACCGGCTACCCTTGCTGCACCTCAAATATGCACCAGGGCTGGCCAAAATTCACCCAAAATCTATGGTATGCCACACCCGACAATGGCCTGGCTGCATTAGTATATTCTGCCAGCGATGTTAGCGCCAATGTGGCTAACGGCGTGCCGGTTACTTTTAAAGAAGAAACCAATTATCCGTTTGATGAGAACATTCGCTTTACGTTAAGCTTAAATAAAAAAACTAAATCGGTTACCTTTCCATTAGATCTGCGGATACCTGCCTGGTGTAAAAACGCCACCATCAAAGTAAACGGTGCCGAGCTGCAGCAATCTGCCGGCAACCAGGTAGTAAAGATCAACCGCGAATGGAAAAATGGCGATGTGGTTGAGTTGCAACTGCCTATGCACATCTTTAAAAATACCTGGTATGAAAACTCGGTATCAGTAGAGCGCGGCCCACTGGTTTATGCTTTAAAGATTGGCGAAGCGGTAACCACAGTTAAAAACGATCGCGACCCGGTTGCTTATGGCATCGAGTATACCGAAGTTAGACCAACTACCCCCTGGAACTATGGTTTGATCGATGTTCGTGCTAATCAACTGGAAAAAGCTTTTACTTTACAAAAAAAGGATCAGGTAGCTACCTATCCATGGAACCTGACGAATGCACCATTACAGCTTACCGTAAAAGCGCGCCGCATCCCAAACTGGACTTTGTACAATGATATGACCGGCCCAATGCCATATAGTGTAATTTATAACGAAGGTACACCGAAGGAAAAAGATGAAGAAGTAACGCTGGTGCCCTATGGCTGTACCAAGCTGCGGATCTCGCAGTTCCCGGTTGTGGGGAGATGATTTTGATATGCAGATAAAATAGCTAGGTCATGCCGAATTTATTTCGGCATCCCACGCGCTAAGTAAAAAGTAATGCTTTACACACAGGGCCATGTATATATCATGACTAACCAATACCGAACAACGTTTTATATTGGCGTGACCAGCGATTTAAGGTCGCGGGTTTGGCAGCATATTAATAATGAAGGATCATTGTTTGTTAAAAAATATAAACTTTATGATTTAGTTTATTATGAATACTTTGAACGGATAGCTGATGCCATCGATCGTGAAAAGCAATTGAAACGATGGCATAAAGACTGGAAAGTTAATTTGATCAAAGAGGAAAATCCTGATATGAAAGATTTGAAAGGGGAATTAGAGTTACCCGATGAGCATTAGCTTATCGCTTGTTTGCTTTGCATGTGGGATGCCGAAATAAATTCGGCATGACCTCGCTTCATTTATAGACACAAATTTAATATGAAAAAAATAATCCTGGCTATTGCAGCCATTTGTATGCTGGCGTCCTTTACACACAAAGAATTGACCTGGGTAGCTATTGGCGACTCGATCACTTACCTGAATGATCATAAAAACGAAACTCAGGACAGGCTGACCAAAGGTTATTTGACCCAGGTTACCGAAAAGCTGGATTATATCCATTACGTAAACAAAGGATACAATGGCTGGACATCGGGTGGTATTGCTGACAGTTTTGATAAGCTGAATATCCCGAAAGGTGATATCTACACGGTATTCCTGGGAACTAATGACTGGTGGCAGGGACGCCCTATTGGCACTATTGACGACTATAAAAACAAAACCGGCAATAAGACGATTAATGGTTCTTTCCGTATCATTTTGGATAAGATCAAGGCATTGAATCCAAATGCTAAAATTGTTTTGATGACACCTTTACAGCGTGTAGACTTTGTTTACATACTAGACAAAAGAAACACTGCCGACGGCTCCTACAAAGAAAAGAATGGGCAGACTTTAGAGGCTGTGGCCAACGCTATTGTCGCCATTGCACAACTGGAAAATATCCCGGTAAATGATCTGTACCATAACCCGGATTTTATGTTGCCTAACCTGGTGAAATTTAAACGGGTTAAGGATGCCACAAGCGGGCAGTATGTTGATTTGCCCTATCCAAAATTCCTCAACGTGCCGTTTAATCCGGCCGATGACTATCCTTACCCGGTAGAAGCTATGAACCTTACTTATGATGGTTTGCATCCGTCAGATAAAGGCTGCGCCGTTATTGCCAAAAGTTTGGTTAAGATCATGAAGAAGTTCGACTAATCCATTGTCATTTCGACGAGGTACGAGGAGAAATCTTATACAAGCGATCAACTGCTTAGCTTATAAGATTTCTCTCTGTCGTTCGAAATGACAACTATTTAAAAGATGTGGCTATAACAATTAAATCGATAGCAATCTATAATCCCACCTTAAAACCTGCACCTATAAACCTGCGGCTTTCAACAATGGCCGATTGATCATTCTGAAACAGGTTGCGTGCACTGGCATAAACTTCCAGGCTTTTGATATGGGTTACCGGTATTTTATAACCTAAGTCGATATTTTGCAGATCGAAGGTATTTGTTTTACCGATGAGCTCGTAGGTTTGCGTAGAATTAGGATGATCAAGTTTAGCCTGATTCATGCAATAGATCACCCCAAAATCAAGATACAGATCCTTATAGGAAAATTGGTTGACAAAACCACCGGTTATAAATGGTTTGCCGGGATAAGCAAGCCGCAAAAATTCTGGCAGGTAATTAACTACTTTGTAGCTGTCGCGCATAATTACCAGTGTACCGTTTAAATTGGTTCGCCACTTAAAATTGCCATCAGTTGGCAAAGCAAAGTCAATGCCGACACGATGCAGCTCCACACGCGCATTGGTGTTTGAATAATGGTCGATGTATAGCACATCAGTAGTTAATATATCCTGCCCTGCACTAAATCTTTTCAGGCTGTAGTTATAGCTGAAAGACAACTTGTTTCCTAAAAATGAAGCGGTTAAGCCCCCTTGTATTTGTGTATAAACCTGGTAAGGGTCTGGTGCTGTGCTAAAGTTTGCGTTATTGCCTACGTGGATAAAGTAATTATCCAGTAAACCGCTGGTCAGATCATTAGCATAAGTAAAATTTTGGGCGTACGATCCAAAAAGATTCAAATGCATGTCATTGGTATCTAAATCCAACGGTTTGGTCAGGTCAATATTGGCGGTAGCAAAAGGAAGCGGCGTGGTGTTATCATGTCCTTCTACAGTTGACTTTGCCGTGCTGTTAAAATAAGTTTGAAAGCCACCCTGCAAGCTTACCCAATCCAGATAACCCAATGTTATTGAAGGCGTTAAAATAGCGAGTTTTTGAGTTGCAGAATATTGATTAATCAACGGGGGAAAGAATTGCCCGTTATACGAGTTAATCTCATTCATGCTGTGCGGATTACCTGCCTGGCGGTAAGTAAAGTTAACGTTTGGCTGCAGCGTAAAATCTCCTAATTGAGTTTCGTAACTGATATCATCCTTAGCAACATAACTGTTAATAGCGCTAACCGAGTCGCGTTCAAAAGAATTGGCTAAAGTACCGTTATCATAGGTATGTGTAACCTCTTGCGCATTGCTACGCAACCTTTGAAAGCCGGCGCTTATTTTATTGGTAAAGCCCTGGGCTATTTGCGTTGTTAGCTTAATATCGGTATAAAACAGATTTTGGCTACTGTAAAAATTAGCGTCGTATTTATTGATATGACCATTAGGGATGGTTACAGTGTTATATTCATTGGTCAAATCTCGTTGCGGCGCGTAACCTGTGTTTACGCTCAATAGATTTCTTTCGCCCAGTTTAACATCCAGGTAGCCGTTAAATTTATACCTGTTGGTATTTATCGCGCCATATTGTTCATAATTGAAGTCGACCGGTACAATATCGGCGCCCAACGGGATATCATTATGTATAATTTCTGCGGATATGCCTGCCCTGATGTTTTTGGTATTAGCATAAGCCGATACATAGTATTGATGATACATGGTATTAACCTTATGCAAGTCATTTGCAGAAAACTCGGGATTTGGAAGGAATTGCGATATTTTCATCAGCCTCACAAAGTCAGACTGGCCGGCTACGGTTACGCCGCTGCTTTCGGTGCCGCCACGCCTGGTTTTTACCAAAACCAGAACTTTAGTAGGGTCTGCTCCATTTAATGCGGTCGCAGCATTTTGTATGATGGATATCTCATCAATATCATAAATGCTGTACGCATTGATATCGGCATTTAAAATTCCATCTATTACATACGCATAATTTTGTTTAGCGCTGTATATGCCGTTAACATAAATATTGATAGCGTCTTTGATATCGGTAAAGGGCATTTTCTCCAGGTCTGAGCCTTTAATGGTTATGGCCTGTACGTTTCGTTTCTTGAATGTGGTACGACCTAAATCATAAGTTGAATCAACGGCTGATTCAGAGTCAGATTGCGCATAGGCCAGACTAAAAAATCCGGACACAAAAAAAACCGCGCATGCAAGTAAAGCTATTTTCATAGGCGTAGAGATAAGGTAAACAATAACTGATAATGGCTGCCTTGCCGGGGGTTAGCTAAAACCAGGTGATAGCCATGCACAGAATGCTATTAGGTTAATTGTTTAGAAAGCGTTTTTATAGGTTTATAATTGGTTTTATCGATCTAAGTAAATCATTATTAACCAATAAATCAAATATTAAAGCAATTTACGTATTGACCTAAACAACAAAAGCCGCTAGTTATAGCGGCTTTTTGTTGTCTGCATATGATCTAAAATAACCTGTCGACTATTTTGCCAGGTGCATTTTATAATCTAACAATTTCATGAAATACCCCCCCACAACACTACGGGCCTGGAAACCTGTTTGCTTGCCGTTGGTAGTTTCGTGCCAGTCGCTCAATGGTACGCGGGTTGGCGTTTCTAAAGCATATTTGTAAATCGGATCGGTTAGCTTTTCAAACTCTTTTTGAGTTGGTGCAAAAGTAGCGGTCCACATGATCCAGTCAGATTTAGTGTAAGTTTTACGGCTATCTAAAGGTAAACCAAACTCATTTTGCTTGCTGATGTACCACTTGGTCTCCGTATCATAAACAGACTGCGGAAACAAGTTCAGATCTAATACTTTATCCCAAACCAGGTTGTATTTCTGGCTCCAGCTGCCCGGGTTCTCAAAGGTCAGGGTAAAGTGATCTTTGTCGCCGGCTAATTTTTGCCATCTGCCTACCATATCTTTCGCTATCGCGCGATATTTATCGGCAGTAGCTTTATCGCCCAGTGCTTCGGCCAGTTGCGCATAGCAACCAATACCTACTATAGCTTTTACAGATAAGTTAGCGTTACGCGCCAGGTGACCGGCAAAGTCGTCTGTACATAACTGGTTAGCCGGGTCAAAACCTTCGGTGGTCAAGTAATTAACCCAGGTGCTCAGGGTTTTCCAGTGCAGTTTAGCATAAGCCGGGCTGCCTTGTGCTTTACAAATAGCAGCAGTCAGAATAGTCATGTTACCAGATTCTTCAACTGGCATGCCCTCGCCATAGGTCTGGCCGTTAGCATGCGGGTAACTACCCAAGTCATGTGCAGCAAAATCATGTTTAAACTTACCGCTCTCACTAAAGTAAAATATCCCATTCAGCATACCCTGCAACAATTTAGGGTTATAGATCAGGTACAATGGAGCAGACGGATAAGTCACGTCAACCGTATTAGCGAAACCACCGCTGAAGTTTTCTTTAGATAACCACAGGATCTCGCCCTGGGGGCTTTTAACCAAAATATGGGCAGCAATACTTTGACGGTAAGCCAATACGCACAGATCGGCATAAGTTTTACCGCCTGCTTTTACCGCATCGGCATACATGGTTTTGTTAAAGGCTGCACATCTTTCCAATACCGTAGGATAATCTGTAAGTGCTTTGGTCAGCTGGCCCTCGATAGTTTCTTTGCCTGAGTTGTTCCACCATGGGCGCAGGTTGGTAGTGAAGTACTGCATCGAATAGATATCGTCATAACCAACCTCAACAAATTTAGATACCGGCGATGCACCAACTTTACCAAACGGAATAACCGTGTTTAAAGCCAGTTGGGTACCTTTCATACCAGTTGTAGTAGTTTGACCTTGACGGAATGCCATAACAGCCTCATTCTCGGTAGTAACAAACTGCGTGGCAGTGGCCGATTTAGGTGTCGCTACATACATATAACCCCAGTCTATACGCACATCGTCGCCTGCTTTTTGCAGGATCGGCTGCTCGTCTGTACCGGCTTTCAAAATCGATAATGCTGCAGTGCTGTATTTGGTAGCAGTAACCGCTTGTTTAGGCTGATTAACCGCCAGATTGGTAGACGCGCTGAATAATACTTTAACCGCGTGGGTTTTACCATCGTTAGCTTTTACTTTGTAGGTGATATAAGTTACCGGTCTTGATAACAGTGCCAGGTCATTCAGCAACAATGGCGAAGTGAAAGTAACATCCAGATCAACCTTGCCCACTTTGAAAGTGTAGATAGTTTGCGTAGCATTGATGCTCACATTCTTCTGATCTGCTACTTCCAGATCTTTAGCGATGGCAGGTTTCTCTTTATCAACCAAACCAATATCGGCACGCGAGCCACCACCTGTGTTTACCACATGCATGGTAATAATGTTTTCGCCTATTTTCAGTTTGCTTTTATCCAACGGCGACATTTCGAACCCTTTGCTTACGCCAACGCGGGTGAATATGCTTTCGCCATTTAAGGTAACTTCAATGTTATCATCCCAGGATGCTTTTAGCAATAGTTTATTGATATCGTCAGTCTGGCTAATGGTGAAGGTACGTCTAACCCAGATGTCTTTAGTTCTCCATTTGATCTTGTCGCCACGGTTATCACCAATTGGCGAGGTGCCCTCTTTCCAATCTGTCGCAGGGTATGACGCTGAGGTCCAGTCGCCGGCAGGTTCTGTGAAGGTGTATTTTACCGAATAGTCTTTCTCGTCAGACGCAGGCAGGATGGTTTTGTATTGCTCCGGCTCTTTACCTAAGAAGCGATAATCAGTACCGTCAACATTAATAATGCCGATCAGCGACTGGGCAGCGCCGGTCCAGTGTGTAGTGGTCGACTCGGCCAGTTTATCGGTGTTCGACCAAACGCTGAAATAAGTATTATGCGTAATTAACGGATACGAAGGAGCTTTCCTTTCTTGCGCAGACGCGAATCTGAAACCCGACAGGAGGGCTAAGCATCCAAATAGCAAAGTTTTTTTCATGAATTGTATAGTTTTGTTTGTAGTATTTGAGTTTTAAAAGGCGTTAATATGGCGTATTTAGCGCTACGCAGAATGATTGGCTAATTAACGGCATTTTATGCTAAAATCATTGATTTATTTTCAATCTATTGGAATATATCGCTTATTGGTTACGCTACTCACAACATTTAATTGTTAAGTCATGCCGAATTTATTTCGGCATCCCACACGCTTAGTAACGCGCTTACCTTTCTGATGGGATGCCGAAATAAATTCGGCATGACGTACGCTCTTGCTAATTATGATCGAACGGCGGCCAGCTATCCGTACGGAAAGGCCTTGCGGGCAGGCCATTTTTGTTATATAGGTTACCTGCAGGGTTATCGGCCCAATCATATCTTACCGATGCCGGGTTTGGCACTTCATCCGCCCAAACCTCTACCGTGTTACCGTTGATGACTGCCTTGGCCCAATAGAACTTATGGTCGTCGCCGGCAATACCGAAACCTTTCAGGTCTTTAACTTCGGCGTTTACTACGTCATCGCCAACTAATGAGGCTTGTACTAATCCCTTATGCACCTCGTCAAAGCTCAGGATGATCTTGTTGCCCACCACCTTCATCGATTTATAGACAGGCCCCGACGATACCACATTCTTACCGTAAACCTTATTGATAGCCACCAATGCCAGCCTATTGCCGGGTACCAGTTTATTGGTAGGATGTATGTTGAGCGCTTCGCCTGCATCTATGATATTGGCCATACCCGTGTTAGGCAATGACAGCGTCTTCTCCTGCCCCTCGCGTACCCAGGGCCAGTTGTCTTGCGATGGCGTTACGGCCACTCCTCTGAAGTTCGGCAGCTCCATAAACAGGAAGGGGAAATCGCCCAGGCCCCATTTGGCGCGCCAATCGCTGATCATGCGAGGAAACAGGTCTTTGTACTCCACGGCATCATCGAGGCGGTCGCCATTGCTTTCGCCCTGGTACCAGATCACGCCTTTAATGCCGTAGCCTATCAACGGCGTGATAACCCCATTGTAACAAATAGTTGGCGATTGGTAGCCACCCAACGGATCAGCAGGCTCCATAGGTGCGGGGCGCGATGGTTTTGGCCTTGGCGGCGCAGGTTGGTTGTTAGTCTTGGCAGCGGCTACATCCGTATTCCATTGCTTCAGGGTTTGATTATAGGCATCACCTACTTCTGTGTTCCAGATTTTTAAGCTATCGCGATAGGAAGCTTGGCGCTGCGGGTAAGTTTTGCTATCCTCATTATAATGGTCAACCAGGCGCTGGCGGGTATCTACGTAACGCGTAAATGCCGGTGCCTGCTTCAAGCCTTCCTCGCTGATCCAGGATTGAGCCGGCGTACCACCACGGTAACTGCAGATCATACCCACAGCCACGTTGGCCGATTTACGCAACTGCTCTGCAAAGTACAGCGCCACTGCCGAATACCCGCCCCAACCAACATGCGGATCACCCAATACCTGCGGCGAACATACCAACCATTTACCGTTCGGCCAGTCCGGCGATTGTTTGACTATATCATATACCGGGGTGAGCGAAAGGTTCATCGGCACATAGAAAAAGTGGATCTGGTCGTCGGTGCCGGCGGGTATGGCGTCTGCTTTGTGTTTTTCGTTCTGTATGCCAAACTCCATGTTTGATTGACCCGAGGCCAGCCATACCTCACCTATCAGGATATTAGTATAAGTAATATCAGTACCGTTACCGGTAATGTGCATATCGTACGGTCCGCCGGCTTTGTAGCTGGCCAGCTTGAGGCTCCATTTGCCATCGGTACCGGTGTTGGTTTTATAGGTCTTGCCCTTAAAGCCTATAGTTACCTGTGCGCCTGCATCGGCCCAGCCGTATACGGGTACCGGGATACCGCGCTGCAGCACCATGTTAGTGCCAAAGATGGCGGGTAAGGTAATGGCGGCGAAAGCGGCCTGAGTTAATAGAAACAGCGTAATCGCGAATAAAGCGGTCTTTCTCATAAGGGCTTAATTAATGGTGTTTTGTTTCACGTGTGTATGCAACAGATGAAACAAGTGAAACAGTATTTTTTATTAAAAAATTGATAATTAGCATTTTATATATTTTTGGTGAAACAAAATGAAACAGCAAAAATGACTTTTAAGTATTTTTTTGTTTCACGCTGTTATTTTAAAAAATGTAGAGACGCAATATCTTGCGTCTCCGAAGCGGACGGTAGCCGCCTGGTATAACGTATATCATTTGGCGCAAAAGAGACGCAATATCTTGCGTCTCGAAGCGGACGGTAGCCGCCCGGCATAACGTATACATTTGGCGCAAAAGAGACGCAAAATATTGCGTCTCTACAAATATGTTTACACCGTCCCCTGCAATACCGGCCTGCTATCCTTTGTGCCACCCGTCGTGGCCGTCAGTCCGCTTAAATAACTCACCGTTATTGCCTTGTCCTCAAAGCGGCAGGTTATGATATCAGACATCGAAATATCTAGGTACAGCAGTTTAATCACAAAGGTGCTATCGTCTTTCCAGGCACCTGCGGCCAACACTTTTTGTAGGGGATCATTCTTTTTTGGTGCGCCCGGCATTGATGTTTCGCCGGCTTTCCATTGAGCCAGGCCACACGCTATCTTTTGCTCAAACTGGCTGTCTTTTAGCACCAATGCACATTCATCGCCAGTAAAAGTTAATGATGCCTGGCTAATGCCAGATGCATTGTCTTTTATAACATAAACTTTACCACTTACCTGTTCCTGCATAGCTTTTCCGAATGCGGTTTTTACAGGCAGCAGCGTAAGCGCAGCTAATTTTTGTTTTAGTGCCGATTGCGCGGCGGCATCAACAGGTAAAGGGTTTGGCTTAATGCCGGGTAATAAATAATCCCAGACATGGTTCAAGGTTTTTTGCATATCCTGCACCTCGCTGGTCAATGCTATCACCGTTTTTAAATCGCGCGATACGATACAAAACTGGCCATTAGCGCCATCGCCCCTGAAAAAGTCATGCCTGCAGCGCCAAAACTGGTAACAGTAACCCTGCTGCCAATCACTGGTAGACTGATCCTGGCCGGGCACCGGGGTGTTAGGCACTTTATAGGTAGTTGCCGTAGCAGACCAGTTTACAGGCAATACCTGCTTACCTTTCCAAACGCCGTTTTGTAAGTATAACGTACCCAATTTGGCAATATCTTCGGTTTTAATGTGCAGGCCCCAACCGCCGGTATTTATGCCCTGCGGACTAACTTCCCAATAAATATTCTCTATTTCTAAAGGTTTAAACAAACGGGGCGTCAGGTAATCAAATACTTTTTTTCCGGTAACTTTCGTCACAATGGCCGATAGCATATAAGTTGCCCCGGTATCATACAAAAAATAAGTTCCGGGCTGGTGTGGCACGGCTGTCGACAAAAACACTTTGGTCCATACCTCATTGCCTTTACGCATGGGGCCGGATGTATCTGCATCATGCCCGGTAGTCATGGTGAGCAAATGTTTCACTTTCATGTCGGCCAGGTATGGCGCCGGGTTAGCGGGCAGATCGTCCGGAAAGAATTTGGTGATATTATCCTCGACCGATAACAAACCCTCGCTGATAGCAAACCCTATAGCTGTAGAAGTGAAGCTTTTGCTTAAGGAATGCATGACATGGTTAACGTCGGGTTTATAAGGGTCCCACCAGCCTTCGGCAACCACATTACCGTTGCGCAGAATCATTAAACTATGCAGGCCCAGTTTGTCTTTTTCGGCCGCGTTGATGAAATCCAGGATATTGGATGAACTGATGCCCTGTTGCTCGGGCGATGTCCGCGGGAAAGTAAACGCAGCAGGCGTAGCAAATAACGACTGGCTAAGCATTGGCACCAGGCTAAGTCCGGCTGCGCCTATTGCTGTAGTTTTTAAAAAATCGCGTCTTGGTATTGACATAGTGGTAAGTTTATAAACGATGCCACTGTATGGCATAATAATAGGTTTGTTGACTATTGATATTTTTAGGGCCATGCAATATGCCCGACGACAGGTAGATACAATCGCCGGCATTAGCCATAAATTCGCCGGCACCGATATGTTCCTGTACGCTGCCGGTAAGCATCAATATTAATTCCTCCTGACGATGCACGTGCGGCGGATGACTTGCATAGCCACTGTTTAAAGCAGTTGCATGTGCGTCAAACAAATTGAACATGGCCGTCGGCCGGTTAAAAACGTTGCGTGATTCGCCCTTTTCTGTTTTTGATATCTTAAGCGAATTCCAATCTTTTATAAATGAGGCACCTGCATCACGGCCACGTTTATTGTTAACCGGATCGGCAGATTCAAAATTGATCACATACCAGGTAGCCGGCGCGCCGGAAGTATTTTTAAAGCTGATTTGATCGCCCGGAAGTACCAATGCCAGGCTGCCGTAGCCAATCGTTTTACTGCTGTCATTAAGGGTTAAGGTGACGTTGCCACTTTTTACAATGATGAGTTTTTCGAATTTATTCTCAGCAACCGGAAGATCATAGTTTTTACCGGCAGGGAGCGTTAAGGTATAAATATCAAATACTTTTAAATCCCCTGTTTTGCCGTTGATTACCTGGCGTTTTTCGGCTCCGCCGGATTTTACGACTTTAACGTTGCTCCAGTTGTAGACCCCGGCCTTCAAGGTGTCCTTTTGGGCCATTGCGGATAGTGAGGTAACAGCAGTAATTAGGATAGTTAGCAGTAATTTCATGGATGGAGTAATGTCTTAATTAAAAATTATCAAACAAAGGTGTCATGCTGAGGCACTCGAAGCATGAGCGCAAAGGCCCATAAACGCTTAATAGGCCTACGCTCACCCTTCGAGTGCCTCAGGGTGACAGGCAATTCCACTTCTTAAAAGGTATGTCATTTCGAGCAAAGCAAGAAATCTATACACGCGCAAGTAGCAAACGTAAATGCGCGTGTATAGATCTCTCCCTCCGGTCGAGATGACAGATTGGATATAACTCCTTAATTCACCGTACTCGCCGACATCGAAGGCGCCGCATCTCCCACCGCACTGCCCCATGCCATATTAGGCCGCGGACCCATCACCAGCGTCAACCTGCCACCGCTTACTATGTCGCTGTTTTTCATCCAGGGCTTGTTCCAAACCTTGCCGTTTAGCACAGCACTTTGCACATATTTGTTTTGTGCCGATACGCCTTTGGCCTCAATAACAAACGTTTTGCCGCCTCCTACGTTAATGGTGCTTTCTTCGAAAATTGGGCTGCCAATGTCAAACACGGCACTTGCGGGGCACTGCGGGTAAAAGCCCATAGCGTTAAATACATACCAGCTTGAGGTGGCGCCGCCGTCCTCGTCGCCTGCTAAACCCAGCGGGGTAATGTCATACCACAGATCCATCAGCATGCGGATGCGGCGTTGCGTTTTCCATGGCTGGCCCGCGTAGTTGTACAGGTACGGAATATGGTAGGCCGGCTCGTTACCTTGCGGATACATGCCTACCAAACCCGTCATATCCGGAAACTGACCCTGGAACGCCATTTTATCCATACCGTTGTGGCCGGTAGTAAACAGTTCGTCCAACTTATCCACAAAGTTTTGGCGGCTGCCCTCCAGGTTAATCAAACCCTGAATATCGTGCTGTACACTCCAGGTATACACCCATGAGTTACACTCGGCAAAATAACCCTCGCCCGCAAATCCGCCCGAAGTTTTAGGATCAAAAGGCTCAACCCATTGGCCATCGGCAGTTTTTGGAGCCATCAGGCCTATTGAAGGTTTAAACAGGTTTTGATAGTTATGTGCACGTTTCATAAACAGCGCATAGTCATCATCTTTACCCAAAGCTTTGGCAATCTGGGCAAAGCACCAGTCGTCATAACAATGCTCCAGCGTTACAGAAACCGACTGCCGGCGGTGCCACGAATCGACCTCAGGCACCCATTCCTCAACCTCTAAAGTTGGGGTCCATTTAACATTGTAAGGTAATCTGTCGTACTTGTCAACAGGTTTCTTTTCGTCGGCATCTTTACGTATAGGTAATGCCGGGTACCAGCCTTTTTCGTAATAGTTTTTTTCTAATTCGGTAGTGCCCGGGCCATCTTTCCAGGGTATCATGGTACCTTCCATAGCGTTTTTACGCATCCCGGCATAAGCTTTTTCAATGTCAAAACCACGCAGGCCCTTAAGGTAAGCCTCTACAATAACCGAGGTGGAGTGGTTACCAATCATAGCGCCCGAGTTGGTTAACCAGCCGGTTTTCTCATATGCGTCAATAAAGCTGTTAATCGCCTTTACCGACTCTTTTGGTTCAATCAAATCTTGCAAAGCATAAGCGCTGCGGTAAGTGTCCCAAACGTTACCCATACGCAGAGCGCGGGTACGGTACAAAGTGCTATAAAAAATACCGCGCTGGCGCTCGGTACCGCCTTTAATTTTGATCAGGTTTAGCTCAGCGTTCCAACGGTCTTTTAGTTTGGCTTTTACCTGCTCGAAAGTTGATTTGCCGATTTCTTTATCCAAATTTGCCTTAGCATCTTCAATACTGGTGTTAGAGATGGCTACTTTAAACTCTAAAATTTGTGGCTGTGCAGACGCCGCCCAATGTAAATAGGTACCGCCGCCGCCACCCCGGATCGGCATGCCGCCTGCGGGCACCGGTTCTTGCATGCTGCCATGGATGGATGCAGGTTTGCTTACTTCAGCATAAAAATATCTTGTCTGCTGCATGCCGCCGCGTCGGCCAGAAGACGCGCCTGCTCCCTGTAAAACTTTTTCATCTTTCACGTCGATACCGAAATTACCAGACAGTAGCAAATTGGTAGCCTGGTTAGCCGGAACAGTAAAGCGGAAGATGGCCGTGTTATCGGTCATCGTGTATTCGGTATTAATATTGGGGTCTTCCAACAAGGCCTGGTAATAGTATGGCGTAGCAGTTTCCAGGTCATGGTCAAAGCGCGATGCGTTTAGGCGTGCGCCGGGCTTAAAGTCGCCTTTGCTTACCATCAAACTGCCAAAACCCAGCGGGAAACCAAAGATCTTGTCAGACAAATAAAAATCTTCAATAGCAGGATTAAACATCGGGAAGATACTCATGTTGCCACCCGGCGCCTTGATAACCGGCGCGGTGCTGCCGTTTTTTGGGTTAATGGAACCAATGTACAGATCAACATAGTCGGCCGGCGATTTACCGGCCATTGGCTTATCGGCCACAATTTTTGCCTTAGGTAATTTGTGTTGAGCAAAGGCGCTGCCGCCCAGCATGCATACTGCTAATAGCGTATATTTTAATTTCATCATAAAGAGCTTTAAGAAAGCAATTAATTGGTTATACCGTATTGGTACTCAATACTATGAAATTTGCCGCAGATATAAAGTAATTGTTTGGTTACAATTTGGGGGTGTGGAAAAAGACGGTATGATAGTAAATTTGTCATTGCGAGGAGGAACGACGAAGCAATCGCACACGTGCAAGCCTTTCTCCTTGCGATTGCCACACTACGCTCGCAATTGACAATATCGTTTAGGGCGTTTCCCTTCGGGTCGGGCTTTCCACTCATACGCCTTCAGGCCTTAGTCACGGGCCGGTATCCGTTTCAATCCCTAACGCGGGGTGACTCACCCCGACATCGTTTCACTCGTCGACCCTCTCTTCCGCAAGCGGGAAAGAGGGTTATAAATATAGAACACCGAATTTTGAATATTGAATGATGAAGTACTTCGATATTCAACATTCAATATTCATTATTCGATATTAAAAAATTTCACCCTCTTTCCGCCAAAGGCGAAGAGAGGGTCGACCAGCGAAGCGCAGTCGGGGTGAGTCCCCCGCCGATAGGCTATCTCGGGGTTAAAATCCTAACCCCACTCTCACCTGCGATTATAGCCCTGCCGGCCAAATCCACAAACAAAGAATGCTCCACCACGCCCGGCACCATCTTCACGGCGTCCATCTCTGCAATCTCCATCGGCTCGGTAAAATAAACATCCAGCAAGTAATTACCATTCTCGGTAATCACCGCGCCGTCTTTTTGGGTGCTCATGCGCATGGTAGTTTTTGCTGTCGGAATGTGCTTAAGCAGCCATTGATTAACCAACTGCAAGGCTGTCGGCAATACTTCCAAAACCAGCGGGTAAGTAATGTCCAGTTTCTCGACAGCTTTCGAATCATCGCCAATCAAAATAAATTCATCAGCCAGGCTGGCCATGATCTTTTCAGAGGTATGGATGCCGCCACCGCATTTCAGGGCATTGAGTTGCGCGTCGAACTGGTCGCAGCCATCAAAGTAAATGTCGATATGTTTAACATGTTCGCTGCCTACCAATCTAAAATCATATTCCATGATCAACGCGGCAGTTTTAAATGACGAAGTAGCAAAGGTTAATGAAGCCGCCAGATCTTTATCCGCAGCAATTAAACCCAACAGGTTAGCAATGGTCGAGCCTGCGCCAACGCCAATGGTTTGCCCCGGTTTGATGAGTTGCAGGGCCGCTTTGGCCGCTTCCATTTTGTAATCTGCCATGAGAGTATTTTTAGTCTGGCAATATCGCGATTAATAACAAAATTCAAGTTCCCCTCTTGAGAGGGGTTAGGGGTATGTTCGCGCGCGTTTTAATCACCTGTTTAAACACACCCCTGCTGCCGCACTTTCCGTCGCGCCCCCTCTCAAGAGGGGAACTTAAGATACCTCATGGTAATCTGTTAAATTATTGAAAACGGGTATGTCACATTTAAGATTATCGTATTTTTATCGGCTACTTCAATTTTATAAAAATGTCGCTTCAACTAATTATTCGCCCGGTTACTTCGCAAGATTATGATCAATGGCTGCCGCTATGGGATGGCTATAACGCTTTTTATGGTCGTGCCGGAACTACCGCGCTTCCGGCCGAAATAACCCAAGCCACCTGGAGCCGTTTTTTGGATACCCAACAGCCGGTGAACGCCTTAGTAGCCGAAGTTGATAGTAAGCTCTTGGGCTTAACCCATTATATTTTTCACCGAAGCACCAGCTCCTTAACCACCAATTGCTATTTGCAAGACCTGTACACCAACCCAGAGGCGCGCGGCAAAGGCATAGCCCGTGCATTGATTAACGGCGTTTACGAGCAGGCAAAATTGGCCGGCTCAGGCCGTGTATACTGGCAAACGCACGAAACAAATGCCACCGCCCGCCTGCTTTATGATAAAGTTGCTGATAACTCCGGCTTCATCGTTTACCGCAAGTTGCTATAAAGCAAAACAAAAAAGCGCCCCGCAATTAAACGGGACGCTTCGGGACATTAAAAATTAACTGATCTTACTAATTAACTAATTGATGTCTTTACCTTGTTGCAGTGTCGCCACCATTTTTGTCACAATATCTTTATTGGGCTGATTAGGCGCCTGCACCAATGCTTTTTGGGCATAGGTAAGTGCCTTTTTATAATCGCCCACGGCCGAGTAGGCTCTTGCCATTCCGGCATTGCTCAAAAATTCGTCAGGGAACTTGTCATAGGCTATTTTAAATGCGTCGAAGGCGGCTTTGTTTTGTTTGGTTTTGGTTAAGCCGCGGGCATAAAAATACAGTTCATTAAGCGTTCCGTACGGCAAGGCTTTTTTCATCGCTGCCATCGCATCGGCGCTACGGCCCAGGCTGTCTAAAACCATAGCTCGGGTGCTCCAGGCCACAAAGCTGCGGTTACCGCCAAAACCTACACTGGTTGCGGTGTCGGTCCAAGCCAAAGCTTGGTCCAAATTTATTTTGTGTGATGCGCAGTAAAACGCGGCCTGGTCCCAACCTTCCCAGGTAAAGCCTTTTTCGCTGCGCAGTTCGTTTCTAAACCAGGTTAATTGATTATCAACCAAATCAACCTGCACGTGGAAAGGAATGATCAATTTTTCCCATTCTAACTGGATGGTAGCAGCATCTGTAGTTTGATTGGTAAACTCGTACCGTAACCATTCTACGCTTTTATCGGCAGCAATAGGTTTTACTTTTACACGCAGCACATCTTCGCCCTCTTTATAAAAAAAGCTACCCCATGAGGTTGAGTTTTTCGAAAAGATCAAAGTACACTCGTTAGGGTCGTAAGCAATAAAGAAACCGTAACGGCCGGCAGGCAACAGATGGCCCTCTATTTTAACGTCCGTAGAAAAAGTAATGTTAGTACTTTCATTAGCACCGGCGCGCCAGGGAGAGGCCTTAGACGGCCCGAAACCTTGGTCGACGTAGCCAACCGGTACCAACTTGCCCCATATCTGGCCCTCCCGGCCGTTAACATGGGGACGGTTGTAATGAATAGTGATGTCTGTAAGGCCAACCTGCTCATAAACAGAGGCACGTTTGTTGCCGCCACTGGGCAGCGCCGTCATTTGCGCATTAGCGCTAAGGGTAAAAATTGCCAAGAATAAGGCAGCAAGTATTTTTTTCATTGTTTTGAGGTTAAGTATAGTTTTTGGATATTGATTACGATGTAAAGCTGTCTCTTAGTTGCTTGTTATTCAAATCATTTCAACAGGTGGGCATTTATTTTTAATGATTGGGCTGCAAATGTCAATTGTTGGATTAAAGATTAATCCAAGCTGTCATCTCGAACATAGTGAGAGATCTATACACATGCCTAGCTGTTGTGAATATCAATGTATAGATCTCTCCCTTCGGTCGAGATGACAAATTTATATTTGAGTTTGTCGGTCATTTATTGAATAAACTCACCCATCCGTTTAAAACCTTTGGGCGAAACCCAAAACCTTTGTAGATTTAAAAATGAATTTTATAAAAGCCATGCCGCTTACTGTGCGGCTGCAATGGCTCATCTGGATAGCCGTATTCCTAATTTTGTTCTTCTCCGTAATGCCGATGGACGGCTGGCGCTATTCGGTTATTTTCGCGCCCATTAGCGTTGCCTTTTATATGCTGGTTATTTATGGCAATATCTATTTTTTGCTGCCGCGATTTTATGAGCGGGGCCGCAGAGTTCAATATGTTATTTATGCTCTGGTATTATTAATTGGCTGTGGCATTGGCCGCGCTTACCTGAGCCATTACCTGTACCAGTTGGTAGTTAATAAGGCCTGGATGAAAATGGAATTGAGCGATCTGATCTATGTGATCGTCACCGGGTTCCTCACCTTTTTGCTAAGCTTTATTTTCAGGCTGGCTATCAATTATTTCGATCTGAAACAGCAATCAGAAAAAATGATGGCACAAAAGAGCCAGGCCGAGTTGGACCTGTTAAAATCGCAGGTACAGCCGCATTTTTTGTTCAATACGCTCAACAATATCTATTTCGAAGCTTATCGCGAAGCGCCAAAAACCGCTAACCTCATTGAGCGCCTATCAGACATCATGCGCTATTTTGTAGATGAAAGCCCCAAGGACCGCGTAGCTATATCGACCGAGATCCAATTCCTTGAAAACTATATCGCGTTAGAGAAGATCCGCATGCGCCATGATATCGATCTCACCTTCATCAAAGCCTGCGACCCCGAGCTGCGTATCCCGCCTATGTTGTTGATGACTTTCGTAGAAAACATTTTTAAACACGGCATCGATAAAACAGCCAGCGATAATAAGATCGAGTTGTCGCTAATACAAGAAGATGGTTACCTGGTGTTTGAGACCATAAACCATGTACAACCCAAAACAGGTGCCGACCAGCCCGCCGGTTTCGGTATTCGTAACCTGGAGAAACGTTTGGAGCATTTATATGGCACGGGCTTTTGCCTGAGCACCGGCGCGGCTAATGATTTTTATACCGCTTACCTAAAAGTTCCGCTGATATGAGCCTGAACTGTTTGATCATTGACGACGAACCCAATGCGGTGGACCTGCTGGAGATCCTGGTACAGCAAAATACACAGTGGAACCTGCTGGGGAAATGCTATAATGCCCTGGAAGCCATCGCGCTTTTAAAAACCAGCAAGCCCGATTTTGTATTCCTGGACATTAACATGCCGCAGCTTACCGGCATGGAACTGGCGGCCCTGCTGGCCAAGGATGTCAAAATTGTCTTCACTACCGCCTATTCAGAATACGCCGCCGAAAGTTACTCGTTCGAGACCATAGATTATTTGCTTAAACCCATTACGCTCAAGCGTTTCCTGGCGGCGATGCAAAAGATAGAAGGCTATTTTGGCAGTCGCGATGCAGGGCGAAAGCCGGGTGCGGATGATAACGAATATTTCTTCGTAAAATCTGGCAAGGTGCTGCGCAATATTTTACTGGCCGATATCCACTATTTTGAAGGCGAAAAGGAATATGTGCGCCTGGTTACCCCTGCCGAGCAGATCCTGATCTATCGAAGACTAAAAGATATCGACGAGCAGCTGCAGCCGCCGTTTGTGAGGGTGCACAACTCGTACATCGTCAACACTAAACAAATCAACAAGATCCAGGACAACCACATTTATATTGCCGGTAAGCAGATCCCCATCAGCGAGAAGTTTAAGGATCAGTTTATGAAGGTAATACAGCAGCGAATTTTTTAGAAGCCGATAGAGTCCCGCTCGTTAATGCGAAGCATGAGCGTAACGATCTCCGAATCGCTTTAATAGCTTGTCGCTTGGTGTCGCTCATTCGCCGCTAGGGCTATTACTTTGTCTTGATACAAAGTAATCAAAAATCAAGTCAGGCCAATCGCTGCCGCCGCTCAAGGCAAAACTCCCGGCCGCGTGCCCTGACAGGCCATTACGCACTTTTTGATTCAACGCAGTTTGCAGAACCTCCAATGGAACCGAGACGTCAGACGCAGAGCTTCAGGTGAAGGCGATAAAACGATGGTGGCCTTGTGCGGCTGCAGGGCTGTCGGGAATGTTGCCTGAAGCGCAGGGATTGTGCGACAACCAGCGGCAACAGGCCCCTGCCCAGGTTTTATCGACTTGCAGCGCAAAGGCCCTGAGCGTAGAAGCATTGCGTATGACTTGATCTTTTGGTTCTTTTGTATCAAGACAAAAGAACAAAGCCTTAGCGGCTACTGAGCGCTAAACGAGCGACAAGTTAGGCGAGCGGATTAGAGGTCGTACTTCTCTCACGACGACGGAGCAGTTTCAAAGCAGCAATAATTAGTAACTATTTTCTTTCCTCACCAACACCACCAACCCCAACACCGGCCCCACCGCCAACAATACATAGATATACTCCGCATTCGCAGATGTCCGCAAAGCGGTGACTAACTGAATACTCATAATAGTTATAGCAAAACCAATGCTGTTAACAATAGTCAATGATGAACCCTTAACCTCAACATGCGCGTTTTGGGCAATGAGGGTGGAGAACAAAGGCGAGTCGGCAATAACGGCTATACTCCAGATGAATAGAAATATGATGAAAGCGCCCATCGCGTTAGCAAATAAAAATAATGGCGAAACGACGCAACAAATGCAGGAGGTAAATAAAGCGACAGTCGCTACCTTTTTTGCACCGAATCTTTGCGATAAATACCCGCTTGCAACGCACGACAAACTGCCGATGGCGATAATGAGGAACGAGAGTAAAGGGACGTTCAAGTTAACTTGCGGATAGTGCGCTTGATAAGCCGCCAAAATCACCGGTACAAATACCCAAAAAGCATACAACTCCCACATGTGTCCAAAATACCCAAAGGCTGCGGCTCTGAATTTCTGATCTTTAAAGCCGCTTAAAAATCCATTGAAATTGAGTCTTTGCCCTTGCTTACGGCCGGGGCCATCCGGCACTAATACTATCATGGCGCAGCCGCCCATTGCTGATAGTATCGATGTGCCGTAAATAACATATTGATAAGGCAACCCGCCCGTCATGCTTTTTAAAAAGTGCGGAAAAGCCGTACCCAGCACTAATGCACCTACTAAAAAACCTAATGATTTACCCAGGCCCTGTTGGTAATGGTCGGATGCTATTTTCATCCCCACCGGGTAAATACCGGCCAGGAAAAAGCCCGTCGCAAAGCGGCAAATCATTAATGCAGTAGCATCAATATTATTTAAACTTGCGCCAAGGTTAATCGCGGCGGCTAGCATCGCGCAGCAAAAAAATACTTTAACCGGCGAGAAGCGGTCGGCAATGCTCAGAACGGCAAAAATGAGCGTACCGGCAATAAACCCCAGCTGTACCGCACTGGTTAAATGCGCCAGATAAGCCGGTTCCAGGTGTAGTTTTTTGGCGATGTCGCTCATAATGGCGTTGCCTGCAAACCATACCGAAGTACAAAAAAATTGGGCTATAACAATGGTCGGCAGTACTCTTTTCATGATGGGTTTAGGCAAAGCTATTTGTTTATTTCAAAAATCGGTATGGCATTTGCAGAAACTAATGGAAGGCACAGATGTTAAAGTCTTAAATGACCCCGACAATTGGCTTTTATAACCAGTACGCCTCATCAACAGGTAAATTAACTTAGCAAAAACCAAAAGATTATGTTCAGCGATTCAAATACATTCAGCAGTTTTTCGGTCAATGACCTGGAAGCTGCAAAAACGTTTTACAGCGAAGTTTTAGGCCTTCAGGTAACTGATAACCCTATGGGCGTGGCAGAGCTGCATGTTAAAGGTGGCGGCACCGTAATGATGTACCCAAAGCCCGATCATCAGCCGGCTACATTTACGGTATTAAACTTTGTAATGCCCGATTTGGAGCGCGCGGTTGACGCCCTGATTGTAAAAGGCGTAAAATTTGAACAATATCACAACGAGTATTTAAACACTGACGACAAAGGCATTATGCGCGGCGATGGCCACGGCCCGGACATTGCCTGGTTTAAAGATCCGGCAGGGAATATTTTGTCGGTGATTGGGGAGCATGAATAGTTCTCGACAATAATTTCTTATAACTTAGAAGACCTGTCATTGCGAGCGTAGCGTGGCAACCGCACGCGTTACTGTTCTCCTTGCGATTGCCACGCTACGCTCGCAATGACAGGTTATTAGCGCTAATCCCGAAGCCTGGGAATCAGGATGAATTCTCCACGATATGTGGGGTCTACGCCCGCTTCACTTTCGCATTCGCCGCAATCAAAAATGCAATACCGCTAAAAGCTAATGCTTCAAATACACTCACAATCTCATTGCCATTACCACTCACCGGGTCGGCTATGGCGCGGGGGATGTGCAGGGTGATGAACCAGATAAATATAATCGCTCCCAGTAAATTGGCAGCTAGTTTAAGTTGTATATTCAGGATAATGCCCAGCGCCGACGCAATTAGCGCCACGCCTGCCAAGTATCCCCAAAACGTATGCCAGGGCAACCAGGCGGGTACCAGCATAGCCACAAAAGGCATGTATAAAAAGTGCATAATACCGGCAACTAAAATATCTATGGCAAAGAAATAACGCCCAAGAGGAATCAATTTAGCTACCCATGAACCCGGTTTATGGGCCGCAACCGGGTTAGTAAGGGAGCCGGCGACAACAAAAGCACCGCCACTCAACGCAAGGATCTTTAACGCGTCTGACCATCCGGCCAAAAAATGCATGTTTGTTTCGACCTGGTAAGGTAGGTGTAAGGCTAAAAATAAGATCAACAGAAAAACGCCGACAAACAAAGCTGAGCTGCGTGCATATTTTTCAAAGCCCGCTATTAAAATCGCTTTCACTATAAATAACAGGCTAACCACCCAGATGCAGAGCAAACAGCCCGGTAAATAAGGGATGCTTGACGGTATAATAACCGGCATAAAATTGCCCTTTACCAATTGCAAAACGGCTATACCGACGATTCCGATGCTGTAAAATGCCCGCCACAGGGTGTTGACTTTATTCATAGTAATTGGTTTGCTTTAAGCAATTTACAAAAAAAGAGTCTCACCCAAAAATACAGGTAAAGACCAGGATTCTAATTAAACTTTACTACCTCAAAGTTCGATGCGTTGATAGCGCCCAGTTTTTGCAGGTCGTCATTGTTCCAGCGGTCATCAGGCGCGCCGCTGATGTACATATTGCTGCCTATATCGGCCAGGATCAACCCATACTTTTTCATGGCGGCAAGAATGACCTTATTGGTGGCCGAATAACCGCTGATATCGAAGCTGGCTTTCAACCTGATCTTAGCGCCAAACGGCAAAGAATACTGGCCGCCCTTGCTGCCCACGCTGTGCCTTGCCGGGGCTATATAAGCCGGCTTAACATAAGCCGATTGCAGCGTGAAACGAATAGCGTGATCAATGGTACCTTTTAAAACTTCTTCGTAACGCACCAATCCGGGGAAGATGGGCAAACCCGCCGCGTCGGCAGATGTCCAGCCGTCATGACGCAGGGTGTTTGAGGTAAGGTCGAATATCGCCCCGCTTGATGCCTGCCATTGATTATTGAGGTGGCTGGCATTATACAATTCATATAATTTCTTGTTGTCTTTGTCTACTACAATCACATGCGCGTCGCCGGTGCCATTGCCTTCTATAGGTGCGTTAACCGGTATCGGGTACGGCCCCGGGTCGCTTTCGTCGCCATAATTACCATCTTCGTCATTAGCCCTAAAAGTTACCGAAACTTTAGCTTGGCTGCCGCAAACCACGATATAAGGTATACCAATGGGCACATTCTCATATAAGCCTGCGCCAAAGTCAGCCTTCACTTTAGAGGTGCTAAAAGTGGCAATGATCTGGCTGCTATACGGGTCCACCGCTGCGCCGGATACGTCCAGGTTCCAGGCGTTATCGGCAGGGAAAATAGCTATGTTTTCGGCATCGGCCAGGGTGGCGGTACAGCTAGTGCTCCCTCCATTATTATTGCCATTATCGCCACCGTTGTTATTATTACCCCCAGTGTTGGTTGTGCCGGTATCTGTTTTTTTGCCGCAAGCAGATAAGAGCGCGACAGTAGATAACAAGATTAAACTAAAACGTAGGTTCATAATTGATTAAACGTTAAAAGTCGATTTTAGTTGCTTATTGGTTAAGTAACAGACAGACAGTATCCAATATACTTGTCATTTCGAGCGCTAGCGAGAAATCTATACACGAGTATTCAATGGTGCTTAGCTTGTGTATAGATTTCTCCCGTTGGTCGAAATGACAGAACTTTTTGATAACTTTTACACTCACTCCTTTCAACACAATTTTATAACTTAACCCCAATTTAACACCCATCATTTACCTTAGCACCCAACAAGCCAATGAGAATCCGCCAGTATAAACCACTCCTACTATTATTTGCAGCAATGCTATTTTTTGTTGTGCCGATGACAGCATCGGCTAAAAAAATCCGTGTGTTAATTGTTGGCGGGGGCACTTCGCATGATTTTGATCGTTGGTACAAACAGGCAGACGCCGCTACCTTGGAGCGCGATGGTTTGTGCTCGGTTGTTTACACCAGCAATACAGATTCCATAAGTTTTTATTTAAAGTCGGCCGATGTGCTTTACCTGGTAACCAATCAGCCAATAAATGCAGCATCGCGCAAAGCGATCTTTGATTTTGTGGATGCCGGCAAGGGTTTAGTATTGGGTCACCCCGGGCTTTGGTATAACTGGAAGGATTGGCCGGAGTACAACCGACAATTAGTTAGCGGCGGCGCCGAGGCACATGATAAATATGGCAGCTTTGACGAGGATATCGTTAACCCAAATCATCCCATTACCAAAGGCGTTGAGCAGCATTTTAACTTGAAAGACGAGCGTTATCATTACGTGGTTGATCCTCTAGGTCCGGGTATTGAAGTTTTGGCTAGTAACCATGTGGCAGGCTCGGATGTGGTTTATCCTTCGGTTTTCATCGTTAAAAATCCAAAAACGCGTATTGTTTGCATAGCGCTTGGCCATGATGATGCATCGCACAACATTATTCCCTATCAAACACTGTTGCGCAACGCCGTTAAATGGGTGGCGCACAAATCATAATACTATGAAATACCTTTTGACACTTTTTATCGGCTTCGGATTTTTATCGGCCAAAGCCCAGCAAACTTTCGATACCGAAGCGCACCGCGGCGGCCGTGGTTTAATGCCTGAAAACACGACGCAATCTATGATGAACGGCGTGCGCATTGGCGCGCGTACCATGGAACTAGATACCTATATCACTGCCGATGGCAAAGTTGTGGTATCGCACGACCCGGATATGAATTCGCTTTTTATGCTCAAGCCTGATGGCAGCGAGATAAGCAAAGACGAGCAGAAACAATACATGCTGCTGAAGATGAATTATGCCGACATCCGACAGTTTATCGAGGGTGTTAAAGATTACCCGGCTTTCCCCGAGCAGCAAAAGGTTAAAACCTATAAACCGCTGTTATCTGAACTGATTGACAGCGTAGAAAACTACACCAAGACGCATCATCTTAAACCGGTATATTATAATATCGAAACTAAAAGTAATTTTGGGAAAGACGGCATTGAAAACCCCATACCAACCGTGTTTGTCCAAACACTCATGGCTGTCATCAACCAAAAACATATTACCGACAGGGTGATCATCCAATCGTTCGACCCGCGGACCTTGCAGGTGTTGCATCAGACAATGCCGAACGTTAAAACCGCTTTCCTGATCTCAAAAGGCGATTATGAAGGCAGCATCAAAATTTTAGGTTTCACTCCTACTATTTTAAGTCCCGAAGAAAAGATTGTGACGCCCGACATGGTTGCTTCGGCACACCAAAACCATACACAGGTTATCCCCTGGACGGTAAATGACGAAGCGAGAATGAAAGTTTTGGCCGATATGGAGGTGGACGGTTTGATATCTGACTACCCGGATAGATTAGTGAAAGTATTTGGTAGTTACCAGGACAAATAAAAGACAAAACCTGCCGCCTCACAACCTGCGGTGATAACTTAGCTGATTTTTTGATATCTTGCATCAACTAACCATCACCACATGCAACTGATCATCAAAAACCTCTCAAAAACTTACGCTAACGGCGTCCAGGCGCTAAAAGACATTAATTTAACTATCAACTCGGGTATGTTTGGTTTACTGGGGCCAAACGGCGCCGGCAAATCAAGCCTGATGCGTACCATCTCTACGCTGCAGGAGCCTGACTCGGGCACTATTACGCTGGGCGAAATAGATGTGCTGCGTCAAAAAGACGATGTACGCAAAACCCTGGGCTACCTACCACAAGAGTTTGGCGTGTATCCCAAAATATCTGCAGAGGATTTACTGGATCACCTTGCCGTACTAAAAGGTATCACTAACCGCAGCGAACGTAAAGCACTGGTTGCATCTTTACTACATAAAACCAATTTATTTAACGATAAAAAGAAACATCTTTCAGGTTACTCGGGTGGTATGAAGCAACGCTTTGGTATTGCACAGGCGCTGTTGTCAAACCCAAAACTAATTATTGTCGATGAGCCTACTGCAGGCCTCGACCCTGCCGAACGTAACCGTTTTTTAAACCTTTTGGGCGAGCTAAGCGATGAAACTATCGTGATCTTATCCACCCACATTGTAGAGGACGTGAAAGAGCTTTGTACCGATATGGCCATCATCAACAAGGGCCAGGTACTGATGCAGGGCAACCCGCTAAAAGCATTAGGCGATTTAAAAGGCAAGATCTGGAGTATGCGTGTTGACCGCGACCTGGCGACAGGTTATAAAGAACGCCTCAACGTAATATCAGATAAACTGGTAGCCGGCAAACCTACACTGCATGTGCTGTCTGACAGCAAACCCGAGGACGGTTTCGAACTGGTCAACCCCGATCTGGAGGATGTTTATTTCTCTTATATCTTCGGCAGTCAACCTCAGGCATTAACCGTTTAATCGTATCGTTATGCTTTTGGAAGTCATAAAATTTGAGGTTAAGTATCGCCTTAACCGGCCCGCTACTTATATCTATTTCGGTATGGTGGTGTTGCTGGCCTATGCCGCAGTGGCCTGGCCAGACGTTATACAGTTTGGCGGTGCCACCGGTAAGGTAAAACAAAATGCATCGGTAGTGTTGTTCAACATAGCCGGTATTTTTAGTTTAATCCCTTGCTTGTTCATCGCCTCGGCCATTATGGGTGTGCCCATTCTGCGCGATTTTGAGCATAAGATGGAGTCGCTGATATTTACTACCAATATCAACAAAACCAGTTACCTGCTGGGTCGGTTTTTAGGCTCATTCCTAATCCTGGTGATTGTGAGCAGCGGCTTTTTATGGGGCACCTGGCTGGGTTGCTCTAAACCATGGGGAGATCATTCCAAGTATCTTCATGTAGGATTTTATCAGTACGTAAAGCCCTGGTTAACGGTTATTGTGCTCAACATGTTTGTGTTTTCGTGCCTGTTCTTTGCTATCGGCGCATTAACCCGTAAAATGCTGTTTGTATACCTGCAGTCAATTGTGTTGGTAGCTATATACGCCATAACCACCACTTTAATTGGTGACGTTGAAAATCTGCACAAAGCCGCTCTTGCCGATCCCTTTGCTACCTACACCGTAAACGCCATTACCCGTTATTGGACGGTAGCCGAGAAAAATACCTTAGTTGTCCCCTTCGGTGGTTTGCTGCTCATTAACCGTTTGATATGGATAGGCATTGGTTTGGTGTTCATGATTATCACCTTTTCGGTCTTCAAATTCAGATCAGTTTATACGGGCTTGTTTAAAAAGCGTATATTTCAAAAAGAGGCCATTACCGTTGCAGATACGCTACCTATCCCCTTTAGTAAACCAATTTATAATGCCTCCACCTGGTTTAGCCAGGTGACTGTGTTAACCAAGCTTTATTTTAAAGAGATTATCAGATCTATACCTTTTCTGGGTATTGCCGGTGTAGGTTTGGTGCTCATAGCCATGGATGCGGCTTATGCAACCTCATGGTACGGGCAAGAGCTTTATCCGCTGTCATCACTCATGGCCGAGTTTGTGGCCGGCGAAGTGATCCTGGTCATTATCATTATGACACTGTTCTACTCGGGCGAGCTGATCTGGAAAGAAAAAGAGATCCGCTTTAACCAGATCTTTGATGCTTTGCCTACCAGCTACGCAGTGCCTATTGTAAGTAAGTACCTGGCCATGGGCGCGGTGCTTTTACTATATGTTATCGCTATGATACCGATAGGCGCCCTGATGCAAATTACCAGGGGCTTTGGTACAATAGAGCTTGGCGTATACCTGAAAGTATTATTACTGCGGGTTTATATCGGCGTAATGATCTATATGGCCATCACCATGTTTATTCAAAGCATTTTCAGCAATAAATTTGTGGGCTATGCAGTGAGTATAGTGTTCTACATTTTCGTGTTGTTTGAAGGCCGCATGAAAATATTTTACAATCTGCTTGCGCCAAACAGCGGCACCGTAGGTACGTATTCAGACATGAACGGTTTTGCCGCCGAGCTGGAAAAATTCTGGGTACTGAAGCTATTTTGGATAGGCGTGTGTGGGCTTTTGCTGCTTGTAGCCGTATTATTTTATCAGCGGGGTACTGATACCAGTTTTAAAGCGCGAATGGCTAACAGCCGTCAGCGTTTTGGCCGGGCGCAATTGGTGTTTGCCATACTTAGCTTAATGCTTGCTTTAGGAGCAGGCAGCTTTTATTACATCAATACTAACATCCGCAATAAATATCGCAATAGCGAGAACGATATGGACCTGCAGGCCCGCTACGAAAAGGATCTTAAACATCGTTACGATAAGGCATTGCAACCAAGTGTAGTGGATACCAAAGGCAGCATAGACCTGGTGCCCGAAAAAGGTAACATGAATTTCAGCATCGTCATTAAGTATAAAAATTTGTTTAACGCGCCTATCAATCAGTTATTGGTGCAAGAGCCTACCGACGATATGGTGCATTACACCACCCTGAAGTTTAATGCAGAAACTAAATTGGTAAAAGAGTACCCTGATTATCGCTTCAAAGTGCTTCAATTAAAACAACCACTAAAACCCGGCGACTCGATACAACTGACCCTGGTGGGCCAGCGGGTTAACCACGGTTTTGTTAATGGCGATACCAATACCACTTATGTGGTTAACGGTACATTCTTTAATAATTTTGATTTTATACCCACGCTGGGCTACTCCCGAGGCAATGAACTTGGCGATACGGACGAGCGCAAAAAGCGCGGTCTGAAGGAACAAGCCGGTTTGCCTAAACGCACCGATACCCTTGCACGCCAACTTAATTTGTTTGGCGAACGAGGCCGTACCAATCTGGATTTGACGTTGAGTACTGCGCCCGATCAGATCGCGATATCACCCGGCTATCTGGAAAAGAAATGGATGCAAAATGGCCGCGCCTATTTCCATTACAAAATGGATAAACCGATTTTTAATTTCTTCAACATCATATCAGGCAGATATGAGGTTAAACACGACAAATGGAACGGCGTGAACCTGGAGATCTATTACCATAAAGATCATCCGTTCAATGTAAACACCATGATCACGGCCTTGAAGAATGGTTTAGATTACGACAGTAAGAATTTCAGTCCGTTTTTGTTTCACCAGATGCGGATCATCGAATATCCGAAGTATCGCACGTTTGCACAGTCGTTCCCTAATACGGTTCCGTTTTCTGAGGGCATTGGTTTTATCTTCCGCAAAAAACCGGAGAAGCTGGATATGACCTATTATGTTACCGCACATGAGCTGGGCCATCAATGGTGGGGTCACCAGGTTGCCGAGGCAAATACGGTCGGCAGCGCCATGTTCTCTGAGAGTTTAGCGCAATACAGTGCCTTGATGCTATTGAAAAAAACCTTGCAGCCCGAAGAACTGCGCCGTTACCTTAAATATGAGCTGGATGGCTACTTAAGCGGCCGCGCTACTGAGAAGAAGAATGAGAACCCGCTCGACCAAACCGATAACCAGGCTTACATACATTACCAAAAAGGTACGCTGGCCAACTTTGCCATGCAGGACTATATCGGCGAAGAAAACATGAACAAAGCCCTGCGCAAACTTTTGGCTAACTACGGGAACGGCGACAAGTACCCAACTACTGATGTGCTGACCGGCTACATTAAAGAAGTAACACCAGACAGCCTTAAATACGTCGTGGACGACCTGTACAGCAAGATCACCCTGTTTGAGAACCGTGTAGTTGAACCTACGGCCAAAAAAGTGGCAGGCGGCTATTTGGTAACCATCCCGGTACAAACTGTTAAGTATTATGCAGACCGTGCCGGCAACGAAAAAGAAACGCCGGTTAAGGATTATATCGACATAGGTGTCTTCAGCATGGTGAATGGTCAGGAAAAGTTGATCTACCTGAAGCGTGAAAAGTTTACCAAATTCCAAACCACGGTTACCGCTTTTGTAAAAGACAAACCTGAACGTGCAGGTATTGATCCTATTTACAAACTAATTGACCGTAATACTGATGATAATACGGCCGTTGTAGAGGTGAACTAAAAAGTGGACAGTAAATAATGGAACCCTTTTGTCATTCTGAGCATAGCGAAGAATCTTCTAAAAGCGATTAGTAAAGCGGATAAGATTCTTCGCTAGCGCTCAGAATGACAACATAATTGATCATTAATGTTCTTACTCACCATCTCGTCATCGTGAGCGAGGTACGAGCGTGACGATCTCCGGACGATTTGCTTAGTATGTCGGCGAGAGATTGCGACGCTCGTACCTCGCTCGCAATGACGTATTTGTTAAAAATAGAAAAAGCCCGCTTTTGAGAGCGGGCTTTTTCTTTGATATATGTTGAGTTGATTAATCCTTAATTTTCTGCGTAGATTGGCTTTTTAACACCATTATCGTAAGCTTTCAGGTTTTTCTTCAGCAGTTTACGCGCCACGTGGATACGGGTTTTAACGGTACCGATAGGTATAGTTAAATGATCGGCAATTTCATGGTATTTATGGCCTTCAAAATACATGGTGAAGGGTACGTAATAATCTTCGGGTAAACGCTCAAGCGCTTTTTTAATATCATCCATTACAAATTTAGCTTCGCCTTGATTTTTAGTTGAACTAAAAACCAGGTTTGGAGAAGAGATCTCGTCTGATTTAGTAACGAAAGTGCTCATTTTAACAAAACGGCGATAGTTGTTGATGAAGGTATTTTTCATAATGGTATATAACCATCCTTTTAAATTAGTGCCTTCTTTAAACTTATTGTAATAAGTTATGGCTTTCAACATCGTGTCCTGGACAAGGTCGTTAGCATCATCTGCGTCGTGAGTGAAATGTAAGGCGTATGACCTTAATGAACTTGCTTGACGCAATACTAGGGTGTTAAACTCAATCTTTGTCATCTGTAAATGTTTTGTATTGGTTTATAGACAAACGCCATACCACTATACCAAACCGGTTAAAGGCCAAAAACTACTTGCTACAGATCCTTTACAAAGTGTACATAATACACCATAAATAAATCAAACACATGATTATCAACACATTACATGAAATAAAAAATCAACACAAAACTGCATGACAATAGGATTACATTACCCGCACTTACATAATACTTAAGAAAATTAACCGATAATATTAACTTCGCGTTGTAGGTTAACACCAAATTTGGTGTACACACTGTCTATAATTTGCGACGAAAAGTTATACACTTCCTGCCCAGTAGCGCCGCCATGATTCACTAAAACCAGGGCCTGGTTCTTCCAGGTGCCCGTATTTCCAACTACTTTACCTTTCCAGCCGCATTGTTCAATGAGCCAGCCGGCAGCCAGTTTAACCAGGCCATCACCAGCGGGGTAGTTTATAATGTCGGGATGTTGTTGTTGGATGGGTGCAAATTGGGCAGTGGTAATAACCGGGTTCTTGAAAAAGCTTCCGGCATTGCCTATTGTTGACGGGTCGGGCAGTTTAGCTACGCGGATATGCGATACTACCCGCGAAACATCTTTTATAGTAGGATTAGTGATACCGCGAACTTCCAGTTCCTGCTCTATCGCGCCATATTTTAAATTAAGGTTTGGCGTAAGCGACAGATCGAATTTTACCGACACAATAATATACTGCCCCGCCAGCTCACTTTTAAAAACGCTTTCACGGTACCCAAAACCGCAGTCGACTTTGCTAAAAGTGCGGAAATTGCCGGTTGCTATTTCGAACGCTTTACAGCTGCTGAACACATCTTTCAGCTCCACACCATAAGCGCCTATGTTCTGGATAGGTGATGCCCCTACCGAACCGGGGATCAGGCTTAGGTTTTCCATCCCGGCAAAGCCGCGCTGCACGCAGTAGTTTACCAGGTCGTTCCAAACCTCGCCCGCACCAGCTTCAACAAATACTTCCTGGTGATTAATGCGATGCTCAATACCACGGATATTCATGTGGATGGCCAGCCCTTCAAAATCTTTGATGAGCAGCATATTGCTGCCGCCGCCTATTACTAATCGCTCGATTTGCTGCCATTGCGGGTCCATGAACAATTCGGCCAGGTCCTCGGGGTGATTGATCTCAACAAAATAACGGGCATTAACATCAACCCCAAATGTGTTAAAGTTTATTAACGATACGTTTTGTTGGATTTGCAGCATGGGGGCGAATTTCGGAATTAATTTGGAGAAAATGCCTGATGGTATTGACAGCTATTAATATTTGCCTACGTTAGCATTGTCACTTCCGCCAATTCGGTTTCCTTTGCTGTCGAATACCAGACATACATGATGCCTTGTGACACCGGAGTCAGGGACGAATCCATCAAACTTTCCATCCGCCGTGTAAACCAGTTTACCTGTATAATCTAACAACAACAACTGGTCATTAGGTAGTATCATCCACCTGGAAGATGTTTTATTTGGGTTCATACAAGCAATCAGTAGCGCTTTGTAACGGTTTAGTTTTTCTATTTCCGGATAGTATTCTTTTATTTCTCTGACATAACCTAAGGCATTCTTTCCGGCCATTCTGCCGGCATAGACATATACTCTCGTATCTTTTTTACTTTTAATATAGTCAAACAAAAAATTACGCTTCTTGAAAACACTAACTACAGTGTCTTCATAGCTTTTGTATTTATAGATCGCGCTGTCTAAGTTATCGTGTAACCAAAAAATAATTAGTGCATAAGCCGGTAACCGTGATGACACATAGCTATCACCGGTTACTCCGTTCCCTTTCACTAACCGAGCCGGCGTAAGTGTGCCTTTAAATGATGCATAAACTTCCGGGTGCTTTATCTTGAAATCTTCCCAATAAAATGCTGTTTGAAAATACTTCTGATAAATCATTTTGTCTATCCATCTATACATCCACCCTCTTTCCCTTTGAGCCTCTTTTACGTTGTTCATTACAGCATAGTATATATCTGTAATACGCGGGTCATAAAGCTTCTCCTCATTGTTACCCCAAGGCAAACCATTAATAAAAGAGCTCTCCATCTTACTAATGCCTACATCTTTTCCATCTTTTGTTTTAATGACAATGGAACTGCCGCCCCCACCGTCACTACTAATCCGCATGATTGGAAAAACGCAACTCATTAACGCATCGTGAACAATTGATTTGTTTTCTATCGCGTCAATAAACCGCTGTTTTTGTTGCGGGTTAATTTCCTTGTCAACGGTATCAGTATATTTAATGAGTTGGTTTATACTGATATTGAAGTTGCGCTCATTAACCGTAGTATCTTTTTTTGATATGATATCCAAAAGCAGGGTCAATGTATCTGCCGAAATAATTTTTATAAACCTGCGTGTGCTGTCGCTAAATGGATTCTTTGTTTTAGGATCATATGTCGTATAATACACCGTTTGATAAGATTTCCATTGACCTTGTTCGGGCACAACCTCTACAGTTTTATGTGGGTAGAGGTTATTATCAGGTATCCCTTCATCAAAAGTTATTTTTATGATGTTTTGTAATTTAATATCCTGCGCAACTGCGTTTAAATGCAGTATTAAGAAGCAAAATAAGCAGTAAATAAAAAATTTTGGTTTCATAGATAGAAGGCCCTAGGGTAGCTTAATTTTAAATTCTGATTCGTCGCCGAATATGCGTTTTCCATCATTATCAAACACCAGGCAAACGTTGTGCGTGCTTTTTGTCGATTTAAAACCGGCGAAAATCTTATCACCTCTTGATATCATTCCATCGCTAAAACGTATTAAAATTGCTGCGCCATCAGGTAATAACAACCAAAGCGATAGGTCGAGTAATGAACTGCGGTACATATCTGGCCACACGCTGAGCAAATGAATTTGTTTGAGATCATACTGAGCTATGGCGGGGTAAATCGTCTTTATCTGATTAATGATATCGGCCGATGCTCTCTCAGTAATAGCTATATCATTAGGATTTGCTTTTAAATAATCCAACAGGAAACTCCCCTTGTGATATACGTCTACCAGTTGTTTTTCTTCAGTATTATTATAATTGGCATTTAAGGTATCATTAGGAGCATAATAAAACCCAAAGCTTAATTGCACATTTGCGGGCAGTAAAGATGATTTAAGAAAGCCGCTCCCGCCATTTGAGGAAAGGGATGCAGGCATTAACGTTTTGTTTAACAAGGCGTAATTTGTGGGGTGCCGCCTGATATAATCTTCCCAAAAAGCAGGAGTAGCCACCCATCTCTGAAATATTTCCAGGTCAATGCGGTAATTAAGACTGGCTTGCTCGGTTTTAATGAAATCATTGTTGGCATTCATCGACTCAAACAATTCCGTAAGATGCGGATTATAGCTTTTTTTGTTCTTTATGCGCCAGGGCAAATGGTACAAAATAAACGGTTTTTGGTAAGCTTCTATAGTGTCTGTCAGGTTATTCTTGTGCGTGAAAATTATCCAATAATAATGCGCATCGTCCCACGACATCGGATGGAGCGCTTTTGATGACGCATCGCTAACGGCAAGTCCCGCATCAATTATTTTTTTGAAATACACCTTTTGTTCGTCAGTTAAATTGGCAGCTATGCTATCGCCCCGACGAGAAGACATGTTGGCCTTTTTGGCATATTCAAACTCCGGTTTCTCTTCTTTTTGCAGTGTATCTACCCACTGCTTCAATTCTGTGTTTGAGATTTTAAATTGTTTAAGATTTACCAGGGTGTCAGGATGATTAATATATTTAAGTAATTGATTGAGGTTTTTTAAAGAAATTGTTTTGACAAACCGCCGGGTAGAGTCTTTGATAAACTTCGGCCGTTCCTCATATCGTCTTAGCTGATAACACTTCCATGCTTTACCCTCAGGCAAAACCTCGGTTACGCGTACAAAGGGTGAGGTAAAACTGCCATAATGTACAAATTGTATTTTAGTAATATCATCAAGCTTTATATCCTGAGCCCAACTACCCATGCTCATCGCCATCAAACAAAAAAAGCTGTAAATAAAGATTCTTATTTTCATAGGATGGTTTAGGCAATTGGTAATACTAAGATACAAAAAAGCCCGGATCAAAATAACCCAAGGCTTTCTAACTATTAACTGAGGTTTAGGTATTACATTCTTTGCTCCTCGGCACTCGAACCTGTTTCGCGTCTGCGGGCTGCTTTAAGTTTGGTGTTGCCAAATTTGTAACTCAATCCCAGGAAGAACTTGCGGCTCTCCCACTCATTGTTCCACACGGTATTTACGTTATTGTATTGCAAAATGCTGCGCCAGCGGCTGCCAAAGAAGATGTCTTTGGCTTTGAACGAAACGGTCAAACGTTTATCTGCACTGGTCTTGCTGATACCCGCATCAATTTGCGAGGCCGAAAGCATCCGCGACAAACCCATTATAGAAGGCGAACTGTATTGGCTCGATAAAGTCAGCTTATAGTTTTTTGGCAAGATGAAAACCTGATCCATATTGCCGGACCATGAAAAGCGACTGTTTAAGTAGGGCGTGCCGTCGACCATGGTATTCACTTTATCGTATTCGCCATCCAACTCATAATTAACCGTCCACCATTTAACCACGTTAAACGTACCTGCCGATGTTGCGGTAACTGTTGTGCTTTTGCCCAGATTTTGGTAGGTGCTGATGCTTTCTTTGGTGACATCGTTTTGGTTTATCACGGTGTTTACCGGTCCGTCTACATTTAAATAGCTCAAGCTTAATATCTGAAAACTTTTGTATGTATAGTTGAACACTAAAGATTGCGAGATAGACGGCTGCAAATACGGGTTGCCCTGAATGCCGGTATATGGATCGGTATAACGGATGGCCGAGTTCAGGCTACCATAGCTTGGGCGGCTAATACGGCGGCTGTAAGAAGCATTTAACTGATTATCGCCATTAACCTTATAAGTTACAAACGCGCTCGGGAAAAACTGCCAGTAGCTGCGTTTTACAATCTCGGCGCCATACATAGAGTTAGCGGTAGAGTTGGTTTGCTCGGCACGCAGGCTGGCTTTTACATCCCATTGGGTGCTGATAGTTTTGCCTAAGGTTAGATATGCCGCGTTGATGTTTTCGTTGTACAGGAAGTCATTACTTCGTTTTGGATCGGCCGCCCAACCGTTGGTTTTCAAGGAGTCGAACATTACATTGCTGTGGGTACTTACCCAACTGCTTTTTGCGCCGGTTTCTGCTTGCCAATGGTTGCCAAATGGTAATACGTAATCGGCTTTTATAGCCTTGATATTGTAATTAACCGGGCTATTGTTGCGTAACTGTATAGGTGCGCCTATTAGCGATCCATTGGCATCAAAATAGTTATTAGTGTACATATCACTTTCAAAAGCATTGCTGGTCACATAATCGGCATCCATGCTTAATTTCTGGCCCATAGTGTCAATAGCAAAAGCATAGTTTAGGTTTACGCTATAGGTGTTATTGCCCGTTTTCTGTGGATTTACACCGGTTACACTGCCCGCCTGCTGGCCTGCGGCATCGTAATTAACCGAATTACTGGTTACTGCAGCGTTGGTAGGGTCGTTAAAACCTTTCAGCATAATACCAATGGTGTGGCGGTCGCCGGCGCGGTAGTCGGCCCCTACGGTATAATCTGTCGATACCGATTTTGGATGCCAGTAGTTTAATTGGTTATACACCTCATCACCAATATGGCGGCTCAGCGTCAGCTTATTGTACGAGTCGAAATAGCCGGAATTAGCGCGGGTATAAAAGCTGAATTTTCCGGTATTGTAATTTAAATTGGCACCCCCATAAACTTTACCGTACTTGCCATAACCGCCGCTTAAATTAGCGCTGCCGTTGTAACCCTGCGCTTTATTTCTTTTCAGGATGATGTTGACTATCCCTGCAGTACCCTCTGCATCATAATTACCCGGAGGGTTGGCAATCAGTTCGATCTTGCTCAAAGCATCGCCGGGTAATGATTTCAGGTAATTGCTTAATTCGCCACCGCTCATGTAGGTTAGGCGACCATCTATCATAACGGTAACGCCTGCATTGTTGCGATATAGAATGTTATCGTCTTTATCTAAGCGGATGCCGGGCGCTTTTTTGATCACGTCCAGCGCGTTATCGCCGGTGGTGTTTAGCTTTTCTACATTTACCACCAGCCGGTCGCTCTTTTGCACCAGCTGCGGTATGGTGGCTGACACCGTTACTTCTTTTAATGATCTTTTTTGCTCGACCAACACCAGTGTGGGTACGGTCACCGCTTGCCCATCAACCAAAATAACTTTAAAGCTTACTGCAGGGTAGCTTACCAGCGCAGCTTTGACCATATATTTACCCGCTGCTATTTTAGTGAAGTGATAAGCGCCGTCGGCGTCGGCAGCGATGGCGGCTACTTTGGCCGAATCGGGCAGGTGCAGCAATTGCACGGTTGCGCCGGCCAATGGCTCTTGCTTGTTGTCGGTTACTTTGCCGCTAATGGTTCCTTGCTGCGCCATGGTTGCGGTGCTGATGATGGATAATATTAAAGAGATCGTAAAGTTTTTCATTGTGTTTCGTTTTGATGATCCAAAGGTGCATCAGCACAAATCGCTATGAAATATTATGATCCCAACCCGCTTTTATATTATCCCAACCCTACATCAGCTATCAAATACCGTTTTAAAAGCTATTTTACCGGTTGACATAAAAAAACAAGGGGTTGGGATAAATTTTTAACAGCCCGCTGCCTTTTGCACTACTTTTATATCATGACAAAAAAGGAACGCAATTACCATATTATAGGCTGGGCGCTTTATTGGGCCTATGTAATCATCGGCGAATACATGGATCCGTCGGTTGGGCACAATCTCAAATTTATTTACTCCTTCATCTTTGTGAAGATGATTGAGTTTTATGTGTGCTACTTATGGGTGTTTCCAAAGTTCCTTAACAAGGGTAAAATACCGCAGCTTATTGGCGGTATTGCTGTTGCTACGGCCAGTTTCATCGCGTCCCGCTACTTAATCGAACAGGTTTTATACAACATTCTTTTCCATATTCAAAACTATGACGCGGGTGTAAAGCTCAGCTATTACATTACTGATAATTTGTATTACGGCTCATCGGCCATTATACTGAGCGCGGCGATATACCTGGGTTTCGATTCTCTTAAAAAAAGCGAAGAAAACCGCTCATTGCGTGAAGAGAAGGTCCAGGCTGAGCTGGCTTTTCTGAAAACGCAGATCAACCCGCATTTTTTGTATAACACGTTAAATTACATCTACTCATTGGCTTACCCGGTATCTGAGGAGCTGGCTGGTGCGGTAGTTAAACTATCGCAGTTAATGCGATATATGCTTACAGAAAGTGCAGATGGCGCCGTGGACCTGCAAAAAGAAGTTGAATACATTCACAATTACATCAGCATTTTTAAAATGCGTTTTGAGGATCATTTTTTTGTTGATTTTGATATCGATGGCGGTATAGCAGGCAAACGCATCGCTTCGCTGATTTTGGTACCGTTTGTAGAGAATGCCTTTAAGCATGGCGTAGTTAATGATCCGGCACAGCCGATAGAAATCAATCTGAAAGTTACCGGTAACCAGCTGCTATTTATCGTGAATAACGAGATTAACAAGCAGGAGAAAGATCACTCGACAGGTATCGGCCTGCCTAACATCCGCCGCAGGCTTGAACTGATTTATCCTAACCGCCATGAGCTAAAGATCAGCAGCGCCGAAGAAACCTATTCAGTAACGCTGTGCATAGATCTGTAACATTCTTAGCTATATTTACCTGATAAAAACCCAATAAATGATCCGTTGTATTGCTGTTGATGACGAGGCCTACGCTACCAGAATTATTGCCGATCATATTGCAAAAATTCCATTTTTGGAGTTGGTTGCTACCTGTACCAGCGCCATCGAGGCGTTGCAGCTAATACAACAAGGCGGCATAGACCTGGTGTTTATGGATATCCAGATGCCAGATCTTACCGGCATCCAATTTTTGAAATTATTGGGCAGCAAATGCAAGGTTATTTTAACCACGGCTTATCCCGAATATGCATTGGAAGGTTACGAGCATGATGTGGTGGATTATCTGCTGAAACCCATCGCATTCGACAGGTTTTATAAAGCCGCCAATAAAGCACTTGCTTTGCTATCGCCGGCGAGCGAACAAACGGTGGCACCGGCGCCTGTTGCTCCCGCTCCGTCCACCCCACCTGCTGCAACTGCCGATTATATGTTTGTTAAAGGCGAAAGCAAAAATAAGTTCCTAAAAATAAACCATAACGACATATTATATATAGAAGGGTTAAAAAACTATATATCAGTATTTACTAATGAGCAACGTATTATTACCTATCAAACCTTACGCGACCTCGAAAAACAATTACCACAGCCACCTTTTTACCGGGTACACAAATCATATATTGTATCTATAGATAAGATCAGATTGGTGGATGGCAACCAGTTATACATTGGCCAACAGGCTATCCCAATTGGCGAAACCTATCGCGATGATTTTTTCAGGCTCATCCGCGACGACAGCCAATAATTAAATATTATTGCCAGGTTATTTTTTTAATATTATTTATACTTAAAGCATTAAAATAATATTAAAAAATTTGGAAATGTTGTAACATTCTCGTTATACTTGGATAGAATTTTTAATAAACCTAATTAATTAAAAACAAGTCATGATTAAAAAACCCCTATTAAAAGTAGGCGGCTTGCTGCTGCTTATTGCCGTCATGGGCTCGTGTAAAAAAGACACACAGGCTGTCACGAAACCCACCACATCAACAGATGCTACAACTAATTTTGCAGGTGTTGTTGCCGGCCGGACCATTACAGTCAACGAATCTTCACTTTCAACAACTTATTATTCTTCTGATGGCGATGCGGTAAAAGCCATGTCAACAAATGTTACACTAAGCACCGCCCAGAACGACCAGTTAAATTTCTTTATTAACGATGTTAAAACCGGCACTCAAACCATCACCAAAAAATTAGGCACTTCATCAAATCCAGGCAACCCTTCTGTAAGAATTAACAGCACGGGTGCAACGCCAACCACTACCCAAAGCTATATTAAATACTCAAACGAAGGCCAAACTTATTATGCCGTTTCGGGAACCATTACCATTACGATCAATGATAAAAACATTACCGTAAAATGGAATATCAAGTTCATGAACCCCATTAGTGGCGAGTTCCCGTCTACCGGAAGCTTTACCGTGATCAATTACGCTGCAACAACTAAAGACAAATCAACCATCGTTGACCCAACGCCGCTTTCTAATAAGCCGACTATCGAGGTGATGACGCCTACAATTGGCTCGCCTGGCGATACCGTTACTATTGCCGGCGTAAATTACAGTCCTTCAAGGGTTGCAGACAACGTATTTACATTTTACGGTATGACAACACCTGCCAAGATTATATCTATAACAGAAACCCAAATGAAAATATTAGTGCCCAAACAAGGCGGCTTTACAGGTGCTGTTAGCTTAAAGGTCAAAAATAGCGATGTGGCAACCGGTCCGGTTTTCACCTTTACCCAACCGCCAACCTTTGCATCATATGCACCGGCAGTTGCTAAAATTGGAGATACTGTAGTTATCAAAGGAACAAATTTCTCTACAACTGCGGCTAATGATATCGTTAAATTTAAGGGTATAGTAGCCAAGGTAATTGCAGCCAGCGCAACTCAGATAAGTGCTGTAGTACCAGACAAAACTACCACCGGAAATATTACGGTTACTGTTGGCGCACGTACTGTTGCTTCGAGCGTTGATCTGGTAATTCCTACTGTTCTTGCATGGCAGCCACTTGGCTTTACCGGCGCTATTTCAACTTATAACCAAACAGCAACGCTTGGTACCAAAACAATATTTGCAAGTGGGCTAAAATCAAATTATTTATACCTTACTACAAACGGCACAGCCTTTAATAATGTTTACGATGCCTTACCTTTCAGCAAAACCGCGTTAGAGATCAGGTTGGTAACCGCTAACGATTCGGCGTTTTATATTACCACTAATTTAGGTATCGCTAAATCAATAAACGGTAGTACCTGGACCAAGTTAACGCCTAATACCGACAACCCAAACATGGGCTTTACCGGCATTGTTGCCGTGGGTAAAACTGTAAATGTTATCAATTCAAACATTCTGTACACGTCTACCGACGGCGGTGTAAGCTGGACAAAATCCGCCATAGTATCAAAAGCCGGATTAGATTACATTACCAGCGACGCTGCCGGTAAATACTGGTTTGCCGTTGATGCCACAGCTAACACCACCGGCACAACAGCCAAAAGATTTTATCGTTCTACCGATCAGGGAAAAACCTGGGTAATAACAAAAGGCAACACCGGCTATTACCTTTATGGTATTGGCGAACAGGATTTCATCAGGGCACATAATAGTGCGGGTGTTTTCTTAATCTATGCCCCACCGTCAGCATCGCCGGCCATTGCCGATCAACGCTTGTTCAGATCAACCAACCAGGGTGATAGCTGGAGCAAAGTTACCGACGAAGCAGTTTATGCGGTAAAAACCTCGGGTAATGAGATTATGTATGGCGGCCTAACCTTTAACTTAGCTAAGGATGGTTCTAATTATACCAAGTACGCTGCCCCTGCAGGTTACAGTATTTATGGTATGGAAAAATCAAATGGTTATTACTACATTTTCTGTACATCAAACGCCAACGCAACAGGGCATAAAATTTTCCGTGCGGCTATTCAATAATAATTCTCTCAACTAAATTTAATACCCCTATCCAAGCCCTTCGCATCCGCGGAGGGCTTTTTTGTATATAATACATAGCGTAAATATTTTAATTTGGGGGTTGATATTTATAATCCACAGAGTATATTAGCCTCTAGTTTTACTACCTTATCACCATATATGAATTTTACTTTAAAGCCGATGTTTTTGGCAAGCGTCGCACTACTATTCTGCACAATGCTGCTATCATGCAGTAAAAGCGGTCAAAACCCTAATCCATCCGGCCCAACCGGCACTACGGGTACCACAGGTAACACCGGCCCAACAACTCCAACCATTGTAAGTATTCAGCCAAATAGTGGTTTTGCAGACGATGTTGTTACAATTACCGGAGCAAACTACAGCACAGTACTTGCCGAAGATTTTGTTAAATTTAATGGCACCGCCGCAACTATAGTATCGGCCACGGCAACTCAATTAACAGTAAAAGTGCCTCAAAACGGTACCAGCGGGCAAATCAGTGTTAAAGTAAAAAACAGCGATTATGTTACCGGCAATGTCACCTTCACCTATCTTCCAACGGCAACTATTTCTGGTTTCACACCTTCAGAAGCTTTACCGGGCGCAACGGTTACCATAACCGGCACCAACTTTAGTACGGTTACAACAGACAATACGGTGTTATTTAACGCAACCCCGGCTACAGTAAAAACCGCAACCGCAACCCAATTAACAGTGGTAGTACCGCAAGGCGCTACTTCTGGCCCCATAAAAGTTACTATTAACAAACACACAGTTGCAAGTCAGCCATTTAAAGTTATCGGCTTACCAGCGTCATTAACGTGGGAAGAATTAAACACGCCTGCTGCCGTAGGCGATATTGTTATGTCGGCATCAGCAGATAGTGTGGTAGTTTTTGCCAATTCTGTACCCGTAAACGATCCCATTATACCACATCTATTCAGAATCAAAAATGGAGTTGTAACTGATATTTATTCCAGTTTGGGAATTTCTTTTGGCGGAGCCTCTTCACTAACAAATGGAACAAACGCATTTTATATGCTCAGTGCCGGACATGTATATCGATCTGAAGATGGTTTAACCTGGAAAAGTCTCTACATACCGCAGAATGTACCCACTTTTATTTTGGGTGTAACTACTAAAGATAACGAAATCGTCGCTCATGATTACAATACTGCATACGTGTCGACTGACAAAGGATCAACATGGAATACCCAAAGTTCCGTTAATCCAGGATCCAATCAATACGCAGCAGGCAGCAGTATTTATCTTAACCAGGCAGCCGGTGGTTACTATTATAGTATACCTTTCACATTACCCATCGACCTGCCCATAACCAGATCAACCGATGGCATTAACTGGACCACGGCAAGAGGACAGGTAGGTAACACTTTCGACGCCTCCAACGGATATTATGATGTTTTAGCGGCATCCGGCAATAATGTATTTTCTGTATTTTATCCGGGAGATGATCGCGCTCAGCCAAGCCAAAAAAGACTTTTTAAATCTATCGACCATGGCGACACCTGGACCCAGGTAAATGATGATCAGGTAAATTCTGTTAAAACCACCGGTGGTTATCTGATGTACGGGTATGACAACATTAATATATCGTTGGATGACGGTAATACTTTCACTAAATATGCTATACCTGCAGGTAATATCATCGGCGGCATACAATATTGCGATGACGGCTACTTATATATATTCTGTGCAAACGGCGGCGCTCACAAAGTATTAAGAGCCAAATTGCAAAGTAAGTAATGATATTATATAGTTAATCCCAGCCCTCCGCATCCGCGGAGGGCTTTTTTGTTTAATAATAATTAAAGCCGGTGATCTAAAACGCCCGTTCTTCGCCCTGAAAGCTGTTAATCAAGGTTTCTTTGGTATTCTTGCTTTCGGTCCGGAACCTGCTGATCAAAGGTATATAGACCAAAATCGGTATTAACCAGGGAAAGAAAGTGGTATGCCCCGTTTTTGACATTACTAAATCTACTACTACCAAAACAAGTGTTATGGTCAATAGCGCAATCGCTATCATCAAAATTATCGACATAATTTTTGGCATATGTATCCGTACATGTATACGGCTTCCGCCGTCTAAGGACTCGACAATGCCCTCTACCTGGGGTACAAATGAGTTTTGATTACCGTTAATTGGCTGCAGTTTAAAAATACCGTCGGCTGCATACCCGCTAAATTGGAAGCTTTGTGCGCCTACCATCTCGTCTAATTTTACCTGCACTTCGGCCGGTGTTAATTTGGTGATGATGCTAAAGTTTTGGTTAGGTAAAAAGCTCATAGATAAGGATTGCGTTTGTTAAAGATAGCAAATCAGTCAAATAAACAAAAAGACCCATCAAAATTGGCAGGTCTTTTTAAAAATCAAATCCGAAATCGAAATTCCGGTATCCGAAATTAAATATGTATCGGTCTGTTATCTGTAGCAGCTAAACAAGCTTCGCGTAATGCTTCAGTATACGTTGGATGCGCATGGCTCATGCGACTAATGTCTTCGGCGCTGGCGCGATATTCCATGGCTACTACAGCCTCGGCAATCATATCTGCCGCACGTGGACCGATGATATGTACACCCAGGATCTCGTCGGTACCGGCATCGGCCAATACTTTAACAAAACCATCCAGGTCGCCGCTGGCTACTGCCCTGCCGCTTGCGCGGAAAGGGAACGAGCCTGTTTTATATTTCACGCCTTTTTCTTTCAGCTGCTCTTCGGTTTGGCCAACTGCGGCAACTTCCGGCCAGGTGTAAACCACACCCGGTATCAGGTTATAATTAATATGCGGTTTTTGGCCGACAATGCTTTCGGCAACAAAGGTGCCCTCGTCTTCGGCTTTATGGGCCAGCATTGCTCCGCGGATCACGTCGCCAATGGCGTAAACACCTTTAACGCTGGTTTGCATATGGTCGTCAACCGTAATTTTGCGGCCTCGTTCTTCAACGGTTAAACCAATTTTATCTAAACCTAAACTGTCAGTATAAGCAATACGGCCAACAGCTACCAGGCAGTAATCGCCTTTCAGCTCTTTCTTCTCGCCGGTCGGCGAATCGAAAGTAACCGTAACCTCTTTACCTTTTACCGTAGCGCCGGTTACTTTATGGCCCAGGTAAAACTCCATGCCCTGTTTTTGTAAAACCTTTTGCAGCTCTTTACCTAAAGCTTTATCCATGGTTGGGATAATGCCATCCATAAACTCAATTACCGACACTTTAGCGCCCAGGCGTGCATAAACCGAACCCAACTCCAAGCCAATAACACCACCACCAATCAGTATCAGGTGTTTAGGAATTTCAGGCAAAGACAAAGCTTCGGTAGATGTGATGATACGTTTTTTATCGATCTTAATAAAAGGCAGGCTTGATGGTTTTGAGCCGGTAGCAATGATGACGTTAGTAGCGGTAATCTCCTGTGTACTGCCATCCTCTTTTGTTATAATGATGGTATTTTTATCTTTAAACGAACCCATACCCTGGTAGCCGTCAATCTTGTTCTTTTTGAACAGGAAGCTGATACCGCTGGTGTTCTTAGCCACTACATCAACTTTACGTTTCATCATCTGGGTTATATCAACCTTTAAGTCTTTAAGGTTAATACCGTGGGTAGCAAAGGTGTGGCCCGCATTATAAAAATGCTCGGACGAGTCTAACAGCGCTTTTGAGGGGATACAGCCTACGTTAAGGCAAGTGCCTCCGTAGGTGGCGTATTTTTCAATACAAGCTGTTTTTAAACCAAGCTGGGCACAACGTATAGCGGCTACGTAACCACCCGGCCCAGAACCTATAACGATAACATCATATTGCATAGTAGTAGTATTTGTGGCGCAAAGGTAAGGTTTTTAGAGATTAGAGGTTAGTGATTGGAGATTAGTTATACTATTTTGTCGTGATTTTTACACTATATTTATGTTATAATGAAAACCTTAACCGCTATACTCTTCTCGATGTTGTTTTGGGCAATGTCTGCCCATGCTCAAACCCTATATGCTGCCGATACTTACGAGCTAAGGAACACCAACCCTTGTGGTTTTTTTGATGGTGGCAAAATTTATATTGCTAATGCTTACGGCCTAAGTAAAAAAGTTGTAGGTTTTATAGAGGACGGAAAGATCTATTCGGCCGATGTTTATGAGGTAAAAGACTACGTGGTTGGCTACATAGAAGGCAAAACCATTTTTAATGCCGATAACTACGGAGTAAAGTATAAACCCATAGCTTTTTTGGCGGATGGCAAAGTCTATGCTGCCGATGTTTATGGGGTAAAAGGCAAGGTCATTGGCTTTTATAGTGGCGACAATAACACCGGCGCAGCCTGTGCAGCAATTCTTCGATTAGTGCGCAGGCATTAATAGCAGATAATAGTATATTTGGGAGTAAAATTACCCTGATCTCCATGAAATTATTCCGATCGCTATTGATCCTTTTAACTGCGGCATCGCTAAATGCCCAGGCGCAATTAGGCACCAAAAAAGAAACTTTTACACACGCCGACACCCTACGCGGCATGTTAACCCCCCTGCGCACCTGTTACGATATCAATTACTATCACCTGGATGTGAAGTTTGATATCGACAAAAAATTCATCAGCGGCAGCAACCTGTTTAAGTTTACTGCTACGCAGGATTTCACCAAGCTGCAGTTTGACTTGTATGCTAACCTGAAAGTGGAGAAAGTAATTTATAAAGGCAAAGAGTTACCCTACACCCGCGACGATAACGCCGTTTTTGTAACCTTCCCCAATACCATAACGCAAGGCAGCAAAGACGAGTTTACCGTATTTTACTCGGGTAACCCGACTATTGCTAAAAACGCTCCATGGGATGGTGGCGTAGTTTATACTACCGACTCATTAGGTAACCCTTGGGTAGCTACCGCTTGCCAGGGTGCCGGTGCCAGCATCTGGTGGCCAAATAAAGATCAGCAGGCCGACGAGGTTGATAGCATGCTGATCAGCATCAGCGCCCCAAAAGGATTACTGGATGTATCTAACGGTCGCCTGCGTAAAAAGACAGTATTGAAGGATGGCTATACCCGTTTTGACTGGTTTGTAGGCAACCCAATTAATAACTACGATGTTGAGGCCAACATAGGTAACTATGTTCATTTCGGCGATATCTATAACGGCGAAAAAGGCAAACTAACCACCGATTTTTGGGTACTGAGCTATAACATAGACAAAGCAAAAAAACAATTTGCCGCCAACGTGCCGCGCATGTTGAAAGCGTTCGAATATTGGTTTGGCCCTTACCCATGGTATGAAGATGGCTATAAACTGATAGAAACCCCGCACCTGGGTATGGAACACCAAAGCGGTGTGGCTTATGGCAATCATTATGTTAATGGTTACTATGCAGGCCACCGTGGCAAACCACAGGGCATTGATCTGTCAGGCACGGGCCTTGGTTTAACCTGGGATTATATTATTGTGCATGAAAGCGGGCACGAATGGTTTGGCAATAACATTACTTCGAAAGATTTGGGTGATATGTGGATCCATGAAAGCTTTACCGACTACTCTGAGTCGCTGTTTGTTGAAAGTATTTCGACCAAGCTGGCCGGACAGCAGTATGTAAACGGCTTGCGCAAAACTATTCAAAACGACGAACCTGTTGTTGGCCCTTATAACGTAAACAAAGAAGGCTCGACCGATATGTACAACAAAGGTTCGGTGCTTTTAAACATGATACGTACGGTGATTGACGATGACGACAAATGGCGCAATATTTTGCGCGGCTTAAACAAAACATTTTATCATCAAACCGTTACTTACGACGATATTACCGGTTATATTACTCGCGAGTCGGGCAAAAACCTGTTGCCTATTTTTGATCAATACCTGCATACCGCGCAACTGCCTGTAGTGGAGTTTGTAGAGGTACAAGGTAAACTTTATGCAAAATGGATTGCCAGCGTACCCAAATTTGCCATGCCATTAAAAGTAAGGGCCAAGGGCGGCGAATGGAAATTTATCACCCCTGGACCGGGTTATTTTGCGCCCGTTGCTATTGATGGCATCACTAAAGACAACTTTGAGGTAGATACCTTTAATTATTATGTAGGCGTAATGGTAGACTAATTTTTATATTTTCTGTAACCATTGCAATCCCAACAACGTCCTATAGAAAAACAAAACTTAGACACTCATGAAAACTATTAAAATTTTTATCGCACTACTACTATTTATCGGTGTAGGGCAAACTTACGCAGCTAATATTGAAGACAGACATCTTTCGGGCTTTCATGCTATTGATGAGTCCGGCTCATTTGATGTTTACATTACCCAGGGCAATACCGAATCTGTAAAGGTAGAAGCGCCTGCCGATGTGATTAAAGAAGTATTGACCGATGTAAGAGGCGGCACATTGAACATCCATAGCAAAAACCACGTAATGAGTGGCTGGCACAATATTTTCAACAACAAGAAAGTGGTGATTTATGTAACCGTAAAAAATATCGACGGTATAACAGTAACCGGTTCTGGCGATATATACTTTAAAGAGGGATTAAACGCCGAAAATATCAGGCTGAAAGTAACCGGATCTGGCGATGTACAGGGTAAATTAAACGCTAAAAATTTAAGCGCTTCGATAACCGGATCTGGCGATGTAAAATTATCGGGCCGTGCAGACAACCAGGATGTAGACATCAGCGGATCTGGCGATTATACCGCTCGCGACTTTACTGTGAATAATACCAAAATTTCTATCACAGGCTCCGGCGATGCTTCGGTAATTGCCAATAGCAGCCTGGCTGCTCATGTTTCGGGTTCCGGCGATATACATTATGGCGGCAACCCCAAAAATATATCTAAAAACAAATCAGGCAGCGGCGATATTGAGCGCTTTTAAAGCCTAGTAACCTGTCGCGTCATAGAGCGAAAGACCAGCGCTCGTACCTCGCTCACCATCCACGTCATCGTGAGCGAGGTACGAGCGTGACGATCTCTGAACGAGCGATTAATCAGCGAGCCGGAGATTGCCACGCTACGCTCGCAATGACAAAGTGATAATAAACAAAAAGAGGCGATGTTTTACATCGCCTCTTTTTGTTTATAGTATTTTTTCCTACGCATCCACACTATCCAGCACCATAACCCTTTTGCAAAGCACATCGGCATATTGTTCTCTAAAAATATCGTGTAGCGGGTCAACCTGGTAATGGTCATGGTCTGCCAGGTTATTAAACAGTACACATAACGAAGCATCATAACTGCTTTCAATTACGTCGCGCGGCTCGCTCGGGGCCGGTACACCAATGTGGATATTTCGGATAGAAGTTATCGGCACTAAAACGTTCAGGCCCTCTATCAGTTTAGGCAAATCGGCCTTATCATTTAACCAGAAATATACCTGGTGGCTAAAAGTGTTCTTTAATTGCATAGTTGTAAGTTTTGGTAAATATAATAATTAGTGTCTGACCCAAATAAGCTTAGCAACAGGACGCTCCTACGGAGCTGATATTAAAAAAATTACACTTTCTACAAACAGTGAGTTCCTACGGATCTATCACGCAAATGACCCTGTAAGGGTCGCCTGTTTATAGAAAAATATAAAAAACACAATGAACTCCATAGGAGTTTCCTGTTAAAATCAAGCAACTATATACTTTCCTATGCCACATCCATTTCAATATGATCAACTACATGCGGGCGGTAAGTATCGGTTTTAACCTTGGCCTGTAGCTCATGCAGAATATTGTATAAGCCAAAATTGGTACGGTTTACATAAATGAAATGCTTCACCCCGCGGGCTGTTTTAAATTCAGGCATTTTAGATAGTTTTTCGCCAACGGCATAGAGTTGGTCAAAAAAATCAGTCGGCCCAAAATCGAACTCACTCGACATGTAAGGTTTGGCAAACAGAATAATCATCTCCCTATAAAAGTTATAATAAAATTCCACCTGCTCCGGCGTGTCGGTCTTCCAGATCATTTCCAGCTTGCGGAAAGCTTTGATGGTTTCTTCTTTGTTCTCTAATAGGTTACTCGCGGTCAAAGAAAAGAAAGGGTAATAAAAATCATCCGGCATTTCTTTAATACAGCCAAAGTCTATCACACCGAGTTTGTTTTCGGCAGTGATCATGAAGTTACCCGGATGCGGGTCGGCATGTACAGCCCGCAGCTCATGCTGCTGGTAATTATAAAAATCCCAAAGCGCCTGCCCTATCTGGTTTCTTATTTCCTGCGATGGGTTAGTCGCTAAAAACTCGCGCAGGTGCTTACCTTCCAGCCAGTCCATCGTAATAATACGACGGCCGGATAGTTCAGGGTAATAAGTCGGGAAAACAACATTATCCAGCTTAGCGCAAGCAGTACTAAACTCTATCGACCGGCGCACTTCCAGCTCGTAATCGGTTTCTTCCAGTAACCGTTCTTCAACCTCGCGCATATAAACATCCAGTTCCTTTTCGCTCATACCCAACAAGCGGAATGCAAACGGTTTCACCAGTTTCAAGTCGGATGATATCGAATCGCCTACGCCCGGATATTGAATTTTCACAGCCAGCTTTTTGCCATTTAGCTCGGCCTGGTGTACTTGCCCTATCGAAGCTGCATTGCTTGAACGGATATTAAATTTATCGTAGATCTGCTCCGGCGATTTACCGAAGTATTTCTTAAACGTCTGTACAATCAGTGGCCCCGACAAAGGCGGTGCGTTGTATTGCGACTGCGTAAATTTGTCGACATAAGCCTTTGGCAGCAGGTTTTTATCCATGCTCAGCATTTGCGCCACTTTTAGCGCGCTGCCCTTCAATTCACTTAATGATTGGTAAATGTCGGCCGCGTTGTCTTCGTTTAGCTCTGTGCGGTCAAGCTCGGGGTTAAACAGTTTCTTGGAGTAATGTTTGATATAGTTACCACCAACCTTGAAACCGGTCTTCACAAACTTAGCCGACCGTTCAACTTTGGAGGTTGGTATACTGTTTTGTTCTTTATTCATTGTTAGTTAAGAGTTCATGGTTGATAGTTCATGGAGATTAGTTAAAGTTTTTGGAAATTAGCTTATCGCCATGAACCATTAACTAAGAACCATAAACCACCTAACCAAATAGCGCCTGCAATTTCTGCAAGTTTAGTTCTGTGTAATCTTGAATAGTAAGATTGGTAGGTTGCAATTTATCTGCCGGGTGTGCTGTGGTTATGCCCACAACTTTCATCTCAGCAGCATTGCCTGCTTTAATGCCGGCTATTGAATCCTCAAACACAATACAGTCTTCCGGTTTCGTTTGCAGGTCGGCAGCGGCTTTTAAAAATATCTGCGGGTTGGGTTTTCCTTTGCTAACGCGATTTCCGTCAATAATCACATCAAAATATTGCCTTACAGGCACATGGCGCAAAACGAAATCGATATCATCTAAGGTAGCTGACGATGCCATGGCCAACTTTACGCCGGAATCCTTTAAAGTAATCAGTAGATTTTCTAAGCCGTTTATCGGCGCGATAAATGGCTTATATAGTTCCTGATAAAGCTTTTCTTTCTCGCCTACCAATTCATGCAGTCTGTCTTCATCAGCTTCCGGAAACAAGCCGCGCATAGTATCAATAATTGGCGTGCCGCTAATCTCACCTTTGTAGGTTTCGTTGCTTAGTTCGCCTTTATCGTATTTTTTGTAGAGCGCTTGCCAGGTTTTAAAATGGTATGGCGTATTGTCTACCATGGTGCCATCCATGTCAAAAATTGCTGCGAAAGCCCCCTCCTTGCCTCCCCCGGCAGGGGAGGAATTATTATTAATTGCCAAAACCCATCGTTTCTTTTAGTCCGCCGTGTTGAGCCAAAAATTTGCCGTACTCGAACAGGTTATCAATAGGTGAACGCTGGAACAGATCGAACGTAACATTAACGCCTTTCTCAATAGCCTCGTCCGTTTTTTCAAAGCCGGCAGAGTTATCGTTGATCCAAAAATGCAATACAAACCCAAACTGTATCCAAAGGGCATCTTTATAACGTTTTGAGAAAAACTTACGGTCGGATAACTCGCTCGATTCAATTCCTTCTGTTAGGATTTCATCGGCAAAATTTTCAAAAACCGTTTTTAGCTCGCTAAAAATAACTGGTGTGGTAAAACCCTTAGGTTGCTTTTTAACGCTGTAAACAGCAAAACTGCGACTGCCTTTTAGCAATTCAAAAAACGCATAGAAGAAAGACAATGCTTTCTCGCGCGCCGAGTATTGTCCCCACACTTCCTGGCTCCTGATCTCGGTTAAAGTGCGTTTGGCCAGATCGGCCCAGATGAATTGTTCAATCGCGTCAAACGAGCCGAAGTAGCGGTAAAACTCTTCTTCGGGCATTTTATTTTTTTTGGCGAAGAGATAGACTGATTTCGGTTGCTCGCCTTCGGTGAGCACATAATCTATATATGCCTTTTGTATACTTTCTGTAGTAGCCATAATTGTAAATTTACAGGATAAAGTTAGTGAGCATCAGTTGCATAAATGTCACACTTATCTATAATAATTGAACGGTTTTTTTGTGCCGATGTTTTATGCGCTGCAAATCCAAATGTTGTGTTCGTGTCATAAAGTTGTACAGACAAGCCACAATAACCTAAATTTATTGCAAATTTGTGGGTGCTGATTTTTCTATGAGCGAGAAAACGATACTGGTTTGGTTTAGAAATGATTTACGGATACGTGATAACGAAATCTTGTTAGAAGCAATCCGTAAAGCTGATAAAGTACTGCCCGTATATTGTTTCGACCCCTTTTATTTCAAGACTACTGCCGACGGCTCGCCAAAAACCGGCGCGTTGCGTGCCCGTTTCTTGCTGGAATCTGTTGCCGATTTACGTAAAAACCTGCAAGCCTTAGGTGGCGAGCTGATTATCCGCACAGGCAACCCGGCCGAGGTTTTACCGCAACTGGCCCAGCAATACGGCGTGAGCGAGGTTTACCATCACCGCGAGGTAGCTTATGAGGAAACTAATATTTCTGAAGAGGTAGAAACAGCACTTTGGAACCTAAAACTCAACTTAAAGCATTTTATCGGTCATACGCTATATCATAAAGAGGATCTACCTTTTCCGATCAAGGACATCCCGGATAGCTTTGCGGTTTTCAAGAAAAAAGTAGAGCGCGACAGTAATGTGCGCCCCTGCATAGCCACTCCCGAAAAGATCATAACTCCTGAAATAACCGACGCAGGCCAAATGCCAACGTTGAAAGACCTGGGTTTAGACGAGCCTGCGGATGACGCACGTATCCGCATAAAATTTACAGGCGGAGAAACCGCCGGACTAGCGCGCCTGCAAGAATACTTTGCCGACAACGAGCAGGTAACACCTACCAAGGGCCGTAACGGCTCAACGGTTGATCGCTCTTCGAAATTAGGACCTTGGATCTCTTTGGGCTGTATATCCATGCGCGAGGTTTATTGGGCGGTTGTAAAGCATGAACACGATAAGAATGCGCATAATACAGGCATGCTCAGGTTAGAGCTGTTATGGCGCGATTATTTCAGGTTTATGTTCAAAAAACATGGCAAACAGTACTTCGCTGCCGAAGCACAGCCTGAAACTACGTCATCAGAGCAACAACAACTTTTTGAAAAATGGAAGACTGGCAGCACAGGGATACCTTTCATTGATGCCAGCATGCACAAGCTCAATGCTACGGGCTATATCAGCAACTTCAGCCGGCAAATGGTAGCGGGCTATTTGGTGCGCGATTTAGAACTTGACTGGAAAAAAGGCGCGGCATATTTTGAGGAAAAGCTGATAGACTATTCGCCCGCCAGCAACTGGGGTAACTGGGCCTTTGTAGCCGGCCTGGGCCATGACCCGCGCGACAACAAATATTTTAACCTGGCCAAACAAGCCGGCGAGTTGGAAACCAACAGTGAGTTTATTAATACCTGGGCGCCAGCCGAGGTGGTGGCATAGCCTTATTTAATGCTTGTCCTTGTCATTGCGAACGTAGCGTGGCAATCGCAAGGATGCAATATTCGCGATTGCCACGCTTCGCTCGCAATGACAAATTTTTATTTCTTTTTGCGTTACGGATTGGAACGGGTACCGGCCTTGTGACTAAGGCCTTGAAGGCGTATGAGTGAAAAGCCGGGCCGCTTCTATCAGCGGAAACGCCCGTATAGCCTATCTGCAGAGACTCACCCCGACTTTGCTTCGCTCGTCGACCCTCTCTTCGCCTTTGGTGGAAAGAGGGTGAAAATATGCACTTTTAAATAACCTTCTTTCCCGCTTGCGGAAGAGAGGGTGGCCCAGCGAAGCGTCAACCGGGTGAGTCTCCGCCATGCAACTTTTCACCTCAAAAAATTAAACTATTATGATACTATCACAGTCAAACCGACGTATCTTTAATATATGAATTCCTTCGAACAATTTACATTGGTTATTGGCCTGGTGGCTGTCCTTTTTGAAGGGTTTGATTACCTGCGCGCCTTTTTGCATAAATTGATGCATTAAAGTTTGGGGCGTATTGCCTTTTGAACCCAATTACAACATTTTTGCTTGTTTTGTCATTTACTTGCTTTTTTGTGGAAAAGTGGGAAATGTTTTGCAATTAAATTTAATGTTTATAATACGTTATGCTTACTTTTGCAGCATCTTAAGTTTGGTTTACCATGGATAACCTCAATTATATAAATAGTAACAACGCTGCTTTCATCGATTCTTTATACGAAGCTTACAAAGAAGACCCTTCCTCGGTTGAGTTTGGCTGGCAAAAATTCTTCGAAGGTTTCGACTTCGGACGAGGGTCTCAGGCCCCAACAGTTACTGCCGAAACTCCTGAGCATTTTCTAAAAGAAATTAATGTTTTAAACATGATAGACGGCTATCGCGGCCGTGGGCATTTGTTTGCAAAAACTAACCCTGTGCGCGAGCGTCGTCAGCATTTTCCGGGTAAAGAGCTGGAAACTTTCGGCCTGTCGAATGCAGATCTGGACACCGTGTTTAACGCCGGTGTTGAAGTGGGCATAGGCCCTGCCAAACTGCGCGATATTGTGCAGATGCTGGAAGAAACTTATTGCGGCACCATTGGTGCAGAATACCTGTATATACGCAATCCAGTTAAGGTTAAATGGTTCCGCGACCGTATGGAACCCCATCGTAACAAGCCTGCTTTTTCGGTTGATGATAAAAAACTGATGCTGCGCAAAGTTAGCGAGGCTGTAATTTTCGAGAACTTTTTGGGCACCAAATTTTTGGGGCAAAAACGCTTCTCGCTGGAAGGTGCCGAGGCGCTGATCCCGGCGATGGATTCGGTAATTCAAAAAGGCGCTACTTTAGGCATCGAGGAGTTTACCATTGGTATGGCTCACCGCGGACGTTTGAACGTGCTGGCCAACATCATGAAAAAAACCTACAAAGAGATCTTCTCTGAGTTTGAAGGTAAAAACTATGATGCCGATTCGACCGCAGGCGGCGACGTAAAATACCACTTAGGTTTCTCTACCGATGTTGAAGCCGAAAATGGTAAAAAAGTACACTTAAGCCTTTGCCCTAACCCGTCGCACTTAGAGGCGGTAGACCCGGTTGTCGAGGGTTTAACCCGCTCAAAAATTGATTTTAAATACAAAGGCGATCATAACAAGATTGCTCCTATATTGATTCATGGCGATGCTTCTATAGCGGGCCAGGGCATTATTTACGAAGTTTTACAGATGGAAAAACTGGATGGCTACCGCACCGGTGGTACCATTCACCTGGTCATAAACAACCAGATTGGTTTTACCACCAATTTCCAGGATGCCCGTTCAAGTACCTACTGTACAGATATTGCCAAAACCGTATTGGCACCTGTTTTCCATGTTAATGGCGATGACGTTGAAGCTTTGGCCTACGTGATCAATATGGCAATGGAATATCGCCAGTTGTTTAATGGCGACGTATTTATTGATATACTTTGCTACCGCCGCTATGGACATAATGAGGCCGATGAACCAAAATTCACGCAGCCCGTATTATATAAGGCTATTGAGGCACACCCTAACCCACGCGAGGTTTACATGACCAAGCTTACGGCCGAGGGCGTAGTGAAAGAAGAAGAGGTAAAACAAATGGAGACGGATTTCCGTGCCCGTTTGCAAAAAGATTTGGATGAGTCGAAAGCTGAGGATAGGTTTACAGAATCTATCCCAATGTTTGCCGGCGCCTGGAATGGCTTGCATCTGGCTACCGAGCGCGATTTCAATGCTCCGGTAAAAACTGCGGTTGATAGAAAGAAATTATTGGATATCGGTAAAAAAATAACCGATTTACCAAAAGATAAAGTGTTCTTTAAAAAGATTGAAAAGCTGTTTGAAGAACGCAGCAAGATGGTTAACGAAACCCAGACATTTGACTGGGCCATGGGCGAATTAATGGCCTATGCCTCGTTATTAACCGAGGGCCACGCTGTACGTTTAAGCGGCGAGGACGTTAAACGTGGTACTTTTTCACACCGCCATGCGGTATTGACTTTGGCCGATTCTGAGGAGCAATACACCCCTATTGATAGTGTTGGCGGCGAGAAATTCAGCATTTATAACTCTTTGTTGTCTGAGTACGGTGTTTTAGGTTTTGAGTATGGCTATGCGCTGGCAAACCCTAACGCATTAACTATCTGGGAAGCACAGTTTGGCGATTTCTTCAACGGTGCGCAAACCATTGTCGACCAATATATTGTTAGCGCCGAAACTAAATGGCAACGCGGTAACGGGTTGGTAATGTTATTGCCTCATGGTTATGAAGGTCAGGGTCCGGAGCACTCATCGGCGCGCATTGAGCGTTTTATGGAGCTTTGTGCTGATAATAATATCCAGGTAGCAAACTGTACCACCCCGGCCAACTTCTTCCACGTGTTGCGTCGCCAGATCTATCGCGAGTTCCGCAAGCCTTTGGTAATCTTTACGCCTAAGAGCTTGTTACGTAACCCTAAGTGTGTATCGCCTTTGGCTGATTTCACAGAAGGTGGTTTCAAAGAGGTAATTGACGATGCAAATGTTGACGCTAAAAAAGTTAAACGCGTATTGTTCTGCTCTGGTAAGATCTATTATGATTTGCTGGAAAAACAAACTGCAGACGACCGCAAAGACGTAGCCATTGTACGTTTAGAACAACTATATCCTACCCCGGTACAGCAATTGGCTGCCATCAGAGCAAAATATAATAAGGCTACCGATTTTATCTGGGTGCAAGAAGAACCGGAGAACATGGGTGCCTGGCCTTACCTGTACCGTAAGTCGCGTACCGAAGAAGCTTTGCGTTTTGATGTGATTTCAAGAAACGAAAGCGCCAGTACAGCTACCGGTTTTGCTAAGCAACATGCTGCACAACAGTTGTATTTGATATCAAAAGCATTTGAATCGCCGGCAGGCAAAAAAGTAAAAGAAGCAGTTAAAGCAACAGCCGAGAAAATGGCTACCGCAGGCGCTGATTGATAATAGTATGAAATGGAAATATCTCTTAATTGCGACTTTGCCGTTTTTTATATCAAGTTGTAAAAAACAAGCTCAAGCACCAATTAAAGAGCCGGTAATTTCAGCTGAAGCAAATCTGGCCACACCGGCATTGTCAAAGTTTAACAATGTGGTGATACTAGGTAACAGTATCACTTATTCAGGCCCATACGCTCCATTAGGGTGGTATGGCGATTGGGGGATGGCTGCCAGTGCGCAGGATAGCGATTATGTGCACGTGCTGAAAAGAAGCCTTCAACTGCGCAATCCGGATGTTCAAGTTCAGGTAAAAAACATACAAGAATTTGAATTAGGCTTTGCGACTTACGATTTTGATGCGCAACTAAAAAGTTTGAAGGATACCAACCCTGATCTGGTTATTTTAAGGATTGGTGAAAACCTGCAGGCAGGTATAGATCTTAATGTATTTGAACAACGGTATAAAGATTTGATAAATTACTTTAAAGCAGGTAACCCTAACGTTATTGTAGTAGGCGTAAGCACCGTGTTTGTGGGTATGGCTGATCCGATAATGGCAAAATACCCGCCCTACGTTTCGCTGGCAGCAATACATAACGATTCGCGTAATTTTGCCTTAGGGTTGTTTGAAAATTATGCGGTGCAAACCCATCCGGGTAATACTGGGATGAAGAATATAGCCTCATTAATATGGCTTAAAGTAAAAACCTTAAATTAGTTGCAGGAAATAAAGAATTAATAACTTACCTATAATATGAGTTTAGAAATTAAAGTCCCGCCGGTAGGCGAATCAATAACAGAAGTAACGTTATCAAGCTGGTTAAAAAAAGACGGCGATACCGTAGCAATGGACGAAGCCATTGCCGAACTGGAATCTGATAAAGCTACTTTTGAGCTTACTGCCGAAAAAGCGGGTGTGTTAAAAATAATAGCTAAAGAAGGCGATGTAATAGCCATTGGAACTGTTGTTTGTACTATTGAAGAAGGTGGCGCCGCCGCTGCTCCGGCTGCTCAAGCTGAAGCCGCTCCTGCCGTTAAAGGAGAGGCTGCTGCCCCGGCACCTGCCGTTGCTACAGCTGATAAAGCAACTACTTACGCATCGGGCACGCCATCGCCTGCTGCTGCAAAAATATTAGCCGAAAAAGGCGTTGAAGCCGGCTCAGTTACCGGTACGGGCATTAATGGCCGTATCACAAAAGAAGATGCTGCGGCTGCACAAAGTGTGCCTGCTAAAGCACCTGCTCCTGCACCATCAGCTCCGGCTGCTATCTCTGCTCCTGCCGCACCGGCTGGCGCCAGAACAGAGCGTCGCGAAAAGATGTCGCCATTACGCAAAACTGTTGCAAAGCGTTTGGTACAGGTTAAAAATGAAACTGCGATGCTAACTACCTTCAATGAGGTAGACATGCAGCCAATCATGGAACTTCGCACCAAATACAAAGATAAATTTAAAGAAAAACACGGCGTTGGCTTAGGCTTCATGTCGTTCTTTACCAAAGCGGTTACCGAGGCGCTGAAAGATTGGCCTGCTGTTGGTGCCCGTATTGAAGGCGAAGAAGTGGTGTACAGCAACTTTGCTGATATTTCTATTGCTGTATCTGCGCCAAAAGGTTTGGTTGTTCCGGTTATCCGCAATGCTGATACTTTAAGCCTGGCCGAAATTGAAAAAGCAGTAGTTGCTTTGGCAACCAAAGCCCGCGATAATAAATTATCATTAGAAGAAATGACCGGTGGTACTTTTACCATTACTAACGGTGGTGTATTTGGGTCGATGTTATCAACGCCGATCATCAACTCACCGCAGTCGGCAATCTTAGGTATGCACAATATCATCGAGCGTCCGGTAGCCGTAAACGGCCAGGTAGTTATCCGCCCGATGATGTACGTTGCCCTGTCATACGATCACCGTATTGTTGACGGCCGCGAATCGGTAAGCTTCCTGGTTAGGGTTAAACAGTTATTGGAAGATCCTGCGAGATTGTTATTGGGGGTGTAAGCTTCCTATTTTATAAAAACAAAAGCGGCCCACGGGCCGCTTTTGTTTTATAATTTTTGTCATTGCGAGCGGAGCGTGGCAATCGCACGCGTTTAGCTTTTCTCCTTGCGATTGCCGCGCTACGCTCGCAATGACAATTTGCGATGGAAAGACTTACGAAGTTTTAAAAACTTCGTAAGTCTTTCCCATACCCAACCCTACCGCTAATACATTTCTAATCCTCACCGCAATTATTTGTATACCTTTGCGTCTGCTGAAATTATTACGTTTACATGTTGTCATCTACTCAAACAGCCAAACAGTCTGACCAACCCATCTGGTGGTTTTTGTTGTGCTGGACGATATTAAACGTCGTACAAGCCTCAACCCTTGAGCTTCATGCCGACGAAGCTTATTACTGGATGTATTCCCGCTTTTTGGATTGGGGTTATTTTGATCACCCACCAATGGTGGCCTTGTTCATCCGCATAGGTGATAGTATCTCCCATACTGAACTCGGCCTGCGGCTGCTGACTGTCATTGCGAGTACTACGTCCATCTACATACTTTGGTTAATCCTTAAAAAATACGCCGTAAACATTTGGGCCTTTATATTGGTGGTGTCAGGCATGTTGATACTACATATCTATGGCTTTACCACTACGCCCGACGCGCCGTTGTTTTTCTTCTCGGTACTATTCTACTATTTCTACCAGCGCTATATCGACGAGGATAAATGGTCGCTTGCCGCTATACTGGGTATAGTGGTTGCCTGTATGTTTTACAGCAAGTATCACGCGGTGCTGTTGGTGGCTTTTACAGTAATCAGTAATATCAAATTACTAAAACGACCATCATTTTGGCTGATAGCAGGGCTAGCAGTAGTTCTTTACATCCCTCACATCTTGTGGCAAGCCGCTCATGGGTTCCCATCGGTAAATTATCATTTGTATGAGCAGGCGGTAAAGATTTATAATCCTGAAAATACATATCTATACATCCCCGGTCAGCTATTAATGGCGGGGCCGTTGATCGGTTGGTTCTTGTTTTATTCGGCTTTCACTATCAAAATAAAAGACTCCTTTATTAGATGTCTTTTGGTAAACGGCATTGGCACGTTTGCTTTCTTTTTCTTCTCGACTTTCAGAGGCGAGGCCCAACCGCACTGGACCTTAATAGCTTTTGCACCTTTGGTGATGTTGTCGCTTATTCGCTTCAACCAAAAAGGCGGCGTGCCTAAATGGTTCAATATTGTGGCTGGCATCAACGTAGTATTTGTGGTTGGATTGAGGCTGGGTATGTTGTTTCAATGGCATGCAGTAACTCAAATAGGTCAGATTAAAAGCTATTACGGCTTTAAAGACTGGGCACAAACCGTTCATAAAAAAATTGGCGATAGCTACCTGATCATGAATAACGGTTTTCAAAATCCGTCAAAATATAATTACTATACCAATAGCCTGAAAGCCTTTGCATACGACTCGCGCTACTATCGCCGCACGCAGTATGACATTTGGCCAATAGAAGAGCAGATGCAGCATCAGCGAGCCTATTACCTGGTTGAAAACCCGGAATCTGCAGCTAACGCAGAACTACGTATCCCTGCTGGTGTATGGTATGGCGGCTGGGTCGACAGCGTACGCACTTATCAAAAACTGGAGATCGAAACCCCTGTCACGCAGCTAATATTACATGCCGGTGAGCAAAAGGCTATTGATTTAACGATCACAAATCCATATCCTTACAGCGTGAACTTTAGCAATAAAGGTCAGCAGCATCAGGCAGCTCTTGAGGTTGTGTTTTTTGAGAATACAAACAAAAGCCTGGCACAAAAAAGTGGCGACGATTTCAACAACATAAGTTTAAAACCAGGCGCAAGCACACGTTACACATTCAATATCACCGCGCCCCAAAAAGGGAAATACGATATGGTATTCTCCATCCGTACAGAGCCTTTTATGGGAAGCAAAAACAGCCGGATCATTTCACTGGTGGTTAATTAATTTTTTATCTATGTCAAAAAAACTCTACTTATTCATCTTCGTTTCAATTATTAGCAGCACAGCCGCTTTGGCGCAGCAAAGTTTAGATGTAAACTTTAACGGCCTGGGCTTTTTAGATAACCGCGAGTATAAAGCATTTGTACCGCGCTCACGTACCTATTCAGGAACCCGCACCACGTTAGACTTTGGTTTAAACCTGGATAGTTTGAATCATTTTATTGTAGGTGCCAACGCGCTGCATGAATTTGGTGCACAGCCATTTTTTGGGCAGGTTGATCCGATTGCGTATTATAAATTCACCGGCAAAAACTGGAACTTTTATGCGGGTGAATTCCCCCGGGAAGGTTTGCTGGACAATTACCCACGTGCTTTACTGAATGATACCCTTCAATATTATCGCCCTAATATTGAAGGCTTACTGGCCCGTTATCACACAGAAAACTTTACAGAAACAGGCTGGATTGATTGGGTTAGCCGCCAAACTGATACCCGCCGCGAGCAGTTTTTGTTTGGTTTTGAAGGTAATTACCGTCCGGTTTTGGAAGGTCCGTTTTACGTATCGCATTATGCCTATATGATGCACGATGCGGGCGCAGCTATAACTGTACCTAACGACCATATTAGCGACAACGGTGCGGCCGAAGTAAGACTGGGACTAGATTTTAGTCATAAAACCGTATTCGACTCATTGAGTTTTGAAGGTGGTGCATTGGTTTCATTGCAACGCGAACGCGGTGTAGACGGCTTTAGAAAACCAGCAGGCGTTGTTTTAAGCGCCTACGCCAGCTACCATAAAATAGCCATTTTTGACGAGTTTTATCATGGTCAGGGCAGTGAGATCACCTATGGCGACTCTTACTATTCAAAACCTACATACAACCGTTTAGACATTATCTATACGCCGTTTATGTTCGCCAGAATTAAAGGGCAATTCATAGCCAGTTTCCATTTTACTCCGGGATATTTTAACGATAACCAGGAAGCGTTCAAGGTGACTTATGATTTGGGAAGAAAAATCATCAAACGATTTAGTCCGGATAATTAAATTTTGATAATTGCCACAAGTGGGACGCTTGCGGTAGCGCTGATAAACAACTTGTCATTGCGAGCGTAGCGTGGCAATCGCGAAGCGGACGGTAATAAACGCGTGCGATTGCTTCGTCGTCCCTCCTCGCAATGACAAAAAATTCTTAATTAATCATCCTACCGCTCAAATCAACCGTTCTTGCAAAAGGATTAAGGTATTGATTGGCTAGTATGGCAAATTCACGGCGGGTAATCTGGTGATTTAAATCAAAATCTGACTTAAATTTATATTTACCTATCCACTCCTTTTGCATGGTATGTTGGAAACCTTCCGGATCGGTTAATGTAATCTCGCTGATAAAAGACAACAGGTTACCTGTAGTAAATTTAAGCCCGGGCTGTGTGTTATTGAACCATAAAAAAGCGCGACTGTAAATTTCGGTAAATACAGGTTTAATCTCTGCCGTGTAAACTGCCGAATCCGGCATGAATAAGTATTGGGTCTGATCGCTATTTAATTTATTGATAACACCTTTTATTAGTCCTGTTGCAGCAATTTGCTGTATCGCTCTGAAATAATGATCGCGGGGATTAATATCATCAAATGGCAACAAGTACCCTTTAAAGTCCAGCAATTCACCTTGTATAGCACGTACCTTTAAATTCTTAGTTGTGGTTTTAAAGAAGGCACAATAAGCCGCCATGGTTCCGGCGCCCTGCCCTATGGCCATTTGCACGGGTAGGTCGGTTTTGTTTTGCAGGACATTCTCCGTTACAAATAAATTATCAGCATTTTTAACCACTAACGAACTCATTGGTATAAAGTACATTTGCGATGGATCAACGCCTTTGCCGCCGATATTTACAGGTATCGCCAGGTTATCGCCGGCAACAATCGAAGTACGGTAAAGATTATCGTTATAAGTCAAAGCAGGTGGCAATGAAGCGCCGGCCATTTTTACGAGCTCGCTACCATCGGTAGCATCAATCAAAGTTTTGGTTTTGATGTAGTTGGTTTTGCCGTTTTGGGTATAAGTTATTTCCCAACCTGTGCCATCTTTTTCTATAGCCGTGTAAGGTGCGTTTAGTTTAAGTGTTAAACGCGTTGTTGTATCGGCAATTTTTTTGAGGATGCCTGCGCCGGCAAAAGCCTCGAATTGTAAAGGCGCTGTATACGTGGTATCGTAGCCTTGCTTAGTTTTATAGAACTGGTGTACTTGTTTGCGAAACTCGCCCCAAATACCCGAGGGCAGGTTATGGAAATCGGTCACCATCATCATCTCCTTACTCTGAAAAGCCGGCATCCAGCTGCCTTTTGTTAGCAATACCGTTTTGAGTTTGCTACGTGCGCTCTGTAAGGCCGCTGCCACAGCCCCTGGCCCATTACCAATTACAAGCACATCAGTTTTAATGGTCTCGGCAAAGGTAACAGACGAATAAAAGACAAGAATCAGGACGAATAACTTTTTAAACATCTGCCAAATAAACACTGATAAAACGCTAATTTAGACCAAACCTTTTACTTATGGCAAAAAATTCTTCGTTGAAGTATGGTATTTTACCGTTAAGCCTTCTGGCGAGTTTTATTTTGGGTGGATTTGCGTGGAATCAAGTTCAATCGAGCGCTATTACGGTTGAAATTATAGCGTCTGCCGAAAAAATTATCGGTATTGATTTTACACCCGCGCAGCGCGACTCCATGCTAAGCACCTTAAATGATCGTGCGCGCGACTACCAGGCCATACGTAAATTACACCTACCCAACAGTGTAGTGCCGTCATTGATTTTTAACCCGGTACCGGTAGGCTTCATCAATCAGGATAAAAGCAATGGTTTCAAACTATCGGCAATAAGCCCGGTTAAATTACCTGCAGATAAAAACGACCTGGCTTTTTATACCATCCGCCAGTTAAGCGAATTGCTGCGCACCCGGCAAATTACTTCTGTCGAACTGACTAAATTTTATATAGACAGGCTAAAAAAATACAACTCGAAATTGCTTTTTGTGGTCGACTTTACCGAAGAGCAAGCACTTAAAGAAGCCGCACAAGCCGATGCCGAGATCAAAGCAGGCAAATACCGGGGTGTACTGCAAGGTATTCCTTATGGGGTTAAAGACCTGCTTTCAACTGCAGCTTCAAAAACAACCTTCGGTGCATTGCCTTATAAAGAGCAACATTTAGGTATCGACGCAACCGTGGTAAAACGCCTGCATGATGCCGGTGCTGTATTGGTTGCTAAACTAACACTTGGCGAGTTAGCCATGGGCGATACCTGGTTTGGCGGGATGACGCGTAACCCCTGGGACATTACCCGCGGCTCGAGCGGATCATCAGCCGGACCGGCATCAACGGTCAGCGCTGGATGTTTGCCTTTTGCTATCGGGTCTGAAACTTTGGGGTCGATAGTATCGCCGTCGACAGAGTGTGGCGATACCGGCTTGCGTCCGTCGTTTGGTCGCGTTAGCAAATATGGGGCTATGGCTTTAAGCTGGAGCATGGACAAGCTGGGGCCAATAACCCGTAGTGTTGAAGATTGCGCCATAGTTTTTAATGCGATACAAGGTACCGACGCTAAGGATTTAAGCACCATAGCTGCCCCATTTAATTACAACGGCACTATAACTTCACTTAAAGGTTGGAAAATTGGCTATACAAAAGAATCGTTTGATAACCGATATGATAATAAAACTAATGACTCGCTCACTTTGGTTAAACTAAAAGAACTTGGCGCCGAACTGATCCCGATCCAAAAACCTGATTTGCCGATAGGCCCCATAACCAATATGTTAAATGTTGAAGCCGGTGCCGCTTTCCAGGAGCTGGTACTGAATCATAAAGACGATATGCTGGCGCAGCAGGGCAAATATGCCTGGCCAAATATTTTTCGCGCTGCACAATTGGTGCCGGCGGTTGAGTATATCCAGGAAAGCCGTGCACGTACTTTGCTGATTCAGCAATGGTATGAAAGATTAAAAGGGCTGGACATTTACATCACCCCTACCTTTTATAGTTATAATTTAAGTTTAACCAACCTAACCGGCAACCCATGTGTAGTGTTACCTAATGGCTTTAACAAAGAGGGCAGGCCAAAAAGCATCACTTTTATGGGTCAGCTTTTTGGTGAGGGTAAAACGCTGGAGGCCGCCAGAATTTATCAGCAGGCAACAAACTTTCATAAAAAACACCCAAATTTGGCATTTTAACAAAATCCATGAGCACTACCCAAACTATCGACCCATTACAATATCCTGTCGGGAAATTTGTTATCCCCGAAACTTATAGCCCGGAAGCTATACAAGGCTGGATAAATGTAATCCGCGAGCTGCCCGCAAAGATGCGCACGGCCGTAACAGGATTAACAGACGAGCAATTAGCAACGCAGTATCGCCCGGGTGGCTGGACCATCAGGCAAGTGGTACATCATGTGGCCGATAGTCACATGAATTCGATCATCCGTTTTAAATGGGCACTGACTGAGGATACACCTACTATTAAAGCTTATGATCAAGTAAAATGGGCGCAGCTGGCAGATTATAAACTTCCAATTGAGTCCTCTTTGATTATGCTGGAAGGTATCCATCAGCACCTGGTGGCTTTGTTTGAAAGCTTCACTGACGAGCAATGGAACCGTCATTTTATCCATCCTGAAACCGGAGCAGAAATCACTTTAAAACGCAACCTGGCGCTTTATGCCTGGCATAGCCAACATCACCTGGCGCATATTACCAATACTGTAACCGGGTTTTAATTCGAACCTTTATACTTTCATTATCAAGGCGATCCTGTTCAGGCTCGCCTTTTTTTGTTTTTTTTCTGACCGGTTTTGAAAATCATTTCTATATTTGACCATTATTTATAATTAGTCTAAATAAACACAATGAACAAAACCCTACTTTCCCTCACCCTTTTTATGTTGAGCATTGCTCAAGTATATGCACAGCATAACGCAATTATAAAAGGCACCGTAAACAGTTCGGACGGCAAACCTGTCGAGTCTGTAACAGTAAGTATTAAAAATACCAGCTTGGGTACTACTACCGATGCTGACGGTCATTTTCAATTCAACAAAATCAAACCGGGTAGCTATACGCTTAAGGTTAGTGCGGTTGGTTTATCTACCGAAGAAAAACAAATTACTGCTACTGCCGGAACTGTTATTAATGTCGACTTTAACTTGTCTGAAAGCGCTAACCAGTTAAACGAGGTGGCGATATCAGACCGGAGGCGGAACTTGAAGGTTGATAACCCTTCGCCTAGTCTGCGCTTGGGTGAGCCACTGCTACAGGTTCCGCAAAACATCCAGGTGGTTACTGCCGACCAGATCAAAGACGAGCAAATCACCAACATGCTGGAAGGCGTGTCGCGTAATGTGAGCGGACTGGTTCAGCAAGAACACTGGGGGAACTACGCGTTGATCTATGGTCGCGGCGACAGGATTGCCGCTTTCAGAAACGGCATGAACATCGAAGCCACCTGGGGTCCGTTGAGCGAGGATATGTCGTTTGTAGATCGTATAGAGTTTGTTAAAGGTCCGGCTGGTTTTATGCTGGCTAATGGCAACCCGTCTGGCTTTTACAACGTGGTTACCAAAAAACCTACCGGTGGCACACACGAAGCATTTGAATTTACCACTGGCAGCTTTGATACCTACCGTGGTACGGCAGATTTTGACGGTATCTTAACTAAAGACGGCAAACTACAATATCGCTTAAACCTAATGGGCCAGGAAGCAAAATCATATAGACCATATGATTTTACCAATCGTTTTGACGTTGCGCCGGTACTGCGCTACAAGTTTGATGATAAGAACACGCTGACTGCAGAATACACCTACCAATTCCAACGCATGAACGCTTTTGGTACGGCTTACCTATTCTCAACCAAAGGTTATAAAGACTTGCCGCGCGATTTTACCATGGCACCATCTAACTCGCCTGCATCAAACATTTATGACAACAGTGCTTACCTGACTTATGAGCATAAGTTCAGTGACAAATGGAAAGCTACCGTTCAGGGTGCCTACTTCAATTACAAGCAAGTTGGTTATAGTTATTGGATAGACAGCATTAGCACCAATGGCAATGTCGACCGTAGCCTTGGGCTTTGGGATGCGCTAAACCGCAATAAATTTGGCCAGGCATTTGTTAATGGCGAGTTTGGCACCGGTGCCATTGTTCACCGTATTTTGGGAGGGGTTGATATTGGCGATAAGTACTATGTTGCTGATTATAACCAATCAAGATCATTAGATCCGGTTATACCATTCAACATTTACCACCCAAATAACGCCGCGGTAACCTGGGCTCCGTTTGACCGGTCAGAACCTTTAAGCGTACGTGGTGCAGGTGGCTTGTCGACAGAAAAATATCAGTCTGCCTACGTGCAAGACGAGCTGGGTTTCTTTAACCAGCAACTGCGCTTGACTCTAGCAGGTCGCTTTACACATATAGCTACCACTGATGTCTATGCAGGTGATGCCACCAGCAGAAAGCTTACACCACGTGTTGGCTTAAGCTATTCGTTAGATAATAACACTTCTTTTTATGGTGTGTACGACCAGGCTTTTGTGGCCCAGACAGGTACTATCTATGGCGGCGCGCAAGTTAAACCGCTTACGGGCAATAACTATGAGCTAGGTGCTAAACGCGATTGGTTTGGCGGTAAATGGAGCACCTCTATATCCGCTTACCAGATATTGAAAAACAACCAGTTGGTAGCAGACCCTGATACGCATGGCACTTCGAACACCAACTTTGTGTTGCAGCTGGGCCAAACCAAAACGCAGGGTATTGAGTTTGATGCCCGAGGTGAGATCACGACCGGTTTAAGCTTAATGATCAATTACGCTTACACTGATTCAAAAATTTCTAAAGATATTAACCCGGCTAATGTTGGCCAGCCGGTACCAGGTTTCGCTAAACATGTATCGAACGGTTGGTTAACCTACCGTTTCCAGGAAGGCGCGGTGAAGGGTTTGGGCTTGTCAGCAGGATATATGTACCAGTTTGACCGCAGGCCATGGAGCTTAAGCGGCCCGTTGGACATGCCTAATTATTTCCGTTTAGATGCCGGTGCGTCTTACCAATATCAGCGTTACAGCCTGGCGCTTAACGTCAACAACTTGCTTAATGCTTATCTGATCTCAGGCGGACATGAAGATTACTTAAGCACCAGTAGCGGCCCGGTTTACAACTGGCAGGCAGAGGCCCCCCGCAATTTACGCGCGACTTTGGCTTACAGGTTCTAGCTTTTATATGAGTCCATTAAAGAAGACCATACTGTTTATCCATCGCTGGCTCGGGTTTATATCCGGGCTGGTGGTGGTTATTGTGAGTATTACCGGCTGCCTGTATGTGTTCCAGGACGAGATCCAGGATGCACTTTGCGACTATCGCAAGGTCGCTATTGAACAGAAGCCGTTCCTGCTACCATCGCAGCTGCAGCAAATTGCTTTTGAATACTACCCTACCGCCGAAAAGAATCCGGTAATAGGCTACTACGGTAATGACCGACCGGCAATAGTAATGATGACGGTACCAAAACTAGGCTCGCGTTACATCTACCTTAACCCCTATAGCGGCAGGTTCTTGCATGATGAGAATATAGACCGTAACTTCTTTGTCATTGTCGAATACATCCACTTATACCTGTTGCTGCCTCCGGCTGTTGGCGGGCAGATTGTGGGCTGGTCTGTAGTAATATTTGTGGTGCTGATGATAACCGGCATCATCCTTTGGTGGCCCAAACGCAAAAGCGACCGCAAGCGCAGCTTCACTATAAAATGGAATGGCCGCTGGCGGCGGGTTAATTATGACTTGCATAATGTGCTGGGCTTTTATGCATGTAGTATTGCTTTGATCTTGGCTTTCACAGGCTTATCCATTTGTTTCGATTGGGTAACCAAAGGCATCAACAAAACCGCCAACCTGGGTAAAACCTATGCTAATGAAGAACGCATCCCGGTATCCGACTCGCTGCATAAACCTCAAACAACCATCAACAGTTGGGACAAGAGTTACCTTTATGCCAGGCAACATTCGCCGCAGGCCGGCATGTTTGTTCTATATGGCGATAGTAAGAAGGCCGCCAACACCGTCACCATTAACGCCTACTATACGCCGCTGCATTATTATAAGAGCGACAGCTATGAGTTCGACCAATTCTCGGCTAAGCTATTGAAGGTGTTAATGCACCAAAGCAAGAGCGCGGGCCTGAAGCTCAACGACATGAACTACGACATCCACGTGGGCCAGATCCTGGGGCTTACCGGCAAGATCATCGCTTTTTTGGCAAGTCTCATTTGTGCCAGCCTGCCCATAACCGGGTTTGTGATCTGGTGGGGTAAGCGCAGCAAGTCTAAGGGCAAGAAAGTGAAGCAAGTAGTGCATCGGCGTACACATAAACAAGTGGCTATGAAATAGCAATCATTCATCTAACTTATATATAATATGTGCGAAGCAAAAACCTTAAGTCAGCGTGGGCGTACCGTGGTAAGCCAGTGCCTGCAATGCAAAACCCTCAACGTCTGGCAAAGCAACCTGCTACTCAACTTTACACCTCAGCAGTTTGCCGACTTTAGGAAGTTTATAGGTGATCTTGACTTTGACGACCGCTCGCACCTGTTCCCCGACGGACAGGAACGCGCCATCCTGAAAACCCCGGTCGATCATATCAATTTCTCTTTTACTGAGGATGAGTGGGATGATTTGAAAGATGCCATGGATGAGGCGATGCATATGCAAAGGGTTTTTGATTTGATTGGGTAAGGGTGTAGGCTTTGTTGCTAAGTGCGGGTATATATCGCTTGTTTAGCTTATCGCTCTTATAGCGCTCTTGGCCGCTAGGGCCCATTACTTTTTCCTTGATGAAAAAGTAACAAAAAATCAAGTCAGTCGCAAGGCTTCTTTCGCTCAGGGCCTTTGCGCTGCAAACCGATAAAACCTGGGCAGGGGCCTGTTGCCGCCTTTGTAGCACAAGTCCCGCGCTTCAGGCAACATTCCCGACAGCCCTGCAGCCGCACAGGGCCACCATTGTTTTATCGGCTTCGCCTGAAGCTCTGCGTCTGACATTCGGTTCTATTGTAGATTCTGCAAACAGTGAAGAACCAAAAAAGCGCGCAATGGCCTGTCAGCAAACCGGGCCTGGGAGTCTGGCCTGTGGGGGGAAGGTTTTTGCTGACTTGATTTTTTGGTGCCTTTTGTATCAAGACAAAAGACACAGCCTTAGCGGCAATTGAGCGTCACCAAGCGATAAGCTAATAAAGCGACTACATTAACGGTAATAATTAACATATCTAGCATTTGGGATGCCGAAACAATCCCGATAGCTATCGGGACGGCATGACGGTTTTAATATTTCCCTACAAAAACTCAATCACCACATCATCACTTACCGGATGCCCGGTGCAGGTAAGTATCAGGCCATGCGACAAATCCAAATCGGTCAAAACATCATTAACCGACATAGCTATTTTGCCGCTGGCACACGTTGCGGTACAGGCCGAGCAGATGCCTGCGCGGCAGCTATAAGGCAGTTGCAGGTTGTTTTGAAGCGCGGCCTGCAGAATGGTCTGGTTCTCGCCTACCATCAAATCGTGCACTTCATTATTAAATTTTATGCGGATATAACGCGGCGGGTAATTGATATAGTCCGCCGTTACCGGCACCGTCTCCAGCACAAAATTCTCTTTGCGAATCTGCGTGTTATCCAGCCCCATAAATAATAAGGTCAACCGCACCATGCGCATGTAGGCAAATGGTCCGCAGAGGTAAAACTCAGCCCGGTTCAGATCAAACTTCGCCTGTTGTTTTACCAGTTGCTCCAGGTTTACATTGTTTAAACGTTTTCCTTCGCTGCTTAAAAGGTGTTTAATTTTTAATCTGTCGGGATGCTGGCTTTGTAATCCATTTAATTCATCAGCAAATAAAACAGACGATTGATCCTGACTGCTGTAAAATACGGTAAGCTTGCTTTCGCCGTTGCGATGAAGGATATATTTCAATTGAGAAAACACTGGTACTATCCCACTACCCGCAGCAAAGAATACGATATCCTTTTGCGTTTTGAAATCGGTCATCGTAAATCGCCCTGCTGGTTCAACCGCATTCAATATATCGCCAACCTTTATCTTAGTGAGCATAAAACGCGAGATCTCGCCATTGGCAATACGCCTTATGGTGATGGCTAACCGGCTTTCGTCGGGCGATGAACTTAGCGAATATGACCGCCGGATCTCTTCATCATGATGCGTAAACACCAGCGTAATAAACTGACCGGCCTTATAACCGATTTGTTTACCGGAGATCCCGGCCAGGTAAAAAGTGGCGGTGTCGGCAGTTTCCCATTTAATAGCTTCGACCCTTAATTGCAGCATCAGGCTTTATGCTTTGAGGACGATATTTCCGAAATGTGACGAGGTGCCCATCTTTTCGATGGCTTTGCCCGCTTCGGCCAGTGGAAAAAGTTCGTCTATAACCGGCACAATCTGATACTCATTCATAAAGGCCAGCATCGCTTCGAAATCTTTAGAAGTACCCATGGTAGTTCCTAGTATCTGCAGTTGTTTCCAATAAACTTTACGTCCCGGTATGGCCGGCATATCACCCGCAGTGGCGCCAAAGTAAACTATGCGCCCACCGGGTTTAGCAAGGTCGGCAAATTTGGCAAAGCCTTCGCCCAGCGCGCTATCAATAATCACATCAAAACCTCCTGAAAGATGTTGCAACTCTTCTGCCCAGTCCTGCGCTTTATAATTTACACCTGCCTGCGCACCTAATTGCCTGGCTTGCTCAATCTTTTCGCCACTGCCCGAGGTTACAAAAACCTTGCAGCCTGCGGCCACGGCCCATTGCAAAGCAAAAGCTCCTGTGCCACCGCCTACGCCTGATATCAGCACGGTATCTCCCTTTTTAGCCCGACCCTTAGTAAACAAAGCCCTGAAAGCGGTTAAACCGGCTAAAGGAAAAGCAGCCGACTGTTCCCAATTCAAATAGGCAGGTTTATCATATAAATACTCGGCCCGGGTTTTTACATATTCGGCAAAGGTGCCGTTATCCGGCAGTCCCAGTATTTTAAAATCTTTGCCCTGGTAATTGTCATCGTCGCCCCAATTATTACTTGGGTTAATAATTACCTCCTTGTTCAGCCATATGTTATCCACACCTTCGCCTATTTCGGCAACCGTTCCCGCTCCGTCTGATCCTAAAATGGTTGGGTATTTTAGTCCGGCATATTTGCCAATGCTTATCCAATAGTCGCGGCGATTTAAGCCGGCGGCTTTTATTTTTACTAATACTTCGCCTGCGGCAAGGGTTGGTTTTTCAACTTCTTTCCAGATGATGGGTTGGTCGGGGGCTTCGAGTACGTTGGCTTTCATGGGTTGAATTTTTTCTTCATGTCATTGCGAGGAAGAATGACGAAACAATCGCAAGGATGCAATATTCGCGATTGCCACGCTACGCTCGCTATGACAACTTCTTAAAATAACAAAAAAAGGCAGCAAGTGATTGCTGCCTTTTAAATTTTTCGTCATGCCGAATTTATTTCGGCATCCCATCATAACAGCAGCAACGGCTACTTAGCGGGTGGGATGCTGAAACAAGTTCAGCATGACATATACTATTTACGCTATCGCTTTACTATACAACTCAGACACGTGTGCCCAGTTAATTACATTCCAGATAGCTGCCAAATAATCAGGGCGGCGGTTTTGGTATTTTAAATAGTAAGCATGCTCCCAAACGTCAATACCTAAAACCGGGGTGCCTTTTACTTCGGCAATATCCATTAAAGGGTTGTCTTGATTTGGAGTTGATGTTATCGCTAATTTTTTATCGGCAGTAACAATTAACCATGCCCAGCCAGAACCAAAACGGGTAGCACCCGCGTCTGATACCTTAGTTTTAAATTCATCGAATGAACCAAAAGTGCTTTTAATAGCATCGGCCAAAGCGCCTGTAGGCTCGCCGCCGCCATTTGGCGAAAGCAAGGTCCAGAATAAAGAGTGGTTATAGTGGCCGCCACCGTTGTTACGTACTGCAGGCGCAAATTTTGAAATATTTTTGATGATGTCATCTATGTTACCATCAGCCTCGGGCTTACCTTCCAACGCTTTGTTTAGGTTAGTAACATAAGCCTGGTGGTGTTTGCCATGATGGATATCCATGGTTGCTTTATCAATGTGCGGTTCTAATGCATCGGTAGCATAAGATAACGCCGGTAGTGTAAATGCCATAATTGCTATTTTAAGTTTAAAAATTGTTGTTGAGCAAATATAATGTGCTACACCGGTTTTTGTAGTAAAATAATGTCATGTTTTTTTAATCTCATCATTAAATCTCCGTAAGGAAAAATTTACAAACCAATGCTTATAACTGTTGGTTATAGGTTTAAAATGGATTTTGGTTGTTTGTCTGGTTTTATGGTAGACTTTAATTTTTAACACTTTTAAATTATAATTAAATTTATAACTTAGAACAAAATTCCCTAATACTCACACAACTTGCCAAATGACTGAAAGCATCGATCTAACCAATTGCGACACCGAGCCAATCCATATACCTGGCCAGGTACAGTCGCACGGTTTTCTTATCGCTATCGACGCTAATAATATTATCAGATTTCACAGCGAGAATATCGCTGAATACCTGGATAACCTGCCGTCTGATTTATTAGGCCGTCCTATCAATGACATTGAGCCACTTATTGGCGCCAATGAACCGCCAGACTTTATTAACCAGCTCATTAGCTTTGGTCGCAGTAATAAAAGTTTTGATCAAACCAATCCATTCACTATAGATTTACAGGGCAGACCATTCTTCCTGATTATTAATCTTTCGGGGCCGCTTTATTTGCTGGAGTTTGAACCCATCGAGTCTGATTTAAAAAACGACTTGCAGCGGATGATAGGCAGATCAATATCTGAAATGCTGGCAGATAAAGATTTGAACAACCTGCTAAAAAATAGCGCGGTACAAGTAAAAAATATTATTGGTTATGATAGGGTGATGATTTACCGCTTTGCCGATGACGGGCATGGCGAAGTAATTGCCGAATCAAAAAACCACGATTTGGAACCGTGGCTGGGGCTGCACTATCCCGCATCGGATATCCCCAAACAAGCGCGCGAACTATATAAACACAATTTAACCCGGCTGATAGCCAACGTACATACCACGCCCTCTAAAATTATAACCACCAAACGGTTTAGTGAGGAGCCTTTGGATTTAACACATTCGCAGCTGCGTGCGGTATCGCCCATCCATATTCAGTATTTGAAAAATATGGGGGTTGATTCCAGTTTTAGTATATCATTGATCTATAAAAAAGAGTTATGGGGCTTAATAGCCTGTCATAATTATACGCCGCGATTTATTGATTACAAAGCCCGCGACTCGGCAAAGCTGATTGGCCAAATTTTATCATCAGCGCTTGAATTCAGGCAAGACGAAGCCAATAAACACCTGCAGGATAAATATAATGCCAGCGTAGATCTGCTATCCCGAAACATGCTAAAGCATAACAGTATTGAGGAGGCATTAATGCTACCCGGCCTCAATATTATGCATGCAACAGACGCAGGTGGTGCAGCGTTAATTTATGAAAACACAGTTACTAAAACAGGAAATACCCCAAACGACAAGCAAATACAACAATTACTCAATTGGGTGAAACAAAACGTAGACGAACCATTTTATTATACGAATGAGCTGCCCTATGTATATCCTGAGGCCGATGCTTATAAAAAGGTAGCCAGCGGGGTGATGATCTTGACCCTTTCGGCGGAGTTGTCTGAGTATATTATATGGTTTAAGCCCGAAAATTTAGAGATAGTAACCTGGGCTGGTAACCCGGAGAAACCGGTTGAGATTAACGCAGATGGCTCCACCAGGATATCGCCGCGCGCATCTTTCGAGGCCTGGGCGCAGGAAGTATCAGGCAAATCAGAGCCTTGGGATGACGAGGAGATCAAATCTGTTGCCCGTTTACGTACCGAAGTAAGCTATGCCATTAACCAAAAAGCCGGTGCCATACGCATGTTGAATGAGCGTTTAAAACAAGCTTACGAAGAGCTTGACACCTTTAGCTATACCATATCTCACGATCTGAAGAACCCACTTTCAACCATAAAGGGTTACGCGCAAATGTTGAGTAAGACTACTAACCTGGAACAACGCACGCAAGATGTGTTGAGCAAGATTGACGGAAAAGTGGACCGCATGAATGCGATGATTAACGAGGTATTAGACTATTCGCGCATTGGGCGCGTAGAGCTTAACCCTGTTGAGGTAAATGTTGCCACGATCATTGACGACCATCTCCGCGATTTAAAGGTGGCCTATAATGCCGATAACCTAAAGGTAAATATTATAGCTACCCCGACACTGCAAGGCGACCCAACCATGCTATCGCAAGTGTTTGCCAATTTATTGAGTAACGCCATCAAATATAGCCAGCCGTCTGCCGGGCCAGAGATAACTATTGATGCTAAAGAAAACGAGAGTGAGATAGTTTATACCATTAAAGACAATGGCGTAGGTATTGACATTAAGCAATTACCCCGCGTATTTGAGTTATTTAAACGCATGGACAACGTGCAGGATATAGAAGGTACCGGCGTAGGCCTGGCCATTGTTAAGCGTATTGTTGAGAAGCACAATGGTAAAATATGGGTAGACAGTAAGCTGGGCGAAGGCTCAACTTTCTATGTCGCTTTTAAGAAATAGCACATCCCCTTTGTCATTGCTGTAAGCGAGGAACGAGCGCGGCAATCGCGAACTTTTCTCCTAGCGATTGCCACGCTACGCTCGCAATGACAAAAATACCTTTATCGCTCCAACCAGACTTTAAATTTAGCAAACGTTTCGTTAGCTGCTGCGATGATGATTTGTTCATCCTGCGGGGTCATCGCTACATCATTCAAAATCTCTTTAAAACTAGTCCACATGGGTTCGGTTTGGTCGCCATAGCTGTTAAAAAACGAAAGGCCCTTGCCATCCTCAATATGTAAATGCTGTTGGATCATCTTACTGATGATTTGACCGCCCAGCGTTGATCCTTCAATAACATATAGCGCGCCGAAGGCTTTCAAATAGTTGTCAATTACAGGCAGTTCCTCATCTGTTGCTAAATCGGGAACGGCTGCACCTAAAGCTTCAATATCATCAGCAATAGCCGATGTTTTGCGGCGATCCAGGTAGTCGGCCAGGTTCGAGGCATTGATGTAGCGTTCTATATGATTTTCTAAACCACCGAAGTAGCCATAAAAGTAGTTCAGCAAGTCAACATAATCTTGCTTTGAACGCATACTTTTCATTTTACCAACCAGTATTTTTTCAGTTTGCTGATGATATTGCAGGGTGGCTTCTTTGATAATGTCTGTGAACATAGATTAAATGTTTTTTACTGCTTTTAACTGTTTTTTATTGCTTTTAAGCGTTTTAAACCCGGCTATAAATAACTTATCGTTTGCTTTTAAAGAAAGTCCGCACCAGCTCGGCGCACTCATTTTCGCGGATGCCACCAGTGACGATAGTTTTAGGATGCGTGATCTTTTGATTCAACCGGCCAAAGCCCAGGCGGGTATCATAAGCGCCAAAAACAATTTTACCTATCTGGAACCAATAGGATGCTCCGGCGCACATTACGCATGGTTCCATCGTTACATAAAGGGTGCAGTCTTTTAAATATTTGCCGCCCAAAAAGTTAGCTGCGGCGGTAAGCGCCTGCATTTCGGCGTGTGCAGATACATCGGTGAGCCGTTCGGTTAAGTTATGCCCGCGGCCAATGATCTTATCCTGGCATACTACTACGGCGCCAATGGGTATCTCATCCTCGGCATAAGCTAGTTTTGCTTCGTGCAGCGCCTGGTCCATAAAAAACTCGTCAGGCGATAAAGCAGGCTCATCACCGAAATTAATGTATCTCATTGTTTTTATTAAAGGTATTATCCAGATGGCTTTCTGTTTTTGTCAGCACAATTACTACCGGTACTAACCCCGAAAATATATGCAGTCCAAGTAATAAACCTGTGCGCATTTGCTCGCTACTAATCAAGCAATTAACTATTGTAGTGATGGCTATGCCTATAACAATCACAATCAAACCCGTCTTTGCCATCAGCAGGGCAGAGTACCGGTTTGCCTCATCCCAGGTTTGTTGATTTTTCATGGATGAATCAGTTCGGTAACCATACCATTTATTAATCTTTTTAGGCGGAAACTTGTACATAATCAACCCAATCAGGAAGAATATTATCCCTAACAATTGTGGACCAAAAATATAGTCTGTTTTGATCATACCAGCTTACTGCCGTTAGGCACTTTTTTATCGATGCTACTCAATACAATATCGCCGTTTTCATCGGCAAAGCCGGTAACCAAAAACTCAGACATAAAGTTAGCTATTTGTTTCTTTGGGAAATTAACCACGCCAATGATCTGCCTGCCTACCAACTCTTCTTTGGTATAATGTTTAGTAATCTGCGCGCTTGACCATTTAATACCAAACTCGCCAAAATCAACCCTAACTTTATAAGCGGGCTTGCGCGCTTCGGGGAAATCTGACGCTTCTAATATAGTTCCTATGCGCAATTCTACCTTTTCAAAATCGCTCCAGTTAATGGTTTCCATAAGCGCAAAATATAAATTATTTAAGACACCCGCATAATGAACATCAATGAACTAAACAAAACGTAACTTTTATTTCTAACTTTCGTATAAAGCAATGTCCACAATTAATTTAGCGATGCAAAACAGACCCAAGCCGTTACTTGTAGTCACCGATGCCACTGCAAATTTAAGTTTGCCTGCCACAAAAAATGTGGTTAAGGTTACTGATGTTAGCCGCATTTTCCCATCGATACATGAGCTTCAGCCTTATGCTATTGTGTTAGATCATGACTTTCTGGGTCTTGAAACCGAAAAGATCCTACGACGCTTAACCGTTAATCCTTTTTATAGCAAGCTCAAGATCTATTGCCATAAATCACGCCCGCATACTAAAGTCGACGGCCTGCTGGCTGTTTTAGGCGTACAACAATTTATTTATGCAGATACCGCTAAAAAGCCGAAAGCAAGCGTAACCAGCAAATTGTTAAGCTATGTATTTGACGTAGCCGGCACTAAATTAATCGACGTAGCTTAATTAATCTATCCACTCAAAACGGGTGTAAGGCACCAATACTTCGGGTATTTTAATGCCTCTCTCTGTCTGATTATTCTCTAATAGCGTGGCCACAATACGTGGTAACGCCAAAGCACTTCCATTCAATGTATGGGCCAACTGGGTTTTACCCTCGGCGTTACGGAAACGCAACTTCAGGCGGTTACTCTGATAGGTTTCAAAGTTTGATACTGACGATACCTCTAACCAACGCTGCTGTGCTGCACTCCAGGTTTCCATATCATAAGTAAGCGCTGCGGTAAAACTCATATCGCCGCCACAAAGGCGTAACACGCGATACGGCAAGCCCAGTTTCTGCAACAAACCCTGCACATGGCTGCTCATTTGCTCTATTACATCATAAGATGTTTCGGGATTAACTACCTGTACAATTTCCACCTTATCAAACTGGTGTAAACGGTTCAAACCACGCACGTGTGCACCATAAGAACCCGCCTCACGGCGAAAGCATGGTGTATGTCCGCAGTTTTTTACCGGCAGCTCGTCGGCTTTTAAAATCACATCGCGGTATAGGTTGGTAATCGGTACTTCGGCCGTCGGGATCAGGTATAGATTATCTTCGTTAACAAAATACATCTGGCCCTCTTTGTCGGGCAGTTGGCCTGTGCCAAAGCCAGAGGCCTCGTTCACCATCAATGGTACGCTTACTTCGTTATAACCCGCTTTCTCGGCTTCGTCAATAAAAAAATTAATGAGCGCACGTTGTAGCTTGGCGCCTTTACCCGTATAAACCGGGAAACCCGCACCGGTAATTTTAACGCCCAGTTCAAAGTCAATCAGTTTGTATTTGGCAGCCAGCTCCCAATGCGGTAAGGCACCGGCAGGCAATTCAGGGATCGCGCCGTTTTCCAACACCACTTCGTTTTCCTCTGGAGTTATACCCTTGGGTACAGAAGCGTGCGGCAGGTTAGGCAGCAATACCAGTTTTTGGTATAGATCGGCCTCAATGGCGGCCAGTTCTTCGTTGTATTTTTTGATATCCTCTTTCCAAACACCGGTCTTACTCTTAATGGCTTCGGCTTCGTCCTTTTTACCCGTGCGCATCAGCTCGCCTATTTGTTTGGCGGCGGAGTTTGCTTCTGCAGATGTATTATCCAATTTTACCTGGGTTTGACGACGGCTATCATCCAATTGCAGGATTTCGTCAACCAGCTCCGGTTGTTTAAAATTTTTTACAGCTAAACGGTCTAAAACCTGTTCCCTGTTTTCGCGGATATAACTAACTTGCAGCATTATTCTTATTTTTCGACAAAGATATAATTTGTTTAGTTATAGTCGATGGCCCATAGTCGATGGTCCATGGATTTTCAGTGATACCAATAACACTATGGTCTATCGACTATCGACCATGGACGAACAATTGTAAATGACCGGCAAACTATACTTAGTACCCACACCAATAGGCAATCTTGAAGATATGACCTTCAGGGCCATACGCGTTTTAAAAGAGGCCGACCTGATATTGGCCGAAGATACCCGCACCTCGGCGCCGCTGCTAAAACATTTCGATATACAGAAAAAGGTATTCGCGCATCATCAGCATAACGAGCATCAGTCATCCAACGAAATCGTTAAGTTTTTGCTGGAAGGAAAAAACATTGCGCTCATATCAGATGCCGGCACACCGGCTATTTCTGATCCGGGCTTTTACCTGGTGCGCGAGGCATTAAAATTTGATATCGCGGTGGAGTGCCTGCCGGGCGCTACTGCTTTTGTACCGGCATTGGTAAATTCAGGCTTCCCAACTGATAAGTTTTGTTTTGAGGGATTTTTGCCGCTTAAAAAAGGACGTCAAACCCGTTATAAGTTTTTGGCTGATGAAGAGCGTACTATTATTTTGTACGAATCGCCACATCGTTTATTAAAAACGCTGGACGAGATGATCACTTATTTTGGCGCTGACAGACAGCTGTCCGTATCGCGCGAGCTAACCAAAATGTTCGAGGAAACCGTACGTGGTACAGTGACCGAGATAAAAACCTACTATGAAACACACCCGGTTAAAGGCGAGTTTGTGATCTGCGTAGCGGGTAAATAAACTACACGTCATTGCGAGGAACGAAGCAATCTTTACACTCGCTAATCAATAATGCAAAATGACTGTCTGTTGTAGAGATTGCTTCGTTCCTCGCAATGACGGTTTTATAATTAGAAGCGTTTATAATTATATATAAAATGAAGAAAAACATCCTCCTATCCATATTTTCAGGTCTTTTACTTTGGCTGGCCTGGCCGCCAATGCACTACACCACCGTATTTTTGTTTTTTGGTTTTGTGCCCATGTTACTGGCTATAGAGAACATCATCCAATCTACCTCAAAAAATAAAGGCAAGCTGATATTTAATATCACTTTCGTTGGGTTCTTTATCTGGAACACCCTAAGCATATACTGGGTATATAATGCGCTTAAAAGTATAGGCGACTTAGTGGCCATACCAATTACACTTATTCCTTATTGTCTCGGCCCGTTACTCATGTCTACAGCTTGTTGGTTATATTATCGGGTTCGTGTAGTCAGAAATCGCAGCTGGGGATTGTTTGCTTTAGTTTGCTTTTGGGTAGGTTATGAATACCTGCACCAAACCTGGGACCTGAACTTCCCATGGATGACTTTAGGCAACGGTTTTGCCGCTACACATCAATGGATACAATGGTATGAGTACACCGGCGTTTACGGTGGCACCATTTGGATCTGGCTAAGCAATATCCTGGTATTTTTAATCTATATAGGCTTACGCGAGGCACAAACAAAGCAATTAAGATTAAAATTGGTTGCCGCATTAGTTGCAGTGATTGTGCTACCTATCGGCCTTTCTTTATACCGGTATACCAGCTACACCGAGGCGGTAAATCCATCCAATATCGTTATCGCGCAGCCAAATATTGATCCTTACGAAAAAGAAGGTAATATACCGACATCACAACAAATCGATATCCTGACCAAACTTTCTGATTCACTAGCACAGGTAAATACCGAGTTTTTTATCTGGCCCGAGACTGCCATTCCTGATTATATTAATGAAGAACATATCCGCAGCAGCAATTATTTTTCACAGGTACAACGTTTCTTATCAAAATACAAAAACGGCAACGTGCTTACCGGCGCCGAAACTTACAAGATATATAACACCCGCGAAACTAAAACTGCCGATCAGATGCAGGGCAGCAATCAGTTTTGGGATCACTACAACACAGCTGTAAATATTGAAAACTCTGCCGAAGTGCAGTTCTATCACAAATCAAAATTGGTGCCGGGTGCAGAGTCTTTACCTTTTGGCAATGCGCTATCATTCCTGAAACCGGTATTTGAGCATCTGGGCGGTGCTGTCGGGGCCTACGGCGGCCAGGATAAGCCCAGCGAATTATATTCGGCCAGCGGCATTGGGGCGGCTCCGGTTATCTGCTATGAATCTATCTATGGTGAATGGGTGGCGCAATCTGTGCGTAACGGTGCTCAATTTATAGCGCTGATTACTAATGATGGCTGGTGGGAAAACACTTCAGGTAAAGATCAACACCTGGATTATGCCAAACTGCGTGCTATAGAAACGCGTCGCTGGGTTTGCCAGTCGGCTAACACAGGTATTTCTGCTTTTATCAATGAGCGTGGCGATATTGTACAGCAAAGTAAATGGTGGGTAAAAACAGCGCTGAAGCAAGACATCAACCTAAATTCTGATATCACCTTCTACGTAAATCACGGCGACTATATACCTAAAATAGGTAGCTTTTTTGCGATACTGGGTATTTTATTTTTAGGAACTAAGATCCGGTTTAAAAGAAAAGAGACGACAAAGGCCAACGCTTAATATAAATGGTTTATTGGAGCTAAAGCCCTGGGCTTTTCTTTAGTCACCCGTCCCATAAATGGGACGGCAATGAATTTGGCCAGTCGGTTGGCAAAACTGGTTGACACAACAACCCGGTTCATTGCCGTTGGCTTCAGCCAACGGATCCAAAAGTGCACAAAACGGCTTTAGCCAAAGCCTACTCAGGAGAATCAATAAATAAGAAAATTTTCGACTTGCTAAGATCCAGCGCCTTCGCGGGTCAGAATAAAGGCCATCAGGTCATTAATTGGCTGTTTGATGATCTTACCGATGTGGATATCCTGCGTCTCGGCCAGTTCATGCAGCTCTTTACTAAATACAAAAGCAATCGAACCTACAAAGTGACTTTTAAAGTTATGATACTCGGGATATGACTTGATATTGGTATCAATAAACTCTTGCAGACCTGCTTTGATGAGGTTGCTCCCATATTCGGTTTTACGGATAACATTAAAGAAACGCGCAAACGACGCCAGGTAAGAGTTAGCCGAAGGTTTTTGATAAACATTACGGATCACCTCTTCTTTAGTTATAGGATAAGTATTTTTAAAAAGTGTATTAATCTCTTCGGGCATTCTGCCGTACAGGTAATCGGTTATCAGCGCTTTGCCAAACCAGGTGCCTGATCCTTCGTCGCCCAAAATATAACCTAAACCATGTTTACCCGCGTGGATCTCTTCGCCATCAAAAAAAGAAATATTTGAGCCGGTACCTAATACGCAACACAAACCTTTCTCGCGGCCACAGGTGGCGTAAGCCGAGCCCAACAGGTCGCTATCTACGCTGATATAAGCTTTGTTAAATAACTGGCTTAGGGCGTTGCTGATGATCTCGTGCCTATCCGGGCTTGAGCAACCTGCGCCAAAAAAATAAATCTCTTTAACCTCGGTACCATGCGCAACCAATTCGGTAGCCTGGTCCTGCATTACCTTTACTATCTCTTTATCTGTTAAAAAGTATGGGTTTAATCCCGGTGTTCTGAATGCCTGGGCTTCCTGGCCGGGCTGCTTAAGCAACCAATCTGTTTTTGTCGATCCGCTGTCGGCAACTAAGATCATGGTAATTCCTCGAGTATTTTGTGGGTAAGCGGTTTATGGATAAACTGCGTGATGTATTTATTATCAGATGATCTGCGGATATCGGTAGGATCGAATGATGACGAAAGCAAAAATATCTTAATGTCTGTCTTAGCAATGGGCAGCTTATCAAAAGCGTCCAAAAACTCAAACCCGCTCATCAGCGGCATCCTGATGTCCAGAAAAATAACGTTTGGTTTTACCGTGCCGTTTTCTAACATGCTGATCGCTTCAGTAGGCGATTCGGTAACTATAATATTTTCGGCAAACTTGCTGCTTTCCAATAGCCTGCGCGTAACGAAATTATCGATGTAATTATCGTCAACCAGCAAGCATGTATGATAAGATCCAGCCATTTACATTTCAAATGTAATTAAATAAATCTTATCTAAGTTATTGGATATTTAAATTATTAGTTATTTGTTTAAGCGTTACTTCTGCCACCTTTGACTGATATTGAGCCGCAAAAAATGTAGACTGCGCTGCCAGGTAGTTTCTTTGCGCTTCGCGGATCTCTAAAGGCGTAATGGTGCCTATCTTATATTTATCCAAAGAAATGTCCAGATTACGTTTTGCTATCGCGACGTTTGATTGCCCCAGCTTTACCAGATCAAGGCCAGACAAGTAGCTTACATACAAGTTATTGATCTGGCTTTCTACATTTAATTGCGTTTGTTTAATGCCAATTGCAGCGTTGTCAATCTGTATTTTGGCATTTTGTTCGCGACGATTTTGATTAAAACCATTGAATATATTGATGGATGCCGTTAACCCATAGTTAATGCCACGTGCATTCTGTGTTTGGGTAAACCCTGCCGGTGTTTTGGCATTGGTCCAGGTATAGCCTGCACCCACACCCACTACCGGGTAACGGGTTGCTTGTACTTGCCTTAAATTAATATCGGCCAAACGTTTGTTAATCTGTGCCGATATAATGGCCGGGTTCTGGGTTTGCGCATTGGTTAAAATGTCGCCCAAAACCATTTTATCGTCTACAACAATGGTATCAGTAACAGAAAAATCAGTCTGTAAATCGCGAACCAGTATTTGGTTCATTTTTATTTTACTGACTTTAAACTGCTGTAGCAAGTTTAACAAAGTTGCGGTATCGGTATTCAGATTCACCTGCGCGTTCAATACATCCAACCGGGATGCCGTACCTACGCTAAATTTAGCGCTGGCATATTTAAGTTGCGTATGCGAAATAGCTATGGCGCCATTTTGTGCCTTGATCTGTTCGTTCTGATTAATCAGATCATAATAAGTCAGAATCACATCGGTGGTAGTAGCCAATACCGTATCGCGTTCGGTTACGCTATTCAGCTCGTTTATTGTTTTTAACTGGTCGTAGTTGGCAAACATGGCAAAACCGTTAAAGATTGTCCAGTTCAAACTCGGGCCGTAACTTAAATTGCTGTTTTTAGCGGTAAGCACGTTTCTGGTACCGTCAGACCGTGTTTGATTAATATGTTGGTCGCTGCTGTTCTGCGTCAGATCTGCCGATACAACCGGCAAGAAACCAGCATTCCCAGGCGTAACATTATTTTGGGCGATGGTTTTATTGTTTTTTGCCAATACAATGTTGTAGTTATTTTTCAGAGCTATCTCTACAGCATCTTTCAAAGTAAGCAGCGACGGGGCCGTTTGCGCTTTTACAACCGCTGCAAATGCCAGGTAGCAACAAAGGAAGCAAGCTAATTTTTTAAGTTTCATCATCATTGCTTATTCGTGGTCGTTCTTTTTTTCTTTCTTATTCTTATTTTTCTTTTCTGCGGCATTCTCTTTCTCGTCGGCATGATCAGGGTCAATACGTTCTTTCGAGGCGATAAGCATATACATCATCGGGATAACGTACAGCGTTAATACCAGCGAGAACAACATGCCGCCAATGATAACGATACCTAAGGATACACGGCTTTTTGCACCGGCGCCTAATGCTAACGCGATAGGCACCGAACCCAATACCACGGCCATACTTGTCATCAAAATTGGGCGTAAACGCGCCGTAGCCGACTCGATCACCGCATCATATTTAGACAAGCCATGTTCCATCCGTTGATTAGCAAACTCAACGATCAGGATGCCGTTTTTGGTTACCAAACCAACCAGGGTAATGATACCGATCTCGCTAAAGATATTCAGGGTTTGGTCAAACAACCATAGCGATAAAAACGCACCGGCAATAGCCAGTGGTACCGTCAGCATCACAATGATTGGATCTTTAAAGCTTTCAAACTGTGCAGCCAGCACCAGGTAAATGAGTAGCAGCGCGAAGATAAATGCGAACATAATGTTCGACGCACTCTCGGCAAAATCCCGCGAGGCGCCGCTTAGTTCGGTACTGAAACTATCGTCAAGAGTAGCCTTGGCAATACGATCCATTTCTGCTATGCCATCGCCAATGGTATGTCCCGGCGATAAACCTGCCTGAAACGTAGCCGACTTAAAACGGTTAAAGTGATAGATAGCCGGCGGCGTGGCGTCTTCGTCAACTTTTACTACGTTATCCAACTGTATTAACTGGCCTGCCGAGTTGCGTACATAAAGCGTCTTTAAATCCAGCGGCTGGTCGCGGTTGGCGCGGTCTGCCTGGGCTATAACTTGGTATTGCTTACCGTTGAGCAAGAAATAAGCTAAACGGCCGGCACTATAGTATAGCTGTAAAGTGTTGGCAATATCCGCTACAGAAACTCCCAGGTCACGCGCCCGGTCGCGGTCTGTTACTACACGCAGCTCGGGCTTGGTAAATTTAAGGTTAACGTCTGGCGTGGTGAATATCGGGCTTTTGCTAACTTCGGCAAAAAACGTTGGCAGCACCTTACGTATTTTTTCAAAATCCTGGTTCTGAATAACAAACTGTACCGGCAAGCCTGTTTTGGCTCCACTGCCGCCGCCGCTTATGGTTTGCTCTTGCGCAACAATAACACGGGCATCCGGGTAATGACTTATCTGCTTGGTTAACCATGTGGCAATTTCATCCTGCGATCGCGTTCGTTGATCAGGCGCTACCAAACCGATACGGCCGAAACCGCTGTTTACAGCACCGCTTCCGCCACCACCACCGGCAACAATTTCCAGATTAACGTTTGCTTCTGGTATAGAATCGGCCACCATGTTAGATACATTGTCCATATACTTGGTCATGTATTCATATGATGCACCTTCCGAGCCGGTTACAGTATAACGCAGTAAGCTCTTATCGTCAAGCGGGGCAAGCTCTGATTGGATAAACTTATTCAGTATCACAATAATCGCTACAGATCCTAACAGAATAGCAATTGCTATCCATTTACGCTTCATAAACTTGATCAAACTCTCGGTATAAGAGTTGGTCATGTTCACAAAGAAAGGCTCTGTACGCTCGTAGAATTTTGATTTGGTTTGATTTTTACGGATCAGCTTAACATTAAGCATCGGCGTTAATGACAGCGATACAAAAGCCGAGATCAATACCGAGCCGGCTACTACCACCGCAAACTCGCGGAACAAACGCCCGGTGAAACCCTGTAAGAATACAATAGGCAGGAACACCGCCGCCAGCGTAACCGATGTGGAGATTACCGCAAAGAATATCTCCGCAGATCCTTCGAACGCGGCCTGCCTGATAGGCATACCGTCTTCCACTTTCTTATATATGTTCTCTGTGACCACAATCCCGTCATCCACCACCAGCCCTGTCGCAAGCACGATACCGAGCAGGGTAAGGATATTGATGGAGAAGCCGAATATATACATGATAAAGAAAGCCCCAATCAATGATACGGGGATATCGATCAATGGCCTGAATGCAATAAGCCAATCTCTGAAGAACAGGTAAATAATAATTACCACCAATATAAAGGATATCGCCAGCGTCTCTTCCACTTCTTCGATAGATTGGTTGATGAACTTGGTATTGTCCAGCAATACTTTTACCTGGATATCTGCCGGAAGATCTTTTTTCAGCTCATTAAAGCGCTTGTAAAAGTCTTTGGCTATCTGTACGTAGTTTGCGCCGGGCTGTGGCACAATGGCCAGGGCCACTTCTAACCTGCCCGATTCTTTAAAGGCCGTTTCCTCATTAGCCGAACCTAATACCGCGTACCCAACGTCTTTCAACCTGATCACACGGTTACTGTCGGCGCGAATGATCATGTTGTTAAATTCAGTCTCGGTACTCATTTTACCAATAGCACGAACAATCAGCTCGGTGTTGTTACCTTCAATTTTACCTGCAGGTAACTCTACGTTTTCTTTATTTAGTGCATCAGTAATATCTGTAGCGGCTAAGCCGAGCGAGGTCAGTTTTGCCGGATCTATCCACAGGCGCATAGCATATTGGCGCTGGCCCTGAATATTAATGGCACTAACGCCGGGGATGGTTTGCAAGCCTTCCTGTAATACGTTTTCTGCGTAATCATCTACCTGGGTAATGTTACGCTTGTCTGAACTTACAGCAAGGGTAATAATATTGTCGGCGTTCGCATCCGCTTTGGTAACTACCGGCGGTGCTGTAATATCCAGCGGTAACTGACGCTGAGCCTGGCCTACTTTGTCGCGTACGTCGTTTGCGGCAGTTTCCAGGTCGGCATCCAGATCAAACTCCACAGTGATCTGGCTTGAACCTACCGAGCTTGTTGATGAAATGTTACGAATACCCGGCACGCCATTAATGGCCTTTTCTAATGGCTCGGTGATCTGCGATTCGATTACATCGGCGTTGGCTCCGGTATAACTGGTACTTACCGAAATAATTGGCGGATCTATAGAAGGGAAATCCCTGATACCCAAAAAATTGTAGCCAATGATACCAAAAACAACAATTACAATAGACATAACTGTTGCCAGTACCGGCCTTTTTATACTAACTGAGGATAAACTCATGAGGAAGCTGCTTATTTAATTACCTTAACTATTCTCAAAGGAACTTTCGGACGCATTTGAATAATGCCCGACACTACTACGCTATCACCGGCTTTAATACCGCTGGTAATTTGCACACGGGTTTCGGTACGCACATCCGTTTTAACCGGTTTAGCTACTGCTATACCATTGTGATACACATACACCACGCTCGATTTCAGATCGGGCACCACACACTCGGTAGGCAGCATAATAGTTTTTGGTATCTGGTTCAATTGAATATTGATCTTGGCGAAGCTTCCTGCTTTTAAGATCCCTTTAGGATTATCGGCCTTAGCCCTAACCGTTATAGTACGCGAGTTCAAATCAATAGAAGGCTCGATAGCATACACAATTGCTTTAAAGTTTTGATCTGAGCTGCTGACGTTAAAAACGACTTTGGTACCATTATTTAACAGCGGCAAATACTTTTCGGGCACGGCAAAAGTTAGTTTAGCCGGGTCCATGTTTACCAAAGAAGCAATAGCGGTACTTGGCGATAAATAACCACCCGGGCTTATATTACGTAAACCAATGGTACCAGAGAATGGTGCACGAATCTCTGTTTTAGAAATTTGCGCTTTCAATACATCGCTGGCTGCTTTTAACGTGTTTAAGCTGGTTAATGAAGTATCATACTCCTGCTGGCTTATGGCCTCTTTTTGCAGCAATATCTTGTTGCGATATTCATTTTGTTTAGCCAGGGCTATCTGATAATCATTTTGCTTTAAAGCCGCAACCTGGTCCTGGTTGTAAACTTTAACCAACAACTGGCCTTTTTTTACATAGCTGCCTTCCTGGAAATAAATGCCGGTAATATTGCCTGCTGTTTCGCTGATCAGGCTTACCTTTTCGTTTGCGTCAAGCGTGCCGGTTACATCAATCCGGGTGTCCAGCGTAGTATCCCTGGCAATTAACAATTTTACCGGTACCGGGCCGTTACGCCCACCTTTTTTGCCGCCTTTACCTGTTGCAGTTGATGCGTCGCGCTTTTTGGCGCGGGCGCTAAAAAACTTGTTATACACTAAAGCGCCTATAAGTATTGCCAGTAAAATGTATATGATATACTTGGTCTTCATGGAGGTTTAATTATGGTTTAATTGTGTCGGTTGCGGTTTGTTTTTTAGCAAAATCAGCTAAGTTATCTCTCATTTTTAACAATACGTTTTCAAATATTTCCATATCATGCGCCGATATGCCTTTTGACGCCGATTGATTCATGTGTTCAAAAGTTTTGATGATATGTGGTACTACCTCCCGGGCCTTGTCAGTCGCGCTTAAAAAATGTTCGCGCCTGTCTTCGGGGTTAACTGTTCTATAAACAAAGCCTTTTTCACTAAGGCGGTCAATAATTTTAACAATGAGCGATTTATCTTTACCCAATATTTCGGCAAGCGCTTTTTGTGTTAGCTGTCCGTCATTACGATGAATCAATGTCAGTGGGTAAAAATGGCGATCAATATCAAACATGGCCAGATGATCGTTCAGCGCGGCAAGGTAATCCTGACCCAATACATTTAGCTTTCGCGATACTGGTTCTACTAATTTTGTCTTCATAGGTTATATCGGTAAAATTAAATAGGAGTTTCTATATTAGTTGCATGTATCAACCATTTTACAACTGGCACTGTTTTAAGTTTTTGATTTATAATTTATAGCTGCTGCAATTTTTTTACCTTGCGATATGAAAAAAATTTTACGCTCAATTATTTTTTCTTTAATACTATTTTTTATGGCTACTACCGGCAATGCGGCAGACAATACTCAAATATATTACAATGTTTCATTCCCCGAGGCTCAGGCCCATTATGCCGATATTGAAATGACCATCAACGGCTTAAAGCAGGATGAACTTGAATTGAAAATGCCTGTCTGGACACCCGGCTCATACCTGGTGCGCGAGTTTGCCCGTAATATTGAAACACTGAGCGCCAGTGCTAACGGAAAACCTCTGGCTGCAAATAAAATCCGTAAAAACATTTGGAAGTTAAATACAGCAGGAATTGGCACTGTGGTGGTAAAATATCGTGTGTACGCTTTTGAAATATCGGTACGCACCAGTTTCATCGATGCGTCGCACGCGTTCCTGTCATCGCCGGATATGTTCATTTATCCGGGTAATATGCTGCATTCACCTGCTACTATCCACATCAACCCATATAAAGGCTGGACAACTGTATCAACCAGTTTAGAGAAAGTAAATGGCGATGCCTTTACACGTCATTCGCCCGATTTTGATATCCTGTTTGACTCGCCTATTGAAATTGGCACACAGGACGTTTTTGATTTTGAAGCCAGCGGTGTGCACTATGAAGTGTGCATGGTGGGCGGTGGCAATTACGAGAACGATCGCCTGAAAAAGGATATGGCCAGCATAGTTGAACAAGAAACTGCTATCTATGGCGAAAACCCTAACAAGCATTACACCTTTATTGTACACAATGCGCTTAAAGGCGGTGGCGGTTTAGAACACCTGAGCTCGACCACGCTCGGCGCATCGCGCGATGCTTATGATACCAAACCAGGTTATGAGAATTTTTTAAGCCTTGCGGCACATGAGCATTTTCACTTATGGAACGTTAAACGTTTGCGCCCGATAGCTTTGGGTCCGTTTGATTATGATAATGAAAATTATACCACCAACTTATGGATAGCCGAAGGTTTTACAGCTTACTACCAGGATATTATTGTGCACCGTACTCAGTTATACCCAACCGATAATTATCTGGGCGTATTAGCCGAGGATATCAACCAACTAGAGAACTCTGAAGGCGCCAAAGTACAAACCCTGGCCGAGTCAAGCTATGACGCCTGGATCAAAGCTTACCGGCCTAATGAAAATTCAGGTAACACTACGATATCTTACTATACTAAGGGAGCTATCATTGCTTTGTTGCTTGACCTGGAGATTATTAATGACAGCCAGGCGAAATACTCGTTAGACGATGTAATGAAGTACATGTATAACGAATACTATAAGGTACAAAAGCGCGGTTATACCGATGCAGAATTTAAAGCCGGCGTTGAGAAATTTGCGGGCAAAAATTTGGATGACTTTTATGCTAAATACATTAACGGCTTAACCCCGGTTGACTATAATCATTATTTAGGCTTTGCCGGCTATAAATTAACTGACGAACTGGCCAGCAGCAATGACGCAGCCTTGGGCATTGCTACCATCCCTAACATACAACGGGTTGTAGTTACCGCGGTAGCCCGTAATAGCGCAGCCTGGATAAGCGGTATTAATGTTAACGACGAGATCATAGAAATAGATGGCGAACCTGTTAGCGATGCTACAAAATTGATCAACGGCAAGAAGCCCGGCAAACAAATTAACGTAACTGTAATACGCGATGGCATTAACATGGATATACCCGTTACATTGCTAAAAAGCACGAAAGTAAAATACAAGATCGAAGAATTACCAAATCCAACGGCCGAACAGTTGACGGTAAGGAAAAAGTGGTTGACATTGAAATAATATCGTCGGAGACGCAAAATATTGCGTCTCTACATTATAAACAAAAAAGCCGGGCTGCATAACAGCCCGGCTTTATATTTATATATTAATTGGCAATTAGAGTGCGGTTGGTCTTCTGATTAAACCCAGCAATAAAGCTATAACAGCTATTACCAATAATATGTGGATAATGCCACCTGCTGAATAAAGGAAGAAACCTAACGCCCATCCTATTACCAGGATAACTGCGATGATATACAATAGTGAGTTCATGGTTTGTTGTTTTTAGTGAATGTTTTCATAGATATTATCAAATGTTTTGCAATAACTAATCCAAAATTTTAGATCATAGATTACTGACATGCATTACGCGCCCTTGTTCACCTTCAAACTATCCATTAATTGGTCATAAAGGTCTGTTCCGCTGGATTTACGCGGCGTCAATTTCTTAACAGTAGCACGTTTTCCTTTTGATTTAGCTTTGATAATGTCCAACAACTGGGCAGTATATTCGTCCTTAAATTTGGACACATCAAATTTTTCGGCGTATTGCTCTATCAGCGCCAGGCCCATGTCCAGTTCTTTTTTGCTGATGTCGACTTTGTCAGAAATACTCAAATCATCTGTCTCACGAATTTGCTGACCAAAACGAATACGGGTAACCACCAGCACATTGTTTACCGGGTGAACAATACAAAGGCTCTCGGTACTGCGCAGAACAAAACGCGCTAACCCGGCTTTTTTTGATTTGGCAAGCGCTTGTAGTAAAAGCGCATAAGCTTTGTTGTTTTTGGTATCAGGTTCGGTATAGTATGATGTTTCGTAAAACATCGGATTCACCTCGTCTACATTTACAAAACTTTCGATAGTTATGATCTTGCTTTTTTCGGGGGCTGCGTCTTCAAAATCATCATCTTCCATCACCACATATTCATCGCCCATTTTATAGCCTTTTACAATTTTATCATAAGGCACTTCTTTATGGGTCTGTTCATTTACGCGCTGGTAACGAATGCGCGAGTGGTCGCGACTATCCAGCATATCAAAATCAAGCGAAGTAGTTTGCACTGCCGAATACAGCTTAACGGGTATGCTCACTAACCCAAAGCCTATTGAACCTTTCCAGATTGATCTCATAATTAAATGTTTGTAATGCTATAACTATGAAAAAGGGAAACGGTTTTAGTGGATGATATAGAACGTCAATTACCAACTCGTCATTGCGAGGAACGAAGCAATCTCTACAACAGACAGTCAATAGGATAAATCTCATTGGCGATAACCAGCACGATCACTCAGGATGTTGACTAGCAAGTGTAGAGATTGCTTCGTTCCTCGCAATGACGTTCTTTATTAAAAGAGGTAAATCCTTCGCTGGCGCTTAGGATGAAAAAATTTAAGAGAACAAAAAAGCCCCCTTTTACAAGGAGGCTTCAATTATATAAATGACAACAAATTATTGACTATCAGGAACGCTGGCTATACGGTAAACAATATTGCCTTGAGCATCTTTAGTTTCTTCGAAATAAATATCCTCGGCAGTAACATAGTACTTTTTACCGTTAAGCGTAACACGACGTGCATTTTCCGGCAATTGATCAACAATGTCGCCAACACGTGGCACCTGGTTAACTGTACCGGCGTCATTACCGTTGCCGCCATCGCCATTATCAGTGTTTAGTACACCGTCTTTGCCTGCTACAACATAAACTTTATCGCCTTTATCGTTGATAACGATTTTATAGTAAACACCATTAAACTCAAAAAACTGCTGATTATCAATCATAATAGACTTAGCAGCTTTCGGTAAAGAAGGCACGGCGGCTCCTACCGGAGGGGCAGTTACTTCGTAACCATCATTATATGGCTGATAAAAAATACCATTAGAATAATAAAATAATGACGAACCCATATAAAACGGGTAATAACCAAACGGCAGGGCATCAAAATAGAAACCTAACGACGGATAGCCATAAAAACCTCTGTAGCCACTACGCAGACCAAAGCCCAGGCCAAAACCGCTGCGGTAACCACCGCCAAAGCTTACGCCACCGCGAAAACTACCTCCGCCGCCGCCACGGCTCCCACCGCCACCGCCCGCATGGCCTCCGCCACGCTGCGCATCAGCATTATTAACTACCATTACAGACAAAGCTCCGCCTAACACTAAGGCAGCAGCATATTTAAACAACTTTTTCATATGGGGTAAAAAATATTAACTCGTTTGGGTGCTATTATAGTATCTGTAGATAAAACTTTTACTAAACATAACATTTGTTAGACAAATTCAGGTTCAAAAGGTTTAATCTGCCGATAAAAAAATTTCTATTTTATTTATGGCTGATGATTAAACGCTTTTGATGAGTTGTGCCGGCAAAATAAGTCGGAAATTACTACCCATATCTTTAACCGAATCTACCTCTATTTTTATATTGTGGAAGGTTGCAATAGACTTAACAATAGGCAGCCCCAAGCCAAAACTGTCCTGCTGCATAGATTGTCTGAACTTTTTAAATCGATTGAATATGAATGGCATATCCTCGGCACTTATACCCATGCCGGTATCGGTTATGTTGACTATGAAATTGCTGCCTTCGCTCTCGGTAGTGATAACAATCTCGCCATCGGCCTTATTATATTTAATGGCGTTATTCACCAGGTTAAAAAACAAGTTAAAGATAAGGAAACGATTGACATTTACCAGGACCACATCATTTGGGACAAGTATATCAAAAGTCAGGTTTTTATCGGCCAGGCGTACGTTTATCTCGTCGTAAACCTCCTGCAGGAGTTCTGTTATTGAGATCTTATCTTCCTTCAGGAACTGTTCATTCTCAATCTGCGATATGAGCAGCAAGGTTTTGGTGATACTTTTCAGGCGATTCAGGATCTTCTGCATCTCCAGCAAACGTACTTTCAGCTCATCGGCAATATCTTCCTCGTCAAACATATTTTCGATCTTTGACTGCAGAATGGATATGGGTGTCATCAATTCGTGCGATGCATTGGATATAAACTCGCGCTCTTTCTGAAATGCCACCTCAATGGTTTCGATCATTTTGTGGATGCTGATGTCGAGGTATTGAAAATCGGATGTAGTGGTTTTCACCTCTTTGTACAACCCAAAATTTGGAAACTTCTGCCCTATCAGCTTAGTTTTAATAATTAGCGATAATGGATTAAGTACCCTATTGGTGTAAAAAACATCTGCCAGGATAGTCAACAAGATCATGCCTATCAACACCACAAAGGCTATATTTTGCAGCGGGGCGCTGGTTTCGCCAATACTATCTACGCTTTTGCCTATTTCAAGCAGATAGTTTTTTTTTGCGGTTACAAAATTATAGCTCAATATCCGGTACGCTATGGTATCGCCTTCAATTTTGCGTTTTTCGTTTTTTATAGTGTCCAGGTGCTCATTAACTGTGTCTTCATCAAGGCTATAAAACTCTTCTTTAAGCGGCGAATAAGTAGCATATAAGTTATCCTTTATCCCGGAGGTCTTAATGATACGCAGGATCTTACTTTTCTGCTTTTGAAGCTTGTTATCGGTAAAGTTTTGGTTAATGTCGCGAATAAGCAATGGCAACAACAATACAAACAGTGTTACAATTACCAGTTTTGATAAGGCATTAAACAGCGTAAGTTTTGTTCTGAGTTTCAATGTTAAGTATTGACCTTTATTTTATAACCCAAACCGCGTACCGTTTCCAGCCAATCGGGTGCAGCATAAACATTTAATTTCTTACGGATGTTTTTGATGTGCGCATCAATGTAGTTAGAGTCATAATCGTCATTGATGATACTGCCCCAAATGTGTTCGCTTAGTTGGGTACGGCTCAGCGTTCGGTTTTTATGCAGTATGAGATAAGCAATCAGGTCAAACTCTTTTTTGGTGATGGCGCTTACTACATCATCCTTGCAGGTTATAACCCTATCGGTTAAGTTAATCAGGAAATCGCCAAGCTCAACTATATTTTGTTTTAGCCCAAATTTACGGCGCATAATGGCCTGCATGCGGCTTTGTAATTCGAGCAATGAGAATGGCTTTGACAAATAATCGTCTGCACCCAGATCAAGCCCGCGTACACGGTCATTAATTTCGGCACGTGCAGTAAGGATAATACAAGCTGCGTCCGGGTTATTTTTCTTTGTTTCTTTAAGCAGGTCCAGTCCCTCATAATCGGGCAGGCCCAGGTCAATCAGGATAAAATCATACAAGCTGGTGGCAATTTTTTCTGAAGCCGAGCTGCCGTTATAGCAAACATCCGTTACATAATTATGGTTGTTCAGGAAAATCTCCAGTTCGTGTGCTAATGCTTCTTCATCTTCAATTATTAAAACATTCATGCCTGTACTTTAATAAAAAACGTAGAAAAATGATGCACTTATAAATGATTCATGCTTGTTTTCTAAAGCTCCTTCAACGTTAACCGGTATGGAATACTTATAAGAAAGTTCTAATGTATAATGCGGCCGGTTATAAGCTATTGGTACCTTAAAACTGTAATTAAGCATATTTAAACGGCCATTATTAAAATCTGACGACGAGCCCGGCCCAAGCCTGTATATGTTATCAGCATTTGCCCTATCCTGATGATCTAACGAATAGCGCTCCACAAAATTTTGAGTACCAATAATAAAGCTAAAAGCAGGATTAAATGACAGGTAATCTTTGTCGTCAAAAATATTGCCTTTGGTTTCAAAATATTTGGAGTGCGTTACGGTCAGGAAGAAGTCGCTTGATTTTCCAAAAAGGTAATCCACCGTCGCGGTTGATTTTACCGCACCCCAGTCAAACGAGTTTTTCCAGTTTACATCATTTGAAGTTGCCGACTCAATGATCCGCTCTTCTTTATTAAATATAAACCGGTTGTAAGATATAGCGCCAGAGAATTGCCTGGTGGGGTGATAAAGATAACCACCGCCTACGTCAACCTCATCTACAGAGGTATTGTATCCTAACAATCTTAAAGCCGAGCCATATACAAAAAAGCCGCTCTTAAAATTGTAAACCACATCGCTTGAAAAATACGGATACGTTATTGGACCCACCCGGCCAAAGAACATGGCATCGCTACCATAATTTATACCTACCGAAAGCGATTGTTTACGGATAATGGTATCAGTGTCTTTTACGGTATAGCTGGCGTGGCTAAAATCAAAGTCGCGTCGAAGCAAACCTGCGGCGGTGGCAGGGCTACAAACAGCAATTAAGATTAGTATACGCAGGTACTTCATTTTGTGTCGGCTTGTTTAGTTTAGGTTAATTGCCATTTCTCCTCGGAATTTCCGGCGGTCTGTCCAAACCTTCAGGGCGGCGTTCGCGCTTAGGTTTAGGCTTAGCCTTATCCGCATCCTTATCACTAATCTTTTCCGGCTTAACCTGTCTTTTTGCCTTTGATATTTCCTTGATCTTTTTACTATCCTCTTCTGTTTTCTGCTTTTTGGTAGTATCGCTGGCTAAATCGTATCGCATATAATCGCCTTTAACCGGTTCATGGCGAGCCATGCCGGCTTTAGCAGATGATAAGCTAGCTGCAAATATCAACAACAATACAATATATGCAAGCCGCTTTAACATCGACGAAACGAATTTGGTAAAAATTTCTCCAAAAATCAGTAAATTAAAAAGCAGGCGCTTTGGGCACCGGCCTAAATTATAGCAATGGGTTTAAACTTTATAATTTTTTAAGGAATTATTTGAAGCAAGCCAAACATCAACCCTTAGGCATACAACCGCAGTAAACACTGCCGGTTAGTTTTTGCTAAGCGATGTTGATACCTTTTGACGGATATATGCGGTTATGATCGTCAATAATGACGCAACCTATCTGGTTTAATTGATTAATCAGATATATACCGGCATTAACCCCGATAGACATTACCGGCGTAGCCATAGCGTCAGAAAATTCGGCGGTTGGGCTAACAATGCTTACGCTTTTAATCTGGCTCACGGCAAAACCGTTGGCTTGTTTAGCAGTGCTTGATTTTTTATCGCCAAGATTAACGTAGTGGTCGGCATTAGTTGAAGTAGCTATTGCCATATTGCTGATGTCCAGATCGGCAAAAGGCTGGTTGGCCTGGCGCGGGTCGGCAGTGGCAACGGTCCATGGTTCCATGTCTGGTTGCAGGCCCCAGGTAAGCAGGTCGCCACCGGCGTTAATTACCCCATGGCTAACACCTTCTAGCTGCATAACATATTTAGCGCGGTCGGCAGCGTAGCCCTTGCTGTTGGCGGCAAAACCTATACGCATACCTTTTTCTTTCAGAAAAACGGTGGTAGCTGTAGCGTCAAGCACTACATCTTTATAATTCACGGTAGTGTAAGTAGCTGTTGCTACGTCTAAATCTTGATCAGCTTTATCGTCATTGTAGTAAGTAATGTCGAATGATCCGTAGGTAAGTTCAGAAATTTGCAGAGAGCGCTCAACCATTTTAAAGATCTCGGCGCCAACCTTTACAGGCTTAATACCGGCATTACGGTTAATGGTATTTACCGCACTGTCTTCGCCAAAAGTGCTTAACAGTTTTTCAACACGGTTAACTTCGGCAATGGCGCTGTTGATGCGCTCGCCAGCCCAAATGGGGTCATTCCCTACCACACTAATTTCAAACTTATTACCCATCAGCATCACTTCGCGTCTGTAGATGGTTGAGTTATTCGATATTACCTTTTTTAGAGCCAGCATAATCCAGTCTTTAATTTCCAAAAACTAAATTAGATGGGCTTTATGAAAACAAGATGAAAACCGAATTATAATAACTGTAAAAGATGTGTGGCGGATGTGCAGATATGCGGATGTGCAAATATGCAGATGGAAAAATGACAAATGGATGTGTTATGATGTGCAAATGCGTGATGTAGAATGTGCTGGTAAACAAAAAATGCAGATATACTAATGATCAAATCATTTGCATATCTGCACATCCGCATATTTGCACATCAAAAATTACGCTACCGTTCCTTCTTTCAGTTTCTCGGCATTTTCTGCAAACTGCAGGGCTTCCATAATTTCCTGTATACCGCCGTTCATTACTTCCGATAGGTTATAGATAGTTAAACCAATACGGTGCTCGGTTAAACGGCCCTGCGGATAGTTGTAGGTACGTACTTTAGCCGAGCGGTCGCCGGTTGCAACCATGGTTTTACGTTTTTTAGATGCTTCTTCCAGATGTTTTTGTAGCTCCAGTTCGTAAACGCGAGAGCGCAATACCTGTAAGGCTTTATCAAAGTTTTTTAACTGCGATTTTTGATCCTGGCACTGGGCAACAACACCGGTTGGTAAGTGTGTTAACCTTACGGCCGAATAGGTAGTATTTACCGATTGCCCACCCGGACCAGACGCGCAAAACAAATCTTTACGGATATCGGCCGGATTTAATACGATATCAAACTCATCAACCTCTGGCAATACTACAATTGATGCTGCCGAAGTATGTACACGGCCCTGAGTTTCGGTATCTGGCACACGTTGCACACGGTGCACACCCGACTCGTATTTTAGAGTACCGTAAGCATCTTCTGCATTTATGTTAAATACAATCTCTTTATAGCCACCTGCGGTACCTTCGGTAAAGTCAACCAGTTCGGTTTTCCAACCGCGTTTTTCGCAGAAACGCATATACATGCGGTAAAGGTCGCCGGCAAAAATAGATGCCTCGTCGCCACCGGTACCACCGCGAATTTCCATGATGGCATTCTTAGAATCTTCCGGGTCTTTAGGGATCAGCATTAAACGAATCTGCTCCTCTTTTTCCTCTTGCTGAACCAGCAACTCGTCCAACTCGCCTTTAGCCATCTCGCGGAACTCTTCGTCCTTCTCGGTAGCTAAGATCTCTTTATTAGTAGCAATATTGCTCATCACGTTGCGGTAAATATTATACTCGTCAACAATCTTAGCCAGGTCCTTATATTCTTTATTTAACTGGGCAAAACGCTTCATATCAGCCATAGCGTCAGGGCTGCTTAACTCGGCTTCTACTGCTTTCCAGCGTTGATATATTAATTCTAATTTTTCTAACATAAACTAATCCTTTCCATTGGCCGGCAAAAAGTCCAAGCCTTAAAAGAATGCAAAAATACGGTTTTTTAAATTCAAAGCCTAACCGGTAAATGTTAAAGCTAAAAGGTTATGGTGCGATGACAATCAACATTAAAACTGTCATTGCGAGCGTAGCGTGGCAATCGCGAATATTGCATCCTTGCGATTGCCACGCTACGCTCGCAATGACATTAAAATTTTTTTATCTTCTCAAAATATTCCAACCTCAACTCCTCACCATCAAAAACCGCATAAGAGTTATAATTAACCCACTCACCCAGGTTAATATACCGACTTTTATCGTCCAGCTGAATATCAAGCGGCAGGTGCCGGTGGCCAAATATCAGGTAATCAAAATATTTTTGGGTTAACAATTCCCGGCTAAAAACCTGCAGCCACTCCTGCTCATAAAACATACGTTCTTTATCGGCCAGGCCGGCAATACGGCTGTGTTGCGACCAGTAGTTGGCAATTCCCACCCCTAAATTTGGGTGCAGGCGGGCAAAGAGCCATTGGCAAAACCGGCTCCTGAAAAACTTTTTCAGCAATTTATAGGTGGCATCGCCCGGGCCCAGGCCATCGCCGTGGTGCAGGTAAAACTTCTTGCCGTTGCGCTCAATCTCTAATTCATCGCTAATGATGGTTGCTTTAAGCTCTTGCTCAAAGTAATCAAACATCCACATATCATGATTGCCTTTAAACAGGTACAGCTTTATACCGCTGTCAGCCAGTTCGGCCAGTTTACCTAAAAAACGGAGATATCCGCGTGGCACTACAGTTTTGTATTCAAACCAAAAATCAAAAACATCGCCCATTAAAAATACTTCGGCAGCGTCGGCTTTAATCATGTCCAACCAGCGCACCAGGCGGTCTTCCCGGGCGCGACTGCCTTCATAACCGCCTGCGCCTAAATGAAAGTCGGACGCGAAATAAATTTTAGTACCTGTTGCCATGTCTGGCCAAAAATACATTTTATCGGCAATGTAAGCCAACAAAAAAGCCCTTCATTGCTGAAGGGCTTTTAACGTCAATTTTAAATCGATTAATTACGATGTCCGTGATCATCATGGCCTCCTTTGCCATGATCGTCATGACCATTATTGCCGTGGCCATTGTCATGACCGTTGTTGCCATGGCCATTGTTGCCATTCCAGTGGTTTTTGTATTTATTATCGTGGCTATCACGAATAACCGGTTGGCCTTTACGGCCTTTAAAACCCCTGTATTTAGCTCTGTAAGTTGCTGCATGCACCCATGGAGTAGGCTCATTAACAACTACTTTATAGCTATTGTATGGGTCGAAATGGTAGTTTCCTGGCAATGCAGCACCATGTACCCATGAGTTGCCTTGCAGGTATACGTACTGATGGTTTGGCACGTCATAATACGCGTCGGCATCAGGAATGTAGTAGTACTCGGCGTGGTCATAACCTACAGGACCCCAATCAGGCTGGCTGCCGATATTTAAACCTAAACTGATGTGAAGTTGTGCATTAGCTTTGAAAGCAAAGCAACTAGCTAGCAGCATTGCTGTTAAAAGGATTTTTTTCATAAATGTTTTTGTTGTGTTGTGGTTGTTTTTTGTAATAAGACGTTGGTTAAAGGTAATAGTTTAATTGTTTCGATGATAGTTATAACAAACAAAAGAAGCGATAGTTTTACATCGCTTCTTTAAACTATTGTTTATAAAATATTATTGATTGTCATTTTATCAGCAATGAAAACCTGCAAAAAAGCCCTTCATTGCTGAAAGGCTTTTAAATATCAACTTAAGGTAGACTAGTTACGGTGATCGCCATGGTCTCCATGACCGCCGTGATCATCATGGCCTCTGCCGTGATCGTCGTGACCTCTTCCGTGGTCATCATGTCCGTTATTACCGTGATCGTCATGGCCTCTGCCATGATCATCATGCCAGCCATTACCATTACCACGACCGTTGTTACCGTTCCAATGGTTGCGGTACCTATCCTCACGGCTATCGCGAATAAGTTGTTGATCGCGACGACCTCTAAAACCTCTATATCTACTTCTGTAATTAGCCGCATGCAACCATGGAGATGGCTGATTAACTACTACTTTGTAGCTGTTATATGGGTCAAAATGATATCTCGGCGGCAATGCCCCACCGCGAACCCATGAATTGCCCTCCAGATATACGTACTGATGGTTTGGCACGTCGTAATACGCGTCGGCATCAGGAATATAGTAGTATTCTGCATGGTCATAACCGGTAGGCCCCCATTCAGGCTGGCTGCCTATATTTAAACCTAAACTAATACGAAGTTGAGCTTCGGCTTTGAAAGCGATGCAGCTAGCTAGCAGCATTACTGTTAAAAGAATCTTTTTCATAAGAATGTTATTGTGTCTTGTTTTGTAATAAGACGTGGGTTAAAGCAATAGTTTAATTGTTTGGATAATATTCGCAACAAACAAAAGAAGCGATGGTTTTACATCGCTTCTTTAAACTATTATTTATAAGTCTTTTTAACGGGCCTTATTGATTGCTTTTGGTATCGTCTTTTTTATCGCCCACGGCGGCCAGCACCGGCTTGCCTATTACTTTATAAGCGCCATCGCCCTTTAAAATAGCTGCCAGCTGATTTTTGTCCTGCATGGTTTTTACAGCTTCTGCCAACTCCTTATCATATTTAAAATAAGCTTCAAAACGGCCTTTATCAAAATAGTACCGGCCTACTATTTCGTTCTCCAGCGTTTGTTTAATCTCTTCTTTATGCAGTTGCAGATCGTTTTTCTTACTTACCGCCATTTTGGCTTTCAGCGCGTCGTATTCGCTTTGTATCTGGTCAAACTGCTTTTCTTTAGTTGATTCTGTTTTGAGCGCAGCTAATACTTTTTCTGAGGTGGTATTATAGGTATAATTTTTATCAGAAAGGTATTTCACAAAATCATCATACTCTGCATCAGTTAAAGCAAAATCTTTAGGGTCGGCAACTTTTGGGTGCGACAGGCGATATTTTGTGGCGTAGTCAAAAATGAAAAACTTTGTAATAAGCGCCTGAGTAATGTTAGCAAACAGATCGCGTTTGATAAAGATATCCGGATAAATTCCGCTGCCATCATAAACCGAGCGGCCATCTTTGGTTTTAAATTCGTGCACCAAAGAGTCGGCTACCTTTACTACGGTACCATCGTCTTTACGGTGTGTATAATCAATCTCCTGGATACAACGGCCCGATGGAACATAGTATTTTGCAATAGTAATTTTAACTAAGCTGTTATAAGGTAGCGGGAATGTTTGCTGCACCAAACCTTTACCATAACTACGCTGGCCGATGATTATAGCACGATCCAAATCCTGCAATGAGCCGGCAACAATCTCTGATGCCGAAGCAGAACGCGAGTTGACCAGCACTACCAGCGGCATATCCGGCGCCAACGGCGTGTTAACGGTCTTATAGGTATAATTCTTTTCTTTTACTTTCCCTTTTTGCGATACAACTTCAACATCCTTAGGCACAAAAAGGTTAACTATTTTAACCGCTTCCTGCAAAATGCCGCCGCCGTTTGAGCGAAGATCCAGTATAATACCGTTAGGATTATTCTTCTTCAGATCGACAAGTGCGTCAGTAACTTCCTGGGCAGAGTTTTCCAGGAATCTATCCAGTTTAATATAACCCATGTTACCGGCAACCATGCCATGATAAGAAACATTGGGTTGTTTAATTTCGTCGCGAGTTAGATTTTTTTCGACTGGTTTGTCTTCGCCATCACGTTTTAGCAATAATTTGACTACAGCGCCTTTTGAGCCTTTGAGTAATTGGCCAACATCGTCGCTATTTTTACCATCAAGGGCAATGTCATTAATTTTAACAACCTGATCGCCGGGGCGCACATCAGCCTTCTGGGCCGGGAACCCCTCAAATACGTTTGATATGTATACTTTGTTATTGCGGGCAAACACGCTGGCGCCAATGCCGCCGTATTGCGTACTTACGTAGTGCAGCTTGTAGTCTTCAATTTCAGATTCGGGTACAAATTCGGTATAAGGGTCCAAACCCTCCAGCATGGCATCGGCGCCGGTTTTTAAAAACTTGGCCGAGTTAATATCATCAACATAGTTAATGTTAACCTCTTTATATAAGGATGCAAATACTTCCAGATTTTTGGAGATCTGGAACAAGTCATCACTAAAACTCCAGATACCGAGCGATAAAGCAATAATACCCGCCGATAAAAGAAACCCTTTATACTTAATTACCACACCCTTTTTCATCAAATAGAAATCTTAAAATATAAAGCTACAAAAACTGCCTGCAAAATAATTAACTTATTTTACAGCCTATTATTGTCAATATTGACCAAAGCTTTTTTTAGGGTAAACACCACATACTCGCGCTTGCGGTTAACCAGGTGCATCAGGTTGGTAATTAAAGCTTCCTCCTGCCCTTCATTGTAAGTTAGTTGTGCATCAGTAAGGTGATTGTACTTGCGTTGCACTTTAATTTTAACGCGCTCCCACTCTTTGCTGGTGATGCTTATTTCTGCCATAGTAAAAATATTTTCAGCAAAAATATAAAAAATACAATGCAAGCGTGTGCCAAAAATTTGGTACAGCGATTGTTAACCAATTGTTACGGCACCCCTAAAAACAAAGCCGTATTTATAAATTAAAAATCTACTACTATGAAAAAGTACTTATTAAGCGCAATGCTGGTTATAGCAGCCACAATTGGGGCGCAAGCGCAATTTAGTCTTGGTGTAAAAGGAGGCGTTAACTATTCTCAAATAAACTCAGACAACTTCCATCACTCATCAGTTGCCGGCTACCAGGCAGGCTTATTTGCCCGCTTTGGTGGAGGGTTTTATGTACAACCCGAACTATATTTGAGTAGTACAGGCGGCAAATTTGATGCTAACCAAAATGGTACCGACTACAGCGCCAAGGTTAAATTTACCAATCTGAATGTGCCGTTATTATTTGGCGGCTCTTTTGGCGACAAAGATTTGAATTTTAGAATCATGGCCGGCCCTATCTATACCTATTTAATGGATAAGCACCAGGATTTTTCAAACAATTTCAATGCTGCATTTGATGATTTTGGCCGTTATAACAACAGCACACTGGGTTACCAGGCAGGTGCCGGTGTTGATATTGGCCCTATTACTGCCGACTTACGCTACGAAGGTAACTTAACCAAAGTAGACGATAATTACGGACAGCGTCAAAATCTTTGGGCATTGAGCGTAGGCTTCAAATTCTTTTAATACTTAGCGCATAACAGTATTAAAAAGAGGCGATCGTCATGTAACAATGATGGTCGCTTTTTTTTGTTTTAGGGCGATGTGCGTTGCGATTAAATTTTTTTATATAAAATTGTGTTTCAGGAACCTACCCAACATTTATGAGACCGAAATTTATATTGCCTTTACTGGTTTTATTGCCTGTTTTTATAGCTGCCGAATGCCGGGCTTACACACCGGCTGTCGACACCAATAAAACTGCGGTGCAGCTGGATACTATGAAAATTGTCTACTTCGGCTCATCGGTACCTTACGGCTTTGGTGCCACCAATAACTTTGGCTACACCTATATGTTTAGCAGGATCTTACAACAGCGCGCAGCTAGCGGTTTGGGTAAGCAATGGAACCCTGTCAATAAATCTATCGGTGGCGATAATACTATCCGGCTTATGAAGCGCTGGCACCGGGACTTTGTTTCGCAGCATGGCAAGTATGTATTAATAGCTTTGTCATTAGGTAATGAGATGTTACATGAGCAAGGCAAAAGCATGTATGACCAATTCAAAGCTAATTTGCCTAAATTGATTGCCATGGCCCGCGATAGCGGATACACGCCGGTAGTGACTAATTGCTACACCCGTAACGATTTTAACGATAAAGACTATTACTATACCAAACAAATGGACCTGTGGATACATACACTGGACGTACCGTCGATAAATTTATTAGGCGGTATTGATGATGGTACCGGCAAATGGGCAGCCGGCTACTGGTATAATGACGGCCACCCAAACGATGCAGGTCACCAGGAATTAGCCTATACCATTGTACCATCATTATTTGATGCGTTGAGCAATGGAAAAGCGCTACCGAAATGGGTTGATGGGTCTGGCCTTTCGTTAAAAAGCAACAACGCCATAGATTTTAAACCAGAGAATATAGTACATCCGTTTACCACTACTATCAATATTAAAGCGGATGGCAAGGGTCAGATCATTCAGTTAAAAGACTCTTTGGGCCGTACCGGGTCTATCACTATTACAGATAAAGGTGTGGTTAAATATACCTCGCCATTAAAAGAAGCAATAGTAGGCAACACTAAAATAACCGATGGTCAATGGCATAAAATAACCCTGACTCATTACTATGCCCACAGCGAAACAGCATTATATTGCGACAGCACATTTCAGGGCCACATAGATGAACGAATTGTTTTGAAAGAGCTTTCTCTAGGTAGCAAAACCGACAATAACATAACCGTTAAAAACTGGCTATTTTATCGGTCGGGGATGAATATTGATGAGGTTAAGGCCCTTGCCAATAACACCTTATTAAAATCAAGCCTTGAGTTATATGCGCCGTTGGATAATAAATCAAAGAATCCGCTGGCTAACCTGGCACAAAGTACAAATACTATAAAATGGCAATAGCCCGTCATCTCGACCGTAGGAGAGATCTATACACATACATTTGCGTTTTGATTAGCGCGTGTATAGATTTCTCGCCATGCTCGAAATGACAACTTTTACTCTGTCATAGGTAGCATGGTATCAGGGCAAGTTAGTTCATGCGGCCATTTTTATTTTAGCAAATAACTATAATTTGCTACTTTGTGAGCAACTGATCTATTTCTCGCTAAAAGAACTATGAAAAAATTATCTCTCTTACCATTGCTGGTATTTGCTGCCACGTCGGTAGCTAATGCCCAGACTAACATGGACAATCACATGAATACCCCGGTTACCAATCCGTTTTTTGAGGAAAGTAAACTGCACCTGCATGCGCCCGATTTCAACCGGATTAAAAACAGCGATTTCAAGCCTGCTATTGAAGAAGGCATCCGCCAGCAAATGGCCGAGGTGCACAAAATAGCCGATAACAAGGCCGCCCCAACTCTTGAAAACACACTGATAGCACTCGAAAAAAGTGGACAATTACTAGGCCGCGCTAACCGGGTATTTAACGTGCTAACCGGCGCCAATACCAACCCCGAACTGCAAAAAGTAGAAGCCGAAACCGCACCGGAACTGGCTGCCAATACCGATGCCATGCTCTTAAACACCAACCTGTTTAAACGTGTTGAAGCCGTATACAAAAACCGCGGTAAACTGAAAGATACCGAATCAAAGCGCCTGGCAGAGATCTATTACCAGAACTTTACCCTGGCCGGCGCACAGCTTTCGGAAGCTGATAAAGAAACATTGAAAGTATATAATCAGGAAGAAGCTACCCTGCGCACCAAGTTTAATAACCTGTTGCTGGCAGGCACCAAAGCCGGTGGCTTGCTAATTGATGATAAAGCCGAACTAGCTGGCCTTACTGATGCCGAACTGGAGTTTGCAGCACAGGCAGCTACTAAAGCCGGCCATCCGGGCAAATGGCTCATTGCATTGCAAAACACTACGCAACAGCCTTTCTTGCAGTCGCTGAGCAACAGGGCTACCCGCCAGAAGTTGTTTGAGGCCTCGTACATGCGCAATGAAAAAGGCGACGCTAATGATACCCGCGCAACCATTGCCCGCATAGCGCAAATCCGTGCTTTAAAGGCTAAATTGCTGGGCTACCCGAACTACTCTACCTGGAAACTGAAGAATCAGATGGCTAAGACGCCTGAAACCGTAGGCAAGTTCTTGGATGACATGGCGCCTGCAACCATCGCCAAAGAAAAAGAAGAGGCTGCCGATATACAAGCGGTGATAGACCAGCAAGGCGGTGGCTTTAAGTTACAGCCCTGGGACTGGGACTTCTATGCCGAACAGGTACGTAAAGCCCGCTTTGATTTGGACGAAAGCCAGGTTAAACCCTACTTAGAGTATGATAATGTGTTACGCAACGGCGTGTTCTATGCCGCTAACTTATTATATGGCTTAACCTTCAAGGAGCGCAAGGACATCCCGGTATATCACCCGGAAGTACGCGTATTTGATGTGTACGATAAAGACGGCTCGCTGCTGGCCCTGTTCTATTGCGACTACTTTAAACGGGACAACAAGCGCGGCGGTGCCTGGATGAGCAACATGGTAGGTCAGTCTAAACTGATGGGTACCAAACCGGTGATCTACAACGTAGCCAACTTTGCGCACCCCGCTCCCGGTCAACCAGCATTGCTGACGTTTGATGAGGTGACTACCATGTTCCATGAGTTTGGGCATGCGTTGCATGGCATGTTCGCCAGTCAGCAATACCCTACTATTTCGGGTACCGCTACCGCACGCGATTTCGTGGAGTTCCCTTCGCAGTTTAATGAGCATTGGGCGCTTGATCCGAAAGTATTTAAGCATTACGCTATACATTACAAGACTAAGGAACTGATGCCGCAGACACTGGTTGACAAGATCAAGAAAGCAGGCACCTTTAACCAGGGCTACAGCACCGGCGAACTGCTGGCTGCCGATTATTTGGACCTGGCCTGGCACTCATTACCCGGCGACGCGCCACTGGTTACCGACGTTGACAAGTTTGAAGCCGACGCCTTACATAACAAAGGTGTCGACCTGCCACAGGTGCCGCCGCGTTACCGCTCAAGCTACTTTCAACATATCTGGGGCAGCGGTTACGCATCGGGCTATTACGCTTATATGTGGACCTCGATGTTAGAGAACGATGCTTACTTCTGGTTTATGGAGCATGGCGGCATTACCCGTGCCAACGGGCAACGTTTCCGTGATATGGTACTGTCCAGAGGTAATACTGAGGATCTGGCTAAGATGTTCAAGGATTTTAGAGGACATGACCCAAGTGTGGTGCCGATGATGGTGCATAGGGGATTGATGAAGAAATAGGTTATGCTGTTTTGTTTCACGTGTGTGTGCAACAGATGAAACAAGTGAAACAGTTCATTCACTTAACTAATTGAATTTTAGATTTTTGTGAATTTTTAGTAAAACAGAATGAAACAAGAAAAATGACTTTTAAGTATTTTTTTGTTTCATTTGACATTATAAAATTAACTCTATTTTCTTAGTACCTCCCCTCCCGTCATAGTGAGCGAGGTACGAGCGTGACTATCTCTGAACGAGCGATTAAAACAGCCAGCCGGAGATCGCCACGCTACGCTCGCGATGACGTAGCGGGAAGTTTAATATAGGATGATGAGTGATGCAATAAAACTATAAAGCCCCTGCAGCCGCACATACGCCACCATTGTTTTACCTGATTTCGCTTGAAGCTTTATCTTTTTCTGTCATTGCGAGGAGGAACGACGTGGCAATCGCACGCGTTCAAACCTTCCACCTTGCGATTGCCACGCTACGCTCGCAATGACAATTTTCAATAACCCTCTTTCCGCCAACGGCGAAGAGAGGGTGGCCCAGCGCAGCGTCGGCCGGGTGAGTCCTCCGCCGGATAAACTAAACCGTTCACTATCGCCCGGCAATAGTGTAGTTGCAAACTACTGGCATAGTCGTCCGATTTGCAAACTTCGGACAGCGACGCGTTCAAACCTTGCGATTGCCACGCTACGCTCGCAATGACAATTTAGAAGCCCCTACCGCGTTAGCGATAGCAGCGGATACCGGCCCAGCGCATAAGGCCAGAAGGCGTATGAGCGGATAGCGCGGGCCCGCTTCTACCAGCGGGAAACGCCCATATAAATCATTTATATCGCAGATAAATCTTTTAAACGAAAGGCCCGCTGATAATAAGTTCAATAATATCAAACACCGAATATTGAATGATGAATAATGAAGTAATATTAGTTTACAGCCCTTCGAAATTGGACATTCAACATTCATGATTTGGTATTTAAAGGATGGAATGGCATTTGGAGCATAACAATCTCTGAATTATTATCCGCCTGTCGCGCAGAGATCGCCACGCTACGCTCGCGATGACGTGGCGGGGTAAGGGTTTTAATGTCGAATATTGAAGTAATGTTAGTTAACAGCCCTTCGAAATTGGACATTCAACATTCATGATTCGATATTAAAATTTAAAGAGATTTTACAAAACAGAAAAGGTATAAAACAAGTAAAGCCCCTGATGGGCAGGGGCCTTTACTAACCAATTATAAACCTAAATTATGAGAAGAGCTGTAGGAGAAGGGGTCGAACCTCCACGGAGTGGTTATTCTTATTGCTAAGAGTTTCCCATGATCTCCGCCACCGGGACAAGGAGGTGTGTCTGCCAAAATTTCACCATCCTACAGGATTTTGTTATTCATTAAGTTTAGCTTCTCAGTTTAAACTTAATAGCTGTTGGGGAAGGATTCGAACCTCCACAGAGTAGTTAGCCCGCTTCGGGTTTCCTATGATCTCTACCACCGGGACAAGGAGGTGTGTCTGCCAAAAGTTTCACCACCCAACATTGTTATTGTTATTTGTTTTAAAGAACGATTTAAGCTTTTTAGGTCCGTTTGCTTGTTACAAACATAATAGAGTTAGCAATTCCTTGCAAATATTTCAACAAAAATATTTTATTTTTATTCAAATTATAATTATACTTGTATTTGAATAAAGATATTAAAATTTATGTCCCACAGAAAAGCTCAAAATTTAGAAATTGATAATCTTGATATTCAGATTTTATCAATACTGATGAAAAATGCCACTACACCTTACACAGAAATTGCTAAAGAGTTGATTGTTTCGGGCGGAACTATCCATGTGCGGATGAAAAAGTTGGAAGAAATGGGGGTAATTAAAGGTGCCAGTTTAGAGGTAGATCCGCAAAAACTAGGCTATGATATTACCGCATTTTTGGGGATATTTTTGGAGAAAGGCTCGCAGTATAACGACGCTGTTAAGCAACTAAAAGCTGTAAAAGAAATTGTAGAACTACACTATACTACAGGAAGTTATAGTATATTCGCTAAGATTATTTGCCATGATACCGCGCACCTGCGTGAGGTGTTGAATGAGCAGATCCAGGGCGTAAAAGGCATACAACGTACAGAAACATTTATATCATTAGAGGAAAGCATTAAAAGACAAATTACTTTGGAGTAACCCTTACTTACACACTTATTATAATGGAGGCCCGTTGTTTTTACGACGGGCTTTTTTTGTTGTGTTGTTTGTCTTGTAGTGATTTATTTTTCTTGCTTCTAACTAAGCGTATACATGCTTTATTGATCGGCCCGCTCAATCGCCGCGGGTTGGCTTTGTTCTTTTGTCTTGATACAAAAGAACAAAAAAATCAAGTCAGCAAAAAGGCTTCTTTGCGCTCTGGGCCTTTGCCCGGCAAATCAAACAGAATCACAAGGCCGCAATCTTTTTGCCCTGCTTCGCTCGCACTTATCCAACGCTTCAGCAAAAAGTTGTAATGCCTTTTTCCACCCACAGGCCAATATATTCTGTTTGCTTTCACCCGAAGCTGATTTGCTGACGGTTTCCTGCTTAATATATAAATCTTCAAAAAATGAATGATCGTTCTTAGCGTGTGGGATGCTGAAACAAGTTCAGCATGACAACTTTATAATGTGTGCAGCAAACCGTCAGACGCAGAGCTTCGGGCGAAAGCGGGTAAAACAATGGTGGCTTTGTGCGGCTGCAGGGCTGTCGGGAATGTTGCCTGAAGCGCCGGCCCATGTGCGACAATAGGCGGCAACAGGCCCCTGCCCAGGTTTTACCCGATTTGCAGGGCAAAGGCCAAGAGCGCAGAGAAGCCTTGCGTGTGACTTGATTTTTGGTTACTTTTCATCAAGGAAAAGTAACAGCCTTAGCGGCAATTGAGCGCTATACGAGCGATAAGCTAACCGAGCAAATTCGCGATTGCCACGCTATCGCTCGCAATGACAGAATGTTATGTTTGTTAATAAGCGATTCAGAGATCGTCACGCTCGTACCTCGCTCACGATGACGGGGTGGTGAAAATCTTATGCCGTAAACGCTACTAAAGCCTGCTCTATCCTATTCACCGTCTCATCTTTACCCAACAAAGCAGCAATATCAAAAACATGCGGACCAAATTTACCCCCTACCAGCATAATGCGGAAAGGCAGCATCACGTCGCCGGTTTTAAGGCCTTTTTCTTCGGCCAGGGCTTTGAAGTTGGCTTCGGTATCGGCAGCAATTAATGTTGGAGCGGCTTTTAGCTGATCGATAAAAGTGTTAAAGAAAGTTGTTTTCTCATCCGTCCATTTGGGTTTAACGGCATTAAGATCGTACTCGGCAGGGATCTGGAAAAAGTATGATGCCTGCTGATAAAAATCAGGCAATAAAGTACAGCGGTCTTTGATTAAGTCGATAATAGTTAGCAGGTAAGTGTCGTCTTTTACGTCAATGCCCTTAGCGGTTAAAACCTCCTTGACTTTCAGCTTTAAGCTTTCTGCTTTGGTCTTTTTGATCCACTCGGCATTGAACCATTTGGCTTTTTCGAAATCAAACTTCGCCCCTGCTTTGCTTATTCTGTCGATAGAAAACTTGCCAACTAACTCTTCAAGCGTATAAATCTCCTGGCCTGACCCGTCGTTCCAGCCCAGCGTCGCCAAAAAATTTACAAATGCCTCAGGCAAAAAGCCCATTCCACTAAAGCCGGGACTGCCTTCCCAATCTAGCGCAAATACCGGGAAGCCTAAACGGGCGCCATCGCGTTTGCTTAGTTTGCCGTGTCCATCGGGTTTTAATATCAACGGCAAGTGTGCCCATTGCGGCATATCGGCTTTCCAGCCCAAATATTCCCACAATAATAAATGTACGGGTGCCGATGGTAACCATTCCTCGCCGCGAAAAGCGTGCGAGATCTTCATCAAATAATCATCAACCACAACAGCCAAATGGTAGGTAGGCATACCATCGGCCTTTAATAAAACTTTATCATCAACCGTATTAGTTTCAAAACTAACGCGGCCACGAATCATGTCTGTAAAGCTAACGCTTTGGTCGGCCGGAATTTTTATGCGGATAACATGCGGGGTATGATCGGCCAATAATTGATCAACCTCATGCTGTGGCAGCGACAAAGAGTTACGCAAACCATCGCGATAAACCTGCCCATATTGAAAATTAGGGATCTCTTTGCGATTTTTGTCCAGTTCCTCGGCAGTGTCAAAAGCGTAGTAAGCATGGCCCTGCATTACCAACTGCTCGGCATATTGGCGATAAAGGCTTTTGCGTTCGCTTTGGCGATATGGCGCATACTGGCCGGGAGTAACCGGGCTTTCATCGGGCGTAATGCCGCACCAGTTCAGGCAGTCAATAATATATTGTTCGGCACCTTCAACAAAACGGGTTTGGTCGGTGTCTTCTATCCTTAATATAAAATCGCCATTATGTTTTTTGGCGAACAGGTAATTGAACAATGCGGTACGCACACCGCCTAAATGCAAGCCACCGGTTGGGCTTGGCGCAAATCTTACTCTAACTCTTTTATCTGACATTGTGCGGCAAAGATAGAATTATGAAGCCGAAAGCTAAAAGCCGAAAGGTTAAAGCTTTGTCATTTAAAGCTGAAAGCTAAAAGACCAAAGCTGAAAGCTTGCACCATTTAGCTTTTCGCTTTATGCTTTTCGCTTTCGGCTTAAAAACCGTTTTTCGCTTTATGCTTTATGCTTTAAGCTCAAAAATTACGTTATTTGAAGCTTAGATGATGAACACCTATCAAAATAAACGATTCTGGAAATACATATTGCTTGCTTTTGCAGTAATTATTGCCTCCGGGTCTTTGTTTTACACGCAATATTTGGTTAGGAATATAGCCCGCGCCGAGCGTACCCGTGCGCAACTGTGGGCGTTAAGTATCAGGCAAAGTTTAACGTCTGACGATAATGACTTTTTGCCTTATGTGTTGACGGTAAGAGATAGTTTGGCTGTACCCGCCATTGTTACCGACGAAAAAGGCGACATCAAAACCGTTAGAGGCTTAGATACCACCAAAACCTATATCGAGATCCCTCCGGAAATGCAGTCGGACGCTAAAATGCCCAAGTATGATCCGCAATACTTTAAGGGTGAGCTGGAGGTCATGAAATCTCAGCATGAGCCTATCATTATCAATCTGCCGGGATTGGGGCATGGCGATAACCTGGTTTATTATAAAGACTCGGCGCTTTTAAGTCAATTAAAATTATTCCCATACATTCAGCTTTCGGTTATTGCGGTATTTTTAACGCTGGCCTACACTACATTTAACTCGTCGCGCAAGTCTGAGCAGAACCAGGTTTGGGTGGGGTTAGCCAAAGAGACGGCGCATCAATTGGGTACGCCGATCTCATCGCTGATGGCCTGGATTGAATTATTGAAAGATAAGTTTAACGCCGAGGACGACCCGCTTATGCTTGAAATGGAGAACGATGTAAAGCGGCTTGAGATAGTGGCCGACCGTTTCTCGAAGATCGGCTCTAAACCAAAGCTGGAAGATCATTCGGTGTTTGATGTAGTGGAGGATTTTGTAAATTATTTTAAAATACGCACCAGCAACAACATTAGCTTTGAAATTAAGGGCGACCCCGACCTGGTGGCCGGTTTAAATATTCCGCTGTTTGACTGGGTGATTGAGAATCTGCTTAAAAATGCAGTAAACGCCATTGACAGCAAGGGCAGTATAAAGGTTGATATTGGCACTAATAAAACTAAGGATCTTGTCCATATCGATATAACCGATACCGGCAAGGGCATCCCCCGCTCCAAATTTGCCACGGTTTTTCAACCGGGATACACCACGCGTAAGCGCGGCTGGGGGCTGGGCCTGTCGTTAACCAAACGTATTGTAGAAAACTACCACGACGGACATATTTTTGTGCGCGACTCTGAATTGGGTAAAGGCACAACCTTTAGGATCAATCTAAAAAATATCAGATAACATGCACAAGCCCGAACGCACAGCTTACGAAAGTTTTTACAGCACCTATATTAAGCTGGTTGACCAGGAAAATATCCTGGAAAAACTAGAAGGCTTAAAAACATCAACTTATCAATTATTTAACAGCCTGACAGATGAACAGGCTAACCATGCTTATGGCCCCGGCAAGTGGACCATTAAACAGGTTGTGGGACATTTAATTGATGCCGAACGCACCTTTGCCTACCGCATACTGGCCTTTTCGCGCGGGCAGCAAGAACTGCCTGGCTTTGATGAAAACGTTTATGTTGAGCTATCAAACGCCAACGACAGATCTATTCAAGACCTGTCAGCCGAATTTAAAACCGTCCGCGAAGCAAATCTTTATATGATACGCGCACTGACGCCGGAACAGATAGAAAACAAGGGAATCGCAAACGGCAGCCCCATACAGGTTAATACCATAGTATACATATTGGCCGGGCATGAGGTACATCACCTCAATATTTTAAAAGAACGCTACGGAGTATAAAGCGAAAGGCCGTTGAATAATCGCCGGCCTTTTCTATAGCTTTTCAATCAGCCTTATTCAACTTCTTTACGGTCGTGCTTGCGTTGGATGTAGTAAGCAAGATATAAGCCTGCGCCGCCAAACATAGCTATCAGTGAAAAGAATAATGCAGGCGCGGTATCGCTATCAGGCTTGATAATGCAGTCTGCTAAAAAAGCCAAAAACAATCCTAATCCTGCGCCTACCAGCAGCAATCCCCAGGTGAGTATTGCGTTATGATTCATTTTCTTTACGTCCGTTGCCGTACGTGGGTCCATGCCACGTTCTATCATGGCCATGCGTTCGCGGTTGCGCAAATAAACTATACCAAATATCATGGCAAACATCCCGGTGCAAACCACCATCGGTATCATTACGGCTAATTGTTCTTGATCCATTTTATGTCTTTTTTAAAAGTTAATCATTTACTGACACACCCTCGTTGGTGTATTTGCAAGCTATGACTACCTCTTTTTAAATCAGGTTACAGGCAATTTAAATTTTTTTAACAAATAAATCTGTCATTGCGAGCGTAGCGTGGCAATCGCACGCGTTCCGGCTTTTCCCCTTGCGATTGCCACGCTACGCTCGCAATGACAGATTTTTAAAATCGGATATCAAAAGTTAAATATATCTGAAATTAGCGATATTTATAAAAACATGTAACCTAACCCCAATTTGTGTAGTCAGAGTATATGTAAATGATGCAGAGCAAGCTTTCAGATATAGAACTGATCACCAAAACAATGGCGGGCAACCAATCGGCTTATGCCGACCTGGTTAAACGGCACCAGCGTTTTGTGTTTACACTGGCTATGCGCTTCACTAAAAGCCGTGAGGATGCAGAAGAAGTAGCGCAGGATTGTTTTATCAAAGCTTACCGCTCGTTAGATTCATTTAAAAAGGAGTCGAAATTTAGCACCTGGCTATATACTATAGTATATACCACAGCCATGACGTCGCTGCGCAAAAAGAGAATAGATACCGCGTCGATAGATGACGAGGATACACACATACAAATTGAAAACACGCCGTCGGGCTATGACGTTAATAATGCCGAGAACAAGTCAAGGTCGTTTTACCTTAACCAGGCTATTGAGCAATTATCTGCCGATGACGCGACGATTATAACCCTGTTTTACAAAGGCGAGCAATCTCTCGAAGAAATAGCGCAAACCTTAGGCATAGAAGCCAACAGTGTAAAAGTGAAATTATTTAGGGCGCGCCAGCGATTGAAAGAAAAACTGGAGCGTAATTTAAAACACGAAGTTAAAGAACTGATATGAGTAACATGGAAGAAAAACTTTGGGACTACATTGACGGCAATCTCACCGCTAAAGAGCAGACTGCAATTGAGCAACTAATTGCCGGCGACGAGCGCTATCGCCAAAAATACCAGGAGCTATTAACCTTTAACCAGGAAATGGCTGCGGGCGTTGAGCTTGACGAGCCACATATGGCTTTTACATATAACGTGATGGAGGCCATCCGTACGGAGTACGCTACTCAAAAGCCGCTCAAAACCCGGGTAAATAAAGGCCTGATGTGGGCTATCGGCGGATTTTTTATTATTAGTTTAACCGTAATGCTGGGTATGGCTTTGGGCAGTATTCATTGGTCGGCAGGTAGTCATGCGGTATCAAATACTACACCACTGCCCAACTTTAAGGCTTTGCTAAGTGGCAGCACTTTAAAAGTATTTCTATTTTTTGATACCGTACTGTTGTTGTTTTTAGCAGACGGATTTATGCGAAAACGCCTATTGCATAAACAAGCGTAAGCTAAATTGTACAATTTGCTTTCTAAAAAGGACGATTAGTTAAGCTATGCACAACCCGCCTTCAGTATAAAAGCACTTTTTTAAAAAAGTATCAGTAAAACGGGTACTATTGGTATAGTAATTGCGTTAATAATGACAAGCTGGCAATCTTGCCAGTTTAATTGTGATAAGGTTTAGGTTGAATGCCCCCAAGAAGCAAGTTCGAAGGGGCATTTATTTTTTCTGATACTTTTGAGCTATCCTGGTTGGTTCGTTTAAGCGATTTTAGCCTTTTCGTGCATTATTGGATTGAGCAATAAACTCAAGAAGATCACCAGGAAACAACCTATGGCGTTTAGCCATAAATAAGCTACCACGCCATAATAGCCCATGATGCAGATTATAATTTCAGACAATAACGCCGCGATAAATACTGCGCTGCCACCTACCCTTTTTACATAAAAAGCCACTACAAATACGCCGAGAATAGTGCCGTAGATGTATGACCCTAATTGATTCACGGCTTCTAACAAATTCCCCATTTTGCCTGCGTAAAGCGCCATGGCAATGCAGACCATTCCCCAAAAAACAGTTGCCAGCCGGGATGCCAGTAAATAATTTTTATCGGACGCGCCGGGGTTGATGGTGCGTTTATAAATATCAACTACCGAAGTCGACGCTAAAGAGTTCAAAGCACTGGCCGTTGAGCCCATAGACGCCAGGAAAACAATGGCTATGAGTAAACCTATCAGCCCTCGTGGCAAATAATGTGTAACAAAATTCAGGAATACATAATTAGTATCATCGGTATCGGCCTGCCGGTTATTCTTTTTCATCAGGCCGATGCTTTGCCTGCGGATGTCGGTGGTGGCAGCGTCGGCTTGTTTCAGGCTGGCCTGGGCCTTATCTATTTGCGTTTGATCATGACTATCAATCGCGGCCATCAACTCATTAGCCTTAGTTTTTCGCTGCTCAAAGGCCATGGCATATTTTCCCTCGAGCACGTTGTATTTCCCGGCATACTGGCTTTGTTTGACCTGCTTAACCTCGTATTGGTTAAAGAACATAGGCGGCTTGTTAAACTGGTAGAATGCAAATACCAGGATCCCTATCAGCAGGATACAAAATTGCATCGGTATTTTGATCAGGCCATTCATGATGAGGCCCATGCGGCTCTGCCCTACCGAGCTGCCGGTTAAATATCGCCCAACCTGGCTCTGGTCTGTGCCGAAGTAAGATAACTGCAGGAAAAACCCGCCAATGATACCGCTCCAGATGTTGTACCTGCTTGAGGGGTCAAATTTCCAGTCGATGACGTTCATTTTGCCCATTTTACCCGCCAGCTTTAGGGCATGTGCAAAACCGATGTGGTGCGGCAGCAATACTACCACCAATGCCCCGGCAGCAAACATACCCACAAAGATGATACTCATTTGCAGCAATTGGGTATATGATACCGCTTTGGTGCCTCCCAGCACGGTGTAAAATGTCACCAATCCCCCAATAAATATAGTGGTGTAGGTGGTATTAATATTCAGGATAATAGATAAGATAATAGCCGGTGCATAAATAGCTATACCGGTTGACAGCCCGCGTTGGATCAGGAATAATCCGGAGGTAAGCGCGCGGGTCTTCAGGTCAAAGCGCTGCTCTAAAAACTCGTACGCAGTATATACTTTAAGGCGATGAAATATCGGCACAAAAGTGATACACAAAACAATCATCGCCAGCGGCAAACCGAAGTAAAACTGCACAAAGCGCATCCCATCGCTATAAGCCTGTCCGGGTGCAGAAAGGAAAGTAATGGCGCTGGCCTGCGTAGCCATAACCGAAAAACCAATATGATACCAGGATAAAGAGCGGTTGCCCATCAAAAACTGGTCGATGTTTTTATTGGTACCGCTTTTCCAGAGCCCATAGCTAATGATGAGCAATATGGTAGTACCAAGAACGATCCAGTCGGTTAAGCTCATTTAAGATAAAGGGTAATGAGCCAGAAAATTATAATTAAAAAAACCAGCCACCCGGCTACAATGCCGTAAAACTGGTTCCAGTTGCGTATAAATGAAGGAAGTTCAGGATCAGGCTTCTTCACTGCTTTTAGCCAATACATTGACGAAGAAGGCCGCAGTTAAAAATCCTAAAATAGCACCTATGATAACATATTTGAAAGCTACATCAATAACAACGCCTACAAAAGCGCCGCTTAATGTACCTACCAGGTAATAAATGTAATCTAAACTTTTATCTGTTTGTGGGTGATGTTTGCTCATGATCTTATTATGTAGTGCTGCAAAAGTAATTTATTATATGATGTGTAGCAATAGTTTGATAGTAAAAAAGGATAGGATATTGAAATTTCCTTTGATGTCATCTCGACCGTAGGGAGAGATCTATACACATGCTTAGATTGCACGTGTATAGATCTCTCCTCGTTCCTCGTCGAGATGACAGGCTTATTTTATTATACTGACACCCTTTTTTCAGTTTCACCAACTATAATCCTCAAAAAAATAAAAAAACTTCTCAAATTACTGTAACATTATTCAACTGTTTACGATAGGATAGTAATTAAACAATAATATTAAGCTGATCGGCTTTTACGAATGATTAAACAAGAAGAACTTATAACCAGGTGCAAACAAGGTGACCCGGCGGCTTATACCGGCCTGTACAACCTGCACGCTAAAACGGTTTATAGTTCGATATTGAGATTGGTGAATCATACCGGCGAGGCTGAAGATATTTTGCAGGATAGTTTTGTGGCTGCATTTAAGAGCATAGCCAGTTTAAAAGAGAGTAGTGGTTTCAGGTCATGGGTTAAACGGATAGCCATCAATAAATCTATAGACCTGGTGAGAAAAAGAAAGCTGCGGTTTGTGGAACTGGAGACAGAATGGATGCCCGATCGGGAAGACGAGGATCTGATAGATGAAGATGCATTCGCTTATAATATGGATGCCGTAAATGCAGCTATTGATGCCTTGCCGGAAGGTTACCGCACAATTTTTAACCTGTATGCTATTGAAGAAATACCGCATACACAAATTGCGGAGCTGCTTGGTTTGGAAAACGGAACTGTAAGGACCCAATACCACCGGGCAAAACATAGAATATTACAAACCCTTAAACAAGGCAGTTATCATGAATGATGATTTAGAAAAGTTTATAGCAAAAAACCGCGATGGGTTTGACGACAAAACGCCGCCCCCCTTTGTGCTGGGCCGGATCCTCGAAGAAATGCAGCCCGAGCAGAAGGAAAAGCCTGCGGGCATAGTTATTCCGTTCCGGGTGTTACGCTGGGCCGCGGCGGCTTGTGCGCTGGTAATTGTAGGTGCGGTTGCTTTTTTAACCTTGCGTCATCAACCGGAAAATAGTGTTGCTGTTGTTAAGTTACAACCACCTATTATGCAACCCGATACAGCTACTAAAGTAATAGCCGCAAACAAACCGGCTCAAAAAAGTATCGACTCGGTAGACAATGACTTGAATGTACGCAAACAGGTATTTGTCGCTAAATTAAAAGAACATCACCCGGTTAATCAACAGCATGTAATGTATGCCAGCCTGAATAATATGGAATCGCCGGCCAGCCGTTTGGCCGCAGTATCTACCGAAAAAATTGGCCAAAAGGATAATTATGTAATTGATGCGCTGGTAAAAACGCTGAATAATGATCCTAACAGTAATGTAAGGTTAGCCGCATTGGATGGCTTAGCCAAATTTTACCAGGAGACTTATGTAAGAAAACAGTTAACCAACGCGCTAAATCAGCAGCATGACCCTGTGGTGCAAATAGCTATGATCAATTTATTGATCAGGATGAGAACATCAGGCATATTAGAACAATTGGAACAATTAGTAAACGATCAAAATACACAAAAACCTGTAAGAGATTGTGCCTACTCGGGCATCAATCAATTGCAATCATCATAAAAAAGCGAACGCTAAGCCCATCGGTTCATGCATGACGGAAAGCTAAGCGAATGCAAATAGTTAAATCACCAACAAATTAATTTAAAAAGAAAATGAAAAAATATATCATTACTACACTACTTGGGCTTTCGATGTTTGGCTTGGCCAGCGCCCAGGAATATAAAGTTGCCAAATCTGGCGGCAAAATTACGCTCGACGTGGCCGAAGTTACTGTTGAAGGTTACGATGGCAACGAAGTTGTTTTTAAATCAGCCTTAAAAGAAAAAGAAAAAGACCCGCGCGCTAAAGGCCTGCGCGCCATAAGCGGCGACGGTTATACAGACAATACCGGACTTGGTATCAGCGTTACGGAAAACGGCAACAACCTCGAGGTACACCCGGTAGGTAATTCGGCCGGCCTTAAAATAATGGTTCCCAAAAATATAATCGTTTCTTCGGCATGCCATGTGGTTGCAGATGCTGGTAAAATCGAATTCAAAAATATGACGAATGAGATTGAAGTGTCTGCTGATTATAATGAGGTAGTGCTTGACAACGTAACCGGCCCGATGACCGTTAGAGCACTGTATGGTGAAGTTAAAGCTAAATTTAACGGCATTATCAAAGGCCCTGTTTCAATTGCTTCGACTTATGGCGCTGTAGACGTAACTGTGCCTACAGAAACTAAAGCAGATGTTAAATTGAGCACTTCATTCGGCGAGATTTTGGCATCGGCAGATTTGAAAATAGTGATTGAGAAAAACAAAGCCGATAATATGATTAGCTATGGTAAGCTGGTTAACGGAAAGATCAATGGCGGTGGCACAGATTTTAAGCTCACCTCTGAGTACGGAAAGATCTACCTGCGTACCGGCAAATAATCAAAAACAGACATCCTTAAAAAAAATTGACATGAAAAATCTTTTCGTATGCATTTGCTGCGCCCTGGCTTTTGGCGCGCAGGCACAAAGTACCATCACCCGCTCTTACCCGGTTAAAGCCGGCGAGCCAATTAATTTTAAGTTCGATTATCCGACCGTAAAAATAAGTACCTGGGATAAAAACGAGATATCTGTTGTTGCTAAAATTGATTTAAATGATGCCGAAAAAAATGATTACTTCAGCCTGGAAGAACAGGAGTTAAATGGTGTTGTAACCATTAGCAACCATACCAATTTCGATAAAATACCGCGCCAATATTCAATTACACGTAATGGTGTAAAAACGTTTTATAAAACTAAACAAGAATACAAGGATGCTCAGAAGCTACCTGGCGTAACACAGTCTAACGAAGGCGCCAATATTGACGCGGTTGTTGAAATTAAGGTACCCGCAGGTTGCGCAACCAATATTAAAGCCACTTATGGTATGGTAGAGATAGCCAACTTTAACGCCCCTATTACAGTAGATGATACTTATGGCGGTGTTGATGCTACTATCAATACTGCTCATACGGGCACCTTGAAGGCAACAACGCGTTTTGGCGAAATATTGTCAAACCTGGACATGAAGATTACCGCACACGAAAAACGTGACTTCTTTAATTCTATTACTGCGGATGCGGGAAATAATAAATCTGCCTGCGTACTTAGTTCGGATTATGGAAAGATCTATTTGAGGAAACCATAACAAGATTTACATATAATAAGAAATGCCGATTAATCGGCATTTCTTATTTATAATCATCTGCACATTCGCACATCTGCATATCTGCACATTTACTGCGGCTTACTCAATAAATTCACAAACAATCTATACGCCCCAGGCACACCCGCAGGCAATTCGCGGAAGAAATCAAGCGAGGTATAAACAAAGCGGCCCTTGCCATAATCGGCTACGATCAATGAGCCTGGGTTTTGCCCTTCTCCCGGATCGCCCATGCTCAGTATTTTTGAATAGTGATTGTCAACGCTACTGGTAAAGTACAATCCGCGCTCCTGGATCCAGCCGTCAAAATCGGCATCTGTAATTTTGTTTGGGTAGTTTAGCACCGGGTTTTGCGGCTCCAAGAAAGTAACTTTGGCATTCTCATCAGTCACCCTATCATTGGTTATTTTAAACGGATACGGGCCAACCTGATTCAGCACCAGCGGCGCGTATACATTATATTGTACTACCATATTGCCACCATTATTAATGTATTGCAGCAGCTTTGGCTGCTCAACTACCAAACGTGGGTTAATATTATAAGCACGCACACCAACAACTATCGCATCGTAAATTGACAGATCGGTATTCATGATATCGTTCTCTGTTAATTGGTGCACCTCATACCCCACTTGCGTTAGCGCTTCAGGCACCAAATCGCCGGCACCGGCCAGGTAGCCAATCTTTTTGCCCGCAGTTTTTAGGTCGATGTTGATCAGCTTCGCTTCGGCCGGTGGGAACAAAGTAATGGCCGGGATGTGATCATAATTGATTCGCTGTATACCCATAGACCATTCTTTACCGTGTGTTGTAACCACTGCTTTTAAAATATCTGTACGCGGGTTGCTGCCGGTTGGCGTTATGGTAAATGTCTCTACCCACTCGGCTCCTTTGGCTTTATTAGTAAAGTCTATGCTTTCAGGACTGATCTTCCAGCCCGACGGCGCTTTCAGGCTAATGCTGCCGCTGGCTTTGGTAAAGCTTTGCAGTTTTACCTGTACGGTTTGCGGCTGCGCCGAGCTAAAAATGTAATCTTTACTCAGGATATTAGTTGTAACCGGCGGGGCAACTACCACTGGTGCATAGATCTCGCCTTTGGCAGGGTCAACATATTTATACATCAGTTTACGCTCATAGGTCACCTTTTTACCGCCCATGGCAAAAGAGAACCAGGTACGCGGGTAATCAGTATTTTCCGGATTACCCGCCAGCGTATCGTTAGGCAAGGTATAGGTGCCTAAATTATGCGGAGCGGCCAGCCAATAAGGCTGCGACAACTTAGCTGCTATTTTGCCTGCGCCGGTCAATGTATCACGCAACAATACACCGGGCTTAAAGGCCGAGCCTAACCTATCCTCATAAATGTTGGAGTATTTTGGGGTCGACCTGATCTCGAAGCCAGGGATAGCCAGTTTATAAGGCGTATAGATCTGAGAAACAATGCCGATGCTATCGCCAACCGCATAAACCGGCTCCATGGCGTACGATTCAAACCATAATCCCGCACAACCAGTAATCAGGTCCCTTAATTCTTTTGATTTTTGATCGCGCCAGTAGGTATCTTTAATCGCAGCAACCCGGTTCAATACATCAATTAAGGCCGGAACCGAATTTTGCGGGTTTTGGCTGTCGAAATTCTTTTTGATGAAGTTGATCTGCTCGGCTATTGACTCGCCGCCCGCAACACGGGTCCAGGTGGTGTTAACGCCCGACAGCAGGCTGTCTTTAGGTGCATCGCCCAGGATCGTTTTAAAATACTCTAAACCGGCTCCGCGTACCTTAGGTGTACCAAAGCCCTGTGTTTTATGGTTCGATCGGCTGTCGGCAGCCATCTCGCCGTAACCTTTACCTAAAATCGGGTTATAAACGCCTACGTCAATTTTAAACTGGTTGTTGGCCGTGGTATTCACGGTACCGAAACTGAAGGTATTCCACAACAGTCGTTTCGCTTGCCAGGTTTGTACATATTTTAATTGCTCGGGGAAACGTTTCGGGTCGGCCGCAGCAGCAAATGCTTCCTGCGCTATAATGGCCGATGAAGTATGATGCCCATGGCCGCCCTCGCCTGTAGTTGGGAAACGGCAGATAATCACATCCGGCCTGAACTTACGGATCACCCACACGGCATCGCCCAATACTTTTTCATGATCCCAGATCTTTAAAGTCTCGCCCGGTCCTTTTGAAAAGCCGAAATCATTGGCGCGACTAAAAAACTGCTCAGCGCCATCAACTCTGCGGGCCGCTAATAGTTCTTGGGTGCGTATTAAACCTAACACCTCGCCTTGCTCATTGCCTATCAGGTTTTGGCCACCATCGCCGCGGGTAAGCGACAAGTAACCGGTGCGGTAATGCTTTTCTTGCGCCAGGTAAGCCAGCAGGCGGGTATTTTCATCGTCGGGGTGCGCGGCCACGTAAAGCACACTGCCCAGTACATTTAATTTATTTAAGCTCTGTTGAATAGTTACCAGGTCGGCCGGCGGGGCGGTTTGCGAAAAAGCGTGGCCGGTTGTCAATAAAATGGCGGCAAATAGAATGAAACGGTTCATAGCCAAAGATATTAAAAGATTGATAGTACAAAATATAGGTTTAGGTTATACAATCGTAATTTTTTGGTGAGGATTCATTATACCACTTCGTCATCGTGAGCGAGGTACGAGCGTGACGATCTCCGGATCGCTTGTTCGCCTTGTCGTAAAGAGATTGTCACGCTCGTACCTCGCTCACAATGACGGGTCGGTAGGATAGTCGCCCTCAAACTGAGGACTATATTGTAACATTTCCCCACCCCTTTTGTCCAATTCCTATTATTTCAATCGTCAATAAAACAAGGGCTTAACACCAAATTCACCTAATTAGTTAATCGATTGATTAATTTTTTATAGTTGATTATCAATAACTTACAAAGTTAACATAAAAATAATTTTACTTTAATCAATCGTTTGATTAACTTTGTGGTGTTAAAAGATTATGGACAAAGATAAAATTGATAAAAAAGACCACATTCTGGACGTCGCCGAGCGCGTGTTCTCAGAAAAAGGTTTTGACGGCGCCTCAACCCGATTGATATCTGGTGAAGCCGGTGTTAACATGGCCATGCTCAACTATTATTTCGGCTCGAAAGATGGTTTGTTCCTGGCGGTGTTTCAACGTAAGATCGCATCTTTTCAAGACATTTTGCAAAACCTGGGTAATGATGGCAGTATCAGTGCCTGGTCAAAAATGGAGCAGTACATTGAATTGTATGGCGATAAAGTGGTAGCTAACAACTGTTTCCAAAAACTTTTGTACCAGGAAATGGGTATGAATAGAGGGAATGATCTTTCTCATAAACTGAGAGATATGTTGTTGAAGAACGTTACGGAACTCGACAAAATATTAAACGAAGGCATTGCTAACGGCGAGTTTAAAAAAGACATTGACGTAGCCATGGTTATAGCCACTTTGTACGGAACTAAAAACTACATACTCAATACGCCAATGATGGCAGAACCTTTGTTAGGGTACGACATTACCGACGACAAAATGATTGAAACAAGATTGAAGCCGCAGATTAAAAGCTTCATGAAAAATTTATTAAAAGCATACCTATTCAACTAAGAACTATGAATATACAATTTAATACATCCCACAAACTACATCTCTGCAAGCTGCCGATATTAGCGATAGCGCTATCCCTGCTGCTGATGTCGCTGGTGTCTAACAGAGCGCACGCTCAGGACAGAACCATCACATTAGACGAAGCCGTTAAACTTGGCCTGGCCAATAGCAAGGTTTTGAAACTTTCGCAATCAAAAATCGACGAAGCAGTTGCCCAGTACAACCAGACTAAAGACAATGTTTTGCCTACCGGTTCTGTAAGTTTTGCTTACGATCGTGCGGAGATTCCTTACAATAAACTGGCTTTTGGTTCAGAAAGCATCGGCCTGCCAAAAAACGACAATGCCTACTTAGGTATCGTATCGTTAAACGAAACCATTTTTGCAGGTGGTAAACTAAAATATGCGCAACAATCTAATCAATTGTTAACCAGCATATCTCGTCTGGATGCCGATAAGGACCGCGACCAGATCAAGTACGATATCATCAGCGCTTATTACAATCTGTATAAGGTATTGCAAAGCAAAAAGGTGGTAGCGCAAAATTTGGAGACTATTGATGCGCAAATCCACCAATCGCAACGTTTTTTTGACCAGGGTTTGGTTACCAAGAATGATGTGCTGCGTTTCCAGTTACAGCGCGCTAACGTTCAGTTAACCGGCATCGACCTGGAACAAAATCGCAAAGTAATTAACTATGATCTGAACATCCTTTTGGGTTTACCTGAAACTACACAATTGAATATCGATCAGATCATCGAACCAACCAGAGAACTGGGTCCGTTGAATAATTATATCGACAGCGCTTTCAGTAATCGCCAGGAGTTTCAACAACTTGAATTACGCGGCAAGTATGCCGAAACCAACATCAAGTCTATCAACGCCAATACAACGCCAACATTGGCAGCATCGGCAGGTGGTTATTATGTTGACGTGGCCGGCAGCCCGATACCTAAAATAGGTAGCTTTATTACGCCGGTGACCATTGGCTTAACCGCTTCATGGAATTTTAGCTCATTGTGGACCAACAAAAACAAACTGTCGCAAGCGCACATTCAGCGCGACGAGGTGGAGATAAACAAAGGCATTACTTCAGATAATATCAAAAACGAAGTGAACCAAAACTATCACGCTTATGAGACTGCTTTGGATAAGATCAAACTTTTACAAACATCAATAGAGCAAGCCGGCGAAAACAACAACATACTGGCTTCAAAATACAAAAGCAATATCGCGTCGGCAACAGATAAAGCTGATGCCGAGACCCTACTCTACCAGGCACAGATCAATCTTGAATTAGCTAAAGCTGATGCAGGACTGGCCTACTATACCCTAATGAAATCAACCGGAAAACTTAACAAATAATATAACAACAACACTCAATAAAATGGCAAAGCAAGACACACACGAAACACCAGCAAAGAAACCCAACAGAGTACTTCCTATTATATTAGGCCTTATACTTATAGGTGGTGCAATCTTTGGTGTAAAAGAATATATATACTACGGCAAGCACGTTGATACTGATGACGCTCAGGTTGACGGCGATATAAGCCCGGTAGTAGCACGCGTTGGCGGATACGTTGACAGCATTTACTTTGAAGAAAACATGCATGTTAACAAAGACCAGATATTAGTTAAAATTGACCCTCGCGATTACCAGGTAAAATTAGAACAAGCTCAATCTGCTCAAGTTGGCGCAAGTGCCGGCGTAGGCGTAGGCGAGTCGCAGATCTTTACTACTGCATCAAACTCTGCAGTGGCTAAAGCAGGTGTAGTATCGGCACAGGCACGTTTAGACAAAGTTGCTAAAGATTATGCCCGTTTTGCCAACCTGGTAAAAGATGGTTCTATTACCCAACAACAATTTGATCAGGCTAAATCTGACCTTGACGTAGCAAACGCTAATTTGGCTGCAGCTAAAGATCAATACAAAGCAGCGGTACAACAAATTGGTACCACCCGCGACCAGTTAAAAGTTACCCATACAGGTGTTAGCCAACGCCAGGTTGATGTTGACTATGCTAAACTGCAATTAAGCTATACAGATGTTAAAGCCCCTGCAAGTGGCGTGGCATCTAAAAAGAATGTGCAATTGGGTCAATTGGTACAAGCCGGACAAACTTTATTCTCTATTGTTAATGATAACAGCTTGTTCATCACTGCTAACTTTAAAGAAACCCAATTAGAGAAAATCAAAAACGGTTTAAAAGTTGACATTGAGGTTGATGGTTATCCTGATATGAAAGTTGAAGGTACGGTATACAACTTTGCCCCTGCAACCGGCGCTAAATTCTCATTATTACCTCCGGACAATGCTACAGGTAACTTTGTAAAAGTAGTACAACGTATCCCCATCAAAATTAAGATCAACGCTTCAAAAGACGTTTTAGATAAACTGCGTCCGGGTATGAGTGTTAACGTATCTGTAAATACTGAAAACTAAATTTAGCCGGGGGTTCAGGCTCCTGACTAATTAAATAATACTAACAAAAAATGGCTGAAACTGGCTTTAAAAAATGGATCATTACCATCACGGTTATCGTGGCTTCATTGCTGGAGCTTATTGATACCACGATTGTAAACGTATCCCTGCCCGTAATACAAGGAAACCTTGGCGCAACCCTTACGGATGTTGCCTGGGTAGTTACCGGGTATGCAGTGGCAAACGTAATTATATTGCCCATGTCAGGCTGGTTAGGCAGCCGGTTTGGGCGTAAACAATATTTTATAACATCTATCATTGTATTTACCATAGCATCGTTTTTGTGCGGTAACGCCACAAGTTTGAACGAACTGGTAATGTTCCGGATCTTGCAAGGTTTGGCAGGTGGTGGTTTAATTTCAACCTCGCAGGCTATTTTGGTTGAAACCTGGCCGCGAGAGCAAATTGGTACCGCTACGGCACTATTTGGTTTAGGTGCGGTTGTAGGCCCTACTGTAGGCCCAACCATTGGTGGCTATATTACAGACCACGCTACCTGGCGCTGGATTTTTTATGTAAACATCCCGGTAGGCGCGCTGGCTGCGTTTTGTGCTTTCACCTTTATTAATGAAACCCCCAAGGAGGCCAAAGGTAAACCTATCGACTGGTGGGGCATTCTGTTGCTTGCCATAGCCGTAGGAAGCTTACAAACCATATTAGAAAAAGGAGAAGATGAAGACTGGTTTGCTAAAACTTATATCCTGGTGCTTAGCGTTACCGCTGTTTTAGGAGTAATATTATTTATTTGGCGAGAGTTGAGTATAGACTACCCTATTGTAAATTTCAGCATTTTGCGACACCGAAGTTTTGCAGTGGGTATGTTTACGTCGTTCGTACTGGGCTTTGGTTTATATGGGTCGGTGTTTGTGTTTCCGGTATTTTGTCAGAACCTGCTCGGCTTTTCCGCGCAGCAAACAGGCGAACTCTTGTTTCCCGGCGGTGTATGTACTATTGTGATGATGCCTTTTATAGGCAAGGCGCTTAACAAAGGTATCCCGGCTCAATTTATGGCAACCGGCGGTATGTTCTTGTTCTTTGTGTTTACCACGATGTTGAGTAACTCGACGCTGGGCACCGGGCAGAAAGATGTATTGATACCTTTACTGATCAGAGGTGTGGGTATGGCTTTATTATTCGTACCGTTAACTACCCTTGCCATTGCCGACCTGAAAGGCCCGGAACTGGGTCAGGGTACCGGTCTGAACAATATGATGCGTCAGCTGGGTGGTTCGTTCGGTATTGCGGTGTTAACTACCATTATTCACATTCGTACTGCTTTTCACCGCAGTAACCTGTTGAGCAATATCAACCCTTATAATAATGCCTTTAACGACAGGCTGCATATGATGGAGCAGGCATTTCTGGCCAAAGGCAAATCGACTATAGACGCCATGCATATGGCCTACGCTGCCATTGAGGGTGCAGTAACCCGTCAATCGTTACTATTAACCTATGACGATGCCTATTATATATCAGGGCTGGTAATGCTCTTCTCGATACCGTTGCTCTACCTGCAACCTTTCAAGAAGAACGTCAAGGTTCCTACCGACGTGCACTAAAAACAAAAGCCGTTCCCCTATGAAGGAACGGCTTTCTTTTTTCACAAAAAAAATTAACAATTAAATTGTGGCATCTTATTCCGCACTTCCCGCTAACCGCACAACAAAAGTGTTCCCGGCGATACCTGTTTAAATCTTAGGCATAAATTTAGGGGTTTTTATATAACAAAACCTATTTTTATTTGCCTTAAATGAAAATTAAATGAATTTTTATTCATTTATCGTTTCTAAGCACATTAAGGCCACTTTTCAGCAGGAGCACTGGCCACGGCAAAACCGGCTATTTTTTTATATTTGACAAATGACATTTATACACGATCTGCAAATTTGGTGGCAGCAACAATCTCTTTGGGAGATAGTTGGCGTAATAACCGGTTTACTTTGCGTGTACCTGGCCGCCAAAAACATCATTTGGAACTGGCCGTTTGCTATCATCAGCGTAACTATCTACATTTTTATTTTTTACGAGAAAAATCTTTTTGCCGACATGGGCCTGCAAGTGTATTTCCTGGTGGTGAACATTTACGGTTGGTATTTTTGGAGCAAGGCCCCGGCATCGGCAGACAGAACCCCGGTAAAACTCATAACAAAAAAAGAGGTCTGGATTTCATTGATTGCTACGGTAGTGTTTACATTATTTTTAGGCTCGGTATTAAGATATACTACAGCTTCTTTCCCCTATATAGACAGTTTTTGTGCAGCCTGTAGCCTAGTGGCGCAAGTGTTGCTGGCACGCAAAGTGGTAGAGAACTGGCTGATCTGGGTTTTTGTAGATACTATTTATGTGGGCATATATATTGTAAAGGGTTTAGATGCCACCGCCTTCATGTATGCCATTTATATCCCCATAGCGCTAATGGGCTATATGGATTGGTATAAAAAGCTTGATCTAAAAAGCAGGACCTCTTGAAAATATTAACACCATGAATAACCCGGTAAAAATTGCTATTGTAGGGCCTGAGTCTACCGGCAAATCAACCATGTCTGCCTTCCTGGCTAAGCATTATAATACGGTATGGGTGCCCGAGTATGCCCGTGGCTATTGCGAGAAGCTGACCGAACCCCCTACCTGGCAAGACGAGATCAATATGTTTTACGGACAGGTTGCGTTGGAAAAAGAAATCCTGCCGCAAGCCAACCAAATCCTGATTTGCGACACTACCTTCATCACTGTAAAAATATGGAGCGATGAGATATTTGGTAAAACGCCGCAAGTGGTATTGGACGAACTACCAAATCACAAATACGACCTCTATTTACTATTAAACATTGACCTGCCCTGGCAGGATGATCCCCTACGCGATTTCCCAAATATGCGCGAGCATTTTATGCAGGTATGGCATGATGAGTTGAAGGCGTTGGACGCTAATTATGTAGTTATTAATGGCGCTGGTGAGGAGCGGTATGAGCGTGCTGTTAAGGTGATAGATGAGTTTTTGAAAGAACGTGACGTTGTATAAGCAATCTTATTGCATGCCACTAAGTTTATCCATACTGTATAGATCGGCCCGCTCAATCGCCGCGGGTTGGCTTTGTTCTTTTCCTTGATGAAAAGAACCAAAAATCAAGTCATACACAAGGCTTCTTTGCGCTCAAGGCCTTTGCGCTGCAAATCGGGTAAAACCTGGGCAGGGGCCTGTGCCGCCTGTTGTCGCACTTGGCCGACGCTTCAGGCACATTCCCAACAGCCCTGCAGCCGCACAAGGCCACCATTGTTTTACCCGCTTTCGCCTGAAGCTCTGCGTCTGACGTTTTGCTTCTATTGCAGAATCTGCACATTTTGTAGATTCAAAAAAAGCGCAATGGCCTGTCAGCAAACCGGGCCTGGGAGTCTGGCCTGTGGGGGGAAGGTTTTTGCTGGCTTGATTTTTTGGTGCCTTTTGTATCAAGACAAAAGACACAGCCTTAGCGGCAATTGAGCGTCACCAAGCGACAAGCTAACAAAGCGACTTTGAGATTGCTACACTACTAGGCGTTAAGAATATCAACACGGCTCCCCTATTCCCACCCAAATCCCTTAAATTCATATTTATTTCATAAAAAATTCAATTGCGTGCAACATCCCAAAAATAACGTTGTCCTATAACTCGAAAGCTGTAAGAAACTTGGAGACCTTATTTATCGACAAACACTACAATTTAGTGGTGGAATGCAAACAGGGCAGTAAAAAAGCCTGCTATGAGTTGTATAAACACTACGCTAAAGCGATGTTAAACGTCGCCTTTAGGATAGTGGGCAATATTGCCGAAGCCGAAGATGTTTTACAGGAGTCTTTCTTAGATGCTTTTAAACGCATCCACGATTTCAGGCAGGAAACCACATTTGGTTTATGGCTCAAGCAAATTGTGGTAAGCCGTTCTATAAACCTGCTGCGCAAACGCAAAGTAGAGTTGGTTGAACTGGGCGACGATGTTGACAATCTGGCCGACGAAGAAGCATTTGATGACGAGGAAACGCAATATAAAGTAGCACAAATAAAAGAGGCAATGAATGAGTTGCCTGAGGGATATAAACAAGTGATATCGCTTTATTTAATTGAGGGGTATGATCATGAAGAGATTGGGCAGATATTAAATATTACAGAGAATACATCACGAACACAATTTTTAAGAGCAAAAAGAAAGTTGAGCGAGATTTTAAGCAGAAAGGGAATAACACAATGAGCAAGCAATTAGAAGATTTTATTAAAAACAACCGCGAAGAATTTAGCGATCTGGAACCCAGGGCAAACCTTTGGGGCCGCATAGAAGCCGAATTACCCGAGGAGTTCATCGAGAAAAAAAAGGAAGCTAAAACCTTCTCTTTAGGTTTTGTTTTGCGGGTTGCCGCTACAGTAATTATGGTAATGGGGGCCTGTTTCTTTTATTACACACATAAACAACCGGCCACCGTTAGTCTGGCGGCAATCAATCCTGAATATGCCCGCCAGCAAGTACAATACACATCACTGATTGCCAGTAAGCGTAATGAGCTAAAAAGTTTGGCCAAAACAGATCCGGCTTTATACAGCGAGTTTACTGCCGAGATTACCAAAATGGATTCTACCTACCATAAATTAAATAAAGACTTATTAACAAGCCCCAATCAGGAGGCTGTTTTACGTGCAATGATCCGGAATTTGCAGGTACAAACAGAGGTACTGAACCAACAACTAAATGTTATTGAACAGTTTAATGAATTTAAAAATCAACAAAAAAATGAAATCAAGAGTATATAATATAGCGTTAACAGCCCTGATAAGTCTGGTGACTTTTAGCGCTGCAAATGCACAAACCGTTGCACCGGTACCAGCAACGCCGCCTGTACAGGCTACCCCGGCAACACCGGCTGTAGCACCGGCACAAAGCGTGTATGTTTACACGCCTGGTACTTATGATCAAATTGCAGGGCTTTCGGGTTCGCAAACCTATGCCGTGGCACCATTATATAACTATGGTGGATCTGAAGTTTATATGATTAATCCTAAAGACAGCGTCTATCGCAAAAAAATGCAGAAACTACAGGAGCAAATGCACGACCTGAACAGACAAATGTCAGAATTAAACGCCGATGAGCGCAAGAAAAATTCTGAACTGTTTCAGCAAAAAATGCTGGTAATGCGCAAAGCCAACGGCATGCGCTTTGACTCACTGATGAGCAGGAACTTTAACCGTAGCTTTAGTGGTAACTACTTTCATTTTAACAATGCCGAAGCCGATGCTAATTTTCAAAAGCAAATTCAAAGTGGCGACGTTAAAGAGAAAAGCAAAACCTTTAGCAAAAGTTATTCTTTAGACGGCAACGATGCTATTCAGGTCGACAACAACTACGGTAAGATCACTGTCAATACCTGGGCTAAGAAAGAGGTTAAGGTTGACGTTGATATCAAAGCTTACGCTAACGAGGATGGCGATGCGCAGAAATTACTGGATCAAACTACCATCAACAGCAGTAAAGACAACAACCTGGTAGCCTTTAAAACAGATATCAATCAAGGTCAAAACAGTTGGTGGGGCACCATGACGCAAAACGGCAAAATAACCAAAGTGCGCAAAGTAATTATCAACTATACTATTTACATGCCTGCAAAAGCTGCACTTACGGTAAACAACCGCTATGGCGCAGTAAACCTGCCCGACCTGGATGGTAAACTAAATATTAAGACCAGCTATGGCGGCCTGGTGGCTAAAGCATTAACTAATACAGACAATGTAATTGTTGTTAAATATGGCGATGCCAACATCGGCAGCGTTACTGGCAGCCAGGTAAACGTATCTTACGGTAGTTTGGCTTTAGACCAGGCTGATAACCTGAACGCTACAGCAAGCTATAGTCCGGTAAAAATTGGTAAGCTTACTTCATCGGGCACTATCACTATCAAATATGGCGATGGTCTGGTGATCAACAACCTGGGTAAAGGTTTAAAAACCTTAGATGTAAACTCAACCTATGCGCCGGTAAAATTAATGACCGTGGGCGATACCAATGCAGACTTTGATGTCACCACACATTATGGCGACTTTTTATACGACAACTCGACCAACGTCACCAGCAAAACGCCCGACAACGAAAGAGGCTACACCTCAACCAAAAACTATAAAGGTCACGTAGGTAAAGGCAGCGCCGACAAAGTGATCACCATCAAATCAAACTACAGCAATGTAAAATTTGATTGATTGCCAATCCGCCTATCAACACAAAAGGCCATTGCAAATGCAATGGCCTTTTGTGTTTTTATTGTTATGCAATCGCAGGGAGAAAAGCCGCTTTACTTTTGTTGAATCGTTAAAATAACAATCATAAGCGACAGACATTAATAACACCATCTCCGGACTGGAGTTTTCACAAACAAGCTGGGCCGTTTTTATTATAAAACCATAAATATTAAGCATACTCTTTACGGTAATTATATGGGGTTTTACCTGTAACCGCTTTAAACTGGCGATTAAAATAAGACAGGTTTCCGAAGCCGCATTCAAAACAAACTTTAGAAATACTCAGATCGCCTTCTGTCAGTAAATGGATCGCGTGCGTAACGCGGACATGATTTATAAATTGAGAAAGTGTTTTATTGGTTCGTCGTTTAAAATACCGGCAGAAAGCAGATTCATTCATAAAGGCCAGCGCGGCTGCTTTTTGACTGGTAATCTCATCCTTGAAATTACCTAAAACGTATTTGTACACTTCATCTAATTTGTTCTCCTTTTTTTGATTGGATAAATAGTAATCAAAAGAGTCAGCGCTAATCATAGAAATTTGTTCTTTTTTTGATGAAGCAAGAATGTTCAGGATTTCTAATAGATTAATCAATCCTTTCAAGCCCGGCGTTTTAGGCGCTTCCAGTAACAACTTTTTCAAATGGGAACTGGGGTTGGCCACCTTAATGCCATGATTGGCCTTTTTCAGGAAGGTTTTAACTTCCAAAAACTCTGGTTTCAAGGAGAAGTTATCTGCGAAAAAGTCTTCGCCGAACTGAATAACAATGGAATGGCCAAGATCGCCCGATTTAATGAATGATTTGTCATTTACAAAATAATGAGGGAAGCCTATGCCAAAAAGGTATAAATCACCCTCAGTAAAATTCATCAGACCATCACCCCCATAAAACTTTCCGTGACCATTAACTATATAGGTAAATTCATATCCCTCATGAAAATGAAAGGGCGCTGCAAACTGCGCGGCAATCTCTTCCTTAACTATAAAACTTGAATTTTCGGGTTTGGCCAGTTGCCGTAGTATCTTTTTCACTTAAATCAAATATTCATATAACTATCAGTAAATGTAAATATTGTATTAGAAACTGCAAATGGTGTATTTCTTAAAGTAGTTCTGCCTTTTTACTTTTGATAAATCACTTTGCTTATAGAATCCCTTAAAATGAACAATTTATCTGCCTTGATTATCTCCAGCTTGTTTTTCATAACTTCTACAGATCATACCGGCCTGAAAATCCGCCCAAAATCTAATCAGAAAACTAATACAAATATAAATTCAGTAAAATGCAAAAAAAGCATTATAAAAAAAGATGAACAATGGAAGTTAGGTATCGCCTTATATGCCTTTCATAGTTTTTCCTTTCCAAAGCAATTGGCGCTTGCCGACAGCGCAGGTGTTAAATATGTAGAAGGATTTTCATTCGCCAGCGCCGGCAAGGAATTCAGAGACTCCATGATTATGCAGCTTTCACCGGCTGGGATAAATAAGATCAAAAAGAGCCTCAGTGATAAAAAGATTAAAATGACATCAATCTACCTGACCGGGGGGAATAATAAACAAGAATGGGAAAAGCAATTTAAGTTGGCCAAGCAGCTAAACGTTGAATACGTTACTGCCGAACCCCCGGTAAATATGTGGGACATGATTGATAGTCTTGCCGGCATATATCACCTAAAGCTTGCCATTCATAATCATTGGAAAGGTATGAGCGCTTACTGGAGTCCCGATTCTGTCTTGGCTGCCATAAAAAATCATCCCAATTTTGGAGCTTGCCCGGATTTGGGTCACTGGCCAAAAAGCGGTATTGACCCCGTGGAAGGTTTGAAAAAGTTGCAGGGGCACATCATAGCAATCCACCTTAAAGACATTGCTAAATTTAACCACCCCGAGTTGAAAGATATCCCAATGGGTCAGGGTGTGGTTAATTTTCCGGCAGTTTTCAAGAAATTAAAACGCCAGAATTTTAAGGGTTATTTAATGATAGAACGGGACGCGGAAGAAAAACCCAGTAACCTGGCATCTGTTATTAATGAAATAACTTATTACCACAAACAGTTAAACCTCCTAAACTAAACAGTTGACGCTTAACAGTACTGGATAAGCGCAAAACCAAAAACAATAGTGATATTGTAAAAAAGGCATTATTTCAAATGGTAATCAAAAAGACTAAATTATGGCTCGCGGTGACTTTTTCAGTCGCTATCCTGACTTCAGCTGCCTATATGATACATCGGAAATATTCCGACTGGAAAATTTATGGTGGCAGCGGCGATAATATCAAATATTCCGCTCTAAAACAGGTCGATACTTCCAACGTTAATCAGCTTAAGGTAGCTTGGGTGTACCATTCCGAAAATGAAGACCGAACTAAATACGGCCCTATGGAATGTAACCCCATCATTGTAAACAATACCTTGTTTGGGGTTTCGCCGCATCTGAAACTATTCGCAGTTAATGCTGCGACAGGTAAAGAAAAGTGGCATTTTGACCCTGCCGACAGCAGTGATAATAAGACCTGGGCGAGACACAGTGTTAATATGAACCGTGGGGTTGTCTACTGGGCAGATGGCGATGATAAACGTATAATCTATACCGTTGGCCCGATTGCCTTTGCTGTTAACGCAGAAACAGGTAAACTCATTCCAGGCTTCGGCGTAAACGGTGGCGTGGATCTGAGGAAAGGTCTCGGCCGGGACGAAAAAGGTGTTTCTATTTCACCTACCTCACCAGTGATCATCTATAAAGACCTTTTTATTACAAGCGGACTGGTAAGCGAATCAACTCCGGGCCATATCCGCGGTTTCGACGTAAGAACCGGAAAGCAAAAGTGGATATTTCATACGATACCTTACCCGGGTGAAGCTGGATACAATACCTGGGATGACAAAACAGCATATAAACGAATGGGCTCTACCAATGCCTGGTCAGGATTTAGTCTTGACAACAAAAGAGGGCTGCTGTTTGCAGGCGTAGGCAGCCCAACGAATGATTTTTACGGCGGTGACCGCTGGGGAAAAGGTTTGTTTGGAAATTGCATTTTAGCATTGGATGCAGCTACCGGAAAATTGAAATGGCATTTTCAGACGGTTCACCATGACGTATGGGATATGGATATCAGCAGCGCACCTGTACTGGTGACCATCAGGAAGAACGGAAAGAAGATCGACGCCGTTGTACAAACCACTAAATCCGGTATGGTATTTGTTTTTGACAGGGTAACAGGTAAACCACTTTTTCCGATTAAGGAAAGGCCGGTGCCTGTTAACGATGCAGCTTTGGGCGAAAAGCTGAGCCCCACCCAACCATTTCCTGTATTGCCGAAACCATTTGTAAGACAGATCATGACAGAGAAGGATTTGAATCATATCGTTGATGATTCTTCTTATCAGGAAATCAAAAGCCGCTTTAAAACTTACCGCTCACAAGGGATATTTACACCACCAACAGAAAAAGGAACCATCATATTACCCGGTTACGATGGCGGCGGCGAATGGGGAGGGCCTGCGATAGACCCGGAAACAAATACGCTGTATGTAAACGCAAATGAAATGGCCTGGGTATTAAATCTGGTTAAAGAAAAATCAGACAATAAAAAATCGATGTCTAACCTGGAAGCTGGTGTTACGCTATACCAGAAAAATTGCATGGGCTGTCATGGCCCCGAACGCCTCGGTTCAGGAGATTACCCATCTTTGATTGGCGTTGAAAAGAAATATGACTTTAACCAGTTTAGTGAATTATTGTCTACCGGACGGAGAATGATGCCCGGCTTCGCCCAGCTCAGCAAGGCAGAGAAAACTGCCATTGGTTCATTTGTCCTTACCCTGGAAACAGAGCAGGCAAAACCTTATACCGGAACGGCAATAAAAAACAATAACAATTCTAAACCGTCATACAGCTTCACCGGCTATAATAAATTCCTTACAAAAGAAGGCTATCCCGCGATAAGCCCACCCTGGGGCACCATTAGTGCAATTGACCTTAATACCGGTAAATACCGTTGGCAGGTGCCATTCGGCGAGTTTGAATCACTGAAGAAAAAAGGTATACCCACCACCGGCCGCGAAAATTATGGCGGTCCTGTAGTAACAGCTGGCGGTTTGATCTTCATTGGCGCATCGGCAGATGGGAAGTTTAGAGCGATCAATAAAAAAACCGGGAAAACGCTATGGGAGACGGAGCTTCCTGCTCCCGGAGTAGCCACGCCTGCTGTTTATGAAGTGGATGGCAAACAATATATTGTAATAGCTTGCGGAGGATCTAAATGGGGCGGTAAATCAAGTGATGCCTATGTGGCATTTACCTTACCCTATAAATAACAGTTCTGCTAAGGGTAATAGCAAAGCCATGTTTATCAAATTGTTCCCGAAAAGCAGCGGTTTCCTATTTCAATCAAATAGCAGCCAAATAATGTTTAGTTGTATTGACCTGAATAAGGTTAACGTTAGCGCCTACTTTTCGAGCATCAGAGCGGCACCTTTCGCTTTGTATGACCAACCTAAAACACTCTGCAAAACAAACCCTTTAAATACTCCCCTTCCGGGAACGATGACCTCACAGGATGATCTTCAGGCTGGCAAAACTGGCCGATGAACTGCACCTGCTTACCGGCGTCCAACGCGGCCCAGGCCAGTACTTGTTTAAAGGTTTCCATGTCCATAGCGCCTGAGCAGGAGAAAGTGGCCAGCAAGCCGCCTTTGTTGAGCAGGAGCATGGCAATACGGTTCAAATCTTTATAAGCGCGCGAGGCTCTTTCTAAAGCAGAGCGCGACGGGGCGTATTTGGGCGGGTCAAGTATGATGATATCAAATGTCTCGCCGGCTTCTTTAAAAACGCGCAGCTGTTTGTTTACGTCTGATTGAATGGCGCTATGCCTGGTAGCGTCAAGCTTATTTAGGCTGATGTTTTCTTTCAGGGTTTCTATTGCCAATGCCGAGCTGTCAACGCTCGTCACTGAAGCCGCGCCGCCAGCCAGTGCATTCAGCGTAAAGCCACCGGTATAGCTAAAGCAATCCAATACTTTTTTACCTTTGGTATGTGCAGCCACAATACGGCGGTTATCGCGCTGGTCGCAGTAAAAGCCTGATTTTTGGCCCTCGGCGATGTTGATGTTATAGATAACGCCGTTTTCTTTTACTGCTACAGAATCAGGCGGGTTATCGCCAAATAATACCACGTTATCCGTGTCCAAACCCTCGTGCTGCCGCGACGAGGCATCGCTCTTATCAAAAATACTTTTTGGGTTAAGCAGTTTACGCAGTTCATCAATGATCACCGGCATCATGTTTTGGATACCTGAGGTTAGCACCTGCACCGCCAAATGATCGGCATATTTATCGACGATTAAGCCCGGCAGGTAATCAGATTCGCTGAAGATCAACCGGCAGGTATTGGTGTCGCCATTGCTTAAAATATCGTTACGGCCGGCGACAGCTTCGCCAACTTTGGTACGAAACCAGGCTTCATCTACCGGCACATTTTCGTCCCATTCCAGCAGTCGCAATGCCACGCGCGATTGATCGTTATAAAAACCATAAGCTAGAAACTCGCCACCGGCATTCACCAATCGCACAATATCGCCATTGGCAGGTTTGCCTTTAACCTTTTCTATCGCCCCAGAAAAAACCCAGGGATGGCGGTGATGTATTGCTTTTTCTTTGCCTTTTTTTAGTATAACGTCAATCATGGGCGCAAAGGTAGTAATTACGGTGGTTTAATAACCCTTCACCATCTTGTCATTGCGAGGAGTGAAACGACGTGGCAATCGCACGCGTTCAAGCTTTTCTCCTTGCGATTGCCACGCTACGCTCGCAATGACAAATTGGGAAAAACAAAAAACCCGGCTCATCACCGGGTTTTTCTATTCTTTAATTTCCGTTAGCTTATTGATCTACCGAAAATGTGTTGTTAAACTTAGTACCATCAGGATAGTATCCTCTAATGGTCAACAAACCATTGTTCAGGTTAGTTACTGCCTTATCAATATCGTTTGTGCTGTTAATCGGCATTTTGTTGATATTGGTAATCACGGTACCTGTTGGCAATTCTGCCTCATCTATGATACCGCCTTCGCGCACCTGGGTAACAATTACGCCACCACTAACGCGGAATTTTGCTTTCTGAGCTGCATTCAGTGGCATAAAGCTACCGCCCAGTTTGTTATATAATTCGGTTGCTGATCTTGAAACCACAGCAGTACGTGGGCTTGCGGCAGTTTCCGCTTTAAGCGTTACCGCAACAGTTTTCTCTGACCCACCACGTGCTACAGTCAGGTTAATTTTATCGCCTGGTTGTAAACGGGCAACGTGCTCTTGCAAGTCAGACGACTCATAAACAGTGTTACCTTCAACTTTGGTAATAATGTCGCCTTCTTTCAAGCCTGCTGCTTCACCTGCACTGCCCGGTAATACACCGGTAATGTATAAACCGTTAGTTTTATCGGTATTTAAACCGGCACTTTTATCAGCTTCACTTAAATCGGCAAAAGTAACACCAATCATCCCACGTTTAACAGCGCCGTATTGTTTAATATCATTCAATACCTTTTTAGCAAGGTTTATAGGGATGGCAAAACCATAACCTTCGTATGAGCCGGTGTGCGATGCGATAGCAGAGTTAATACCAATCAACTCGCCTTTAGTATTTACCAACGCACCACCGCTGTTACCCGGGTTAATGGCAGCATCTGTTTGAATAAACGATTCTATACCACTTTTAACCTTTGGCTTGTTTGAATTACGAGTTGGGCCAAACGGGTTGCTGTTATCATCGTCCTGATCTTCAGAACCAATAATGCCTATACCACGGCCTTTTGCGCTCACAATACCCGCAGTAACAGTTGATGTCAGGTTAAAAGGATTACCTACAGCTAACACCCACTCGCCTACTTTAGCATCGTCAGAGTTACCTAGTTTTACTATAGGCAAGTTCTCGCCATCAATTTTAATCAGGGCCAGGTCGGTATTTGGGTCTGTGCCAATTACTTTGGCGGTAAAGCGGCGGTGATCGTTGGTGGTGATCTCAATCTTATCTGCTTTAGCCACTACGTGGTTATTGGTTACGATATAACCGTCAGGCGAAATAATTACGCCCGAGCCTGATGCCATTTGCGGCTCACTGCGCTGTGGCGCACCACGCTGACCAAACATATCGCCAAACATACGCTGCAGTTGGTCTTGCTGCGAGTTTTGCGCCGTGTTGCTATAAGTAGTGCGGATATAAACTACCGCCGGGGTTACTGCGGCTGCAGCCTGTGTAAAATCAACCTCGCCTGCCGATGATGTAATAGCAGGCGCCATTTTATTGCTTGTAAAGTATACTTGTTGCTTATCATCAAAGCTCATGTTATCAGCATACTTATTCTCAATCACTTTGTAGGTACCTAACGCCATAGCGCCGCCTACAAAAGCAGTTAATAATGTTAAACCAATTCTTTTCATCTTATCTGTCTTATTGTTTCTGTTTGATAATTGCTAAATTCGCTACTCAAATTTAATACCATATAGACGGTATAAACAACAGTTAGTTATACGTTTATATGTTAAAAAATGTTAAAGTTAAACCCGCGACAGGGCAATGTTGTTTTGGCCGGGCTTTTGACTTATATAAGCCCCCTCTAAATCTCCACCGGTAGAGGAGACTTTGGGAGTAGATTATATTTAATTTTATATTTGAAGCCCTTCCTACCGGGGAGGGTTTGGGTGGGGCCTTTAATATACACAATTGTGAAGATACATTTCTATAAATACCAGGGCGCAGGCAATGATTTTATTTTGGTTGATAACCGCCAAAGCGTTGTAAATCACCATAATCCGGCTATGATTTCTAAGCTGTGCGACCGCCGTTTCGGTATCGGCGGCGATGGTATCATGTTTCTTCAATACAAAGAAGGCTACGATTTTGAGATGGTTTATTACAATGCCGACGGCCAGCCAAGCAGTATGTGCGGCAACGGTGGTCGCTGTATTGTGGCTTTTGCCAAACACCTGGGCATCATCAGCACAGATACAGATTTTTTGGCAGTAGACGGTCCGCATCATGCCAAAATTTCAGAACACGGCGATTGGGTGAGCCTGCAAATGATTGATGTAGATACCATTACTCAAGACGAAGAGGCCTACGTACTAAATACCGGTTCGCCGCATTATGTAGCTTTTGCCGATGGTCTGGACCATAAAAATGTGTATGCCGATGGTTATGCCATCCGCAATAATGATACTTATAAAGCCAACGGCATTAACGTAAACTTTGTAGAACCTGCAGACAGCGGCTACTTTGTACGCACCTTCGAGCGCGGTGTAGAGGACGAAACTTACGCCTGCGGTACCGGCGTAACAGCTGTAGCCTTAGCCATGGCCAAACATCATAACCAAACCGGCAGCATACAAACCCCCATTAAAGTATTAGGCGGCAATCTGAATATCCGTTTTGATTATAATGGGATCTCGTTTACCAATATCTTTTTGGAAGGGCCTGCGATGTTGGTTTTTGCGGGAGAAGTGGAAGTTTAAGGTTAATTAACTCCAAGCTGTCATTGCGAGCGTAGCGTGGCAATCGCACGTTGCAAAGTTCGCGATTGCTTCGTCGTTTCTCCTCGCAATGACAATAGGTTATCCACACACCTCATTGTTAATAATTATTTAACACCTTTCATTTCGGTTTAAAGCAAATTCTGTTTAGGTTTGAATTTTTTGTTGATGTAGCTTCTCTTAATTTTTTTTCAGAAGCTCATGTTACGCGTCGATAGTTCAAAACCCTGCCAGATTATTTATGCCATTGCCAAGCATGAATACCTGGGCTATGTTATTGAGCCTCACGTGGTCCAACTAAACCCTAATGGCGAATTTTCATTAACCCACCAGCGCCTTTTCTCTAACACTGCTACCGAGTTTTCTGCCTGTGTCGATGATATCGATATCAAGCTCATTAAAATTTTAGAGGAGATGGAGCAGGGCAACGTCATCAAAAAGTTTCATAAAAAGCCTATTCGCCCGTCGGAGTTTTTTGCCAAAATTTTTACCGATCAATTTTTTGAGACCATACGTCCTAAGATAGAAAAACGCATGGCCGAGGCCCTGAACCTGTTAGGCGACAGGCAGATCTACGTCATGAGCAAAGAGGGCTACCCTGCCGAGCGCGAGGTTAAAATAGCCGGGGAGTCAGCGTCGGTATTGTTCCACTTTAGGCGCAATGAGGAGGAGATTCGCTACTTCCCTACCATCAAATACCAGGGCATGCGCATTGAGTTCATGTTCAAAAATGCCGAGATCATCTGTAACCAACCGGCCTGGATGCTGATGGATGACACGCTTTATCATTTCGATAAAGAGATCGAAGGTAAAAAACTGGTGCCTTTTCTCAATAAACGCTATATCGCTATACCACGATCGTCAGAGCAATCATACTTCGAAAAGTTTGTGGCACCTTTAATCGAAAAGCACAACGTTTACGCCGAAGGTTTTACCATTGATACTGAAAAGCATGAGGCCATCCCCATGCTTAAACCTATCTACGTTGAGGGCGGCACTTCGCAATTGCAATTATATTTTAAATACGCCGGCTATATTTTCCCTTACGGCGATGGCAGGAATATTTCCGTCCGCATGGAGCGCGATGGTGATAATTACACCTTCCACCGCATAAAACGCTCGGTAACCTGGGAGAAGAATAAACTCACTCTATTAGAGGGTTGGGGCTTAAAAACAGTGTCGTCACTGTTTCAAAACCTCGAGGTGGTACATAAGGATGATGACACCAACCAGGCGCACTCTATTTTTGAATGGCTTAACCAGCATCATGACGAACTGAAACACGAAGGTTTTGAGATTGAGCAACCCGAGGGTCAAAAACGCTACGTGTTTGGAACCAGCAAGATAGACCTGGAGGTTAAGGAGGACAACGACTGGTTCGATATCAACGCCTTTGTTTATTTCGGGCCGTATAAAATTCCGTTCATCCAACTAAAAAATCATATCCTTAATCATAAAAAGGAATTTACCCTACCGTCGGGCGAGGTGGCGGTGATACCCGAGCAATGGTTCTCGCAATACGGAAACTTACTACATTTCAGCGAGCCGGGCGATCAGATCAAATTGCGCCGCCATCATCTGGGATTAGTAAATGACCTGGCCAGCGGTGAGATGGCCGAGGTAACCATGAACCGCAAGCTGCAAAAGCTGATGGACTTTGACCATTTAGAAGACATAGCGCAACCTGAGACCTTTTCGGGCAGTTTAAGGCCATATCAGCAGGCTGGCTATAACTGGTTCCACTTTTTAAAGAACTTTCATTTTGGCGGCTGTTTAGCCGATGATATGGGCTTGGGTAAAACCATACAAACCCTGGCCCTGCTGCAAAAACATAAAGAAGATACCGAGGCCGACGGTGGCAAAAGTACTTCACTGGTTATCATGCCTACCTCGCTGATTTACAACTGGCTTAATGAGGCCAAAAAGTTTGCACCCAAGCTGCGGCTCATGGTGCATACCGGTACGTTCCGCTATAAATCGCCAGAGGTATTTGCCAATTATGATGTCGTTATTACAACCTACGGCATTACCCGTATTGACGTGGAGCTGTTTAAAAGTTACTTTTTTGATTACGTGATCTTGGACGAAAGTCAGAACATCAAAAATCCGTCGTCAAAATCTTATCAATCTGTTAAGCAGTTAAAATCGCGCTTTAAACTGATCTTGAGCGGTACGCCCGTAGAAAACTCGGTGAATGATCTGTGGACGCAGATGTCGTTTATTAATCCGGGGCTGCTAGGTTCGCAGCAGTATTTTATGAACGAGTTTGTAACGCCCATAGAAAAGAAAAAAGACGAAGAAAAGGCCCGCAAACTGCAGGCGCTCATCAAACCTTTTGTACTGCGCCGCACCAAAGAGCAGGTAGCTACCGAGCTGCCGCCTAAAACCGAAAACTTGTTCTATTGCCAGATGAGCGAAGAACAGGCTTCGGTATATGAAGAGGTAAAATCAGAATACCGTAATGAGCTACTGCGTAGCCTGGAGGATGGCACTTTTGCCAAAAGCCAGATCCAGGTATTACAGGGGCTAACCAAGCTGCGCCAGATTGCCAACCACCCCTACATGATCGACCAGAATTATGAGGGCGACTCAGGCAAATTCGAGAACGTTACGCACACGTTAAATACAGTATTGGACGGTGGACACAAAGTGCTCATCTTCTCGCAATTTGTGAAGCAGCTAAGCATTTACCGTAATTATTTCGACGAGCAAAAGATCCCTTACGTATACCTGGACGGCGCTACTCAAAACCGCGGCGATGTGGTGAAGCAATTCCAGGAGGATAAGAACACCCGTGTGTTCCTGATATCCATCAAAGCCGGTGGTGTGGGCCTTAACCTTACCGAAGCCGATTACGTTTTTATCCTCGACCCCTGGTGGAACCCGGCGGTTGAGCAGCAGGCTATCGACCGTACGCACCGCATCGGCCAAACAAAAAACGTGTTCATCTACAAGTTCATTACCAAAGACACGGTCGAAGAAAAGATCCTGGCCCTGCAGCAGCGCAAATTAAGCATGTCGCGTGCATTGATTACTACTGAGGATAGTTTTATCAAGTCGCTTTCTGCGGATGATATTAGGGAGATTTTGGGGTAACACCTCTCCCGGCCTCCCCAAAGGGGAGGAGCTTAAAAACAGTTTGTCATCCTGAGCATAGCGAAGGATCTTATACGTTTTACCAATCGCTTATACAAGATCCTTCGCTACGCTCAGGATGACAATTATTGTAAAATACATTGCCATCCCAAACACCTGCCCTACCTTTGCTGTTAACACATTCAATGAGCAAACGCATTCTACTTACCGGCGGCACAGGGCTAATTGGCCGCAAGCTAACGGATCTTTTATTAGGCAAAGGTTATCAGGTAAATCACCTTAGCCGCACGCCCGGCACTAACCCCGAAGTAACTACTTTTATCTGGGACGTTACTAAAAATCAGATCGATGAAAATTGCATCAACGGTGTCGATACCATTATACATCTTGCAGGGGCTAATGTTGGCGACGGCCGCTGGACCGAAAAGCGTAAAAAAGAGATCATTGAAAGCCGTACCAAATCAATAGGGCTAATTTATAAACTGCTTAAAGCTAAACCACAGCATACCGTTAAAGCTGTTATATCAGCGTCGGGCATTAGTTATTATGGCGACAGGGCCGACACGCTACTAACCGAAAATAGCGCCCCCGGCACCGACTTCCTGGCAAACGTAAGCCTGCAATGGGAACATGCTGTTGATGTTGGCGAAGGTTTCGGCCTGCGCTTAGTAAAGTTCAGAACCGGCATAGTGCTTGATGCCAAGGGCGGGGCTTTACCGGTTTTAGCCAAACCGATACAATTTGGCGTAGGCGCGCCGTTAGGCAGCGGCAAGCAATGGGTATCATGGATACACGAAGAGGATGTGATAGACATGTACCTGTATGCCATCGAGAATGAAAACCTTAGCGGCGACTATAATATGGTAGCCCCTAACCCGGTAACTAATAAACAATTAACCAAAGCAATAGCTAAAGAAATACATAGACCATTGTGGTTACCCCGTGTGCCGGGTTTTGCTTTAGAACTGGTGCTTGGCGAAATGAGCAGCATGGTGCTAAGCAGCCAAAAAGGATCGGCACAAAAAATTGAGGAAGCCGGATTTAAGTTTAAATATCCTACATTGGTTTGGGCGCTGAAGGATATTTATAAAGCATAACCACACTGTCATTGCGAGCGTAGCGTGGCAATCGCAAAGAGAAAAGCAGAACGCGTGCGATTGCCACGTCGTTTCACTCCTCGCAATGACAAATGAATATCATGACACAAAAAACCACCATCTTCTGGTTTAGACGAGACTTGCGATTGGACGACAATGCAGGCCTCTATCACGCGCTAAAAAGCGGCAACCCGGTGTTGTGTCTGTTTATTTTTGACCCGGCGATACTGGATAAGCTTGACAACAAGCAAGACACCCGCGTAACTTTTATTTATGATACCATAAAAGAACTACAAGAAGAACTGCAAGCTCACGGCAGCAGCCTGCTGGTTATTTATAACGATGTAAAGCAAGCCTGGCACAAAGTATTAAAAGAATATGATGTTGCGGCGGTTTACACCAATCACGATTATGAGCCTTATGCTGAAACCCGCGATGAAACCATTAGCCAGTTACTACATAAACACAACATCGAATTTAAAACTTACAAGGACCAGGTAATATTTGAAAAGGATGAAGTAACCAAAGACGATGGTAAGCCATACACCGTCTTCACCCCTTACAGCCGTAAATGGACGCAAAAGTTGAATGACTTTTACCTGAAATCATATCCCACAAAAAAATATTTAAAGAACCTGCTCCCAACAAAGCACCTACTCCTGCCAACATTAAAAGACATGGGTTTTGAACTCAGCCAGCAGTCTGTTCCCGCAAAAAGCTATAAAACTGTTATTGATGGGTATGCTGAAAAACGCGATTATCCGGCCGTAAAAGGCACTTCGCATATTGGCATACATTTACGTTTTGGCACGGTTAGCATTCGTAAAGTAGCTACCGATGCCAATCAGGCGCACGAAAAAAACTGGCTGAATGAATTGATCTGGCGCGAGTTTTATATGATGATCTTACATCATTTCCCGGAAACGGCTACCAAGGCTTTTAAACCCGGTTTCGATCGAATTAAATGGATCAACGATGAAAAACAATTTGAGGCCTGGTGCAAGGGTGAAACCGGTTATCCATTGGTTGATGCCGGCATGCGCGAGCTGAACGCAACCGGTTTTATGCATAATCGCATCCGCATGTTAACGGCCAGCTTTTTAACTAAAGATTTGCTGATAGACTGGCGCTGGGGCGAGCATTACTTTGCTTCGAAGCTACTGGATTATGAAATGGCCAGCAATGTGGGTGGCTGGCAGTGGGCTGCCGGATCGGGTACCGATGCCGCACCGTATTTCCGCATTTTTAGCCCGGATGCGCAAACTAAACGTTTTGACCCGGATTTAACTTACATAAAAAAATGGGTCCCGGAATATGCCGACTTCAGCAAATATCCAAAACCCATTGTAGATCATGCTTTCGCACGAGACCGCTGTTTAAAAGCTTTTAAACAAGCGCTTAGTCGTTAGTTTGAAATACTAATTATACGTGTATCATACCTAAAAACACTGTTTGGCGGTATGGTGGTAGTTGCCTTGCCGTAAGCAAAAACCGACGGAAACAGGAAGGTTATCAATGCACCGGTAGTTCCGTATTTCTCTAATCCAAGTCGCACACCCGGTATAAGGTCAGGTACGTCAAATGAAGTACCCCCTACACCATTAAACTGACTGGCTATTGTAGCGTTTAGTAACTGTGCAGTATAAGTTACAATTATGCTACTGTTATCTGTAATTGGTGTGGTGCTCAATCCAGGCTCGTCTATACCGTACCAATAGCCGGCAGGGTCTTGCTTCATGTTGGTTAAGTTATTGTCGGCTATGTATTTTTTAATCAGCAATTGATCATAAGCTAATTGGGCAGCTGCGTCGCCAATTATGTGTACATAATAATCTAAACATTGATTACCTGCAATACGGCCGGCTGTGTTTGAGCTACTACCTACACCCGTACCGTTAACGCCATAAGCTAAACGAGAGGGTACAATAAGGCGAGCTATGCCACCATTATGATTTACAATATTCTTAACAGCCTCCTGCAACCCGGTAGTACCTAAACCTATAGGGCTGGTTGTAGTGGATATATGACCCAGGAAACCGTCGTAGTGGTTAGCTATTGAGTCTGTTGATATATATTTGTTATCAATACTCTTTACTGTAAAAACCATATCTACGTTACTGGTATACTGTAACACGGTATCTTTTCCCGGATCTATCAATTTATAATAAATGCCCGATGTATCGCGGGTCATACCGGTTAAGCCATTGGCAGTAATATAAGCCTTAATCTGGTCGTCATCATATTGATTAATAGAGGGGTCATACTTGTCTTTTCGGCAAGCTGCCAGGGCTATCAAACCAAATAATAACAAAAGCGTAGTAGTTCTTTTCATTTGTGTGTATTGTATCATAACATCCGGCCAATTTATTTTAATCCGGACTTATGCTTTTTAAGCTATTTTATCATTAAGCGGTGCATTAAGCACAGCGTATTTTATTAGTTAATAACATCGTACAGTGTAATATCAAAATCAACCACTGCATTTGCAGGTAAACCATTCTTTAATCCAAATGTCACCCCAACCAGCGGTTGTGCCGCGGGCCCGTATGCGTAACGCGAAGGTATTAATAATCGTATAGTTCCGCCCTTTTTTCCGAAAGGAATACCTAATCTCCAACCCAAAATAACCTGCGATAAGACAAACGATGGATGAAAATCACTCGTCGAATCTTTTGTTTGGGTAAATACTTGCTCCGTTAAATCTTTATTAATTAACCGGCCGGTATATCCAACTGTAACCTGGGTTGAGTTGGTAAACAAGTCAGTGCCCGTACCGGGCTGCTCAACAACATAGTATACGCCGGATGTATCAATTTTTGTTGCAGTTAGTGTAGGGTTGGCCTTTAAAAAATTGCTGACAAGTAAGTCGTCTTCAGCAGCTTGTGCCTTATACGCTACCGAACCACCGTTGTCTTCTTTCTTACAAGCGGTTAAACCCGCTATAAAAAACAATATAATTACTACTACCCTGTTCATTACGTTTCCAATGGGCAAATTTATTCTTTTATAATTCAAAAATGGCAGGTTAACATTTTTTAACATTTAAAACGCCAATCATTTTGGGTTAGTGTGTACTGATTGTCTATTTCTGGTTACCTTCAGGCTTGTAGTTAAGGGTAAGCTGGTTAATTTTTTTAAGCATGTCGGTCAAATATTCCTTATCTGCTTCGCTGATGTGGGCATTTAAATAATTATTAAACTGCTTGGCAACTACCCGCGCCAGGTGGCGTTTTTCTTTACCCAGGGGTGTCAGGTAAATTTTTACCGAACGTTTATCGCCTTTGTTCGATTCGCGATAGATGAGGCCTGTTGCCTCCAGTTGGTTAAGCATCCGCGATAAACTGGTTGATTTTAAGCCCAGCAGCGCCGCCGCCTGCGATACCGTGGTACCCTCCTCCTCATCAATATTAATCAACAGATAACCAATAGACTGCGTTATGCCAAAATCAGCAACAAGCGCATTGTACCGGTTAGCCACAGTTTGCCAAACTATTTTCAAAAAGTAGTCAATGGTTTCCTGATGTTTTATGTGCGAAGGCATCTGCTCAATTACTGTTTGAATAAGCAAGTGTAAGTAATTTTTATGAAACTACTGGCTAAACCAAAAGCCTTAACTGTTGTTAAACCATTCGATATTTTGCCGGTCATTACCATAAATTTAAAAACACACCGTTATACTAACATGAAAAACTTAACTTATACACTACTTATTGCATTTGCTTCTTTATTTTTTGCTACGCGATCGCAGGCCCAGGATTATACTATTGCAGCCGGTTTAAAATTTGGCGGATATGAAAATGGTATATCCGGTAAATATTTTATGAACAAGGATATTTCGCTGGAGGGCGTTATCGGGTTCAGGCAGCATGGCGTTGTTTTTAGCGGTTTGTATGAAATTAACCAGGAGGCATTTAATGTACCCGCACTTAAATTTTACTACGGTTTTGGTGCCCATATTGGCTCAATTGGCCAGGGTTCTTACCGTACTTTTGATGGCGAATATCATTATTACGATAGCGCACAGGTGTTATTAGGTGTAGATGGGGTTGTGGGGCTGGAGTATATCATCCCGCAATCGCCCATTGCAGTAAGCCTTGATCTTAACCCAAGGATAGAATTGATTAGCGGCCCGTTTGTTGACCTGGCACCGGGGCTGGGCGTTAAATATGTGTTTAAATAGCGACCCCACCCAACCCTCCCCAAAGGGGAGGGCTTACGATATCTTAAAAGAAAAAGGCTCTCCAAATGAGAGCCTTTTTTAATATAAAACAATTTTAAAGCCCTCCCCTTTGGGGAGGGGTGCAGTCTATCTTATGATCAATACCTTTTTGCCGTATAACTTAGTACCCAAAATGGTTCTGAGCACGTAGGCGCCGGGCGCCAGGTTAGCCACGTTAATAACGGTGCTAAAGTTTCCTGCCGATATAGACTGGGTTTTAGCATACACAATGGCGCCTTTACTGTTAACCAGCGACAATGTCAGATTGTCGGCAGCCTTAGCATCAAAAATCACATTAAGCTGCTTATTAGCCGGGGTTGGGAAAACTACTAAACCAATATCCGTATCTGTACCAGGGTGCAGCGCAAGCAGCACATAATTATAGGTATCCGACTGTTGTTGGCAAGCCGAATTTGTGGTTACAATTACCTGGTATTGTCCACTTTGCGTTGGCGTATACGTTTGGCCGGTGGCGCCGTTTATTATTTTGCCATCTAAATACCATTGATTGCCCGAAGCATAATTTGAGTTTAACGTGATACCCGATTGCGTTATAATTGGCTTTTCTACGGTAACCGATACCCTTTCGCCAGTGGTACACCCTGCACTTTTAACTTTTAAATCGTACAAATAATAGTAAAATCCTTTGTAGTAGGTAGTGTCGGTGCCCGCATCCGGGATAGCGGTATTGCCTGTTATTTTAAATATCCCCGCTGCATTAAACGGATACCCCGTAACACCCGCATTGTTACGATAAAGCGTTACCGTAGCATCGTAAACAGGTGTAATAGTATAAGTGCCTGCGGCAGGCAGCAGTAAATTTAAATTGTAAACCCGGCCCTGGTCATTCGGATCGTCAACCTGAGCGCCCGGCCCTGGTGTTGAGCGGGTGGCAGTAGCATTAATTGAAACTGTCGACACTTTCTTTCCAAATTGGTCGGTAACATCAAATTCAATTACTCCCGGGTTACCAATGTACAATTTTGCAGTTTGAATAATGGCAGGCACAGCGGTGTACACTTGTATTGCCGGGGTAAATTGATTATACCCGCCACCGGTAAATACGTTTTTAGTAGCCGGGCCAACAGCCGCTGTAAAATCGTTTAAACCCGCGTAATAGATATTGTTTACCGGCGCGGTTGAGGTAAGCGCATAATTGCTGTAAGCAATTGGTAACGCGTCGCCAATATTTTTATACCAAAATAAAGTGCCGTCGCCCTTACCTGATAATATATATTGGTTAAGGTTATTACAATAAACTGCCGATAAGCTGTCGGGCGAGCCCGGGATGCTGATAGCTGCTGTTTCTGTTACCTGGTTATTACTGCTGAAAGGGTCATTTGGATAAGTAGTAGCAGCCGTTATGGTATAAGTTGCTCCAGCTAAAAAATTAAATGTACTGCTCAACGTAAAGTTATCTTGCTGCAACGGGTTAAGTGTAGCGGTATAAGTTTCGGTAATGTTGGTTACCGTGCCATCGGCCGCTTTAATTGCAACAGTTACCGGGATGTTAGTTATTGGGGCGCCGCCATAATTTTTAACGGTTACGGTGATATTGTTAACACCATTACAAGTACCCGATGCCACCGGATTAACAATAGCCATAATACCGGCATCGCTGCTGGTTTGGCTAAAGATTACGCGATAGTCCTGCGTTTCGCCTTTGGCATAAGTTCCGCAAGGCTGTACGGCGTTGGCATCGCTGGTTTCGGTCAGTACCACACGCATTAAGCTATAATTGCCGGGGATTACCGTTGTGGGTATAGTTATATTTGTAGTATAAGTGCCCGTGCCATTAATAACGCCGGTAGTGGCAACCAGTTCATTAGCATCAAATACGCCGTTGCTGTCCCAATCTATGTAAACCTTAGCAATCTTGTTAAAGTTAGCGCCGCAGGTACCCAATGTTAAACTAAGCGGGTAAACCTTGCCTTGTTCAAGCGTAGCGGTTTGGTTGGTATAGTCGCTATAGGTTGTGCAACCGGCTGCCGGTGTGTTGTTTATATTAGCCAGGGTTACGTTATTAATCCTTGAATCGGCAGACGAAGATGGGCCAGACGCGCAATAGGTTGCACCGCCTATGCCGGTTAATATCAGCGAGTAAGGCTGCGATCCCGACTGCAGTGTGCCCTTATGCGTTACCGTTATGGTATATGTTTTGCCGGGGATAGCCGTAGGGATGTATACCTGTTCGATATTATCGCGAATATTGTCGCCTTTAGTAGCAGGTGCAGCAGGATTGTTAACGTCTAATACCCAGGGCATATAGGTGGTGCTGCCATCACTGATACGCACATCCAGGTCATTTACCAACTTAGGTGTTCTGTTATTAATAACGCCGTCGGCAGTGGGTGTTCCGTCAGGGTCTGTCCATGATATTGTACCTATCAACGGCCCGTTTCCAGATGCAACAACCGTTATAGTTTGAGTTTGCCCTTGCGTAAGCGTGGTTTCTTTTAGTAGCGTTTTGGTATTATTGTCGGTAATAACCTGGGCAGCTGCAGGCATGTTTAATAGCCCCCAGCCAAAAATATAATCAGGCCCTACGTTACCTGCATCAATAGCGGTAGCACAAGCCAATCCCTTTAGTGTTGCCGCCTTCATGAAAGCGCCGCCATTTTTTTTGGCGTAATACTCTTGCAACAGCAGCAGCGACCCCGTTACATTTGGTGCCGAAAAAGATGTGCCATCCTCAGAACTGTAAGCAGTTGGGCTGTCGCTTCCCGTCGACAAAATATTAACACCGTCGCCTACTATATCAGGCTTAATCCGGCCATCATCTGTCGGACCTATGCTACTAAAACTGGCTATCGAAATACTGGAACTACCCGCGGGCCCGTTTGGCAGCGGATTAACGGCACCTACCGTCAAAATATTTTTTGCGGTACCTGTAGTGCTGATGATGTCATAGCCAGTGTTACTGCTAATATCAGCGGGTCGTGGCCCTTTAAGTACAATTGAGGGGTTGGTGCGGCTGGAAAAGCCATAATAGTTTTGCCCTACAGCCGGGCCGGGATAACCACGGCTATTGCCAGATGATTCAACAATCAGGTAATAAGGCGCATTGTAGGCAATTTTGTCCCACGCTGCTGTCCGGTCATCATAAAAACCGAAAGCATAGTCTACCGTATCACCGGGTAACCCATACCATATCCAATGTTGCTGTGTATCGTCATAATCCCAACCGGCCACATCGCCATAAGAGTGATTGGATAAAAGCAAATTCGGCGCTTCGCGACTCATTTCGGCCACATCATTTTCAAAATCATAAGATATGAGCGTACCCATATCCGGAGCCATGCCTTTGGCCGGGGCATAAACACCTTTAGCCATCAGCGTGCCGGCCACGTGGGTTGGATGGTCGCCAACTGTCGAAGTATCTTTTGGAGTAAACGTTTTACCGGCAAATTCCTGGTGTGTCGACAGCGGCCATCCGCCGTCCCACATGGCCAGCTTATTAGCTAAAAACGCGCTCGAACCTGATAAGTTAAGACCAGTTGACCCGCCAGGTTGCACTTGTTTTGTTCCGGTAGTTGCAGCCGCGTCCACATTATCGTTGGTCGACACGTATTTAGGGAAACCCAAATTAGTGATGCTCTGCAGCGCCATACGCCCCCCGTTACGTGTTTTACGATTTAAATACCAACCATGTGCCCGCGCCTGTGCCATAGCTTTTTGGTGGCTTTTGGCAAAGCTATTACCAGCCTTAACCGATATATCGTTAAGTTCTTTTTTCTTTGCTTCCGTAACCAATATCTGTTGGCCAAAAGCATGGCCCGCAAACGCCATTAACACACATAAAATCGCCCCGCGGTAAAATTTATTCATATAAGAATTTAATAGGGTTACACAAAGTTTAACCAACAACAAGTTTGCACATTTTTATGCATTTTATGAAATATTAAAACGCCAACATTTAAATTTTTATATCCCCATAATAACCTACTTATCAGCGGTATTAAAAACCTTACTCTAAGATGGAGTAGGTCAAGACTATCAACTTCAAATTTACGTATAGTTGGTAATTAGCGATCTGTATCGATTCTAAAATGGGTATTTTTTTACCCGTGTTGGGGATAAAATTACTATCGCTATAATTAAATTATTATCACCATAAGTTCGTAAGTCAAAAAAGACAAGGTTCAAATAACGCAAATACTTGAATTTTAGCTATCACAGGCCATATTTTGCATAATTTTTGCCTTTATGCACGAGTTAGACTCATACTAGTACAAATTGAAAAAGCCGATACTAAAATATTTTACTGCTCTCTTGCTGACGCTTTGCAATTTGTTTTGTTTTGAAATTTCATTTGCGCAAGAATCTTACGATGGCACAAATACACCCAGACAATATTATTATAATAACTTAGAGTCTGCCACAACCGGAACAGCCAGCCCAACTACCTATTTCCCATCATGCGCAACATCGCAAACTACACCTGCTGCTATTAAACTTGCTTCTGCATCCTCTTTAAATTCTACCAACAGTTTTTCAACCGTAGGCAGCTCAACCTTAGGAACCATTACATGGAATTTTATAAACAACTCTGCCACTGCCGCTAATCTTAGTTTAAACAGCGCGCCATGGGAGTGGGAGTTTGATTATAAAAATACCAGCGGCGCAGCAACCGTTGACCCCGACGCAACTTCTACCAGTATGGTTGCCGGAAGCGACTCCTGGAGATATTGGTTGATTAGCAGCCTGTCTGGATCAACTAAAATGGGGATCTATGTTACGCAGGTGGGCGGCAAGTTAGAGGGCCGGCAAAGATATGGCACTATAGCCAGTCAATACAGGGTATTGTGGGATGTAGCTATGCCCAATAATAAAGATACTTACCAAATAAGGATTGAAAGATCTGTAACAGGGTATTATAATGTTTTTGTATTTGACAGAACTGCTAGCACCACCCAGTCGTCGCTAAATATCAATGCCAATTACGATAGCGTATATAATTTGAGTTATTTAGACGCGACATCTGCAGCTGCAGATCGCTTTCAATTTGATAATTTTAACTTTTACCAGGTTAGACTTGATTATTTGCCAATAAGCGGCAACGGTGTATCCAGTCCGTTATATCCGGGTATGGGTACTGCCATTTTATATGGAATGAATCTTTGCGCAAGAGGTGATATTGTAATGGGCCGATTAGTTATAGACTATAATTCAGGCCTCGCCAATATTATTGGCATTAATGTACCCGGTTATTTATATGAAACCAGTACGCTGCCCTTATCAACCAGCGGGCTTTCGCCGATAATGACCTACACGCTGCAAAACAATGGTGCTAGTAGTCAGCAAGATTTATCAGGCTTGAACCTACGTTACTATAACGGGGGCAATACAGACGGCAGCACCGGCCACATCACTTATTATTTTTTAACGGCCGCTGTCATGTCGACTTTCACGACACCTTATCCATCATCAGTTAGTTATTCGGTAAGTAATACAAATAACGACAGTTACTCACAATTTTTCAATAGTTCCTCTCCATATTCCAGTAACTCTTCAAGTTCTGTATCTGCCCCTATAAATAATGGCGATTTATGGGAATGGACCGGCCTTACAGCTGCGACATGGACCACACAGAAGGCATGGAAAAAAGACAATACAATAACAGCATCGTCTATCGGCCCTTCAGCTACCACAGATATAGTAAAAATTGGTGTTACACAATATAGCTCAAGCACTGTGCAACCTCAATTACCTTCTGATATTACAGTAAGTTCACTTGAAATTGGCCCTTTTGGTTCAAATACTTCTACAACCACACCGGTATCTATTGATTTTGCCGGCCATAAACTTACCGTTAACAACGGCTTAACAATTGATGCAGGTGCTACGCTAACGCTTCAAAACACCTCTGCTACAGTTGGTAACCTGGCCGTTGCCGGCACTTCAACGATGGCAAGTACCGCTACTATGACCTGGCCAACAACAACAACCAATGGCATAGCTGTAACTAATACGGGTACATTCACTTTGGTTTCTGATGCCAGCGGTGCTGCATCTATAGGTGCAATGACTGCCACAAGCAGTATCACGGGTACTATAATTGTGCAGCGTTATTTAACCGGCGGCCTTGCTAACAGCCGCGGCTATCGATTATTATCATCGCCGGTATCTGTGTCAAGCAGCAGCTTGATCATTCCTAATTTAAGCTATATAAATAACGGCAGTTATACAACGGGTACCGGTGGTACCGGTAGCGGCTTTAGTGCGCCATCTAACGGCGGGCCAACGCTTTATTTTTATCGTGAAAATATAGCGCCAAACAACTCAAATTTTACCTCAGGTAATTTCAGGGGGGTTAGCAATATTACCGGTTCTACTTTTTCATTCGATGGTGGCATTGACGCTTCTGCTACCCTACCTGCCGGCAATGGTTTTATGTTCTTTTTCAGAGGCAGCAAAGCAACTTCTAACCCTTATGTGTCATCTACGATAGCTAAAGCCACTACTTTTAGTTCATCGGGTTATTTAAACCAGGGCGATGTTAAAGTGAGAGATTGGTTTAATCCAACGGTGACCGATTTCACCTTATCTTACAACCCCAGCAAAAACAGTGTCACTGCAGGTTATCATTTGGTTGGCAATCCGTATCCATCGTCTATCGACTGGGATAAGGTATCTGCCAGCAATGCGGGTGTTGGTGCTACTATATATATTTATAATCCAACCAAAAAAACGTATGCAACTTACTTAGCAGGCACACCTCTTGGTGTTGGTACCAATTTTAACGCGTCAACAGGTAATAATATCATATCTAGCGGACAGGGCTTTTTTGTAACTGTTACTAATACAAGTACCACGCTAACCTTTCATGAATCAAATAAATCTACCACTCAGGTTTCTTCGTCAGCCTTATCATTAGCAACGGCAACTACCGCCCCGGATGTACAGCCTAAATATTTAAGCGTCGAACTATTTAAAGATTCAACTGCCAGCGAAGACGCGCTTATTTTGTTTAAACCAAGTGCAAAAGCAGCCTATGTTTACAATGAAGACGCTGATTACATGAAGGGTAACAGTGCTGTTAACCTGTCAACCCGCTCAAGCGATAACATCGCATTGGCTATAAACCAAATGAATTTTCCTTCATCAAGCCAGGTTATACCATTAAATGTAAACATGACTGCGGCCGGTAATTATCAAATAAAACTATTAACCGCCAAGAATATACCGGCGGCGTATGATGTTTGGTTGATGGACGCTTATAAAAAAGATTCGTTGGATCTGAAAAACAATCCGGTTTATACATTTGAGGCCAATGTAGATACCAATACTTATGGCAACCATCGTTTTAGCCTGGTAATACGTCAAAATGTTGCCTTAACCGTGCATTTGTTAAGTTTTGATGCGGTAAAGAGCACAAACGATGTAAAACTCAAGTGGACTGCAGAAAACGAAGCGGATTATACCGGCTATGTTGTTGAACGCAGCACCGATGGCGGAAAAACCTTTAAAGTGATTGACAGCCTAACATCAGCCGGATTGGGTACTTATAACGATCTTGATCCATCGCCTATATTGGGAACCAACTATTACCGCTTAAAACAAACAGATGTGGCGGGCAATGTTTCTTACTCAAACATAGTTAAGATAATGTATGCCAATGTGTTAAATACCGTACTAGCTAATAGCAACATCAGTGTATACCCTAATCCGGCTCAATCAACCTTAAACCTAACGGTTACCGGTAGCAACAATAATGACCTTGTAGCAGCGACTTACAAAATAAGTATTGTTAATAGTTCAGGCATGCTGGTTAAAACTGCTACATCAACAAGTGGCAGCTGGCAGGCACAGATAGATAATTTAATGCCGGGAACTTATTTTATACAGGTAATAAATTCTAAGAATAATACGTTAACCGGTAAAAGTACATTTGTAAAGTTGTAGCTTTGTACTGATAATAGCCAAAATGAAAAGAAAATTTCTTTTAACTATATTATTCCTTTTTAGCGCTGTCACGTTATTTGCGCAGATTGGTACCCCTACCTGTGGTACCGACGGGGATATTGATGATGGCCCCTGCCCAATTGATACCTGGGTTGTTTTTTTTGCTGCGCTTGCTTTAATTATTACTACTGTACACTTATACAAAAAGCAAACAAACGCTGTAAAACTTTCTGATAAATAGTATCTGCAAAAACTGGTTAATTTTTTCTGATCAAGAAAGTTTAACAACAATATTTTCAATTTCACTTTAAAAAGCCATTCTGTTGCAGATGGCTTTTGTCATTTTATCCATTTAAAATACCTCACATTTTTTTTGAAAATCACTATCATAAAAATTATTTTTTTATCGTAAAAAATTAATTTACTCTAAGTCAGTTTTTTATAAGCAAAAAATCTGTATTATTATGGCACAAAACCATGTTACAACCATACGTTGTATGGACCGTGGTTGCTTTATAGAAAAGTATGTATACCCCTAATAAGTTTTTATCTATATTCTTTGCTTTAAGTTTAATTTGCCTGCACGCTTTTGCAACTGTAGGTATTACTCAGGCTACAGGTGGCACCAATATATCTGCAGACAAAGCCTCAGGCAGTCTTGCAACACCCGCTTACACCGCATTAGGCACAATTACTATTGCTTCGGGGGCTGCAAATGATTTTTCGCTGGTTGGAGGCACCATAACTTTAACCGCACCTGCTAACTGGCAATTTCAGGCTGGTGCAACCGGCCTGGTAACCGGTACCGGCAATATTACTATAGTAACTCAAGTTGTTTCAAGCGGCACGCTGATAATAACGTATACTAACTCGGCCGCAAGCACAACCAATGGCATAACCATAACCGGCTTACCGGTTCAAGGCACCATCAGAAAACCAATTGCATCAATCAATATAACGGCTCAATCCACCAGTGTTGTTGGGTTAACAACTGCTGCCAACGTGGGGGCTTTGTCGCAGGTTGCAGGTACATTTGCAAAACTGCAATTGTTATTGCCTGGTGAAACTGCTTCTGCGGGTTCAACAACAGGTAAAACCGGCACACCATCGGCGGTGTCGGCCGGAACGGCCATTACACTTACTGTAAACGCTGTTGATGCAAATTGGAACGTAGTAAGCTCAACAGATAATATTGCTATTACTGATGTTACTGCAGCTGACCCTAATGCAGCTTTGCCGGCAAACGCAAATCTAGCCGCCGGCACAAAAACATTTTCTTTTACGGCCAGAACGCCCGGAACCACTAATACCGTCACAGCTACAGACGCCACTGATGGCACCAAAACTGCTAACACCAGCCCGGCAATTACGGTAAATGTGGGTGCGTACAACACATTGCTGGTAATATTACCAGGCGAAACTTATCAACCCAGCACAGCTACCGGAAAAAGTGGCACCGCCACCTCGCCTACAGCCGGAACAGCGTTTAATGCTACCGTATATGCGGTTGATGCTGCATTTAATACGGTAACATCAATTACCGAAAGTGTAACTATTACTTCAAACGATGCTAATGCTGCGTTGCCGGCTAGTGCTGCCCTGGCTGCAGGTACACAAACTTTTAGTGTTACCTTAAAAACAGCCACTACTACCAGATCGGTTACAGCCACCGGCACCAAAAACGGGACTTCATCTAGCGTTACGGTAGTGCCCGGAGCTTATGCCAAGCTGCAGATTTTGCTTACAGGCGAAACCGCCCAACCTGGTACAGTCACTGGTAAAAGCGGTACACCAACGGCTATAAATGCAGGTACCAACACCGCCGTTATAGTAAACGCTGTTGATGCAAACTGGAATAAAGTAACTTCGGTTACTGATGCGCTTACACCTTCGTCGACTGATGCCGGTGCTACTTATTCGCCCGCCAGTGCCAATTTAGCAAGCGGCACTAAAACCTTTACTGTTACTTTAAGAGCAGTAAGCACCACAACTACCATTACAATTACCGACAATACCGATGGCACTAAAACCAACACCAGCGCACAAATAACTGTAAACCTGGGCGCTTTTGCCAATTTATTAACCGTGCTGCCCGGCGAAACGTTTGTACAGGGAACAACTACCGGTAAAACCGGTGCGCCAAGCATACCTGTTGCAGGTACGGCGTTTAATTTCAGCGTATACGCAGTTGATGCCGGTAATAACACCGTAACATCAATTACTGATAACGTTGCTATAACTTCGACCGACCTGAATGCAACGCCGCCTGCAAGTGCAGCACTTTCGGCTGGCGTGGGTACCTTTAGTTTTACTTTTAAAACTGCCGGTAGCTATAAAATTACGGCAACCGATGCAACCGCAGCAAAAACAATCTCTACAGCATCGTTAGCGGTAATACCGGGTGCTTTTGTTAAGCTACTGTTGATATTACCCGGCGAGGCTATTGCACCGGGTACCGCAACCGGCAAAAGCGGCACACCTACCGATAGAGCATCGGGTACCGCTTTCAATGTTATTGTAAATGCGGTAGATGCTAACTGGAACAGAATATCAGCAGTTACCACCGTAAACCCTGTTGCTGTAACTGACGTGATTAATATCGTATCCAATGATCCTGCTTTAACAAACCCGGCTAGCACCGGAACCATGGCAGCCGGTACAAAAACAATTTCGGTAACTTTAAAAACCCCGACGACAACAGCCACATTGCAGGCCGTAGATAATACCAATAGCGGGATGACTGCCTATACTAGCCCCAATTTCAACGTTACGGTGGGTACCTTTGCTAAATTACAATTATTAATGCCCGGCGAAGTAGCTGCACCAAACACCACAACGGGAAAGACCAGTGCACTTCCAACTGCTCAAATAGCAGGTACAGCATTTACTGTTACAGTAAACGCTGTTGATAAAAACTGGAACATTATAACGACAGCTAATGACGTGGTAGGTATAACTTCTACTGATGCTAACGCAACTAATCCGGCCACTGCGGCTTTGGTTTCAGGCACGCAGACATTTACCTACACATTTAAAACATCCGGGACAAGAAAAGTTACGGCATCTGATATCACCAATACCACGCGTACAGCCAACGCTAGTCCTAATACTACAGTATCGCCTGGGGCTTTTGTACAACTACTGGCCATAACTGCCGGAGAAACTGCAAAACCCGGCACTGCAACCGGTAAATCAGGTACGCCTACTATACAGGCAGCAGGCAAAGCATTCAATGTAACGGTTTATGCGGTTGACGCTAATTGGAACAGGGTTACCACGGTTACGGATGTAGTAACGCTTACAACAACAGATGCAGCGGCTACCCCACCGGCAGCTGCTGCGTTAGTAACGGGTGGGAAAACTTTTTCATTGACGTTAAAAACTATAGGTACTACAACCGTTACTGCAACCGACGCTGATATTACCAAAACGCCTTATACCACATCTAGTATTACAGTAAATTCAGGCGTTTTTGCCAAGTTGTTATTGTTGATGCCGGGAGAAATTTCTGCACCGGGTACAACTACGGGCAAATCGGGCACCGCAACAACACCGCAAACCGCGGGTACCCCTTTTAATGTTACCATATATGCGGTAGATGCGGCCTGGAACATACTTAACACGCCTACCGATGTAGTGAGCATAACTTCGACAACAGATATTAATGCGGCTTTGCCGGGAAATACTGCTTTAGTTGCAGGAACTAAAACATTCAGCGTTACTTTTAAGACTGCCGGCGCGGGTAGAAACGTAGTGGCTAAAGATGTTACAGATGGAACCAAAAGCAGCAGCACAGGCACCTCTGTTACTGTTGTAGCCGGTGTTTTTGCGCAACTTCAGATATTATTACCCGGAGAGACGGCCAAACCCGGAACATCTGACGGCAAGTCTGGCGCCGCCAACCCGCCTGCCCGGGGCACGGCTTTTAATATTACAGTAAATGCGGTAGATGCTAATTACAACTTAATTAATACCAATACCAACACTTTCACCATGACAACGTCAGACGGGGGAGCAACTTTACCTGCCCCTACAGCGCTGGTAGCCGGTACTAAAACCTTGAATGTAAAAATTGTTAGTACATCAACAACCCCATTACCCACGCTAACCGCAACCAGCGGGGCTATAACAAATACCGTTAGTGTACCTGTTAGTGTGCCTCCAACTGTAGCTACCGACCATTTTAGAAACGCAAATTCGGGCGATTGGACAGATGCTTCTATTTGGGAAAGCTCTACAACCGGCACCGGCGGATGGCAAACCTCTACATTGGTACCGGGTGCAAGCGCGGGTGGCGTTGAAATTCAAAATGGGCTTACTGTAAATGTCCTTGCCGCTACAACAGGTACTGCAAACAGCCTGGTGGTAGATAATGGTGGAACGATTACGGTTGCAGGCTCCTTAGCTATTAGTAGCGGAGGAGCAGACGTTCACGGTACGATTGTAAACGCTGGCTCAATTACCACTACAGGAACGCTGAAGTTTGAAAGTGATGGCGATTATCAGCATAATTTCACGTCAACTGCCGGTACTATCCCTACTGCTACCTGGGATCAGGGTTCAACCTGCGAGATCATTGGCTACACCAGCTATACAGGCACTATAGGCGGAGGCGGCCAGGCTTTTGGCAACTTTATCTGGAACTGCCCTAACCAAAACATTACAAATGGCGTAGCACTTGGCACAGTCACGGCATCGATGAATAATTTAACTATCGCGTCAACCGGCACAGCTACATTTCAATTAGTTACAGCTGCCAGTTCAACCGCTAACGTAACGGTAAAAAGCTTTACGCAAACCGGCGGTAATTTCTTATTGAGTAACACTAACAGCGCAACCGCCAATTTGAATGTCACCGGCGATTTTAATGTGTCAGGCGGTACAATAAAAACAACAGGTTCTAATAATCTGATATCATTTTCAGGAACAACTACGCAAAATTTCATTAAAACCGGCGGCACTTTTTCAACCGGGGTAAACTTTGCCATTAATAATAACGCAACGGTTGATTTTGACGTCAATGTGCTTGATGGATCGACCGGTACATTTACGCTGGTTAACGGCGGCACACTAATAACCGCGAATGATGATGGCATATCATCTACAGGCGCTACAGGGTCTATCCAGAGCACAGGCACGCGTAACTTTGGCACAGCAGCTAATTTTGTTTATGATGGCGCTGCTGCTCCGCAAAATGCAGGTACGGGTTTGCCCGCAACTATAAATAATATTACCATTAATAACACGGGTAGCGTATTATTACCGGCCACTACATCTACTTATACCTTAAACGGCGCGCTAACGCTAACCGCAGGCAACCTGGATATGAACACTAATACGCTGGCTATCGGCGCTGGTTTTACTGCTACCGGCACTGGTTTTATACGGACACAGAGCGCGGCAACAAGCCCTATTCCTTCTGGTAAAACATGGAACGTGGGTGTTGAATATTACACCACAGCCGCGGTAAATGTAGTAGCAGGCACCTATAGCAATCTGTCGTTTTCTTCATCGGGTACAAAACTTGCTACGGGTACTGTAACGGTAACGGGCAATTGGTCATCGTCTGGCGGTGACGTTGATTTATTAACCAATTTTGCCACTGCACAATTTACCGGAACAGGAAGTCAAACTCTGGATGACAGCTCTGACGATGGTGTGGTATTTGGAAACGTAACTTTTGGCGGAAGCGGTACTAAAACTATGAACACGGGTACTTATGCCCTGGCCCCCGCTGGATTCCTGACCATGTCTGGCACGGCAGTGTTAGCAGCTAACGGACATTTAGATATATTGTCTAATGCTGGCGGCACAGGTAATATTGGTCCAATAACGGCACCGGCAGCTATTACCGGCTTTGTAAACGTACAAACCTTTTTCACAGGAGGTGGTGACATTACCAATCGTGGATATAGACTGGTATCATCCCCAATATCAGACCAGGGTGCCCCCAATACTTATTTTAATCTTTCGTTTTTACAGGGAGGCGGTAGTTATTTAACAGGCGCCGGCGGCACAAGCAGTGGTTTCGACGCGGCGGGTAATGCAACTTTATACCTTTACCGCGAAGATCAAACACCTTCAACTACCAGTTTTAATGCCGGTACTTTTAGAGCTATAACTGCTATCAATAACGCTTATAATGTGGGCACGCTAGACGGCAATAAAAATTTACCGGTTGGTAATGGGGTGATGTATTTTTTCAGGGGTAATAACACTACCGTATCCAGCAATCCACCTAATGATGTAACATCAAGCGCAAACGGCCCGTTAAACCAGGGTCAAATCGTGGTATCGCCATGGTTTACCGGCGGGGCTAACTTATCATACACAGCGGCCTCAGGCTCAAGCGACCCAAGGTTTGGGAACGTAGGCTATAACCTGGTAGGTAACCCCTATGCCTGTTCTATTGACTGGAACACGTATACCACTACCAATAACGGCACCGGCATTTATGGTGCGAACCTGGATAAAACTATTTACGTTTACAATCCGCAAAGTAAAACCTACGTTACTTATTTAACTACCGGGCCAGGCAGTGGCATCCCCAGCAGTTCGGCTGCCAGTAACATTATTCCAAGCGGGCAGGGCTTCTTTGTACGGGCAACAGGTACGGGTGCACAATTAATTTTCAATGAATCTGCCAAAGTAAATTCACATCCGGCTGCCGCCGCTGTTAATCTTAACTCCACCACGCTTGCGGCTTCTTACCAAATGCATTTACAGCTGGCAAAAGACTCTATTAATAAGGACGAAAATGCCATTGTTTTTAACAATGCCGCACATGCTGATTACACCCTTAACGAAGATGCTTTATATCTGCAGGGATCGGGCGTTGTGAGTTTATCAAACAGATCTGCCGACGGCAGAAGGCTGGTTATCAACCAGCTTCCTTTTCCTAAGCAAACACAAACTATCTCTTTAAATATCGCTGTAACATCAACCGGAGTTTATAAATTTAACGCCACCGGATTGTCTGACATTCCGAATGTTTATGACATCTTCCTGGTAGATTCTTACCTGCGCGATTCGTTGGATTTAAAGGCTAATAAAACCTACGATTTTGCGGTAACCAGCGACACTGCCAGCACAGGCGCTAACCGGTTCAGGCTTTTAATTAAACCAGATGCGGCCCTGGCTGTGCACCTGCTAAGCTTTGGTGCAATCAAAAATACATCAGAAGTAAAACTAAACTGGACGGTTGAAAACGAAGTTAACTATACCCAATATATTCTGCAACGCAGTGTGGATGGCGGCAAGACCTTTACAATACTTGACAGCCTTACATCTGCCGGTTTAGGCACTTATAATGATCTCGACCCACACCCGGTTACCGGCCAGAACATGTACCGCCTTAAACAAATTGATCTGTTAGGCAACGTTACTTACTCAAACTTAATTACGGTAATGTATTCATTACCCGGCAGCACTAACATTGTAAACAGCCGTATAAGCCTGTATCCTAACCCAACAGCCAATACATTAAACGTAACGCTTAAGGCGTCAGACAATACTGCTATAACCGGTAATTATAAAATAACCGTTACCAACACGTCTGGCATTGTAGTAAGATCAGCAACCTCGGCACAGCCCGATTGGCATACCGATGTAAGCGCCCTGACCCCGGGTACTTACTTTATTGAGATTATTAATACCAAAGACAACTCGCTCACCGGGCGCAGCAGCTTTGTTAAGTTGTAGCCCCACCCAAACCCTCCCCGGTAGGGAGGGCTTAAAAAAAAGGAAGGCTTCATTATATGAGGCCTTTCTTGTATATAAATACATTTAAGTCTCCCCTACCGGGGGAGATTTAGAGGGGGCTGATGAACAACAAAAGCCCCTCGCAATAAACGCAGAGGGGCTTTTCATTATATTTTTATCTGACGATTAAATAGATTGGCTGGTTGGTACATAATTACCTCTTCTGCCTCTATGGTCGCGGCTATTATGGCCCCCGCCTGCAGGTGCTGCTGATGACGGAGCCAGGCTTAACTGGTCAAGCAAACCGGCAACAACTTCTGGTAAAGCTTCGATATCTTTTTGTGGATTGTGATGCATTTCGCCTACGCCAAAGCCCCGCCAAACAATCTGGCGGCTATGACGATCAATCAAATCTATAATTAAAGTTCCTTCTTTATACTGCTCTTGCCCAACGCCCATTCCTCCGTAAATAAATGGTTCGCCATAGTAATAGTAAGGCCTGCGCCAGCCCCAACCACCCCAGCCGCCCCAACCAAAGCCGAAGCCGGGATAGAAACCACCACCATAATATTCTGGATAGTAATAAGTGCGGGTACCTTTGCCTACTACGGTCGAGTAACTCACAATCAAGTCCGGATTACGCTGGCTCAGTGTTAAGCCTTTACTTTGTAAAGCAGCTGTTGCCGCATCCTTAATTTTAGCGTCGGCAACGTTACTGGTATTAGCGCCTGCGTTACGGCTACGCGCCGGGGGCATCCAGGCAAATGTACGGTACTGACTTAGGTTTGTGCGGTTTAAGCCCGCAGTGTAATAATTGTAGCTTGTGCAGGCTGATAAACCTGACACCATTGCAATAACCAGCAATGCATAAATCGATCTTTTCATGGCGGTATACCCTTTTTATTTATTTTATTAGACTAGCCGTAGTTAAAAGGTTTAATACCAAATTAAGTTTTTTGATTGGTTATTCTTTAACAATTGTTACGATAAATTAACACAAATAACCAATCAAAAATTGCATTTTTGTCGTCCCTACGGTTCCGCTAAGCTTAAGGGGATATTTTTATTAAGCAGCATGAGTCAATATTTTATAATAGATTTCGATAGTACTTTTACACAAGTTGAGGCGCTGGATGAGCTAGCCCGCATATCTTTAAAAAGCCATCCCGACAGGGAAAAAATATATCAGCAGATAGAAGACCTGACCAACGCTTCGATGGAAGGCAAATTATCTTTCAGTGAGAGCCTTGAAAAACGGGTTAAGTTACTGCAAGCCAACCGCGAACACCTGAAACAGCTGATATCGCACCTGAAGAAAAAAGTTTCTACCTCGTTTTCGCGCAATACCATTTTTTTTAAAAATCACCAGGATGAGGTATTGATCGTTTCCGGCGGATTTAAAGAATTTATTACACCGGTAGTTACCGAGTATCATATCAAAAAAGAAAATATCTACGCTAACACTTTTGTGTTTGACGATGAGGGTAACATCATTGGTTATGACCGCGAAAACCCGCTATCGCAAGAAGGCGGCAAGGTTAAGCTTTTAAAAGAGCTGAAACTTGAAGGCGATATTTATGGTATAGGCGATGGTTATTCTGATTTCCAATTGAAGGAATCGGGTATGATCAAAAAGTTCTTTGCCTTTACAGAGAATATTGAGCGTAAATCTGTAGCCGAAAGAGCCGATCACATCACCCCAAGCTTCGACGAGTTTTTATACATCAACAAACTGCCACGGGCTATATCCTACCCTAAAAACCGGATTAAATGCCTGGTAATTGGTAATGTTGAAGAAGAAGCGCTGACTCAAATGAAGAAAGAGGGATACAACATTCGCCAGCGCGATAGCCTTGAAGAAAAGTATTTAGACGAAGCAGGCGTACTGCTTTGCGATGAAGAAAATCAGCCTACGCCAGAGCAAATTCAAAATGCCGGCCGTCTTAAAGTAATTGGCTGCTTTGGTAAAGTGGGCCGTAAACTGGGTGAGGCAGCCTGCGAACAAGGTATTATTGTTTTTGACGACCCTAAACATAATCCGCGCAGCGACGATTTTTTACCTAAACGTGTGCTTGCCTTTATGAACGAGGGTAAAACCCACACCAGTTGTAACTTCCCCGACTTGCAGCCGCCACGCGTTAACAATGCGCATAGACTGATACACATTCACAAAAATGTACCGGGTATCCTGGCTAAGATTAATGATGTATTTGCCCGCCACAACATCAACATTGTTGCCGAGTTTTTGGTAACTAACGAGCAGATTGGCTATGTGATAACCGATGTGAATACGGGTTATGATACCGATGTACTGGAGCAACTAAAGGCTATTGAGCACACGATCAGGTTTAGGTTACTTTACTAAGCCCCTCCCAAACCCTCCCCGGTAGGGAGGGCTTCAAATGATGAATCGAAAAAAGTCTCCCCTGCCGGGGGAGATTTAGAGGGGGCTTTCCTCATTAAACGGCACCACCAACACCGGAACGGTAGCATGACGCACCACATGCTCTGCCACGCTGCCCATTAATAAACGATCGAGTCCGCTTCGGCTGTGGGTACCTATTACTATCAAATCGGCACCAAACTCATTACCGCAATTAATAATTCCTTCGGCGGTATCGCCAAACTCGTTAAAGTGGGTTACTTCCAAATCGCCGCCGTATTTTTTGACAAAGTCATCAACCATCGTTTTCGAAGCGTTGTTCTGAATATTCATGATCTCTACATCGGCCATGCCTAAATCTGCAGTTCCCAGCATTGGGTCTGTAGTGGCATTATTATACGGCATTACAACCGGTTCTACAATATGCACCAACCCAACTCTGGCTTTAAATTTATGGGCGATATCGAACCCGTATTGAGCGGCATTGTCGGCAAACTTACTGTTGTCTACCCCTATAAGTATTTTCTTGATGAGCATAAATGATTGCGGTTGGTTGTTGTATTAACTTACTTACCCATAATATGTTTTAGAAACCGTTAGCTTTCATCCAACTGGCGCACCAATTAAACCACTCCTCGGTACTTTTTGAGTTGTGGATACCGAATCCGTGGCCGCCCGACTGATAAATGTGCATCTCTCCTTTCACCTTGTTTTTAATCATGGCGCTATAAAACAACAAGGCATTCTCTACCGGTACGGTACCGTCGTCTTCGGCCATCACTATAAAGGTGGGCGGCGTATCCGGTGTAACCTGTTTTTCGTTACTGTACAGATCAATCAGTTCTTGTGACGGATTTTTACCTATCAGCGCTTCCCTTGATCCCTGGTGAGCCAGATCGCCAAAGGTAATTACCGGATACATCAGAATAGCAAAATCAGGGCGAACGCTGACGGTTTTATCAGCCACCACTACTTGCTTGTAATGAGTCTCCACAGTAGATGCCAGGTGGCCGCCAGCCGAGGCGCCAATGATACCCACCTTTGATGGATTGATGTTCCACTCGGCCGCGCGACTACGTACAATTTGCAAAGCGGTTTGTGCGTCTTGCAGCGGGCCGATAGTTTTATCTTTCATGATCAGATCGCTTGGTAAACGATATTTCAGGATAAAGGCCGATACGCCGATCTTGTTAAAAGCTTTGGCGATGTTGGTACCCTCATTTTCCATTGACAGACCACCATAGCCGCCTCCCGGGCAAATAATAACAGCAGTGCCTGTAGCAATACTTTTATCGGCCGGGTAAGGCAGCAATACCGGGTTTACCACTTTCCAGGCCCAGTCTTTATTGTCGGTTTCCTTATAATCGGCCGGCGCTGGTTTGGAGTTAGGTACGCCGTGAGGATATAGCGGGATAGGTGTTACTTCTTGCGCATGCGATATGGTTATTGCAGCTATAAAAGTTAATGTAGTTAAGATGAGTTTTTTCATTGGTTATTGTTTTTGTGGTGGCATTGTATTTATATACAACTTTAAAAACTGTCTGTCATTCTGAGCGAAAGCGAAGAATCTTATACGTTTGTAATAGACGCGTTATCTTGCCTTTTTTATAAGATCCTTCACTACGTTCAGGATGACAAACTACTTGATTTAAAATCCATTTTGTTTTAACCAGCTTGCGCACCAATCAAACCAAAGCTCTTTAGTTGTAGGGTTGATAAGCCCGAAACCATGGCCGCCGGCCTGGAACAGGTGCAGCTCGGTTTTTACCTTATTCTTTTGCAAAGCCTGGTAAAACATAATAGAATTAGCAACAGGTACCGCGCCATCGTCGCCGGCCTGCATTAAGAAGGTTGGCGGGGTATCGGCAGCTACCTGTAACTCATTGCTGAAATAATCTATTTGTGCCTGGGTTGGCATGGTGCCCAAGAGATTTATAACACTGCCTTTGTGCGTAGTGGCCTCGGCAAAGGTAATAACCGGATAAGCCAGCACCATAAAATCCGGGCGTACGCTGATGCCCTGATTATCAATAACCGGTTTATTAAAGTGAGTACCCGCCGTCGAGGCCAAATGCCCACCAGCCGAAAAACCCAGGATGCCTATTTTTTGAGGATTGATGCCCCATTGCGCGGCATTTTTGCGCACTATCATAATAGCGGTTTGCGCATCCTGCAGCGGACCGATAGTTTTATTGATCATGATCAGATCGCTCGGCAGGCGATATTTTAATATAAATGCTGCAATACCTATTTTATTGAACTCTTTCGCTACGGCATAGCCCTCATGGCCTATCGCCAATATGCCATATCCCCCACCGGGGCAAATAATTACAGCCGAGCCATTAGCTTTACCTTTTTCGGGAAAAAACGGCGTAAGCGTAGGGATACTAACGTCAGACACGTGCATGTCGCCGGTTATTGACTCTATATAAGTAGCCGGCGTGGGTTTTGAATTAATTACCCCATCAGGATAAAGCGGAATTGCGGGCGCAGTGCCTTGCGCAAAAGTTGACGTAGCAATAGTCATCAGCAACAAAGTAACAGTAAAGAGTTTCATAATAAAAGGCTTACACAAGTATAAACGTTTTGTATCACAAACATGATACCGCCACAAAAAGAACCAACGCTGCCGTTACACCTAAATTAACATACAGCAGATATTTATTACTCCTGTTTTTCACAGTTTTAAAGATGCTTATTATCAATAGAATTAAGTTCACCAAAAAATATAAGAATGTGAATATTGTATCCAGACCTGGATTACAAGGACCTGTTTTATAATTACCCGACTCATTAAAATAGGCCACTAAGGCTATTCCTAAAAGATAATACGCAAGGAGAAAAAAAATATTTCGTTTTTGAGTGTGTGATAAGCTCATTTTAACAAAAGGTTATACAAGTATAAAAGTTTTATAATAGAAAGATCACAACCAGAGTGAAGAAAGAACTGCGTAATTTTGCCAATGGCGTTGCCTGCGGCCCGTGCTGTACACTCATACGCCTGCGAGGCCTTACTCACAGGCCGGTATCCGCTTCCATCACTAACGCTTTAAGAAATAGAAAAAAAGAAGACTAATTTGGATTTACAATGAAACAAAACCCGACTTAAAAGTCATTTTTACTGTTTCATTTTGTTTCACTAAATTTTTATAAATAATTGATTTTCTTAATGTTAACCAAAAATATTGTTTCACTTGTTTCATCTGTTTAACACACACGTGAAACAAAACACGCAGGGCCAGGAGCGGGCCTATTAACAGAAAAGGTCATGCTGACGCATCAACATGACCTTGTGTTATTTATAAGGTAATGAGGTTACTTATCGCCACCAAACTCCATCAGGTAAGCCTTCAGGAAATCGTTCAAATCGCCATCCAATACCGCCGCAGCATTTGATGTTTCGTGATCGGTACGCAAGTCTTTAACCAGCTTGTAAGGGTGCAACACGTAGTTACGGATCTGCGAACCCCACTCTATCTTCTTTTTGTTGCCTTCAATCTTGTTGCTGGCTTCCTGGCGCTTACGCATCTCAATTTCATACAATTGCGATTTCAACAAGCGTATAGCATTATCCTTATTCTGCAACTGCGAGCGCGACTCCTGGTTTTTGATAATAATGCCCGATGGCTTGTGGTATAACCGTACCGCAGTCTCTACCTTATTCACGTTTTGCCCGCCGGCACCGCCAGAACGGAAGGTTTCGAACTCAATATCAGCAGGGTTGATCTCTATCTCGATAGTATCATCCACCAAAGGGTAAACATATACCGAAGCAAAAGAAGTATGGCGCTTGGCATTTGAGTCGAATGGCGATATACGCACCAAACGATGCACGCCGTTTTCGCCTTTTAAATAACCGTAAGCAAACTCGCCCTCTAACTGCAAGGTAACAGTCTTAACCCCCGCCGACTCTCCTTCCTGGAAATCCTGCTCAGTCACCTTATAGCCGTTCTTCTCACCCCACATAATATACATGCGCATAAGCATGCCGGCCCAGTCGCAACTTTCGGTACCACCTGCGCCTGCGGTTATTTGCAATACGGCATTTAACTGGTCTTCTTCGGCCGAGAGCATGTTTTTAAACTCCAGCTCCTCTACCACTTTAATGGCCTGGTTGTATTGCTCCTGCATTTCGGCCTCGGTAGCGTCGCCCCCTTTAAAAAAGTCGAACATCACTCCGGCATCATCAATAACCGATGCTACCTTCTGGTATTCGTCTGTCCAAACCTTTTTAGTTTTAATGGAAGCTAAAACCTTCTCGGCCTCTTTGGGGTGGTCCCAAAAATGAGGGCCTACGGTTATTTCCTGTTCTTTTTGTAGTGCATCGAGCTTCTTGTCGATGTCAAAGATGCCTCCTCAGGGAAATTAGTCTATCCCTTAAATCCTGGATCTGTTCTTTAGTCATGGTGGCAAATATATAAAACCTCTCCTAAATCCTCTCCAAAGGAGAGGACTTTCTTAAAGCGCAAAAAGCCTGCTTATTGCTAAGCAGGCTTTTAATCCAATTCTAAATATTGTTATGCTACGGCCAGCTGGCTCAGCAGATTGTTCATATCGTAGTTACCGTTTAGCATAGAAAGCAGTTTGCTTAGGGTAAAATCGGTATTTTGTTTGGCAGATTGCTCAATCATTTCTTGCATTACCGGCGGGATCAGCTCTTTGGCGATCATAACAGCTTCTGCGGGTTCAATACCATAATAGTCGTTAAGCTTATTAGCAAACTTATTTACCGTGCTGTTAACTAACGGATTGCTGTAAATACCAGGATACTGAAAATACTTGATCATCTCTTTAAGCTTTCCGTTTTCCATTTGGCCTTTTAATACCTCGATAATGGAACTCGATGCTTCATTGATCACCGCTTCATGGTATTTTGCAGGAATAATTGGATTGTTAACAACTGCCGTCCCGGCGTTATTTTTTACAAGCATAAAAAGTTTTTCAAACATGGCAATGCATTTTTAAAGTCCGATTAACAAATTGATGACAAATGACAATAATCATTATCAACAATTCAAATATATCAAATATAAATTTAAAATATGATATAATATTTATTACATCATTATAATTATTACAATCAGATGAAATTAAAACAAAGCGATTTTAAATGGTGTTGAATAACACAAGTGTCACTTATTAATAATTTAATACGTGCGTTAATATTAAATTCTATTTTTGTTTATCAAACACAACCAATTATGCTGCCAAATATCGATTTCACAACAACCCAATCGTACAAATATTTAACCGATCATTACATCGACGTCGTATCGAAAAGTCTTAAAGAATTATTTGAAACTGATAATGAGCGATTTGCTAAATTTTCTTTACGCTTTGACGAGATTTTACTGGATTACTCTAAAAATCGCATTACTGACGAGACTATAGCTTTGTTGCTACAATTAGCAAAAGAGTGTAGACTAAATGATGCAATAAAGGCCATGTTTAGCGGCGAAGTGATCAACATTACCGAGGGCCGCCCGGTGTTACACATCGCTTTGCGTAACCAAAGTAATACACCTATTTTGGTTGACGGCAAAGACGTAATGCCTGATGTAAATCGCGTGTTAAACCAAATGAAAGAGTTTAGCGAGGCTATCATCTCCGGCTCATGGAAAGGCTATACCGGCAAACCCATTACTGATGTGGTAAACATCGGTATCGGCGGCTCTGATTTAGGGCCGGTAATGGTTACTGAAGCATTGAAAAGTTACAAGAACCACTTAAATATGCATTTTGTATCAAACGTTGATGCTACGCATATTGTGGAAACTTTGAAGGGCCTTGATCCGGAAACTACCCTGTTCCTGATTGCTTCTAAAACCTTTACCACCCAGGAAACCATGACTAATGCTCATAGCGCGCGCGACTGGTTCATTAAAAGTGGTGGCAAAGATGAAGACGTGGCTAAGCATTTTGCCGCATTGTCTACCAACGCTGAAGGTGTATCTAAATTTGGTATTGATACCAAAAACATGTTTGAGTTTTGGGATTGGGTTGGCGGACGTTATTCGTTGTGGAGCGCCATCGGTTTATCCATTGCGTTAAGTGTAGGTTTTGACAACTTTAAAGAGTTGCTAGCCGGTGCGCATGCTATGGATAACCACTTCAAATCAACAGAACTCAATGAAAACCTGCCTGCTATATTAGGCTTGGTGGGCATATGGTACAATAATTTCTTTGATGCCGAAACAAACGCTATTTTACCTTATGACCAATACATGCATCGCTTCGCGGCCTATTTCCAACAAGGCGATATGGAAAGTAACGGCAAACATGTCGACCGTAATGGCAAGCATGTCGAGTACTCAACCGGCCCAATTATCTGGGGCGAGCCGGGTACCAATGGTCAGCACGCGTTTTATCAATTGATTCACCAGGGAACCAAATTAATTCCTTGCGATTTTATTGCGCCTGCACAATCACATAACCCCCTGGGCGAACATCATGCTATGTTGCTTTCAAACTTCTTCGCACAAACCGAAGCTTTAATGAATGGTAAGAGCCATGAAGAGGTAGTTGCCGAGTTACAGAAATCTGGTAAAACGCCGGAAGAGATTGAAAAACTGGCACCATTTAAAGAGTTTGAAGGCAACCGCCCAACTAACTCTATTTTGGTTAAAAAAATCACGCCGTACACATTAGGCTCATTAATTGCCATGTATGAGCACAAAATATTTGTTCAGGGTATTATCTGGAACATTTACAGCTTTGACCAATGGGGTGTTGAACTGGGTAAACAACTGGCAGGTAAAATATTGCCAGAGTTAAGAAACGACGACAAAGTAACTTCGCATGATTCATCAACCAATGGTTTGATCAATCAGTATAAAAGCTGGAGATAATAGCTTTATGTTTCGATAATATAAGCGCTCTGTTTTGGATGGGGCGCTTTTTTGTTTTTCAATGGTTTGGCTAAAGCCAATCTGTCGCTTTTAAATACCCGTTGGCTAAAGCCAACGGCAATGAAGCACTAATTTTACCTTAGGAATTAGCCGCTCAAATAATAATTCATTGCCGTCCCATTTATGGGACGGACAAATAATGAAACTATATTGGCTTTAGCCAAACTTTAGTCGTTCATTTTTTAGATAAAAATCTTATCTTGTTCTAACAACCTATTATTATCAATGTCACACGTAAGAATCTGGGTACACATTGTATTCGCTACTAAAAATCGTGAACACTTATTAAAAGATCATTTCAGGTACGATGTATTTAAACATATCGCCGACAATTGCCTGGCAAAAAACATTTTTCTACAGGCGATTAACGGTTACACCGACCACATATCATTGCCTGATATCGTTAGGAAAAGACCAAAATATTGCCAAAATAGCTCAGCTTTTAAAAGGCGAATCTTCTTTTTGGATAAATCAACAAAATTTCATCCCGAATACCTTTTCCTGGCAAGATGACTATTTCGCGGCGTCGGTTAGTGAATCGCAAAAGGAACAATTAGTTTCCTACATCAAAAATCAAGAAAAGCATCATGCAACAAAAACATTTGTGCAGGAAATAGATGAATTTATCAAACGTTATGGATGGCAGATTTTAGATATATAAACAAGAAAACCGCTTTTAAATAAAAGCGGTTTTCTTGTTTAATGACATTTATTAATTTCTTGGTATAGTACCCGGAGCCGGAAGTGCATCTGGCGCTGCTATGCCCTGCGGAAGATGCTTAGCAATTTCAATCTGATAAATGCTTTGCCAGTGTCGGCCTGTCACAAAAAGGCGCTTGCCTTTTGCGTCGTACGCTATACCGTTAATCACATTATCTTCGTTGTTAAACGTTTTTGGGCGATCTTTAAATGGCCATAGGTTCATTAAATTAATAGCCTGGTTTACTGCGCCGGTAACAGGGTCGATAATTACTATGGTATCAAAACTGTAAACGTTCGAATATATTTTACCTTCAACATATTCCAGCTCATTAATCAAATTAACCGGAGACTCATGATCGTATACATCTATGAAATCTATTTTTTTAAAACTGTCTTTGTTCAATGTCCAGATGCGGTTAGTGCCGTCATCATAAAAGATCGTTTTGCCATCGGTGGTAATACCGCCGCCATTTGCTCCATCCGTACGGGTAAATGTACCTTCGGGCCTTAAGGTGTTTTTATCAAAAATATAACCTACGTGTTCTTTGTCGGCTAACACTAACACTTTATCTCCAAGTATAGTATTTCCCTTTGCATAGTGCTTACCTGGCAGGCGTTGACGGATAAGTACTTTACCGGTTGCTAAGTCTACTTTTCTAATTTCGCCATGGGTAGTATCGCCAACGCTTTCGTATAAAAAGCCATTGTCATAACTTAAACCATGTGTATCAGCAGCAGTATCGTGCGGGAATTTGGCAATTACATTAAAGGTTAAACGCTCCGGCATTTCTTTCGGCACTTTGTAAAAAGTGGTCATGCCCAGATATACCTGACCATCGCTCCAAACTTTAGCCATGATGGTGCGCATGCCCATGTGCAGATTTTTTGTTTCGATATTAAATGCTGATGAATCAGGCTTGGAACCTAACCGTACCGAATCAATATAATAAACTACAGAATCGGGGCTAAACCCTGCTGGATAATGCACAGAAGTTGGTACAGGCTTGTCGTCGCCGATACCAAAACCGGCCTCGGGAGTCATGGTAATTGCCACTTTACCGGTGGGTTTATGCTTGCATGCAGCAAAAAGCGCAATAGCAGCGAATAGTAATAATGATTTAATCTTCATAATTTATCAAGCGTATGCCGCAAGGCATCCGTCAAAAAGGGGTTTATTGATAATTGGTTTATTAATTTGTAGCAGCAAATATAATAACCTGCACCACAAACCAATTATTTCTTTATTAAACTAATCTGGTAAATGTACGGCCACTTTTTACCGGTAACTAATAGGCGCTTACCTTTTTCATCCCAGGCTATGCCATTTAATACGTTATTGTTTTCGTCGCTATCGGTGTAACTTGCCGGGTGCTGTGATTTAGGCCAAAGGTTTGACATATCTACCTTTTGCAGCACAGCGCCGGTTTTAGGGTCAATAACCAAAATCACGTCATGCGTATACCTATTAGAAAATATTTTACCATTGATGTACTCTAATTCGTTTAACGAGTCGATTGGCCCTTTATCATCGCATACATCTATATAGCCGGTTGCATGGTACGTATCTTTATCCATGAACCAGATACGGTTGGTGCTATCGTCTCTGTATATTTTATTACCGTCGGTTGTCATTCCCCAACCTTCGACTCCTACATTGTCATTAAATGTGCTAAGCACCTTTAAGGTAGATTTATCAAACACATAGCCTATCTTATCTTTCCAGGTAAGCATAATTATTTTGTTACCGACAATCACGCTACCCTCGCCAAAATATTTAGGGTCAATTAACTGTTTTTGCAGCACTTTGCCTGTTTCCAGATCTGATTTTTGAATAGCCGATTTTCCGGTATTGCCGGTACTTTCGTAAATATATCCATCCTTATAAAGAAAGCCTTCGGTATACGCGCTGGTATCGTGCGGGTATTTCTTTTCCACTTTATAAGTAAACTCTTCAGGCGCTTTGGCCGCCAGCAATACAAAGTTTGACGAAGCATCATGATCCTTGCCACCATTATAAACTTTAGCAGTAAGTGTTTTTGCGCCCAGCGGCAGGGTATCTGTTTTGATGGTTAAAGCCGAAGTATCTTTCTTAGCCCCTAACCGGGTAGAATCCAGCATGTATACTACAGAATCAAATTTTGTTGAGGGGTCAAGGCGAATCTTAACATTAACCGGCTCGCCTGATTTATAGGTAGTACCCGACTCCGGGCTTAAAGTCATGTCGTTACCATTCTCAGGTTTGTTTTGGCAGCTGTAAACCATTAAGGCTAAAGCGGCTAGCAGTAGTATTGATCTGTGTTTCATAAGTTATCCGGCTGAGGCCAAAACGCGTCCTCTATATGATTTAGTGTGTAATCTGTATCGTTAGTAAATAAAATGGCGATGATATCAAACCGCACCTCTCCCTCGTGGCTTTTTAAATAGATGTATTCGTCGGCAGCTTTAGCCAGGAGCCTTTGCTTGTGTATATCTACAAAATCCTCAGGTTGGCCAAAGCCGTTGCCCGTGCGGGTTTTCACCTCGGCAAATATAATAACCTTGTCCTTATAAGCAATTAAATCAACCTCGGCTTTGCCGTGTGTCCAGTTTAAGTCAAGTATTTGGTAGCCTGCTGCTTCAAGGTGAGTTTTTGCCAGGCTTTCGCCATGGCGGCCAAGGTCGTTATGCTGGGCCATGGGGTTATTTAATGATTACGGACCCCAGGTAGTCTGAGATGGTTTTCTCTACCTTTTTCATCCGCATGTATTGGGTAAGCAAGATGTCCTGATCTTCCGGGCTTTCAGTTTTTGCCAGTTCGTTCCGCAAGTTCTCCAACATCTTACCCACTTTGTGTTTTTTAAGATGAAAGATGGCACCAAGGATGGTAGATTTCATATTATCCTGTTCATCATTCACCAGGATCTTGTGCATCTCGTACCAGTTTTCGCTCAGGGTGTATTTAGTTGCCAGCAGGGTTACTACCAGGTCTACAATTTCTTTATCAGGATGATGAATAAAATGCTGATCCTCGGGCAAAACGCCGTTCTCTACCTCTTTGCTATATATCTGTATAAAATCTCTACTCGGAACATGCTCAAACTCCACATCATTCAGCTCTGCTATCATAAAGGAGCCGATGTAGGTATTGGTGATACCGTCCCAATCGATCATTTTATTACCGTATAACAGCAACAAGCGCACAATCTCTTTCTCTTGCGAGAAAGTTTCTGAATGCTCCTGCGGGATTTCCTCAACTACCGGATAATCCTCATAAGGCGTGATCATCCGATCACTGGCTTGTTGGCCATCCTTCTTGGCCTTAGCCTGGCGCATTTTATTGAGTTCAGACAGCAGCGCACGTTCATCGATCTTGAGCAGATTGCTACACTCTTTGATAAATACCGAAGCTTTGATAGAATCAGGTATCTTAGCGATACTTTCTACAATATCACGGATCACCTCTGATTTTCTAATCGGGTCATTGCCGGCTTCTTTAAGCAGCAAGTCGGTTTTAAAGAGGATAAAATCTTTCTTGTTATCGTCGATATGTTTTTTGAAACCTGCCGTGCCCATCAAACGCACGTATGAGTCGGGGTCATGCCCATCCGGGAACAGCACAACTTTAACGTTGAGGCCCTCCTCCAAAATCAGATCCAGTCCGCGCAAAGCAGCTTTGATACCTGCCGCGTCTCCATCGTACAAAATGGTAACATTTTTGGTTAAGCGACCGATCAACCTGATCTGCTCGACAGTTAACGAGGTACCAGACGAGGCCACCACGTTTTCGATACCCGCCTGGTGTACCGAAATAACATCGGCATAACCTTCAACCAGGTAGCAGTTATCTTCTTCCCTTATCGACTTTTTGGCGAAGTAAAGCCCGTAAAGTACGTTTGATTTATGGTAGATCTCCGACTCCGGCGAGTTGACATACTTCGGTACGTTCTTATCGCTTTTCAGCGTACGTCCACCAAAAGCAATTACCCTGCCGGTAAAGCTATGGATCGGAAACATCACCCGACCCCTGTAGCGGTCGTACAGCGAACCATTATCTCTTTTAACAGACAGACCGCTTTCCGTTAAAAACTCTTCGAGATACCCCTCTTTAAGCGCTTGTGAGGTGAAGGCTTCCCATTGATCGGGCGAGTAGCCCAACTCGAACTTTTTAATGGTATCGTTAGTGAAACCACGCTCTTTGAAATAGCTCAGGCCGATGGATTGGCCTTCGTCGGTATCCAGCAAGCTTTCGTGGAAAAACTTGGCGGCAAATCCCGATACGATCATCAAACTTTCGCGGCGGTTGTCTGCCTCCTGATTTTCGGGGCTTTCTACGGTTTCTTCAACCTCGATACTGTATTTTTTGGCCAGCCATTTTAGGGCTTCGGGATAAGTAAACTTTTCCAGCTCCATTAAAAAGGTTACTGCGCTCCCCCCTTTGCCTGACGAGAAATCTTTAAAAATCCCCTTAACCGGCGACACTGTAAACGACGGCGTACGCTCATTGACAAACGGCGAAAGGCCCACGTAGTTGGCGCCACGCTTTTTTAACTGCACAAAATCGCCTATCACCTCCACAATATCTGTGGCTTCCATTATACGGTCGATAGTTGATTTGAGTATCATGCGTTAAAAAGTAGTGTTATTTAGTGCCTGCTAAAAAAATGTCAGCAGATATACCTAGATACAAATGAAGACCTTTAACCATTTTTAATGTAAGCTCTTTTTTTCCTGATAAAACTTGAGAAACGTAACCTTTAGAGCCAATAATGGACTCAAGGTCTTTTTGCTTCAATCCTTTTTCTTCGAGCTTTAATTTTATTACCTCAATTGGATCTGGGGCAGAGATTGGATAATGACGATCTTCATAATCTTTCACCAATAGCAACAAAATATCCAGCTCATCACTTTCGGGTGTGCCTTCTTCCGCATGAAATATCTCAATGGTTCTTTTGATTGCTGTGTTATATTCAGCCTCAGTTTTTAATAATTTCAGGGACTTAATCATTTTGCTAATGCAGAGTTTTAAAAGCTGCGCCGCTTTATTAATCAATTTTAAAATTGATAGTAGTAACATCAATTTGATCGTACTCGGCATGTGTACCGAACCATATCACGTATGCTGCTTGCTTTTTAAAGTTAATTGAAACAACTAGTCTGAAAGAATTTCCTTTTATATTAAATACAACTCTGTTGTTTGCAACGATACTTGCATTACCGTAAACGCTTTTTAACTCATTGAAGTTTATAAAACTCGCTTTAGATAATTCGTCGTACCAAATTTTTAATGAATTAGCAGCCAGTGGATACTGATCGATATAAGAAAGGATAGTTCTCCTGGTGATAATATTCATTCTAACAAATATAATAAGTTTTCTGCTAGTAAACAATATTTTAAGAATCTCTTACAAAATCGACGCCCTCCTCGGTTTCAAAAACGTAATCGCTATCCCCACCAACACAACCACGCTACCAATAACCTCTTTCACAGCTAAGGTCTCACCCAGCATCAACATCGCTAGTATCCCGGTAACCACCGTTTGGCTTAATAGCGTAATAGAAACCTTGGTCGATTCCAGATGGCTGATGGCGTAATTGATTGTTATCCATCCCACTAGCTGGCAAACAATACCCATACTGATTAAACTCACCCAGGTGATGGGATTGTAATGGAACAGATCTTTACCCATAATCTGTGTAATAACAAACAAATAAATTCCCGCCGCCAGCATATTATAAAACATGAAGGGGATGGTGTCAATCCGCTTTAAAATATTTTTGGTGATGAGGATGTAAATGGAATACAACAAACTGGATATCAGGGCGTAAATAATACCCATATTTAATTGCAGGTGTATCAGGTTAGCATAACCCACCAAAATAACCATACCACTTACCGCAATGGCGGTACCCACCCAAAATAACCAACCCGAGCGCTTACCGAAAAGCAGGTAACTTAACAACCCCACCCAAACCGGGGCCAGGTTAGCCAGCAAGGTAGATACTGTAGCGCTGATCATTTTGATGGAGATGTTCCAGACGGCTATATCGCTGGCAAATATTAGCCCGCCAATTAAGGCCAGGATGATGTCTTTGCATGCCATTTTTAAGTTGCGTTTGTACAGGCAATAGGGCAGCAACAATATCCAGGCGAAGAAAATACGATAGAAAGCGCAAACTATGGGCGCAGCGTCGGCTGTTTTAACCAGGATGGGCGAAAACGAGATACAGATAATACCGATGACAAGGGCTAGTTTGGGATTCATGATGTGGCGAAATTACGGAATTTCTTTCCCCTACATGTCATCGTGAGCGAGGAACGAGCGTGACGATCTCCGGCAAAGCGATTAGTCTGTCGTATAGAGATCGTCACGCTACGCTCACGATGACGTGATGGGAATTGCTTAAACAAAAAAAGCTGCCCCGATAATAGGGACAGCTTTCTATAGCTTGAAATCTGAAATCAGATCTTAAAATTATTCTGCTACTACAGTAAACGGAACGCTTACTTTTACTTCTTTGTGCAGGTTTAAAATTGCGGTGTAATCACCAACAAATTTAGGCTCCTGATCAAAAGTAATACGACGACGATCTACTTCGAAACCTTCTTTTTTCAATGCATCAGCAACTTGGATAGTGTTGATAGCACCAAAGATTTTACCGGTTTCGCCAGCTTTAGCGCCGATAGAAAGTTTAACACCTTCTAAACGTGCAGCAATAGCGTCAGCATCTTTGCGTATTTTTTCTTGTTTAAATGCAGCTTGTTTCAGGTTTTCGGCTAAAACTTTACGTGCAGAAACAGTAGCTAATACAGCGTAACCTTTTGGAAACAAAAAGTTGCGGCCGTATCCTGGCTTCACGGTTACGATATCGTCCTTGTCGCCCAGGTTTTTTATGTCTTGTTTTAAAATAACTTCCATTGTTTTTACCTCCGCCTATTTTAATGAATCTGTAACATAAGGTAACAAACCAATGTGGCGTGCGCGTTTAACCGCTTGAGCCACTTTACGCTGAAACTTCAATGAAGTACCGGTTAAACGACGTGGTAATACTTTACCCTGGTCGTTAACAAACTTTAATAAAAAGTTAGCGTCTTTGTAATCAATGTATTTGATGCCATTCTTTTTGAAACGGCAATATTTTTTACGGTTGTCCTCTACTTTAGGGGCTGTTACGTATTTAATTTGGTCGTTTGCCATTAGTTTGCATCCTCCGCTTTAGCTGCAGGTTTCTTGTTAAAAGCACCACTGCGTTTTTTCTCATTGTAAGCTATGGCATGTTTGTCCAAAGCAATTGTCAGGAAACGTAAAACACGCTCATCGCGTCTTAACTCGACTTCCAATTTGTTAATTAAATCACCTGGAGCCTTAAATTCAGTTAAGTGATAGTACCCTGTAGTCTTTTTTTGAATAGGGTACGCTAATTTTCTCAAACCCCAATTATCCTCCTGGACAATTTCGGCTCCGCCGTCAGTAAGAACTTTGCTGTATTTGGCAATTGCCTCTTTAGCAGTTTCTTCTGACAACAACGGGGTTAGAACGATCACGATTTCGTACTGTTGCATTGTTATACTTTGATTTTTAATTATTTATCCCAACAATTCGGGGCTGCAAATGTAGCTATATATTTATATTTATCAAAGGCTTTTTAATATAATATTAACTTAACCATAAGTGTATATAAGCTGTTTAATTTTAAAACATTAGCACGGATTAAATTGTCCATATAATACTAAATCAATACCGCCATGCAGTTTACCGATTTTAACAACGACAAAACAGAGAGCGCAAACTTCCTTTACGATACTATCTATTTCCAGGCCCCCGGCGAAAAGGACTATGATAATAACGATTGGGATGATGAGAAAGATGAAGATTTTGACGACGAAGAATTTGAAGATGAGGCCGAAGATGTAGACGACCTGCACGAAATACGTGTAGATGACGACCTGAATGAGCCAGATGGCGAAAAATACGACATCAGCCGCCTAGACCCGGAGGATGATCATTTGCCGGAAGAGGAAGAATTTTAAGTTCAATCAACCATATTTGTCATCCTGAGCGATAGCGAAGGATCTTGGCATTTGTACCTTCTAAACAGTTGGGTTTGGACGAAGATAAATGAATCCAGTCTTAAAGAAAATCAAGATGAAGGTAATCCCCCTACGACGAATACAGATATGCGCTATGCTGTATTAAGAGGGGGTATTACCAATCGGAATCTTGCACCATTCGAAAACGTCATCTATTGATATAGATACCTTTGTTTGCAAATCGACATCGTACCATACAGGTTCTTTCAATTCTAAATATTGAATTAGACCAAAGGTTTTATCTTTTTTGAATTTTTCAATAGATTCATCTGTTAGGCAAGCCATATAATGAGCTAATTTGTTCCGATGGGGTTGGAAAAACTCTATTTTTTTTAACAGGTGTTTGCTTTTTTCATAATAATCTTTATGATGTTTTTGTAATATCTTTTCAAATATTACCTTCTTGCTATCGAAAGAAACATGTTTTTCCCCTATAATGAAATCTACAAATTCAACACTTAGACCATTTTTGCAATAATGATCTGCTATAACAAGTTCAATAGTTCGTTCTATATATGACATTTTATTTATGAATATGCCACGAAACAATGCTATATAGTGAAGGATATCCTCCACGTATTCTGTTTCTTTTTCCATGTGTTAATTTGAAGACAAATTAACTGTTTCTTTATAAACCGGGTATTTATTAAGAATTTTTTCCACTAAAATTTTATTGTCAATTGCCCTGTATTCAGGGTATCTACTTTTAATTTTTTGAGCAAATTGACTGATCGTCATTTTAGGGCTTCCATACATGGTAGTGTCTTGGGGGATTCCTTGTCGTCCAATGTTTTCAAATGGTTCATGATAAACCATAAAATTACCTAATACACCATAGTACTTCTCTTCATGCCTTACATGGTCGGTGTAAGAGCTATCTTGGTATTCGCTAAATATAAAATAATTGCTTTGTCTTTTTAGGCCTTTATAGTTATTCCTGCCCAGGTATTCTTTAAAGGCCGATGCTGATGGGTTGGTAATTATAAAAATGGCTAATATGCCACCCAGCGCGATCAGCGCCTTATTCAATATGGTAAGTTTCATTTGTGAGAATTTAGAACATTAACAAAAAGCCCGGTGGGCTACTTAATCTTAGTTGTTCAGGGCTTCTCACGGCCTCGCATGCAAAGATATAGCCACACCGGGTTAAGGGTGTACTTGTATCGAATTTGCATGCTGTTGTATGTGAGAATTTAGAACAACAAATCGAAATGGTACATTATGTACTTGCTTATGGGTAAGCTAGTTGTTCTCTATGTTTTACTGTTCATATGGCTGGCGATTTACGGTGAGTGTTAATTGTTACGAAAATACAAAAATATCGATATCATTGATAGTGTGTATATTAAACATATAAAATTGATCATATTTGTTTAACAGCAAACGCAACCAATGTCGTCACCTCCGAAGGCTCGCCAGAACCAAAAGTAAACGACACGGTTGCGCTGTTTGTTAAACAAATATCTTTCGGAATTACGGATCTATTGCGATAGGTTAATGAGTCCGTTATGCTGGCTGCTTTGTAGCGTATGGGTTAAGTAGTATCGGCTTAAAGGATATAAATATACAACCATATCGAATAAATACAATATGTGAACAAAATGAATACGGTATGCAAAATTTAATAAAAGATATTACAATAGCCGCAGACGATAGCGGAATATTAACCTTGATATTTATAACAGAACAACGATACGTAGAGGCGTTATTAAATAGCATGGGAGATGATTTAAAAATATCAGTAGAAATAGGTGCGAGTGTAATAAAGATTTTTGCGCCAACTGATTATGGAAATTCTATTACAGAAGTAAACAAACCATTGGCAGAAAATAATAATTGGATCAATGTGCTTGACTGTCATCTTTGGACCGTTGGTTTTGAGCATCACGGGCGCACGACTTTAAATATGCCTCCTCAATCGTTAAGTGTGGATAAACTGTAATAGATATGTTTGGATTATCGGGGTCATAATCCTTTGGCATTTGAATATAGGATTTACCGTTTTCATCTTTTTGTATTTTTAAAATGTTAGCCATTCATTAATTATGAATACAGCTACACCCCAACTGTCCTGATGGGCTATGTGCCAGGATCTTGGACGCTTTGTAATAGCTTTTATAAGATCCTTCGCTATCGCTCAGGATGACAACGCTTTTTACAAGAAGGAGGTTCCCTCTACTCCCCCTCCTCAAACCAATTTATCAACAATCCCCCACCCTGCTTTCCAGAAACGCAATTTCTTGTTAACTTAGTAGCTGTGGATAATTTCATTGTTTCGGCACGCAAATACCGCCCGGTTACTTTCGAAACCGTTGTCGGTCAGCAACATATAACAAACACGCTAAAAAACGCCATTAAAAATAATCAGCTGGCGCAGGCGTTTTTGTTCTGTGGTCCGCGTGGCGTGGGCAAAACTACCTGTGCACGTATCCTGGCCAAAACCATTAATTGCGAAAATTTGCAGCCCAACGGCGAAGCCTGTGGCACTTGCCCAAGTTGCATATCATTCCAAAACGGTAATTCATTCAATGTGCATGAGCTGGATGCAGCCTCCAACAACTCGGTCGACGATATCCGCAGCCTGATTGAGCAGGTGCGCATACCACCACAAGGCGCACGCTATAAAGTATATATTATTGATGAGGTGCACATGCTATCGCAGGCGGCTTTTAACGCTTTCCTAAAAACGCTGGAAGAACCGCCTCATTACGCGATATTTATATTGGCAACTACAGAGAAGCATAAAATTCTGCCTACTATCCTGTCGCGTTGCCAGATCTTTGACTTTAACCGTATCCGTGTTGAGGATATGGCTAATCATCTGGCATCGATAGCGAAAAAAGAAGATATTAAATACGAGGACGACGGCCTGCACATTATCGCCCAAAAAGCTGATGGCGGCTTGCGTGATGCCCTGTCAATGTTTGACCAGATTGTCAGCTTTTCTGGCGCTGATGTCACCTATCGCTCGGTGATTGATAACCTTAATATTCTTGATTACGATTATTACTTTAATATCACTGAAAGCCTGCTGACCGAAAATACGGCTAAAACGCTTTTGTGTTTTGACGAGATCTTATCGAAGGGGTTTGACGGCGCGCATTTTATTTCGGGATTGTCAGAGCATTTGCGTAACTTATTGGTGACTAAGGACCCTGCAACGGTTAAATTGCTGGAGGTAAGCGAGGGGATTAAAGCTAAATATACCCAGCAGTCGCAGGCATCTAGCGTATCGTTCCTGATATCGGCATTAAATATTGCCAATCAGTGCGATCTGAATTACAAGCTGAGCAAAAACCAACGCTTACAGGTTGAGCTGGCACTGTTAAAAATGTGCCATCTGCTCTCGGTGTTTAACCTGGCCACCGCCCCGCTAACTGCAATGCCCGATAACGAGCAATTAAAAAAAAAACCTGATTCCGCAGCAATAGCGCCTCAACAACCCGCACTACCCGGCAATACGGTAGCCATGGTGAGCGACGCTCCGGCTAGTTATAGCACTACACCAAAAATCACCGAAACACCTGCAAATCAAACTCCAGAGCCTGTAAAACCCGCGCCTGCCCCGGTAGAAGAAAAGCCAAAACCTACATTTATACCCAATGCAGGTGCTACCGCATCTATCAAAATACCATCATTAAAGGGCATAGGCAGTATAACCGAAACGGTTGCAGAAGAAGAAGAAGATCCTTACGAAAAAGGTGATACTAAAGAAGATTTCAGTATAGACGACTTCTTGAAACACTGGCATATTTTTGCGGCGCGCGTTAAAGCCGAAGGCAAGATGAACCTGTTAACCGTATTTTCTTCTGAAGCACCAAAAATGCTTAAACCTTACATGTTTGAGGTAATAGTAGAGAATAAAACACTCGAACAATCTTTCCGTGAAGACAAGCCGGCATTAATGAACTATCTGCGTAAAGCGCTTAACAATTACGACATTGAAGTTAACACACGTATTGATGAGCAGGTAAGGGTTAAGAAACCTTATACCAGCCAGGAAAAATATCAATACATGGCTGCCAAAAACCCTAAACTGATAGAGCTTCGCCAGCGTTTTAATCTGGACTTTGACTAAGCAAATATTACATTTGTATTAACAAAGCAACCTTACTCCGTTTTTATTCGTCCAAAAAACTATATACCTATTTATAAACGTATCTAACCCGATGGGCAACAGCTATAAATTTTTGGCAGGGCTAATTTTCGGTATATCTAGTTTGTCGGCCTGCAAGCTTGATCCGCCGATTTTTCCGAAAGATACCGGTGCGGCTATAGGCACTACAGGTACCACAGGAATTACCGGCATCACTGGTGCAACCGGAACCACGGGCAAAACAGACACTACTGATAAAGCTTTTTTTACGGGCGATTGGTTTTGCGAAAACGACAAAACCGAAACATATACCCAAACCGGCCAATTATTGAGTTCTGTAAATGCAAATGCGTTTTATTATTCTATACTTTTCTCTGCAGATAAAAATTTCGCCGGCTTTAAGTTAACTATAGAGGATTCGCCCGGGCCGCAGTATTACAATTATACCACGTACGATGTAAACGGACAAACTTATGTAGATTTTGATGCTGACCCATTTTTCAGGTCAGCCAATAAACCGATCGAATTGGTTAGCCAGAGCACTAATGAGATGGTGTGGCTTATTATAGACCCGCGACTGCATAACACTAACGGTATATATACTTATACTGCCGACCGGCTGTTTCTGGTCAAAGTACAATAAACAAAAAAGGCTGATCGTGTGATCAGCCTTTTTTGCTAGCGCTTAAAATTGTCAGGTGTATCATTTTTGGGGTAACCCTCTTCGTCCAGATCGTCCCGGTCATCTTCGGGTGTATGAGCCAGCGATTCATCAACCGGGTCTACACTTATTATTTCACCGTTATCTATATGCATACCCAATTGATCAACATCTGTTTCTAACGACTCATTGGAAATATATTCGTCTGCCGCATCATAGGGGTTAGCTTCATCATATGTCGAATTAATATCCGCACCATTTTTTTGTGAAGTATTATATGGATCAGGATGATCGTAATCGGGGTCATCGCTGTTTACATCCAGCTCATAGCTATTGGTATCTTCGTTAAAGCGTAGTTGTTCTTTGTCAATAGTTTCGCCTAACTCATCTTTCAAAGTTTTATCCCTGTCATCATTTTCGTTGTTAAAGGGATCATTGTTGTGTTTCATAAGTTTATTGCTTATAGTTTATATACAGAAAAAATCCTGCCAAAAAAAATCAATAACCTATAAATGGCAGTTTAAAAGGATATCTGTTTACGGTATGACGCAATGCCGCCAACAGAAAATTTAAGACCAATTGAAAGCTGTGAGTAAGAATCCTTTTGCGTTCCGGCAGTAAATCCGTCTAACCCATCGCCCATAATAAAATTATACTGATAGCCTAAGTCAATCTTAAAACCCGGCTGGTCATACTTATTAAATACCTTAAACTCATACCCAATGCGGGCAGGAATCAATATCTGATTAGAGTTAAGCGAGCCGCTGGTATAAAAACCCGGAGTTTTAATGGAGGCCCGGTTAATGTCTGTGATATGGTTTACCACAAAACCAATACCTGACGACACGTACAAGTTTTTAAATGCATTAGCCATGTTACTTTGCGAGTAATCAATCAGTTCGCCCATTTGTAACTGTCCTTTAAACATTACTGCATTGTAGCTATTGGTAAACTGGCGGCCAGAGGTTGTATGCAAAGAATCGCCGCCCTGCAAGGTACCTGTTTGAAACTCTATGATATAATTTACAAACGGTGTGGCGTTATAGTTAAAAGTTAAATGCCCTGAGCGGGTGCTTTTTATGGTTTGCGCATCAGTATAGGCCTTATTCATGTCTAGGCCTAATCCAAGGTCGTATTGTGCATAATCATAGCCCATCTGCGCCTTAACAGTACCAGCGGCACCGACTATAATCATCAGCAAAAAAAATCTTTTGATAAAGTGATTCATTCTAAATATCCGCGGGCTATAGTTTATAATACACAAAGCCCGACGTTAGGTTTATACGTAGTAAAGGCTTGTTCATTAGTTAAATTTATCAGGATTGTTGGTTAAAACCATATCCGCTTCTAATTTATTTAAAATTAACCACTATTTTACAATATCATGCAATTATTGATTGCCTGTATTTTATATCTTTGGAGCCACACTACAAAAAAATTAATACCTGGTATGTCAAAAATTAAAGTAAATAATCCGGTAGTTGAGCTGGATGGCGATGAAATGACCCGCATTATCTGGAAGTTTATTAAAGATAAGCTGATAGTGCCGTACCTTGACCTTGATATTAAATACTATGATCTTGGTTTAGAGTATCGTGATGAAACCAATGACCAAGTAACTATTGATGCTGCAAATGCCATTAAAGAACATGGCGTAGGCATTAAATGCGCTACCATTACACCTGACGAGGCCCGCGTTGCAGAGTTTAACCTGAAACAAATGTGGAAATCGCCAAATGGTACTATCCGTAACATTTTGGACGGCACTGTTTTTCGTGAGCCTATTGTAATGAGCAATGTGCCGCGTCTGGTACCAAACTGGACAGCGCCTATCTGCATTGGCCGTCACGCTTTTGGCGATCAGTACCGCGCTACCGACTTTTTAACTAAAGGCAAAGGCAAGCTTACCATTAAATTTACACCAGAGGATGGCAGCCCGGAGCAATCATTTGAAGTATTTAACTTTAAAGGCGATGGCGTTGCTTTAGCTATGTACAATACCGACGAATCAATCCGCGGTTTTGCGCATGCTTGTTTTAACCAGGCGCTGATGAAAGGCTGGCCTTTATACTTATCTACCAAAAACACCATCCTGAAAAAATATGATGGCCGTTTTAAAGATATTTTTGAAGAGATCTATCAAAACGATTACAAACAAAAATTTGCTGATGCAGGCATCACTTATGAGCACCGTTTAATTGACGACATGGTAGCCTCTGCGCTTAAATGGAACGGCAACTTTGTCTGGGCTTGTAAAAACTATGATGGCGACGTACAGTCTGACACCGTAGCACAAGGCTTTGGCTCATTAGGTTTAATGACCTCTACCCTGGTTACTCCGGATGGCACGGTGATGGAAGCTGAAGCTGCACATGGTACCGTTACCCGTCACTACCGCGAGTATCAGGCCGGCCGCCCTACTTCAACCAACCCAATTGCCTCTATATTTGCGTGGACCCGTGGTTTAGAGTTCCGTGGCATACTAGATGGCAACCAGGAGCTGATTGATTTTTGCCACGCTTTAGAGCAGGTTTGTATTGAAACTGTTGAAAGCGGCAAAATGACCAAAGATTTGGCCATCACCATTAAACCAAAAGTTGAGCACGGCACAGACTACCTGTACACCGAAGAATTTTTGGAAGCAATTGACGAAAACTTGAAAAAGAAGTTAGGTAAGTAATATTATCCGTTTCTGATATTATAGAAAGCGGCTTTCAGAAATGAGAGCCGCTTTTTATTTAGGGGCGATATTTGATACCTAAAATTCATTAATTAAAATCGGCGTTTTATGGCAAGCTAACGCGACATTCGCTGACGCCCAATTTATCTAATCTTTATAAACTGCCCGTTTTCATAGTTTACTTTAAACTCTCCCTCGGTGTTATTAGAGGTAGATGACGCTGCATTTATTGCCCCTGCAACAGCTCCCCCTATAGCGCCAAACATAAAGGCTGATGCGGCACTGCCACTACTGTTATTGGCAGGATGCATAAAATCTATAACTTTTCCGTTAAAGAAAAAATCGTTGTTTTTTTTGGTAAGCTTGTAATATCCAGAAAAAGTAGAAATATAGGGCACCCCTTTATAAACTACGGCAAAAAAGTTGCCGGTTTTTACTTTTTTAAGTTTGCCTGTTTCATCTGCTGCTTTTACATTATTTTTTTGAAGGCTATCGCCGTCTACCGTTATTCTCATATCCGGTACCTGATCGGTGAAGGTTTTATAAGTTAGATATAAGCCGTCGGCATAAGTGTTGGTATTATAAACGAAGAGTCTGCTTTTTTCAATACTATCAACTTTTGCAACATCATTGTACCCATAACTATAATTTGATGGCTGCCTTTTTAAGTTTACCGCTATAAAATGCGACAATATTTCACTCCCCGTTTGTAGCAGTTCATTTGAAACATCTATTACAGCGGATACACGTGCTATTGTGTCAATGCTATTAATTTTTCGGTACCCGTCATTCACTTTTGCGTACAATTGAGCTTTCAGCATAAAATAGCCCATTTCAGAAGTACCGCCTACCGCTTCAGCAAAACAGATATAGCGTAACTGCAGCACCAACTCTTGTTGTTTAGCTGTAAAATCGGTCAGATTTTTTAAAATTTTATTGAGTTGTTGTTGTAGCGGTTCGTTTGCGACAAGAATTGCTGTTTTGTTAAAAGCACCTGTTTTTAAAATTCCCAAATGGACGGTATCTGCCCTTGCGTCTATCAATGTTATCCTATTATACAGACTATAATAAACTTTAGTTGTTGGTAGGTTAAGTGTTAATTTCTCGATATTTTGTGCGTAAGTATTGAAGCTGAGAAACAAAAACGCCATAAAGCAGATACTGGTAGATTGTGATAATTTCATGTTAAAGGTTTCAAAGCCTAAAATTAATACTTTTTATTTGGGTGCGATATTTGATACCTAAAAGTCATTAATTAAAATCGGCGTTTTGGGTTTCATATTTTACTGATAACTTAGCGCCCAAAATCACAGCAATCATGTCTACAGCATTGTATCCATTAAAATTCCATCCCATATATAAAGACAAAATCTGGGGCGGTCAAAAAATAAAAACCATCTTAAATAAAGATTTTGGCAACTTGCCTAACTGCGGCGAAAGCTGGGAGATCTCGGGTGTAAAATCTGACGTTTCTATCGTAAATGGTGGCGAGCTTGACGGCCAGTCATTAGCCGACTTATTAGAGCAATATGGTGCCGAGTTGGTGGGCGAAAAAGTGTACAAACACTTTGGTAACATCTTCCCGTTGCTGATCAAATTTATTGACGCTAAAGAGGATCTTTCTATCCAAGTGCATCCAAATGATGAGCTGGCAAAAAAACGCCATAACTCATTCGGTAAAACCGAAATGTGGTACATCATTGAGTCTGACCCGGGTTCAAGCCTGATAGCCGGTTTTAACCAGGAAATGACCGAAGAGAAATACCTGGAGAAATTTAACAGCGGCCACCTGATGGACGTATTAAACCGCGAACAAGCCAACGCAGGCGACGTATTCTTTTTACCTGCGGGTCGTGTACACACCATTGGCGCAGGTTTATTGCTAACTGAAATTCAGCAGACATCGGATATCACATACCGGATTTATGACTTCGACCGTGTTGATGCCAATGGCCAAAAACGCCCATTGCAAACCGAAGAAGCTTTGGCAGCTATCGACTATAAATATTACGGCCACTACAAAACGCAATACACGCCTGAAAAGGATGAAGTTGTTGAAGTAGTACAGTGCCCATACTTTACTACAAGTGTATTAGATGCTACCCATAGCACAAGCGCAGATTACAGCCATTTGGATTCATTCGTGATCCACATTTGTATAGCAGGTTCTTATACACTAAAATATAATGGCGAAAGCTACCCTGTTAAAATGGGCGAGTCTATCCTGCTACCAAAAAATATTGATAAAGTCGAGCTGGAAACAGCAAGCGGCTTTAAGATCGTAGAGAGCTTTATAGCGTAATTACCCTTCCAACCCTTCCCGAGGGCGAACGCTTTAAAATATAAAAATGCGCGGTACAATGTATCGCGCATTTTTTGTTAGCAAATTCGTCTTGCCGAATTTATTTCGGCATCCCATCATAAAGGTGAACTTCCTGCTTAGCACGTGGGATGCTGAAACAAGTTCAGCATGACTTGTACAGTGTTACTTATATTTCCAATTCCTCGATTTCCCCTCTGCCATCCATTCCAAAGCCTGTTCAATACGCTTTTGGCGGGTGGCTTCAGTTTTAGCATCAACAATCCATTCTAAATATTCGCGTTTACAAGATGGACTGAAATTTTGAAAAGTAGCCAACGCTTTTTGGTCGGTCTGTAATGCCTCGGCAAAATAATCGGGCATATCTATTGGGGCTTTTGGCGCTTTGGGCGGCGCGGGCTTTTTCTCTTTATGCTCAGGGCCGGCATCTTTTATGGCAATGGCTTGTAGAATAAAATCTTTAAGTACGTCACCACTTGGCAGATCAGACAGCTTAGTAATACGCCCGAAATTGCCCGCAGCGTCCCGTTCATGCGAATGTTTTAGCACACCGTTCGGGTCGTTTAAAGAACGGCTACCCCAAAAACCAAAAACACAATGCTCTTTAAAACCGCCCATATTGGCCAGGATGCCTTTGTATTCAAAAAAAGGATGTCCCCATTTAATGGTTTCTGTAATTTGCGGCGAAACCGAATGCATCAGTTGGCGCAGGTGTTTTAATATCGGCTGTGCAAAAGCTGCTTTTTGGCCGATATACTCGTCAAAGCGTGGGTCGTATTGTTACATACACCAAGATAAATATTTTGAATTGATTTGTGATAGACAGACTTACGAAGTTTTGAAAACTTCGTAAATCTAAAGCCTACTTAGCCAATCGCTCACAAATCTCTGAGATAGATTTGCTGATCGGCTTAAATTCAATACCGATAGCTTGTTTGATTTTGGCATTATCATAATCGCGTGTTTGGTAAGATGACTTAGCGGCAATCTTATCAATGGCCGGCGATTTACCGGTAATAAGCGCTCCTAAATACGCCGCGCGCCAGGCCAGTTCCATCATCCAGGGTTTAACTAAAAATGCCGGCGGTTTGATGTCGAAGCCCTGAGCAATCTCGGCAGTGATTTGCTGATAATTACGATTTTCGGCACTGATGATATAGCGTTGTTCGGTAATGTCGCTTTCCATTAGTGCTATCATGCTTTTGGCTACGTCTTCTACATCGACAAAGCCGGCGGTTCCTTCCGTATAAAATTTCAGGCCTTTTCGTACCGTTTCAAAAAGCTGGCCGCTACCCAATGTACCAGCATTAGCGCCGATGATTAAAGAAGGATTTACAATCACCGCATTTAACCCCTCGGCAATGCCGCGCCAAACCTCCATCTCGCTTTCCAGTTTAGATATAGCGTAGCCATCATATTCGGTGGATATATCAAGGTGATCATTTTCATTGATCAGTATGCCGGGTTTGGAGAGGCCTATAGCCGCTATAGAGCTCACGTGTACCAATTTAATATCCCTATCTAAACACAAATTTACGAGGTTGCCTGTACCCTTTACGTTGGTACGGATCATGGGGTCTTTGTCTTTTTGTTTTAAAGACACCCAGGCTGCGCAATGATAAACTTGCGTTACACCCTTGAGCGCGGCTTCTAAAGCGAATATATCCAGCATATCGGCCTCTACCCATTCAATTTGAGCATATGGCACCAGCAAAGCCGGAATAACCGATGTCGCCCGTTTTGTGCAGCGCACCGCCTCGCCTTTATCAGCCAATTGCTTAGCTAACTCCGACCCTAAAAAACCTGTGGCGCCTGTGATAAGAATCATTGTTTTTGATATGCAAATGTGCGGATGTGCAAATGTGCAGATAATACGTCGAGCATAAAAATATAAAATTGTCATCCTGAGCATAGCGAAGGATCTTATACGTGTAACTGATCGCTTATACAAGATCCTTCGCTCCGCTCAGGATGACAGATCGTTTTGTCAACCCTTTTACACATATGCACATCAGCATATTTGCACATTCGCACACGTGCATATTTGCACATCCGCAAGTCTATCTGCATATTTGCACATCCGCACATTTGCACATTATATAGTATGTCCTTATCAGATTTTTTTACGCCGATTGATTTAGATGCCATCGCCCCAAAAAATGGCTATTATACCAGTCATCTAGGCAGTAAAATAAGCGCGTACACCGATAGCTTTCCTGATCTGGATCAACCAACCGACATTGCCATTATCGGCGTGCAGGAAGACCGTAACGCGGTCAATAACCCAGGTTGCGCATTGGCGCCTGACTACGTGCGCGAGAAACTTTATCAACTACACGAAGGTAGCTATACCACTAAAATTGTCGACCTGGGCAACATTCGTCAGGGTGAAAGCATAACCGATACTTACTATGCGCTTAAGACGGTTGTGGCCGAACTGGTAAAAAACGATATTATTCCTTTGATTATCGGCGGCGGGCAGGATTTGACCTATGCGCAATACCTGGGCTATGAAGACCTCGAGCAAAAGGTTGACCTGGTAGTTATCGATTCGCATTTTGATTTGGAAGAGGACGATAATAACGACACCATCGCTACCACATCAACTTCTTACCTGAGCAAAATATTCCTGCACGAACCTAACTACCTGTTTAACTACAGCAACCTGGGGTATCAAACCTTTTTTGCCAGCCAGGACAGTTTGCGCGTGATGGAGAAACTCTATTTTGATGTTCATCGTTTAGGCGCGTTAAGCTATAATATAGCCGTTGCCGAGCCGGTTATCCGCAATGCTAACATGGTCAGCTTTGATATCAGCGCCATTAAATCGTCTGATGCAGGCGCAAACGCAAACGCTACGCCCAATGGTTTTTATGGCGAGGAAGCTTGCCAGATTTGCCGCTACGCGGGATTCAACGATAAACTAAGCTCGATAGGTTTCTACGAGTTTAACCCGGCTTACGACAACAATGGGCAAACCGCCGCGCTGCTATCGCAAATGATATGGTATTTTATTGATGGGGTTTATAACCGCAAGAAAGATTTTCCACTTAGTCCGAAATCACAATACCTTATCTACAAAACCAGCCTGGTGCATGATGATCATGAACTGGTGTTTGTAAAAAGCAAAAAATCTGACCGTTGGTGGATGCAGGTGCCTTACCCAAGCGGAGGCTCAAAAAATGAGCGTTTTCATTTGGTGCCTTGCCGCTATGAGGATTATCAACTTGCTACCTCGGGCGAAATGCCCGACCTTTGGTGGCGCACCTATCAAAAATTAAGTTAAATTATAATTGTGCGGGTTATTATCCGTTATAAGTGCTGAACGTTTAAAAAAATAATGAAGAAAGTAATTTTTAATATAATGGCACTGCTGCCTACCCTGGCCTTTGCTCAAACTGCGCCCGCCGTTAATGGCAGTTTCACGGTACAAGGCAAAATAGGCACCGTGACTACACCTGCCTGGGTTTACCTGATGTACCAGGCCGGCGCTAATAAAGTAATTGATTCAACCCTGATTGTAGATGGCCATTTTATAATTACCGGCTCATTGCCTAATCCCTCAAATTCTTTATTGGTATTAGATCATAAAGGTGTTGGCATAGCCAAACTGGGCAACGCCCCGGATATGCTGGAGTTTGTATTAGACAAAGGTACCACTACTCTTTCTACCGAGAAAGATTCCATTAAATACGGTACAATAACCGGTTCTACACTGAATGATGAGGATAAATATTTGACGCAGCAGATCACTGCGATAAATGATGAGGCGAAAAAATTAAATGACGAGATAAAAGCCCAGCCCAGCGCCAAACAAAACTCGCCCGAATACCAGGAGCAAATGCAGGCCAGGTTTAAAGTTTTGCAAGACAAGCAACATGCTATGCTGAAAGAGTTTGCTGTATCACATCCGCATAGTTATGAAACCTTGATGGTATTGAACTTAATGACCCGCCAGGGCGCAAGCCCTATAGAGGTTAACCAGCTATTTGGCACACTGGATGAGCCGTTGAAGGAAATGGAAGTAGGTAAAATAATCCGGAAAACCATTGACGATGCCATGGTTACCGCAATAGGCTCTGTAGCACCTGATTTTACTCAGCCTGATGTTAACGGCACACCGGTTAAGCTATCATCTTTAAGAGGTAAGTATGTACTGATTGATTTTTGGGCGTCATGGTGCGGTCCTTGCCGTGCAGAGAACCCTAATGTGGTAAAAGCTTATAATAAATATAAGGTCAAAAACTTCACCATCATTGGCGTATCGTTAGATCGCCCGAATGAAAAAGATAAATGGCAGGCAGCCATTCAGCACGATGGCCTAAGCTGGACCCAAGTATCAGACTTAAAAGCCTGGTATAACGATGCGGCTGCGCTATATAAAGTGCAAGCTATCCCGGCTAACTTCCTGCTTGACCCAAGCGGCAAGATCATCGCCAAAGATTTGCGCGGTGCAGATTTAGAGCATAAGTTGGAAGAGTTGTTTGGGAAGATATAAGCACCCCTCCCAACCCTCCCCTTAGGGAGGGCTTTAAAACAAGAAAGGCTTCACAATGTGAGGCCTTTCTTGTTTAGATCTATTTTTGTTTAGATATATTTTATTAAAGTCTCCCCTTCGGGGAGATCCAGAGGGGTTTACTGCAAATACTTACCCACAATAGGCATCCTACGGCCCATGCCAAAAGCTTTTGGCGATACCCGCAGGATTGGCGGGGTCTGATAGCGTTTATGCTCGGCCAGGTTAATTAATTTTATGGCGCGATGAACGGTCGTCTCTTCAAACCCCATACCGATAATTTCATTAGCTGATTTACGATGCTCGATATATTGGGCTAACACCTGATCCAGGATATCATACTCAGGCAATGAGTCAGAATCTTTTTGACCCGGTCTTAACTCGGCCGATGGTGGTTTGATGATGGAGTTTTCAGGGATTATCTCGCTATCGCGATTAATGTATCGCGCCAGCTCAAAAACCTGCGTTTTATATACATCGCCAATAACAGAAATACCACCGCACATATCGCCGTATAAAGTACCATAGCCTACTGCAGCTTCGCTTTTATTCGAGGTATTCAATAAGATATAGCCAAACTTATTACACATAGCCATTAGCAAAATGGCACGGCTGCGCGATTGGATATTCTCTTCGGCTATATTAAACGGCAAATCTTTAAACTGCGGATGTAGCGCCGTTTCAAATGCTTCGGTAATGCTTTTTATGGCGATGGTTTCGCTCATGCAACCCAGGTTATCTACCAGGTCCACAGCGTCTTTAATGGAATGATCGCTGGAGAATTTCGATGGCAATAATACTGCCATCACGTTTTCAGGCCCTAATGCTTCGGCAGCCAATGCACAAACCACTGCCGAATCAATCCCTCCCGACAAGCCCAATATCGCACGGCTAAAGCCTGATTTATGGAAATAATCTCGTATACCTAGTATCAATGCATCGTGAATTTGTGCTATGTCGCTCTCGCGTTCGGCTTTTACGGTTGACGTATGATCAAAACTTATCTCACCATTATCATCTAACGTATAATAAGTCAGGCACTCTTCAAAGTAAGGCAGCTCATCAACCAGTTTACCTGTTTTGTCAAATACTAATGATCCACCGTCAAAAATCAATTCTGTCTGCGCGCCTACATGGTTTACGTAAAATAATGGCAGTTTATAGCGCGAGGCATTATCCTTCAAGATCTCTATCCGCTCCTCGTCATGATTATAGGCAAACGGCGACGCGGCGATATTGATCATCACATCCGGGTTTTGCGTAATCAGCGTATCCATGGGGCGGGTAATATATAGTGGGTTTTCTATGGTGTTCCACAAGTCTTCGCAAATGGTCAGCGCTATACGCTTGCCTTTAAATTCAATACAATTAAATTCGGTCGACGGTTCAAAATAACGATACTCGTCAAAAATATCGTAGTTAGGTAACAGCGCTTTGTTTACAATGGCTTTAACTTTTCCGTTCTCAATAAAATAAGCCGAATTGTTTAGATCCTTACCTTCTGTTTTATGATTGGGGATAGGTAACCCAATGATACAAGCTATGTCGATACACTCAACAGCAATTTTTTGCGCAGCTATCTCGCACTGATTAATAAACTCGCTAAACTCCAGGAAATCTCGCGCCGGGTATCCGCAAATACACAGCTCGGCAAATACCACCAGGTCGGCGCCATTTTGCTTTGCTTTCTTAATGTGTTTGATGATATGCTCTGTGTTCGACTCAAAGTTACCAACGTGATAATTAAGCTGGGCTAATGCTAGTTTCATAAGATATTACAAGTACCGATTTGCAGCTAAATGCAAATAATAGATTAATTTTGTTGAAAGTATAAAAATGATATCAACCTTGTATAAGTTCAAACAAATTTATTTGATTTTTATTGCGGCTGTGCTACTATCTGCCTGCGGACACGATAAAAAAGTTGACGTAAGCAATATACCAATTGATGTTAAAATTGAGCGTTTTGATCACGATTTTGACGGCTTACGGACAAAACCCATGGAGCAGCAAGCCATGTTCATGATAAAAAAATATGGCGCATTCTACGCCAACTATACCGAACAGATCCTGGAGGCAGGCAGTATTAAAGATACCAACTATTTCGGCACATTACGCCCGGTATTTGCGGGCCGCCCCTACCTGGATGTTAAACATGACGTAGACTCAATTTACCCCGGCCCCCTGGTAAAACAGGAGGCAGAGCTAACAGATGCCTTCAGGCGGATAAAGTATTACTATCCTAAAAAACAGCTACCCAAAATGTATGCTTATTTCTCGGGCTTTAAAGCACAGACCGCTGTTGGCGATGGCTATTTTGGTATTGGGCTTGACTTGTTTTTGGGTGCTAAGTCCAGGTTCTACCCGGCATTAACAGATGTCTTTCCGCGCTATATTTCAAGGCATTTTACGCCAGAATATATCACCCCGAAAGTGATAGAAGGCATAGCCCGCGAAGATATGTTCCCCGAAAGCGATAATGATAAAACATTACTTTCAAAAATGGTGTATAATGGTAAGATACTTTACTTTATGGACCAAATATTACCCGATGTACCCGATTCGACCAAGATTGGCTACACGCCTCAACAACTAAAATGGTGTACAGATTTTAAATCGACCATTTGGGCCTATTTATTAGACCAAAGTTTGCTGTATGAAACCGATGATCAAAAGATAACCAATATTATTGGCGAAGCTCCGTTTACGGCTCAACTAGGCAATGACTCGGCGCCCAAAATTGGCGTGTGGACCGGCTGGCAAATTGTGAAGGAGTATATGGATAAACACCCGGAAGTTACGCTGCCAGAGCTGATGATGAATAACGATGCGCAAAAGATCCTGAACGAATCAAAATACCGGCCTAAATAAAGCAGGCTGATTATAAAAACAAAAAGCGTCCGGCAGATAACCTGCCCAACGCTTTTTTTTATACTCTAAGCTAAATTTAGCTAATAATATCGAATACTGCTTTTAAAGCAACGCCAGCGCCAAGAGCCAAAATTACATTTGCCACTGCAGAAGCATGTCTAAAGTCTGCAAAACGTAAATAAACACCCACTAAACCAATAATTATAGCAATAACTAATAATATGTAATGACGGTCTGCATTTGCTTCTTGCATTGATTTTACACGTTCTGAATTGGTGTCTTGCGTTTGGCTCATAATACTTGTGTTTTTTATCGCTACAAAAATAGAAATGTTTGGGTAATTATCTAATAAATTAAAGTTAAATATTTTGGTGGTTTAATACAAGTGCGCTGTTATGCTGAGCCTGTCGAAGTATAACGGGCGAAGGCCTATGCTCACCCTTCGACAGGCTCAAGGTGACAAGCCATTTTTTTACACCTCTCCTTCACGCTTCCTTAAAAACCACTCTACACCCAGTAAAGCTACAATCAGTACAAAGATCCATTTCACGTCGATCATGTCACTGTAGTGGCGATCCTCATACACCAGGGTTTTGATGTTCTCATTCTTACGGATCAGATCGGCTAGTTGGTTCAGTTGAGCAGGATAAAGTATTTTACCACCACTTTGGGTAGCTATAGCTCTTAATAGCTGATGGTTGGCGGCACTTTGTCTAATCTCCAGGTTAAGCGGCTTGACGGTTAGTTGCCCGTTAGCATTAAACAGGCGATCGCCCAATTTGGTAGACGCGGTATACGTGTATTCGCCAACCGGTAAAACTCCGGCATCTAACTGGTAGCTCTGGCCCGTTCGGGTAGCCAGGAAGCTGTAGTTTTTACCCTCGGTATTTTTAAGCTCGATTTTTACATCGGGCGTGTTAACCAGTTCGAGTGCATCGTTGTATAACTCGGCGTTGAAGAGCACGTTCTCGCCTTCGTCAAAAATGTTTTTAGAGGGATAGGCCCTAAAGCGCTGCCTGTTAGCGTTGGCCGTAAGGTACTGCACGCTTTGGCTAAACAGCTCTTCCATAGCATGGTGATTGCCATATTGCTGGTACTCGGCCAGTTGCCAATGCCATAGTCCTTCGCCGGTTAAAATACTGATACGGCGGCCGTTTTCGTCGCCAAATAATAATAACGGATAACTGGTAGTTACCGCACCTATTCGTTGTTTGAATAGTACCCCGTTGGGTACTGAAGAAGTATAAGTACCAAAAGCGGCCAACAGTGGCGGCATTTTAGTTAGCTTTTGTACAGTCGAGTCCCTTAATACAAATGAGCTGAACTCAGATGCTGGTTGAGCAAATACTTCCTGCATATCCATGCGGGTAGCGCTGATGTTGGTCAATTTTTGCACTTTGTTAAAGCCCTGGAGATCGGCCTGATCGCCCAGGAAATACCAGAGCGGCGTTTTGCCTTTGGCAATAATATCCTTTAAGGCACCAAAAGTACCCGCCATAGGCTGATGCAGCATAATGAGGCTATAATCGCTTAATTTAAGCGATCCGAGATCCGAAGTTAAACTTGTCTTCAACTCATAGTTTTTATGGGCCTCAATAGCCTCTTTAATAACGCTGATGTCTGGATGGGCGGCGTCATAGAGCAATAAGATCTTTTCTTTCGAGTCGAGCACCTCAACATAAATAGTTTCAATGTTATTTTGGGTAGACAGCTCGTTTTTAACCGGGGTGATGCTAATGTTAAATTTATGGACGCCTTTTTTATCGGCATTCAGTTTTATGGTTAGATTTTTTTTAAAGGCGTCGTTGTCCACCGGGATGATCTGCGTGTTTACCTGCCGTCCATCTTCGGTAACGGACAGGTGCATAGTTTCGCCTTTGCTTTGGTAAGCCTGTGCCAATACCTCTATCTCAAAATCATTACCTAAAAAGGCGGTTTTGTTATAGTTAACATTGCCTATCAGCAAATCGCGTTTGGCAACGGTATCGCCAAGGGCTACGGTGTAAATACTGGTTTTAAAGTTACGGGCCTCATACTGTGGATCGGCCCCCTGGTTGTATGAGCCATCGGTGGCTAATATTAGTGCGCCGATATTCTGATTCACAAAGCGGTCATTCAACTGGCGCAAGGTGGCCGATATATTAGTTTGTTTAGCACTAAAAGTCTTTGACAAACCGCTATTTAAATCATGCCCGAAATTAAATTCCTGCACATCGTAGCCGTCGCCCAGTTGTTGTTTTAGCTTACCAAGCTCATCAACAAATTTACCGGCATCAAAGTCTTTAGAATGAAAGGTATTGACCGATTGCGAATTATCCTGCGCCACCAAAATCAAGGGCTTTTGGGGCTGATAATTAGTGGATTTAACTAATGGCGACACCAACAGCAAAGAAATGATAAAAACCGCCAGGGTTCTAAATGCCGACAGCAGGTATCTGAATTTATCCGACAGGTTTAGTGGTTGCCGGTACATGATCCAGGCATACAGCAAGCCCAACAGCAGGCAAGGTATAACCCACCAGCCCGAAACAGCCCCCCATGTAATAGAAAATAGCAGCATTTTAGATGTTAAACGTTGTACGTAATACGCTTTACGTTATTGTGCAAAATGCGAAAATAATGTGAATGTTTGGTGTAATAATGTTGGTGAGTTAGCTTTGCCATGCAAGTTCTTCATGCACTATATACCATTTACCGTTTACCTTCCTAAGCGTAAACGAATATCCCTCGCCAGCCATAATATTATAATAACTGTCCATCAATATGTAAGCTTGTTTTTGATCTAACGAAAAGACCGGTATCATGATAGCGTTGTTGAAAAAATGCTGCCGTTCATCCCATTTTTTGTCGCCTATCTGCTTGGCGCTGGTAAATTTTATTTTTGAAAGCCCCGTCGTGTCTATCAGGAGGTGATGTAAATGATGAATTTGATAAATGAAATAAGCCGAGTCAGCACGTTGAAAATGAAAAGGCTTCTTATTATTTAAAAGCCAATCTATTTCGAAAGCAAAAAAATCTTTACGCGGCCCACCTCTACGATACAGATCAATCGACAAAGGCAATGTATCACGAAATATTTTGCCTTGGGTAATCACTGCTTTCACAACCTCATTAATATCCTTCTTATTCGGCATTGAATATTCCTTTTCAGGATCGTGACATCCAAACATCAACAGCAATCCAACAAATAGTAAAAGTTTAGGCATAAAAAAACAGCATATCTGTATATCAAATATGCTGTTTTTAATATGATTTGCAAAGGCCTGAGCTCATGCTTCGAGTGTCTCAGCATTACAGGCCATTATCTTTTATTATTTATTAAAATCCGAAATCAAAATTCCGACTTCCGAAATCTTAAAGCATCCCACCATCAACCGGGATAACCTGGCCGGTAATGTAGGTAGCCATATCAGATGCTAAGAAAACGCAAGCGTTAGCTACATCCTCGGTGTCGCCGGCCCGTTTAAGCGGGATTGTTGCCGCCCAGCCTTCAACTACTTTAGGATCTAAAACCTCGGTCATCTCGGTGCGGATAAAGCCCGGCGCTATCACATTGGTACGGATATTACGCGAACCCAGCTCTTTAGCTATTGATTTTGAGAAACCAATAATGCCGGCTTTTGAAGCAGCGTAGTTAGATTGACCAGCGTTACCATCAACACCAACCACAGAACTCATGTTGATGAATACACCATCACGGTTTTTCATCATGATCTTTGATGCCGCTTTGGTAATGTTAAATACCGATTTCAGGTTAACTTCCAGCACATCGTCCCATTGCTCTTCGGTCATGCGCATTAACAGGCCGTCTTTGGTAATACCGGCATTGTTCACTACAATGTGCAGGGTTCCGAAATCAGTTATGATATCATTAATTAGTTTATCTGCCTGGTCAAACTTAGAGGCATCGCTGCGGTAACCTTTTATCTGGGTACCAAAACTTTTCAGTTCTTGCTCAAGGGCTTCTCCTTTTTCTACAGATGACAAATAAGTAAAAGCCACATTAGCGCCGTGCTCGGCGAATTTTTCAGCAATCTTGCGTCCAATTCCTTTTGACGCTCCGGTTATTAACGCGGTTTTTCCTTCTAATAATTTCATAAACTTCAATCAGTCCAGTTACGGGCAGCGAAGATAATAATTTAGTATGAAAAGTTAATGAAAGGGACACATACGTTTCATCGATAGTTGTCGATGCTTATTTTATAAACCCTCATCGAGATTTTAATTCAACAAAAAAGCCCTTGCAGATCTGCAAGGGCCAATAAATTTATGTTGTAATAGCTGGTTAGTACTGCCATAAATTAAGCTCCCAATCCATGAGCTGTTTCTTAATTCGCTCAGATTCATAAAGCCTGTCTATACCTTGTGCGTAATCTTTGATACGCTCGTCTTTATCGTTAGATATCTTAACCACATAACCGTGAAATAAGCGTTTCAAGAAAACGTCATCAAAACTCAGATCTGTAGCATCATTGTTTCTGTTAAAGGCTTCGTGTGTAACCAATACCTGGCGTGCAGCCGGGAAATAGATCCAAAAGGCCGGCTGATAATCTAACGCCAGGTTAGCACCATCCACTTTTTGCTTGATCATTGGTGCAATGCCTATGATGCGTGGCTCCCATACAGAACGCTGCTTGTCAAAGATCCAGTCTTCTTTAATACGATATTTAATGATACTGTCAGGTTGAAAATCACCAGCTACCATTTTTGAACCGGTTTTTTCGCCGTTAGCATTAATAATATTTACTAAAGCACTGTCAGCCATTTTTGCTTTTGCCTTTGCAGGGGTCAACGGCACAGCAAAACCATCGCCGTTAGGGTCGTCTTTTGTAGGGATCGGGTCGTAAGCAGTCAATTCGCCTGCAGCTACGGCATCCATCAATACATCAATTAATCTTGCTTTTGGCGAGCCTAGGTAAGCGTTTACTTTTTCGCGCAAATCAATTTCTTCCCAAACACGTTTTGCAAACACCGCGTCCGCCTCACGAACGTTAGCATACGGCGTTACACGATTGTTTTGAATATTGGTCTTTTTGTAATAGCCATCCAACGGTCTGTCAAACGGTTTAGCCGGTGTAGCGTCTGCAGTAATAGGCGCATCTGTTGGTTTCTTAGTAGTATCAACCACTGAGGTTTGTTTATTAGCCGCATTGTTACCTGCCGTTGTTGCACGTTTGGTAGCTGCCGGTTTCCTGGCCGGAGCCTTTCTTTTTTTAGTTTGCGCAAATGATGCCACGCAAGCTAAACAGAGTACCACAATCAAAAATCTACTTTTCATATGCTTCTAATTTGCAAACAATACAATATTATCTAAGCCACGTTGGGTACCGTCAGGGCCAACAGCAACAATGTCTTTAAATACCACAGTAGATCCCGGCGATACACTGTTCATTGCAGAGTGCATAGCGCTGGTTAACTGGTTGCCGGTTCCGGTAAAGCTCAATGGATCCTGGCGTGGTTTTATCACTAACAAAGTAAAACGTGTAACACTAAACTTTGCATCAAATTCAAAATTCTCTAAGCGGGCAAATATTGCGTCCTGCGATTTAATATTAGCCGAGCTTGTTGTTCCGCCAGATTTACCGGCAAACTCTGCCTTAGGGTCTGGTATACGTTTTACACGGAATAAAGTTGAGCCTAAAGCCATTACTTTTCCTTTTGACACTTCGCCCGATACATTTACGGTAGCAGTTCCCTGCGCAGTGACGGTAGCAATATATCCATTGCCTGACGGGGTAATAGTACCACCGCTCATGCTTACTTTTAAATCTTTCTTGGCAATACCTGGCGCCGATACCGATACCGGGTTGGGCACACCTATGTATAACACATTCATTTTATCCGGCGATACAACTGCCGATGGCCTTGCAACAGTATAAGTTTGCGGCTCGGTTTTGTAAGTCTTCATGGTACCGTCATTCTGTTTAACGGATATAGTACCTATCCAGGTATGTACACCTTCACTGCCGGTGCTGCCGTTATATTTACCACGTCCGGCCTCTGTAGGTAATCTTGATCCCTCAACACTAATATCAGGTGATGATTTAGAGTCAGACGCAGTTAAGAATACTTCAGCAGTATAAGGCTGGCCAACTAGTACATAGCTGGTTGGCGCCACTGCCACCGCCGAAAATTGATCCAGATTAACAACAGCCACATCAACTTCTCCTAATATCTTTTTAACCACTTCATTTTCGGCATTTTTAGTGTCCGATTGTATTTTGGTTAATGATGTCATTACCGCGCCCATCGGCATGCCTTCACCAAAAGTTGCCTGTTCCCAGGTTTTATTTTCAAAACCAGTTCTGTGCGGCGGTGCGGCAGCCTCTAGCGGTAATTTAACGCCTTCGCGGTCTTTAGGGCTCAATAACCCTATTAACTCATCACGGGTAGCATCAATTTTTTTATGCAGATCGTAAGCATTTCTTTTGCGATTAACCATCAAATCAACAGATACGTCCAGGTTTTCGCGTCCTTTGTAATCCTGTGTTGCATCATCAAAACCACCGCTGGCGTCAACCAGCATTTTTTTCAATGAGTCTACATACGTATTCAGATTATCGGCCAGCTTTTTTGCTCTCTCTGCTCTATCATAAATAGGCTTCGCTCTCTCCGGCTGTTCCTTCAGCTTAGTTTTTTCAAATGCCTCAAAGGTGTTATCAATACCTTTTTGCACATTTGTTTTTGATGCCGACAAGCTATCGCTGATGTTTTTAAATGCATCAAGCAAGCTATCGGGTACATCAAGGGCGATAAGGCCAAGCAATACCAGGTATAAAATACCCATCATCCGCTGCCTTGGGGTTTGTTTACCTCCAGCCATTTGTTATATATCTTTCTTTGTTAGTATCAAAATCCTGTTTATTCACCAAAATTAAGCTTGGCGCGGTGCATTCATCGCGGTTAGCATATTGCCATAAATTGAATTTAATGACGATAAGTTTTTAGCCAACTTACCAACCTCTTCTTTAAACTGTTTTGAATCTTCGATAGACTCTGTAAAGTTGCCCATAGTTAATGACAGGTTTTGATAAAACTTGTTCATTGCTTTTAAATGCGCGCTTGAGTCTTGCAGTTCTAATTCGTAAACAGCGTTTAATGCTGATAAATTTTTAGCTAAGCTGTTTACCTGATCATGATATGCTTTTGAGTCGACGTTGGTATTAGCCAACTCTAACAAATTACCAGATGCTTTTTCGAAAGATGCAGACAGATTATCATAGCTTTCAGTTGCCTGTTTCACTTTATTGGTGAAATTTATAGTGGCCTCACCGGCATCAGTAACCTTTGATATAGCATTAACTTTATCGCCAAAGGTTCTTAAACCATCGGCAAGGCTACCAATTAATTCAGGACCAATTTTAGCATCGGCCATCATTTTGTCTAAAGCTGCAGTTTGCGAGAAGTTACCACCGCCAACAGCTTTTTGTGATGATTGCGGCAATTCGCCTTTATAATCATGAGCCAATTCCGGATAAGCTCTTGTCCAGTCAATTTCAACGTCTTCTCTCTGGAAGCCCAGTATAAAAAACAATATCGCTTCTGCACCCAGACCTATTGAAATAAATAAGCCGCCAAAAGGTAAATGCTGTATCTTAAACAATAAACCTACAATAACTACGGTTGCACCCCAGGATACAACGTTATTAATACCCCATGGTTGTTTTTTCCCTGCCATAAAATGTGTTATAAAATATTCTCTTAGTTTTTGATTAGTTTTTCAAATTACCGTTTGTCTCTCAAGTCGCGGCCCTGGAAGTGAGTTACGCAACGGAAACCGATATAAGATTTAGCGCTATCCTGAAACTCATAAGCCCGTGTTGAGTTTTGCAGGAAATAACCTACGTCTTTCCATGAACCGCCGCGCACAACTTTGCGTTTCATAACTTCAGGGTCATTCTTTTTAGCCTCGTAATTGAAGGTTGGAGCTAAATCATTCACAAAGGTTGATGCAGATGGATCAAATGCTGATGAGGTCCACTCGGCTACGTTACCGGCCATGCAATACAAGCCGTAATCGTTAGGTAGATAAGATCTTACTTTTACTGTATAAGTACCGCCGTCATCAGAGTAGTTACCACGGCCTGGTTTAAAGTTAGCCAACAAACAACCTTTGGCATTCCGGATGTAAGGACCACCCCAAGGGTAATCCGTACCTATCCTGCCGCCACGTGCCGCATATTCAAACTCCTCTTCGGTTGGTAAATCGTAAGGCGAGCGGTGTGCCAGGTGTCTTGAATCTTTATAAGCTTCGTTGTAGCGTGTGCGCCACATGGTAAAGGCACGGGCCTGTAACCAGTTAACACCCACTACCGGGTAATCTTTAAATGATGGGTGAGAGAAGTAGCCTTCAACCATTGGCTCATTTGCTGCGTATGAGAAATCTGCCAGCCAAACCAGTGTATCCGGGTAAACAGCTACCGTATCGCGGAATATCGCGTCAGAACGTTTGAAGTTTTTATCATTTCTGTGCTCTGCAGCTCTGCGATACAGCGGCAATGCATAGTTATATTTTAACAAGCGTACGTCAAGTTCATTACGATCGAACACACGATCCAGACCTTGATAGTACATACTTTGTAATTTCTGAGCATTGGCGTTACCGCCTTTTTTGGTGCCGGCACCCCAGATAGGGAATTTTTTTACGTAGTTCCAGTCAATGTATTTTTGACCGCTTGGATTTGCGTTAGCAGGGGCGGCTTTTCTGGTACCGTTACCGCCGATAAAGTATTTAGGATCGTTCAGATAGCTGGTGATAGCAATTGAATCGCGAACCCAGTTTACAAACTGCCTGTACTGACTGTTTGATATTTCTGTTTGATCCATAAAAAAGGCCGGGATAGTAACCTGTTTGGTTTGTGCAATTTGTGCAAAGGTAACGTCCTGGTCTGTCTGGCCCATTAAGAAAGTGCCCGAGGGGATGTACACCATACCGTAAGGTATTTCGGCACGGGGTGTTCTGCTGCTGGCGCCAATCACCTCTCCTCTGTCTGCGCCTTTACCACCACCGCCGCCAAAAATGCCACAGCTGCCTAAAGCCATTGTACCTAAAATTGCTACTACAAAGTATATCTGCTTCATTTTTTACAAATCAAAAAAAACATGCCATCAATAAACACAAAATGACCCCCGAATATATAAAATTTGCCAAATCAAATCGTAAAAAATGTTTTTTATAATTAAAAATAACACTTTTTAAACTGCAAAGCAAATCTATTAACGATAGAACAAGATGGGTTATAACACCAAATGTTTTTAAATTAACTAGTTATAACAGTAAGTTTTTACTTAAGCGTTATACGGCAAAATATGAAAAATGTTGCACATCAGATTAAAAAAAAAGCCTTTTAGACTATTTATTTACCTGTTTGCAATATTGTTCAATAGCCATAGTCATGGAAGGAGCAGCCGGAGTAGGTGCCGGGATGTCTAAAATCAGGCCGGCTTCAAGTACCGCCTTGTGTGTAGTAGCGCCAAAAGCTGCAATGCGGGTGTTGTTTTGCTTAAACTCAGGGAAGTTTTTGTATAACGACTGTATGCTTGATGGGCTAAAGAACGCAATAACGTCATAAAATACTTCAGCCAGATCACTCAGGTCGCTGCATACGGTGCGGAATAAAACTGCAGGGGTAAAATCGTAACCGTTTTCTAATAAGAATTTCTGAGTTTCTTCGGCAGCTACATCAGAGCAAGGGTATAAGAATTTCTCGCTTGAGTGTTTTTTAAGCACCTCGGCTAAATCTGAAGCAGTTTGTTTACCAAAGAAAATTTTACGCTTACGGTACTGGATATATTTTTGAAGATATAAAGCAATGGTTTCAGAAAGGCAGAAATATTTCATTTCTACCGGTACTTCAAAACGCATTTCCTCGCATATTCTGAAAAAATGGTCGGCAGAATTACGGCTGGTGAAAATCACCGCGGTAAAATCGGCAAGGTTAATTTTATCCTTACGAAAATCTTTTGCCGGTACACCCTCAACGTGAATAAACGACCTGAAATCAATTTTCAGGTTCAGCTTTTTAGCCAATTCAGTATATGGATTTTTATCGTTCTCGGGCTTAGGTAAAGTAACCAATATACTTTTTACCTTTTTCTTTCTTTCTTCCAACGCTGTAATTTAAAACCTAAAACTTATATATTCAGTGCTTTTACTAGTATCAAAATGGGGCAAATTTCGAGGGCACAAAGATAGATAAATAAATAGAATTTATGAAATCGAATATTAGAAATAATGCTAACGCTGCTTCTTAAGTATAACCAGGTGAAAATCACCAGCACTAAAACAATGGCAACTGCCAGTAAAACAGGTATAAATTGTGCCGCTATCAAGCTAAAACAAACAGTAACGGGCAAAAATACAAAGGCTATGTTAAAGTATGTCAGGTAAAGCACTGATACATATTCTGTTACCAGTTTCTGGATGTCAAAAATAAAGCCTAAGGCTTTCAACACCAGGAATTTACTGGCAAAAAGCAATAATATAATAAATACCAGCGAGCTAAACAGCCTGAAACCACTGATACTATAGTAAATATTTCTGTAACCAGCTAATTGGTACAGAAATAAACCAAAGGTTAAACCGAATAACAGGAAAAGCCCTACAAAGGCCCAGAAGTTGATTTGTATATCATCCTTATTAGCTTGCACCATGGCCCGTTTGCTGTAAAACGACAGGAACACATTCTTGATATCTTTATTCATCAGTATATTCAGGATAGCCGTATAAAGCAGCAAACTGATGATCATGACGATAACCCATTGATCTCGGGTTTGGCGGGTATGGCCGCTGCGTAATGAGTTTTTAGATCTGTAAGGAATATCCAGGAAACCATTGCCATGGTATAAACTATCCTTCACAAATTGGGCAGAGCCCTGGCTGTAGGTGGTTGAGTCTGGATATTTGATGTAGAGAAAAGCCAGCGAGTCTTCCAGGAATTTTTGGCGGTTGGCCGTAGCCATGATCACCGAATCCAACACCTGTACCCCGCCTTGTTGAGGAGTAGAGATTACCGGATTGGTTTGCACCGATGTGTCTTGCTGCGCGTAGCCGGCAAATGCCCCGGCGATCAAAAAAAGTATACAAAAAGCAGCAAAACGCATTTAAAAACATTTATTAAGCCGCAAAAATACCTTAATTATCTTTTCTTTTCAGTTGATTGTTTTTAAAAAATCAAACAGACTATTTAACTAATTTATTGGGGATGGCAACGTTGGTTGGTTTGCGTAAAGATTTTTCGCCCAGATAGGTAGATAGTTGCTCGATCCTGTCGGTACCAATGATGTCTGCGCCGAATGCAACCTGGGTATCCCAAGACTCCTGGGTATCCGGCGCGCCCCAAAATCTTACCAGTTTGCCGGTATGGGTATGCACGCTGTCCACCGTTTTTTGCAGACGCTTGCGGTCGGCCTCGGCAATAGCGCCCTGGCCCTTCCATTTAGACCAATTCTCAAAGTTTAAACTCACCTGCCCTACTCTATCCCACTGCGCCGGGGTGTGCGGGTAAATCAGATCATCATCAAACCAAAGCGTGGTTGGATAATCTTTATAGTCGCCCGGCTGCGGACGGTTACCACTGATCAATATTTTTAGCCTGCCCGTGGGATTTTCCGGACTCATTAAATATGCGCTCAGCGGCTTCAGTTCTTTTACCAGCGCAGGCAGGATTTTTTTATAATCGGCTTTAACATCGATCAATAAATTTAAGCGGCGGGTAGTATCCCGGCGCAAGGCGTATGCAATGGGGTCGATATACATACCTTTCAGCGTACGGTCAGGGAACAGATACTTGTCGCTATGCGATACCAGTAACGTGCCGTCAACCAAAAATATATCTGCTTCTATGGAATTGAAGCCATTGTTATAGGCCTTGTAAAAAGGCGTGTTATTGGCATAATCGTTATGCGAGTGGATAAATTTTGCTTGCGCGACGCCTTTAAAAGTGGCCAATGTTAAAGCCGCAGATAGCAGCAGTAGAAATTTAATTTTCATGTCGATAAAACTATAAAATTCAATCAAAAGTCAGGTTATCAAACTATTAATTTTCATCACCTGTATAGACAGGTTTGGGCAGCGGCTTCAAGGCTTCCTGGTCGTCAGACGCGGTGATGGCCCTCGAATTCAGATCGCCATACCAAAAAACGGTTGATGAATAATCAACCAAACCGGTGTCCCAACTCAATAGCTCAAACTCAAATTTCAGTTTCTTTTTAAAGGGCACCGCATCCAGGTTGCGGGTGCGCAAAAAGGTATTGTAACCGCGCGATGCTTCATCATCCTCGCGCATGGCGCCGCCAAATGGTGTCTGGAAAACATGGATAGGCGCAAACGTGGTGTTGTAATAATCCTCCGTACCGCAGCCAAAGTGCGAAGGAAAAGATTCATCATCTACCCAGATATGTTCGTCGCCCTCGCCATACCAGCGCGGGGTATGGTTGTACAGCGACAATACATCACCCTTAAAAACACCTCGTCCGACAATAGTCGCCATATTATAATCCAACCCGGCATTAGTTTTTAGGCCCGTTTCCTGCCGCCAGGCGGCGTGGAAATAAAGGGTGTTGGGTGTCCATTTCCAGGGTGAGGTACAAGCCCTTATCTGGGCTTCGACCGGATAGTTAGAGATATTTACCAATTCAATTTTAGCACTCTTTTTATAGGGCATGATAAACTTTGAACTCATGTTACCCTTTCCATCCGAAAATAAATAATAATTTTTTACAGCGGGCGCCCCCATGCCTGATCCTACAAAATCACTCAGCGGAACGCTTACCGTTTGCCGTCCGTCGAACGTTATTTTGACGATCAGGCCACGCATCATTTGCCCGTAGTCAGCCTCCGCATAGCCATCAAGATTAAATGCCAGTGTCCGGATAGCTTTATGGTCAGCAGGCAAAGACAAAATCAAACTCGCACCGGGGACAAGCTGGCGTTGCGTGTCTGCCTCATTCATTACATAGGCACCAGAATACAGTAGTTCTTCACCCGTTTCGTCTGCTTGTTTCTGGTAAGTTTTAGCTTCTTTTACGGTAAACGTTTTAACCTTAATGCTTTTAGCATAAGTACGATAGTTGGCATGGAAATAATAAGCCCGATTCAAATCATCCACAGTAATTTTACAACTCCTGCCATAAGGAATAGGGTAATAAAGCGAGCTACCCTGGGTGGTATTATAATGTTCGTGCAACAGCAACAGTCCGTCGGGCAAATGGATAGGTAATTTAGCAATATCATAAGCCGGAATGACCACACTGGCCTCCTTCTCGCCGTCAAAATAAAAACGCAGGTTAGTGCCTTTGGCCCCGCCTGTAGTAATAATGCGGGTAATCACGCCAGGGCCTTTTTCGTCAAACAGCACCTTCTCTACACGGCCCTTGTTAGCCTCGTACCTGATGAAACCCGAGCCATCATCGTTAGCATGCCATGAGGGTGTGCCGGGGATCAGCGAGCGGCGATCATGACTGGTTTGCAGTTTGGAGGTGTAGTATGGCGATGGGCAAAGCACGTCAAGGCTTCTGTTCACCATGTCGTTTAACAGCGTGCCAATGCTTATTACTTTTTGCTGCGCGATGGATGCGTGGGCGATTAGAGCCAGGAGGATTATTGCCGCTATTTTTTTCACCATTATTCTTTTATTACACGTCATCGTGAGCGAGGAACGAGCGTGACGATCTCTGGCCAGCGTTTACTGATCGCTTCAGAGATTGCCACGCTACGCTCGCAATGACGTGGTGGTTTAAGATCCAGAAACTAGAGGAATCTGCATAAGACGCAAAATATTGCGTCTCTACATTTTGGGGCTATGGTAGAGACGCAACATTTTGCGTCTCCCCGCCTGCAATAGTGCGATTTGCTGACTATTCCCCACTCATCACCGCCAAGCTCAATGCCGCCATATCGCCAATGTTTTCACCTAAACCTGCCGGTACGATCTTGCAAACCTCGTGTGCACCTATGTAAGCTTCCCGCTCTATCACTTTCATCATCCGCTCATCTAATAAAGATTTAGCGCGACCATAAATACTCCCCATAATAATCACCTCCGGGTTTAAAATATCTATCAATAAAGATAGACCACGACCCAAATATTCGGCACAGGTATTGTAAATATCAATAGCCAGTTCATCGCCGCTGTGGGCGGCTTCGGCTACGATCTTGGCGGTTAGTTTACCCAGATCGTCCAGGCTATCGCAAAACGAAACCTTCCCGCCTACCTGCAATCGCTCTCTAACCTTGATCTGCGCCAATTGTGCTATCCCACCGCCGCTGCACCAACCTTCAAATGAGCCGGCTTTGCCGAAACCTACCGGCCCCATATCTGAAAGGCGCAGATGACCCACCTCGCCGGCAAAGTCCGAAGTGCCTGAATATAGCCTGCCATTTAGAATCAAACCCGCACCCATGCCAGTGCCAAAAGTTAAAAAGATCACGTTTTCAAAACCCTTACCGGCACCGTATTTCCATTCGGCCACGGCGCAGGCGTTGGCATCATTTTGCAGCAAAGCGTTACGGCCGAAACGTTCGGTCGTTAGTTGCACCATAGGGATGTTATCCCAGCCAGGCAAATTTGGCGGCGACAATATCAACCCTTTTTTACTACTCAGCGGACCACCACAACTGATGCCGATGCCCTGCAGATCGGCATTTTGCAAACCGTGCTTTTTCAGCAAGTTCTCGGCGGTTATAAACAGCACCTCTATCATGTCATAAGGTGGTTGTACCGTTGGCATGGCCACTTTATCTATAATCTCCAGCCCGTCACTACTTGTCTTACCCAAAACCACGGCACATTTGGTACCCCCAATATCAAATCCTAACAGCATACTAATCTTCTTTAAGCGGACTAATTTTTATCGACCTAAACTTAACATTACCATGCTTTGCAAAGAAATGCAATTGGGTACCTTTTTGCTCGGGGCAACGGTTCACAATGGTGCGCTTGCCATTTATATTCATATCAATAATATCGTCTTTCATAATAATATCCAGCTTCATCGGTTTATCCAAACCTTCCACCACGCGAATCATGGTATTGCCTAACCAAACGTCGCGGTCGCCAGCCAGGAAGTCTACGCGATAGCCGTTGTCTGCCTGGTTATCAGCTCTTAAATAAAAGCCGTACTCGGCAATTGGCGTGGTAGGGTCAACCTCCATGGTAATCCGGCAATTCAACGGCAAATTCTCCAGATGAGCAGAACCCATGCCGCTGGTAGTGCTGATGCTTATACCGTCTGTGCCTTCTGCTTTGGCATCCATATCAGCCTTAATACTTAAACTTAAAGCTGCATTGGTAGCCGGAATCATTTCCGCAGGGAAACTGGTAGATAACGTTCCATCAGCTTCTTGTTTCACTTCGCGGAAAGCCATATTGCCACCAAAGCGTTCGCCGTTGTTGTCTTTATTCTGATCGCGGCTAGGGATCCACGCACCCACAATGCGGCGACCGTTTTTAAACGCTGCCGTCTTGGCTACGTTGATCCACGATTCGTTCAAGGCCTGGTATCTTGGCTCCTGCCACGGGCCGTATGGACTGTGCGACATCACATAATAAGTATCCCCATTATCGCCATAAACTAAATAATACCAGCCGTTCCACAGAAAGTAATCCGGGCACTCGGGTACAGATCCCTGGCCGGTTAACACCGGATCAAGTACCGTCCAGTTTTTCAGGTCTTTGGATACCATATGTACCAACGCTCCGCCGGAGTGGCGCAGCGGCGTATTCTCTTGCCAGCTGGCCACAAACAGGTGAAACTCGCCGGTTTTCTCGTCCACAAAAACTTTAGGGTCGCGGAAGTCGCGCTTACTATAGCCAGGCGCCGAAGTGTAAAATGGGTTAGGCTTTTGTTTGTCGAAATGGATACCGTCGTTACTGATAGCATAGCTTAATTGCTCATTGATCTTACCGTCGTTCACTAATCGCGTAGCATAAAACGCGTAATACTTGCCTTTATAAAACACTACCGAGCCGGTGCAGATGGATTTCTCCCAGGGCTCGTCTATACCTAATACAATAGGGTTTTGTTTCCAATTTTTCAGATCAGTAGTGGTGCTTAATACCCATTGGTGTCCACCTAGTCCGCCCAGGCTGGCATGGTGCGCCGAGTCGAGCAGCCAGTACATAGAGAATACACCGTCTTTGTAAAAGGGCATGCAATCGCCCACAAATAAATTGCCTTTGGGCCGCCAGTATTGCAGGTTTTTGGTTGATTGAATGGTTGGGTCGTACTTAACGCCCAGTTTTTGCGCGCTCAGGCTTAGTGTGCCGAGTGCGAGTGTTAGGAGTATGATGTATTTTTTCATGTGTGTGATATTTATGTTTAATAGTACTTGTCATTGCGAGCGAAGCGTGGCAATCGCGAACTGTGCAATCACCACGCTTTTCTCCTTGCGATTGCCACGCTCGTTCCTCGCTCGCAATGACAATTTAATTTATTACAAATCCCTTGGGCTGCCGCCTTTGCGCCAGTGCTCCTCAATCTCTTCCAATGATTTCCCTTTGGTTTCAGGGATATAATACCTACCCCAAAACATCCCTATCAAACAAATAGCCGAATAGAAAAAGAAAGTATTAGACACTCCGAAAGCATTAACCAGTTTAAAGAAAGTAAAGGCTACAATGGCATTAAAGCCCCAATGCGATAAGGAACCTATGCTCATCCCCACGCCGCGAACATTTAATGGGAACACTTCTGAGATCAACAACCAACCCAACGGCGCCAGACTGATAGCAATAAAAATGATATAGCAAACGATGCTGAGTACAGCAAATATCGGCAGACTAGCACCCAGTGCTTCTTTAAAGTGAAAGCAAATACCCAGCAAAGCCAATGATGGGATCATGCCCCAGATGCCAATCATGTACAATTTGCGTCGGCCCACTCTGTCCAACAACATTACCGATAAAAAGCAAGCCAATACGTTTACAGTGCCGATGATAATAGCCGGCAAAATAGAGGCAGTATTACTAACGATACCCGCCATTTTAAATATGATAGGCGAATAGTAGATAATGGTATTTACGCCCGAGAATTGCTGGAAGAAAAAGATACCCATAGTAATTATAAGCGCCGGGCGCAACCATGGTTTTAAGATCTCGCCGCTGTTGGTTTTGTTTTTTGCGGTTAATTCGATATCGCGTTTCAGGTCGGCCAGTGTTTGAGGGATCAGGTCGGCGTCTTCTACTTTATTCAGTACAGCCTCGCCTTCGGCCCAACGGCCCTTGCTAATGAGCCAGCGCGGTGTCTCCGGCAGGAAGAACATACCGATCAGCAAGATCAAAGCAGGGAACAATCCCACAAAAAACATCCAGCGCCATGACTGCAGGTTGGCATCGTTACCCAAAGCATAATCGGTGATGTACGATACCAGGATGCCAATAGTGATCATCAATTGGTTCAAGGTAACCATGGCCCCGCGGCGGCGGGTAGGTGCTATCTCGGCAATGTACATAGGTACCACATATGAGGTGATACCGATAGCAAAGCCGATAATGACCCGCATGATCATTAAAAAGTTGATATCGCTTGCAAAGGTGCAGCCCACTGCCCCTACTGCGAAAATGATGGCATTAACGATGATCATTTTTTTGCGGCCCAGGTAATCTGACAGTTTACCGCTGGTGATAGCGCCGATAACCGCGCCAATGAGCACGGTGGTAGTGATTAAGGCTATGCTAGAGTCGGGCAGTTTCCAGTACTCTTTCATAAAAGGCAAGGCACCGGATATTACCCCGGTATCAAACCCGAATAGCAGCCCGCCCGTGGCAGCCACCACCGAGATAAGCAGCACGTTTGATTTGGTTTTTGTTGGTTTCATTTATCTTCTCTTTTTTGGTTATATGATTGACTATTGCAGCCCTCTCCCAATTACGTCATCGTGAGCGTAGCGTGACGACCTCTAAGCGCCCTGCAAGTCGCTTTACCGGAGATTGCCACACTCGTACCTCGTTCGCAATCACGTGGTGGAGTTGGGTATATTCCTTTTACTTTAAACGTTTAAAGTATACTTCAAAAAAAACTATTCTCTACAAGATTTACCTTTGACGAGTTTGGATTCTAAACTCACCTGCCTATTAATTTTATTATGATCAATTAGCCCAACCACTGTATCAACCGCCGCCCTGCCCATCTCGGCCAGTGGTTGCTGTAAATGGGTAACCGGGCAATAAAACAGCTCAAATGCTTCCGACTCATCAAAACTCAGTACCGATAGTTGCCCTGGCACTTTAATGTTATGCTTGTTCAGATATTTCAATCCGGTAATGGCCAACGTATCGGTGGCAAAAAAGGCGGCATCGCAAGGTTTGGCGTGGGTTAGTATAGTTCCGATGCCTCGCTTGATATCTCCTGCCCTGTCGCTGCTTTTTACTTCTTGCAGCCAATGTTCCTGAAACTTGATGTTGTTATCCTTCAGCGCGTCCAAGTATCCCTGGTTGCGTTGCTGCAAATGATAAAATGTGGTTTGATAATTAAAGAAAGCAATACGCTTATGGCCCTGTTTGATGAGGTAAGTAGTAGCATCATAGGCCGCTTTATGATTATTCAGCGTAACGTGGTTAGCCTGAATCTCGGGAAAATTACGGTCAAGCAGTACAAACGGCACGCCCGACTTTTGCAGCATCTTGATCTGTGGCTGCGAGTTTTCTACAGGTACTAAGATCAAACCATCTACCTGGCGGTTTATTAACGCGTTTACCAATTCTTCAAAGGTATCCTCACTCTCGTTCGAACTGCCAAAAAGTACAGTGTAGTTGGCTTTCTTGGCTTCGGCCTCGACAGCGCGGGTAATGCCTGTGCTGAAACGATAGTTGATATCGGCCACCACCAAACCAATGGTATTGGTTTTAAGCATCTTTAAACTCTTGGCAATTTGGTTGGGGCGATAGTTCAGCTCCTCAGCCGCCCTCTTGATCTTTTCAGCGTTTTCTTTGCTTACTTGTTTCAGTTCGGCCTGCCCGTTTAATACGTAAGACACCAGCGCTATAGACACACCTACGTGCTCAGCAATATCCTTGAGTCCTACTTTTTTCATGAAGATTTAATAATTGGTTAGATCAAAATTATCACTTTAAACGATTAAAGCAAGCGTTATCGCCCAAAAAATAAAAATAATTAAAAATATATTTGCGTAACCCGTAAGTTACATATATATTTGCGTAACCTACAAGTTACTTATTATATTATGGCAAAGATTATTCAACATCAATTTTCCTTTCCCAATCCGCCTGAGGTGGTGTGGGAATACCTCACAGATGCTAACCTGATTGCAAAGTGGCTCATGCCCGGCAATTTCTTACCTATAGTTGGGCACGAGTTTAAACTGTCGGCCCCTGTTATGCCCGAAATGGGTTTCGACGGCAATATTTACTGCAAAGTTTTGGTCGTCGAACCTTTCAGTAGCCTTTGTTATTCCTGGAAATTTGGGCCGGGCGACGGAACTTCGACAACCTCGGTAGTTAATTGGACATTGACATCAAAAGACGGTGGCACCGATTTGCTGCTGGTACACTGCGGATTTGAGGGACAAAATTTTATAGACATGTTCAACTCAATGAACGAAGGCTGGCCAAAACATGTCGGCCAAATTTTACAGATACTAAATAAATAAAGATATATGGCAAAGATCATTAAATACGATTTATTTTTCCCTAACCCACCCGAGGTTGTTTGGGAATACCTTACCGACGCTGACTTGATAGCGCTGTGGTTGATGAAAAACAATTTCAAACCAATTTTGGGTTATGAGTTTCAGGTTACCACTAAGCCCATGCCCGATATTCAATTTGATGGCATATTTTACTGTAAGGTTTTGGCGATTGAACCTTTAAAAAGCCTGTCGTACTCATGGCACTTCGGCCCCGGTGATGGCACTTTGAACACTTCTGTGGTAGACTGGACATTGACCCCGCTTAATAACGGTACGCAGTTAGAGCTAATTCACCGCGGATTTGAAGGCGCTAGTTTTATAGATCTATTTACCGGAATGAGCACAGGCTGGCCTAAACAGATCCAGAAACTTTTACTAACCATAAACCCCGAAACAGATGGAACAGCAAAGGCTTGATGCTTTCCAGGTGATAGCAGACCCCAGCCGGCGGCAGATCTTATTCCTGTTATCCAAAGATAGCCGGACCATTAACTCGCTTGCCGAAAATTTTGAGATGAGCCGACCCGCAGTGTCTAAACATATTAAAGTGCTAAACAACGCCGGCTTTATATCTATTGAAGACATCGGCCGTGAAAGGCATTGTGTTTTAAAACAGGATGGCTTTAATCAGCTGCATGAGTGGCTGGCTTATTATGATAACTTCTGGGGTAGTAAATTACAGAAACTGGGAGATTTGCTAAAAGATAGGATAGAGAAAAAATGAAAAACGGCGTAAAGTGCAGGTATGGTTTTTAACAAGCTGTATCTGCACTTATTTAGCGTAAAATAAAGTCTCCCCTTCCGGGGGAGATTTAGAGGGGGCTGCTTACCTTTGCGGCATGGCCGGCATCTACTTACATATCCCCTTCTGCAAACAGGCTTGCCATTATTGCGATTTTCATTTTAGCACCTCTTTAAAATATAAGGACGAGCTGTTGCAGGCACTGGTGAAAGAACTACAGCTACAAAAACACTACCTGCAGGGCCAAACCATCGAGACCATTTATTTTGGTGGAGGTACGCCGTCGGTTTTGTCTGCTGAAGAGATTAATTTGCTGCTGGATACTATTACAGGGCTACATACGGTATCGGCAGATGCTGAGATCACCCTCGAAGCTAACCCCGATGATCTGGATAAAGCCAAACTACAAGCGCTGCGCCAAACACCCGTTAACCGTTTCAGCATTGGCATACAGTCTTTTTTTGATGACGATTTGCAATGGATGAACCGCGTACATCGCGCGCAGGAAGCCGAGGCGTCCGTAATGCGCGCGCAGGATAGCGGGTTTGAAAACATTACTGTCGATCTGATCTATGGCTATCCACTGCTGACCGATACCAAATGGAAGCACAACCTCAATAAAGTTTTTGAGCTAAATGTGCCGCACGTATCCGCTTATTCTATGACTGTCGAGCCACAAACCGCGCTGGCTTCCTTCATCCGCAGTAAAAAACAGCCCGCTATGAATGAGCAGCAAAGCGCCGGGCAGTTTACTTATTTGATGGATGCTATGCAAACGCAAGACTTTGAGCATTATGAGATCTCAAACTTTTGCAAGCCCGGTCATTACAGTCGCCATAATTCTAATTATTGGCGTGGCGTGAGTTATTTGGGGATAGGGCCATCAGCGCATTCTTATAATGGTCAGGTACGTCAATGGAACGTCGCCAACAATCCCAAATACATCCAGTCGATATTTGCAGGCGAACTGCCTGCCGAAATTGAGGAACTCACAGAAGAAAATCGACTGAATGAATATATCATGACCTCATTGCGCACCAGTTGGGGTTTAGATCTGGATGTTTTAAATAGCGTCGCCGCAGGCGCAGCTACCTTACTGGCCAAAACCGCCTTACCTTATCTCGAAAAAGGCTGGATCGCCCAAAATCAAAATAAAATCACCCTTACCCAAACCGGCAAACTCTACGCCGACCACATAGCTGCCGAGCTGTTTTTTTAGGCTGTTATACCTGAAACCAGCTATTAAAAGGCGGGTACCTACGCACTAAAAACACCTTTGGTTTTCAGCTATTTATAACTACGGGTTATAACAAAAATAAATCCGCCTGCGGGAGGTCGCCGTATCTTCCATCAAATAACAATTACCAAAAATTATGAAAAAATTCATCATCACAGCGTTTGCTTTAGCAGCTATTGCAATTGCTCCTAAAACCTTCGCTCAAACCAAAATGGTTGGCGGCGCAGAAATGTATCCTACGAAAAATATTGTAGAAAATGCTGTAAACTCAAAAGATCACACCACACTGGTTGCAGCTGTTAAAGCGGCAGGTTTGGTTGAAACTTTAGAAGGTGCCGGACCATTCACCGTATTTGCACCTACCAATGAAGCATTCGACAAATTGCCCAAAGGTACTGTAGAGACTTTGGTAAAGCCAGAGAACAAAGCAACCTTGACCAAAATCCTAACGTACCATGTCGTGGCTGGCAAATTAAGCGCAGCCGATTTATGGGCCAAGGTTAAAGCTGGTAAAGGCGAGCTAACTACTGTACAAGGCGGTAAACTTTGGGTAAAAGCAGAAGGAAAGAAATTATACCTGGTTGACGAAAAAGGCGGTAAATCTTGGATAACTATTGCAGACGTTAACCAAAGCAACGGCGTAATACACGTAGTTAACACAGTATTAATGCCTAAATAAAGATAGTTTATAGTTTAGCGGTAAGCAGTTGACATAGTTCGTTTGTCGAACTGGAAACCGTAGCTATAGCTCATAGAACCTTGTGAAAAAGGGGGAAGCCCGGCGTCTTTACGCCGGGTTTTTTTTGTCAAAAAAATATCATAAAACAACGCCACAATTTCCCGTGTTTATCGCTTTAATAATTTTGTATGTTAATTAATTGCGAACATGGGCATCATTTTAACTTCGATTGACAGGGTCGATATCATATCAAAAGAGGATTTTATTAACAATTATTTAAAGCCGCGTAAACCACTGGTGATACGCAAAGCCACCGAAAGTTGGCCCGCTTTACAAAAATGGACCTTTGATTATTTAAAGGAAACCGTTGGCGATCAAATTGTTCCGCTTTATGATAGCTCAAAGGCCGATCCTTCTAAGCCCATTAATGCCTCGGCCGCCGAAATGAAGTTTGGCGATTATATTGACCTGATACAAAAAGAGCCGACCGACCTGCGCATCTTTCTGTTCGACCCGATTAAACATGCCCCCGGTTTGCTGGATGATTACCGTTCGCCGAGCGATTTGATGGGTGGTTTTTTAGATAAGTATCCTAATATGTTCTTTGGCGGTGCGGGGTCGATCACTTTTATGCATTACGATATCGATTTAGCGCATATTTTCCATACCCATTTTAACGGCCGCAAGCACGTTATTTTGTTTGATAATAAATGGAGCGAGCGCCTGTATAAGATCCCCTTTGCTACTTATGCTTTAGAGGATTATGATATTGAAAATCCGGATTTTAGCAAATTTCCTGCATTGGATGGTGTAGAAGGCCAGGAGATCATCCTGGAACATGGCGACACCTTATTTATGCCAACCGGTTACTGGCACTGGATGAAATATCTCGACGGATCGTTCTCCATATCACTGCGCGCCTGGGATAGATCATGGGCCATTAAAGCAAAAAGTCTGTACAATTTAACCATACAGCGCAAGTTTGATGATGTAATGAAAAGCAACTTTAAAGCGCGTTATATGGATTGGAAAGAGGAGCTGGCCTATAAGCGTGCCGACAAAGCTTTGGCCGAAGGGGCACCGAGATAGAAATCGCAAGAATAAAATGTCATTGCGAGGAGGAACGACGAAGCAATCGCAAGGATGCAATGTTCGCGATTGCCACGCTACCCTCGCAATGACAGATGAAAATTTAAGTCCCATCACCAAAAAATAACAGTAGGTTAATATATATCGTTTTTTTATTCCGTTATTTTGTTGTATTAGGTGTAGATTTTGCAAAGTGTTTTTGCAGGATGATATGATCCTGATCATACTAACATGAGCTTTATATTAAGTGCTATCGACACTGTCGATACAATATCTGCCGAAGATTTTAAGAAAAATTACCTGGACAAACGTCGCCCATTAGTCATAAAAAACCTGACTGCCAGCTGGCCCGCCCGCGAAAAGTGGACGCCTGAATATTTAAAACAAGTAGTAGGCAGCCAGATAGTGCCTTTATATGATAATACAAAAGCTGATCCTTCAAAACCTATCAATTCCAAAGCTTCTGAAATGCCGTTTGATGCGTATATGGATCTGATCATGAGCAAGCCGACTGAGCTGCGCATCTTTTTTTTCAATATTTTCAAGAAAGCGCCTGAACTATTAAACGATATAGAAATACCCAAAGATTTAATGGGCGGTTTTATAGAAAGTATGCCGGCTATGTTCTTCGGCGGCTCAAACTCGGTTACTTTTTTACATTACGATATTGATTTGCCGCACATTTTCCATACTCATTTTGGCGGGAAGAAACATATTATTTTGTTCGAGAATAAATGGAAAACCCGCCTGTATTGTATCCCTAATGCCACTTATGCATTGGAGGATTATGATGTGGCCAATCCGGACATTAAAAAATTCCCGTCATTAGAAGGCATTGAAGGTACCGAAGTATTCCTGGAGCATGGCGACACATTATTTATGCCAACCGGCTACTGGCATTGGATGAAATATGTAGAAGGCGGTTACTCGTTAAGCTTGCGCGCCTGGGACGCCTCGACTACCCGTAAAATTGCCAGCCTGTATAATCTAGCCGTTAAAGGTGGTATTGACAGTGTTTTGAAAATGGCGTTTAAAGGTGATTATGCCAGGTACCGTGAACGTTTGGCGGTAAAGAGGGCTAACAGAGCGTTGGCGAAGAGTAAGTTGTAAGTTTTTATCATTGCGAGCGTAGCGTGGCAATCTCATCACCACCACGTCATCGTGAGCGAGGTACGAGCGTGACGATCTCCAGATCGCTCGGTTGAATTACTGCTTCGTGACTTATCGTTTGTCTAGCTTGTCGCTTGGTGTCGCTCATTCGCCGCTAGGGCTATTACTTTGCCTTGATACAAAGTAATCAAAACTAAGCGTAGCGACCTCATTCACACCTATTAAAAACAAACAATTGTGAATAAATCAAGTCAGGCCAATCGCTGCCACCGCTCAAGGCAAAACTCCCGGCCGCGTGCCCTGATAGGCCTTACGCGCTTTTTTGATTCAATAAAATTTGCAGAATCTTCAATAGAACGAAAACGTCAGACGCAGAGCTTCGGGTGAAAGCGGGTAAAACAATGGTGGCCTTGTGCGGCTGCAGGGCTGTCGGGAATGTTGCCTGAAGCGGTGGTACTGTGCGACAAATGGCGGCAACAGGCCCCTGCCCAGGTTTTACCCGCTTTGCAGGGCAAAGGCCCAGAGCGCAAAGAAGCATTGCGACTGACTTGATTTTTTGTTACTTTTTCATCAAGGAAAAAGTAATGGGCCCTAGCGGCCAAGAGCGCTACACGAGCGACAAGCTAAACGAGCGATGCGGAAATCAACACAAGGTTAACTCGTATGGTCACAAACTATCACCCATTTCCCCTCAATCTTTCTAAACCACAAAGTATAATAACCTTCTAATATTTTGCCACTGGCTTGCTTTACATGCCAGCCGCCAAAAACAAAGGCATTCTTAGGATCAAGCACATCGACCTTTAAAATATCAAAAGTTAGTACACCCATGGCATCTTTAGTGGGGTAGCCGCGTTTGTAGTTATTCAGCGTGTTTTGCCAGCCGTAAGTGGGTGCAGTTTTACCAACAAACATCAGCGAGTCTGATTTCCAGTAGCCCTGCATAAAACCTTCAACATCGCCTCGGTTCCAGGCCTCGCGTTGGGTGTTCATGACATTGATAATGGCCTGTCGGTCTTGTGCCTTTACCAGCGCGAACGAGCTTAAAGTGAATATAAATAAGAGCAAATACTTTTTCATGATCTAAATATAGCTATTTACCATTAGCTTTGGCGCCGGTTAAAATCCGTTTTTATGAAGCAAAATATACTGTGTTTAGGCGAAGTATTGTGGGACGCCTTCGGCGATGAAAAAGTAGCTGGTGGCGCTACCATGAATGTGGCTTTCCATCTGGCCCAGCAGGGCGCCGGTGTAGCTTTTGCCAGCAGCGTAGGTACAGATGCTTCGGGAAATGAACTGGTAGATTTTTTAAAGGACAATGCCCTGTTTAGCGATCTGATTCAGCGCGACGAACACCTGCCTACCTGCGAAGTTACTGTGCAACTGGACGAGCAGCAACAAGCAACTTATATTATTCCGCAACCCGTTTCCTGGGATAATATTAAAACTAAATCTGCCTTGACCAAATGTGCCAAAAGCGCTACGGCTATTGTGTTTGGCAGCCTGGTTTGTCGCGAAAAAAAAACGCGCGACACCCTCTTAAATCTGCTGAATGAAACTAACGCACTTAAAATATTTGACGTAAATCTGCGTGCGCCGCATTATACTTTGCAAACTATTGAAAATTTGGCAGCACGTGCCGACGTGGTGAAAATGAATGAAGAGGAAGCCGACTTGCTGATCAACACCAACAAAGGCGACTTAAAAGAAAAGATAAACGAGTTTCGCAGTAAATATCACGCGCAAACCATTTGCGTTACCCGCGGTGCACATGGCGCCATAGTTTGGCATGATCATAAATTTTATGAGCATCCTGGCTTTGAGGTTAAAGTGGCAGATACCGTGGGTGCCGGCGATTCCTTCCTGGCAACTTTTATCGTGGGTTTATTAAACAAACTACCCATGGAGCAGGTGTTGGAGCGTGCATGTGCAGTTGGCGCTTATGTGGCCAGCAAACGCGGTGCTACACCCAGATATGTTGATGGCATTGTTGATTTGATAGCCCGCTAAGCTATCGCCCCAAAACAAATTTTATTGCCGACCATTTTTTGCCAGACCAATATCGCCCTGTTATAACAGGCGGTGCGGTATCATAACTTTCCTGCATATCGTCCAGAATAAAATAGTCTGGTTGGGCCTTGGCATGAAAAGTCATTTGATATTGATCATCAGGCACAGCAGTATCCGGGTAAAAAGTAATCGGTCGTGCAGAGCCAATTGCACGCTTTATATTACTGGCGGCAAAGTAACCCATCCCCAATTCTAATTTAAATGTCCTGTTGCCGGTTTTGCTGTGATAATACGCTGCATCATAAGCTTTTTGTGCCGATACGGAGCCTGCTGCCAGTAACAGCAAACCGATAGTGAATATTACTTTCATCGCTATAAAATTAGTCGATCCCACCCTGGGTGGCGTTTTAAATAAGCTTTAATATAGGCGCAATACGGAACCATTTTAAAGCCGTTATCTTCCAGGTATTTGAATACTTTTTCAACCAGTGCGGCCGCTACGCCGTGACCCTCTAAATCAATAGGCACTTCGGTATGGATGAGGAAATACACGCCATTGTGCACCTTGTAGTCTATAAAAGCCCGCTGGCCATCTACAAATATTTCAAAATTGTGAATAGCGGTATTATTATTTAGTGGGATGTCTTCGTACATAATTTATTGCTGTTTAGATAACTAATTGGTGGCCGCAAGGTTTGGTTTTTTTTGCAATAATATAGCCTGGAATCCAAAAAACACAAAGGCACCCACCACGTTGCAAAGTGCTTCAAAAACAAACATGCCGTTTGCACAGGTTTGTGTCGGTTATGATCAATAGCGGAGGACGACACCAGCTAAGTACAAGTTGGCCTAAATATAATAAAAATGGCGTTATGCCCGACATTGGTTGTGAAACAAAAAATGACTTAAAAGTATTTTTTGTTGTTTCATTCTGTTTCACTAAATTTTCTTAATCTATTGTTAAACAGAAAGATATGTTAAAATTTTGTTTCACCTGTTTCATTTGTTGCGCGCACACGTGAAACAAAACACAGTCCTGTAGAGACGCAACATTTTGCGTCTCCAACCATGCAAAGCCCAGATGTGTTAGATGGAACCCGGGCAGCAGCACAAAGACGCAAAATATTGCGTCTCTACGTTATTGCATTGCCTCCAACTGTCACGGCAGCCTAACAATTCAACTTAATGCCCGTACCTACAAACTTTTGCGCTAAATAATCCGTTACTTTATGACTGAAAGGCAAAATATGCGTGGTTTCGGATTTTCGAAGTTTACCCCCAACCAGATCCCTAAAGGCGGATTTGAAGAGTTACTAAAGTTGTTTCTTGAATTGCTCAATTATACATCGGGCGATGCAGGCGAAGCTTTGGCCTGGCTGAACGAGCTGGATAAGCAATACAAGCTAACCAACGACGAGTACGGCATTGGCGATTTCATAGACGAGCTGAAGCAGAAAGGCTACCTGAGCGACGACAACCAGACCGGCGGTTTTAACATTACTGCTAAGACGGAGCAGAGCATCCGGCAATCGGCACTAGAGGAGATCTTTGGCAAACTCAAGAAATCGGGCAAGGGCAACCACCGTTCGCCGCAAAGCGGGCAGGGCGATGAGCGCAATTCAGAGCGTCGCGAGTTTGAGTTTGGCGATAGCCTGGATCAGATCGACATGACGCAGTCTATCCATAACGCGCAGGTTAATCACGGCATCGGCGATTTCATGATGACCGAGCGCGACCTGGAGGTGGAGGAGATGGACTACAAAACCCTTACCTCGACCGTGTTGATGATCGATATATCGCACTCCATGATTTTGTATGGCGAGGACCGTATCACGCCTGCCAAGAAGGTAGCCATGGCACTGGCCGAACTTATCCGCACCAAGTATCCTAAGGACACTTTAGATATTGTGGTTTTTGGTAATGATGCCTGGCCGATAACCTTACAAGATCTGCCTTATTTGCAAGTGGGCCCATACCATACCAATACCTATGCAGGGTTGGAGCTGGCTACCGATCTGCTGCGTCGCCGCAAAACGTCAAATAAACAGATCTTCATGATTACCGACGGGAAGCCGACCTGCTTAAAGGAAGGCGCCAAATATTATAAGAACAGCATAGGCCTTGACCGTAAGGTGGTTAACAAAACGTTGAACATGGCTGCGCAATGCAAGAGGCTGAAGATCCCTATCACCACATTCATGATAGCTAAGGACCCCTACCTGCAACAGTTTGTGCGCCAGTTTACAGAAACCAATGGTGGCAAGGCATTTTACAGCTCATTGAATAACCTCGGCGAGTACATCTTTGAGGATTACGCCCGGAACAGAAGAAAGAATGTGAAGTAGATGTGCAAATATGCGAATGTGCGGATATGCAGATGACCTAATGACGCCGAAAGGCAAATGACTTAATGACACAATGACTACTATATGAATAAAACGGATATAAAGACTTTAGGCCAACTTAAACAAAGCGGCTATAAAAGCGAGTCGGTTAAAGATGAGCTTCGTCGCAATTTGATTGCACAATTAAAGAAGAAAGAAGAAGGTGGTTTCGAGGGGATCATCGGTTTTGAAGATACCGTAATCCCCGACTTGCAAACTGCTATCCTGTCTCGCCATAATATCTTGCTGTTAGGCTTGCGCGGACAAGCTAAAACCCGTATTGCGCGCTTATTGGTTAACTTACTGGATGAGTATGTACCTTATATTGAAGGATCGGAGTTATTTGATGATCCGCTGAACCCTATATCGTGGTTCGGCGCAAACATCGTGAAAGAAAACGGTGACGACACCCCTATCGCCTGGATTCATCGCAGCGAGCGTTATACCGAAAAGCTGGCTACGCCGGATGTAACCGTTGCCGATTTAATTGGCGACGTTGACCCGATTAAAGCTGCCACATTAAAACTTACTTATTCTGACGAACGTGTGATCCACTTCGGGTTGATCCCTCGTGCACATCGTGGCATATTTGTGATTAATGAGTTGCCCGATCTGCAAGCGCGTATCCAGGTATCGTTATTCAATATCCTGCAAGAAAGAGACATTCAGATTCGTGGTTTTAAACTGCGCTTACCGCTAGACATCCAGTTTGTGTTTACCGCTAATCCTGAAGATTACACCAACCGTGGATCTATCGTAACGCCGTTAAAGGACCGTATAGAAAGCCAGATACTGACACATTACCCGCGTTCGGTGGAGATATCTCGTAAGATAACCCAACAGGAAGCCAGCTTGACCACTGAGCAACGCGCAACTGTAGAAGCCGACGGACTGGTAAAAGATTTGGTTGAGCAAATTGCTTTTGAGGCGCGTAACTCCGAATATATTGATAAAAAATCAGGCGTATCTGCACGTTTAACTATATCGGCCTATGAAAACCTGATCAGCAACGCCGAGCGCCGCATGATCATTAATCACGAGGACAAAACCTTTGTACGGATTACCGATTTCCTAGGGGTGATTCCGGCTATTACCGGCAAAATAGAATTGGTGTATGAGGGTGAGTTGGAAGGCCCGGGTAAAGTGGCCAATATCCTCATTGGCAAAGCTATTAAGACCTTGCTGGTTAAATTTTTCCCTGATCCTGAAAAGGCCAAGAAAGCTAAAGCACCAAATCCATACGCACAGATCGTTAGTTGGTTTGGTGATGGCAATACGCTTTCTGTATTGGACGATCTGCCTTTAGCTGAATACAAAAAAGCACTAAATTCGGTAACCGGACTCAAAGAATTTGTAAAACAGTTTCACCCGCGTTTGGCAGAGAGCCAGCAGCTACTACTTATGGAATTTGTATTGCACGGCCTGGCCGAATTCTCACAACTAAACAAAGGGTTTTTAGATAATGGCTTCGCATTTTCGGATATGTTTAACAGTTTGTTTAATTTGCAGCCCGATGACGACGATCTGGATATAGACGACGATCGTTATTAAAACGATAAATGCAAAGTCAGCTTTTTACTATAATTCTACTAGGCGCAGGCCTTTTTCTATTTGATCAATATTTGTTTAGCGGCTTTAGGGCCGCATTCAAAAATAAGCGTATAGTTAACCATCAATTATCTTGGTTAGGCTATACGCTTTTTTCGTTGATACTGATTGCAGGCACTATTTGCAGTATCTATGTAAACCTGCCGGTTGGTGTAAGGGCAGGGTTTTTAATGGTATTTTTTGTGCTGATGATTGTGAAGGTAACGTTCTTGCCTTTTGTGCTAATCGATGATATGAGGCGATTAATTGCCCGATCAAACGCTAAGCCTCAAACAGTTGCAAAGCCTGTAAAAAGCACTATGCCCCGCTCAGAGTTTTTGATGAAGGCAGGATTGGCTACAGGGGCCGTGCCGCTGATAGGTATTGGCGCGGGCATCTTCGCCGGGGCATATGATTATCGCATTCGCAGACAAAACCTTTATCTCCCTAACCTGCCAAAAGCATTTGATGGCCTCACTATCGGTCAGATCTCAGACATCCACTCAGGCAGCTTTTATAACAAAAAAGCAGTATTGGGCGGTGTTGAAATGTTGCTGGGCCAAAAGCCGGATGTTATATTTTTTACCGGCGATTTAGTTAATGAGCGTACCAACGAAGTTTATGGCTACCAGGACATCTTCAAAAAAGTAAAAGCGCCATTAGGGGTTTTCTCTATCCTGGGTAATCATGACTATGGCGACTATTATCAAAAATGGCTGTCGCCTGCTGCTAAAAAGAAAAACCTGGACGATCTGATCGTCACCCATAAAAACCTGGGCTGGGATTTACTGCTCGACGAAAACAGACGACTTAAAGTAGGCAACGAAGAGATAGGCATTTTAGGCTGCCAAAACTGGGGCGAGCTAACACGGTTTCCTAAATACGGCAAAATGGAGCCTACTATAAAAGGCACAGAGGAGCTACCGGTGAAGCTTTTATTATCTCATGACCCTTCGCATTGGCGCGCGCAGGTATTGCCGCATTACCCACAGATAAATGTCATGTTCTCGGGCCATACCCACGGCATGCAGTTTGGTGTACGCACCGAGCATTTTCAGTGGAGCCCGGTAGAGTATGTTTATAAAGAATGGGCAGGGCTTTACCATGAAGGCAATCAGCAATTATATGTAAATGTGGGCTATGGCTTTTTAGGTTTTCCGGGAAGGGTTGGAATATTGCCGGAGATTACGATATTTACACTTAGATCTGCTCATAAGCCTTCACTAACAATTTAACCCGTAAGGTGGGCAGCTCGTCATAAATGAAAAAACTATATAACTCTGTTTTTGACTTTATACTATTCAGCAATGTTTTTATAGCGTTGTGTGCTGTCGCGCAGGGCGCGGTAACTTTCTATCTGATAGGTGCCAAACCGGTTTATACGGTCTCGGCTTTGCTGTTTACCTCAACTATCGGCATTTATAATTTATCCATTTTATTATACAAACCTCAGCTTACAAATTCAGAAAACCGGCGCACACGTTGGTTTTTTTCGCATCATAGGTTAATGGTTACGTTTACCATTGTGTCTGCCCTGTCATTGGTGCCTTTGTTTTTTCTGGTGTCGACACCATCTAAATTGTTGTTGATTTTTTTGGGGTTGATCTCTGTAGCATATAGTCTGCCGCTATTTACTTTGGGCGATCAGAAATTCGGCCTGCGCAATATCCCCGGTTTGAAACAGTTTCTGATTACCCTGGTGTGGACGATGAGTATTGTATTGCTACCCATTTTAGAGGCGCAAGACATGCACCTTACCAATATCACCATGCGCGACACTACGCTTTTACTAGCTAAACGATTCTTATTTATTGGAGCCCTTACTATACCGTTTGATATCCGGGATCTATTTGAGGATCGCGAATCGGGACTCAAAACTGTGCCCGTTGTAGTAGGCGAAAAGCGAGCTTATTTGTTCTGCCAGTTCTTGCTGGCCGGCTACGTCATTCTTTTATTTCTGTATCGTAATAGTGGGTTTAATGCCAACTTTTTTGCGCTTACCAGTACTGCTTTGTTAGCTGGCTGGCTTATCTTTAAATCAAAATGGAAACGTAATGAGTACTATTACTTCTTCTATTTAGATGGGGTGTTAATCTTACAATATATATTCTTACTGGCGCTTAACTACGCGCTGCCTAAATAAATCCATCGTTATCTCTTTTTATAAAAGCTATGCCATCAAACTATGATAATTCGGCTTGGTTTTATGATCGCCTGTCTAAGGTGGTTTATGGCAACGCACTGGTAAATGCACAGGTTTATTTGTTGCAGTTCGTCAAACCAAACTCTTCTATATTGATCGCGGGGGGAGGTACTGGCTGGATCTTAGATGAACTGGCAAAACAGTATTCATCCGGATTAAAAATAACATACGTCGAGATCTCGGCCAATATGATGGCGCTTTCAAAAAAGAGGAACTGGGGTAATAACGAGGTAACCTTTATTATCGGCCCGGTTGAAGAAATTGCAATAGGCAATCAATTTGACGTTGTCTTCACGCCTTTTCTATTCGATAATTTCAGAGAAGACACTTTGCAAAAAGTATTTGATCGACTACATCAAAGGCTTAAGCCCGGCGGTATCTGGTTAAATACAGATTTCCAGCTTACCGGTAAATGGTGGCAAAATATATTGCTAAAAAGTATGTTTTTGTTTTTCAGGCTGCTTTGCCGGATAGAGACTTCTGTACTGCCGGATATTAACAAACAGTTTAAAAAAAGCGACTATGAAGTAATTGCCGAAAAGACCTTTTTCGGAACATTTGTAATCTCAACGGCATTAAGGAAGCGGGATTGACAATTAAAATAAGATGACGTTGCTTTCCCACCACGTCATCGTGAGCGAGGAACGAGCGTGACGATCTCTCGCAAGTAGTGTATTATCGCTTATCCGGAGATTGCCACGCTACGCTCGCAATGACGTATTGGTTAATTATGGCTGATAAGCAAACTTATAACCTATCCCCCTAACAGTTTGCAGATATTGCGGATAATCTGGATTGGTTTCTATTTTTTTGCGGAGGCGCACAATGTGCATATCCAGCGTACGGGTATTAACATCAGCGTTATAACCCCAAACTTCCATCATCAACTCTTCACGGTTAATAACCTTGTTTTTGTTTTTTAGAAAGTACAGCAGAATACGGTTTTCTAATATAGTCAGCTCAACTTTGCGGCCGTCACGTATCAGCAGGTGTGTATTTGGATGGTGCTCCATGTTGGCGAAGCTATACGTTTCAGATTTATCGCTGTTTAAAGTAAACTTGATTTTATTTTCGATCAGCGCAACCAATACATCCATGTTAAATGGCTTGGTCACGTAATCTGATACGCCAAAGCCATAGGCCGAGATCTTGTCGATATCCTGTTGCTTGGCGGTAGTCATAATCACCACACCTTCATAACCTTTATTGCGAATATTGGTGCAAACCTCGGCGCCTTGTTTACCCGGAAGCATCCAGTCTAACAAAACAATGTCAGGCTGCTCTGCCAGGATCATGGTTTCAGCATCGTCGCCATTGCTGGCTTCAAGCACTTTGTATCCTTCAGACTCTAATCTTTCTGACACCAAAAAACGCAGGTTTTCATCGTCTTCAACCAGCGCTATCTTAATTTCTTTATTCATAGTTTAATTTGCATAAGGGAGCGTTACCACAAATTCAGAACCTACATCAACCCTACTTTTCACAGCGATATCGCCATCCATAAAGTTAACCAGCTCTTTACAAAATGCCAGGCCAAGGCCCACGCTTCCGTTTTGATTATATTGGTTCTCTAATCTATAAAATTTCCTGAATATATTATTCAATTCATTTTTTGGTATCCCTATCCCCTTATCAATAAACGAAAATATGATATTACGTTTTTCGAGGGCGATATTGATGAAAAGCTCTTTCCTGTCGGGATGTGAATATTTGTACGCATTTTCAATCAGGTTTTGGAAAACGCTACCCAGCAATACAGTATCGGTATAAAAAAACCTGGCCTCGGGGTCTATCGCGCAGCTTAGTTTAAACTGCGGATATTTGATCTTGAATGTATCAATATAACCCTGTACAAAGGTGTTTATCTTTACTTTATCCTTTTTAATAGTGATGGATTTGTTTTCGAGCTGTGTGAATGACAGCAGCTTGTTCATCAGCTCATTGAGTTTGTCTGCCTCTTCGTCCAGTATCTTACCATAGTGTTTACGCTGCCTGTCGGTAAGCTCGTTATCCCCTTTTAGGTTTGAGCCAGCTATCTTGATCACACTTACCGGCGTTTTAAATTCATGGGTAAAGTTGTTAATGAAATCGTACTGCAGTTTAAATAGCTTTAGATTAACGCTCAGGTTACGAAAGATCAACCAGCCAATCAACATAAATACCGAATAAATCAATAACAACACACCGGCTACCGGTAAAAAGCGATGATAAGTCTCACTGTTTAAATATTCTGTAGGCGAACTGAAGTATAATTTATAATCTGCAAAAGCGCCGGGTAAAGCAACCTCGTCGGTCAATATCTTGGTATGATCTATGTCCGGCGGGTCATAAGAGATCTGGCGGATGGTAACCGAGCTATACAATTCGGGATGCACATTCTTGATCTTGAGTTTAGACGGATCAAGATAAAAGGTCATCATGTTTTGCTTGTAAAAAGCCTGCGAATCTCCGGCCCCTTTTTGCAAATCGTGGTAGGCTTTTAAATCTGAATTTGAAGGGATATTCAAGAAGCTTACCTTGCCGGGGCGGGTATTGTAAAATGGCGCCTGCTGATCGGTGCCCGGTCCTTTTAAAGTATCGTAGCGGGCAATGTAGGCATTCAGTTTGTCAGACATTTGCCTGAAATCATTCACATTAGCTTCATCGTCTATACGGCTTTCTTTAAACTTTTTTTGATGCGGACGATATTCAAAAACAGATTTGGGCGTAATCCTTAAATTATTACCAAAAAGATGACCATGGCTATCTACCACTATCTGAAAGAAAACAAGTTTGTTTACAAAGGGATAAGTATGAAAAACCGAATCGGCATAATTGCCTGCAGATGCAGAATCCAGCAAACCAGAGTATAGGTTTATCTCAAATATCTTGTTTTTATAAAGGTCAATATAAGGGCCGATGGTTTGATCGGCAACGTTTGTTTTTTTGGATTCAAACTCGTTTTCGACATTTTTTGCTGTTAATTGATAAGCAACAATAAGCCCAACAATAAGCGTTGCCGACACCAGCACCAGAAAGGCAATAATTAACGAAAAATTTTTACGGAACACCGTTTTCTGCACTGTCATCGCCAAATGGGATTACGGTTTAACATGCAGATTGGCGTCAAGAAATTTCTCGATCTCCAAATAGTTTTGCTTACGCTTGCCTTCGCCGTCCTGTGATCTTCCGTGCTCATCTTTATTAAGGAAGTATTTTACAGTAACATTACGTTTCTGTAACTCACGAATATAATGATTTACTTCGCTAATATTGGCGCGCGGGTCTTTAGCTTCCTGGAAAAACATGATAGGCACTTTGGGCTTTTCGGGATGAAAAACCGGCGATATAGAGCGCAATAGTTCTGCATCTTTTTCAGGATCGCCAATGGTAGCGTACATTTTTTGTAATTGTGGGCGATAATAAGCCGGCGCCGTTTTGATATAGGTAAACAGGTTAATTAATCCGTTTTGTACAATGGCGCAGCTATACAATTTAGGGTTAAATGAGATGGCATACAAGGCAGAGAAACCGCCAAACCCACGGCCATAAATGGCGATTTTTTTAGGGTTAGCAATTTTTTTGGCAATGAGCCAGTTAACACCATCCGTAATATCCTGCTGTATTTTACCGCCTACCTCTTTAAAGCCTGCGCTATAAAACACCTTACCGTATCCACTTGATCCGCGATAATTTATTTGCAGCACCGCAAAGCCGCGATTGGCAAAAAACTGCACATCGGCGCTGTAGCCCCAGGTATCGCGCGCGCCGAAGGGCCCGTCATGCGGTATAACTACTACAGGCAAATTGGTTTGATTGTCGCCTTTCGGCAGGGTTAAATAACCGTTAATTACCACACCATCGCCGGCCACGTAGCTTATGGGCCTTTTTTCGCATAATTGTTCGGGATCTATAACGCCATTATCAATCAGCTTGGTTAGCTTGTTATTAGTACATTCATACAAATAAACAGCGCCCCGGCTACGGTCTGTATAGGTTTGAACAATAAAACGATGTTCGGCAGTATCGCGGTCGGTAATATTTACTTCGTAACCCTTAAGCTGCAAACTCAAATTGGTATACCAGTCTTTAATATAAGGATTAAAAAAATGCTTTTGAATTTTAGCTTCTTCCCATTGCGCCAGTTCCAGCCTATTCTTGGATTTTGAATAGTCAACCCTGGTAATGTCAACATGCGGATCGGCAAAAACAACACGCTCTTCTTTGCCGGTAGCTGCATTGATCTCTACAAAAGCAGTTTTGTCTCGCCCTACGTTTGACAGCGCATAGAAATTTTCGCCTTTGCCATTAAATGCTATCATACGCACGTAGTTGCGAAAATTGTTATTGATGATAGGCTTAAACTTCGAATTATCATTGGGGCGATAAAGAATAGTTTCATCAACTCCATTGGTTGATTTTACCAAGCGGATACCGCCATCCGCATCAACCAGCCAATCGGTAATATTGCCCGGGTTTACCAGGTAAGTTTTGAGTTCGCCAGTTTTAAGGTTTAAGCGATAAACATCAAAATTGGCCGAATCGCGCATATTCATGCTGATGGTAACAACATCCGGCGTAAGCCTGCTTTTGTTCATTACCCGTAAGCCTGCTTTACCCACAGATAATAACTTGCGGATCTTCGCGGTGCCCAGATCATAAACCATCATGTTGTGATCGTCGTCATTTGCTTGCGAAAAAAGGATCTGGTTATCATAGGTCCAGGTATAATCACCGCGAACCGCGAAATCAGTGTAGGCAGTAGCCTGTATCTCCCTGCCGTCGTCTATCGACTCGATGAACAGGTTTTGCCGTTTGTTTACACTTTTTAAATAAGAAATATATTTACCGTCGGGCGATATTTTGAAGGCCACCTTTTCGGGGCTCTTAAAAAAATCACTGATAGGTATCTCGTTAGTATTCTTGCTGTTACATGCATACAATACAATTACCGCAAAAACCAAAACTAAACTCTTTATACTCCTCAACATTATTATTCTATACGGGGCATTTTTACAATCAGTTAAATTATATAATTAACTTAGGTTTCGGGGGTATGTCACTACAATTTTACCCTCATTAAGCGTTATAGAAATAATGCGTTGAGATGCGCCTGCGTTAGCTTTTTAATTTTTATTTTTATACAATGAAGCGATTTTTGGTGTTTGTTTTTTTGACTGCCTGCTGTTTATCAACGGCGTGGGCCCAAAATGCCGATGCGGCGTTGGCCAAACAGTTCAGTACCAATGGCGAATATCAAAAAGCGCTGGACATTTATCAAAAGCTATATAAACAGGATAACGAAACTTACTTTAGCGCCTACGTTAATACGCTGATATCGCTCAAAAAATATGACGAAGCCGAGAGTACGGCTAAAAAGATAATTCGCAAACATCCCGGTATGACAGAATATGTCATTGTCCTGGGATCAGTTTATACCCAACATTCACAACTAGATAAGGCAAATGCGCTATATGATGACCTGATCAAAGCCTTACCGGCAGATCAAGGTGCGGTGTCCTTGCTGGCATCGCAATTTTACCAGTTAGGCAATGCCGACTTTGCGATAAAAACTTTCTTGCAGGGCCGCAAGCTTTTGCACAGCGAAGATCTGTTTAGTTATGAGTTGATTACCATGTATCGTTTTAAACGCGATAAGGCAGCGCTGACTGAAGAATATCTGAACCTTTTGCCACATAACCCTTTATTCAGAAGCCAGGCAGAAAATGCTTTTGCCACCTTGTTTGAAAATGATGCCGATTATGAAATACTGCGGGTTGCCTTATTAAAACGCATTCAAAAAGACCCCGAGCAAATAATTTATGTTGAATTATTGGTTTGGCAGTTTTTGCAGCAAAAAGACTTTGATCAGGCGCTTAACCAATCGCTGGCTTTAAACCGGCGTACCAATGGCGATGGCAGCGATATTTTTCAGTTATGCAGCACACTTTTAGCTAATGATGCTTATGATGTGGCCATTCGTGGATATGAATACCTGATTAGTTTGGGTAAGGATAAACCCTACTACGTATCGTCACGCATTGAGTTGATTAACGCCAAAAATTTAAAGGTCACCGCAGGCAAATATGTACCGGCAGATTTAGCACAGTTAGAAAAAGACTATATCGATCTGCTTGCCGAATTTGGCAAAACGTCGGCTACTGCATTTGCTATGCAACGCCTGGCCAGCCTTGAAGTATTTAAGTTACACAAACTACCCGAGGCTCAAAAAATACTGGAAGAAGCAGTAAAAATTAACGGTATACAACCTACCCTGCTGGCAAGTTGTAAACTTGATTTGGGGGATGTATATCTGCTAAACGGCCAGCCCTGGGAAGCTACCCTTTTGTATAGCCAGGTTGAAAAAGATTATCCCAACACCAACATGGGCCAGGATGCCAAATTCAGAAATGCAAAATTTGCTTATTACACAGGCGACTTTACCTGGGCCAAAGGCCAATTAGATGTGTTAAAGGCAGCTACCTCGCAATTGATAGCCAATGACGCGCTTAATCTATCATTATTAATTGCCGATAACAGTACCGTTGACAGTACAGGTGCCGCATTAAAAATATATGCCCGCGCAGACTTACAGATATTTGCAGAGCAACAGGATAAAGCCGTTAAAATACTGGATAGTATCGACGTGAAATATCCTAACAATCAATTGAGCGATGATATATTGATGGCTAAAGCACGCATCGCCATACAACAGAAAAATTATAATGACGCTGTGGCTGATCTTAAGAAAATAGTTGCCGAACACCCAAACGATCTTTGGGCAGATGATGCTGTTTTTATGTTGGGCGATATTTATGAGAACCAGCTAAATGATAAAGAACAGGCAAAGAGCTATTATCAAAAAATAATTACCGATTACTCGGGCAGCCTTTATATTAATGATGCGCGCAAAAGGTTCAGAATACTACGCGGCGATGTGTCTTCTTAACAATTAATCATCCCTGTCGGCTTAATTTTTGTACTTTTGAGATATGATCATTTATAATGAAACCATCATTGTAGACGAGGGTACCCACAAGCAATGGCTAAGCTGGATGCAAACCGAATACATACCTATGGTGATGAAAACTGGCTTTTTCAGTTCCTACAAAATATTGAACGTTTTAGATTCGCCTAATGAAGGTGTAACCTACTGCGTGCAATACCACACTGATAAGCGAGAAAAATACGATCAATTTCACGCTCGTCATTGGATGGGGTTACAAGCTATACATCAGCAACGGTTTGAAAACCAATTTGTATTATTTAGCACCTTAATGCAAACTGTAAATTAACCTATGAAATTTATAAAAACCGGTATAGAGGGTTTACTGATTATTGAGCCGCAGCTTTTCAAAGACGACCGCGGGTACTTCTTCGAAAGCTACAGTAAAAGTAAATTTGAAGTAGCCGGTATTCATATAGATTTTGTTCAGGATAATCAATCGTTTTCGCAAAAAGGCACCGTGCGGGGTTTACATGCGCAATCGGCTCCACATGCACAGGCTAAACTGGTACGCGTAATACAAGGCAAAGTGCTTGACGTAGCTGTTGATATCCGTAAAGGATCACCTACTTATGGCAAACTTGAAACCATCGAACTAAGCGCCGAAAATCAACGTCAATTTCTAATTCCTGAAGGGTTTTTACATGGCTTTGCCGTATTGGAGGACAATACCATTTTTGCCTATAAAGTAAATAACTACTACGCTAAAGATTGTGAGCTGGGCGTTGTGTGGAATGACCCTACATTGAGTATTGATTGGGGCATTGCGTCTTCAGAAGCTATAGTATCAGCCAAGGACGAATTGTTGATAAAGTTTGCGGATTTGGATAGTCCATTTACTTACTAAGATATTTCTCTTAAACAAGAAAGGCTAACCGTTTTGGTTAGCCTTTCTTGTTTAAAACCCGTTGTCATTCTGAGCATAGCGAAGAATCATATACGATATGCTAATCGCTTTTACAAGATCCTTCGCTATGCTCAGGATGACAAAGACTTTTGAGATACAATTTAATTCTTGATCAAATTATACAGCTCATCCAACTTCGGAGTCAACACAATTTCTATACGGCGGTTTTTGGCGCGCGCATCGTTACTGTCTGTTGCATCAATAGGTTGATACTGGCTCTTACCGGTAGCCGTCAAGCGTTTTGGATCAATACCTTCAGTTTCGGTTAAATACCGGGTTACTGATGTGGCACGCAATACGCTCAGATCCCAGTTGTCTTTGATCTGGCCCAAATTAATTACCTTCTTATCATCAGTGTGGCCTTCAACAGCCATGTTAATATCCGGTTCTTTATTAAGTACTGCAGCCAATTGTTTAAGTGCAGCCTTGCCTTTTTCATCAATCACGATACTACCCGATGGGAACAGCAATTTGTCGGTCAGTGATACATAAACCTTACCATCGCGAATATCAACACTCAACCCACTTTGTTGAAAGCCTAATAGCGCTTTTTGCAATTTCTCTTTCAGTGCATTGGTTGCTTCATCGCGCTTGCGCAAAATATCTTCAACCTCTTTAAGGCGTTGCTCGCGTTTCTGTAAATCGGCAGATAGCTTGCTGACTTTTGAATTTGTCGAAGTGAGGTTATTATTTAAATCATTGTAATTGCCTTTTAGCTTAGCCAAATCATCCTGCGATCCTGCAAGCTCGTTTTTTAATTTAGCTATCTCGTCGCTCAAGCGGGTACTATCGCCTTTCAAAGCAGATACCTGGGCCTCCAGGGTTTGGGTGCGTGTAGTCAATGAATCTTGCGTGGCAAGCATCCCTTTATATTTTTTAGTTGACAATACTACGCACGAGTGCAGGCTAAACATCACAACCAGGGCAAACAACAAATATTTTATTTTCATTAGTATTAGGGATTTATAAGGGTTAAACAATTGCGTTGCGTAAAAATACATTAAGCGGATAGATCTTGCCGCATAATTCAGCTATCGTTTCGGCAGCTTTTGGATGCATGATCTCTTCGTCTTTCAAATCGCGCATTACAATAAAGCTTTTTAGCTTAAGGAGCTCGATGTTTTCATTATCGGGGCTATAATCGCGCGGAACCGTTTTGAGCTTCTCTCCATTTCTAAAATCGCCAAAAAGTTTCACAAATTCAGGCTCATCAATAATCGCTTTTAAATCATGCGCGTTATAATCAATCTCCTGGCGGATAGCTTTAAGGTGACTTGCTTCGGGCATCCAATAGCCGCCGGCGATAAATGATTTACCGGGTTGAATGTGCAGGTAATACTCGGCGCCACCTAATTTAGTGCTGGTAGTAGGCAAACTTATGCCAAAGTTATTTTTATAAGGCGTTTTATTTTTGCTGAAACGGATATCACGGTAAATGCGCATCACACATTTTTTTCCTTCCAGCTCGGGCAGCGCCGGATCTATTTTGTGCATGAATTTAATCAACCCGTCTGTGAGTGCAATCACGTTTTCGCGCGCAGCGTCAAAGCGGCTTTTGTTAGCCATGAACCAATCTCGGTTGTTGTTGTCAACAAGCTCGCTTAAAAAATCAAGTGTTGGTTGTTGTATCATCTGCGGCTAATATAGTAGATTTTGCAATGCAGGAAACCAGAAATAAATGGGCGAACTAAAACCTCTATAAGGCTTAGTTTAAATGTAATTTCTCGTCGCGCATATTCAGGTCGACGTTTTTGCGGCGATATTTTTTATACCAGATATATCCAACTACCGCCACTGCTAAATAAGGCGCAGCCAGCAGATACATAATGCCATGATTTAAGCCATTAGCCGTAGTGCTGCCGTTCTTCGCGTTCGACTCGACCGAAGCGGTACACATGGCGCATTGCGCAACCGCGGGCAATACACTACAGGTTAAAATGCCTGCTACAAAAAGGATCAAAAATACTCTGTAGATTTTCATCGTTGCAAATTTACTTATAACTTCTTGTCATTTCGAACGATCGTTTAAAATCTATACACTAATATGATTTTTCATTAGCAGTGTATAGATCTCTCCCTTTGGTCGAGGTGACAATCTCTGTTTTAAAAATGATAATAAGGCGATATCAAAATATAAACTATCACGCCGGTTACTGTTACGTACAGCCAGATTGGGAAAGTCCATCTCACCAGCTTTTTATGTTTTTCTACCTGCATTTGCAAACCGAAATAAAAGCTCAATAATACCAACGGCAAAACACAGGCTGCAAGTATAATGTGCGTTATCAATATAGTCAGGTAAATGGTACGTAAACTGCCTACCGCACCACGTTCTGTGGCCGATAATAGTCCGTCACCATCCAAATCGCCATAAACAGTTTCATGCTTCATCAGGTAGTGAAAAGTAACATACGATACGAGGAACAGTGATGACAAACAGAACGCCACAATGTTAACACGCTTATGCCATAACACATTTCCATGCGTGATCAGGTATAATGAAATTACCAACAGCACACTACAGGTGCCATTCAAGACAGCATTCAACACGGGCAGGTAATGTGTAAATGAAGGGGTAACAGCCGGGATAGGCAATATCTTTTGGTTGATAACAACTACAGCCGCAAATACCGCTACAGATACAACAGCTACAAAACGGAATATAAATTTATCTGTCATTTTGAAAGAAACAAGAATCAAGATGCAAGAATCAAGACTTTATTATTCTATATACTATCTATCATTAAACCCGCTCTAATCTTGATTCTTGACTCTTGCCTCTTGAATCTAGTAAAGCGGTTTATCATTCTTTCTCAACTCTTCGGCAATCAGTACTTTGATTTCGTCGTTGAGTTTAGTAATATCTTTGGTTGATGTGCCCGAGTAATATCCCCTGATACGTTTTTCTTTGTCTATAAGGATCAGCTTATCGCTGTAGATAAAATCATCATCGTTAAGCTTCATTGCATCTACCAAAAAGCCTTTACGTGCCAAGGGATAAATGGTCGAAGTATCGCCCGTCAGGAAATACCATTTAATGCCCGGCGGATTATATTTTTTTGAATAAGCCTTCAATACCGCTACCGAATCGCGCTGCGGGTCGACGGTTATCGATGCAAAGCAGACCATGTTATTCTTGGCATAGTCAGACAGCAATGCATTAACATTTTTATTAATGGTATTACAGACTGTTGGGCAATGCGTATAAAAAAAGCTGGCGACAAAGATTCTGTCGTCAAAGCTCTTGTTAGTTATGGTGGCACCGCTTTGGTCAACCAATTTAAAGTCTGGCAGCTTATGATAGATGGTATCTGGAATTACCTGGCCATGAAACTTATGGCTTGTTTTTGCCAACTGTTTAGGACCGAAAAAAGACAGAGGTTGATACCTGTTTTTGCCCTCGGCGGTTAGCAAATAATATAAAAATCCCGGTAATGCTAAAATCATTACCAGGATTATAATCTTTTTAGACGAACTTAAATTGCCCATTAATGTCTCAGTGTAATCCAGTGGTGACTTTCATTTGTCAATACAAGGATCAAACCGATAATAAACAAAATAGGTACGATCAGGGTGTAAACCATGGCCGTTTTTTCAAACTTAAGGTGCATGAAGAATGCCACAATATAAAATGCCTTAAGCAATGTTAAAACAATGTATACCGGGTTAGCCACATTGATTGGCATATGATGATTTGGCACTAAATAAAGTGCTATAAAAAACTCAACGCAGGTAATAGCAAGCAATATCAAAAACACTCTTACTATCTTTTTGCGGGTCATTGTTTCCCCGTGTTCGCCTTCGGCGTGATGAACTTCTGTTGGTTCTGATGACATAATATATCAGGTTAAATAATGATCAAACTAAATAAAAGAAAGTAAATACAAATACCCATACCAAATCTACAAAGTGCCAGTAAAGGCCAACTTTTTCAATCATCAGGTAGCTGCCGCGTTTTTCATATGTACCGGCAAGTACATTTAAAGTAATAATGATATTGATGATTACCCCGCTAAATACGTGGAAACCGTGGAAACCGGTAATGGTAAAGAACAGGTTAGCAAACTGGTGCGCTGTCATTTGTTGCTGGCCCAGCGGTACGTTACCTTCAAAGAATTCTTTTAAGGTTTCTGCATTCGGGATAGCAGACCACCAAAAGCCTTCGCTGTGTAAGTGATTCCACTCTAACGCCTGGCAACTCAAGAACATCAAACCACCAATTACGGTAGCTATCATCCAGCCTACCACTTCCTTTTTAGCCATACGATGGCCGGCCTCAACCGCTAACACCATGGTAACAGAGCTTAAGATCAGGATGAAAGTCATCAAACCTACAAACACCAGCGGAGCACCGTGCTCTATCGAGGTACCGGGTACCGATTGGAATACCAATGAGGGTACCGGCCAGGTTGGCGCACTAAAACGTAAAGCACCATAGGCTATCAATAAAGACGAAAAGGTAAACGCATCCGAAAGGAGGAAAAACCACATCATCATCTTACCATACTCAACATTAAACGGCGATCTGCCGCCCGACCATGGCGTTGTTTTTAGTTCATCAATTTGTGATACTGCTGCACTCATTTGTTCTAGCTATAGAGTTATAAAATTATTGGTTCAAAAGTAAAAAAACATACAGATAAATCCATATAATATCGAGAAAATGCCAAAAAATAGATGTCATCTCCATTCTATATAAATTCTTTACCTGTGGTATACGTTTTATGCTGCCGCTTAATGCACTTATTAGCCAGACAAGGCCGCCAATAATGTGCAACACGTGCAACAAAGTCATTACATAAACAAAAGAACGGGTTGCATTTGGATCAACCAGGTAGATATGCATTTTGTAGGCCATAGTATACCAACCATAAACCTGTAATATTAAAAATGCTACACCCAAAACTATGGTTATCCAAAGCATAGTTGTCTGTTTAGCAAAATCAAGCCTCTTAGCCGATCTTGATGCTATAAACAGCGTAACGCTACTGGCAATTAACACCAGTGTACTGTATCTGAATGATATTGGTAGCGTAATATTAAGCCCATGCGCTTTGCTGCCGCCAATGTAAACGATAAATCCGCTGGTTAAAGCTGCAAAAAGCATGAATGATGTGAATATAAAAATCCACATGATAAACTTTTTGGCACCCAGGTTTACTTTATCTTCTTGCTGTATCGTCGCCATCATTACTTCGCTATAAAATCAAATAAAAACATCAATTGCACTATTGGCAAATAAAAGAAAGATCCAAACATCAGCTTGCGTGCTTCTTTAATTTGCAGAGTACGCAGCAGGTTTATTGCCTGGAATAAAAATATCAAACTACACGCCAGCGACACGCCGCCCACGTAATAACCTCCATAATGGTAAATAGTTGGTAATAAACTTACCGGAACCAAAATAATAGCTAAAATTACGGTTATAACAGCGCTGCCCCTATCACGTTTGTGCGTAGGTAATAATCTGAATCCAGCGAGTTTGTAATCGTCGTCAAGCACCCAGGCTATAGCCCAGAAATGTACAAACTGCCACACAAACTGTATGGAGAATAATATTAACGCGATCTCATCTATACGGCCATGTGGTTGCCCGGCTACGTAACCTATCAAAGCTGGTAATGCGCCAGGTATAGCTCCAACAAATACCGCTATAGGCGATTTACGCTTCAATGGCGTATAAGCAAATGCATATAATAAGATCGAGAATACAGAAAGTAGTCCCGTTAATATATTCAAAGTCCCCAAAAGGTAAGTACCAGCCATGCCCATACCTAAACCCAGTACCAAACCCTGGCCTGTAGTCATGCGTCCGGCGGGCATTGGGCGGTCCATGGTGCGCTTCATCAGCTTGTCCAGGTCAACTTCAATTACTTCATTAAAGCAGTTAGCGGCGGCTGTAACCAGGAAGCCTCCTATTACCAGCTTACCCCAGTTTATCCACATGGTTGAACTGTACAGAGAGCCCCAGGTATTGCCTCCATTAGCTTTTACGGCGATGATGAATGATATCGATGCCGAAAAGACAACCAAAAAGGTAAGCCTGAATTTAATCAGTTTTGAAAAATCTGCTCTCGTCATCTTGCTCCCCCGTGTATATTAACTGATTTGTATAGATTGAGCATTAAATAGTATTGAGCGCCAAATATAAGGCTTGCCAACAATATATGCACGGCCTGCGCATAAGGCGGCAAAGCCAAGTATGATAACAGTATCCCGGTAACTATCTGCAAAATCAGCATCAAAAAAGTAAAGCTCATGATCTGTTGCTGCAGCGAATGTTTATTAAACGCTCTGCGTATCAACGCGTATAACATCACATTGATCACCAGCACAAAAACAGCTACGTCTCTATGCTGCGTGAAAATATCGCCGGCATTTTTGATCCACTCGTTGCGGTAGCCACCTTGCAAACGCATAGCTACCTCGTCTATTTTCTCGCGTACCTCTGTACCGAAAGTTATTTGGAATATGCTGACTATTAAAGCTAATACCGTCACCATGTGCGTAATAGCATTAACTCTTAAACCCGGTCGGCCAACCACTTTGGCCAAATGATAAGTCGTAATTGCTATCGCCAGTATGGCCAAAGCCAGCAACATGTGTACCGTTACAATCCATGACACCAGATTGGTAGATACAACGATCGAACCTAACCAAGCCTGGAAAAATATCAGCACTAAATTAAAAACACTTAAGAATGGGATAAGCTTATTATCGGCGCTATAACTGAAGGAGTAGATGGCGGTCAATAACAACAATATACCTGATGCTGCACCAATTAAACGGTTAATGTATTCTGTCCAGGTTTTGCCGGCGTTAAATTCCTCAGGGATAAGGATAGATTTGTCCTCGCGCAGGCGACGGGCCAGATCGGTGTAACCAAATAAGTCTAATGTTTTGGCAAAGCGCTGGTTCTTTTTCATACGGCGCTCTACGTACGTCTCTTTGTAGTTAGCCGGCAGATCAGTAGCCGAGGTCGGCGGAATCCAACAGCCTAAACATTTGGGCCAATCCGGGCAACCCATGCCCGAACCCGTGCTACGCACAACACCGCCTGCCAATATCAATACAAATAGCAGAGCGACACTTAGAAGGTTGGTCTTTCTGAATCTGTTTTTTGACTTTGGGTTGCTCATTGAAAATGTTTCTAAAAAAGTAGGGTATCTGTCGCCGTTAGTCTGGAGTCTTTGAGTTTTAAGTCCTGAGTAAAGATTTCACTTTTGACTTAAGACTTTTCACTTTTGACTTACGGGCGCAGATACCCTAAAAAATCAGATCGGTAAATTATATTATTTTACTTCTTCGTTTGCTTTTTGTGTACTTGACCACTTGCTTAACGCTTCTAAACCTGCAGGATTATCTTCAAAATCATGCGGTACGTTTGAACTCATGGTTTCTGATAGCGGCGTAGTTTGCGGGATAAAATCCTCTTCTGCTCCGGGCTTGCTGTAATCATAAGGCCAACGGTAAACGCTTGGAATTTCGCCAGGCCAGTTACCATGGATACGCTCAACAGGTGTAGTCCATTCTAATGTATTTGCTTGCCAAGGATTTTGAGTTGCCTCTTTACCCCAGAAAATAGAGTGTATAAAGTTGTACAAGAACGCTACCTGCGCACAAGCAGACATGATAGCGGCCCAGGTAATAAACATGTTTACAGATAACCAACGCTGCATTGAAGCAAACTCGGTAAATGCATAGTAACGACGTGGCACACCGTCAAGGCCCATAAAGTGCATTGGGAAGAATACCAGGTAAGCGCCAATGAAAGTTAACCAAAAGTGCAGGTAACCTAATTTTTCGTCCATTAATCTGCCAAACATTTTAGGGAACCAGTGATAAACACCGGCCAACATACCAAATATCGCCGCCGAACCCATTACCAGGTGGAAGTGAGCTACAACAAAGTAAGTATCATGCAGGTTGATGTCTAACGCAGCATTACCTAAGAAGATACCTGTTAAACCACCAGAGATAAAGAATGACACCATACCTACCGCAAATAACATGGCAGGCGTAAACCTGATGTTACCGCGCCATAAAGTAGCCAGCCAGTTAAATGTTTTTACTGCCGATGGTACCGCGATAATTAAAGTAGTGATCATGAATACACCACCCAGGAACGGGTTCATACCTGTAATAAACATGTGGTGACCCCATACAATGAATGATAACACGGTGATACCGATCAATGAGTAAACCATTGCATGGTAACCAAAGATTGGTTTACGTGAGTTTACAGACATAACCTCTGATGAGATACCCATCGCAGGCATAATTACGATATATACTTCCGGGTGACCTAAGAACCAGAACAAGTGTTGGAATAAGATTGGGCTACCACCTTCGAAAGGCATAACCTGGCCGTTAACAACAATGTCTGATAAATAGAAACTGGTACCGAAGCTACGGTCGAAAATTAATAATACTACACCTGCTACCAATACCGGGAATGATAACACACCCAAGATAGCGGTTAAGAAGAATGCCCAGATAGTTAAAGGCATTTTCCAAAGATCCATACCGTTTGTACGCATGTTCAATACCGTACTTACGTAGTTGATACCACCCATTAATGATGATGCTACGAAGCAAACCATACTGATTAGCCACAAGGTCATACCTAAACCAGACCCCTTCATGGCCTGAGGCAAGGCAGATAGCGGCGGATAAATAGTCCATCCCGGTCCTGCAGGGCCTTTTTGCACAAAGAATGATGATAGCATGATAACGCAAGCGGTTAAGAAGAACCAGTACGATAACATATTGATGAAAGGCGATGCCATATCGCGTGCACCTACTTGCAATGGAATTAATAAGTTACTGAAAGTACCGCTCAAACCTGCTGTTAACACAAAGAATACCATGATGGTACCGTGAATAGTAACCAACGACAGGTAAAACTCCGGGTCCAAACGACCTTCGGGAGCGAAACGGCCCAATAAAGTTTCTAATAAAGGGAAAGTTTTATCAGGGTATGCTAACTGGATCCTGAACAGGATAGAAAGTAGCATGGCAATAACCGCCATAGTAATACCTGTGATCAGGAATTGCTTGGCAATCATTTTATGATCCTGGCTAAATACATATTTAGTCAGAAATGTATCGTGATGATGCTCGTGACCCTCTTCGTGATGTGCTACTCCGTGATCTTGAACTGCTAATGTTGACATAATCGCTAATTAATTGTTTAACGCTAACCTATTTTGTGTAATACTTTTATTCTGATCTGCTGAAGCCAGTTTTAACTCTGTACGTAACGCAGGGGTTAAGTAAGGTTTCAATTTGGCAACCCATTGATTGTACTCGTCCTGAGTAACAACACGTACAACTTTTTGCATGTTGTAGTGGCCGCTTCCGCAAATTTTGTTGCAATACAACAAGTACTCAAATTTAGGATCATCTACCTTTCTACGCATTTCCTCGGTAGTAATAGTAGGTGTAAATTTGAAGAAGGTTGGCAAACCAGGTACCGCATTTTGCTGTACTCTGAAGTGTGGCATGTAAACGCTATGTATTACGTCTTGCGCAAATATGTTTAAGCGTATGGTTTTGTTTACCGGTAATACTAAAGTATCTGCCTGCAAATCGTCCATGCTATTGATATCTTTAAAATCGATACCTAACTTGTTAGAACCTGCAGATAATCTGAAATCCTTTTTACCTAATTTACCATCAGGTCCGGGATAACGTAATTCCCATGCAAATTGGTGACCGGTAATATCAATATTCAATGACGCAGGCTGACCTTTAATATCGCTGCTGTTTTCAACATCCTGCCAGGTAAAGAAACCAAAGATTACTAATACAGTTAAAACAATAGCGGGGATAATGGTCCAAACTTTCTCGATAGTATTGTTGTGAGGTAAAAAGTATGCTCTGCGTTTGTCTGAGTGTCTATATCTAAACAAAAAAGTAAACAACAATATCTGCGTGATAACAAAAACTATCAGGGTGATGATGGTTGTTGTCAGGAACATAGCATCAATACGTACACCGTGTTTTGAAGCAGCCTCCGGTAAGGTCATGCTGCCTTGTACCGTGATGTCCCAATACGCGCCATACATACCCACTACCAGGAATATCAGGCATATAACACCCATGATGGTATTCCAGTGGATGCCTTTTTTGCCTTTGATCTGCTGGCTTAGATCATATACCTTTAATATTTTACCGATGATAGCAATTACTACCGCTGCTACTAAGAAAAGCAGTATATAAAAACCTACACCTAACCAGTTAACACCCGGTTTTGCGGTAGCATCAGTAGTTACTGTTTGAGCCATCAGCAGGTTTGTGCCGCTAAGCATAAACACCGCTAAAAACGCCAGTAACTTTTTAGAATTTATCATTTTTTTGAATGCCATTGTATTGATGGTTTGGTATTCTTTATTGAGTTGCAAATTTAACAATTATTATATGTGATGATGTAAACTCTCCTGTAGGAAAGGGTGATTTTTAGGCACCATTGATTTAAACTTGCTTAAAGCGCTAAATACAAGGAAGCTGAATAACCCGGCGAATCCTATAAAAGTTCCAATCTCTTGTACGCCGAAACCTCTGCCTTTAGGGCCTACAGTAGCTGGCATGATCATGATGTAATAGTCAAGCCAATGGCCAAACACTAAAATGATACAGGCAGTTCTTAATACACCTTCATGGCGTTTTGAGTCGCGGGACATCAATACCAGGAATGGTGCTAAAAAGTTAATCACAATATTTAACCAGAACCAAGGCTGGAACTCAGGCTCCCATCTTTTATAGAAATATGCGGCCTCTTCAGGAATGTTAGCATAGTAGATCAGTAAGAACTGAGCAAACCACAGGTAAGTCCAGAATATGGAGAAACCGAATATCAGCTGGCCTAAGTTGTGCAGGTGATCTGCTGTGATCCATTGCATATAACCTTGTCTGCGCAGGGTGATGATTATCAAAGTGATTACTGATAAACCGCCAACCCAAAGAGCAGCGAAGTTATACCATCCAAACATGGTCGAGAACCAATGTGCATCTAACGACATAATCGTATCGAAAGCAAACAATGGAACAGTAAAACCAAATATCACTAAGAAAGCACAGGCTATGTTAAAACTCTTTTTATAGTTAAACATACCGCCTAATTCGTCCTCATTGTTTGAGTATTTCACCAATAATAAACCTAATATGCTGTAAGCAATCAGGTAAAATGCCAAACGGATAAGGAAGAAAGGGATATTTAAGTAACCAGATTTACCTGCAATTACTTTGTTATATGCCTCATTACCCGGGGTAGTGATAGCTTTTGGGGCCCACTCTTTATATAAATAAGTACCGGTTATGGTTTGGTGCCCTTCTTCAGTAACTACTTTCTGGGTGAAATGAATGCCGCAGAAAACAACTATGATCAATATCACAGATGCATAAGGCAATACTTTAGCAAATGCTTGTGGTACGCGTAATAAAGACGCAGACCAACCAGCTTGTGCAGCATATTGTAATGCACAAAAAAACACACCGGCAGTACATACACAAGTAAAGTAATAACCATTTAGCAGCAGGTTAGCAAATTCGCGCTCAGGCCCCAGTATGAAACCTACTACGATGCCAATTACGCCTAACACTATAGCAATTAAGCTGTAGGTTTTTAGCTTGCCGCTAAATTCAAATTGTTCGTTTATAGTATTATGAGTTTCCATTAAATTCAATGCTTATAAAGTTTGTAAATGGTGAACATACAGCACTACTTTCCATCTTTCTTCAGGGCTAAGTTGTGATGCGTATGAACCCATCGCATTTAAGCCGTAAGTAATGGTGTGGTATATTTTACCATCGGTTAAGTCTTTCATTGCACCACCGCGTGATGACTGGCCTTTAGAGTATGATGGTGGCGCCGGGAAACCGTGTGCCACTACTGTACCGTCACCCTGCCCGGTTGCACCATGGCATGGCGAGCAAAATGCCAAGAACAGTTGTTTACCATCAGTATAATTTTTAGCATTATTTAAAATCATGCTTTTAACCTCAATACTGGCCTGGTTGTAGCCATCCATTGTTTTTGGATAATCAAATCTTGTAAAACCAACCGGGGTTGTACCTGCCGGCGGCAACTGTGCCGTTTTACCATCCTTAAAATTCGGATTAGCTTGATCCGGATCAAAGGCTATCTTTTCATACATATTGGGGGCATATTCCCAGCCGGTGCTTCTTTTATCGTTGCACGATGAAGTAACAATCGTGGCAACAACGGTCACAACCGCAATACCCAATACTTTATATTTATTCATAGCTAACATATTTTCTGTCGTTATGCTTAATTTCAACTGCTCCTGCTTCCTTCAGGATATTAGTAATGTCTTCGTGCGGAGTACTTCCTTTAGCATCAATAGCTATCACGAAACGGTCGTTAGTTGCTCTCAGGTCCATTACCCTTGGCGCACGGCCAGGGAAAAGATGTGTAGAGTAAAAAAATGTAAAAGCCATACCAAATGAAGCGAACAGTACAGACCACTCAAATGTAACCGGGATATAATCCGGTAAAGCAAAGTGAATTTTACCACCTATATTCATAGGCCAATCGTAGCCTAAGAAATAGTATACCATACTTAATATAGTTGTTCCGCCTAAGCAGCCAAACATAAATGCTGCATAACCTAAACGTGAATCTTTTATACCTAATTTTGCCTCAATACCGTGTATTGGCATTGGCGTGTATACATCATAAATAGGGACGCTATTTTTCTGTAGTTTGTCAATCCCGTGCATCATTACATCCGGATCGTCAAAAAGGCCTAATATATATTTGGTGCTGCTCATAGTTTATGCGTTTTCGTATACTGAAATATCAACACTGTCAAATTTCTTCAATGAGTTTTTGTAGAATTCTACCTGCTCAGGATCAAGATGACCTTCTGCTATTTGTTTCAATTTGTATTCCTCGCTTTGATCTTTCAATAACAATTTAACCTCGGCCATTGCAATTGAAGGCAATACGCGGATAAATAGTAAGAACAAGGTGAAGAACACGCCTATTGATCCGATGAATACAGACACATCAACCCAGGTTGGATAAAACATTGCCCAGCTTGATGGGATATAGTCGCGGTGTAATGAGGTTACGATGATCACGAAACGCTCAAACCACATACCGATGTTCACGATGATTGACAATACCCATGACATGGCGATATTGGTACGTACTCTCTTAAACCACATTACCTGGGTCATTAACACGTTACAGCCGTACATCATACATGCTGCCCACCAGTATGGACCAATAAACCTGTTTAAGAAAGTATATTGCTCATACTCGCCGCCTGAATAGTAAGCGATGAAGAACTCAGTAATATAAGCCACACCTACTACCGAACCGGTCACCAAAATGATCTTGTTCATTGATTCGATGTGGAACATGGTAATATAGTTTTCTAAGCCTAACACCTTACGGGTTACCAGCAATAGTGTTTGTACCATCGCAAAACCAGAGAAGATTGCACCCGCAACGAAGTATGGAGGGAAGATGGTAGTGTGCCATCCCGGCTCTAATGATGTTGCAAAGTCCATGGATACAATGGTGTGTACTGAAAGCACCAGCGGAGTTGAAATACCTGCCAAAATCAATGACACGGTTTCAAAACGTTGCCAGGTTTTTACTGATCCTGTCCAGCCAAAAGAAAGAACAGAATAAATACGACGGTACCAGCCTGTACCACGGTCGCGGATTGTAGCTATATCCGGCAATAAACCTGTATACCAGAATACTAATGATACAGAGAAGTAAGTCGAGATTGCAAATACGTCCCAGATCAGCGGTGAGTTAAAGTTAACCCAAAGAGAGCCGTATTGGTTAGGCAATGGTAAGCAATAAAGCGCCATCCATGGGCGGCCCATGTGTGATACTACATAAGTAGCGGCGCAAATTACCGCGAAGATGGTCATCGCCTCGGCAGAACGGTTAATTGAGTTACGCCATTTTTGACGGAACAATAGTAATACCGCAGAGATCAGCGTACCAGCGTGACCGATACCTACCCACCACACGAAACCGGTGATGTCCCAGGCCCAACCCACTGTTTTGTTTAAGCCCCAAGAGCCTATACCGTACCAAAATGTCCAGCTTACTGCAAACACCCAAAGGCAAGCACCTAATGATGCAAAAGTAAAGCCTATCCACCAGGCCCTGTTTGGTTTATTTTCAACGGGAGCCAATATATCGTCGGTTACTTTGGCGTAGGTTATGCCTTTGCCGGTAACTAACGGTTCCCTTATTATTGATTCTTTATGAGATGCCATATTATAGCTATTGTAAAGATTAAGCTTCTAATTCGTTTGTGTTTCTAACCTTAACCTGGTATCCAATACCCGGTTGTACGTTTAACTCTTCCAATACGTAGTAGGTTCTTTCGCTGCGTAATGCTTTTGAAACTTCAGACTCAGGGTCATTACCATTACCAAATACAATTGCATTTGCAGAGCAGGTTTGCTGGCAAGCTACTTTAATGTCGCCATCTTTAACAGGGCGTTTTTCCATTTTAGCTTGTAGTTTACCGGCTTGTATACGTTGTATACACATTGAGCATTTCTCCATAACACCGCGGAAACGGGTAACTACGTCTGGATTTAATACTAATTGTGTATGTTGTTCTGCTAAGTAATTTTCAAAGCGTGAATCATTCCAGTAGTTAAACCAGTTGAAACGACGTACTTTAAACGGACAGTTGTTAGCGCAATAACGGGTACCTACGCAACGGTTGTAAGCCATGTGGTTCAAACCTTCTGATGAGTGAACGGTAGCTAATACCGGGCATACGGTCTCGCAAGGTGCGTGGTCGCAGTGCTGGCAAAGCATTGGCTGGTGTACAACCGATACATTGTTGATGTTTTTCAACTTATCGATCTCATGCTCTTCGGTAACGCCTTTGCCTTGCTCGTCATTGAAGGTATAGTAACGGTCAATACGGATCCAGTGCATCTCACGACGGCGGCGAACCTCGTCACGACCAACAACAGGCACGTTATTTTCTGCGTTACAAGCTACCACACAAGCACCGCAACCGGTACAAGCGTTCAAGTCGATAGCCATTACCCAGTTATAAGTAGGCCTGTCGTAGTTTTCCCACAAGCTTTTGTAATCTTTATGCTCGCCATCTTTACCGCTGTTTACGTAAGGATTCTTTTTGTATTCAGTAAACGAAGCATCGCGGATAACATTACGACCCTCGTAAGAGTGGTGAGTTTGTGTTTGTGCAAGGATGATCTGGTCGCCGGTTGCAGAAATTTTTGCAACAGCTGATCCTTGTACGGTTCCGTTACGGAAGCTATAAAGCGGATAAGCGTTTTTACCAATACCAGATTCAATTACAGCACCACCTTTAGCGCGGCCGTAACCTACAGCTACAGATATGGTACCTTCTGCCTGGCCTGGTTGTAACAACACCGGTAAAGCAATTGAAGTTCCGTTAGCATCGATAGTGATCACGTCGCCTTCTTGCAGGTTTAATGCTTTCAGGTCTGTTAAAGACATGGCAGCAAAGTTGTCCCAGGTAACTTTAGAAACCGGATCTGGCAACTCTTGTAACCATGGGTTGTTTGCATGTTTACCATCGCGGATAGCAGAGCTTTGGTATAAGTGCAATTCGTATGCTTTATCGCCTGCAACTAATGAAGTGCTTTGTGTTAAGATAGTTTGAGCAACTGCATTCAGATCTTTACTAAAAGAATAAGCACCTGCTGTTTTAGCGGCAACGTGTACAAAACCTGTCTGCAACAAAGTCTCCCAACCTTTCTGACCAGATAAACCACCCATTGCAAGGATGTTTTTATCCCAGTTATTTCTAACATAGTCATAATAAGTTTTGGTAGCGCTGCTGCTCCAGATCAATAAGCTTTCTTCTGCCTGGCGAGTATTGTAAACCGGGTTAATGGTTGGCTGCATTACGGTGTAGTAACCTGCAATAGCGCTATCATCGCCCCAAGACTCTAAGTAATGGTGGTTTGGCGCTACAACGGTTGCTAAAGCAGCAGTTTCGTCAAGGCTGGTATTGAAAGATATTTTCAAAGGCACTTTAGCCAATGCCTCAGTGATCTCTTTGGTGTTATAGTAATCGTAAACCGGGTTAGCATCCAGGAACAATACAGCAGCGATATCGCCTTTCTTAGCATCGCCAATGAAAGCGGCTAAATCAGCGTCATTACCTTTGTATTGGTTTGAATTGTTATCCAGATCTATCGTAGTTCCGTAGCTTCCTAAAGCAGCGTTGATAGCGTTAACCAAGGTTTGGGTAGCCACATCATTAGATCCGGCTACAACCAATGCTTTACCTTTTGCAGCAGCTAATTCTTTAGCGGCAATGGTGATGGCGTTATTAGCAGCGTTATCAGCTAGTTTTTTAGTGCCTGGTAAAGTAGTACCGGTAATAGCGTTGTACAGATTAATTAAAGCAACACCTTCTTCAGATGGTTTTAATGGGATACGTACGTCGGCATTGGTACCTGTCAGGCTCATGCCAGTTTCGAACTGGATATGGCGAGACATTTTTTTGCTTTGCAGCGATTTGTTATTTCTGTTAGATACGTACTGACGGGTAAACTCTTCGCCAGAGATCCAGGTGCTCAGGAAATCAGCCCCGAAGCTTACAATAACATCAGCTTTATCAAAATTGTAATGAGGCAATACGGCTTTACCAAAGCTATTTTGGTTAGCCTGGATAATACCTGTATAAGAAACCGCATCATACATAATGTGTTTAGCGGTAGGGTGTGCAGTAATAAAATCGGCAATTACAGCTAAAGTAGATGGGCTGCTGATTGATGACGATATGATAGCGATCTTTTTGCCTGAGTCTTGAATTTTAGCAAGCTCTAATTTAACGTAGTCATCAACCTCGTTCCAGGCTTTGCCTTCGCCATTAACCAATGGTGCTTGTACGCGGCTTACATCATACAGATCTAAAACTGATGATTGTGCCTGTGCGCTCAAACCGCCTTTAGCTAAAAGATCGTTAGGGTTACCTTCTACTTTAATAGGGCGACCTTCGCGGGTTTTAACCAAAATAGCATGACCTTCGTAAGTTGACGAATAGTAGTTGGCCACACCCGGAGTTACCTCTTCTGGTTTAATCAGGTATGGTATTGATTTGTGTACAGGCACTTTTTGGCAAGCTGCCAAAGTAACCGCGCCCACACCAAAGCCCACCGCCTTTAAAAAGTCGCGACGAGGGGTTTTGCCCAATAGACCATCTCCACTTAAAACATCTTCGATAGGAATAGGTTCCGCGAATTCATGTTTATTTTTCTCAACAAATTCTGGTGTTTTGTTTAGCTCTTCTAAACCTTTCCAGTATTTTTTATTGCTATCCATTTAAGCTATAGTATAAACTGTAATGCTAAGTTCTGTTATTATTAATAGTGGCATTTGCCGCACTCGATACCACCCAATTGAGCAGGAGTAACTTTCACACCTTTTTTAATCAGGTCGTGAACAGCTATCATGTTCTCATAGTATGCGTTGCCTTTCATATTAATATCTGTGCGTTTGTGGCACTGTATGCACCATTTCATTGTTAATGGCGAGTACTGGTAAACCTCTTTCATGGTTTCAACCGGGCCGTGGCATTGCTGACATTTGATACCACCAACTTTAACGTGTTGTGAGTGGTTGAAGTAAGCAAAATCAGGCAGGTTGTGGATACGGATCCATTGAATAGGACGAGCTTTCAGGCTGTCGTATTTCTGAGTTTGCGGGTCATAACCCAACGCGTCATATATTTTGTGAATCTCCAGCGACTCGGTTTTAACCGTTTTGTGGCAATTCATACAAACGTTTAATGACGGTATTGAAGCGTTTTTAGATTTGTATGCGCCCGAGTGGCAATATTGACACTGTATTTGCATTACACCTGCGTGCAGATCATGCGGGAATTTAATAGGCTGTACCGGTTGGTAACCCTGGTGTACGTTAGTATTCCATAACGCCACCCAACCCCAGCTGCACATGGCAATAGTGCCGGCGAAAATGATAAAGAATACCAGTTTTTTATTTTTTAATATTCTTTTTAATAGTGCGTATTTGTCAGCAGCAACTTCGCTTTCAGTAATTTCAGCTTCAACAGGCAGCAATCTTTGGCCACCTATCAGGCGTTCTAAAGTTGCAATGATGTTGTTTAATACCAGGATAATGATCAAGGCAACCACAATCACACCAATCAATGCATAAACTGCTAAATCGCTTGGGCCTTTGTCTTCGGCGACAGCACCGGCAGCAGGGGCTGCTTTTTTCTGGTCATCCTGAATCTTTTTCCAGTCGGCACGCACATAAGCAATAACATTAGCTATGTCATCATCTGAAAGTTGAGTGAAGACCGACATACTTGCCTGGCTATATTCATTCCAGATCTTAAGTGCTTTAGGATCTTTAGCTGCAATTAATGCCTGATTGTTGCGAATCCAGCTGGCTAACCATTTATCGTCAGTCTCTGACGAGATAACGGGGCCTAACGCCGGACCTGTCATACGGCTGTCTATTTTGTGACACGACGTACAGTTGGCTTTAAAAATAGCTTCACCTTTTGCAGGATCACCTTGTGCCTTAGCAGAAATCCCCCAGACAGTAAAACAGGCAAGCAGTAAAACTGTCTTTGAGAATTGTTTAAAAATCAATGAGATGCTTCTCATAAAGTTGTATTGATGCTAAATATTTAATTGTAATATGTGTAAAACAGAGGTAAGGCCTTAGCTTTTCTCGGAATTTTCAGCCACAAAAGTATAATTTATTAAATAATCGCTGACAAATAAATGACAGTAAAACTTAATTTATAATTATTCTAAATAATGTAGATATTGAGTAAGATTGTATGTATAAAATCAATTTTTATAATAGGTTTACAAGCAATCATTTAGGCAACTTTCAAGTACTAATTTCAATGGCAAAGGAAATAAAAATCCGGGGGATAAATTTAGTTTTTGACGACCTTGGAACAGGCGAAGTAGTGTTTTTTGTACACGGCCAACCTTTTAACCGTAGCATGTGGGCGCCGCAAATCAAAACGTTTTCAGAAACCCACCGGTTAATAATCCCGGATCTACGCGGTTACGGCGACAGCATATCGCCCAAAAACAACACTATAATTTTATTAGATGAGTTGGCCTTAGACCTTCTCCATCTGCTGGAAGAGTTACATATTGCAAAAGCAGTGTTTGTAGGCTTGTCTATGGGCGGCCAGGTGGTGCTTGAGCTTTATCGCCTGGCGCCCCGTTTATTTAAAGGATTGGTTTTGGCCGATACCGATGCAAGAGCCGAAACCGAAGACAGTTATAAACACCGACTAGAACTAGCCACGAAGATAAAAGCCGATGGTATGGAAAAGTTTACCGACGAGCGCATCCATTTATTTATGTGTGATGATACCTTTAAAAACAATCCTGAAGCTGTTGCGCATTTAAGAGAGATGATGATTACGACCAATGCCGCCAGCTCGGCAGCGGTACAACGCGGACGGGCCGAACGGCGTGATCATGCTAACCTGCTTTCTGAAATTAACATACCGGCACTAATTATTGTGGGCGAGGAGGACGAGTTTACGCCAATTGCTACCGCCAAGTTTATGCACGACAGAATCAAGCAATCAAAATTGTCTATCATAAAAAACTCCGGGCACATTCCCAATATGGAGCAACCCGGAGCTTTCAATAAAGTATTAGCTGATTTTTTAAACCAGCTTAAGTAATAATTTTACTGCCCCAATAACCAGGCAAAGATCAACGGCGCAACAATAGTCGCATCGCTCTCTACAATAAACTTAGGTGTATGTATATCAAGTTTGCCCCAGGTGATCTTCTCGTTAGGCACCGCGCCCGAATATGAACCATAGGATGTAGTTGAATCAGAGATCTGGCAGAAATAGCTCCAGAAAGGAATTTCAGGCATTTCCATATCCTGGTATAGCATAGGTACCACACAAATCGGGAAATCGCCGGCAATACCACCGCCAATCTGGAAAAAACCGATGCCCTTGCCTGATGAATTTTTAACGTACCAATCGGCCAACCAGGCCATATACTCGATACCGCTTTTCATAGTGACAGCTTTGATCTCGTTTTTAATAACGTACGATGCAAAGATGTTACCCATGGTTGAGTCTTCCCAACCCGGTACCACAATTGGCAGGTTCTTTTCGGCAGCTGCCAGCATCCATGAGTTTTTCGGGTCAATCTCATAGTACTGTTCCAAATCGCCGCTTAACAGCATTTTGTACATGTACTCATGCGGAAAATACCGCTCGCCGGCGTTATCGGCGTCTTTCCATAACTTATGGATATGTTTCTGTAAACGACGAAAAGCCTCTTCTTCAGGAATACAGGTATCAGTTACGCGATTGTAATGGTTCTCTAACAGATCCCACTCATCCTGCGGGCTCAGATCGCGGTAGTTAGGCACACGTTTATAGTGCGAGTGCGCTACCAGGTTCATGATATCTTCTTCCAGGTTAGCGCCTGTGCATGAAATTATGGCTATTTTATCCTGACGGATCATCTCGGCCAGTGAAATACCCAGCTCGGCAGTACTCATAGCGCCGGCTAAGGTCACCATCATTTTGCCACCTTCCAACAAATGGGTTTCATAACCTTTAGCGGCGTCCATTAATGCTGCAGCGTTGAAATGCAGGTAGTTTCTTTCAATAAACTGAGATACGGGTCCTTTAGTTGTGCTCATTATATTACTGTTATAAATATTTCGCAAAAGTAGACATTTTAGTATTACCCGAATTTTAAATTTCAAATGTTCCTGGATGCAGATATTATCGACACAAATAAATATTGCCGCATAAGCTTCAATATCAAGCGTAAAATTTATCTTAGGGGCTACATCGCCACATGAAGAAACTTTTTACCTTATTGTTAATTATGAGCATTTCTGCGGGTTTGCTTCCCGCATCGGCACAAAAAATCGTCCCGAAGTTTCTTCGCAAAATGTACTTCGAAAAGGATACAACAAAGCACAGCAGTTTTGTGGTTTTGCCGGTACTGTCATCAGCGCCCGAAACAGGCATTGAAGCAGGCGGCGCAGGTTTATACTCTTATTACTCGGACAGCGTCCATCATGAAACCCGGGTATCTAACCTATATGCCTATGCTACCCTCACTACCAAAGGTCAAAATCGCTTAAATTTGAGTTCAGTATATTGGTCGCCGCAAAACACCTATCACCTTACCGCTTCTCTGGGCCGCATTGATTTTCCCTTTACTTTTTATGGGATAGGTAATAATACGGTTAAGGCCGATGGCGTGGACGTGGGCCAGAAACGGTATCGCTTGATGTTAGAGGCACAGAAGCTGATCGCCAAAAATATCTATGCTGGTTTAGTGGGTGGCGGCTACAAGTATGATTTTAGCAATAATGATCCAACCAGCATTTTCAATACTAACCCGCAGGTGCAAGATCAGGCTGGCGGCACCTTTTTATACATAGGCCCCAGTTTTATTTACGATACCCGCAACAACAACACCTATACCACCAAAGGCATGATGATCAATACCTATTATAATATCATGCAGGGAGTATTCGGTAATAACAGTTACCAGGGTGGCCTTTTTAATTTCGAGTATACCCAGTTTATGGCGCTAAGTAAACGTTTGGTTTTAGGGCTGGATGTACAGGAACAAAGCTTAACCGGCGCACGGTCGCCATTTTATTTGCTGCCGCAGATGGGTAGCGACGAAATGATGCGCGGCTATTACGAAGGCCGCTACCGCGACCGCAACTACCTGGCCGGCCAGGCTGAATTAAGATACCGCATAGACGAGCGCTTTGGTGTAGTAGGCTTTGTGGGTACCGGCGAGGTATTCCATTCGACTTTCACTTTCCCTGCGCTAAAACCCGATATGGGTGGTGGCCTGCGTTATTTCTTTGATGTAGAAAAGGGCTTAAGCATACGCGCTGACTACGGCATAGGCCAAAAACCAAACGGCGAACAAAGAGAAAGCGGATTTTATGTTGGATTGGGAGAAGCCTTCTAGATGTTATACGTGTTACGTTTGATGTTATACGTGAGAGAAAAAAACGTAAAACTTACAACGTCCAACGTAAAACCTACCTCATATCTTAATCACAAAATCTTCCTTAACCTGCCCTTTTCTTAAATACACCAACCCTATCCAAAACAGATCTACAGTTACCGTTACCTGCGGATGCGCTTTGATTTGCGCCCAGGCTTGTTTCATACCTTCGCTCCAATAGATATCGTCAAATATTAATAGTGTATTGTCATGTACTTTGGGCAGGCACCATTCAAAATATTTTAATGTTGCGTCTTTTTGATGATTACCATCCACAAACACAAAATCCAGCTGATCCAAACTATCGATCACACTTTTTAAGGTATCGTCAAAATTACCGGTAATTAGTTCGATGTCTTTTGTGTCCGTTTTTGTAAAACTTTCTTTGGCAACTTTGGCTGTTTCCGGGCAGCCTTCCAATGTGTAGACTTTGGCATTAGGCGCAGCTTTTTGCAGATAGATGCTGGTAGTACCCAGGCAAGTGCCCAGCTCAATGATATTTTTTGGCTGCTGGTCGGCCACCAGGCGATAGATCAATTGCGCCAGCTTGGGTGGTTTAAGCGCATTTTTAGCTATATCCCCTACCCGCTTCTGTTTATTATTATTGACGTGCGAGCCGGCACCGAGATCTGTAATAGTGATCACCCGGTCGTCATTTAACAGGCCTTTACGCACGCCTTCCACCTCGACGTATACGTTTTTGGCATGAAAATCGTATATAATTTCATCAACCAACCTGTAAACAAATGGCGAGTGCAGGCCGTGCCTGGTTTTGGCTTTTAAGCGATACAACAGGTAGTCTTTTGCGAACCGTAGATTTAACATGGTTGTAAAATTATATAAACGTTCGTATTTTAGCGGTACTAATGATTAATCTAACTGAAGTAAATTCATTAATACGTTTGCTGGACGATCCCGATCCGGAAATATATAACCACGTTCATGACAAATTGTTGTCGTACGGTAGCATAGCAATTGAGCATCTGGAATCTGCTTTCGAGCAGGCTTTTGACTCGATACAGCAGGAGCGTATTGCCAATCTGGTGCATGAAATTCAATTCGGCATTGTACAAAACGACCTGAAACTTTGGTATCAGGGTGGTGCTTTTGATTTGCTGCAAGGTATACTCATCATTAACCGCTATCAATATCCAGATCTGGATGAGCAAAAGATCATCAATCAGTTAGAAACCATTAAGCGCGATGTTTGGATCCAGATGAATAATGAAGCCAGCCCCGTAGAACAGGTTAAGCTTATTAACCACGTATTCTACCACATGCATGGCTTTAGCGGCAACACCAGTAATCACCAGGACCCGCAAAACAGTTACCTGAGCCAGGTAATGGAAATCAAAAAAGGCAACCAGATCCTGTTGGCTATTATCTACTCTATCATCGCTCAAAAACTGGACATCCCGGTGCATGGTGTAAACCTGCCGCAACATTTTATATTGGCCTACCTGGACGAAAGCAAAGAGAGCGAATTTGAAAGCGGCATTTTATTTTACATAAATGCATTCAATAAAGGTTTCATTTTTGGCCGCAGGGATGTAGATATGTTTTTGAAACAGCTTAATCTTACTTTTGATAAGCAGTTTTACGAGCCATGCTCAAATACTGATATTATTAAACGCGTACTGCGTAACCTCATCAGCTCTTATGAACATTTGGGCTCTGCCGAAAAAGTTGAGGAACTGAAGCAGCTACTATTTATATTGGATTAAAATCTGTGCACCTTATCTCAATTATAAAAAAGTATTTCTTTTTGCTGTTGGTAATTTGCAGCACACAATCGTTCGCGCAATTTAGGTTGAGTGGCACCATTAAAAATTATACCGGCCAGGCAGAACTCAAAATCAATATCCCGCTTATTTACGGTTTTGATGAGGCTAACTCCATAAAAATACCCGTTAAGAAAAACGGCTCGTTCTCTGTGACTCTACCTGTTAAGGATCAAAAATTTGGAGATCTTATCTTTCAGCAAAACTTTCATTTAATATTGCTGGGTGCCGGTAAAAGCTTAAAGGTAGAGTTGAGCGACAAAGGTTTTAAACTTATCGCCGGTAATGCATTGCCCGAAAACAACGCTTTAATGTCCGTTAATGTAAATGAATATCCTTTCTTTCTACAAAACGACGCGGCATACACCAGTTTGAGTCTAGAGGCTTTAGATCAAAAATTGGTAAAACCTTATTTTGCTATGCGCGATAAAAAAATAGCAGCAGTTAAACAGTCGGCTATTAATGCGAAAGATAAAAAACTAATTATCTCCGAACTAACTGCGGCAACCTATAATAACCTTTACGAGCTTATCCAGTTTGATCAATATAAAGAAAAATTGGAGCAATTGGTTATCAACGTATTTGATAAAGCCGACCTAAAACCAGGCATATTTCCGGCAGGACCACAGTATTATTTATTTGCCAATAACTATCTCTGGTACAAACAAACCAAATCATGGTTAAAGGTTAAGGCGCAAAATATTAAACCAAACCAACTTGTGCCTGACTATGGTATAACCGTTGCTGAAGCTGAAGGATTTAATACTAAATACGGCCCCCAGTACATCCGCTGGCTTGGCGCTACTAGGTTTTTACCCGGCCCGGTTGTTGAGCAATTGGGTTACCAATACATTAGCGATGCTGTTAAAAGCAACCGTAGTCTATTAGCCAAAACCATTGGGCAAGAATACATTAAAAAGTTCCCGAAGGGGATGTATAAAAAAGACGTCCAAACAAAACTGGCCGGGCTTAAGTAGTCGCTTTCAAAATATTGTTTTGCTGTGATGCTTTTTATTTAAGCGACTATATTGTGTCATACCCATGCAACGAAATATTCTGCATGCATAACAAATTTCATTTTCCTTTTGCTAAACACACTGTAAATTAGGTAAATTGCAATCCTGAATTATACTTAATACGTAAAGCAATGACTGATACTTTGGACATCAAAATCACCAGGACCACCAAGTCGCGTTTGGCAGAGACCGACATGAGCAACCTAGTTTTTGGACGCACTTTTTCTGACCACATGCTGGTTGCTGATTACAGCGACGGCGAATGGAAAAATTTTGAAATTGTTCCTTATGGCGAAATTACGGTCAGTCCTGGTATTTCTTCTTTGCATTACGGCCAATCATTTTTTGAAGGCATAAAGGCCTACAAACACGCCGACGGTAAGGTATCTATCTTCCGCCCAGATAAAAATGCGGCGCGCTTTAATAAGTCGGCAGAGCGCTTGTGCATGCCAACTATTCCTGAAGACGTTTTTCTACAAAGCTTAGCCGCTATTGTAGATATCGATCGCGATTGGATTCCGAGCGCAGCTGGCCACTCATTATACATTCGTCCGTTTATGTTCGCTACTGACCAATTCTTAGGTGTAGCGCCATCAAAAACTTATAAATACATGGTTTTACTTTGCCCGGTTGGCCCTTATTTTACCAAACCGTTGCGCGTTAAAATCGAAACACATTATACCCGTTCGGCTGAAGGTGGTATGGGCTTTGCTAAATCATCAGGTAACTATGGTGGTTCAATGTTCCCGGCAAAAAAAGCAACCGAAGAAGGCTTTGATCAACTGATCTGGACCGACGCAAAAGAGCACAAATACATTGAAGAAATGGGTGCCGCTAACGCGATGTTTGTAATTGACGGCAAAGTGGTAACGCCACCTGCTTTGGATACAATTCTTGATGGCGTAACCCGCGATACAGTGATTCAATTGGCACATGATTTTGGTGTGCCGGTAGAAGAGCGCAAAGTTTCTGTTGATGAAATTATTGCAGGTGCCAAAGATGGTAAATTACAGGACGCATTTGGTGCAGGCACTGCTGCAACTATCGCGCCGGTAGGCTCTATCAGTTTGAATGGAGAAGAATACAAGTTACCAGATCCGGCAGAACGCGCGTTTTCTAAAAGAGCATTGGCTACCCTGGATGCTATCCGCTACGGTAATGCGCCCGATACTCATGGTTGGAATTATGTGATCTAACGATCACAGTGATTAAAGACTAGAGGTTAGTTTTTTAATCTCAGTTTCAAGATAACAAGAAAGCCCTCGCAAACGCGAGGGCTTTTATATTTTAAAGCGGATTTATCTAATCACTAGTCTCTAATCTATCTAACTAATCCACACTTACCGTCAATCCTTCTTGTTGTAATATTTTGCGGTACACTTCAACCTCGGTAAATGAGCCCTCTAATACCGCGCATTTGCCTTCGTTATGCACCTTCCAGGCTATGCGCTCGGCTTGAGTTTCATTATAGTCAAGGTATTTAATCATGCAGTGGATAACGTGGTCAAAAGTATTATGATCGTCATTCCATAATATAAGGCGATGCAGCTCTTTAAACCCTGCCAGTAACTCCTCGAGCGTAAAGGTTTGTTCTTGTGTTTCTGTATTCGGCATAATGTAGATACAAAATTAACCAAAAAGTGCAATAAACAGGTTAAAATGTTGTTTATGTTTTGTTTTACAACACCACCTATCATGAAAAACCTCTATACTGCCTTTGCGGCAATTGCATTTACTCAGCTGTTATCGGCACATATAAGCTTTGCTCAAACCACAAGTTTAAAACCGGCGCCAGCCAATGTCAGCATTGACGGCAGCTTATCCGAATGGGGCGATACATTGAGTTACACCAACCCCGAAACCGGGATTAACTATAGTATAGCTAACGACAAAACCAATTTATACCTGGTCGTAAAAACAGATGATCCGGCACAGCAAAATGCGATATTGGCCAGGGGACTTACTTTAGGCATTGACCCAAAGGGGCGCAAAAAAGAAACATTCAGCGTTTCTTTCCCGGTGCAGGATGATGGCAATGCAGAAATTGCCCCCAACCCAACAGATCAGCAAAAGAAACAGGAGATAGTGCAAACCAAGTTAGAACGCATTAAAGCTGATGGTTTTAAAGATGTGGAGAACGATGTTTTTACCCAACAAAACTTATATGGTTTTAAAGTTGCCATTAATTATGACGCGCATGGGAATTTGATTTATGAAGAGCAGATTCCGTTATCGCTTTTTCATGCTGATATCAACCCAAAAACCGAATGGGCATTCAACATCAAATTAAACAAATCCGACCAAATAGATAAAAAGCCGAGTGGCGATAGCAGTAATCCAACTCCAGGCGGCGGCGGTGGTCGTCATGGCGGCGGCGGAATGGGTGGCGGCGGTGGTCGTCATGGCGGTGGCGGTGGAATGGGCGGTGGTGGTGGCATGGGTGGTGGTCGCGGCGGTTCAGGCAACAGCTCCGGCAGCCATGATGCAGAAGCAAAATCCGTCGATTTCTGGGCTAAATATACTTTGGTTAAAGAATAAGCGCGGCTTAGAACTTATTCTTCCACATCATACTCTCAACAGGGCGTGTGGTTTTGTTATTGTATTTAGCGTTGCTCTTGGTGTTGTATAAGGTTTCAATTTCACCCTCAACTACAAAATAAATTAGCTGGCCGATAGGCATCCCCGGATATATCCTAACGGGTTGCGCGCATGATATCTCCAATGTCCAGGTATTGCAGAAACCTACATCACCTTTACCGGCGGTAGCGTGGATATCTATACCTAAGCGGCCTGTACTTGATTTGCCCTCCAAGAAAGGTACATGTGCATGGGTTTCGGTGTATTCTACCGTTACACCCAGATACAGCGTATTGGGTTGCAACACGAAACCTTCTTTAGGTATTTCAAAGCTGTCAATCTCGTTATGCAGCTTCGCGTCCAGCACACGATCCTTGTAGGTGGCCAGGTACTTTCCTAAATGAACGTCGTATGAATTTGTGCCCAGGCATTCGCGCTGAAAGGGTTCAATAATGATGTTACCCTTATCTATTTCTTCAAGAATGCGCTTGTCAGACAGTATCATAAAACTACGAGGCTATTTTGGGTAAAATTAGAATTATTTGCTCTATGTTTGCCATGCTTTTTGCAATTTTACCACATGGCTATAGCTTACCACCAACGGGTTGATGATGATACAGAATTTGCGCTCTGGAAAATAGAGGAGCACGCAGAAGATCTGTACAACCAGTTGCAGCTAAATGATAATGAAAAAGCCTTTATAGAGAAAATCAGCAACGGTAAGCGCCATTTACATTGGTTAGGTACGCGTGTTCTATTACGCAAAATGCTGCATACTGACGAATACATAGACTGCCAGGTAGACGAGCACGGCAAACCTTATTTGGTATCGTTGCCTTATCATATATCGCTAAGCCATTCGTTTGATTATGCCGCGGTAATGATTAGCCGTAAAAGCCCGGTTGGTATTGATATCGAGCAGGTAAAAGAAAAGGTTGAGCGCATTGCCGCCCGTTTCTTATCGCCTGATGAATTGGCGTTTATTGATCCGCAGGAAAAAATCAATCACCTGTATGCCTGCTGGTGTGCCAAAGAGGCTGTTTATAAATGTCATGGGCAAAAAGAGGTATCCTTCATGGAGGACATAGCACTTAAGCCTTTTACGTTTCATACAGAGGGTCAGCTTAATGCCATTTTAACCAAAGGAACAACCAGAATAGATTATACCGTTGGATATTTGCAGTACGAAGACTACATGATTGGCTACGTAAAGGGATAAGATGAAGAATAAAAAGGTTCAGGTGCAAGATTGGGGGTTGATTGATTATAAAGAAGCCTGGGCAAAACAGGAAGCTTTGTTTAATGCCAGCATTGCGCTTAAAATGGAGATCCGTAATCGCGAGTTACAAGTTGCCGCCGGCGATCATCAATCTGAAGAAATAATCACACCTAACTATCTTGTTTTTTGCGAGCATCCGCATGTTTATACTTTGGGTAATAGCGGCAAACCAGAACATCTTTTGCTGGACGAAAAAGGCCTTGAGGAAAATCACGCCACTTATTATCATATCAACCGTGGCGGCGATATCACTTATCATGGCCCCGGCCAGATAGTTGGCTATCCTATTTTAGACCTGGATAATTTCTTTACCGACATACATTTATACCTGCGCACGCTGGAAGAAGCAGTAATACTTACCCTGGCCGATTTTGGCATTACTGCCTCGCGCTATCCAGGTTATACCGGCGTTTGGCTGGACCCCGATAATGAGCGTGCCCGTAAGATTAGCGCCATGGGGGTGCGTTGCAGCCGCTGGGTTACCATGCATGGCTTGGCGTTTAACGTCAATAACGACCTTTCTTTTTTCAAAAACATTATTCCTTGCGGTATTGACGACAAGGCCGTAACCTCCATGCAAGCCGAGTTAGGTAGAGAGGTGGATATCAAATTGGTGCAGCAACGGCTTCAAGAGCATATTGCCGTTTTGTTTGGTATGGAGATATCAGCTTAAATTTTTTAATTGCCTGATTGTTAGGTTCAACATTTAAACTAAATGTTAAAATATTTGTTTATCTTAGACAAGTGTCGTAAATTTGATGACAGATGACGCAAAAAAGGAAATAAACAATGAGCAAGTCAAAACCATATAAATTTGTCGATGATGACACCTTTGATTTAACCAATATGGTTAGAGAGGGTGTGCCTTATCCTTACTTCAACAATCTTTCAAACCAAATACATTTGGGTGTGGAAGATTGGTCGTCATATCTGCATATTTCTGAGCGTACCATACAGCGTTATAAAAAAGAGAACAAATCTTTTGATCCGCTATACTCTGAGCGCATTTTGCAAATTGAGTTGCTTTACAAAAAAGGGATCGCGGTTTTTGGTCTTGCTGATAACTTTTACACCTGGATGGATACTATCAGCCTGCCTTTAGGCAATATTAAACCTAAAGAGCTTTTAGATACAGCGTTTGGCATTACCGCGATTTACGATGAGTTGGGCCGTATAGAGCATGGTATATTTGCATGATTGTTTACCGGCTGGCCAGGCAAGCGTTTATTAATGATCTATCGGGCTATGGTGCCGAGAAAACCGGCGGACGGTGGAACAGCAAAGGCATACCCGTTTTATATACAGCTGCTTCAAGAGCGTTGGCTATGGTAGAGATCGCCGTACACGTTCCGTTAGGCATTATCCCCATTAACTATTTTATTGCTACTATCGATATCCAGCACAATGATATTGCAGAGCTACACTTAAAAGATTTGCCGCCTGCCTGGAATAGCAATCCATTTGCTAAAAGTACACAGTTATTGGGTGATGCTTTTCTGCAGAAACAAGAGCACTTAATATTGCAGGTTCCTGCCGCCAGTGTTCCCGGAGATTTTAACTATTTGATTAATCCCTGTCACCCCGACTTTAACAAAGTAAAGCTAAAGAGTATCGACCCGTTTGTGTTTGATGTGCGTTTATTTAAGCGGTAGCTCGGCCAAAAAACGCAAAAATCAGGTGATCCAAAAAAGACTTAAAAGTCAGGAAAAGTGATCCAAAGTGATCCAACTATTAAACTAGTTTTTAGATAATTATTTGATTTTCAAATGGTTGATCTTTTTAGGTGATCCAACTGATCCACATTAGCGCGTGGATCATTTCATCGCTAACACTCAGGCAAGCTAAGCGGAATATTGATAGCCAGCCCGCCATCTGCAGTCTCTTTGTATTTAGAATTCATATCCTGGGCGGTTTGCCACATGGTTCTCACTACTGCATCTAAACTTACTTTAGCATTATCCGGGTTAGTTTGGAGCGCCAGTTGTGATGCTGTTATGGCTTTGATAGCCCCCATGGTATTACGTTCTATACAAGGCACCTGCACCAGGCCGCCTATCGGGTCGCAGGTTAGGCCCAGGTGATGCTCCATGGCAATCTCCGCCGCCATCATTACCTGGCGCTGTGAGCCGCCCAAACACTCGGTAAGGGCCGCTGCCGCCATGGCTGACGACACACCAATTTCGGCCTGGCATCCGCCCATTGCTGCGGATATGGTAGATCCTTTCTTGAAGATACAGCCTATCTCTGATGCGGTGAATAAAAACTGGACAATGCGTTTATCGTCAAATCCATCGCAAAAAACAATAAAGTATTGCAGCACTGCCGGGATAACACCAGCAGCACCATTGGTAGGCGCTGTAACTACACGGCCAAATGAGGCATTCTCCTCATTCACAGCCAATGCGAAACAACTTACCCAATCCAGTATATTTTGAAAGCCGTTACCCGTTTTACGGATAGCCGCTACCCATTCATCGTAGTTATGGTAAGCATTATTGCCAATGAGCCTTTTGTTCAACTTAGCTGCGCGACGGGCTACATTTAAGCCACCCGGCAAAGTGCCTCTGGTATGACTGCCGCGGTACATACACTCAGACATCGCATGAAAGATATTCAGTACACCGCTGCGTGTCTCCTGTTCGCTGCGCCAGGCTTGCTCGTTCTCTGATACTACTTCCGATACCTTTAGTCCGGTTTTAATACACCAGTGCAGTAAATCGCCTGCTGTGTCTATCGGGAATGGCAAATCAACTTCTGCTTTGTGCTGGCTCTCTCCGCCCTCTTTCACCACGAAGCCACCGCCTATTGAATAGTAGGTTTCTGACAGACCTTTACCATTACTCAAAAAAGCCTGAAACGTCACCGCATTAGGGTGAAAAGGCAAGCTTTCATTAAACAGAAACAGCAGATCAGTATCTATCGTAAAATCTATTTCATGCTTTGCACCCAAGGTCAATTTATGCGCATCTCTGATCTGGTTGATCTTAGGCGTAACATTATCAACCGCGAACGTTACCGGGTCGTCACCACTTAGGCCCAGCAGCACGGCAATATCTGTACCGTGGCCGCGGCCGGTTTTGGCTAATGAGCCATAAAGTAAAATCTTAACTTCAGTAACCAGCGGTAACAAACCCTGATCTTCGAGAACCTGGACAAATTGCTGGGCGGCACGCCACGGACCAAGCGTATGTGAGCTTGACGGGCCGATGCCAATTTTAAACATGTCAAATACGGAGAGTTGTTCGCGTTGCATTTTAGCTAATATACGGGTAAACCGGTGCAATATTGCAGTATAACATGCATATTTAGGTTAAGCGCCTGATCAGGTGCCTAAAAGCCTTATGCCGCCTGCTTTTAAGTCTTTAATAATGCGCTCTTGCAGGGCTATCTTAACAGTCAGAAAGTCGGAAGGGTTTACCCAGATGTTAATGGTGTAACGGATGCAATCAACCTCCAAACCAATAATGCCGACGCGTATAGCGGGCGTTTTAATTACTCCCGGGATAGCGTTCACTGCGTCAATCATGATCTGTTTGGCCTGTTCAACATCTACGTAATACCCCAGCTTAACTTCAAAATCCAAACGGCGCTTACCTTGACGAGTGTAGTTAACTATTACCTCATTAAACAGCTTACCGTTGGGTATAATGATGGTTTTGTTATCAACCGATAAAAGAACTGTATAAAAGATCTGTATCGATGTTACTTTGCCTTCCTGCCCCTGCGCCAGGATGCTGTCATCCAATTCAAAAGGCTTTAGCAACAGAATGAGCACTCCGCCAGCGAAGTTCTGGAATGTGCCCGATAAGGCTAAGCCTATTGCAACAGTAGCGCCACTTAAGATTGCTGTAAATTCGGTAAGTGGAATACCAACCGTCATCAATACCACAATCAACAGCAATACGTAAAGCGCTGTTATGGATAGACTAATAAAGAAGGGTTGTAAAGAAGAATGCAGCTCTCGCTGACTCATTCGCTTGCGAATGCGACTGCCTAAGAACTTAATAACTTTAAGGCCGATAAGTAATATCGCAAAGGCTATTACTACTTTAACGCCGCTAACAATTAACCACTGGTAGACGGAATTGACAAAATCGTGTAATATCTTCATAACTGAAGCACGAAGTTACAAATTTTTAGCGTCCGTAGATAGATACAAAGAGCTCAAAGCCTTTGTAAAACACCCAGTCGACCACTGTGGTGCGTATTTGTGTGGTTGTTTCTTTAAGATGTTTCATTTGGGTAGCTATATTCAATTGTTGTGCCGTGCTTTTGCGATTGTAAAATTAAGGCTTGAATGTTACCGATTTGTTAATAATTAATCATTTGATTAACAAATGACTGATCGTTTACGCCTTGATGACAATGAGTTATGTTTAGCCAAAGCTTCAGCCTGTCTGCAATAACATACAGCGCTACGGTTCAATGGTGTTTTGTTTCACGTGTGTATGTACCAGATGAAACAAGTGAAACAGTATTTTCATATAACTAATTGCAAATAAGCAAACTATGTAAAATCAGTGAAACAAAATGAAACAACAAAAAATACTTTAGGTCATTTTTTGTTTCACCTCTAATAAATTCATCTCAATAAAAAAGCCCCGTCTGGTAGACGGGGCTTCAATATTAATAAGCTTTGAGAGCTTGATATTACATCATGCCACCCATGCCGCCGCCGCCCATTGGTGGGCCTGCAGGAGCATCTTCAGGATCGTCAGCCAATACACATTCTGTTGTTAACAACATTGATGCAATTGAAGCTGCGTTCTCTAACGCTACACGGCTTACTTTAGTAGGATCAATAACACCTGCACCAATCAAGTTTTCAAACTTGTCTGTACGGGCATTATAACCAAAGTCATTTTTACCTTCTTTTACTTTTTGTACCACGATAGAACCTTCAATACCTGCGTTCTCGCAGATTTGACGTAGTGGCTCTTCGATAGCACGACGGATGATCTGGATACCAGTATTCTCGTCCTCATTATCGCCTTTCAGATCAGCTAAAGCAGATACTGCGCGGATGAAAGCAACACCACCACCAGCTACGATACCTTCTTCAACAGCTGCACGGGTTGCGTGTAAAGCATCGTCAACACGATCTTTTTTCTCTTTCATCTCAACCTCTGATGCTGCACCGATATATAATACGGCAACACCACCAGATAATTTAGCTAAACGCTCTTGTAATTTTTCTTTATCGTAATCAGATGTAGTGGCTTTGATACCTGCCTGGATCTCAGCAATACGGCTCTGGATCAGATCTGAACTACCTGCACCATTAATGATGGTAGTGTTGTCTTTATCGATAGAGATCTTTTCTGCCTGACCTAAGTCGCTTAATTCAGCAGATTCTAATTTGATACCTTTTTCTTCAGAGATTACAGTACCACCGGTTAAGATAGCAATGTCTTCTAAGATGGCTTTACGGCGATCGCCAAAACCCGGTGCTTTAACAGCAGCAACTTTTAGTGAGCCGCGGATCTTGTTTACTACTAAAGTAGATAATGCTTCACCATCCAAATCTTCAGCAATAATTAATAAAGGTTTGCCGGTTTGTACTTGTTTTTCCAAAATCGGCAATAACTCTTTCATTGAAGAGATTTTTTTGTCGTAGATCAAAATGTAAGGGTTTTCTAACTCAGCTTCCATTTTGTCTGTATTGGTAACAAAGTAAGCAGACAGGTAACCGCGGTCAAACTGCATACCTTCAACAGTCTTAACTTCAGTTTCTGTACCTTTTGCTTCTTCAACAGTAATTACACCGCCTGTACCAACTTTTTGCATTGCATCAGCAATCATTTCGCCAATAACGTCATCGTTGTTAGCAGAGATAGATGCTACTTGTTTAATTTTGCTAAAGTCATCGCCTACGTCCTGAGCTTGAGTTTTCAAGTTTTCAACTACGGTTTTAACAGCTTTGTCAATACCACGTTTTAAATCCATTGGGTTTGCACCGGCAGCTACGTTTTTAATACCTGCAGTAACAATGGCTTGCGCTAATACAGTTGCAGTAGTAGTACCGTCACCTGCTATATCAGCAGTTTTAGAGGCTACTTCTTTAACCATTTGAGCACCCATGTTTTCGATAGGGTCCTTCAATTCAATTTCTTTTGCTACAGTAACACCATCTTTAGTAACTGCCGGCGAACCGAATTTTTTATCGATGATTACGTGACGACCTTTTGGACCCAACGTTACTTTAACCGCGTTAGCTAAGATATCAACACCTCTTTTCAGGGCGTCTCTTGCTTCAACATTATATTTTACTTGCTTTGACATGCTTTTTGTTAATTTTTGATTTTATGACTTGATGAATTATCGACTGATGAATTATTAACTAATTCAACAATCACTCATTCACTAATTATTATAATACGATGTAAATATCAGATTCTCTCATGATCAGGTAGTCCTTACCTTCGATGGTTACTTCCTGGCCGGCAAACTTTCCGTACAAAACTTTATCGCCAGATTTAACTGTTAACGGAATCAAATTACCTGTAGAGTCAGCATATCTGCCAGGGCCTACAGCTACAACTGTACCATGTTGAGGTTTTTCTTGAGCAGTTTCAGGGATGTAAATACCAGAAGCAGTTTTTGTTTCGGCCGGTGCAGCTTCCACTACTACCCTGTCTCCGATAGGTTTAATGTTTAATGACATACTAATATTATTTTTTGGTTATTAAGTTTATTCGTTTGCTTGCTTTTACACATCAATTATGCCAATTGCATAATTGACATTGATATACTGTTGTATTGTCAGATTTACGTAATCCGGCTATTTTTTTGTCGGCTTTAATTAATTGGGTAGTGTCATGATGACAGTACATGAAAAAGGCTTTGAAGTGAAACCTCAAAGCCTTTTCTATTAAGTTGTTCTTACAGCTTATTTTTTAGCTGGTAATGTCAATGGTGCCTGGCCTGCAGGAGCCGACGGTGATGCTACCGGAGCTTTCAATGATTTTTGGATCTGATCCTGATATTGCGAATCAACCTTAGTTGAACCGCTTTTGCTTACCACGTTAATGGCTAAAGATAATACCATTAAAGTGATAGCTAAAACCCAGGTACCTTTTTCTAAAAAGTCGCCGGTTTTTTGCACACCCATTAATTGAGATGAGTTTGAAAAATTTGAAGTTAAGCCGCCACCTTTAGGGTTTTGAATAAGTACGATAAGCCCTAAAAGCACACACACTATCACAACAATGATTGATAATACTAAATACATTTCTTTATATTAATTTATTTTATTTTCTAAATATTCAATTTGGCCTGCAAAGTAAAGGCTTTTTTCCGGATATTTCAACATCAATTTTTTATAGGTGATGATGGCTTTGTGATACAGCATTTGCTCGGTATAAATACGTGCTAATGTTTCGGTTACCAGCTCTTCTTTATCCTCCGAACTACGCTTAGCTTTATTCTCATTATCCAGCTTAATATCTGTTGGATGTTTGATGTGTGGTTCTTCCTGTATAAAGCGCTCTATGATCTTATCTTCTTTACGTGTCGATATTTTAGTCGCGTTTGCATCCAGATCAGTAAATGCGGTATTGCTTACAATATTTTGGTAATACTGTTTCTGTAATTCATCAACTACCGGGCGTGCTGCTTGCGGTTGTTTTGCAGTTGCGGCACCTTGTGCTGCAGTAGCATTACCGTTAGCGGCATAGGGTTGATAGATGTATGCGTGCTCCTTGCGGGTTTTATCCAGCCACCACATAAAACTATAAGGCATTTTTTCGTCATTATATCTTGACAGGTCATCTTTATAATACGGGCCGGGGTATTCTATCAGTTGCGATTGATCTTGTTGCGGAGCCGGTGCATATGCTTGTTCAGCGGCAGTTTGTTGCAACTGTCCTTGTCCGGCATCACCCGAAATTTCAGGTTCAAAAACAAAATAATTTTCGTCCGGTCCGTTTCCATCCTGACCCTGACCTCCTCTGTTTAAGATAGCCAGTTGCTCTAAGCCAATATCTTCTATGCTGACAATCTCGTCGTAAACTTCATCCTCAATAGGCTGATGAAAGTATCTTACCTGATCTTCCTCATAAGACGAAACAGGCTCGGGTGCTGCTGTCAGATCAGTTTTCGCCATGTACTCTTCGTACTCTTTGGCGGCTTCATTTTTATATTCTTCAGACACAGATGTCTCGGTCTGCGGCACATACTCTTCATGAAAAGCCACAGCAGCAACTTCGGCAACAGACTCCGGATAAACTTCCGGCTCAGGCTTTACTTCGGTATAATTAGTATACGTTGGATGAACGTGATCCTCTTCTTCTTCGTTAATATAAACGGGAACATTTTCGCGTGATGAATCAACAACAGGTTCGGGCGCTGCATTCGCTATTTCTATTGGTTCGGCAAATGTTGGATGTGCTTCTGCTACCCTTTCTGTAGCGGTATCATCAACTACGGGCGTGTATTCAGTTTCGGGTGTTGGCTGCGGCGGTACAAAAGGTTCGGCATACGGCACCTTAAAATGCACATCGCTTGGTGTTGCAGGCGCCACATCGCTAAAAATAATTTGTTCCGGCGATACCCGTCTCAAGCTATCTGGCGCAGTAGCCAGCTTATGCAGTACAACCGGGTTAAAATAAGCGGCAGCGTGTTTTACGTAACGCCTGTCTCCGTTAGGCATTAACAATGCATGTAATGCTCCGCTTTGCGGATAGTCTGACACTAACGATTGTAGATTAAAGATATAGGAGTGATTAGGATCAGCCGGGTTGGCTAAAAGCTTCCATAAAAATTCGTACTCTGCGTTGTCTACTTGCTGATTCACGGGGATGAAGCTATAAAATACTTACCAATTATTAAAGGCCTTATTAAAAATATCGTCTATTAATTGTGTAGTAACAGTTTTTATCAAAGCTTGTTCTTGCGTAGTGATATCGCCCTGGAAGTTGATTGTCTTCGTAAAATCCTGATCAAAGTTCAATTTTTTATCGGCATCATAAACAAACTTTACGTGTACACGTATGGACAACACTTCGGCGTTGGCAATGGGCGGAGTATTAGGGTTTGTGGCCTGTATAGAAGCCGGTGCGTAAGAGTAACCTGTTATAGACCCCGTCATATTAGCATTGCCTTCGCCATTAACAATGCTTAAACTTGTGGTGGTGCGGATACGGGTTTTCATCGCCTCGGTAAAATTCTGGCTGAGGTTGGCTACCACAATAGGCGCGTTATTTTCAAAGAAACCCACGTTAATGGTTTTCATATTTGGCGGCACTGCCGATCCGGTTAAAGTATAACAACCCGGCGACACAAATACCAACACGGCTAACATCAACCCTAAACAAACACTAAACAATTTTTTCATCAACCTTATAAATTTAATTCTTTTATTTTTCTGTACAGCGTACGCTCTGATATGCCCAGCTCGTTTGCAGCCAGCTTACGTTTACCCTTGTGTTTTTTAAGTGCTTTACGTATCAAATCAGATTCTTTTTCGACTAAGGATAATGACTCTTCTACCTCCTCGGCATCATGAGTAATATTATAGCCGTCGTTGTTATTAACGGGTTGTTGAATGGTAAATTGTTGGTCGGGATTACCCGGCATTTCAATATCGCGGTATAGCTGGTTAATAGCCTGAGAATGATTGGCAAAGCTTGGTGTTACGCCGCCGTGTTCAATAATATCGGCTACCAATTTTTTCAGCTCCACCATATCGCGCTTCATATCGAACAGCACTTTGTACAATATATCGCGCTCGCTAAAATCTTCTTTAGGCTGATTGTCCAGGCGCATAGGCAGGTTTTTGCCGTTAGCTTCCTGCGGGATGTAAGTAAGCAGCGTCTGCGCGGTTATGACATGGTCGCGTTCTAACACCGCCAGCTGCTCGGCCATGTTTTTTAACTGGCGCACGTTACCCGGCCATGAGTAATTAATCAAAACTTGCTGTGCCTCTTCATCCAATTGAATAGCCGGCGTGCGGTATTTATCGGTAAAGTCTGACGTAAATTTTCTGAACAGCAGGTAAATGTCTTCTTTGCGATCGCGCAATGGTGGGATGCGCAAAGGCACAGTATTTAAGCGATAGTACAAATCCTCGCGGAATTTTCCGTTTTTAACGGCGTCATACACATCAACATTGGTTGCTGCGATAACCCGTACATTGGTTTTTTCGACTTTTGATGACCCTACTTTGATATATTGACCAGACTCCAACACACGCAGCAAGCGCGCCTGGGTGCCCAGCGGCATCTCGGCAATCTCATCTAAAAATATAGTACCGCCATTTACCGTTTCAAAGTAACCCTTACGCTCGCCAACGGCGCCGGTATAAGCGCCTTTTTCGTGACCGAATAGCTCTGAATCGATAGTACCTTCTGGTATAGCGCCGCAGTTAACCGCAATAAACGGCCCATGCTTACGCGGACTCATCTGGTGTATAATGTGCGAGAAAACCTCTTTACCACTACCACTCTCCCCTGTTATTAAAACAGAGATATCGGTAGGTGATACCTGGTTTGCAATATTTATAGCCCGGTTTAACAAAGGCGAGTTGCCAATGATGCCGAAGCGTTGTTTTATTTCTTGTATCTCCATAGTGTTAGAATCAAGAGTTTAGAATCAAGATTCGAGATGTTTTTTGTCGTTTAATTATGTAACAGGTGACTATTGTTTATTAGTCAACAATAGAACCCATTAGCGTCGCTGTAGTGCATTGTTCAGCAATTACGTTTACGTACATACCCGGTTTAAATCTCTCGTCTACCGGGAAAACCATCATAGCGTTTTGATCTGTACGGCCGGCATAATCGTTCTTTGATTTTTTAGAGAAGCCCTCGATCAATACCTTTTGCACTTTACCTATTTGCTGTTGTAAACGCCCCAGCGACATTCTTTGCTGTAACGCAACAATTTCTGTTAACCTTGCTGCTTTTACTTCCTCGGGAATATCATCGGCGTAACGTTTGGCAGCTAGAGTACCTGGGCGCTCAGAGTACATAAACATATAGGCAAAGTCATACTGTACATATTCCATCATGCTTACGGTTTCTTTATGCTCTTCGTCAGTCTCGGTGCAGAAACCGGTGATCACGTCTGTCGATATCGCACATTCAGGCATAATGCGACGGATAGCATCTACACGATTAATATACCATTCGCGGTCATAAGTTCGGTTCATCAACTCCAGTATCCGGCTATTGCCAGATTGTACCGGCAAGTGAATGTATTTGCAAATGTTATCATGCTTAGCCATGGTGTATAACACCTCGTCAGTAATATCTTTTGGATGCGATGTCGAAAAACGTACGCGCAGATCTGGATGCACTGCGGCAACCATTTCTAAAAGGTTAGCAAAGTTGACCGCCCCCTCTAAATCTCCCCCGGTAGGGGAGACTTTTTGATCAGCTTCTTCTAAAGCCCTCCCTTCCGGGGAGGGTTTGGGAGGGGCTGATTGGCTCCATTTATAACTATCCACGTTCTGCCCTAACAAAGTAACCTCACGGTAACCTTTATCAAACAGATCCTGGCATTCATTTACAATAGAGAATGGATCGCGGCTACGCTCGCGGCCACGGGTAAACGGCACTACGCAGAATGAGCACATATTATCGCAACCACGCATAATGGATACAAAAGCGTTAATGCCGTTGGTATTTAAACGTACCGGGCTTATATCCGCATAAGTTTCCTCGCGCGACAGCAGTACGTTTACGGCTTTTTGGCCGCTATCTACCTGTTCTATCAGGTTAGGCAGGTCGCGGTAAGCATCAGGGCCCACTACAACGTCTACCAGCTTTTCTTCTTCTAAAAATTTAGATTTTAAGCGCTCGGCCATGCAGCCCAGCACACCTACTACCATCCCCGGATTTTTGCCTTTAGCCACCTTGAATTCTTTCAGGCGGTTACGTACGCGGGTTTCGGCATTTTCACGGATGGAACAGGTGTTAATAAAAATCACGTCGGCGTTATTAAAATCGCCGGTGGTTTCAAATCCACTTTCAGACAAAATGGAGGCAACAATCTCGCTATCAGAAAAATTCATCGCGCAGCCATAACTTTCAATGTAAAGTTTACGCCCGTTATTTTTCCCCGCAACCGGGTCTAATAACAAAGCTTCACCTTGTCTGCTCTCGTCATGTGTCTTATCCTGAGAAATCAAATCCATCATTGTTTATAAAAATTTGAGCAGCAAAAATACATAAATTTTGAATAACAGATGACAGATTGGCAGAATTATGAAATTAAATAGACACGCCAGACCAATTGTAATATTCTTAGGAGATGTAAGACATTTATCACAAAAGCGCCGCTTTGCTGTTAACTAGTTTCAAAGCAGACAATTAATGACCGAGCAACCTACCCGAAAATATACCATCCGCATATGGCCAATAGTAATATTGGTGCTGATATTTGCACTTGGCGGTACCGGCTGGTACCTCTATAAACGTTATATAGACGGCGACAAGTGGAAACCTTTATTGCAAGCCAAGTTAAAGGACCTGATACTTAAATCGACCGATAGTTTGTACCACATCGAGTATTCTGATTTTGATTTAAACTTAGCCTCGGGCGACGCCACGCTTTCTGATTTTAAACTAGTGCCCGATTCGGCGGTGTATAACAAACTAGTTGCCGAGCGTAAGGCGCCCGATAACCTGTTTAACCTAAGCGTTAAAAAACTCACTATCAAAAATGTCGGCGCAAAAAAAGCCTATAAAGAAAAGATCCTGATCATTAATAACATCACAATTGATAAACCAGATCTCACCATTATTAATAAGCGTTACAGCTTTAATGATACGGTGAAGGTTGGAAAGCCTAAAACTCCATATCAGATTATTAAAAGTGTCTTTAAACAATTACGCATAGATTCTATATCACTAAAAGACATCAGCTTAAATTACATTAACAAAAGCAACCCGGTAACTAAGCAAACTGCGCTAAAACATCTGGATATTAATATATCCAGCATATTAATAGATTCGCTTTCGGCTTTGGATAATTCCAGGTTCTATTATACCAAAGGCATTGAATTTATAGTACACGATTACAACATCGCCACTCCCGATAGCCTATATACCGCAAATTTAAAACAGATCTATTTCTCGACTGCTAAACGCGAGATCATACTGGATAAAGTAAACTTTACCCCACGCTATAACCATACCGATTTTTATAAAAAACTGGGCACCTCCGGCGATATTTTCACTTTAAAATTTAAGAAGATAGCCATTACAGATATCGATTTGCAACGCTTTCTGCGCGATCAAAAATTATATGCCGGTACTATAGATATAGACAGGGCCAATGTTGAGATCTTTAGCAACAGTAATTACAAGGGCAAAAAGACCATCAAAATTGGCAAAGATCCCCAGCAGGCCTTGCAGCGTGTAGCGTTGGATATGAAGCTAAACAAATTGAATCTTACCCATAGCAACATTATCTACTCGGAGCTAGACGCTACTACTCAACAAATTGGTGTAATTACTTTCAATAATACCAGCGGGCAGTTTTTTAACGTTACCAATGATGCGGATGTTAAAAGGAAGAACCCATTTATGATTGCACGCGTTAATACGCACTTTATGAATGCAGGGCCACTACAGGTAAACTTTAAGTTTAACTTAAACGCTAAAGACGGCGCCTTTAACTACTCGGGTACACTGGGTAAATTTGATGGGCGGATATTGGACAAGTTGGTTAAACCTTTGGCGCTGGTACACGTAAAAAGTGCCGATGTGGAAAAACTAAGCTTTAACGTTAACGCCAGCAACTATGGCGGTAAGGGCCACCTGGAGTTTTACTACAAAAATCTGAATGTCGAACTATTAAAAAAGGTAGATGGCAAAGCCCAACTGCAAACCCAGGGCTTTATATCAAAAGTGGCTAACACCTTAATTATTGACGACGACAACCCTGATAAAAAAGGAAATTTCAGGCCCGGGCCGATTGACTTGAAGCGCGACCCAACCGTATCATTCTTTAGCTTTTTATACAAAGGATTACTTGACGGCTTGAAACCCAGTGTTGGTTTCAGCAAAAAAACCGAAGGTACCGTGAACAAAGTAGTTACTAAAGTGACTACCTTGGTTGATAAGTTTAACAAGTTTAAAGCTGACAGAAAACAACGTAAACTAGAACGACAGGCGCGCAGGCAGGCTAAGCGCGACTCGATAGCAAACCTTAAAAAACAGTAGGGAAACACCAGATGGCGTTAAAATTTTTGAAGCACAAGTGGCACAAAGTAACGCTAATTGGTTCGGCTATATTTCTGGTATTGCTATTTGCTGCGGCCTTTTTGGTAAACAGCTATTGGTCGCCCATTCTCTCCTCTAAGGTTAAAGACTCAGTAATCAGCGCTACAGATAGCTTGTATAAAGCTGATTTTTCTGATGCCGAACTAGACGTGTTGGAGGGGCGCATACTCATTTACAACATCAATTTAAGTGTTGACACCCAGGTTTACAATCGGCGCAAGGCGCAGGGACTGGCACCCAATAACCTGCTCAATGTGCATGTAAAACGATTGATCCTCTCACATATCCACCCGTTTAAATTATATTTTGAGCACGTTGTTGACATCAGTCGCATCTCCATTACCTCGCCTAATGTGCAGATGAGCTATCTGCTTAACCATACCAAAGATACCATTAACAAAGACCATCGAACCGTTTGGCAAAAAATCTCCAAAACCCTAAAATACATTCATGTTGGCGAGATCTTTTTAAGCGACATCAAGTTTAAATACAAAGATTATTCGGGTAATAAACTGGAAGTCTCTGAGCTTAAAGAAATGAATGTACAGGCTACAGATCTGTTGATCGATTCGGCCACGCAAACCGACAACAGCCGCTTGCTTTATTGTAAAGACATTATTGCCGATTTAAACGATTACAAAGGAATAACACCCGATGGCTTATATAAATACAATATCAAGCAATTAAAACTATCTACCCGTATATCGCAATTGATGATACATGGGCTGAATTTTGAACCAGTAAACAAGCGTACTTTTTTTGAGAAGACGATGAATGACAGGTTTACTTTTGGTATCGACTCGTTGTGGATCAACAATTTCGATTACCTGCGCTATCACAAATACCGCATCATGAATGCCTCTAGCCTGGTAATTCACAATGGCGATTTCAGTTTATTTAATAACCCCAACAAGCCCGCATCGCATAAGGACAAAATTGCGAGTTTTCCCAACGTGGTTATTTACAAAATCTATCCAGATTTAAAAATTGATACAGTAAGGATCAAACATCTCGATGTAACCTACGCTGAGCATAACAGGCAATCTAATCTGGATGGCAGTATTCACTTTAACAATACCTCGGGTACACTCCTGAACGTAACCAACAATAAAGAAGCACTGCAAAAAAACAATATCGCCCACGTAAACCTGACAACCTATTTCATGAATCGTGGAAAACTTGAAACTGCGTTTAACTTTAACCTCACTGATAAAAACGCACGCTACGACTACAAAGGTCATTTAGGGCCAATGGAATTATCGGCTGTTAACGAGGCTACGATGCCTTTTGCTATGGTCAAGATTACGGCAGGTACATTAAAAAGTTTTGATTTTGCTTTTAAGGGCAGCCGAAAAGAGGCTAAAGGAAAGGTTACCTTATTGTATAATGATCTTAAAGTAAAGATTCTTAAGCCAGATAGCGTTAACTCTACGCTTAAAAATAAAATGCTGGTATCGTTATTTGCCAACCTATTCATTTTGAAGCATAATAACCCAGATGGGCCGGGGCAAATTCCGCGCACCTTTAACGTAGATTTTAAACGGCCTATAGATTTCCCTTTCTTTAAATCTGTTTGGCGCAGCATGTTGCTGGGCTTAAAGCCATCTGTTGGTTATGACGAGAAAACGCAAAAAGCGGCCACGGCACGTATGGCGCAAGGCGAGCTGAACAAGAAAAATCGTAAGATCAAAAAAGCCATACGCCAGCAAAAACGTGCGGAGCGAAAACATAAGCGCGCGCTTGAACAGCAACAAGAAGAAGCTGAAAAAGCTGCGAAAGGCAAGCACTAAGATTTCTTTTTCGTTGTCATTCTGAGCATAGCGAAGAATGACAGTTCTCTTATGTTTTATTGCAATAATAATTTCAGGTTAACCCCAAAGTTGGTAAACGAGGTGTTGAACGCCTGCGAGGTGTATGGTTTGGTCAAATTTGAATCATAGAACAGATTCAATACAAAACGCTGACTGATGGCATAATCTATCGATGGGCGATAAGTGATGTTCTGTGCACCAGACGAGATTTGTGCGGCAGTAATGTCGGCCTGGTAAATCAAGGTTTTATTATTGCGCAGAGCGAAATCTATTTTAAAGTCCAGATCATTCTTCAAAATCAGGTTGTCAAACAATCCGAATGGGAATCTGAAATTTTTAGTTTTATAACCAAAGCCAAAGGTCACTACCTGCTCATTTTGCTGGGTGAGTTGACTATTCAGTAAACTCAAACTCAAGGCACGGCTTTGGCGATATTCAAAATTTGTCGTCACATTATTTTTAAAGCGGATATCTATACCCAATAACGGAACAAACTGCTCCAGAATAGTAATCTGTGAAAACTGATATTTAGGCAAGAAATCGTTGTTGGCATCACGCTGACTTGAGCTGCCGCCTAACTCCTGGTATTGCAGCAAGGTAGTGTATTGACTTACCGTGTATGACGACTGGTAACCGTGATTGATATCAAACGAATCAAATAATTCCTGGAAGAATGGAATTTTACTCAGGCCGGTATACCTGATCTGCCAGTTAGGAATAGGTATACTTGGAAACTGGGTAAGATTGGCGCTTGTAGCACTTTTGCCTGTATAAGCCGCCAGGAATGCCGGCACTAATACGTTCTGCGAGTTTGGCCCGTAGCCATCAACATAGCCATCGGTAACTACTTTGCTTGAGTTTGGATTGGTTTGACCAAGCCGCTGCGATATAGTGGTACGGTTATCTAAAAACTTCTGGAACGGCGACGAAATATTATTTATCCCCTTTGATTTTGAAAAGGCTGTAGCCAAAGAGAAAAACGAAACGCTGTAATCGCCGGTGGTGGTAGGCGCCAGGTTATCAAAGCCGCCTGTGCTTGCTAAATATTTAAAATTGGTTTGATAAGTATGATCTTGTGTTTTAAAGGCTGATAACTGGATATCCAGATCAGGAAAAGGATCAACACTGGCTTTCAAACGCAGATCTTCATTTACAGATTGAACATACATTTGATTTTGCAGCGTATCTCTTGAGATCCAGTTATTGGCTAATGCCCTGCCACGTATATCAGCCTGGCTGCCCAACAAGAAACCAACACCTGGCGCATTATAGTTTAAATCTTCACCAAATAAGTTCGAATTTGGCAGATACCCTGGTACAAAAGTTGCATCTGTACGGGTGTAATTAGCGCTGATACTTTTAACACTGGTTATTAAACCGGTAAAGATCCTGGTGAAGGCATCGTTTTTAGGATTAGATCCGTTTTTCAAATAACTCAACCGGTTATAAAGCGTGCTCATAGTCAATACCGGGTCCAATTGAATTTTGCGGGCGTTCTGGATGCTGTTACCCACATTAAAATCAGGATTGCCAATGGCAAACTCCGGGGCTGCCTGCCAGGTAAAGTTGGTGCTATAATGTGCGGTAAGCGCCGTCCAATCCATATAAGGGATTTTATTTAACGGCACAACGTAGTTAATGTTAAGCGTGTGGTTATAATTTACCGTACGCCCTAGCTTACGGATATTATCCCAAAGGGTGTCCCTTTTTAACCCATCTAAACGGCCATACGGTTCATCAACCACCGATAAGTTGGTTGCATCTACATCTACAGATAGGGATTTGGTAAACTTCCAGCCAAAGCCATAAACCCGGGTGATATTAAAATTTTTATTGTAACTGGTTGGAATAAACAAGGGGTTATCCGGGTCATTATTACGCGGCGAATTCTCGGAGTAAAAACGGTCAAAATTAATGCTGAAATTTAACCGGGTAGGTGCCAGCGCAAAATTTATATCGCGCAGCAAAGCCAGGCTGTTTGATTTGATGATCTTATCAAACGGACTAACATATTTAGGCGGGTTAGCGTAGTTATAAGCCAGGGCCACGTGGTACGTTTTCTCCAGGTCGTTTTCGGTTGTGAAATCGTGGTGCGTATATTCTGTATAAGCGTAGCTGGCATTTAAGTTTTCTACGTCATACACGTGCACCGCTTTCTGCGTCGGCGAGCGATCTTTATGGATATTGGTAAAATTTACACTTTTACGCATGGTGTAATCCTCGGCAGCATTTTTAATAGAATCTCGCTGTTGCGACGATGTAGCCGAGTTGAGCGTTTGCTTGAGCAAAATATCAGCCTGCGCCGGGTCATACTGCGGCATGTTTACCTGGTTAGATACATCTACATACGCCGGGATTTTAATACCGCTCTTGGCAGGAAAAAATCGTCCCAGATCCATATTTGCCGACATATCATACCCCTGGTTATCGCTGAGTTGCCGGTCCTCCATTTTTGAATCAAGCGCACCGAAACCCGCGGTACTTTTGTTTCCTGATATCGTTACCGTTCCAATATCGGCAAGTTTGAGGTCTGCCCTGGCAATCGCTGCCCAGCCACCTTTATTATCAAAATCGGTTAGGCGCAGCTCATCAAACCATACCGTCGCAGATTTAGCTGAGCCATCATCTACACCAGGCGCTGAGTTATTGCGATACGGGTTGCGTACGCCGAGCATAATCGTGCGCAGGGCGCTCAAATCCGGCACCCCCATAATGGTAATACGGTTGCCCCCGTTAGCGTACACAAAGGGTTTATTTACCGGCCATGGCAAGCCGTTAAACTTAGCATTGTTTCGGGCGATCTTAGCATCTGTTAATAAAGACAGTTGTATATCTAACTCATTCGCCTCCGGCCAGATAGAGCTTGCATTGGTAGTACCAGGCCCGGTCACAGCTAGTGGTATTTCGTACTCATAGTAGTTATCCTGATAATCGGCACCCAGACGAATGAACGCGCTTACATCATGATCATGCAAAATAGTTTGATTATTAGCCTCGGCGTGGATAAACATCTGCAAGCGTTTGTATTTGCGCAGATCATTATAAAAAGTTTTAAAAGCCGCTTTTGAATAACCATCGGTAAGGTTGGTTACGCTGATTGATAGCGACTGCTCATTCAACTGGGTATTGCTTTGCAGATTATTATAATCGCGCTGGCGAATAATACCCGGCGGCACCACGTAAGGGATAGGCACACGCTTACCATTTTCTTCAATATTTACAGTCTCTACGTTAATAGCCGAATTATCCAGCGGCGGGTTAATCAGCGCCGGGTCGGCTATAACATTCAGCGGGTTATTTTCGGTATTGTAGGCGCGCCAGTCGCCACGCACCAGTTGCAGCGTAGCAAAACGTAATACTGCGGTATCTGCAAAGTTGGTCATAAACATACGCATATAGCGTATCGCTTTAAAATCTTGTATACCACCAACCGCCGATTGATAAGCGGTAATAGGCACCCTGAACTGATACCAGGTAACAGGTGTTGATGTACCGTCGGGCAATTTTACGGTTGATGTGATTTTATCGTTCACAAAGTTTTGACCTACTATCAGATCTTTTGGGCGCATGGATACCTTGTATTGAAAATACTGATCGTCCTGGCTCATGTTGTTGTCATGGTCAATGTCCTCACCATCGGGCAATGAGGTATTGGCCGATGTTTGCAAACCTAATTGCGCCTGCGATTGCTCGGCTGTCTTAGAGTTACTTTCGTTACCGTTATATTGGGAATATCGTTGCAAAATGCCTGCTTTAGCGGCATCCTGATTGGGTCCCAAATAATATTGATAATCGTCTGATGATGGGTCATTCGCCAGGGCATTTGCCGCAGCTGGGGTAACTATCCCTTTAACTTTGTTAACTACGCCTGCAAATTTTGCCTGCTCATCCGCATCGCTCAAACCATCTAAACCAACATCCTGCAAAACACGCGATGCAGGGTTACTGTCAAAAGCGTTAACTACAGGCTGCGTTTTTGGTACGCGCCCCCAGGCTGTGGTGTCAACTGTACTTTGATCGCCGTTAACCGGCAAACCATTCTCTAAGCTTTTGCGGCCGTCTTTCAAAACGTCTTCAGAGATACTACCTAAGTTAAAATACAGATCGCCACCGGCCGAGTTTGGTTTGTAAATAAAAGGATCCATCACCCAAAACTCAATATACTCTACGTTAAGCGATTGGAAATCATTGGTAGAAATACTGCGGTACATACCGCCCCAACGGCTGGTAGGGTTTTGTAATGTACCATCAAAATTAAGCCCGGTAGTGGTGTAGTTGTACGGACCGCGAACTGTTGGATAAAAAGCCAGATCGAGTGTAGATAAACTTAAAGGCTGGCCCGTAACCGACTGTTTGAATGGGAAAACCTCTGTCTGCAAAACCTGCCTTGCGTAATGGTTTGAAAGCTGTGCCCGGGTAACACTGGTTGTACCCGTATTTGTGTAAAATATAGGGTCGATGTTATAAAATGCCAAACGGGCACGATTAAAACCATAGCTCAAATCATTAAACAACGCCGACTCCGGGAACAGCTGCGGCGTGGCCGAGATTTGCCAGGTATTAGCGCTTTTAACATCGATGATAGACTGGCTGTTCTCAAAGTCATCCAGGTATGAGGTGCCGTTTTTTGAGCCGGCGTAATTAAGTACACTCGGGCTGCCTGGCATCAGCTTGGCAAACTCGCCGCTAAAACTTACTGAAGATGGTGCCTTGGTTTGGATGAATGGAATTTTGTCAACCAGTCGCGTAAGCAATCTTGAATTAGCCGCATAATTCACATCGAAACCAACAATAGTATTCGATATAGACTCTGAGCCTATTGCTTCGTTTTGAGAGATAGGCTGCTCGGTGATGTGCATGACCGTAGCCCCCAGCGTTAGGTTAGGATTATACTTATAATCGAGCCTGGTACCGTATAATGATTTTTGCTGGATACCAAAGAGTTCATTATTCTCTAAATGGACAGAGATTGGTTGCCCCGACGACAGGATAGATGTATTGATGACGTTTAACCTGCCGGCATTATAATCAATGGTATAATCTGTACCCTCAACCAACTTGGTGGAACCTGCCGATACCGTAACAGAGCCCTGCGGAATGTTTATCGCATTTAATTGATAACTACCGCCGCCGCCCTGGGCCGTATATGTTCCCTTAATAGCATATCGGTTTAATTGGGGGAAAAACTGCTGCGCCACCGTTTTGGTAGAGTCATATAATTGCTGATAGACATACCTGCTTGTGAGATTGGTTTCTGAAGGCGTAAATTGTTTTGCCAGATCAGACCCAAACGGCTCCAGTACAGGGAACATAATGCGCCCGTTTTGTGAGTCGATAGTAATCCCTTCCAAAAAGTCGAAATAGCCGTCAGACTGCTTTTCATTTTGTTGATTCAGGTTATCAAGGCCCGTTATTTTGAGCCAAAGCTTAGATGCCGTATTTTGCCCCTCTTCCATCACCGGCTTTTCAACCGACGTTTTATCATCTACACGGGTGACGGCTAATTTAAAATTGGTTTGACTAACCTGGAAAGCATTAAGCGAGTAGATGTTTTTCATCATCAGCTTCCAGGTTGGCAAAGTAGTTTTTAGTAAAGTATTCTTTAACAATTTAAGATAAAGCACTTTTGGTGAATTAGGCGTAGCCGGTATATCGGTAGAGAATTCACCCACCTGGTATTGTTTACCGTTGTAGGTATATTGGTAAGCAACCGCCAACACCTCGTCATTATTTAAAGGATAATTTAAAGAGATATAGCCCAATTGCGGATGCAGCGTATACTCCTTGGTAGTAAGCTTACGGGCATAGGTTAGTTTAGCATAGTTGTCACTGGCTCCATGCGCAGCAAAATAGGTAATCAGCGAGTTCGAAGGGTCGTTGGTTTGCCTGGCAGCTGCCGGCAGGTTATTCAACAAACTATTTGATTGATCTGGGAAACCCGGACCTTTGAAACCGGCAGGCAGACCCGAAAAGCCGGCCCCACCCTGAATTTGTGCTGTATTGTACGGCGCATTCTCACCCAAATCCAGGAAACCCACTACATCACGCGAATCGGTAGTTGAGTTATTGCGATTGGTTGTCCACACTTCAATTTTGGTAATATTGATATTAGAACTAATGATGGGGATATTTGCCAGCGCTTTATCGTAGTTATTTCGGAAATACTGTGACAGGAAATAGTGTTTATTGGCCTCATAGTCTGACGCCGAGATGGAGAAATTCCCCTGTTGCCCCTGGTTGGTTATGGTGATATCTTTGGACTGAGAGCGTTGTTGCGAGAAAATAGTAGTAACATCCAGCTTGCCGAATTTCAATTTAGTTTTTAAACCGAACAGGGCCTGCGTACCGGTAATCAGCTGCGTATTTAAAGGCATGCTTACAGTACCGGCTTGTATTTCCTGAATGATCTCATCCGGATGGCCCACATAGTCAAGCTTTACCTGGTTATCAAACTGAAACTGTGCATCAGTATTATAATTGGTAGCGATTTTTAACTTGTCGCCGATATTGCCGGTTAGATTTAACTGGATATGTTGATCAAAGTTAAAGTTAAACTGCTGGCGCTGTTTGGTATTAAACAGCGGATTTTCGTTACTGTTAATCTGTCCGCTTAAAATGGCTTCTGCCGATCCCTGCGGGCGGATATCAATTATAGAACTGCCAAAGATCTTCTCGAAGGTTTGGTTATGTACATTAATCTGCGGAATAAAGCCCGGCTGCGTCTGTTCATACGAATAATTATCGGCCAGTTTTTTAAAGTAATCTCGCTTTCCTTCCTGCTGTTTAATAGCCAGGTATTGGTTGAAAGTTAAATATATTGGCGGGCGATACAGCATGTTACCAATACGCTCATATAGAACATATTGATTTGTCATCGGGTCGTACTCTACGGTGCGGGTTACACCAAAAGGTACCTGGTCAAATATGCCCTGGCGATTTAAAGAGTTGTTAGATAGGGTACGTTTAAAAGGGGCTTTAACGCCAACAGAGTCCTTTTTTGGTGCTTGCTGGGCAAAAACAGGTTCCGATCCGCAAAATGCAGATACCAATATTATACCCAGAAGAAATTTATAAGTAAAATTTCTTATCACATGCACTCAACTAAAATCCCACCGTAATTATAAACTTTTTAAGGCTAACTTTATTAACTCTTCGACAGTTAAAGTCCCGCCATTTTTATTCAGTTCCTGATCAAGCACTTTTTCAGCATTATTACGCACAAAACCCAGCATTACCAATGCGGCTAATGCCTCGTCTTTAGCTGTTTTTGCTACGGGTATCGCACTTGTTGATCCTGGTCCTTCTTTGCGCAGTTTGTCCTGCAACTCTAATATCACTCTTTGCGCCGATTTTGGGCCTATTCCTTTTATTCTTTGTATTACAGCGACGTTGCCGTTAACAATGGCAGTATGAATCTCGGCCGGGGTTATTGATGAAAGCATCATTCGCCCCGTGTTTGGACCAATGCCGGATATAGATATCAGATGCAGAAACAGGTTGCGTTCAGACTCGTCAGCAAAACCATATAGGGTATGGGCGTCTTCTTTTACGTGCAACCAGGTAAAAAGTTTACAACGCTCGGCATCGCCCATTAAAGAATAAGTATTTAAAGATATATTGATATGATACCCCACACCATTGGCATCAATTACCACGTAAGCCGGGCTTTTAAACACTAATCTCCCATCAATATAAGCGTACATATATTATCTATAAGTAAAGGTTAAGGGTTAATAAAATCACTCATTCCCATTGTCTCAAATCTAATCACTAATCTCTAATCGGCCAACGCCTATTTATTGGTATTTGCTTTGGCTTGCGCATCTACCACGGCTATAGTAACCATGTTCACAATTTCGCGCACAGAGCTATCTAACTGCAGGATATGTACCGATTTGCGCAGCCCCAATAGTATCGGGCCAACCGCCTCTGCACCACCAATTTCCTGCAATAGTTTATAGGCTATATTACCCGATTCCAGGTTGGGGAAGATCAAGGTATTAGCTGCCCTGCCTTTTAATGTTGAAAATGGAAAGTTGTCTGCCAGCAGCGATGCATTCAACGCAAAGTTGGCTTGCATATCGCCATCTACAACCATATCCGGGTATCGTTCATGCAAAATACGTACGGCTTCGCGTGTGCCTTCAGGGATAGGGCCCGCATTTGAGCCAAAGTTTGAATACGATAGCACAGCCACCCTGGGGTTAATATTAAAACGTTTTACAGAACGTTCTATCAGCACCGTAATGTCTACCAATTCTTCAACTGTAGGATCAATATTAACTGTGGTATCACCAAAAAACACAGGGCCTTTTTGGGTAATCATCATGTACATACCCGCTACGCGGCTAACGCCCGGCTCGGTACCTATGATCTGCAGCGCAGGTTTAACCGTATCTGCATAGTTTTTGGCTAAGCCCGATATCAGTGCATCGGCCTCGCCAAACTGCACCATGCAGGCGCCGTAATAGTTAGAGTCGGCCATGAGTTGGCGGGCATCAAATAAAGTTATGCCGCGGCGCTGACGCTTTTCAAAATAATATTGCGCGTATTCTTCTGAACGTTTGGTACCCAGGTGCGGATCAATGATCTCCACTTCGGCCAGATCCATTTCAGTTTCTTTAATAAGCTGTTTGATCTTTTCTACATCGCCCAGTAATATCGGCGTAGCAATACGCTCATCTTTTACTATTTGTGCGGCACGTAGTATCTTATAATTCTCGGCATCGGCAAATACAACCCGTTTTGGGTTGCTCTTAGCCATGTTGGTGATGTTACGCAATAGTTTGTCATCATCGCCTACCCGGGTTCTTAATTCTTCTGTATAGCCCTCCCAATCGGTAATTACCTTGCGGGCAACGCCCGACTCGATAGCTGCTTTAGCTACTGCCGATGATACCTCGGTGATCAGCCGTTGATCCATCGGTTTTGGAATGATATAATCGCGGCCAAATTTCAGGTTCCTGGCATCGTAAGCCAGATTCACCGCTTCGGGTACCGGTTTTTTGGCGATGCCTGCGATGGCGTGCACTGCGGCCAGTTTCATTTCTTCGTTAATAGCGCTGGCGCGGACATCCAATGCGCCGCGAAATATGTAAGGGAAACCCAGAACGTTGTTTACCTGGTTAGGGAAATCTGACCGGCCGGTAGCTATGATCAGGTCCTTACGGGCATTTACAGCGAGATCATAAGCAATTTCAGGCTCGGGGTTGGCCATGGCAAATACGATAGGATTTTTCGCCATGCTTTTCACCATATCCGGCGTAACTACATTACCTGCCGAAAGGCCGATAAACACATCGGCACCCTTCATGGCATCGGCCAGGGTATTGATATCTTTACGACCTGTAGCGAATTGCAAACGCATCTCGTCCAAGTCGGTACGGGTAGGCGTTATCAATCCGTTAATGTCAAACATCACCAGGTTTTCTTTTTTAACACCCAGCGACAGGTATATTTTTGAACAAGAAATGGCAGCCGCACCCGCGCCATTTACCACCATCTTTATTTTATCTAATTTTTTACCCTGAATCTCGCAGGCATTCAGCAATGCCGCACCGGATATGATGGCTGTGCCGTGCTGGTCGTCATGCATTACCGGGATCTTCATCTCGGCCTTTAGCCTGCGCTCAATTTCAAAGCAGGTGGGCGCCGATATATCCTCGAGGTTAATACCGCCAAAGGTTGGCTCCAGCGCTTTTACAATCATCACAAATTCATCAACCGATTTAGCATTTATCTCCAAATCAAACACATCGATATCGGCATAAATTTTAAATAGCAGGCCTTTACCTTCCATAACCGGCTTACTGGCTTCAGGGCCAATATTGCCTAACCCTAAAACAGCAGTACCATTGCTGATCACTCCCACCAGGTTACCCTTAGCGGTGTACTTGTAAACATCATCAACATTTGCGGCAATGCGTAAACAAGGCTCTGCCACACCCGGCGAATACGCCATGGTTAAATCGCGCTGCGAGTTGGTGGGTTTGGTAGGTACCACCTGTATTTTCCCGGGGCGACCCTTCGAGTGGTAATTTAATGCGTCTTGTTTACGGTTAGATTTATCCATAGATAATAATTAGCGCTCAAAGTTAAGGCTTTTTATACGTGATAAAAAAAGCGTCGGGCTGGTTAAATTGTTAAATAATGTCGGCACAAAAAACAGATGATATTAAACTAAAAAACCGGTAGCTGAAGATCCAACCACCAGTTCTCAAAATATTTTATATTGATACTAGCTTTTGTTGATTTTGATAGCAGGGTTTAAAGTAACTTTCGAGCCTGCCGTCAATTGCCCGTCGGGTATATTGTTCCAGGCCCTGACATCGTGCACGTTTAATCCGTGATGCGCTGCTACTTGTTCTAATGTTTCGCCTTGTTTAATCACATAAACGTCCTCTGTGCTACTGCCTGCGGGTCTGGCTGCCGGAACATAAGCCACGGTGGTAGCCCGTGCAGCCGGTTGCAAAGCTAAATAAGCCGAAACAGGAGCTTTTGTTGGTACTGATAATGCGACAACCGTAGGTAACGGCTGCGAAAGTACCGGATCATTAATACCATTAAGCACATTATACAACGATGGGTAATTTTTTTGATTAACACTCGGTATAACTAACCTGCGCGGAGCGCCTGGCGTGCCGTTAACAATTAACCTGGTGTAAGAAGGATTCAACATAGTCAAATCGCTAAGATTAGTATTAAGCGCTTTAGCCACATTTGCCATATCAACCATACGGTCAATCATCAACGTATCTGTTTTAGGATTAAAGTTTAAAATATCCGGAACGATGCTGTGTTTTTTGCCATAGTTCATAACATAGGACATAGCTATAAAAGCAGGCACATAGTTACGTGTCTCGTTAGGCAGGTATGGGCGGATGGACCAAAAATCCATCGCGTTAGCTTTTTCAATGGCGCGCTCAACACTGCTTTTACCACAATTGTAAGAGGCAATAGCCAGCAGCCAATCGCCAAATTCCTGGTAAGCATCTTTTAAATAGGCTGCAGCGGCATAGCTGGCCTGTATCGGGTCGCGGCGCTCATCTCTGTAGCCATCCATATTCAAACCATAAATTTTGGCTGTAGTAGCCATAAACTGCCATGGACCAGTTGCCCCTACCCGCGATACTGCTGTAGGATCTAATTTTGATTCGACTATAGAAAGATATTTTATTTCTGTAGGGATGCCGGCATCGCGAAAAATCTTCTCATAAATTGGGAAGTAATAATTAGAAAGCGCCATCACATGGCTCATCTCATCGCGATGACGGGTGTAAATGTCAATGTAGTCCTGTACGTACTCATTATAATCTAATGGTACATCTTTTTGGATAGAATCAAGCCTCAATTTAAATATCGACCCGGCATAAGCACCTACCGGAAGCGCTAAACTGGTATCGCCAGAAATATTTGGTGAATAGTAAGCCTCTGCCCAACCTAAGTTAGCAGGAGCAGCGGTTAACGAATGAGCTTTTACTATTTGCAGTGATAAGATGAAGGCAGCAACAGTTATAATTCTCTTCATTATATTTTGTTAGGGTTAGCCGTTTTACGGATATTTTAGCCTAATTGTTTTACCAATATATTAAATTATTATAGCTCCAGGAAATATTTGGAGAAATTAAGTAATTCTTGTTCGTTAAAATGTTTGGCTAATAATTGTAAACCTAACGGTAAACCTTTACTGTTATTGCCTACGGGTAGTGAAATCGCAGGCACGCCGGTTAGCGAAGCTTGTACCGTAAATATATCAGCAAGGTAGCTTACAACGGGGTCGGCCTCTACGTTACCAATGTCATAAGCCGGGCCGGGCGCGGTAGGCATTAGTATAAAATCGTACTCTTTGAAAATATCATTAGTTTTTTCCTGGATCAGTCTGCGTACTTTTTGCGCCTTGGCATAATAGGCATCGTAATAACCGGCGCTCAGTACAAAAGTGCCCAGCATAATACGGCGCTTAACCTCTTTACCAAAACCTTCAGAACGCGAGCGTTTATAGGTTGATGTTAAATCGGTAGCCTGGGGGCTACGATAACCGTAATGCACACCATCATATCTCGACAGGTTGGATGAAGCCTCGGCGGTAACTAAAACGTAGTACGCCGGCACCAGGTAATCCAGAAATTCAAAAGCAATTGGTGTAACCGAATGGCCCTCGGCACGTAGTTTATCTATGGTGCTGATGAGCACGTTTTTTACTTCTTTATCAACACCCGGGCTTGAGATAGATTCTTGCAGGTAAGCTATTTTCTTTTTTCCGGTTGATTTTTTAAGATCGGTGGCATATGCCGGTACCGGCTGCGTGGCCGATGTGCTATCGTATTCATCGGCCCCTGCCATTACTTCAAGCAACAGCGCGGCATCTTCTACTGACTTGGTTATCGGCCCTGCCTGATCAAATGAAGAGGCATAAGCAATCAATCCGTGACGCGAGATGCGGCCGTAAGTAGGTTTTAGGCCAATGGTACCACAAAATGCGGCCGGCTGACGAACAGAGCCGCCTGTGTCTGTACCAATAGCCGCATGGCACATACCCGCCTGCACAGCAACCGCAGAGCCGCCTGACGAGCCACCTGACACTTTAGTTTGATCGGCGTGATTTTTTACCGGGCCATAGTATGATGTTTCATTAGCGGCGCCCATGGCAAATTCATCGCAATTGCAACGGCCAATGATGATGGCATCCTCTGCCAACAAGCGCTCAACAATAGTTGCCGAATAAATAGACTCAAAATTGGAAAGTATTTTGGATGATGCGCTAACCTTATGCCCTTTATAGCAAATGTTATCTTTTATAGCAATCACCATACCGGCCAGTTTGCCAGCGGTGCCCTTTTTAAGGCGACTATCAACTTCTTTAGCAAGAACTAATGCCTCATTATCAAAAACCTCGTTAAAGGCATTTAAATGTGCATTCTTCTCAATCTGGCTCAGATAGCGCTGCACCAGTCCTTCAACAGTAATTTTATTACTTTGTAAGTCGCCCTTTATCTCACTTAAAGAGGAATAAAATTTAGCCATGGGCCGAAAATAAAAAACTTATCTGTCGAAATCGAAATTAATTTCAACAGATAAGTAATATTAAGTTAACAAGTACTGATGTAGCAATCAGAACTTATACGTTACGTTTTGGTTCTTCGCTGGTTGTGTTAGTACCGTTAGTGGTAGTACCATCAGCGTTAGTACCACTTTGTGCGTCTTTAAATTCTTTAACGCCTTTACCTAAACCTTTCATTAGTTCAGGAATTTTTTTACCTCCAAATAATAGCAATACTACTACTAAGATGATGATGACGGTAGGCCCTTCTAATCCCATGATATTTATTTTTTAATATTAGTTTACAATTAATTATTCGTTTGCTTTCTTCTCCGGCTCAGTACCCGGGATTGGTGTTTCTCTTACGTGTGTGTCGCCACCGCGATAATGTGCATGAAGCTCCTCATTGCTCTCCGGCGTGCCGTCATACATATGATTATGCTCAATACTATCTGTAGCTGTGTGCGTAGTGCCCGCAGGTATAGTGTTGGCAACCGGTGTAACTGTTTCAGATGGCGTATCCTCTTTTTTTCCTTCCGGATTATCGGTCGAGTTTTCAGCAATTAAAGGTGTATCTTCAGGCTTCGCATCTTCCTTTTTCTTATCGTAGTTATCTATCTGGTTATTAATCTCACGTTTCACACCCTCTGATGCATCTTTAAAATCACGAATACCTTTACCTAACCCACGTGCCAGACCCGGTAATTTATCACCGCCAAATAACAACAATACCACAAATAGTATCAAAAATATTTCGGGCGGAGTGAATTCAAAAAACAAAAAAACTGAACTAAACATATTCTTTTTATTAGGTTACAAATATAAGTAATTATTATATATAAGTTAATTATCTGTCGGCCAACCATTCTTTTGGGTCAACCGGCGTACCGGCTTTATACAACTCAAAGTGCACCATGCTCTCGCCGGTTACCCCATCGGTAGCGGCAGTGCCTATGGTTTGTTTGGTACTTACTTTTTGCCCTGCCGACACGTTTGCCGATTTTAAGTTTGAGTAAGCTGTCAGATACTCGCCATGCCTGATAATGATTAGCCAGGCGCCTAACACATTTTGCACTTTTGACACCGTTCCGTCAAACACTACCCTTACTGCAGCGCCGTCATTAGTACGGATATCCAGACCGGTACTTTCGCTTCTGATACCATCAGTAGTATATGTACCGAAGCCTTGTGTTACGGCTCCCTGGGCCACCGGCCAAGGTAACCTACCGCGGTTACCCAAAAAGTCGTTTGACAATTTAGCCGCTTCAGGCGTCGAATTTAGCAACTCGCTATTGGTTCTGCGCGCTACCGGTTTTGGAGCAGCAGCGGTTACCGTAGTACCATTAGCTGCAGCTTTCGCCTTTTCAGCTGCCAAACGTGCAGCCTCTGCAGCTTCGGCTCTGCGCCTTTCTTCTTCAATTTGCGCCTTAATAACAGCACGGGTTATTCTTGATGCTTCGCGTTGTTTTGCCATAGCCTGGCTACGCAGTTGTTTTTCCTGGCTGCTCAGGTTTTTTACTGCTTCAGACTGGCTGTTACGCTCTTTCCCCAGGTTTGCTTTTTCCTTCTCCTGGTCAACTAGTAACGTATGTTTTTCGTCCTTGGTTTTGTCCAGCTCAACTATTTTAACATGCAGATCTTTTTGTTTGCTTTCAATAGAGGCTGCCTGTCGCTCGCGATAGGTTGCAAATTGCTGCAGATATTTTAAACGTTTATAAGCCTGATTAAAATCTTTTGCGGCAAAAATAAACATGAGCTTGTTATACCCGCTTTTGTTTCGATAGGCGAATAGCACCATATCGGCATATTTCTTTTTTAGCAGGCTTAGCTGGCCCTGCAAATCATGAACAGTATTGGTGTTCTCCGAGATCTGATTATCAAGCCCACGGACCTCACTGTTTATCCCCGTTATTTTCTGCTCGCGCAGATTGATCTGGGCCTTTAATATATTAAGCTGTTTTAGGGTGGATTTTTTGTTATTCTGAGTTTCCTCCAATTGGCGATTCAGTTGCTCTAACTCATCATTAATGCGGTCGCGCTGCTTTTTTAGCTCGGTACTGCTTTGGGCGTGCACATGTACCGCTGCGAAAACGCAGATTAAAAGAAGTAATACTTTTAAAAATTTCATCCGGGTCAAAAATATTAATTTTTTAATCGGCAGGGGTATATCTTTCCGGAATATTGAAAGGAAAATCTAATTGAAGATCAAAGTCTACTTTGTTATAGTGCAATTCGGCCTGGATCTTTTTGTCTTTTATGGTCGACAGGATATTGATTTCCGAAGGAACTAACCTGTTATCGGCTTGTATAAAAGTGCTGTTGGTAACCAGCAGTGCTTGTTGCTCGGCAGTATTAGTAAGGTTGAATTGCGTAACACGCATATTTGTACCTAACATCAGATTATATACCAAGTCTTGCAAAGTGCCCGAAAGCTGTACATTGCCCATGTCCGTTTTTACAGTCGAGTTTTCGGTAAGCAACTCCGGCATAACATTACCTACCAGTAATGATTCTACAGTTTTGTAATTAACCTGGCGGCTGGCGTATTGATAGATATAGCTAAAAGGCTTTTTCAGGTAAACACCCTGCAGCTTATTGACAATTTTTATACTGTCCGGAGTAATTACAGCACGGGCCACTTCAATACCGAGCAAAGCGGTAATAGATACCCAGATCTTTTTATCGCGCGCTATACGGATATTGAGGGTAACATCATTGCTGCTGCCGTTAACGTCTAACTTAGTATTAGCTCTGCCCGAAAAAGTATTGAAAGTAACCTGGTGACCTTTGATTACTGCTAACTGATTTTTCAGATAAGTTAAATCGGGTGTGGTGGTTGGAATGGAAACCGTGTTACCAACCTGCGGAGTTGTGGATGTAACCGCTACTACTTTTTTTTTGGCTTTGCAACTTACCATCGCCAATAAAACGCAAGCTATTAATGCCTTATTCAATATATTTCTTTTCATTTATCTTTCGATCCAGAACGGGCGAAGTTGCTCCGTACTCTTTAGCTTTTTTCCAATATTGCACGGCGCCATCGGCATCACCCAGGTAAAACAAGATATCGCCGTAATGTTCGGTCTGTACAGCGCTTTTATTTTTATTGTCGGTTTGGGCTTTTTCCATCCATACTTTAGCATCCTTATAATTTTTCTGCTTAAAAAGTATCCAGGCGTAAGTGTCCTCAAACGATGCGTTATTAACCTCCAGCTCATTAGCATGTTTAGCCATTGCAGCAGCTTTATCTAATTGCTCTCCCCTTAACGATAAATAATAGGCGTAATTATTTAAGGTGTATTTATTATCAGGGCTGTAACTTAATGATTTTTCGTACGAGTCGTCAGAATTTTTATTGTCCTGCATGGCGTGATAACAATCGCCCATCTGCGAAAACGTAAGCGACAACAGATCCTTATCCTGAAACTCTACCGCTACTGCGCTTTTAAGGTAACTCAAAGCTTTCTGATAATCCTTTTTTTGCAGCCAGGCACTACCCACGTAATAATTCATCCAACCCTGGTTGGGGAAAAACGACAACGCACTTTCGCCATCGCGAATCACGCCTTCAATATCATTGCTGCCTAATTCAAGGCGTACCAACTGTTCGCGGGTTTCATAGATCTGGCCGTTTAATGCCACTGATTTTGAATAGGCGTCTTTAGCTTCAGGATATTTTTCGCTTTGTACCAGCAAATCGCCATATAGCGCGTAACCTTTGGCTTCGTTAGGATGTGTATCCACAATGATCTTACTCAACTCAAGCGCGCTGGCCAGTGCGCCGTTTTTAGCATTAGGCTCAGAGAATTTGGGGAAGTATCCCATCATAATTCTTACCTTTTGGTCTATATTCAGATCCGGATTGGCAAAAGCTATTTTAAGCTCGGCAAAGCTGGAATTTATATCTTTCTTGCTGCGGTAAATATCAGCCAAACCCAAATGGATCATCGGGTTGTTGGGCTCAATGGCTTTGGCTTGCGACAATACTTTGAAGGCTTTATCAGTAGCGTTATTCGAGGTATAGATCTCGGCCAACAGCAGGTAATATTTTATCTGGTTAGGGTTCGATGCAATCATTTGCTCTAAACCGACAGCAGCTTTATCCAGCTTTCCTTCTTTCAAATATATTTTTTGGCGAGCGATGATCAGGTCGTCATTTGGACCGGTAATCTGCTCCACCTGGTCATACAACTTCAACGCTTCGTCATAACGGCCCTGGATAAAATAAGCATTCCCCTGATCATAGTAATAATCCACCTTATCCGGATTAAGTCTGATCAGTTGGGTAAATACATTTTCCAGTTTATCTATCTGGTTAGCTTTTTCATAAATATCAGCCAAAGACGACCAATACCATTCGTTATCGGGTTTTATCGTTACCGCTTTTTCCAGTAGTGGTTGTGCTTCGGTAAATTTATTTTCCTTTTTCTTGATGTTGGCCAGTTCATAGAGTGCCGCGTCATTCTGCGGATCGAGCACTAATATTTTATTGAAAATGTCTGCGGCGCCGGCGTTATTGTCAACCGTTTTTTCTTTCAGCGCAGAAAAGAACAAATTCTCAACGGCATCAGAATCAATATTGGTTATAGAAGTTTTTTCGGGAGCAGCATTTTGCGCATTAACAGGCATCGTTAAAAAGCAAAAACCGGCCAACGACGCAATCATTGCCCAATGTCTGATTCTTATGCCGTTTATAAACTGCTTGCTCATTTATTAATTATCACTTAAGGCAGAATGTTGCGATGTTATTTGCTAAAAATAGCTTTTAAATTTTTCCATTCAAAAAATATCGCGCCGCCTGCAAATAATAGCAAGAACGCATTGCCTACAAATATGTTGCGTTTAAATATGTAGAACGATAAATAAACAAACACCAGTGAAGCAATGATATAAGCGAGGTTCTTTTTGAGGTTGTAAGGGATAGGATAGTTTTTTTGCCCCCAGATGTATGATAATATCATCATGATGGTATAAGCCGCGAGCGATGCCCAAGCCGAAGCCATGTAGCTGTATTTTGGAATAAAAGCAACATTTAAAATAATTGTGGCGGCAGCGCCTACACACGAAATATATAAACCGTAACGTGTTTGGTCTGATAGTTTATACCATACCGATAAATTCATATAAACCCCTAGTGCCACATAACCAAATAGCAATGGCGGCACTACATCAAGCCCTACCCAATATGCTCTGTTATTCACGTAGTGTTTTAATATCTCAATATTGGCTACCACACCTAAAAACATTATACACATGGTAATTACAAAGTAGTCCATGATCTTAGCGTAGGTATATCCGGCATTTTTATTTTTAGAGTGACTGAAAAAAAATGGCTCGGCTCCCATGCGGAATGCCTGGTTAAACAAACTTGCAAAAATAGACAAGCGCGCGCAGGCCGAATAAATACCTACTTCTTGCTCACTTATACTTACGGGCAATAATTTTCCAAGTAATATCTTATCCAGGTTTTCATTAACCAGGTAAGATAAGTTTGCCACCAAGATAGGGCCGCTGTAAATCAGCATTAACCTAAACATTACTTTATCAAACTTTAACTCGAGTCCGAGCAGCTCTGGCAATAACATTAACAGTGTAACAAAACTGGAAATAAGATTGGATAAAAAAGCATACGCAACCCAGCCATGTACATACCAACTTGAGAACCAATGCCAGCCATATAATTGGTGCTTTATCCAATAGGGGATCGCGATAATAAATAACAGGTTAAAAAATACTGTGATAATGATATTGACTACTTTAATTGAGCCATATTTTACCGGGCGATTATCAGCACGTAGTTTAGCAAACGGAATTACGCACCACGCATCAAGTATCAAAATGCCGATAAATAATTTTATATAAAGCTCGAACTCATTTTGTGGTATGTCTTTTCCAATTTTTATTAACCCTGCCAACGTATGGGTAAACGGAACAGTAAGTAGTAAAAAGCAGATGGTTACTACAAATATTACCCAGAAACCGTTATTATAAACCTGCCTTTTTTTATCAGGAAACTTATTTAGGTATCTAAAAAAAGTAGTTTCCATCCCAAATGCTAATACAGCCTGTAAAATGGATGCATAGCTAAACATGGTACTAAAAATACTGTAAACCTTAGGCAGGTATGCCCCGGTATATAAAGGCGTAAGTAATGAGCTTAGCAGGCGCTGTATGATGGTACTTAACCCATATATAGCTGTTTGCCCGGCAAATTTTTTAGCTGTTGACAATAGTGCGCGTAGTTTAGTTGGCAGAGGTTATTTAAACAATCCCCGTTTTAACACTTCAAAATTACGATAGTTTTTCAATTCGCCCTCATGCGATTCGACAGAACTCACCTCGGCATTTTGCGGGCCCTCATGCAGCCAATCTATAAACATGTCCAGCATTGCAGGTTCGCCCTCGGCCTCGATAACCACATCGCCATCGGGCTGGTTTTTTACACTACCGCGTACACCGAGTTGATCGGCTACCGCTTTGGTTGCGGCGCGGTACATTACGCCCTGCACTTTTCCTTTTACCGTAATATCGAGATGCTTCATAATTGAAGCCAAAAGTAAAAATTAAAAAGGCAAAAGCCGGTAAAAAAAACGCTGTCATTTCGAGCAAAGCGGGAGATGACATGATGAATAATCTGTGACGTCACACTAACCTTTTAACTTTAGTTTCGGGCGTAATTTTAAGACCATCAAGTCCGGTTATCAGGTTTAGGCCGGGGGCTTTGCCGGGTTCAATGCTGCCTTTGTTTTTGTCAATACCCAAAAACCTGGCGCCATTGATCGTAGCCCATTGAAGCAACCGTTCTGTGCTTAGTGATGGAAATTTGGCTTGCAGCACCCGCATTTCGCTTAAAATACATAGCTTACTGTTTGATGCCAGGCTGTCTGTACCCAGGGTAATATTAAAACCCTGGTCAAGAAAAAGGTCCACTTTGGGCATACTCCCTTCAATATATACATTAGCGTTAGGGCAAAAGCACCAGTTAATACGGCGATCGAAGCGCTTAATAAAGTATATATCTTTCAGGTTGGTACAGGTGTTATGTACCATTAATATATCCTGCTTGCTGGTTAATAGCGGCACAACCGATTGTAACGAGTTACGCGCTTGCGGTTTGAAATAACTGATATCTATACCAAAATGCGCATACAGATCATTAAAACTACCCAGCTTGTAACGATAAAACTTATTCTCATCCTCGCACTCCTGGTTATGCATACTAATCAGGTTTTTATTGGGATGATCGTCGCAGTACCGTTTGATCAGTTTAAACAACTCTTTAGAAACCGAATACGGCGCATGCGGAGTAACCGAACATGGTTGCGGCTCAAACTGGGCCACAAGGTCTAATGCTCCCTGAAACACGGCATCGGCCCTATCTGGGGTAAAACCAAAGGTTTCAACAAAAGTATGATAGTAAATTTTGCTTTTGGCCTTAATGGGAATGGTGACGTTGCTGTTGGATATATCGCCTACGGCTACGATGCCGTTTTCATACATATCTGCGTCGGCCTTAACGGCGGCAGCTTCTATTTCTTTGGGATCGGCATTTCTGAGACTTTGGATGCTTTTAATGAAGGCAACCAAGCCTTCTTTTTCGGCGACTTTGCCCTGCAAATGTGAAAGCTCTACATGGCAATGAGTGTTTATAAACCCGGGGGTTATAATACCACTTAGTTGTTCAACAGATCCATGTTCTGCACCAGGGGGTATTTGGTCTGATACCGCGATGATCTTACCTTCATCATCAATGGCAACATAACCATTTTTTATCGGATCGGCACTAATAGGAAAAACGTAATCGGCTCTAAAAATTTTCATCGGTTGTAACTTAACAGGTGCTCATTCTTCTCTTGTCGATCCATTAAATTAATACATTAACTTTAGGTTATTGTTTTTAACCCAACAATTTAAAAGACAGATTTTTTAAAATTTCGTATTTTTGCAACGTGAGCGCTGAAAAAGAGAAAATTGACATCCGTAGCCTAAGTCTGGCCGACCTGCAAAATCATTTTATCCAAATGGACGAAAAAAGCTTCAGGGCCAAACAAGTTTATGAATGGTTATGGAAAAAATCATGCTTTTCGTTCGAAGAGATGAGCAACATTTCAAAAGAACTTCGTACTAAACTCGACGAGAAATTTGTTATTAATAATGTAACAATCAACAACTCGCAGTTTAGCGCTGATAAAACTATAAAAAATTCTTTCATTTTACACGACAAGCATTTAATTGAGGGCGTTTTAATTCCGACAAGTGAACGAATGACTGCTTGTGTATCATCGCAAGTGGGTTGTAGCTTAACCTGTAAATTTTGCGCTACCGGCTACATGGAGCGCAAACGCAACCTTAATCCTGATGAGATTTATGACCAGGTTGTACTCATAGACAAACAAGCCCGCGAAAATTATGGCATCCCTTTAAGCAACATTGTTTATATGGGTATGGGCGAACCTTTGCTTAATTACAAGAATGTATTGGAGTCGGTAGAAAAACTAACTTCTGAAGACGGTCTCAACATGTCGGCTAAGCGTATCACTGTATCTACAGCAGGTATAGCCAAAATGATTAAAAAGCTGGGCGATGACGGGGTTAAATTTAACCTAGCCCTGTCTCTACATGCAGCTAATGACGAAAAGCGCAATACCATAATGCCCATCAATGAGCAAAACTCATTAAAGGCATTGGCCGAGGCTTTAAAATACTACTACGCCAAAACAAAGAATCCGGTAACTTATGAATACATTATTTTTGACGGATTTAATGATAACATTGAGGATGCCGATGAGCTGGCTCGCTTTTGCAAGCACCTGCCCTGTAAAGTAAATATTATAGAATATAATCCTATTGCTTTTGCCTCTTATCTGAATGCCGGCGAGGATAAAGTTGACGCTTTTGCCGAGCATCTGCGCAAAAACGGGGTAAACACCCACATTCGCCGCAGCCGTGGTAAAGACATTGATGCCGCTTGCGGGCAGTTAGCTATTAAAGACGCTAAAGAACCATCTGTTAAAGAAAGCTAATTGGTAGGTAAATACCTAAGTATGTTTTATATTTAGGCACCAATTACTTATCACCATGAATTTTGCTCAGGAACAATCTATTCGCTGGCCGCGGTGGAGAAAAATTATTTTCAGATTCTTGTTTGTTTACCTGACACTTACCATACGCCCATGGGGCTGGTTTAGCCCGGGCCAAAATTTATTTAAATTTTACGGAATATTTTGGAGGTGGCTGGCAGAGCTGGCCAACAAACATCTTTTTCATATTAAGAACACACTGATGTATTCTAACGGAAGCGGCGGCGATACTTCGTTTTCATGGGCCGGGCTTTGGCTGGCTTTGCTGTTATCGTTGATCGGTTGTATAATTTGGTCGGCGATAGACTTTAAGCGGAAGAATTACATACAGCTTAATTATTGGCTTTGCCTGTTTGCCCGCTATTTTCTGATTTTGAATGCTATGGTATACGGTATAGACAAATTATTTGCAATGCAGATGGTTTTCCCCAACCTGCATCAATTGGCTACCCCGCTTGGCGATTTTTTACCGATGCGGCTTTCATGGTTGTTTATAGGCTATTCCACACCATACCAGGTATTTTCCGGAGTAATGGAGGTTGTAGCAGGGCTATTATTGTTGTATCGCCGGACTACTACATTAGGTATTATTATAGCAACCGGGGTATTTATCAATGTAATGATGCTTAATTTTTGTTATGACATACCAGTAAAAATATTCTCGACCCAACTGGTATTTATCTGCTTGTTTTTACTGGCTAACGAAAGCAATCGTTTACTAGCAATTTTTGTTCTCAATAAACCGGCTCCCGTTTCAAATATCTATCAGTTTAGTTTTAGTAATAAATATTTGAAAATAGGCCGGATAATATTTAAAACGCTATTTGTCATCATGGCGGTGGGCATAGTTACTTTTAACTATTATTCTTACTACAAAAGGGTACACCAAATTGTAAAATCTCCCATTCCAAATGGAATTTACAATGTAGCTGCCTATGTTGTTAACAACAAACCTGTTAATATTGCTGCAGATACTTTAGCCTGGCAGGATTTTATTTTAGACAATGACCAGGGCAGCATTAAAACAGGCGATACTACTTTTAGGCGCCAATACAACCGGGCTTATTTTGAATATTCGATTGACAGCCTAAACCGTAATATTGATTTCAAGAGAACTACTGATGCCGGTACTTCTACGTTATTTACCATGCACTATCAATTGCCCGATAGCAACACTATCGAGCTTTCGGGTAAAAAAGGGGCCGACAGTTTAAAAGTAGAGTTAAAACGCAGTAAACGGCACTTCCAATTGACCGAGCCGCCGTTTCATTGGATCACTGAATACAAAAAATGATAAGAATGAGGCTAAAAACCAGTTATTTAGCAGATTTTCTATCACTCTTATTTCCGCAGTTATGCCCGGCCTGCGGCAATGAATTGGTAGCGCACGAAAAAGTGATCTGCACCGATTGCCATTATAATTTACCGCTTACCAATTTCCATTTACAGGCCGACAATATTGTAGCGCAACAATTTTGGGGTAAACTAAACCTGGAAGGCGCTTACGCTTTGTACTACTTTACCAAGGGTGGTAAGGTGCAAAATCTGATGCATCATTTTAAATATAAAGGCATGCAGCAAATTGGTAATTTTTTAGGCAATGTTGCAGGCAAGCAGTTATCAGGTAACCCGCAATTTGCCGGGGTTGATTATATCATACCCGTGCCGCTTCACAAAAAGCGGCTTAAAGAACGCGGTTATAACCAAAGCACTTGCTTTGCCCAGGGGCTGGCAGAAAAACTGAACGGTATTGTTGAAGAAAATAACCTGATACGCACCAAAGCCACCCAAACTCAAACACACCGGTCAAGATTTGCACGTTTTGAAAATATGCAGGAAGTGTTTGCGGTAAAAAATCCGGAAAAGCTAAAAGGCAAGCATATATTATTGGTAGACGATATCATCACCACCGGCTCAACACTCGAGGCTTGTGCCATACCGCTACTACAAATAGAAGGATTGAAACTCAGCATTGCTACGATAGCCTATGCGGAATAGAGAGAATAGGCAATTGAGATCAGAGATTAAGTAATATTCTATTTTAAGAAATGACTAATCTCTAGTCACTAATCTCCAATCACTGGCTATTGCTTCTGGAACCTGCTTAATTTTTCGAACAGGATCTTTGGCTCGAATGGCTTCAGGATATAGTCGTTCATACCGGCGTTGCCAATGTCGCCCATTTGGCTGGTTAGCATTGATGCAGTTAGCGCAATGATAGGCAAGTTTTTAAAATATGGCTCAGGCTTGTTACGAATTATCTGCGTAGCTTCCAGGCCGCCCATTTCGGGCATATGGATATCCATTAAAATCACATCATACTTTTGACTTTCAATTTTATTTACCGCCTGTAAACCATTTTCGGCAAAATCAATTGTGGCCCCCCATTTGGTCAAGATCTTATTGATCAATAATCTGTTGATCTGATTGTCATCAACCACAAGTACACTGATATTTAATGTTGTTTCCACGTTTGTATTATTACTTTTTTTACTGTCTGTTTTATTAAATGTTATTGTAAACCAAAATGTAGAGCCCTCGCCCGGCACACTGTCAACATTTACACGCGAGTCATGCAGTTCTATTAAGCGTTTACTTATTGCTAAACCTAAGCCTGTACCGCCATATTTACGGGTTGTACTGCTATCAGCCTGTTTAAACGATTCAAATATCGTATTTAATTTATCACTAGCTATACCAATTCCAGTATCGGTTACAGAAAAACGTATGCGTACCTTTTTCCGGGTTTGATCAATAATTTCTAAACTAATTTTAACACCACCTTCATCGGTAAATTTAACAGCATTATTGGTTAAATTTAACATTATCTGTGACAGCCTTGTACTATCACCAATAACCACGTCGGGTACTGCAGGGTCAATTTGAGCCTGAAGGTAGATATTTTTTTCTTTAGTTTTATATTGTAATGATGCGGTGATGCTATGTATCGTATCGCGCAGGTTTACTTCGGCCTGTTCCAGCTCAACATTACCCGTTTCTATCTTGGTAAAATCAAGCAGATCATTAATTAATGTTAACAGGTTATCTGACGAGAATTTAAGCACTTCCAGGTTTTCTTCCTGCGACTCCAGTTTCTGCCCATTCAACAACAAGTGCGACATACCGATAACCGCATTTAACGGCGTGCGTATTTCATGGCTCATTACCGAAATAAACATGTCTTTAGCGCGGTTTAGTTGCTGGGCCTGCTCTTTGGCAGCTACCAGTTCAAGCTCTACTTTCTTTTTAGCACTGATATCAATTACCACCTCAATGTATTTCTCGACCGCGCCTTGTTTATCCAGAATGACCGAGTTAATCACCGTGATCCACATAGGTGTACCGTCTTTACGATATCCCAGCAAATCAACCTCAAAGGATTGTTTGTTCTTTGACAGGTCACGGCCCTTTTTGATAATAGATACGTCGGTAAGCTCACCCTGCAAAACATCGCCCAGGTGGCGGCTACGCACATCATTAATATCGAAACCTGTTATTTTCTCGAAAGCACCATTCACCCACTCTATCTCACCTTCGGCATTGTTAATTACTACGCCGCTAGTAGTATTACTGGCCACTAACGACAGCAATTTCAATTCAGCCTGTGCCTTTTTGCTCTCACTGATATCTATCATATTGGTAACCTGGCGCTCCACATTCCCGGCATCATTAAATAGCGGGCTGTTAGACATGGCCACCCATATCGGGTTGCAATCTTTAGGGTAGATCAGTATTTCACAATTATAGGGAAGGCTTTGTTCGACAGCTTTAAGGGCCGATTCAAATACCGTCATGTCGGTATCTTTACCCACCAGTGTTTTACCAAAACGTTTGCCTTCCATCTCGGCTAGTGTATAGCCGGTTATTTTCTCCATCGCCTCATTCATCCAGATCACCACACCATTAGCATCCCTGCTTAACATGCCGGTTGGCGATTTACGTGCCGCGAATGACAATATCTCCAGATCGCGCTCCGCATTTTTACGTTGGGTGATGTCGGATATTACGCGGATGTATTTTTCAACCTCGCCGTCTTTATCGTAAATAACTGTGGTTATTAATGATAACCACACTTCTTGCCCATTCTTACAGGTAGCGTAAACATGTACCGAGTATGATTTCTTGCTTTTAATCATATCCTGGTACTGTTGTAACGGGTTATTATGGTCAGATTTACCAATGATCACATCGCGTAGGCGCTTTCCAACCACATCATCGTGACTATAGCCTGTGATCTTTTCAAAGGCGTCATTTGTCCAGATAATGTTGTCATTGGCATCGGCAATCATCACCCCGTTAACAATCTTACTGGCAACTAATGATAGCTGCTCCAGTTCTGTAGTAATTCTTTTTTGATAGGTAATATCCCGGCCGCTTGCATACCATTTGCCACCTTTATAAACACCGCACCAACCAATCCATTTCTCGGCGCCACTTAAGTTAGCGGTGCGGGTTTCCAGATCAAATGCCTTGCCCGTAGCTTTAGCTTTTTCTATCACCTCAGCAAACTTATCCCTGCTCTCGCCGGCAACAAAGGCCCAAAGCGATTTGCCGATACATTGCTCAGGCTCATAGCCTAAAATGCTTATCACAGCCCTATTGATGAGTTCAATACTTGAATCTTCGGCAGCAATAAAATGGATATCAGGCGATGAATCGAACAGGTTGAAAAACTCTTTATGCGCCTCCAGCGATTTCTTCAGTTCGCGCTGTTGCTTACGCAGGATAAAGTGCGACATCACCTCGTCGGCCAATGTACGCAGAGCATCGCGCTGCTCGGTGGTTAGCTTACGGGGTACAATATCAACCACGCATAATGAACCCAGCCTGTTACCGTCGGGGTCAATTAACGGGGCGCCCGCATAAAAACGGATATGGGCATCGCCCTTTACAAACGGATTGTCTTTAAAATCTTCGTCCTCGGCGGCATTACTTATCTCCAGCAAATCATCATTTAAAATGGTGTAGTTGCAAAAAGCATCGGCACGCGAGGTTTCATTAATGTCTAAGCCAATTTTCGACTTAAACCATTGTCTTTCGCCATCGATCAGAGAGATCAGCGCGACAGGCACCTGGCATATGTAGGAAGCCAGGCGGGTAATAGCATCATATTCCTTCTCGGGCAACGTGTCCAGAACATTATATGAACTAAGCGCCGCAAGGCGCTTAGTTTCAGTATCTGTTAAGACTGGTTGCTTTCGAATCATTTAACCGGTTACTCCTTATATAACGGAAATTTCTCCGTTAACTTATGGACCTTTTTACGAACCTTATCTAAAGAATGTTCGTTTTCAGGGTCTTTAATTACTTCATCAATCAGGTCTACAATCTCTTCCATTTGTTTCTCTTTCATGCCACGCGTAGTTACAGCTGCTGTACCTATACGTATGCCTGAAGTTATAAATGGCGACTTATCATCGTAAGGTACCATATTTTTATTGATAGTGATGTCTGCTTTTACCAAAGCGTTCTCGGCAGCCTTGCCGGTTACGTTTTTATTGCGCAGATCAATAAGCACCAAATGGTTATCTGTACCGCCTGATACTATCTCATAACCTTTGTCTATAAATGCTTTTGCAATAGCCGCGCCATTTTTCTTAACCTGCAATATATATTTCATATACGAGTCGGAAAGCGCCTCGCCGAAGGCAATTGCCTTGGCAGCAATGATGTGCTCCAACGGGCCACCTTGTGTACCCGGGAAAACCGCCATATCCAAAAGGTTCGACATCATCCTGATTTCACCTTTTGGGGTTTTTAATCCCCATGGGTTTTCAAAGTCTTTACCCATCATGATCAAACCACCCCGGGGGCCTCTAAGGGTTTTGTGGGTAGTAGTAGTAACAATGTGGCAATGAGGCAGCGGGTCTGTTAATAAACCCCGTGCTATTAAGCCAGCAGGGTGAGAAATATCTGCCAATACCAAAGCACCAATCTTGTCGGCTACCTGACGGATGAAAGCATAATCCCAATCGCGCGAATAAGCAGAGGCACCACAGATAATCATCTTTGGTTTTTCTTTAAGTGCTACTTTCTCTAACAGCTCATAATCAACATAGCCGGTATCTTTTTTAACACCATAAAAATGAGGCTCATACAGTTTACCAGAGAAGTTTACTGCCGAACCATGGGTTAAGTGCCCACCATGTGAAAGATCAAAACCTAATATTTTATCGCCTGGTTGCAGGCAGGCTAACATCACGGCTGCGTTAGCTTGTGCGCCAGAGTGTGGTTGTACGTTAACCCACTCCGCATTAAACAGTTCTTTAGCGCGCTCAATAGCAATGGTTTCAATTTCATCAACTATCTGGCAGCCGCCATAATAACGTTTGCCCGGTAAGCCTTCGGCATATTTGTTGGTTGCAACAGAGCCTGCTGCTTCCATAACTTGCTTGCTTACAAAGTTTTCTGAGGCTATAAGCTCTAGTCCTTCTTCCTGGCGCTGTTGTTCTTCGTCTAACAGCTCAAATATTAATTTGTCTCTTTTCATTAGTGATATATAAAAATCGCGACTAAGTTAGTAAAGATTAACGTTTTAGACTACAGATTTAGTGGATTTTAGCTGTGCGTGCAAAACTTTCCGGATATGTTAATAACTCCAAATGGTAACAAAAATTAGACTGCAGGTCGGATATTTGGAGATAAGTTGTAGATACCGAATTTGTTAAAGGATATATAATGAATAGACAATTGTTTTAATGGGTGTAGTCTGCCAAAAAAATTGTGTTTGTGCGACCGGAACGACGAAGCAATCGCGAAGACGCAAATTTCAAAACATAATTCGCGATTGCCACGCTACGCTCGCAATGACATAAAATTCGTTTCATTCGTTAACCTTCGCCGAGATCCAAAAATTATTAAAACCCAGCCCTATCTGTATATCAATCAACTCTTGTTGCAGCATCTCCAGCACAGCCAGGAAGTTGTATACAAAATGCACCTTGTTTTCAGACTCTTTGGCTATGGCTTTAAAGTCCATCATTTTGTTGATGCGCAGCAGATCGTCTATGGCTTTCTTTTGTTTTTCTATGGTGTAAGGGTACTGCGTTACGGTATGGGTGACCTCTTCGCTGCGGTTATTGTAGTTACGCATCAGGCGGTTATAAACCATCATGAGGCGATACAGGCTCAGGTCGCTTAACTCTTCGCCCGGGGTGGCTGCGCGTTCGGCATTTTCCAGGTCGGCAACTATATTACCACGGCGCTCCTGTTTCAGTCGCTCGTCCTCCATCGGGCGAATCTCTTCGCAGAGCTCTTTGAATTTTTTATACTCAACCAGTTTACGGATCAGCGCTTCGCGGGTATCTTCCTCGTTTTCGGCCTCGCCACTGTCATGTCGCGGCAGTAACATCTTGGCTTTAATGCGCATCAGCGTGGCGGCAACAAAAATAAACTCGCTGGCTACCTCAATGTTCAAGCTCACCATGTGGTGTATATAGTTCAGAAAATCATCGGCAATACGGGCTATGGAGATATCTTGTATATCCAGCTCATCGCGCTCAATAAAAAACAGCAAAAGGTCAAAAGGGCCTTCAAACTGCGGTAATTTTATCTCAAAGCCTTCTTGCTCCATATTTACGGGTAAAAATACATTTTTTTGTTATTGCGAGGAGGCACGACGTGACAATCGCGAACTTTGCAACGTGCGATTGCCACGCTTCGCTCGCAATGACAGATTGTTTTTAATAAATATTACCGCTAAATGTCCTTAAATTATAAATTAAACTTACTTACTTTGTAAGTTAATAGAGTTGTATAAAAATCAATGCAGGTAAAGGCCGGTGACTTATTAGAACATATAAACTATCCCTCTGATTTAAAGAAGCTTAGTGAAGATCAACTGGAACAGGTTTGCCAGGAGTTGCGTCAATATATTATTGACATAGTTTCGGTAAATGGCGGGCATTTTGCCGCCAGCCTGGGTGTGGTTGAGCTTACCGTTGCCCTGCATTATGTTTTAAACACCCCTTACGATCAGTTAGTGTGGGATGTGGGCCACCAGGCTTACGGCCATAAAATACTAACCGGCCGTCGCGATGTGTTCGATACGAATCGCATATATGGCGGCATCAGCGGGTTCCCTAAGCGTTCTGAAAGCGAATACGATACCTTTGGTGTCGGGCACTCCTCTACTTCTATTTCGGCAGCCTTGGGTATGGCCGTAGCATCGCAATACAAAGGCGAGACCGACCGCCAGCATGTTGCTGTTATTGGCGATGGCGCGATGACCGCGGGTATGGCTTTCGAAGCTTTGAACCATGCCGGTATTGAAAATTCAAATTTGCTGGTGATCCTGAATGATAACAACATGGCTATCGACCCTAACGTGGGCGCCTTGAAGGATTACCTTACCTCTATAACTACATCAAAACCATATAACCGTTTCAGAGACGATATCGCCAGTGTACTGGCCAAGATCTCGTCTATAGGCCCTGATGCGTATAACATGGTGCAGAAGATCGAGAAAAGCATTAAAGGCACGCTTCTTAAACGCAGTAACTTCTTTGAAGCTTTAAAATTCAGATATTTTGGGCCGATTGACGGGCATGATGTAAAAAACATGGTGAAGGTGTTGAACGATTTGCGCGATATACCCGGACCAAAGCTTTTGCATTGCATTACCACCAAAGGTAAAGGCTATGCCCTGGCCGAAAAGGACCAAACCAAATGGCACGCTCCCGGTTTGTTTGACAAGATAACCGGCGAGATCAAGAAAACCACTTACGAGAAACCGCAACCACCAAAATACCAGGATGTATTTGGCCATAGCATTATAGAACTGGCAGAAGCCAACCCTAAGATTATGGGTATTACGCCGGCTATGCCATCGGGCTGTTCGTTAAATTTGATGATGAAAGCCATGCCTAACCGCGCGTTTGACGTAGGTATTGCCGAGCAGCATGCCGTGACTTTTTCTGCCGGACTTGCTACGCAAGGGCTGATACCATTCTGTAATATTTACTCCAGCTTTATGCAACGGGCCTATGACCAGGTAATTCATGACGTAGCCATACAAAAACTAAACGTAGTGTTTTGCCTTGACCGTGCCGGTATTGCCGGTGCCGATGGCCCTACACACCATGGTGCGTACGACCTGGCTTTTATGCGCTGTATACCTAACATGACGGTATCTGCACCAATGAATGAGGAAGAGCTGCGTAACCTGATGTATACAGCTCAACAGGATGATATGGGTCCGTTTGTGATTCGCTATCCGCGTGGAAACGGTGTGATGGTGGATTGGCAGCGACCGTTTAAAGCTATTCCGGTTGGTAAAGGCCGTAAATTAACAGACGGTGAAGATGTGGCGATATTAACCATAGGGCATACCGGTAATCAAGCGGTAAAAGCTATTGAGAAATTAAATACCGAGGGTTACTATCCTGCTCATTACGATATGCGCTTTGTGAAACCATTAGACGAAGTGTTGCTACACGAAGTATTCAAAAAATTCGGTAAAGTAATTACGGTTGAGGATGGATGTATTGAAGGCGGCATGGGCAGCGCGATATTGGAGTTTATGGCCGATCATAATTACAATGCACAGGTTATTCGGTTAGGCATTCCAGACCGGGTAATTGAACACGGCGACCAGCCTGAGCTTTGGGCCGAATGCGGTTACGATGCAAGCGCTATTGCGGCGCAAGTGCGAGAGATTGGAGTTAAAAGCAACACGCATACTATAGCAAGCTAAATAGTAAACCATTTATTACATTTTGTCATCTCAACTGAAAGGAGAGATCTATACATTGGCAAGTAAACGGGGTTGCATGTGTATAGATTTTTTCGCTTCGCTCAAGAGAGAAGTTCTCGCTGCTGCTCGAAATGACAGTATCTTTTAAAAAGTAAGGCCGCTATTAAAATAGCGGCCTTACTTTTTAAGCTATTTAATTATAATTAATGAGTTCTATAACTTGCCAAATCGGTATAAAGTGTCTTGAATGAACTACGTAAGCCTATAGTGATCATAGATGTTTTATCCCTAAACTGATCGTTAGTTTCTAACCTATATATGCCACCTAATTCAATGCGTAAATTATATTTCGGATTAAGCACATAAGCAACTTTACCTTCCAAATACGTCATGTTAGTAGTTAGACCCTGACCAATATAATTGCCTAACTGATGCACGGGATCTTGATAAAGCTTAAATATATCTTTACCATAATTAAGGCCATTAATATCCAACCCATAGTGGCCATAATCCATCTCACCACTAAAATCAAACCGCTTATAGCTATAGTTTAGCAATCCAACCAATTCTTTAAAGTTGGCCCCAAACGGATGCGCAAGCGGCTCGCCTTCTTCGCTGTAATTTTTTATTTCTAATGTTTCAGAGTAAGTATATGGCGTAGCACCGTTATACTCGGCCAGGTAATTTAAGTTCTTCACGTTAAACAGATTGGCCCCTTTAAAGCCAAACTGCCAGCTATATTTATTTCTAAAACTTCCTTCTCCTGCAAAGAAATCCTTAGAATTAAATTCATCCAGTACAAATTGGCCATAAGCGGTTATGCCATCTGTAATTTTATATTTTCCGGTAAAACCTATTAAAGCATTATCTGGCGAGCCGTCTGATGCCTCAATCGGGCGCAAAAATATAACCGGGTTTAAATAAGCAGGATCTAAACCACGATGTACATTGGTAGCCGAGTCGCGATCGGCAGCAATAACCGCATCAAAAAAGCCTAATGACACACGTTTACTCACGTTCCAATCCAGGTAATGAAATATACCCCATTTACGATTATAGCCATTGTTGTAGTTCAGCTCAGGCGATGCAGGATCTGTCATATAGGCCCACATAACCATGTACCTAACATTACCCAAATTAGCCGTTAACTTTAAGAAAGGATAATTAGAGGCAAAGTCTGATAGCAACATAGAGCGATAGCCATCACCTATAAACGTTTTATCATGGCCCAGGGTAACGTTAAGATATTTAACAGGCGTGTAGGATACCAGGGCGCTTACGTCTGACCAATCTTTTGTGTTTTTGCCATAGCTACGATCATAAGCCTTACCAGGCACAATACCCACCTGGTTGATATAAGTGGTTAAATACTCAGGAAATACGGCCTGATTTTCTGAACCGCTTGAATAGAAATAGAAGTTCTTACCTATAGTACCACCCAACTGATAGGCACGGGTATTCATCCAGGTATTTTTATGGCCCGAAAAGTCTTTACCAATATCCAGATCAGGCATAAAATCAGCAAAGAAGGTATAGTCTCGTTCTTTAACGTCAAACAAATGCTCATTAAAAAGTTTACGGTAAACCCAACCATGATGCTTGCTGGTATCAACGCCATAATTCATCAATGAATCATACTTGCGCTGCAATGTACTATCAATTATGAAAGGCTTTAAAGAAGTATGAATACGGGTTTTGGTAGAGTACAGATCTTCGTCAAATTTTTGATAGAACTGATATGAATAAGGTTGGTATTGACCTTGCGCCATACCAACCTTAACAAATATTAACAGCAATACTACACTGCTTAAGATCTTTTTCATGTAAATAGATTTAGTAACGAATATCCGGCTATTCGAAATAATTCATGGTTTTAAAACCACCCTTTTTCAAATAATCATCTTTCTTAACCAAGTGTAAATCTGATTCCATCATATCCTTAACCAAGCCGGCTAAATCATATTTAGGTTTCCAGTTTAACTGTGTTTGTGCTTTAGTTGGATCACCAATTAACAGATCAACTTCTGTTGGTCTAAAGTATTTGGAATCAACCTTAACCACAGTTTGTCCTAACTTCAACAGGTCTGGATCTAAGTTTAACTCTTTAGCTCTGTCTTTGTCAATATCAATTACCACACCACGTTCGTTCTCGTCTTTTCCGCTAAATTCAAGTGTTATACCCAATTCGCCAAAAGCCATTTTAACAAATTCTCTAACTGTTGTAGTTACGCCGGTAGCAATTACATAGTCTTCGGCTACATCTTGTTGCAACAGCAACCACATCGCTTCAACGTAATCTTTAGCATGGCCCCAATCGCGTTGTGCAGAAAGATTACCTAAGTAAAGACAGCTCTGCAAGCCCAGGGCAATTTTTGAAGCTGCACGTGTAATTTTACGGGTAACAAAAGTTTCCCCGCGGATAGGGCTCTCATGGTTAAACAATATACCGTTGCAGGCATAGATATCATAAGCTTCGCGATAGTTAACAATTATCCAGTAGCCATATAATTTAGCAACCGCGTAAGGCGAGCGTGGATAAAACGGTGTTGTTTCGCTTTGCGGAACTGCTTGTACCAAACCATATAACTCCGAAGTAGATGCCTGGTAAATACGGGTTTTTTTGGTAAGTCCTAACAACCTTACTGCTTCTAATATGCGCAGCGTACCTATGCCATCGGCATTTGCGGTATATTCCGGTGTTTCAAAACTCACCTGCACGTGCGACATGGCACCCAGGTTATAAATTTCGTCAGGCTGAATTTCCTGTATCAATCTTGCCAGGTTGGTCGAGTCGGTTAAATCGCCGTAGTGCAATTTAAATTTAACATTGGGTTCATGCGGATCATGGTATAAGTGATCTATACGGTCTGTATTAAACGACGACGATCTTCTTTTTACGCCATGTACGTAATAACCTTTTTTAAGCAAAAATTCTGCGAGGTAAGCACCATCCTGACCGGTGATGCCCGTGATTAAAGCTACTTTCATTAAAATTTATTAAGTATGTTGCAATGATACAATTTTATTGCAAAACTAATTAGTTATTGATTTAAGTTAAGCGTTAATACGTAAGATTGTTTACAAAAGATTGGAATATTTAAAACTTCTGATCGTAAACCGACACAGCCTCTTCTAACTCGTTATACCACTCCTGACCATATTTTCTGGTTAGCGGGCCTTTCAAAAACTCATGAACGCGCACTTTAAGTTCATCGCCAAAGCTGCATGCCGGGCTGCATATGCTCCATCGATCATAATGCAACACATCAAACTCCGGGTACGCGGTTATCCTGATAGGATACAAATGGCAAGAGATAGGTTTTTTCCAATCTATCACCCCGTCTTCGTACGCTTTTTCAATAGCACATTTGGTTATGCCCCCCTCCCAAATCACATAGGCGCATTCCTTGTTCATGTCTACACAAGGAGTAGTATAGTCGCCTTCAAAATCGGTTGTTGAGGTACCAACCTCTTCAACGGCGGCAATACCTTTGGCGGTCATGTAGGGTTTTACCTTGGGGTAAATCTCATCCAGGATATGCAGCTCATCATGATTCAAAGGCGCACCCGAGTCGCCCTCTAAACAGCAAGCGCCCTTGCATTTGGTTAAATTGCACACAAAGTTCTCTCTTACTACATCTTCATGTACCAAAACACTGCCAACCTCTATCATTGTAATTATTTTATTGGATTAAGCGGATATTTAAGCCCTTTGGCAGCGGTTAAATCCATAGTTACACTACCAATGATCAATCCGACGTTTGCCTTCACAGGTATCCTGTTATTATCATCTGTTATCCACAAGTACAGCTTACTGTCTTTTTTAAAGATCCGTCCGGCTATAATTGTAGGGTTAAATTTAAGACAATTAAACTTACCGATTGCGCTGCTTACAATTTCTTTGCCCGCGTAGGTTATACTCAATGTATAAACTCCGTCATCTAAAAAATAGGGCAGCTCAAACTTATCGCCTATTTTTATTTTAGAGATATCAAGCCCGCGCGCAAAATAATAGGCCGATACAAAATCGAAGGTCTTCCCTTTAGTTGCAAATGTCCCTTTATTGGCTATGATTTTATTGCCGGCCTGGTCATATTTTACTTTGTCGGTATGTTTCCAGCTGCCTTCTTTCCGGGTTTCGGTATATAAGTATGGCAGTAAAGTTTTTTGGTCGACAATGCTTTCGTAGCGGTTGCGCACCTTATAAAAAAAATCAAAACTGCCTGCGGTATTACCATCAGCAATAATATGATAGGTAGCATGGCCGTCTATTGCTTCGCCGTCCTCAACCTTTAAGTGCCCCTCGGCTCCTGTAAAGATTCCATATTTAAACTTATACGTCAACTCCTCGCCGGCTTTAAACACGGCTTCGTTAACATCTTTCAGTTCCTGGCCAAAAGACATGGTGCAGCATAAAGCCAGCAACAATAAGAGTAAAAAATACTTCTTCATTTAAAGGTTTTTACAAAAAGCAATCTAACCAAATTGTTAGTCTTTTCGTTTATAAATTGGTACGGTTGAGCAAGGCTCACCAAACATAAGGCTTTTTACCACCGGTGTCAATTTTTTCCCCAGCTCTACATAAGCCGATACCGGCACGTCTATGTCTCCGCAGCCCTTAATTACCAGCCTTTGGTCGCGATATTGCTCTACATCAAGCTTAGTTAGCTCTTTGGTAAACAAAACAGTTTCCAGCGTCTCTAAATCGCCAAAAACAACCTCTTTAGCATATGGTGCCATCCTATTAGCCAAAAGCAGGTAAGCCCAGGCTGGTACAATTGCGTCGGCGGTGCAGGTAAGCGCTACGCATTTATCCTGGTATTGTGCCCAATCATGTTCTTTGACAAAATCGCGCAGTTCTTTCTCGCGCAATATCAGGCCATGAAAAAGGTTGTCTTTAATATCGTAAACCACACGTTCGCCGGGTGTATAAAAATCTGCAGGGTCTAAGGTTACCAGCCCGCTTTGGGCTACCTTATTCACAAAATTTTCTTGTATCTCCATTTTGCTTAAAATAAAAATCCGGGATAACGAAGTATAAACGTTATCCCGGATACAAAATTACTTTAAATATTGACTACAGCACCTTAGCTCTGTTATCTTTTACATTGTCCTTATCTTTCAAGGCTTCAAACAGCTGCCCTTCGGCGCGTTGTAACAGCGCACCAGCTAGTTGTTCTTTCTCTCTTACAGCATTAGTAAGCGGCGCCGGGTTTATAAAACTGTTAGCTACCAGCACATAAACACCTTGCTGACCAATAATTGGTTTTGATATTTTGTTAACCGGCAAGCCAAATACAGTACCGATAGGTTTGTATTCTGCAGACGAGCCAGGGATAACCGGATTAGCAAACACTATATTCTGTACCGGGGTAACTTTGGCACCCGCCTTCTGCGCAATTTGCTCAATTGACGATGAGCCATTAGTAGCAGCTGCGAATTTATCGCTCAGCATTTTGCCTTTTACCTGCTTGATAACTTCGGGTTTAATTTTATCCTTAACCACGTCAAGCGATAAAATGCCTTTTGGTTTAATTGCAGTTACGTGTGCAACAACATATTGATCGTCAACAGTGAATACCTGATCGGCAACTTCGCCCTTGTCAGCTTTAAACACCCATCTTACCAGGTCGCGGGCATCAATAAGGCCCGGAAGGCTTGAAGCAATACCGGTAATGTCATCAGCTTTTTGAGTTTTAAAACCCTCTTTAGTGGCCTCAGCATCAAAATTGTCTTTATTAACAGATGCCAGGAAAGTTTGAGCTTTACTGTAAGCAACAGATTGTGTAGCGCTGCTGGCAGTTAACGGTTTATCAACAGTGGCAACTTTTACAATTTTTGACGATCCTTTTTGATCTTCAATTTCAATAAGGTGTACACCAAATTGAGTGGTTACAATTTTCAGGTCGCCTTTTTTACCTTCAAATACTGCATTGTCAAATGGGGCAACCATTGCACCACGGCCAAAAGTACCCAGCTCACCGCCTTTTACAGCAGATGCTTTATCAACAGAGAACATTGGTGCTAAAGCTGCAAACGTGCTCTTGCCGCTTTGGATGATTTTTTTCAATGAATCTGCTTTTGCAAGGGCCTGCTGTATGCCGCCTGTTCCGGTAGGAGCAATCAGTATGTGTCTGGCTTTTACAGAGTCAGGGCTCATGCGTGTTTCAACCAATTTAGCTAATTTATAGCTACCGTTTGACAGGTAAGGACCGTAGATGAATCCCGGATTTTGTTTAAGCATTAAGCTGTCAATCCTTGGATCAAGCTCGCCTTTATGCTGCCAGGTTAACGGCGCTTTTGTTTCTGAATTGATCTGCACAAACAATGAATCGTCTTTTGAAGCGATAAAATCAGGAAGCAGTTTTGTTAACTGATCTTTCACTACTGCCGAATCGGCTTTCGATGGCGCAGCGTTAAAGCTAACATAACCGATAGTTCTTAATTCCTGCGGATTTTTAAATTCATTTTTATGCTCGTCATAATAGCTGCTATAATCGGCATCCGTTAAAGACACCTTGCTATCAGGAATAGAAGCATATTCTAACAAAGCATATTTAAAGTTAGCCAGTCTGTTTTTAGCATCGTAGTTATCTTTAGCATCAAGCGAGTTAACGTAAACACCATTGGCAATTAAAGCCATGTATTTTTCGGCTCTTTTAGCGTCAATAATATCGGTAATAAAATCTACCCATCTTGCTTTCTGCGGATCATCATCTCTCAAGCTTTTCACAGCATTTTGAGCATTTATTACTGATGACGGGTCAAATTTTCCGGTTTGCGGATTGGTAAATACCTGCATTACACGCTGGTTTGGCGTTGGGCCGGTAAGCATGTCCTGCGTTTCATTACCACCTACGGTAATGCCTAGCCTGTCAACTTCTTTGGCAAATATTGCTTTACTTACAAACTGGTTCCAGGTATTGTCCTGCACATAACTTGTAATTTGAGCAGTAACATGGCCTTGGCCAGACTGCTGTTTAAACTGTGCCAAATTTTGTTCGACACTCGCATTAAACTTATCCAGCGGGATTTTTTCGTCCCCTACAGAACCCACTTCGTTATTATCACCTTTAAAAAACGACCCGCCGCTCTTTACTGCTTCTGTGGCAATAAATGCAAATAGCGAAAGCCCAATCACACCTGCGACAATTTTACCCATCCGGTCGCGCAGATAACCCATTACAGCCATAAACTTATTATTCTATGTTATTTTATTTATAATATACCCTTAAAAAGAGGGCGCAAGATACAACTTTTAGTAAAATTTTAACATACAATTTTTTACGTTAAAATTACTTTGCACCTGGCATATCTTTAACGTTAAAACTGCCGGTAGCCTGTGTCATCTGGGGGTTCAGTAATTTATCATCACTGGTAAAGTTGACGCCATTTAGGATATCGCCGGTGGCCGACACCAATTGTACGGGTTTGGTGGAGTACATGGATTTTTTAAGCTTATCCCATATCAACTCTTCAGATTTAAAAGTCTCATTTTTTGCTGTAGTATAAACTACGTGATGATAAAACTCTATCTTCTGGTCTACATCATGATAAACCGCAGAGTCGGCAACAATGTTACCGTCTTCCCTTGCATATACATCGTAAAAAATAACCTTAACCCCTTTTGGCATGATATAATATGGGGCAGCAACATTGAAGTGGATCATCATCGGGGTAATCATCTTACCCTTAACAATGGCCGAATCGCTGTAGATCACCTCGACACCTTTTGTGGTGTCGTACGGCTGGCTTGTAAATTTAGATGATATCTCCTTGATCTTTTTGAGATCGTTTTCGCACGCTCCCAATAACAGCATGCTTAAAAGCAACACCGGCAAAATAAGGGACGATACCTGCTTTAACCGACTATGCATTATTCAATTAATCAAATTTATAACGCTGGAACCACTTATCGTTAAGTGTAAAACCTAATCTAAAGTTTACAAAATTTTCTTTCACAAGGCCATTAGCTATTGTTCCGCGTTGCCCAACCTCGGCGGCTAAGTTTATTTTGTAATAGCTTGTGTTACCCCCTTTTAGCGGTATACCTACACCAAAGTTCAAAGATTTTGACTTGATATTTGTAAACCCGTCGCCGTTGGCATTAGGTACGTTGTAGTAGGTTTTATCCAGCATAACGCCTAAACGGTAATCTAATGTAGCCAGCCAATTGTGCAAGGCATTAAAGTTAGGTGTGTATTGGCCCCCAATATTAAAGGTACTGCTATTGGCCATGCCTGGGTTAGTACCGTCTATCCGTAAATCTGCCCATTTGCCCATGCTGTAATCTGCACCAACTAAAAACTTCAGATCCTGCTGATATGAAATACCAAAATGCTGGATATTAGGCAGCTTTATTTTTGAGGTATTATTTGTCTGATTGATAATTGAATCTAACGCAACATTGCGGTTACCATTGGCATCAAAAGTATACTGACTAACTATGTAACTGCTTTTTGAATTAAGCTGTGAACTGGCCGAGCCAGAATAACCGAAAGTAAGGTGACGCGAAAGCGACAAGTCATAAATATACTGGAAACCGTAGTCATAGCTTACGCCACCAATAGCGTCGCTTTGCTCAATAGAAGTGTTTAAATTATTACCTAACGTAGGTATTTCAAGCTGTTGCAGGTGTTTAATATTACCAAAAATGTAAGAAATGTTTGCGCCGAACAGGAAGTTACGTGCTATTGAAAAACCATAACCTAAATAAGCTTTGGTTAAACCGCCCTCGCCACTGTAAATATAATTGGTAACGTTAGTATCTAGCGATGAACCTGTGCCGTAACCCTTTACAGACTTGGTGTAGTTATAACCTACCTGGCTATAAGGCATCAAACCAAAACTAAATGCACTGGTGCTACCAATTGGTATTGCAAATGCAAGGTGACTCAATCTAAAATCAGAGTTTTTTTGCGAACTCTGACCGGCTTGGCTTAACGATACTTTGTCGCCGTACAAACCTGCATCGATCGTAGTAAAACTTACCGTTGCGTATGATGCCGGGTTTTGCGGGTTAATGCTCATAAACCGGTTAATGGTATTTACACCGGTTGAAATGCCACCCATTGATTGGTTTTGCGGCAATATCATTGGAGTAAGCTGACCAAGGCCGTATTGCGAGTAAGGCGAGCTTGTAGTAGCCGTTGATTGAGCGTTGGCCTGAAATACAATGGCGGCAAGTAAAAATGTTATAAAGAGCTTGGTATAGTTAGTCATTATGCTTTTGTGTAGCTGCGTTTAATCCTTTAAGAACCAGGTATGGTTCATTTTTTATATAGGGGGCAAAGATGCTATTTTTTAATAGGGTATCAAAAAAAATACTGTCGCCTCCGGTTAGTATAATATTTAGTTGTTGTTGATTGCCGGCATAACTGTTAATAAAGCCGAGCAGTTCAAATTTAATTCCGTTTTGCACGCCCGATCTGATGGCAGTTTCGGTATCATTACCAGTGTTACTGTCAAAATCGTCATCCTGCTTAACCACAGGCAGTGCCGATGTGTAATAGTTAAGTGCATTATAACGCATATTTAATCCCGGCGATATGCTGCCGCCAAAATAATTACCATCAGCATCTACCCAATCATAAGTAATGCATGTGCCGCCATCAATTACCAGGTTATTTACGCCAGGGTATAGGTGATGTGCGCCTACCACGGCCGCGAGCCTGTCAAGCCCTAAAGTTTGCGGCGTACGGTAATGGTTATTAATGCCTGTTATCATTTCGGCATTAAACTCAATTACCGGCACTTTTCCTTTTAGCTGTGGCTCCCATTCCTGGCTTTCTTTTTTTACCGATGATATGATCGCCTTATCAACGTTGTACTTTGTTAAAAAAGTATAGATTAATGCCGCGTCAAGCGTTTTAAAATGATCAGTATAAACCAGTTCGTCCTGCTCAAATATGGCTGTCTTTGTAAAAGTATTTCCTATATCGACAACCAGAACAGGCATTAGGCCTTAACCATTGACAGGATAGACTCAAAAATTGCCAGCCCATCCTCATTTGCCAGTATTGAGTCGGCAGCACGCTCAGGGTGCGGCATAAAGCCAAATACGTTACGGCCAAGATTAGTGATACCTGCTATGTTTTCTAATGATCCGTTTGGATTGGCATCGGCTGTTATGTTACCAGCCTCATCGCAATAACGGAACAAGATCTGATCGTTATCTTTTAATGATTGCAATACCCCGGCATCGGCAAAGTAGTTACCCTCTCCATGTGCCACCGGGATTTTAAGTGCACGCTCCGGGTTAATATGAGCAGTAATTAATGCGTTTGAAGTTTGCGGCTTCATGTAAATATTGCGACAAATAAACTTACGATGATTGTTATGCAATAAAGCGCCTGGTAATAAACCAGCCTCTGTCAATATCTGGAATCCGTTACAGATACCCATTACATAGCCACCATTATTTGCAAACTGAATAACCTGCTGCATGATAGGTGAAAAGCGGGCAATAGCGCCAGAGCGCAAATAATCGCCGAAAGAAAAGCCACCGGGCAGGATAATGAATTCGGTACCTTGAAGGTCATGATCTTTATGCCAAAGTCTTACAACTTCTTGACCCATTATTTTTTCTAATACATGGATGATATCCTCATCGCAATTAGACCCGGGAAATATTACAACTCCAAATTTCATTAGCTATATGTTTTTGTTTTTCATGCGGCTATACAAAAGCCACAGAAATTTTCATGCTACAAATCTAATATAACAGCCGAAATTTGAACGAATGTAAAAGTTAAAAATTGTTAAACTGAAAATACACTATACTTACCAGCAGTATTAAAAACAAACTTTCATAAAACCAACGGGCGCTGGCATACAGAAAATAGTAGGCAAAAAATATACTGAGGGGGATTACACACAGTAAAAAATGCGTTAATGAAAATTGCGCCTTTACATAAAATGATAAGCCGGCAATCAAAAAAGTGACAAACAATAACTGGAATGATTTGCGAATTTGCACATAGCTTCTAAAAAACACCTGCTGTATACGCACTATCCCAAAAGCAAAAATTACAATAACGGGCACCAACACCAGGTAATTATAGGTGTTAATGCTTACATGCGTGGGGAACTTGGTTGCCAGCGGTGTCCAGATATCGGCAAAAGCCGGCAACTTGTTACGCAGATAATAAATAACCGCCAGAAAGAAAAATATAGTAGCATAACCCATTATACCAATAATCCATTCGCGCCAGTTGAAAGGTCTGAATAACACCAATGCAGCCCAGATAGTTAAAAACAAGTAAATGAATGGGAAATAAATGAGCGACCCAATGGCTACGATCATCCCCAGATCATAAGTAATGGATTTGGCATCGTCGCCCTTATACAAATCAAACAGTTTGTAAAACATCCATATCAGCAAAAAATTACAGATAAGTGGTGGGCTCAGTGTTAGGAATGGTGTAAATAACGCTGAGAGTACTATGTACATTAGCGCCGGTAAAAAGCTTGGCCTGCCTAACAAACCATATTGGTTGGCTAATCTATTAACCAATAATGCCTGTATAAAAACCAGCACCGCCGCCAAAAACACGTTAACTAAGGCCGGGAAAGCATAATGATAAGCATCTGGCGCCAGTAAACGTGCAAAAGGCTCGAGATAGGTAAATTCTACATGGGCGGGGGCGTTATAAACATACCCGGCCCGCAATAAAAACAATAAAATGCCCAGCCATATAATATTAATGGGGTTATAAGATCTGAACACGTTTATCATGACTGCAATATTAGCAGAAAAAGAGGGGATGTTAAAATCTTTTGCATCGCGTCATTGCGAGGTACTACCGCGCGTACCGCTTCACCATATCATCTATAACAGCCGCAGTTTCATCGGGGAAATCTACCCATACCCTGTCTTCGCCCTTGATCCAGTTGTTTACACGCTGTACAAAGCTTTCGTCAATATGTTGTAGTACCGGCACGCCTAACCGCGATGCGGCAAGTGCATTACATTGCTGTTCGTACTGGCCAAACATCGGTATCATCATTACTTTCTTTTGCAGAAAGAGCGCTTCGGCAGGGCCTTCGAAACCACCGCCCGTCAGTAAGCCGTCACAGCTAGCCAGGCTCATGTTAAAGCCTTCATTATTTACCGGTATTACCTGCACATTACCATCAGTATAACCCGTTTTTTGGCGCTTGGAGAAGATGTGCCAATCTACATCTGTTTGTTTCAATAATTCGGTCAGCTTCTTATCGTCGTATGCCGGTAGATATACCGTATAGTGCCCCAGGTTAGTAGTTTGCAAATTGCGAATCTCGCTGCGGATAACCGGCGTGTGGATAAAATCGGCATATCGCTCAAAATGAAAACCGACATGATGTGTAGTGGGCGAATAATTATTCAACAACCATGCGCCATAATTGAATAAACCTGCCTTTGGCCGCGGTGTATTAGGCGATACAAAAGAGCATTGATGACTTAACGACACTGAAGGCACGCGCTGTAATTTGCAGGCCCAGGCACTAACAGGCTCAAAGTCATTAATAATCAGGTCATAATCTTTTAGCGGCAGGCTGTGCATGTCACGCCACATTTGGGGCAGATTCATAATCTTATAAGTGGCCCATTTGTCTACCCCGCCTTTGGTGCCAAATACAAAACTCACCCCGTGAAATTTGTATTTGATAGGCTGCGCCAGGGTCACCTCGGCTTCGGTGCCGCTTACCAGCAGGTCGAGTTCGCCGTATTTTTGTAACAACGGAATGATCTCGCGTGCACGGCTAATGTGCCCGTTGCCGGTTCCTTGTATGGCGTATAATATCTTCATGCTAAACTGCCGACCAATTTAATAAAGATAAACGCACGGGCGAAATTTAAGATTGTTCCTGCCTAAATCTTTCCAGCAACAAATTCACATCCAATTTAGCATCAAGATCTTCGGCATCGGTTTGGTCATCATCCTCAACTTCCTTTTTAAAATCTTCTGGCTTATATTTAAAGATATTCCAGTTGCCTTCATTGTACTCTAGCGCGGTTAGGCTCTCTACCCAGTCGCCACTATTTAGATACAATACTTTGCCGGGGTTATCGGTAGCGGTAATCTCCCTGATTTCTGCCTGATGAATATGGCCGCAGATAACGTATTGGTATTGTTTGTCTACGGCCAAATCGGCAGCCGTTTGCTCAAATTGATTAATGAACTTTACAGCATCTTTAAATTTAGCTTTGACCTTTTGCGAGAAACTCATTTTTTCGCGCCCAAATGCGGTTAGCAACCGGTTAGTCAGGCTGTTTAAAATTATTAAGGTATCATACCCAATGGCCCCTAGTTTAGCAAGCCATTTAGAGTGCTGCATGGTAACGTCAAATACGTCGCCATGAAATATCCAAGCTTTGTTACCGTCGATATTAAGCACTACTTTGTTCATCAGTTTAAATGAACCTAAGTCAAAATCGGCAAACTTACGTAGCATTTCGTCATGATTACCGGTTAGGTAATAAACCGGGATGCCCTCGGTAATAAACTTCATAATGCGGCGTACCACCTTCATATGCGCCTCTGGCCAATACGATTTACTGAATTGCCAGATATCAATAATGTCGCCATTTAGGATCAACATTTTAGGTTTGATACTTTTTAAATATTTAAGCAGCTCTTTGGCATGACAGCCATAGGTACCCAAATGCACATCGGAAATAATTACGATATCAACTTCGCGTTTTGCCATGAAAGTTTTGGGGGACAATAATCTGGCCGGTATTTTTTACCGGAAAATTTATTTGGTATTTTAGAGATGATGCGATTATTCCTCGCTCTCCTCTTCATCAACGGTAAGTTCGTATGGGCTTATGTAAAATACCCCTACCATGATAAGAAGAAGTATTACAACCATATATGCGTACTCAAAATGCATAACCTAATTTTTAACAAAGATCTGAAACCCAGATTATTTTAACATTAAGACGCTGTTAAATGTAAAAGGTTTCATCTGGTATTAAATTTATTTTTTATACGGTTAATTTGTTTGAGATGATGTGTTAAATGAACCAACGCAAACTTGAACCACTGCTTGCCGTTGAGCATGCCCAGAATGGAATGGCTGATCTTATGGATACCGGTTTCTTCAGCAAGTCGCGGAGCGATAGTGTCTATACGATGCCGGCATTTGATGATGAGATTGCGGGCATCTTCCATACTGATTTTGGATATAGTCATTTTAGAGGCCACAGCTGCAGGAGTTTTTACTTTGATTGGAAATCGCCTAAAAAATAAAACAAAACGCCCCATCCAGCTCAAGCCTTTGCGGCTGGTATCGCACGTACCGTTTATACAACGCTCAACAGCTATGGAAGCACCTAAGGTAGACTGTAAAACATGCGAGTAAATTTCAGCTATGGACCAGCCACCTTGTTCGGGAGTTTCGGCAAATTGCTCATCACTAACCTCATCCAACAGATCGCGATAGGTATCCAGGGCTTCTTCTATGGCTTTACGTTCGGCGGCTATATTCACAGTTGCTATTTGGCTTACAATAATAAAGTTAACTCTTTCAAGTCACTGATCTGAACTTTTACCTCATCAGGTTTCGGCGCGTTAAACGGATTAAAATAAATGGCATCCATCCCAAAATTCAGTGCGCCCAATACGTCCGCTTCCAGGCTGTCCCCTATCATCAAGCTTTGTTCTTTGGTGGTATCGGCCAGGTTAACGGCGTATTCAAATATCGCCTTGTCTGGTTTATTGACGCCGACGAGTTCGGAGATTATAATATGCGTAAAATATTTACCAATACCGGTGCCGTTAATCTTGGTATCCTGCGATTCTTTAAATCCGTTAGATATTAAATGCAGCTGATATTTACCCCGCAGGTACTCCAGCGTTTCATGCGCGTGAGGAAACAGGTTGGTTTTAGTGGGACACAATTGCACATATTCATCTTCAAAACCTGCCGGTATCACATCCGGATGTACGCCCAGGTCCAGGAAAGTTTGTTTAAAACGAGCCTCGCGCAACGCCTGCTTGGTAATATTACCTATGTGATATTCGCGCCAAAGACGGTGATTGTTTTGGGTGTACGTCTCGATAAAAACGTCTGCCGATGCTAAGCCAATATTACTTAAGCGGTGACTGATATATAACTCATGTAAGGCCTCTTCGGCATTTTTATCAAAATCCCAGATGGTATGGTCAAGGTCGAAAAAAATGTGTTGGTATTTGCTCATGAATGAGCAAAGGTAAAATTTATTTATATAGCGATGGGTTTAAAACCCATCGCTATAATAACTGGTTCTTATCTAAACGAATAAGCTATGCTGCCATTCTGGCTCATTGGTGCGCGTTTAGCTTTATTAAATTTCATATCCTTTACGGCATCCTCCACTTTATGTACAAAGGCTTTGTCCATTACAGTGGTATGCACCTTATTGGCTTCTGCCCAAATAACCTCCCCTTTGCGGTTAATTTTAAAGTCGACGGTTATTGTACCATAGGCATGGCCCAGTTTATTGATCCGGGCCTGCATGGTGATGCTTCTGCCGCTTGGAATGTGTACGCTTTCACGTTTTGGTAATTTATCAGCAAAAACGGTTACCGCACCTGCAATTAGCATTGCTGTTAAAAAAGCAGTGATTGATCTTTTCATAGTGTTATAAGTTATTATCGATATAACTCATTAACAGCGAGATTGTTTAGCGATACCGAATAGAATTTTAACAAACAATCAATCCACAAACTCCAGAATATCTCCGGGCTGGCAATTTAATATACGGCAAATGGCTTCCAGGGTCTCTAACCGCACTGCCTTAGCCTTACCTGTTTTAAGGATGGACAAATTGGCCATGGTGATGCCTACCTTTTCGCTAAGCTCTGTTAATGACATTTTGCGCTTAGCCATCATTACATCAAGGTTTACAATTATCGGCATGGTTAAACAGTTAGTTCTTGTTCCTCTTTTAAAGCTTTCCCTTGGCTGAATGCTCTGAAGAGTAGCAAAAATACAATTCCCGCGCTAAGCATTTGCCATGATTGGTTCCACACCTCCTTTTTCAGTACAATATCGTCAGTAAAGTAACTACTAAATATAAGGCGGGCTACAAAAGGAAGCACCATCATCAAAACGGGGAAACCAATCAAACTAAAACCGATAAGCCTTAACCGGTTCACGTTTTTTGCGGTGAAGGTCAGACCTTTTGAAATATCTATGATGAATTTTAAAAAAGAGGCTACCAGGTAGTAAAACCACCCACCAAATAAGGCGATTAAGCCGAACAGCAAACCGGAAACAAAATGCTTGGTACCTGATGAAACCGGGATGAGCATAACATTATCTTTACTATTATACCTGAATTTTACAGGGACATCTACCTGCTCAAGCGAATGATCGGTGCCATTACCTTTTTTCAGGACTTTATCTGACAGAAATTTACGCACATACGATTGGCTATGCTCAACATGAAATTGAGGAGCAAAATAAGGCCGCCCATAATCTTGAGATTTTAACTGCCAGGCAGGTAGTTTTATATAATATTGACGGGTTCCCGGGTCGGGCATAAACTTTCCGTGATCAAGCGGGCGGTACACTGTACAAGTGTCGCAAATCAAGCCGCCATCGGTTGCCAGGAACCAAGCAAACATGGGGCCGCCCTCATGGGGCCATACGCCATTTCTAAAAAGCCGTACTGCTTCTTTTTCCTGTTTTAAAGAATCATATTTCCTATAAGTAGTGCTGTCCGGTATTTCCTGATCGAAAGGCTTTAATAGAGAATATGAATAACCTTCATTTTTATTTAGATAACCAGTACCGGTAAATGATTTAGGCCCAAAGTAAAACGAAGCCCAGGTAAAAACCAACAAACCCACGAAAGCAATGATGACAATATTGACCAGAAGATTAGTGCTAAACTTAAATTTCATAACGTTGTGACAATTGGTTTCACAAGTATAGAAATTAATTGCAATACGATACAAATTTATTTTAAAACAATAAATAAATATCAAATATTAATAATCGTGTTATTCAGAGATCATCACGCTCGTACCTCGCTCACGATGACGTGACGGGCGCTATCAATCCGAAATCGAAAATCCGACATCCGAAATAACTAAGCTTTCTCTCCAAACGACAAATCTCCCGCATCACCCAGCCCCGGTACTATATAAGATTTGCTGGTCATTTCTTCATCCACTGCACAAACCCATATTTTGGCTTTTGGTAGATTAGCCTGTACATGTGCAATACCTTCTGTACTGGCAATTATAGCGGCGATGTGCAGATTGGTAATTTTATAGGTGGCTATTAATTCTTTACAGACGTCAACTATGCTTTGGCCGGTGGCCAGCATGGTGTCGCACAAAATAAACGTCTTGCCATCCAGGTTGGGGGTTGATATATGATCTACTTGTATAGTAAAAGCCCCCGAACGTTTAACCTTGCGACAGGCGGTTATAAACGCCGACTCGGCATCTTCAAAAAAATTTAAAAACCCCTGATGAAAAGGTAGCCCCGCCCGCAATATGGTACCCAGCACGGGCGTTTCTGCGGGTAGTTTTAGTGTACAGGTTCCCAATGGTGTTTGTATTTCTTCGGGGCTATATTTAAATGACTTACTGATCTCGTAAGCCAGAATTTCGCCAAGCTTTTCCTGGTTCCGTCTAAAACGCTGCTTATCCTGCTGCACGTTAATATCGCGCATTTGCGCTAAAAAACTATTAGCCACGGTATTGGTTTTATTCAGCACGAAGATCATAGTACAGGGGTTTAGAAGGTTTTAGTTTACTAACGTAAATTTATCATAATACAGATGATAAAAAATAGTTCTGTAGATGATATATTTTTTTCTGCTGACATAAGGTTGTCACAAGCAGGTACTTTTTTTGTTGTTGAGGTTTTACGTCGTACGTTTTAGGTGATACGTATAACAAAACCTATAATAATGCTATTGTAAAAGAAAACGTACAACGTACAACGTAAAACGTCATACGTACAACATAAAAAACAGGTATTTTTGTAAAACATGGATTTTAAATTAACCTCTCAATATAAACCCACCGGTGACCAGCCCGAAGCCATCCGTCAACTGGTTGAAGGCGTGAACGGCGGCGAAAATTATCAAACCCTGCTGGGTGTTACCGGCTCGGGCAAAACGTTTACGGTAGCCAATGTTATCCAGCAAACGCAGAAACCTACGCTGATTCTGAGCCACAATAAAACCCTTGCGGCGCAGCTCTATGGCGAGTTCAAACAGTTTTTCCCGGAAAACGCGGTTAACTACTTTGTATCCTACTACGATTACTATCAGCCGGAGGCTTTTATACCCACCACCAATACTTATATAGAAAAAGATCTGCAGATCAATGAGGAGATTGAAAAGCTGCGTTTGCGCACTACTTCGGCTTTGATGAGTGGCCGTAGGGATGTGATTGTGGTATCATCTATTTCCTGCATTTATGGTATGGGTAACCCGGAGGATTTTGCCAACTCGGTATTTAAGTTTGCGGTAGGTACCAGGATAAGCCGCAATGCATTTTTACACCGCTTGGTAGAGATATTATATTCGCGCACTACAGCCGATTTTAAACGCGGCACCTTTAGGGTTAAAGGCGATACCGTCGATATTTTCCCGGCTTATATGGACCACGCTTACCGTATTTCTTTTTTTGGCGATGACATTGAAGAGCTAAGCACGTTTGACATTGGCAGTGGCAAAACCGTAGAAAAGATGACGCATATGGTGCTTTATCCGGCTAACCTGTATGTGGCACCGCGCGAACGTTTCACGCAATCTATCTGGGCCATACAAGAGGAGCTGGAAACCCGCAAAAAGCAATTTATAGACGATGGCCGCTACCTGGAAGCTAAACGGCTGGAAGAGCGGGTAAACTACGACCTGGAAATGATCCGTGAGTTGGGTTATTGCTCGGGTATTGAAAATTACTCCCGCTTTTTTGATGGCCGTGCGCCGGGTGCCAGGCCGTTCTGTTTGCTGGATTATTTTCCGGATGATTATTTAATGGTGATAGACGAGAGCCACGTTACTGTTCCGCAGATCAGGGCCATGTACGGCGGTGACCGTTCCAGAAAGATCTCTTTGGTTGATTATGGTTTCCGCCTGCCTGCAGCTATGGATAACCGGCCCCTTAACTTTATGGAGTTTGAGCGCCTGGCACCACAAACTATCTATGTAAGCGCTACCCCTGCTGATTTTGAATTAGAAAAATCTGATGGTGTGGTGGTTGAGCAGGTGATACGCCCTACCGGTTTGCTTGATCCGTTAATAGAAGTGCGCCCGGTAATTAACCAGGTGGACGACCTTTTAGACGAAGTAGATAAAACCGTAAAAATGGGCGACCGTGTTTTAGTAACCACCCTAACCAAACGCATGTCTGAAGAGCTGGCAAAATATATGGACCGTTTGGGTATCAAATGCCGGTATATCCACTCGGAAGTTAAGACCCTGCAAAGGGTAGAGATACTGCGCGATCTGCGTTTAGGCGTGTTTGATGTATTGATAGGTATTAACTTGCTCCGTGAGGGCCTTGATTTACCTGAGGTTTCTTTAGTAGCAATTTTAGATGCCGATAAAGAAGGATTCCTGCGCAGCGAGCGTTCTCTGATACAAACTATAGGCCGCGCTGCGCGTAACGACCGTGGACGTGTAATTATGTATGCCGATAAGATTACCGACTCGATGGCGATCACGATGAGTGAAACATTGCGTCGTCGCGAAAAACAGATTGCATACAATGCAGAGCATGGCATTACGCCGATGACTGTTGGTAAAACCCGGGCAGAGATCATTGAGCAAACATCAGTAATGGATTTCCAGGGTGGCGTACAAAAAGCGTATGTAGAAGACGAGATAATGACTCTGGCTGCCGACCCGATTGTTCAATACATGTCAAAAGGCGACCTGAAAAAATCTATCGACAATACCAAGAAAGACATGCTTGCCGCAGCCAAGGATATGGACTTTTTACGTGCCGCCAAACTGCGCGACGAAATGTTTGCGCTAGAGAAAATGATGGAAGAGAAGTTTTCGTAAGTAAGGTAGCGCGCTGGGGCTGGCTGTCATGCTGAGGCACTCGAAGCATGAGGGCAAAGGCCAACTAAACGCCAGGCAGGCCATCGCTCACCCTTCGAGTGCCTCAGGGTGACAGCCTGATTTGAATTCAGTACAAATGACATTCCCCTGATGTAACAAGCATAGCAAAAGAGTGTCTTAAAACAAAAGCGCAAATCATAAGCAAACAATTTTGCCGTTATAATAATTATTATATTTGCAGCCGCTTTACAGCAAAGAAAATCAGATGGAAGAATTTATTCGTTTTATATTCATCGCAATTGCGATACTATACATTGTAAGAGCTATACTGCGCTGGGCAATACCCGCACTTTTTCAAAGCATGGTTAACAAGGCTCAGCAACAACAGCAGCAAACTAATTACAGCAACCGCCCTGAACAGCCAACCGGCCGTATCAAGGTTGATTATGTCCCTGAAAAAACCGACAAAAAAGGCCATTTTACAGACAAAGCCGGTGATTTTGTTGATTACGAAGAAGTAAAATAGTTAACCGTGGAACAACCTGGCCCATTATTTAACCGCAGACGCAGACACAACAATACGCCTAAATATGTATTGCTGATTATTGCCAATTACGTGGTTTGTTGCGCCTTATTTACACTTGATAACAAGTTTAACTGGTTCTTTTTCCTGACCATAATTTTATTAGCCGTTTATAATTACTTCAATATCCGCAGAAATATTGAAGAATATACCAGGCAGATAGTTATTGCCTATGGCCTAAGTATTTTAGGCATTATTATACTGCTTTTCGCTGCCCATACTCAGGGCGTATAAATCGTTTCAAACATATAATTCCTATTGTCAGGCAATTTTCTATTTTTGAGCATTAATAATTATATATTTTAAAAAACCTTAAATGAGCAACTGGTTTAAGCGCAATGGCATTCACTTTGCCATCATCGGAATTTTTTTAGTGATCTGTTTCCTGTATTTTACGCCTGCATTCCAGGGTAAAGTATTAGGCCAGGCCGACGTAACCGGTGCCCAGTCAACCACCACCGAAATTGATGCCTACAAAGCTAAAGATACTACTATACTCTGGACCAACCAGATCTTTGGCGGTATGCCTGCTTTCCAGCTTTGGGCTCCTTACAACCATAATATCACCACGCATGTTATCCATGCTATGAAAGCGGTATTCCCTAACCCAATTGATACTGTTTTATTGCTTTTATTAGGCACTTACTTCTTGTTCACAGTATTAAAACTGAATCCGTGGCTGGCTGCGGCCGGCGCTATCGCGTTTACGTTTTCATCATACAATATCATTTTATTGGTTGCCGGACACTCCAACCAGGCATCGGCTATTGCTTATTTTGCACCGTTACTGGCCAGTATTATACTTACGCTGCGCGGTAAGCACATTTTGGGCGGCTCGCTCACGGCTTTATTTTTGTCTCTGGAGATTCGCGCCAACCACGTGCAAATGACTTATTACTTCATGTTTGCAATTTTAATTTTAGCAGGCATTGAGCTTTACCATGCTATCAAAGCCAAAACGCTCAATAACTACCTAAAGTCATTAGCTTATTTGGGAGGTGCTTTAGTATTAGCCTTAATGGTAAATGCTTCAATACTTTGGAGCACCTATGATTATGGTAAAGACACCATTCGAGGTCAATCAAATTTATCGCAGCACACTACCGAGCCAAGCAGCGGCTTAGCTAAAGATTACGCCTACCAGTGGAGCCAGGGTGTAAGCGAGTGTTTAACATTCCTGGTACCAAATGCTTATGGTGGTGCAACCGGTGGCGGAGCCGAAGCGCTTGACCAAAATTCGGCCACCGCTAAAGTATTCAGCAGTGCTGGTCAGTCACAAGAGCAATCCGTGCAGTTTGCCAATCAAATTTCTGGCGGCTTCCCAGGCTTGACTATGTATTGGGGCGCCAAACCAAGCACCAGCGGTCCGTTTTATTTTGGGGCGGTGGTTTGCTTCTTGTTTATTTTTGGATTGGTTGTGGTAAGAAGCCGTTTAAAATGGTGGTTGTTAGGCACCGTGGTTTTGACCATGTTATTATCATTCGGTGGTAACTGGCCGGTAGTATCAGATCTATTCTTTAAATATTTCCCACTGTATAATAAATTCCGTACGGTAGAGTCTGTCCTGGCGGTTGCCGGTTTATGTTTCCCGATACTGGCCTTCCTGGCTGTTAAGGAAACACTGGAAGCTAACGACACTAAATATGTCACCAAAAAGCTTTTGCTGGCTTTTTACATCACAGGTGGCTTGTTGATAATTTTGATAGCGGTACCTGATCTGATATTAAGCTTTCATTCTGCCGATCAAGTCAACGGAACCCAAATGCTGGCTCAACAGCTGCATAATGACAATGCTATAGCAGCACAGATTTCGGCCGCTGTTGTTCAAGACCGTATCGGCCTGGAACGTGCCGATGCTATTCGCTCTTTGATATTTGTGATATTAGCCTTCGGTATTTTATTAGCGTTTCTGAAACATAAGATTACAGCAACTATAGTGTCTATAGGTTTATTGGTATTAATGCTGGCTGATTTTTGGCAGGTTGATAAACGCTATCTAAAAGACGAAAATTTTGCAGATAAGCAAGAAACAAACGCACCGCAACCACGCGAGGTTGATCAGTTTATCCAACGTGATAAAGATCCTGATTTCAGAGTCTTTGATACTTCCGAACCGCTAACCTATGACCTGCGCAATCCGTTCTTTCACAAATCATTCGGCGGGTATTCGGCAGCCAGGCTTAAACGCTACCAGGAGATCATTGACGGTCAGTTCACGAAGAGCATCAATCATGATGTTCTGGACATGATGAATGTGAAATACCTGATCACGTCTGATCCTAAAACACAAAGCGTAAATATGCAGGCTAATCCAACTGCATGCGGCCATGCCTGGTTTGTGCAAAATGTAAAATATGCGCAAAATGCCGACGAAGAGATGGCAGCCATTAGCAGCTTTAACCCCAAAGAAGAAGCTATAATTGACCAAAGATACAGAAGCCTGATCAACGAGAAGGAAGCGGTAATAGATACCAATAGCACCATAGATCTGGTAAATTACAACCCGGATCATATGACTTATAAGAGTCATTCAACCGCCACGCAAATAGCGGTGTTCTCTGAAGTTTATTATGATAAAGGCTGGAAAATGTACATTGACGGGCAAGAAACGCCTTATTTCCGTGCCGATTACATTTTACGTGCAGCGCAGATACCAGTGGGTAATCATACGATCGAATTTAAATTCCACCCCGTATCTTATTATGCCGGCGAGACCATCTCTCTGGCAGGATCAATATTATTGATCCTGGCGCTGGGCTTTGCAGGATATACGGAGAATAAAAAGAAACTAACTGAAAAAAAGCCTTAATAGCTAATTCATACTAACAAAAAAGGCGATCCAACGATGGATCGCCTTTTTTGTTAGTCATTAGTTCGGCGATGCTTGAGCCAGTACCAGCCCAGGTTAAAGGCAATAACCCCGTGGTCTAATAACGTTGGCAATAACCCATAATGCCGTTTCATAATATCAAAACGTTCCAATAAGCTTTGGCGATGTTTGTGTTTCGACATCCCTCCCACCTGATATTTAGCCACGTATTGATGTACGTTGACTATAATCTTTGCTTTTTTAGCGGCATCCAAGATCCAGTCGATATCGGCGCTTAGCTGATATTTAGGATCATACGATTTAACCAGCGAACGTTTGATATAAATAGCCTGGTGACTGATACTCATGCCGTATCTAAAATCGCGCCAGGTAAAGTTTTCAGGAGCCTGGTGGCGGCGGCGACCAAGGTTTTCTCCATTTGCGCCAATCATTTCGGTTTCGCCGTAATAGATATCAGCATCGGGCGCGGCAGCAAAAACGGAGCTAACTGTATCGGCTGAATAAAACTCGTCAGCCGAATTCATAAACAACACATAATCGCCGGTGGCGAGGGTAAGACCTTTATTCATGGCATCGTAAATGCCCTTGTCTTTTTCGCTGATTAGTTTCGCGATTTTGTCTTTATACTTTTCAATGATTTGCAGGGTGCCGTCAGTCGAGCCACCATCAACCACAACATATTCTATATGCGGATAGGTTTGTTTAAAAACCGACAATAGTGTACGCTCGATATCAACCGCGTTATTATAAACCACGGTGATTACGCTTAATATGGGCTGCCCGGCTTTCATTTAATTGCTTACAGAGTTATACAGATTGATGTATTGCTGCCCGACCTTTTCATTGGTGTAATTATCCAGCACCTTTTTTCGTGCTCTGGTAGCCAGTTCATCAGCAGGGCCATTCAATACCTCAGCTAAGCCCCTCGCCATGTCTGTAGCGTCTTTAAATGCCGCCAGGTAACCATTTTGTTCGTGGTCGATCATCTCTGGGATACCTCCGGTATTAAAGGCGACGACGGGCGTTCCGCAGGCCATGGCTTCCATAATGGTATTAGGCAGGTTATCTTCCAGTGACGGCGTTACAAATACGTCTGCCAGGCTGTAAATGTCCGCCAGTTCATCCTGGGATGTGATCAAATTCAACTCATGAACTTCAAAAGGCAATTCACTAACATCAAAATGCTTGTTTTTACCAAAGATCACTATCTCAATTTTTTGATCGCCTTGATATTGTTGTTTCAGGATCTTCAAAGCTTCAACAAGGTAGCTTATCCCCTTTCTTCGGTCATTAATATTGGCAGCACCGAACAAGATGATTTTAGCCTGCGGATCGATGTTCCGTTTTCGTCGGGCGGTTGGTTTATCCTTCGGCGAAAAGATATTGATGTCTATTGGATTAGGTATAGCCTCAATTCTGAAATTGTTGATCAATGAACTTTGTTTGGCTACACCCGCCAGCCATTGGCTACAAGTTACAAAGGTGACGTTTCTGGCATCAGCATACATGGCCGCTTTGCGCAGCCAGCCCTGGTGTGAAATGTCATTATCGTTCGGATCACACAGGAAAGGGCAGTTACCACATTCTCTTAGATAGCCGTCGCACGTGCCTGAGTAATGGCAGCCGCCGGTAAAGGTCCACATATCGTGCAGTGTCCATACAATGGGTTTTCCGGTGTTTATCAATTCCTTTAAATCGGCGACAGAAAGAAAACCTGAGTTTGTCCAATGCAGGTGGATAATATCTGTATCCTTAACTAATTGGTGATTTTTGATATTGATGCCTGCATTAGCCGTAGAGAATGCAAACCGCACAGATTTGTCCTTTTCATGAAAAAGTATAAAAGGTATCCGCTCGCGCATAAAATTGACTTTTGCAGCCAGGCGACTTAGGAATGTTGTTGCAATTCCTTCAACCCGCTCATCATTAGTCTTTTTATATTGGACCAGTAACCGTGCATCTGTTTTTTGCGATACCAATGCTTTCAGCAAGCGAAAACACGCGGCGGGGGCACCACCACCGGCATCAGCGGTATTGATGAGGGTTACTTTCATTATCACAAGTATACTAATAAAGGTTAAAGCTGAAAGCAGAAAGCTAAAAGTAATCTCTAAGATATTCGGCGTTCATGTCGGGAAGAAAGGAGGCACCTACGGAGCCCTAATCAATATTTCCTTTGTTCTATAAACACAAAGCTCCTATGGAGCTATACTCCTTTTCAATACTGACCCCAGCGGGGTCGCCTGTTTGTAGAAATCACACACAGGTGTGTTGGCTCCGTAAGTGCCTCCTGTAGCAACCGTACTTCAATGCAGAATCTGATTACTTGGTTCAATAGCTATACTATGCCGAAAATTTTTACTTTTGAGTATTAATCAATCAAACACCAAAGGTAAAGCGGGCATGAGTTACTTGTTTCAGGATTGGCATTCAAACCGCCGGAATTTTAAGGGGCAACTGGTGCTGTTTATGTTCAGGCTGGCATCGCTCATTAACCGTTCGATGATTGCCAAAGTCATATTTTACCCATACCTGCTGTTTTATCGCTACACGGTAGAGTGGGTTTGGGGGATAGAAATTCCGCGGAAAACCAAAATTGGCAAAGGGCTTTCATTATACCATGGCAACGCATTGGTAGTAAACCAGGGCGTAGTATTTGGCGATAACTGTTCGTTAAGAAACAGCATCACCATCGGCCACAAAAAACTGGCCGACGGCACATTTAGCCGCTGCCCGCGTTTGGGTAATGGGGTTGATGTTGGTGCTAACGTAGTAATTATTGGCGATATTGAAATTGGCGATAACGTAGTGATAGGTGCGGGTTCGGTAGTGACTAAAAGCATACCGGCTAACTGCACCGTAGTGGGCAACCCGGCAAGGATATTGGAGAAAAAAGAGACTTTATAATAAATGGATAATAATTTAACTGATCGTTCTTTTTGGAAGGCATTTTGGGAATCGAGGATAGGGCTGATATTTAACATTAAGCGCGATTATGTTTTTGGTAATATCCTGGGCAAATTAAAGGCTGACAGAGGGTATAAAACGGCTATTGAATTGGGGGGATTCCCCGGCTACTATGCCGTTTACCTGAAGAAATATGAGAACATGGATGTTACCTTGTTCGACTATTTTATCCATAAAGGCCTGATCAATGAGTTGTTAGAAGTTAATGGCCTGAAAGAAGGCGATGTCAACATCATTGAGGCCGACCTATTTGAATACAAGCCAATTCAACAGTATGATATCGTTTCATCGTTTGGATTGATAGAGCATTTTAAAGATACCAAGGCTATCATAGCAACACACTTGCCTTTCCTGAATACAGATGGTACTTTGTTTATTACCCTGCCCAATTTCAAAAGCATCAACGGCTGGGTACAGCGCAGTTTCGACCGCGAGAATTACGACAAGCACTATATAGAATGCATGGACCCTGCCCTGCTGGCCGGCATTTTTAAAGAGTTGGGCTTAAAGGATGTAGAAGCTTACTACCATGGTAGGTTCTCGATGTGGCTGGAAAACAAACCCGGCCAATCTGCGTTAGCAAAGGCTTTTGTAAAAACGCTTTGGTTTGCAGGGAAGATTGTTACTAAGATAGCTCCATTTGAGAGTAAGGCACTGTCGCCTTATATAGTGGTAAAGGGGACGAAATAGTTATTTATCTGCATATAAAAAGGGTGTCATGCTTAGGCTCTCGAAGCATGCGGGCTGGCCTAGCAAATGGACAGTCCGACGCTCACCCTTCGAGAGCCTCAGGGTGACACCCGCCTTTTTTGTTTACTATTTCTTAGCACGCCACTGCTTAAACGCCCTTACTACTCTCTCCAGCAAAGTGCCTTTACGTTTTTTCAGGAAATTACGGATAGCAACATGTGCCTGCTCGTTTTCCTTGATCTCGGCAGGAAAGTTTTTGATGGGCTTTTGAGCGATATCTACACCGTACATATCCTCTATGTTAGAATGTACGCCTGTGCCGTCATGCCCGATATTGTGAACCAGCGAATGTGCCGGGTTAAGCGCCAAACCGCCTTTTAAAAATATAGACGCATACCAGCGTATGGCCCATGAATTATTTTTGCCTGATTTAAACTCTTCCATCTGGCGCCAAAAGTTCATGGTGTATTCAATAGAAAAATCGTAACGCTGTTCAACGTCAAACTGATTCATCAATACATCAATATCTGGTTCAAAGTTTTTCCAGGCACGCGCCCAGGTTGCCCAACCCCAACTGGTGGCTATGCGGTAAAAGAAGCTCTCTGGCAGGTTTGTATTCTCTAGTGGATACATATAAGCGCCAACATGCATCACCGTATCATCAGTCTGATATTTAGTAAGCGCTTCGTTAAAATATTCGAGCGTATAGGGCGATGAAACCAGGTCATCCTCAAATACAATGATCTTCCCAAACTCGCTCACCAACTGGCTAACACCAATAATAATAGAATTAGCCAGGCCCAAATTTTCTTTGCGGCTAATTACCTTAACTTCTTTAAACCCGGTAACCTCTTTAGCCAGCTTGCGTACTTCTGCTACCTTTTCTTTATCCGCGTCAGTTTTTGGGCCGTCACAAAAAATAAAGAGATTACTATCGGCTGCCTGCTCGTTTTTTCGCAAATATTCAATCGTCCGACGCATGTGGTCGGGGCGGTTATAAACAAATAATGCTATTGGCGCCAGGTTTTGCATATCAATTAAAATATATCGGGTTGGCGTTCTGCCTTTTTACATAGCACAGTGTAATAGTTGGCAAATTTCTCTTCCGCTTTTTTTCCGAAGATAGATGCCGCCATTTTTTTTACGTTATGCTCTAAATCAATCTTAAAATTACTCAAAAAGTTGTCGGGTTTATGGAGTGTTTTAAAAGTATAAAACTTGGTTACTTCGGGCGCTATGGTATCTGTCAGATCCTTCACCACTTCAAGCCCTTCAGTCAACAATAAATATCTTAATGATGTAGGTGTATAAACGTTGATATGGCCATAAGCCAGGAAGTGTTTAATGCGCGCATCTACACCCGCACGGTAATCGCGCGGCACCTCAATTACTACCATTTTGGCAACACGTTTAAGCTCACGCAATAACAGGCGCTCATGCTCTACATGCTCTAAAACGTGGGTAAGAATAATCAGGTCCATACTTTCATCGCCGAATGGCAAATGATAACCGTCAAACTCCTGCACCGATTTAATACTCGGGATATTACGCTCCTTAATACGCTCTACGCCGCTTGCAGAAAGCTCGACCGCATGATATTCGGTAGCAAAATTTTTATCGGCCAGCAGCTTTAAAATCACACCATCGCCGGCGCCAACCTCTAATACCTTATTAAAAGTATAGCCTTTGCAAACTTCTACAATATGCTCAACCTTATATTTAGCACCCAGCATGCGCCATGTTTCATCATTATTTTCATAATAATTATCATACGCTGTTTTTAAGTTTTCGCTGCTGTTAACTTCCTGCATTTTTGTTTTTATGGTGATTTTAGCCTGCGGTAAAATTAAGATATAATTACCAATTAGGGCGGCTCAAAGCGTTAAATATTACTTCACCAGAGCTACCCAGCCCGATAGCAGTTTAAAGCCATCTTTCAGATCTATCACATAATAATAGGTACCAAAAGGCATAGGCTTGCCATTAAAGGTACCATCCCAGGGCTTTGAATAGCCTATGCTTCTAAATAGCTGCATTCCGTCGCGGTTAAAAATAGTAGTTACGCTGCGCGGATAGGTGCTCAAACCAACTATTTCCCAGGTATCGTTTTTGCCATCGTTATTAGGTGTAAATGCTGTGGGAACAGTTACCTTCTCATAAACCTCCAGGTGCACATCGTCTGTTATGATGTTGCAGCCATAGTTGGTAATGGCGGTAAGGGTATAAGTAATGCTTGCGGGGGGTGTGGCCTTGGGGTTAAGTATGGTAGGATCATCCAGATAAGTAGCAGGCGACCAACTGTACTGAACGTTATTACCTGTTACTTTTCCGTTAAGCTGCGCAGTTTCTCCCCTAAATATTTTTTGGTCAGGGCCGGCGTCAACAACGGGCTTGGGTATTACAATAACTTTAACAGAGGCATTGACGCTACAACCGCCGTTAGAAACAGCTACCTGGTAGGTAGTTGTTGCATCTGGCGACGCTACGGGCGATGCCACATTCGCAGACGATAAGCCTTGGGCCGGGCTCCATTTGTAGTTGGCACCGCCCGATGCGGTTAACGTAGTGGTACTGCCCGCACAAAGTGTAACGCTGTCTGAAATAGCGACTACCGGGGTTTTAAAAACCTGGATAGCCAGTGCCCGGGTAACCGATGGAGTATTACAAACACTTGTTGTTACCGAACGGCGATAATAAACCGTAGAAGTGCCTGGCGGAGGATCATAGTTGGGATATATTGCCGGACCATTATTGGGGTCTATGATGTCTGTATAGGTGATATTATCCGGCGAGCTTTGCCATTGATAATGCACCCCATTGCCGGTTACTTCTGACCCATAAATAACCCCAGCGTCGCCTGCATCACAAAACATGGTATCTCTCGGAGATGTGATCGTATTGGCGGTTGCAGTTGGCGATACATGTATACTGATAATATTGCTATACAACGGCGCAACGCAATTGTCACTTAATATTACCGCCGCTCGACGGTAAAACGTGCTCCGGGTGATTTGAGGCGGATCATAATCTTGTGTAATTACACCAGTAATATTGGTAAAATTGATACTATCCGGTGAAATTTGCCATTGATAGGTAAAGCCTGTGCCTTGAGCTGTGCTACCGGTAATGGGCTTAGGATCTGCCGGGATGGAGCAAATTATCGCATCATCAGTCACCGGCTGAAAAATAGTATTGTTTGATACATTAGCTACCGCCACGTTAGCCGCAATTACATTACTTAAATCGGGCGTGGCACAGGTGCTGTTATCTGAATAAGTAACCACCCTCCGGTAATAAGTAGTTTGGGTAATTTTTTTTGGATCATAGTCTTTACGGGTTTCCCCACCAATATCCGCATAATGGACATTATCTGTTGATTGCTGCCATTGATAAAAGAAATTGGCGGTGCCGCTACCGCCGCCAGGTAGCTGACCGATTATCATAGAGGGGTCCGCATTTGCAAGGCACAATACGCCATCCGGTGTAGCCTGGGCTATGGTATTATTAGTAACCTTAATTAGTGGTTTAATAGTGACAATTATCGGGTTCGAGTTCAATCCGGGGTCGCCGGTATAACACGGGCCTGATAAAACCTCGCGCTTAAAATATGTTGTTTGGGTTATTATTCCCGGCACGTAATCGGCCTTTTTAGCAGCAGGCCCCGGTATATCTTCAAAATCATTTGTAGTCGTCGATTTCCATTGATAAGTGTAAACGCCGGTACCGCCGGTAGGCGTTTTGTCACCTGTTAAAGTGCCGGGGTCTCCCGAACCACAAAAATCGGTTGTACCCGTAGCATGGATAGTAACATCATTCAAACGGGGAAGTGCCGGAAACGTTACTACCGGGCTTATAGACGGCGTGTTGCAGCCGGGTGTCGTAACCAGTCGTCTTACATAAAATGTAAAAAGATAACTTATTGCACCAAGGTTTTGAGAGGTTGGCGTAGTAATTGGCCCTTCCACTATATCCGTCCAATCAATCTTATTTCTAGATGTCTGCCATAAGTAGGTGTAATTGCCTCCACCCCCGGTGGGCAAACTAGCAGTCAGGTTTGTTGAACCTGCCCCGCCGCAACCCTCGGTAATACCACTTGCGTCGATTATATTATTTTGTACCGGGCCATTTACCGAAGGCCCTACCTGTAATACGCTGCTTATTGAGGGGGTAGCACAGCCAGAGAACACTTTTCTGATATAATATACCAGGCTATTACCAGCCGGCGCGGGATAATCTTTGTCGTATACACCTATGTCTATAAAAGTCATCCCATCGGTAGACCGCTGCCACTCATAACTGTAAGTACCTGCCCCTCCCGTTGGCGTACTACCCATAAGTATTAAAGGGCCTGCGGGGGCACCGGGGCAGTTTTGCGGGTTGCCAATTGCGTTGTTTGCTATTGGGCTAACCAGCGTATACCTTACCAAAAACATATCCTCGCTGCTACTCTGTGCCTGTTCATTAAATAGTGTGCAGCTTGCTCCGCTAAAATTAGTACTACCGCAAAAAGCGCCGGTAAGCATAACATCACCGTTGGTGGTAACCGCCATACCATTGGATTGAGTGTTAGTACAAGTACCATTACCAAAATTCACAGCATCCCTATACTCGCCGGTACTTGCCGTGTATTTGGCTAAAAATATATCCTTTTGTCCGTTATAAGTTAGGTAGTTGCTATTTGATCCGGTATCAAAATTGGCGGCACCGGTAAAATAGCCCGATAAATATAAAGTTTGATTATCCGGGCTTACGCCCAAAGCCGTACCAGTCAGGGTTGCACCCACACCGCCTATGCTTTTATGCCAGCGTAATGTACCGTCTGCGTAATATTGAGCCATAAAAACGGCTCTATTACCAACTCCCGTCAAATTATCACCCGTAGCAAAAGTTATCTGCCCATTGTAAGCCCCACAAATGTAAATGCTATTTGAACCATCTATGGCTAAATTGATATTATTATTGTTTTGGAAATTGTTTGCAACAGTTTTTACCCAGTTTAAAATCCCGGCAGAAGTATATTGCGCCAGGTACATTGAATGCGCATTGCTTACAAGATTGGCTGTGCCCAGCGGATTAAAATCTATAGGGCCATTGATATAACCAATCACATCCACATTACCGTTTTTATCGACAACTACGCCCGATACGGTATTATCAAACGCGTTACCGGCATAGCCCAAATCAACTCCAAAAACCACATTGCCGGCGGCATCATATTTAACCAGCATACCATCTGTAGTGCCTTTAGCAGTATAAGGCGTGCCGCCGCCAGTAAGAACAACTGTACCTTGAAACTGCATGGCTACATACAAGTTTCCTGTTCCATCGCTCGCTACTTTATTGCCAATATCCTCGCCGGTATCGCCAATTGATTTTGCCCATAAAAAACCGCCGTTGTTATTTAGGTGAATGACAAAAGCATCATTGCCCCCGGCAGAATTTATACTCTGAATTCCTAAACCCGGGTTTGCGTCCATGGTGCCGGTATATTTGCCTGTTAGGGTGATAGATCCATCAGGGCTAAGCGTTATTCCATTTGGCACAACGCTGGCTCCGGCAAGCGGGTATACCCATGCCAGCGTTCCGTCGGCCTGGTACTTCGCTATAAAACCTGCACTAGCACCCGAAGGTGCGGTGATACTGTTAATCCCCGTCGACGGATCAAAATCTACCGTGCCGCTAAAACTGCCAGTTACGAAACTATTACCTGATGCATCAACCTGCACGGCCGTTGCGTTGGCACTACCGGCACTGCTTCCAATATCGTCAAACCATTGGGGCGAAGAATATGGCGGCGCATTTTGGCAAAAGGCAGCTAATGGCAAAATAGCCAGACAGCAAACTATCAGCAAAATTGTTCTCACGCAGGATGTCACAGGTTACAATTGAGACGAGAAAGTTACAAAAAACTATTCAACAAAGCCATAGCGTATCCCTAATGCCGACTTTTACGTCTGTATTTATATTTAACAAATTAACTTATTGTAAATTACTTTACAAGACTAAAAATCTTTTTCAAGGTAGCGTCAACCTTGTCATTAATATCGGTGGATATTTTGAAGAGATAGGCCAATAGGCCATAAGCCAGTGCGGTGACGCAACTGCGTACGGCAATATCAAGCAGCACATTAGGCATGCGCCAAAAGTAATGGCCCGTAGCCCAGCCCACCACCGCGACAACAAGTACCAGTAAGTGTTTGTAATTAAAGGGCTGCATTTTAAAACGATACTTGATATAGAACCAGGTAGCAAAGTTTATGCCGATGGTAGTAAGCAGATAGGATATTGCAGCGCCCATACCGTAGTATTTGGGGATAAGAATATAATTCAATCCCACACAAAATACTACCGCGAATATGACCAACCCTGTAATCAGCTTGTATTTATGCGATGTAGTAATGATGTAAGTATTTAACCCACCGGTAATATCCACCAAAAAGCCCAGACCGATCACTATAAAGAGGCTGAAATATTTAGGATCAGTAAACTCTTTGTTGCGGGCTATGGCATATAGATTTTCCCGATTTACGATGATGCCAACAAACAACAGGCAGCCCACTACCATTTGTATGATGGATGTTTTGTAATAAACCTCCATGATGTTGGCGCGGTTGTCGGCTTTCCAGGCGTCGGCAACTATGGCGTAGGTGGTACGGCTTAGTGCCTGGGCCGGTACACTGATGACGATAGCGATGTTAAAATACCAGCTGTAAACGCCCTGTATGTCATCGCCTACTATAGAGCTTAGCATCAGTGTATCTACTTTCTGCAGCAGTACGTAGATAGCGCTGGATACCAAAGTGAAAATACCGAAACCCAATATCTCCCGCTTATTGATATTCTTAAAACTGCTGCCATCCAGTTTATAAGAAAAGTTTTTTGTGGCGATAATGCTGATGAGCAACAATAGCGATATCACCCCGTTACTGGCGATGTATAAGAATATAAAATCTTCGAAATTGATCCACTTTAACGCGATCATGATCAACAGCGCAGTAGTAAGCAGGCGCAGCAATACATTTTGCAAGAAATTGGAGTAAATGGTTTGGTAAATGATGCGCCCGGTCATCTCCAGATAATTGAAGGCCAGCACAAAAAACGATAACGGGATAAGATAATAGTAATACTCTACTAAAAAAGGGACCGCTCTTGCCGTACCTGAGCTTTTAAAACGCGATAACCCCACCACATGATCTGTATGGGCATACATCGAAGTGATTAAAGGCTTGAAGACAATAAATAGCGCCGTGGCGGCAATAAAGCCCAGCAAAACCAAACCCGCCGACCAATGCATAAAACCATTATGTTTTTTATCGTCGGTACGGTAATGGGGGAAATATTTGGCCAGGATACTGGGTACGCCCATAGAAGCTACCAGGGCATAAAGCACAGATATACTGATAATGAGGTTATAAAAACCGTACTCAGAAGCATTAACAAAAAAAGGAAAAAGCAGGACGGTATTGATGTACGCTATTACCATACCGCCGTATGATACTAGCGTATTTTTATAGGCTTGCTTTTTTACTATTCCCATTTACAGTATTAATATTTTATACCGATGCGGCCGGTATAATCAATACGATTTAGCAATAACGGTAATTTCTGAGATTCGATATATTCATCCACCGCTTTGCGGGCGCCTTCCCAGTGGCCGTAATCGTCAATAATGATCACGCCGCCCGGTACCAATAGCGGGTACAAATGCTCCAGCTCATGCGCGGTCGACTCATAGAAGTCGGTATCTAAACGCAGCAAGGCTATTTTGCCCGGCAATGTTTGCGGAATGCTGTCTTCAACTTTGCCTTTTACAAAGTGTATTTTTTCTGCGGGATATTTCAATGTGCCTACGTTACGTTGCACTTCCTCAATGGCCGAATAGCACCAAACCGAGGTTGGGTCTTCACGGTCAGTAGTTTCCATTAATACGTCAGCGCCGGTACCGGTAAACACCTTGTCAATCTCGGTTGGCTCTGACATACCTTCATAGGTGTCATATAAGTAGATCTCGCGGCTTTTGTCGCCGTTTTTAAGCAAGGTATCAATAGCTGCCATAGTGCTGCCGCCGCGCCATACGCCGCATTCCACGAAATCGCCTTCAATTTTATTTTTAACCAGGTAGTTCACCGCATTAACTAATGAGGCTATACGCTCGGGCGTAGTCATGGTATATGGCTTTACCTTTTTGTAAGTTTCAACAGTTGCTGCATCAAAATCAGCCGGCAGGCCGTCAACCACTAATCTTTCGTCGGGCTTTACAATGTCGTAACCAAATCTTTGTGCCAGGCCACGTACGGTTTTTCTAATCATGTTTTTTATTAACTATTGCTTGTTTAAGCAGTTTTGTAATGGTACGTATTCTACTCTGAATATCGTAATTTTCGCGAATATATGTCGCTTCTTTAGCACCCAAAGTTACCGCCAAATTTACATCAGCGGCAATCAATTTCATATAGCGGGCCATGCCTTCAATATCATGCTCTGGTACCAGGTAGCCGGTTTCGCCGTTAACTACTGCTTCTTTGATACCGGTATGCAAAGTGCTCACTATAGCAAGGCCGGACGATCCGGCTTCGAGAATAGTTACCGGAGTGCCTTCTTTGTCGCCATCCTTAGCCGTAACAGAGTGCTGCACAAAACAACGGCTCTCGCCAAGCAGTTCTTTTATCTGACTTTGGTTTTGAGCGCCCAGCAACGTCACACTTTCTGCTAACTGTAATTGGCTCACCAATGCTTTTGTCTCGTCAAACAGTGGTCCCACACCTACCATTTTAAGCGTAGCTTCCGGAAATTCGTCAACGACCAACTTAAATGCTTTTACTACCGATGTTGGTGATTTCTTTTCGACAAATCGCCCCACAGATAAAAATGTACGGCCCGTTTTAGAAATATCCAGCTGGGGGAAAGCATCCGGATCTATACCGCAAGAGGCATTGGTTATTTTCTTAGCCGGCGCGCCTAACTCTATTAACGCTTTAGCCATATCGCCCGAAACGGCAATTAACGCACTGGCGTAAGCAAAAGATTTTTTGTACAGATCAAGGTATCGCTTAATAGTTTCGGTGTGATGTACATCGGCACCATGATAATGTATCACCAACGGCACATCGGCTAGCTGGCAGGCTTCTGTAACCGAGGCGCCAACCATGCCATACTCAGCAAACACCACATCAATGTTATTTGCTGTTAAATATTTAGCCAACGCACGTGTGCGCACGCCAATGTTTATTTTATTAAAAAGCTTTTTCTGTATCAGGTAGCTAAGCAGCCCAAAGGGTGAGCGGATAAGATATTTACCCTCATCATCAAAAACCGGAAAAACACCGCCATACAGCACTTTTTTGTTACCGGGCAGGCGCTCAATATGCTCCCGAACGAATGTTTCTGAAACGGTTTCTTTATTGGGTTTAATGATGCAGAGATTGAATTGCTCCATTAATTATTTCAGCGGTTTTTGAGCTAGAACTATATAGAGAGAGGCATCCCTGTCGCGCTGCGGCTGCGAGTTGATCTTGTTAAACAAAATGATCTTTACCTGCATGATAAACGCAAACGGCGGACGCAAAAATTTAGGCAGTTTATTGATGATAGCATCCTGCAATAACTGCAAACCACTTGCTGCCAAACCCATTATCCCAAAAAATGATGTCACTATAAAACTTTCATCTTCTACGGTTTTACGCAGGCCGGCACTTGTCCAGCGCCAGTAATCATTTGGTGTTGGGTGATAATACCAGTAACCATGCGTAGTTAAGATAATAGAACCACCCGGTTTCAAAATACGCAGGGCTTCCTGCAAATAACCCGAAGGTGTATCTACGTGCTCCAATACCTGATTGGAGAGAATGATATCACAGTAATTATCGGGCAGTGTAGTTTTGCTGTCGAAACCTATATGATGATCGGCTTTCGGGTTCATTTCCAGATCGACACCCAGATAGGTGCCCACATGCGGCTCAATAACCGACCGGTATGGCATATCGCCACAGCCAAAATCAACCAGTAATAACTCTTTATTACCAGCGGTTAGCTCTTCAATTTTTTGAATGGTGGCATCTCTTAATTGAGTTAGATGCACATATCTTGGATGAAATATATTGGGGTTTAGCCGGTCATTAGCTTTCATGCGGCTAATTTACTTCTTTTATGCAGGTTATTAAAATTACTTGTTGAACGGGCCGCTTATAGGCCAACATCTAACAAAAAAGAGCCCCGTAATACGGGGCTCTTTCTGTATGAATATTTATTTATTCAATTATGACTGAAACTTTTTAGCGTTGATTTTGCGCTCGTTTTCATTCAAATATATTTTACGCAAACGGATGCTTTGAGGCGTAACCTCAATGTATTCGTCGGCCTGGATATACTCCATTGATTCTTCTAATGAGAATTTGATAGCAGGCGCTATACGTACGTTGGTATCGCTACCAGATGCACGCATGTTGGTTAACTGCTTGCCTTTAGTTAAGTTAATAACCAAATCATTATCACGAATGTGCTCGCCTAAAACCTGGCCCTCGTAAATATCAACTCCCGGATCAACGTGGAAACGACCACGATCTTGTAATTTATCAATTGCGAAAGCAGTAGTTTTACCAGTGTCCATTGATACCAATACACCGTTGCTACGGCCAGGGATAGTACCTTTCCAAGGCTCGTATCCTTTAAAACGGTGAGCCATAATAGCTTCGCCGCCGGTAGCAGTTAATACGTTGTTACGTAAACCGATAATGCCACGTGCAGGTATTTCAAACTCTAAGTGTTGTAAATCGCCTTTGGGTTCCATTACCAGCAAATCGCCTTTACGTTGGGTAACCAGCTCAATAACTTTACCTGATACATCACCCGGAACATCAACGATCAGGGTTTCAATCGGCTCGCATTTAACACCATCAATTTCTTTAACGATAACTTGTGGCTGGCCAACCTGTAACTCGTATCCTTCGCGACGCATAGTCTCGATCAATACTGACAAGTGAAGAATACCACGACCATACACCAGGTATGAATCAGGCGATTCGGTTTCAACAACCTTAAGTGCCAGGTTTTTCTCCATCTCTTTGTATAGACGATCGCGCAGGTGGCGTGAGGTTACAAACTTACCTTCTTTACCAAAAAATGGTGAAGTGTTAATGGTGAACAACATGTTCATGGTAGGCTCGTCAATATGAATTACCTCCAATTGTTCCGGTTTTTCAAAATCGGCAATGGTATCGCCAATATCAAAACCTTCAATACCTACTACTGCACAAATATCGCCCGCACTAACTTCGGTAGCTTTAACTTTACCTAAGCCTTCAAAAGTATATAGTTCTTTTATTCTTGTTTTTTGGATAGTACCATCGCGTTTTACCAATGATACCGGCATATTTTCTTTAATAACACCACGTGCAACACGGCCAATAGCAATACGACCAACGAAAGACGAGTAATCTAACGATGTGATTTGCATTTGCAATGTACCCTCGCTAATTGGCGGTGGTTGTATGTTTGCTAAAATAGCATCCATCAACGGGAATATATCTTCGGTTGGTTTTTTGTAATCTGTGCTCATCCAACCTTGTTTTGATGAACCGTAAATTACAGGGAAATCCAACTGATCTTCGGTAGCTTCCAGGTTAAAGAACAATTCAAAAATTTGCTCATAAACCTCTTCAGGGCGGCAGTTTTCTTTATCAACTTTGTTTACAACCACAATTGGCTTTAAACCCAAAGCCAAAGCCTTTTGAGTTACAAAGCGGGTTTGAGGCATAGCGCCTTCAAAAGCATCGCAAAGTAACAAAACGCCGTCGGCCATTTTTAACACACGCTCAACCTCACCGCCAAAGTCGGCGTGACCAGGTGTGTCAATGATGTTAATCTTAACATCTTTGTACATTACCGAAACGTTTTTTGAAACGATGGTGATACCACGTTCGCGCTCCAGGTCGTTATTATCCAATATCAGCTCTCCGGTCTCTTGTCCTTCGCGGAAAATAGCGCAGCTGTGCAGAATTTTATCAACCAGCGTAGTTTTACCGTGGTCAACGTGTGCGATGATCGCAATGTTTCTTATTTTTTGCATGAAATGCCTTTAAAATTTGGCGCAAAGGTAAGGTTAAAATATGGTAAATGAAAGGATTTACAGCATTTTAACACAACCATAATTTCAGATAAATGTAAAAACGTGGCTCTTGCAGAACATATCTATAATATGTACGTTTCTTAATAAAAAGTGTAATTTTGCAGATATGAATATACAGGCATTATTAGTTATCATATTATTTGCGGCAGCTATATTCTACATTGCGAGGATGCTTTACAGGAGTTTATTTGTAAAAAAGGGCTGCGGCGAGAACTGTAAATGCGGGGTTGATTTTTCAAATATCACTCCGGAAAAAAGTATTAAATAACATCAACCTAAATATTTTACTAAAGTTTTTAAATGGCCGATAAGCAGGTTTTTCAAGCTGACACCCCAGGTAGATGGAACCGTTTTAAATGGCTGAGCCGTATTCTGCTCATCGTCATGATATGCAGTGTTATCGGTTCGGTGGTTACTATCACTTCTCACCAGTATCCTGATCTTCCTAACCTTAATCCCGCGCCAAAAAAACTCACCAGAGAAGAGATTGAAGCCCTTAAAAAATCAAAACAGTTTAAAGACTTTAAGATAGATAAGGCGCAGATTCAGAAACTGGAGCACACCCGTAACACTTATCGCGTACGCCATCCTAATAATAAGGACCGTATAAACGCGGCCTTTTACCGCCCGTGGGAGGCCCAGGCATACAATTCGCTGGTTGATCATATAGACCGCCTGGACATGATTGTGAGCGAGGGCTTTCAAATGAAGAAAGATATTGATACTATACAGACTGTTATCGATACCGGGCTTATCAATCTCAAAAAAAAATACAAAAAACCCGTATTGGTTACGTTGTCAAACTATGTAAATTATGACAATGCTAATGGTGGTTTTGATTCAAAAGACGTAGAGCGTATTGTTAAAAACAAAAAGCTGCGCACTACTTTCATTAACAGTATTGTTAAGGAGTTAAACAAATATCATTTTCAAGGCATTAACCTTGAGTTTGACGATATAAAAAATCGTAACGAGCCGGATTTTTTAAAGTTTGAACAGGAGCTTTATAACACGCTGCACCCAATAGGTTTCCTGGTAACGCAAAACGTTGTTCCTGATGATGAACAGTATGATCTTAAAACGTTGCAACGTTATAATGACTTTCTGTTTGTAATGGCTATTAGCCAGCATACCGAAGATAGCAATGCCGGCGATATATCTAACCAACATTGGGTTGAACAGATCTTAGATGAAGTTTGTACCGAAATACCGAGTGAAAAAGTAATTCTGACTGTTTTTGGCGGCGGGGTTGACTGGCCCGAAAACAGCATAGGTAAATCTGTAGGCTATCAGGCTGCCATTAGTACCGCCCATGAAAATAACAGTAAGATTATTTTCGATCCGGCGTCGGCCAACCTGCATTTCAATTATAACGGACAAGACGGCTTAAAGCATTTGGTATATTTTACCGACGCCGCCACCAATTTTAATATTATCCGCATGGCGGATGATTGGGATACCGGCGGTGTAGCACTTTGGCGCTTAGGTGGTGAGGACCCCCGCTTGTGGAGTTTCTTCCAGAAGAACCTGGCTATAGACTCATTGAGAAAAACCGGTGTTGATATTAAGCGCCTTACTTACATTGGACGTGATAACAAGATAAATTATGAAGGGAATGGCGAAGTTCTTGACCTGATTACCACCCCGGTAGAAGGCAAGATTGACGTAAAGATGGATACCACCAATTACGTCATCACCAACCAGAATTATATTAAACTGCCTACCAAATATGTAATCCGCAAATACGGTTACAAACCCGGTAAAATAGTTTTAACTTTTGACGACGGCCCTGACCCTGATTACACTCCGCGCATACTAGATATCTTGCAGCGCGAAAAAGTACCGGCAGCTTTCTTCGTGGTGGGCTCCATGGCCGAGAAAAATATGCAGATACTGCGTCGCGAATATGACGAGGGGTTTGAGATTGGTAACCATACATTTTTCCACCCGGATATATCGACAGTTAGCCTTGAGCGCGTAAACCTTGAACTGAACGCTACACGCAAGCTTATTGAATCGGTTACCGGGCATAGCACCATATTGTTCCGCCCACCATTTAATGCCGATGCTGAGCCACAGACGCTGGCCGAGGTTATTCCGGTGGCCGAGAGCCGCAAGCAAAGCTATATCAACATTGGCGAATCTATTGACCCCTGGGACTGGCAGCCGGGTGTTACCAAGGATAGTATTGTAGCCCGTACCATTAAACAAGCCAACAACGGCTCTATGCTTTTATTGCATGATGCCGGCGGCGACACGCGTGAGGAAACTGTAAAAGCCTTGCCAGAGATTATTCATTACTTTAAAAGCCACGGCTACCAGTTTACCACCATTGCCGATATCCTGGATAAAAGTAAAGAGGATCTAATGCCACCGGTTAAACATGGCCCGGGGCTTTACAATTCGTTGTATGACATTTTTGTGGTGGGCTATTTTTATGGCAACTGGTTCTTGCTCTACCTGTTCTTGTCGGCCATATTCCTGGCTATAGGGCGTATCGTATTAATCGGCATCCTGGCGTCAAGGCAGTATGCTGAAAACAAAAGCTTTAAAAAATACCGCGATCGCGTAGCTAAAATGCAGCTTGACCCGGTAAGTATTATTGTACCGGCTTATAACGAAGAGGTTACCGCTGTTAAAACTATTGAAAGTTTATTAAAAACAGAGTACAAGGATTTCGAGATTATATTTGTTAACGACGGATCAAAGGACAACACCTTCGATATTGTTAACAAGGCTTATGGTGACAATCCGCGGGTAAAGGTGCTGGATAAGCCTAATGGAGGTAAAGCATCAGCCTTAAATTTTGGCATTGCGCATGCAAGCCATGAGTTTGTGGTTTGTATTGATGCTGATACCCAACTAAAAGACGATGCCATCTATCAACTGATGACCTATTTTACCGATGCCGAGATTGGTGCGGTAGCAGGCACAGTTAAAGTAGGTAATGACAATAACATCGTCACCCGCTGGCAGTCTATAGAGTACATCACGGCTCAAAACATGGATCGCCGTGCATTCGATCTGATCAATAGTATCACCGTTGTACCGGGTGCTATCGGCGCGTTCCGTAAGTCCGCAGTATTCCAGGCGGGTGGCTTTACTACCGACACTTTGGCCGAGGATTGCGACTTAACCATGCGCATTCTTAGAAAAGGCTATATCATTAAAAACTGTGCTGAGGCTATTGCTTACACAGAAGCACCCGAAACTATTGGTGCCCTGTTAAAACAACGTTTCCGCTGGAGCTACGGCGTAATGCAAAGTTTCTGGAAAAACCGTAAAGCGCTATTTAATAAAAAATACAAGTTCTTCGGGATGGTGGGCATGCCTAACATCCTGATCTTCCAGATTGTGCTACCATTATTTTCGCCGCTGGCAGACCTGTTTATGATCTTAGGCCTACTGGGCGACAAGCCCGGTAAAATATTGCTTTACTACGCTTTATTTGTAGTGGTAGACTTTATAGTGGGGGTTATTGCTTTCTGGATGGAGAAAGAAAAGAACTACCGGAAACTGATATACATTATCCCTCAGCGATTCATTTGGCGCCAGCTAATGTATTATATCCTTTTCAAATCTATCCGCAGAGCGCTTAAGGGCGAGCATAGCGGTTGGGGCGTATTAAAACGTACGGGGAATGTGAAGAAGGCCGAGGATCAGGAATAGAGGATCAGGAATAATTAATGGGTAGAGACGCAACATTTTGCGTCTCTGTGCAAACACACCAGAATTTGCAGAAATAATATACATGCAAATGGAGACGCAAAATATTGCATCTCTACATTATGACTTCTCAATCAAACAAACGGCATAAGCCACCACACCCTCTTCGCGACCAATAAAGCCCAGCTTTTCGTTGGTGGTTGCTTTGATAGAGATATCTTCCTCGCTGATACCTGCTGCATTAGCGATGTAACCTTTCATGGCCGGTATATGCGGATTGATTTTAGGCGCTTCCAGGCACACCATGGCATCGATGTTGCCTATCTCCCAACCCTTCTCGCGAAGTAGCACCATTACATGCTGTAATAGCTTTAAGCTGCTTATACCCTTCCAGCGATCGTCTGTATTAGAGAAATGAAAACCTATATCGCGCAGGTTGGCTGCGCCCAGCAGGGCATCGCATATGGCGTGTAGTAATACATCGGCATCAGAGTGCCCATAAGCCCCCGCGTGATGTTCTAAATTGACTCCCCCTAAAACAAATGGATGCTGTTCCTTTAATTGATGGACATCAAACCCAAAACCTACCTTTATTTTGCCCATAATGTTTACTTACCGCCGAAGTTTACAGCCAGGGTGAAGCGCAGCGTATTAGCTAGCGGACTGGCCGACTGCGTAGCAGCCAGGTATGAAAAATCGAAACGATAGATATCATATTTCAGGCCAAGGCCCATGGTAACGTATTGGCGACCTCCTTTATCAGGGTTCTCGTAGAAATATCCGGCGCGTATAGCAAATTGCTGATCGTACAAATATTCGAAACCCGGCGAAAAAGTAATTTCTTTCATCTCTTCACTAAAGCCGCCTGGTGCGTCAGAAAACGAGCCGAAGATACCGGCAGGCACGGAAATGTTATCATCTTTTCCTTTAATGATGTTGCCGTTATCATCGCGGATAGGCGGTGTCGGCACCAGTAATTTATTGATATCAAACGCAAAAGTGATTTGGTTTAAATCGTCGATATTGATGATGTTGGCTACGCCGATTCTTAAGTTAGTAGGCAAGAAGTACGACGGGCCGACATCAGAATAACTAACCTTGGTACCAATGTTAGATATATCAATACCATAGTTAAAGGTTGCATCTTTACCAAATTGCTGTGTACTACTGGTATGATACATAGAAATATCAGCAGCAAAAGCGCTACCCGCTTTAGATTGCTGGCTTGCACCAGAGGCAAATGATTGATTTGAAAGGTTTGAGTGGATATAACGCCCGGTTAGTCCTAATGAAAAATCATTACCAAACTTACGCGCGAAAGATACATCCAGCGAAAACTCGCTTGGGCGATAGGTCCCTTGTTCATTCTGATTAGCATCCACCAGTTGTATAGAACCCAGATTAAAATAACGCAATGAAGCGCCTATGGTATTACGACTATCCAGTTTATGGGCAAAGCTTAAGTATGATAAGCTAACGTCCGGCACTAAATGGCGCAACCAGGGGCTATAGGATAATGAAACCGCGTTAAGCGAATCGTCTAGAAATGCCAGTTTCGAGGGATTCCAGTAATTGGCGTTAACATCTGGTGAAAGAGCTGCGCCGGCCTCGCCCATAGCTCCCGAACGTGAGTCGGGCGATATATTTAAAAACGGAACCGCCGTCGGTATAGCATTGGTGCTGCTACCATTGGTATTTGAACCTGTTTGAGCAGCTGCAAACACCGGAATGAAAAGTACAATATATATTAAAGAGGTCTTTCTGTACGAAAACTTCATTGTATAGTCCGTTTTTATTTTAATTGGATAAATATAGATTAATTATACTTTTTGGGCGTTAAACAGACTTAAGTTTTTTATTTTTTAATTTAATTACCGATGCAACACAAACAACGGTTTTTACGTTAAAGACCCAAAGCGTTTAAATTGTTTACCTAACGCCGGAATATGTTTACTATTTTATTGGAAAATTTTATAAATTTACCCCTATATATAATTTTATACTTATTGTAAAAATATGAAAATACTTTTTACTTATACTGCTTTAGTGCTGGTAGGTGTTGGAACGATACTAAGCGGTTGTCATAAACAAAAGTCGCAGAAAACTGGTATACCATATAACGATAAAAAATATGGCTATTCTAAGTTCAGACAAACACACCCTTCGCCTGGCCCTGGCCTTGTAGCTATTGAGGGTGGTACTTTTGTTTTGGGCGGAAGTGCAGATCAGGATATCAACTTTGAGTATAACAACGTACGCAAAAGGGTAACTATCCCGGCGTTTTATATGGACGAAACAGAGGTATCTAACCAGGATTGGCTGGATTACCTGCACTGGATCAGCGCTACTTTCCCTCAGGATCATGAATTATATTACAATGCGTTGCCAGATACCCTGGTATGGCGCAGACCGTTATCATACAATGAACCTTACGTAAACAATTACCTGCGTCACCCTGCTTTCCAGGATTACCCGGTTGTAGGTGTTACCTGGGATCAGGCTCAGGATTATTGTGTTTGGCGTACCGACCGTATGAACGAGTTTATCCTGGAAGGACAAGGCAAAATTCTTAATCCAAGAGATCCTAAAAAAGGTGCACAGGCTAGTGCTGCTAATGCTCAAAAAACACCTTTCAATACCGACATGTACTTGAATAACCAGTACAGAGGTGCAGGTATAGACGGTAAAAAAATGACGGCTGACTTAAACGGCAAGCCCGTTGCCGGCCAGAAAAGAGCGGTTAGACCGGTTACTGTTGAAGACGGTATCTTGAAACCTGCCTACCGCTTACCGACAGAGGCCGAGTGGGAATATGCTGCTATGGCTTTAGCCGGTAACACCCAATTTGAAAACATTACAGACGGTAAAATATATCCATGGAACGGCTTAGGTGTACGTTCTGCTAAAAAATCAACCCGTGGTTTGATCCTGGCTAACTTTAAGCGTGGCGAAGGTGACAACGGTGGTGTTGGCGGTTACCTGAATGACAAGGCCTTCATTACAGCGCCGGTACGTTCTTACGTGCCTAACGATTTTGGCTTGTATAACATGGCTGGTAACGTTAATGAGTGGGTGGGCGATACTTATCGCCAGATGACATTTGAAGATGTTGACGACTTTAACCCTTTCCGTGGTAATGAGTTTGTTGACAAACGTTTAGCCGACCCTGCAACAGGTAAATACGCAAAAGACAAATACGGTCGCCCTATTAAAGATCCGGCTAAGTCTGCTAAGAAAATGTCATATGCCGATCTGATCGCTTCGCAACAAACCGGTACCGCTGCGGCGGCTGGCGCTCCTGCAGGTACTGCTCCTGCAACACCTGCTACTGCCGGAACAAAAGATCCATTAGCTGGCAAAGCTTACAATGCTGATGCACGTGGTTACTTAGATACCGTTAACAATAGTTTATATGGTACTACTACTTTGGTGAACAACCATTCTAAAGTATACAAAGGTGGTTCATGGAATGACATGGCATACTGGTTAAACCCGGCTACACGCCGTTTTATGAATGAGGATGATGCAAGCGCCGAGGTTGGTTTCCGTTGCGCAATGGACCTGGTAGGCGCTCCTGAGATTCACCCGGCAGGTAAGCCTCACTTCAGCGTTAAAAAAGCTAAATAGTATTACTCCAACTATAACAAAAAGGGTCGCCTTATTTAAGGCGACCCTTTTTGTTATATTAATTGTCATTGCGAGCGTAGCGTGGCAATCGCGAATTATACTTTTCTACTTGCGATTGCTTCGTCGTCCCTCCTCGCAATGACAAAAATCTATGCAAATTGCAACAGTATCTGCCCCTTTTCTACTTTGTCGCCCGGTTTTATTTTGATGGATTTAATCACACCATCAACCGGCGATTTGATAATATTTTCCATCTTCATGGCTTCCAGGATAAACAAGCTGTCGCCTTTTTGTACAGTGGTGTCGCCGGCTACAAAAACTTTTAACACCAGGCCGGGCATCGGCGCTTTAAGCTCACTTACCTTGGCGCTTGCCAAGTTAGTCAACCCCATTTGATCAAGCAGCAGATCAAAGCGATCTTTAGCCGATACGGTGTAGGTATTATTGTTAACCTTTATCTCTGCAGTTTTAGTCGTTTTGTCAAAACTTACCAGTGTGACATTGTATGATTTAAGCTGTTTGATAATATGCCAGGTTACCGGGCTTAGTTGTTTAATATCTGCTTGTATAACTTCGTCATTTACTAATAAATCGTCGCCAGTTTTATCGATGTCAAAATCGAACTTATCATTTACTTTAAGCTGGTACATGGCTTTATTGGGTTAGTACATATTGAATGAGGTTAGCGCCCATTTTCAGGGCCTTTATACGTGTTTCCTGCGTGTCGCCGGCATAGGTACCATAATCCTCCCAGCCGTTGCCCAGATCGCACTCATAAGTGTAAAAACAGACCAGGCGGCCTTTATAGATCAGCCCAAAACCCTGTGGACGTTTGCCATCGTGTTCATGTATTTTTGGCAGACCATTAGGGAAAGGAAATTTCTGATGATAAATAGGATAATTTACAGGCAATTCCACAAAATCAAGCTCCGGGAAAACCTTCTTCATTTGCGGGCGGATAAACTTATCCAGGCCATAGTTATCATCAATATGCAAAAAGCCGCCGCCGGTTAAATATTTACGCAGGTTGGCCGCTTCCTGGTCAGAAAAGATCACGTTGCCATGGCCCGTCATAAATACAAAAGGATAATTAAACAACTGCGCGCTGCCCGGCTCAACAATATCATCCTCGGGCTGGAAGTTGGTCTTCAAATTTTCATTACAAAACTTGATCAGATTAGGCAAAGCAGTCCGGTCGCCATACCAGTCTCCCCCACCACTATATTTAAGCTTAGCCATTTTATAGGTAGGCGCGTTGAAGCTGCTAATGATGATTAGCAAGCAGAGGGCACAAATGGTGTATATGGCTCTTTTCATTCAGTTATATTTTGTCATTGCGAGCGTAGCGTGGCAATCGCAAGGTTGCACGGTTCGCGGTTGCTTCGTCGTCCCTCCTCGCAATGACAAAAGGGATAGAATTACCTATTCAAAAAATTCACTTCAAAACAAGCTTCTAACGCGGCCGTTTCTGTACGCAATCTGCTATCACCTAAAGTTATGGCTTTATATTCGTTATCCAAAGCGACATCAATTTCTGACGGCGAGAAATCGCCTTCCGGGCCTATTAAGATCAGGCAACGTCCGCCTTTTTGCAGTTGGGTTTGCAGGCTGGTTTTCTCGCGATCTTCGCAATGTGCAATAAACTTCTGTCCATCAAATGGCTGAGCTAAAAACTTACTCAACGCTATTGGTTCATTCAATACCGGGTGATACGCTTTTAATGATTGTTTGATAGCAGCCGTAATGATCTTATTTAAACGCTCAGTCTTAGCTTCTTTACGCTCCGAACGCTGACAGATAATGAGCGATATTTCATCAATGCCAATCTCGGTAGCTTTTTCAAGGAACCATTCCAGTCTATCCAGATTTTTTGTAGGGGCTATCGCGATATGCAGGTAGTGGTTCCGTTTATTATATTCGGTAACAACATTTGTTATTTGCAGTATAGTTCTTTTGGGATGTGCATCTTTAATTTGCGCAGTGTACAAGCCGCCTTTACCGTCTATCAGCTGCACTTCAGATCCTGCCTCCAGGCGCAGCACACGTACGGCATGTTTGCTTTCTTCTTCGTTTAGAAAGTATTGGGGATGCGATGGGGCAATATCAGGCGTATAAAAAAGATGCATGGGCAAGCAGATTAATGCAAATCTACCGTATCTTCTTCATTAAGCAATAACTCCAGCTTAACCGACTCAATGTTTTGGTCGGATTTTTTGAGTACGGTAATGTTATAGCCGTTAGATTCTTTTTGCTCGCCAACGTCCGGGATCTTACCAAAAATATCGCCTAACCAGCCTGATACGGTGTCAAAGTCACCATCCTCGGGCAAATCATGCGGCAAGTGGCCGTTAACATCATATATTGGCGCCAAAGCATTTACAATAAACTCACGATCGTTCACTGCTTCAACAATTGGTTTTTCTTCGTCATATTCATCCTGGATCTCACCTACCAATTCTTCAACAATATCCTCCAAAGTAACCATACCGGCAGTACCGCCAAACTCGTCAGACACAATAGCTATCTGTATCCGTTTTTGCTGCAGCTCGGCCATCAGATCATTGATCTTTTTGGTTTCTGGGATGAAATATGGTTTACGGATAATATCCTTCAGAACAATCTCTTCATTACGGGCCAGCAAAGGTAAAACGTCTTTAGCATGAACAATGCCGACTATCTTGTCAATCACCTCATCATAAACAGGCAGGCGCGAGTAGCCTTCGGTAATCAGCAGGTCTAGTAATTCGTCTCTGCCGGTACTTACTTCAACACCAGATATTTTGGTACGCGGCACCATGATATTTTTTACCACGCGCTCATTAAACTCAAATACATTTTGAATCAGCTCGTGCTCGCTGGAATCGATGGCGCCGGTTTCTTTACCTTGTTCTAAAAGATATTGCAACTCTTCAGAACTATGGTGTGCCTCATGGCCCGATATAACATTGATGCCGAACAGGCGCAAAATAAAATTAGCAAACGCATTCAGGCACCAAATAATGGGTCTGAACACGATAAAGAATATTCTTAGCGGCGCTGATACCGCTAAGGCGGTACGTACTGACCTTTGTATAGCTAATGTTTTAGGGGCCAGTTCGCCAAAAACTATACTTAGTATAGTAATCAGTATAAAGGCTATAACATGGCTTGAAGTGATTATAAAACTCGAGGTAATGGTTACCCCAATAATTTCAAACCCTCTTAACACCACATTGCTAAATACACCCTCGCCTATTACACCTAATCCTAATGAGGCTATGGTAATGCCCAATTGTGTGGCGGCCAGGTAACCGTCTAAATTAGCCATGATACCGCGTGTAACTTTAGCTATACGGCTGCCGGCTTTGGCTTTTATTTCAATCTGCGACCCGCGCACGCGAACCAAGGCAAATTCTGCGGCTACAAAAAAGCCGTTCAGTAAAACCAGGAAAAAGGTTAGGAGTATGTAATAACCGTTTATGTATGTGTCAGGGCCCATTAATTAATTATTGGTACACGGGGAAAGTAGACTTATATAGTTCTAAACTTTCATTAATTACTTTGTGAGCATACTTTTTACCCAACATATGTTCAATGGTCACCTTTTTATCCTCCAAAGCTTTATAGTCTTTAAAAAAACGCACAATTTCTTTCATAGTATGTGGTGGCAACTCATTCAAATCATTGATGTAGTTTACAGACATATCATTTTTTGCTACCGCGATGATTTTGTCGTCTTGCTCACCATTGTCAACCATATGCATTACACCCACAATCTTAGCTTCGATAATCGACATCGGGAACACATCTATTGAACACAGTACTAATATATCTAAAGGATCTTTATCATCACAATAAGTTTGCGGAATAAAGCCATAATTAGCCGGATACATTACCGACGAAAACAAAACACGGTCAAGTTTCAGTAAACCAGAGTCTTTATCAATTTCATATTTAGCTTTTGAGCCTTTAGGGATCTCAATAATAGCGTTTACAAATTCAGGAACGTTATCACCCGGTGAAACCTGGTGCCAAGGATGTTGTGTACTCATTTATTATTATAGTATATATTTATTAATCGCTTTTTACTAATCGCTTTTTTAAGAAAGCAAAAACCAGCGGAATTGTTGTAATTATTATTAATCCGATCACCACATATTCCAGATAATCTTTTAGCTGGGGGTATCGTCGGCCTAAAAAATAACCCGACAGGATAAATGTACTTACCCAAGCTATGCTGCCGGCCAGGTTATAAATTGTAAATTTTTTAAAGTCGACCCTGACTACGCCTGCAAAGATAGGAGCAAAAGTTCTTATTATAGGGAAAAATCTGCCTAAAACTAATGCCATACCCCCATGTTTGGCGTAAAACTCTTCGGCAATAACGATATAACGCTTCTTAAAGAAAATTGAATCGTTCTTGTTAAACAACATTGGGCCAGTTCGATACCCAAACCAGTAGCCGGTATAATTGCCCAAAATGCCCGCTGCCATTACCGATAACAGCAAAGTGCCCAATGACACATCAATCATACCCGATGAGCACAACAGCCCCGCCATAAATAATAAATAATCGCCTGGTAAAAAGAAACCGAAGAACAGACCTGTCTCCGCAAAAACGACCACAAGCAGGAAGTAGAACCCTCCTTTACTTAATATGGATTGGGCGTCCGTTAAATTTTGCAGGTGTTCCCAGAAATGTTCCATTACTGTATTTGTAAAACTACAAATATTAAATCAATTTCAGGGGGATTTAACGGCCCAATTAAATAAGGCCGCTTATTAATTGCGGGTATACACCAATAACGATAGTTGCCAAAGCAGCAAAGCCCAGCACAAAAGCATAATATGGCGAAACAGCAATCTGCTCGCGCTCGGCACTACGGAAATACATAGCAATGATAACCCTGAAGTAATAGAATATGCTGATGATAGCATTAATAACCGCTATAACTAACAATGCTATATGAAGTTGGCCCATTGCCATATTGAACGCGTAAAACTTACCTATAAAGCCTGCGGTAAGCGGTATACCTGCTAATGAAAGCATAGCTACGGTCAACACAAAAGCCAGAAATGGGTTCTTTCTGCCCAAGCCGTTAAAGCTGTCGAAAGTATCGCTGTTGGTTTCTTGCTGTACCAGTATCAATGCGCCAAAGGCGATAATAGATGCAATTGAATAAGCGGTAGCATAAACCAGGATGGTATTGCCAGACGCTGCGCCTAAAGATAATATAGCAAACAATAAATAACCTGCATGCGAGATACTTGAGTACGCCAGCATACGCTTAAAGCTTTGCTGATATAAAGCGGTGATGTTGCCGATAAATAATGTAATAATAGCAATCACAATCAAAGCCGGCGACCAGATGTTTGACAACAACGGGAAGCAGATAGAGAACAAACGCAGGAAAGCCGCGAAGCTCGCTGTTTTTGACACAGTCGACATGAAAGCAGTGATCAATGATGGTGCACCTTCGTAAACGTCGGGGGTCCAGAAGTGGAATGGCGCTACGCCTACTTTAAAGCATAAGCCTACTATTACTAACATTACACCCACGCAAAGCATTGGCGAAAGCGTTCTCTGTGCAAGCACAAAACTTTGAATTTTCTCCAGGCTGAATGAACCGGTTGAACCATAGATCAGCGTAAAGCCGAACAATAAGAAACCTGTTGAAAAAGCGCCCATCAGGAAGTATTTCAACGCGGCTTCATTTGAAGCAAAATCGTTCTTTTTGATACCGGCCAATATGTATAAACTTACTGACATGATTTCGATGCCGATAAACAGCATGGTTAAGTTGTAGTAAGATACCATGACAATGACGCCCGCTAAAGAGAACAGGATGATGGCATAATATTCGGCAATGTGATTGCTGATCCTTTCGAAATAGTCTTTGGATAACAATAGGATCAATATAGTTGAGACAATAGCTACCACAGAAAAAGCAACTGAAAAGTTGTTGAATAACAACATACCACTGTATTGTGGTACCGCGCCGGTGTTCCATTGCGCAATTGCTAAACCTAATGCAACAAGCAGCCCTATAACGGTTACAGGCAACAACGCTTTTTGCATTTTATACAAACCTAAATACAAAAGCACTATAGGTAAAACAGATATGACTATTATGGTATTCATGATTAAAACTTACCTCGAAACTTTTACAATGTATATCAAATGCTCAACCGCAGCAGCAGATATATGCAGTATAGGCTGCGGATACACACCTAAACCGATGATCAATAAACAGATGATACCCAGGGCCAGTTTTTCAGAACCGTGGATGTCAGTAAATGTTGCTGTTAACTCATTAGTGGTGCCTTGCATCACATTTTTGTACATGCGCAGCATATAAACCGCACCAAATATGATAGTTAAACCGGCAACGGCCGCAAACCATATGTTATATTGATAAACACTATTTAATAATAAAAACTCGCCGATAAAACCGTTGGTTAATGGTAAAGCCACCGTACCTAACACGATAATTAAAAACGCGATCGAAAATTGCGGAGCTACCTTAGCAATACCGCCCAGCTCGCTAATGGTACGGGTACCTAAACGGCGGCTGATGATATCCCAGATAAAGAACATGCCTACTACATTAATACCGTGGCTCAGCATCTGGATCATTGCTCCTTGCAGACCTTGCGAGTTCCAGGCAAAAATACCGGCAGCAATTAAGCCAACGTGCGCGATAGATGAATAGGCTACCAGACGTTTACCGTCTTTTTGAGTAAATGCTATAACCGATGCGTAAACAATACCTATCACTGACATGCCCATCACTACGTTCTGCCATGACATTACACCTTGCGGCGCAATAGGAACCAACCATCTGATCACACCGTAAACACCCATCTTCAACATGATACCGGATAGCATCATCGTACCTGCGCTTGGCGCTTCGGTATAAGTATCGGGCTGCCAGGTATGGAATGGAAACAAAGGCATCTTGATAGCAAACGCTATAAAGAAGGCCCAGAATATCAAGCTTGAATGGCCTGTTGCCAGGCGTGCACCGCGGTATAGATCAACGATATCATAAGTCTGATTTGGCGATTGCAGGTACAAGAAGATCATTCCCAGCAGCATAAATAGCGAGCCGGCAAATGTGTAAATGAAAAATTTAATAGTGATGCGGATGCGATTTTCACCACCCCATAAACCACAGATAAAGTAAATAGGTATCAAAGCTGCTTCCCAACCAACGTAGAATAAGAAACCGTCTAAGGCGGTAAATACAACCAGCATACCTGCTTGCATAAATAATATCAACGCGTAAAAAGCATTGGCATTTTTGTATTGATGTTTGTAGGTGGTTAAGATAATAAGCGGCACCAGTACTGTAGTTAACAATACCATGATCATGCTTATACCATCAATACCGGCTTTAAAATAAATGCCCATTTGTGGTAGCCATGGTACATCAATTCCAAACTGGCTGGTTGCATCGGGTACAAATTTTGCTAAAAACACGCCTGCTATTGCCAGTTCTACAACAGAGAAAAATAATGCAGCGTATTTAGCCGACTCGTTCTTGAATAGAAGAACAGCAAGCGCCGCTATTACCGGCAAAAATATTAATATGCTAACGGTCATTTTATATGGTAAACAATTTTAAACTATATAACAAGATGGCAACTATGCCGGCTACCATCATAAAGATGTAAAACCCAACATTACCGGTTTGCAGCAAACGCAAAGCCTTACTGGTTTCTAAAGTGCCTTTACCCAAATCGTTTATTAAGGCATCAATGCCTAAACGCTCAACAATATTGTAGAAGAAGCCTGACAACGCATCCAATGGTTTACGGATCAGGAAATCATAGATCTCGTCAACATAAAACTTATGGTATGACAGGTTTGCCAATATCGAGCGTTCTTCGGTATCTTCAACAGGTAACTGTGCCTTGCTAACGTATTTGTTGTAAGCGAAGGCCATTGCAACTAAGGCAAGACCTACAGATATACCCATTAAGGTCCATTCTGTACTGGTGCTCAATTCATTTTCGCCTAATATTTTAGCTGATCTTTCAAAAACCGGCGACAGGAAAGCATGTAACTCATGATGACCACCCATTATTGCTGGTACACCGATAAGTCCGGCAACTGCTGATAAAATAGCTAGCACGATGAGCGGGATGGTCATACTTGCCGGCGACTCATGTACATGATGCTCCTGCTCATGTGTTCCGCGGAATTTACCCCAGAATGTCAGGTACATCATGCGGAACATGTAGAATGATGTCAGCATAGCGGTAATAACACCTATTGCATAGTAAGTAGGGTTATGCGCATAAGCTGCTGCTAAAATTTCGTCTTTTGAAAAGAAGCCTGAGAATGGCGGGATACCTGCGATAGCGATAGTACCAACTAGCATGGTAATGAAAGTAACTTTGATCTTGCCTTTCAATCCACCCATTTTGCGCATATCCTGCTCACCGCCCATGGCGTGGATAACAGAACCCGCACCCAGGAATAATAATGCTTTGAAGAAAGCATGAGTTAATACGTGAAAGAACGCACCAGTGTAAGCACCAACGCCTAATCCCAAAAACATATAACCCAATTGAGATACGGTTGAATAAGCCAGTACCTTTTTTATATCAGTTTGTGTAAGTGCAATCAATGCTGCGAAAGCTGCAGTAGTTAAGCCGATGATGGCAATGACCTCCATAGTCTGAGGCGCCATGGTGAAAAGGATATTCGAGCGGGCAATCATATAGATACCTGCAGTAACCATGGTAGCAGCGTGTATCAATGCAGATACCGGGGTTGGGCCGGCCATCGCATCCGGCAACCAGGTAAATAACGGTAACTGTGCCGATTTACCTACTGCACCAACAAATAACAATAAGGTGATCAGCACCAATGGTGCATCATGCACACCAGCTACTCTGCTAAATACAGTGTGGTAAGATATGCTATCGAAAGTATTAAAGATCAAAAATATGCCTAACAGGAAACCTAAGTCGCCAATACGATTCATGATAAAGGCTTTCTTGGCGGCATCGGCATAGCTTGGGTTGGTGTACCAGAAACCGATGAGCAGGTAAGAGCATAAACCTACACCTTCCCAACCAATAAACATGATCAGGTAGTTTGAGCCCATCACGAGTAAAAGCATGAAGAAAACAAACAGGTTCAAATAAGCAAAGAACTTACCGAAACCTTCATCATCATGCATATAGCCTACAGAATACAGGTGGATCAAAAAACCTACGCCGGTAATGATCAGCAACATGATAGCGCTCAACTGATCTACCAAAAAAGAGAAATCAACGCTTAGTTTGCCAACCGAGAACCAGGTAAACAAATCAACATCAATAGCGTGCCCGGTTGATTTTACCTGGAAAAAAGCAGCAAGGCTCAATCCAAATGATATCAAAACCAATAAACTGCCGATAAAGCCAATTACGCCTTTTGACAGCGTGTTGCGGCCCAGGCCGTTAATAACGAAACCGGCTAACGGTAATAAAGGAATAAGCCAGATGTATTTCTCCATAATTTTTTGCCCCCTAGCCCCCTAAAGGGGGAATAATAGTTGGTCTTTTATTTTTTAAATATTGTTTGTCGCCTTATCCTCCCCCTTCAGGGGGTCGGGGGGCTTACCATTTCAATCTATTCAGTACGTTAATGTCTATCGAGTTTGTGTTACGGTAGATCATTACAATGATAGCCAGGCCTATTGCTACTTCAGCAGCGGCCAGCGCCATGATAAAAAATACAAACACCTGTCCGCTTGAATCGCCTAAATAAACCGAGAACGCTGTTAATAACAGGTTCACCGCATTCAGCATCAGCTCAACCGACATAAATATTACGATGGCATTACGACGTACCAATACGCCAATAACACCTATTGCAAATATTACCGAGCTTAACAGAATATAAGCGTTAAGCGGTACGGTTTGTATGGTTTGTGTTAAGTGTTCCATATTAATCTACGCTGTAGTTTTTGGGTCTTTAGTAGCCAATAAAACAGCACCAACCATTGCCGATAACAGCAATACCGATGAGATCTCAAATGGCAACAAATACTCGTTGAACAATGTCTTTCCTAAATTTTTAACCAGGCCCAGGTTAGGGTCTTTTAATATTACCGGTTCTGAATGGCCAAAGGTTCTTAAAGCTGCAACAATAGTTACCAGGAAGCATCCGCCGCCTATAACTGCTGCAATTTTGATAAGGTTTGATTTGGGTTGCTCGCTCTCTTTGTTCAGGTTCATTAACATCAGCGTGTACAGGAAGAGCACCAGGATGGCGCCCATGTATACAATAAAGTTAACTATCGCTAAAAACTGGGCGTTAAGTAGGATATAGTGAACAGTGAACGTAAAAAACGTTAATATCAGGTATAGTATGCTATGCACCGGGTTTTTGGCTGATATAACCAAAATGGCGAAGAATACGGACAGAAACGCTATAAAGTAAAATGTATTCATGGTTAACTATTGCAAGACATTCGACCTCTTTAAATCGGGGGCAAATGTATAAAACTTCTTTATTGATTTAACGGCGCTTCAACTAATTTGTCTTTACCGTAAATAAAATCCTTCCTTAAATAATCAGACGGTACGATGTCGCCATCCAGGTAGATCGCCTCTTTAGGGCAAGCTTCCTCACATAATCCGCAGAAAATGCAGCGTAACATATTGATCTCATACACCGCAGCATATTTTTCTTCGCGATATAAGTTCTCTTCGCCAGGCTGACGTTCGGCCGCTATCATCGTGATCGCTTCTGCAGGGCATGATAATGCGCAAAGGCCACAGGCCGTGCAACGCTCTTTACCATTCTCGTCGCGCTTTAATGAGTGCATACCGCGAAAATTCTCAGAGAACTCGCGTTTTTGCTCAGGATAGCTGATGGTTACCGGCTTTTTGAAAAAGTGGCTCATGGTAATGCCAAGTCCCTTTACGATAGCAGGCAGGTAAGAACGCTCTAACAAATTGAGCGGCTTGTTGTCTACTGCTTTTCTTTTATTACTTAATGGTTCCATCTTTATCCTCTAATAAAAGTAATCCAAAGTCCGGTTATAATAATGTTTGCTATAGCCAACGGAATCAGGGTTTTCCAGCCCAGGTCCATCAATTGGTCATAACGGAAACGCGGGATTGTCCAGCGCACCCACATAAAGAAGAATATGAAGAAAAATATCTTCGCAAACAGCGCAACTACGCCTATAATAGCTACAAGGTTTGGCGAGTGGATCAAATCCATAAAAGGAAAGTTATAACCGCCAAAGTAAAGCGTAGCCATAACTGCCGATGAAATGAACATGTTGATATACTCGGCAAACAGGTAAAAGCCCAGTTTCATTGATGAATATTCGGTGTGATAACCACCTACCAGCTCGGTTTCGCACTCAGGTAAGTCAAACGGTGAGCGGTTGGTCTCTGCAAATGCACATACGATGAACAGCAGGAAGCCTAGTGGTTGCTTGAAAAAATTCCAGCTAAACCAGCCGTTGGCCCAAAAACCATGCTGCTGCTCGGCTATCTGGCGTAAGCTCAAAGTACCTGTAACCAGCAATAAAGCGATGATTGACAGACCCATTGAAATTTCATAGCTGATATTTTGAGAAGCTGCACGAATAGCACCCAGCAAAGAATATTTATTGTTTGATGCCCAGCCACCAATCATGATACCATATACACCTAACGATACTACACCGAAGATGTACAGAATACCCACGTTGATATCAGCCACCTGCAAATCAATAACATGCGTACCGATAACCAATTGCTGTCCCCATGGAATAACTGCCGAACCGATACAGGCTGTCATGATAGCCAGTGACGGGCCTACAATGAACAGGAAACCGCTTGAGTTGGTTGGGATGATCTCTTCTTTCAAAAACATTTTACCACCATCGGCTAAAGGCTGTAATATACCCCATGGGCCGGCGCGGTTAGGACCAATACGATCCTGAAAAAATGCCGCGAATTTACGCTCGGCATAGGTGGAGTACATAGCTATCACCAGGCTTATCGCGAAGATGATGATAACCAGTATAAATTTAATAATGATGTCTGCTAATGCCATTATAATCGGGTTTCGCGTTCAAATTGTTCTTTATTGGCCTCTTGCAATACCGGGTTGGCTTTTACAACCGGTAAAGGTTTCATGGTGTCGTAGTGATTAGAGCTAATCACAGAATGATTAGATACCTTACGAGGGCCTTCAATAACCCAATCGGCTGTTTTCTTTTTATCAAAGCGACAAGTGTTACAGATAAAGTCTTCTACCTCGCCGTATTGATCTTTACGTGCAGTTACGCGTAATACGTCATCACCTTTATACCAAAGGGTTACTTCACCTTTACATTTCTCATGGTCGCAATCGCGATGTGCTTCAACTGGTTTGGTAAACCAAACGCGGTTTTTAAAGCGGAAAGTTTTATCGGTTAAAGCGCCTACCGGGCAAACGTCAATAACGTTTCCTGAGAAATCATTGTCGACAGCAGCCTGGATATAAGTTGAGATCTCTGAATGATCGCCCCTGTTCAGGATACCGTGGATACGGTGATCTGTGATCTGATCGGCAGTAAAAACACAACGGTAGCAAAGTATGCAGCGCGTCATGTGTAGCTGGATCTTATCGCCAATATCTATTCTGTTGAATGTACGACGGTCGAACTCATAACGGGTTTTTGCTGCGCCGTGCTCAAAGCCTAAGTTCTGCAGATCGCACTCGCCAGCCTGATCGCAAACCGGGCAATCCAGCGGGTGATTGATCAACAACATCTCTACCACACCTTTACGCGCCTCAATAACCTCTGGCGAGGTCATGTTTTGCACCTCCATACCGTCCATCGCCGTAGTACGGCATGACGCTACCAGCTTAGGCATAGGGCGCGGGTCTTTTTCAGAACCTTTGCTCACCTTTACCAAACAAGTACGGCATTTACCACCGCTACCGGCCAGTTTAGAATAATAGCACATAGCGGGCGGCACAACATCACCACCTATAACGCGTGCTGCGTTCAGGATGCTGGTTCCGTCCGGTACTTCTACTGATATTCCGTCTATCGTTACTTTCATTGACACTTTATCTTAGTCAAATTTTCAATTTCTGTCGTTGCGAGCGTAGCGTGGCAATCGCGAACTTTGCATGATTGCTTTGCCTCCTTGAGATTGCCACGCTACGCTCGCAATGACAACCTTTTTTTATTTATGCCGTCGCTTCCGGTTTCGGCTCTGGCTTAGGCAACGGATCTGCATAATGCGCCAATCCATAATTCCTGGTCACCGCTTCACTTGCATGCGTTACGTGCCATTCAAACTCATCGCGGAAATGGCGTATCGCACTGGCTACCGGCCAGGCTGCTGCATCGCCCAACGGGCAAATGGTATTACCTTCAATTTTTTTAGCTACATCAACCAACAAATCCATGTCGCTCATGCTGCCATGACCGTTTTCAAGACGATGTAATACTTTCTCCATCCAGCCAGTACCCTCACGGCAAGGCGAACATTGTCCGCAGCTTTCATGGTGATAAAAGCGGGCGAAGTTCCAGGTATTTCTAACGATACACTGATCCTCATCAAACGCAATAAAACCACCCGAACCCATCATCGATCCGCTAACAAAACCACCGTCAGACAATGACTCATAGCTCATCAAGCGGCCTTCGCCATTAATGGTTTTCAGGAACAGATTAGCCGGTAAAATTGGCACCGATGAACCACCTGCAACAACCGCTTTTAAACGTTTGCCGTTGGCAATACCGCCGCAATACTCATCGCTATATAAAAATTCTTCAACCGGCAGGCCCAAATCTATTTCGTATACACCCGGTTTAACCAGGTTACCGCCTGCAGATATCAGTTTGGTACCGGTACTACGGCCTATGCCCAATTTAGCATACTCCTCGCCACCATCGTTAATGATAGGGACTACCGCTGCTATAGATTCAACGTTGTTCACCACGGTAGGGCAACCATACAAACCCGCAATAGCCGGGAATGGTGGTTTAATGCGCGGGTTACCACGTTTACCTTCCAGTGATTCTAATAAGGCAGTTTCTTCGCCGCAGATGTAAGCACCACCACCAGGTTGTACATACAGCTCCAGGTCATAACCGGTACCTAAAATATTTTTACCCAGGAAACCATTTGCTTTTGCTTCGGCAATGGCTTTTTCCAGGATGCGGATTTGCGGCATCATTTCGCCGCGTACGTAAATGTATGATGTATTAGCACCCAGCGCGTAGCTGCTGGTGATCATGCCCTCAATTAGTAAGTGAGGAATATAGGTCATCAGGAAACGATCTTTGAAAGTGCCCGGTTCAGACTCATCGCCATTACAAACCAGGTAACGTGCAACACCTTCAGGCTTAGCTAAAAAGCTCCATTTCATGCCGGTAGGAAAACCCGCACCACCACGGCCGCGCAAGCCCGACTTCTTTACTTCTTCCACCACTTCATCGGGTGTCATTTTCTTTAAAGCTTTCTCTACCGATGCGTAACCGCCTTTTTGGCGATATACCTCAAAAGTATTGATGCCGGGTACGTTAATATGTTCTAAAAGTAATTTGCGTCCCATCTTCTTAATATATTTTTCCCGTTGCCTTATAATAGTTAACATGCTGGAAAATCCGCGTGCTCAACATTAAAAACGCAATCAGTATTTTAAAACCAAAATTAATTCCTGCAAATGGGTTCAGATCGCCGGGAAGTAAAAACGCGATAATCAATATCGTGTATACTATATCCCTTATAATCATCATTCTTTTAGTGGTCATCAGCTTAAAAATACCTTCCGGTTTCGTTATAATAGTTAATATGTCTTACTACACAACTGGCAAATGCTACAACAAGCAAGGGTACCAGTATAATTCCGTAGTCTCTTATTCCGTTAGTAGCAATTACCAGCAGCAGGCCTAATGCAAATAATGAATCTCCAAGTATCAGATTTGCATTATCCATTGCACGGTAATTGATTTATCCTTTTGCCTTTAAGTCAGTGATCAACTGATCAACCGACTCGTTAGTTAATTTTTCGTAAAACGTATATTCAGGACCTATCTGTAAAACCGGCGCAAAACCGCAGGCTGCCAGGCACTCAACACCGCGCCAGCTAAATAAGCCGTCGGCAGTAACTTCGCCTTCTTTACCAATTTTTTGTTCCAGGTGATCCATTATCTTCTCTGCACCAACCAGGCAGCAAGGCCCGGTACGGCAAACTTCCAGCACATATTTACCTTGCGGACGCAAAAAGTACATCGAATAAAATGAGGCTACCTCATAAACTTCAATAGGCTGAAGCTGTAGATATTCGGCTACTTTATCCATTGCAGGGGCGCTTGTCCAGCCAAATTCGGCTTGTACCAAATGTAAAATCGGTAACAACGCCGATTTTTGTTTTCCTGCCGGATAACGACTTACTACATCATCAAACTGAGCTATTAAAGCGGCTGAAAATTCAACCGGACTTTGTACGGTATCTTCAACTCTAAGCATCTAATTCTCCGGCTATAACGTTTAAACTACTCATGTTAATTATCGCGTCAGACAGTAACATACCCCTACTCATTGGGGCGTACATCTGGTAATTAATAAAACTTGGTCTGCGGAAGTGCAAACGGTATGGCGAGCGACCACCATCATTCACTAAATAAAAACCTAACTCGCCGTTAGCGCCCTCAACCGAGTGATATACTTCGGTAGTTGGGGTAGGGATCTCGCCCATCACAATTTTAAAGTGATAGATTAGCGCTTCCATGTTATTGTAAACTTCTTCTTTTGGAGGCAGGTAAAACTCAGGTACGTCGGCGTGGAAAATATCGGTTGGTTCTTTTTCCAGCTTAACCAATGCTTGCTCAATGATGCGCATACTTTGCCACATCTCCTCGTTACGCACCAGGAAACGATTGTAAACGTCGCCATTCTCTCCTACCGGTACTTCAAAATCGAAGTCTTCGTATGATGAGTATGGGTTCATTGCTCTAACATCGTAATCAACACCGGCAGCGCGCAATAAAGGGCCACTCCAGCTATAGTTCAACGCATCTTCGGCAGTAACCGCAGCTACGTCTTTCGTACGATCAACAAATATGCGGTTACGGTTAAACAGCGCTTCAAACTGTTTCAGTGTTTTAGGAAACTCAACCAAAAACTTACGCAACTTATCAAAAGCTTTAGCATTAAAATTACGCTCGAAACCACCTATACGGCCAATGTTGGTTGTTAAGCGAGAGCCGCAAACTTCTTCATAAATTTCATAGATCGATTCGCGGAACTCCATCATGTACAGGAAGCCTGTAAATGCGCCGGTATCTACACCCAATACACCGTTACAAACAATGTGGTCAGAGATGCGGGCCAGCTCCATTACGATGACACGCAGGTAATCAACACGTTTTGGGGTGGTGATGCCTAGCAGCTTCTCAACCGTCATGTGCCAACCCATGTTATTTATGGGCGACGAGCAGTAGTTTAAGCGGTCTGTTAATGGAGTTATCTGGTAAAATGGCCTGTGTTCGGCAATTTTTTCAAAAGCGCGGTGAATATAGCCAATGGTTGAAACACCACTAACAATTCTTTCGCCATCTAACTGCAGTACGTTTTGAAATACCCCATGTGTAGCCGGGTGGGTTGGACCCAGGTTGAGGGTAGAATTTTCGTTCTGCGGATCGTTATCTGTATATACCGGATGGTTTTGCATCTCTTATCGTCCGAAAAAGTAATCTTTTTTATCAACACGATTAGGGTCTTCCAGCGGGAACTCTTTTCTCATCGGGAAGGCGGTCATGTCGTCAACATTTAATATTCTGCGCAAATCAGGGTGGCCGTCAAATATAACTCCGAAGAAGTCATACGTTTCGCGTTCCATCCAGTTGGCACCCTGCCATAACACAGTAGCCGTAGGTATGTGGCAAGCAACACCATCAATAAACACTTTTATGCGGATACGCACATTGTTTACCAGGCTGTGTAAGTGATATATTATACCAATAGCTTTCTCCTGTTCAGGATAATGCACGGCGGTAATGTCTGTTAAATATATGAATTGAAAGGTTGGGTCGTTTTTAAGATAACCCAATAATTCAATAATGCTATCTGTACCGGTTTCAATGGTTAGCAGGCCAAAAGGTTCGCCTGTTACAGTAATTTTGCCTTCAAATTTACTATTGATACTGCTTAAAAGCTCTTCGTTAGTGATCTTACCCATTACTGAATTCCGTATGAAGCTAATAGTTTTTGATACTCAGGCGCATTTCTCCTGCGTAATGATTCGGTTTTAACCAACTCCTGGATGTGCATAAAGCCATCAATAATAGCTTCAGGGCGCGGCGGGCATCCGGGTACATAAACGTCAACCGGGATAATCTCGTCAATACCCTGCAATACAGAATAGGTATCAAATATACCACCGCTTGATGCACAGGCACCAACAGCCATTACCCAACGCGGCTCGGCCATTTGCAGGTATACCTGGCGCAGTACCGGACCCATTTTTTTAGCGATAGTACCCATCACCATTAAAAGATCGGCCTGACGAGGTGAGAAACTTAAACGTTCTGCACCAAATCTCGACAAGTCATAATGTGAAGCCATGGTTGCCATGAACTCAATACCGCAGCATGAAGTTGCAAAAGGCAATGGCCATAAAGAGTTTGCGCGAGCCAAACCTACCGCCTGATCCAGCGAAGTAGCAAAAAATCCTGCACCTTCCACACCGGCCGGGGCACCAACTATTTGAATATCACTCATGAAATCTATTAAACAAATATCTGTCCAAAAACATGGATAGAAAGCGCAAATTTATGATAAAAAACCTTGTATTTAGTACACTAATAACCTTCGGAGATATATTTAGAATTATTCTAAACTAAGTAAATCAGTCCCTTCTAAATCTCCCCCGGCTGGGGAGATTTTTTTGTTTTTCTTTTATAAAAAATGACATATAGCCCTCCCTACCGGGGAGGGTTGGAAGGTGTATTTAATCCCAGTTTAAAGCGCCTTTTTTGATGACGTAAATAAAACCCGCCAGTAGCGTAGCCATAAAGATAAACATCTCTATCATACCGCTTGAGCCAAGCTCTTTAAAGTTTACTGCCCAGGGATACATAAATATCACCTCAACATCAAACAAAACAAACAGTATAGCTACCAGGAAATATTTAATAGAGATAGGTGTACGGGCGTTACCAATAACCTCAATACCCGACTCGAACGGCGTCAGTTTATCTTTGGTTTCGCGCTTAGGGCCTATTTTGTGGGTAACAAACATTGTAGTAACCACAAAACCAATAGCCACAATCATCTGAAAAATGATTGGTAAATAATTTACCGGTAAACTTTGTACTTCCATGGGTGCAAATATACAAATGCACTGTTAATAAAAAAGGCCTCAATTGAGGCCTTTTTTATTTTGATATTATTTACTTGTCTTTTTTGGCTTTGCCGCTGGGGTTGGTGTCGGCGGTGCATTTTTTTGATCAAAATAGAACTTAGCATAAGCGTTATCCGGGTTAGCATCCCTCGCTTTTGTAAAGTTCTCATTCGCTTTTACATCGTCCTTATCATGATACTCATAATAGTTACCCAAATAAGCGTAAGCTGCTGCCAGTGCGTTTTTTTCTGAAGCAGTTGGTGTAGGTTTAGCACTTACATAGGTAATAATTTGCTCGTAACGTGGTTTTGAAAGACCTTTCAAATTAGTGAAAGACGTATCTCTAAAATCGGTGATGTAAGCACGGGTAGTCAAAGCCTGAATAACCGGCGCCTGGGTATTTTTCAGGTAATCACCTAATAGTGTATCGGCTCTTACAATCAGTGTTGAGTCTTGGTTATGCGTTTTCTTTTGTGCTCTGAAAGCAAAATAGTAAGAGTAAGCAGCATAAAAATGCTCAGTAAGCAGTGGCTTACCGTGTACCCTTTTAAGTACTTCGTCATACGCGTTACCTGCTTCAATATATTTTGATTTAGCAAACATCATTTTTCCAAGATCTGTAAAGATATCCTGAGCTTTAGCCGAATCAAGATCAGCGGCTTTAGTCAAGTTCTTAATAGCTTCTGTAGTGTCTTTACCGGCAGCCAGTTGTAGTTGACCTAAATATTGATAATCGCGTGGTAAAATACGGCTAGGTGTTGCTTTAGCAAACCAGTTATTCATCGCAGTTAAACCGGCTGCATAGTCTTTGTTTTCGTAAGCTGCATAAGCCAGGTAACGGTAAACACGAGCGTTTGCATTCTGGCTCTTGGTCAATTTAGTGGCAACATCTTGCAGCGTAGTGTAATCACCTGCATTTACAAGGAAGTCGGCATAACGCATCAATGACTCTACCGATTCGTCAGTAAGGTTAATGTATTTTTGATAGTTAGCAACGCCTTCTTTTACTTTAGCAGAAGCAACTTTAATGTTTACTTGTGCTTCGGTCAAATCAGTCTCAGCCAATTCGCGATAAGCCGGGCCATAATTAGGGTCGATAGCTATAGCTGCCTGAAATTGTTTTTCAGAATCATCAAAGTTATCAGCATAGCGCCATAGTACGCCTGTAGCTACATTTGCACTCGGCGATTTTGGATCAAGCGCTAAAGCAGCCTGGTAAGCATCATAGGCAGAGTTACTGTTTAATTGCGAACGGTAAGCATTACCTAATATAACTTGAGCTTCTGCGTCTTTAGGGTTAATAGTTTTTGCTTTTGTTAAAGCATCAATAGCTGCGTTTGCTTTTGCCGGTGGGAATTTACCGTCTTTAGCATCCAGCAAATAAGCTTTACCTATGTATAAATAGGGCTGGTCATCTTTTTTAGCTGCAACAGTAGTTGCCTGAGTAAAGTTAGATGTAGCGCCTGCATTATCATTTGCTGATAATGCAACAGCACCTAAACCCACGTAGTTTAAGGCTGATTTTGGATTAACTGAAATACCCTTAGTGAAGGTGGCTTTTGCAGAATCCGGATAATCCTGGATCAGGTACACCCATCCAAGATAAAAAAGGTTTTCGTCGTTGTTAGCTTGTGTAACTGTCAGGTTTTTCAGCATACCCTTTGCTTTCTGATATTGCTCGGCATCAATAGCTTTTTTAGCGTCACTCAGCGTTTGTGCAGAAACAGCCGATCCGATAAATACCAGTCCCAATGCTACATTAGCTATTTTACTGATCATTTTCATTGCTTAATTAATTTTAGTTAGTATGTGTGTTAAAAGTTTCGTTTAATAACTATTTCCCTTTGGGGTAATGAATCAGGCAATAAACCTGATCTTAAAATTATCCTCTGGCCCCTGTCGCTCAATAAAAAATGATCGAAACCAGTGCCTAAGCCTAATTTTCCGGTACAATTCACAAGGTACAAATTTCTTGCAAAAGGGTACTGTTTTAATGCCAAAGTTGTTTGTGAGGGTTTGAAGTATTGATTAGGGGCTGTTTTACTTTGCTCGTCCCTAATGGCTACAATCTTTACTTTCTTTACAGCCGCTGCATAATCGCTATCCGGATCATTTAACCAGTCGAACCCCGTTATACCTATCGCTTGCGGATGCTGGCTAATATATTTAATTACCTCCTTATTGTTTTTGACTGCAAAGACATTCTTTAGTTTAAGGTCTTTATTGCCGGAAAAGTCTTTCAAATACCTTACCAAACTAGAGTTTGGATTATCAAAAACGATATCGGTAGTGGTTTTAGTCTGTCCGTTAAGCATTTTTTTTATGTCGCCAACAGTCATTAACGTATCGGCCGAAGCCTGGTTGACTATAAACGTAACTGCATCAACAGCAAACCTGTTGGTAACCGGCGGTAGTGTGCGCGCGGTTAATTCTTTGGTTTCGTCGGCCGTTAATTGGCGGGTAAGTACCGCAAAACGTACACTATCATTTAACAAGCGTCTTAAAACGCCATTTTCAGTAGTGTATGAAACTTGAGGATGTGCGTTTTCATTCAATCGCTTAAATAAATAGGTTACTTCATCCACAATGGGTTGTGCAGACTCATCTGCAGCTATTTTAACAGTGCCGGTATTAATGGTTTCTTCGGGTACTGCAGGCGCTGCTTTTTGTTTACAGCTCTGCAATGCTATCATTACTGATAACCCTATAATTAAATATCCGGCTTTATTCTTCATCAGTTTGTTCTCTTTTAAAAAGCCTTCCAAATCTAAAAGCTCCGTAAATTATAAGTAATACCCCAAATATGATCTTCTTGTTTCCATATTCAGGCAATATCTGATCCCAAAAAATTATCGTGACACCGAAACCTACATAGCATATAAATGCCGCTATGCCTAAAATGAGCAGAAATCGCCTTTTGAGCGATTTCTGCTTATTATGAAAATGAGATGGCATGCACTTATTCTTGTGAATCCAATGTAAAGTTGATTGGAATAGTATAAGATACACGAACCGGGCGATTATTTTGGATACCCGGTGTCCATTTCGGTGATTTTCTCAACACGCGAACAGCCTCGTCCATCATCGTCTGGCTTGGGCCACGTACCGGCTTAATATCAGTTAAGCTACCGTCTCTTTCAACAACGAAAGTACAGATTACCCTACCACTTACGCCGTTTTCTCTGTCGACAGCAGGGAATTTGATATTGTCGCTCAAGTATTTGCCAAATGCTTCCATACCACCCGGGAATGCCGGTTGTTTTTCTACCTGGCTAAATATCTTGTTTGGATCTTCCTCTGTAACTGCTTTTGTATCGCTGTTACCAACCGGCTCATCAATTCTGATATCTGCATTCGGGTCACCCTTTTGATCTTTTTGACCAGGGTCCGAAGTTTTCAGATCTTTCTGAGTTGGCGGTTCCTCTTTCACCTCGTTATCCGGTTTTACAATCGGAGGCGGGAATTTTACCTGATCCACTTTTGGTTTTGGTGGTTCTGGTGGTGGCGGAGGAGGTAATTTTTTCTGATCAACCGGCGGCGGTGTAAGCACCACGTCGGTAATCTTAACTTTTACAGGAGCTTTTGGAATAAAGCCTTCAAGCGTATTGATGATTGTTGGTAACGATATTACAAATACGAAAAATGCTGCACCAAAAAAAAGAGCGCGGTTAGTTCTACCGGAATTATTCTTTCTTAGTTCATACGCGCCGTAAGCTTTGTTTCTGCCGTTAAAAACAACGTCGATCCAGTCCTGATTTAATATGTCTAATTTAGATCTTAGCATAGTTTGAATCTTTAATTTTTACGTTAATTTTTAATAAACATTATCTCTCTTCAGGAGATCGATCTCCGGTGGAGTAATATCAACAATAGCGCGTTGCTCATTCCCAACTATGTTCAATTCGTCCATCATACTAACCATGTCAGAGTAGGTCGATTTGTCGCTTGGTTTGATCAACACGATCATAGATTTGCCTGATTTAGCTTTAACCTCTTGGCCTTTGTCCAATAAAGACTGACGGATACCGTTTTTACCAAAACCAGTAACAGTTGGTGCTGTTAAAGGATTGCCTGGTTGGCCCATAAACCACTCTACCCTGTTATTTGCACCTAAAAGTACAGTCATTGTACGTGTTGCAGGTACCGGTAATTGGTCGTTTTTCTCGTCTTTATCGGGCATGGTAAGATCCATAGCCTTTGGCTTTTGCAGTGTTGTGGTAAGGATAAAGAAGGTGATCAACAAGAACGCCAAATCCACCATCGCGGTTAAATCAACTCGCGTGCTCTGTTTTTTGGTTCTTACCTTGCCCCCGCCCTTTTTACCCCCGCCGGAGGTATCTAATTCTGCCATGTTTCTTTATTTTGTCGCTGTTTTAAGCGATGTGATTAAACCAAATTTGTTAACTTTTTGCTTCTGCAGGGTCTTGATGATTTTAGCAATAGTAGGATATTCCTCTTTTGCATCGCCTTTAATTGCAATTCTCAGCTCTTTGTTATGCACTAACTTATCTGCCTTACGTGCGTTTTTAACCCACCAGAAAAGCTCGTTATTGTCAGTAGTATCAACAGGCACGCCAGTTACAGGGTATTTTGCCCTGTCTGCCGGGGTCATAGCCAGGTATTGTTTCAAAAACTGAATTGAAAAGCCGTAATTGTCAAGAGAGGCAAACTGCTTAATTTCGTCAGGTGTGAAACTAATTTTATACTGATCGGCCATACCTTTCAATGTCTCCATACGTACATCGCCGCCTTCAACGCTAAATACAACTTTACCTTCGGCTACTAAAAGACTTGAAAAATCCACTTCAGGCAGCGCTTGTATAGTTGTTGATGCAGGGATATCTGCATGTATTGGGTCCTGCACTTTTGGTTTTGCAGATAATATAAAGAAGGTTAGCAACAAAAACGCAACGTCGCACATCGCCGTCATGTCAATTGATGTACTCTTCCTTGAAACTTTTGCTCTTGCCATAATAATTTAAATATAGTGTTACTGAAAAATTTAGAATACCAGGTCTGGCTAAGGCCAGACCCGATTATATATTTAACACTAAAATTTATTTGTTTTTATGGGTTGCAGCAAAGGTAGAAACAATGCTAAAACCTGTTTCGTCGATAGCGTAAGTTAAGCCGTCAATTTTTGATGTAAACACATTGTACATTACAATTGAGATAGCTGAAGTACTGATACCTAACGCGGTGTTAACTAATGCTTCAGAGATAGCTGATGATAAAGCTGCAGTATTTGCACCAGAACCCGCTAACTCGTGGAACGCTTTGATCATACCAATTACAGTACCTAACAGACCAGATAATGTACCGATAGAAACCAAAGTTGCTATGATGGTTAAGTTTTGCTCTAACATAGGCATTTCTAAAGCTGTAGCTTCTTCAATGTCTTTTTGGATAGCTAATGTTTTTTGGTCAACGTCTAAAGTTGTCTCCAATTCCATTTCGCGGTATTTTTTCAAACCTGATTTGATAACGTTTGCTACAGAACCTTTTTGTTTGTCGCACTCTGCAGAAGCAGCGTCAATGTTACCTGCAGTTAAGAAGCCTTGTATTTTTCTAACAAAAGCATCTATGCTTGCAGTACCAGAAGCTTTACCAATTACGATAAAACGCTCGATAGAGAATACAATTACCATTAATACGTAACCCATTACCAATGGTACTAATACACCACCTCTGTGTACGATACCAAATATGTCTACCGGCTCACCCGCGTCTACATCACCACCTTTGTAGTGGCTTGGATGCGCCAGAACAAAGGCGTAAATCAATACAGTAACTACTAGACAAAGAGGGATGGTTAAGGTCGCAAACATGCCAGATGCACTTGAGCTTTCAGTCTTAACGGTAGTTGGTTTTGTTGGTGCGTTTGCCATTACTTTTAAATTTTAGTTTTTAGTTTTTGTTTATTTTTAGTTAGTTAATTATATGCATTTTCTTTAAGCGGATAACAAAAATAGAATTTTACCTAAATAAAAAAAGACTTTTGTTATTCTTTAACATTTATTTAATGTAGCCCCTTATAACGCTTTCGAAAACGTCAAGAAAGCTCCAAACAATACTTGTTACAACAATTTTTTACAATAAAACTTATTATTTTTTTAAATAGCAAGCTATGCACTATAAAATTTGTGTAATTATACTGTTATAATCTTGTAATTATCCTGTTATAAATACTATTCGTCAAAAAGGCGGGGTTAATTCTCCTCTTTTATTTTTCTACGGCAAAATACAATATCCATCACAGCGGTGACTCTATAACGCAAGTTTAAACGTTACATTATAACTGCTTTTGATAATGTTTGTTTGTTAGTATTATTATAATTGGTATCACAATATTAGTGAGTTTATATTTTAAAACAAGTAATCGACCAATTATTTTTTATTGATAGCAATATTAACTAAAAAATTAGTCAACATCCAAAATAAAGGTTTTTTAATTGATACATTTATTAATCAGTCACTTATAAAGCAGCTTATTTTATGCAGTAAGCAGTATTACGTTTATAAAATATCGCTAGATAGATTATAATATTAGCCGCCTGCTTTTTTAACTTTATAACCCTCGGCTTGTAAAAGTGCCAGTAGCTTGTCCCTAAAATCGCCCTGAATTAATATTTCGCCATCTTTCACACTGCCGCCTACGCCACATTTGGTTTTTAACTTTTTGCCCAATGCTTCTAAATCATCAGCTGCGCCTACAAATCCGGCTATTGCCGACACCATTTTACCCCCACCCTTACGGTCCAGGAAAATTCTGAGGCTTTGCTGCGGCGGCGGTAAAGTTTGTGGTGCGCTGCCGCTATTGCCGCTGTCGGGTTGAAAACCAGGATCAGTTGAGTACATGATGCCTGAAAAGTTCTTGTTCTTTTTGGACATAAATAATCTTGACTTTTATGCTATGCTATTAAAACCACTACCCACTAAAATATTTAGCGACTGTGGCAAGATATCGATCTTAACTTCGGTGCCGGTAATTTCGGGTTCGCCATCCAGGTGCAGGGGTCCGTCTGTTTTGCGCTTAACTATAATATGCTTACCGCGAATAATTTCAACAAAGCCTGATTTGTTTGCCGTTTTATTAAACATGCGAATACCCAGCTCGATAAAGCGATAAAATGGAAATGGTTTAATAATACAAACGTCCAGCAAACCGTCTTGCACAGAAGCCTGTGGCGATATATGCGCATTGTTGCCATACTGCGATGAGTTGGCAAAGCTTAACATAAAAGCCCTGCGCTCATAAGATTTGCCATCAATCTCTATATGATAACTCTGCGGCTTATATTTAAATATCTCTTGCAGCGATGATTTGATGTAGGTAATGAAGCCGCGCGTTTTACCATGCGAAAACACTTCGCTGATGTGCGCGTCAAAACCCATCCCGGCCATATTAAAGAAAGGCTTGCCATTTGCCTGTGCCGAGTCGATCACGGCAACATCGCCAACATTCAGGTTTTTAATAGCGTCTTCAATATTCATCGGTATCTGCAAAAACCTGGACAACCCGTTACCCGATCCGCAGGGCACAACCCCCAATATGGTTTTACTGCCTACCAATGACGATGCAATTTCATTAACTGTACCATCGCCGCCTACCGCAACTACCATATCATAGTTATTAATAGCCTCGGCAGCTATACGGTTAGCATGAGATACACCGGTGGTAAATACAATTGTTGCATCACCCTTAAAATGGGCGTCAACCAATTCAGGCACCCCATCCTTCTTCTTCCCGCCCGATATTGGGTTGATAATAAATAACGTTTTCCGTTTCAACAATTTATTTTTAGCGGTCAAAAGTAAATCTATTTTCTGCTTTGTAAAAATTGTTTTAATTTTGAGGCCAATAGTGGACTGATTTAGTTGTCTTGCCCCGTCAAGACCGGATTGCAACCACGTAAAAAAGTGCTAAAGCCATCTTCTTTACAAAGTTCCGTTAAATCCTTCTTTTCTATTTTATTTAATAAAATAACATTTTAAAATGCCATATTTATTTACATCAGAGTCCGTATCAGAAGGACACCCGGATAAAGTTGCCGATCAGATATCGGATGCATTGATTGATAACTTTTTAGCTTTAGATCCTGAGTCGAAGGTTGCTTGCGAAACATTAGTTACCACCGGCCAGGTTATTTTAGCCGGCGAGGTAAAATCAAAAGCTTATTTAGATGTTCAAAAAATTGCCCGCGAGGTAATTAACAAAATTGGTTATACCAAAGGCGAGTATATGTTTGACGGCAGCTCATGCGGTGTGCTTTCAGCAATCCACGAGCAATCGCCGGATATTAACCAGGGTGTTGACCGCCAGGCTAAAGAAGAGCAAGGCGCCGGCGACCAGGGTATGATGTTTGGTTACGCCACCAGCGAAACCGACAACTACATGCCATTGGCACTGGATCTGGCTCACGCTTTATTAATTGAGCTGGCTGCCATCCGCCGCGAAAATTCGGAGATTAAATATTTGCGCCCTGATGCTAAATCGCAGGTGACGTTAGAGTATGATGATAACAACGTACCAACACGTATCGATGCTATCGTAATCTCTACCCAACATGACGATTTTGATGAAGAAAAAACCATGCTGGCTAAAATCAGCACTGATATTATCGGTATCCTGATTCCACGTGTTAAAGCTAAATATCCTAAATATGCTCATTTCTTTAATGATGCTATTAAATACCATATTAACCCTACCGGCAAATTCGTTATCGGCGGCCCGCATGGCGATACCGGCTTAACCGGCCGTAAAATCATTGTGGATACCTATGGTGGTAAAGGCGCACACGGTGGTGGTGCATTCTCTGGTAAAGACCCATCAAAAGTTGACCGTTCTGCAGCTTATGCAACCCGCCACATTGCCAAAAACCTGGTTGCGGCCGGCGTTTGCAGCGAGGTATTGGTACAAGTATCATACGCTATCGGCGTAGCGCAACCAATGGGTATCTATGTAAATACTTACGGTACAAGCAAATTAGGTTTACATGATGGCGAGATTGCTAAAAAGGTAGAAGAGATCTTCAACATGACTCCATACGCTATCGAAACCCGTTTTAAACTGCGCAATCCAATTTATAGCGAAACTGCTGCTTACGGCCACTTTGGTAAACCCAGCACAACCGTAACCAAAACCTTCACGCATCATGACGGAACTGTAATTACTAAAGAAGTTGAGCTGTTTACCTGGGAAAAACTAGACTACGTAGATAAAGTTAAAGCCGCATTCGGTTTATAATAGTAATCAAAAATTAATTTTTTAATTTAGAGCGATAGGCAACTATCGCTCTTTTTTTATACCCCGGTCTGAAATTAACACGTATGAAACTACTTAAACTTGCTTTAGCTTTAACGCTGATTACCCTATATTTAAACCCGGTTAAAGCCCAGCAACGCGGACTTGACTTTGCCCTTAACCTGGTAGTGAAAGATTACCTGGATGTTAAAAATGCTTTACTGGCCGGTAACGTATCGCTGGCGCAAAACAAAGCCGGAAAATTGGTTTTTGATTTTAATAGCGTACCGGATAAAGACATGACCAACCAGCAGCACGAGGCGTGGTTTAACTACCTGAGCCGCCTGCAAAGCACCAGCCGCGCTATGGGCGAAACCACATCTATCGAAGAGCAGCGCAGGCAATTCTCGGCCCTCTCAAACGCTATGTATGGTTTACTGAAGGACTCAAAGTTATCGCCGGTTACCCTTTACCGGCAATACAGCCAAAGCAAAGATGCCTATTGGTTAAGCAACAGTCAGATCATCAAAAACCCGTATTACGGCATAGCCGAAAAGAAAATGGTTAAAGAAGGCGTTATCCGCGAGGTGTTGCCTGCTTCAAAATAATTAATATTCATGCAGCATCCCGAAGAAAATCCCTGGAAAATAAAATCCGAACAACAGGTTTATGATAACCCCTGGATCAACCTAACCGAGTACCAGGTAATCAACCCATCAGGCAATCCGGGCATTTATGGCAAGGTGCATTTTAAAAACCGGGCCATAGGCATTGTCCCGCTTGATGCTGATTTGAATACTTACCTGGTTGGCCAATACCGATTCACACTGAGCCAATACTGCTGGGAGATTCCCGAAGGTGGCGGACCATTAAATGAGGACCCGCTTGACGCCGCTAAACGCGAATTACTGGAAGAGACCGGCCTGGTAGCCGCTAACTGGACCGCGATACAAACCATGCACCTCAGCAACTCAGTAACCGACGAGTTTTGCCTGATCTATACTGCGACAGGATTAACACAGCATGAAGCCGAACCCGAAGACACCGAGCAGCTAACCGTAAAAAGACTGCCTTTCGACGATGTGTACCGCATGGTTTGCGACGGCGAGATTACCGATTCAGTTACCGTAACGGCAATCTTGAAGGTAAAGCTGCTGCTGATGGAAAATCGCATAATCCTGTAATTGCTAAATTATTTTTAATTTCGGGGCGATTTATTTTACCGCATGAGAAAACTCCTGGGCTTCATTTTATCGCCAATTGCCATTATTGCCTTTTTATTGGTACTGGTAATTTTTCAGCCCATACAATGGGTGGCTTACAAATGGTTTGGCTACAGCGCACATAAAAAGGTGGTCGACGTTTTAAATTTGTGCTTGTTTAGGACCATTTATTTACTGGGCAATACCGTAACCTTTACCAATAAACAAAAACTGCCTGCGAGTAGGCCGATCATATTTTTGGCTAACCACCAAAGTTTACTGGATATACCGCCGCTTATTTATCACCTGCGTAAATACCACGCTAAGTTTGTCTCAAAAATTGAGCTGACTAAAGGCATCCCTTCCATCTCCTACAACTTAAAAGTAGGCGGTGGGGCTAATATTGATCGTAAAGATCCGCGTCAATCGCTCATGGAAATGGGTAAGCTAGGTACCCGGATGAAAGAAAACAACTGGTCGGCAGTGATATTTCCGGAAGGCACCCGCTCTAAAGACGGCAAGGTGAGAGATTTCCAGGCTGGCGGCATAGCCATTATCTTAAAAAAATGTCCTGAAGCGCTCATTGTGCCTATTGCCATAGACGGCTCGTGGGAAATGGTGAGGTACGGCGCATACCCTTTGAATACCTTTACTAAAATGACCTGGGAAGTTCTGGAACCCATAGAAACCGACTTCGGTACCATCGAAGAACGGGTTAAAGAAGCCGAGAGTCGCATCAAGAAAGCATTGCACCAAGCTTAAACGCTTTTGTCGTCCTGGTGCCTTATGCGAGGCAACCAACCACCACGTCGCAATCTCTGCATTACACGCACGTCATCATGAGCGAGGTACTAGCGTAATGATCTCTTTAAAAGCGATAAGTTTAGGAGTGACACATTCATATTTGACCACTTAATAGCAAGTTGTATAGAGATTGTCACGCTCGTACCTCGCTCACAATGACGTATTGGGGAAAACTGGTCATAAGGACTTATGAATACCGATAAAATAAAATCCCGGGCTAAAATATTACCTTGTCGTTGTTAACAAACCGTTTCGCATGAAAAAGATCATCCTGGCTATAGCTTTTCTACTACCGCTTACCAATACTTACGCTCAAAAAAACAGCTTACTGTGGCAAATCAGTGGCAACGGACTTAAAACACCTTCATACCTTTTTGGCACTTATCACTTAGTAGGCAAAAATTTGGTAGATAGCCTACCCGAGATCAGAACCCGCTTTAACACCTGCAACGCAGTGGTTGGAGAAATGATCATGGACTCTACCATGGCAATGAAGCTGGTGCCTTATATGATGGCTCCAGATAGCCTTACTTTGGATAAAATATTTACGCCCGCCGAATATCAACAAATAGATACCGCCATCAAGCAGATCATCCATGTCGGTGCAGAAGGCTTAAATCATTTTAAGCCGGCGGCTGTTGCTACTATGCTTTCAGCGTTGTCAGCGCCTAATACAACCGGCCCCGCAAACCCGGGCATTGACATGTACTTTCAGCAGGAGGGCAAACGTCGCAACGAAAAAATAATTGGACTGGAAACTTTGCAGCAACAAGCAGAAATGTTGCTGAACGAACCAATGGCCGAGCAGAAAAAGCAACTCTTATCGACCGTAAAAAAGAGGGACCAGCTAAGATCAGAATCATTGAAAATGTATGAGCTGTACCGCCATCAGGATTTGGACGCGCTGGGTAAAATGCTGGACAACGATGAGGAAATGACCCCGGAACAAACCGAAAAGCTGTTAAAAAACCGCAACCTAAACTGGATAGCACAATTACCTGCCATTATGAATGCTCAGCCTACCTTCATCGCCGTAGGCGTCGGGCACTTAATTGGGCAGTATGGTTTGATTAAGCAGTTGAGATTAAAGGGTTATACGGTGACGGCAGTGAAGATATAGGGCGATAAAATCCTGCCACGTCATTGCGCGGCCACTACGCAATCTCTACACTTGCTAATCAATGTCCGAAGTGGCCGTGCGGCTTCCGCCAATGAGATTTATCCTACTGACTGTTTGTTGTAGAGATTGCGTAGTGGCCGCGCAATGACGCATTTTTTTAGGTTTTGATTAAAAGCATTCGCTAATTACCCCCCCCTTTTTTGGCTGGGGGCTAAACGTTCTTCCCGTCAATAATCTTAAAGAAATCGTCGCGATAGGTATCCCCTTCGCCGTTGTTGGTGTTATCACCAACAACATGGGTCGGGCTTAAATCCCGCAATCAGTGCACACAGATACTCGTTGGTGATAACACCAACAAGGGCGGGGCATGACAACGCTCTTTGCAATAGACACTTTATTGTCATTGCGAGCGTAGCGTGGCAATCGCGAATGTTGCATCCTTGCGATTGCTTTGTCGTTCCGGCCGCGCAATGACAAATTGATAATTGGAGCCGAGGGACCTAAACATTCTTCCCATCAATAATTTTAAAGAAATCGTCTCGATAGGTGTCTCCTACCGGGATGATCTTATCGCCAATGCGAATGCGGCTGCGTTCAATACTGTCGATCTTATTAAGCGCCACGATGTATGATTTATGCACCCGCACAAAATGCTGCGATGGCAGGGTATCCTCCATCTTTTTCATGTTTTGCAGAGTGATAATGCGCTCGGTAGTAGTAAAGATGGAGATATAGTCTTTCAGTCCCTCAATAAACAGGATCTGGTGCAGGTATACCTTTTGTATTTTATGCTCGCTTTTTACAAAAATAAAATCGCTGGCGAAGTCGTTTTGCGGCTGTTGTGCTGGTGCGGGTTGCTCTGTAGCGGTAGCCTTTGATGGGTGAATGATGCCCTGCGCTTTTTGTGCCGCTTTAAAAAAACGATCAAAAGCTATGGGTTTTAACAGGTAATCAACCACGTCCAGCTCATATCCCTCTAAAGCATATTGCGGATAGGCGGTAGTCAGTATCACTTTAGTTTTACCGTTGGCTATACGCAGAAACTGAATGCCGGTTAATTCGGGCATCTGTACATCCAAAAATACCAGGTCTATGTTGCCATCCTGTACCATGGTCAAGGCTTCGATAGGGTTGGTGGTTGATTTTACCAGCTCCATAAAAGGTATTTTGGAGATATAATCCTCCAGTATGTGCAGGGCCAATGGCTCGTCGTCAACTATCAGGCATCGTATCATGGCTATAAAACTAAGGATAATTCGCAAGTGTAGGTATCAATTTCGTCGCGGATATCTAAATTATACTTTCCGGGATATAGCAGATCCAGCCTGCGTTTAACATTACTCAAACCTATACCACCTATGGCGTCGCGGTTATTGGTGTGCTTTTTATTCTGGATATAAAACTGCAGATGCTGCTGATTTACGTTTATAAACAACGTAATAGGTACTGTTGCATCATTGGCAATGCCATGTTTGAAGGCGTTTTCAATAAAAGCGATGAGCAGCAGTGGCACTATCTTCTGATCGGCAACCTGCCCGTCTACCTTAAAATCTATATAAGCTTTATTGCCAAAGCGGATTTTTTGCAGGTCGATATAATTTTGCAGGTATTGCAGCTCTTTGGATAGGTCGACTTTGTTATCATTACACTCATACAGCATATACCGCATAATTTCTGACAGCTTGAGGATGGCCCCCGGCGTATTCTCTGACTGCTGATAGGCCAACGAATAAATGCTGTTTAGCGAGTTAAACAAAAAGTGCGGATTGATCTGCGATTTCAGGAAGGCCAGTTCGGCTGTCAGGCGTTGGTTTTCCAGGTCGCGCTGTATTCGCTCATTCAGAAACCAATCGACACTAAATTTTAATAAAATACTCAGCAGTACAAATATGGTACTGGTAAACAGCGTACTCAAAAAAAACGGCCAAAAACCCAATGGCGCGGTTTTGATGCTGTTGGGCCCTTTAGTATGCATCAGCACTTCTTCTTTAAAAACCGAACCTACGCCATACTTAGCCAAGCCATACACAACAATGGTAATTACAACGGCCGCTATGTAAACGCTGAAACGTTTCTTATTTAAAAACTGCGGAATGAAAATCAGGTAGTTGAGGTAAAAAATACTGATGTTAATAGCACCAAACAGTACAATGTTTACCACCATACTCTTCACCGGCATTACATGGCTGCTTTGTATGATAACCAGGAAAAAGGTTATAATACATACCCATACAAATACATGCCAGAAAATTTGCCAACTTTTTTTCATTGCATCAAATTTAATATTTTGAATTACTGCACTATATTATTTAGATAGAGGTACACCTTTCATCGATGAACTGGCGATAAACTTCGACGAACGGGTAATCTCGATAAATGGGCGTTCATCTATAATTTGAGGGGGTTGGTATAAATGTTTTTAGTGAGCGATAAAAAAGATATTTCTTTGTTTCATCAAAAAAAATCACTCACAATGAAAAAGCTGTTTACAAATACCAATCCATTTATTCTGTTACTTGCTCCGGTAATGTTTGCATTAATTATGGGCGTTAGCTACCAGTTTGAACAAAAAAAGCATGAAGCCGAAAACATGACTGCATCTGCGGTTCATGCAACTTCATTGTTTGTAAAAGGAGTTAAGCTGGTAAAAACAGTTTGCTCTGTCGGTAAGATTAACGTATGGTAATCCAAACCGAAGGGCTAAGCTTTAACTTTGGCAGCCAAACGGTTGTCAACTCACTCTCACTACAAGTTCCGCAAGGAAGTATATATGGTTTTCTTGGCCCTAACGGCGCCGGGAAAACCACTACCATTAAGCTACTGCTTAACCTGCTGCAAACGCAGGAAGGCAGCATCCAACTATTCGGTCTTGATTTTAAGGCCAACCGCAAAGAAATCTTATCGCAGGTAGGTTCTCTGATAGAGCAGCCCGCCATTTACGCCCATCTAACCGGCCGCGAAAACCTGATGAACCGGGCCATTTTGCTGCAGGTAAATGAGAAACGCGTCGACGAAATGCTGACGCTGGTTCGTTTATCCGGCGCAGCCGAAAAAAAAGCCGGCAAATATTCTTTGGGGATGAAGCAACGTTTGGGCATTGCGCTCGCTTTATTGTCTGACCCAAAACTGCTAATCCTGGACGAACCAACCAACGGGCTTGACCCCAATGGCATTATCGAGATTCGCGAGTTATTGAAAAACCTGGTGACCAACCACGGCAAAACCGTTTTTATATCCAGCCATTTATTGGGCGAAATTGAGCGCATGGCTACGCACGTTGGCATTATCCACAATGGTAAACTATTATTTCAGGGCGATATAAAAGACCTGGATTCCATCAGCCAGCCGCAGGTGCTTGTTGAAACCGACAATGCTGTCGATGCTGCTAACCTGCTTACCAAAAATAGCTTTACGGTTGTTGACGTTAAAGACGACAGCCTTTCGGTGATTTACCAGTCCAAAGAAAAAACAGGCCAAATCAACGCCCTGCTTAACCATGCCGGGTATAAAGTTTACAGCATCCATAAGGTGCAAAAAGACCTGGAGAAATTATTTTTAGACATTACCCAAAAATCGGCATAATGAAAGGCTTCTTTTTATCCCTGCAATCAGAGTTTTACAAGAGCCGCAAAACATTGGGTTTTTGGTCGGCCATATTATTGCCGCTTATTCTGATTCTTTTTGTATCGATTGGCTTTTATCTGCACGCAGATAAGTTTGCACATAACCCGCCCATGGTGTTGTGGCTATTTTTTGCCGGTTTGGTGTTAAACATTATGGGTGGTTTATTGCTGCCGATATTTGTGATATTTTTGGCCTACTCAGTAAATAGCATTGAGCATAAAGCCGATACCTGGAAAACATTGTTCAGTTTGCCCATAGCCAAATGGTCGGTTTACTCGGCTAAGTTTGTTTATGCCTTGTTATTACTGTTTATGACTTTATTGCTGTTTGCCATATTTACGATAGGCTTTGGCGATTTACTGGGGCTGCTGCAACCCAAGCTAAAATTTGGCGACTACCACGCCGAGTGGATGCTATTGCAGATCTATTTTAAACTATTCTTAGCCGCCCTGGGCATACTATCCATACAGTTTTTGCTGAGCCTGCTTTGGTCAGACTTTTTAAAGCCGATGGGTATTGGCTTTGTATTATTTATCATTGGGGTGATATCCGTAGGTTCTGAGTGGACCTACGCCTACCTGATCCCCTATGCGCACCCTATGTTAGCCTTGAAAAGCATGATCCCGCACCGTAAGGGATTACCGCCCGATAGAATTGTGATAGACATTTTTACCCAGGATGTTTTTGTAAGCCTGGCCGTTTTTGCGGTAGTGTTTGTGGCGGGATTCTTTATTGTGCAGAAGAAGAGTGTTAAGTAAATTTAAATGCTTTTTAAGCGGTTTAAATGTTTTTTATCGCTTTTAAAACGTTCGTCATCGTGAGCGAGGAACGAGCGTGACGATCTCCGGATCGCTCGCATAGAGATCGTCACGCTATCGCTCACGATGACGTGGCGGAGAAAAACCAGGTTTGTGGAATGAAACAAAAAAAGACTTAAAAGTCATAAATAGTGTTTCATTTTGTTTCACGCTATTTTTACAATAGATTGATTAACAAATAGTTGATCCAAAATAATGTTTCACTTGTTTCATCTGTTGCATACACACGTGAAACAAAACACACCGCATTATCTCACGGGTTTAGGGTAAATCGGCAAGCTTTCATGCCCTTCTGCATCTACCGATTGCACCGCAAAGAAGTAGTTATCTTTCGAGTAGTCCAGCGTTACCTGGTTACCGGTTACAAAGGTCTTCCGCTCCCATACCGGGCTGGTCGTTTCCCGCATCAATATGTAATAACCCGCAGGCTTCTTGCCTACTTTTGGATCTTCCCATTTCAAAGTAGTGTTGTTGGTCAGCTCGGTCGTAGTCACGCCCACATTAACCGGCGATGCAGGTGCCGAAGCCAGGTTAGCCAGTACTGACAGGTTCATGCGGGCCACCTTCTGGATATAGTTGAAATCTTCAAATTCGGGCAAATCGCCGTATACTACGCCCTTTTCGGTACGCAGGTCCTGGTGCTGATGGGTAAAATCCTCGTTCATCTCGGTAAAGCGCACAGCAGTAAAGCCCTGTAACTGGAACGAGGTTTGGTCGCCACCCCTCAAAAAGCGGTCGCGACGGTAAACCAGCTTCACATCCAGCTGATCAACATAGCGTTCGGCTGTCTCTTTAGTATATCTTGCCAATTGGCGCGATGGGCTGTCGTTCTCGCCACCATTACCAATCAAGGCGCTGATAGCAGCTGCCACCTTACGGGTAGTATCGCCTTTCAAAACCGCATCGATAGATGGGATACCTTCGCTGAATACACGTACGTGGGTGTTATCCTTCAAATCATTGTCCTGACCGTGAGTGTTCCCAACGATGTCGTTGTTGAGCATAGCATCAACGTTCCAGTGTTCATCCTTAGCGCGTTTGGCCACATGCGCGGAGCCATTCAAACCCTGTTCCTCGCCGGGTACCGACATGAAGATGATCGTAGCCGGAAACGCGCGCTGCGCCATCACCCTACATATCTCCATAGACACGGCTGTACCCGAAGCATCATCCACCGCACCGGGTTCAACAGCGTTGGCGTTCATCACATCAGTAACCCTTGAGTCATAATGGCCTGAAACCACATATACCCGGGTGTCGGTAGGGTCGGTGCCTTTCAATATAGCCAGTACGTTCTTCAACACAGTAGGCTTATTATACCGGCCACCGGCAGGCTGGGTAAACGAGTCAAACTCTACCCTCATACGTCCGTTCGAGGCAGCGGCATAACGCTCCATCTCGCTCTTGATCCAGTTGCGAGCCGCACCAATACCATCGGTTTTGCTTGTCGTATCGCTCAGCGTATTACGGCTCTTAAAGCTCACCAGCTTGCGTACAATGGCTTCGATGTTTTTGGAGGATACGTCATCAATCATTTGCTTGATGGCAGGGTCTTGTTTAATGGTGGTTTGCGCCATTGCCGGTGCGGCAATGAGTAATAAGATGAAGAGTTTGATGTGTTTCATATAGCGGTTATCGTAGAGACGCAATATTTTGCGTCTCCGGTATGATCAGTTAGTTATAGCCAAATTACAAGCATGAAGTCAAGAGACACAAAATATTGTGTCTCTACGTCGTAGCCATACGTATTATTCCCCGTCCTCATCACTGGCAATGGCCAGCATATCATCCACCTGCTTAAAGTTACTGCGGACGAAGTGACACCAGTCGCATTCTTTCTTGCCGCAACCTGTGTTAAAGTCGTGCGCCATGATCTTACTGTATACCGTCTCTATCTGTCCGGTCACTATCTCTATATCCTCCGGACTGATAACGATCTTCTCCTTATGATACTCGCCTTCACTTACTGGTTCTACGAAGTCGAATATGGTTGTGGTTGCCTCCCAGTCGTTAGTGCGATCATTATCTATCAAGATCTTATAGAATACCGCCTGGCGCCAGTAGTCGCCGCCGTCTGCATTGCCTTCGCTTGGGCGTTTGAGCTTATCGGTCGCATTCTTGAGCTTACCCGTTTTGTAATCTACAATAGTGGCATGTTTACCTTCAAACTCAATCTTATCCAGGTTACCCTTAATCGGGATACCCTTGATCTCGATGTTCTTGATGCTGCGTTCTGTAACAGCCACTTTGTTCCAAAGACCAACATTTTGCTCGTAGTATGCGGGCAGGATCTTATCGCCGTAATCTACCTTTAGTTTAAAGTCTTCTTTAGTGAACGAGTCGCGGTTGCGGTACATGTACCACTTGAACTCCTTCATAAACTGCTCGGTACCCGGGAAGTTGTCGTCGTCATCCTTCAACCACCTGAAAGCTTTATTAAGTGCCCAGTGCACCGCCTGTCCAAATGTAGCCGACGGACTCTTACCCGATGGCACCCGGATCAAACACTGGAAGTAGAAGCGCAGCGGGCAATCCAGGAAGTTGCTCAAGTGCGTAACTGACAGCGTATAGTTTTGCAGCAGTTGGTTAATGTAATTGGTATCCAGCAGTTCGACCTTCGGTTTATCGTCCTCGCTAAACTGGGTAACGTAAAACTCCATCATGGCTGTCTCGCTTATTTTCGGATGCTCAACTACCATATCGGTCTGGGCCAGGATCTCGCCTATAAATTGCGATGATTCCTGATCTTTACCTTTCTTGTCCTTACCGGCATATGATATGTTCAAACACTGCTTAGCTCGCGTTAGCGCAACATAAAACAACCTGCGCGACTCCTCTTTTTGAGCGATATCGTCATTAGCAGCCTGTGTAAGTGTGTCGGGGTAACTAAAGCCCGTATTCCGGCCCTTGGCATCCCAGGTCTTTTTATCGCAACCGATGAAATATACGTGCTCAAACTCCTGCCCTTTGGAACCATGCGCCGTAAAGAAGTTCACACCATTATCCGAAAAGATCACCTGGTTCAAATCAAGACGGATATTGTGCTCTTTCATGGTGTCGATGATCTGCAGCAAACCGGCGAGTGTAATCTCTGGGTTCTTACGACTCTCGTCCTTCAAAAAGTCGAAGAAATTGGTGAGCATTTGCATAAAAGTGCCTTTATCCGGCTGCTGCATGATGTATCGCAATATGCCCATCTTACTGATAACCTGCTGAAATAGCTGCTGCAAGGTGACGCTCACCGCACTGCTTAAAAGCTCGTCGATGTTATTGAGCAGGTACTTCATTTCGGTATTCGGCGCAGCGTCAAACAAGCCACGTTGAGCCGGTAATCGTATCTCATAGATATACCGGCGCAATGAAGTTTTGGGTGCGTTATTGGCAGCCGTCACAAAGTTTTCTTTGGCTACCGCGATGCTGGCCTTGGCAATCTCTATCGGGGCTATGTTAAAGAAGTCGTAATGCAGGATCTCAAATAGCAACTCGTCGCCGCTATATGGCGAATCCAGCTCCATGGCCAGGTAGCGCAGTATGTTAATGATCTTCTCGCCAAACGGCATCGTCAGTACATCTATCTTACGGCGGGTGTTCACGGCTATCTTTTGTACATTCAGGAAGTGGATCAGATCTTCAACCTGGCTGTGGTTACGGTAAATCACGGCTATCTCGCCGGGTTCAGTACCGCTATCAATTAGGTGCTTAATACCATGGGCAACATCCACCATCTCCTGATCGGGGTTTTCGTATTCGCGGATGACTGGCTGTACCGTCAATTCATCAAATCTTGGATGGGATGACTTTAAGCTTTTGTCGAGTTGCAACTGCTTGGTTAGGCGTTCATTATTATGGTCGATAAGCACTCTCGATATATCCAGAATATGCTGATTTGAGCGATAGTTATGTTTCAAAACCACTGTTGAAAGGGTGCTGACGTAATCGTTGGCAAAGTCCAGGATGTTTTTCATATTGGCACCCTGAAATTTGAAGATCGACTGGTCATCATCGCCCACTACAAACACGTTTGGCGTTTCCCAGTAGTTCAGTAGAAACTTCAACAGCTCATTTTGCGATCCGCTGGTATCCTGAAACTCATCTACCAAAATATAATGATAGCGCTCCTGGTAACGGCGCAATATCTCTTCATTCTCGCGGAAGGCCTTCAGCACCCAAATAATCATGTCGTCATAATCATAGCGGCCGTGGGCCTTCATTTTGGCATCATACCTACTATATTCGGCAACGGCAGCCAACAGCTTTTTCATGACATCATGTTGGGCGTCAATGTCTTTTTGTTTAGGGTCGCCTACGGCGATGCCCTTGACGGCGTTGGCACGTTTATAAATAAACTCTTCGCGATTGGGGATATCTTCTAAATATTCATTAATAGCGTTTTCAATAAACTCCTCGTTCCAGTTCTCACGTTTCATGGTAGAGAACAGGCCTTTCAATCTAGGTACATCGTAATAAATGTCGCCTGTAAAGCGCTTTAGTAAGTGGTCGTTTGGCATGTCGTCCACCAGTTCCCTAAACAGCATAGCCGACTCCAGGTCAGACAATGGTTCTAGATTCAATTTGCCGAAGTACTCCAGGTTTTCCTGTATCACCTCATTACAAAAGGCATGGAAGGTGTAAATATGGATCCGGTAAGCATCCGGACCAATAAATTCAAACAAACGCTTACGCATGGCCACGGCACCTGCATCTGTATAAGTCAAGCAGAGTATCTCGCCAGGCAAAGCATCGGTATCCGTTAATATTTTACCAATACGGGCCGCCAGTATCTGCGTTTTACCCGTGCCCGGCCCCGCAATAACCAGCACCGGGCCATCCATTTTATTGACGGCAGCTAATTGCTCGGGGTTTAGCCCGGCAAGTGCTTCCTGAAATTTTTGATTGTATTTATTTTGATTTAACGATATCATGTTGAGTAAAGATAATAAAGGATCGGGGCATCTGCTAACACCCAACCGTATAAAGATGAATACAAATACACGAGGTGATCATCCATCCGCAGAAAAAGAATGGTGTTGTTTACAGCCCTACACCCGCCCCGTTAGGAAAGAAAACGTTAACGCTAACCGGCAATTTACCGGTAGGTTTCAACTGACCCGTTATAACCTTAACGGCAGAACGCTGCAGTTCATCGCTCATTTGGTAACATACCAACAAGCCCGCACTTTTCTCAATACCCGGCAAGCCGGCCATGGTATAGGCATTAGCAAAAACGCTGGTAACGGTATTGTTTTGGGAGGATACCGCGGCAATAAACTCTTTTACGCCATTGCTGTAATCAAGCTTGCTGGCAGGGCGTGCGCGGGTGTCGTTAATACTTACATATACCTGGTTGTAATCTTTCAGCATTTCCAGTATTTTGTTGAGTGTTGCTACCGGCGTGCTCTTATTTACCATAAACAAATGGCAGTTTGACGACCAGCGCGCAAGCTCCTGCTGAAACAACGTATACTTATCAACCCCAATGCTTATTATGGCTGTTTTTGTCAGTGGATTGATCCTGACCCCTTCAGGCGTACTTTTTACCATAGTTACCGCCGCATCGCTCAAATCTTGTATTAATTGGCGGGCGGGTTCGCGGTTTATATCGGCAAGTACCCCAGTTGCATTTACATCTTTACGGTTGTTAAGGCCAGCCCAATATTTAGCAACCAATACCTTTTTAACCTTAGCCTCAAACTCGGCATCGCTGATCAGGCCTTTGCGTACTGCTCGTTTTATTTTCAGGATGGCTTTATCTAAATTCAAAGAGAGCTCAATAATGTCATTTCCCGCTAAAAATGCCTGTAGCTCAGCTTCACCATCAGGATAATATTTGGTAACCGCTTTCATTTCCATCGCATCAGAAACCACCAGGCCTTTAAAACGGAGCGAGTCTTTCAATATACCTGTCACAATTTTGCGCGACAAGGTTGAGGGGCGATTTTTAACACTATCTAAAGCAGGGATACTCATGTGCGCAATCATAATTCCGCCTATGCCTGCGGCAATAGCTTCGCGGAACGGATATTCTTCTAATGAATCTAACCGCTGGCGGGTAAAGGGCAGCAAAGGTAAGTCCAGGTGCGAGTCGACATTAGTATCGCCGTGCCCCGGAAAGTGCTTGGCTGTGGTTAACAAACCGGCATCCTGCATACCTTTAAAATAGGCGATGCCTTTTTTGGCTACGTTGTATTTGTTGTCGCCAAAGCTGCGGTAATTAATCACCGGGTTATCAGGGTTGTTGTTGACATCCATATCCGGGGCAAAATTCATTTGCATACCCAGGCGCTTAAAATCATACGCTACCTGCTGGCCCATTTTATAGATCAGGTTGTTATCCTGTATAGCGCCTAAAGTCATCTGATAGGGGTATGAAAGTGTCGAATCCAGACGCATTCCCAATCCCCACTCTCCATCCTGGGCTATCAGTAACGGCACCTTCGCCAAACGCTGGTAACGATTGATGAGATTAGCTTGCCTGCCGGGTCCTCCCTGAAAGAAGACTACACCACCAATTTGTTCTGTTTCAATAACGTTAGCTACCGAGTCTTCATAAGCCTTGCTAAGGTTAGTATGGGCACGCACAAAGAATAATTGGGCAATTTTTTGCCTGCGACTCAGCTTGTTATACACCGAATCAACCCACTTATTTTGTTGGCCTAGTATTTGAATATAATTACTTTGTTGTGCAATGGTTTTGTTGCACAATAAAGCTAAAATGATGGTACAATAACAAAAGCGGGCTTTCATAGAGGTCATACCATCAAAAGTAAATTAAAATGGTAGAAAATGAAACCCAACTCAGCCAAACTTCGTATACTGAGGCATACAACAAACTCAAAAAAACTAATTTACAACTTATCGAACCTTTGCAGTTTTGCAACGTAAGAGTAACAATAAGATGTACAGCACAATGAAGAAGATTATACTGTTAGCAACAATGATTTTGGTTGCCGGGACTGTAAGTGCTCAAACTTATTTTAATGGCGATCGTGCTGATTATGATTTCTATTATCAAACCAGATGGTCGTTTGAAGTCAATGCCAATCTTTCTAATGCTACAACCGGTACTAATTTTAATACCGGTAACCTGCCGGGGTTTAGTTTAGGTTTTGACGCAGATATACCTGCATCGCATTCATTATCTATCGTGCCTGGTTTGTTATTTTCACAAAAAGGATTTACGGCAAGCACACCCTCCGGCGACTTAACGCAACGCGTTGAGGCTATGGAGTTTCCTGTTTTAGCAAAATTTCGTTCAGGTAAGTTTGTGAATTTTTCTCTGGGTCCTCAGGTTTCTTATATCGTATCCACCAATAATACATACGGCAAAGGCTTCCCTATAGAGATGCGCGATAAATATGTTTATAGTGGCTCTAATCTGCGTTATCAGGGTGTGCTGGGAGTTGGCATTGATGTTAACAAATCACTGAGCATACACGCCCGCTATTCGTTCGATTTAACTAATACATACTCAAATGGCAATGTGGCTTATGTTCCTAACCACCGCAACAAAGCATTCCAATTGGGCTTTGGCATTAATATATAACTGATCTCATAAATTATATTTAACAGAAAGCCGCCTAACGGGCGGCTTTTTTAGTTATAAAGCAGCCCCTAAATTTAATTTGATTTTTTAAACAGCGACTTTGCCCAACGCTTAAACCGTCGGCGTGCAGAATTATGTTTTTGCAGGCTTTTTTGATGCTCGAAAGCGGGCATAAACTCAATCATTAAAACTTCGTGATCGGCCTCTTTTTCGGGGAGCATTACTTTTGGATGAATAATCTCATTAAGTTCCTCCAGCGGGATGCCGGCATAGGCGTGATCTGCGTTATGGGTATTCTCGGCCAATTCGCCATAACCAATATTGCTTACCAGGTTTTTATTGGGGATGATGTTTAAACAATTATTAAAAAAATGAGCGAAACCCGCCTGGTAGTCCCACGTATTTATTTTGCCCGATTTGGTTTCTTTGAAAAGCTTCTCCCATTGATCAATGACCCTGATATCGGTAAAGATCTTTTCGAGATATCCTTTCACCTCACTTTCTTCAAATTGAGAAAGGTTTACATCGTACATATCCCATGAGCGTTTCCAGGTAGCAAAACCCCAGCCGTTAGTCAATTGCGAATAATAGTATGATGCGCCGCCCCACGTCTTGCCTTTTAACAAATTGCTTCCTGAAATTAACCAGATGCGGGTATCGTTGCGATATTTTTCAAGCAGTGTATCGCAATACCAGAAAAAGCTATCTGCCGGCAGGCAATCGTGTTCTAAAATGATGCCTTCTTCCTCATTTTCAAAAAACCAGTCGATGGCTGACGATATAGCAATTTTTGGACCGACATTTTCCTCTCTGAAAAGTGTTTTTACTTCGCAGTCCCAGTCAATACCACCCATTATCGCAGCCTTGGTTTCGGCGCATTTTACATCCTCACCGGACACAGTTGGTCTTGGGCCATCGGCAGTAATATAAATGCGTGGTGGTTTGGCCAGTTTGATTCTTTCCAATACTTGTAAAGAGGTATCGGTACGGCTAAAAATGATAAATAATACCGGCGATTGGGTTTGATAGTTAGGATCGCGCTTTTCCATGTATTTAGTCGGCGCTAAAGGTTTGCATGTCTATCAGCTTACGGTATAAGCCATTTTTGTTGATCAACTCCTGGTGGCCGCCCTGCTCAACAATTTTGCCACCCTCTAACACCACAATAATATCCGCATTTTGGATAGTACTTAAACGATGAGCAATAATAAGCGAGGTACGATTCTTCATCAAATTATTCAAAGCATCCTGCACCAGTTTTTCTGATTCGGTATCCAGGGCAGAAGTAGCTTCATCCAGCAACATGATTGGCGGATTAGTTAATACCGCACGGGCAATACAAATGCGCTGACGCTGGCCGCCTGATAGCTTGGTACCACGGTCGCCGATGTTGGTATTATAACCATCATCGGTTTCGAGGATAAAATTGTGGGCATTGGCAATACGAGCCGCTGCTTCAACTTGTTCGCGGGTAGCCTCGGGTTTACCAAAGGCTATATTATTAAATATAGAGTCGTTAAAAAGGATAGACTCCTGGTTAACAGTGCCCATTAAGGCGCGCAGAGAATGCGCGGTGACATGTTTAATATCTTTATCATCCACATAAATAGCACCCGATTTGGGATCCATAAAACGCGGGATCAGATCCATCATGGTAGATTTACCGCCACCCGACGGACCAACTAAAGCCACTGTTTTGCCGCGCGGCACAGTTAGGTTTACATGCGATAATACTTCGCGCTCGCCATAGGCAAAGCTTACATCTTTAAAATAGATACCGTCGTTGAAACCGTCGATAGTTACTGCATCTGGCAGGTCGTTGATCTGTGGTTTTTCGTCGATCAATGCTAAAACACGTTCACCGGCCGCAATACCAGAGTGGATATTGCTGAACGAATCTGAAATAGCTTTTGCCGGGCGGGTAACCTGCGAGAACATAGCGATATAGGTAATGAATGCCGCAGCGGTTAAACCACCGGCTTGCCTGTTCAATATCAGGTAGCCGCCATATAACACAATACAGGCTATCATGACAACCCCCAAAGTTTCTGAAACCGGCGATGCCATTTGCTGCCTGCGGGCCATAGAGCGTGATATTTTGGAATATTGCTCGTTCTCCTGGTTAAAACGCCCCTTAATAAAGGGTGCGGCGTTAAATGCTTTAATGATTTTAATACCGCTCAGCGCCTCATCCAGGTAACTAATCATATTGCCATAACTTTGTTGGGCTGCTATAGCCTGCGCTTTAAGGCGTTTTACAATACGCGAAATGATAAAAGCCGATACCGGTATTACCAGTAACGAGTAAAAAGTAAGTTTGGCGCTAATGGCAAATAAAGTGACGATGAAAAATATTAATTGCGCCGGCTCTTTAAATATAACCTGTAAGGTAGCAGTAACTGAATATTGAACCACCTGTACATCAGAAGCTACTTTTGATATAATATCACCTTTACGCTCGTTATTGAAATAGCCCAGGTGTAGATCCATTACGTTATCAAAAACCGATTTACGCAAGTTCAATAAGGTATGTACACGCAGGTTCTCCATAATACGCTGTGACAGATACCTGAAAAGATTACCTAAAACCACCGAAACTACAATAATACCGCAAACATATTCAAGCGTTGTCCAGGCAGAATAATGCTGAATAAAATAGTTTACATAATAATTGAAGGTAGCGCTAAGGTTAGTCCATGACGGTTTTGGGCCAAGCGGTTGGGCGGCTGCGGCTGCACCACTGGTGCCGGGTGTTGAGAATAATGTCTGTAGTAAAGGTATCAGTAATGCCAGGTTAAGCGTGCTGAAAAACACATACAATAACGTGGTAATGATATAGGGGATGGCGAATTTATTAATTGGCCGGGCAAAAGAGAGAAGCCTAAAATATGTCTTCATTAAATATTATAAAAGTCTGCAAAGTTAACGTTATTATTTAATTAGTGTTGTCTGGCAATAGCGGCAGAATAGCCTGCCAAACATTTTCCAAACTAACCGCCGAGATACAAGGAAAAGGTTCATGACTCTCTGTTTTATAGATACAAAGCCAGTTGCAATAATAGCAAGGCAGTTTCTCATAAACACAAACCGGCGCGTTTGGCGTCCCTGTCGGATAAGGGGCAAAACGCTCAAAATGCCCCCCGCCCAAAATACAAACCGATGGAGTTTGCGTAGCTACCGCCATATGGATAACGCTGGTTTCGTTAGCAATCAACAAAGCAGAATTGGCTATCGTGTTAATCAGCTCAGGCAGGGTGGTTTTGTTGATGCGATTTTCAACGCTTCCTGTCGGCAAATTCTGCATCAAAAAGTCGCCATGCTTTACTTCGCCAGGGCCGCCGATTAAATAAATCTGTTCATTCGTTTCTTTGCGCAAACGATTAATCAGTTCCAGGAACTTCTCGCCCTCCCATCCGCGTTTAAAAGCACCCGCACCCGGCAATATGGCTATACCGTTTTTGATGCCTGCATTTGTCTGGATATTTGGCGCTTTGAGGTAGATCTTAGTGCATAAAACAGCTTCAAAAAAACACACGTTGCGATTGAACTCGAAATAACTCTCGGCAGGTAATTGTAAAAGCTGGGTATAGAATTTATCTGTCTTATTTTTATAGCGTGGGACGATACCCTCATTATTGCTTTGATACCCAACAATTTGTTTGGCTGCGGTTAAACCCGCAAAACCATCTGTAATAAAAACACGGGTGTAGGTTGGCTGTAATACCACCTCGTACCTATTCCTGAATAAAGTCCAGCCTTGTTTAAACGTTTTTAACGGCGCTTCGTAATAGCTGTTTGGGGTGATAAAATAAGTTTCGTTAAGGTATTGTTTGTCGTAGGTTTCTGTTAGCTCAGACCAAAGTTTATTACCTAACAGGTCGATCTGGTAATCGCGATATTTCTCTGATTGCTTTAATACTTGAATAAAGTTTCTGAAGATGATATAATCGCCAATAGCGTCGGTTTTAATGAGCAACAGTCGTTTAGCTGGTTTACGAAACAGTGCCAGGAACCTGAAAACCGCCGGCAGCCTGAGCAGCACAAAGCGCGTCAGCCTGAATAATTTGCGGTTCTTAATCTCCATCAGTTAAAGGCTGCGTCCAGTTCTCTATATAGTACCGCTTTGCTGAAGCTGTTGTTAAACAATTCTTTAGCAAACACGCTTTGCAAGTTGTATGCTTCTTTATCGTTAAGCAGATCAATAATGTTCTGAGCAAACACAGCAGGATCATCGCTCACCAAACAACCGTTTAATCGCTTATTAGGTAGGCCATCAATACCACGCAGATTACAAACCACCGGCAGGCCATGCGCCAAAGCCTCAACTACTTTCACTTTTACCCCTGTTCCTGTAAGCATAGGGCAAAGCGCAATTTTTGAAGCTGCGTAGTAATCATCCAGCCTTTCGGCATAAGCTACACGTTCAATTTTATATTTTTCGGGGATAGATTTATTGATCAATCCTATCACACATATTTTTATATCGGCGGGCAATAACGGGTGAACATGTTCAAAAAACCACTCGGCCGAGCGTTTATTGTGCACATTATCGCTGGCTACATAAATCAGATCATATTTGGGGGCAACAGCAGTTTTTTCCGCTAAGTCATCCGTATCAACCATCAACGTCACCAATCTTACATTTGATTTACTGAACTGCCCAAACACATATTGCTCTTCGTGCGATATCGCCCAAACCTCATCAAACTTATTTAACCGGCTAATTTCATCCTGAAAAGTAACCCCTAAATGAAAGTGCTTTTTGTATTTGAATTGAGCCGTGATCAAATCGTGTGTATCTATGATGGTTTTAGCACCCTTTAATAATGATTTATTTGAAATCAAACCACTACAGGTTACATAGCTTATAATAATATCATCATAAGTATTGGCCGCCAAAATCTCCTCAAAAGCATTTTTGAGCGCAATAGTCATAAATGTCGGGATATTTGACCGCAGCGGATAGGCCGTCAAATAATAGATCAAATCCCAAAGCTTGTTTTTAAAAAAGTAGACGACAGGATTTCCCTTGGCAGGTTTGCGCGGCAACAAGTAAACGTTATCGGCCAGGTTATTATTGAGCAGATAATCTATAGTTTCCTGCTCGGTGCCTTTATCAAACTTTTCATGTTTCTGGCTGGCAAAGTCAACGTGATAGCCCCGCCCTTTTAAATACTTAAGTAATTGGATAGCACGGGTTTTATTTCCGGCATTTTGCTTGCCAACATTATCGGGAAAGAAGTACAGTACCTTTTTCATTTAAGCAATTTGTAGTTTCTATACTCGCTTACCCGCCAACCTGTCCAGTCTTCTATTTTTTGCAAAGCCCTGCGCCTAAAGGTCATTTTGTCTTTTAGCTTTTTGAAATCAATATCCAGGTTCCAGTTGGTAGCCGCTATGCGCTTCTTCATTGCTTCGGGGTGCGTGCCTTTAAAAGGTAATAACCTGTCCGCATTTTTATAATCAAACTCAAAAGTTTCGGGTACGTTTTGCTCGATCCAATCGTCGTCATGATAAAACTTGTTAAAGCTGCGCAGCTTATTTTTTAAGCCCGATGGTGGCTTTACCCATCCATAATGATAAATGTAAGCATCAATCAGTTTCACATTGATCTTTCTATCGTCCCATCTGAAACCCTGGGCATCGCGATAGGCATGGATAGCTTTATTATTACGCAACACTCGGATCTCGCGGCGGTACCAGCGGCGCGAATGCCCATAATAATCATACGATCCATAAAAATGCAGGTATTTAAAAAGCAAGCCCTCAACGGTGGTTTTGTCCAGGTTTTGCTCCATCTCTTTTTTTATCCGGGGGAGATATTTTTCATGCACGCACTCATCACCCTGGATATAAAAGCACCAGTCTACATCGGGCGATATGGCTTGATAAGCTTTGTCTGTTTCAACAGCAAACACAGCTCCGCCCTCGCGTAAATCCTCATCCCACACGGTGTGTATTATTTTTATTTTAGGCGAATTAATGCCTAAAATAAGCTGCTCGGTCTCATCTTCGCTGTTACCCAGGGCTACCACAAACTCATCGCAAATGGGTAAAATAGAAGTGATGGCCTCCACCACCGGATAGTCGTTTTTTACTGCATTGCGTATAAATGTAAAGCCTGCAACCTTCATGTGGTAGAATATATATGTATAAACCGTTACTTTGCGGTAGTATAACGGTCGCCCCAAATATACAGTACTCGTTATAAATAATTAACATTTGAGCACCGTGAAAACAAACGCGCCTAAAATTTCTATCGTCATAGTAACCTACAATGTCGCCCACACCTTGCAAGCCTGTCTGGACAGTATTTACCAACAAAAGTATCCCGCACTTGAAATTGTAGTGATAGACGGCGCTAGTACCGACGGCACAACTAAAATATTGGAACAAAATACTGACAGAATAGCTTATTGGAAAAGCGAAAAGGACGCCGGTATTTATGATGCCATGAACAAGGGCACTAAACACGCTACCGGCCAATGGATTTATTTTTTAGGTGCCGATGATGTATTGTTTGATGATTTTACCAAACTGGCTAACGAACTGCAAGACCAACACCTTATATATTATGGTAGAGTAATGACGCTGGGTGGGCCAACCATACCGGTAAATGAATATGGCTTTGCTAAATACGGGCTTTGCCACCAGGCCATGATATACCCTAAAGCAGTTTTTGATAAATATCAATTCAACACCCGCTATAAAATCTCTGCCGATTACGCCCTCAACATGGAGCTATATAATAGCGGCGAGTACCGATTTGAATTTAAAGATCACCTGGTGGCCAATTTTAATCAGACTGGTGTCTCTAGCACATCAATAGATAAAGATTTTGAAAAAGATCGTGGCGCGTTAGTGCGTAAGTACTTTGGCAATAATATATGGCTGCGTTTTTTATTCTGGCGATTTAAAAGGAACTTGAAGAAAAAGAGATAATCTACTTCAACACTTCCTCATACAAAGCTAAATACTTGCCGGCCGAGTTTTCCCACGAAAATTGATTGGCATGTTCAATAATGGCAGCTTCGCGATGGTTGTTTGCATAGTCTTTCATTCCATCATTAAAAACAGCCTGCATATGGGCAGGTTCAAAATTATTGAAGTAATAGGCTACGCTACCACCAACCTCGGGCAGCGACGTTGCTTTAGCTAAAAAAACCGGCTTACCGAAATACTGCGCCTCAATAACCGGCAAACCAAACCCTTCTGCAATAGATGGAAATACAAAGGCACTGCAATTTTTAAAGTACCAGGCTTTGTCTTCGTCTGCAATAGGGCCGGTCAAGGTTAGACGGTCAAGGCAACCGTATTTTTCGGCCTCTTCCAATATCCTTGCTTTGTGCGGTGTTTCAATGCCGGATATCACCAGCTCATAATCATTACCCTGAAGTAAGACCGGGATATAATGAAATCCTTTTTGTGGCGACAATAAGCCGATGGTAAACAGAAAAGCTTTTTTAGGCCGATATGTTGGCTCGTAATTTTCGGTTACATACAGTTTATCGGCTCCGTTATGAATCACACTCAATTTGCCTTTTATTTCGGGGATGAACCGCAGTACATCATCGGCAACAAATTGCGATATGGCAACTATCCTGTCGCAATGCGCCATATAGCTGCGCAGCTTATTGATATGCTTGTCTATTTTATGCTGTTTGCTGCCCGGCAGGTGTACCTTGTTAATGTCATGAATGGTCATGATCTTTTTGCCGTTAACGCGGTACGGCCTTAACCGGCAAGTTTGATCAGTAAAATGCACTACATCAAAGTTGTTATAAAAAGGAAAAAAGAACCGATGCCAGCGGTACAGGTAAATAATCTCTACCAACCTATTAAAAAAGTAGATAGTATTTTTAAACATATAATAGGTTAACTTGAACCTGTTACTGTTTTCTTTGATCAGCGCATCGCCAAGCCCTTTGCCGAAACTGAAATAACCCGAGTTTGGGTTCTTCATCGAATCGAAGGTGACTAATACAGATGGCTTTGACATGGTAATGCGTTGCTGCAATTATAAAGATATATTAATTTATGTTGCGATATTTTTATTCATTTGTAAAATCCAATAACAGAAAGTGGCGCGCTCAAACCAACCATTAACTATTTCTTGTACCGATTTTAAATCGGTTGCCCGCGCGTTGACTGTGGTTGAGAATGAGTTAGCCGCGTCCGATGAGTTGCTTAAAAATCTCCGGTTCACAAAAAGCACACCTATAATAGGTATAACCGGCCCACCGGGGGCAGGCAAAAGTACGCTGGTAAATAGCCTGATAGCACAACTGGTTAATAAAGGCAATAAGGTAGCCGTGCTGGCTATCGACCCTACATCGCCGTTTAACTTTGGCTCTTTATTGGGCGACCGGATACGGATGGCCAATCATTTTAATAGTCCGGATGTTTTCATTCGTTCGCTGGCTACGCGTGGATCGCTAGGCGGACTATCAGCCAAAACCATTGAAATGACTGATGTACTGCGCGCCGCAGGCTTTGATTATGTGCTGATAGAAACTGTAGGTGTTGGCCAGTCGGAGATTGAGATAGCGGGTTTGGCAGATCTGACTTTTGTGGTGCTGGTGCCTGAGTCGGGCGATGAGATCCAGAATATCAAATCTGGCCTCATGGAAATTGCTGATGCCTTTATTATTAATAAAGCCGACAGGGACGATGCCGATCTGTTCGCCAATAACCTCAAAAAGATCATCCATCAAAAAGAAACTACCGAGACACCTGTTTTTAAAACTATAGCGACGACTAACCAGGGTATTGATGAGGTTGTGCAGTTCATTTTATCGGCACAAAATATTAAAAATACACGCAAAGAATATCTGCTTGCTGAAAAAGCATACAAGCTCATCCAGCAAAAACGCATGACCGGTATCGACAAAAAAAAGCTCCGGCAGGATCTTGCCGAAGCGTTGAATGACAAAGGGTTTAACCTTTATAATTTTGTTAACCTTTATTAAGACGCAAAATATTGCGTCTCTACGTTAGGGTGTTTTGTAGAGACGCAATATTTTGCGTCTCCCGCATGCAAATCAAATTACGAATTCATGATTTCCTCGATATGATCCGCCTCAACCGGGATATCAGCCATTAAATCAACATTACCACCTTTGGTTATCAGGATATTATCCTCAATACGGATACCCAAACCTTCTGCAGGAATATAAATACCCGGCTCGCAGGTTAGGATATTGCCTACCTCGAACGGTTTGTAGCGACTGGCATAATCATGCACATCTAAACCCAGGTGATGCGAGGTGCCATGCATAAAGTATTTTTTATAAGCCGGCATTTTAGGGTCCTGCTTTTCAACATCGTGTTTGGTTAACAGGCCAAGACCAATTAACTCACTGCTCATGATCTTGCCTACCTCGTCGTGGTACTCATTCCAGACGGTTCCTTCAACAATCATTTTGGTGGCTTCGCGCATTACCCGCAGTACTGCATCATACACATCGCGCTGGCGTTTAGTAAAACGGCCATTCACGGGTATCGAGCGGCTCATATCGGCATTATAGTTTCCGTACTCTGCGCCAAAATCGAATAATATCACATCGCCATCATTACAAACCTGGTTGTTATCTATATAATGTAGTACAATAGCATTCTTGCCCGATGCAATGATAGGGGTATAAGCGTGGCCGGTAGCACGCTGCCTGATAAACTCATGGATGATCTCGGCCTCGATCTCATACTCGGTCACGCCGGGCTTGGTAAACTTCAATACCCGCTCGAAAGCATCTTTAGTAATAGCGCATGCTTTTTTGGTCAGATCTATTTCTATTTGCGATTTAACCGGGCGCAGGTCGCGCATAATGGGTGCCGAGCGCTCATAATGGTGTAACGGGTATTTGGCACGCAGGCTTTCCAGCATGCGCAAATCGCGATACGGAACAGAAAAGCTAAAGCGGTCATTCTCATTGGTGTTGATGTAGATATTATCGGCATAGTTTATAATACTATGCAGTATATTATCAAATTCGCTTAGCCAATATACAGCTTCAATTCCCGAGGCTTCTCTTGCTTCTTCTTTAGTATACTTGTGTCCTTCCCAAACGGCAATATGTTCATTGGTTTGTCTTAAAAACAGTACTTCTTTGTATAAGGAATTAGGACAGTCAGGAAACAATAGCAGAATACTTTGCTCCTGATCTATGCCTGTTAAATAAAAAAAATCGGCATTTTGCTTAAATACAAAGGTCTGATCACCACTCCTCGGATACTCGTCATTTGCATAAAATATCGCTAAAGATGAGGCTTTTATACTCGAAACGAAATTTTTTCTATTATTTGTAAATAAACTATTGTCGGCAGGTAAATATTTCATAGCATTAATTTTATTTGTACTATTTATAGAACATTTTTTATTTCTTTGTGTTGGTATTATGATTTTTGGAACAGAATTTGGTAACCGTTTCAAACATAATTACTATTTTTGGAAAAAAATCACAATTAAAACATTGTTTAATCTTAAAACTATGAACTATTCTACATTAAAAAAAACAGTCGCTCTCTCTTTTGTTTCTTTGATGGTAGCCGGTGCAGTTAGCGCTCAAACCACAGAAACAACGTCGTCGACTACAACCACTGCCAAGGTATTTGGTGGTGCTGGACAGTACAATACCTGGAGTATTGGCTTAAATGTTGGCGCAACGTCACCATTACTTGGAACCGGTGGTTCAAGTGATTTCACCGGAAACAAAATCAGCCTTGGTTACGGTGTTGACATTAAAAAACAATTAGCACATTCTTTTTCATTACAATTAAACCTTCGTGGTGGTCAAGTACAAGGTAAAGCTACCAGCTCACCAGTTGGCGGCCCTACTCCTTACATCGTTGACGGTGTAACTGGTAATGATTACTCAGCTTTCAAAACTAATTTCTTCCAAGGTGCTATCTCTGGTGAGGTTAACGTAGCTACTATAGATTATCTACGTCGCGAAAATGCTATTAACTTCTTAGTTAATGCTGGTGCTGGTTTGGTAAATTTTAAACCAACTTTAACTGGCGGTCCTAACTCTTTAGGTTTACCTGTTGTACCTACTTCAACTTACCCAAACAGAGTAACAGAACTAGTTATTCCAGTTGGTGTTGGTGTTAAATTCAAATTATCTGACGCTATTGGCTTTAAATTAGGTTACACTGAAAACTTTGTTGATGATGACATATTTGACGGTGTGAAAAAAGGCTATCCTACTAAAGACCGTTACTCTTACGGTTATGCAGGTTTAGACTTCACTTTAGGTTCAAAATCAAAAGCAAACTTAGAGTGGGTTAACCCAGTTGCTATGATGTATGACGAATTATACGACGAGGCATTGCGTAAAGAAGTTGAAGCATTGAAAGGCCGTGTAACTAACGTTGAAAACGCAGTTAACGACTTGAAAAAAGATTCTGACGGTGACGGTGTTGCTGATCAATTTGACAAATGCCCTAACACTGCTGCTGGTACAGTAGTTGACGGTTCAGGTTGCGCTATCGTGTTCCCTAAAATTGATACTTCATTGTTCATGAGAAAACAAGAAGTTGGTGCTGCTGCTTACAGCAACATTCAATTCGAGTTTGATAGCTCAGTATTAAGAACTTCTTCTTACCCGGTTCTTGATGCTACTTCTGCTGACTTACGTGCATCAGGTTCTAAAGTTGAGTTAGATGGTTTCGCTTCATCTGAAGGTACTGCTGCTCACAACTTAGCTTTATCTAAAGACCGTGCTAACTCAGTAAAAACTTACTTAGTTAACTCTGGTGTTGATGCTAAAAAAGTAAAAGTAAAAGCATATGGCGAAACTCGTCCAATTGCTGACAACTCAACTGAAGAAGGACGTGTATTAAACCGTCGTGTTCAATTCAAAAAATAATTTTTGAATAAACAGTTAAGTTAAAATATAAAGGCTCTCCAATTTTGGGGAGCCTTTTTTGTTTAACTATATTTGTGCTATAAAGCCCAGGGGCTAAAATTTATTAAATTTGTACTATGTACTTTTTTCGCAAAAAAGATCCGAACAGACCTACCAGCTTTAATTTAAGAGTAATGCATGCTGTTAATGCCACTGCTATTACGGTGTTTTTATTGGGTATTATCTGGAAACTAATACAATGGTTCATTTTAAAAAAGCACTAAAATCAGCATAAATCACAATTATTACGTACTATGAAAAAAGTAATTAAAACAGCCGACGCTCCAGAGCCTATAGGCCCATATAACCAGGGCATACAAGCCGGCAATACCATATATGTTTCTGGCCAGATACCTTTACACCCGTTTACCGGCGAATTAGTTACCGATAATATTACTGCCGCCACTCACCTGGTAATGGAAAACATTGGAGCTGTGCTATCCCAGGCAAAAGCCGATTTTAGCCACATCGTTAAGAGCACCATCTTTTTGACCAACATGGCTGATTTTGCCGAGGTTAACGAGGTTTACGGGTCTTACTTTGAAGATAATTTCCCGGCGCGCGAAACCGTACAAGTATCTGCCCTGCCTAAAGGCGTTAGTGTCGAAATTTCTGTAATAGCCGTTAAAGCCTGATTATAACCTTTGAACGATCAGCCATTTCAAACTCCTATTGAATATTTAAAAGGCGTTGGCACGGCGCGTGCCGATGTACTTAAAAAAGAACTGGCTATAAAAACTCTGGAGGATTTGCTACAGCATTTTCCTTTCAGACACATTGACCGTACCCGCTATTATAAGATCAAAGAAATACAGCCCGACCTGCCCCTGGTGCAGGTAACTGCCCGTGTTACGCACATAGAATTACTGGGCGAAAAACACACTAAGCGCCTGGTGGCCCAGGTACAGGACGAAACCGGTGTTATGGAGCTGGTATGGTTCCAGGGTATTAAATGGGTTGAGAAAAATCTGGCTGTAGGCAAAGCCTATATTCTTTTCGGTAAACCGGGATCATTTAATGGCAAAGCACAGATGTCGCACCCCGAGTTTGATCTGTACTCGCCCGAAGCTATGCAGCGCAAGGGCAACATCACACTTCAACCGGTATACAGCTCGACAGAAAAGCTGAAGCAGTTTACCCTGGATAGCAAGGGTCTGCAAAAGTTGATAACCACACTACTGGAACAACATGCTCGCGATATCCGCGAAAACCTGCCGTTGTACCTTATCCAAAAATTTAAATTGATGGCACGGGCCGAGGCTTACCGGAATATTCATTTCCCGGAGGATGCCAATAAACTGGCCGAAGCCAGGCATCGCCTTAAATTTGAAGAACTTTTCTTTCTACAATTAAAACTCCTTAAAAATAAACTCCTCCGCATTCAAAAGTTTAAGGGAAATATCTTTGATAAAGTAGGTCCATACTTTAACGAGTTTTACCACAATAAGTTACCTTTTGAGCTTACGACTGCACAAAAGCGGGTTTTGAAAGAGATCCGTCAGGACACACAGCGCGGCGTACAGATGAATCGCCTGTTACAAGGGGATGTGGGAAGCGGCAAAACAGTAGTTGCGCTAATGAGTATGTTGATAGCCATTGATAATGGTTTTCAAACTTGTATCATGGCCCCTACCGAGATTTTGGCTTCGCAGCATTATCAAACCATTAAAGCCCTGGTAGGCGATGACTTTCTTGAAGTAGCGTTATTAACCGGTTCAACCAAACCAAAAGACCGTAAGATCATCCACCAAAAACTGGAGAATGGTGAGCTTAAAATTTTGATAGGTACGCACGCGCTGATTGAAGACAAAGTGCAATATCAAAACCTGGGTATGGTGGTAATTGACGAACAGCACCGCTTTGGCGTTGAGCAGCGCGCCAGGCTTTGGCGTAAAAACGTTGTCCCGCCGCATATACTGGTGATGACGGCTACACCTATCCCGCGCACACTGGCCATGACTTTATATGGCGATCTGGATGTTTCAGTAATTGACGAACTGCCGGCAGGCCGTAAACCTATCAAGACGGTGCATTTTTATGAAAGCAGCAGGCTTCGTGTATTTGGGTTTATGAGGGAAGAGATTGCGAAAGGTCGGCAGGTTTATATTGTATATCCGTTAATAAAGGAAAGCGAGAAGCTGGACCTTAAAAACCTGATGGAAGGCTTCGAAGTGATCTCGCGTGAATTTCCCTTGCCAAAATATCGGTTAAGTGTAGTATATGGTAAGATCAAACCTGCCGAAAAAGAGTTCGAGATGCAACGCTTTGTAAAAGGCGAAACACAGATCATGGTAGCTACCACTGTTATCGAAGTTGGCGTAAATGTACCCAATGCTTCAGTCATGATCATTGAAAATGCAGAACGATTTGGCTTGTCGCAACTGCACCAGCTCAGGGGGCGCGTAGGGCGCGGCGCAGAGCAATCTTTTTGCCTGTTAATGAGTAAGGACAAACTCAGCCCGGATGGCCGCATACGCCTTAATACTATGGTTAAAACCAACAATGGCTTTGAGATAGCTGAGACTGATCTGCAACTGCGTGGTCCGGGCAATATCGAAGGCACACAACAAAGCGGTTTACTTGATCTTAAAGTAGCCGACTTGACTACAGACCAGGAGCTATTAATGTTATGTAGAAAATGCGTTGAAGAGATTTTTGAAGTTGACCCGCAGCTGGCATTGCCCCAAAATCAGATTCTAAATCGAGCATTCATGGCTAAAAATGCAGGTTTAAGCTGGGATAAAATCTCATAGGCCGCTAACTATAATCTTACTGTCTAAAAATCAAATAATCTAAAATCTTAGTTGCCGAATCGTAAATTTGCCGCATGGCAGATTCTGATAGTCAACCTTTACCTCCTAAAGATTCTTTTATAGCTCTTCGTTATAAAGATTTTCGCTCATACCTGGGCATGAAGTTTTTCTTCACCTTTGCTTACCAAATGCAAGCCGTTATTTTGGGCTTTTATGTTTACCAGTTAACCAAGAGTGCTTTTGCCTTGGGGTTAATCGGGCTAAGCGAAGCTATACCATCTATCGGCATTGCGCTGTATGGCGGTTACATTGCAGATAAGTCCGAAAAGAAAAAGATGCTGCTATTTGTATTTTTTGCGGTTTTATTTTCGTCCATAGTGATGTTTACTATCACCCTAAAAAGCATGTCGGCCTATATTCATGCCGGCTGGATCATCCCAATATTATATGTAATGGTTTTTTGCAATGGTGTAGCCCGGGCATTTTATAACCCGGCAGCATTTACCATTATGGCGCACAGTGTACCTAAAGAGGTTTATCCAAACTCCAGCAGCTGGAACAGCTCAAGCTGGCAAATAGCATCGATTTTAGGTCCGCTTGTAGGTGGCTTGCTTTATGGATTTTACGGTATAACAGTAACATTTAGCGTTATTATCATCTTTTTAACCGTAGCATTGGTCTGCGTTTTCTTTTTAAAGCGATACCCACCCATATATACCCCAAAAGAAAGTATCTGGCAAAGTTTATCAGAGGGCATACACTTTGTGTTTCATAACAAAATGATGATCGGCGCTATGAGCCTTGACCTGTTCTCGGTGTTTTTTGGTGGCGCGGTAGCCTTGTTGCCGGTATTTGCAAATGAAATATTACACGTCGGTCCGCAAGGACTAGGTATCATGCGTGCGACTTCATCTTTAGGTGCTGTGTTGGTAATGCTGGCCATGGCACGTATCTCACCAATGGGCAAGCCCTGGCGCAACTTGTTGATAGCAGTTACCGGATTCGGTTTATCTATTATTTGCTTTGCTTTATCGCGCAACTTCTACCTGTCGTTATTATTCTTATTTACCGAGGGCGGATTTGACAGCATCAGCGTATTGATCCGTGGCACCATCATGCAGTTGTTAACCCCCGACAGTATGCGCGGCCGGGTATCTGCAGTAAATCAAATGTTCATCGGTTCGTCTAATGAGATCGGTGCTTTCGAATCGGGCACTGCGGCTAGATTACTGGGGACGGTACCATCCGTGCTATTTGGTGGTAGCATGACGCTATTGATCGTCAGCATTACTTATTTCAAAACCAAAAAGTTGATCCCGTTATCGCTCAATGAAATCTCCGCTCCGGAGGTTAAAGAAGAGCTAAGTATATAAACAATGAAGCCCTTTCAAATTGAAAGGGCTTTTTTATGATGGTCTGATTATCCTTCTACTTCTAAAGTATGTTTCTCGCCAATCTGCTGCCTCCACATGGCGTAGTATAAACCTTTTTGATCAAGCAGTTCTGTGTGTTTACCTGATTCAATAATGCGGCCTTTTTCCAATACATATACCCTATCGGCATGCATAATGGTCGACAAACGGTGAGCAATCAGGATAGTTATATGATTATTAAACTCTGATACGTCTTTAATAGTCTCGGTGATCTCCTCCTCAGTTAGTGAATCTAATGACGATGTTGCCTCATCAAACACCAAAAGATCCGGTCTGCGCAACAAAGCGCGTGCAATAGACAAACGTTGTTTCTCACCACCGGATACTTTCACGCCACCCTCGCCAATTACGGTGTCTAAACCTTGCGACGCACGAGCCATTAGTGTTTGGCAGGCTGCACGGTCCAGCACATTCAAACATTCCTCGTCGCTGGCATCCGGGCGAACGAACAGTAAGTTTTCACGGATACTACCTGAAAACAGCTGTGTATCCTGCGTTACAAAACCCACCTTTTCGCGCAGTTGATCAAGATCTATCTCTTTGCTGTCAATATCATTATAACTAATGCCACCTTCTAACGGTTGATATAAACCTACCAGCAATTTAACTAACGTTGTTTTACCAGAACCAGACGGACCAACAAAAGCGATGGTTTCGCCCATTTTAGTTTCAAAATTGATTTGGTTAAGCGCATTACGGTTTGCAGTGAGGTGCTTAAAGGTTACACCATCAAAAGTTAATTTTCCAATTTTTTCAACCAATACCGGCTTTGCCGGTTTTATATCTATTGGAGTTTCCAAAATAGCTTTGAAATTACCTAACGACACCTGTGCCTCACGCCATGATTGCACTACATTACCTAGCTCCTGTAAAGGGTTAAACAAAAAGAATGAGTAAAACAAAAACTGGATATAATTACCTAATGTTAAAGTATGCTTAAATATCAGCATCAATAAAACCACGATCATTGCACTACGTACAAGGTTTACTACGGTACCTTGTACAAAGCTCATGCTTCGCACAAATTTCACTTTCCTGAGTTCCAGATCCAGGATCTTATAAGTTGTTTTGTTTAAGCGCTCTATTTCTTGCTTAGCTAAACCCAGGCTTTTTACCAACTCAATGTTACGTAATGATTCGGTAGTCGAACCCGCCAGTGCTGTTGTTTCTTTAACAATGGTGCCTTGTATTTTTTTGATACGACGGCTCAGCAATGTGCTTACAATAGCAATTACAGGCATGGAAGCAAAATATACCAACGTTACCTGATAGTTTACTTTTAAGGAGTAGACAATCACAAATACAATGCCTACCACGCTCACAAATAGTGTAGCAATAAACGATGTTATAAACTTTTCGCAGTCAATTCTCAATTTTTGCAAAATGCCCAGCGTTTCGCCGCTACGCTGATCTTCAAAAACCTGGTAAGGTAATTCTAGAGAATGTTTCAAACCATCGCCATACATTTGCGCGCCGGTTTTTAGTACGATAATATTGGTATAATAATCCTGAAAATTTTTTGCTATACGCGACACCATAGCTGCACCAATTCCAATACTAATTAGTATTAATGCACCATGTAATCTATATTCGTAAGTAAACAAGGGGCTATCTTTAGGCGTTATATAATTGTCTATTAACTTGCCTGTTATCAATGGATCTACCAATGAAAACCCAATATTAAGACCCGCAAGGATGAGTGCAAAAACTACTGTCCAACGGTATTTTTGTAAGTATGATAAAAGTATTTTCATATATGGCCCAAAAATAAAAAAAGGGAATGGCTAAGTAGCTCATTCCCTTTAATTTGACAATTAATGGATATTTTACACTGTCATAATATCTTTTTCTTTAGCTTCTGATAGTTGGTCTACTTTAACTATATAGCTGTCTGTCAGCTTTTGAACTTCGGCTTCGCCTGTTTTCATTTCATCTTCTGATACACCTTCAGTTTTTAGCTTTCTGATTTTTTCGTTAGCGTCTTTGCGCACATTACGGATAGCTATTTTGCCATTTTCAGCTTCGCCTTTAGCTTTCTTTACCAGATCGCGGCGGCGCTCTTCTGTCAAAGGAGGGACATTGATACGAATGATCACCCCATCATTCTGCGGGTTAACACCCAAATTAGCTTCCATGATAGCCTTCTCTATAGCGCTCAATAAAGATTTTTCCCATGGCTGTACTACGATAGTACGGGCATCGGGTGTATTAACACTACCTACCTGGCTTAAGGGAGTTGCAGTACCATAGTAATCAACATATACATCATCTAACATTGATGGGCTTGCTTTACCGGCACGTATTTTATTTAGCTCGTTATCTGCATGTTCAATCGCGCGATCCATGGCAGCTTTAGCATCGGTTATTTGTTTTTTAACGAGTTCGCTCATTGCTTTATTTTTTTGACAAAAATAGTAAAATCTATGAAATAGCCTTATTAATCTTAGGCTCTTCCATTAAGCAATTTAACCTAAAAATGTTTTTAAACTTGATTTTTTGAGAAGAAGCTTCTACCACTGCAATAAAGCCGCTATCAAATTATGCTGATACGCCAGATACCTGTTAGCCATATGATGATAAACCTTAATCATGATACTGTGCAGTCAATTTTTCTACCGGGTAGCCCATCTCTTTGCATTTAGCAACCAATGCTTCGTAAATCTTTTTGTCTAAAGTTGGTTTACGGCTCATAATGAACAGAAATTTATGGTCTGGGTGGCCAACTACTACATAAGAGTAATCGGGCGCCACGTCTATCACCCAATAATCAACCTTAATAGGCCAGATAAACTGGGCCTTCATTTGCGCGTTATTATCTTCGGCTATCGGGAAAAGCTTAGAGGTGTAGGTATGCAGTTCGTTATCCTCGCCTTTTTTCGCGGTGGTGACAACATTGTAATAGCCGTCTTTATTTAAAGTATAAGTGGTGGTGGTTTCGCGGGTACCTTTATCAAACATAGTGGGTATTGAGTAAAGGGAATACCATTTACCCGCGTAGCGATTCAAGTCAACTTTGTCTACCGGTTTGTTATTGCCGGGCAATACAACAGTTAGCCAAAGCAGCGATATAAAAGCAAAAATCTTCATAACAAATAGCGGTAAATTTTAATGATTTACGCAGCCACGTGTTATGAAGATTTTTAATACTTAGTAATCTGAGGAATGTAAACCCTCTATCTCACCAACGTACCAATAGGTTCGCCGTCGGCAATTTTCATGAAATTGCCCGGCTTGTTCATATCAAATACTATGATGGGTAATTTATTTTCCTGGCAAAGGGTTATGGCGGTCATGTCCATCACGTTAAGGCCTTTGTCATATACTTCCTGAAAAGATATTTCGTCGTAACGGGTTGCGGTTGGGTCTTTTTCCGGGTCGGCGGTGTAAATTCCGTCAACACGGGTGCCTTTCAATACTACGTCAGCTTTGATCTCAATAGCACGCAGTGAAGCGGCAGTATCCGTAGTAAAATATGGGTTACCGGTACCCGCGCCAAATATCACAATTTTACCAACTTCCAGATGATGCATAGCACGACGGCGGATATAAGGCTCGCAGATCTGTTCCATTTTAATCGCCGATTGCAGACGGGTTTCAACACCAACATTCTCTAATGCGTTTTGCAGCGCCATACAGTTAATCACTGTGGCCAACATCCCCATGTAGTCGGCTTGCGCGCGTTCCATGCCCGATTTTTCGGCACTAAGGCCTCTGAAAATATTGCCTCCACCTACCACAACCGCTATCTCAATGCCTTTATCGTAAACGTTTTTAATGTCGTGTGCATATTGCATAACCTGCTTGTTGTCAATGCCATACTGCCTGTCGCCCATCAAAGATTCGCCGCTCAGTTTCAATAAAATTCTTTTGTATTTCATGGATGTCGTGGAGTTTGTCAAAAATATGTATTTAAAGCTATTGTTAAAATTTTATGTAGTTTTTATTACGCCATTGAGTACTACGGCCTCAACCTTATACGCATCGTCAAACACAATCAAATCCGCAATACAGCCTTTTTCAACCTTCCCTTTATTAGCAACGCCTATTAATTGGGCCGGATAAAGCGAGGCCATATTAATAGCTTCTGCCAAATCAATGCCTACGTGCTCCACGCAGTTTTGTACCGCTTTCAGCATAGTTAAGCATGAGCCAGATAAGGTATAATGGGGCGGCATTACATAATGGTTACCGCGCAATTCGTGCAACGGATAGATCCCCTCGGTAGTTTCGGTGACAGCGTCGGTTATCAGGAAAAGCTTATCGCCCAATTCGCGTTTAGCCAAACGTACCATTGCAAAGTCAACATGCACACCGTCGGCAACAATGCTGGCATAGGGCCGCTCTTCAAAAATCGCGGGTATATAACCAGGCTCGCGGTGATGCATCTGCGGCATGGCATTATACAAATGCGTTACTGCTCTTACCGGGTTGTTTAGAAAAGATTTACCTTCTTTATAAGTTGCATTGCTATGGCCGGACGATAAGATCACACCGTGATCATTAAGGTAATTGATTACCTCATCATCCTGTAACTCGGGTGCTATAGTCATCATTTTAATAACACCATCCCCCAGGTCGAGCCATCGTTTTACTTTATCAAGCGGGGCCTTGTGCATAAACTCAGCCAGGTGTGCACCTTTGCGTAGCGGATTTAGAAAAGGACCTTCCAAATGCAGACCTAAAAAATTACCGATACTGTTATCACGGTAATTTTTGGCTGCGATAATAACTTTTTCAAAAAGTTCGTCGCTGTTGGTGCCAATGGTAGCCAGGAAACCGGTGGTACCTTGTGTCAAGAAGTCGGCCTCCATTTGGGCAAGGGCTTCTTCCTTGTATATTTCTCCTAATAATTTGCCTCCGCTGCCATAAACCTGCAGATCAATCAAACCTGCCGCCAGGTAATTATTATTTAAGTCGATTTTTTCAGCGTCATTAGGAATTTGAGTATCCGCTATGACGTCAATGATCTTTCCGTCTTCAATAACAACAGCATTCCCGCCGGTGATTTCACCATCAGTTATCAGCCTAAAATTATGTAAAGCCGTTTTCATTCGATCAGTTTAATTGCCGGGGTCTAATTTCGTCTCCCGCATGTTGGTATTCACTACAAAGACGCAAAATATTGCGTCTCTACAGTTTGATATTGAACGCAATGATTGCGTTCGCAAAAATAAGGTCAAAAAAAATCCCCCGATAATATCGGGGGATTAAATATGATTAAGCTCCTAAAGCCACTCGCTTAAAGGCTGTTACCGTAAGGCCCTTTTCAACCGTATCTAAAAATTGAGCTACGCTTTTTGAAGAATCCTTAACAAACTCCTGGTTTAACAGGGTTGAGTCTTTGTAAAATTTATTCAGTTTGCCGGCAGCAATTTTTTCAACCATTGCTTCTGGTTTACCTTCTGCACGGATTTGCTCTTTAGCAATTTCCAATTCGCGCTCAATAGTGGTAGCGTCAACACCATCTTTATCAATAGCAACCGGGTTCATTGCAGCAATTTGCATAGCAACGTCTTTACCTGCTTCGTCAGCACCATCAACGTTTTTGCTTAAGCCAACCAATACACCTAAACGGAAATTACCGTGGATGTAAGCAATAACTTTATCGCCTTCAATAACTTCGTATTTAGATACGCCGATTTTCTCGCCGATTTTACCGGTCTTGTCAATGCAAGCCTCAGCAATTGTTAAACGTGTATTTTCAATATCGATAGTAAGTTGATTTAATTCCTCCAATGATTTTGGAGCTTGTTCAACGGCTTCATTTGCAATCGCGTTAGCAAAAGCAACAAAATCAGCATTTTTAGCTACGAAATCAGTTTCGCAGTTTAACTCGATGATCACACCGCGTTTGCCATCGGCAGATGTACGTGAAATAACCACACCTTCGTTAGACTCGCGGTCTTGACGGCTGGCAGCTACTTTAGCACCTTTTTTTCTTAAAAAATCAATAGCAGCTTCAAAATCACCATTGGTTTCTGTTAAAGCTTTTTTGCAATCCATCATACCTGCACCTGTTTGCTGGCGCAGTTTATTTACATCTGATGCAGAGATTTGTACTGTAGACATCTTGTTTTTGATTATAAGTTAAAAGTCGTAAGCCCTGACTCCTAAAGTCTATGAAGACTAAAGGCTCAAGACTTACGACTAAATATTATTACTCTTCTGTAGTATCAGCAGCAGCTGGCGCTTCTTCTTCGATAGCAGCAGATGCTTCAACCGGAGATTTGCGGACTCTTTTGCCTTCGCCTGCCGGAGTAGCTTTGTCAGCAACTTCCGGAGCATCAACTTTCGCTTTTGCCTGTGCTGCTTCTTTTTCTGCTTCGTCGTCTTTCTCGCGTTTGCGCTCGTCTAAACCTTCTTCGATAGCTTTGATAATGATACCGGTGATCAATGAAATTGATTTGGTAGCGTCATCATTAGCCGGGATAGGGAAATCGATGTTTGAAGGATCAGAGTTAGTATCAACCATTGCAAAGGTTGGGATATTTAACTTTAATGCTTCAGATACTGCGATGTGCTCTTTTTTAACGTCAATTAAAAACAATGCAGCCGGTAAGCGATTCAGATCAGCAATACCACCTAATAAAGTTTCTAATTTGATGCGCTCACGCTGAATCATCAATCTTTCTTTTTTAGAAAGGTTAGTGTAAGTACCGTCTTTAGTCAACTTGTCGATGTTAGACATCTTTTTGATTGACTTACGTACCGTAGCAAAGTTAGTTAACATACCACCTAACCAACGTTCTGTGATGAAAGGCATGTTTACACCTTTTGCATATTCAGCAACGATGTCTTTCGCTTGCTTTTTAGTAGCTACGAATAAAACTTTACGTCCTGATTTTACAATTTGTTTTATAGCTGCAGCAGCTTCTTCAACCTTTGATAAGGTTTTATTTAAATCGATAATGTGGATACCATTACGCTCCATGAAAATGTACTGAGACATTTTCGGATCCCATTTGCGGGTAAGGTGACCAAAGTGTACACCTGCGTCCAGTAACTCGTCGTATGTTGTTCTTGCCATTGTGTTGTCCTCCTTAAAATATTAACGTTTACTGAATTGGAATCTCTTACGAGCTTTCTTACGACCTGGTTTCTTACGCTCAACCATACGGTTATCACGTGTCATTAAACCTTTAGCGCGTAAAGAAGGTTTCTTATCAGCATCAAGTTCAACAATAGCTTTTGCAATAGCTAAACGAACGGCTTCTGCCTGTCCTTTTACACCGCCACCTGCAACATTTACTTTTACATCAAATAATCCGGTTGAACCAGAAACCTCAGTTGACTGAGTAACGATGTATTGCAATGGCAATGTAGGGAAGTACTCTTTGTAATCTTTACCGTTTACGGTAATTGCACCGCTACCATCAGTAAGGTAGATACGTGCAACGGCTGTTTTTCTTCTGCCTGAAGTGTTAGTTGTTGGCATTTCTTTTTCCTTAGTTTTTTAATTAAATGGCTTTCGGGTTTTGAGCTTCATGTGGGTGTGTGGTACCTGCATAAACGTGCAGATTGCCAAACAATGCTTTGCCCAAACGACTTTTAGGTAACATACCACGTACCGCTTTTTCAATTACGCGTGTAGGATGTTTTGCCATTAACTCCTTAGGAGAAATGAAACGCTGACCACCTGGATAACCAGTGTATGAAACATACTGCTTATCGCTGAATTTGTTTCCGGTCAACTTAACCTTGTCTGCGTTGATAACTATTACATTATCACCACAGTCTACGTTCGGGGTAAATTCTGGCTTGTTTTTTCCACGAATGATCATTGCGATCTTAGTAGACAAGCGCCCCAAAATCTCGCCTTCCGCGTCAACAACAACCCATTGTTTGTTAACGGTTTTTTTGTTGGCTGAGACAGTTTTGTAACTTAACGTATTCACTTGCTTTAAATTAAATTATTAAAATATTAATATAACCCCGCTTTTTCGGGACTGCAAAGATACGGTTATTTCTATTACTTGCAAGGGGATTTATACCTTTTTGTTATTAGTTTTATTAAGTTAGTTGGCTACGTAGTTAAATGACATATATCGAGCGATCTTTTTCATAAACAGATAAAAAGCAGAGGTTTGTGCGATTCCCTCCCTTGGGAGGGGAAGGGAGGGGTTATCAAGCTATTTGAAAAGCAATGCCAGTGGTTCTTTGGTATTGATAGCCCCGCTTTACGCTTATACGGCACAGGCTTTAGGCGCAGGCCGGTATTCGCTGCAATCGGGTTTAGGATTATTGGGCTAGTGCTGCTTATGTAGAGACGCAATATTTTGCGTCTTCCGAGCGTGTATATTTTTCGCCCGCCCTGTAACATTTCACCCATCATCAAAATCAAAGTAGTAATTACTACTTTTACGTCTCAATTAACTGAATTATTATTAAACGCTAACCGATGCTCAAAACCATCTCCATTTCGGCCTTACTATGCCTGTTTATAGTGCAGGCAAACGCGCAGGGCCTGTACACACCTCGCGATATCCAGAAAGCCTTTAACAAAGGCACCCGTGATGCCAGCGGTAAACCCGGCAAAAACTATTGGCAAAATACGGGTAATTACAATATATCCATCACCTTAACGCCACCGGGCCGCACGGTTAAGGGCACCGAGCAGATCACCTATTATAACAATAGCCCCGATACGTTGAAAAGGCTAAATATGAAGTTGATCATGAACATTCACCGCCCGGGTGTCGCCCGCTTTGGCAGTGTAAGCGATGATTATATGACACCGGGCACTCAGATAGATAACTTTGATATTGCCGGCCATAAAGTAAACTGGGATAATGCAAAGATCTCGGGCACTAACCAAATGGTGGGCCTGAAAACGCCGCTAATGCCGCATGATTCTGTTAAAATGACCATTGATTGGCATTTCGATCTATCCAAAGAAAGCGGCCGTGAGGGCGTGATAGATTCTACCACTTTCTACCTGGCTTACTTCTATCCACGTGTTTCTGTGTATGATGATTACAACGGCTGGGATACTTTAGCATTTTTAGACGCCCAGGAGTTCTATAACGACTTCAATAACTATACGCTGAATATTACTGTTCCTAAAAACTATATCGTTTGGAGCACCGGTACTTTGCGCGATGCCGATAAGGTTTTACAACCGGAGTTTGCCAAACGTCTGCAGCAATCCATGACCAGCGACAGCACTATCCACATTGCTACGCCTGCTGATCTGGCCGCTAAGAACGTCACCGCACAAAACGAAACCAACACCTGGACATGGACCGCTACAGATATATCTGACATGGCCGTTGGTATTAGCGACCATTATAATTGGGATGCAGCCAGCGTTTTAGTTGACGATGCTACACACCGCATAACCAGCGTGCAGGCAGCCTATCCTGATAAGTCTGAAGATTTTCATCATTCAGTACAATGGAGCCGTAACGCACTAGGTTGGTTCTCGCACAACTGGCCGGGAGTACCTTACCCCTTCCCTAAAATGACTGTTTTCCAGGGTTTTGCCGATATGGAATACCCAATGATGGTGAATGACAGCCATGAAGAGGACCTAACCTTTGCACAGTTAGTGCAGGACCACGAGCAGGCGCACACTTATTTCCCATTCTACATGGGCATCAACGAAACCCGCTATGGCTTTATGGACGAAGGTTGGGCCACCACGCTTGAATTGCTGATAGGCACCGTAGAAAACGGCAAACAGAAAGCCGATGACTTTTATAAGAAATTCAGGATTGTGAACTACATTAATGACCCCTCAACCATGGAGGACCTACCCATCATCACCCCAACCAGCGAACTGCGCCAGGGTTATGGTAACAATGCTTACGGCAAACCGTCATTAAGCTATCTGGCCCTAAAAGATATGCTGGGCGATGCTGTATTTAAGAAAGCGTTACACACTTATATGGACAACTGGCATGGCAAACACCCTATTCCGTGGGATTACTTTAACTCGATGAACACCGGCTCAGGCAAAAACCTGAACTGGTTCTTTAACAACTGGTTCTTCACCAATGGCTATATCGATCTGAAACTGGAGAGCGCCCAGGCTGTAGCCGGTGGTTATAAAATAAGCGTAGCTAATGTTGGCGGTTTTGCCGCACCGTTTGATGCCATTGTTACTTATGCTGATGGCACCACGCAAAGCACACATGCTACATCGCAGGTTTGGGAGAAAGACCAAAAGCATATCACTATAACTATCAAAGCTTCTAAAACTGCTAAATCAATTACACTTGATGGTGGTATATTTATGGATGCCACCCCTGCTGATAATAAGTGGGTAGCTAAGTAAATGTTAGCCCTATTATAAGAATTTAATGGCGATGGGTTGACCCCATCGCCATTTTTGTTATCCCTTGTCGCAATTCACCCCTAAATATGTCCGTTTCGCCCGCGATGTAATTGCCCATCGGGCCTTAGTTTTGTATTAACCCTAAAACTAGAACCATGAAGCAGGCAAAAAGCATAGACGAGTACATAGCAGACTTTCCGGAGGATGTACAAGCCCAATTACAAACTATCCGTCAAACCATCCACAACGCTGCTCCCGATGCTACAGAGGATATTAAATACGGCATCCCTACGTTTGTACTAAACGGCAACCTGGTGCATTTCGGTGGTTATAAAAAGCACATCGGCTTTTACCCTGCCCCAATGGGTATTGAGGCTTTTGAAGCCGAGACAGCGCAATATCAAGCCGGCAGAGGCACACTACAATTCCCGCTAGACAAGCCTATGCCGCTGGAACTGATTGAAAAGGTTGTGAAGTACCGGGTGGAGAAGAATTTAACGAAGGGGAGGAAGTAAACCCTTCTTCATTATTCGACATTCAGTATTCGGTCCGATATTCATCGCCGACTTATTTACCAACACTCCTTTGACATCTCTCGGCATAAACCGATTTTCGCTTTCCCAATAAAGTATATATGACGAGCCACTATAAAAAGATAGCCACTGAGCTTTCGATAGCCGAAAAACAAGTTATTGCTACTGCCAATTTACTTGATGAGGGCGCTACTATCCCATTCATATCCCGTTACCGCAAGGAGATAACCGGCAGCCTTGACGAGGTACAGGTGGCCGGCATCCGCGACCGTATACAGCAACTGCGCGAGCTGGACAAGCGCCGTGAAGCCATACTAAACTCGCTGAAGGACATGAATAAGTTAACGCCCGAACTGGAGGCACAGATCAACGCTGCCGAAACCATGGTGCTGTTAGAAGACATCTATCTACCCTATCGTCCTAAACGCAAAACGCGCGCTACTGCCGCCCGTGAGAAAGGATTACAGCCGCTGGCCGATCTGCTACTGACGCAAAACAAGTTTGACGTTGAGGCTGAAGCCCAAAAGTATATAGCAGAAGACAAAGGCGTTGTCGGCATTGAAGATGCGCTAGGTGGCGCCCGCGATATCATTGCTGAGCACATTAGCGAAGACGCTGCTGTGCGCACCAAGGTCCGTGAGCTGTTTGTGACCAAAGGAGCGTTCAAAAGCCGTGTGGTACCGGGCAAAGAAACCGAAGGCATCAAATACAAAGACTACTTTGAGTGGGAAGAGCCGGTTAAATCGGCGCCCTCACACCGTGTGCTGGCTATGCGCAGGGGCGAGAAAGAAGAGATTCTATACCTTGACGTCATGCCACCCGAAGATGAAGCCATCGACGCTCTGGAGAAAGCTTTCGTTACCGGCCATAACGCTGCTGCCGATCAGGTTAAGCAGGCGATTGCCGACGGCTACAAACGCCTGTTACGCCCGTCGATGGAAACCGAGGTGCGCTTGTTGACGAAGAAGAAAGCCGATGAAGAGGCCATCCGTGTGTTTGCCGAGAATGCGCGCCAATTACTACTGGCTGCCCCGCTGGGTCAGAAACGCACCATGGCTATTGATCCGGGCTTCCGTACCGGCTGCAAGGTGGTTTGCCTGGATGAGCAGGGTAAGCTATTAGAATATACCGCAGTGTTCCCGCATACGGGTGCGGGCCAGGCTAAAGAAGCTGAGAAGACCGTTCAGCATCTGTTTGAGAAATACAATATCGAGGCCATTGCCATTGGCAATGGTACCGCCGGCCGTGAGACTGAGCTATTTGTACGTAAGCTTAACCTGCCGGGCGTGAACATTGTGATGGTGAACGAAAGCGGCGCGTCTATCTACTCGGCCTCTGATGTAGCGCGCGAGGAGTTTCCGGATAAGGATGTTACTGTGCGGGGTGCCGTATCTATCGGCCGCAGGCTGATGGACCCATTGGCCGAGTTGGTAAAGATCGACCCTAAATCAATTGGTGTGGGCCAGTACCAGCATGATGTGGACCAGAACAAGCTGCAAGCCTCTTTGGATGACACCGTCATCAGCGCGGTGAATGCCGTAGGTGTTGAGCTGAACACCGCATCTAAGCAGATCCTTGCTTATGTATCAGGCTTAGGGCCGCAACTAGCGCAGAAGATTGTGGAGTATCGCGATGAGAACGGCGCCTTCAAGCAGCGCGAGCAGTTGAAGAAGGTGCCTCGCCTGGGTGATAAGGCCTATGAGCAGGCAGCAGGCTTCCTGCGCATTCATAATGCAGAGAACCCATTAGATGCCAGCGCTGTGCACCCAGAACGCTATCCATTGGTGGCAAAGATGGCCAAAGACAAAGGCTGTACCGTGGCCGACCTAATGCGCGACGATAAGCTACGTGCAAGCATCCCGCTACAAAGCTACATTACCGAAACCGTGGGCCTGCCTACGCTAAACGATATCATGGCCGAACTGGCCAAACCGGGCCGCGACCCGCGTGAGCAGTTCGAAGCCTTTAGCTTTACGGATGGCGTGAATGCCATTACCGATTTGAAAGCGGGCATGAAGCTGCCGGGCATCGTAACCAATATAACCGCGTTTGGCGCCTTTGTAGACATAGGCGTACACCAGGATGGCTTGGTGCATTTAAGCCAGATCACCAACCGCTTTATTAAGGACCCTAATGAGGTATTGAAGGTACACCAACAGGTGGAAGTGACAGTAACGGAGGTTGACGTTGCCCGTAAGCGCATCTCGCTATCTATGAAGACCGACGAGCCAAAGCGCGACGTTCGACCTGCAAACCAGGACAGGCCCAAACAACAGCAGAACAAGCCTAATTACAACAATCAGCCTAAAAAGAGAGAGGCCGAGACGGAGACGGATATGGCGGTGAAACTGGCGGCGTTGAAGAATATGTTTAAATAGACTGTTTTGTTTCACTTGTGTGTGCAACAGATGAAACAAGTGAAACAAAATTTTTAACTAATCTATTGTTTTTCAGATAACTAGGCATTTTGAGTGAAACAAAATGAAACAGTAAAAATGACTTTTAAGTATTTTTTTGTTTCACTCAACAGCGCCGTTTTTCTCCGACAGGCCATTACGCATCATGCCGTGGGAGGCCTGACTTAGCAAGCTCATAATGCCTTTAAAGGCATTTAAACAATCGATAAAACATTTAAATAATCAATAAAACAATATTGCTGATTTACTTATCGCTTTGTGAGCGCTCTTGGCCGCTAAGGCCCATTACTTTTTCCTTGATGAAAAAGTAACAAAAAATCAAGTCATACGCAATGCTTCTCCACTCAGGGCCTTTGCGCTGCACGCCGATAAAACCTGGGCAGGGGCCTGTTGCCGCCTGTTGTCGCACTTGAGCCACCGCTTCAGGCAACATTCCCGACAGCCCTGCAGCCGCACAAGGCCACCATTGTTTTATCGTCTTCGCCTGAAGCTCTGCGTCTGACGGTGTTGCACACATTGTAGATTTGTCATCTTGTCTCGATAGCTATCGGGATTGTTCCAATATCCCACCTACCAGAAAGAACATTTATTTTTTGAAGATTCATCTTTGTAGCCTAAAACCGTCAGCAAACCAGCTTCGGGTGAAAGCAAACAGAATATGGTGGCCTAGTGGGCGGGAGAAGGCATTCAACTTTTTGCTGAAGCTAGGGTCTGTGCGAGCGAAGCGGGGCAAAAAGATTGCGGCCTTGTGATTCTGTTTGATTTGCAGGGCAAAGGCCTAGCGCGCAAAGAAGCCTTTTTGCTGACTTGATTTTTTGGTTCTTTTGTATCAAGACAAAAGAACAAAGCCTTAGCGGCGATTGAGCGCTAGACGAGCGATAAGCTGACGAAGCGACCCGGAGATCGTCACGCTCGTACCTCGCTCACGATGACGTATTGATAAGTTCAACTCGATTCTACAATATTAACCCTACCCCAATCAGCCAATAAATCCATAACAGCCTGCAATGAGCGGCCTTTTTCTGTCAGCGTATATTCTACCCTGGGCGGCACTTCTGCAAACACTTTGCGACTAATGATCCCATCGGCTTCCAGTTCTTTTAGCTGGCGCGATAATACTTTGAGGGCGATGCCGGGGATGGTTTTATGTAATTCGCCGAAACGTTTTGAGCCTGGCATTAATACCCAGATAATGACGGGTTTCCACTTGCCGCCAACGATGCCAATAGCTGCGGTGATTGGGCAGTCGCAAGCCTGATCGTATTTTTTTTCAATTATTTTTTCTGCTAACATATTGACGCTTAACAATAGTGACAAATTTGTCAATACATGACTATTGTGCCATTACTTGACAAATGTAAAGTATTGGCCTAATATTGTCAAAAAAACACAGATACTATGGAAACTGTTAAATCAGAGACCTATCAAAAAGGCCTCGCTCTTTTGAACCAGCTACACGGAGGCCAGGCCGGCGAGCAACTGGTTAATAATTTGAAAAACATTTGCCCGGATTTTGTCGACATGACCATTGAATGGGCCATGCAGGGCATTATGGCCCGGCCGGGGTTGGACCTGCTTACCCGTGAATATTTGCTCATCGCCTCATGCACCACCCTGGGCCATACCGTGCCGCAATTAAAGGCACATATTGACGCCGCACTAAAACTAGGGGCTAGTAAAACACAAATTGTTGAAGTAATTTTACAGATGACCTTTTATGCCGGTGGCGCTGCGGTAAGCAATGCATTGGCGCACGCTAAAGAAGTTTTTGAGAACCATCAATAAAATCACATTATGAAAATCATTATCGTAGGTGCCAGCGGCACTATAGGCAAGCACGTGGTAGCAGCCTTAAAAAAGGACCACGAAATCATTACCGCCGGCTCTAAAAGCGGCGACTACCAGGTTGATATCACTTCAACCGAATCGATTGAAAAATTCTTTAAACAGGTGGGCAAATTTGACGCCTTGGTAAGCGCCAGCGGAGATGGACATTTCGGTCCGTTTAACCAGTTGAATGATACCGATTTTAGAAAAGGTATTAACAGTAAATTAATGGGGCAGGTTAATTTGGTATTGATCGGTCAGCATTACATCAACCCAAAAGGTTCGTTCACGCTAACCTCAGGTTCATTAGCTAACGACCCGATTGTTTATGGCACCGCGGTTAGCGCTATCAATGCCGCTATTGACGGCTTTGTGCGCTCGGCCGCTGTCGAGTTGGATCATGGCGTGCGTATTAATTCAGTAGCGCCGGATGTGGTTGAAGAGTCGCCGGCTTATTTCCCATATTTCCCGGGGCATATACCGGTTAGTATGGCTAAGGTTACGCAAGGGTATGTTAAGAGCGTGTTGGGTGCGCAAACGGGTCAGGTTTATTTGATTGCGGAGTAATAAGGATTTATTGTCATTGCGAGGAGGAACGACGAAGCAATCGCACGGAGAAAGGCTTGAACGCGTGCGGTTGCCGCGCTACGCTCGCAATGACAATTTTTTAAGGATGAGCGTCGGAAATGGGTAAACGATTATTGGCCTTTGCGCTCATGCTTCGATTGACTCAGCATGACAGACTTGTTGTGGTGCGTTAGCTTTTTCCCTATTTTTGAGCGATGACCAATCCGCTTATAGCCTTTCTTAAACTGTTCCACGCCATACCGCCCGCTGACGAACAATTAATCATCGCAGCTACAGAGTCGCGCAGCTATAAAGAAGGCGAATACCTTTTTCATGCCGATACCATTTGCCGGGAAATGTATTTTATTTGCAATGGCGTTTTGCGCATTATGGTATTGAATGAGCAGGGCACGCAGGTTACTTATTTCTTTTTAAAGGAAAACCAGTTTTGCTGCATCCTAAACAGCTTCAACAACAACACCATAGCGCACGAAAGCATCAGTGCCGCTTGCGATGTAGAGGTATTGGTTTTCAGCCGTGCATCGCTTACTAAACTTTACGGCCAGCTGCCTTATTTAAAATCGCTCATAGACCAGATAACCCAGCAAGCTTTGCTGGATAAGATTGACCTGAAGAACGGCTATCTGGGTTATGACTCAACCACCCGGTACAAAATGTTCCTGATGCGCCAGCCGGAGATTGCCTTACGTGTTCCGTTAAGCGATGTAGCTTCTTACCTGGGCATTACACCGCAATCGCTCAGTCGCATCCGCAGAAATATTAAGTAGCTTTTGCTTTTTACCAATTGTTAAGTGTCGCAGATTTTTTGCTGCGGACATTTGTGCTATCAAAACATTTAAATAATGGAAAGCACAACACAACATTCAAAATCATCTTTATCCAACAAAAAAGTAATTGTATTAGGTGGCAGCTCAGGTATAGGCCTGGCAACTGCGAAAGCAGCCGCTGTCGAGGGCGCCGAAGTAATTATAATATCCAGCAATCAATCGCGCATTGATGCGGCTTTGAGCCAACTACCTGCAAACAGTAAAGGCATTGCTGCCGACCTAACTAACGAACAACAAATTAAGAGCCTGTTCGCCGATTTGGGAAAATTTGACCATTTGGTATTTACTGCAGGCGAAAGCCTGAATCTGTCTAAAATAGCCGATGTTTCATTAGCCGATGCAAAGCGTTTTTTCGATGTGCGTTATTGGGGCGCTTTCACTGCCGTTAAATACGCATCGCCAAATATTAATGAAGGTGGCTCTATTACTTTAAGCGGGGGGACTGCGAGCCGAAGACCGCAAAGCGGATGGTCGCTTGGCGCAAGTATATGTACAGCGATGGAAGGTTTTACCCGGGCCATGGCTATTGAGCTGGCGCCGATAAGAGTAAATTTAGTTTGCCCCGGCGTGGTTAAAACTAATTTGTGGAGCAATATGCCCGAGGCCGACCGGGAAAGTTTTTATACCAGCTTTGCCGACAGCCTACCGGTAAAATTTGTGGCCGAAGCCGATGATCTGGCCGAAAGTTACCTATACCTGATGCGTCAGCGTTATAGCACCGGCGAGGTAATTGTTGTTGATGGCGGATCGGTTTTGGTGTAATGATTTAGGTTTATTACTTTAGTAGGGCCTGCACAAACAGCAGGCCCCTACTAAAATAAACCTGATTTTATGATCATTATTAAAAACTACGAAGAGTTCGAATCGCATTTGGGCCAGCAACTGGGCGTGTCTGCGTGGCACACCATCACCCAAGAGCAGATCAATATGTTTGCAGAAGCTACTATCGACCACCAATGGATTCATACTGACGAAGAGCGTGTAAAAACCGAAAGTCCGTTCAAAGCTACCATTGCTCACGGTTATTTAACGGTATCATTACTCCCCTATTTCTGGCATCAGATAGCCGATGTGCAGAATCTAAAAATGCAGATTAATTACAGTATTGAAAATATCCGCTTTGCACAGGCAGTGGTAGTTAACAGCCGTGTGCGCTTAATTGCCAAACTGGAAGCGGTAGCCAATTTACGCGGCATTACCAAAGCTACTATTGGTGTTACGATGGAGATTGAAAACGAGAAAAAACCGGCGTATACAGGCTCGGTAGTTTTCTTATATCATTTCCAGAGCTAGGGTACGGGACGAGAATTTGTTTTTTCGAATATTATATTAAATTTGAAAAACCTTTTGATTATCAACCTTATACCCTAATTAGCAACTATGAAAATGCGCTATCAATTACTTGCCTTACTTTTTGCTTTTTCAATTTCCAATTGCAAATTAGATACGCCAGACATGTCAAATACCGGTTCTGCCGGTACTGCTGATGGTTACCAACCCACTACAAAAGGCAGCACCTGGACCTACCACCAGGTATACACCCCCGGGCCAACCATGGATGAGACCATGACCATGACGGGCGACCATACCACCATTAACGGCAAAACTTATTATGCCGCTACCGATAAAACGGATAGCTTAAGTGGCACCACCTATTTTTATCATGGCAACGACAGTTACTCCATCCGTTCTACCATTATAGGTTTTGGCAACACGGTTGAATACTTATACTTAAAAGACAACATTGCCGCCGGACAAACCTGGACAGCGCCTGTTACAGACGACGGCAAGCTGGCCGGCTTCCCGGCGCAAATCATAGGCAAAGTGCTTAATAGCGATACAACCATGACCCTGTCTGGTAATACCTTTAAAAATGTGTCGCACAGCCAATTGCTCCTACAGTATAACATTACCGGCGCTTTTGAAACCTACCAGGTTATTGATTTTTACGTGGCCAAAAATGTTGGAATAATTGAGATAGATACGGATGCGGGGCAACCCAACAATCAAAAATCGCACGAAACATTGACCAGCTATAAAGTTCAAAACTAGCCTACTGTAAGCTTAGTGCCATAATACCCGGCTGTTGTACATTAACCGCAACAGGCTAAGTACTTTTGTGTTCATTTACTACTATGAGCACAAAAAACATTCGCTTGAGCGTGTTAGACCAGTCGCCTATCCGCAAGGGTCTGACTGCCGAGCAAGCCGTACAGGAAACCATCGCACTGGCAAAATATACCGATGGGCTGGGTTATACCCGCTTTTGGGTATCAGAACATCATAACACCGGCAGTTTAGCAGGTTCAACGCCCGAAGTACTGATAGCCTACCTGGCATCGCAAACAACAGACATCCGCGTAGGCTCTGGTGGTATCATGATGCCTAATCACAGCACGCTTAAAGTTGCCGAAAATTTCAGAATGCTGGAAGCACTGGCACCGGGCCGGGTAGATTTGGGCATGGGCCGCGCGCCGGGTACCGACCGTATTACTGCCTCCATATTAAACCCATCAAACCATTTCGCCGAGCAGGATTTTGTTGAACAACTGGCTGATCTGCGCAACTATTTTCATGACCGTGCAGATCCCGGAACTATCCATCAAAAAATACGGGCCATTCCGCAGGTACAAACAGTTCCGGCTATGTGGTTGCTAAGCTCAAGCGGGCAGAGTGGTTTGTTTGCGGCCCATTTTGGTATGGGGTTTTCGTTCGCGCATTTTATTAGCCCGGTTGGCGGGCCGGCAGCTGTACAGCAATATCGCGAGCGCTTTCAACCCTCAGAAGATTTGCAGCAGCCCGAGGTAAACATGGCCATATTTGTTTTTTGTAGCGAAGACCCTGAAAAGGTAATGCAGCACAAAGCACTGATGGATCACCGTTTCATACAGTTTGAGCGCGGCATGGGATTATCGCCGTATAATTATGACGACATTAAAGACGTAGAATATACCCTGCAAGAGCAGGATCGTATCCGTTATAACCGGCAGCGCGTGGTGGCAGGATCGCCGGAGATGGTGAAAACCCGCCTCAGCCAACTAGCCGACAGCTACGATATTGATGAGATCATAGCGGTAACCATTGCCGAAGAGTTTGATGACCGCCTGCAATCGTACAAATTACTGGCAGACCTTTTTGAAATAAAAAACCGCCGGGGCGTTTAAAGACCAGGCGGTTTACACACATACTCAAGATTTAGGTTTCGATGTTATTAGCATAGTCAAAGCAATTGCAGTTGCAGGCCCTTTAACGGGCCTTATTTAGCAAGGATAAGGTTTAGGTTGAACTTATTTTGCATTAGAGATACACAACAAACAAAACACTCAACTTACAATTGCTTTGACTTCGCTTTATTTAATTTCTTTTTTTAGGGTTACGATCTATCACTTAAAAGACTTTTGGCAAAACTGGCACTAAAAGTCATTTTCACTATCAATATCAGCAAGTCGGCAAGCGGTTTTAATGGATTGGGCATTTTCAGATCTGATCGGCAAATAGGTTTTACTGGCTTACTGGTTGCTTTTATAAATATAAATCAATTTTTAAATAAGTCGTCTCTTCATATTTTAAAAAATGACTTATAAGTCATTAAAATTGATTTTAAATTCAAAATCCGAAGCAAAATTCAGTAAGCCGAAGTCGATTTTACCCTATCGGTTAATTTAACAATAAGTTTAACTGGCATAAAAACTAAAATGGTATCTTTGCCGTTAATTATAAACACAGTAAAATCCATATCAATTAGTGATTATCTTAATATTTTTTCTGGCACATTGGTTCTTATCATTGTTTTTCCAGACCTTCTTTCTACATCGCTACGCGTCACATAAAATGTTTAGTACCCATAAAATAAATGAGCGTGTTTTCCACATGCTTACCTTTATTTGCCAGGGTTCTTCGTATTTAAATCCGCGTGCTTACGCTATCATGCACCGCGAGCATCATGCCTACAGTGATACCGAAAAAGACCCGCACTCACCTTATTTTTTTACAGACGTTTTCCAGATGATGTGGCGCACGGCGCAGAGTTATAAATTGTACGAGAAACGTCTTAAAGAGCCTGATGCGCAATTTAAAGGCAACTACCCCGAGTGGCGCCTGGTTGACTATTGGGGATCTACTTATATGTCTCGCATTTTATTTGGCATAGGCTACGTGGCATTCTATGTTGCTTTTGCTACCCATTGGTGGATGTTTTTGTTATTGCCTATCCATTTTATGATGGGCCCTATCCACGGCGCTATTGTAAACTGGTGCGGCCACAAATATGGTTACTCGAATTTTGACAACGGCGACAAATCAAAAAACACATTTTTCATTGATCTTTTGATGCTTGGCGAATTGTTTCAGAACAATCACCACAAGCGCCCCAATAATTCAAACTTTGCCGCAAAATGGTTTGAGTTTGATCCGGTTTATCCTGTCATGAAAGCCATGCACTGGGTACGAATCATTAAATTGCGAAAGCCGTTGGCAGGGTAAGCTAAAAGCATAAAGACCAAAGCATAAAGCTTCAAGCTTCAATAAATTATTAACAAACTACAATAAAGGGTAAAGGCAAGCTTTCAGCTTTCACCTTTGCCCTTTTAGCTTAAACAGAATGAAAGTATCTGCATTAGCCGAAAATCTACGCGGCTCTGAAATTATCAAGATAGCCGGCGAGGTCAATGAATTAAAACGCCAGGGACAGAATGTTGCCAACCTAACCATTGGTGATTACGACTCTAACATCTATCCTATCCCTGATGAATTGAAGCAAGATATTGTTGATGCATATGCAGCTAATCAAACCAACTATCCGCCTGCTGATGGTGTTTTGGCATTGCGTGAAAGTGTGTCGGCATTTTTGAAAAACAGGTTGGGTTTAAATTATAAATCTAACGAGATCCTGATCTCGGGCGGATCTCGCCCGTTGATCTATTCTACTTATTTGGCCGTGGTTGACGAGGGTGATAAAGTAGTGTTCCCGGCGCCGTCATGGAACAATAACCATTACTGCGACTTGCTGAAAGCCGAAGGTATTATGGTACAAACCCGTGCCGAAAATAATTTTATGCCTACGGCAGACGAATTACGGCCTCATATTAAAGGTGCAGCTTTGCTGGCACTATGCTCGCCACTGAACCCGACAGGCACCATGTTTAACAAAAAGGACCTGGAAGAGATCTGCGACATGGTGATTGCCGAAAACAAAACCCGTACAGCAGGTGAGAAACCACTTTACTTTTTATACGATCAAATTTACTCGCAATTAACTTTTGGCGACAACCAGCATTTTGACCCGGTTACGCTGCGTCCCGAGTTGCGCGACTATGTAATATTCATCGACGGCGCATCTAAATGCTTTGCCGCTACCGGTGTACGTGTAGGCTGGGGCTTTGGCCCTGAAGGCGTGATCAACAATATGAAAGCTATTGTTGGCCACATGGGCGCCTGGTCGCCAAAGGCCGAGCAGGTAGCTATGGCTAAATATATATTGGATGACGCCGCGGTTAATGCTTATCTAACTAAGCTAAAAGGCAGCGTACAAGCCAGCTTAAATGCTTTACACAATGGCTTCCAGTCTTTAAAGGCTGATGGTTTCCAGGTAGACTCAATTGCGCCAATGGGTGCTATTTATCTAACGGTTAAGCTAGACTATACCGGTAAAAAAACGCCGGATGGAGCAGTACTTAAAGATTCGGCTGATATAAACTTTTATTTGATCAAAGAGGCGAAGATTGCCTTTGTACCATTCTCTGCCTTTGGTACAGACGATAGCGTTACCTGGTTCCGTGCCTCTGTAGGTGCATGCACTTTGCAGGATATTGAGGATGCAATGCCAAGGATAAAAGCGGCGCTTAGCAAATTGGTTTAGGCATTTTTTTATTTCTTTCCGCCTTGTCATTTCAAGCACAGCGAGAAATCTATACACTTGCATTAAATACTTCGTATGTGTATAGATTTTTTCGCTCCGCTCAAGAAAATAGTTCTCCCGTTGGTCGAGATGACATTTTTTTGAGATCTCGCTATTAAATTTTAATCAAGCCATAACGCTCAATTAATCTCTACAGCCGATTTTTATAGCAATCAATTACAAAATCCTATGATCGTAGATATTAATTACTGGTGGGTTGGCGCCCTCATTGTGGCAATAGTATTGTTGATTACGTGGCTAATCAGGAATGACCGCAAAGACGAGCAGGAATTTAGAAAAGAAATTATCCAATCAGAAATAAAACCCGAAAGGCACCAAAGAGATAAAGACCCCGACGTTACGTCCTGAAGCGCTAAAGCTCAATAAACACGCTGAACGTATTCAGACCTTTGGCGATATCGTACTCATACGTAAAGCTATCAGAGGCTTTAGTGATGATCAATAAACCAAAATGTTCCATCAGGTTACCCACATCAAGCGGGGTGTCGTCGTCCATTTCTTCACAAACAAATTTAATCTGGGTATCGCTTTCAACTACAGCATACATGCTGTGCAGCCCGTCTTTAGTTAATAACTCGCGGTATCCGGGGTCATAAATCAGTAATGACGTTATGTTACCGGGTTGGTAACGGTTACCAAAATCTTTTTTATCGATATGAATGTTTTTTTCGCTAACGGTTATATCCAAAAACGTTTCTTTGGTGCCTGCGTGTTTAATACCATTGGTTAATAACTCAATTAGTATTACCTCAATTTTGAAACTAATTGCCTCTTTATTTACATGATCAGGCAATTGCTTAACAATAAAATCAAGCAACTCCTCTACCGATGATTTTATAGATTGCCGGCTATTAGGTAATAAAAACTGTTTGCTTACTGGTTCAGCCATATTTTTATTACTTAGATATTTCGTCAAAATTATTGTAGATCTTAAAAACCTTATCTAACCTGGTTAAGGCAAACAAGTTGGTGATATCTTTACTCAGGCCCACCAATACCAGTTCTGATTTAAACGAGATCAAATGCTTAAAGACAGAAACAATCGACCCTAAAAAAGAGCTGTCAATATACTCGACCGAACTCATATCAATAGCTATTGATTTTTGCTGTTTTTCAAAAAGCTTAATTACCTCGGCTTTAAATGCATCACCGTTTTCAAGGCTGGCTTCTTTAATATCCAGCTTCACTAACAAAATGTCGTCAAGTTCTTTGTATACTTTAATCATATTAGTTCTTATATATGCTAATTATGCTTCGATCGTCAACCTGCTCGTTTAGATTATTATTAAATAATTTTGATGCTATATCGGTAAAGTTATTCTCTTTTTCCATAAAAGGCTTCAAAGTCTTCAAAAATTGATTGTAATCACTTTTCTTGCCGGTTGCATCAATAAAATCAATCATGCCATCAGTAAAGATAAATAACCGATCGCCTTGTTTTAGCTGAATCTCCTTTTCGCTATAATTTCCTTCTTCAAAAAGCCCTAACAATAAACCTGATGAGCTAACCATATTCAATTCATCGGCTTCAAGGCTGTAATGTAGCAAAGGCAAATCGCCGGCGCCAGAATAGGTAATTTTATTAGTTTCGCTATCAATCAATAATAAAGATAAACTTGATAAAATATCTTTCAAGACCTCATCAAAACAAATGATAGCATTAACCTGCTGCAATATTTTTGAGGTGGAATATTCATTATTAAAAGCCGCAAACCGCACTGCCGACCGCACATAACTTAGAAAGCCGAAGGTAAAGAACCAGGCCATCCACTTTTTGCCCATAATATCGCCCAAAACAATAAAGTGATAACGGTCATTAACTTTTATAAAGTCGATAAAGTCGCCACCCGGGATATCATGATACGCCTGGTGCCAAAAATCAACTTTAAACGATTCAATATGCGGCGATTTAACCGGGATAGATTTTATGTTAAGCGATTTAGCCGCCTTCTTTACTTCGTTTTCAGAAAGCTCGCGCTGCTTATCAACTGTAAACAGAATGTTGTTTACTTTGGATACTATTACGTTGATAGGCGTATCTTTTATTACATAATCGATAGCCTGCAGGTCAAGCCCTTTTTCCATCAAATCCTTATCAGAGAAGAAAGTGAGGAACACAAAAGGGATATCCTGAAACTTCGTATCGTTCATTAAATAGCGACGAAACTCGAAACCGTTCATTTTCAGCATCTCGTAGTCTGACAAGATCAAATCAGGCATCTCTCCGCCCTTTTCCAATATTTCAATAGCCGCCTCGGCCGATGGCGCGCGCGTGCAAACAAACCCTGATTTTTTAAATACCTGTTCAATCAGTTTCAAGAACAACTGATCATCGTCAACCAGCAATATTTGTTTGGGTTTGTGGATAGCCATTAAGGGGGAAAGTTGCCAATTAAAAGCAACTATCAATTTTACTTAATAATCCTGAAAAAATTAAAATTAAAATTAATTCGTTTGCGTCAGGTAAGCATCTTTTTTAAATCAGTTAGCAGCGTACAACTCATTAAACTTTTTAATCACACTTTGCCAGTCGGTTCCAAAAGGTATATCTATCATTTTACCGTTTGGCGAGATTAGGATCTTGCTTGGATAGCCGCCTATTTTATAATTTTTCTGTATCACGTTATCGCTCATAGCTACCGTAATACCATAATTGTTATTGGTAACAAAAGTTTTAACCGCCGGGGCTTCGTCATAACAGGACACACTCAGTAAATGTATGCCCTTGTGTTTACCGCTAACCAGTTCCTGGTTAAACTCATTCACTTTAGGCATTTCTTCGCGACAGGGGCCGCACCATGTGCCCCAAAAGTCAACTACCAGCCATTTGTTTTTATAATCGCTTAACGCATATTTTTTACCGTCTATACCCGTTAATTCAAAAGCGGGCGCGTCTGCCCAGTTGTTCACTACCTTGTTTTTAAAAAAATCTTTAAAGTTGCTGTTTGGCAAATATTTCTCATAAACTTTTTGCATGTCGGCAAGGTTAACAGGGTTTGCTGTAATGTTATCGGCAAACAGTTTTAAGGCAGTCTCGATGTCGCCGGTGGCAATCAGTTTATTTATATATTCATCTCCATAACTTTCTTTTGATTCCAGAAACGCCCGGTCATAAAAGCTTGAATATGTCTTTTCTTTGTTATTCTGTGGCGAATATTGCGCCGCTTTTGCCAGGTATAGTAAAGCAGCAGCCGAATCTGTTTTAGCAACCGACTGATACCTGAGATAATAAGCATAGGCCAGCATATTTTTGTCGGTATAACGATTTTTGTTTAGCGTATCTGCCTTAAAACGTTCCAGCGTTTGGGTAGTTTTTTCAAGCAATTTTTCCGCCTCTTTTTGCTTACCGGCGTTAATAAGCATTTTATAAGTTAACAAAGCGTAGCGCGTGCCGTTCCCTTTATGTAGGTATACATCATTCATCTTCATGAATTGGTGATAGCTACTTATTAGCAGTTTAGCATTATTGGGCTGCTGTTTGGCCATCGTCCATAGGTACATGGGGTAAATTAACGAGTGTATGCCTAATTGTTTGTCGGCGTTTAATTTTTCAATCAACTGCGAGGCTACCTCATGCTTTTCATTAAGAAAAGCTTGCGAAAAGGACTCCTGCAACCAGGTTATAAATCCCTGATCTTTATAAAAATACCTGATAACATTATACGCCGAATCGGGATTTACATCTGCGGCCCATTGGAGTTTATTAAATAAATGTGAATAATCGCCAGCCAGGTATTTATTAGGCGTTTTTGCTAATAACCCCCGATAGGCCTGAAAAGCGCCATCGCTTTTAGCAGAGTTTGCCTTGCTTAGTGTTGCAACAACAAAAAACGGATCGGTTTTATAGATGGGTTCATATTTATTGAAATAAGAATAAGTTTTGGCCGAGTCGATCTCGCCCGTTTTATCTTTGAACCATTCGCTCCAATAACTTAATGGTATGGCCATGTTTAACCAGGCGGTGTCTATAACAGACGCATCGGCTTTACCATAAACTATGTTTTGCGTGCTCACATAGTGCTTAGGGTCTGGTACACCGGTTTGTGTGTAACTTAGCTTGGCATCTTCTACCAGGCCATTCACCTCGTTCAACAATATTTTCAGACTACCATTTTTATCCTGGGTTACCGGTTCTATATCTAATAATGAGCCGCGAATAGCTGTTACTTTATAAGTTGTTTTGGTATTGGCGTTTGTCCAGGTTGATTGATAGCTTAGTTTTTCTTTCGGCACTTCAAAAAACATCCGGTTTAAAGCCATGCTCAAAAAGCCATCGATATTTGGCTTCTGATAAGCTAATACATTATCCAGCAAATGCCATGGCTGGGTAGCTTGCTTTATCAGCTCGTCAACCCCTTCGGTATGCATAAATTTGCCTTGTGCGTTAAACACCACATTAACAGGGCCCTGTAATAATATAATTTGCGTGAGCAAGTTAGAGGCATTCAACTCGGTAATACGGATGCTGTCTGAGTTTATCCGGTATAACCTGTCGTCCTGCCAGATCTTGGCTTTAACAAGCTTACACTCCAGTTTAGTGCTGTCTGCAGTAATGTTTAATACTTTAAATTGAAAGGTGTAATTTTCAGTCCCGGTTACTTTTTTACCAACTGCCGGGGTTTCTATACTGGTTGTTTGAATAGCAAATTCATCGCCAGGCTTTAAACCAGACTGCTGCGCTTTTAACTGACCAACCGTAAGCAGGCCGAATGCAAATAGAATAATGGCTTTCATTTAGGTTAATGCGATTAGGTTTATAGTTTAAATATAAACACTAGTTTCACATAAACTGAAAAGTATCTGACAACTTTAACGTTTGTTAACAAACAAAAACGCCACTATGAATATCATAATGGCGCTTAACAGTGGTTTTTCCAAGGATTTGTTTTAAGACATCTTCAACTTCTTCTGGATATCGGCTACGTAGCCTTTAAATTTCTTATCGGTATCTATTAAATCTTCAACAGTTTGGCAGGCGTAAATAACCGTAGAGTGGTCTCGGCCGCCAAAGAAATGGCCGATTGATTTCAATGAGCTCTTGGTGTGTGCCTTAGCCAGGTACATAGAGATTTGGCGCGCCTGCACAATCTCGCGTTTGCGGGTTTGTGATTTTACCATATCAATAGGCACTTCAAAATACTCGCAAACCAGGTTCTGGATGTATTCCATCGAGATCTCTTTCGAAGAATTTTTTACAAAGTTCTTCAACATTTGTTTAGCCAGATTCAGGTCAATCTCCTTACGGTTAAGCGTTGATTGTGCCAATAGCGATACCATGGCGCCTTCCAGCTCACGTACGTTGTTATCAATGTTATGCGCTACATATTCAATCACATCGTCGCCCAACTCAATACCATCCTGGTAAGTTTTGTTTTTCAGGATAGCCATACGGGTTTCCAGATCGGGGATCTGCAAATCGGCGCTTAGGCCCCATTTAAATCTTGATAATAAACGCTCCTCTAACCCGGCAAGGTCCTTAGGTGCTTTATCAGAAGTAATGATGAGTTGTTTACCTGATTGATGCAGGTGGTTAAATATGTGGAAGAAGAAATCCTGTGTTTTTTCTTTACCGGCAAAGTTGTGCACATCATCCATGATCAGCACGTCAATAGCCTGGTAAAAGTTCACAAAGTCATTGATATTATTATGCTTTAAAGCATCAACAAATTGCTGTGTAAATTTTTCGCACGATACATACAATACCAGCTTATCCGGTAATGAGCGTTTAATTTCGTTGCCAATGGCTTGTGCCAGGTGGGTTTTACCCAAACCTACACCACCATAAATCATTAATGGGTTAAACGAAGTACCACCCGGTTTAGCCGCTACCGCATAGCCAGCCGAGCGGGCCAGACGGTTACAATCGCCTTCAACAAAATTCTCGAAGGTATATTGACGGTTTAATTGCGGATCGACATTCAGTTTTTTAAGGCCGGGAATGACAAACGGGTTCTTAATATCCTTATTTATTGAAATAGGGATAGGCATCGACTGATTCTTAGACTCCGCACCGTTTCCGTTTGAGGGCATATTAGTTGTGTATGGTTTGCTTGCTGATGACTGTTCAACAACTATGTTGTACTCTAAACGGCCATCATCACCCAATTGTTTTTTTATTGTTTTACGTAAAAGCTGAACATAGTGTTCTTCCAGCCATTCGTAAAAGAATAAACTTGGTACTTGTATGGTCAAGACACTGCCCTCCATGCGTAATGCTTTAATTGGCTCGAACCAAGTTTTAAAGCTTTGCGCAGGTATGTTATCTTTTATGATTTGAAGACAGCTATTCCAGACGTTAGTACAAGTTTTTTCCATACAGTATTTAATAAGATATTGATTTTCAGACCCCCAGCGACACTTTTATTGGGACTGCTACGGAACATCGAATATTCAAAAAAAAAGCGGAGTAAAAAATTCTTTTTGCATTTTTTGTGAAAATAAATTTGAAAAAAAGTGTTCTTTTTTTGTGGTTTTTTGGAGTTTATAAATTATATTTCGCGGGTTATTAACATGTTCATAACCTTACTCACAATAAACACTGAATTTACAGTGTTTTAGGCCGTTTATTTATTATTTAACTCAAGGTCAGGACCTGTACCGCGCGCCGCCGGCACGACAAAGATGTGGAGAAATACCAAGTCCGGCATTCGATTGCACTCCTATTAGCTCTAATACTCCCCAAAAACAGAACGCAACACATCGGCTATTTCGCCCAAAGTAGCATAACTTTCAACCGCCGATAATATCGGCAACATTAGATTATCTGCACCAATGGCAGCAGCTTTCAGATTTTTCAGATTTTTTGCTACTGCAACGCTATCTCTTCCGGCCTTCAAGAGCCTTATTTTTTCAATTTGATGCAAACGGATAGTGTCGTCAACCCTGAAAACATTGCCTGCCGGCGTTTCTGCCTGTGCGAATTTATTGACGCCTACTATAACACGTTCGCCACTTTCTATCTCGTTTTGGTATTGATAAGCCGCACTTGCAATTTCCTGCTGCATATAATCCTGCTCGATAGCTTTTACCGAACCGCCCATGGCGTCTATCTTACCTATATATAATAGTGCGGCGGCTTCCAGCTCATCTGTCAGCGCTTCTATAAAGTACGAACCAGCCAAGGGGTCTACAGTATCCGTTACGCCACTTTCAAACGCAATGATCTGCTGGGTACGCAGCGCTATTTGCGCAGCTGCCTCTGTCGGCAGCGACAAAGCCTCGTCATAACCATTGGTATGCAACGATTGTGTGCCACCCAATACGGCTGCCAGCGCCTGGGTAGTTGTGCGTACTATATTATTTAAAGGCTGCTGTGCGGTTAACGTTGAGCCGCCGGTTTGGCTATGAAAGCGCAGCTTTTGCGCGCCGGGGTCTGTAGCGCCCAGCTCTTTGGTGATGTTGGCCCACATCCGGCGTGCGGCTCTGAACTTGGCTATCTCCTCAAAAAAATTATTGTGGCAATTAAAGAAGAAAGATAATCGCTTAGCGAAAACATTAATATCTAAACCTTTGCTCAGCGCCGCTTTTAAATAGGCTTTACCATTGGCCAACGTAAAAGCCAATTCTTGCACCGCTGTCGAGCCGGCTTCGCGGATATGGTAACCGGATATCGATATCGTGTTCCATTTTGGCAGCTCTTTACTGCAGTACTCAAAAACATCGGTAATTAACCGCATAGACGGTGCCGGCGGATATATATAGGTGCCGCGTGCGGCGTATTCCTTTAATATATCGTTCTGTATTGTTCCGGACAGCTGCTTTAAATCTGCACCCTGTTTTTTTGCTAACGCGATATACATAGCCAGCAAAATAGCAGCCGTTGCGTTAATGGTCATCGACGTGGTGATGTCGCTTAGCTTTATACCGTCAAACAAGATCTCGATATCTTTTAATGAGTCTATCGCTACACCAACCTTGCCTACCTCGCCTTCGGCCAGCTCATGGTCAGAGTCGTAGCCTATCTGCGTGGGCAAGTCAAAAGCAACCGACAGGCCCATGGTGCCCCGGCTCAATAAATAATGATAACGTTTGTTTGATTCTTCGGCAGTAGAGAAGCCGGCATACTGGCGCATTGTCCAGGGCTTGCCCCGATACATGTCCTTCTGGATACCGCGTGTATACGGAAACTCGCCGGGTAGTTCATTCATTTTTGAAGGTTCGGTATAAACCTCCTTAATTTCGATACCCGATGTTGTTTTCCGCTTGGCCGACATTGCTAATTAGAATAGTTGCTCCAGCTCGTTGCGAATAAGCGCCAGTCCGGAGTCGTAAGGATTGTTTTCTGAGTTACTAACCTGGGTTAGCACTGCCCTGCTTAGTTCTAAGCCGGTGGCTGTTTCCGGCAAATCTTTAATGGCGTAATTTACCAGGCCCAGCGTTTCGTCTTTAAGTCGTTTTACTATGGCCCAGGTATTAGGGCTTACGTAAATCTGTTGGGTAACGTTATGTTGATACTCATTACGCAACTCGGCCACAATCAGCACATATAATTCGGCGGCTGAATAGTCGGGGTTATTTAGGCGGATGAGTAAATTAGTTGGGTTAATCCGTTCTATAAATAACACTACACGCTCATAAGCCTGCAAACGCAGCGGCAAAGTTTGATTGCTGATGGTTTTCTTCAACTCTACCAGCTGGATACTTTCGTTGCGGTCAAGGTAGGGTCTTAACAGGTAAAAGGCAATCCACACTACGCCTAAGCCGGCAACGGTATATTTTATGATGTCTAGTAAATAGGGATAGTATTGCATAATTAAGTTTAATGTTAGGCGCAGGTCATAAATACCGGCTCCGGAACAAAAATCCGCATTTTACATTATATTTGTGTAGTTAATTAAAAATAAGATGAGTACTGCTGTTGAAACCGCACCGGTAATCCTTACACAAGGCGCCGTTAAAGAATTGTATAAATTAAAAGATCAGCAAGAAATTAGCGACGACTTTGGCTTGCGCATTGGCGTTGAAGGCGGTGGCTGTTCTGGCATGAGCTATGTTTTAGGCTTTGATCAGAAAAAAGACGGCGATCAGGAATTTTCAATTGAAGGCCTGCGCGTGTTTATGAATAAAGCTCACGGCATGTACCTGTTAGGTATGCAAGTTGATTTTCAAGATGGCCTAAATGCTCGCGGCTTTACCTTTAGCAACCCTAACGCTGCCAGCACTTGCGGTTGCGGCACGTCGTTTTCGGTATAGTTAGGTAGAATCAAGAGACAAGAACCAGGAGTCAAGATATATAAAGTAAAGCCTTAGCGATTAATCGCTAAGGCTTTTTTATTGATAAGCTATTCAATATCCTATCTTGATTCTTGCCTCTTGACTCTCTTATTTTGCTTCTTTCAAAGTTTCCTTAACACTACCACAATCCAGCATGGTTTTGCCATAGTATGGGTTCTCGATGGCTTGTTTATCGCTTAGCCAGCTCACTTTTTTCATGGGGCAATAGTCCCAATAAAGCGGCGAAGTATTTACCCTAAACACTTTTAAAAGCGTGTACATATTTTTTGACAATGATGCAAAATGCTCGCGCTGGTGATCTATTGATTTGCTTTCGCTAATGTGGCGGCTGTCAAAACTCAGCCTGTCGCTGTAGTTTTTCCAGGTACTTAATTCCTGGGGTGTCATGCCTTTGGATTGAACGTCGACAATTTCATCATTCAATACCTTAGCTTTAAGCTGGGCCGTTGGGTTGTCGTCAGTGGCTAATGCGTTTTTCAATTCTAAATAACTAACAATAATACCGTTAATGGATGTGCTAACGGTAGTTTGCGCTTTTGTATAAGTGGCAATGCCTAATAAAAGCAGTAATAACAGTACAGATCTAATGTTTTTCATAGTGTTAAAATTAGACTGTTAAGTTACCAAAATCTTTTTTGAAATGCATGCAATATGATCGATCGGTTTCCTGTCGACGCTTTGACTCACCCCGACATCGCTACGCTTGTCGACCCTCTCTTCGCCTTCGGCGTAAAGAGGGTAATTCTTTCTTTAATATCGAATAATGTTCGATATTCCTACCCTCTTTCCCGCTTGCGGAAGAGAGGGTGATCGAGCGATGATCGGGTGAGTCCGCCACCAGCTTATTAAAACATCAAATAAGGTGCACAGGTTGTAACAAACCTATAGCCTGCACAGTCTTATCGCTAAGTTTCTTAATTTTATATAATGCCGGTTCAAACTTCGCTTAAAGAAAATGTGTCTATCGCGCTGCAATCCATTGCGGGCAACCGGCTGCGTACCTCGCTTACTTCGCTCATTATTGCTATCGGCATTATGGCTTTGGTGGGCATACTTACTGCTATCGAGGGTATCAAACAATACACTACCGATGCTTTTTCAAGCTTAGGTGCCAACTCGTTCACCATACAAAACCGTGGGTCTGACTTTGGTTTTGGCAATGGCGGGCATCGTAAAGCGTTTCCGTCAATCAGTTATGAACAGGCGCAACGGTTTAAAAGTTCCTATCAGCTGCCTGCGTTGGTTGCTATCAACCTAAATATTTCAGGTAGTGCTATAACTAAATATAACAGCGAAAAAACCAACCCTAACGTACAAGTTACCGGCACTAATGAAAATTACCTGCAAACTAATGGTTATAAACTGGCATTAGGGCGTAATTTCTCTGACCAGGAATTACTGTATGGCGACAACGTAGTTATTATTGGCGATGAGGTAAAAACCAAGTTGTTTAAAAATGAGGACCCTATCAATAAATCTATTTTTGTAGGCAGCAACAAATTCAAAGTAGTCGGAGTTTTTGCGTCGAAGGGATCGAGTGCGGGTTTTAACGGGGGCGACAGGCTTTGTATTATCCCTATTTTGAAAGCCAAGCAACTTGCACCCACAACTAATCCAACTTTTGGCGTAACGGTTATGGTAGGCAGTGGCGCGCAGCTTGACGCCTGCATTGGCGAAGCGACATCGCTTTTCAGAAACATTCGCGGATTAAACGCAGGCATGAGCGATAATTTTGAGATTGTACGCAGCGACTCTATCCAAAAAAGTTTAGGCGAACAGATTGGTTATATGACCATTGCCGGGTTTGGCATTGGTATTATCACACTAATTGGTGCAGCTATCGGTTTAATGAATATTATGCTGGTTTCGGTAACTGAGCGTACGCGCGAAATCGGCGTCCGTAAGGCTATTGGCGCAACACCGGCTGTTATACGCAAACAGTTTTTGATTGAAGCTGTGGTGATTTGTTTAATTGGCGGCGTAGGCGGTATTATATTAGGCATGGCGGCCGGTAACCTCATAGCCGTACAAATAAGCGGCAAGTTTGTAGTGCCCTGGTTGTGGCTTTTTTCGGCTATAGCTTTATGTACCTTAATTGGGCTACTCTCGGGTTTTTATCCAGCAAAAAAAGCATCGAAGTTAGATCCGGTTGAAGCTTTGCGATACGAGTAATTTTTTTGATGTGCAGATGTGCGAATATGCAGATGTGCAGATGCCTGTCAGCTAGTTAGAAGTTTGGCGGCTTGTATATTATTTAAACATTCACCCAATCACTACCTCACTCATTAAATAATCCGCACATTTGCATATCTGCACATCCGCACATCTATTTCAGCATTATATTTTTCAGCGGATAGTTAGTCAGCAAGCGTTCAACATGCGGAAAGTTTAGCGCGTCTTGAAAAGCCGCGGCATGTTTAGGGTGGTGCATATCGCTTGATATAAAGTCGACGATATCTGCATCCACCATAGCTTCAGCTTTTTGTTTAATGCCTTTACCGTAATAACCCGTAAGTGATATGGTATTTAGCTGGAGGCTGCATCCCCAGGCACGCAGGTTCGCCATTTCTTCTACCGTCATATAATTGTATCGTTCGGGGTGGGCAAGAATGGGTTTATATCCGGCTGCTGTCAATTTTTGTAAAACATGGAAAGCATTTTGCGGGGCGCTTATAAAAGGGTATTCATACAGCACATAGTTGTCGCCCATCAGCATCAGCTTTTTATCCTCGACACGTTGCTCAAAAGTTTCGTCGAAATAATGCTCGGCAGCAGCTTGTACCTCAATGTCCATTCCCTGGCGCTTTAGCTCTGCTTTAAGTATTTCAAGCGCAGCGCTAATGGTTTCTGGTGTATTGCGGTAATAATCTATCATAATGTGCGGCGTGGCAATAATTTTCTTTATGCCAGCCTCCATCATTTTTTTTATTAAAAAAATAGATTCATCTACATTCTGCGCACCATCATCTATACCGGGCAGCACGTGCGAATGCATGTCAACAGCTATCACTTCATAATTAACTGATGGCTGTTTTTCCCTTTTCTCTTCTTTCTTCTTAAAAAGCCCAAACATTTATCTCGTGTGATATTGCTCTGTATAATATTGCTGATAATGACCCGAGGTAACATCGTCTAACCACTTTTCATTAGCCAAATACCAATCTACCGTTTTTTCTAATCCTTCTTCAAAAGTAATGCTCGGCACCCAACCCAGGTCGTTTTTAAGTTTGGTAGCGTCAATCGCATAACGCAGGTCATGCCCTGCCCTATCGGTAACAAATGTAATGAGTTCTGCTGATTCACCTTCGGCACGGCCTAGTTTTTTGTCCATAATGACGCAAAGGGTTCTAATCAGGTCGATATTTTTCCACTCGTTATGGCCGCCAATGTTGTAAGTGGTGCCGGTGGCTGCTTTGTGGAAAATAACGTCGATAGCACGGGCATGGTCTTCAACCCAAAGCCAGTCTCTGATATTTTCGCCCTTACCGTATACCGGTACCGGTTTTTTGTTTTTAATGTTATTGATAGCCAGCGGAATCAATTTCTCCGGAAAATGGAATGAACCATAATTATTAGAGCAATTTGATATTACGGTATCCATACCATAAGTATCATGATAAGCTCTTACAAAGTGATCTGAACTTGCTTTTGATGCAGAATATGGCGAGTGCGGATCATAACCGGTTGTTTCGGTAAACATACCATCCTCACCTAATGTACCGTAAACTTCGTCGGTTGATACATGATAAAAACGTTTTTGATCATACTGGCCCTTCCACGTTTCGCGCGCGGCATTAAGCAGGTTTACGGTGCCTACAACATTCGTCATTACAAACTCCAAAGGATTGGTGATGGAACGGTCCACGTGCGATTCGGCAGCCAGGTGAATAATCGCGTCGGGTTGCTCATCTGCAAAAAGTTGGCGAATAAACCCGAGATCGACAATATCGCCTTTAACAAATTTATAATTTGGGGCGTTTTCAATATCAACCAGGTTAGCCAGGTTACCGGCATACGTTAATTTATCTAAGTTGATAATGGTATACTCAGGGTAATTTCTAACAAACCTGCGTACCACATGCGAACCTATAAAGCCCGCGCCACCAGTAATTATAATTTTCTTCATTGTTAACTTAACGGGTTTGCCGAGATGTATTTCTCCCATTCCCAGGCTGACTGCATCATGGTATCCAGATCAAGCTCGGTTTGCCATTTTAATTTGCTGGTCGATTTAGTCACATCGCCCCATACCTTTTCAATATCCCCTTCACGACGCGGACCAATTACATAATTTAATTTTTCACCGGTCGAGTTTTCAAAAGCACGTATTACTTCTAATACCGTGCTACCTTTGCCCGTACCTATATTAAATACGTCATAGCCTTCAAACTCGTTAGTTTCCATTAGTTTTAGCGCCGCTACGTGCGCTTTGGCTAAATCAACCACGTGTATATAATCACGAATGCAACTGCCATCGGGCGTATTATAATCATCGCCAAAAACAGTAATTTTTTCGCGCTTGCCTATAGCAGTTTGTGTAATAAACGGAAACAGGTTTTGCGGCACGCCTATTGGTAACTCTCCAATCAGCGCCGTACTATGTGCACCTACCGGATTAAAGTATCGTAACGCTATCACTTTATAACTGCTGCCTGCCTTTTGCATATCTATAAGCATTTCTTCGGCAATTTGTTTGGTATTGCCATAAGGCGACTCGGCAGTTTTTACCGGCGCACTTTCAGTAACCGGTAACACATCCGGCTGCCCGTAAACTGTACAACTTGAAGAAAATACAAAATTTATAGGTTTGCCTTTGTAAGCATTCAGCACGTTTATTAACGAGAAAAAGTTATTGCGGTAATATTTTAGGGGCTGCTGTACAGACTCGCCTACGGCCTTTGATGCCGCAAAGTGAATAATACCTGCAATGTCGGCTTCTTTTTGGGCAAGCTCATAAACGCCTTTTTCATCGCAAAGATCCAATTTATGAAACGTTGGTTTATAACCAATAATTTTGGCCAATTGATCAAGGATCCTTGGATCAGAGTTTGAAAGATCGTCTACAATAACAGGTTCATAACCCGAGTTTACCAGTTCTACTACGGTGTGCGAGCCAATGAAGCCCAAACCACCTGTTACTAATATTTTAGCCATTATTGTTTATTGAAATAGGTAAAATCTTTGTGTTCAATTTCTTTTTGCGGCAGCGATTTAAAATACTCGTAAGTAATTTTTAAACCTTCGCTCCTTGATATTTTTGGTTCCCAGCTTAAAATTGCTTTAGCCTTGGTAATATCCGGGCGACGCTGTTTTGGATCGTCGGTAGGCAATGGCAAGCTAATTAGTTGCTGATCTGTACCGGTTAACTTAATGATCTCTTCGCCAAATTGGCGGATGGTGATCTCGTCCGGGTTACCAATATTCATTGGCTGGGCATAATCGCTATGCAGCAAGCGGTAAATGCCTTCAATTAAATCATCCACATAACAAAACGAGCGTGTTTGAGAGCCATCGCCAAATACAGTTAATGGTTCGCCGCGTAAAGCCTGGCCAATAAATGCAGGCAGCACACGCCCGTCATTTAAACGCATACGCGGGCCATAGGTATTGAAGATCCGTACTATGCGTGTTTCCAAACCGTGGAAAGTATGGTAAGCCATCGTAATGGCTTCCTGGAAACGTTTAGCTTCGTCATATACGCCGCGCGGGCCAACCGGGTTTACATTGCCCCAATATTCTTCGGGTTGCGGGTTAACGTTGGGATCGCCATAAACCTCAGACGTAGAAGCTATCAGCATGCGCGCTTTTTTTGCGCGGGCCAATCCCAGTAAATTATGCGTACCTAATGAGCCAACCTTAAGTGTTTGGATTGGGATTTTTAAATAATCAATCGGGCTTGCAGGCGAAGCGAAATGCAGGATATAATGCAAATCGCCGGGAACGTGTACAAACTTGGAAACATCATGATTGTAAAACTCAAAATTGTCCAGTTTAAACAAGTGCTCAATATTACGCAGATCGCCGGTTATTAAATTATCCATACCAATAACATGGTAATCCTCTTTAATAAACCTGTCGCACAAATGCGAACCTAAAAAGCCGGCAGCACCGGTTATTAATATACGCTTGCGTTCCATTAGCTTACCACTTTTCTGCCGATACTGTTATAATAGTATCCGCAATCAATCATTTTTTGTATATCGTACAGGTTACGTCCGTCAAAAATAACCTTCGCTTTCAACTTAGTCTCCAGCAAATCAAAATCAGGCGTACGGAAAACCGACCATTCGGTTAATATCAACAGCGCGTCTGCACCTTCTAACGCATCATACTGATTATCAGTATAGGTTATTTTATCGCCCATTAACCCTTTCACGTTTTCCATCGCTTCCGGATCAAAGGCCGAGATTATTGCACCCGCTTTTAATAATTCATCAATGATGTATAAAGCAGGTGCTTCGCGGATGTCATCCGTTTCCGGTTTAAAAGCAAGGCCCCAAATGGCAAATTTCTTACCTTTCAGATCACCTTTATAATAGTCTTTAATCTTATTCACCAATATAGTGCGCTGCAGATCGTTAACCTCCATCACAGCGTTTAAGATCTTAAAGTCGTATTTATTGTCTTTGGCCGATTTTGCCAGCGCCTGTACATCCTTTGGGAAACAGCTACCGCCATAACCAATGCCCGAAAACAGGAAACGCCTGCCAATGCGGTCGTCGGCGCCAATGCCGCGCCTAACCATATCTACATCGGCACCAACTATTTCGCATAAGTTGGCAATTTCATTCATGAAAGAAATTTTGGTTGCCAGGAAAGAGTTAGCCGCGTATTTGGTCAATTCAGATGAGCGCTGATCCATGTAAATTACCGGGTTACCCTGGCGCACGTATGGCGAGTATAATTCGCCCATTAACTTACGCGCACGTTCGTCCATGGTACCAATTACAATGCGGTCGGGTTTCATAAAATCTTCTACCGCTACGCCCTCGCGCAAAAATTCAGGGTTTGATACTACCGCAAATTCAACGTCTGTATGTTCGTTCAATACTGCCGTGATCTTATCGGCAGTACCAACCGGCACGGTTGATTTTGTGACGATTACCTTATATTCGGTAATAATCTTGGCTATATCTTTCGCAGCGCCCAGTACGTAGCTCAAGTCAGCTGCGCCATCACCGCCCGGAGGCGTAGGCAATGCCAGGAATATTATTTTAGATTCTTTTAACGCATCGGCCAGGTTGCTGGTAAAATGCAGGCGACCCTGGGTTATGTTACGGGTAAAGAGCAGCTCCAGGCCAGGTTCGTAGATAGGCAATTTGCCCTCTTGCATCATCTTTACCTTTTTTTCATTGATATCGACGCAAATAACCTGGTTGCCGGTTTCGGCCAAACATGTACCGGTAACCAATCCAACATATCCGGTTCCTACTACAGCTATTTTCACGTATATAATTGTTTAGATGTTGTTATATTTATCGCGGCGAAGATACTCATTTCGTATTTAAATAATGTTATTACTGTACAATACAGGGCTACGTATTTACTATCTTTTAATACTGCTTTTTTCTGCATTTAACCAAAAAGCCGCGCTGTGGATCAAGGGGCGAAGGGGCGTTAGCTATATAAAATTTGACCAAAGCATCTGGTTTCATTTTGCCTCATTAGGCGAGTTTGAGCAGGGCCGCCCGGTATTGGAGCAAATACGCACACAACATCCTGACGCAAAAATAGTGGTTACTTTTTTTTCACCTTCGGGATACGAGATCAGGAAAAATACCCCGCTGGCCGATGCTGTTTATTACTTACCCTTAGACACAGCTCAAAATGCCCGCGAGTTTATTGATGCTATTAATCCAGCGATAGCCATCTTTACTAAGTACGAGTATTGGTACCACTTTTTTAAGCAATTAAATGACAGGCAGATCCCGCTTTATATTATATCGGGCATTTTCAGGCCGGGGCAGATATTTTTCAAATGGTACGGTGGCCTGCATCGTAAAATGTTAAGTTTTGTTACCCATTTTTTTGTGCAGGATAAGCAGTCTAAACAACTACTCCAAACCGTTAACATTAATAATGTCACCATCAGTGGTGATACCCGCTTTGACCGCGTTTGGGCCAACGCGCAAAATCCAAAAGAACTACCGCAAATTGCTGAGTTTAAAGCTGGTCACAAAGTGTTCATAGCCGGCAGCACCTGGCCCGCCGATGAGCAGTTGATTGCCCAGCTAATTAGCCAACATCCCGATTGGAAATTCATCATAGCTCCGCACGAAATTGGCGAAGATAAGATCAATAACCTCATTAATTTGTTGCCTGCAAATTCTTACATCAGGCATTCACAACTACAGTCTCAAATCTCAAATCTCACGTCTCAAATCTTATTTATTGATAACATTGGCATGCTATCGTCCTTATATCAATATGGCGATATTGCCTATATAGGTGGCGGGTTTGGTGCGGGCATACACAATACACTTGAGGCGGCCGCTTTTGGCTTACCGGTGATCTTTGGCCCTAATTACTCGCGGTTTAAAGAGGCTCATGATCTGATTACTCTCGGTGCCGGCTTTAGCATTGATGATGCAGCCTCATTGAAAATAACTACGGACAATTTAATTAACGATCAATCTTTTTGTGCCGATGCGGGTTATAAGGCAAAGGAATATGTGCAGCAAAATGTGGGTGCGACGACTATCATCTTATCAGCAATAGGATTTTAAGTTGAGGCAGACATCTCTGCGATATCCTGCAAATCTTACCCAAAATACTTAATATTGCCGCAATGGGCTTTTTACAGATTGAGCAATTAGGTACCGTACACTTTCATGAATACAGCGAGGGCGCTAAACCCATGCTGGCCTTTCACGGCTATGGCATGACAGGCAGGCAGTTCCATGTGCTCAAGCAATCTGTTTTAAAAGATTACCATGTTTATGGTTTCGATCATTTTTTTCATGGTGAAAGCAAGCTTGATAACTGGACCGAGGCCCAGATCCTGGCGGGAATGCCCAAAGCCCTGGTGCGCGAATACGTTGAGCAATGGTTCAAGCAGTTTGGCCGTCAGCGGTTCTCGGTGATGGGTTACTCCATCGGCGCTAACCTGGCACTGATATTAGTTGAAGAATATGCCGACCTGATTGACAATATTTTCCTGATGGCACCGGATGGACTATCTGTTTACAAAGGCTTTGATATAATACGTAATACGGGTTGGGGCAAATACCTGTTTAACCGGGTTACCAAAAGCAAATGGCTGGCACCAACTGTGCTCAAAACACTACGCGGCGTGCGGTTTATTGATGATAGCCTTTACAAAATTGCCCACAGCGAAACCGACACCGAACAAAAGCGGCTTGATGTATATTATACTTTAAATATCATCAGGTTATTAACGCCCGATGTTGTGAAAGTAGCTCAGTTAATTAATCAATATCAAATTCCCTGCACCCTGATATTTGGCAGGCACGATGAACTGTTTCCGAAAAAAGCGGCCATGCCTTTTATTAATCTGCTGAAAAACCCAACGGTGATTGAAGCCCCATTGGGTCATTGGCTGGTAACGCCTGCGTTAGACGATTATTTAGTTAATTTAGCATTATGATACCTGCCCGCCGCGTTACCTTATTTAGCAATTGGTTTGCGTACTATACGCGTTTCAGGATGCGCAGTTACTTTAACCGGTTGGTGGTAACGCCGTTCGAACCGAAAGAAGGCCACGCTATACTGCTGCTCTGTAATCACTTTAGCTGGTGGGATGGGCTTTGGGGTAACTACCTGGCTTATTGGCACCTTAAGCGTAAATTATATATTATGATGCAGGAAGATCACCTGCAGAAACGCATGTTGTTGAACTTGTTTGGCGGCTTTTCCATCAACCGCAGCTCGCGAGAAATGATCAAGTCTTTACAATACGGGGCTAACCTGCTTAATAATAAAGAGAATTTGGTGGTGGTGTTTCCGCAGGGCGCGTTAATCTCCAATCATACTACAGAAATTGCTGTTGAGCGGGGTATCGAACTACTCATCAAAAATATTAAAGGCCCCTGCCAAATTGTTTACTCCTGTGCGTTGATTGATTATTTTGAAAGCCTGAAGCCCTCCGTATTTTTCCACCTGTTTGATTGTGGCGTAGCCGGCGAGCTGACATTGGATGAACTCAGCAGCAAGATCAACACCTTCCATCAACAGGCATTAAAAGACCAGCTAAATGTGGAGCATTAATGATCTATCCGCGTAAAAATATCTTCATTAAAACCGGCATGCAGTTATATGTACGCCGCATAACTGCCCGGTATTTTAAAGAGATTAATTTTAACGAGATAACGCTCAAGAAAGATAAATCGATATTACTCATCGCCAATCATTTCAGTGCCTGGGATACTATTGTTTTATATCACATCAACCGGGTGTTTTTCAAAAAGAATTTCTACGCCATGATTTTAGAAGAGACGGCCGTGAAAGAGCCTTTTCTGAAATATGCCGGTGGGTTTTCGGTAAATCCGGGATCTAAAAACGTTGTTGAATCACTTAATTTTGCCGCTAATCTGCTGAATGATCCCAATAACCTGGTGCTGATATTCCCACAAGGAAAACTCTATTCGAATATGGTGGCAGCGGTTAATTTTGAGCGCGGGGTATTCCATATCCTCAAAAAAGCCATAAACTTTCAGTTAATTTTTGCTGCAACTTTTATCGAGAACTTTGATAACTTAAGGCCCGTTGCCAATGTGCATTTAAAGTTAGAAAGTGAAACAAACTTTAAAGATATTGAGGCATTACAACAGGCCTATCAACAACATTATACACAGGCGCGCCAACAACAACTACAAATAGTAAAATAGTGATTATAGCCATAGCCGTTACTTTCTGTTTTATTATACTGCGTTTTGCGGTAACGCTATTCAATTTTATATCAGACCCAAAACTGCGCCGGGTCAATCGTTTTTACCCCGACCTGGTTTCTATCCTGATTCCTGTACGTAATGAAGCTGACAATATTCTGTCGCTATTAAAATCTATTCTTGAGCAGGACTATCAAAACTACGAGGTGATCATCCTGGATGATGACTCCAGCGATGCCACTTACCAGATCTGCGCTGATTTTGCCGCCAAACACTCCTATTTTAAAGTAATCAAAGGCAAAGCATTGCCGCACGGCTGGCTGGGTAAAAACTATGCCTGCTATCAGCTGGCGCAGGCCGCCAAAGGCGATTTTTTTCTGTTTGTAGATGCCGACGAAAAACTGGGATTGGGGCTAATCAACAGCGCCGTTCACCGTATGTATGCCAATAAACTGTGTTTGCTTAGTTTATTTGCCAATCAACAAATGGATACTATTGGCGAGCGGTTGGTAGTGCCGCTAATGCATTACATCTTGTTAAATCTGCTGCCTTTAAAACTGGTATACCTGGTTAAAAATTACAATGTGGCTGCGGCCAGTGGCCAGTTTATGTTGTTTGATGCCGAAGTTTATCGTAAATATCAATGGCATCAGCTGGTAAAAGACAAAGTGGTTGAGGATGTAGAGATTATGCGGCAAGTTAAAGCCAATACCTGTAATGCCGAAGCTTTGCTGGCCAATGGCATGATTAGCTGCCGCATGTATAAAGGTTATGAAGATGCTATCAATGGTTTCAGCAAAAACTTTTTGGCGGCATTTAGCTACAACATTCTCTGGTTTTTAATTTATATTGTACTGATTATTGGCGGGCCAATGATTGTGATCATGACACTTAATTTTCAATTAATATTGTTTATGGCCGGCTTGATTGCTTTAACGCGGGCAATGATATCGCTTGCTGCAGGGCAAAACGCCTGGTACAATATTTTACTGCATCCGGCGCAAATGTTTAGCCTAACAGTTGTAGCCTTTTTAGCCATACAAAGGCATTTAACTAAAACCATCATATGGAAAGGCCGGAAGATATAAGATCTAACCGTTACCTGCTTGCGCTGCATGAACGTACAGCTAACTGGGTGAGGATAATTGTAATATTCCATTTGATAGGACTGGCAGGGTTATATTTTTCACCAACTAAACCTTACTTTTTACAACTGGTGCCCTATCATTTACTGTTGATGGCGGTTATTCTCATCATTAATCACGATAGGTTGAACCTGAAATTTCTTTATTTTTTTGTGGCGATTTTTATTGCAGGATGGCTGATTGAATATTTCGGCGTACGTACAGGCCAACTATTTGGCGATTACAGCTACGGAAAAACTTTAGGCTTCAGTATTAAGAGCATACCGGTATTAATGGGCATCAATTGGTTTATATTGATCTACTCGGCAGCTGTGTCTATGCAGTTGCTGCGTATACGCTCAATGTTGTTTCGTATATTCTTCGGGGCGGGGTTGCTGGTTGTTTTAGACTTTCTGATTGAACCCGTAGCTGCCCGGTTAAACTACTGGCACTGGGTCGATAATGAAGTGCCGCTGCAAAACTATTTATGCTGGTTTATTGTAAGCGCCGTCTTGCTTTTTGTGTTTGAGCAATTTAAGTTTAAAAAGCAGTCGATGGTAGGGCCGGCCATATTGATTTGCCAATTTATATTTTTTGCCTTACTGCAATAAAATCAACCTAATGCCGTAAATTTGTAAGGCCATGGGAGCATTCGATTTAAAGGTTACGATAGATAAAGATTCCGGATTCTGTTTCGGGGTTATTTACGCCATTGATATGGCCGAAGATATCCTGGCCGAAGATGGGTATCTGTATTGCCTTGGCGACATCGTTCATAACGATGAAGAAGTTGAACGCCTTAAAAAAATGGGCCTGCGTATCATCGAGCACGAGCAATTTAAAGACCTGCACAACGAAAAAGTACTGATCCGTGCACACGGTGAAGCACCCGAAACTTATCGTACCGCGTTAGAGAACAACATTACTTTAATAGACGCATCATGCCCGGTGGTGTTGAAGTTGCAAAACCGCATCAAAACATCATTCGACGCTAAGGAGAAGATCCTGATATTTGGCAAACATGGCCATGCGGAGGTAATTGGTTTGCAGGGTCAGACTAATAATGAAGCACTGGTATTCCAGGATATAGCCGAGCTGGACAATGTCGACTTACCAAAAAACATTACGCTTTATAGCCAGACCACCAAAAGCATGGAAAAGTTTTACCAGGTAAAGGACGAACTGAATGCGCGTGGTTATGAACTGAATGCTAACGACACCATTTGCCGCCAGGTTTCTAACCGCGATAAGGACCTCCCCGTTTTTGCTAAAAACTTTGATAAAATTGTATTTGTTTCCGGCGTAAAATCATCAAACGGCAAGGTGCTGTATGAGGTTTGTAAGAAACATAACCCGAATACCTATTTCATCTCTTCCACCACCGATCTACAATCATCCATGTTTGCTCCCGGCGATACCATCGGCATTGCCGGCGCTACCTCAACCCCAATGTGGTTAATGGAGGATGTGAAGGCGGAGTTAGAGAAGTTTTAGTCGCCGGTCCCCTAAAGGGGGAGTAATTAGCACAATTTCTTGAATAAAGCGGCTGTCATGCTGAGGCACTCGAAGCATGAGGGCAAAGGCCTTAACGCTTGACATCCCAACGCTCACCCTTCGAGTGCCTCAGGGTGACACCCATTTCGCTACCAATATTTTAATCCTTTTGTAATTAAAATCCCCATCCCAAAGCATTAACACGTTTTTTGCTACTTTTGCAGCGATGTCGAAAAAAGGAATATTACTGGTTAACCTGGGCACTCCTGATAGCCCGAGCACAGCAGATGTACGCAAATATCTCAACGAATTTTTGATGGATGGCAGGGTTATAGATGTTAACCCCATTTTGCGTACCGTCTTAGTGAAGGGCATCATTACTCCTTTTCGCGCATCAAAATCGGCTAAGCTTTACCAGCAGATCTGGAGCAGAGAAACCGGTTCGCCTTTATTACATTACAGCAAATTACAGCACAAGGCCTTACAAGAAAAATTAGGCGACGAATACCAGGTTGAACTGGCCATGCGCTACCAAAGCCCGTCTATCGAGTCAGCCCTACAACGCTTGAAAGATAATTTAGTAAGCGACATCAAGGTTATCCCAATGTTTCCGCAATATGCCTCGGCAAGTACCGGCTCTGTGCAGGAAAAAGTGATGGACCTGGTAAAAAGCTGGCAGACTATTCCGAATATCTCCTTCGTCAATTCATTTCATGATGATGATTTGATGATTCAGACTTTTGCAGATAACGCAAAAAAATATCAGCCAGAAACTTACGATCATGTGCTGTTTAGCTTTCACGGCTTACCACAGCGCCAGATCAAAAAATGCGATCATACGCACAGCTATTGCCTGCAGGTTAACGGCTGCTGCGATACACTGAACGACACTAACAAATTTTGCTACTCGGCACAGTCATACGATACGGCACGCCTGATTGCTGCCAGAATGGGTATTGGCAAAGAACAATATACTGTTTGCTTTCAATCTCGCCTGGGTAACGACCCCTGGGTACAGCCTTACACCAGCAAAGTAATTGAAGAACTGGCTCATCAAGGCAAAAAACGGCTGTTGGTGTTTTGTCCCGCTTTTGTTGCCGATTGCCTGGAAACCGTTTACGAAGTGACCGAAGAATACGGTGGCGAGTTTAAAGCCTTAGGCGGCGAACATGTACAGTTAGTAGAAAGCCTGAACGATGCGCCAACCTTTATCGATGCTTTAGAGCGCCTGGCGCGTAACAAAAATTAACACAATGCAACTCTGTTGATTTTGAAATTGGTTTTACAATTAAACTTTGTAAGTTTATAACAAATCAAAACCAACCTAACAGTGCAATTATCCATAGCCATTCCTGAACTTTTAATGCTTGCTTTGGCTTTGCAGGGTTTTATTCTGTCGGGCATATTGTGGTACTCGTCCCGCAAAATAAAAAGTAACCGCTGGATAAGCTTATTGATATTTTGTATTTCTGTAGAGACGATATTGCCTTTGGTGCAGAGCATTAGCCTTTCTCATTCTTTCGCTGCCATTTACTATTTATTATTCCCGGTCAATCTTGCTTTAGGCCCGCTCATTTATTTTTATACCCGCAGTTTAATTTTTGGCGATACCGGACTACCCCGAAGAAAATACCTGTACTTTTTACCCATGCTGATAGATTTGAAGCATCAAATTATTTTTCTGCTTTATACCAGTGGTATACTAGCCATTCCGTTTGTACAGCAGTTATATTTTAGCCCGCAGATACAAAGCCTTCTATTTGGCTATAGCAACAGGTTTGTCTTTTTATCCATGTTGTCATTAATTTCTTACATGGCAGTCAGCTATCGCTTAATTATCAGGACGGATGTAGATAAAGAAGCATCAGTTTTTAAATTCGCAGATATTCAATGGTTAAAAAAACTACTGATATGCTTATTTGCCCTGCTGGTATTGTGGATAGTAGCAATACTCATAAAAAACGTTTTCAGCACCAATTGGGAATATTATCTGTTATTTATCCCGGCTATAAGTTTCACGCATTGGTTAGGATTTAAGGCCTATTTACGGCAGGCCCAACTGGCACCGGCCGAAATTGAGATTTATAATAAGCCTGCAGTTACAACAGTATTTTTTTCGCCGCAGGAAATCTCCGATTACAGTGCCCGCCTCCATCAATTAATGGACAACGATACTTTATATCTTGATCCGCTTTTAAAATTAGAGTACCTGGCAGAGAAACTGCAATTGCCGGTAAAGCATGTTTCACATTTGCTTAATCAGCATATCGGCAAAAATTTTAATGATTTCGTTAATAGTTATAGGGTAGATGAAGCCAAGCAAAGACTGGCCGACCCAACATTAGCCCACTTCACTATAGCAGCCATTGCGTTTGATTGCGGGTTCAATTCGCTCCCCACTTTTCAAAGGTGCTTTAAACAATTCACCGGCCTTACGCCAAGTCAATATCAAAACTCCTTGAAACTCGGCATAGCTGCCGGCAAAGCCTAATCAAATCTGGATTTGAGTAGATGCGCGCTTAATAATCAGCTTTTTTTGATCTCAGATCAGGGCGTTAACAATCCTGATGAGAAATTCATTAATTAAACCTTTAAATTTAAGAGACATGAAAAAGCTGATTATTTTTTCGCTGATGTTTGTAATGGCCTATGGCGCCGTTGGTAATCCCATTCATCGCACATCAAATCCCATTCACGATGCCGACAAAGACTCCTTAAAAGCTTATGCCGGCAGGTACCAAAGCATTCAAAAGGCAGGAACCTTTTTGGTAGAAATTTTATTGACAGAGGATAACCGCCTGATAGCACACAGCTTGTGGGATGGAAACAAATACCCGTTAAAACACCTTAACGGCGACAATTTTATTATGCAAGGTTTTGATTGGGCACTAAAATTTGAGCGGGACAAAAATGGCAAAATCGTTCGCCTGGTGCTAAAAGGCACCGAAGTTTGGGATAAAATAAAAGATTTATAACAATAAACATTTGTCATCCTGAGCGGAGCGAAGGGTCTTGTACACCGCACTCGTATCGCTTAAATAAGATCCTTCGCTCCGCTCAGGATGACAATTTATTAAATGATTAACTGCGTTTCTCCACCCTATCATAAAACCCGCCGAACGAATTCATCTTTACCCCTTCTTCTTTAAAAAACTCGCCCGGAAAGCCGAGATCTATTTTAGATGCTTCATCTAGTTTCTGCAGATGTTCTGCGGATAGTTTAACATCAATAGTCTTCAAATTCTCTTGCATCTGGGCCACTTTGGTAGCACCAACAATCGGGATGGATGAAAAACCCTGATCCATTGTCCACTGCAACGCCACATGGCTTGGCGCAACGCCTAATTCGTCAGCTATAGCCACTACCGCTTTGGTTACCGCTACGCTCCGGTCATCTAGTCTACGGCTTTCTGCTTTAATACGGCCCTGTTCGCCGCGCAGGTATTTGCCGCTAAGTACTCCGCCACCCAGTGGTGCCCAGGGCGTAACCGTCATCCCGAAGTGTTTAGCCATGGGTATCAGTTCGCGCTCTGGTGTGCGTTGTATCAGGCTGTATTCAACCTGTAACGCCACAAACTGGCTCCAGCCCATCAGTTCGGCCAGGGTATTGCCTTTGGCTACCATCCATGCCGGGGTATCGCTTATGGCAGCATAATTAACTTTCCCTTGCCTGATCAGGTCGTCTATGCCCCGCATTACCTCATCAATGGGTGTAAGATCATCCCAGATGTGCAGGTATAAAATATCTATAAAATCAGTTTTCAGGCGTTTCAAACTTTCCTCAACACTACGCATCATGTTCTTACGATTATTGCCCGATGCGTTAGGGTTGGTCAAATTATCTTTCAATGAATACTTGGTAGCTAGTACAAAGTAATCGCGGTCGTGGTTCTGTACATATTCGCCTATGATCTTTTCGCTGGTGCCTAGTTTGTATACATTGGCCGTATCCAAAAAATTGCCGCCCGCATTGGCAAAGGCATCCATAATGGCAAAGCTGGTTTCTTTATCGGCACCCCAGCCGGCTTCTGAACCGAAACCCATAGTACCCAGGCATAGTTCTGATACTTTAAGGCCCGAGCGGCCCAGTAGTTTGTAGTTCATGGTAAGTGTGTTGTGGTATGTTTAAACAAACTTATATAAATTATCACTAATTCAGACGTCATTGCGAGCGAGGAATGAGCGTGGCAATCTCTGAACGTTTTACCGCCTATCATGCAGAGATTACTTCGTTCCTCGCAATGACGTGCGAGATAGCGACATAGTTAAACCTTTAGCTCTTAAATGTGTTATTAAAATATGAGAATAGTAACGTTACATACCCGCATCAGCGTTGACGACCTTTGGAGCCGCATCAATGAAAAACTGAATCCTTATTTTTTCAAACAGCGGCAAGAACCAATCGTTTTTGAAACTGTAAAAACCGGTAACGCTGTCGAGATCTGGCAAAAAGAGCTTTATGAGGGCGCATTATTTCATATAGAGGTTGATGGCACCCACTTAAACGTTACCCACAACGAGCATTACGTTGATGATGTAAATTCCCTCACGATATTTTCCATCCTGGGCAGTTTGTTTGAGGATTTGACGGACGATATTCGTGGTGTGGAAATGGTGCAGGAAGGATAACGTAAACAAACCTTCTGTCATCCTGAGCATAGCGAAGGATCTTGTAAAAGCGATAAGCGTATCGGTTTCTTGTATTTTGTATAAGATCCTTCGCTATGCTCAGGATGACAAATTTACTTATAAACAAAAACGGCCCATATTTATATGAGCCGTTTTTTTATTTTAAAGTGGATATTATCCTTTGATCCAGCTGAATTTATAATCGAGCGTCGGATTTTTCATTCTGTCGGCAATGCGCAATAAACGATCTGGCAACGCTACAATGTAGTCACGAGCTTTTTCGCCAGACTCGCTCAGGTCATTAATGCTTTCAATGTGCCAGTCAGTGATCAGTTCTTTCAAGATATCCACATAGTCAATAGCGGTATAAATACCTAAACGCTGTGCAGCATCTGTAAAATGCCCAAAAGTCTGGCCTATCTTCAATCCTACCTCACGCAGGAAATGCGCCGGCATTACAATTTTTTTGCGCATCATATCTTCAAACGCCAGCATGGCTTCATTTGGGTCTACCTCAAATATTTTTTCGATAAAGTATTTGTAGGCTTTAGCGTGGCGCATCTCGTCAGAAGCTATAACGCCACACATTTTTGACAGCAAAACATCTCCATCTTTTTTAGCCTGCGATGCTACCCTGCGGTGCGACACGTTAGTTGCCAGCTCCTGGAAAGAGGTGTAGATAAAGTTGCGATACGGATCATGACCGGTACCGATATCAAAACCATCGGCAATTAGATATTGGGTTGATACTTCCATGGCGCGCATATCTACACGGCCAGACAGGTACAAGTATTTGTTTAGCAAATCGCCGTGACGATTCTCTTCGGCGGTCCAGGCGCGGGTCCATTTCATCCAGCCGCCTTCTTCGTTTTTCGATACGCCTTCAACCATGGTTAACCATGATTCATAAGTAGGCAAGGCCTCCTCAGTTATGGTATCGCCAATTAAAACTGCCATCAGGTCGTAAGACAGGCCCTGAGCGGTTTCGCGCATGGTTTTAACCTCGCTAAAAAAGCTATCTTTTGTAGAGTCAGGTAAAAAATCTGACGGCTGCCAGATAGTATCAATAGGCTTCAGGTATTCCTGCATCTTTTCGAGCATGAATTTCTCGATATGAGCCATTACTTCTTTCCTTTTTTCTTCAAAAAACACCATAGCAATTAATTAATCCTCCAAAGGTAATGATTTAAAACATTCAATAATACATCAATTTTTGCCTGTGTAACCAATAGCATCACGCATGCAATCCGGCAGGTTGGCTAACGAGGGTTTGCCGTTAAAAATTGAAAAATCGCTATCGTACTCCCACATTATCCCAGGCATCTTCAGTTTTTTTAAACTGCGGCGTATGGCCTTGGTGTACCGGCAGCGGCTATCCTGATCTGCATATTTTTTGTATGAGCCATATTCTGTGCAGATTAGTGGCACATCATATTTGTCGGCCCATTTTTTTACTATAGATAGCTTATCAACCATTGACTGCTCATTACCGTCAGTGCGGTATTGGTAATAATTGGTTTCGCCCCATGTTCCTTTAGTTTTGGCATTCATAGTGGGAAAATTCTCCGCACTATAAGGAAAAGGCACCCCGGTGGTGGCCACCTGGTCGCCTACCCAGCTTGCGCCCTGATGAGTAAATAAAAAAGGCTCATAAAAATGTACGGTATAGACAATATTCTCATCGGCCATACGCTCGGTGCGGCTCAACTCATATATACTATTAAAGTTTGATGCGCCAACAATCAGCGTTCGTTTTTTGTCAATCTTGCGTATGGCAGTTACGATATTAAAAGCAGCGTCTTTCCAGGTCTTTGGGTCCATATGGGGTGGTTCGTTATAAAGCTCAAAAAACAGATCATCTGCACTCTGATTACTATAGCGCGTTGTCAGAGCAAGCCATGAATTAATGATATGAGGCGTTTCTGTCAAATAATTATTATCATTTAATTCACCATAGTGGTAATCTATTACTAGCTTTATTCCGTACAAGTGACATAGCTTTACAACTTTATCTATACGATTGAAAACTGTCTCGAGTGATATATTTTTTGACTCAAAAAACCGAAACGCCACAGGCAGCCTAATGCTCTTAAAACCTAGCGTTTTAAGTAACTCAAAATCGGCAGTGGTAAGTTTATCATCATTTAATATATCTTTATCCCAGGTTTGCTCAAGCCACGAAACACTGATGCCATTATCTAAACTTTTAGCTCTTTTAAAAGCCAGCAAACGCTCTTGCGAGGGGTTTGGATTGTTTTTTGCTATAGTATATGGCACAACAGTTACCAACATCGCAATTACAATGCACGCTAGCCGTATTATAAACTTTAGTTTTATTATATTCACCTGTTTAACTATAGGTTTATTAGCACAATCAGTCCGATCTTTACCTAATTTCAGAAACTTATAATGTTTGTTCAAATTACTAAAGAAGAATTTTCAAAAGAAGTTTTAAAAAAAGCGTGGTACCAAACCAATAACATTGTCTGGACTATACTTTTCTTATACCCGCTCATCACTATTATTGATGTAATTTATAATCCGGGTATATGGGTACAGTTTTTAATTGTACGTATTATAACCGATATCGTAATTTACGCTTTATATACCTTCTTCAAAACCAAGAAGTATAATTATCGCATATTATTACATATAACTTTCTTATCGCTGTCGTGTACCTCGGCATTGTTATGTACGCTGGTTAATATACAGCAATTAAATGTTTACTTCCTGGTTTATTCGGCCCTTATCCTATTTTTTAATATCCAGGTATTTTGGGAACCGATACACTCTATAATTCAGTCATTGGTAGCATTAATATTGCTTACCGTATTTTTCAATGCATTTAGCGATTATACCGTCGACTTATTTGTAAGCAACGGCGGGCAGTTTTTCTTTATTGTTGCGGCTATTTCTTGTTTGATCCCAAGCGCTCGCTTTAAAGTCATGGAGCGTGAAGCACGACAGCAGTTGTTAATTGAAAAATCAAACGAGCAGCTAAAAAACCAGAACCGCGACATCGTTGAAAAAAACACCATCATTGATATGCAGTATGAGCGTCTGCTAAAAATGGACGAACAAAAAAACAGTTTTATCAATATAGCAGGTCACGATCTGAAAAACCTGATTGGCTCTATCATCATGAGTAATAACATGATCAAAGAGGAAGAATATCGTTTAAGCGCCGATCAAAAGGAGTTTACAGATTACATTACCGAGGCCGCCGACAAAATGCAATATATGCTGGCCAAGTTGATGGATGTAAAAGAGATCGAGTCGCCGGATATGAAATTTAATATGGAGATATTTGACGTTAACGTAGAAGTTAGACGCATCTTCAGAGGATTAATGGAAACCGCCCAGATGAAAAATATTCATTTGATTGATAATATTTTAAAGCTGCCTTTAAACGTAAAGCTGGATAAGGTATTTGCCGGGCAAATTTTCCAGAACCTTTTATCAAACGCTATTAAATTTTCGCAAACCAATAATAATATACGGGTAGTTACCAGCCTGCAACGCCAAAAATTTGTTTTTGAGATTATTGACGAAGGTATAGCCATTGGCCAGGAAGAACTTGATATGATGTTTAATAAGTTAAAAACATTAAACGAAGCGAACACCAGCCAGGAAAGCCGCCTGGGTCTTGGCCTGTCAATAGCTAAATTGATAACCCAGGAAATGAAAGGCGAGCTATTTTACCGTAGCGATGATAATGGCAACTATTTTAGAGTTGAATTTTACGTAATTAACTAATACAGCACCCAATGAATAAATTTTTAACCTCACTGGCCCTTTTCTTTTTATTAAGTACTGCAAGCTTTGCTCAAAAAATCCTGTCGTTTCGTGCTATGGGGCATGACGATGATGCAATTATAGGCATGATTGGTAGCAGCGCCTACTATTTAAAAATAGACCCGAGCATAGAGTTAAGCGGAAGTAAACTGGTGTTGTTTATTCAGCCGTCGCAAGCGCTGATTAAAAATTTGTCTTACGTCAACGTTATTATTAACGACAGGCCTGCATTTAGCAGCCGACTTACTCAAGACTCCATCATGGAGGTATCATTGAACCTGAGTCGCCTGGATATGTCGTCAGACAAGTTTCTAAAAATACAGGTTAAAACATTATGTACCGTTACTGACGAGAAATGTAAAGACCTTGACAATCCGGCCATGTGGATGAAGGTTAAAGGCTATTCCTATCTGTCGCTGGTTAAAAGTACAGCTAACTTTTTTAACAACGTAAACATTGGCAACTGTTTTGAAACCATGAAGGCCATTGTTTATCCTAAAAATCCAACACTGCATGATTTGAAAGCGGTGGCCTGGGCGTATTCAAGGTTAAAAAAATCTGACGTTAAAGATATTGCAGTATACCAGGAAGGTACCCTGCCAGACAGCGTTAAAAATTATGTGGTATGCGGTAACTTGTCAAGTTTGAGTGCCGAAAGAAGAGCCACGCTTAAAGTGCTGCCGCAAAAAGGTGAAGGTTTATTCTACCTCAATAAATCAGTAGTTAAAAGTGTTGATACCTTGACGCGTTTAATCACTGTAAAAGGTAAGCTGTTAACCGTAAAATCATTAGAAGAAACTAACGCACCGTCAGAAATATTATATGTCAGCGGTGGCGATGATATTGGTTACGAAAAGACCATCACCGCCCTGGGTAACATGAATATCCTGAACTCAACCTTTGGCGATTACCTGTTAATTAATAATGCGGAGAATAAATTCTTTAAGACTGTTGACGAAAACCGCTCTAAATTATCATTCCGTCAAATTGGCGGTACAACCAACTTTATGTCGGGTATTGGTAACTTAAAAAGTGTTTTCAACTTTAAAAACTCCGACTTTAGCTTTACACCTAAAGAGGTGGAGATCCGTGTTATTGCCAACTATAGCAGCCTTGCGCAAGGCGACCGTGGTTATATAAACATTTACCTTAACGGCATGCTTATCAGTTCAGAAAAACTAGATGCATCCGGTAAATTAAATACATCAGTAACCATTAATCGTTACCAGCACCATAAATACAACACGCTGGAAACCGAATTTAGGTTTTACACCAGTGGTGGTAACTGTAATGCCAGCTTTAATGGCTTTTTTGCCGAGGTTGATGTGGACAAATCATACCTTGAATCTAAAAACCCGTTCATCACCAGCGACTTGAGCTTCTACCAGTATCCTGAAGCATTTAACTCTGGTACTACACGCATTGTGGCAACTAAAAAATATGCACCATATGCAGCTGCCGCAATGGGCGAGATTATTTACGAGTTGAACAATAATATCAATGCCAATAACTTCCCTGAGTTTGAGTATTCTGATAACATCGATAAAAACGAATTGAAGAAAAATAACATCATCGCACTATTATCGCATGATGACCCATTGATGGACGATTTCCCTGATGCGCCTATCAAGTTTAACCACCGGTTCCGTTTATACAATAATGAGAATAATAAGGTAGTTTACTCACTATCAGACTCGGTATCTAACGGCTTAGCGCAGATATTTTACGGGCGAAGCAATAACGCGGTATTAGTGCTTACCGGTACCGGTAAAAACATAGCAAATTCATTTACAGCGGCATCGCGCTCTATTACAGAACAGTTGTCTACACTATCAAGTAATGTGGCCATATCAGACGTAAATAATAACAAGTATCTATTTAACATCAGCAAATCAAGCGAGAACCTGGAGTATATCGATACCAAGAGCGTGCTTACCCGTTTCTGGGAGAGCTACAACCTGTATATACTGTTAGGTATGTTAGTATTGATATTACTATCGTTCTTGTACATACGCGCCAAGGTTCAAAAATCAACAGATATATTTAGTGAGTAATTTGTTGTAACAACAATATGCTATGTATTGGCGCTGATCAATATTAAAAGCGATTGTATTGCATAGGTTGTTTAGCTGTTTAACACTTTATTTATAAATAATGCAGATGACTATTCCTGAGATTTTGATAAAGGACGGCTTTTTAACAGAAGCCGATCAGGATAAGATCAGCAATTTTTCTGAACGATCAGGACTTTCATTTATAAAGATACTGCTCAACTTTGGTTACCTGAGCCGCAAAAATTATGAGCGCTCATTAAGCAATGCGGGCATGGTGTTTAAGCAAATACGCGAGGAAGATTATGACCTTGATGTGTTGGCAAAAACCGAACTGAAATTTGCCGATGCCCATTTGGCGCTGCCCTTGCGTATAGAAAACAATAAGGTAGTAACGCTGATGGCAAATCCCAGTGACGAGCTATTTATTGACTACATTAGGTTTACCTATGACCTGGAGCCTGAAATTATATTAGCATCCGACCTGGACATTACCTGGCTTAGCCATGTGTTGCTGGGCCAAAAATATGTTAAGTCGGCCGTGTTTGAATTGCTAAACCGCGACCCCGAAAGTTCTGCATTAACAACCTTTACTACGCCACAACTCATATTCACCTTCGGCATGTTTGCTTTGGTTGTGATGGGGCTAATGCTGAGCTTTGTAAATACAACAATTATTATCAATGTACTACTAAGTTCGTTTTTCCTGGTGTCTATTATATTTAAACTCTTCCTCGCTTTAGTTGGGTCGAGATTTGAATTGCACCAGGCTGTCACCCGCGAAGAAGTAAGGCAGGTTAAGGATGATGACTTACCCATTTATACCATCCATTTACCGGTTTATAAAGAAGATAAACTAATCAAGAAGTTGATCTGGAACCTGCAAAGCCTGGATTACCCCCGCGAAAAACTGGATATCAAGCTACTGATCGAAGAGGATGACGACAAAACCCTTAACGCCGTACGCAACCTGGATTTTCCTGCAGTGTTCGAGGTAATTGTGGTGCCGTTCCACATGCCTAAAACCAAGCCGAAAGCTTGTAATTACGGCTTGCATTTTTCGCGCGGCGAGTTTCTGACTATTTATGATGCCGAGGATGTGCCTGATACAGACCAGTTAAAAAAGTGCGTTAGCCTGTTTGGTAAACTGCCCAATAATTACGTTTGCATACAGTGCGCATTAAATTACTTTAACCGCAGCGAGAATTTTCTTACCCGCATGTTTACGCTGGAATATTCTTATTGGTTTGACTATATGCTGCCTGGCCTGGATACCTTTGATATCCCGATACCATTAGGGGGTACCAGCAACCACTTTAAATTTGAGTTTTTGATTGAACTGGGTGGCTGGGATCCTTTCAATGTAACGGAAGATGCCGACTTAGGCGTACGTGCCTATGCAAAAGGCTACAAAGTGGCTATCATCAACTCAACTACTTACGAGGAGGCTAATAACGAGATGTTTAATTGGGTGCGTCAACGTTCGCGCTGGATCAAGGGCTATATGCAAACTCACCTGGTACACATGCGTAATCCCGTAAAACTCTGGAAAAAAATTGGATGGAAGGGCTTCCTGGGCTTTAACTTCTTTATTGGGGCAACGCCTGTCACCTTCCTGGTATATCCGTTATTGTTAGGAATTTTTCTTTGCTACCTGGTATTCGATTTAACATCTATCCGCTCATTTTTCCCAGACTGGGTACTGTTCATGTCTATTATTAATTTAATGGTGGGTAATATATTGATGATCTATGTAAACATGATGGCGGTGTTTAAACGCCGGTATTATGAGCTCATATTATTTGCCATTGCCAACCCGGTTTATTGGCTACTGCACTCATGGGCGGCTTACAAAGGTTTGTATCAGTTGGTAGTAAAACCATTTTATTGGGAAAAAACCAATCACGGTTTAAGTAAAGTTAATAACCAAGCCGCTCCTGTCGAATAATGAATTGGAAGTTTAAAATAAATATAACCCGGCGCCAAACCCTCCTATTTATCACTATACTAATAGCGATATACTACCTGGTATGCGGTATTTATATAAACAACCTGGGCTATTTCAATCAGGAAACACTGTTCTATATTGAAAAAGTCCGTATTATTTTTGAGGGTACAGGTTATAAATTAAAAGTAATTGGTTTAACGGCTCCTGCACTGCCATTCTTTGCTACCTTTCCGTTTACAGTTATCAGTTCATTGCTTGCGCCTGTTATTGCATCGGCCCTGGGTACAGCGGTGTTGTTTTATCTTATGGCCAGCACACTCGTTAAGAAAACCGACGACGATTATTATCTTTTCCTGCTCATTATTATGTTCCTGTTTCATCCGGGCATATTATATACCGCATGCTCGGGCAAGGCTATTTATATGGCACTGATTTTCTTCTATATGTTTTTCCTGAACATATTTAAGTTTTATACATCTAATACAACCTTCCATATCTCCATAGCCAGTATCTGCTTAGTGTTATTGTTGTTTTGCGATTATAAATTTATCTGGCTCACGTTATTCTTCATCCCGCTGATATTCTCTATAGCCTTGCAATCATTAAACCTGGCAGAAAAAGAATCATTGTTTAGGATGACCCAGAGCTTTAACAGCCCGTCATTACGCCGCAAGCTCATCAATAAAACATTTGCTTTGTATGTGATTCTGTTCATACTGCCTATAGCATCCATCATTTGCTATAAACTGCTTAATTTGACCAACGCCAATGATGCCGATTATTTTTTAAGCAGCCCCTATGCAACCTGGAATGTAATTGCCGAACGTTTTAGCTACGAAACGGCAGCACTTAATCCCGACTTTAAATCGCCCGAAGTATCTGTGCTTTTATCAGCTCGCATGGTTATGTTTTGCCCGTTGATTTTATTCGCCATAGCACTGTTTTGGCGCAGTACTTATCAAATTCTTACACTCCTGACTCCTTTTGCATTTGTAGAGTTTTTGCATATTAAATATGATAAAGCGTTCCTGGTGCAAGAGTATTACCTCATATTCCTGGTTCTAGCGGTTTTATGTTTTATTATTAAAGCGCAGCCGGTAAAACATAGGCTTTTATTTAAAGTGGTGCTTACTTTTATTATTCTGCTGCAGTTTTACACCGGGTATTACTTTCTCTCTAACTCGCTGATTGACGATGAGCGTAACTTCGTAACTATTCTTAAAGACAGAACCGAAGACACCCAACAGGACGAAAATAAGGATATGGCCAATTATATCAATGGCCTGCCAGATGGTTCAAAAGTTTTGGCCGATGACGCGATTGCTTATCCGATAGTTGCATTTACTAACGATGTAGGCAATATGTTACTGCCTTATCAGGATAACTTCATGGGCGCAGTTGAAACACCGGGACAATATGTGGGCTATATATTGATTGCCAATGCTAAAAACACCATGGCCGGTTATAGTATTTTAAATGCCCGTTATGGCCCGGTTATGTTTCAAACGGGGAATAATTATTCGACCCTGCAAAAGGCTTACGAAACCGACCATTGGACGCTGTACAAGCTTTATTAATACTCCACATTTCTTGATTTAACCGCCCGCTTTTATGATTTAAAACATTTAAGAGCTTTGTCCGTATTTCTTTGTACATAAATCAAATCATGGCGACAGGCAAAAAGCATCCCGAAGAAGAGAAAGAGTTAAGTTACATAAATAAGGTTTGGCAAACCGTTGGGATTGTAGCCTTGCTGGTGGTAACGATTTTAGTTATCAGAGTTGCTTTTGATATTTTGCTGATGGTATTGGCCGGATCACTGATAGCAACCTATTTTCACGGATTAGGCGACGCCATACAGCGCCGTACCAACCTGAAACGTAAGGCGGCCATGATTATTTCTATTGTTAGCACGGTAATTATTGTAGGGGCATTACTGTGGTTTATGGGCACCAAAATTCAGGCCCAGGTAGCCGAGCTAAGTAATACCTTACCACATACGATTAACAATGCGCGAGCTAAACTGTCGCAAACGTCGCTTGGGCAAAAAGCATTAGACAGTTTTTCGGGCGACAATTCGCAGAAACTGATGAGCACAGTGTCCGGATTTTTCAGCACCACTTTTGGGGTTTTGGGTGATATTTACATTATTATATTTCTGGGGATATTTTTTACTACCAATCCGTCCCTTTACAAAGATGGAATAATGCTGCTGGTACCGCGCAGCAAAAAAGCGCTGGGCAAGCATATTATGGATAGAATTAGTCTATCCTTAAAAGGATGGTTAAAGGGCACCTTATTTTCAATGTTATCTGTGACGATCTTAATTGGCACAGCGCTAACCATTGTTGGTATGCCGGTAGCTTTAATATTGGCACTGATAACCGGTTTACTGGAAATGGTACCAAGTATAGGTTCGCTGGTAGCCATGATTCCCGGCGTGTTGCTGGCCTTTACGGTGAGTACCAATATGGCTATTTTGGTGGCGATAATATATATTACCTCACAAACGATAGTTGCCAATATCATCACACCACTCATCCAGAAAAAGATGATCAATCTACCGCCGGCATTAACGCTGATCAGCCAGTTGATTATGGGTTCAGTTTCTGGTGCTTTAGGGGTTATTTTGGCCGTACCGCTATTGGCTATCCTGATTATTTTGATAGATGAGCTATATGTGAAGAAAATAGCCCATAACAACGATAATGAACTGGATAAAGGTGTTTTGAAATAGTCGTAATTCCCGTATTTTGGTCACTCAAACATACAAAGCTGATTATTATCTAACTGTAGTAACTTTACCGGTTAAGGTATCAACGTCATATAATTTATCTCCGGCCGTGCCACGGATATTAACTTCTAAAATGTGATCAGGTAAAAACAAGATATACCCTTCAAGCGCCAATGGGGTGCCATTAACATCATCAACCTGCTGGCTGCTGAAATCAACTGCTCCTGCTACAAATTCGGCGGTATTACTGGTGCGGTTAGTTGTAATATTATGAAGCGTATATTGACATGACAACTCATAAAAATCAATTGGGGTGCCGGATGATCCGCTTGTAAATTTTGAGGCGCGAGCCATGGTGGTAATGCTGCCGCCTACGCTAACCTGGCTATATTGTGCGTCAAGAGCTTTAACTACATAATTTTGGGTGTTACGATAGTAGTTTGCAAAACCCGAACCTGTTTCATTAATAGCTAATGTATCAGCCAGGGTATAAGCATCTAATATGGCGCTGTTGTTAAAATAACCATCGCACTGGTAAGTAAAAACAGAATTACCAATGTAGGTGCTAGTGGTATCCCCGCTATGGGTAGTTAAATTAGTAGGCGTTACAACAACGTCGCCGCATGTTGGATTAACACCCATTGTGGTAAGCCTGGTAACACCATTTGTTTTTATGCCCTGGCCGCCGCTTAGTTTTCCATATAAAGCATTATATAAACTCATCGCTATTTTACCGCTGACAATTGATTGGTCAACAGTTTTCTTTCCTGCAGTTACATCTGATTTTTTACATGAAGTATATAGCAATGCTGCACCTATAAGTGTTGCAAAAAAAAGTTTAGATGTTACTTTCATAATACCAATCTATAAATAGTAAAAATAATCAATTTGTTATAAGTATAGGTACAAACCTTATACCATTTTCAACTTCAACTCCTTTATTTTCTGATACAACCGCAGGGTGTAAGGTATGTAGAAAACAGTCTACAAAGTGGGATCGATTTATCATGTTTCCCATATAAATTGATCTCCTATCGGCAGGCAAAAACCGTT
>NZ_JAAVVB010000019.1 GCF_018449775.1 Mucilaginibacter sp. dw_454 | reverse complement strand
TGAGCCGGAGATTGCCACGCTACGCTCACAATGACGTGGTGGTAAGGGGCGCTCTCCGGCATGGCGAGAATTCGTGGTTGTCGTCGAAGGTAAAATAAGTAAGGGCAAACGGTACGATCATAACGATCGGTTCTTCACCACCCCCTGCACGTCATCGTGAGCGAGGTACGAGCGTGACGATCTCTGAACGGGCGATTAAGTCAG